>NZ_LMLR01000010.1 GCF_001422645.1 Arthrobacter sp. Leaf69 | reverse complement strand
GCCCTGGCTGCCCGTCAGGCACGTTTGTCCGTCGCGTTCGATCTGCTGCAGCGCCGTGAACAGGCCGACGCCGGGATGCCGGCGGCCGAGCTCGGGGCCGGGGTCGGCGCGCAGATCGCCCTGGCCCGGCGCGAATCCCCGGCCAAGGGCGGCAGGCTCCTCGGCCTGGCGAAAGCCCTGGTCACCGAAATGCCCCACACTTTCGCTGCGTTGGAGGCCGGGCAGCTCAACGAATGGCGCGCCACCCTCCTGGTCCGGGAGACCGCGTGCCTGTCCGCGGCGGACCGCCTTCGCCTCCCGCGCNAAGCCCTGGTCACCGAAATGCCCCACACTTTCGCTGCGTTGGAGGCCGGGCAGCTCAACGAATGGCGCGCCACCCTCCTGGTCCGGGAGACCGCGTGCCTGTCCGCGGCGGACCGGGCCGCCGTCGATGAGGAGCTCGCCGCCGACACCGGGACGTTCGACGGCGCCGGGGACCGGCGCATCATCGCCGCGGCCCGGGCCGCGGCCTACCGCCGGGACCCGCGCACCGTCACCCAGCGGGCCAGCCACGCCGCCACCGAACGGCACGTCAGTCTCCGCCCGGCCCCGGACACCATGTGGTACGTCACCGCCCTGCTGCCCGCCGGTCAGGGCGTCGCGATGTACGCCGCCCTGACCCGGCACGCCGACACCCTCCACAACGCCGGGGACTCCCGCACCCGCGGCCAGCTCATGACCGATACCCTGGTCGAACGCACCACCGGCACCTCCGGCGGGATCACCGGCATCGAACTCCAGCTCGTCATGACCGACCGCACCCTCCTCCAAGGCGACAGCGAACCCGCCCGCCTCCCCGGCTACGGCATCGTCCCCGCAGCCTGGGCCCGGGAACTCCTCCAAAATGAAGGACAAGCCACCCGCGCGCGAACCGAAGACACGAATACGACAACTGATACGGCCAAGAACTCGGACGGGGACGTGGACAAGGCCTTCACCGTCTGGCTCCGCCGGCTCTACACCGCGCCGGGCACCGGTGAGCTCACCGCGCTGGACTCCCGCGCCCGGCTCTTCCCGCCCGGACTCCGCCGCTTCATCCAGGCCCGGGACGACACCTGCCGCACCCCGTACTGCGACGCACCCATCCGCCACTTCGACCACATCATCCCCTGGCACCGCAGCGGACCCACCACCCAGGCCAACGGCGCCGGACTCTGCGAAGCCTGCAACCACACCAAAGAAAACCCCGGCTGGACCGCCACACCCCGGCCCGGCCCCAGACACACCCTCGAGATCCAGACCCCCGCCGGCAACACCTACCACTCCACCCCACCCCCGCTGCCGGGCACCCAACTGACCGACTCGCCTCCGCTGCCCAACACGGCCGTGCCGGCCACCGACACCAACCATCACCGCCGTGAACTCCGACACCGGGCCAAGTCGCTCAGACTTCGCAGATGTGGGGCCCAAGAACCTGGGTCAAAGGCACCGGCAGCGGCCTGAACCCTCCTGAATCGGTCGCTTGGCTAGCGCCCGAACCACGCCTCGGCCAGTGACACGTCGGCTTCCAAGGCGTAGTTGCCGGCCGCGTGCCCGAGCGCCACACGGTAGCTGCCACCGGGGGTGTGCCACTGTCCGCGATCCGTGTCATAGGACGCCAGCAGCCGCGGATCAACATCCAGGGAGACGGTCCGTGATTCGCCGGCGTCGAGATTCACGCGCTCAAAGCCGAGCAGCCTCATCCGGGCGCCGGCAGGATCTTCCAGGAGGTAGAGCTGGGGGACGTCGGCCCCGCGGCGCGGCCCACTATTGGTGACTGTGAATTTGGCCCGCACCCTGTCCCGGTCCGACACTGTCAGGCCTGCGTAGTCGAACCGGGTGTAGCTGAGCCCGTGGCCGAAGGGGAACAGCGGCCGCTGTCCGGTTCTGGCGAACCAGCGGTAGCCGACGTCTGATCCTTCGTTGTAGTGGATGGTCGTCGGCGTCCCCCACGGCGTGCCGAGGCCCGGCAACTCCGGCCGCGGGGTCTGGTCCAGGCCCGCGGGGAAGGTCAGCGGGAGTTTCCCGGAGGGGTTGGTGTCGCCGGTGAGGATCTCGGCGATCGCCTGCCCGCCGCACTGGCCGGGGTACCAGGCCGCCAGGACGGCCCGGACCTTCGGGAGCCACGGCATCGCCACGGGGTTGCCGGTTTCGAGGACGACGACGGTGGCCGGATTGGCGTCCGCGACGGCTTCGATCACGGCGTCCTGCCCCCACGGCAGGGACAAGTCAGCGTTGTCGTACCCTTCGCCTTCCACCCGGATGCCGAAGACGACGGCGACGTCGGAGCGTCGGGCCAACAGTGCCGCCTCGGCGGGGCTCATCCCGGGATCGTATTCGATCGCGGCGCCGGGCAGCAGCTTCTGCAGTTCCGCGAGCGGCGAGGACGGCAGCAGGTACAGATTCCGCATGCCGCCCATGATGCCAGGGCCGCCGATGGTGTGACTTTCGGCGTAGCCGCCGGGCGGCACCACCGCACTGGACCCGGCGCCGATCGGCACGCCGAGCTGGGCATGTCCCCCGATCACCGCGATCTTGAGCGGCCCGCCACTGCCGGACAGCGCGTCCAGCGGGAGCACGCCGTCGTTCTTGAGCAGGACAATCCCCTGCCGCGCCGTCTCCAGGGCGATGTCCGCGTGGGCGGCGAGGTCGACGTCGGGAGTTCCCTCCCAGCGGTCGGTCCCGACGTCGAACACGGCGTAGAGGATGCGCTGCACCATCTCGGACAGCCGTTCCTTGGGGAAATCACCCGCCGCGTAGGCCTCACGCAGCGGGCCGGGGAACGTCTCCTGCCCCCACATCATTACGTCGATCTGGACGCCGGATTCCTGGTCCTGGCCGCGCAGCGCGAAGTCCCAGCTCGGCGTCGCGCCCCAGTCGGACATCACCCAGCCCGGGAAGCCCCAGGCGCCCTTCAGGATGCCCTGAAGCAGCGTCTCGTTGCCGCCGGCGTAAGTGCCGTTGACCTTGTTGTAGCCGGTCATGACCGAGCCGGGCCGGGCGCGCTCGATGGCGATTTCGAACGCGAGGAGATCGGATTCCCGGTGCGCGGCCGGGTCGATGATCGCGTCCAGCCAGTGCCGGTTGGTTTCATTGCAGTTCAGCGAAAAGTGCTTGACCGTGGAGATGACCTGCTCGCCCTGGATGCCCTTCACCGACTCCGCGCCGAGGACGCCGGTGAGCCAGGGATCCTCGGACAGGTACTCGAAATTCCGGCCGTTGCGCGGATCGCGGTGCAGGTTGAGGCCACCGGCCAGCTGGACGTTGAGGCCTTTGCTGCGGGCCTCCTTGCCCACCATTTGCCCCGATCGGCGGGCGAGTTCGGGGTTGAAGCTGGCCCCGAGGGCAATCGACGCCGGGAGGGCCGTGGCGGTGTCGCCCTCCCGGTAGCCCGGGTTGGTGACGCCCAGGCTCGCGTCGCTCATTAACAGGGCGGGGATGCCCAGCCGCGGGATCCCGGGGGTGTAGCCGGCGCTCATCGGGACGTCCTCCGGGATGCGCGGGTCCTTGTCCGTGAGCGTCGCGTTGGTGCCCATGACGCTGATGAGGAGGGAGAAGCGCTCCTCATCAGTCATCTGCGCCTCGACCTTCCGGGCCCGTTCCATCGCTTCTGGGTTCACGCGTGCCTGCCTTAGGGGTCAGCCCGCGGGCGTTTGGCGCCGCGCCGGGTTGGGGACCTGCGGTTGGGTTCCATCATGCCGTTGGCGGCGGGGAGGGGCCAGAGGTTTGCGGGTACCTGCGTCGGTTGTCAGACGGTATCCCGTTGGATTCTGTCGTGGATTCGGGCGGCTTCACCAAGTCCTTCCCGTTAAACACAAGGCCTGCAGGTACCTTCGCGATCTCGCTATGAGCTGGCTCGGACATTTTCATATCCGGAACGACCCGGCTTAATCAGATGGTTACCTGCAGGCGCTTTAAGCCTACGCCCGGTCCGCGGACATGGGTAGGGCAAGGGGCCAGGCTTTCGGTCGCTTTGTTCTCCGACACGTCCCGGCACGAAGTAAAGCAGGCTGCCCACCAGGGCAACAAAACCGCCGCCCGGCCCGGAAGCGTAGAGTGGAAGGCGACGCCTGATTCTGGACGCCAAGTGCTGAGGGAGAAATCGTGACGATTGACTGGGACGAAAAGAAGACCCTGCTGCAGGAACCGAACATCGCCGCCGTAACGCAGCTTTGCGACGAACTGATGGAAAAGAAGCCGGGGTCGGTCGTCCCGTACATCGATCCTGTCCATGACGAGGACGAATGCCGGATCGTCAGCCTCCACATAGCACCGGGCAAGGGCACCGAATCGGGCTTCGTCTCCCATTTCAACGATGACGAGGCCGCCCGCCGCGCCACCTCCATCTACGAGGCCGTCGAGCTGGACCCGCGCTACGTCATGCCGTGGAACGCTTACCCGTGGGTCCGCGACCCCGAGCTTCCGTCCGCGCTGAACGTCCAGGAGAAGACCGACGGCCTGCGGCCCTTCCGCCAGTTCCTCAAGATCAACAAGCGCGTCTCCGCCGTCATCGCCCATGGTGCCGACGCCCACGCCTTCCTGACGCTGTTCGAGAAGACGTACCACTCCTCGCTGAAGAACCGCGGCGTCAAGATCTACAAGGCCACGGCCCTCGGCGGCCGCGCCTTTGCCGTCTCCGCCGCCAAGCAGGAGGAACTCCTGAGCAAGAACGTCGAGGTATACCGCGACGCCATGCAGCGGGCAGGCATCCAGCACCTCTGATCCGGCCCACTGATCTGACACCTCTGATGTAACACCGCCGGGACTGCACGACGGCGGTCGCCCGCCGCCCGTCTCCACCGCCCGGTCCGTCGTCGCCCGGCGCGCGTAGGGTCCAACGGCCCTGCCCAAGCCGGACGGTCCTTGGTGAGCTTGAAGCGGAGCCCGGACGGCCGCGTCCCTGGAGAGGCTCGCTCCCGAAAAAAGGACTCAGCGATGGGACGGTTGGACGGCAAAGTGGCCCTGGTCAGCGGCGGCGCCCGGGGGATCGGCGCAGCCATCGCCCGGCGGTTCCTCGACGAAGGCGCGAAAGTCGTGGCCGGTGATGTCCTGGACGAGGACGGGAGGCAGTTAGCCGCCGACCTCGGGGACGGCGTCCGCTATGTCCACTTGGACGTAACGCAGCCGGCGGACTGGGAAGCGGCGGTGGACGAGGCCGTGGCCGCCTTCGGCAGCCTCAGCGTTCTGGTCAACAACGCCGGCATTGTGAACTTCGGCCGGATCGACGAGTACTCGCACGGGGACTGGGCCCGGATCATCGATGTGAACCTGACCGGCGTCTTCAACGGCATCAAGGCTGGGGCCCCGGCCTTGGCGCGCGCCGGCGCCGCGTCCATCATCAACATCTCCTCGATCGCGGGAATCCGGGGCTACGAGTCCCTCTCCGGCTATACGGCGTCGAAGTTCGGCGTCCGGGGCCTTACCAAGAGCGCGGCCCTGGACCTCGGCGGGTCCGGAATCCGCGTGAACTCGGTGCACCCCGGCGTCATCGAGACGCCCATGACTGCGGGCATGACCTTCGACACCGGACATGTCCCCCTGCACCGGACCGGCCAACCGAGGGAGATCGCGGATTTGGCGGTGTACCTGGCAGCCGATGAGTCCTCGTTCGTCACGGGCGCCGAGTTCGTGATCGACGGCGGCGAGACGGCCGGTACCGTGGC
Source organism: Arthrobacter sp. Leaf69 (assembly GCF_001422645.1). GTDB lineage: Bacteria > Actinomycetota > Actinomycetes > Actinomycetales > Micrococcaceae > Arthrobacter. The sequence goes on along the minus strand of NZ_LMLR01000010.1, from coordinate 895,133 downwards.
GCCACCCTCCGCCTGACACGAAAGCAGAAGCCCATGTCCCAGAATCCCGGTACCAAACTGGCAATTGTCGGCGCTGGCAGCGTGGGCACCTCCCTCGCTTACGCCGCCCTGATCCGCGGCTCCGCCAGCAATGTGGCCCTCTTTGACGTCAACGCCACCAAGGCCGAAGCCGAAGTGCTCGACCTCGCCCACGGCACCCAGTTCGCCGCCGCCGCGTCGACCGTCACCGGCGGCGGGGACATTACCGCGACGGAAGGGGCCGACGTCGTCGTCATCACCGCCGGGGCCAAACAGGCGCCGGGCCAGACGCGCCTGGACCTGGCCAGCACCAACGTCCGGATCCTCGAACAGCTCATGCCGCAACTGCTCACGCACGCCCCCGAAGCCGTTTACGTCCTGGTCACCAATCCCTGCGACGTGCTGACCGTCGCGGCGCAGCAGATCTCCGGCCTGCCGTCATCGCGCATCTTCTCCTCCGGCACGGTGCTCGATACGTCCCGGCTGCGCTGGGTGCTGGCGCACAAGGCCGGAGTCTCCCTCACCAGCGTGCACGCGAGCATGGTAGGCGAGCACGGCGACACCGAGTTCCCCATCTGGTCCGGCGCCACGATCGGTCCGGTCCCGATCCGCCAGTGGACGGTCGACGGCGAACGCGTCTTTACGCCCGAGTACCTCGCCGACACCGCGCGGGAAGTGACGCACGCGGCCTACAAGGTGATCGCCGGCAAGGGCGCGACGAACTACGCCATCGGCCTCTCGGGGGCCCGGATCGTGGAGGCGCTGCTGCGCTCGGAGAACGCCGTCCTTCCAGTCTCCACCGTGCTGGACGGCCAATACGGAATCTCCGGGGTGGCGCTGTCCCTGCCCAGCATCGTGGGGAACGGCGGGGTCCGTACGGTGCTTGACACACCCATGGACGACGGCGAACTGGCCTCCCTGCACCACTCTGCCGAGACGCTGCGGCAGAGCCTGGCGACCCTGGGAATCTGACGCCGGGAATCCAACCCCGGCGAGCTGACGGTGGCTGCGGCGGCGCGGGCCGCCAGGCGCGGCATGTCCGCGGCCGGAACACAGCGGTCGGAACACAATGGGCGGCGGCGCCGTTGGACACCGGTAGCCTATTGACCACCAAGCCGGCCCCGGAGAGGAGGACGCCATGCCCGCCGCCACCCCGGCCCGAGCCGCGGCCTGGCTCCGCCACGCCGTGCTGCTGGCCGCACTCCTCGCCGTCATCGCGGGTTTCCTGGGCATGCACATCCTCTCGGGGTCCCACGGGATGCACTCTCAGGCGGCGCCTTCGGGCGCCACCGGACACACCGCGGCGGAACACCACGCGGCACCGGCGCCTGCCCCGGCCCACGGCACACACTCCAGCCACAACACGCACTCCAGCCACCAATCCGGTTCAACGGCTCCGGCCGGATCACCGGCTCCACCTCCGGGCCCGGACGTGATCCCCGCGTCGGTGACCGTCGGCGGAACCGTGGTGCCGCCGTCGTGCGTCTGCCAGGGCGGCTGCGCCGAGAAGCCGGCGATGCACGTCGGCTGCACGCCCTCACCGGCGGGCGCCACCTTGAGCGCACCGCAGCCCGGCGCAGCCCTGCCGGCGGCCCGGCCGTGGACCGCGGGGCTGGCGGACCTCCCGTCCGGCTATGCTTACCGGCCCGGTACGCCATCCCCCAACGACTTGTCCATCAGTCGCACGTAAGACGGGGCATGCGCCGTGACACCGCCGGCCACCTCCCGCCACCCGCGCCCGGCATCCACGCACTGGCTGCTGCGCGCCCATCCCCCCGGTGTCTCCGCCGGATCCACGAAAGACACGATGTGCCATGAAGAAAACCCTTACGATTTCCGCCGCGGCCATGGCCGCGGTGATTGCACTGGCCGGCTGCTCGGCCAGCAGTACCCCCGGGAGCAGCATGCCCGGCATGGTCCACAGCACGGGCAGCGCAATGCCGGGCTCGAGCGCCGCCGCGGACCACAACGGCTCGGACACGATGTTCGCCCAGGCCATGATCCCGCACCACGCGCAGGCCGTGGAGATGAGCGACATCATCCTGAAGAAGCAGGGCGTCGACGCCAGGATCACCGCGCTGGCCACGAAAATCAAAGCCGCCCAGGCGCCCGAGATCGACAAGATGACCGGCTGGCTCGGTGACTGGAACGAACCCACCCAGGCGCCCGGCGGCCACTCGATGACCGGCATGATGAGCGGCGATGACCTCACCAAGCTCGGCGCCGCCCAGGGCACCGACGCGGCGATGCTCTTCCTCAGCCAGATGATCGCGCACCACGAAGGCGCCGTCGAGATGGCGAACGCCGAGGTCCGCTCCGGCAAGAACGCCGAAGCCGTCATGCTGGCCAAGGACATCGCGGCCTCCCAGACGGGCGAGATCCAGGACATGAAGGACCTGCTCGCCCTGCTGTAGGCGGAGATCAGCGCTCGCTGTGACGGCGGCCACCGGCCCCTGGGCCGCCGTCACAGTTGACACCCCGGTGTGACCTCTGCCATATTTCAAACATGAACCTGTCAGACAGCCGGACAGCAGGACAGCCCCTCGCCCGCCTTAGCGCAGCCGAAGCGGTCTTTAATGTCCTCCGCTCCGAAATCGAGTCCGGCAAGCTCATCGTCGGCGCCAAGCTGAGCTCCGAGGCCACGCTCGCCCAGCAGTACGGAGTGAGCCGCTCCGTGGTCCGCGAGGCCTTGCGTTCCTGCACCGCCTTGGGGCTGACCGTCACCAGGACCGGGCGGGGCACGTTCGTCGTCGCCGACCACGTGGCCAAGGACCTGGTCCTTGGCCAATACTCGGCACGCGACCTCACCGAGGCGCGCCCCCACATCGAGGTTCCTGCCGCCGCGCTGGCGGCAGAACGCCGTTCGCCCGAGGAACTGGACACCATGCGGGACATCGTTGCCGCGATGACCGCCGAGGACGACCCCGAAGTGTGGGTGGGCCTGGACTCGAGCTTCCACGCGTTGATCGCCAGGGCCAGCCGCAACAAGGTCTTCGAAAATGTCGTCTCCGACATCCGGGAGGCCCTTGCCCACCAGTCCGAGACCCTGAACATGGTGACGGACCGGCGACACGCGTCCAACGAGGAGCACCGGCGCATCCTGGCCGCCATCGAGGCCGGCGACGCTGCAACGGCAGGCATCGCCATGAGCCAGCACCTGCATGCTGTTGGCGTTGCCCTCGATTCGATTCTCCACGCCGCTGACGGCGCCTGACCCTGCGCCAGGACGTGCAGATTCAGCAGCGGCTTGACCAGCGACAACCAACACCACCGCCAAAGGACGTCATGTTTTCTCCTGCCCCCGCTCACATCCCGACTCCGCTGGCTCCGGAGCGGCTCCCGGAGCACGTGCCGCTTGCGGTCCAGACCCGCGACGGCCTGGTCGAAAGCGTCCACTGCGGCTCGGTCATCGCCATCGCGGCGGACGGCCGGGCCCTCCTGACCGCCGGCGAGCCCCTGGCACCGTTCTACCCGCGATCCGCCCTCAAGCCCCTGCAGGCCGTCGCCATGGTCCGTGCCGGCCTGGAGCTCCCCGACGAACTCCTCGCCCTGGCATCCGCCAGCCACTCCGGGGCCGCCGCCCACCGCGACGGCGCCCTGCGCATCCTGGACATGCATGGGCTGACCCCTGCCGACCTCGAGAACAGCACCGACCTCCCTTACGGCGTCCGCGAGCGCGAGGAATGGGTCGGCGGCGGCGGGAAGGCCACCCGGCTGGCGCAGAACTGCTCCGGGAAACACGCGGCCATGGCAGCCACCTGCGTCGTCAACGGCTGGCCGGTCCCGGGATACCTGGACCCGGCGCACCCGCTCCAGCAGCTCGTGGCCAGGACCGTCGCGGACCTGACCGGCGAGGAACCGGAGCGCACGTCCACTGACGGCTGCGGCACCCCGCTCTTCGCACTTACCCTGCGAGGCATGGCCCGCGCCTTTGGCCGGCTGGCCTCGGCAACGGGACCCGGCAGCGCGGAAGCCGCCGTCGCCGGAGCCATGCGCCGTCACCCGGAGATGGCCGCGGGCGAGGACCGGGATGTCACCGCACTGATGCGCTTGGTGCCCGGACTCCTGGCCAAGGACGGATTCGAAGGCGTCCAGCTGGTGGGACTGCCGGACGGCCGTGCCGTCGCCGTGAAGATCTCCGACGGCGGAGACCGCGCCCGGATGCCTGTCACCGTGCGCCTGCTGGCCGCGCTCGACGTCGATACGTCTCCCCTGGCGGGCATCGCCGCGGCACCCGTGCTCGGCGGCGGCCGGCCCGTCGGGCTGCTGCAAGCCGTCGATTTCCTCGCTTCGCCCGAAACCTCCGGCACCGCCAACTCCCCCGACGCCCTGTAAGGACCGACATGACATTCCTCGACGAACGTTCAGACTTCCGCTCCGAACACGACCTCCTGGGCGACCGGGATGTCCCCGCCGACGCCTACTGGGGTGTCCACACCCTCCGGGCCGTGGAGAACTTCCCCATCACCGGCCAGCCGCTCGCCTCCAACATGTACCTGGTCCGCGGGCTGGCGGCCGTCAAACTGGCCGCCGCCCGCACCAACCACGAACTCGGGCTGCTCGACGCCGGGCGCGCCCGTGCCATCGAGGAGGCCTGCACCGACGTCATGAACGGCAAGCTCAGCGAGCAGTTCGTGGTGGACGTCATCCAAGGCGGTGCCGGGACGTCGTCGAACATGAACGCCAACGAGGTCATCGCCAACCGAGCCCTGGAAATCCTTGGACACCCCAAGGGCGACTACGCGCGGCTGCACCCCAACGACCACGTCAACCTCAGCCAGTCCACCAACGACGTCTACCCCACCGCAGTCAAGCTGGGCACGATCTTCGCCGCCCGGGAACTGCTCGATGCCCTCACCGACCTCGAAGACGCCTTCGCCGCCAAAGCCCTCGAATTCCGCACGGTGGTGAAGATGGGCCGCACCCAGCTGCAGGACGCCGTCCCCATGACCCTCGGCCAGGAATTCGGCACCTACGCCGTCACGATCGGTGAGGACCGGCTCCGCCTGGCCGAAGCCGACCTGCTGATCCACGAAATCAACCTGGGCGCCACGGCGATCGGCACCGGGCTCAACGCACCGGCAGGGTACGCCGCGGCCGCCTGCCGGCACCTGGCCGAAATCACGGGCCTGCCGCTCGTCACGGCGGCGGACCTGATCGAGGCCACCCAGGACGTCGGCGCCTTCGTGCACCTCTCCGGCGTGCTCAAACGCGTCGCCGTGAAACTGTCCAAGATCTGCAACGACCTCCGGCTGCTCTCCTCCGGCCCGCGCGCCGGCTTCGGCGAAATCAACCTCCCCGCCGTGCAGTCCGGGTCCTCGATCATGCCGGGCAAGATCAACCCCGTCATCCCCGAAGTGGTCAGCCAAGTGGCCTATGAGGTGATCGGCAACGACGTCACCATCACCATGGCGGCCGAAGCCGGGCAGCTCCAGCTCAACGCCTTCGAACCCATCATCGTCCACAGCCTCCACAAGAGCATCTCCCACCTGGACGCCGCCTGCCGCACCCTTACGGCCCGCTGCGTCCGCGGCATCACCGCCAACACCGAACACCTCCGCCTCACGGTGGAACAGTCAATCGGCCTCGTCACCGCACTCAACCCGCACCTGGGCTACGCCACGGCCACGGCCATCGCGCAGGAAGCCCTCGCCACCGGCAAGGGCGTCGCGGAACTCGTACTCGAACACGGGCTGCTCACCGCCGAGCAGCTCACCGACCTCCTCAGCCCGCAGCGCCTGGCCAACCTGAGCAAATAGCGCACCCTCGAACCCCGAAGGACCCCCATGACTTATCCCGAAACTGCCCGCGCCCAAAAACAAACGACCCAAAACCAGCCCGCCATCTCCGACCACACCATTCCCGCGCATGCCCATGCCTCCGAGGCGGCGCTGCACGCCGAGGACCAGGGCTACCACAAGGGCCTGAAACCCCGGCAGGTGCAAATGATCGCGATCGGCGGCGCCATCGGCACCGGCCTGTTCATGGGCGCGGGCGGCCGCCTCGCCACTGCCGGACCCGCCCTGGTCATCAGCTATGCAGTCTGCGGGTTCTTCGCCTTCATGATCCTGCGTGCCCTCGGCGAACTCGTGATGCACCGGCCGTCGTCGGGCTCGTTCGTCTCCTATGCCCGCGAATTCTTCGGCGAGAAGGCCGCGTTCGTCACCGGGTGGCTGTACTGGCTGAACTGGGCCATGACGGCGATCGTGGACATCACCGCCGTCGCGCTGTACATGAACTTCTTCAAGAAGTACTGGGCGCCGATCGCGGACGTACCGCAGTGGGCTTGGGCCCTGGCCGCCCTCGTCCTGGTCCTGGGCCTCAACCTCATCAGTGTCAAGGTGTTCGGCGAGCTCGAATTCTGGTTCGCGCTGATCAAGGTTGTGGCGCTCGTGTCCTTCCTGCTCATCGGCACCTACTTCGTCATCTTCGGCACCCCTGTCGCCGGCCAGGAGGTCGGCTTCAGCCTCATCGCGGACAACGGCGGCATGTTCCCCAACGGTCTCTTGCCCGCAGTCGTGGTGATGCAGGGCGTCGTGTTCGCCTACGCCTCGATCGAGCTGATCGGCACCGCCGCCGGTGAGACGGAAAACCCGGAAAAAATCATGCCGCGGGCCATCAACACCGTGATCGTCCGTATCGCGGTGTTCTACGTTGGCTCGCTGGTACTGCTCTCGCTGCTGCTGCCCTATAACTCCTACAAGGCCGGCGAAAGCCCCTTCGTGACGTTCTTCGGCTCCATCGGCGTCGACGGTGTGGACGCCATCATGAACCTCGTGGTCCTGACCGCGGCCCTGTCCTCGCTGAACGCCGGCCTCTACTCCACCGGCCGGATCATGCGTTCGATGTCCGTTGCTGGTTCTGCGCCCAAATTCGCTGGCCGAATGAACAAGTCCGGTGTCCCCTACGGCGGCATCGCCCTTACCGCCTGTGTCGCCGTCCTGGGGGTTATCCTGAACGCCCTGGTCCCGGCCGAGGCCTTCGAGATCGTCCTGAACGTCGCGTCGCTGGGCATCATCTGCACCTGGGCCATGATCGTCCTGTGCCAGATGCAGCTTGCCCGGCTCGCAGCCCGCGGGGAACTGCTCAGGCCCACCTTCCGGATGCCGGGCGCCCCCGTCACGGGCTGGGTCACGCTGGCCTTCCTCCTGGCGGTGCTGATCCTCATGGCATTCGACTCGCCCGTCGGAACGTGGACCATCGCGTCCATCGTGGTCATCGTTCCGCTCCTGATGCTCGGCTGGCGCCTCAGCCGGCACCGCATCCTGGAAATTGCCGCCGTCCGCGACGGCTTCACCGGCCCGTATCCGCTTGTGGCGGCCCGTCCCGCGCGCGGCACGGACGGGTCCGCCGGCGGAGATTCGGAGTAGTCTTCCGGGGTTCCGCCTCCCCGTAACGCAACGTCGGCGCAACCCCTCGCGGATAGGGTTCGCATATGCTCAGCAGACAGACTCACACTGGCTCAGCGACGAACCACCCGGGAGACACCTCATGACCAACTGGCGAATCAGGGATTTCCATTCCGCCGACCTTGACGGCATCCTGCACCTCTGGGAAACGCTCAAGGCCACCAACGTGGAGCCGGTCTATGCACTCTCCGAGGTACTGGCCTCGTGCGAAAAGGACCACGCCGTCGTCGCGGTGCTGGGGGATCAGGTGGTGGGCGCCGCCGTCGGGCGCGCCGCCCATGACCAGGGCTGGATCGTGTTCCTCGCCACCCTCCCCGAGTACCGCGGCCGCGGCATCGGCACGTCGCTGCTGGCCGCCGTCGAGAACCGGATGGCGCCGCACGGCCTGAACAAGCTTTCCGCGCTCATGCCGGAATCCGAGACCCGGGTGGAGGCGTTCCTGGGCCGCGGGTTTGTGCTGAAGAAGAACCTGCGCTATTTCGAACGGAAGATTCCGGTGCAGCGCCAGGAACTCGAACCGCTCAGCCTGCTGGGCGGCCGGATCCTGGCCCGCGACCTCTGGGAAAATGTCGCCGGCATGCGGAACGAGAAGGAACTGCTGGAACGCCGGCTGGTCCTGCCCTTGGCCGAGGCCGACCTCGCCGACGAGTACGGTGTGGTGCCGCCGCGCGCCGTCGTTCTCTTCGGCCCGCCCGGCACCGGCAAGACCACGTTCGCGAAGGCCATTGCGTCCCGGCTGGAGTGGCCCTTCGTGGAGGTCTTCCCCTCCCGGCTGGCCTCCGATCCCAAGGGTCTTGCGGGTGCGCTGCGCGAGACTTTCCTGGAGATTGCCGAGCTGGAACACGCCGTGGTGTTCATCGATGAGGTGGAGGAGATTGCCTCCCAGCGCTCCGGTGAACCGCCGTCGCCGCTGCAGGGCGTCACCAACGAGCTCCTGAAGATCATCCCTGCCTTCCGCGAACAGCCCGGGCGCCTGCTGGTCTGCGCCACGAACTTCATCCGCGCCCTGGACACCGCGTTCCTGCGCCACGGCCGCTTCGACTACGTCATCCCCATCGGCCTGCCCGACCGCCAGGCCCGCGAGGCTATGTGGCAGCGGTTCATTCCCGCCACAGTTGTGGACGACGTGGACGTGGAGCTGCTGGTGGACCGCACGGAGGGATTCTCCCCCGCAGACATCGAATACGCGGCCCGGAGCGCGTCCCAGCGGGCTCTGGAGAAAGCGGTGTACGACGACGGCGGGCTGGCTTCCAGCGGCAACGCCTCCATCCGCGAGGCCGTCCGGAAGGGCCCCGCGACGCAGGACTACCTCGACGCGATTGCGGAGACCCGGACCACGGTGAGCGACGAGGTCCACCAGCAGTTCCTCGAGGACATCGACGCCCTGGGCCGGGTGTAGCCGCCGGCCTGCCGCACGCTGGTCAGAACGTGACGACGATCTTGCCCTTGGCGCGGCCCTGCTCCAGCGCGGCAAAGGCCTCGGCGATCCGGTCGAACGGATAGCTGCTGTCCACCACCGGCTGCAGCTGGCCGGCGTCGACGAGCGTTGCCAGGAAGCGCAGCCCGTCCCCGCTCGGGTGCATAAACAGGTAGCGGTAGCTGGTCTTCGCCTTGCGGGCGCGCCTGCGGATGCCCAGGCTCATCACCCAGAATGCGGCGGTGACCCACGGCGGAGCGTCAAGGTCTTTCGTCGCGGTGAGCGGCTCCGGAACCCCCGCGATGGAGACTACCCGCCCGCCCGGCCGGAGGATGCGGAAGGATTTCTCCAGCGTCGCGCCGACCACCAGGTCCAGCACGGCGTCGAAATCCTGCAGCGCACCGGCGAAGTCCTCCCGCGTGTAGTCGATAATCCGGTCCGCCCCCAACCGCCGCACCAGGGCCTCGCCGCGGGCAGAGGCTGTAGTGGCGACCTCGGCGCCGAAGTGCTTGGCGAGCTGGATGGCGAGCGTTCCCACGCCCCCGGCGCCGCCGGCGATGAAAAGCCGGGTGCCGGGGCCGACGTCGAGTTCGTCGCGGAGCGCCTGCAGCGCAGTCAACCCGGCCAGCGGAAGTCCGGCGGCCTCGGCGAACCCGATGGACGCCGGCATGGCGGCAACGAGTTCCTGCTGCACGCACACGAACTCGGCGAAGGCACCCAGCCTGCGTTTGTCCACCCGCGCGTAGACACGGTCCCCTACCGCGAAGCGGCTCGGGCCGGGTCCGACGACGTCGACCGTTCCGGCGACTTCGCAGCCGGCGACGACCGGCAGCCGGAACGGGCTGATGGGACGCAGCCCGCCCTCGCGGAGCTTGAAGTCGACCGGGTTCAGGCCTGCGGCGGCGACCCGGATCCGGACGTCGCCGGGCCCGGGCTGGGGCTCAGCGAGGTCCCGGAGCTCCATGGCATCCGGCCCGCCGTAGCGGGTGAGGACGTAGCCGCGCACTGTCAGCCCCGGCGCGGCTCGGCCTCAGCGGCAGCAGGCTCGGCGGCAGCGGCTGGGACCTCGTCCGGCCCCGCCGTCGGGTCTTCCGTCGGCGCGTCGTCATAGGAGAGGTTCTCGTAGTCGGTGTCATCCGCCTCGTCGAGCAGGTCGTCGAGTTCCTCGAGCAGCCACGGGTTGATCCGGGCCAGGATCTTCCGGGTTTCCTCCACCGGAACTGCGGCGTAGAGCACGGGGCGGGCATCGTTGTAGCGGGTTACCGGCGGTTTGTCCGGCCACTTCTCAGCCAGCGCCTTGACGCGCTCCGGCAGCGAATTGTGCGCGTTGTCCGCGATCTTCACGAGGGTGGCGTCGTGGTCCTCGGCGATGTAACGGATGCCGGCCTGGTAGTCGTCCGGGTTCTCGTGCAGGCGCTTGGTGACGCGCTCGATGATGTCCACGGCGCGCTCGGTAACGCCCATGTCCAGCAGAGCCTGCCGGGTCATCGGGGTGTCCTCTGCGATGTCGTGCAGATAACCGGCAATCCGGATGTCGTCGTCGAAGTCCGCCAGGGCATCCCCGACGGCGATCACGTGCTCGCGGTAGGGCCGCTTGAGCTTGTCCTTCTGCCGGTTGTGGGCCACTTCGGCGAGAACCTTGGCCGTCTCGACGGTAAAACTCGGCTGCGGGCTGCGCGATTCCCTGAACTCTGGTTCTGACATGCATCCAGCCTACGCGTCCGGCCCGGCCATCCCGGGCCAGATCCACGGCTCCCGCGGCAGCGCGGCAGGGTCAAATGCGGCGAGGGCGTGCGCCAGCGGCCCGCCCGGCAGCCTAAGGGACCCCAGCAGAGCGTCCCGCACCTCGTCTACGGGTGCCCCGACGGCCGCGAGGTCCGTGAGCGTAACGGCGCCGTCGCGCTTAGCCAGCCGTGCGCCGTCGGCGTTCAGGACGAGCGGAACGTGGGCATATTCCGGAACGGGAATATTCAGCAGCGAGGCGAGGTAGGCCTGCCGAGGCGTGGAGGGCAGCAGGTCGTCGCCGCGGACCACCTGGTCGATCCCCTGGGCGGCGTCGTCCACCACGACGGCGAGGTTGTACGCCGTCACCCCGTCGTTGCGGCGGAGCACAAAGTCATCCACGACGCCGGTATAGCTGCCGTGCAGCACGTCCTGCACTGTCACCTCCGTGACGGCCGACCGGAGCCGGACCGCCGCGGGCCGGACGGCACGCTTCGCCTCACGTTCCGCCGCGGACAGCTCCCGGCATGTGCCCGGGTAGGCTCCCTGCGGGGCGTGCGGCGCGGACGGGGCCTCTTGGATTTCCCGGCGGGTGCAGAAGCACTCATACGTAAGACCCGCCGCGGCCAGCCGGCCGATCGCTTCCGTATAGAGGGTCCCGCGGTCGGTCTGGCGCACCACATCGCCGTCCCACGTAACCCCGACGGCGGCCAGGTCCCGGAGTTGCTCCGCCTCGGCGCCGGACCGGGCCCGGTCGAGGTCCTCAACCCGCATCAGGAACCGCCTGCCGGTGGACCGGGCGAAGAGCCAGGCGAGAATGGCGGTGCGGAGGTTGCCGACATGCAGTTCGCCGGAGGGGCTGGGGGCGAAGCGGCCGGCAGACGTCATGTCACCAGCCTAAGCGCAGCCTCCCCGTGGTCACTCCAGCAGCAACGCGGGGTCACAGCACAGGAGCCCCTCAGCTACCGATGACTTCGGAAAACCGACGTCGGTGGCTCAGGGGCTCTTGCCGTGCCGGGCCCGGGGCGTTGCTCCGGGCCATGGCACTGCGAATAAGGAGAACTGCGGTGAACGACGCGGAATGACGATGGTGTGAACAAGAGTCAGTCAGCGGGCGGGTTCCTTGCGGGAAGCCTCATCCAAGGTCCGGGTGGTGTGCCGGGGTGCTTGTAGCCTGTTGGGATGCGGCGGTGGCCGGCGTCCCTTCGTTGTCACTATTTCAACAGAAGCCCTACAGTTGGTGCAACGGACTTGGGTTGCACTGGTCAATCTGATCAAGTCGGGACGCAACTACGTGCAGGAAGTGGTCACTTTGCAGGAACTCGACGCGACGGACCGGCGGATCCTCCTCGCCCTCGACGAAGACCCCCGGTTGCCGATCATGGTACTGGCCCAGAAACTCGGCCTGGCGCGCGGCACCGTACAGTCGCGCCTGGAGCGGATGACGGCGTCGGGCGCCCTGCGCCCCAACAGCAGCCGGGTCCTGCCCTCGGCGCTGGGCCGGGGCGTCGCGGCGTCGGTCAGCGCCGAACTGGACCAGAGCCACCTGAATGAGGCGATCGCTGCGCTGCGGAACATCCCGGAGGTGCTGGAGTGCCACGCCCCCGCCGGCGAGACCGACCTGCTGATCCGCGTGGTGGCGAAGAGTCCGGACGATCTGTATCGCGTCGCCGAGGAAATCCGGCTCTGCCCCGGGATCGTGCGGACGTCCACCAGCATGTTCCTGCGTGAGGTCATCCCCTACCGGACCACGGGGCTGCTGGGCGCCTGAACCAATGGCCTACACGGGCGGACCGGTATTGGGCTTCAGGTTCTTCATCACCAGCGTCGACGTGAGGCGTTCGACGCCAGGCAGCGAAGTCAGTTCGGCGTCGTAGAAACGCTGGTAGGCGGGCAGGTCCTCGGCGATGACCTTTAACAGGTAGTCCGGGGAACCGAACAGCCGCTGCGCCTCCACGATATTCGGGTTGTCCGCCACGCGGTTCTCGAAAATCTCCATCGTGGCCCGGTCCACCTGGCGCAGGGTGACGAACACGATCGCCTCGAACCCGAGCCCCACGGCGGCCGGATCGATGTCCGCCCGGTAGCCGCGGATGACGCCGGAGGCCTCCAGGTCGCGGAGCCGCCGGTGGCAGGGAGCCACAGTCAGTCCCACCTTGGCGGCGAGGGCCGTGGCAGTCATGCGGCCGTCCTCTTTGAGGTAGCGCAAAATACTTCTGTCCAAATGGTCAATCACGCAATAATCGTACCGCCGCGAGGTGTTTCTGGGCGAAAAGAGGGAACACTTCCGGCGCCGGATTTCCTAGACTTTTCCTGTACCCACACGTCAGGAGATCACCATGAACCCCCAGCTGTTTTTCGCCTTTCTGGTGGTCGCCGGCGCGCTGGCCTGCACGCCCGGGGTGGACTGGGCGTATTCCATCACCGCGGGCCTGAAGCAGCGCAGCTTCGTGCCCGCGGTCGCAGGACTCTGCGGCGGCTACGTGCTGCACACGGTGCTGCTGGTGGCGGGACTGGCGGCCCTGCTGACGGGGATTCCCGGCGTGCTGGGCTGGCTGACGGTGGCCGGGGCGGCCTATCTTCTGTGGCTAGGACTTACCACCATCCGGTCCTGGCGCGGAGCAAGTTTCGGCGGCGCAGAGGTGCGGGCGCCGGCGAACCAGTTCCAAACGTTCCTGCGGGGCATGGGAACCAGCGGCATCAACCCGAAGGGACTGCTGTTCTATGTGGCCCTGGTGCCGCAGTTTGTCAGCCCGCAGGCATCCCTCCCGGTGCCGGTGCAGTCTGGCCTCCTCGGCCTGACCTTTGTTCTCTTGGTTGCCGTGGTCTACACCTGCGTCGCACTGCTGGCACGCAAGCTGCTGCACTCGCGGCCGGGAGCGGCACGGAAAGTGACGCTGGCCAGCGGCGTCATCATGGTTGCACTGGGCGCAGTGCTGCTGTCCGAACAGCTGCTGCCGCTCCTGGGCCAGGCCCTGTCGCGGGGCTGAGGCCCCCGTGCATGGAGCCGGCGCGGCGGACCGCAGGGCCGGTCACTTGCGCGGCATATACCATTCGGTGAATTCCGTGGCCCGGCCGTCCCCGGTGAGCTGGATGACCCAGAGATTGTCGTAGCTGCGGCTGTCCCCCCGATAGTCGGTGCGGCCCTGCACGAAGGCCCTCCCGCCGTCGACTCCGAGGAGTTTCCACTCGAAAGTCCAGTCCCCCGGCGCATCCCCCGCGGCGATCCAGCGCTCCACAATCTGCTCGCGCCCGATCCACGGCTCGGGATCATCCGGCCGGGTGGCGTACACGGCGCCTTCGGTGAACAGCGCGCGGATGTCCTCCGGATCGTTCGACGTCCAGGCCGTGACGTAGTGCCGCATCCAGCGTGCTGCCGCGTCTCTCATCCCTCGTTTGTACTCCCTGTTTTCGCCCGCCCGCAAGGGTAATTGATCCGGCATGAAGCTCATTGCGCCGGGGATTCAGGCGTCGTCGGCCCGGCCGTATTCGCGGTCCCAGAGCTCATGCAATTCGGCGTCCTTCCGGACAGCCCGGACCGGCTCCAGAGCGGCGGGCGGGCGGGGCTGCCACTCACGGCGGCTGAGCGCCCTCCGCCCATTGTCCAGCAGCAGGAGGGTCCGGTCCGTCAGGGCATCGCTGCGGAGCGTCAAGTCGGTTCCGCGTCGGCGCAGGACTTCCTGCAGGGCGGCACGGGCCGCCGCGTTGGCACCGAACTTCCGCAGCGAGCGCGCCCGGACCAGAAGCAACGCAGCCGAAAGGTCATCCCCGTTGAGCAGTCCTTCCGTATCCGCCACCACGTCCGCATCCCGTCCCAGCGAAGCGGCCAAGGAGCAGCGCGCCAGGGCCATGGGTAACGACGGCGGCAGCCCGGTCAGGGCCGCGAGGGCGGCCTCCCCCTGGCCGGTCTCGCGCAGCGAATGGGACAACGCCAGGAACACGGCTTCCTCGCTGAACAGGACCGGAACCTCGACCCGCTCCGCCACGGACACCCTGGTGATGACGCGGGCCAGGTACGTAAAGGCGTAACGGTTGGCGTCGTCGTCATTCCTGGTCAGCAGTCCGCGCTGGAGCAGTTCGGATGCGCGAAGATGGCCGCCCTGGGCGTAGCTCTGCAACCCCGCCATCAGGTAGCACAGCCCTGCCCAGCCGGGGTAGGTGTGCGCCAGCGCGATCAGCCGGTCCGGGTCGGAGCTACCAAAGATGGCGGCATGGACTGCCCTCGCCGCCTTGGCCGGCGCCCTCCCGCCGACCTTGCCGAGCCGGGGCGCGCCGCCCTCCACAGGCAAGGCGCCGCGGATCCGCCCGGCCAGGACCCCGGACACCACACCTCCCACACCGTCGGCGAGGCCGCGGACGGGTGTCCGGATGACCGGGGTGCGGAACGGCGTCAGGTCGCGGTGGTCGCGGTACAGCGCGGAAAGGGGTGTGGATCCTCCTGGTCCGGAGCTCATGTATCCATGTTAATGGGCGCGGGCAGGCGGGGGCAGACTAGGCCGCGGCCGAAACCCACAGGCCGATCACCCAGGTGCTGCCGGCGAGGCAGGCGAGTCCGAACTCGACGATCATTCCCAGTCCGGTGGCTTTCAGCGCCGCCCAGCTGGAGGCCACGGCGGTACCAAAAACCCGCGTGCGGTGCAGCTCGCTCAGCAGCAGGCCCGCGGCGAAACCGACGAACAGGCCCACCACCGGGATGATAAACATCCCCACCACACCGAACACCAGCCCGGTGACGACCGAGCGGCCCGGGATGCTGTGCTGTTTGAGTTTCCGGCCTGTCAGGACCGCGCTGGCGGCCATCCCCGCTAAGACGAAGACCATGCCGATCGCGAACACCACCCAGCCGGTGGTTCCGGCGCCGCCCCAGATGGCCCATGCCAGCAGGCTCAGCCCGATCAGGATGCTGCCGGGCAGCACGGGGATGACGGTTCCGGCCACGCCCACCAGGATGGCGAGGCCGCACAGGATCGTCACAACAGTCTCGGGGTTCATGGCCCCAGTCTATGGGCCGGCCCGGCCTCGGAGCGGGCCGGAGGCCGGCACGTCGACGGCGGCGCATCCCCCAAGGACGTGCCGCCGTCGACGTCTGTTCAGCTGTGGTTACTCGGCTTCAACCGCCGCGGCCACGGCGGCGGCCACCGCCGGGGCCACCCGCGAGTCCAGCGGGCTGGGGACGATGTAGTCGGCGGACAGGTCCTCATCGGCCAGTTCGGCGATGGCGCGGGCCGCGGCCAGCTTCATGGCCGGCGTGATCCGGCGGGCGCCGGCGTCGAGGGCGCCGCGGAAGATGCCGGGGAACGCGAGGACGTTGTTGATCTGGTTCGGGAAGTCGCTGCGGCCCGTGGCGACGACGGCCGCATACTTGCGGGCGACCTCCGGCAGGACTTCGGGGTCCGGGTTGGACAGGGCGAACACAATCGCGTCCTGGCTCATGAGCTGGAGGTGCTCCTCGGCCAGCTTGGAGGACGAGACACCGATGAACACGTCGGCGTCCAGCAGGGCCTCGGCCGGGCCGCCGGAGACGCCGCGCGGGTTGCCGCTCGCGGCCAGCTGCGCTTTCTTGCTGGCGGGGTCGGCGGCGATGTCCGGACGGTCGCTGTTGATGACGCCGCGGGAGTCCAGCAGCACCACGTCGGTGATCCCGGCGGCAAGAAGCATCTGCGCGACGGCGATTCCGGCCGCGCCGGCGCCCGAGACGACAACGCGGAGTTTTTCGAGCCCGCGGCCGGTCACCTTCGCGGCGCCGGTCAGGGCCGCGAGGACCACGACGGCGGTGCCGTGCTGGTCGTCGTGCATAACGGGGCAATCGAGGGCCTCGATGAGCTTGTCCTCAAGTTCGAAGCAGCGCGGCGCCGAGACGTCCTCGAGGTTGACGGCGCCAAAGCTCGGGCGCAGGCGGACCAGGGTCTCCACGATCTCGTCGACGTTGGTGGTGTTGAGTACCAACGGGATGGAGTCGAGCTCGCCGAAGGCCTTGAACAGGGCCGACTTGCCCTCCATCACGGGCAGCGAGGCGCTGGCGCCGATGTCGCCGAGGCCCAGGACGGCGGTGCCGTCGCTCACGACGACGACGAGGCGCTGGGCCCACGTGAGCGTCTTGGCGAGTTCCGGGGTGGCGGCGATGGCGCGGCTGACCTGGGCAACGCCGGGCGTGTAGGCGATGGACAGGTCGCGCTTGCTGGCCAGCGGCACGGTGCTGGAAATGGAAAGCTTGCCGCCCTGGTGGGATGCGAAAATTTCCTCGTCGGTGAGCACCGCTACAGGCTCGGCGGGGGAAGTGGCGTCGGTGGGGTTGATCGTTTCAGTGGACACGTCGTTGTCTCCTGGGGCTCACCGTGGGCGTACGGCTCATGGAAGCTCAAGCACAGGCATGCTCAAGATGGTCTGGGGAACGTCGGCAGCGACCCGAGGTGGTGGGTCTGCGGTGACGCTCCGGGTACTGCAGGCGGCAGGGCCGCTCCGGTTCTGCAATGGTAAACACAACATTCCGGGCGCAAGGTGTCACACGACACACGCCGGCATCCGGTGAAACGTTTATCCCGCGTTTCTGGTGAGCCGCATCACGCAAAACGGCCCCTACTGCCCAGTAGAAAACCGGATTGGTCTAGACCAGTTACGCGGCAGGGCGGCTGGATGTCAGCAGGAAGCAGGCCTTCTTGAGGTCTCCCTCGGCCTCGAAGAGCGAGAGGCGGCGGCAGCGGACGGACTGGACCAGTCCGGTGACGGTCAGCAGCAGGACCCGGGAAATGGCGGCGTCGCCGCTCACTTCGGTGACGGCCTTCTCAGCCGTGGAGTCGATCTCGCGGAGCAGCCTCGTGGTGTCCGTGCCTTTGGTGTAAACGGCTTTGTTCAGGCACTGCTCCACGGCGGGCTGCATCAGGCGCATGTGGAAAATTTCCATGACAACCCCGACGAGAGCCTGGGCCGGAACGTCCCGTTCGGGGACTCCGGCCGGCGAGTTGGCCGCATGCAGTTCCGTGAGCTGCTTGCGGTAGAGCGCCAGCATGAGCTGGGTGGCGGAGGGAAAGTAGCGGTACAGGGTGCCCAGCGGAACATCGGCCTTGGCAGCGACTTCGGAGAGGACCACGGAGTCCAGGCCCTTGCGGGCGAACCCGGCGGCAACGTCGAGGATCCGCGTGTAGCGGAGCCGCTGCCGGGGCAGGGTGGGCGGAGGAGCCATCGGTGGAAGTTCTGAGTGGAATTCAGGCATCAGCAGCGTTCCGGGGTCGGTTTTCTCGGCAGCCCGGAGGGATCCCCCACAGCACTGCCGCGGCAATTCCGTCCACTATACGCCACGCTCCCGGGCCCTCAGCGAGTCACAGGCGGTGCCGCCCGCACCCGGGCACAGCCTCCCCGGCGGCGGGTCCGGGCCCTAGTCGACGCCCTTGATCTTGACCACAAAGACGGCCCCGAGCAGGCCGATCACAGCCGCCGCGACGTACAGGGAAACGTAGCCGCCCCACAGCGTCACGAAGGGGAAGGCGATGAGCGGAGCGAGCACCTGGGGCAGGGAATTGGCGATGTTGAGGACACCCAGATCCTTTCCGCGGCTCAGCGCCGCCGGGAGGACCTGGGTGATGAGGGCGAAGTCCACCGCGAGGTAGCAGCCGAAGCCGATGCCCAGCACCGAGGCGCCCAGGAGGGCGCCGGCCCAGTTCGGCGCGAACGCGAGGATCAGCGAGGCCACCGCAATGATGACGGACGAGATGATCACCAGCGGCTTCCGCTTACCCATCCGGTCGCTCAGCCGGCCGCCGATCACGCTGGTGATGATCACCATGACGGCGTAAAGCCCGGTCAGGACCAACACGCCGAACTCCGGCGCGATGCCCTGCGTCTCTTCAAGGCGGACCGCGTCCTTGAGGAAGAAGAGCAGGTAAAGGGTCACCATGTGGTTGCCGATGTTCACCAGGAGCCGGGTCAGCCAGGCCCAGGCGAAGTCCGGGTAGAGCGCCGGGGAAATCCAGAAACCCCTCGCGAAGCCGGCCAGGCTGAACGGCGGGCGGGCCCCCGCGGGGAGCTGGACGTCGTCGTTCCTGAAGAAATACAGCACGACGCCGGCGAGCAGCGCCACGGCGCAGACCAGATAGCCGACGGCGAAGTTCCCCGTCACCGCTGCGGCGATCACGGCGCCGACGAGGATGCCCACTGTCTGTCCCATGGCGGCGAGTCCCCCCACCGTGCCGCGCTGGGCCACGGGCACACGGTCCGGGATGGCCGCGGTGATGGCGGCATAGGCACCGTTGCACCCGGCCTGCACCAGGCACCAGAGCAGCGTCATGATGGCCACGTTGGGCGCCCCCGCGAGCGCGATCAGGGCCGCGGCGCCGAGGACGGCGCCGAAGAGTACCCAGGGGACCCGTCGACCCAGGCGCGAGGTGGTGCGGTCGCTGAATGCGCCGAACAACGGGTTGGCCACGAGTGAGACGGCAGCACCGGCTCCGGTCACGAGGGCGAGGATGGCTTCTTTGTCGCCTTCGCTGAACGCTTCCGCCTGCTGGCCAAGGAGGACCTGGATCGGGCCGAAGAAGGCCGCATTGATGCCCAGGTTAACGAGGACGACTCCGGCAATCCATACCGGCCGGACGGCCCTGTCGGGTTCGGCGAGCGCCACCGCCGTCGGGCCGTCAGCGGCGAGGCGGCCACGGGCAGGGTCCGGAGCTGCTCCGGGCATATCGGACAGGCTCATGTGGTTCGGTTCCCCCCGGAAACGGATGACGCAGACTGAAGGTCAGTGTGGAGCCAGACTATCGTGGGGATCACGATCCGCACCCCTCTTTCCAGTGCACAGGAGAACTCATGGCCGCATCCGCTGTTAATACCGCCGATCTCTTCGACGAACGGGGCGAGGAGCTTGACTCCGTGGCTCTGCAGTTCCAGTCGCTCGGCGGCCATACCCACTTCAGCGGCCCGGTCCGGACCATCCGCTGCTTCGAGGACAACGCCCTGGTCAAGTCCGCCCTCGCCACACCCGGCGACGGGGCGGTCCTGGTGGTGGATGGCGGCGGATCTCTGCGCACTGCGCTCATGGGGGACCTGATCGCGGCAAGCGCCGTCGCGAACGGCTGGGCCGGCGTCGTGATCAACGGCGCAATCCGTGACCGGACCGCCATCGCGGGGCTGCCGCTCGGCGTGAAGGCGTTGGGCAGCAACCCGCGCAAGAGCGCCAAGACGGGCGACGGAGAGAGCGACGTGGAACTGGAGATCGACGGCGTCGTAATTCGGCCCGGCGCCAGGATCTGGTGCGATCCGGACGGGATCCTGGTCGAGCGCTGAGCCGGGCCGAGGTGAGACTTCGCGCCCATGTCTCCCCTGTGTAAGGGCGCGAACTCTCACCTCGGCGTCCATCCCCGGGACTGAATCGTGCGTCGGACCCTGCCGACGACGGCGGGGCGCTCTCCCTGCAGGTCGTCCTTCGAGATCCTCACCTCGACCCAGCCCAACCGGTCCAAAAGGGAAACTCCGGACCGTGCTCAGACACCAGGGAATCGCCGGCGGCCACGAGGTCGTCCAACCGCAGAGTAGCCGCCAAGTCGAGGAAGGTGCGTTCGGGCGAAGTGACCCGGACGCCGTCGAGAATCACCACGTCCCCGGTCCGCAGATCAAGCCGGTGGCCCGCCACGTTTGCCCGCTTGGGGATGCTGCCACCCCGGGGCCGGGCCAGATGGATCCGCCAGTCGCAGTCGGCCCAAAGGGGCAGGCCAACGCTCCAAATCCGCGCCGCCGGGAAGTGGCCGAGAACCGTGCATTCATCGAGCTGGCAGTAGGCCCTCAACGCAGCGGTGCCTTGCGCGCCGCTCCCGACCGGGACGCGGATGCCACGGGACACGGTGACCAGATCCTGGGCACGGGTCCGCTTCCGTGGGATTCCCGCGGCATCCGCGGCAAGGACGGAGAAAGAGCCATCAGCCAGTGGACGCGGGAGCTCAAATCGGCGCATCCCCTCATGATGACGGGATCCGGCGCCGCCTGCTTAGGTTATCCACACCTTGCACTCCACCCGTCCCCCACACATCCCCGCCCGGAACCACCGAGGAGAGAGTTCGCGCCCATGGTTGGACCAGACATCGGCGCGAAGTCTCACCTCGACGGCGCCCTGTATGTTTCGTCTCACTTTTTGCGGCGTGTGACAGGGGTCGCTCCGGCTCTGGTGTAAGACTTGGTAGCTGCGGCGCAGGCCGTGGAACGCGAAATGCCGAGGGAGCCGAATGACAACCACCCAAGACCAGACCGCCGCCAAGATCCCCCACCGGGTCATTTGGCTGGCCGTGGCGGGCGCCGTGGGCGGCTTCCTCTTCGGCTTTGACTCCTCGGTGGTCAACGGCGCCGTCGACGCCATCAAGGACGAGTTCGCGCTCAGCGAGGCCGTGACCGGCTTCGCCGTGGCCGTCGCCCTCCTCGGCTGCGCGGCGGGCGCCTTCCTGGCCGGCAAGGTTGCCGACCGCTACGGGCGCATCCCGGCCATGAAGATCGGTGCGCTGCTGTTCCTGGTCAGCGCCATCGGCACGGGCTTCGCCTTCAGCGTGTGGGACCTTATCTTCTGGCGCCTCGTCGGCGGACTGGGCATCGGCCTTGCCTCCGTGATCGCCCCGGCCTACATCTCCGAGATCTCCCCGCGCCACGTCCGCGGACGCCTGGCCTCGCTCCAGCAGCTCGCCATCACCACCGGTATCTTCGCCGCGCTGCTCTCGGACGCCCTCTTCGCGAACTTCGCCGGCGGCGCAGACCAGGATCTCTGGTTCGGCCTCGAGGCCTGGCGCTGGATGTTCCTCGCCGGTGCGGTCCCCGCCGTCGTCTACGGCTGGATTGCCTACACCCTCCCCGAGTCGCCGCGTTTCCTGGTGTTCCAGGGCAAGGATGAGGAAGCCCTCAAGGTCTTCCAGTCCATCGCCCCGGATGAGGACACAGACCGCCACCTGCGCGACATCAAGACCGCCATCGAGGAGGACAAGGTCGCGGGCCAGAAGGGGTCCCTGCGCGGCAAGGCCTTCGGCCTGCAGCCCGTGGTGTGGATCGGCATCATCCTGTCGGTGCTGCAGCAGTTTGTCGGGATCAACGTGATCTTCTACTACTCCACCACCCTGTGGAAGGCTGTCGGGTTCCAGGAAAAGGACTCCCTGACGATTTCCGTGGCCACGGCCGTCACGAACATCCTGGTGACCCTCGTGGCGATCGCCCTGGTAGACCGGATCGGCCGCCGTCCCATCATGCTCGCGGGTTCCATCGGCATGGCCGCCTCGCTGGGCACCATGGCCCTGGCCTTCGGGTCCGCCACCGGAACCGGCGACGCGATTTCGCTGCCCGGCGCATGGGGCCCTGCCGCCCTGGTGGCCGCCAACGTCTTTGTGATCAGCTTCGGCGCCTCCTGGGGCCCGCTCGTCTGGGTGCTGCTGGGCGAAATCTTCCCGTCCCGGATCCGTGCCCGCGCCCTGGGCCTCGCCGCGGCCGCGCAGTGGATCGCGAACTTCGCCATCACCCTGAGCTTCCCTGCCATGGCGGCTGCCTCGCTGCCCCTGACCTACGCCATGTACGCGATGTTCGCGGCGGCGTCGTTCTTCTTCGTGAAGTTCAAGGTGCCGGAGACCAACGGAATGTCACTGGAGCAGGCCGAGACCCTCTTCGTGCCCAAGGGTTCCGCGAAGGAGTCGGCAAAAGCCTGAGCCGTTCGGCACCCGCGCCTTGCACCCCGCGAGGTGACAGCTAACGCCCGTGTTCCTGCGGAACATGGGCGTTTTCTGTGACCTTGGAGGGTTGTGCCCGCGGCCGCGGGCTGGCTAGACCACTCGCGGCTCGTGCGCGGTCAGGTAGCGGCGTCCGCCGAAGACCACGGCAATCGCGGCCACCATGGCCAGCGCACCGGCGAAGAAGGGGACCTGCGGGCCGAAGTGCTCGCCCAGCTGCGCGGCGGCAAAGGGCGCCAGTGCGCCGCCCATCCAGCGCACGAAGTTGTACCCGGCGGAGGCCACCGGCCGGGGCGAATCGGAAACCCCCATGGCCAGCTCCGTGTAGATGGTGTTGTTGACGCCCAGGAGCGCCCCGGAAACCACCACCAGGACCACGACGGCAGGCACCGAGTGCCCGGCGGCCAGTCCCAAGCCCACGAGGTCCAGCACCAGCAGGACCAGGGTGCCGGTGAGCACCCGGACGGCCCCGAAGCGGTTCTGCAGCACAGGCGCAGCAAACACGGAGAACACAGCAACGGCGACGCCCCAACCAAAGAACACCCCACCGATCCCGTACGCGTCCATGCCCAGGATGAAGGGCGTGAAGGCCAGGACGGTGAAGAAGCCGTAATTGTAGAACAGGCCGCTGGCCGCCGTCGTCCGGAGTCCCTTGTGCCCCAACGCGAGGAGCGGATCCCGGAGCCGGACCTTCCGCTCAGGCAGCGGCGTCTTGGGTAACAGGGCAATAAGCGCGATGAACGCGGAGGCCATCAGCACGGCGGTGCCGAAGAACGGGGCGCGCCACTGCCAGCCGCCAAGCAGTGCACCCAGGAGCGGGCCCAGGGAGATGCCCAGGCCGAGGGCGGCCTCGTACAGGATGATCGCCGTGCCGGCTCCGCCGCTCGCGACGCCGACAATCACGGCCAGCGCCGTGGCCACAAAGAGGGCGTTGCCCAGCCCCCAGCCGGCCCGGAAGCCGATGAGCTCAGCCACGCTGCCCGAGGTGCCCGACAGCGAGGCGAACGCGACGATCACTGCCAGCCCGATCAGCAGCGTCCGCTTACCGCCGATCCGGGAGGAGACGTAGCCGGTAATCAGCATCGCAACGGCGGTAACGAGGAAATAGCTCGTAAAGAGCAGGGATACCTCGCTTTGCGAGGCATCCAGGTTCTTGGCGATCGCGGGCAGGATGGGATCCACCAGCCCGATGCCCATGAAGGCGAAGACGGCTGCGAGAGCCGTGGCCCACACCGCCCTGGGCTGCTTGAGTAGTGAGGCCTTCTCCGCCTCGAGGGTAACGTCGGCTGCCGGTAGGGTGTCGGCTGGCTGGCCGTGCATATTGGGTACTCCTGGTTGATTGGAATGTCGGTTGAAGATCAGGCCTGGACCGTCGCGTTGATCCTGCCAATGACCGGCAGGGCGGCAGCCAGGGCGGCGCGTTCATCGTCCGAAAGGGAGGAGAGGACGCCGGCCATGACGGCATTGCGGCGCTCATTGGCGGAGGCGACGGCGGCGACCCCGGCTTCGGTGAGCCTCACCCGGACGGCCCGGGAATCCTCGGGGTCCGGTTCGCGCCGAGCGAGGCCGGCGCGCTCGAGCTTGATGATCTGCTCGGTGGCGCTGGGTACCCTGACGCCTAGGTTCCGGGCGATTTCACCGACCCGCACTCCGGCGGCGGAGGAACCACCGTCGCCTTCGCGGGAAGTTCCTGCGTCCATCAGCATCTTGAGCGTGCTGAGCTGGGCGGCGCTGAGCTCGCCGTCAGCGTCCAGTCGGCGGACGAGGTAGATGCTGTGGCGGAGGGCCTCACGGAAGTCCTGGGCCAGGGCCAGAAGGCCGGGGTCGGTCGTTTCGCTCACACTCATAGTTAGGTAGCCTAACAGTTAGGCTACCTAATGGTCAAAGAGAAGGAGTCGCCCTATCACTTCCGGTGGTTAGAACCCGGATTTGGGCGCACCAAGTGATAGCGCAACCGAGGGGGCGCCAACAAAGACGCCGACGCCGGAACTCGGGTGAGTTCCGGCGCCGGCGGCTTGCTTTCGCGATGGGAATCGGGCTAGACGGCGGCCTTGGCCTCCTCGACCATGGCGGAGACGGCCTTGAACAGCGGGTGGTCCGGCGCCAGACCGGTAATGGTCGCCGTCGCCTCGTCCGCGCCCGAGGAAGCCAGAATCTTCCCGAGCTCCACGGCTTCAGTGTCGGCCGGATCGTTGAAGCGCAGGGCCGCGGCGATCGCACCGAGCAGGGCCTCCGGGACGATCCCGCGTTCGGCCAGCTCCGCTGCGGGCCCGATGAAGCGTTCGTGCCGGCTGAGCTTGCGCAGCGGCGCCCGTCCCACCCGATTCACGGCGTCCGGCAGGTGCGGGTTGGAGAAACGGCCCAGGATCTTCTGGACGTAGGCCTCCTGCTCGTCACGGTTGAAGCCGTGCTTGGCCACCAGCAGTTCCTTGGTTTCGTCCAGGACGGCGCGCACGTCCGCGGCGACATCCTGATCGGCCATGGCCTCGGAAATCTTGCCCAGGCCGGCTTCGAAACCGAAATAGGCCGCCGCGGCATGCCCGGTGTTCACGGTGAACAGCTTCCGCTCGATGTACGGCTCCAGGTCATCCACGAACGTCGCTCCCGGAATCACCGGCTCCTTGCCCGCAAACGGGGTCCGGTCGATGACCCATTCGTAGAAGGTCTCCACCGTGACGTCCAGGCCCTGCCCGGGCTCCTGGTTGGGCACGATCCGGTCCACCGCCGTGTTAGCGAAGACGGCGGCCGCGTCCAGGGAGCCGGCGGCCGGATCCCACTGCGCTGCGACTTCGGCCTTCAGGGTGTCCGTGGCGTTGATGGCGTTCTCACACGCCATCACCTGCAGTGGCGCCAGCCCGGCGGCGCGGGCCGTGATCCCCTTGGCGATCACAGGCGCCAGGAACTTGAGGATGTGGGGCCCCACGGCGGTGGTGACGATGTCCGCCGTCGCGATTTCCGCGATGACGTCCGCCTCCTGGGTGCTGGAGTTCAGCGCGCGGAAGTTCTCCACGGTGCGGACGGCGGGGTTGTCCCCCACCTCGTGGACCTGGTAGCTGTCCGCGGCGGCCAGCTGGTTGATAAGGTCCTCCGCGACATCCGCGAACACCACCTCATACCCCGCCTCGTGCAGCAGCAAGCCCACGAACCCGCGTCCGATGTTCCCGGCTCCA
Organism: Arthrobacter sp. Leaf69; assembly: GCF_001422645.1. Classification (GTDB taxonomy): domain Bacteria; phylum Actinomycetota; class Actinomycetes; order Actinomycetales; family Micrococcaceae; genus Arthrobacter. The sequence continues at coordinate 869,716 of NZ_LMLR01000010.1, read as the reverse complement.
AAATGAACGGCCTTCACTATGAATTGACCTTTCCGAACAGGTCAAGGACTTCCTCGACGGTGGTGGCCGCCTCAAGCTGTGCCACCTGCGCCTTGTTGGTGAAGACCTTGGCGATCGAGGACAGGATCTGCAGGTGTTCGTTGTTGATGCCGGCGACGCCGACCACAAACTTCACTTCCTTGCCGTTCCAGTCGATGCCGTCCGGGTACCGGACCACGGAAACCGCGGACTTCATGATGTGGTCCTTCGCGGCGTTGGTCCCGTGCGGGATGGCGAGGTAGCTGCCCATGTACGTGGACACGGACTCCTCGCGTTCGTGCATGGCGTCCAGGTAGCCGGAGTCGACGGCGCCGCGGTCCAGCAGGAGCCGGCCGGCCTCGTCGATGGCGGCGTCCCGCGTGGTTGCGGCGCCGTTGAGGACAACGCTTTCGGCCACCAGGATGCCGGCGGGACCGGCCTCCTCGGGTGCTTCCGCCGCGGCAGCGGCAGGAGCGCCGACGGCGGGAGCAGCACCAGCCGCCGGGGCGGCGGCGCCCGTTCCCCCGTCCGTGTTACTGGCCTGGACGAGCTCCACGATCTCGTCGTAGCGCGGGCTGTTCATGAAGTTGTCCACCGAAACGTGGACGGCGCTGGCGGTGACGGGCTTGGCCCGCTCCGTCAGATCCTGGTGCGTGATGACGACGTCGTACGTGTCCGTGAGGTTGGCGATCGCGGAATTGGTGACCTTGACGTCCGGGAAGCCGGCCGCCTTGATCTTGTTCCGCAGCACCGAGGCGCCCATCGCGCTGGAGCCCATACCGGCGTCGCACGCAAAGACGATGTTCTTGACCGGTCCGGCGAGGACGGCGACGCCGCCGGCGTTCATGCCCGCGCCGGTCAGGGCGGAGGAAATCGAGCTCTTCTTGCCCTTGAGGGCTTCCATCCGGTGGGTGGCTTCGTCCAGGTCGTCCTCCGCGGTCGCCTTGCTGGCCTTCAGGATCACCGAGGCGATGAGGAAGGACACGATGGTGGCGAACAGCACGGAGAGTGTCACGCCGACGTAACTGTCGCGTGCGGTCGCTGCGTAGACGGCAAGGATGCTGCCCGGGGCTGCCGGTGAGCGGAGCCCGGCGCCGGTGACCACCAGGGTGAAGATGCCGGTCATGCCGCCGCCGATGGCGGCGAGGATCATGATGGGCTTCATCAGCACGTACGGGAAGTAGATCTCATGGATGCCGCCGACGAACTGGATGACGGCTGCGCCCGGCGCTGACGCCCGGGCGAGCCCCGTGCCGAAGATCGAGTAGGCCAGCAGGATGCCGAAGCCGGGACCGGGGTTGGCTTCGAGCAGGAACAGGAGGGACTTGCCCTCCTCAAGGGCCTGCTGCGTTCCCAGCGGCGTGAGGATGCCGTGGTTGACCGCGTTGTTCAGGAACAGGACCTTGGCGGGTTCGATAAAGATACTGGTGAACGGCAGCAGTCCGTTAAGAACCAGGAATTCGACGACGGCGCTGGCGCCGTTGCTGAAGGCCTTCACCACCGGGCCGACGACCAGCATGCCGACGACCGCCATGCCGGCGGCCAGGATGCCGGCCGAGAAGTTGTCGATGAGCATTTCGAAGCCGGGCTTGACCCGGCCTTCCCAGATCTTGTCCACCTTCATCATGAGCCAGGCCGTGAGGGGGCCGAGAATCATGGCGCCGATGAACATGGGGATGTCCGTGCCGACGATGACACCCGTGGTGGCCACAGCGCCCACGACGCCGCCGCGCACGCCGTAGACCATCCGGCCGCCGGTGTAGCCGATCAGGAGCGGCAGCAGGTAGGTGATCATTGGTCCGACCAGCTTGGCGAGCTCCTCATTCGGCAGGAATCCCGCCGGGATGAACAGCGCCGTGATGATGCCCCAGGCGATGAACGCGCCGATGTTGGGCATGATCATTCCGGACAGGAACGTCCCGAATTTCTGGACGTGTACCCGCATGCTGGTGCGGGGTTTCGCAACTGTCTCTGTTGCCATGTGAATTCCTAACCGTCATTCCTGCTGCATCGCAGGATCGTCCGATAATTTCGCGAAAGCTAGCTGGTGGAGCTGGTTGAGATCCGGTGGAGCCATTCGAGGAAGAGCTTGAGTTCCGAGCTGGACAGCTGGTCCGAGTGCGATGCCTGCAATGCCGCGTTCAGGGCGATCGCCGCCACAACCACCGAGGATTTCCCGGAGGCTTCAGGGCTGCTGCTCTTGGCCTGGTCCGAGGACACCGCAAAGATCATGGCGTCGCGGGTCATGGTGGAGAGCTCGAGGTTGCGCTCGGGCGCCTTTTCCGTGATCAGCATCAGCGTCACCCCCACGTTGGCAGCCAGGATGCTCCTGGCTGCCTCCCGCGGAGGGACGTTCAGTTGGCCGGCGACGGCGGCCTTGTTCAGCATCTCCTCCATGAGGCCCTCGGCGTCGGCGACGACCGCCGGGCGGCTCTCGGGGCGGATATTCCCAAACATGACGAGGTACAGTTCCGGCTGGTTGAGCCCGAACTGCACATGGTTGTCCCACATCCGCCGGATATCTTCCAGCGGCTGCCCGGACGGCGCAAAGTCACGTTCGCCCGCGACGTACTCTTCGAAACCTGCCGCGACGACGGCGTCGAACAGCCCTTCCTTGTCACCGAAGTGGTGGTAGAGGGTGGGCGCCGTGACGCCAGCCAGCTGCGTGATCTGGCGGGTGGAAACCGCACCCCCGGCGGAGTTGGCCAGCAACTCGGCGGCTGCACGGAGCAGCCGCGTCTTTGGCGGAAGCTGGCCATCGAAACTCATAACCGCTACCCTAGCACCTATAGCAACGCTATATGAAGTGCATCACATACAATTTTTTCAGGTACCGGATCCGCCCGCCGACGTAGCCGTCGACTGGCCTACCCGGACGATCCGGCACGGAGTCTCCGGCCGGATCGGACGGCCGGCTCCGGCGCTACCTGACTCACCGGCTTACGGGCCCACGGCAGAGAATGAGGACCTTCAGTGCAGAACTTCCCAGGAGTAGGCGTCAGCCCCGGCCGCATCATCGGAACCATCCGCCAGATGCCCAAACCCGTCAGCGAACCGCCGGCCGGGGAACAGCTGCCGGCCGGCGTCACCGCCGAGGACGCGACGGCGGCGCTGAAGACCGCCGCCAAAGCCGTCCACGATGAGCTGAAGGCCCGGGCGGAGACGGTCAGCGGCGACGGCAAGGCGGTCCTGGAAGCGACTGCGCTCATGGCGACGGACACCATGCTCCTGAAATCGGCCGCCAAACTGATCGGCCGCGGCACGTCCAGCCAGCGGGCCATCTGGGAAGCCGGCGGCTCTGTCTCGGAAATGCTGCACAACCTGGGCGGCTACATGGCCGAGCGCGCCACCGACGTCCTGGACGTCCGGGCCCGGATCGTGGCCGAACTGCGCGGAGTCCCGGCACCGGGCATCCCGTCCTCGCCCACCCCGTTCATCCTGATCGCCGAGGACCTGGCCCCGGCGGACACCGCCACCCTGGACCCGGAGAAGATCCTCGCCCTGCTCACGGCAGGCGGCGGGCCGCAGTCCCACACCGCCATCATTGCCCGCTCGCTGGGCCTTCCCGCCGTCGTCGCCGCGACCGGCGTCGACCAGCTGCCGGACGGCACGGAGGTGTACGTGGACGGCGCCGCCGGACTGATCACGGCGGACCCGGATGACTCCCAGCGGGCCGCGGCCGAACACTGGGCCGCCACCGCCTCGCTGCTGGCCGACTTTGACGGCACCGGCGCGACGGCGGACGGCCACCTGGTGCCGCTGCTCGCCAACGTCGGCGGGGCCAAGGACGCCGTGGCCGCCGCCAAGCTCAACGCGCAGGGGGTGGGGCTGTTCCGGACCGAATTCTGCTTCCTGGAGCGGGACACCGAGCCCACCGTGGACGAACAGGCTGCCGCGTACAAGGGCGTCTTCGACGCCTTCCCGGGCAAGAAGGTGGTGCTCCGGACCCTTGACGCCGGCGCGGACAAGCCGCTGCCGTTCCTCACCGACGCCACCGAACCGAACCCGGCCCTCGGCGTCCGCGGGTACCGCACCGATTTCACGACGCCGGGCGTGCTGGAACGCCAGCTGCAGGCCATCGCCCGGGCCGAGCAGGAATCCGAGGCGGACGTCTGGGTGATGGCGCCGATGATTTCCACCGCCGAGGAGGCCGCCCGCTTCGCCACGCTGTGCGCCGAGGCCGGAATCAAGACCCCAGGCGTGATGGTGGAAGTGCCGTCCGCGGCGCTCACCGCCGAGGCCATCCTCCGGGAAGTGGGGTTCGCGAGCCTGGGCACCAACGACCTCACCCAGTACGCCATGGCCGCGGACCGCCAGCTCGGCCCGCTCGCCGCTCTCAACACGCCCTGGCAGCCCGCCGTCCTTCGGCTGGTCGGGCTGACCGTGGAGGGTTCCGCCGCGGAAGGCCACAACAAGCCCGTCGGCGTCTGCGGCGAGGCCGCCGCGGATCCCGCCCTCGCCGTCGTCCTGACCGGGCTTGGCGTCTCGACGCTGTCCATGACGGCCCGGTCGCTCGCCGCCGTGGCGGCAGTGCTGAAGACCGTCACCCTGGCCGAGGCGCAGGAGCTGGCCAAACTGGCGCTCTCCGCGCCGAGCGCCACCGAGGCCCGCGCCTGGGTCCGGGCGAAGCTTCCGATCCTCGAGGAGCTGGGGCTGTAGCGGCGCGGCAGGGCATGGCATGGCATGGCTGGCAGGCGGCAGTGTGCGGCTGATCCGCGGGCGCTAGGATGCACTCCATGACACAGATAGCTCCCCGGGTGGCGGCCGCCCTTCCGGCCGATGAGGCGCAGAAACTCCAGTACGCTCTCCACGGCAGCGACGACATCACGGTGTTCGTGGACGGCACCGTCCACCGGCTGCCGGCCCAGGCGCGGGACGCCGTCGTCGACCTGCTGGCCCGGTTCAGCCGGGGCGAGGCGGTGACGGTCAGCAGCGTGGAGGAAATGCTCACCACGTCGCGGGCCGCGGAGCTGGCGGGAATCTCGCACACCTACCTGCGGAACATGACGGACCGTGGTGAAATTCCGGTGGAATACCGGGGCACGCACCGTCGGATCAGACTCGCCGACATCATGGCCTGGCTTGAGAAGCAGAAGAAGAACAGTACCGCCGACGGCGCCCGGGGCCACGGAAATGACGGTGCCGCGGATGCTTCGTGACGGCGTGATAAGGATCAAACAACGATCCCGGCCCTGCGCGGAAACGTGGGGAAGGCCGGGGTTACGCTTGGATTGTGGGTAAGTTCAGAGGGTGGCACATTGTGGCAGGCATTGCCGCCATGGTGCTCACCGGCATCCTCGGAACCGCGATGGGGCTGAACAATACGGCAGCCTTTATGTCCAGCTGTGTTGCGTTTGTGGCTGTGGCGATGTGGATGGACGGCAGGATTACCCGCCGCAGGCGGGAAAGCGCGCGAGAAAGCGCGCGAGAAAGCGCGCGAGAGGCATCGCGGGACGTGGCGCGAGAGGCAGCGCGGGAGACGGCACGGGACCCTGCCTTGGACTCCGACTCCTCCAACCGCGAGCACTAAATCCTGGGCCTTCCCGCCCAGCGCCGCGCCTTCAGCGCCGCATGCAGCTCCAGCCGCACCATCCCCTTGAGCGGGTCCACGCCCAGCAGCTGCCGAATCCGGCCCAGCCGGTTGTAGATGCTGCTCCGGTGCAGGTGCAGCTTGTCCGCCACTTCCTGGACCGAGCCGTCGTTGTCGTAGAAGAGCTCCAGCACCGGCAGCAGCTCCTGGTTCCGGTCATGGTCCTCCAGGAGGCGGAAATAGACAGACCCGGCGTCCGCCCATGCCCCCGCACCGCCGCCCGCCGAGGCCAGCAGCTGATAGATTCCGGTGGCGCGGCAGTCGACGAGCTCCCCCAGCTGGGGATCCACCGCCGCCGCCTGTGCGGCCTGCCGGGATTGGCGGTAGGCGTCCGCCAGTTCCCGCGGCCGTGCGAAGCCCTCGGAGGTCCCCAGGATGATCCGATCGACCGCCCTGCCGGAGCGTTTGGCCAGCTCCAGCTGGTAGTGGACCAGCACCTGGGCGTGGTCCGCCCGGCCGGTAGATTCCTTGAACAGGACCACGGAGTGCGTCTCCGTGCCCGCGCTGAACAGGGCGGCGTCCACCCCGATCGTGGACTGCAGCGCCGCGGAACGGTGGATCAGCGTGGAGGCGATCGGGTCCGATCCTTCCGCCCAACCGTCCGCATCCAGGACCGTCACGAGCTGCCAGGGCCCGCGCCCCTGCACTTCCTTCCACCCGCCCACAGCCGCGACGGCGTTGGACTCGCCCCGGCAGGCGGCCAGGAATTCCTGCTCGCGGCGGCGGCGGAACTCGGATTCGGCCGTGTTGGATTCCAGCAGCAGGGCCGAAAGCTGCTCGAGCTCGCGCGCCACGTCGGGCAGTTGGCCGAGGACCGCCGTCGCGTTCGGTTCCTCGGCGTCGAGCTGGACCCAGAGGTAGCCCACCCGGAAACCGCGCAGCAGCAGGGGAACGCAGACGCGGCCCAGCATGCCCAGGTCCTCGTTGGCCGGCACAACCACCGGGCGCACCGCTGTCGCGATACCGTGCGAGAGCTGCCAGGCGCTGACGTCCACCGGGACCCGCTTGCTGAGCAGGAAATTTACCCGGACCCGGTCCGCGTGCGACTGGTTGGAGCTGTAGGCGAGCAGCAGGCCGTCCAGGTCCTCAAGTGAGAGGCCGCGGCCCAGTTTCAGTGCGACCTGCTCCACGAGCTGTTCGACGTCCTGCTGCTGCATGCTGCCACATTACTGCGCATTGGCCCCGCGCCGGGAATGCGGCGGCGAATGTCACCCCCAACGGACAGCAGGCGACACCTGACGCTCGCGGGTTCGACAAATGTCCAACACACTATTTGGAAAAGCGCGGAATTCCGCGGAAGCCGGGTGCTGACGCGCGGCCGGGCCTGTCGCTTGCCTCACAGCCGGATTTATTCTGGAAGTACAACTTCCCCCACACACCCAGGCCCATAAAGCCGCCAGCAATGGAGTCCCCAAATGATCATCGGTGTCCCCAAAGAGATCAAGAACAACGAATTCCGCGTCGCCATCACAGCTGCTGGTGTCCACGAATTCCGCACCCACGGCCACTCGGTCCTGGTGGAGCGCGGCGCGGGCCTGGGCTCGGGCATCACGGACGAGGAATACGCCATCGCCGGCGCCGAGATCGTCACCGAAGCAGATGACGTCTGGGCGCGCGCCGACATGGTCCTGAAGGTCAAGGAGCCGGTCAAGGCCGAATACCACCGCTTCCGCAAGGGCCTGATCCTCTTCACCTACCTGCACCTCGCGGCCGAGCCGGAGCTGACGCAGGCGCTTATCAACAGCGGCGTGACCGCTATCGCCTACGAGACCGTCCAGGAAGGCCGCGCCCTGCCGCTGCTCGCCCCGATGTCCGAGGTCGCGGGCCGCCTGTCCGTCCAGGTGGGCGCCACCTCGCTGATGGCTCCGGCCGGCGGCAAGGGTGTGCTGCTCGGCGGCGTACCGGGCGTCCGCCCGGCCAAGGTGGTTGTCCTCGGCGCCGGCGTGGCCGGCACCAACGCCGCCGCCATGGCCCTGGGCCTCGGCGCCGACGTCACCATCCTGGACATCAACATCAACCGCCTGCGCGAACTGGATGCCCAGTACCAGGGCCGCCTGAAGACCGTTGCCTCCAACGCCTACGAGATCGAGAAGTCCGTGGTCGACGCCGACCTCGTGATCGGCTCCGTGCTGATCCCGGGCGCAAAGGCCCCGAAGCTGGTCACCAACGAGCTCGTCTCCCGCATGAAGCCCGGCTCCGTGCTGGTGGACATCGCCGTTGACCAGGGCGGCTGCTTCGAGGACACGCACCCCACCACGCACCAGGAACCGACGTACAAGGTCCACAACACGATCTTCTACTGCGTTGCCAACATGCCGGGCGCCGTCCCGAACACCTCCACCTACGCGCTGACCAACGTCACCCTGCGCTACGCCGTCGCCCTGGCGAACCTGGGCGTCAAGGCCGCGTTCGAACGCGATGCCGCCCTGGCCGCCGGCCTGAACATCGCCGGTGGCAAGGTGGCGCACCGCTCGGTCTCCGAGGCGCACAACCTGCCCCTCGTCGCCGACTGGCACGAACTGGTCTCCGCGTAACACCCCGGAGTTAGCATCGGTTGCTCCTCCCCACCGGCCCCCTCGCCTCGCAAGCTCGGCCAGGGAACCCTGCCGGTGTGGGCCCAAACCGCCCTTTTGGACCCCCAGAAGGGCAGTTACGGAGCAGCCGATTGCTGTCTAACGGCTAGGCCAGCGCCCGCGCCTGCTCGATCAGCCGCAGCACTTCCACCGTCCCCGCCGGATCCACCGGGACCGGCAGTGCCGACGCCGCCCCGCCGCCCCTGATCTTCTCCGCGAGGATCCGGTAGAACTCCGGGTAGGCGCCGCGTTCGGTGGGCAGCCGGTCCAGGTGCCCGTCGCGGCCCAGCAGCCCGGCCCACTCGCGGTCCTCGACCCCGTAGTCCGGATCCAGCGGGCTGCCGCCGGCCACGATGAAGGGCTCCTGCGGGTCGACGCCGTGCTTGGTGAAGGCGCCGTCGCTGCCCAGCAGCCGGAAGCGCGGCCCCTGCTGGGCGCAGAGCATGTTCATCCACAGGTGGGTCGTCACGCCGGATTCGTGCCGCAGGGCCAGGAACACGTCGTCGTCGGTCTTCTCCCCCGCCCGGCGGGCCGCGAGTTCGGCGTGGGTAACCGTGGCGGGTCCGAACAGCTGCACGGCCTGGTCCAGCAGGTGGGTGCCGAGGTCGAACAGCACCCCGCCGCCGTCGTCCGCGGTCGCCTCCGCTTTCCAGGCCTTGGCGACCGTCGGGGACCAGCGTTCAAAGCGGGATTCGAACCGTGTAACGCCGCCCAGCGCACCGCTGTCCAGCAGCCCGCGGACCGTGAGGTAGTCGCCGTCCCAGCGCCGGTTCTGGAAGACGGTGAGGACGCGGCCCAGCCGCTCTGCGAGCCGGATGAGCTCCCCGCCTTCGGCGCTGCGCACCGTAAACGGCTTGTCGACGACGACGTCCAGCCCGGCTTCCAGCGCGGCTTTCGCGAGCGGGTAGTGCGTGGCCGGCGGGGTTCCCAGGACCAGCAGGTCCAGCTCACCGGCGCGCGCCAGGATGTCCGCCGGGGTGTCCACAATCCAGACGCCGGGATACCGGGCGGACGCGGCGGACTGCCGGCCGGCGTCGGACGTGGAGATCATCTCCAGGGAATAGGCGGGGTCGGCGGCGAGCAAGGGCGCGTGGAAGACGCTGCCCGAGAGGCCAAAGCCGGCGACGGCCGTGCGGACGGGCCGGTTGGAGTCTGTTGTCATGGTCCCACGCTACTCCCGCGAGCCCATTCAACGCTCCCTCAGATATCGCAACAAGACAGGCGACGCCCCCTCAATAGGTGAGGGAGCGTCGCCCGAAAAGCTGCTAAAGGTGAGGGAGCGTCGGAGGGGTTACTTCTGCCAGCCGACGACGCTCCAGTCCGGAGTCTGGAACAGGGACGCGCCGTAGTTGGCGAGGCCTGTGCGGGCGAAGTAGATCTGCGGGCCGTTCATAAGGACGCCCATGGAGTAGTACTTGGCCATGTGCTTCTTTTCGACCTCCATGGCGGCCTTGTTGCGCTCGGTGTCGTCCTGGATGGAGGCGAGGTCCTTGATGGCCTTGTCCAGTTCGGCGTCGCCGAGTTCGTTCTCGTTGGTCTTGGAATCGTAGAACTGCTTTACGCCTGCGGTGGCGTCCGCGCCGACGGTGTAGCCGCTGATGGTGAGCTGGAAGTCGCGGCTGCCCAGGACCTTGCCGAAGTCCGCGTCGCCGCGCTGGTCGATGCCGACCTCCATGCCGGCGGCCTGGAGCTGCTTCTGCAGGGTCTGCACGGTGGCGAGGGACGTCGGGTCGTCACCGAAGTTGGTGATCTTGAAGGAGACGGGCTTGCCGTCCTTCTCCATGGTGCCCTTGGCGTTCGGCGCGTAGCCGGCGTCGGTCAGGACCTTCTTGGCCGCGTCGGTGCCCGCTTCTTTGACCGGGTAGTTGTCCTGGTAGTACTTGGAGAACGGCATCAGCATCATCGATCCCGAGCTTTCCTCTTCCCAGTTCAACCCGCCGAACCGCACGGCGCGGACGGCCGGACGGTCGACGGCGGTGAAGATCGCCTGGCGGACCGCGACGTCAGTCAGCGGGGCCTTCATAGCGTTGAGGTTCAGGCCGCCGGCGAACAGGCGCTGGCCGCGCCGGACCTCGGAGTTCTTGGTGCCTTCGAGCTGCTTGTACTTGGTCAGCGTGCGGCCGTCGGCCATGTCGATTTCGCTGTTCTTGAAGGCGGCGATCTCGGCGCTTGCCTCGAGCTGGCGGAAGATCACCTTTTCCAGGACCGGCTTCTCGCCCCACCACTTCTCGTTCGGAACCATGGAGACGGTCTTGGCCGCGGAGTCGTACTTTTCGACCTTGAACGGGCCGGCCATCCACTCGGGGTGCATTTCGCCGGAGAAACCGGTGTTGAACAGCTCCGGGGTGTTGACTGCCTGCGGGATGAAGCCGCCGAAGATGTCGCTCAGCGGGTAGACCGGCTGGGTGGTGGTTGCGATGACTTCCTTGTCATTGCTTCCGGCCTTGACGGAGTCGATGAACTCGTAGGCACCGGAGGACACGATGTCGATGTCCTTGTTCTTGCCGTTGAGCATCGTCCAGGTGTTCACGAAGGTGTCGGCGTTGATGGGGGTGCCATCGTTGTACTCGGCCTTCGGGTTGATCTTGATGGTGATGGTCTGCTTGCCGTCTTTGACCTCGCTCTGGAAGTCTTCGCAGAAGTTGGTGTTCAGCTTGCTGGTGCCGTCGAAGTCGAGCTTCCAGCAGCCCACGTAGCCGGCCTCGTCGATCGGGTAGTGCAGTTCCGTGTTGTCCGCGGAGTTGCCCGCGTTGGAGAAGCCGTTGAAGTCCGGGCCGATGTTGCCGACCGGCAGCGTCACGGTGCCGCCCTGCTTCAGCTCATCGGCCTTCTTGGCGTTGACACTGATGAGCTTGTTGATGTCGCCGGAGGCGTCCTGGGCCTTGGCGCTCTCGGCGGACGTGGTGGCGCCGCCTCCGCCGCAGCCGGTCAGCGCGAGTGCTGCCGCGACGGCGGCCACCCCGCCGATCTTGGTCAGATTCTTCATCATGATCCCCTTCATTTTTTGTGCGAGTTGTGATGCAGGTGCGGTTTGGTAAGTCAGAGGGACTCGTGGACAACCAACATGTCCGCGTCCAGTTCGCCGTCCGGGTAGAAGCAGGCGAAGTGCTGGTCTGTGGGGGCCGCGGGTGCGGCCGGAAGGCCGGCAGCCCGGTAACCTGCGGCCGGGGCGGGAGCCGCGGCCGCTTCCAGCGCCGGCTCAAGGGTGAGGCATTTCTCCTGCTTGGCCGCCGGCAGGGCGGCGAAGACCGGGCAGCGGGTGGCGAAGTTGCAGCCCTTGGGCGCCTCAAGCGGCGAGGGCAGATCCCCCTGCAGGATGATCCGTTCCCGGGTGCGCTCCAGGACCGGGTCGGGTACCGGAATCGCGGAGAGCAGTGCCCGGGTGTAGGGGTGGCGCGGATTGTCGAAGACCGCGTCGACGTCCCCGATCTCCACAATCTTGCCCAGGTACATCACGGCCACGCGGTTGGAGATGTGCCGCACCACGGAGAGGTCGTGGGCCACCATCAGGTAGCTCAGCCCGAGTTCGGCGCGGAGCTTGTCCAGGAGGTTGATCACGCCGGCCTGAACGGACACGTCCAGGGCCGATACCGGTTCGTCCAGGACCACCAGCTTGGGGTTCACGGCCAGGGCGCGGGCGATGCCGATGCGCTGGCGCTGGCCACCGGAGAACTGGTTGGGGAAGCGGTTCACGTGGTCCGGCTGGAGGCCCACGAGTTCCATCAGCTCCATGATCCGCGCGCGGATCTGGGGCTTGGCCATGCCCGCGTTCTCAAGCGGCTCGGACAGCACTTCAAAGACGGTGAAACGCGGGTCGAGGGCGCCGGTGGGGTCCTGGAACACCATCTGGAGTTCCTTGCGCATGGCGCCCTTGGTTCTGGCATCCGCGGCTTGCTTGTTGCTGAGGCCGCCGATGACCACCTCGCCGTCCTGGTCTTTGTGGAACTCCATGATTTCGAGCAGGGTGGTGGTCTTGCCGCAGCCGGACTCGCCGACGATCGAGAAGCACTCACCCTCGCGGATATCGAAGCTCAGCCCGTCGACGGCCTTGACGGTGCCGATGCGGCGCTTGATCAGGGCGCCCTTCATCAGCGGGAAGTGTTTCCGCACTTCCCGGAGCTCCAGCACGGTCCGGCGCTCTGCACGCGGGATCGCGTCAAAGTGTGACACCGGCACGGCCGGGGCCCGGAAGACCTCGCGGACGTCCACGTCACCGCCGAGGGAGTCGGTCTTGATGCAGGCGGCCTTGTGTTGCAGGCCGCCGTCCAGTCCGGCCCCCGCGACGGGCCACAGCTCCGGCTCCCCGTCGAGGCACGCGTCGCCGGCCAGCGGGCAGCGCGGCGCGAAGGAACAGCCCGTCGGGGTGTGGACAAGATTCGGCGGGATGCCCTCGATCGGTACCAGCGAGGTCTTCTCGGCCACGTCGACGCGCGGCACCGCGCCCAGCAGGCCCATCGTGTAAGGCATCCGCGGGTTGTAGTAGATGTCATCGACGCTGCCGGTCTCCACGGGCTTGCCGGCGTACATCACCATGATGTCGTCCGCCATGCCGGCGACGACGCCCAGATCGTGGGTGATCATCACGACGGCGGCGCCGGTTTCCTCCTGCGCGGTGTGCAGCACCTCGAGGACCTGCGCCTGGATGGTGACGTCGAGCGCCGTCGTCGGCTCGTCAGCGATCAGCACCCGCGGGTTGTTCGCGATGGCGATGGCGATCATCACGCGCTGGCGCATGCCGCCGGAGAATTCGTGCGGGAAGGCCTTGAGCCGGTCCTTCGGGCTGGGGATGCCCACCATGCCGAGGAGTTCGACGGCGCGCGCCTCCTTCGCCTGTTTGCTCATGGCGGGGTTGTGGACCGTGAGCGCCTCGATGATCTGGGTGCCCACCGTGTAGACCGGGGTCAGGGAGGACAACGGATCCTGGAAGACCATGGCGATGTCGTTGCCGCGGTGCCGGCACATCGCCTTGTCGCTGAGGCCCAGCAGCTCCTTGCCCTGGAGCCGGACCGAGCCGGTGACTTGGGCGGTGTCCGGCAGGAGGCCCAGGATGGCCATGGAGGTGACGGACTTGCCGGACCCCGATTCGCCGACGATGCCCAGCGTCCTGCCGGCATGGAGGTCGAAGTCGATGCCGCGGACGGCGTGGACCACCCCGTTCTCCGTGTTGAAGCGGACGTTCAGGTCACGGACGGAGAGCACGGCATCACCTGCGGCGTGCAGACCGGCGACGCGCAGGCGCTCAGCAGTGGAGAGACCGGAGGCGGAGAGCTCGGAGGATTCGGCGCTGGCGGTCATTTCGTGGCTCATGAGGCCTTCTCCTGTGTCTTGCCGGTCTGGCCTTTCTTCTGATTCCTGCCGGTCCTGCCCTTGCCGGAGGCGCGCTTCTTGGCGCCGCCGATGGAGCTGGAGCTGGGGTCGAACGCGTCCCGCAGGCCGTCGTTCATCATGGCGAGCGAACCGGTCAGCAGGAACATGACGGTCAGCGGGACCCAGAACATCCACGGGAACGTGGAGACCTGGGACGTCGCCTGGCCGATCAGCACGCCCAGGCTCACATCCGGAACCTTGATGCCGATGCCGATGAAGGAGAAGGCAACCTCGGCCAGGATCGCGCCGGTGACTCCGCGGGTGATGTCAAGGACAAGGAGCGAGCCGATGTTCGGGACAAGGTGCCGCCAGACGATGCGCCGCGGCGGGATGCCCATGTACTGGGCTGCCTTGACGAAGTCGCGGGACATCAGGGACATGGACAGCGAGCGGATGAGGCGGGCAGTGCCCATCCAGCTGAAGACGAGCAGCACGATGATCAGCAGCAGCCAGCTGGGCAGGCTCTCCTGCAGGCCGTTGCCGCCGCCGCTCGTGGCCACGGCCACGACCAGCAGCGCCGGCATCATGATCAGGGCCTCAAGGATGAACAGCATGACCTTGTCCACCTTCCCGCCGAAGTAGGCCATGGTGCAGCCGTACACCGCCGCGATCAGGACCGAGACGAGGCCGACGACGAGGCCGATCAGGATCGAGACCCGGGTGCCCTCGACGGTGAGGGCGTACAGGTCGATGCCGGCCTGCGAGGTGCCCAGCAGGTGCTCGGCCGACGGCGGCATGCCAATGCTAAAGGGGTCGATCGTTTCCTTGTCCCAGCTGGAGAAAAGGCCGCCGACCAGGGAGAACAGGGTCAGCGCCACGAAGATGACGAGGCCCACGACGGCTGTCTTGTTGCGCAGGAAGCGGCGGAGGATGATCGTCGACTTCGCGATGACGACGTCGTTGTTCTCGATTTTGGCCTCGCCGGTGACGGCGGCCGGGTCGATGGTGTTGAGGTTTGTCATGGTTACTGCACCCGCACTCTCGGGTCGACCAGCGTGGTGGCGAAGTCCGCGAGGATCGCGCCGATCGCAAAGATCACGGAGCCGTAGGCGAGGGTAGCCGTCGCGGCGTTGACGTCCTGCAGGGCGATCGCGTCGATACTCCACGAACCGACGCCGTGCCAGGCGAAGATCTTTTCAGCGAAGAAGCCGCCGGCGAAGATCGCCGGGATCGTGAAGGCGATGCTTTGTGCGACAGGGATGAAGGACACACGCAGGGCGTGCCGGCTGATGGCCTGGTTGCGGGTGAGTCCCTTGGCCCGCGCGGTCCGGACGAAGTCGGCGTTGACGTTGTCCAGGAGGTATTGGCGCTGGGCGATCTGGTAGGCGCCCCAGCCCACGATGGTGATCGCGAAGGTCGGCACCGCATAGTGGGCCAGCATGTCCACGAACTGCGCCCAGCCGTCCCCCTCCAGGCCGGGCGTCGAAATGCCGGTGACGAAGAAGATGCGTTCACCGACCGTCTCGTTGATGTTGATGGCTCCGAGCTGCACCAGGAAGTAGGCGATCGGCGCGGGCACAATGTAGACGAGGTAGCTGTAGGAGGTGATGACCCGGTCCGAGGCTTTGTACTGCCGGGCCGCCGTGTAGACGCCCAGGGCGATGCCGATGATGAGGGTCAGGATGATGGAGGCCAGGAACAGCCGGGTGGAGATCCAGACCCGGTCGCCGAATTCGGCGTTGATGAACGCGCCGCTGGGGCTGCGCCCCCAGTCCCAGCGGGTGACGATCGCCGTGAGCCACTCGACGTAGCGTTCCCACGGGCTGAGATCCGGATCGAGGCCCTTGAGCCGGAAGGAGTTGGCCACCTGTTCGGTGGTGGGCCGCGGGATCCGCTCCTGCTCCAGCAGCGCCGGCTGCAGGGTGTTCACGGCCAGGAAGTACCCGGCGGTGGTGGTCAGGAAGATCATGAAGGCATAGGTGAGGGCGCGCTTGGCGAGGTATCGGAGCATGGGTAGCTAGTTCTGGATCGCCGGTGCCTGTGCGGTGCCTGCCGGGCCGGCTGAAACAGCCTCGCCGCGCGCAGGATATTTGACAAGTTTCACTACCTGATCCTTCCGTAGTCCCCATCCGGCAGGGGATTACCGCTGCCGATCCGGGATCTGGGCCAGCGGGTATCTGGCCGCCTGCAGGCCTTTCGGCAGGCCCTTGTGGGCTATGTTGCAGGTCACATTCCAGAGGAAACTATCACATCGATATTGCCGCCAGATGCCGCCTGCCCGGCGTTCCGGCAGTCAGGTATCAGATCGTTATGAATAATTCAGGGGAATTGATTTGATCCGTGTGAGCCGGAGAGCCGCGCCCGCCTACGCTCCGCGGACTACGCGCGAGACGAGCTCGCGCCACGACGCGGCGAGCCGCTCCGGGGCTATGTGGTGCACGCGGACGGCATGCAGGATCCGCTCAGGCTCCAGCACAGCGCTCAGCGATGTGGCCATCAGCCAGGGATCCGTGGTGACCCCCGCTTCCCGCAGCAGCATCTCCAGGTGCCGGTGCCAGAGGACGGCCGCCGGCACGTCGAACCGGTTGTAGGCCGACACGTCCGCGGCCCGGGCCAGCTCGCCGAATTCCAACACCCAGGCGATGCGCTCCTCGCCAAAGGCGATGAGCCGCTCCAGCGGCGGTGCGCCGGGGCCGAGCGGGGGCGGACCGAACATAAAGCGTCCCTGGAAGTGGGCCTCCGCGTCACTCAGGAGGGTCATCATGAGTCCGGCCCGGCTGCCGAACCGCCGGAACACCGTCCCCTTGCCCACGCCGGCCCGCTGCGCCAGCGTTCCCATGGTCAGGCCGTCGGCCCCGCACTCCTCAATAAGCTCGCGGGCAGCACGGAGCAGCAGCTCGCGGTTCCGGGCGGCGTCGCGGCGCTCGGGCTCCAGGCCCGGGCGCATTGGGATTGAGCTCACACCGCACAGTCTAGTCCCGGGGAATAGAAGCGGACCGCAGTCCGTTTTGATCAGTGAAGGCCGGCAAAGCCTCCATGATCATCCAGCCGCAGGATCACCTGTGGCGCGAAACCTAGGAGTTCACATGTCCAAGAACACCGTACTCACCCTGGTCGGCAGCCTCCGCGCGGATTCCACCAACCAGAAGCTGGCCGAAGCCATCCAGCTGAACGCGCCGGAACAGGTTGAGGTGCTCATCCATGACAGCCTCGGCAACATCCCGTTCTACAACGAGGACATCGACGTCGAGGGTCAGGTCCCGGCCGCCGCCGCCGCCCTGCGCGCCGCCGCGAACGACGCCGACACCCTGCTCCTGGTCACCCCGGAGCACAACGGCACGGTGCCCGCCTCGCTCAAGAACGCCATCGACTGGCTGTCCCGCCCGTTCGGCGCCGGCGCCCTGAACGGCAAGCCGACTGCCGTCGTCGGCACCGCCTTCGGCCAGTTCGGCGGAGTCTGGGCCCAGGACGAGGCCCGCAAGGCTGTAGGCATCGCCGGCGCCCGTGTCCTCGAGGACGTCAAGCTGGCTGTCCCGGGTTCCATGGTCCGCTTCGCCGAAGTCCACCCCAAGGACGACGCCGAGGTCGTGGAGCAGATCAAGGGTGTCTTCGACGCGCTGGAAGAATCCCGTACGGCTACCGCGGCCTAATTCCCCGTCGATTTCGCGCCGATTTCAGACAGCCGCCACGTGGATCCACGTGGCGGCTGTCCGTTTCCGACGCGAATCCGGGTGGAAGGAAACAAACGTTTCCCCTGTAGCAACAAGGGTTGTATTCTGGGAGATGTGACCCACGAAACACTTGATGCCGCCGCAGTAGTACTTCCGGCCGAGGCAATTGACGCAATCGAACGTGCGGCTACGTCCGCCCACCGCCACGAGGACCTGTTCTCGGAGCGCGCAGCAAACATCAAGCAATCGGCAGTCCGCGATGTCTTCGACATCTCGCTGCGCCCCGGCCTCGTGTCCCTGGCCGGCGGAAGCCCATACCTCCAGTCCCTGCCGCTGGAACGGCTCGGCCAGACCGCCGCGAAGATCATCGCCGAACAGGGAATGACCGCCCTGCAGTACGGCGGCGGCCAGGGCACCGAGGAACTCCGCACCCAGATCTGCGAAGTCATGGCCGCGGAGGGAATCCTGGACGCCAAACCGGAGAACGTGGTGGTCACCGCGGGTTCGCAGTCGGCCCAGGATGTCGCCACCAAAGTCTTCTGCAACCCGGGGGACGTGGTGCTGGTGGAGGATCCCACCTATGTCGGCGCGCTCAACACCTTCGAGGCCTACCAGGTCCAGGTCGCCACCGTGCCGATGGACGGCGACGGCATCGCCCCGGACCTCCTCGAGGCAAAAATCGCCGCCCTGCAGACGGCCGGCAAGAACATCAAGTTCCTGTACACCATCCCCAGCTTCAACAACCCCTCCGGCGTCACCCTGTCGGCGGAGCGGCGGCAGCAGGTTGTGGACATATGCCGCAATGCGAATATTTTGGTGCTGGAGGACAATCCCTACGGACTGCTTCGGTTCGACGGTAAGCCGCTCACGCCGCTGCGGGCCGCCAACCCGGACGACGTGATCTACATGGGGTCCTTCTCGAAAATCTTCGCGCCCGGTCTGCGGATCGGCTGGGCCCTCGTCCCCGCGCACCTCCAGCGCCGCTACTACCTCGCCTCGGAAGCGGTCACCCTGTGCCCGCCGACCCTCAACCAGATGCTGGTGTCCGCCTACCTCCGCGACTACGACTGGCGCGGCCAGATCGAGACGTACCGGGGACTGTACAAGGAACGGTGCGATGCCATGCTGGCCGCCCTCGGCGAGTTTATGCCGCCGGGCCTGAGCTGGACCCGGCCGGAAGGCGGATTCTTCGTCTGGGTCACCCTGCCCGACGGCGTGGACACCTACCCCCTGCTGAAGAAGGCCATCGACGCCGGGGTGGTCTTCATTCCGGGTGCGGCCTTCACCCATTCCGACGATCCCTCCAACAAGATCCGGCTGGCTTTCAGCGCCGTACCGCCGGAGACCATCCGCGAAGGGGTCCGCCGGCTGGCACCGGTCCTGCGGGAAGCCATCGCCGCGCTGTAGCCTGAATCATTGTTATGGCCAGCCGTTCGTTGATCTCAAGGAGCACTTCATGACCGGAATTATTGTTGTCGGCGTCGATGGCAGCGAGACTGCCCTGCGGGCCGCGCAAACCGCACGCGACCTGGCCACTTCGCTCGGGGCCACCCTTCATGTGGTCAGCGCGTTCGACAGCGACAGGACAGAGGTCTACAGCAGCGGCGGCGACAAGTGGATTGTCTCCGACGCCGGCGACGCGGAGAAAGTCGCGCGGAGCGTCGCAGACAGCCTGCGCACTCCTGCACTCCACGTCACGTACGCGGCCGCCCGCGGCAAGCCGGCCGAGGCTCTCATCGACGAAGCGGCACGATCCGGCGCGCAGCTGATCGTGGTCGGCAACCGCCGGATGAGGGGGCTGGGGCGTGTGCTCGGGAGCGTTGCCAACTCCGTGGCGCACAACGCCCCCTGCGACGTTTACATCGCCAAGACGGACGTCCCCGACTAGCGCTCCAGCGTGGCTGGACCGCCAGTCGGGCAGCGGCAGTCTTATCCGGCTGCAGCCTCAGCCGTCTTGAGCTTCCGGCGCAGGATTTTGCCGGAGGAGGACTTGGGCACGGCGTCGATGAACTCCACCCGCCGGATCTTCTTGAAGGGCGCCACCTTGGCCGCCACGAAGTCCATCACCGCGGCCTCGTCGAGCCGCTCGCCGTTGTCTCCGGGCTGGCGCACCACAAACGCCATCGGCACTTCCTGGCCGTCGGCGTCGGACGTGCCGATCACCGCGGCGTCGGCGATGCCGGGATGCGTGAGGAGCAGCGCCTCAAGCTCCGCCGGAGCGATCTGGTAGCCCTTGTACTTGATCAGTTCCTTGAGCCGGTCGACGATGGTGACGACGCCGTGGGCGTCCACGGTGGCAATGTCCCCAGTGCGCAGGAAACCGTCGGCATCGAGGGTGTCCGCCGTTTCCTCGGCGTGGTTGAGGTAGCCGAGCATCACGTTCGGTCCCCGGCAGAGAAGGTGCCCGGGCGCGCTGGTGCCCTCGGCCGGAACGTCGATGTCGTCCCCGGTGGCGGGATCCAGCAGCCGGCAGTCCATATTGGGGACCGTGTATCCCACCGAGCTGACGGGCAGCTCGGCGGCGTCAGCGGGGATCAGGTGGGACACCGGGCTCATCTCGGTCATGCCGTAGCCCTGCAGGACCCGGCAGCCAAGGCGTTCGGCCAGCCTGCCGCCCAGTTCCCCGTCGAGGGGCGCCGCTCCGGACAGTGCGGTGTGCACCGAGCTGAGATCGTAGTCGGCCACCATCGGGTGCTTTGTCAGGGCCACGGCCACCGGCGGGGCAATAAAAAGGTAGCTGCACCGGTGGTCCTGGATGATCCGCAGGAACTCGGCCAGGTCAAACTTCGGCATCGTCACGAGGCAGGCGCGCTGGCGCAGGGCGAGGTTCAGCAGCACGGTCAGTCCGTAGATGTGGAAAAACGGCAGTAGCGCCAGCAGCCGGTCCTCAGCGGTGACCTTGAGCAGCCCGCGGGACTGCTCGGCGTTCGCCACAAGGTTCCGGTGGCTGAGCATCACTCCCTTGGGCCGGCCGGTGGTCCCGGAAGAGTACGGCAGGACGGCCACGTGGGTAGCGGGATCGAACGTGACGTCCGGCGCCGGGGCGCCGGCGGTCAGCAGGTCCCGCAGCGAGGGGTGGCCGGCGGCGCCGTCGAGCACGACGAGCCTGTCCGCCGGGATCCCGGCACGCGTGGCGGCTTCCCGGGCTGCGGGGAGCAGGGCCGAGACCGTAAACATCCATTCGGCTCCGGCGTCGTCAAGCTGGAGGGCGATCTCGTCCGCCGTGTACAGGGAGTTGACGGTGGTGACCGTGGCGCCGGCCCGCAGGAGTCCGTGGAAAACCACGGCGAAAGCCGGGACGTTGGGGCACAGGATCGCCGCCACGCCGTGGACGCCCAGGCCCCGCGCCGCCACGGCTCCGGCAACGGCGTCGATCTGCCCCACCAGGGTCCGGTAACTGGTCTCCGCGCCGCTCGTGCCGTCGACGACGGCGATCCGGTCCAGGTCCGCCTCCACCAGGCCGCCAAAGAGGTAGTCGTAGAGGCTGACATTGGGAATTTCCACATCGGGGAACGGGCTCGAAAACACGCAACATCTCCTTTGATCCGCGTCCGCCAGAGTGGCGGCGGCTGGTGCCACTCTAGTGCCGGCGGACCGTCCGGGACAGGTCCGCCTTGACGCGCGTCACCACGCCCCGTGGGCAGGCTCACGGGGATTCCGCCCCGTCGCGGCACTGTGCCGGCGGTAAAATTGAAGGTGCCCCCACCGGCGTGGACGTCCAATATTCTTGAGTTCCAAGGGATGAACATGCTCACTCTTCAGCGCCGCCAGCTGGTTGGCCACGACATTCTCCTCGCCCGGCACGGCAACCACATCAGCGCCATGCGCGTCGACCGCCAGTCCGGCCGCGTCGTCGCCTATCTGGACGACGGATCCACGGACAGCGCCCCCAACATGATCTCTCCCGGGCTGCGAATGCCGGACACGATGCGGAGCGTCCTCCGCGATGACTGGAAGTTCTTTGCCGTGATGACCGCGTGCACCACGGGCTTCGCCGGCGCGATGACCGCCGCCGCCGTCGCCCTCGCCGGCATGAGCGGCGACCCGGGCATGGCCGAGCTGCTGACGGCTTACTCGGGGACCTAGCCCCGCGCCGGGGCCCCGGGCAGGCTAGCGGGACTTTGGGGCATGAAGCGGCCTGAAGTAGTTGGACCCCGCGAACCAGCCCGATTCGGAGTCAGCGCCGGAGTGATCCGACCGAATTGCCTCGACGCGGCGCCCCATTGTGCGGAACTCACCGCCGAAGAACACGAGCGGTTCACGCTGTGTGATGTCCATGGCCATGACCTCGCCGACAACGATGATGTGGTCACCGCCGTCGTAGATGTTCCACGGCCGGCACTTAAGCGTGGCGGCGTTCCCGGTCAGCACCGGGACGTTGCCGTTCAGAGTCCATTCCGGTTCCGTGTCGACGACTTCGCCGGAAAAGTGCCGGGCCGCATCGACTTGTTCGAGGGACAGGATGTTGATGGCGAACGGGGCACCTTCAAGGTACCCAGCGGCGCGCGAGGCCCGGGTCAGCGTGATCTGGACCAGCGGCGGGTCGACGGATACCGCGGCGAACGCGTTGACCGTGGTGCCATGCGCAACCCCGTCGTCCGTCCGGGTGGTGACCACCGTGACACCGGTGGCGAACGTGCCGAATACCTGGCGCAATTCTCGCTTTTCCATGCCTCCCATGACGTCCTGCGTCATCGACTTCCCCTTCCTGCTGTTGTTCGAACCGCCTGGGTTATCCGAGGTCCCCGCCGCCCACCGGCAGCACCACACCGGTGATGTAGCTGGCGTCGTCAGAGGCCATGAACAAGATCGGAGCGGCCTGCTCTTCCAAAGTGCCGTAGCGCTTGAACAGGGTGCTTTCGGTGGTCTGGTCTATGATCTGCTGGTACCAGACCTCTTCTTGGGCGGACTGCGCGTTGGGGTTGCGTGGAACCTTCCTCGGCGGGGCTTGCGTGCCGCCGGGTGCAGTGGCCACGACGCGTATACCCTTTGATGCTGCCTCGAAGGCCAGCGACGCGGTCAAGGCGTTGATCCCGCCCTTGGACGCCGCGTACGGCACACGGTTGATGCTGCGCGTGGCTATCGAGGAGACATTTACGATGACCCCAGCGGTCCGCTCGATCATGTGCGGCATGACGGCGCGGCAGCACCACAGGGTGGGGAAGAGCGAGCGCCGTACCTCGGCCTCGATCTCCTCCTCCTGGTAGTGCTCATAGGGCTTGGCCCAGATCGTGCCGCCGACGTTGTTGATCAGGATATCGATCCGGCCGAACTCCGCCACGGCGTAGGCCATCAGGTCCGCGGCGCCTGCATAGGTTTCCAGATCGCAGACAAAATACCGGGCAGGAGCACCACCGGCCGTCAGCTCAGCACACACCTCAATGACCAGCTCGGACCGGTCCGCCAAGACGACGCTGCCGCCCTCGGCGGCAATCTTATGGGCGACGACGGCGCCAATCCCCTGGGCGGCGCCGGTTACCACTACAACCTTGTCAGTAAAACGCATTGCTGTGCGTCCCCTTCTTCCTGGGATCTTTCGGCCGGTTACGGCCAATTTTCGTAAACTCGCAGGTGCCCGCAGCACCGGTGCGGGTCCCGGGTTTGCCCGTCCGCGCCGCTGCCGCGGGCCCTGCCAGTCGTCTCTTGCGTCGTTAGCTGACGGCTTCGCGTTCCAATGGCGCCGAAGTCGTCGGGACAGCCCCGGCTTGGCTTGCCGAGTTCCGCACCATTAGGGTGGCCAGGCCGGCCAGAACCAGCGGTACGGCGAGCGCCATGAAGTAACCGGAGACGCCCAGCCCCGTGAGAATGATCCCGCCCAGGGCAGAGCCAACGATGGCACCAAGGCGGCCAATTCCGATGCCCCAGCCGGTAGCAGTGGCACGAAGTTGAGTGGGGTAGGCGTTGGCGATCAGATAATTCAGGGCCAACTGCTGGCCGCCAATGCCGAAGCCGGCCAGCCCGATCAGCACGAACACCAGCGCGAAGTTGGAGCCGGCCAGCCCCAGACCCAGCGCGATGAGGATCCCCGCGGCAAACATGACCAGCAGCAGTTTTCTGGGGTTTACCTTGGGCAGGATGATGGACAGAGGGATGGCGAAGAGGATGAACGCACCGTTGACGGTAACGGTTCCCATCGCGGCCTGCGAGCCGGCCAGCCCCAACATTTTGAGCGCGGTTGGCATCCAGAGCAGCAGAAGGAACCAAGCGATCCAATTGAGCAGGTAGGTGGCGAAGACTGCGATCGTGACCATCCGGTACCTGGCTGAGAAAAGTGCAGCGACAGAGCTGCGCTCCTCCATTTTGTCGTTTGTCGCGAGCACGGCATCCGGGCTGACGGGGCTGCCGGAAATGGAGGCCATGATCTGACGTGCCCGTGCGTCTGCCGCGGGGGTGCCCTTGGCCGCCAGGAAGACCGGCGATTCCGAGAGCATCCTGCTGCAGACCAACACCATGGCAAGTGGCAGCACGCCGCCGACCAGGAAGATGCCGCGCCAGCCCATCACCGGCAGCCATGCCGCCGCCACAAGCCCGCCGAGAAGCGCGCCGCCAGGCAGACCGAGCAACACCAATGTCATGAACGTGCCACGGCGGGATTTGGGGCTGTACTCAGCCGTCAACGCCAGCAGTGCCGGGGTGGCCCCGCCCATGCCGAGGCCAATGAGGAAGCGCAGAATGACAATCTGTTCCAGGGATTGAGCGAACGCTCCGGCAAGGGAGAACACACCAAAAAGGGCCAGGGCGAGCAGGATGGTCTTCTTCCGGCCGATCCGGTCCCCGAAGGTGCCAAGGGACATCGCGCCCACGCACATGCCAACGGTGCTGGCGGTGATCACCCAGGTCATGTCTGTGGCCTGCAGGCCGAAGTCTTCGGCGATCGCGGGTCCGATGAATGCAATGGACTGCGTGTCGAATCCGTCCAGCAATGCGATCACGAAACAGAGGACGACGATGGACCATCGTTTGAATCTCATGGGCGTGTTGTCGATAACGTCCTGGACGTTATAGGCGGTTTTAGTCACCGTTAACTCACTTTCGTGTGAATGTTCTGACCCGACTGATCCGGGGTCCGTGCGGCTGCGGCAACTTCATTTTGGGCAGGCGGCATTACGGCGGATGTTGGGGATGAATTGTGGGTCGACCCCAGGGCCGGATGGTTCCGGCCCCGGGATCGAGAAAGGGGCTTAGTCCTGGGGGTCGAGAACGAAGTCGTAGGTGACTTCGCGTCCCTTGCCGTCAGTGCGCTCCGTGGGCGCGAGAATGAGTTCCGGTTTCACGGCTGAGGCGATGTCGTCGGCGACGTGCTCGTCACCCTGGAAATACAACTGGGTGGTGATGAGCTGGTGCTCCGGGGCCGACACCTTCAGGTGCAGGTGGGCGGGCCGCCAGGCGTGCCAGCCGGCCGCAGCAATGAGGGCACCGCAGGCGCCGTCTGTGGGGATCTGGTAAGGCGCGGGCTGCATGGTGTTGATCTGGAAGTTGCCCTGGGCGTCGGCGATGATGGAGCCGCGGAGGTTCCATTCAGGCAGTCCGGGGGCGAACTGGGAGTAGAAGCCGAGGTCGTCGGCGTGCCACAGTTCGATCAGGGCCCCGGCGAGCGGCTCTCCGGCGACGTTTGTGACCTGGCCCTGGAACAGCAGCGGAGTGCCGGGTTCGTCCTCGCGCATCGGCAGGGTGGCCGGGGTGTTGAGGGTGGGGGCGTCTGGGATGTAGTAGGGCCCCTCGATGCTGCCCTTGGAGCCGTGGCGGCTGGAGTTGGCGACCTCCTCGACGGAGTGCTCCACCCAGACGTCCAGGAACAGCGGCCATTCGCCGTCCTCGCCGACCTGGATGAGCCAGGCCTTGAAGGCGTTGTATTCGTCGTAGGTGACCTTCTCGTCCAGGACGGTGTCGTTGATCGCCTTGATGACACGGCCCGCAAGCAGGCTGACCCGCTCCTGGCTTGTGCTGGCGGCGATGTGCTTGTTCTCCCGGAAGCGGGCGGTTGCCCCCGCACCCGAGGAGGCTGCTGTGGCTTCAGTTTCCGTTGTCATGGTGACTCCTGTGTCAAAAGAACGATGGTAGAAACGGCTGTCGGTGGGTTCCGGACTGGCAGACTGCGCTGCGCCTCGTGCCCCGCATCACATCCGGCGTTGCTTCAACGGTAGGCCTGGAATTGATCGAGGGGAAATACCTATTTCCAGCCCATTGAGAGCTTTGGGATATGAAAGGGCGGAGGGGGTACGCGGACTATTCGACGGCGGACGGGTGCTTGGCGAGCGGCGTCACCTTGATGTCCATGAACGGGAAGAGCGGCAGTCCGGAGAGCAAGGTGTGCAACTCGTCGTTGTCCGCGACGTCGAACACCGAGTAGTTGGAGTACTCGCCGACAACCCGCCACAGATGCGCCCAGCGTCCGTCGCGCTGGAGCTGCTGGGAATACTCCCGCTCCTCCGCCTTGATGGCGTCGGCGCGCTCCTTGGGCATGTCCAGCGGAATGTTGACGTCCATGCGGACCAGGTACAGCATGTGGTTCTCCTTGTGGTGTGCGGTCTTTCTGACGGCAGAATGCGGCCGGGTCAGGCCTAGTCCTGCCGGTACTTTTGCAGTTTGTCCGCGTCGATGGCCGCGCCGACGCCGGGGACCTCACGGACCCGGATGGCGCCGTCGCTGATTTTGAGCGGCTCGGCCAGGAGGTCGTCTGTCATGTCCAGATAGTTGGAGAGCTCCCCAGCCCGACGGGAACTGGCCTCGAAAGCAGCGCCAAAGGTAACCGTGGCGAGGCTGCCGACCTGGGTGTCGATCTGGTTGCCCATCGTGACATCCACGCCGAGGCCTTCGCAGAGGCCGAGGATCTGTTGGGCTTCGGTGAACCCGCTCCGGGCGGTCTTGATGCAGATCGCGTTGCTGCCGCCGGAGAGCAGTTCCCGGGAGACGTCACCGAGGGTGGGCACGCTTTCGTCGCCCACGATCGGAATGCTGGAGCTCTGCACCAGCCGACGGCGGCCGAGGGCTTCTCCGGCGTCGCATGGTTCCTCCAGCATGGACAGGCCCAGGCCCTCGGTCCGGCGGAGGACCTCCATGGCCTCATTCGCCGTCCAGCCGCGGTTGGCATCGAGGTAAATCTCCGTTTCCGCGCCGAGCCCCTCACGCAGGACATGGCAGGCCTCGACATCGAGGGAGAGCGGCCGCCGTCCGGTCTTCAGCTTAAAGGTGTTGATGCCGTACGTTTCGCGGAACCGGAGCGCTTCCTCGAGGAGCTCCGCGGCGGGCTTGAAGCCAAGCATGTGAGAGACCCGCATGCTGTCCGTAAAGCCGCCCAGCAGTTTGTGCACCGGGGTGCCCAGGGAAATCCCGATGACATCCCAGAGCGCGATGTCCAGGGCCCCCTTGGCCGTGGGGTTGTTGACCGTGCGCCGGAGCAGCTGCTGGACCTTTGAACGGTCCAGCGGGTCCAGCCCGATGAGCTGCGGGGCAAAGACCTTGGTCACCACCGAGACGATCGAATCCTGGGTTTCGCCGTAGGTGTAGGGACGCGGCGGGGTGTCGGCAACACCGCAGACGCCGGTGTCCGTGTAGATCCGGACCAGCACGTGTTCCGCGGAGGTCACCTCGCCGCTGGCGAATTTCAGCGGGCGCGCGTAGGGGATTGAATAGGGGATGGCCTCGATGCGTTCAATTTTCACGGCGGGATTCCTTTGTGGCGGCTGTGGGCTGGGAGTCGAAGAGCTGCAGGAAGCTGCGCAGCAGTGGCGTCTCGGCATCGCGGATCCAGGCGACGGCGAGGTCAACCGGCGGCGAGTCGCGCAGCGGGCGGAACACCACACCTTGGAACGAGAACATCCGAGAGGTCATGGGCACCAGCGCGATCCCCATCCCGGCTGCGACGAGCGAGAGCAGGGTGGAGGTTTCTCTCGCTTCCTGGACGAGCCGCGGCTGGAACCCGGCCCTGCGGCAGGCGTCCACCAAGATGCTGCTGACGGCGGAATAGCTGGGATAGCCGATGAAGTCCTGGCCTGCGAGCTCGGCCAGGTCCAGGGTGCCCTTGTCCGCCAGCGGTGAATCCGCGGGGAGCGCGGCGACCAACTGATCTTGTTCGAGCAGTTTTAGCGCTATCGTTCCGGAGCGGACCGGTGGGCGGAGGACGGCGACGTCGAGCCGGCCGTCCTCGAGCGCGGACTCCATCTGGGGCGTCAGCATCTCGCCCTGTACGGTGATGCGGAGTCCGGGAAGCGTGCGGCGGGCGGTCTGGACAATGGTGGGCATCAGCCGGTACGTGGCGGTTCCCGTGAAGCCGACACGAATGACACCGGTGGCACCGGCCCCGACCTGCTGTACGTCTTCCTCGAGCGCTTCGAGTTCCTGAAGCAGCAGCCGTCCTCGATCCAGCAGGAGCTGCCCGGCCGGGGTGATCTCCACCTTCCGAGTGGTGCGAAGCAGCAGGGGTGTGCCGAGCTGTTCTTCCAGCTGTCGGATCTGCTGGGACAGGGGCGGCTGGGCCATGTGCAGGCGCTGGGCCGCGCGGCCGAAATGGCGCTCCTCGGCAACGGCAATGAAGTACTTGAGGTGACGCGTCTCCATTGAAACTCCCAGGCAGCTCGGACACGGCCATATGCCGTGCTCTGACCAGCTTAGGAGGACCTATTAGTAAGGTGAAATACCTATTTTGAAGCTATTGGGACGTATTGCATATCAATGGCCCGGGCTGGGCGGGGGTCCCGCGGCCGCCCGCTCAGTCGAGCAGCAGCGCGGGCTCTTCCAGGATCGCGGCGACGTCGGCCATGAACCGTGCGGAGAGGTCGCCGTCCACCACCCGGTGGTCGAAGGAGCCGCCGAGAGTGGTGATCCAGCGCGGAATCACCTCTCCATCAAGGACCCAGGGTTTCTGCTTGATGGTGCCGAAGGCCACGATGGCGACCTCGCCGGGGTTGATGATCGGCGTGCCGGTGTCGATCCCGAGGGCGCCGATGTTGGTGACGGTCAGGGTGCCGCCCTGCATCTGGGCCGGCTGGGTTTTGCCCGCGCGGGCGGTCGTCGCGAGGTCGTTCAATGCCAGGGCCAGCTCCTTGAGCGAGAGATCCTGGGCGTTCTTGATGTTCGGGACCATCAGCCCGCGGGGCGTTGCGGCGGCGATCCCGAGGTTCATGAAGTGCTTGACGTGGATCTCGGCGGAGTCGCTGCCGTCCGGGTTGTCCACCCAGGTCGCGTTGACGCTGGGGTTGCGGGCTGCGGCCCAGATGACGGCCTTGGCCAGGATCAGCAGCGGGGAAACTTTGATGCCTTCGAAATCGCGGGAGGCCTTGAGCCGCTTGACGAACTCCATAGTCCGGCTGGCATCGACGTCGACGAAGATGCTCACGTGCGGGGCGGCGAAGGCCGACTCGACCATGGCCCGCGCGGTGGCCTTGCGGACACCCTTGACCGGGATCCGCTCTATGCGCTGTTCCTGCGGGCGGCCGGTCTTGCCCCAGAAGGTGTCGGCCTTGTCCACTTCCGCGTCGCGCTGGGCCTGGTAGCTGACCAGGTCCTCGCGCGTCACCTCCCCGCGGGCGCCGGTGGGGATGACGTCGGAGAGGTCGATGCCGAGGTCGCGGGCGATCTTACGCACGGGAGGCTTGGCCAGGACCCTGTTGACGAGTCCGCTGATGGCGCCGCCGAGCGTGGGACGCTGGTCAATGGCTTCGGCGGGACCGGTGGCGGCCGGGCGCTCCGTATGTGCGACCGCCTCCGGGCTGATCCAGATGTCGTGCGCCTCGACCCCCACCTGCTCCGCGAGCGGGGCCGCCTCCGCGGTGGCGGCCGACACAGCAGGGCTCGCAGCCGGACCGGCGACCCGGCGGCGGCGCTTGACGGCGTCGGCTTTCGGACCGGAGCCCACCAAGGGGCCGCCGGCCGGTCGCCCGGCCGAGGCACCGGCGTCGGACGTGTCCGGCTCCAGCTTCCCGTACAGCGGAACATCAGGAGCCGGCGCGGCGGGGGCAGGCTCCACGGCGGCGTCCGCGGCGGGGGCGGCGTCGCTGACGCTGATAATCGCGGTCCCGACGTCGACCGTCAGGCCCTCGGGCACAAGCAGCTCGGTGACTGTGCCGGCGAACGGTGACGGCAGTTCCACGAGGGACTTCGCGGTCTCGATTTCGCACAGGACATCGTTGATGGCCACGGTGTCGCCGGGTTTGACCTTCCAGGCGACGATCTCGGCCTCGGTCAGCCCTTCGCCCACGTCGGGGAGGTTGAACTTGTGGAGAGTCATGTTGTCCTTGTTGGGGAAAGGCGCCTCAGCGGGAAGCGGTCAGTAGGAAAGGGCGCAGTCAGTAGGAATAGGCGTAATCAATATGACAACGCACGGTCGAGTGCCTCAAGAATGCGGTCGATGTCCGGCAGGTAGTCTTCCTCCACCTTCGCCACCGGGTAGGGCATGTGGAAACCGCCCACGCGGATGACGGGGGCCTCCAGTGAGTGGAAGGCACGCTCGCTGATCCGGGCCGCGATTTCGCCGCCGATCCCGCCGAAGGTCGGGGCCTCGTGGGCCACGATCAGCCGACCCGTCTTCTTGACGGATTTCGTGACGGTGTCGAAGTCGATGGGCGAGATGGAACGCAGGTCGATCACCTCGACGCTGTGGCCGTCCTCGGCCGCGGCGTTGGCCGCGGCCAGGGCCACCGGCACCAGCGGGCCGTAGACCACCACGGTGGCGTCAGTGCCCTCGCGGAGCACGTGGGCCTTGAACGGGTCTGCGGAGGTTCCGGGGGTTTCGGTGTCAACGTCGCCCTTGAGCCAGTACCGGCGCTTCGGTTCGAAGACGATCACGGGGTCCTGGCAGTCGACGGCCTGCTGGATCATCCAGTAGGCATCGTGCGGGTTGGACGGGGTGATGATGCGCAGTCCGGCTGTGTGGGCGAACAGTGCTTCCGGGGACTCCGAGTGGTGCTCGATCGAGCCGATGCCGCCGCCGTACGGGATCCGGATGACCACCGGCACAGTGAGGTTGCCGTTGCTGCGGGAGTGCATCTTGGCCAGCTGGGTGGTGATCTGGTTGAAGCCCGGGAACACAAAGCCGTCGAACTGGATTTCACAGACGGGCAGGTAGCCCCGCAGGGACAGCCCGATGGCGGTGCCGATGATGCCGGACTCCGCCAGCGGGGTATCCACGACGCGGTCGGCGCCGAATTCCGCGATGAGGCCGTCGGTGACGCGGTAGACACCGCCCAGGGGGCCGATGTCCTCGCCCATCAGGAGGGCGCGGGGGTTGTTGGTGAGCGTGGCGCGGAGGCCTTCGTTGATGGCCTTGGCAATGGTCATGGTGGTCATCAGTTGGCCGCCTCCGTGTCTGCAGGTTCCGCCTCGTCCACAAATCCTGCGCTGTACTCCTCGAACCACGCCAGCTCTTCGGCCACCAGCGGGTGGGCTTCCACATAGGTGTTGGCGAAGGCGGTCCGGATGTCCGGAGTTTCGAGATCGTGGGTGGTCTTGCGCACGTAGGCGGCGAGTTCGTCCCCGTCTGCCCTGACCTGCTCGAAGAAGTCGTCGTCGGCCAGACCCTGGGCGCGGAGGTACTTCTCCAGGCGCTCCAGCGGATCCTTGGCCCGCCACCGGCCTTCCTCGGCGGATTCCCGGTATTTGGTGGGGTCATCGGCAGTGGTGTGCGCGCCGACGCGGTAGGTGAAGGCCTCGATCAGTACGGGGCCCTCGCCCTGGCGGGCACGCTCCAGGGCCCACTCCGTGACGGCATGGACAGCGATGACATCGTTTCCGTCCACCCTGATGCCCGGGAAGCCGTAGCCCTTGGCCCGGTTGGCCAGCGGGACCCGGGTCTGCACGGAGCTGGGGACGGAGATCGCCCAGTGGTTGTTCTGGCAGAAGAACACCACGGGGGCCTTGTAGGAGGAGGCGAACACCATGGACTCATGGACGTCGCCTTCGGAACTGGCTCCGTCGCCGAAGTAGACCATAACGGCGGCCTTGGGCTCGGCCGCCTGGCCGGGAGTTCCGTCCGCGAGTGCGGCGGACGCCGCGAACTTCTGGTCGCGCTGGATGCCCATCGCGTAGCCCACGGCGTGCGGTGTCTGGGCCGCGAGGACCAGGGTGTAGAGGTGGAAGTTGGTGTCCTTGGGGTTCCAGCCGCCATTGGAGACCCCGCGGAACTGGCGCAGCAACTCGGCGAGGTCCACGTTGCGGGTCAGGGCGACGCCGTGCTCGCGGTAGGTGGGAAAGATGTAGTCCTGCGGCTGGCTGGCCCGGCCGGAGCCGATCTGGGCGGCTTCCTGCCCGGTGAGCGGAACCCACAAGGCCAGCTGGCCCTGCCGCTGCAGGGCGGTGGCCTCCACGTCGAAGCGGCGGATTTTCGCCATGTCGGCATAGAATCCGCGCAGGTCCTCGGGGTTGAGCCGTTCGGCGTATTCCGAGAAGACGGGATCGGAGCCCAGGGTGCCGTCGGGAGCGAGAAGCTGCACCATCGGCTCGGCAGGATCGCCCAGGCGGGCTTCGGCCTCCGCCTCGAGCCGGTCCTCAATATCGGTTCCGTCGAACTCGGTAGAGGGCAGATGTGTGGCGCCCATACCGTCTCCTTGCTTGCCGCATCCAAATGCGCCACAATCGCTGGGATATATGCCGGACCGGTTATACATTCCCGATCCGGCATATATTTTGGCTTACTCGTCCCTACTTTAGCCGCAGCCGACCGGCTGCGGCCGTCATGTTAAGCGCTAGGAACGCCGCGGCGGTTTTGTATAGATCGCACAGAGTTCCAGGAAACGGGTGTTGGCCTCGGTCTCGCCGATGCTGACCCGGACACCCTCGTTGGCGAAGGCGCGCACGGAGAGTGCCCGCTCTCCCGCCAGAGCGGCGAACTCCACACTGTCGGCACCCAGATTGAGCCACACGAAGTTGCCCTGGGCCTCGGGCACGAACCAGCCCAGGTCTCGCAGTCCGGCGGTGACGCGGTCCCGTTCGTCCACCAGGCTTTGTACCCTTTCTACAACCTCATCGAAATGCTCCAGGGACGTCACGGCCGCGGATTCGGCGATCTGGGACACCGCGAACGGCGTGGCGGCGACGCGCAAGTGCTGGGTGAGATCGGGCTGGGAGACGCTGTAGCCGACCCGCAGCCCGGCAAGGCCGTGGGCCTTCGAGAAGGTCCGCAGGACGACGACATTGGGGTATTTCCGGTACATTTCGATGCCGTCGACGGCGTGCTCGTCGCGGACGAACTCCTGGTAGGCCTCGTCGATGACAACCACGACGTCGGCGGGAACCCGCTTGATGAAGCGCTCGGTCTCCTCGGTGGTGAGGATCGGGCCGGTGGGGTTGTTGGGGGTGCAGAGCAGGATCATGCGGGTGCGTGCGGTCACCGCTTCGGCCATGGCGTCGAGGTCGTGGCGGCCGTCGCCGGTCAGCGGGACCCGGACGCTCTCGGCGCCGGCCAGCCCGACGCAGATCGGGTAGGCCTCGAAAGAGCGCCAGGCGTAGATCACTTCGTCGGGCTTGCCGTCGTCGTTCTGCCCCGCGAAGGTGGCCAGCAGCTGGTTGAGTGCACCCAGGCTCCCGGCGCCGGTGACGATGTCCTCGGCCGGAACGTCCAGGAACCGGGCCAATGATCCGCGCAGCTTGCTGCTCAGCGGATCCGGATAGCGGTTGAAGTCGGTCTGCGCCGCGATGGCCTGCTGCACTGCAGGGATCGGGGGGAGCGGGTTTTCGTTGGAGGAAAGCTTGTAGCTGACCAGGCCCTCGACGGGGACCGGCGGTTTGCCTGCCGCGTAGCGGGGAAGAAGGTCTACCACCGGGCGGGGCCGGATGCCCCCGGCCGTGTTCTCTGATGAAGTCATGCCAACCAGCCTACTTCGGGTCCCCGCCGCAATCGTCTGCCTCAACAGTGGAAAGAGGGGGATATGGTCCCTGCCGCCGCCGGCGGGGATATGACAGCATGGCCCCATGAGCTCATTCATCGTGCGGGTCATCATCAACGGGCTGGCCCTGGCAATCGCCTGCTGGATTCTCACCGGCCTCGATATCACCACCCAGGGCAACGGTATTGTCGCGATTGTTCTGGGCTACTTGTTTATCGGCCTGATCTTCGGCCTCGTCAATGCCTTCGTCAAGCCCATCGTCAGCCTGTTGTCGCTGCCGATCACCATCCTTACCCTGGGCCTCTTCACGGTTGTCATCAACGCGGGAATGCTCTACCTGACCTCCTGGATCAGCAGCTACACCACCGTGCATTTCACCATTGACACCTTTTTCTGGACCGCGGTGTTCGCTGCCCTCATCATTAGCGCCATTTCCCTCGTAGCCAGTTTTCTGCCCGCACTCGACCGGTAGGCGCACTGGAAGGAACCAGGCCACATTCCCCCCTGGCTGCGTTCAATCCGGCTAGGCCGCCGGCTGCTGCGGGCGGTCTGCGGGCTTTTCTCCCGGACTCCGCCGCGGCCCCGGAGCCACGGGAGCACCCGGAGCCACGGGAGCCCCACGGTGTGCCGGCATCGCTTCGCGGCGGAGCGAGAAGCGCGTCACTGTGGCAGTGCCGCCCGCACCGACCACGGCCGCAAGCGTCGCGGTGGAAGCCTGCAGTGATGGATCCTGGCTGGCGGCAATGTCACGGGCCCCGGCGGCGTAGCGTTCCATGGCATGGCCCGGTCCCAACCCCGGCTCCAGCCATTCAGGGCCTGGGATGGGACCGGTCAAAGTCACGGTCACGCGGTCCTTGGTGTCCGGGTTGGGCAGCCCGTCCGCTCCGGGCACCCAGTCCGCTTCATGCTCCAGGTGCAGGCTGCTGATGCCGCCCGCAGGCTCGATCCCGCCCACCGGGGAACCCGCCGTGAGCACGAACTTCAGCTCGTAATCGGACAGGAACGCTTTGTCCCGGCCGAGGTTCATGGCATGGATGCCGCCCTGGCTGTAGCCGACGGCGGCCACCTGGTCGCCCGCCTCGGCGCCGGCGTCCGTCAGGGCCCGGCGGATGGCAGCGGCGGTCTCCGCCGAGTCGTAGCCGAGCCCTTCGGTGATGCCGCCGGCGTCGAAAGGGTTGGTGCCCTGCGGCAGTCCGTCCAGCTGCGTGCCGGGAATGATGACCGCCCACGCTCGGCTGCCGGGCTCCCCCAGCCGTAGGACCTCGATCTCCCCGCTGTTCCGGCCGACGGCCTCCGCCCGTAGCAGCAACCCGGAGGGTGAGACGTCGACCTCCTCCGTCCGGGTTTCCCTGCCGGCGATCCGGACCGGCCGGGGACGGAGAAAATCCAGTCCCGGCGCGTCCGACAATCCACGGATCGCGGCCCGCACTCCGCCCTCCGGTCCCGCCAACACGGCCAAACCGGCAGGCAGGCCAAGCAACAGCGCCAGCCTCGCGGGCGCCAGCGCGACTGCGTCCTCCACCGTGTCGCGCACCGTGACCGGAGGCAGGCCGAACAGTCCCCACAAGGGCCCGTACGCCGGGCCGGTCCGGCCAATCCGCAGAAGCAGGGCATTCCGGGCCTCCGTGAACTCGTACTCCCGATGGCTGGCGCGGACTTCGCTGGCGAGACCTTCCAGCTCTGTCCGGACGCGTCGGAGGGCCCTGGCTCCTTCCCCGACGGCGACAATCGCATGGCTGCCGCTGGAATACGCATCAGACTGGTAAGGGAACAGAGCACGACGCACCCCGTCGGCCTCCGCTTCCACGGCCGCCAGCTCCCGGACGATCCCGTCCAGGGCCGCGGCGCCGGACAGCAGCTCCTCGAACTGGAAACTGAGTCCGCCCACTCCGCCACGGATCCGGAGCGCCCCGTCCTCCGGCGCAACCGGCACGGGTGCTCGCCCGGAGCCCGCCGGCGAGGACTCGGCCATCAGCCCGGACGCCCCGGGGGCAACATCACGTTCCGGGCATGCCGCAGGACGGCGGCGACGGCCTCCTGCAGGGCCGTCCGGCTGCGGCGCAGGGACGCGGCCTGCAGGGACAGCGACGTCCGGTAGGCCCGGCCTGCCGGGGACTGCCAGCTCTGCAGTTCCACGCTGACGAGCCGGGCCAGCACTGCGTCCACGTGGTCCACGCATGCGGCCGTGCGGGCTGCAAGCTGCTGCACCTCATGGCCGCGCGATGCGCAAGCCGCGGCGTCAGAGGCCAATAAGGCCCCCGCTGATGCGGCGCTGCCGGTGCTTCCTGTGCTTCCTGTGCTTCCGGTTCTGCCGGTTCTGCCGGCGCTCGTGGACATACCATCGACGCTAGGCAACCCGCCGGGCCGGCTGAAGTTCCCGTCCCACCCATGTGGACAACTTGGCGCAGGGAGCCACGTGGCGAATGCGGCAAACCCGGCCAGGAAGTCATATGGACCGGTGCGCTTAAGGCCCGGCGGGACTTCGTGAAAGAATCGGAACATGCCTGAAACTGCCGCCACAGCTGATACCCGCACGCCGTCCGGACGCCTGGCCCTCGCCGCGTCCTCACAACAGATCGCGCTCGGTCCGCTGGACGGCCGGTACCAGTCCGCCGTCGCGCCGTTGGTCGACTACCTCTCGGAGGCCGCCCTCAACCGTGACCGGGTCGCCGTCGAGGTTGAATGGCTCATCCACCTGACCGGCAACAGCGTGCTGCCCGGCGCCGGGCCCCTGACCGCGGAGCAGCAGGAGAAACTGCGCGCGATCGTCACCGAATTCGACGCCGGATCGGTCGCCGAACTGGCTGACATCGAAGCCGTCACAGTGCACGACGTCAAGGCCGTCGAGTACTACATCGGCCGCCGGCTGCCCGCCATCGGCATCGAACACCTGACCGCCCTGGTCCACTTCGGCTGCACCTCCGAGGACATCAACAACCTCTCCTACGCCTTGGGCATCAAGGGCGCCGTGGAGGATGTCTGGCTGCCCGCCGCGCGGAAGCTCGTCGCGCAGATCAGCGCGATGGCCGAAGCCAACCGGGCCGTGCCGATGCTCTCCCGCACGCACGGCCAGCCGGCCACCCCCACCACCCTGGGCAAGGAACTGGCCGTCATCGCGCACCGCCTGAACCGCCAGCTGGACCGCATCGCCCGGACCGAATACCTCGGCAAGATCAACGGCGCCACCGGCACCTATGCCGCCCACGTGGCCTCGGTTCCCGGCGCCGACTGGCAGCACGTCGCCCAGAGCTTCGTGGAAGGCCTGGGACTGAGCTGGAACCCGCTGACCACCCAGATCGAAAGCCACGACTGGCAGGCGGAGCTGTACGCCGACGTCGCGCGGTTCAACCGGATCCTCCACAACGTCTGCACGGACATCTGGAGCTACATCTCGATCGGCTACTTCGTGCAGATCCCGGTCGCGGGTGCCACCGGTTCCTCCACCATGCCGCACAAGGTCAACCCGATCCGCTTCGAAAATGCCGAGGCCAACCTGGAGATCTCCTCCGGGCTCCTGGATGTCCTGGGCTCCACCCTGGTCACCTCCCGGTGGCAGCGCGACCTCACCGACTCCTCCTCGCAGCGCAACATCGGGGTGGCCTTCGGCCACTCGCTGCTCGCCATCTCCAACGTGGCCAAGGGCCTGGACCGCCTGAAAGTCGCGGAGGACGTCCTGGCCGCGGACCTCGACACCAACTGGGAAGTCCTGGGCGAGGCCATCCAGATGGTCATGCGCGCCGAAGCCATCGCCGGCGTCGAAGGCATGGAAAACCCGTACGAGCGGCTCAAGGACCTGACCCGCGGGCAGCGCGTCGATGCCGCCAGGATGCAGGAGTTTGTCCAGAGCCTGGGCCTGTCCGCGGACGCCGAGGCCCGGCTGCTGGCGCTCACCCCCGGCAAGTACACCGGCATCGCGGACAAGCTGGTGGACCACCTCGCATGAGGCTCCTGCTCATCCGCCACGGCCAGACGCCCGGGAACGTCCTGGGCCAGCTGGACACCGCCCACCCGGGCCCCGGGCTGACCGAGCTCGGCGAACGGCAGGCCGCCGCGCTGGCGCGGTCGCTGGTGAATGAGCAGATCGACCGTCTCTACGCCTCCACGCTGATCCGTACCCAGATCACGGCCGCGCCGCTCTCGAGCGTCCGCGGCCTGGAGATCGAGGTGCTCGAGGGCCTGCACGAAATCGAAGCAGGGTCCCTGGAGAAGCTCACCGACAAGGAGTCGCACCTGCGCTACCTCGGCACGGTGTTTGGCTGGGCGGACGGGGAACTGCACCGCAGGATGCCCGGCGGTCCCAGCGGGCACGATTTCTTCGAACGCTACGACGCCTCGATCGCACGGATCGCCACCGCAGCAGCGTCCGGCACCGCGGCATCCGGCGGCGCCGGGACCGTGGCCGTGGTCAGCCACGGCGCCGCGATCCGCGTCTGGGCGGGCCTGCGGGCCCGCAACATGGAGGCGGGCTTCGCGGCCCGCCACGTCCTCGCCAACACCGGCATCGTGGCGCTGGAAGGGGATCCCGACGCCGGCTGGCGGCTCATCCACTGGGACGACAGTCCCGTGGGCGGCCTGGCGCTGGTGGATCCGACGGCGGAGGACCCCACCGGCCGCACGCTGTAGCCGAATTCTCCGGAACCTTACGCACAGGAAACACGGCCGTAACCGGCGCTTCCTAGCCTTAGTCTGCATAACCCTTAGGCGAAGCGAGGCAGCCATGCAGACCAACCCGCGGCTCAACATCCGGCAGGTCACCTGGGCCAACCCGGTGGGGGCGGACCTCCGGGCGGCCCAGCAGGCCGAACTCGATGCCCGCTTCGGCACCAGCGACCACGAACCCGGCCCGCCGCCGTCGGAGGCTGACACGGCAGTGTTCCTCGTCGCCCACGACAAGGCATCCGGGCAGCCCGTGGGCTGCGGCGGCCTGCGTATCCTGGACCAGCACACGGCCGAGATCAAGAGACTCTATGTACTGCCGTACACCCGCGGCTCGGGGGTGGCCAGCTCCATCCTCGCGGCCCTGGAGGCGCATGCCCACTCCCTGGGCATCACCTCCATCAGGGCGGAGGCGGGCTCGGTGCAGGCCGACGGCCGGCAGTTTTACCAGAACTCCGGCTTCACCCCGGTGCCGAATTTCGGGCCGTACATCGGGGTGGAACATTCCTATTGCTACGCGAAGGCCATCGACTCGCACAGCGCAGCGCACACCGCCATGGCCTGAGCGGCAACACGGTTCAGCGTCACTGGTCAGCGTCAGCGCCCGACGGCGGCAGCGCCGCCCCGCCTCCTGCCGGCGAGCCGCAGCATCCCGTCGCGCAGGGGCTGGGCACTTTCGGCGAGTGCCAGCCGGGCCATGGCGGTCGACGCCACGCGCAATGCCTGGCTGCGCAGCAGTCTCCGCCGGTTGTACGCCTGCAGGGCCTCCGGGAGCGGGCGGGTGTTGAGCAGCTCCGCGAGGGTGACAGCATCGATCAGCGCCTCGCAGGCGCCGCGCCCCAGGTTCGGCATCATGCCGTGTGCCGCGTCCCCCACCAGCACCGCGTTTCCCCGCCGGTAGCTGCCCGGATAGGGCACCGTCCAGACCCGTTGCGCCAGCGTCTCCCCCGGCGTCGCAGCCGCCAGGACCCGGTCTATGCCGTCAGCGCGGCCGGCGAAGCGCGCTCGGGTCAGGGCCAGAGCCTCGCCGACGTCGATCCCTCCGGGGCCCAGCCCCGAGCGGTATGAGGCGTACCAGTAGGTCCGGCCGCGGGATGCGGGTGTGACGCCAAACAACTGCCCGCGGCCCCAGTACTCACCGCCGCCGCCCGGCGGAACCGGCCCATCGATGATGCCGCGCAGCGCCAAATAGGGGCTGAGCCTGGCCTTGGCCCGTTCACCCCAGACACTCCGGCGGACGATGCTGTGCACGCCGTCGGCGCCGACGACGGGGCCCGGACCCGGCAGTGACGTCACCGGCCCGTAGGCCCTGAGCACCGAGGCGGGCACCGCAGCATCCAGCAGCCGGAGCAGGTCCGCCCGCGACACCCCGATAACGTCCGGCGCACCGGCCCGGAGCAGGACGTTCCCGGAACCGTCCCGGAGAGCCATGCCGCCAAAATCCGAGGCGGCCGCACGGATCGCCGGGAGAACACCCACCTTCTGCAGTGCACCCTGGGCTTCCGGCCACATGGCCAGGGACGTCTCCACCGACGGCGGCTCCTCCCGCCGCTCGTGGACCGTCACCTGAAAGCGGCGGGGGTCCAGGTGTGCGGCCAGCGCCAGCCCCGCGATGCCGCCGCCCACCACCGAAAGAGCGTCCATGCCCAGAGTCTACGGCCGGCCCCGGTGCCCGGGGGATCCCGTCACACAGCACCCGGCGCGCACGTGTCGGCTAATCTCGCACTATGGAACCGGCCGACATCACCTTCCGCACCCGCAAGTGGGTGCGGCCAGAAGACCTCAACGCGAACGGCACACTGTTCGGCGGAAGCCTGCTGAAGTGGATCGACGAGGAAGCGGCGATCTACGCGATCCTGCAACTCGGCAATGGCCGGGCCGTCACCAAGTACATTTCCGAGATCAACTTCGTCAGCTCGGCCGTCCAGGGCGACCTGATCGAGATGGGGCTGACGGCCACCCGCTTCGGCCGGACGTCACTGACCATGCGCGCCGAGGTCCGGAACATGATCACCCGGCAAAGCATCCTCACCATCGAAGAGATTGTTTTTGTGAACCTCGATCCGCACGGCAAGCCCGCCCCCCACGGGTACACCGAGATCACCTATGACCGGGACCGGATCCCGACCCATCACCTGACCGAGACACTCGAAGAGGACTAGGCGGCCGTCGGGGCCGTTACGCCCAGAAGTCGTCCCACTTGGCGGTGTCTTCGGAGTACTCGCGGCCCTCGGCAATCTTTCCGTCGCGGACCACAAACGCAATGACGGTGCCCGTGTCGAGTGTCTTGCCGTTGCTCTCGCTGTGGGTCTGCTGGATCGCGACCGTGTGTTTGTCCCCGCCGACAATGTCCTGGACGTCGGCTTGGAAGGAACCCTGGCTGCGCGCTCCCAATTCGCCGAAATACGCCAGGACAGCGTCTCGGCCCTGTTTAGTTCCCGACAGCACGCCGCCTCCGGCTGCGTGCCAGACTGCGTCCTCCGCGAACACCTCGCTGAGGGTCGCCATATCCCCGGCGTTGAAGGCTTCGTACCCCCGCCGAACCAGTTCAACATTCTCTGCGGTTCCCATGATTGGACACCTCTCCGTCGTCCTTGTCGGGTTGTGCTGGGACGGTTCAAGGCTAGTCCTGGCCACGGAGCGTGTCGATGGAAATATGAACTCCTTCAGGAGTTTCGGCAGACGTCCTAACGCGAGCCCGGCCAGCCCGTGTACGCCTCGGCGAGGTAGGCCCGGCCGTGGCGGGATGACACCACCGAGTTGAGCTCGCCGAGCTGGCGGGCGCGGGCGAAGTCGTCCGCGCCGGCCGGGGTGTGCAGCATGGACGTCATCCAGTACGAGAACTGTTGCGTCTTCCAGACCCTGTCCAGGGCACGGTCGCTGTATCCATCCAGCAGCCCGGTGTGTCCCGTTTGGTAAAAACTGTCGAGGCCTTCAAAAAGGACCTTGACGTCGTTCAGCGCAAGGTTCAGGCCCTTGGCCCCCGTCGGCGGGACGGTGTGCGCTGCGTCGCCGGCGAGGAAGAGCTTGCCGTGCCGCATCGGGGCGAGGACCGAACTGCGGAACTTCAGGACCGTCTTGTCGATGACGGGCCCTTCCTTGAGTTCGAAGCCGTTGCCGTTGACGCGGCCGCGGAACGTTTCCCAGATCCGGTCATCGCTCCAGTTGTTGACGTCCTCGTTCGGGTCGCACTGGAAGTACATCCGCTGGACGGTCTCGGTCCGCTGGCTGATCAGGGCGAAGCCGTTCGCGGAATTGGCGTAGATCAGTTCATCGGAGCTGCGCGGCGCCTCGGCGAGGATGCCGAACCAGGCGAACGGGTACTCGTGGACAAACCTGTGACGCCGGTTTTCGGGGATCGCGGAACGGGCCTGGCTGCGGGAACCGTCGGCTCCGGCGACGAAGTCCGCCTGGAGTTCGTACTCCACGCCTTCCGCGTCGGTGAACCAGACCTTCGGCGTGCCCTCGAGGTCATGGAGGGAGGTGTCCGTGACGCCGTACCGGACGTCGCCGCCGTCGGCCTCGCGTCGTGCGGCGAGATCAATGAAGACGTCGGTCTGCGGGTACAGCCAGACCGACTCCCCCACGAGCTCCTTGAAGTCGATTCGGTGGCTTTCACCGTCAAAGCGCAGTTCGATCCCGTCGTGCCGGTCGCCGTCACGCAGCACCCGGTCCGAGACTCCGCTGTCCACCAGCAGGTTCACCGAGCCGTGTTCCAGGATGCCGGCACGGACGGTTTCCGAGATTTCCTGACGGCTGCGGAGCTCGATCACCGTGGATTCGATCCCCGCCTTGGCCAGCAGGTGGGACAGCATGAGCCCTGCCGGGCCGGCCCCCATGATCGCGACCTGGGTGGTGATGACGTTGCGGTTCGCCATGGTGTCCTCGCTCCGTTGCGGGGCCGCGAATCAGTGTCCGGGCCGGATGGATCTTCTCGCTAACAGTGTGGGGCCGGGGCGAGGACTCGCGTTACGGCACTTCCGTTGAACGGAATTCGGTGACGCTTTGGGATTCACCCAGCCGGCGTCCGATGCCCCGGGCAGCGGTCTGCAGGGCGGGCACCAGCGCCTGCAGGCGCGTCTCATGCAGGGGGACCACGACGCCGATAGCGGCCACCGTGCGCTTCTTCCGGTCCCGCACCGGAACGGCGACGCCCCGGGTGTCCGGGTCCACCACGCCGGCCAGCTGGGCATAGCCCTGTTGGGCCGCTTCGCTCAGCAGGCGGCGCAGCTCGTCCACCGCCAGCCTTCCGGTGGGATCCGCGAAGCCTCCGACATACTCGGCTTGCACGTGCCTGGGCTGGTTGGCCATCAGCACCAGCCCGGCGGAGGACACGTGCACCGGCATGCGTCCGGCCACCTGCGCCCGGTTGGCCACCGAACCCCGCCGGGACAGCCGCTCCACAAAGAGCACCTCGCTGCCGTCCAGCACGGCCAGGTTCACATTCTGGTTGAGCACCTGCTGGATATCCTCCATAAACGGCAGGGCCGCCTGCCGGAGTTCCAAGGTGGGTGAATTCCGGTTCACAAGCTCCCACAGGCGCAGCCCCAGCCGCACGGAACCGCCGGCTCCCAGCTCCAGCAGACCATGCCCGGCAAGCTGCCGGACCAACCGGTGCGCCGTGGTCAGGGGCAGCCCGGCCCGGGTGGCCAGCTCCGTCAGCTGCAGGACATTGGAGCCTTCCGGAAAAGCTGCAATGACCCGCACCACGCGGTCCACCACGGAATCTCCAGAGCCCGAGTTGGCCATGCGTCCTCCTTACCGGGCGGAGCCCATCATTCCATTGAATGGTTTTAGGTGTCCCACGTTACACCCGCCGGTGATACAACTCTCAGGTCGGATGCTGCCCGAATGCCCGTTGCCGCGCACCGGAAGCCCGCTCAATCCTTCGCCTTCGTGCCCGCTCGACGCCGAGCCCTATCTTCGAGGTTGCCATGCCAATGACGTCCGCTGACCGCACTTCCCGCTGGCCTGTCTGGCTCTGCTGGCTGGCCATGGTGCTGGACGGTTTCGACCTGGTGGTGCTGGGCACAGTCATTCCGACACTGATCAAAACCCAGGAACTCGGGTTCGACGCCGTCGGAGCCACGTTGGCCGCCACGATTTCCCTGGTGGGCGTGGGCCTGGGCGCGCTCTTCATCGCCCCACTCTCGGACCGGTTCGGCCGCCGCCGGCTGCTGATCGCCTGCGTTGCCTGGTTCTCCCTCTTCACGCTCGCCATCGTGATCGCCCCCAACGTCCTGGTGTTCAGCATCTTCCGGCTCCTGGCCGGCGTGGGCCTCGGCGCTTGCCTGCCCGCGGCGCTGGCCTACATGAACGACTACGCCACCAAGGAGGGGTCGGCCGGCCGGTCCACCACCAGGACCATGACCGGTTACCACGTCGGCGCTGTCCTCACGGCCCTCCTGGCCCTCGCGCTGATCCCGAACTGGCGGATGATGTTCATCATCGGTGGCGCTGCCGGGCTGGCCTTGCTGCCGTTCCTGTGGTTCAAGCTGCCCGAGTCCCTGCCGCCGGTCCGCCAGGCCGCTGAACCGGCGCAGGCGGCCAGCTTCCGCGACCTCGCCAAGAAGCCCTACCCTGTGGTCGCAGTCGGAATCGGGATCGCGTCCTTCATGGGGCTGCTGCTCGTCTACGGCCTGAACACGTGGCTTCCGCAGCTGATGGCCTCCGCCGGCTACTCCATCGCTGCCGGCATCGGGCAGCTGCTTGTCCTCAACGTGGGCGCTGTCGTCGGGCTCTTCGTCGCCGGTGTCCTCGCGGACAGGCACGGTGCCAAAAAGGTGGTCCTGCTGTGGTTCGGCCTGTCGGCCGTTCTCCTTGCCGTGCTGAGTATCAAGCTGCAGAATGAACTGCTCCTCAACGCGGCTGTGTTCGTCACCGGCGTCTTCGTCTTCAGCTCACAGGTCCTGGTCTACGCCTGGGTGAGCCAGCTCTTCCCCAGCCGGCTGCGGGCCACCGCCCTGGGCTACTCCGCGGGCGTCGGCCGCCTGGGCGCCATCCTGGGCCCAGCCGTCACCGGCACCCTGGTGGCCGCCGGCATCGCCTACCCTTGGGGTTTCTACGTCTTCGCCGCAGCGGCCCTGATTGCCGTGGCCGCACTGGCCATCGTGCCGCAGCGGGTCCCGCACAGCGAGCCTGCAGCTGCTGAGGTCGCGGGGGAGTCGGCGCCCGCGGAAATCTAGCCCGTCAGGCTGCGGCGCTCCGGCGGTCAGAGGGCCCGGTTGAGGCTTCGCCGCAGGAGCCAGGCGCCCAGCACGAGAAGCGCCGCAGCCATGCCCGCCAGGACTCCTAACTGGGGCAGGATATCCGCAAGGGTGACCTCGTGCCGCTGGATGTCGGCAAGCGCATCGTAAGCCCAGCGGTGCGGAGTGGCGAGGGAGATCGCGGCGAGGGTTTCCGGGAAGAACTCAGGCGGCACCATGCAGCCGCCCAGGCCGGCCAGCACGAGTCCGGCGCCCACGCCAACCCCCGCTGCGGCGGTGTCGTTGTCCATCACCGATCCGATCATCATCGCGGCGGCTGCCGAGACCGCGCAGAAGAGCACCAGGACCAGGCCGGACAGCCACAGATTGCCCCAGTCCACGCCGAACAGCAGCGCGGTGCCCACCATGATGAAGCCGCCCTGGACGAAGGCAATGGCGAACCGTCCCATCGCCTGCCCGGCGACGACCTGGCCGCTGGAGACCGGGGCCGACATGACCCGGCCCACCACACCATAGCGCCGGGCCTGGATCAGCGTCGCCGCGCCGGTGAGCGAGCTGAGGAACACAAAGAGCAGCAGTTGCTGCGAGGCACCGAGGTCGAACCGGCCCAGCCCCCGGAATTCCTGCTCCACATCGTTCGCGTCCACGATCTCCACGGTCGGCACCGCCACCTGCTCGGCGGCCTGGTCCAGGGCCGTGCCGGCGTGCTCTTGGGGAACGCCGGCGCCGCTCAGGGCGGCGAGCTGGCCCCGCTCCAGGCCCACCGCCTGCACGGCGCTGCGGACCTGCTGCAGCACGGCCTGCGCCGCGGATTCAGGCGCCACCACGACGTCGAGCTCCGCCGGCCGCCCGGCGTCGAAAGCCTCCGCATCGGCGTCGTCGAGGAACAGCCCGACGTCGGCGCGTCCGCGGCTGAGGTCCGTCCTCGCCGCGTCCGCGCCGGTCGCCGTGACGTCGGCTCCGGACGCCTCAAGCTCCGCGGTCAGGGCCTG
This sequence comes from Arthrobacter sp. Leaf69, assembly GCF_001422645.1. Classification (GTDB taxonomy): domain Bacteria; phylum Actinomycetota; class Actinomycetes; order Actinomycetales; family Micrococcaceae; genus Arthrobacter. The sequence continues at coordinate 824,885 of NZ_LMLR01000010.1, read as the reverse complement.
GGACAGTGCCGAGCCGGGTCCGGAGATGGCCACCCTGGCCTGGCCGCTGCCGGCACCGAACTGCGAACCGAGCAGCAGGATCAGCATGAGGGGGAAAACAAAGACGAAGAAGATGTTCGACTTGTCCCGCAGGAAGCGCCGCAGTTCCACCGCAGCGATCGCGGCCATGGTCTTCATGCCTGCGCCCCCCGGTCCGGCAGGAAGCGCGAAAGGACGAGCCCGGCCGCGGCGAAAGCCAGCATCACCGCGACCGGCCCCGTCACGTCGCGGAGAGTCCCCCCACCGGCTGAGATCCCCAAACCCCGGATAAACGCGCCGATCGGATTGAGGTCCAGCAGCGTAGCGGCGAAGCCGGTGCCCTCGACCGGGAAGAAAGCGCCGCCGGCGATCCCCAGCACCATCGCCAGGATGGCCTGTGCCACGTTCGCTTGCTCAGCCGTCCGGACCAGCCGGGCGACCACGAACGTGAGGCTCGTCGCGGCGGTCGCGACGCAGAGGATCAGGGCTGCCACCACCAGCGGAGATCCGAAGGAAACGTCGAACAGCCGGGAGCCGGCCGTCAGCAGGACGGTGGTGGCAACAACACCCAAAATAAAGCCGGTGCAGGCCTTGGCCGTAATCACCGTGACGGCGGTGACCGGCATCGACCGCAACCGGGCCAGCGTGCCCTGTTCCCGCTCGGCGAGCAGGCCCAACACGCCGAATCCGACGGTGAACATCAGGAACAGCCCGGCCTGGCCCGCGACAAGCGTGCCGCGGAGGGAGAGTTGTTCGGCGGCTGCCTGTCCTTCGGTCAGGGTCAGCAGGGCCGGCCCGGCCGCGGCCTGCTCGGCCAGCGCCGCGAGATCCTGGTGCGGCAGCCCGGCAATGCCGCCGGCTGCGGCGGTCACCGTTCCGGCGGATATCTGGTCCACGACCCCTTGGACCACGGAGATCAGCACTCCGGATTCGAGCGTGGCGTCGCTGCCCTCGAGCAGTTGCACCGACGCGGCCTGCCCGGACAGCGCGGCGTCGCTAAACCCTTCGGGAACAATGATGCCGAGCTCGGCGCCGCTGGCCTGCATCTCGCCGCGGACATCCGGGGCCGGGACCCGCTTGATGGTCACGTCCATGATTTCGAGGGATTCGACGGCGCCCAGCAGTGCGGCACCCAGCTGGTCGGCGTCGTCCGCGCTGGCGACGACGGTGACCGGCTGCAAGTCAACGGTGTCGTCGCCGAGGCCGCCGAACACGAGGCTCAGCACTCCCATGAGTGCGAGCGGGACAATGAGGGAGAAAATAAAGACGGACTTGTCGCGGATGCGCTGCCGCAGGTCATTCGCGACCATGGTCCACAGCCCACGCATCTCAGTCCCTCAGCGCTTTGCCGGTGAGGTGCAGGAAGACGGACTCAAGGTCGGGCCGGACGATCTCCACGGACGTGACGGACATCCCGGCGTCGCCGGCGCCGGTCACGATCCCCGCGAGTGCCGTGGGTCCGTCGCTGACCGTGAGCATGAGTCCGGACCCGTCGCTGTCAACGTGCTGCACGGCCGGCAGCGCACGCAGGGCCTCCGCGGCCAGGGCCGTGCTGCCGCCGCCGCGGAGGTTGATCCGGTCCACCCCGCCGGTCAGGGTGATTAGCTGGTCCCGGGTGCCCTCGGCCTGGAAGCGGCCCTCGTCGATGATCGCAATCCGGTCGCAGAGCCGCTCGGCTTCCTCCATGTAGTGGGTGGTGTAGAGGACTGCCATGCCTTCGACGGAAAGCCGTTCCACGGACTCGAGGATGGAGTTGCGGGACTGCGGATCCACTCCGACGGTGGGTTCGTCCAGGATCAGCAGCGCGGGCCGGTGGAGCAGCCCGATGCCAATGTTCAGCCGGCGCTTCATGCCCCCGGAGTACTTTTTGGTCAGGTCGCCCGCACGGTCGCTCAGCCCGATCAGTTCCAGCACCTCGTTGGTGCGCCGCGTGAGGTCCTTGCCCGTGAGTCCCTGCAGCCGGCCGAAGAACTTCAGGTTCTCCCGGGCTGTCAGGTCCGGGTAGATGGCCAGCTCCTGCGGGACCAGGCCGATGACCCGCTTGGCCTCCGTCTCGGACGGCGTCATGTCACGGCCCGCCACCCGGACAGAGCCCTCGTTGGCCGGGATCAGGCCGGCGACCATGGAGATGATGGTGGTCTTTCCCGCGCCGTTGGGCCCCAGCAGCCCATAGGTTTCCCCGGCACGGATGTGGAAGGAAACACCGTCGACGGCGGTCAGGTCCCCGTAGCGCCTGACGAGCCCCCGGACGTCCAGCACGTCCTTGGCTGTTACCTCAGCAACGTCCACAGCACCCCCAGTCGGCTTGCACAGTCGCCCTGCGCAGTCGCCCGGCGCAGTCGTGTCCAGACTAGCCTTCCGTGCGGGGTACCGCCGGGACAGGGCACTTGGACCCCGTGTCGCCCGTCAGTAGGGTGTGCGGAGTCGCCGCCACACCGTTGGGGCCAGCACCACGGCGATGCCGACGGCGGCGCCGATGACAGTGTCGAAGATCCGGTCCCGCAGCAGGATGCCCGGCGGCACGGGCGCGACGAGCAGCGTCGAGATCAGGGCCAACGGCGTCACGAAGATCTGCGCCAGGACATACTGGCGGGCGATGAACATCTCCGCGCCGAACTGGCAGGCGGCGATCACCAGGACTGTCTGCCAAGGGACGGGCTGGAGGAGCAGGATCGCCGCGAGCAGCACCAGCCCGAGAGCGGTGCCCACGATTCTCTGCAGACCGCGGCTGACGCGGTGACGGGTGGTGTGGCCCACCAGCGGCACTACGGCGGCCACCATCGCCCAGTAGTTGTGGCCGAAGCCCAGCCGTTCCCCCAGCAGCGTTGCCAGGGTGCCGGCCAGGCCCGCCGCCACGAGGTAGCCGATGCTTTCGAGCAGGGCCGTCCGCTTTTCTGCCGGTGTCAGGGCTGCCGCGGCGGCCGGCACCCACGGCGTCCGGCGGCTCGGGACCACACGGGAGGAGATCCCGAGCAGCAGGGCGAAGGCAACGGTCAACGCGCCCACGAGCATGCCTTGCCAGAGCGGCGGCTGGTTGGGGATGGACGCGATCGCGGCGAAGGCAAAGATGTGGAACAACGAGCCGGCAGGGCGGAGCCGCCACGAGGCGACGATCAGCGAGCAGCTTCCGGCCACCAGTGTGGTCGCAACGACCTGGAGCCAAATGGTCTCCGCCGCTGTGAGCCCAAGGGCCACCGCCGCGCGGGCGGTCAAGGCGGCGAGCAGCATTACCACCAGCATCAGCGCCCCGGCACGGAACTGAAGGCGGGAGCGCCTGGCGTGCGGCTCGTTGCGGCCGTAGATTCCGGCGAAGGCTCCGAAGGAGGCGAAAATCGCCAGGTCCAGGCGGTCCAGCAACACCAGGGTGATCAGCGGGATAAAGACTCCGATGGCGCAACGAAGGGCCACTTGGTGGTCCTTGTTGCCGGGAGCCATGGTGAACATCTCCGCAAGCATCTTCACGGGTGGCGGCGCCTTTCTCACGGTCGGATTATTACGACGGCGGCGCTGGCATCCTCGCCCGATTTTACGCCCGGACGGCCGCGGACCCGGCATTCCCATCCATTCAGTGGAGCCGGCACACATTGAGAGACAAGTCGGCGGACAAGACAGGAGACACCTCGGCGGACGGGGCCGCGGAAGTGATAGCGTCTAGCGGTTGATCCCCCGCGCCGGGGTCACGGCACACCGAGTTACATCAAGGCACACGGAGGACCCATGCTCAAAGGATTCAAGGACTTCATCCTGCGCGGCAACGTGATCGAACTGTCCATCGCCGTGGTGGTCGGCACCGCATTCACAGCCCTGGTCAGCGCGTTTACGGCGAACATCGTAAACCCCATCATTGCGGTGGCCGGCGGGGTCAACACCCGCGGGCTGGGCTTTCCAATCCTGCCGGGGAACGATAAGACCTTCCTCGACTTCGGCGCTGTCATCACGGCGTTCGTCACGTTCATGATCACGGCCGCCGTCGTTTATTTCATCTTCGTGGCGCCAATGAACCGAATCAACCATATGGTCAAGAAGCGCCTCGCCACTGCGGAGCCGGAGGAGGAACCGGTCCCGGCGGACACGGCCCTGCTGGCCGAAATTCGTGACCTGCTGGCCCGGATCGCCGGCGCGGAGCACGAACGGACGGCCGATCACGCCGCAGAGGAACGGGCCGGGGAACGCGCCGTCGAGGCCGTCGGCGAACGCAGCCGCTAGGCAGAACAGAATCGTCACCGGCCGGCAATAGCCCCGTAACAGCGGGCGGACATCATGGGACCCATGAAGCCCCCAGCCCGCAGCACAAATCACAGCAGAACACCGGCCTCCGAGCTGAGCTGCGAAGTCTGCGGCCAGATGCCCGAACCCACCAAAACCAGGCTGACCTTGGCCAATATCGCCGTGATGCTGCCCATCGAGCTGCTGGTCCATGCGGCCGTGGTGGGAACGCACCTGCCCTATGCAGCCAAGGTCCTCGTCCTCACGCTGACCGCCACCATTCTGGTTATCTGGGTGGCGGAACCCTCCGCGACGCGGATGCTCCGGACCTGGCTGCATGCCCCCGCGTTGCGGCACCGCAGCCGGCTCGGTGCCGCACCGGCCCTGTGGCGGGCCCGCACTGTGCTGAAGGACCGGCCCGGTTCGCTGCAGAAACTCACGCAGTCGCTGGCACGGCTGGAAACCAACATCCTCAGTATCCATGTCCACCCGGTCCACGGCGGCGTGCTGGACGAGTTTGTGCTGTCTGCTCCCGGCGAACTGCGCGAAGCGGAACTGCTCAAAGCCCTGCGCGACGGCGGCGGAGCCGACCCGCATGTCTGGCCCACCACGGCGCTGGCAATGGCCGACGGGCAGACCGGGGCGCTGAGCCTCGCGGCCAGGATCGCCGCCAACCCCGAGGAGCTGCCGCTGGCGGTGGCGGAACTGCTGCGCGCACGGATCGAACCCGTGCCCGACTCGGACAGCGTGGCTCACGCAGCGACGGCGCGCCGTCAGCCCGCAGCAAGCAGCACAGGGCCGGTGCCGGCGGACGGGAGCGTGCTGCGGATCCCGACCGCCTGGCACGGTCCGATCACCTTCAGCCGTGCCGGGGAGCCGTTCACCCCGGCGGAATCCGCCCGCGCACACCGGCTGGCGGAGCTGGCCGAGATCCTCGCACACCGTCCCGCCGCCTCCGCTCGCTGACGGGCGTGACCGGTCCGGCTCCAGCAGCCCGCCGGAGAGCCCGGCCGGAGGGGCCGGCCTTGGTCAGCGCGGGGTGCGGGCCGCCGACGACTGCCGGGTGCTGCTGTCGCGTTCCCATCCCTCGTGACTCCCGCTCCCCCGGCGGCCCGCCAGGGCAAACGCCACGTACACCAGGGCATGGGCGGCGGAGATCGGCCCCCGAATGGAGCGGGCCACCTCGGACAGCGTCCGGCCGGCCGTTCCGTGCCGCCGGTGAGGGGAGCCGGGCCGACCGTTTTGCTGGGCGTTGCCGCGGTAAACGCGGTGCAGCACCGCGATCTGGTCCTTCGGCGTCCGGGGCGGGCGCACGAGAACGGGCTCCACGTCGAGGACGGCTTTTTCCCCTGGATCGAAGAGCCGGTCCACGAACAGGTCATCGGAGGTCAGGTCGGGGAACTCCCCGAATCGCTGCCGCCCCTCCCGGGAGAGTCCATACACCCCGCCTCCCCACAGTCCGTTGCGGGCCGACGGAAGGCGGAGCCTGGTCAGGTAGTACGAGCGGACCAGCGGGTGTGTGTCCTGCAGCTCGAAACGGGCCGCCGGGCGCGCGGCCAGCACCTGGCCCGAGATGAGGGCCTCCAGAACGGCACGCACCGCGTCCGGACTGATCTGCACATCCGCGTCGACGTAGAGCCGCGGCCAGTGTGAGGCGGCGGCGTCACCCGCGTTGAGGGCGGCGGCCTTGGATGGCTGTTCCAGCTCCAGCACGGTGACGCCGTCGAAGCCGCGGGCGATCCGGGCGGTCTCATCGGTGCAGCCGTTGCAGGCCACGATGATCTCCAGTTGCCGTGCTGCGGCCAGCGGGGCCAGCGGGGCGAGCGTCCGCGCGATCACGGCGGCCTCGTTGTGCGCCGGAATGATTACCGCGCCCGGCGGGAAGCTGTCGGACGCTGCCGCGTCCTTGCTTGGGCCGGGCAGTGCACCCCAGCTTCCCTCCTCGAGCACGGTGCGCAGCACGCCCCTGCGCTCCGGTTTCCAGCAGCGCAGCAGTTCAGAGAGCGCGGCGGCCCCGTGGAAGGCCCGGGCATACGCCGGGGAATGGTATTTGCGGATGTAGCGGATACGGTTCACCGCCATCAGGGCATTCAGCCGGGCGGACGCGCCGGAGCCGCCGCCCTCGTGGGTTACGACGGCGGCGGGTTCGTACCAGACTGTCCCGCCGCTCATCCGCAGCCGGCGGAAGAAGTCTGTCTCTTCCGAGTAGAGGAAAAAGGATTCGTCCCAGGCCACGGAATCGGCCAGCGGGCGGGTGACCATCAGCGCCGCGCCGCTGGCCCAGTCGACGGTGTGCGCGTGGGCGTAGCTTTCCGGGTGGAAATCCGTCGATGCGAGCCATCCGGGGCGGCCCGGCAACCTCCGCCCAAGGAAGGCGTCGCCAAGGGCGCGGCTGACGCCCGGTTCCCGGTGGAGGGTGGGGCTGGTGGTGCCCTGCGCGTCCAGGATCCGGGGCACCACAGCGCCCGCGTTCGAGGTGCGCAGGCGGTGCAGCATGGCCTTCAGGCAGCCTCGCCCCACCGTGAGGTCCGGGTTGAGGATCACGATGGTTTCGGCGTCGCCGGCTCTCCGCAGGGCGGCGTTGATCCCGGCGGCGTACCCCACGTTGCCGCCGCTTGCGAAGGCGATCACATCCGGGTGACGGTCGCGGACCCGTTCGAGGGTGCCGTCCCGGGATGAGTTGTCGGCCAGCAGCACACGCACCGCCAGGTCGGCCGTCTCCGCCCGCAGACCCTCCAATAGGGCGTCAATGTCGGCGGCATTGTTATACGTGACGACCACGACGGCGGCCTCCGCCGTACCGTCCGGTCCGGTGAACCGCCCGGGGGTGCAGGGCACGGGGGCGAGCCGGGCCGGTTCCTCCGACAGGTCCGGCGGCACGGTGTACGATCCGGTCCTGAGCTTCAGATACGCGGACGGCCCGTCCAGCAGGTACCGGCCGGCCAGCCGCTTCGGCTCCAGCGCCAGCCGATAACCCCATTCCAGGCCGCGCCGGCTGACCCACTCGGGAGCGCGCTGCACCCGCCCGGCCAGGAAGTCCACTGCGGCGCCGAATGCCAACAGGACGCCGGCTCCTGTTTGAGCGGCATAACGGTCGATCCACAGCTCTTGGCGCGGTTTTCCCAGGCCGACAAAGAGGATCTGGGCGCCGGAGCCTGCAATCTCGCCGGCAAGTCGTTCAGAGTCGGCGGCCGAGGCCAGTTCGCTTCGGGCCGGGGACCACATCCCCGCCACCAGGAGCCTCGGGCGTTCGGCGGCGATTTTCTCTGCCAGCAGCCGCTGGTTTTCCTCCGAGCCGCCCAGGAAGCCGACCGTCAGGCCGAGTTCTTCGGCCCGGTTCAACAGCGGGGACGCCAGGTCGCTGCCGGCCAGCCGGGGCCAGCGGCGTCCGGTCAGGCGCTGCGACTGGGAGACCAACGGGGCGCCGTCGACCAGGTGGACCCAGTCCACGACGCTGCCCGGATCGGCATGCAGGGTTCCTGCCCAGCGGCCTCCCGCACCGAAATGGTTGAGATGGTCAAGATTGACCGAGGCCACGGCAAGCGGCCGGGGTCCTTGCTGGGCGGCTCGCCGCAGAATCAGGTCCAGGGCAGGCCCGGATTCCATCAGGTCCACGGGCGTTCCACCCAGGACCACCTTGCTGCTGGCCGGTTTCTCCATGATTCCCCCTCAGTATGCCTCGACGGGCGCCAGTTGACCGTTGCTCTCGACGTACCGGCGGCCCGTGACAGGACAAAGCCAACGCCCGACGTCGTCCTGCTTCAGCGGGTGCCCGGCCTCGCCCACCCACCCCGCATTGCGTGCGGGCACACCGACCACCACCGCATAGTCCGGCACGTCCCTGGTAACAACCGCCCCGGCGGCCACGGTGGCCCACCGGCCGATGGCTACGGGGGCAACGCAGACGGCCCGGGCGCCAATGGAGGCGCCCTCGCCGACGGTCACGCCAACGGCGTCCCAGTCCCCGGAGCCCTTCAGCGTTCCGTCGGGAGTGACCGCCCGGGGGTGCAGGTCATTCGTGAGCACGGCCGCGGGTCCCACAAAGACGCCGTCCGCGAGGCGGGCCGGTTCGTAGACCAGGGCGTAGTTCTGCAGCTTGCAGTTCGCACCGATGACGACACCCGGGCCCACGTAGGCGCCGCGGCCGATGGTGCAGTTGCTGCCCACCCTGGCGTCCCCGCGGATCTGCGCTAGGTGCCAGATCGTCGTTCCCTCGCCGATGACTGCCGTCTCCGCCAGGTCTGCTGATTCGGCGACGGTGCCCTTCTTTCCGTCAATGTGTGGTGCGGTCGGACCTTGACTGGCTTCGGGCCTCCGGCGCCCGCTGCGCACAAGTTGCACCGCTACCGCACCGAGCAAAGCGCCGAGGCTGTTGGCGGCTATATCCCGCAGGCTGCCATGACGCTCGTTAATCACGAGGAGCTGTATCCCTTCGATCGCAACCGAGGTGAACAGGCCCGAGAGCACGGCCAGCCACCACCGGCGTTCCGGCACTAGGAGAGCGACCAGCAGTCCCATGGGAACAAAAAGGACGATGTTGGCCGCTGTTTCGAGGTCGCTGTAATCGACGCCTGCAGTTATTTGATAGCCCTGGAGCACAGCCAGGAGGTCGGTCAATGCCCCTTCCCATGGCCGGTCCACCGGACTGGGCCAGAACCCGATCAACGCGAGCCCAGCCAAGTAAAGGATTAGCAGGGCAAGGACGCTGCGACGTGCATCGTCGCCGCCGTGGTGCGATTCCCGGCTCCCTAACGCCATGTTCTTTGGATGTTTCTCGTAGTGTTTCACGACGTCGTGCCCGCCCGGGATCCGCCGGAAACGGATCCGGCGCCGGTTGTTGAGGCGGTTGCCGACAGGGCGTCAAGAATCCTGCCGGCGACGTTGGTCCACGAGGCGGTTGCCGCCACTTGCGCGGCGGCTTCTCCCATGGCCCTGGCCTGTTGCGGTGCTGACAGGCGGACCATCGCCTCGGCGATGCTGCCGGAGTCGGAAGGATCCACGGTCCAGGCGCCCCGCCCGAGTAGCTCCCCGGCGCCCCCGAAAGGGGTTGCGATGACCGGTATGCCGGCAGATGCTGCCTCCAGGTAGGAGATCGGCGACGGGTCGAACTTGCTGGGTAGGACAAAGCACGTCGCCACCGCGTACAGCCGGTCGAGGACCTCTTGGCTGGCGGCATTGTCCTTTGGAAGGAAGCCGTGGTCGACGACGCCGGGAGCATCAATGAGCGGATGCTCTCCGACGACGTGCATCGTCGCCGCCGGGACGCGCTCCCGCACCCGGGAGAATGCTTCCAGCACTCGAGCTCCGTTCTTGCGCTGCCAGTCGACGCCGACGAAGAGAAAGGTCGGTTTCGACCAGTCCTTGTCACCGGCTGCGGCCGAGCGTGGCCGGTGCCCCATGCCGACGACGGCAATACGGTCCCGCGGAATCGCATAATCGTCAGCGAACGAACGGGCGGCCCACTGGGTACTGACGCAGCACACACTGGCGGCCCTGCTGGAATCTGACTGCCTCCGGATCCACCTGCGGACGTGATGGGGCGGGAAGTCGCCGCTTCTGATGTCGGAACCTGGATGGTCCCACATTTGCTTCAGCGTCCCGTCGTCGTAAGTCGCGCACGGCACGCCGGTGGGAATAACGGTTGCCAGATCATACATTTCTGTGCCCATCGCCACGACGGCGTCCAGCGGAGCTGCCTGGCTTAGACGCCTGGCCAGGATCAGGGTGCGCGCAAGGTTCCGCACCGGCATCCTGTCCATCACTGCGCCGCGGCGCCCGGTTACTCGGGACAGGACTGCCACCATTTCGTGGAGTCCGTGCGGGACGTCCGCCGCCAACGGAACGACCGTGATGCCCTGGCTGGCCAGCCCGCGGGAAAGCCCATAAGGGGTGCCGGACCAGTTCCGGGGATCCAATGGATTCCGGACCGGATACAGCAGACCGATTCTCATGATGTTTTCTCCGTCTCTAGATTGGCCGCCCCAGCCGCCGGCAAGCTGACCTGGACCGCCCCCCTGTGCGTCGCGGACCCCGGGTTCCGCCGGAGCCGCCGGCGTAGGTGTTCGATTTCCAGCGGAAGATCCCGGGCCCAGCTCTGGACGCCGGTGCTCCTGAGTGCCCGGTCGTATGTGTCGACGAGGTGCAGGGCCATTGCCGGGAGCCCGAAGTTCCCCACCGCGAAGTCCCGGCCGTAACGCCCCAGCACCTCCCGCAGCCGAGCGTCAGTTAATAGAAGGTGCAGTATTTTCCTCAGCTCTCCGACCGCATCCGGCATGGACTCCGGGCTCCAGAAGCTGTTGCGGAAGTGTTCTGCCGAGTTGTCCGGCGTGAACATCCGGAACCAGCCCGCTTCACCGGCAACTATGAGGGGCTTTCCGAAGGCCAGGCTTCGCGCCGCAGAACCGCCCATCCCGACGAGCACGTCCGCCGCTGCGTACGCGCAACGGGGATCGGCCAGTGGACCAGTCAGCACCACCGCGCGTCGGCGCTGGTCCGCATTTACTTTCCCGGCGAGCGCCCGAAGCCGGCTCTCGGCGTCACCGGTGCCGACGATGACCAGGTCCACGCCCGGGTTCGCGTTGGCGCCCACTGCTTGGATTGCGGCCTGGACAGCTGCGGCCTTCATGTCCTCGTCAAGGCGCGTAACCATAACCACCCGTAGGTTTCCGGGATTCAGCCCCAGTCGGTTGATGAAGGAGTCCCCGGACACCGCACGGGGGTCATCCCGGGAGGTATCGACCGGCGGGCTGATCAGTGTTGTCCCTGCGCGCCAGGCAAATTCTTCCTCCAAGTACTTGGTTCCGACGATGAGCTCCGTGTGCCGGGGAGTCATCGGGTCAACGGCCATTTCGTAGACGGTCAACACGAGGGGCCGGCGCCCGAACAGGCATGGTCCCCACCAGGCCGGGCGTGATGTCCAGGAACCATAGACGTGGACCAGGTCAGCGTGGCGCTCCTTGGCCAGTCGTGCCATCGCGATGGCGCCGGCGACGGTACTTCGCGGACGGTCCAGGGTCTCCAGCTTCACGGCTCGTTCTTTCGCGATGTCAAACAACGATGGCCCTCGCGGCAATGTGTCCGCAGGACCGACCAACACGGATTCGTACCCGTGTGCGGCTACTGCGGCAGCGAAGTCCACAGCGTTGATTTGGGTGCCGCCCAGGGCGAGGCTGTTGAGCTGAACAAGTACCCTGGGCATGGCCTAAACCCTCCTCCCGGCGTGGCCCCGAGGTTCTGGGGAGCCCGGCACGTGCCGGCCCCTTCCCCCGGACAGCCGGAGCCAAGTCCCGGGGAGCATGGGGTACAGCAGCCCCCACGTCAGGAACCCGTACACGACAGCGCCGAAGGCACCCCCGATGGCGAGCTTGGCCAGATCCGGTGCCACGGGCCAGGTCACAAGACCTGCCACAATACCTGCGGCCATGGATGCCAACGCTGGCCTGCTTATTGATCGCAGGACCATACCGGTGCGGGCGCCGGTAGCTCTGCGCACTGCCCACAAGTAGGCGGGCAGGGTCACGGTACTGATGACCACGATGTGGGCAATGCCGATTCCGACCAGGCCGGCGAAATGGATGCCTGCCGTGAGTGCCGGAATCAAGCTGATCAGGGCCACAGCCTGCACCGCAAAAAGGACCCAAGTGCGACCTGTGGAAATCACGACGTTCGCGAAAAGCAACCCAAGGACGAATACCACTCCATAGAATGAAAGCACCCGCAACACCGGCCCCGCCTCCACCCACTGGTCCCCGTATATCACTGCAACAAGCGGAGTCGCGAAGGTGCAGGTGAAAGCCGCGATGGGACAGGCGATGAGGGCGACCGTGCGGGTGGCATGGTCCAGGGCCCGCGGGACGTCGCCGCCGTCGCGTTTGACGCTTGAAAAGGCGGGCAGGATGATTCCGTTGAGGACGCTGCCGATAATGGCGGTCGACCACATGCAGACGTTGAAGGCAAGCATGTACAGGCCGACGTCCGCTGTGGACATCAGCCTGCCGACGAAGACGTAGTCAACATTCAGCAGCACCTGGCTCAGCACGTTGGCCAGGGCGAGCGGTGCCCCAAAGGTCAGCAGAGGCCTGACATACGCCGTGTTGAAACCCAACGGGTATTTCTTTTTTACGCTCAAAAACATGAGCGTACCTGCCACGAGTTGGCCGACAACCCGCGACCAGGCAAAGGCGGCCGCGCCGTCGCCGCCGAGGGCAACGAGAATCAGCACCGCACTGCCTGGAATAAACGAGATCATGTTTGCCCGGAAGACCAGGTCCTGTCGGAATGTGCTCTGAAGCTGCGCACCGGGAACAGCGAAGGGCCCGATCAGGGCCACACTGAGGGCCAGGATCAGGATCGGCCGCTGGGCTGCGGGGGATCCAAGAAAGTCCGCGATGGCCCCGGCGAACAGCGCCATCAGCCCGGCAAGAAAAAGACTCGTTATGACGGAAATGCTGGCCACGGTGGGAGCTATTTCGTCGATGTCCAGATCCGTTCGCGCAATCGCCGATGCGACGCCGAGTTCTGCGATGCTGATGAGAATGGCATGTGCCGTGACCGCCAGGGCGAAGACTCCGAGTTCATCCGGCGCGACGATCCGCGCCACCACCGCCATCAGGACGATGTTGCTGAGGCGCAAAAGCAGGGTGCTGGCCCCGGCCCACACAGAACCCTTCTTCACATCCGCTACCAGGTCCTGAAGTCTCTGTTGGTCCTCAGCCGTGGACTCCGCGGCAGGGCCCTGAGCGGGCGCGGAGGAAGTGCGCAGCTGAGGCAGCCCGTTCCGGGACACCGACGTCATCGCGCACCCAGGTTTCGTACAGATTCCATGAGGGCGTCCGCCACATACTGCTGCTGCGCTTCGCTGATGTGCGGGAAGATCGGCAGCGACAGGATCCGGCCGGCGGCCTGCTCCGCGACCGGGAAGGAACCGGAGCCGGCACCCAGTTCCCGGTAGGCCCGGCTGAGGTGCACCGGGACCGGGTAGTGGATTCCGGCGCCGATGCCCGCGTCGTTTAAGGCCGCAAGCACCCGGTCCCGTTCGGCGACACGGATGACATACAAATGCCAGACATCGACATTTCCTTCTGCGGTCCGGGGCAGCTCAACGCCCGGCAGGTCCGCCAGCAGGTTCCGGTAGCGGTCCGCTGCCCTCCGCCGTCGTTCGTTCCACCCGGCCAGCCTGCGCAGCTTGGCGTTGAGCACCACGGCCTGGACGGTGTCGAGGCGTGAGTTCATCCCGATCGCATCGTGCTGGTACTTGTGGTCGCTGCCATGGGCGCCCAGCATCCGCACCCGGGCCGCGATGTCTTCGTCATCGGTCACCACCGCGCCGGCATCCCCGGCGGCGCCAAGGTTCTTGCCCGGATAGAAGCTCGTGCCGGCCGCGTGTCCCAGCGTGCCGGCGAAGCGTCCATGCCGGGATGCCCCCTGGGATTGGGCGGCATCTTCGACTATGACGGCGCCGCAGGCGGCCGCAACCGGTACCAGCCGCTCAACGAACGCTGTTTGGCCGAACAAATGGACAGGAATGATCGCTTGGGTCCGGGGTGTCACCGCTGCTGCCACCCGGTCGGGATCGATCAACAGGTGCACCGGGTCAACGTCGACAAGGACCGGCACGGCGCCTATCCGGCTCACCGCCTCGGCAGTCGCGATGAACGTGTTGGCGGGCAGGATGACCTCTCCACCCGCCGTAACCCCGGAAGCACGCAGTGCCAGTTCTACGGCGTCCGTGCCGTTGGCCACCCCGACGCAGTTCGCGGCGCCGAGGAACCGGGCGTAGGCCTGCTCGAACTCCGCCACGGCGGGGCCGCCGATATACGAAGCCTGGGTGAAGACCTCCTTCAGCCCCGCGTCGACTTCGTCGGCGATCTCATCCTGCTGGGCGGCCAGGTCCACCATGGGGATGAAGTCGCCGGCGCCCCCGGGCCGGGTCATCGTCCGCCACCTGCTGCGGCCGGTGACGGCTCGAGCACCCGCGCCGGGACTCCGGCCCAGGTCTCGCCGTCGGGCACGTCCGCCAGGACCGCGGCGCCCATCCCGATCCTGGTTCCGGCCCCCACCCGCGCGCGTTCCCGCACCGAGGAGTTCATGCCCAGGTAGGCGGCACGCCCGATCCTGACCCCGCCGCCAAGCGAGACGCCGGCGGCGAGGGTGGCGAAGTCCTCCACAACGTCGTCATGGGTCAGCGTCACCCCGGGCATCATCACAACGTGGCTTCCGACAGTGATTCCGGCAGTGAGCGTGACATGTCCCAGCAGGATGCTCCCCGGGCCGATATCGCAGCAGGACGGGATCCGGACCGACGGGTCCAGCACTGTCGCGAAGCGGTGGCTCCGGAATCCCAGCCCCGCCAGCCTGGCGACGACCCGTTCACGCCCCGTGCCGGCGCCGATGCAGACAACCGCCCGCGCTTCCGGATACCGGAGGGCGAGGCTGGCGGGCCCCAGGATCGGGGCGCCGTCCAGGTTTGACCCCGCCCTGGATTCGTCGTCGTCGAGCACTCCGACGACGTCGAACTGGCCGTTATCGCGCACGCACGCCAGCACCTCCCTGGCCAGGCCGCCGGCGCCAATCAACAACAGCTCAGTCATCAGATTTCCCCGCAGCCCTCAGGATCGAACGGATGACCCGGGACTGCTCGTCCAGGGTCAGTTGGTGGTAGACCGGCAGGATCACGGTGTGGTCCGTGAGCCGCTCCGTCACGGACAGGTCCGCCCTGCCGGTGTCCAGCCCGGCGTAGGCGGGTTGCCGGTGCGCGGCCATGATGCCGCGCCGGGCGGAAATTCCGTCCCGCGCCAGCCACTCCAGCAGTTCCTCCCGCCCGAGGGTGAACTCCGGCAGGACCTCAAACCAGAACGACTGGAAGTTGCTGGTGCCGTATTGCGGGTCCTCGCTGAAGCGCAGGCCCTCGACGTCGGCAAGCGCCTTCCGGTAGGCCGCAGCGATGGCGCGGCGCCGGGACACTGCCTCGCCCAGCCGGTCCAGTTGCACGAGGCCGACGGCGGCCTGGATATCGGTCATCCGGTAGTTGAACCCGATCTCCCCGTACTCCTCCGCCGGCGCCAGGACCGAGGCATGCCGGTCGTTCGCCGAGACGCTCATGGCATGTTCGCGCAGCTTCCGGGCACGGTCAGCCCAGGCGGCGTTGCGTGTGGTCAGCATCCCGCCCTCGCCGGTGGTAAGGATCTTGCGCGGGTGGAAGGACCAGGCCGCGATCTCGGCACCTGCACCCGCTGGCCGTCCCCGGTACGTGCTGCCCGCCGCGCAGGCCGCGTCCTCAATCACGGTGATGCCCAACCCGTCGCAGAGGGCGCGGATCGGATCGAGGTCCACCGGCATGCCGCCCTGGTCCACCACAATCACGGCGCGGGTGGCCGGAGTCAGGGCGGCGGCGAGGGTGCGCACGGACACGTTTCCGGTGTCCGCCTCGACGTCGGCGAAGACCGGCCGGGCACCGACGTAGGTGACCGCATTGGCGGTAGCGATGAAGGAAAGGGAGGGCACCACGACGTCGTCGCGGGCTCCGATGCCTGCCACTTTCAGCGCCAGGTGCAAGGCAGTGGTGCAGTTGGAGACCGCGACGGCGTGGCGGGCCTGTTGCGCGGCGGCGAAGGCTGCCTCGAAGCGCGCCACGCGGGGGCCTTGCGCCACCCAGCCCGAGGCGATGACTTCGGCCACCGCCGCGGCCTCCTCCGGTCCGAGCCACGGCTTCATGACATTGATCCGGGCCAGGGACCGGTCCTGGTTCACGATCACCGTGCACCACCCACCCTGGCGTCCGCAATTTCTGCGCGCAGGGGCCGCCACCACTCAACCAGTTCCCGCAGCCCCTCCTCCAAGCCGGTTTCCGCCGTGAACCCCAGGTCCCGGCGTGCCGCGGCCGTATCCGCCTGGCGTTTGACGACGCCGTTGACGGCCCGCTCAGGTCCGTGCTCCACGTGCAGCTCCGAATCCATGGCCCGCAGCAGCGCCTCGGCCAGTTCCAGCAGGCTGGTCTCCGCGCCGCTGGCGATGTTGTACACCCCCTCGACCACTCCGCTGCCCGCGGCCAGGATATTGGCGCGGGCCACGTCCCTCGTGTGCACGAAGTCCATGGTCTGCCGGCCGTCGCCGAAGATCAGCGGCGGCAGCCCGTCCTCTATGCGCTCCATCCAGCGCACCAGCACCTCGGTGTACAGGCCGTGGACGTCCATCCGCGGGCCGTACACGTTGAAATAGCGCAGCAGGACGTAGTCCAGTCCGGACATGGCGCGGAAGCTGCGGGCCATGGCCTCGTTGAAGGACTTGGCCGCGCCGTAGAACGTGTCGTTGTTGTAATGGTGATGGCGTTCGGGCGTCGGAAACGTCTCCGCCATGCCATAGACCGAGGCGCTCGAGGCTGCGACGAGCTTGCCGACCCGCTGCGCCGTCGCCGCTTCGAGCACGTTGAAGGTCCCGTCCACCAGCACTTCGAGGGCCAGCCGGGGTTCTTCGGCGCATTGCGTGATCCGGATCGCCGCCTGGTGGAAGACGATGTCCTTGCCCCGGCTCAGGTCGTGAACCAGGTCCCGGTCCAGGAGGTCTCCTTCGATGAGTTCGACCCGCCCGCCCGCCAGCGCCGGATCGAGGTTGGCCCGCCGGCCCCTGACGAGGTTGTCCAGCACGTCCACCCTGCCGGCGCCGGCGTCGAGCAGGTGGTCCACGATGGTGGAACCGATCGTCCCGGCGCCGCCCGTGACCAGGATCTGTGCCCCTTGCAGGATGCTCATCTGCTTGCCTCCAATTGCGGTTCGTTACCGACGACGATGCTGGGTTTCCCGTCCGCGCTGAGGCTGTCACTGACGGCCTCGAGGACGGACAGCACACGGAGCCCGGCGACGCCGCTGGTCCGGGCGGGGCGCTGCTGCCGGATGCTGCCGGCGAACTCGGCCACCATCTGGCCGAGGGCCTCGTGTTCGGGCAGCGCCGGCGACCACGTGTCGCCCAGCCGGTAGGAGATGGCGGAGGCTTTCCGGTCCGCGGCGGACGACTGCCGGTCGAGGCTGATCCCTCGGTCGTAGACGCTGATCCGCTGCTGGGGATTCAGGTCGTCCCAGACCAGGGTGCGCCGGGAGCCTCCCACCACGAGCTGGCGGATCTTGGTCGGGCTCAGCCAGTTGACGTGGACGTGGGCCATGGCGTCGTTGGCCAGCGCGAACGTCAAATGCCCTACGCAGGCCCGGCCCGTGCCAAGGGGGTCCGCTCCGTGCGCTGAGACTTCCATCGGCCGCAGCCCGTCGGGGAGGATGAAGTCGAGAATGGCCAGGTCATGCGGGGCAAGGTCCCAAAAGACGTCCACGTCCGGCTGCACGAGTCCCAGGTTGATCCGGACCGAATCGATGAACAGAATCTCGCCCAGCGACCCGTCCGCGATCAGCTCGCGGATCTTCAGCACGGCCGGGGTGTAGCAGTACGTGTGGTCCGCCATCAGGACCAGGCCGCGGCCCTCCGCTTCCTCGACCATCTCGAGCCCCTTGGTCCGGCTGTCCGCGAGCGGCTTCTCGACCAGCACATGTTTCCCAGCTTGCAGGGCCGTCAGGGCGATGCCGTGGTGCGTGTGGGCCGGCGTCGCAATCGCCACGGCGTCAACCTCTTCCAAGTCCAGCAGTTCGTCAACGGAGGCGAAGACCGGGACGCCGCCCTGCGCGGCCGCGAGTCTGGCGGCTTTGCCCTGGTCCAGGTCCACAATGCCGGCGAGTTCCCAGTCAGGGCTTGCCGTGAAATTCCGTGCCAGGTTGGGTCCCCAGTAGCCGGCGCCGATGACCGCGACCCTCAGCGGCGCGGCTGCTGCCTCCAGGTCCAGGCCGCGGAAGTACCCCGAACGTGATTCATCCATTTTGTGTATCCTCACTCAGTCAGTACGCGCCGGCGGGCGCGCACATAGCTCGGAAGGTGCGCCACATGATGATGACGTCGCCCATGATCGACCAGTTTTCGACGTAATAAAGATCGAGGCGTACGGCCTCGTCCCACGGCAGGTCCGAGCGGCCGTTGACCTGCCACAGCCCGGTGATCCCGGGTTTGATCAACAGCCGGCGGCGCGTGTGGCGCTCATAGCGGCCCACCTCGCGCTGCAGCGGCGGCCGGGGCCCGACCAGGCTCATCTCGCCGGTCAGGACATTCCAGAACTGCGGGAGTTCGTCCAGCGAGTACCGCCGCATCCAGCGTCCGCATCGGGTGACCCGGGGATCGTTGTGCATCTTGAACAGGACACCGGCGCCCTCGTTTTGCGCCCCGAGCCCGGCCAGCGCGGCCTCTGCGTTGACCACCATGGACCGGAACTTGAGCATCCGGAATGGTTTCCCGGCCTTACCCACGCGCTCCTGCCGGAACAGGACGGGCCCCGGGCTGCCGTGCTTGACGATGACTGCCAGGACCAGGAGCACCGGCGAGAGCAGGACCAGCGCCGTGGCGGCCACCGTGATGTCCAGCAGCCGTTTGCAGGCATGCTTGCCGCCGCTGTAGCGGGGTACGTCGACGTGCATCAACGGCAGCCCTTCCACCGGACGCCAGTGGATCCGGGGGCCGGCGACGTTGGTGAGGGACGAGGCCAGCACGAGTTCCGCCTGGTGCTCTTCCAGCCCCCATCCCAGTTCGCGGATGTACTGGTTTCCGCCAGGCACCGGACCGGCCACGATGACCGCCTCCGCGCCGCAGCGGCCCACCGTCCGGACGACGTCATCGGTGGAGGACAGCACTGGCACCTGGCGCCCGTCGGCGTCGAACCGGGCCCCGCGCCGCCCTCCGGGCAGTGACACGCCGAGTATTTCGTAGACGGCGCCTGACTTCCGGGCGATGCGCTTGAGCACGTACCGCACATCCTCGGCTTGGCCGATCACAATCGCCTTGACGAGGAACTGCCCCTGGGCCTGCCGTGCGTTGTACCAGCGGCGGGCAATCAGACGGCTGCCGGGCAGGAGAATGAGGCCCAGCGGGAGGGACACCAGGTAGAACGCCGACGCCGGCTGGATGCGGAACGCCACCAGCAAGACGGCGAGCAGCCCGAAGACCGCCCCGCTGGCGGCGGCCACCCGCTTGTATTCGCTGCTCCCGGCGCCCAGGATCTTCGGGTCCCGAGTGCGGTAGAGGCCCAGGGCTGCCACCCACATCACGACCAGGAGGGCTCCGATCAAACCTCCGTTGACGTCGGCAAACGTTGCCGCGAACGGCTGGTCGCCCTCGTAGTGGACCAGGAAACCAGCCAGGACGCAGATGGTGACCAGCAGGCAATCTGTGGCACGTAAGACACGGCGCAGGAACCGCGCCCATTCGCGGCCGGAGAGCCGCGCCTCAGTGGACGGTCCAGTGGACGGCTCGGCGGCCTTCCCCTCGGCACCGGTCGCCCGTGGGACGGCGGTTCTGGGCTGCGGCGGGAGCGTTGCGGAGGCATTGTGGGCTGCGCGGGGCACGTGGAGTGTGTGTGACGCGTAAGCGAGGTCGGCCAGGGTGCCGCCGGGGCGGCCGGCGGTGTGCCCGGCGCCAGAGAGGGTCAGCCGAAGCGGCGTGCCCTCTGCCTGCGGCGTCACGGGCGCCCGCAGGGGTGAAGGGTGGACGATTCATCCGCACAAAAAAATGCAGGTCGGTCATTGGTCCGACCATCCGGGGCGACAAGGGGCATGCGTGCCATTGCGACTCCCTCCAAAAGGCAATTGGCTGCATCGATTGATGCCTGAGCCAATCCAAGTTGGTGGTAACGCTTTGGACACGAGTGGTTGATACCCGAGTTGATACTTGCCTTTGCGAACAACATTCCGGCGGCGGCGTCCGGGTAGTACTCACCACCCGGACCGCCGCCCCCGCGCTGTCACCGGATACCGGCCGGCAAGTACTGCCAGCGACCGGAGGAAAGCTATTCTGCGGCGGTCATCCGGATCTTCAGGGCCTCGGGCTCGACGGTCACGACAAGGTGCGTCCCGGTCCCGAGGTGGTCGCCGTCGAGCTGGAATTCCTGTTCACGCTCCAGGGTGATCTCGGCCGATTTGCCCTGGAAGTACTCCACGGATTCGGTCTCGCGCTTGTTTCGGCCGAAGATGCCGGCAACAACGCCCAGCCAACCAAGCCGGCCGCGCGGGGCCAGGATCAACAGATCCAGCACGGCGTCGTCGATCTTGGCGTCCGGGAAGATCTCGACGCCGCCCATGATCCGGCCGCAGTTGCCGATCATCACGCTGCGGATCCTGCGGCGGACGGGATCGCCGCCGTCGACGCAGATCGATGCCTTTACGGGTTTGCCGGGGAGTTTGCGGATGCCGGCCTCAACGTACGCCAGCCACCCCATGCGGTCCTTCAGCACATCGACGGTGTCCGCCATGATGGCGGCGTCGTAGCCGAGTCCGGCCATCACCAGGAACACCTGTTCGTCGTCGGAGCGGTCCAGCCGCGTCTTGACGACATCGATGGACTTTTCGCTGCCGTTGAGCACGTCGTAGCAGGCGGACACAGGGTCGGTGATGTCCACGCCCAGGTTGCGGGCCAGCAGGTTTCCGGTTCCCAGCGGCACCAGTCCCATGGGCGTTCCGGTACCGGCGAGCACCTCGGCCACGCAGCGCACGGTGCCGTCGCCGCCGGCGGCAATCACGACGTCGACGCCCGCTTCCAACGCCTCGCGGGCCTGGCCGGCGCCCGGGTCCTCGACTGTGGTTTCGAGCCAGAGCGGCTCGGCCCAGCCTTGCGTTTCGCACAGCCGGAAGATTGCGCCCTTGAGTTCCTGGCCGCCTGTTTTGGCGGGGTTGACCACGACGGCGGCGCGCCGGGCCGGGGTTGTGCTGTCGCGCACAGATTCGCTAGCGACCACGGGATTGCTATCGACCGCGGGTATTTTCTCTGGCATGGCGTCCTTCGAGGGAAGTGGGGGCGTGGGGTGTCCCGGTTTGAAATCCTAGCGGGGTTCCGTGCGTAACCTCCGCAGCCAGGGGCGCGAACCGTGGACGTTCGCGCTCCGGGGTCACTAGACTGGCCATGCTCAAGTACTGGAGCCAGCCGGGCTTTGCCATTTGCCGGCCCGGCCGCCTGTCGGGATCAGCCCGACAGGCCATGCTCCAGGGGCGGAAAGCGGGAGCACATGTCCGAACCACAGGAGAACTACTCGGCCGAGGCCGTGGCGTCCAGCACGGATCCCCACGACTGGGGCCGGGCCATGGCACTGGCGGTCACGCGGCTGGCCGAGCAGCTCGCCCCAGCGGACAGCGAGGATATCCATGCCTCGCTGGTGGGCAGGGACCTGCACCTCAAGATCCGTGACGACGACGCCGCAGGGGTCACCATCACCGTTTCCACCGCACCGGTTTCGGGGCGTTCCAGCTAAGCGCGTCAGCGTCCGGAGGACAGGTCGGCCGAAATGAGCCCGGCGGCGGCCACTGTTGCCGCCCGCACGGAGTCCAGGTAGGCTTCCGGGTCCGGCCGGGCCGCAACCGACTGCGCCTGCAGTGACACGTTGATGGCGGCGACCACCTTGGGCCCGTCATGGACCGGCGCGGCGACGGACATCAGCCCGGGTTCGAGCTCCTGGTTCAGCAGGCACCAGCCCTGGGCCCTGACGGTGGCCAGCTCCGCGAGCAGTCCCTGCCGGGTTCCGATGGCGTGCGGGGTCAGGGGCCTGATGTCGGCGTGGGCGAGGTACGCCTCCAGCGCGGCCGGCGGCAGGGCCGCCAGCAGCACCCTGCCCATCGACGTGGCGTAGGCCGGGAAGCGGGTGCCGACCGTGATCCCCACGGTCATGATCCGGCGCGTGGCCACCCGGGCGATGTAGGCGATGTCCGTGTCTTCCAGCACCGCGGCCGACGTCGACTCCCCCAGCTGGAGCGACAGCTCCTCGAGGTGGGGCTGGGCGAGCTGCGGCAGCGACAGCCCGGACAGGTAGGCGTAGCCGAGCTGTAGCACCTTGGCGGTCAGGGCGAAGATCTTGCCGTCGGTGCGGACGTAGCCCAGCTCCACGAGCGTGTGCAGGAACCGCCGTGCGGTGGCCCGGGTGAGGTCCGTCCGCGCCGCCACCTCGGTCAGCGTCATCTTCGGATGGTCGGTATCGAAGGCGCGGATCACCGCCAGCCCGCGCGCCAGCGACTGCACGTACTGGTCACTGGCGGCCGGCGGGTCACCGGCCCGGGCGCCCTTTGCTGCGTCAATCATTTCCTTTGCCTCTCGGTCCCGCCCCACTTTATCCGTGCGGGCGGATGCTCAGCTTCCGGCGGCGGACGCGGCCTTGAGCGGCACCGGAACCATGGCCTGCAGCTCGTCGAGCGTGCAGCCGAACGTTTCCCGGACCTGCACGCCGTCGGGGCCGGTCAGGAAGACCGCCTTGTCCGTGTAGATCCGGGTCACACAGCCGATGCCGGTGAGCGGGTAGCTGCAGCTCTCCACCAGCTTGGAGACGCCCTCGCGGGTCAGGAGTGTCATCATGACGAAGACATCCTTGGCGCCGGTGGCGAGGTCCATGGCCCCGCCAACGGCCGGGATCGCGTCCGGGGCGCCGGTGTGCCAGTTGGCCAGGTCGCCGGTGGCGGAGACCTGGAAGGCGCCCAGCACGCAGATGTCCAGGTGCCCACCGCGCATGATCGCGAAGGAGTCGGCGTGGTGGAAGTAGGACGCCCCGGGGAGTTCGGTCACGGGGATCTTGCCGGCGTTGATGAGGTCGCCGTCGATCTGGTCGCCGGTGGCCTCCGGGCCCATGCCGAGCATGCCGTTCTCGGTGTGGAGGGTGATGTTCTGCTCCGGCTCGAGGTAGTTGGAGACCAGGGTGGGCTGGCCGATGCCGAGGTTCACGAAGGACCCGGGTGTGATGTCCCGGGCCACCAGGCGGGCCAGGTCATCGCGGCCCAGCGGCTTGTCGGCGGTCTGGATACCGGCGTGGATTCCCGCCCGGTCATTGGATTGGACGCTCATGTCAGGCCACCTTCACAATGCTGTTGACGTAGATGCCGGGGGTCACGATGGTCTCCGGGTCGAGGTCTCCGGTGGGGACGATCCGGGACACCTGGACGATGGTGTGTTGGGCCGCGGCGGCCATGATCGGGCCGAAGTTGCGGGCCGTCTTCCGGTAGACCAGGTTGCCCTTGCCGTCGGCCGTGAGCGCTTTGATGAGGGCGACGTCGGCGTGGATGGGGGTCTCGAAGACCTGGCCGCGGCCGTCCAGGATGCGGGTTTCCTTTCCTTCGGCCAGCATGGTGCCGTATCCGGTGGGGGTGAAGAAGCCGCCGATCCCGGCGCCCGCGGCGCGGATCCGTTCGGCGAGGTTGCCCTGCGGGACGAGTTCGAGTTCGATCTCGCCGGCGCGGAACTTCGCGTCGAAGTGCCAGGAGTCGGACTGCCGCGGAAACGAGCAGATCATTTTCTTCACCCGGCCTTCCTTGATCAGCAGCGCGAGGCCCTGGTCGCCCTGGCCGGCGTTGTTATTGACCACGGTGAGGTCCCTGGCGCCGCAGTCCATCAAGGCGTCGATGAGTTCGAACGGCTGACCGGCGTTGCCGAAACCTCCGATCATCACGGTGGATCCGTCCCGGATGCCGGCGACGGCCTCGTTGACGGTGTCGGGAAAGTTCAGCATGTCTTAGCCCTTTACTGTGCTGGTGGCGGTTGCGGTGACGTTTTCGAGCACGACGGCGAGGCCCTGGCCGACGCCGATGCAGATCGCGGCGACGCCCCAGCGCTGCCCGGAAGCCTGCAGGCTGCGGGCGAGGGTGCCGAGGATCCGCCCGCCGGAGGCGCCCAGCGGGTGGCCCATGGCGATGGCTCCGCCGTGCCGGTTCACGATGGACGGGTCGATGCCCCAGGCGTTGATGCAGGCCAGGGACTGCGCGGCGAAGGCCTCGTTGAGTTCGACGGCGCCCACTTGGTCCCAGCCGATGCCGGCTTTGGCGAGGGCCTTGTTCGCGGCTTCCACGGGGGCGTAGCCGAAGAACTGCGGATCGTTAGCGTGCGCGCCGCGGCCGGCGATGCGGGCCAGCGGTTCCAGGCCCAGGATCCCCGCGGCGTTTTCCGAGCCGAGCCACGCCGCGGAGGCGCCGTCGGACAGCGGGGACGCGTTCCCGGCGGTGACGGTGCCGTCCTCGGCCCGGAACACGGTCTTCAGGCCGGCGAGCTTCTCCGCCGTGGATCCGGCACGGATGCCCTCGTCGCGGACCAGGTCCGTGCCCGGGACCGGGGTGACGAGCCTGTCGTAGAACCCCTCATCCCAGGCAGCGGCGGCGAGGTTGTGCGAGTTGGCCGAGAATTCGTCCTGCGCCTCGCGGGTGACACCGTATTTCTCCCGGAGCCGCTCGGTGGCCTCGCCCAGGGACACGGTCCAGTCCGGCCGCATGGCCTTGTTGACCAGCCGCCAGCCCAGCGTGGTGGAGACCAGCGTCATGTCGCCGGCCGGGTAGGGCTTCTCCGTCTTGGGCAGCACCCAGGGGGCGCGGGACATCGATTCGGCGCCGCCGACCAGCATCAGCTCCGCGTCGCCGGTGTTGATCTGGCGGGAGGCGATGATCGCGGCGTCCAGGGAGGAGCCGCAGAGCCGGTTGACGGTGGTGCCGGGAACCGAGACGGGAAGCCCGGCCAGGAGGGTGCCCATCCGGGCGATGTTGCGGTTCTCCTCGCCGGCGCCGTTGGCGTTGCCGAAGACCACCTCATCGATGCGTTCGACGTCGAGGTTCCGGGCGCGCTTCACGGCTTCGCGGATCACGTGGGCGGCGAGGTCGTCCGGCCGGACGCCGGCGAGTCCGCCGCCGAACTTGCCGAAGGGGGTCCTGACGGCGTCGTAGATGTAGGCCTGATTCACGGCGTCTTGTCCGATCCTGTGTTGACTTCTGTATTGTCCCTGGCGGGGGTGTCCATGGACTGGAACACTTGCTGGGCGGTCTTGAAGGCGGTATTGGCGGAGGGGACCCCGCAGTAGATCGCGGTCTGGAGCAGGATTTCCTTGATCTCATCCCGGCTCAGGCCGTTGTTGATGGCGGCGCGGATATGCATGGCCAGTTCTTCCCAGTGCCCGTGGGCCACCATGGCGGTGAGGGTGACCGCCGAGCGCATCTGGCGGCTCAGGCCCGGCCTGGTCCAGATGCCGCCCCAGGCGATCCGGGTGATCATGTCCTGGAAGTCCTCGGTGAAGGAGTCCTTGGCGGCGTTGGCGCGGTCCACGTGTTCGGCGCCGAGCACCTCGCGGCGGACCACCATTCCGCCGTCATAGACCTCCTGGCTGGTGGCGTCCGGCTGGACCGCTCCATGCCGTTCCAGCCCGGTCCGCTCGGGTCCGCCGGGTTCTGCGCCGTTGAGCTGGCGGCCCGTCATTTTCCTGCTCCGGTGGACTCGGTCCAGGTGATCAGGCTGCGCAGCAGTTCGGCCACGTGGCCCGGGGCCTCGAAGGGGGCCAGGTGGGCCACGCCCTCGAGGGTCGCGGCGTTCGCTGTGCCGCCGCCGGAGGTGATTCCTTCGACGATCTCCGTGGCCATCGAGGGAGGAGCGACACTGTCCAGGGCCCCGGCGATGGCCTGGGTGGGGACGCTGATGCTGCCCAACTGGTCCCTGACGTCGAAGCCGGCGAGGGCTTCGCAGCAGAAGGCGTAGCTGAAGCGGTCGGCGTCGCGCAGGCTGTGCAGCAGGCGGCCGCTGAGTTCCGGCTGGTGCTCCATAAAACCTGGTGCGAACCAGCGCTGCGCCGATCCCTGGATCATCACCGGGGTCCCCTGCGTGCGGACGGTCTCCGCGCGCTCCAGCCAGCCCTCCGGCGTGCCCAGTTTGGCCCCGGTGCACTGCACGGACAAGCTCTTGAGGCGGTCGCCGTGCTTGATGCCCAACTGCAGCCCGGTGGCGCCGCCCAGCGAGACGCCGGCGTAGTGGAACCGGGCGCCGGGAGCGATCGAATCGACCAGTTCGACGACGGCGTCGGCCAACTCGGCCACCGTGAACGGCTCCGTCGCGGCCGGTGAGATGCCGTGCCCCGGCAGGTCCCAGGCGACGACGTCGACGTCGCCGCCGAGCAGGGCGCCGGCCTGGGTCCACAGCAGCGTGGAGGTGCCCAGGGACGGGCCAGCCACGAGGAGTGGTTTGTCCCCCAGCGGGCGCTGGGGCGAGAGCAGTACTGCCTTGACGTTGGGTCTAGCCACGGGAGGCTCCGTTCAGGTCGGGGATCGGTAATGACTTGGGGACTCCGGCGGCGGTGTCGGCGCCGGTGCCGCTGACTGTGCCGGTGGCGGCGCCGGCGACGCTGGCGCTGTAGTCCGGGTAGGCCGCGAGGATGCGGCGGGAGATGTCGGCTGCCTGGCCGAGGTAGTTGGCCGGATCGAGCAGTTCCTCGAGCCGGGCGTCGGAGAGCAGCGCAGGCGGGACGGCGTCGCGGAGCAGCCGCCGGTAGGTGGCGGCCTGTTCGGCGGCCGGGACCTGGAGCGTCTGGTCCACGACGGACTGCAGCAACTGCTTGCCGTCAGCACCTGACAGTCCGGCCCCTGGCTGTCCGGCAAGCAGCGGTGCGACGGCGGCCGTGACGGCTTCACTGAGCAGCAGCGGTCCGGCGAGGTCCAGGTTGCGCCGCATGGCCCCGGGGAAGACCTGCAGGCCTTCGGCAAGTTCCCGGAGCTGGATCGAGGCTCCGAGGCCGAGGCGGAGGAGCTGGCGGAGGGCAGGCCATTCGCTGTGCCAGGCGCCGTCAGGGCGTTCATCGTTGAAGTTGGCGGCGGCCAGGTGCAGCTGGGCGGCCTGGCCGGGGGCTTGCAGGGCTGCGCTGCGCACCAGCACGGACAGCACCGGGTTCTGCTTCTGCGGCATGGCCGAGGACCCGCCCCGTCCCGCGGCGCGTGGTTCAGCGAGTTCGGCGACCTCCGGGCGGCTCAGGAACAGCACGTCGGACGCGATCTTGCCCGCGGCGTCGGTCACGGCGGCCAGGGCGTCGCCGAGGGACGTGACGGCGAGGCGGTTGGTGTGCCACGGGGCCGGGACGGCGGCGAGGCCGAGTTCTGCGGCCAGCCGGTCGGACAGATCAAAGGGGCTGAGTCCAGAGCGTGCCGTCAGTACGGTGCCGGCCGCAAGGGTCCCGGCCGCCCCTCCGGTCTGCACTGGGAACTCGAGCGCCTCGAGGCGGCGCGCGGCGGCGGCGAGGCCGTGGAACCATTGGGCCGCCTTGAGCCCGAAGCTGAACGGCAGGGAGTGCTGGGTGAGGCTGCGGCCCACGCAGAGCGTGGCCGCGTGCTGTTCCGCGAGGGCGGCCAGCGCCGCCGTCGTTGCCTTCAGTTCGGTGAGCAGTCCGCCGACGGCGTCCCTGGCCAGGAGGATCAGGGCTGAATCGAGCACGTCCTGGCTGGTCAGCGAGGTGTGCACGGCCTGTCCGGCGCCGATCCCCGCGGTATCAAGGGCTGCGACGTGTCCGCGGAGGTCCGCCAGCAGCGGGATCACCGGGTTGGCGCCGCCCTGGGCGCGCACGGCAAGGCCCGCGAGGTCGTAGCGGCTCACGTCGGCGGCCGCGTCTACCACCGCGGCGGATCCGGCAGGCGCCAGGGACGCGCCTTCCAGGACCGTGGCCCAAGCGGCCTCCACCCGGAGAATGGCGGCCAGTACCGCCCGGTCCCCGGTCAGCGCCGCCACGACCGGTGACGCCGAGACGGGACTGAGTAGTCCAAAGTCACCCTGGAGGCCGACGTCGCCCTGGCGGCCGGCGCCGTCCGCTGTGCCAGCACTGTTGTCTTGGGAGATCACTGCGAGGCGCCCTCGGGGCCGGCACCTTCAAAATCAAGGAACACGGTTTCGCCGTCGCCCTGGAGCCGGATGTCCCAGGTCAGGCCGCCATCCGCGTCGCGGCGTGCGATCAGCGTCCTGCGGCGCTCCGGATCGAGCGAGCGGAGCAGGGGGTCGGCGGCCAGGGCGGCCTCGTCCTCCGGCAGGTAGATCCGGGTGAAGAGCCGGTTCATGAGGCCGCGTGCGAAGACCGCCACGGCGATGAACGGTGCCGCGCCTTCCTCGGTGGGGCCCGGGTTCACCGTAGTGAAGGTGAAGACGCCGGTGTTGCCGACGGCGCTGCGGCCGAAGCCGGTAAAGGTGTAGCCGTCACGGACCAGGGAACCCGTGCGGTGTGGGACCTTGCCGTCGGCGTCGGCCTGCCAGATTTCCAGGATCGCGTCGGGAATGGGGTGGCCGGCGCCGTCGTAGACCGTGCCCTGCAGACGGATGGAACCCGGGGAGCCGGGGGCCAGCAGTTCGCGGTCCTTGGTGTAGGGCAGGGCGTAGCCGTAGAACGGTCCCACGGTCTGGCCGGGGGTCGGAATCAGTTTGGTGGGGTTACTCATGGTCGTCTCCTTCTGCCCCCAGGGCCTCGTTCTCTGTCCAAGTCCGCTTGGAACCGGTCAGGACGATGTCCCAGTTGTACGCCAGGGCCCATTCGGGTTTGGTCTGCTCGTGGTTGTACGTGGCGACGAGCCGGTCGCGGGCGTCCTGGTCCACGATTGACTGGTAGATCGGGTCCAGCGGGAAGAGCTGGTCACCGGGGAAGTACATCTGGGTGACAATCCGCTGGGTGAACTCCTGGCCGAACAGGGAGAAGTGGATGTGGGCCGGGCGCCAGGCGTTCAGGTGGTTCTTCCACGGGTAGGCGCCGGGCTTGATGGTGGTGAAGCTGTAGGAGCCGTCGGCGCCGGTGATGCAGCGGCCGACGCCGGTGAAGTTGGGGTCCAGCGGTGCGGGATGCTGGTCCCGCTTGTGGATGTAGCGGCCGGCGGAGTTCGCCTGCCAGATCTCGACCAGCTGGCTGGCGACCGGCCGGCCGTCGCCGTCGAGGACCCGACCGGAGACGACGATGCGTTCGCCCAGCGGTTCCCCGCCGTGCTGGATGGTGAGGTCCGCCTCCAGCGCGTGCACGTCCATGTGCCCGAACGCGGGAGAGTGCAGCTCGATGGTCTCCGGGTCCGCGTGGTGCAGGTCCTTGGTGGGGTGGCGCAGGACGCTGCTGCGGTACGGCGCGTAGTCCAGCCGCGGCTGGATCTCTGCCGGGGCGCCGTTCCGGAGGGCCTGGGCGTAGGCGTCGCCGAGGGCCTTCATTTCGGCGCTGAGGTCCGCCTGCGACTCAGCGGCATCGTCCCCGGCAGGGACAGCACTCGCATACGTCTTTGGTGCGGCCTCCGTGGCGGCGTCGGACACGACCTCGGTGAGCGGATCCGCGTTGTAGGTTTCAAGGTTGAACTCTTCAGGCACAGCAGCCTCCTTTCGTGGGGTGTGGTGTTGTCGGTCAGGGAGTGTGGTCAGCGGGTGGGGTTTAGCTGGTGCAGGTGGTCGTACTGGACGGCGTGCCGCACCGGGGCGTTGGGCGCCCCGTAGCCGTCGTAGGCTCCGCGGCGCTCCACCATTTCGAAGAACACGCTGCCCACGGTGGCGGTGTAGAAGTGCAGGAACTCGCCGTCGGCGTCGCGGTCGTAGAGGAGGTTGAGCTCCCGGAGGGTCGCCAGGAAGGCGGGGTCCAGGCCGAACCGGGCGTCGAGGTCCTCGTAGTAGTTCGCCGGGATCTGGAGGAAGTCCAGGCCGCGTGCTTTGGCGGCGCGGGCCGTCGCGACGAGGTCATCCACCGCGAAGGCGATGTGTTCCTGGTAGGTGCGGCGTTGGCCGGTTGCCTCCGGGCGGGGGCCGGCAGTCCCGTCCGGGGCGGCGCCTTCGCGCTGGATCAGCGGGGCCAGGTTCAGCACGAGGCGGACGCCGCGGTCGCGGGTGAGCATCACCTGGGACCGGACCAAACCGGTGGGGCTGGCGACTTCCGCGTACGGCTGCGGCTCCAGGGCCAGGGCGCTGGTGTAGAAGAGGACGGCCTCGTCGAAGTGCTGCCAGGGCTGGGCGAGGTTGACGTGGTCGATGACCGCATTCCGGGACGCTGCCGCGACGGCGGGGGCTTCGCGCCCCTCGCCGAATTCGTGGGTCCACACGGCGGTGCCGTCGGGGCTGCCCTGGCACAGGAAGATCTCGGTGGAGTCGGGGGCGGCGAAGCCCTGGAAAATTTCCTCGTCGGCCTGGCTTTTGCGGGGCACGGCCGGGGCCTTGAGCTGCTGGGCCCGGGCGGCGGCGACGACGGGGGAATCGACGTCGAAGCCCAGGGCGGAAATCGCGGGTGCGGTCGCCGTCCCGGAGGTGCGGGATTCCTGGGAGGAATCCTCGTTGATGATCACGCGGGCGTGGCCCATGGTCCACAACTGCACGTTCTTCGTCCGGTGGCGCCCGTTGAAATCGAATCCCAGCTGGCCAAGCAAGGTTTCCAGGCCGGTGGTGTCCGCGGCCCTGACCTCGGCGAAGTTGAAGCCGGCGGGCTCGGCCACCTGCGGGAGCGTGGCGAGCTCCATCGCGTACCGGCGGCGGCTTGTCGCGGCAGTTCCGGCACTGCCGGCACCGTTTCCGGCGGCCAGATGCGCGTCCAGCCACTTGGCGCTCTGCTCCTCCAGCCAGATCAGCGACCGCATCGCGTCCACAGCGGTCCGTTCGACGTCGGACTGGCGGAACACGTCGTTGAAGACCTCAAGGGACACCGGGCCGGTGTAGCCGGCCCGGACCACATGTCCCATGAACTTGGCGAGTTCGAACTGGCCTTCACCCGGGAACACCCGGTAGTGCCGGCTCCAGGACAGGACATCCATGGACAGCTTGGGAGCATCAGCCACTTGGACGAAGAAGATCTTCTCCGGGTCGAAGGATTCGATCGGGGCGGTGTCCGCGTCACGGGAGAGGATATGGAACGAGTCCAGGCACGTGCCCAGGTTGGGGTGGTCCACTGCTGCGACGAGCCGGTGCGCGTGCTCGTAGTCGTTGACGTACTTCCCCCATGCCAGCGCCTCGTAGGCCACCTTGACGCCGTGGTCCCGCGCGAGGGCGGCGAGGGCGGTGAGCTGTTCGGCCCGGAGCCCGTCGTCGTCAATGCTGGCAGTGGCGACGTTGGAGCAGACCAGGATGGTGTCCATGCCCAGGCGGGACATCAGCCGGAATTTCGCCTCCGCGCGGCGCAGGTTGGCGGCCAGCAGGTCCCCGGGCACGCTGTCGAAGTCGCGGAACGGCTGGTACAGATCCAGGGTCAGGCCCAGGTCCGCGGCCATGGTGCGGACGTCCTCCGGGCTCAGCGGGGAGGTGACGAGGTCCTGTTCGAAAATTTCGATACCGTCGAAGCCCGCGCTGGCGCAGGCCTGCATCTTTTCCCGCAGCGTGCCGGAGAGGCAGACTGTGGCGATTCCGGTGCGCATCAGGCGGCCACCTCTTCGGCGGCGACGAGTTCCAGGAAGTGCGCGCGCATCCGGTCCGCGTCAGCCTCCCGGCCGGTGAAGATCCGGAAGGCGTCAGCTGCCTGACCCACGGCCATCCGGCCGCCGTCGAGCACCTCGCAGCCTTTGGCGCGGGCTTCACGGACCAGTTCGGTTTCGATCGGCCGGTACACAATGTCCGCCACCCAGTGCCGGGGTGTCACGAGGCACATGTCCAGCGGGACACCGGGGTGGGCGGCCATGCCCACCGGTGTGCAGTGCACCAGGCCGTCGGCCAGCGGCATCAGGTGCGGAAGCTCCGCCGTCGTCCGCGCGGTGACCAGCTGGTCCGGGAAGAAGCCGGCAAGTTCAGCGGCACGGGCCGCGCAGCGGGCGGGATCGGTGTCCACCAGGTCAAGTTCCCGGACCCCTGCGGTGAGCAAGGCGTAGGCGACGGCGGAGCCGGCACCCCCGGCCCCCAGCTGCACCACGCGGTTCAGCCTGGCTCCCGGCAGGCCGGAGGCGAGGGCGGCGGCGAATCCGGAGAAGTCGGTGTTGTGGCCGATGAAACGGCCGTCCCGGATGGTCACCGTGTTGACTGCGCCGAGGCGCCGGGCGTCGGGGGCGACCTCGTCCAGGTGCTCCAATACCAGTTGTTTGCACGGATGGGTGATGTTCAGGCCGTTGAAGCCCAGGCGGTAGGCGCCGGTCAGGAGCTCGCCGATACTCTGGCCGGGAAGCCCCAGTTCGGTGAGGTCGATGGGGCGGTAGAGGTACCGGAGGCCCTGCACATCGCCTTCGCGTTCGTGCATGGGGGGCGTGAGGGACGGCATCACGCCATCGCCTATCAGGCCCACGAGGAAGGACTCTGCTCGGTTACTCATCCGTATAGCTCCTTTGACAACGGCACTCGGCGGGCGGTGACGCACGAGGCGACGTCCGCGGGCCGGGTGTTGGAAATTACAGTACCGGAAATGTTCGCATGTTGCACTGTTGTTCTACTACCGAACAAACCGGGAAATTTCATGGCCGCCTCACTGCTGCGGCAGCCGGGCGGACAGCTCGGCCGCAGCCGACTGGAGCAGCGGGACCAAGGCCACGAGGGCCTCGACACTCATCCTGAAGACCGGGACTGCCGTGGCGAGGGAGGCGAAGGCGGCGCCCTGGGCGTTGAGCACCGGAACGGCGACAGCCCGCATGCCCAGTTCGTTCTCCTGGTCCATGACGGCGAAGCCGCGCTGGCGGACCAGTTCGATCTCCGCCCGGAATGCCTCCCGGTCCGTGATGGAAAATTCGGTCAGCGGCTCCAGCTCAAGCTCGTCGACCAGCCGGCTGCGGGTGGCGTCGTCGGCGAAGGCCACGAGCGCTTTGCCGACCGAGGTGGTGTGCAGTGCGCCCAGGTGTCCCGGATCGCTCGTGACGCGGAAGGTCTGCGGTCCGTCCACTTTGTTGACTGTGAGGTGGTGGTTTCCGTCGCGCACGGAGAGGATAGTGGCTTCGCCCGTCTCGTCCGTGACGCGCCGCAGGATCGGCAGGGCCGTGCCGGCGAACCCGTGGTGGTTGGACACGCGCTGCCCCAGCTGGAAGATCCGCAGGCCCAAGTGGTAGCGGCGCCCGTCCGGCTCGTAGTCCACAAAGCCGTCCCGGGTCAGGGAACCCAGCAGGCGGTAGGTGGTGCTGAAGGGCAGTTCCGCCCTGCGGGACAACTCCGCGGCGCTGGCACCGCGGGGCTCATCGCCGAGCAGGACCAGCAGGCCCAGGGCCTTGCCGACCATGTCCGTCCGGGAGTCTTCCTTCGCATCCCCCTTCGCATCCCCCCGGGGGGCCTTTGCACCCTTGCGGGCAGGGGCCGGAGGGGCAGCGGCAGCCTCGGGCACTTCTGTGTCTTGATTCACACTCATAGGTAAATGCTCTCACATGGTGAGAGCTATTTCTAGATGGTGATTATTTTTATTGACAAGTGACCGCCCTCACAGTCATGATTGCTACATGGCACAAGTAGCTCCCACCATGTGGCTACTCGTCCCGGGTCTTTCCACGAACCTTCTGCTGCCGCACACTTAAGCCAGCGGCGGCCGAGACCTTCCTGATCCATCCGCGACAATGTCGTCACACAAAGGAACTCCATGAGCCAGACACTCCCGTCTACGACGCCGGGCACTGACGCACCGGCCGGGACGCCGAAGAAGGCAGCCCTCGCCAGTTTCCTGGGCAGCGCCGTCGAGTACTACGACTTCTTCATCTTCGGATCAGCCGCCGCACTGATCTTCCCCACGGTCTTCTTCCCCGACGCCGGCGCCAATGCGGCGATCATGTCCTTCGCGACCTTCGGATTCGCCTACGTCGCCCGGCCGATCGGCGCCGTTATCCTGGGGCACTTCGGTGACCGGGTGGGCCGCCGCAAGGTCCTTATGTTCACACTCCTGCTGATGGGAGCCTCAACGTTCATGATCGGCTGCCTGCCGGACTTCAACACCATCGGCTGGTGGGCTCCGGCCCTGCTGGTGCTGGCGCGGCTCTGCCAGGGCCTTTCCGCGGCCGGCGAGCAGGCGGGCGCCTCGTCCATGACACTGGAACACGCCCCGGATAACCGTCGCGCCTTCTTCACCTCCTGGACCCTGACCGGCACCCAGGGCGGCCAGATCCTCGCGGCCCTCGTCTTCATCCCCGTCCTGGCCCTGCCGGACGAGATCAAGTACGGCATCGGCTGGCGCATCCCGTTCTGGCTCAGCGCCGTCGTGGTGATTGTTGCGTTCTTCATCCGCCGCACCCTGCACGAGCCGCCCGCGTTCGAGGAAGCCCAGAAGAACGCGCAGATCTCCAAGCTTCCCGTCGCAGACCTGCTCAAGCACCACTGGCGCGATGTCCTCCGCGTCGTCGCATGCGCCTTCATCGCCGCTGTCTCCACCGTGTTCGGCACGCTGGCCATCGCCTACGCCAAGAACGTCGCCGGCGTGGACGGCACCACCACCCTCTGGCTGGTCGTCGGCGCGAACTTCCTGGCCCTCGGCACCCAGCCGCTCTTCGGCATGCTCGCGGACCGGATCGGCCGCAAGCCGGTCTTCATCTACGGCGCCGTCGCCAGCGCCGTCCTGACGCCGGTGTTCCTGCTCAGCCTCGAGTCCGGCAGTGTCCCGCTGATGTTCCTGGCCGCCATCGGCTTCTTCTCCTTCGGCTACGCGGCCGCCAACTCTGTCTGGCCCGCGTTCTACGCCGAAATGTTCACCACCAAGGTCCGCTTCTCCGGCCTGGCCATCGGCACCCAGCTCGGCTTCCTGATGGCAGGCTTCGCCCCGGCGATCGTCGCCGCCATGGGAGGCACCAAGCCCGGCGGCTGGGTCCAGATCAGCATCTTCACCGCCGTCATCTGCCTGATCTCGGCCGTCTCGGCCCTGACCGCCAAGGAATCCTTCAAGATTCCCACCAAGGAGCTCGGCGTCAAGTAGCGCGCTCAGCGTTCCTGCCCGGTTGCTTCGGGCCGCACCCCCGGAAGCCCGGCGTGTTCCTCAGGACACGCCGGGTTTTTCCGTGTCCCCGGAGTGCGGTGCAAAAGCAACCGGGCGGGAGCGTCGGGAGCCGTCTCCGCAAACGGGGCGCCGACCAGATGCGCCGGATCAGTCCCCGCCGGTACCCAGCACCACGGCCAGATCGAACTTGACCGGCTCCTCGAGCTGTTCGTAAGTGCACGAACGCGGGTCCCGGTCCGGGCGCCACCGCACAAACTGCGTCGTGTGGCGGAACCGCTCGCCTTCCATGTGGTCGTACTTCACCTCCACCACACGCTCCGGCCGGAGCGGAGTGAAGGTGAGGTCCTTGCTCCCGCTCCACCGGCTGCCCTCGGCGTTGCGCGGAGTACGGGTCCCGGCCTCTTGCCGGCCCCAGTCCCAGGGGTGGTCCTCGAAACTGGTCACCAGTGGCTGAAGTTCCTCGAAAAGTTCCTTGCGGCGCTGCAGCGGGAAGGCCCCCACCACGCCCACGCTGGCGAGTCTTCCGGCGTCGTCGTAAAGTCCCAGCAGCAGCGAACCGACCCGGTCCGGGCCGGACGTGTGCACCCGGTACCCGGCGAGAACGCAGTCGGCTGTGCGTGCATGCTTGATCTTGAACATGGAGCGCTTGTCCGGCAGGTATGGCCCGTCCAGCGGTTTGGCGACGATCCCGTCGAGCCCGGCTCCCTCGAACTGGTGGAACCATTCCCCGGCGGTTCCCCTGTCCCGGGTCGCGGCGGTGAGGTGGATCGGCGCCGCGCTCCCGGCGAGCACGCGTTCCAGGGCCCCGCGCCGCTCGGCGAAGGGACGGCCGGTGAGGTCCTCGTCGTCGAGCGCCAGCAGATCGAACGCGACAAAGCTCGCCGGCGTCTGCTCGGCCAGCAGCCGGACCCGGCTCGCGGCCGGGTGGATCCGCTGTTGCAGGGTGTCGAAGTCGAGCCGGTCACCGGAGGCCCCGACCATAATGATCTCGCCGTCGAGCACGCAGCGCGGCGGGAGGTTTGCCTTCAGCGCCTCGACCAGTTCGGGGAAGTAGCGGGTCAGGGGCTTGCCGTTGCGGCTGCCGATCTCCACGTCCCCGCCGTCGCGGAAGATGATGGACCGGAACCCGTCCCACTTCGGCTCGAACATCATCGCGCCCTCGGGCAGGGACGGCACAGACTTGGCAAGCATGGGCGCGACCGGGGGCATCAGGGGCAGTTGCATAGGCCCCATTGTGGTCCCGCCTGACGCCGCCCGCCAGAGGCCGGCCGGGCTGGATTTCCTCGACAACCCGCCGGGGCGACGGTAGACATGAACAATGGCTACCCTCGGTTTCCACGCTTCCCATGAACAGATCAGCCCCGGCCGGCTCCTCAAGGACGTGCAGCTGGCCGAGCAGGCGGGTTTCGACGCCGCCATGTGCTCCGACCACATCGAGCCCTGGTCCGCCCGGCAGGGGCATTCGGGCTTTGCCTGGTCCTGGCTGGGGGCAGCCCTGGCCACCACCAAGCTGCGCCTTGGTGTGGTCACGGCGCCCGGCCAGCGCTACCACCCGGCCATCATCGCGCACGCGTCGGCCACCCTGGCGGACATGTTCCCCGGCCGGTTCTGGCTGGCGCCGGGCAGCGGCGAGTACATGAACGAGCACGTCACCGGCGAGGTCTGGCCGGACAAGGCGACCCGGCAGCAGCGGCTCGAGGAAGCCGTCCAGATCATCCGCGAACTCCATGACGGCCAGGAAGTGACCCGGGACGGCCTGGTCACCGTCCATCAGGCCAGGATCTGGGATGTGCCGGAAATCAAGCCGCCGCTCATCGCCCCGGCCGTCAGCGTGGAAACCGCTCGGCGCGGGGCGGCCTGGGCGGACGGGCTCGTGACGGTCAACCAGCCGCACGCGAAATTGAGGGACATGCTCGCTGCCTACCGCGACGCCGGCGGCCGGGGCAAGGCCGTGCTGCAGGTGCACCTGTCGTGGGCGCCGACGGAACAGGAGGCCGTTGCGGTGGCCCTGGACCAGTGGCGCAGCAACGTCTTCGCCCCGCCCATCCCCTGGGACCTCCCGACGGCGGCCCACTTCGACGGCGTCAGTGCCGACGTCGGCGAGGAACAGGTCCGCAAGGTGGTGAACATCTCCGCGGACACCGGGCAGCACGCGCAGTGGCTCTCCGAATATCTCGAACTGGGCTTCGATGAGCTGTACCTGCACTTCGTCGGGCAGGAGCAGGCGCCGTTCATCCATACTTTCGCGGAACACGTGCTCCCGCAGCTTCGCGCGTCCGGGAGCCCGCGGCAGGACCGGGAGGTGCTGCTGTGAGAATCGCCAAGACCTCGGACCTGTGGTGGAAAAACGCCGTCATCTATTGCCTGGACCCGGAGACATTCTTCGACGGCGACGGCGACGGCACCGGCGATTTCGGCGGCCTGATCCAGCGTGTGGACTACCTCGCGGCCCTGGGCGTGACGTGCATCTGGCTCATGCCCTTCTACCCCACCCCGGACAAGGACGACGGCTACGACGTCACTGATCTGTACGGCGTGGACCGGCGGCTGGGCAATTTGGGCGACGTGGTGGAGTTCATCCGGACCGCGAAAGACCGGGGGATGCGCGTGATCGCGGACTTTGTCCTCAACCACACCTCGGACAAGCACCCCTGGTTCGTGGAGTCCCGCAAGTCGGTGGACAACCCGTTCCGCGATTACTACGTCTGGCGCAAGGACACGCCCCCGGACACGTCGGAGCAGGTGGTGTTCCCCGGCGAGGAGACGTCCATCTGGACCCAGGACAAGGCCACCGGTGAGTGGTACCTGCACATGTTCGCCAAGCACCAGCCGGACCTCAATGTGGCAAATCCGAAGGTGCGGGACGAGATCGCCAAGTCCATGGGGTTCTGGCTGCAGCTGGGACTGGACGGCTTCCGCCTCGACGCGGTCCCGTTTTTCCTGGAGCTGCAGGGCACGTCCAAGGAAGG
Organism: Arthrobacter sp. Leaf69; assembly: GCF_001422645.1. Classification (GTDB taxonomy): domain Bacteria; phylum Actinomycetota; class Actinomycetes; order Actinomycetales; family Micrococcaceae; genus Arthrobacter. Next base: position 787,046 of record NZ_LMLR01000010.1, on the reverse strand, counting down.
TTCGGCGCAGGTCGATCCGCACGACTACCTCAGCGCGCTCCGCAGCTTCCTCAACCGCCGCAACGGCAGCGGCCTGCTGCTGGGCGAGGTCAATGTGCCCTACAAGGAGCAGCTGAAGTACTTCGGCGGCGCGGCCGGGAACGAGCTGAACATGCAGTTCGACTTCCTGTCCATGCAGAACCTGTACTTGTCCCTCGCCCGGGAGGACGCCCGGCCACTGGCCAAGTCACTCAGCGCCCGCCCGAAGATCCATCCGGACAACCAGTGGGCCATGTTTGTCCGCAACCACGACGAACTGACCCTGGACAAGCTCAGCGACGCCGAGCGCGAGGAGGTTTTTGCCGTGTTCGGGCCGGACGAGGACATGCAGATGTACGGCCGCGGCCTGCGCCGCCGGCTGCCCACCATGCTCGACGGCGACCCCGCCCGGATCCGTATGGTGTACTCGCTTATGTTTGCGCTGCCCGGAACCCCGGTGCTCTTCTACGGCGAGGAAATCGGCATGGGAGAGGACCTCTCGGCGAAAGGCCGTTCGGCCGTGCGTTCCCCCATGCAATGGAATGACACCGAGAACGGCGGATTCTCGACCGCCGCCCCAAAGGACCTCGTGGCGCAGGTGGTGGACGGCTACTTCGGGCCGAAGACCGTCAACGCCGCCGCGGCGAAGCGTGACCCGGAGTCGCTGTGGAACTTCATGGCCACCCTGATCCAGCGCTACCGGGAAAGCCCCGAGCTGGGGTGGGGCGACTTCGAACTCATCAAACAGCCCGCCTCGAAGGTGCTTCTGCACCGGTGTTCCTGGGGCGGATCCACGGTGGTCCTGGCCCACAATTTCGGGGCGGAACCGGCCTCGGTGGCGGCGAATGTCGGCCCGGCCGGGGACCCGGAGTCCGGTTTCGAGGGCGCGTACCTGCGGGACCTTTTGGACGGCCAGGACATCGGCCTGGCGGACGACGGCGGATTCGAGCTGGAGCTGGGCCGGTACGGATACCGGTGGTTCCGGATCCAGCGCCCGGGCGAACGCCACATCCCCTGAGCCGCCGGGCCGCAAGGCACCGGGTCCCTTAAATCTCCCCGCCGGGCCCTGACGCCGGCAACTCCCCCGGCGTCGAACGCTTACGCACGTCTTACCGGGCCGAAACGCGGCGGCAACATTGGCGCAGGACACTGGAAGTGCCGGCAAGAGCAGGCACCACTCTCCAGTCCAGGAGGCCCCGCCATGTTGAAGGAAGCCAACGCCCATGTAACCCGTATCCGTGCCCTGGATCAGCTGCACCGCGGCGACGAGATCGAGGCGCGGCTGAAAGTCGGCCCGAATTACGACGACGTCGTGATCCGCCGCGGCAGCGTCCAGGAAACCGCGCCAGGAATCGGCGTCGTGTGGATCATGGACCGGCAGTCCGGCACGCGGAAAGCCATCAACACGGACGAGTGCAGCCTCTGGCGGGTCGCCTGAGGCTGCTAGCCGCCCGCGACGGACTGGATGATCAGGACCTCCCCGCCGGGGGAAACCTCCGTGGCCAGGCCCTGCAGGCGGCGGATCTCATTCCCGTTGACGTATATATTCACGTAGCGTCGGATCGCCCCGGTCTCATCCCGCAACCGCCTCGACAGCGCCGGGTACTCCCCGGTCACCTCGTCCAGGACACCCTCCACCGTCACCGCTGTGTCGGCGGGCGCAGTCAGGAAGGACTGCCCGCCGGCCAGCGGCTGGAGCACACTGGGCAACACCACACTAATTCCGGGCACGCGACTCAGGCGCCCGCCGCGGATGCGGACACCGCTGATCCGGACAAAGCGGCGCCTGGCAAAGCGGCGCCGGACACGGCGGAGGCACGAACGCACAGCACGTCCGGCAGGTGCGAGGCCACCTCGGCGAAGTGCTCACCCTCGTCGGCGCTGGCGTAGACGCTGCCGCCGCGGGTGCCAAAGTACACGCCGGCCGGCTCTGCCGTGTCAACGCAGGCGGCGTCCCGAAGCACGGAATTGAATTCCTTTTCGGGCAGCCCGGCGTCCAGGCGCTTCCAGGTCGCCCCGGCGTCGTCGGTCCGGTGGACCGCGAGTCTGCCCTCCGGGGGAATCCGTTCGCCGTCGGCCTTGAGCGGGATCACCCAGGCGGTACCGGCCCGCCCGGGGTGCGTGAGCATCACGAAACCGAAGTCCGCCGGAAGGCCATCCGCGATGGATTCCCAGTTCTCGGCGTCGTCGTCACTGCGGTAGACGCCGTGGTGGTTCTGCGCGTAGAGCCGGCCGTCGACGGCGGAATCGGCCGCGATCTTGTGCACGCACTGGCCGAATTCCGGGTTGGGATCGGGCATAAAGTAGGCCGAGATTCCCTTGTTGCGCGGCTCCCAGGAGCTCCCGCCGTCCAGCGAACGGTAGACACCGCCGGTACTCATCGCGACGTGGACCTTCTCTCCGGTGTGGTCGACGACGATCGAGTGCGCCGCGGCGCCGCCGTAACCGGCACCCCATTCGCCGCGGTGGGGGTGGTCCCAGAGCCCGCGGTTGAGCTCGAAGTGTTCACCGCCGTCGGTGGACTTCCAGACCGAGATCGGCTCGCAGCCGGCCCAGACGACGCCGGGACGGGACTCGGCGTCGGGATGGATCTGCCAGACCCGCTCCAGGGCCGCGTCGGTGCCCTCAGGGAAGCGGATGGCGCCCTGTTCGGGCTCGTTCCACGTTTCGCCCAGGTCATCGGAGTGGAAAACGGTGGGTCCCCAGTGCTCGGAGCGGACTCCGACAAGGATCCGGGTCCGGCCGTCTCGGGTGTCAATGCCGATGCTGGGGACTTCGCTCATCAGGAAATGCGGGCCGGAGAGGGACCAGTCTTTGCGGTCCGGGCTCGTCGCCAGCCAGAGACCTTTTTTGGTGCCGATCGCCAGGACATAACTTTCTGCGGTAGCCATGCCCCCCATGCAACCACCCTGCGAAGATGGCCGCAATGGTTTTTCGGCGCCGGAATGGGTCCGTTTTTGTCAGTCTACGAATTCGGACTGCGTCTCGATGAAGTCCCAGTCGGCGTCGGTCAGGACCCCGGAAACGTCATCCGGGTGGGGTCCGCCGGCTTCGGCAATCCCCTGCAGCACGGGCAACGGCAACTCTGCGGCGCGCAGGTTTTCCCGCAGCCACTCCTTGCTCGCCAGATCCAGATCCAGCCACCACATGAAGATTTCCACGGCGGTCACCCTTTCCTCAGTTCTTAAACCGTAGGCCCCGCATCGGAGGTGTTCAAGAGCCGCGCGACTCTGGCGGCCTACAGGTCAGAGAGCACGCCCGCGGTCCGCTCGAGCGCGCCGGGAACCAGGGAGTAGTAAGCCCAGGTGCCCCGCTTTTCGCGGCGCAGCAGGCCGGCGTCGACGAGGATCTTGAGGTGGTGGGAAACCGTCGGCTGACCGAGGTCCAGCGGCTCGGTGAGGTCGCAGACGCAGGCCTCTCCGCCGTCGGACGCCTTGACGATGGACAGCAGCCGCAAGCGGTTTGGATCGGCAAGGGCCTTGAAGAGCTGGGCCTTGCCCTGCGCCTCCTCGGCACCCAGCACGGGCAACCCGGACGAGGTGCAGCACGCATCGGCCGCCGCTGGCTCAACAATCTGGAGTGCTGTCATACATCCATTATGCACTCATATTGACAGGCGTCGATATAGCGGGAGATACTCGGCATATCGACAACTATCAATATTTGGAAGGGGACACAATGGCTGTGAGCACGAATCTTCCCGTCGCCGTCATCGGAGCAGGCCCGATCGGCCTCGCCGCGGCGGCCCACCTCCTGGAGCGCGGCATCGAGCCGCTGATCTTTGAGGCCGGCCCGGCGGCGGGCGCCGCGATCGAACAGTGGCGCCACATCCGCCTCTTCTCGCCCTGGCGGTTCAACGTCGACGCTGCTGCCACCAGGCTCCTGGCCGCGTCCGGCTGGGAGGCACCGCGCCCCACGGCGTTGCCCTTCGGCGGCGATCTCGTTGATTCCTACCTGGCGCCCCTCGCCGCGCTGCCGGCCATCGCCACCCGGTTGCACACCGGTGCCCGCGTCGTGGAGGTGACGCGGCTCGGGATGGACAAGACCCACAGCCGCGGCCGCGACACAACGCCGTTCCTGCTCAGGGTCGAACACGCGGCAGGCGAAGTCCACGAGTACCGGGCCGCGGGCGTCATTGATGCCTCCGGCACCTGGGACACCCGCAATCCGCTCGGCACCTCCGGGCTGCCGGCCGCGGGTGAAGCGGCCGCCGCGGAGCGGATTTCCGGCGCGCTCCCGGATGTCCTGGGCCGCGAGCGTGCCCGGTTCGCCGGACAACGGGTCCTGGTGGTCGGCGCGGGACACTCCGCGGCCAACACGCTGATCAACCTTGCAGACCTGGCGACGCAGGAGGCGGACACGAAAATCCTCTGGGCCGTGCGGGGCGCCTCCCCCGAGAAAGTCTACGGCGGCGGCGACGCCGACGGCCTCCCCGCGCGCGGGCAGCTGGGCAGCCGGCTCCGCCGCCTGGTCGAGGCCGGCACCGTGGAGCTGCACACCGGATTCGGGATCACCGCCCTCACAGCGTCGTCCGCGGGCGTCACTGTCAGCTCCGCCGACGGCAGCACCCTCGAGGCCGACGTCGTTGTGCCCTGCACCGGCTTCCGCCCGGACCTGGACATCCTGCGGGAACTCCGGCTGGAACTGGATCCGGCCGTCGAGGCCCCGCGTGAACTTGGCCCGCTGATCGACCCGGAGTTCCACTCCTGCGGCACCGTTGCGCCGCACGGCGCCAGGTTGCTGGCCCACCCGGACAAGGATTTCTACATCGTGGGGATGAAATCCTACGGCCGGGCGCCCACCTTCCTGCTGGCCACCGGCTACGAGCAGGTACGCTCCGTCGCGGCCGCCCTGGCCGGAGACCGCGAGGCCGCGGACACCGTCCTGCTGGAACTTCCGGAGACCGGCGTCTGCTCCTCCGATGCCGGCACCAGCTGCGACATCCCGGCTGTTTCCGCCGATCCTGTCTTGGAGACGGCGGGAGGCTGCTGCGGCACGCCCGAGCCCGTGCTGGTGGGGTTCCCCACCGGGCTGGCCCACGGCCGCTCCGCGGGCTGAGCTTGGCCGCCCCCGGGACGCCGCGGCGGCCTGCCGCCGCCGGGATCGCCGGAGCTGTGTCCCGCGTCGGAGCGACGTCCCTCGACCGGCCGTCGGGGGCGCACAGGGCCGATTCCGCTTCACTGGCGCGCGGCAAGACCGGGAAGTAAGGCCCTGTTCCTGGCGCAGGACGGGATCCACAATTGAGTATGTCCGCCGAACGCCCGAGTGGTCCGCCGCCCCTTGTGGTCGGCGTGCTCCCGGGACAGAGCCCCGAAGTGCTGCAGACTGCCGCTTCGTTGGCCTCGAAACTCTCCGTCCAGCTGATCTGCGCCCACGTGGATGAGGCAAGTTATCTCGTGGAGTGGGATCCCGCGCGGTCCGCCCACCGGCTCTCACTGCACCCTGAGACGGACAGCGCCGAAATCCGGGCAGTGACACAGGAGTTGCGGAACGGCATCGGCTTAGCCTGCGATGCCCTTGGGGTCCAGTGGACCCTACGGACTTTGGCCGGGGATCCGGCCCGGGCGCTGGGCAGGCTGGCGGCCGAAGTCGGCGCCGCGATGATCATCGTGGGCACACCCGAACCCGGCCTGGGTCACCGGATCTCCGCTGCCCTCAACGGTTCGGTGGCCGCGTGGCTCAGCCACCATCAGGACCATCCAATCCTCATCGTTCCGATCAGGGCCGCGATCCACCACCGGACCAAGCGGGCGCCTGACATGACGCCCGACCCAGCGTGACCGACCCGCTGGACCGCGAGGCCGTTGCTGACGCCTACCGGCGCAACTGCATGGACGTGGAGACCACCCTGGCGCTCATGTCGCCCGAAGAGCTCCACCGCCGCAGCGCGGGCACCCGATGGACCAACGAGGAGCTGCTCTACCACATGGTGTTCGGCTACATCGTGGTGCTGGCACTGCTTCCGCTGGTGCGGATCTTCGGACGGCTGCCTGATTCCGTCAACCGGGGTTTCGCCGGGCTGCTGAATGCCGGGACCGTACCGTTCGACATCATCAACGACTGGGGATCCAAGGGAGGCGCACGAATCTTCAACCGCCGGCGGATGGCCGCCAAGTTGCGCCGGGTGACCTCGGCGCTGGAACGGCGCCTGCGGCGGGAAACGGAGGCCGGACTGGCATGCCGGATGCACTTCCCGACCCGCTGGGACCCGTTCTTCAAGGAGAGCATGACCCTCGCGGACGTCTACACGTACCCGGTGGCGCACTTCGACTTCCATGCGACCCAGCTGTCCTGGAACGTCGGGCCGGAGGCGCCGCAGGCCGCCCGAAAATAAAGCGAAAGTACTTATTCGGGGTGCTTCCTTTCCCTGCCTACCGCCAAGTAAGCTTTAATCAGTAGGCGCGAACGATGGGGCGCCTGCCCAAAGACTGCTCCGGAGTGCGTATCCCCCAATAACGCACTCCGGAGCTTTTTTGTGTCCCGGCGTCCCCGCCGCACCGGACGCCAATACCCCCATGGGGTACTTGCTACATACCCCCTCGGGGTATATGTTGTCCTTATGAACGAACCCGTTGCCCCAGTCCCCGCCATGGACGGTGCCGATGCCGCACCGCATCAGCAGCACGGCTACTCCGCCAACAAGGAGGCGTACCTCCTGCGGCTGAAACGGATCGAGGGCCAGGTGCGCGGCATCGCCCGGATGGTCGATGAGGACAAGTACTGCATCGACATCCTCACCCAGGTCGCAGCTGTCACCAAGGCCCTGCACGCCGTCAGCCTCGGCCTGGTGGAGGAGCACATCGGCCACTGCGTTGTCGGGGCCGCGGCCGAACCGGACGCGGCGCTTCGGGCTGAGGCCATCGACTTCAAGGTCAAGGAGGCCACCGATGCCATCGGGCGCCTGCTGCGGTAGCGGCAACACCACTCACCACACCATCGGGCTGATGAACCAGCCGTCCACTCACCAGGAGCCAGCCATGAGCACCGTTTCCACCACCGTCAACGTTTCCGGCATGACCTGCGGCCACTGTGTGTCCTCCGTCAGCGAGGAGCTCGAAGCCCTCGCCGGGGTCGAGAAGGTCGACGTCGACCTCAACTCCGGCGGCATTTCCACCGTCACCATTATCTCGGCCGGAGCCCTGTCCACCTCCGAGATCGGCGAAGCCGTTGCCGAAGCAGGCTATCTGGTGGTGGCCAACGAGGCCTGATCACCCGCCGCACGTCCACGCAACACCACAACAGACAGGGAAACACGGTGAGTAGAGAGCAGCTTCTGGACCAGCCCGGAACCCGGGTGATCGAGCTCGACATCGACGGCATGACCTGCGCCTCGTGCGTCAGCCGCGTCGAACGCAAGCTCGGGAAGCTCGACGGCGTCACCGCTTCCGTCAACCTGCCCCTGGAGTCGGCCCGAGTCACAGTCCCCGCAGGAATCACGGACAGCCAGATCACCGCCACGGTGGAGGCAGCAGGCTACAAGGCCACAGTTCGCGTCCCCAAGGTCACACTGGAACCCGCCGAGCACGCGGAGCATGTCGCCGGTGGCGTCGCTTCAGGCGACCACCCGCCGTCCGCCGCCGCAGCCAAGCTCCGCCCGCGCCTGATCGTCGCGGCCATCCTCACTGTCCCGGTGTTCCTGATTTCGATGTTTCCGGCGTTCCAGTTCCCGAACTGGGGCTGGGCCGCCGGAATCCTGGCCCTGCCCGTGGTCACCTGGGCGGCGTGGCCCTTCCACCGGGCAGCCGCCATCAACGCCCGCCATTTCTCGTCCACCATGGACACGCTCGTCTCCATCGGCGTGACCTCGGCCTATGTCTTCTCGGCCTGGCAGCTCTTCGCGGACCCGCGGATGACGGACCACCCGGCGGGGATGGAGGGCATGGATTCCGGCGGGTTGTACTTCGAGGTCGCCGCGGTGGTCACCACCTTCCTGCTGCTGGGCCGATACCTGGAGGCCAATGCCAAGAAGAAGGCCGGCGACGCCCTCAAGGCCCTGCTGAACCTCGGCGCCAAGGATGCCACCATCCTTCGGGACGGCCGGGAGCAGCAGCTGCCGGCCGACCGGCTGGCCGTGGGCGACCTCATTGTGGTCCGCCCAGGCGAGAAAATCGCGACGGACGGCATCGTCGTCGAAGGCTCCTCCGCTGTCGATGCCTCGCTGGTCACGGGCGAATCCGTGCCCGTGGAAGTCGGCCCGGACAGCCCGGTCACCGGCGCCACCATCAACACCTCCGGCCGCCTGCTGGTCCGGGCCACGCGTGTCGGCGCCGAAACCACACTGGCCCAGATGGGCCGGCTGGTATCCCAGGCCCAGTCCGGCAAGGCGCCGATCGCCCGCCTCGCGGACCGCATCAGCTCCGTATTTGTACCGGTGGTCCTGGCCATCGCCGCAGCGACTTTCGGCGGCTGGCTGCTGGCGGCCGGACCGGCGGTCAGCAACGCCGACCTTCGTGCCGCGTTCACGGCCGCTGTCGCCGTGCTGGTCATCGCCTGCCCCTGCGCCTTGGGCCTGGCCACCCCGGTGGGGCTGCTCACCGGAACCGGCCGGGGCGCGCAGCTGGGCATCCTGATAAGGGGCCCGCAGGTCCTCGAGGATACCCGGACCGTTGACACCATCCTGCTGGACAAGACCGGCACCGTGACCACGGGCCACCTCGCCGTCGACGGCACCGCGGCGTTCGGGACCGCCACCCCGGCGGAGGTCCTGCGGCTGGCCGGAGCGGTGGAGGACGCCTCCGAACACCCGATCGCCCGCGCCGTGGCCGCCGCCGCACGCCTGGCAGAACGCGGACACGACCGCTCCGGCGCGGACGCCGGTGTGCTGCCCGCCGTCGTCAACTTCCGCTCCGCGCCCGGCGGCGGCGTCCAGGGAACCGTCGGAGGCCGGATCATCACAGCCGGCCGCACGGGGTGGCTGCAGGAGAACGGCATAGACCCGGATGCCGCGCAGCTGGCGGCGTTCAGCTGCGCCGAAGACTCCGGGGCCACCGCGATCTGGGTTGCCGTGGACGGGGAGCCCGCCGGAATCATCAGCCTGCGCGACACGGTCAAGCCGGGCTCCGCGGCCGCGATCTCACGGCTCCGCGGGCTCGGCCTCCGGCCGATCCTCCTGACCGGGGACAACGCCGCGGTGACCGCGCAGGTGGCCGCCGCCGTCGGGATCGCTCCGGAGGACGTGTTCGCCGGGGTACTGCCGGACGGCAAGGTCGAGGCCGTGCGGAAACTGCAGGCCGCCGGCGCCACGGTGGCCATGGCCGGTGACGGCGTCAACGACGCGGCGGCGCTGGCGCAGGCAGACCTTGGCATCGCGATGGGATCCGGCACCGATGTGGCCATCGAGGCGGCCGACCTGACGGTTATGGGCAACGATCTCGGCCAGGTCGCGCAGGCGATCGAACTGTCCCGCCGGACGCTGGCGACCATCAAGACGAACCTCTTCTGGGCCTTCTTCTACAACGCGGTGGGGATCCCGGTGGCAGCCCTGGGCATGCTCAACCCGATGATCGCGGGCGCGGCGATGGCGGCCAGCTCCGTGCTGGTGGTGGCCAACTCGCTCCGGCTGCGCAGCTTCGGCAAGTAGTCGCCCTTCGGAGGGACGCCTCTCAGGCCGCGCCGTAGCGGACAGCTGCCCTGGCTTTCGCCTTCGCGGCTTCCTCCTCGCGGTCCTTGGCCGGGGCGTGCGTCACCAGGGAGTCGAGCAGGTGCTGCGTCACGTGGGCAATCTCGTGCACAGCCCGGTTGAAGGCCTCTTCGTTGGCCTTGGACGGCTTGGTGCTGCCGCTGATCTTGCGCACGTATTGCAGCGCCGCCGCTTCCACCTCTGCGGTGGTGGCGTGCGGTTCAAAATTATGGAGGGTCCGGATGTTTCGGCACATATCTCCATGCTAGGGGGCCTTGCGTCCGGGATCGAGGGCATGGGGAGGGCTGCCCATCGACAGTTTTTCGGCCGGCAGGATAGTTTGGGGGCACTGGATCTTCCGGAGCAGCCGGAATCCGAGGGGACGCCGGCAGTGCCGGGTCCGCTGCTATCACTTGAGGAGATTTTTCGAATGGCTATTTGGGGTGCAGACATTGCTCAGCTCAAGACTCTTGGGACGAAGCTGCAGGCCGGTTCGTCCGAGATCGACAAGCAGAAGTCGCTGCTGACCAAGGTGCTTGAGGGCACCGACTGGAAGGGCCCGGACGCCGACAAGTTCCGCAGCGAGTGGAACGGCCAGCACGTTGCCGCCCTGGCGAAGGTTTCCCAGGCACTGCAGGAGGCCGGCAAGCAGGCCAGCCGCAACGCCACCGAGCAGGAAAGCGCTTNGGAACGGCCAGCACGTTGCCGCCCTGGCGAAGGTTTCCCAGGCACTGCAGGAGGCCGGCAAGCAGGCCAGCCGCAACGCCACCGAGCAGGAAAGCGCTTCCCGCTAGGCAGGAAGCCCGCAGACATCGAACCGGCCCGGACGCAGCAGCGTCCGGGCCGGTTCGTGTCAGCTCCCCTTTTACGGCACGGGTTCGACGTCGTTCGCATGGTCGAGCGCTGACGGCACCGCGTTCGCACCGGCGCCGGTCCGCGTCCGGAGCTCGTCCAGCCGGACCAGCACAACGCCGCCGACAATCAGCAGCCCGCCCAGAAGCTGGATGGGTCCGGGCAGTTCACCCAGCAGCAGCCACGCCCAGATGACGGCGAACAGCACTTCGGTCAGCGAGACAAAGGACGCCACCTTGGAACCGAGGGCCCGCGCAGCCACAATCCCCGAGACGTAGGCCAGCACGGTGGCCAGCAGCACCAGTCCGCCGAGGGCCACCCACCAGGGGGTGACCCAGGGACCCAGGCGGGTGTCGGCGGTGCTGAAGGCCATCGGCAGCAGGCCGGTCGCGGCGGCGAGCCACATGGTGACGGCGCCGACCATCAGCCCGCCGGAGGCAAGGACGATCGGCGGGAGGGTGTCGTTTTCCTTGGCCGTGATGAAGAAATAGATAGCCAGGCAGACTGCGGCCGCGATCCCCCACAGCACACCGATGACGTCGATCTTCACGGCTCCCGTGAGGTCCAGGACCAGGACCAGTCCGCCGAGGGACAGCAGGGTTCCGGCGATGGTCAGAGGCCGCGGGCGCCGGCGGCTGGCGGCCCAGAGCCACAGCACGATGAGCACCGGAGCGAGATATTCCAGGAGCAGGGCCACCCCTACAGACAGCCTGGCCACGGCGTTGAAGTAGAACAGCTGGCAGGCTGCGACGCCGATGAAGCCGAAGAGGAGGACCGTGAGCCAGTTGTCCCTGAGCTGGTGCCAGCGCCCTCGCAGTGCCGGAATGGCGGGAACCGCCAGGATGAGCGCGGCGCCGGTGAGTCGGGCCGTAACGGCCGCCCCGGGGGTCCAGCCGGTCTCCAGCAGCGCCTTGGCAAAGGACCCCGAGAGTCCGAAGACGGCCGAGGAAAACAGGGCAACCCCGAGGCCGGACGCCAGAAAACCGGGTGCCGCGCCGGGCTTGCCGGGACCACGTTTTCCGGGGGCGTGCATTCCGGAAGCGATCTTGGCCGGGGCTTCGGCGGTGCGGCGTGCGGCAGACACGGGCTGCCTCCTGTCAGGAGTAAAGTAGGGTTATGCTCATGACAGTACGCCACGCCGACGTAAGGAGTCAAGATGCCTTTTGCCCCTGACACAGAGGTGGCGCTGCGGTCCGTGGTCAACCTGATCAACTCCGCGGCCAACGGGGACGAACAGCTGGCCACGGAGCTGGACCTGGACCGGTTCCTCGAAGCGGAGGGATTCACCGGCTCGCGGACCCGGGACGCGGCCGAGCTGGCCAGCGTGCACCGTCTCCGCGCCGAGCTCGCCGCCCTGTGGCTCGCGGATGAATCCGCCGCGGTGGACACAGTGAACAGGCTGCTGAGGCAGGCACGGGCACTCCCCCAGCTGGTCAAACATGATCAGTGGGACTGGCATCTGCACGCCACCACGCCGGAAGCGCCGCTGGCGGACCGGATGAGCACCGAAGCCGCGATGGCCCTGGTGGACGTCATCCGCAGCAAGGAGATGGACCGCATGCTGGTGTGCGCCGCGGACGACTGCGACGCCGTCGTGCTGGACCTCAGCCGGAACCGCTCCAAGCGCTACTGCGACACGGGCAACTGCGCCAACCGCGCGCACGTGGCAGCGTACCGGGCCCGGAAAGCCGCGTCCTGAGCGGAAGACTCTAGCTGCGGTCGCCGGGGGCGTCCGGGGCGCCGGCTTCCGGCCGGGTGGCCGGGTGGCCACCGTGGCCGGAGTTCCGCGAGCTCAGGTTGACGCCGGAGCCCTTGCCGAGATGTTCAGCGTTGGGCTTGTGGCCCATCGACAGCATGGCGAGTACCACCAGAATCACGATGAAGGCGATGCCCGCGGCAATGAAGGCCAGATCAAAGCGGGGTGTCTTGGCCGTGCCGCCGGAGGCGAAAATGAGGGTGGCAACGAAAGCCACCACAGCCCAGAAAGCGGAGAACATCAGTGGGCCCTTGACCGAGGTCCGCAGGTTGCGCGGTTCTCCAGATTTCTGCTGTGCCAAGGTGCTTTCCTCCTGCAGCCGACGCCGCCAGGCGTGGCCGTTGTGTTCCCGCAATCGTTCTACGCAAGGTAGAACCTGTCTCTACTAGTTTACGGCCTCCGCGGAATCGGCCCGCGCATCATGCCGCAAGGTCAGCCCCGCCAGCGTCCAGAGCACGCCGCTGATGATGGCACCGCCGCCCGCGACGCCAAGCAGCGCGTGCGGACCGAGGTCGATGAAGAACGGCAGCAGGCCAGCAGTGCCCAGCCCCACGGCGCCGGAGGCCATCCAGTCACGGGCCAGCACGGACCGGCCGCGGTGGGTGATGCCGAGGTAGAGCTCTGCAGCGCCGGCGAGGCCAAGGCCCACGGCTGCCAGCACTCCGAAGACCAGACTGCTCGGAAGGAGGCCGACGGCGGCGCCGGTTCCGGTCAGCACGGCGCCAGCGGCGGAAAGCATCTTGCTGGCTGGCGACCCGGGCCGGAGGCCGGTCTTGTTCACGCTCCAGAGCAGCACCACGCCGGTGGCAAGCAGGTAGAGGCCGCCGGCCCAGCCCATGCCCTCCGCGGATGGCGCCGCCCAGAACACTGTCACGGCGCCGAAGCCGAGCGCGACGGCGGCCCGGACCAGCACCGGCTTCCAAAGATCGGCCGCGGCGGGCAGGGCGGCGGAGGCGTCAGGGGCTGCGTGGAGAGTCACCGGTCCAGTTTAGTGCGAAGCCGCCCGCGTGCGCGCCGGTGCTCAGTGCGAGCCGAGCACCATCCACCGGTCCGTCCGGGCGCGGAGGCCCAGCGTGACGGCCCGGGCCGTCATATATCCCAGGGAGAACGCCGCCCACAACCAGAGCAGGCCCGCACCGCCGCCGGCACCGGACTGTCCCACGGCCAGCAGCAGCGGCAGATACACGGCGAGGTTCACGACGCCGGCAATCGCCAGGTACTTGGCATCCCCCGCACCAATCAGCACGCCGTCCAAGACAAAGACATAGCCGGCAATCGGCTGCCCGGCCGCGAGCACCCACAAGGCCAGCGTGAGCGCAGCCTGGACGCCGGCGTCGGACGTGAAGAGCCGCCCCGCCCACGGTGCCGCGACCGCCAGCAGGAGTCCTGTGATCGCACCAAAGCCGAGGCCCCAGCGGACCATGGTTCCGGTGAGCTCCCGCGCCCCGGACGGGCGGGAGGCACCGAGTTCCTTGCCGATCAGCGCCTGGGCGGCAATCGCGAGGGCATCGAGGGCGAACGCCAGGAACGTGAAGACCGTCATAGCGAGCTGGTGGGCGGCCAGGTTGACCGGCCCTTGGGTCGTGACCACCACCACCGTGGCGAGAATCGCAATGCGCAGGCTGAGCGTCCGCAGCATCAGCCACGAGCCCAATTTGCTCAGGGACCGGACGCCGCGCCAGTCCGGCAGCAGGGCCACTCCGTGGCGGCGGGCATTGCGCCCGACCATCACCACGTAGACCAGCGCCATGGCCCATTGGGCGATGCTGGTGCCGATCGCCGAGCCGGCGACGGACCACTGCAGCCCGTAGACCAGGAAGAGGTTCAGCGCGACGTTCAGGGTGAAGCCGGCGGCCGCTACAAGGAGCGGCGTGCGTGTGTCCTGCAGGCCGCGCAGCACGCCGGTGCCCGCGAAGATGAGCAGCATCGCGACGAGTCCGGGCATCGACCAGCGCAGGTAGTCCACGGCGAAGGCCCGCACCTCGGCGCTGGCACCCATGAGGTCGACGAGTGGTTCGGCAGCCAGGAAGCCGGCGGTCGCCAGGACCACGCCGAGCAGCAGGGCCAGCCAGACGCCGTCCCGCCCGGCCGCGAGGGCCCTGGGCAGCTGGCCGTTGCCGATCGCCCGCGCCACGGCGGGAGTGGTGGAGTAAGCGAGGAATACCATCAGCCCCACCACCGTGTGGAGTACCGCCGACGCCAACCCGACACCCGCGAGCTGCGCGACCCCGAGATGCCCGACAATCGCCGCATCCGCGAGCAGGAACAGCGGTTCGGCGATTAGCGCACCGAAAGCGGGCACCGCCAGACGCAGGATCTCCCGCCGGCGGCCTGCCGCAGACGGGAGCGTGGCGGGAGTGGGGGCGGAAACGGACACGAAACCACCCTAACGGCACGGCGAGCGTCGTACGGCTTCGCATTAGTTGACTTTTCAAGTAAGTGCCGGAACACTAGAAGTTGAATCTTCAACTAAATCCGTGGCGGTCTCCAGCTGCCACTCTTCCTGCGTCAGAACGGCACCCCCATGAACCAGCCCACACTCACCACCTCGGCCCGCACGATCCTGCGTATCGTCACGGGATTCCTTTTCGCCGCGCACGGCTGGCAGAAATTCAATGAGTTCACGATTGCCGGCACGCAGGCCGCGTTCGCCCAGATGGGCGTCCCCGCCGCCAACGTCGCCGCCCCGGTGATCGCCACCCTCGAACTCGTCGGCGGCGTCGCACTGATCGTCGGCGTGCTCACCCGCGTGTTCGCTGCCCTGCTCGCGGTGAACATGCTCGGCGCCCTGTTCCTGGTCCATGCCCCGGCCGGCATTTTTGCTGCAACGGGCGGCTACGAACTCGTGCTGATCCTGGCTGCCGCCGCCCTGGCCCTGACCTTCGTCGGTGCGGGCAAGGTCTCCGTGGACAGGGCCCTCTTCGGCCGCAGCGGATCCAAGCTGAGCGTCCTGGCCTAAGGGAGTCCCCGGCGCCTTGCGGCGCACGGCGGCGGGCGGTCACCTCCGGGTGGCCGCCCGCCGTTGTACCTGCCCGGTACGGTATGCCGCGACGGCGCGCCGCTTATGGCGTTCCGGTGCGCGATTGTGTCCCCCTCCGCGCCGCAAACCCGGCCGGTCAGTAAACTTTGACCATGAGTGACAACGCCGCCAACTCCGTGACCCTGCGCTTCCTTGCAGCCCCCACCGACGTCGGCCACAGCGGTTCGGTTGATGCTGGCACGGTCCTCGAATGGGTGGACAAGGCTGCCTACGCCGCCGCGGTGGGCTGGGCCAAGTCCTATTGCGTGACGGCCTACGTGGGGAACATCCACTTCGCGGATCCGGTCAACAGCGGGGACATGGTTGAAGTGGAAGCGACGATTGTCTACACGGGCCGGTCCTCCATGCACATCCGGACCGTGTTGTCCTCGGGCGATCCGAAGGGCGGCGCGGCCACGATGCGCAGCCAGTGCATGGTGATTTTCGTGGCTGTGGGCGAGGACGGCAAGCCGATCCCCGTGCCGCAGTTTGTGCCCGTGACGCCTGATGAAATCGAACAGCGCGACCATGCCCTGGCGCGGATCAAAGTCCGCGAAGACATCGTCCAGGCGATGAGCGGACAGGAATACACCGGCGCCGGGACCGCCGAGAATGTGGTCCTGCGCTTTGTGGCCGCACCCACCGATGTGAACTGGGGCGGCAAGGTGCACGGCGGCATCGTCATGAAATGGATCGACGAAGCAGCCTACGTCTGCGCCTCCCGGTACTGCGGGATGGACACGGTGGCCGTCTTTTCCGGTGGAGTGCGCTTCTACCGGCCGCTGCTGATCGGCCACGTGGTGGAAGTGGAAGCGCGGCTGGTCTACACCGGGACGAAGGGCATGCACATCGCTGTCCATGTCCGCTCGGGAGACCCCAAGGGACGCGAACTGGAGCTCACCACCTACTGCTTGACCGTGATGGTGGCACGCGACGAGCACGGCACGTCCGTCCCGATCCCGCAATGGGTGCCGGTGTCCGAGGAGGACAAGCGGCTGCACGCCCATGCCCGCGAACTGCTGGAGATCCGGGGCCGGGCACCGGGAAACCGGCTGCCCAACCACCTGCTGGGGCCGGCGGCGCCTGGGCCGGGCAGCTAGAAGCCGCCGCCCCCGGCGTCGGCAGCCATGTTGGCGAACCGCGAGTAGTGGCCCTGGAAGGCGACCACAATGTCCTTCGTGGGGCCGTTACGGTGCTTGGCGATCAGGATGTCCGCCTCGCCGGCACGCGGCGATTCCTTGTCGTAGACGTCCTCGCGGTGCAGCAGGATGACCATGTCGGCATCCTGCTCAATGGAACCGGATTCACGCAGGTCCGAGACCATGGGCCGCTTGTCCTGGCGCTGCTCGGAGCCACGGTTCAGCTGTGACAGGGCAATGACGGGGACCTGCAGTTCCTTGGCCAGCAGCTTCAGCGCACGGGAGAACTCGGAGACTTCCTGCTGGCGGGACTCCACCTTCTTGCCGGAGCTCATCAGCTGGAGGTAGTCCAGGATGACGAGCTTGAGATCATGCTGCTGCTTCAGCCGGCGGCACTTGGCCCGGATTTCCATCAGGGACATGTTGGGGCTGTCGTCGATGAAGAGCGGGGCCTCATTCATCCGGCCCATCGTGGTGGCGATCTTGGACCACTGCTCATCCTTGATGGTGCCTTTGCGCAGGTCCTGGAGGCCGATCGTGGCCTCGGCGGACAGCAGGCGCATCGCGATCTCGTTCCGGCCCATTTCGAGTGAGAACATCACGGTGGCGAGGTTGTTCTTGATGGCCGCCGAGCGGGCGAAGTCCAGGGCGAAGGTGGACTTACCGACGGCGGGGCGGGCCGCGATGACGATCATCTGGCCGGGGTGCAGGCCATGCGTGAGCTCATCGAGTTCGTAGAAGCCCGTGGGAACGCCGGTCATTCCCTCCTCGCGGTGGCCGGACGCTTCGATTTCGTCCACGGTGGACTCCATCACGTCCTTGAGGACAACGTAGTCCTCTGCGGTGCGGCGCTCCGCCACGGCATAGATCTCCGCCTGGGCCTGGTTGACCAGGTCTTCAACCTCGCCGTCCTGGCCGTAGCCGAGTTGGACGATCTTGGTGCCGGCATTGACCAGGCGGCGCAACACCGCGCGCTCACCCACGATTTCGGCGTAGTAGCCGGCGTTGGCGGCCGTGGGAACGGTCTGGATGAGCTCGTGAAGGTAGGCGGGGCCGCCCACCCGGTTGATCTCGCCCCGCTTGGTCAGTTCATCCGACACGGTCACGGCGTCGGCAGGTTCACCGCGGCCGTAGAGGTCGATGATCGCTTCGTAGATCGTCTCGTGCGCAGGACGGTAGAAGTCGACGCCCCGCAGGATCTCGACGACGTCGGCAATGGCGTCCTTGGACAGCATCATGCCGCCCAGGACGGACTGTTCGGCGGGAATGTCCTGCGGCGGCTTGCGGCTGCCCTCGGCTCCCCGGGTCCCCTCGACTGAGTCCAGATGCGTAACTGACAAAACTGCCGTCCTCCATTGTGTGCCGCGGCGAAAATCCGTGCGCCGGCGACGGGTGTCCTCCGGGCCTTGGTGCCCGGCAGCGTCGACGCCGGCGTGGGCCCGACGGTTAAGTAGTATCAGCCGGCTCCGACACTTTGCCGCCCTCCGGCTCTGCCGGTTTTCCACAGCCCGGGGTCCGGCCCCCAACGGGCCGGTTGGAAAGAACGCGTCGTGCAGCCGGCACCGGATTTCGGTATCCAAGGCTCGATATCCAGCAACGGTATCGCCCGATCCGGCAGTCACCAACCCGACTGGCCGCCACCCCTGTGGATAAGCTGTGCACTACTGCCCCCTGCTTGTGCACAGCCTGTGTGAACAGCTGTGGATAGAAAAAATGTTGCGGCCGCCATTCGGCCCTGACCTGCGGAAACACCGTGTTCACCGTGTGGACACAAAAGAATGTTCGCTGCCGCTCATCCACAGACCCAGGTCTGTGGCTGGGGATACCGGGCGGCATATGAGGCCACACATGACCGGAAATATGCACATTAAGTGATGGTCCTCACGGAGATTCCGCCGGAGGGTGTCGTGGGCGGCAAAGGCCGGTTCCCGGCGGCGCACTGTATGCCAATCGCAGAATGTGCTGTGGATAACTGCGATCTGGCATAAGCTCTTCACATGGGCGATGTATTGCTGGTCATACTGCCTGCCCTTATACTGGCGGCGGTCCTTTGGGCATTTACCACGGCCCTCAAGCCGCGCGACTTCGGCGTGTCCGATGCGGAACGCTACCAGCAAGAACTGGCGGTCCGGTCGCAGGCCCACTACGCCGCCCAGGTCCAGGCCGCCACCGCCGCCCGTGCCCGCGTGGACGCCGTCACCCGGCCCAGCCAGAACGAACAGCAGCAGTCGCAGCAGGCGGACCACGCCCGTCAGGCGCTGCGCGCCCAGACCGGATCAGCACCCGCCGTCGGGCAACCCGGCTACCAGGGCCCCGTCCTGCCGGGAGGCCAGCTCAATCCCCAGTTCGCCCTGCAACTCCAGTCGCTGGCCCGGAACGGCAAGAAGCTCCAGGCCATCAAACTGCTGCGGCAGGCAACCCATTCAGATCTTTTGACCGCCAAGAATTTTGTAGATCGGCTGTAGTTTCATGGAATCCCTGCTTGTCCCCCTCCTTATTCTGGCGCTCGTCGCTGCCGGCGTCCTCGTGGGAGCCCGCACCCTCGGCCACCGCGGCTCCCGGACCCGGCCGGAGGCCGCCCCTCAGCCAGGAAAGGATCCAGTTGAGCTAGCCCGGACCTCTGCGGCTAAGCTCAACCAGGAGCAGCACCGGCGCCTCTATGCGCTGATCGCCCAAGGGCAGGCCATGGCCGCCATCAAACTGTACTTTGAGGCCACAGGAGACGGCCTGAGGGCCTCCCGTGACGCCGTGGGGGCCCTGGCGGCCCACCCGCAGCCCTTCCGGCCCGAGCCCGCGGAGCCGGCACCCGTAGAGGACGACGACGACGCGCCGCAGCGGTTCGCGTACCGCTACCGGGCGATCGCCAGCAAGGGCGATGTGACACGCGAGGTCAGCAGCAACATGCTCAACGATGAGATCTACGGCAGGATCCGCACCCTCGCCAGAAGCGGCGACACCGAAGCCGCTGCTGAGGCCCTCACGCGCCACTCGGACATTTCCATCAAACAGGCCCGGGAATTCATCGCCCTTCTCGAGGACTGAGCCCGAAGGCTGACCCGACGGCAGAACCGGCCCCGCGGGGGTTAGAAGTCGAACAGTTCCCCGAGCCAGCCTTCCTTCTTCTTCGGACGGCGGCGGTCGTCATATCGCGGCTGGTCGAAGCGCGGACGGTCCCGGCGCTCGTCGTACCGTCGGTCATCGTCGCGGCGGTCATCCGTACGCCGGTCATCCCTGCGCGGGTCCAGGTTGTAGAGCGGGGGCGGGATGTGGCCGGGCGTCGTCGGAGGCATAGGCGCCGGTGGAGCCGGGGGCACCGGGGCCATGGTCTCCGCAGCGCGGTCCAGGATTTTGTCCAGCTCGCCCCGGTCCAGCCAGACGCCGCGGCACTGGGGGCAGTAATCGATCTCGACGCCACTGCGTTCGCTCATGATCAGGTCAATTGAATCCACAGGACATTTCATGTCCCGCACAACGACCGGGCGTGCATAATGGTTCGCCGGCGGCCGGCGATACTTGGGCCGGCCGGAAACCCTAGGGCCGGCCGGAAATGCCGGCGAGCAACTGTTCGAACGGCAGCGACGCCTGTGCCGCCGACTTCCGTTGCGGCTGCGCGCCCTGCAGCAGGCCGGCAAACTCCCCCGCCGCCCGCTCGATCCGGGTCGAAAGGGCTGAGCCGCCATCGTCGTTGCTGCCCCAGTCTTGCGGACCGGCAAAGACTGCGGTGTTGGCGGTGCGGGTGCGGAGGTACGTGAACAGAGGGCGCATGGCGAAGTCCAGGACCATCTGGTGCCGGTCCGTGCCGGCAGTGGCGCCGAGCAGCACTGCCTTCCCCTCCAGCGATTTGGGGTCCAGGACGTCGATAAACGATTTGAAAAGTCCGCTGTAGGAGGCGCTGAAAACGGGGCTGACGGCAATGATGCCGTCCGACGCCTCGACTCCGGAGATCACCCCGGCCAGCGTAGGCGCCGCATAGCCCGTCACGAAGTTGTTCGCGATATCCACCGCCAGGTCCCGCAGTTCCACTGTCTCGATGTGGACGGCGTATCCGGCCGCGGCGAGCTGGCGCTCCACAGAGGCAGCCAGCTGGTCCGCCAGCAGGCGGCTCGACGACGGGACGCCGAGTCCGGCGGAAAGAACGGTGATACGGCGGGTTTCCACGGAGTGCTCCTGATGTGAGGCGGGGGCCTGAGCCCTGATGCATGCGTTTGCATGTACCTGTAAAAGGAGTGCACTGCGCCGTTTATTCCCGCCTCCGTTGCCCTATCACTTTTGGTCCCTCTGACGCCGGAATGGCAACCGTAAGGGATAGGGCATCTGGGGGTCAGAGCAGGACAAAGCCTTCGATGCAGCTCACCGAGCTGCCACCGACCCAGATGTCGTCCCCCACGGCGTCGACATGGATCCGTCCCGCCCGGCCCAGCGCCGTTCCCTGCGCCGCGACGTAGGATTCCGGGGCGCGGCCGCTGCGGATCAGCCACTGGGCCGCGCCGGCGTTGAAACTGCCGGTGACGGGGTCTTCCGCCGCGGCGTCGCCCGGAATGAAGGTGCGCACTTCGAAGCCGACCCCGGATCCGGCAGGGTAGGGACCGATCACGCCGACCTTGAGTCCGGCCATCGCCGCATAGTCGGGTCTAATGGACAGGACTGCCTCCGCCGACTCCAGCAGCACGCCGATCCAGTTCGGCCCGTTGACCAGCCACGACGCGTCCAGGAGCGCTTCCCGCGACATGCCCAGTCCGGCGGCCACTTGGGACAGCTCCGCCTCGGACACCGGTCCCGACCGGGTCAGCGGCGGCGCCGCGAAGGCAAGCCGGCCGCCGTCGCCCTTGACCCTGACCAGCCCGGCGCCGCACTCCTGGACCAGCACGCCGTCCTGCCGGGGGATGCCGCCGGCCTCGAGCCAGGCGTGCGCCGAGCCGAGGGTGGGGTGGCCGGCAAAGGGGAACTCTTCGCTGCCGGTGAAGATCCGGACCCGGTAATCGGCCGCAGGGTCGGTGGGCGGCAGCAAGAAAGTGGTCTCGGCGAGGTTGGTCCAGTTGGCAAACTGCTGCATGACGTCCGCCGGGAGACCCTCGGCATCGACGACGACAGCCAGCGGATTCCCGCGGTAGGGCTCGGCAGAGAAAACGTCCACCTGCCCGAAGGGACGCAGACGGGGCGCAGGCGCAGGGTTCCGGGTCACCGCAGCAGGCTACCACCCACGCCGTTGCGGCTGACAAGGGTGGCGCGGTCTGCGAGACTGCCCCCATGGCCGTGAACAAGACCCAAAACAAGACCGTGGCAACCGGCGCGTCCGTCGAGGAGTTCCTCGCCGCCGTCGAGCATCCCGTCCGCAGGGAGGACGGGCTCCGGTTGCTGGACCTGATGTCCGGGATCACGGGGCAGCAGGCCGCGATGTGGGGCCCGACGATAGTGGGCTTCGGCGAGTACCACTACAAGTACGGGACCGGGCGCGAAGGCGATGCTCCCGCCGTCGGGTTCTCACCGCGGAAGGCCAGCCTGTCGCTGTACGGACTGACCTATGGTCCCGAGGCGGCGGAACTCCTTGGCCGGCTGGGGAAGCACAAGACCGGCGCGGGCTGCCTCTATGTCACCAAGCTCGATGACATCGACGTGGCGGTCCTCGCCGAGCTGATCCGGGAGGGGTACCGGCATGTCAGGACGGTTCTGCACCACGGCTGAGCGTCCCGTCTGGGATAACGCAGAAGGCCCCCGCGTCCGGTTCCTCAGGGGAATCCGAAGGCGGGGGCCTTCCAGCAGTTCAGGACTGCAGAGCCGGTGAGGGCTACTTGCCTGCGACTACGTCGAGATCGATCACAGCGGCAACGTCAGCGTGGAGGCGGACGTTGGCCTGGTAGGAACCAACCGACTTGATGTGCGCCGGCAGTTCCACCTTGCGCTTGTCGATGCGGCCAAGGCCAGCGGCCTCAACAGCGTCGGCCACGTCGCCCTGCTTGACGGTGCCGAACAGGCGTCCGGTCTCGCCAGCCTTGACAACGAGCTTGACCGGCTTTGCGGAGAGTGCAGCGGCCTGCTTCTGAGCGTCTTCCAGGGAAGCGTGCTCGCGGGCGGCGCGGGCAGCCTTGATGGACTCAACCTGCTTCTCGCCACCCTTGGACCAGGTCAGAGCGAAGTTGCGGGGCAGCAGGTAGTTACGTGCGTAACCGTCCTTGACCTCGACAACATCGCCTGCAGCACCGAGACCGGTTACTTCGTGGGTCAGAATGAGCTTTGCCATGTTAGTTAATCCCTTCCTTAGCCGCGGCCAGCGCCGGAGTAAGGCAGCAGAGCAACTTCGCGGGCGTTCTTGATTGCCTGGGCGATCTTGCGCTGTTCCTGCACCGTGACGCCAGTGACGCGACGGGCGCGGATCTTTCCGCGGTCGGAGATGAACTTGCGCAGCAATGCTACGTCCTTGTAGTCGATGACAGTGATGTCAGCGGCCTTCAAGGGGTTGGACTTTGGTTTGGGCTTACGGAGTTCAGCCTTAGCCATCGTGGAGCTCCTATTCGATGGAGCCCGTGGATATTGATCCACGGGATGGTGGTGATCCGACGCCGGTCAGCGCCCGTCCGCCTTGTGGCGTTCCGGCGGGTTCCGACGTCGAACCTTAGATGTTGTTTAGAAGGGAGGTTCGGAATCCGGGCCGTTGCCCCAGCCGCCGCCTGCATTGCTGACACCGGGCGTGGCCCAGGGGTCATCCTGCTGCTGTGCGGGCTGGTTGCCGCCCCAGGTTCCGCCCGAGTTGCCGCCGCCCTGGTTTCCACCAGAGCCGCCGCCGAAGCCGCCGCCGCTGTTGCCGCCGCCGAAGCCACCCTGGGCGCCGTTGCCGGCACCCCCACCGCCGGAGCGCTGGGTGCGGTTGACCTTGGCGTTGGCGTAGCGCAGGCTGGGGCCAATTTCATCGACCTCAAGCTCGATAACGGTGCGCTTCTCGCCTTCTTTGGTTTCGTAGGAACGGCTCTTCAGCCGGCCCGAAACGATCACGCGCATGCCCTTGGTCAGGGATTCGGCGACGTTCTCGGCGGCTTCACGCCATACCGACGCGCGGAGGAACAGGGTTTCCCCGTCCTTCCACTCATTGGACTGGCGGTCGAAGGTGCGGGGAGTAGACGCGATGGTGAAATTCGCTACTGCCGAACCTGACGGTGTGAACCTCAGTTCGGGGTCATTGGTGAGATTACCGATGACCGTAATAGTGGTTTCGCCTGCCATCTACTGCCTCCTTGTTCGTTCCTGCGGGGTTAAAGAATGAGGTGCGGCTGATTACTCAGCAACAACCTTCTGCTCTTCGGGGCGGGTGATCTTGGTGCGCATGATGGTCTCATTGAGGCTCAGCTGGCGGTCAAGTTCCTTGGCGGTAGCCGGCTCAGCGGTGAAGTTCACCACGGCGTAGATACCTTCAGACTTCTTCTGGATTTCGTAAGCCAGGCGACGACGGCCCCAGATGTCAACCTTTTCGATGGTTCCACCATCGGTCGTGATGACGTTCAGGAACTTCTGAAGCGTTGGCTCAACGGTACGCTCTTCGACCTCGGGGTCGATGATTACCATCAATTCGTAAGGACGCATATGTGAACCCACCTCCTTTGGGCTAAGCGGTTACGGCATTTCCGTAACAGGAGGTTCATTTGCGGTGCCGTGTGCCCGCATCACCCCCAGGAACGGGGGCAGGGCGCAGCACAGACTTCAATAGCATAGTGCATCGGGGCCGTATTCCACGATTCCACGCCCTGCCAGCGTAGGCACAGATGCCGGAGAGCCGGAAGCGAAGAGGACCTCCATGTGGACAACGCTGTGCCATGATCGGGGAATGACCACCGGATTACCGCCCGCCCGGCCCGTGCGCCGCAGCCGGCTGCGTTTTGCGGTGATGCTCACCGCGGGGGCCGCCGCGGCCGCGGTCACGGCACTGAACGGGTACTGGGTGGCGGCGCCCGCCGTCGGCTGGGGAGTCGCGGCGCTGACCTACGTCGCGTGGGTCTGGCTGGCGATCGGCCGCTTCAACCCCGCCGAAACCCGGGCGCACGCCACGGCGGAGGACCCGTCCCGCGGTACAACGGACCTCTTGATCCTGGCGGCCAACGTCGCCAGCCTCGGCGCGGTGGCCGCCGTCGTCGTCGATACCCATTCCAGCGGCGGCGGGTCCCGCTTTGGCGGCGGCCTGTTGGCGCTGGCATCGGTCGCCCTGTCGTGGATGCTGGTGCAGACGCTGTTCACGCTGCGGTACGCCGAGTTGTACTACGGCACGGGCGGGAAAGCCGGGACGGCGGTGGGCGGCGTCGATTTCAATCAGGAAGGGCCTCCGCAGTACACCGACTTCGCCTATCTCGCCACGAGCCTCGGCATGACCTACCAGGTCTCGGACACCGCCCTGCAGAGCCACGGCATCCGGGCGGAGGCGCTCAAGCACAGCTTGCTTTCCTACCTCTTTGGGACCGTCATCCTCGCGAC
This sequence comes from Arthrobacter sp. Leaf69, assembly GCF_001422645.1. Lineage (GTDB taxonomy): Bacteria > Actinomycetota > Actinomycetes > Actinomycetales > Micrococcaceae > Arthrobacter. Next base: position 762,189 of record NZ_LMLR01000010.1, on the reverse strand, counting down.
GACGATCAGCCTCGTGATCAGCCTGGCCTTCTAGGACGGCGTAGGGGTGACCGTGCCCCCTTGTGCCGGAGACCGGTGTTGGAGGTTCCGGGACGAAAAACGAGTACTGGGCGGGCAAACTACTCGACTTCAGTCACTGCCCTACTCGACTATCCATGCGGCCTAGTCCCCCGGCAGACGCCCAGCCTATATTTGCAAAAGCACAGCCATTTGGTCAGGGTTTCGCTCCAACCCCGAGCGTACTCGGGGCGGCAGATTAGTAGGTCGGGGCGGAAGTGTCTTCAAGCCGACGACTTACATAACCCTGACTCAACCGTTTTCCTAGCGATTGAATGGGGGGCCCATGGATTTTTCCAGCCAAAACACGGCGACGGAACGCACCCAGCAACTTCCCGGCCGGGGCCGGTCCAACTCCCGGAATGTCGCGGCGTGCGTTCGCTGGGGTCGTCGGAGAAGCCATGGGATCTAAACCAGAACTCGCCGTCCTGACACCCAGCTATGGGCCAGACGCCGAACTGTGCCGGGAACTCAATCGCTCGGTCCTTCGCTGGATGCCCGAAAACGTCATCCATCACATAGTCGTTCCAGGGCAGGACATTCCTTTGTTCCGAATGCTCTTGAACAGTAGGACCGAAATCCACGAGGCTGGCGAATTCCTGCCGAGTTCGATGTGGAAGGCGCCCGGCGTCAATTTGTGGATCAACCGTTCGCATCCGTGGCCACCCGTCAGGGGCTGGATAGCCCAACAATTGATTAAGTTGTCTGCGTCAGCCACCCTGAAGGCCGACGCCGTGCTCCTCGTTGATTCCGACATGGTGATGGTCGCGCCGACGGACATTGAGTCCTTCCGGAAGGATGGCCTGCTGGAAATGTACCGGAACCCGGGAGCGATCCATTCCGGACTGCCCCGGCACCGTGTGTGGCTCGAATCAGCAAGGGCCCTCCTGGGGTTGGACCCCCCTGAAACCGGGACCTTGACGGACTACATCTGCTGGCCCTGCGTCTGGGATCCAGAAATCGTCCGCGCCACGCTTAAGCGGGTTGAAGACGTCAGCGGCCGGCCTTGGCAGTCCGCAATAGGCTCCCAGCTCCACTTCTCGGAGATGATGCTCTACGGGACGTACGTAGACGAAGTACAAGGGGGCCCGCCCGCCGCGACGTCACGCATGAAGAGCGTCAACTACTCCGATGAAGTGCCATTGAACGGAGCGGAAATCACCCGGATGCTCCATGGAGCCCCCGCGGATGTCTTATCGGTCATGATTTCAGCCAAATCAGGTGTCACCCATGAGCACCGGACGCAAGCACTCGCTGGCTTCGCAGATTATTTAGCGGCGGGCCGGGATAGCACCCCTAGAGGTATATCTTGATCCCGTCACATCGGTCTCCTGCCCACTTTTGGCAGCGCATTCAGTCCACTGGCCCGGCGGGATTTGCCCCGGCGCTTTTGCGGCGTATGGCGCTGAAGATGGACCAGCGCTACGACTTTTTGCGTGCGGAGCTGCCCGTACGCATCGAGGACCTTGTTGATTCCAGCGGGATGCGCCCCCCTCACCCTTCGCGAACTCCAGACGCGTCACTTCGGATCGGCTGGGTGTGCTCGCCTCCGGGCCCGGGATCCGGCGGCCACACGACGCTCTTCCGCATGGTCGAAGAAGCGGAGCAGCGGGGTCACGAATGCACACTGCTGCTATATGACCGGAACTCGGATGACGTTGCCCGCCATGAGCCGGTGATTCGGCGGTATTGGCCTAATATCAGGGCTGGAATCCGCAGCGCGACTGGAGCAATTGGTGGCATGCATGCCCTTGTTGCCAGCTCCTGGGGCACTGCCCACGTCGTGGCAAGGAGGGCCCCCTCCGCAGTTAACTGCTTTTATTTCATCCAGGACTATGAACCGTATTTCTATCCCCGCGGTGCCCTCTACGCCTTGGCTGAAGACACGTACCGATTCGGGTTTACCAATATAGCGCTCGGCGAAATGGTCGCATCCAGGCTTCAGAGCGAATTGGGTATCACAGCAGATGCAACGGTTCCCTTCGGATGCGATACGAGTACATACAAGCTTCTCCGCCGTGATTCGGCACCCCGCGCCGGCATTGTCTACTATGCCAAGCGAAGCGTGGACCGTCGTGGATATCTGCTGGCGAAGCTTGCATTAGAGATATTTCATCTTCAGCACCCAGACCAGGAAATTCACATCTTCGGAGACACCGTGTCGGACTGGAACATCCCCGTCACGAATCATGGATCCTTAAGGCCGTCCGAGCTCAACGCTTTGTACAACCGGACGATTGCCAGCGTTGCCCTCTCCTTCACCAATATTTCTCTGGTTGCCGAAGAACTGATGGCCGCCGGCAACGTGCCTGTGATGAACGATCATCCATTCCCCAGAGCCGATCTATCCACGACGGCAGCCATCTGGGTGCCGGCCACTCCTGCTGGAATCGCACATGGACTTTCGGAAGCTGTTTCCGCGGCGGACATCGAAGGCAGGGCCCGGCACCTGGCAGAATCCGTCCGGCGGACATGGCGCCTACCGTCAGTTCTTGTTTCTCAGGAAATTGAGCGGATCTGTCGCACGCCGGCTAACGAGTTTGCGCTGCCCCCAACAGCGGAGGCGGCCCCATGAGCCGGCATCGGATGCAACCACAGCAATCCGAGAGGGAAAGTCGCTCTGTGGCAGGCAACTCCACCTCGGCGGCGTCCCCTCCGGTCGATAGGTTGAAGAGGCAGAAAGTACCGTTCCTTCTGCGCGCCATGGCATTCTGCATCTTCTTTTTTCCGTCGTCCATGGTGTTCAAACCGGTTGGTGCGGCCGGCACCGTGCCGATGATGCTGGCGGTTCTCGTTTTTCTCCTCTGGATCTTTTCGGTCCTCTTTGGGCTCCATAACCCGATAAAGGTCCGGCATCCCGGACGCGTAGCGCTTGCGGCGTTGTTCGTGGCGACTTGCGCTTCCTACGCTGCCTTGTACGCGGGAATCACGGGGGGAAGTACCGAAATGGCGCGTGCCTCCGCAGACCGATGGTTGATCCTGTTGATGGCCAGCGCAGGCATAGTGCTCGTCGTCGGCGAGGTCGTCCGAACGCTTTCTGATGCCATGGTATTCATCCGAGCCCTTCTGGCCGGTGCGTTTTTTTGCTGCCTCGTTGCACTGGCCCAGTTCGCTTTCGGGATAAACCCCATGGAGTGGTTCCAGTACGCAATGCCCGGCTTCACGTACAACGGCGGGGACACACCGTTCCAATCAAGGGGTGCGCTACTGCGCGTTGCAGGCAGCACTTTCCACTCGATCGAACTGGCCGTAGTGTCCGCCATGCTTCTGCCGTTGTCCATATGGCGTGCGATCTATGACCAGGGCCGTTGGATCGGTTTTAGGCTATTAGGCACGTCGCTTTTGATATTTGCCATCGCATCAACCGTCTCGCGTTCCGGAGTCCTTGGCCTTGTGGTTGGGCTGGCCGTGTTCATACCGTTCCTCCCCGCCGTTCCGCGTATATGGGCCCTTATCGCGTCGCCAGTCGCCCTTGCCGGCCTCTTTTTGGGTGTTCCCGGACTTGTAAGCACGCTAACTGGAACAGTGACATCCTCAAGTTCGGACCCGTCCATTTCTACCCGAACAAACAACTACCCCCGGGTCGAAGCGATGGTGGCCCAGCGTCCGCTCTTTGGCGCGGGGCCTGGCAATTATGAGCCTGATTCTGCAATCCACATCCTTGACAACGAGTACTTGAATGCGGCGGTAACGCTCGGCCTCGTTGGTCTATTTGCGGTTGCGATTTATCTGATTGTTCCCGGCATTTCCGGCATTTTGGCCGCTCGGTCGTCCCGGAACCCGCAGTTGAAGTCCTTGGCAGGTGCTGTCGGAGCCGGTGGGCTCGTCGCCGGGATTTGTTCCCTAACATTCGATTCCCTGTCGTTCCCTGTTTTTGCCCTCACATATCCAGTTCTGATTGGCCTAGGTGGAGCTGTTTGGGTCATGGCAAGAGCAGAGAAAGAGGCTATGAGCCTTGGCGACGGGGTGCAGATCCAACTCCGCAAAGAAATGGTTTCGAGTCATAAATTACCAGGAGGACTGCAGTGGATCCCTTAGCAGTTTTGAGAACGCTTTGGTGGCATCGAATCGTTTCTATCCCGATTCTTCTTTTGACTTTGGCTGCCGGGCTGTACGTATTTCAGTTTGCCCCCCGGTCCTACGAAACGTCCGCCACGTATGCCATGATCAATCCGGACATACCGACTCAGCAGGATCTGCTCAACAACCCGGAACTCGGGAAGCTGAATGATAAGAATCCATATCTGCGTTCTTCGGATCCTTCGTTGATCGTTCAGGTGCTCCTGACCCGACTCAACGACAGTTCCATGGCCGACAAACTCAAAGAACAGGGACTGAGCCCGGAATATACAGTCAGCCGCGGCGTTGGCGGCATCAATGGCTTCCTGGTCGACATCACCGGAATTGCTGAAACTCCTGAGAAGTCATTCGCAACCACCCGTGCTCTCGGAAGTACACTCGAAAAATATCTCTACGACGGACAGAAGGTTAATGGCGCGGACGACGCCTATCTGTTCTCCTCAATAATGGTCGCCCCTCCCGACAAGGCTACGGAACAATTCTCCAGTAGGCTGCGGTCACTGATCGCGGTGTTCCTCGCGGGAGTAGTGCTCATGTTCGGGGCCGTCTCGATCGCCCATTCGATATCGGTGACCCGCACTCGCCGACAGTCCGGGCTCGGAGACGTTGCGGAGATCGAGGCGGAATCAAGAAACAGAATCAGGCTCAGGGCTCCTTTGGCGAAGGACGCGAAGAACGCACCGAACCACATGGAGCCACCCTTCCGGAGCCCCGACCCCGAGCCCTCCCCCGGTGAGGCGCTCGCGACGCCTGCGAACGGCGCAGAGGAAAGCAAGAGAATGTCCGAGCTGGCGAGGTGACCGAGAGAACAGCAATCCACGAGTTTCGGCTCGGCTACCTTGTACCTGAATTTCCGGGGAACACGCACAGCTTTTTCTGGCGGGAGCTGGATGTGCTGCGCCAGCTGCACGTTTCGGCAGATGTGGTGTCCACCAGGAGCCCTGAGAATCAGTTGGCGGCGCAAGAATGGGCGGCGACGGCACAGGGAGTCACAACCTATTTGGCCGAATGCTCAATTGGTGCGTTCCGGACGACCATAAGCGGGTTTCGTCGAAGACGGCCGGGGGCGTTTTCCGCATTAATCCTGACGGTCCGCGGCGCAGCACAGCGGGAGGCCACATCAGGAAGTCTTGCGACCCGCTTCCGCGTTTGCGCGCGGCAATTGGGGTGGGTGGTGCTGGGCGCTAGACTCGCCGGTCTGGCCCGACTGAACCGATGGCAGCATGTGCACGTGCACTCCTGCGGCAATTCTGCCTACATTGCTATGTATGCGCATCTCCTGACGGGATTACCGTACAGCCTGACTCTTCACGGTCCTCTGAGCGACTACGGGCACAACCAAAATCTGAAATGGAGCATGGCGGCTTTCGGCGTAGTCATCACTGAGGGCTTGAAACGTGACGTCGAGTCGGCGCTGGGAACTGACCTGCCGTGTGAAGTCGAAGTGTCACCGATGGGAGTCGACGTCCAAGAGTTCACCCGTCACGACTCGTATTTGCCGTGGCCCGGCCACGGCCCGCTCAGAGTCTTCTCCTGCGGTCGTCTGAATCCAAGTAAAGGCCATGACGTGCTGCTACTCGCCGTGCAGGAAATGGTAGAGAACGGCACGGATGTGCAATTGGTTATTGCGGGTGAGGACGAACTGGGTGGGCAGGGTTACCGTCGCGAACTTGAGCGAATGATCGTGGTGCTGGGCCTCGAATCTCGAGTCCGGCTGCTTGGAGCAGCACCGGCTGCGTCCGTCCGGAGCGAATTGGTTCGTGCACACCTCTTCGCTCTCGCCAGCCATGCCGAGCCCCTCGGAGTGGCAATTATGGAAGCCATGTCAATGGGGGTGCCCGTCGTCGTCACCGACTCCGGCGGTGTCCCCGAGTTGGTGGATGACAGGATCAGTGGCATCCTCGTCCGCCCTGGCCGACCAGACTTGCTGGCCGCGTCCATGCTCAGGGCCGTATCCCAGCCGGATCTCTGCCGCAAGCTCGGCGCAGCAGGGCGTCGTCGAGTGGAATCATCGTTCAGCCATCAGGGCAGCGCGAAAACCCTCGCCCGCCTGGCTCGTGCCGCCGCTGCGAGATCTTTCACCACCCCGGAACGGGTCGCCGATCTCCCCTGATTGCCCACCGACCACAGGCAGCTCATCCCGAAGACCTTGGGAGTTCAAATGTTCAGAAACCCAACCCTGCATCCGCGTACGGGCCAGCCCATGCCCCAGATCCGAAAGTTCGGGCCTGCCGCTGTTTTGGTGTTCGTCATCACATCCATCGCGATCGGCGCACTATTCGGCTTCCGGCCAGGAACATTACCGGAACCTGCGGCCAAGCAAAGCAGCTCCACGCTTGCTCTGGTGGGTCCCTTACCCAGTCTGGCCAGGATTCCTTGGGAGGGCGGTCCTGGGTACTGGAGTCAGTTTCCCAAACCCCGGGATGCCGGCTGGACAGATCCCAGCTTCTTTCCGATATCAGTTTTCATGGGAAAACCTGAACATGCGGCGGCGCTGAAAGCACTGGGCATTAATACGTACATGGGGGCGGAACATGACGGCTCCTCGCTTTCGAGCATTACAAAGCAAGGCATATTCGTCCTTCCGCAGGACGAGTGGACACAATCAGAGGTGGGAGACGACCCCCAGGCTGTTGGCTGGTTCATATCAGATGAATGCGACATGGGGATCGGCTGCACGGGTTCAAATCCAGCGGAAAACCTCGCTGATCAGATCAGCAAAGTGGAGCGCGTTCACGCCTTCGGCGACGGCCGCTTCACAATGGCAAACTACGCAAACGGCGTCCTTGACACGTACTGGGCCCGGGGCAGCATGGTCCAACTCATGAAAATCGTGGATGTGGCCAGTGTGGACAAGTACGCCTACACCAGTCCCTTCGTGGATGACCAGATGACCCATTCTCCGCATTGGCCAGCCGAATCCAGCCCCGCGTCTGCCGGTTCCTATGGCTGGGTGGTTGATCGAATGCGCGCGTACCAGGATCCGGCCGGGCAGCATCCTAATTGGATCTTCGTAGAGGCCGCGATGCCGCTACTCACCGACTCCGGATCCCGAACGATTACGCCGGATCAAATCGAGGGGGCCGTATGGTCCGCCATCATCCATGAAGCACGGGGGTTAGCCTACTTTCAGCACAACAACGGTTCGATTTGTGGGTTCTATTCACTTGTCGAGTGTGATCGGGCCAGACTCGACCGGGTCGCGGAGATAAATGCCGAAATTCAGTCGCTAGCCCCCGTACTGAACACGCAGTCGTATCAGTTCAGCTTTAACAAATCCACAGACACAATGCTGAAGGTCTATGACGGTTCTGCGTACATTTTTGCGGGCATCGGTCTGCACCAGGTTCCCGGCCTCAAGACGTTCGTCATTCCCCCGGAGATCACTGGGTCTACCGTCGAGGTCATTGGTGAGAATAGAACTCTACGCGTCACCGACCATTCCTTTAGTGACACTTTTGAGAATGAGTTCTCGCACCACACGTACCGGCTGACACTTTAGACTTTCAGGGCGGTCTAAATCCGAGGAACGCCTCTCCCGGTACCTTAGGCGCAAAATCCGGGCCAGGCCCTGTTCCTACGCCCGCGTCCGGAAGAACAGCTCCGTCACCTTCGCCAGCCTGTACGGATCTTCGACGCCGCAGAGTTCGCGGGCGGAGTGCATCGACAGCAGGGGCACCCCGACGTCGACCGTCCGGATGCCGAGGCGGGTCGCCGTCAGCGGCCCGATCGTGGAGCCGCACGGCATCACGTTGTTGGAGACGAACTCCTGGTACGGGATGCCAGCGTCCGCGCACAGCCGCGCCCAGAGGGCGGCGCCGGTGGCGTCCGTGGCGTAGCGCTGGTTGGCGTTGATCTTCAGCAGCGGGCCGCCGTTCAGGACCGGCCGGTTCGCCGGATCGTGCCGCTCGGCGTAGTTCGGGTGGACGGCGTGGCCGGCGTCGGCGGACACGCAGAACGACGCCGCGAAGGCCTGACGGCGCTGGCTAGCCGTGGCGCCAAGACCGTCGGAAATGCGCACCAGCACGTCCTCGAGGATGGGCCCGCTTGCTCCGGACCGGGAGGCGGAGCCGATCTCCTCATGGTCGAACGCGGCCAGCACGGCAATCGGCGCCCCCGCAGGCTGCGGCGCGTTTGCGTGGGCGATCAGCGCCGCGAGCCCGGCGTGGGTGGCCGAAAGGTTGTCCAGCCGGCCGGAGGCGAAGAACTCGCCCTTCGCGCCGAAGACGGCGGGGGCCTGGGTGTCCGCGATGACGACGTCGTAGCCGCCGATCTGAGCCGAGTCCACGTCCGCGCCCGGAACCCGGTCGGCCAGCAGGCCCAGCAGGTCCTCCCCCGCTGGGTCCCCGAGCCCGTAGACCGGGTTCATGTGCTGCTGCTTGTCCAAGGCCAGCCCCTCGTTCACGGCGCGGTCCAGGTGGATGGCCAGCTGGGGGAACCGCAGCAGCGGCCCCGTGGCGGTGAGGTGCTGGGTGCCGTCGCGCATCACCAAGCGCCCGGCGAGCTGCAGTTCGCGGTCCAGCCAGGAGTTGAGCAGGGGGCCACCGTAGACCTCCACGCCGGCCTGCAGCCAGCCGAACTTACCGGTGGTGGGTTTGGGCTTGAGCTTGAACGACGGCGAATCGGTGTGAGCACCCAGGATGTTGAAACCGGTGGTGGGGCCGGCCGTCTCCGGCGTCACCCAGGCGATGATCGCGCCGTCGCGGATCATGTAGGACTTACCGGCGCCGCCGCCGGAGGCCGGGGCCCAGGGCTGGAGCTCGTCCAGGGCGGTGAATCCTGCCTCGTCAAGCCGGCGGGCGGCCTCGTGGACGGCGTGGAAGCTCGACGGCGACGCGGTAACGTACGCGCCGAGGTCCTGAATGTGGGCTGCGGCGTTGGACTGTGAAGGCATGGCTCCGAGTCTAGCGCCGTGCCGTCGGCCCGACGGGTGCCTAGACGGTGACGTTGAGCCCGGCCGTGTATCCGCCGGACACCGATCCCGTCATTGTGGCCAGCTGGTAGATGCCGCCGTCGTCGCCGAAGACGTTGTCTGACGTCAGCGTGGTCCGGGGGAAGTTCCGGGCGCTGGATTCATAACCGGCTGAGGCGTAGACCTCCTTGCAGGCAGCGTCGGTCAGGGCGATCTGGGACACGGCGAGGACCTGCCCAGCCGCCGTCGCGTTGTCCATGGACTCGAAGACTTCGAAGTGGATGTGCGGCCAGCGGCCGCTGTACGCGCCGGGGAAGATCGTCTGGAAGGTCACCTGGCCGTTGGCGTCGGCCTCCTGCACGCCGCGAAGGAAGTTCTCGTTCGTCAGCCCGGCGTCGTACATGGAGTATCTGCCGTCCTTGTCGCAGTGCCAGGCGTAGACGGCGGCCCCGCCCAGGGGTGCGCAGCCGTTGGCGTTGTCGAGGAGGGTCAGCGTGACGGTGAGCGGCACGCCGTCGGCCGTGGTGCTGGAGGTGCCAAAGCTGGAGGTGATGTCCTTCCGGACGACGCCCGAGGCTGCCAGGACGTTCGGGCCGTTGGAGCCGTCGCCGGGATACGGTCCGGCGGTCTCCTCCGGGATTTCCACGCCGCACTCGGCGATCGCGCGGGTCAGTGTCGGCGAGGCAGAGGCGGAGGGCGTGGCCGTCACCGCCGCGGTGCCGGAGGCCGCCGACGTCGGGGCGGACGCCGCCGCCGCTCCCGTGGAGGCGGACGATCCGCCCGCTGTGGAACCGCCCGGGGTGCACGCGGCCAGGGCGGCAGCCGCTCCGGCACCGAGGAACATGCCCAGCGAGCGGCGGCTCAGGAGGGTGGAGAGGTCGAATTCCAGGCCGCGATCGTGGTTGGGGTGCGGTTCATGCGGGGGCTGCGGGGTAGGGGTCATGCGTCCATGCAACCCCGGAGCACTATGCCTTGGCTAGGCCCTCCCTGTGAGGGTGCTGTGGCTGGCTCCGGAGCAGTCCGGGCGCCGGCAGGCCTCCGGGACATGCCCTCCCCGGCGGCCAGGACTGGGCATGTCCCCCCAGGCCCGCGGGACATGCTCTCCCTTGGCTTCGCCGAGTGGACAGCATGCCACCATGTCCACCGCAGGGCACCAAGACTGGGCATGTCCCGCGGTGCCGCCGAGTCTGCGGCCGGGCGGCGCCCCAGGACCGGGCATGTCCCGCGGTGCTACGCCGCCGGGCCGGCGCCCACGGTGACGTCTTCGGCAGGCTCGCTGGTCCCGTCCTTGCCGGCGTCGGTTCCGTTGCTGACCGCGGCCGGGAACTTCCCGCCGTTCTTGCGGTAGCGCCACAACCCGATACCGACCACAACGGCGGCGAGGGCCAGGGAGAGCAGCAGTGATTCGCGCGTGGATTCCAGGAGGAGCATGCCGATCAGCAGCGCGACGATGCTGAGGATGGCCACCCAGGTCAGATAAGGGAAGAGCCACATCTTCAGCTGGAGGTCCTTGGCAGCGGCGCCCATGCGGCGGCGCAGGATCAGCTGCGAGCCGGCGATCACGAGCCACACGAACAAGGCAATGGCGCCCGAGGTGTTGACCAGGAACAGGAACACCGTGTCCGGGGCGATGTAATTCAGGCCAACGGTGATGAAGCCCACCACGGTGGAGGCCAGGACGGCGGCGGCCGGAACGCCGCGCTTGGAGATCCGCATCCAGGACCGCGGCGCGTCGCCGCGGCGGGAGAGCGAGAACAGCATCCGGCTGGCGGTGTACAGGCCGGAGTTGAGGCACGACAGCACGGAGGTCAGCACCACAATGTCCATGATGGTGCCGGCGCCCGGGATGCCGTACAGCTCGATGACGGCGACATAGGGGCTCTTGGCCACGGAGGCGGAGTTCCAGGGCAGGAGGGTGACCACAACCGCGATGGACCCGATGTAGAACACGAGGATGCGCCAGACGGTGGACTTCACGGCCTTCTTGACCGCGTCGACGGGATTTTCAGACTCGCCGGCGGCGATGGTGGCGATTTCAGCGCCGAAGAAGGAGAAGACAACAACGAGGATGCCCGCCAGCACGGCACCGGGTCCGTTGGGCATAAAGCCGCCGTTTTCCAACAGGTTGCTTACGCCGGGGGCCGGGACGCCCGGGATGAAGCCGAGGATTGCCGCGACGCCGAAGAGCAGGAAAAGCACGATCGCCGCCACCTTGATGGACGCGAACCAGAACTCGAACTCGCCAAAGGACCTCACCGAACCCAGGTTGGTCAGAGTCAGGACCACCATCAGCAGCAGCGCCCAGACCCACTGGTCGACCCCCGGGACCCAGCGGTGCATGATCGCCGCGCCCGCCGTGGCCTCGATGCCCAGGACGATGATCCAGAACCAGGCGTACAGCCAGCCGATGCTGAATCCTGCCCAGCGGCCCAGCGCCTTGTCCGCGTACGTCGAGAAGGAGCCTGTTTCCGGGTTGGCCGCGGCCATCTCGCCAAGCATCCGCATGACCAGGATGACGACGAGTCCCGCCGCCGCGTAGGCGACCAGAATCCCCGGGCCTGCCTGCTGGATCGCCGCGCCGGAGCCGACGAACAGCCCGGCGCCAATCACGCCGGCGATGGCGATCATGGACAGATGCCGGGGTTTCAGGGATTTGGAAAGCTGTTGGTCAGCCTGCATGAAGCGCCGTCCTTCGTGGATTGTGCGGGTCCGCGGGTGGATCGTTGAAAGTTGTGCGGCGGACCACATTGACGTTTCACCCTAGACCGGGCGGGGAAGCGCCCGTTCTGTGCAATCCCACAAATGACGGGAGCCCGGGCCGGGCATAATGCCAAGAACAAGGCCCGTGAGGCAACGAAAGTTGCCTCAAGGGCAATTCAGAAATGTGCCTGAAACCACTGCTTCAGGCTCCGCCGCCGGATGCTGTGCCCTCGACCGCTGCCTCAGTAGTCCGGATTGCTGGGCACCACCAGGCCGGTCTCGTAGGCGTACACCACGGCCTGGACCCGGTCGCGCAGGTGCAGCTTGTTGAGGATCCGGCGCACGTGCGTCTTCACGGTGGCTTCCGAGAGGAAATACCGGTGCGCAATTTCGGCGTTGGAGAGCCCCTCAGCCATCGCTCCGAGCATCTCGGCTTCGCGCGGGGTCAGGTCCTCCAGCAGCGGGTCACTGGTAGCCCGGCCCCCGGTGGGGGCCCCCTGCCCAGCGGCCCGGCCGCCCGCTCCCGCCCCGCCGCCCCGGACGTACGTTTCCAGCAGCCGCTGCGTGACGCGGGGCGCCACCACCGCGTCGCCGCTCGCCACCACCCTGACGGCGCTGACCAGTTCGGCGGGCGCCACGTCTTTGAGCAGGAAGGCCGAGGCACCGGCCCGGAGCCCCGCGAATGCGTATTCGTCGAGGTCGAACGTGGTCAGGATAATAACCTTTGCGCGGGCACCGGAGGCGGCGATGGCCTGCGTGGCCCCGATCCCGTCCAGCACCGGCATCCGCACGTCCATCAGCACGACGTCGGGCGCGAGGTCCCGGACCTGGCGCACCGCTTCGGCGCCGTCGGACGCCTCGCCCACAACACTCAGGTCATCCTCGCCGTCCAGGATCAGGCGGAAGCCCATCCTCAGGAGCGGCTGGTCGTCCACCAGCAGGACGCGGATCGGTCCGGTACTCATCGGTTCCCCTTGACTCATGTGCCCGTGCTTTCGTTGTCGCCGTTCCAGTGCAGGACGGCGTGCACGCGCCAGCCGCGGTCCCCGCTCCGTCCTGCCTGCACGGTGCCGGCGTAGATCCGGGCCCGCTCCAGCATGCCGGCGAGGCCCTGCCCGGTGCCCACCGGCCCGGGGGAATCCCGCGACGCCGGCGCCGCGGCGGAGCCGCCGGAGTCGACGGAGCCCCTGCCGTCGTCGACGACGTCGATCGTGACAGTGGGTCCGTCGCGGACAACCGCCACATCCACCCGGCCCAGGGAACGGCCGTAGCGCAGCACATTTGTCAGCGACTCCTGCACGATCCGGTAAACGGTCAGCCGGAACGCGGCGTCGTCCGGCAGCGACGGCCCGGTGTGGGTGTAGTGCAGCGGGAGTCCCGCGGTGCGGAAGCCTTCAAGCAGCTTGCCCAGGTTGTCCCCGGCGGCGAGCGGCTCCCGCGGCGCCTGCGCGGGGCCCGCGTCGTCGCGCAGCACGCCAAGGACGCGCCGCATGTCCGCCAGCGCCGCGCGGCCTGTGCGGGAGAGTTCCCCGAGGACCGCCGCGGCCTGCGCGGGGTTCCTTTTGACCACGACGGCGGCCCCGTCCGACAGGCTGATCATGACCGTCAGTGAATGCGCCACGATGTCATGCATCTCGCGGGCGATCCGGTTGCGTTCCGTGACCGACGCGAGCCGCGCGGTCCTCGCTGCCCACGCGGCAATCTCATGCTCGTGCTCGCGCCGCTGCCGGACCGAGACGCCGATCCCGGTGGCAATGACATTGGAGAGGGTGATGCTCACCGCGGCCGCGATACTGGTGATGAGCTGGAAGTTCTCCGGCGTGCTGACCCCCATATCCGGCAACCGGCCATCCAGGGGACCCACTGCCAGCAGGAAGTACAGGAGCACCAGCGGCGCCGTGGCCGCGGCCAGGGTCGCGAGGGCGAAACGCCGGCTGCGCACCACCGCCACGGAGTAAAGCGCAAACCACAACCCGGCAGAAACGTTGGAACCCCAGGGGTGGAGCAGCGTCACCCCCACCTCGAGCAGCGCCACGACGGCCGCCACTGCGACCGGGTGGCTCCGCCGGAACGCCAGGGCCACCGCAGTCGCCGCGAGCAGCAGCGCAACCGGCCAGACGCCGTCGAGCGCCGATTCCACCGCTGTCGGGGTGACAAGCAGCAGGTAGCAGGCCACCACCACGGCATCCATGGCGCGCGGATGCTGGAACAGGTAGCGCCGGACTCGGCCGCGGCGCCGCGCGGTGATTTCAGCGAGGGACGCGTCGGCCTGGCCGGCCGGCGCGTCCTGCACTGGAACTGCATCGATCATGCTCTGAGCCTAAACGGTGAGCACGGGCGGACTACACGTCCCGCTTTTTGAGCAGCACGGCGGCCAGGACCACGGGGACGACCACCCAGGCGCCCAGCACCAAGGCTGCCTGCCAGGCTTCCAGGGCGTCCGGGAGATGCTCCACGGCGATCATCGGTTCGACCGTGTTGCCGGGCAGGTACTTGCGGGCCTCGACGAAGAAGTCGCCCGGGATCAGCTGGAAGGCAATCGGGGCCACAAAGAACAGCCCGACCAGGCTCATGATGCCACCGGCGGAGTTGCGGATGATCGCACCCAGGGCCATGCCGATGGCGGCGACGGCGGCGACGTAGAGGCTGTTGATGAGCAGCATCTTCACCGACTGCGAGCTGGAGAGGTCCAGGTTGAGGTTGTAGTTGTCCAGGATCGGCAGGGACACGAGGCCTGCCAGGAACACGGAGGCGGCGGTGAGGACGAACGCCGTCACCATGACCACAAGCAGCTTGGCGGCGAACGCCGGAAGCCGCTTGGGGACGGCCGCGAAGGTGGAGCGGGCCATGCCTGTGGTGAACTCGGAGCTCATCAGCAGCACCCCGAGCGAACCCAGGATCAGCTGGGCAAACGCGATGCCGGACGTGGGGACGCCGACGGCGAGGTCCCCGCCCTGGGCCGCGAAGGCGGCGGCCGCTTCCGGGTCGGTGCTGGCAGCCTCGGCGAACTGTCCGGTGCCCCAGGCGGAGAGGGCACCGAAGCCCACAACCACCAGCACGGTGCAGCCCAGCAGGATCAGCGTGGACAGGAGAGTGCGGAACTTGATGAATTCCGAGTTCAGCACCCGGGGGAAGCTGGGGCCCGGGCCGGTGCTGAGGCTGTCGCCGGCCCGGTTGCCTGCCGTGTTGTTTGCCGTGTTGCCGGCCGTTCCGCCGTGCTCGCCGCGGCTTGGCGGGGTGGGTTCAAAAGTGGTGGAACTCATGGTTCAGTTGCCTCCGGACGGGACGGGGGCGTGGTCGCCCGTGGTGATCAGCGAGTGGTACTCGACCTCATCCTTGGTCAGCTCCATATAGGCCTCCTCGAGGCTGGCCTGCAGCGGGGTGAGTTCGTAGATCATGACGTGGCTGTCGAGGGCCGCGCGGGCAATCCGGCGCGGATCCAGGCCCGTGACCTCGAGCAGTTCGTTGTCCTGCAGTTCCACGGAAACGCCGTCCCCCGCGAGCAGCTGCATCAGCTGGTCCGGCTGGTCGGTGCGGACGCGGGTGCGGATCCGGCCCTTGCCGTTGATGATGTCCTGGATGGGGGCGTCGGCGATGATCTTGCCGCGTCCGATCACAATCAGGTGGTCAGCGGTGACGGCCATTTCGCTCATCAAGTGGCTGGACAAGAAGACGGTGCGCCCCTCGGAGGCCAGGTATTTGACGAGGTTGCGGACCCAGACAACGCCTTCCGGGTCCAGGCCGTTGACGGGCTCGTCCAGGATGACGGTCTGTGGGTCCCCGAGCAGCGCCGCGGCGATCCCCAGCCGCTGTCCCATGCCGAGCGAGAAGCCGCCGACCTTCTTCTTGGCCACATCGGCCAGGCCCGTCATTTCGATGACTTCGTGCACCCGCTTCTTGGGGATGCTGTGCGTGGCGGCCATTGCCCGGAGGTGGTTGTAGGCCGAACGGCTGGTGTGGACCGCCTTGGCGTCCAGCAGGGCGCCGACATCGCGCAGCGGCGCGTGGTGCCGGTCGAACGGCACGCCGTTGACGGTGACGGAGCCCGACGTCGGCCGGTCCAGCCCCATGATCATGCGCATGGTGGTGGATTTGCCGGCCCCGTTCGGGCCCAGGAAGCCGGTGACCCGGCCGGCTTCGACGGTGAAGTTGACTCCGGCGACGGCGGTCTTTTCGCCGTAAACCTTGGTCAGGCCTCGTGCTTCGATCATGGAAGCGTTCCTTTACCTAGCAGTAGGGGGTGTGTACACACCACGCTACCGAGGCGAAGCACCGATTTCGCCGGTCTCAGGGATGATTCAGGGTCGACTCAGGGTAGTCCGGGAGGATGACGGCGTCCGGGTGTCAGGATGCCGGCGAGTAGTACGTCAGGGCGCCGGACAGGACCGAGAACTCGACGCCACGCACCCCCGGCATGACCTCGCCGTCCACCGCAAGGACCATGGATGTATCGCCCGGTTCCACCCGGATGCTGCTGCGTTCGCTCAGGTGTGTGATCCGGGACGTGGCGACGGTTCCTGTCAGCACGGACCACAGCAGCCGGAGCCTGGCGAATGATTCATCCGCGGTGATGAGCCTGAGGTCGAAGACGCCGTCATCCAGGACCGGGCGCACCAGCGGGGCATGGTCGCGGGGGTAGTACCGTCCGCGCCCGACGTACAGGATCCAGAGTTTGTGCCGCACCCCGTCGACCACCAGGGTGGTGGGTGTTCCGGCGGCAAAGGTCCGGAACATTGCAACGACGCCGGCCACGGGTTTGCCGAGCGCGGGCTGCAGCAGTTCGCGCCGGCGCACGAGGTTCGGGTAGAGGCCGATGCTCGCCGTGTTGAGCATGGCCAGGTGGAGCCGTGCGGGGCTGTCCGGCAGTCCGCGCTCCACAGCCACCAGGCCAAGGTCCGCCCGTGCCGCTTCGCCGCGGGACGCGGCTTCAACGGCGGCCTCGAGGGTGGGAGTTCCGGCGTCCCGCGCGAAATGGTTCAGCGTCCCGCCCGGAAGAACCAGGAGCGGGAGGGAATGCTCGACGGCGGTCGCAGCCGCCGTGCCAACGGTCCCGTCCCCGCCCCAGACGCCCAGTGCCACGATCCCGGGGCGGCCGGCGACCCGGGAGATTTCCTCCGTGACGTCCTCGTCCGGGGAGATTTCTTTTATATACGCCTTGGGGAATACTTTCTGGAGGGCAGCTGCGGTCTCCGCCGCATAGGAGCCGCCCAGCGTGTTGACCGCGATGCCCAGGCCTTCGCCCCCCGGCAGCTTCGCGGCTACAACGGCGCTCCGCCGGACCTCGGGAAATGGCGGCCGCACGGGCCACCACTTTCGGGTCACCACGGCGGCACCCGCACCGATCGCCGATCCGAAGAACACATCCGAGGGCCAGTGGGCGCCGGTGTGGACCCGCGAGTAGGCGACGCCCGCCGCGAGGGGGGCCAACGCGGCGCCAAGGGCCGGCCGCACCAGTCCGGCGCCGACGGCGAACGCCACGGCAGAGGCGGAATGGCCCGAGGGCATGGATGAGCTGGTGGGTTGGGGATGGACGAACCTGAAGGCCGGAAGGTGCTCCGGCAGCGGCCGGGCGCGCGGCAACAGGGTCTTGAAACCTAAGTTCGTGACCGCTGAGGCCACGGCCTGCGCCAGCAACCCGTGGACGGCGGCCCGGCGCGTCCTCCCGGGGAAGAGCGCCATCACGGCGGCGATGCCGAACCAGAGCTTGCCCTTGTTCGCCACGGCGGACAGCCGCCGGAAGAATTCGTCATGACTGCCGCCGGGGAGGCCGGACACGGCGCGTACCAGCGTCCGGTCCAGTCGTTCGAACCGGCCCGGCGCCCTCCGCAAGATGCTTCGCATGCGACCACCCTACTGCCGGGGCGGGGGCCGCGCTGTCAGGCAAGGCAGCTGCCGAAGGATTCGGCGGCAGCAGCGTGCGGATGCCAGGCCATCCCGGTTGGCTAGGATGGGGCAATGACCCGAGTGCTGGATCCTCAGCGATTGTCCACGGGCCGCGTGATCGCGGCCAGCACGGCCCTGCTCACCCTCGGTGCGGTCCTTGGGGGACTCCTCGTTGCGGAGGTGCGGCTGCCGCCTTTCCAGGGCCTGGACGAGGGCTGGGCCCGTGGGATCGCCGCCCTGCGCAGCCCGTTCTGGGACGGGATCAACGCCTTCCTCAACCTGGCCGGTTACCGGGGTGTCCTTGTGCTCCATGCGCTGGTCGTTGCAGCACTGCTGCTGAGAAGGCGCCCGCAGACGGCCGTCTTCGCCGCGGTCGCCGGCATCGCCGTCCTGATTTTCACCCAGATCCTCAAGGCCGGCATCCTGCGGGACCGTCCGGACAACACGATCGTCCTGACCGACACGGGTTCATTCCCGTCCGGTCACGTGGCAAGCACCACGGCATTCCTCGTGGTGGTGGCTCTCCTTGCGGGGCGCGCCTGGGCCTGGGTGATCGCGGCGTTCGGAGTGCTGGCCATGATGGTCAGCCGGACATATCTGTCCGCCCACTGGCTCGTGGACACCGTGGGAAGCGTGTGCCTGGCGGTCCCGGTGGTGCTCCTGCTCTGGCTGTTCTACCAGGACATATGCATCCAGGAGAATGGAGACGCCCGCCGCCTGCTTACGTGGCGCGCAAGGGCTTCGCGGCGCCGGCGAGCAGCAGCGCTCCTAGAATCGGAATCATGATGGCCAGCAGCGCCAGCCGGATTCCGATCAGATCACCGAGGTAGCCCAGCAACGGCGGCCCGGCCAGGAAGGCGACGTAGCCGATCGTGGACACCACGGACACACGGGCCGCCGCGTATTTCGGGTCGTCGGCCGCGGCGGACATGCCCATCGGGAACGCGAGGGCGGCTCCCGCGCCCCAGAGCACCGCGCCGGCCGTGGCCAGCCAGAGGTTGCCGGCCAGTACGAAGAGTCCCAGCCCTGCGGCGGCGGCGCCCATGCTGGCACGCAGCACAACCACCCGGCCGTAGGCGTCGATCGCCCGGCCGCCAAAGAAGCGCACTGCGGTCATGGCCAGGACAAAGGCAGCGAACAGCAGGGCCCCGGTGGACTCCGTGGCATCCAGGCCGTCCACCGCGGCCTTGGCGATCCAGTCGTTGCCGGCCCCCTCGGTGAGCGTCGCGCCCAGCACCACCACACCGATCAGCAGTGTTCGTCCGTCCCGCCAGGCCGAGCGGCCCTTGTGTTCCCGCGGTTCCCCTGCCGCCGGCGCGGGCGCCGGGGTATGCGGCAGGAAGTAGCGCGGCGCAAACAGCGTCAGCACGGCGACGATGGCGGCGATCACCAGCAGGTGCGCCGGGAGCCCGACCCCAAGCCCTGCCAGGCCCGCTCCGATCAGGGCCCCCAGGAACGCGCCGCCGCTGAAGGCGGCATGGAACTGCGGCATGATGGTGCGCCCGAGTTTGTGCTCGACGTCGGCGCCTTCTATGTTCTGGGAGACGTCCCAGAGCCCGATCCCCATGCCGAAGAAGACCAGTGCGATGGCAGTCCCGGGGACGGACTCCGCCAGCAGCGCCAGAGCCACCCCGACGCCGGCCACGGCGGCGACAAGGCCCGCGGCCCGGACGGCATTGGCCGTCCCGATGCGGCCCACGACGTGGCCGGCGGTGGGCAGTGCGATCAGGGAGCCCGCCGCGACGCACAGCAGCAGGGTTCCCATCTGTCCCGAGGAAATATGCAGGATGTCCGTCACCGCGGGAATCCGGGCGGCCCAACTGGCGAACACGAGCCCGTTGATCCCGAAAATCAGGAAGGTCGCCGCGGCAGCGGCCTTGAGTTGCGGTCGGGTTGCCGTCTTAGTCATACGATCACTACTTCCACCGAGTGTTGGGTGAGCCGGGCACGTTCGTCGGGGCTCAGTTGCTTGTCCGTGACGAGGACGTCCACCGCATCGAGGGATGCGACGAGCGCGACGGCGCTGGCGTTCCATTTGGTTCCGGAGCAGGCGACGATCACCCGGCCCGCGGATTCCACGCCGGCACGTTTCACCGCGGCATCCTCAAGGTCGTGGGCCAGCAGTCCGTCCCGGAGGTTCAGTGCGCAGGGCGTCACAATGGCCGTGTCGAACCGCAGCGAGCGGATGGAGGATTCCGTCATGGGGCCGCGGAAGGACAGCTCCCCGGGGAGGAGGCGCCCGCCGGGCAACAGCAGTTCGGGACGCCGGCCGGCCGCCGTCCCGCCGGCGGCAATCGCATTAACGGCCTGCAACGACATTGGCATCAGGGTCAATTCCCTTTGTTGCAGCTGGCGGGCCACCTCGGTGGCCGTGGTGCCGCTGTCCAGCCAGACGTGGCCGCGGTCCTTCAGCAGGGCGGCCACCCCGGCTCCAATCCGCACCTTGGCGGCGTGGTCCTCGAGTTCGCGTTGGCCGTATTCGGGGGTTTCCCCCCGCAGCACGAGGCTCCGGGCGCCGCCATGGACCCGGCGGAGAACCCCGTGGAGCTCCAGCACGTCCAGGTCGCGCCGGATCGTGGCACCCGAGGCGCCGCATTCGGCCATTAGCTCATCGACGCTCACATGGTCCCGGTGGCGCAACAGCTCGCCGATGCGGCGGTGCCGCTCGTCAGTGTTCATGAACATATGCTAGCGCGGCGTGATCATTTAATCATTTATTGCGCAGCAGCGCCCCGACATTGCGAGAACAAGCGCGACACCCCCAAATAGCCCAACCCTCCCGCATCTTGCGCACGAAAAGCGCCGACGCTCCCTCACCAGATGAGGAAGCGTCGGCGCAAAACGTGCAGGACGTGAGGGAGCGTCGGGTCAGCGGGCGCGTTCGACGCGTTTTTCGTCCCAGACGGGCTCGGCCGATTCGTAGACCCTGCCGTCGGAGCCGAAGACCAGGAACCGGTCGAAGGTCCGGGCGAACCAGCGGTCGTGCGTCACGGCCAGGACGGTGCCCTCGAAGTGGTCGATGGCCCGCTCCAGCGCCTCGGCCGAGTGCAGGTCCAGGTTGTCCGTGGGCTCGTCGAGCAGCAGCAGGGTTGCGCCGGAGAGCTGCAGGAGCAGGATCTGGAACCGCGCCTGCTGCCCGCCGGAGAGGGATTCGTACTTCTGCTCCGACTGCGATGCCAGCCCATAACCGTCCAGGGCGCCGGCCGCCGCCTCTCGACCCAGCCCCGACCGGTGCTCGTCGCCCCGGTGCAGGATTTCCAGCAGGGTCTTGCCCAGCAGGTCGGGCCGGACATGGGTCTGGGCGAAGAAGCCGGGCCGGATCCGGGCGCCGAGTTTCACCGTGCCCTCGTGCGGGACTTCGGCGATGTCGACGTCGGACACCGGCAGGTGCTCCCGCTCCGGGTCGGTGCCGCCGGTGGCGAGCAGGCGCAGGAAGTGGCTCTTGCCGGAGCCGTTGGAACCGAGCACGCCGACGCGGTCCCCGAACCAGACCTCCGTGGAGAACGGCTTCATCAGCCCGGTGAGCTCCAGCTTGTCGGCGACGACGGCACGTTTGGCGGTCCGGCCGCCCTTGAGCCGCATCTGCACGTTCTGCTCGATCGGCAGCGCCTCGGGCGGCCCGGCCTCGAGAAACTTCGCCAGGCGCGTCTGCGCGGCGTGGTACCTGTTGGCCATATCCGAGCGGAACGCGGCCTTGTTCTTGTACATGTTGACGAGTTCCTTGAGCTTCACGTGCTCCTCGTCCCAGCGCTTGCGGAGCTCCTCGAAGCGGGCGTTCCGGTCCGCGCGGGCGTCCACATAGGAGCCGAAGCCGCCGCCGTGGATCCACGCGCCGGCGCCGTTGATGCCCGGTTCCAACGTGACGATGCGGCCCGCGGCGTTGTTGAGCAGTTCGCGGTCGTGGCTGATGAAGAAGACCGTCTTCTTAGACTCGTTCAGCTTGGCCTCAAGCCAGCGCTTGCCGGGGACGTCGAGGTAGTTGTCCGGCTCGTCGAGGAGCAGGAGCTCGTCGGGGCCGGCGAACAGCGCCTCAAGCACCAGGCGCTTCTGCTCGCCGCCGGAGAGGCTCGACGCCGGGCGGTGCTGCGCACGGTCGAACGGCAGGCCGAGGGCGGCCATGCAGACCTCGTCCCAGACCGTTTCGACGTCGTACCCGCCGGCGTCGCCCCAGTCGACGATCGCCTGGGCGTAGTTCATCTGGGTGGGCTCGTCGTCGTGCTCCATCATGGCCAGTTCGGCTTCATCGACGGCGCGGGCTGCTGCTGCCAGTGCCGGCGGGGCGGCGGAGACCAGCAGGTCGCGGACGGTGGATTCGTCCCGTACCTGGCCAACGAACTGGCGCATGATGCCCATGTTGCCGGATCGGCCGATCACGCCTTCGTCGGGAACGAGGTCGCCGGAAATGATCCGGAACAGCGTGGTCTTGCCGGTTCCGTTCGGCCCGATGAGTGCGGTTTTGGTGCCGTCCGGGACCTTGAAGGTCACGCCGTTGAGCAGCTGGGTGCCGTCGGAGAGGAAGTAATCGATGTTGGAAACGTCAATATGAGCCACACTTCCATCCTCCCACGGCCGTGGCGGCGGGCCGGCGCCGCCCCAAGGGAGGGGTCAGCCGGCGGCCGTCAGGAATTCCTTCAGCAGCGGACCCGAGACGGTGGCGCCCAGTCCGCCTTCCTCGACGAACACGGCGACCGCGAGGTCCCCGTGAACGGCCACGATCCAGGCGTGCGTCTTGGGCGGGTTGTCCTTGCCGAATTCGGCTGTTCCGGTTTTGGCCGCGACCGGGGCGCCCGGGACGGAGGCGAGGAAGCCGGTATGGCCGGAGGTCACCACCGCGCGCATCATGTCCTTCAGTGCGGCGGCCTCCGCTGCCGTCACCGGCGTGCCGGAGGATTTTGCCGGGGCGGGGGCGGACGACGCCGTCGTGCCCTCCGACGGGGTGGCCTGGGCGGCTGTTTCGGTGCCTGCAGCCGCGTCGCCGGCGTCGGGGTTCAGCACAAGCTGCGCGGAGACGGGGGAGCCCTTCGCGACAGAGCCGGCCATGATGGCGGCGGCCAGCGGGGACATCAGTACCTTCCCCTGGCCGATCATGGAGGCCGCGTGCTCGGTCCCCGAGGCCTCGCCCGGAACCGAGCCGAGGAACGCGCCGGCCCCGAGGGCGGGGGCTTCCACGGCGACGCCGAGGGACGTGGCGGCGGATTCCAGCTGGGCCTGGCTGACCTTGTCCCGGGCGTTGATGAACGCCGTGTTGCAGGAGTGCGCAAAGGCGTCGCGCAACGTCACGGAACCCAGCGAGGCGGCAGGGTAGCCTTCGGCATTTTTGAAGGTCCGTCCGTCCACGGACAGGGTGGCCGGGCAGTCAACCGTTGAATCCGGGCTCATGCCGTTTCGGATCATGGCCAGGGAATCGACGATTTTGAAGATGGAACCGGGGGCGTACTGGCCCAGCAGCGCGGTGTCGTAGCCGTTGCTGCCCGGTCCGGAGGCCGCGGCGAGGACGGCCCCGCTGGAAGGCCGGAGGGCGACGATGGCCGAGGCCGGGCCCACCTTCCCCAGGGTGTCCTCGGCCAGCTGCTGGAGCTTGGGATCCAGGGTGGTTTTCAGCGGAGTCCCGGCCTTCATATCGACCTGGAACAGGACCCGGCGCCCGCCGTTGAGCAGGGCCCGCCGTTGCTCGGCGGTGAGTCCCGCCTTTTCGGCATAGACCTGGGTGCCGCTGGTACCCCGCAGTTGCGCGTCGTACTGCTGCTGCAGCCCGCCGGTGCCGGTGGTGTCGCCTGCTAGGAGGGCGCCGCCGGATTTCTCAATCTGCTCGGCGCTGGCCTCCCCCACAGTGCCCAGCAAGGCCCGGGCGAAGGTGCGGGTGGGGGCGAGGGGAAGCGAATCGGCGATTGCCCGGGCCCCGGGGATTGCGGCGATCTGTTCGTCAGTGATGGTCCGGCCGTCCTGGCGCAGGGTGATGGCGGTAACGAAGGCCTCAGGGCCGGCCGCCTGGACCTGTTGCACGTAGGCCGCGGGGTCCACTCCCACCAGTTCGGCGAGGCGGGTGGCAGACTCCGCCGGATCGGCGGCGGCCAGCAGGGGTTTGTCGATGCCGACGTTCACCACCGGCCGTTCGGTGACCAGCTTGGCGCCGCCGGCGCCGAGGATGTCGGCCCGCGGCGGGGAGTCGCTGGAGGTGCCCAGGACTTCGCCGGCTGCCAGGCCGGGAACCAGCAGCTCCGGGGTCCACACCGTGAGCCATTTGTCGCCGGACTTCTTCAGCTGGGCGGAGACGGTGTATTTCCACTCCCCGGAGCCGATCTTCCAGCTGTAGCTGAGCGGAACCGTGGCTGTCTCGGACTCCAGCTGCAGCTCACCGCTCGCCACCGAGGGTTTGAGCGGGTCCAGTGCCTTAAACACCTCTTTGAGCTGCTCATTGGCCGCGCCGGACTCCTGGCCCTCGAAGGCGACCGAGCCGACGTCGAGCGCTGAGACAGCGGATGCCAGCTGCTTCGCGGCGTCCTGCGCACCGGCCCTGCCGTCGTCGCAGGCCACCAGCGAGGCGCCGAGAATCAAACCAATAAGGGCAGCTGAAAGTTTCGAAATGTTCCCCACCGCGCCATTATGCACCGTGCTGCTGACAATGCCCCTGTCACATACGGCCTGCCGAGGACACGATATCCCGACCCCGGCCTGACGTTCCCGCCCGGTTGCTCCGGAGTGCACCCGCCCCGGAGTCATGAAGTTCCGCGGAATTCCGGGGATTATCCGCAACGGGGAACACCGCTGGCAACGGGTAACTGGGCAGCAGCGCGGCGGCCCGGGTGAGAAAGGGAGTTAGAAGCGCCGGATGATCCTGCGCTGCGTCGCCACGGAGATCGCGGCCGTGCGGTTGTCCACGCCGAGCTTGCCGTAAATATGCACGAGGTGGGTCTTGACCGTGGCCTCGGAGATGAAGAGCTGCTTGGCGATGGCCCGGTTCCCCAGGCCGGTGGCGAGCAGCTCCAGCAGCTGGATCTCGCGGGCGGACAGGACCGGTTCTGGATTGCGGATACGGCCCATGAGCCGGGCGGCCACTTCGGGTGCCAGCGCGGTCTTTCCCGCCGCGGCCGAGAGTACCGCCTGGCGGATCTGTTCCGGCGGCGCGTCCTTGAGCATGTAACCGCTGGCCCCGGCTTCCACGGCGGCGAGGATGTCGGCGTCGGAGTCATAGGTGGTGAGGATGAGCACCGGCGGAGCGGGCTGTCCGGCCTCGCCCGCTTTGATCCTGCCGGTCGCCGTGACACCGTCCATGCCGGCGCCCATCTGCAGATCCATGAGCACGACGTCGGCCGGCTCGCCGAGGGTATGGAGCCGGGACAGCTCGGCCAGGGCTGCACCGCCGTCGGCCGCTTCCGCGGCGACAGTGATGCCTTCGAAGTCGCTCAGCATGGCCCGCAGTCCAGCCCGGACCACCGGGTGGTCATCGACCAGCAACACACGGATATCGTTCACGGTTCGTTCCGTGCCGGGGACTCCCCGAGCGGGAGCCGGATGGCCACCACCGTTCCCTCGCCGGATGCGGACTCGATGTCCAGGCTGCCGGCCAGCGCAGCCACCCGTTCCTGGAGCGATTTCAGTCCGTAGCCGGAGCCGTCCGGACGGCCGGCGGGGGCCGTAACCGCCGAGGGGTCGAACCCTGCGCCGTCGTCGTAGATATCCATCGCCACTTCGCTGCCCAGGAAGGACAGGGTCACGACGGCGGTCTCCGCTTTGGCGTGCACCCACACGTTCGCAAGGCTTGCCTGTGCGGCCCGAAGCAGGGTGGTGCGGTACGGGTTGGGAAGGTCCACCGGGGTTCCTTCAAGGTCGAAGCGGCACCGCAGCCGGGTGCCGCGGGCGGCGGCCTCGGTTTCGGTCTTTTCACAGAGCCGGCGCAGGCTGTTGACCAGGGGGTCCTCCGCCGCGGGCTGTGCGGCGTTGCCCGCTGGGTCCGCTGTGTTTCCCGCTGTGTTCAACGCTGTGTCGCCCGCAAGTGCGGGGGGCTGCAGGCCGCGGACAAAGTTGCGGGCCTCGGCCAGGTTCGCAGCTGCCGTCTCCTGGACGGTCCGGAGCCGGTCGCGGGCCGTAGCGGTGTCCCCGTCGTCGAGGGCCTTTTCCGCCGAACGGCCCATCAGCACAATGCTGGAGAAGCCCTGGGCAAGCGTGTCATGGATTTCGCGGGCCAGCCGGGCGCGTTCGGCCAGCGTGCCGGCGTCATGCTGGCTGCGGGCAAGTTCGGTGCGGGTGCGGCGCAGCTCCTCGGCGGCAAGCCGCTGGCTTTCGGCTTCCAGGTAGAGCGCCCGGTAGGCCAACCCGGTGACCACGGCAAAGGCGGCCCCGAAGGCAGGTCCCAGCACCATCGGCAACTGCAGGGCGGCCCCGTCAGCCCCGGTGTTGTGGAACCAGAGCGCCACAATCACCAGCACGGTGCTCAGGGCTATCGCCGGCAGCGCCAGCCGCAGCGTCAGCACGTGCAGCTGCAGGAAAAAGAGCGGGAAGGCCAGCCACACGAAGTCGGGGCTGGCCCAGATCAGCAGCAGCCAGAGCAGGCAGACGGCGGCCAGCCACAGGGTCGAATATGGCCGGGGATCAAACCGGGACGAATCCGAGGAGTGCCGTTTCTCCAGGACGGTACCCAGCACGTAGACGGCGGCGAGAACCAGCGCGAGGCCCACGATGAGCCAGTCCGCGCCCCGAAGTCCGGTGCTGAACAGCCGCGCCACGGCGACGAGCAGGAGCACGGCAAAGCCGCTGTGAAGGCACACCCGGAGGACGCGCAAAATCACGGCAGCACTCGTCGGGCCGCCCGTAGCGGTCACCTCCGGCGCACTGTGAACCTTGACATCCATGCTTTCAGCGTAGTGCCGGACGGGGCCGGATCCGCCCGAATCCCTGCCGCCGCGCCACTATCAACCGTTTGGTTGACCGGCGGGTCAACCACTCCGCCCTGCAGGCTCAGCCGCGCGGGCGATGCCGGACCGGAACCGCGGCGGGAGGCTGGAACCAAGACCACAATCCCCGTGAAAAGGACTCCCATGTATCTCGCTCTCCGCGACCTCCGCTTCGCCAAAGGACGCTTTGTTCTGATGGGCGGAGTCGTCGCGCTCATCACGTTGCTGCTGGTGCTGCTCTCCGGCCTCACGGCCGGGCTGGGCAACCAGTCGACGTCGGCCCTCGCCGCACTGCCGGCGGACCAGATAGTCTTCGGGGCTCCCGCCGGCGACAGCGCCAAGGCGTCCTTCACCGAGTCGGAGGTCACCCGCACACAATTGGCTGATTGGGCCGCCCGCGAGGGTGTTGCGGACGCCGGTCTGCTGGGTATCAGCCAAAGCCGCTTCCAGGCTCTTGGCCCGGCCGGTTCGCCGTCCGGGACGGCCAGCGTCGCGGTCTTCGGAACCGAAGGCTCCGGCCTGGCGCCGGGCCCCGTGGCCGAGGGAACGGTGGTGGTCGGCGCCAGCCTTGCCAAGGAACTCAAGCTGCAGGCGGGGAGCCGTGCCACGGTGGGCGGCACCGAACTGACCGTGTCCGCCGTCGTCCCGGACCAGTGGTATTCCCATACCGGCGTTGTGTGGACCACCCTCGCCGACTGGCGGACGCTGGCCCACATCACCGGCAAGGACGCCGCTGCGACCATCATCGCGGTCACGTCCGACGGCGGCCAGTCCCTCGATGTCGACGCCGCCAACGCGGCGGCCGGGACCGTCAGCACCACCCGGGACGGTTCGTTCCAGGCCCTCAGCTCCTACAAGAGCGAAAACGGTTCCCTCCTGCTCATGCAGGCCTTCCTGTACGGCATCTCGGCCCTGGTCATCGTGGCGTTCCTGACCGTTTGGACCGTCCAGCGCACCCGGGATATCGCCGTCCTCAAGGCCCTCGGCGCGTCCTCCGGCTATGTCCTCAAGGACGCCATGGTCCAGGCTGCGGTGGTGCTGCTGGCCGGTGCGGTGACCGGGGGTGCCGCCGGGGTGGCTGGCGGGGTCCTCGCAGCCACAGCAGCCCCGTTCCTGCTGACCGCGGAGACCATACTCCTGCCCATCGCGGGGATCGTGGTCCTCGGTCTCGCCGGGGCCGCCCTGGCGGTCCGCAGCATCACCCGGGTGGATCCCCTGCTGGCCCTCGGCGGCAACTAGTACCCCCGCATCAGCATTCCCCGAAAGGCATACCTCATGAAAAACGCCCTCAACCTCGTCGACGTCACCCTCCAGTACCCCGACGGCGACGGCACCCTCAAGGCACTCGATGCCGTCAACGTGAAACTGGCCCCGGGGGAGTTCCTGTCCCTTGTGGGGCCGTCCGGATCGGGCAAGTCCTCTCTATTGGCCGTCGCCGCCACGCTCGTCAGGCCCACCGCGGGCCTTGTGGTGATCGACGGGATCGACGCCGGCGGCCTGTCGGAAGCTGACCGCACCTCGCTGCGCCGCGACAGGATCGGCATCATCTTCCAGCAGCCCAATCTGCTGCCGTCCCTCACGGCCCTGGAGCAACTGGTTATCGGCGACCACCTGCGCGGCAAGCCGGCGCGGGCGGCGGCCACGCGCGCCGCAGCGCTTCTGGATCTCGTTGGCCTGGCTCCCGCTGCCGGCAAGCGTCCCCACCAGCTCTCCGGAGGGCAGCGGCAACGGGTCAATATTGCCCGTGCGCTGATGGGGGATCCCGCGGTGCTGCTGGTGGACGAACCCACGGCAGCCCTTGACCGGGAACGGAGCGAGGCAATCGTGGGACTCCTGCGCCGGGTCACCGACGAGTTCGAGGTGGCCACGGTCATGGTCACCCATGACACCGGATTCGTCCCGATGACGGATACGGTGGCCAGCATGCGCGACGGCAGGCTCTCCGCCCCGCAGGCGGTCAGCGCGGCCCGGGGCTGAGCGCGGGGGCGTCCTAGATCCCGAGGCGCGGAACCGCGAGACCAAATATGTCCTTCAAGGCATATCTTGCGGCGTGGTATCCCGGCATCCCGGTCACACCGGGACCGGGTGGCGTGGAGGAGGAACACAGGTACACGCCGGGCAGGGGAGTCCGCCAGGGAACGGGTCCCAGGACGGGGCGCCGGATGATCCCCCGGAGGTCCATCAGGCCGGCGCTGAAGTCACCGCCGACGTAGTTCTCGTTGTAGGCACCAAGCTCAGCGGCAGTGGTGACCTGCAGACTGATGACAAGGTCCCGGAATCCCGGGGCGAAGCGCTCCAGCTGGGACATCACTGCCTCGGCCATGTCCACGCTGGAACCCGCCGGCACGTGGCAGTAGCTCCAGAGGATGTGCCGGCCGCCGGGTGCCCGCCCGGAATCGAAGCGCGAGGGCTGGGAGACCAGGACATAGGGGCGGTCCGGATGCCGCCCCGCGGCGACGAGGTTTTCGGCTTCGGCCATCTCCGCACGGGTGCCGCCGACGTGGACTGTGCCTGCGTCGGCCAGTCCGGACGCTGCCCACGGGACCGGGCCGGAGAGGATGAAGTCCACCTTGCATGCCCCGTTGCCGAACCGGAACTGCTCAAGGGCGCGGCGGTACCGGTCGGGGAGCCTGCCGTCCGCCAGTCTCAGGAGTCCGGGCGGCGCCACGTCCAGCAAGGTGGCGCGGACCGGGGGCAGCTCCGCCAGTGACCCGATCCTGGCCCCGGTTTCCACCGCCCCGCCGTGCGCTTCAAGGTCCGCCACCAAGGCCTGCGCGATCGCCCCGGAGCCGCCGACCGGGACCGGCCAGCCGACCGTGTGGGCCAGTGTCCCCAGCATCAGGCCCGCTCCGGCCGCGGCGGGGGCGGGCAGTTGCGCCACGGCGTGCGCCGCGACGCCGGTCAGCAGCGCGGGCGCCAGTTCCTCCCGGAACCTCACCCCCCACAGCCCCGAGCCCTGCTCCAGGACACGGACGCCGAACAGGGCGGCAGCGACCGGGTCGCGCGGCAGCCGGAGCAGCTGGTTTAGCGTCAGGTCCGCGACGCCGTCCGCCCGTTGCACCAGCGGGGCCATCAGCCGTCCGAAGGCGCCGCCGTCGCGCCCCAGGTGCGCAACCGTCCGCTCCAGGGAGCGGTAGGCCAGCGCTGCCCGGCCGCCGTCGAGCGGCGTGCCGTAGGAGACGTCGGGCACCTCCAGCCGGATCCGCCGCGAGAGCTCGAACTGCCGGAAAAACGGCGAGGCCAGGGCCATCGGGTGCACTGCCGAACACACATCATGAAAGTGGCCGGGCTCCATGAGCTCGGCGGTGCGCAGCCCGCCCCCGGGGGCGGGTGCCGCCTCGTAGACGTGCACCTTCAGCCCGGCACGGGCCAGGGTTACCGCCGCGGCGAGCCCGTTGGGTCCTGACCCGACGACGGCAACATCAGGCATCTGCGGGGGCCTTTCGCCACGGCAGCACGGAGGCCGAGGGGCGCAGCAGATCCACCCGTAACCGGTCCGGAAGGCCTTCGAACGGCCCGCCCTGCGGATCATCCGTCCCGTGCCGGCGGACAACGTCATGGCCGGGATCCCAGATCTCCAGGGCCACCCGCGCCATCAGGTAGCCCGTGGCGGCCATATGGAAGACCACGGCGAGGACGTAGTAGGGCATATCAATATTGTGCTGGGAGACACCGCCGCTCGTCACCTGTCCGAGGTACATCCAGACTGCCGCCCAGTGCAGCGCCTCGAAGGTCTGCCAGATCAGGAAGTCCCGCCAACGGGGCCGGGCGAGGGCAAGCAGCGGGATGAGCCAGATGACGAACTGGGGTGAGTAGACCTTGTTGGTCAGGATAAATGCGGCAACGATCAGGAAAGTGAGCTGCGCGAGCCGGGGCCGCCGGGGTGCGGTCAGGGCCAGCACACCGATCAGCACACAGGCCAGCACGAACAGGTTCATTGCCAGGGTGTTGATCGCCTCGGGCTGCAGGGGGAGCAAGCCCAGCCGACCGGCGACGAGGTTGTAGGCGAACCAGGGCGAGCTGTAGCCGGCGGGCCGGTCCTCGGTGAAATCGTAGAAGTATTTCCAGCCCTCCGGGTTGACGGCGGCGACCGGGAGGTTGACCGCCAGCCACGCGGCGGCTGCGGCGCCGGCGGTGACCAGGACGCCGCGGATCCGCCCGGTGCGCAGGGCCAGGAGCAGGACCGCGCCAAGAACCAGCACCGGGTAGAGCTTCGTGGCCGTGCCCAGGCCGATGAAGATCCCGGCCAGCACCAGTTTGTTCCGGGAGAAGCAGTACATTCCCAGGGCCAGGAGCCCCACAGCCCACATGTCCCAGTTGATCGTGCCGGCCAGGATCATGCCGGGGGCCACCGCGACCATTGCCGCGTCCCACGGCCGACGGCGGGCCATCCGTGCCGTGGCGACCACCGTGACGATCCAGACGGCCAGGATCAAGGCGGCGTTGATGTCGAAGTAGGCCAGGATGCGCGTGGCCGAGACGCCCTCGCCGGGCACCAGCAGGGCCGTGGCTCCGGCGATGAAGCCCATGAGGACGGGGTATTCGAAGAACGTCCCCTGTGTGATGAAGGGGAAGGCCCCGTCGCCCAGCCCCCGGTTCTTGAACAACTCCGGGAAATCCGAATAGCAGGTCGCATAGAACTGGCCCGGGGTTTCCCACCCGTTGCTGCGGCAATAGGACTTCAGCAGGATGCCGATGACAGATGCCAGGACGGTCAGCAGGATCAGGACACGTTCCACGGTGAAAAATCCGGGGGAGACGATGCCGGGGGCAGAGCGGCGGCCCATGGGTCCGCCGATCAGTTCCGTGAAGTTCCTCAGCGTGGGGTCGTTGCGGCTCGGAATGACCAGTCGGACGCGTCGGCGCTGCTCCGGCGGCTTTGTCTCCTGCATGTCCCTGAGCTTACCGGGGCGGGTCCGGCTGGATGTGCTGCGCCGGGCGGATGGCCGGGCGGGTGTGGACCGGGCGCCCGGATTGGCGCTGGCGCTTAGGCGCTGGCGCTTAAAGAGGGGAGCCCACGCGTCGCCGCGTGGGCTCCTTGCGGATCAGTTCCGAGGTCAGTCATCAGTTTTCCTTCGGTGGCCGGGACTGCCTCAGCGGATGAGGCCCATCTGGTGCATAACGACGTAGACGTCCTCGCGTTTCTGGTCCAGGAGTTGTCCGTTGAACAGCGCCGTGTGCCTCGGGGCCGGCTGGCTGCCCAGGCGCAGGAGCGACTGGAGTTTCTGCTTCATAGTGGTCACCTCCCTCCGGGGTTTCGTGCTGCATGGTCTGGGTGTGGAGCTGGCAATAGTCACGGTGGACCTCTCTTTGGTGTTGACGGAAAGGGGAGTAATTGGGCATGCCAATTAAGGCCTCTGTGAATTGAGGATGAAAAGGCCGCAATTGGGCAGGGAATTACCCGGCACTAATTAATGGTTACGCAAAAGCGGAAAGTTGGCCCCTGAACGCGGGAGTGCGGCAACCCCAACAGGAAGCTGGGTTCCGAACTTTGGGGATACTGCGCAACCGCGTGGTTCCGCCTGGTCAGTCCGCTGTCACGGCACTCCCAGGAAGAAGAAGTGCCGGTATCGCCTTGGCTCCGGGCCTAGGTCAAAACCGGGCCGCGGGGGGAAGGGGTCAGGAGGCAGTCGGGCCGAAATTTGGGCGCGGTTCAGCGACAGAGGCCGGGGTGGCGGTGACGAAGTACATCCATCCGCTAGTCAAAGTAATCATTTCTCCCAACCTCCTTTTCTGTTATGCCGTAGCTCCGGCTGACTGGCCGGGCGACGCGCGCCTCGACCCCGGCAGGACGCTCTGGGGTCAGAAATAAAAATACCCTATGTCGGCGGTACTTGACTACCGAATTCATAAACTTTCTTGAAGTTATTTTCTAAACCGCATTTATAGGCCCCATCGGACCACTGCCGGGGTCCTCTTATCCCAGCCGAGCGTGCACACTTTCGCAGTTCCCAGAATGAAATGCCGGCCCTCGTGGGGATCGAGCCCCAGCCACCGGGCGGTGAGGATCCGGGAGAAGTGGCCGTGCGCAACGATCAGCACGTTGTCCAGGCCGGATTCGAGCACACGGGCCACAATCTTGTCCGCGCGCGCGGCGACGTCGTCGAGGGCTTCGCCGTTCGGTACGCCGTGGGTCCAGATCAGGTAGTCCGGGTTGTCCTTGCGGATCAGGTCCGAGCTGATGCCCTCGTAGTCGCCGTAGTCCCACTCAACGGCGAGTGGCTCCAGCTGGGCGTCGGGGAAGCCAGCCAGTTCCGCGGTGCGGCGGGCACGCCGCAGCGGCGACGTCAGCACCAGGTCAAAATCGACGGCGTCGAGCACCTTGCGCGCCTCCACGGACTGCTGCTCGCCCTCTACGGTGAGCGGGAGGTCGGTGAGGCCGGTGTACTGGCCGCTCTTGGACCATTCGGTTTCGCCGTGCCGCAGGATCCACAGCTGCGGACGGGGGCCGTTGACAGGTGCACTCACTTAGGACTCCTCTGTTGAGAGCGCGACGGCGGATTCGGGCTGCGCCGCCCACCATTCGTGCAGTTTGGCTTCGGCCGCGGCGGGGTCCAGCGGGCCGTGCTCCATCCGTTCCTCCAGAAGGAACTTGTAGGCGCGCCCGACGACAGGTCCGGGTTTGAGTCCCAGGAGTTCCATGATGCGGCCGCCGTCCAGGTCGGGGCGAACGGCTTCGAGGGATTCCTGCTCGCGCAAGGCCGCGATCCGGGCTTCAAGATCGTCGTAGGCGAAGGCGAGCCGCTCGGCCTTGCGCTGGTTGCGGGTGGTCACGTCCGAGCGGGTCAGCCGGTGCAGTCGTTCCAGGAGGGGGCCCGCGTCGGTGACATAGCGGCGGACCGCGGAGTCGCTCCAGCCCGCATCGCCGTAGCCGTAGAAGCGCATGTGCAGCTCCACCAGCTTTGCTACGGCCTTGATGGTGTCGTTGTCGAAGCGCAGCGCCTTCATCCGTTTAGTCGTCAGTTTGGATCCGACCATGTCGTGGTGGCGGAAGCTCACGGCGCCGCCCGGTTCGAAGCGGCGCGTGGCCGGCTTCCCGACGTCGTGCATCAACGCTGCGAACCGCAGCACAAAGTCCGGGCCGGGCACGGCGCCGTCGGCATCCGATTCGAGGGCGGAGGCCTGCTCCAGGACCTGGAGTGAGTGCTGGTACACATCCTTGTGGCGGTGGTGTTCGTCCGATTCGAGGCGCAGCGCGGAGACTTCAGGCAGCACGAAGTCGGCCAGCCCGGTGTCCACTAGCAGGTCCACGCCAGCCCGGGGATGCGCCGCGCAGATGAGCTTGACCAGCTCCTCGCGGACACGTTCCGCGGAGATCATGGTGATCCGCTCCGCCATCCGGGACATGGCGGCGCGGACGTCCTCGTGCACTGTGATG
Organism: Arthrobacter sp. Leaf69; assembly: GCF_001422645.1. GTDB lineage: Bacteria > Actinomycetota > Actinomycetes > Actinomycetales > Micrococcaceae > Arthrobacter. The sequence goes on along the minus strand of NZ_LMLR01000010.1, from coordinate 728,288 downwards.
CCCAGCTGCGCGGCGAAGCGGGCAGCCCGCATCATGCGCAGCGGGTCGTCGGAAAAGGATGCTTCCGGGGCGCCCGGGGTGGCGAGGATGGAAGCGTGCAGGTCGCGGACTCCGCCGAACGGATCCACCAGCTCCAAAGAGGGGAGCCGCAGGGCCATGGCGTTGATGGTGAAGTCCCGGCGCAGCAAGTCATCCGTCAGCGAGTTGCCGAAGGCCACCACGGGTTTGCGGGAGTCAGGATCGTATGCCTCGGCGCGGTAGGTGGTGATTTCGATCTGGAAGCCGGACTTGCGCATCCCGATGGTGCCAAAGGCGCGCCCGATTTCCCAATAGTTGTCAGCCCACTTCTTGATGAGGGCAACCGTCTGGTCCGGTGTGGCGTCCGTGGTGAAGTCCAGGTCCGGAGACGTCCTGCCCAGGAACAGATCGCGCACCGGTCCGCCCACGAGGGAGAGTTCGTGGCCGGCGTCAACAAACCGCTGCCCAAGCTCCAGGACCACAGGGTCCACCTGGAAATCAACAGTGTGCGAGTCAGTCTTGTGATGTGCGTGCGCCATAGTTTCTTAAGCTTGTCAGAAATCCCGGCCAGCACCACACCGAATACTCCCTAAGTCCGCCACCGGCAGCGAATGCGCGGACGGAACCGGCGATCCACTTTCCCGGCCGTCCACTTTCCTGCCATGTTTAGGTCATCAAGTGCGGACAAGAGTCGTTAGAGTGGACTTCATGGCCCATCCCGTACCGAGCGCTCCCGGCAGGAGGACAAACGCACCGTTGCCATCGGCAATCGGTGCCAACGTCGCGCCGGTACAGCACTCCGGGCAGGCCTCCCTCCCCACCGTGGAGGAAGTCTCCGCCGGCGGCGTCGTGGTGGACACGTCCGACGCCGAGCTCCGGGTTGCGATCATTGCCCGCCTTAATCGCGGCGGACGGCTGGAATGGTGCCTGCCGAAGGGGCATCCGGAAGGCAAAGAGAGCAACGAGGAAGCCGCCGTGCGGGAAATCGCCGAGGAAACCGGCATCGAAGGCAAGATCCTCGCCCCGCTGGGAAGCATCGACTACTGGTTCACGGTCAGCGGCCACCGCGTCCACAAGACCGTCCACCACTACCTCCTCCAGGCCACGGGCGGGGAGCTGACCATCGAGAACGATCCCGACAAGGAAGCCGTGGACGTCGCCTGGGTGCCCATCCATGAGCTGGCCCGGAAGCTTTCCTTCCCGAACGAACGCCGCATCGCGGACCTCGCGAAGGAAGTCCTGCCGGAGCACCGCTAGGGCCACGCAGGCCTCTTATCGGACTCCGATAGCGCCTAAAGCCGTGCCCGGGTGAGACGATGAAGACGATGTCATCTGCCAAACCCACCCCAGCACACTCCGGCACCGCCGATTCCAAAGCTGTCCAATCCGGAGAAGTCCGTTCCAGCGCCATCATGGCCGCCGGCACGCTGGTCTCGCGTTTCCTGGGCTTCGCCAAGACCTGGATGCTGGCGGCCGCCCTTGGCCTGGGCTCCACCGTCAACGACACGTTCATCAACGCGAACAACCTGCCGAACCTGATCTTCCTGCTGGTGGCCGGAGGCGTCTTCAACGCCGTCCTGGTGCCCCAGATCATCAAGGCGAGCAAGGCTCCGGACAAGGGCGCCGACTACATCAGCCGGCTGCTGACGCTTGCGGTGCTGGTGCTGCTGGCCCTGACACTGGCGGTGACGCTGCTGGCGCCGTGGGTCATTGAGCTGACGACGCAGGGTTACTCGCCGCAGCAGAAGGCCCTCGCCGTGTCCTTCGCGTTCTGGTGCCTTCCGCAGATCTTCTTCTACGGCCTGTACGCCCTGCTGACCCAGGTGCTCAACGCCCACGGCGCGTTCGGGCCGGCGATGTGGGCCCCAATCCTGAACAACATTGTCGCGATCGCCGGCCTCGGCATGTTCATCTGGATGTTCGGTGCCAACGTGGCCAACCCGCACACGCTGGACACGTGGGACTCCAGCCAGACCTTCCTGGTGGCCGGGTTCTCCACCATCGGTGTGATCGCCCAGACCGCCATCCTGCTGGTCCCGGTGTTCAGGCTCCGCCTGGGCCTGCGTCCGCGGTTCGGCTGGCGCGGCGTCGGCCTGGGACATGCCGCCCGGCTGAGCGTCTGGACCCTGGCGACGGCCGCCGTCGGGCAGCTGGCGTTCCTCTATGTCATGCGTATCGCCACAATTCCGGGCGCGGAACGCCTCCGCCTGGAACAGGCAGGGGACCCGGCCGCGGACACGATGCCGGGCAACGCCGTTCTGGAAGTGGCCAGCCAGCTCTACCTGCTCCCGCACTCCATCATTGCGCTCTCGCTGGCCACGGTGCTGTTCAACCGGATGACCCGGGCCTCGCAGGACGGGGACCGCGCGGCGCTGCGCAACGCACTCTCCCACGGGCTGCGGACCATGGCCGTCGCCACCGTCTTCGGCGCGCTGGCGCTCTTCGCGCTGGCCGGGCCCCTGGGCATGTTCTTCTCCGGCGGGGTGAAACAGGACGGCGTTATGCTGGCCCAAACCCTCACTATCCTGGCCCTGAGCACGCCCTTCATGAGCGCCAACTTCATGATGTCCCGGGTGTTCTACGCCAACGAGGACGCCCGGACGCCGTTCTTCATCCAGCTGGTGCTGGCCCTCGTGAACGTGGTCGCCGCCTTCACGATCCAGTTCCTGCCGTTCGATCAGATCATTTTCGCCATCGCCATCCTCTACACCGGCGGCAACATCCTGTCGGTGATTGTCAGCGCGGTCTTCCTGCGCCGGCTCCTGGGCCATCTGGACGGCCCGCGGATCGCCAACTCCTACATCAGGATGGGCTACGCCGCGCTGGGTTCCGCACTGGCGGGGGCAGGGGCTTTGTGGCTGCTGGGCAGTTACAGCCCGGATGGCTTCGCCTGGAGCACCCCCATCGCCGCTCTGGTGACGATCGCCGTCGTCGGGCCCGTCATGCTGGCGGCCTACCTGCTCCTGCTGAAGCTCTTCCGCGTGACCGAGCTGAGCGACCTGCTGCAGCCGCTGCTGGGCCGCCTGCGCCGCCGGCAGGCTGCCGAGCCCGGCGCCGAAGACCTGCCGGACGGCGCCGCCGCAACGCGGACCAGGCCGGAACGTGCCACCGTCTCGGTGGACACCGGCCTTATTCCGAGAATTTCGGGGGAGTTCGACGCCGCATCCTTCCGTGCCGGCCCTGACCTTGGCGAACAGGACGAACGCGCCGGACGCGCCGGGCCGGAGGGCGGTTACCTTCCCGCCGAGGATTTGCCGAGCACCGCGGAGGGCGGCTTGGGGCGTGGGGACAGCCCGCTGCCTGGACGCCGGACCTACCAGGGACCGGCGGGACACAACCCTTATTTCCCGTTCGGCGGCAAGAAGAAAAAATAGTAACCAGTCGGGTCGCAGCGCCGTGCTTCCGCGGCGCGGACACTGCATCGGCTAGGATCGAAGACTAACAAGGGGAGTTGCAGACCAGGGGTCCACCGGCTTACCGGGGGACCCGCGGTCACTGATGAAGTGATCAGTTCGGCAACTCCCGGACAGTCTAGGAGGAACCCGTGTCCCACCCGATCGATGTCGGATCAGTACTAGGTGGCCGTTACAAGGTCACTGCCACTGTACTGACCTCACATGACCAGGATCTGGTGCTGGACGGTGTGGACCAGGTGCTCAACCGCGCGGTGAGCATTCTCGTGGCCGGGCCCGACAACGCGGATCAAGTGGCCCAGAGCGCCCGGGAAGTCGCCACGGGCGAACGTCCCGGCAACGTGCAGATCCTCGACCTTGGGGTCAGCGAAGCCACTACCTACCTCATCACCAACCACACCTCAGCCGCAGACCTGCTGGACCTGGTTGTCTCCTCCAACCCGCCCTACGTGGAGCCCTTCTTTACGGACACGCTTGGCAGTGAAATCTTCGGCCAGCCGCGTTCCCACGAACCCGAAACCTACGACGGCCTCTACGACGAAGAAGAAGTTGACGCCGGCTACATCACCTACGGGCAGAACCAACCGGGCGCCCCCGCATCCGGAGCCGCTCCGGCCGCTCCGCCCGCGTCCCCGGCACGCGTGCCCTCGCGTCCAGGAACGTCACCGGCCGCAGGTGCCGCAGCAGCTGGCGCGGCGGGAGCTGCCGCCGCTGCTGGTGCCCGTGGTGCCGCCGCGGCGCCGGCGCCGTCCGCGAAAGCCCCGTCCCCCGACACGGCACCGCAGGAAGCGGCTTCCCACACGACGGCGCCCCAGCCCGTGCAGGGAGGCGCGCCCCGCTCCGCTGCCCCTGACTCCAAGCCACCGGCTCCCGCCGAAACGCCGAAGGTTTCCCTGTGGTCCGACGACGACTACGACCAGCCGGCCCCCGACGAACGGCAAACCTCCCGCCCGGGCCCGGCGACTGCCGCCATGGCCGCGAGCGGTTCAGCGGACCGGCCGCCGGGATACTTCCCCGGCTCAGCCCGAAACAGCGAAGCCGCAGAGGATGACGAGTACTACGGCAACGATGAAGAGCCGCAGCGCGAGCCGCGGTCCATGCGCTGGCTGGTAGGCGGGCTTCTGGCGGCCGTCCTGGTGGTCGGCCTGGTTCTCGCTGTTACCAATCTCGGCAGTCTCTTCAAGTCCGCACCGGAACCCGACGCCGTCGCCACTGCCTCCGCAAGCGCGCCCGCGACACCCTCGGCGGAGCCGTCCGATACCGGCAGCCCCGCGCCGGCCACCGCTCCGCCCGCGATTGAGGGCGTCACGCGGCAGGGCGACTTTGACTTTGCCGGAACCTACGACGGCGATCTGGTCAAGACCTTCGACGGGAATGCCGCCAGTTACTGGTCGGACATGGAATTCGCCACGGACAGCTGGGGCGGATTCGCCCCCGATGGTGTTCCGCTCGTCGTCAAGTTGAAAGAGCCTGCCAAGATTTCCTCGGTGACACTCAGCCAGTTGGGGGCCTCGGGCGGCAGCATCAGCGTCTTCACCAACGACCGCCCGTCCTTGGACGGTGCCAAGCAGGTGGGCAGCAACAGCTTCACCTCCCCGGACCTCACGCTGCCCCTGCAGGAACCCGTCACAGCGCAGTACGTCATCGTCTCAATCAAGACCCTGCCCAAGCTGGCGGCGCCGAAGACGCGCTACGGATTCGGCCTGCGCCTGGCCGAGATCAAGGTCCAGTAGGGGACCGTAACCAAGCCAGTACCCCCGCGGTCCCCGGCGCCAAGACGGTACCCTGAGTCTTGGCGCCGTCCCGTGGTGCCCGGTCAGACCGGAATATTCAGCGCCCAGTAGTAGTTGTGCCATGTGGCCGGCCACCCCAGGCGGGCGCATCGACAAAGGAAGAGGTTCACCGTTCAGTGAGCAACGCAGAAAACACCGCGTCCGAAGTGCGTGATGTCATCATCGTCGGCTCCGGCCCCGCGGGCTACACGGCCGCGGTGTACACGGCGCGCGCAAACCTGAAGCCGCTGCTCCTGGCCGGCTCGGTGACCGCCGGCGGCGAACTGATGAACACCACCGACGTCGAGAACTACCCGGGATTCCCCGACGGCATCATGGGTCCGGACCTGATGGAGAACTTCGAGAAGCAGGCTGCCCGGTTCGGCACGGAAATCCAGTTCGAGGACGTGACCGAACTGGATCTCGACGGCGACATCAAAACCGTGACCATCGGCTCAGGGGAGACCTTCCAGGCGCGGTCCATCATTCTGTCGACCGGTTCGGCCTACCGTGAGCTCGGCCTGCCCAACGAGAAGCGACTCTCCGGCCACGGCGTCAGCTGGTGTGCAACTTGCGACGGTTTCTTCTTCAAGGATCAGGACATCGCCGTTATTGGCGGCGGTGACTCCGCAATGGAAGAAGCACTCTTCCTCACCAAGTTCGCCAAGACTGTCACCGTCGTCCACCGCCGCGACACCCTCCGCGCGTCCAAGATCATGGCCGACCGCGCCCTTGCGCACGAGAAGATCAGCTTCATCTGGAACACCGGCGTCGAGGATGTCCTGGGACAGGACAAGGTCACCGGACTTCAGCTGAAGAACCTTGTGGACGGCACCGAGACCGAACTCGCCGTCACGGGCGTGTTTGTTGCGATCGGGAACGATCCCCGCACGGACCTCGTCAAGGGGAAGCTGGACCTGACCCCGGAGGGAACCATCGCCGTCGAAGGACGCACCTCGAAGACCAGCGTCCAGGGCGTTTTCGCCGCCGGCGACGTCATCGACCCGACCTACCGCCAGGCCATCACGGCCTCCGGTTCCGGCTGCGTGGCCGCCCTCGACGTCGAACACTACCTCGCAGATTTCGACGCCTAGATCCGTCGAGCATCAACCAACCGAAGAGAGAGACAGGGCTATGAGCAACGCAAAAGACGTAACTGACGCTAGTTTCAGCACCGACGTACTGGCTTCGGCCAAGCCGGTCATTGTGGACTTCTGGGCCGAATGGTGCGGACCGTGCCGCAAACTCGGACCCATCCTCGACGAGATCTCCGTTGAGTACAGCGAGAAGGTGGACGTCGTCAAGGTAAACGTTGACGACAACCCGGCAATCGCAGCCCAGTTTGGTATCACGTCCATCCCCGCGGTCTACCTGTTCCAGGGCGGCGAAGTGACAGGCACCGTCATCGGGGCGCGCCCCAAGCAGTTCTTCGAGAAGGAATTTGCGGACGTCTTGTCCTAGGTTTCCCTCCGGGCGGCGCGACGCCGCCCAAACCCTAAGGTGGCCCTACTTCCGGACCAGGAAGCGGGGCCACCTTTTTGTGGGTCGCGGATCCTTTTCGGCCAAGGGCGGGGCAACTTTGTCCCTACATCCGCCTAGGCGGCGATTATTATGTTGATAGCAATCGGGATGAATTGCATTACGCTTTGGATATCCCTGAGCGTGCCGTTCTGCCCACGCGGGGCAGCCCGCTTGCAGACTTCCGGGGGAGGGCGTCTGGCCCGCTGCTAGGTGGGAGCGGCGGCGGCCCCAGTGGGAAACGATCGGGGCTTCCGGACATTTCGTACTAGCCGATTGCCGGAAGTGCCTCTGGTGCACCCTGGAGGATTTGACCGTCCCACGTTCGACGGACTACGTGCGCGATTCCACGTGGAACGTATCGGCTCCCTCACACGCGCGGTGGGTGCCACAACGAGCGGTGGAACTCTGCGGCGGGTGTGCCCGTGTTTCACGTGAAACATGAGGACGCTTTCTCTGGCGTGCACTTGCTGAGCCACGATACTGCGACATGCCTGTCCGAGACTCCTGATTTGCATTCTCATAATCCGATTTCGTATGCAATTCAAAGTTAGACGGAGATTCGAGAGAAAATTGCGAGCTTTTCACGAAATAGCTCCCAGATGGGGCTGGACGATCTCCAAGGGGATGGCACTCTTCAAGAAACTGGCGAGGATCTCTTCAGCCTCCCGCGGATTGCTCTACCGGCACCTGCCTCGCTCCTGGTCCAGCCGTCACTCAAGCCCTCGCAAGAGCGATGTGGCCCGCAGCGACGATCTGACGGCATAAAGTGATACGTCGGCTGTGAATGTAGCGTCGAGGACGGGTATTGGCGCCAGCACACTGTCCGGCGGCCCCTACCCGCAGCTCTTAAGACGTATCGGGGAGCATGCACCTCCAGGGACACCCAACCGGACCCGGTGATCCGTCATCTCGTCCACGGTCACTCATCACCAGCATGGGTAACCGTCAGGAAATCACTTGAATAGAGTGCAGTCACATGTTTCACGTGAAACCCTATGATGGGCCGACAAGGGGGGGCTATCGGGCAGATATTCCGGTTATACGTGGAAATGAGGAGGGGAGCGTGTGCTCCTTCACCGCCAACTGCCAGCCGCCTTTAACCATCTCGCCGAAAACAAGAGCGCTGGGTGCGGCCTGCTGCTGCCATTGCCACTGGCTTGTCCGGAGGACGGGGGCATGACAGAGGGCAGACATGTTTCACGTGAAACAGCATTGCAGGCTCACGGCTGCCGTCCATGTTGTGTCGCTGGCGGAAATCTGAACGCGGATTCGAATAAGTAATACATAACTCCCAGATATGGCCGGGTGTGGACTTTGGGCTCGCCCTCCATCGGTCCACTTCCTCAAATTTTGTGACTTCGAAACGCTCTGCCCGGATTCCTTGGTTCCTGGTTCCTGAACTCCGTGATTGCTGGTTCGGGGGATCTTGTCCTCGGGCTCCGTCGGTTCCAGGTTTGGGTTCCCTGATTTCCTGATCCCTGATCCCTGCTCCTGAACCCTTGGTATTATTCGCTGCCTGCTATCAGTCGCTTGGGCGCCCCACAGGGAGCAGGCGCATGCAGGATAGCTATGCAGCTACCCGTCACACGTTGAAGCCCCTCCCATGCGGGCGCTCAGTACCAGCGGGATACTGCACGCCTTCGCGTTTCACGTGAAACACAACCCGGCCAGTTGGTAGGACATGTCGCTGTCCAACACTCACGGACCGATTGAGTGCTGCGCGCGCGATGTCCACGGCTCCTCCCGGACTGCTGCTTCGAAGTGGCCGACTATGCCCATTCAGGACCGTTGGCCAGTCGTTACCAGCCGCTATTGGCGTTCTTAGATCCCGTTACATGCCATCGGTTGCCGGCCAACAACTGCGGGAACGGGCGCCGCCTGGCACCTGTCGCCAGCCTGACGTCCGGACACGGCCGCGCGTTCCGCGCGGCCGGCATCCTCTCCCTCCGAGAAGAAGGAGCGGGGCGATGACTCCTACTGGCGAGGGTCGCCCCAGGGATGCTCCAGGAGAAGTAGTGGGCCACTACCAGGCGTCGATACGCCTGTTGCTGGGGTGCTTGAAACTCCGTGGATCACTACAGGTCTGGGTCCCCTCTCTCGGCCTGTCTGGTCGTTGTCGCCAGCCCCAACGGAGTGGGAACACCTGTCGGGCAGGTCCAGCCGTGCAGCGCTGGCGAGTGGTTCGATCCCGGTGACATGGCACCGTCAGGGGAGAGGGCAGTGCACCTGAGCTCACTCGCTTCACCGTCGAAAACACAAGCACCTACGGGTCTAGTACATCAATGGACCCGCCTCTGCTTGTTGGACCCTATGCCGAACCCAACCAGGCGTCAGCGTGGAAAGGCACGCGCCGACGCGCAGCGTGCGTCTCCACATTCATGGGCCGGACATCACCCCGCCACATGAGCGACCCGGACAAGAACCGTCCGTTGTGCGCCGAGTGAGCACACAACGAAGCACGTGCCTACTGGACAATGTCATCACTCCGGCACAGTGAATGGCGGCCCCAGTCCTGGTCCAATCGCGATGCCCAAAGCATCTTGAGCAGCGGGCCGCGCACCCACGTTCCGGGCCACACCGCGCAGATCAGAGGACACCGTGGGCCGGGGGGCATTCCGGCCGCAGACCCCCAGCTGCCAGGAATCCACGTGCTGGCATCGCCGCCGACCGGTCGAGGAAATCTCCTGACTCGATGTTACAAGATGCTCTTCTCCCCAAGTTCTCCACAGAACTTATTCACACAGTTATCCACAGGCGCTGAGGGATTTCTCACAACCGTGGGGGCTGTCTATCCGCTGCGGGAACGACGGTGCGTTCCCCGTCTCGTCTGCACCGAGAGGAGTATCGAGGACTGCCCAGCCGAGAGCGTCCGCCTGGGACGCTGGGCGGATCCCCGTATGTGCCCATAAACCGCCTGATTCAGCGGAAAATTAACCCCGGACGGGGGAATTAGAAAGCACGGGCGGGTGTGAATCACTTCACTCGAAGATGGCCGGAGATGTTTCACGTGAAACGGGACCGCCCTTGGCGGAGGGGTCCGACGCACCTGCAGATTCCGTGCCTTTCCTTCCACACGCAATCAGCGGTGAGACAGGCCGGCGGTCGGAGTAATCCACAAAGTTATCCACAGCTATATCCACCGCTCTATCCACCGGATATCCACGCCCCAGGGCTCGGTTATGACACCTAGGGAGTGCCATTGGACAAGACCGGTCAAGCCCGCAAACGATGCAGGTCAGGCCCGAATCGGGAGGCAACTTCGGAGGCGTTGGGACCCGGCACCCAATCTCTTGTCGACACCTCCAGGGAAGCAATCGCCGCGACCCGTCAACTACAAAACGGTCCCGTCAAGCCGGGCAACACACAAGCCTCGGGGGACGGCCCACCGGGTCGCCGCAGTCGTACTCACCGGACAATCTTTTCCAGTTTTCCGGGGGAGCGTCGTCTGCTTTCCGCTTGATCCCACAGCCCTACTCGGTCAGACTCCTGCGAGGGAGTCAGCACGATTCCTAAGGCCCGACTCTGTCAGCCTTGCCAAGGAGACTCGTCTGATCCCCAGGGTCCCAACTCTGTGCGCCGTCCGGCAAATCCTTGGCTTGATTCTGATGGCTGGACCTTATCAGTCTCCCGGGGGGACTGGCCCGACGAGCCTTCCGGGGGAGTGGCATCCGGTTGGTCGACCGAGAACGGCCGGCACTTCTCACATCCACGGCCACATAGGTTCACACCACGAGCAAGAACTCTGCTGGCGGTCTCCGTGGCGCAGAGCCTAGGCGCCCTTGTCGATCTCATCACAACGTGCCGTCGTTTCCGAGGAAGAATCTGATCCCTACTTGCCGTGTTTGCCAGGACGAAAGCGTCGGCAGTTGGGGCGGAGGGGATTACAGGATCGACTCTCTCTCGCAACGTCTCCCCGCCATTGCCGAGCACACGGAGGGGCTGCCGTGCCGCCTTACCGCCACCATCTACCAACAACGTGCCCCTTGGCGTTCGCGTGTAGCCACACTGGAATGGGCTACGAGCGGCCTTCACCACGTCGCAGGAGGCGCCGACAAGGAAAGCCTCCACGTCGACCACTATGGCCCGGTGGCGTTGTCCCTTTGCTGGGCTCCGAACCCATCATCGCGTGAAGGTAAGGAATCCAACTAGCGGCTCCGAGCGCACGACAGGTGGTAGACGAGGCAGCCAGTTTCAGTCTTTTGCAGGTCTACGCTCGAAGAGGACGCAATCAAGCACAAGCGAAGGTACCCGGTCCACCCTGTGGTTCAAGGTCCTCTTTGGTCTCCAGGGGTACTGTCGGGACAGCAATCTGGCGATTCCTGCTTGCTTTAGACCTGTGGAGCTGCGGTTGAGACCGTAATTTTGCGGTTCGGTCGGGGGGATCCGCTAGGGTCTGCAGAACCCATCTGCGCGTGCCGTATGGGCCGGGTAAGTTCCGAGCCTTCCCTGAGCGCAGCTGGGGGTGATCCCGGCCGCTCCTGCCTCCTCAGGGGCTTGGTGACGCCCCGATGTCCCTGCGCAATACGCGAGAGTCGCCCAGTAGCGCCCGGCGGCCCGGCATCGGACATCACAGCAAGCGATAGGGGACAGCTGTCTGCTAATAGCTTCCTAGTGATTGACTGTTTCACGTGAAACCACGCCGCTTCTGCTGTGAGAGGTGCCTTGAGCGGCCTGGACTCACCACCCGGATGATCGAAAGGCACATCCCGAGAGGACCAGTGGCAAGAACATTCTGATTGCGGGGACTGACGCTACCGCAGGTGTAGAACAGATCAGCTGATGGTGGACCGAGGCTCCGGATTGTGGAGACACGACTGGATGATCCAACTTATGAATCTCACCGCCGGATGGAAGGCAGTCGCCCCATTCTTGGGACTTCTTAGTCAGCCCACGGTTTCACGTGAAACACGCCGACCTAGTTCTCGCCCGGGATCCCAGAGCTCCAAGACCAAAGCGAGGATCACACTCCAGGAAGCCCCCCAGGCAGCTGCTCCGTCGCAATCGGCCGGTCGCCGCAGTATGGCACACCCCTGGTGTCATGAAGGGAGATCCTCAAGGTGCGTTCACTTGACGCTTCCAGCTGTCTCGAACCACGTCACCGAATCCAGGAGTCGGCCCCTGGCACAAAAAAGGACCCGTTTCACGTGAAACGGGTCCTTTCCTATCTCCGGTCCGGTGCTAGTTGGAAGCTCCCGGCGAAAGAACATCCATGATCCTATTCAGATCTTCCACGCTGGCGAACTCGATGCTAACCCGTCCCTTGCGGGCGCCAAGAGAAATCTTGACGTTGGTATCGAGGCGGTCAGAGAGCGACGAAGCCAGATAATCCAGGCGTTCGTGACGAGCCCCTGGACGCGGAATGTTGTTCTTCGGGGCGGAGGACGGATTCTGGTAGAGCGTCACCGCTTCTTCGGTCGCACGTACCGACATGCCTTCCGCAACAATCTTCTGCGCCAGGCGTTCCATGGCAGCGGCATCCGGCAAAGCCAGCAGGGCACGGGCGTGGCCGGCAGAGATAACGTTGGCGGCCACACGGCGCTGTACCAGCGGCGGAAGCTTGAGCAGCCTCAGGGTGTTGGACACCTGCGGGCGCGAGCGTCCGATGCGGTCAGCCAGTTGTTCATGCGTGGTGCCGAAGTCCTCGAGCAGCTGCTGGTAGGCCGCGGCCTCCTCGAGGGGATTCAGCTGGCTCCGGTGCAGGTTTTCCAGCAGGGCGTCGCGGAGGAGGTCGTCATCGGTGGTGTCACGGACAATTGCGGGGATGGTTTCCAGTCCGGCGGCCTGTACTGCACGCCACCGACGCTCGCCCATAACGAGCTCGTAGGGTTCTCCGCCCTTTTCAGTTGAAGTACGGACAACAATTGGCTGGAGGACACCGATTTCCCGAACTGAATGAACCAGCTCCGCCATGTCGTCCTCATCAAAGACTGAACGCGGCTGCTTGCGGTTGGGGTGGATGTCGGTGACCGGAATTTCGGCAAAACGCACACCGGGTACCTCAACGAGTTCCACTCCCTGGTCTTCCGCATCGGGAACAACCGCAGTTTCCTCGGCGGCCGGCACGCCGGCGGCAGTCTTTGATGCGGACGCCGGAGAAGCACCCTTGGATGCAGGAACCTTCCGCGCCGGCGCCTTTTTCGCACCGGCAGCCGTCTTCCGATCCGTGACGTCAGACGCCCCGCCCGGAGATGTGTTCGCGGAAGGTGCCAGCGGCTCTGCTGCTACCTCCTCGTCGGGAGCCACATCGGGGTCTACCGCAGCGGACACCTCCGCAGCGGGCGTCCGCTTGCGTGCTTCAGGAAAAAACAGATCCACTGGACGGGACGGCGCTGACCCGTTGCCGGACGCCGCGGCGGAACTTGGAATGAGTGCCCCAAGTCCACGGCCGAGGCCGCGTCGCTTATCGCTCATGGATAAATCCCTCCATTGGAAGAGCCGGGCATCACCGGGCTCTAGCTAGTGCAATGCTTGAACAGATTCTAACGTTCCGCGATTTCGGCGGCGGCTTCCAGGTAGGACAGGGCCCCGCTGGATGAAGGATCATAGGTCATCACGGTCTGCTGGTAGCTGGGAGCTTCAGAAATTCGTACCGAACGAGGGACCACAGCTCCAAGAACCTGCTCCGGGAAGTGTTCACGTACCTCAGCTGCCACTTGGGCGGCCAGATTGGTGCGGCCGTCGTACATGGTCAGGAGAATCGTGGACACAACCAGGTCGGCATTCAAGTGCTTCTGAATCATTTCGATGTTCTTGAGCAACTGGCTCAGTCCTTCGAGCGCGTAGTACTCGCACTGAATCGGAATGAGCACCTCATTGGCGGCACAGAACGCGTTGACTGTCAGCAGGCCAAGACTCGGCGGGCAGTCGATGAAGATGTAATCCAGTCGCTCCTCACCGTTCTTTGCCCGCTCCTTGGCATACACGTCAATGGCGCGGCGGAGCCGCTGCTCGCGGGCAACCAGGCTGACCAGTTCAATCTCAGCGCCGGCAAGGTGGATGGTGGCCGGTGCACAGATCAGCTTGTCGATGTCCGGGCACGGTGCAACGACGTCCTGCAACGGGATGTCGTTGATGAGCACGTCATAAATGCTGTCAACGTCGGCGTGGTGTTCGATTCCAAGAGCCGTCGAGGCATTTCCCTGCGGATCGATGTCGATGACCAGCACGTTCAAGCCGGCGGCGGCCAGGGCGGCGGCGATGTTGACCGTCGTCGTGGTCTTGCCGACCCCGCCCTTCTGGTTCGAGACGGTGAAGATCCGGGTCTTCTCCGGCTTCGGAAGTTCGCGGCCCAAGAGCCGTTCACGCCGCTTGTTCTCATGGGCGAGCTCACGGGCAATGGGGCTGGAGTCGTCGATGGAGTCCAACACGTTGCCGCTGGAGGCAACAGATGTTTCACGTGAAACGCTGGCCATCCCGGCCGTTTTCGCAACCGCTGCCGTGTGATTTCCGGAGTAATCATGAGTGATTGCAGGCGCAACGAAGGCCCGTGCGGACCCCAGGGACACAAACGGTGGAATCCGCTGTGTGGAGGCTTCGCTACTGGTCACTGTGACACACTCACTCTCGTTCGGCTCTTGCTGCCGGTTACTAGCCTAACCTCTTACCGTTGGAGTCCGAGGGCACCGGGCTGATGCTAGGCAATCTTTTGAGGCTTATTCACAACGATTCGGACAACGGTTGTGGGTTCTTCGAGGAGGTCCTCACCCACGAGCACCACTGACGTCTGGGTGCCGCCAAGCTTGCGGATCACCTTGGCCGCTTTTTCGATTTCCTCACCAGCGCTGCGTCCCTTAATAGCCACCACTTCGCCCTTGCCCGCAAGCAGCGGAATGGTCAGTCCGGCGAGGTTGGTGAGGGCCGAGACGGCGCGCGCCGTGACGACGTCGGCGTTGACCATACCGACAGCCAGCTCTGCGCGGGTGCGCATGATGGTGACGTTGTCGAGCCCAAGGTCGTCCACTACTTCTTGGAGCCAGATCACCCGGCGTTCCAGGGGTTCGATCAGGGTCAGTTCCAGATCAGGCCGCGCAATGGCCAGACAGAGGCCGGGCAGGCCCGCGCCGCTGCCGACGTCGGCCACATGGCTCCCTTCGGCAATCTGGCTCTCGATCACGGCGCAGTTCAGCACGTGGCGGCTCCACAGCCGGGGAATTTCGCGGGGGCCAATCAGTCCCCGCTCCGTCCCTGACGTGGCCAGGTGCTCGACATAGCGCTTCGCCAGGTCCAGGCGGTCCCCGAAGATGGTCTGTGCTGCCTGCAGTTCGGCCGCGGTAATCTCAACCATTAAGCTATCCGGCGGCTTCAGTCTGCGGAAACGACGATATGGCGGTCAGCGCCTTCGCCTTCGGACTCGCTGACGAGCCCCAGGTCAGCAACGGCGTCGTGCACAATTTTCCGCTCGTAGGCGCTCATCGGGGCCAGGGCCACGGTCTCGCCCGAGTCCTTGACGGACGCGACGGCGTCTTCCGCGATCTTCTGCAGCTCGCCAGCCCGCTCCGAGCGATACCCGTTGATGTCCAGCACCAGTCGTGAGCGGTTTTCCGTTGCGGACAGCACAGCCAGACGGGTGAGCTCCTGAAGCGCTTCGAGGACTTCGCCGTCCTTGCCGACCAGACTCTCCAGACCGGCTGCCTCTTCCTCAGCGACGATCGAGATGTAGGTCCGGCCGTTGCGGACTTCGATGTCGATATCGCCGTCAATGTCGGCAATGTCCAGCAGTTCCTCGAGGTAGTCCGCAGCAACATCGCCTTCTTCTTCGAGGCGGCTGGCGGACGTGCCCTTGCCTTCCGAATCTTCGGACCCTGCGTCAGAATCCTGGACGGCGCTCAAAGCGTCATCCTGTTCCTCGGAGGTTTCAGCGGAAATAGCGTGTTCGGTGCTTTCGGCGGACATTACTTCCTCTTCCTGTTCTTACGTTGTGGCTGGACGCGCTGGCTCTTGGCTACCAGAGCTGCGGCAGCGGCGGCTTCGGCGGCTTCGGCTTCGGCCTTCTTGGCGCCCGTCAGCGGCAGGGCCGGCAGACCCTTGGCGGCACGGCGCTCGGCCAGGGCCTTCGCGGCAGGGGATCCCGGCGTCGGCATGCGGCGGATAACGAAGAACTGCTGCGCCATGGTCCAGAGGTTGGTGGTGGTCCAGTAGATCAGGACGCCGATGGGGAAGTTGATGCCACCCACGCCGAAGACGATCGGCAGGACGTAAAGCATCATCTTCTGCTGCTTCATGAACGGGCTGGCCATGGCCTCTTCGGACATGTTCTTGGCCATGATCTGCTTCTGCGTGATGAACTGCGAGGCCGTCATGGCCAGGATCATCACGATCGAGAGGATCCACACCGCCACCACGTTGCCGCCCTCAGGCGTCCCGTGCAGCAGGGTCGCGGAGAGCGGGGCCCCGAAGATGCTCGACTCATCAAACTGCACCACCTGTTCGTGGCTCATCGCCCCGATGCTCTTACCGCTGGTGGCTGCAGTAGTAATGCCGGAGAGGACCTGGAACAGGGCAAAGAAGAACGGCATCTGGATCAGCATGGGGAGGCAGGCCGAGAACGGATTGGTTCCGTGCTTCTTGTACATGGCCATCTGTTCCTGCGCCATGGCCTGGCGGGACAGCTGGTCGGTCTTGCCCTTGTACTTGTCCTGTAGCTTCTTCAGATCAGGCTGCAGGAGCTGCATGCCTCGCTGGGCTTTGATCTGCTTGACGAACACGGGAATCAGGGCGGCCCGGATCACCAGCACCAGTCCAATGATGGACAGCGTCCACGTCCAGCCGTTGGCGGCGGGCATGCCGATGGCGCTCAGGCCATCGTGGAAGACCACCATGATGGCGGACACAAGCCACTTGAACGGAAACATGATTGTTTCAAAGAAGTCCATACGATATCCCTATTCGTCAGGCCGCAGAGCGGCCTTCTCCATCAGTCTGAGCAGCCAGGTACTTGTCCGGGTTGTTCAGCACAACAATTGTGGGGGTGCGGTCCGCGGGCCACTCGCATTTTCCGGCGGGGACATGGTCCACACCACCGGCATTCCAGGGATGGCAACGCAACAGACGCCTGGCCGCCAGCCAGCTTCCTTTGACCGCACCGTGCACCGTAATGGCTTCAAGCGCATAGGCGGAACAGCTGGGGAAAAAGCGGCAAACCTGGCCGTACAGCGGTGAGATCACCTTGCGGTACGCCAGAAGCAACAGGATGAGGATATTGCGGGGCAGGTTCCAGACTGCCCGGCCCAGCCAAACTGCTGCGGATCTTGCAGGGGGGACGACGGCGGCAGTTGAGTTACGCACGCGGGGTCCCTTCCTGTGTTGTCTCGTAAGAAACTGAAGAAGCAGCCTTCGGAAGGCTCCTGCCCAGCCGTTTCATGTTGCTTTCCAAGGCGGCGTCATAGTCTGCCCGCAGTTGGTCCCAGCCGGCACCCGCCGAGGCGGGCAGGGCCCGGACCACGATGGCAAACCCGCTGCCATATTTCTGCAACGACAAAGCACCGACTTCTCTCAGTCTCCTCTTAACGAGGTTCCTTACCACAGCGTTCCCGACACTCTTGGAAACGATGAATCCGATCCGGCTTGGTTCGTCGGCAGCGAGAGCTGCCGTATATAACACTACGTTCCGGCGTCCATTGCGGACACCGGAACGTACAGTTGTTGAAAAATCGGTTGATGTCCTCAGACGGTTGCGGGTGGCCAGCACCTTTACACTCGCACAGGGATGTGGACCGACGAGTCAGTTATTTAGGCCGACAGCTCGGTGCGACCCTTGCCACGACGGGCTGCCAGGATGGCACGGCCGGCACGGGTACGCATACGAAGGCGGAAGCCGTGCTTCTTGGCTCGACGGCGGTTATTCGGCTGAAAAGTCCGCTTGCTCACGTTAGTTACTCCAGTGGGATCAAAGGTGCGCCCACCCGATCAAGGGGAAGAACTGGTCGACGCTAAGTTTTGTATGTGCCGCTTCCCTCGACTCGCAAGACGCGAGGCGTCGGGAGAGATTCAAATGAGGCGAAAAGCGTACACATGGGACTTCACAACGTTAGGGCTTGCCGCCCTCCCGAGTCAAACCGGGGGTCGCGCCGCAGGCTTTCCCCAACTGTGGCTAACTGCCTCCCCAGCCTGTGGATGAAGCACGTCACGCGCCCCGTTTTCGAACTACAACCGTGTGATTATCCACAGGACAGATCCCAGCTATCTTCTGGACTTTTCATCGCCTAGAGTGTCCCAGTAGCCGATTATCCACGGCATGTGCATAACCCTGTGGATTAAGCCGGGGCCAGCGCACTGGTTCGGGACTTGTGGCTGCAGGTAATGCAGGCAAGCAAGTTTGAGGAACTGATTGATGACAGTAGACGAAGCCAACCAAGCCAACACTGTCGGAAGTTCCTGGCGGCGGGTTGTGAGCCTGCTGGAGAACGACCACCGCGTTTCACCGCGGCAGCGTGGCTTCGTCATCCTCGCCCAAGCCCAGGGACTGATCGGTTCCACCCTTCTGGTGGCCGTACCCAATGAACTCACCCGCGAAGTGTTGCAGACGCAGGTGAAGGAGGCCCTCGACGACGCCCTCCGGAACGTGTTCTCCGACGAAATCCGCTGCGCGATCGACGTCGACACCGATCTGGTGCCGCTCCACACAGAGCCGGAACCCGCAGTCGAGCTGTCCCTGGTGGCCGATCCCTCCGTGGAACTGAAGCCCCAGCCGATGCTGCCCAGCACCTCCCACGAGTTCGGCCGCCTCAACCCGAAGTATGTCTTCGACACCTTCGTGATCGGTTCCTCCAACCGGTTCGCCCACGCTGCCGCCGTCGCGGTGGCCGAAGCGCCGGCTAAGGCCTACAACCCGCTGTTCATCTACGGTGATTCGGGTCTGGGCAAGACCCACCTGCTCCATGCGATCGGCCACTACGCCCGCCGGCTCTACAGCGGGATCCGGGTCCGCTACGTGAACTCCGAGGAATTCACCAACGACTTCATCAACTCGATCCGTGACGACGAGGGCACCAGCTTCAAAACGACGTACCGCAACGTCGATGTCCTGTTGATCGATGACATCCAGTTCCTGGCCGGCAAGGACCGGACGCTGGAGGAGTTCTTCCACACCTTCAACGCCCTGCACAACAACAACAAGCAGGTGGTCATCACCTCGGATCAGCCGCCCAAGCTGCTTGCCGGTTTCGAGGACCGCATGAAGTCGCGGTTTGAGTGGGGCCTGCTGACCGATATCCAGCCGCCGGAACTCGAGACCCGGATCGCGATCCTCCGGAAGAAGGCCCTCAGCGAGGGTCTGTCCGCGCCGGACGATGCCCTGGAATACATCGCCTCGAAAATCTCCAGCAACATCCGCGAACTCGAGGGCGCACTCATCCGGGTGACGGCCTTCGCCAGCCTCAACCGCCAGCCGGTCGATGTTGCCCTCGCCGAGATGGTGCTCAAGGACCTCATCACCGATGACGGAGCCCAGGAGATCACCTCCGCGCAGATCCTCACGCAGACTGCCGACTACTTCAAGCTCAGCATGGAAGAGCTCTGCAGTAAGTCGCGGACCAGGACACTGGTGACCGCCCGGCAGATCGCCATGTACCTGTGCCGCGAGCTCACGGACATGTCCCTTCCCAAGATCGGGCAGGAACTCGGCGGCCGCGACCATACGACGGTCATCCACGCGGACCGGAAGATCCGCGAACTGATGGCGGAACGCCGTGTGATCTACAACCAGGTCACCGAGCTGACCAACCGGATCAAGCAGCAGCAGCGCAATTCCTGAGCTGGTTCCTGGCCTGACCGGTCGCGCACTCTTACCTTATTAACAGGCACCTGTGGACAAGCCTGTGGATAGTTAAGGGGACAACCGCGGTTAATGGGCTTAAAACCCTTAAGGCGTCTGTGGATCAGCGGAACGGCCAAAAATGTTATCCCCATCCACACCCTGTTTAAAACCTGCTCCGCCCACAGCCCATGAACAGGGCTTAACCGCGGAATCACACCGCCAAACGGGGTTATCCACAGTATCCACAGCAGTTATTAACACTACTAATCCCTAGAAAATGAAATTCCCTCAAATAACAACTTCCCGCCGGACTCCGCACACAGCCCAGGACCGTCCCGGCCCCGGCCGGAAACGGGCGCCGGGCGGGCCCGGCCGAACCACACGGATGTAACCCGGGGATGGGAGAATCACACTTCTTGCGGCTAAGCTGTCTGCAGTGTGTCCGTCCTGGACATCTTTTGTGATTCCCCGCCGGGCCAGCGGCCCGGCTACCAGCGATGACAGCAGCAATGAAAGGCGGCACCCTTCCGTGAAGTTCAGAGTCGAACGGGACGTCCTGGCAGAAGCCGTGACCTGGACCGCCCGGTCGTTGTCTCCGCGGCCGCCAGTACCCGTACTTTCCGGCCTGCTCCTCAAGGCTGAAGCCGGTACCGTCAGCCTTTCGAGCTTCGACTACGAGACCTCCGCCAGGCTCGAAATACCTGCAGACATCACCACCGAAGGCACCATCCTGGTTTCCGGACGCCTGCTGGCAGACATCTGCCGCAGCCTGCCCTCCGCACCGGTCGAAATCGAGACCGACGGCAACAAAGTCACCTTGACCTGCCGCCGCAGCAGCTTCCACCTCGCCACCATGCCGGAAGCCGAATACCCGCCGCTTCCCGCTCTGCCTCCCATCAGCGGAACCGTCCAGGGCGATTCCTTCGCCCAGGCTGTCTCCCAGGTGATCATCGCGGCGAGCAAGGACGACACCCTGCCCATCCTCACCGGCGTACGAATGGAGATCGAGGACGACCTCATCACCCTCCTGGCCACGGACCGGTACCGGCTGGCCATGCGCGAGGTCCCGTGGAAGCCCGTCACTCCGGGCATCTCCACCAGCGCACTGGTGAAGGCCAAAACCCTCAACGAGGTCGCCAAGACCCTGGGCGGCAGCGGCGACATCAACCTGGCCCTCGCCGATGACGACAGCCGGCTCATCGGGTTCGAAAGCGGCGGCCGCACCACCACGTCCCTGCTGGTCGACGGCGACTACCCCAAGATCCGCTCACTGTTCCCCGAATCCACACCGATCCACGCCACCGTGCAGACCTCGGAACTCGTCGAGGCCGTCCGCCGCGTCTCGCTCGTCGCGGAGCGCAACACCCCGGTCCGGCTCGCCTTCACCCAGGGCCAGCTGCACCTCGACGCTGGAACCGGCGAAGACGCCCAGGCGTCGGAAGAACTCGAGGCGCAGCTCACCGGCGAGGACATCACCGTCGCCTTCAATCCGCACTACCTGATCGAAGGCCTGAGTGTCATCGAAACCAAGTTCGTGCGGTTCTCCTTCACCAGCGCGCCCAAACCGGCGATGATCACGGCACAGAACGACGCCGACGGCGAGGATCAGGGCGACTACCGTTACCTGGTTATGCCGGTCCGGCTGCCCAACTAGCCTGCAGCTGAGGCCGTTTGAGGTTCAAAACGGCCTTAACTGCCAGCCAGTGGGCTGACGTCACCACCCGAAACACCCCAGCGCAGAAAAGAGATCATCTCAGTGCACATCGGACTGATCGGCCTTGGAAAAATGGGTTTCAACATGCGCGAACGGCTGCGCAAGGGTGGACTCGAAGTCACCGGGTTTGACCGCAACCCGGAGATCACCGACGTCGCGACCCTGGACGAACTCATCGCCGCCGTACCGGCGCCCCGCCTGATCTGGGTAATGGTCCCCTCCGGCGATATCACCGATGCCGTCATCACCGACCTTGGTGACCGACTCGACGCCGGAGACCTGGTGATCGACGGCGGCAACTCCCGTTTCACCGAGGACCAGAAACACGGCGCCGCGCTGGCGGAAAAGGACATCCGGTTCGCCGACTGCGGTGTCTCCGGCGGCGTGTGGGGCCTGCAAAACGGCTACGGCCTGATGGCCGGCGGGGACGCAGCGGATATTGAACGTGCGATGCCCGTTTTCGATGCCCTCCGTCCCGAGGGCGACCGCGCCGACAGTTTCGTCCACGTCGGCGGGATCGGCGCCGGCCACTACGCCAAGATGGTCCACAATGGCATCGAGTACGGACTCATGCAGGCCTATGCGGAAGGCTATGAACTCCTCGCAGCCAAGGACATCGTCACCGATCTGCCCGGCACGTTCCGCGCCTGGCAAAAGGGAACGGTCGTCCGGTCCTGGCTTCTGGACCTCATGGTCAAGGCCCTGGACGAGGATCCGGGGCTGGCCTCGATTGACGACTACGTCGAGGATTCCGGTGAGGGACGCTGGACGGTGGAAGAGGCAATCGCCAACGCCGTGCCCGCCCCGGCCATCACGGCAGCGCTTTTTGCCCGCTTCTCCTCGCGCGAGGACAACTCACCGGCGATGAAGATGGTTTCCGCGCTGCGCCACCAGTTCGGCGGGCATGCGACCCGTCCGGCCAAATAGTCCTGCCCTGAAATACTGAATCCGGCGTGTACCTAGAACAACTTTCGCTCACCGATTTCCGCAGTTACGCCCAGGTTGAACTGACCTTCGAGCCCGGCGTGACGGTTCTGGTCGGCTCAAACGGCATCGGCAAGACCAACCTCATGGAAGCCGTCGGCTACCTGGCGACGCTCAGTTCCCACCGGGTCAGCTCGGACGCCCCGCTGCTGCGTTTCGGCACGGAGCGGGCCATGATCCGCGCCAAACTGGTCCGCGGCGAGCAGTCGACGGTGCTCGAACTCGAAATAAACAGTTCACGCGCCAACCGCGCCAGGATCAACCGCAGCAACCCGGTCCGGGCCCGGGACATCCTGGGCATTTGCCAGACCGTGCTGTTTGCCCCGGAGGATCTCGCCCTGGTCAAAGGCGATCCGTCCAGCCGGCGCCGCTTCCTCGATGAGCTCCTGGTCAGCCTCGTTCCCCGGCACGCGGCCACCCGGAGCGACTACGACCGGGTGCTGAAGCAGCGCAATGCGCTGCTGAAATCCGCCCGCGCCGGCAAATTCACGAGCGGACATGAGGCCACCCTGGATGTCTGGGACCAGCACATGGCGCGGGCGGGAGCCGAACTGTTGCATGCGCGGCTTGAACTGGTGGAACGGCTCCGCCCCCACCTCAACAACGCCTACGCGCAGCTCACCGATGGGTCCAAGAACGCGGGGGCCATCTACCGCTCCACGCTGCAGGGGGCCTTGGAGGACGACGGCGCCGCGGCGCCGTCCGCTGCCTTCCCCGCTGCCGCCGGAGAAGCGGCAGGTCCGGCCGAGGACCTGCGCCAGCTTTCCGTGGACGAACTCACCGAACGCTACGTCCAGGCCTTCGCCTCGTCACGGCGCAAGGAACTGGAAAGGGGGATCTCCCTCGTCGGACCGCACCGCGACGAACTGGAACTCACCCTCGGCACGGCCCCTGCGAAGGGGTACGCCTCGCACGGCGAAACCTGGTCAATGTGCCTGTCCCTGCGTCTGGCCTCGTACTACGTGATGCTCGATGATGCCCGCACCGGCGGGTCCGCCCCCATCCTGATCCTGGACGACGTCTTTGCCGAGCTTGACGTCCAGCGGCGGCGTAAACTGGCGGCAATAGTATCCGGCGCGGAACAGGTGCTGGTGACTGCCGCCGTCGACGATGACATCCCGGTGGAACTGGCCGGCCGGCGGGTGAGAGTTGTACCCGGAGGAATCGATGAGCGGGAAGATCGATGAATAAGGATACCGACGGAGGCCTGCAGCCGGGCCGCGATCCCGACGATATCGATGCTGCCCAGTCAGCACTGAACCGGATGCGCGAGGCGGCAGCGGCCCGGGGGGAAATCCGGCGCAAAGGCCCGCCACGCCCCGGCACCACCCCGCAAAAGCCTGGCCGCGGTACCGGCGGCACCCGCGGATTCGGACAGTTCCACGGCACCGGAAGGGACCCGATGGGGCTCGGCAAAGTGGTTGGCCGGCTCGTCGCGGAGCGCGGCTGGAGCTCACCGGTGGCAGTTGGTTCGGTGATGGCCGAGTGGGCAACTCTGGTGGGACCGGAAATATCCGCGCACTGCACGCCGGAGAGTTTTACCGACACCACCCTCCACGTCCGCTGTGATTCCACCGCCTGGGCCACTCAGCTTCGCCTGCTCAGCATCAGCCTGCTGGAGAAGTTCCGCACGGAACTCGGCGACGGAGTCGTGACGAAGATCCAGGTCCTCGGACCTGCGGCGCCGAGCTGGCGTAAGGGCGGCCGAACCGTCAACGGACGCGGCCCGCGGGATACTTACGGATAACTCCGGATAATTCCGGACACCTCCGGCGGCCCGCGGCGCACCGGATCTGAAGCACTCCTTGCAAAACTCTTGAAAAATCCGCAAACGGCGTGTAGGGCGCTCGGACGCCCGGCAGCCGTATAGGAACCCTAGTCCGGTACTCCTGGGGCCTTGCAGGTGGAGTCTGCGGCCTCCCAGCGGCACTTTCCTTCCCGTTTGAGCCCCTAGAATGCGGGTTTCGTCCCTATAACACGGTAGAATCGTGGAAGATAACTGGGCGCCGGTGAAACGTTGACTGAGTCCGTTTCCGACGCAACATCCGCGTGCGGTAGACGGATCCTCGAGCCAGCAGCACCACCGGTGTGGTCAGTGACGTGCCCGTTGGCAGAAGCTGTTTCCCCTGGGAAGTGGCATCGGCCGGCCTATAACGAAAAAGAGGAGTCGAAAGCGCCTGTGGCTAACGACAATGCAGAGATCCCGGCCGTGGAACCAGTAGTTGCTGAAGCGGCGGACACCGCGCCGGAGTCCGCAACTCCCCACGGCTACGGCGCCAGCGACATCACGGTGCTCGAAGGCCTGGAAGCCGTCCGGAAACGTCCCGGCATGTACATCGGTTCCACGGGACCGCGTGGTTTGCACCACCTGGTCTATGAAGTGGTGGACAACTCGGTCGATGAGGCCTTGGCCGGATACTGCACCCACATCGAAATCGTTTTGCAGGCCGACGGCGGGGTCAAGGTGGTCGACAACGGCCGCGGCATCCCGGTCGACATGCACCCGACGGAGCACAAACCCACCGTGGAGGTCGTGATGACCATCCTGCACGCCGGCGGCAAATTCGGCGGCGGCGGTTACGCCGTGTCCGGCGGCCTGCACGGCGTGGGTATCTCCGTGGTCAACGCGCTCTCGAGCCGGGTCGACACCGAGGTCCGCCGGCAGGGCCACGTCTGGCGGATGTCGTTCGCCGACGGCGGCAAGCCGCAGGGCGGCCTGGTCAAGGGTGAGGAGACCACCGAAACCGGCACCACCCAGACGTTCTACCCCGATGCCGGCATCTTCGAAGTGACGGATTTCGATTTCGAAACGCTGCGCGCCCGCTTCCAGCAGATGGCCTTCCTGAACAAGGGCCTGCGCATCACGCTCACCGATGAAAGGCAGGCGACCCAGGAACCGTCCGACGACGGGGACCTGGATCTCGACGTCGTCCAGACCGAAGGCGAAGTCCCTGCCGAGTTCCACACCGTGGTTTACCAGTACGACAACGGGCTGCTGGACTACGTGCAGCACCTGAACTCCGGCAAGAAGGTTGATGTGGTCCACGAGGACGTCATCGCCTTCGAAACCGAGGACACGGAACGGCACATTGCCCTGGAAATGGCGATGCAGTGGACGAACGCGTACTCCGAGAGCGTCCACACGTACGCCAACACCATCAATACCCACGAGGGCGGCACCCACGAAGAGGGCTTCCGCGCCGCGATGACCTCGCTCATCAACCGCTATGCGCGGGAAAAGAGCATCATCAAGGAAAAGGATGACAACCTCACCGGTGATGACATCCGCGAAGGCCTAACGGCCGTTATTTCGGTCAAGCTGGCCGAACCGCAGTTCGAGGGCCAGACCAAGACGAAGCTCGGCAACTCCGAGGTGAAGGGCTTCGTCCAGCGCGTCGTCACCGATGGATTGGGCGACTGGCTCGAGCGCAATCCGGGCCCGGCCCGGGACGTCATCCGCAAGGCCATCTCCGCAGCCCAGGCCCGGATGGCCGCGCGCAAAGCCCGCGACAACGCACGCCGCAAGAGCCCGCTGGAGTCCTTCGGTATGCCCGGAAAACTCTCGGACTGTTCCTCCAAGAACCCGGAAAAGTGCGAGGTCTACATCGTGGAGGGCGACTCCGCAGGCGGTTCCGCCAAGCGGGGCCGCAACCCGGAAACCCAGGCCATTCTTCCGCTGCGCGGAAAAATCCTGAACGTGGAGCGGGCCCGGTTGGACAAGGCCTTGGGCAACGCCGAAGTCCAGTCCATGATTACCGCGTTCGGCACGGGTATCGGTGAGGACTTCGACCTCAGCAAGCTGCGCTACCACAAGATCGTCCTGATGGCTGATGCCGACGTCGACGGCCAGCACATCACCACTCTCCTGATGACCCTGCTGTTCCGCTACATGCGCCCGCTTATCGAAAACGGATATGTCTATCTTGCGCAGCCGCCGCTCTACCGGATTAAGTGGTCCAACGCCCCGCACGACTACGTGTACAGCGACCGCGAACGCGATGCGCGGCTGCTGTCCGGCCAGGCCGCCGGCCGCCGCATTCCCAAGGACAACGGCATCCAGCGCTACAAGGGCCTCGGCGAAATGGACTACACAGAGCTGTGGGACACCACCATGGACCCGGAGCACCGCACCCTGCTGCAAGTCACCATGGACGACGCTCTGGCCGCGGACCAGACCTTCTCCACCCTGATGGGGGAGGACGTGGAATCGCGTCGTAACTTCATTCAGCAGAACGCCAAGGACGTTCGGTTCCTGGACATCTAACGGCCGCTTGAGCCCCAGATATTCCCGGACTGATATATACCTGAAACGGAAAATATAGACTATGAGTGACGAAACACCAGAAGTTCCGGCCGGCCCGGCCGATGATGAGGCCGCCATCGAAGGCACTGTCCCTGACACCGATGTGCTGACCGACCGCGTCGAACAGGTTGACCTGCAGACGGAAATGCAGCGGTCTTACCTCGACTACGCGATGGCCGTGATTGTGGGACGTGCCCTGCCGGACGTCCGCGACGGCCTCAAGCCGGTCCACCGCCGGGTGCTTTACGCGATGTTCGACGGCGGCTACCGCCCGGAGCGCTCCTTCAACAAGTGCGCCCGCGTGGTGGGCGAGGTCATGGGCCAGTACCACCCGCATGGCGACACCGCCATCTACGACGCGCTGGTACGCCTGATTCAGGACTGGACCATGCGCTATCCGCTGGCGCTGGGCCAGGGCAACTTCGGTTCTCCCGGCAACGACGGCGCCGCAGCACCGCGGTACACCGAAACGAAGATGGCCCCGCTCGCCATGGAGATGGTCCGCGACATCGACGAGGAAACCGTCGATTTCCAGGACAACTATGACGGCAAGAACCAGGAACCCACCATCCTGCCCGCCCGCTTCCCGAACCTGTTGGTCAACGGATCCTCGGGGATCGCCGTCGGCATGGCCACCAACATTCCGCCGCACAACCTCCGCGAGGTTGCCGACGGTGTCCAGTGGTACCTGGCCAACCCGACGGCAACGCGCGAGGAACTGCTCGAAGAGCTGATCGTGCGCATCAAGGGACCGGATTTCCCGACCGGCGCCACCATCCTGGGCCACAAGGGCATCGAGGACGCCTACCGCACGGGCCGAGGCTCGATCACCATGCGTGCCGTGGTCAACGTCGAGGAACTCCAGGGCCGCACCTGCCTCGTGGTCACCGAACTGCCCTACCAGGCCAACCCGGACAACCTGGCCATCAAGATTGCCGAACTGGTCAAGGACGGCAAGATCTCCGGCATCGCCGACCTGCGCGACGAAACCTCGGGACGCACCGGCCAGCGGCTGGTGATCGTGCTCAAGCGCGACGCCGTGGCCAAGGTGGTGCTGAACAACCTCTACAAGCACACCCAGCTGCAGGACAACTTCGCCGCCAACATGCTGGCCATCGTTGACGGTGTTCCCCGCACGCTGAGCCTCGATGCCTTTATCCGGCACTGGGTTACGCACCAGATGGACGTCATTGCCCGCCGCACCCGGTACCGGCTGCGGAAGGCGGAGGAGGAAGCGCACATCCTGCGGGCCCTTCTCAAGGCGCTGGATGCGCTCGATGAGGTAATTGCCCTGATCCGTGCGTCGAACACCACCGAAGCGGCCCGCGACGGGCTGATGGAGCTTCTGGACATCGACGACGTGCAGGCCCGGGCCATCCTGGACATGCAGCTGCGCCGCCTTGCGGCCCTGGAACGCCAGAAGATCCAGGACAAGCATGCCGAACTCGAGGCCATGATCACCGAGTACAACTCGATCCTGGCCTCCGAGGAGCGCCAGCGTGAAATCATCAGCACCGAGCTGGCCGAGATTGTCGCCAAGCACGGCGATGACCGCCGCACCAAGGTCCTGCTGGGCTACGACGGCGACATGTCCATCGAGGATCTGATCCCCGAAGAGGAAATGGTCGTCACCATTACCCGCGGCGGTTACGTCAAGCGCACCCGCAGCGACAACTACCGCTCGCAGCAGCGTGGCGGCAAGGGTATCAAAGGCGCGCAGCTGCGCGGCGACGACGTCGTGGAACACTTCTTCGTCACCACCACCCACCACTGGCTGTTGTTCTTCACCAACCTGGGCCGGGTCTACCGCGCCAAGGCGTACGAGCTCGTGGAAGCCGGCCGCGACGCCAAGGGCCAGCACGTGGCAAACCTGATGGCGTTCCAGCCGGACGAACACATCGCCCAAGTGCTGGACCTGCGCGACTACCAGCACGCCCCGTACCTGGTGCTCGCCACCAAGCGCGGCCTGGTCAAGAAGACCCGCCTGGAGGACTACGACACCAACCGGTCCGCGGGCGTCATCGCGATCAACCTGCGCGACGGCGATGAGCTCGTCTCGGCCCAGCTGGTGTCCGAAACCGATGACCTCATGCTGGTGTCCCGCAAGGG
Organism: Arthrobacter sp. Leaf69; assembly: GCF_001422645.1. GTDB lineage: Bacteria > Actinomycetota > Actinomycetes > Actinomycetales > Micrococcaceae > Arthrobacter. The sequence continues at coordinate 699,700 of NZ_LMLR01000010.1, read as the reverse complement.
CCAGTCGATCCGCTTCACAGCCACGGACGAGGCACTGCGCCCTATGGGCCGGGCAACGTCGGGCGTGACCGGCATGAAGTTCCGTGAGGACGACGAATTGCTGGCGGCCGACGTCGTGCAGGACGGATCGTTTGTCTTCATAGTCACCGAGGGCGGCTTCGCCAAGCGGACCGCGGTGGAGGAATACCGCCTCCAGGGACGCGGCGGCCTGGGCATCAAGGTCGGCAAGTACCAGGAGGAACGCGGCCATCTCGTCGGCGCCCTGATCGTCAACGAGGAAGACGAAGTCCTGGTGGTGATGGAAGGAGGCAAGGTGGTGCGTTCCTCGGTGACCGGGGTCCCCGCCAAGGGCCGCGACACCATGGGAGTGATTTTTGCCAAGCCGGACAAGAACGACCGCATCATCGCGGTGGCCCGGAACAGCGAACGCGGCCTCGAGACCGACGACGGTGCTGAAAGCGATGGCGCCGAAAGTGAGGCATCGGCGCCGGATGACGTAACGTTGGCTGGAGATACCGGATCACATGAGGGGTCCGCAGCGGAAGAATCAGCACCGGCCCCGGAGTCAGATGAGTCATCAGGCAATGCCGAGCTGGACGAAGACAACACCGGAGGTAACGCGTGAGTAATTCCGACTCATATCCCAAGACGAACAGCGGCATTCCCGGCGGAGTGCGGCAGCCAGCTGCCGCACCGCGGGTGAGTGCCCCGTCCCGTCCCGAACAGCGTCCCGGCGGGGCCAACGGCACGGCCCAGCGGCCACAGGCGCCAGGGCAGCGTCCGGCACAGGGACGCCCGGCGGCTCCGGGACAGCGTCCGGCCGCATCGGGACAGAACACGTCCGGGCTGATCAAGCCGGCGCCCAAAGCCAAGGTCCGCCGCGCCCGCCTGCTGGTGAGCAAGGTTGATCCCTGGTCAGTCCTGAAGATGGCCTTCCTGCTGTCCGTGGCACTGGGCATCGTGACCGTCGTGGCCGCGATCGTGCTGTGGACGGTTCTGGATCTGACCGGCATCTTCGATCAGGTCGACGGCCTTTTGGGGACCCTGGCCGGCTCCGAAGGCGGTGGCTTCGAATTGAAGAAGGTCGCCTCGCTTGGACAGGTGGCCTCCTTCGCCACCATCATCGCGGTCATCAACGTCGTCCTGCTGACGGCCCTGTCGATGCTCTCGGCAGTGCTGTACAACATCTCAGCCACCCTGGTAGGCGGCATCGGCGTCACCCTGACAGACGACTAATCCCATGTTTTTCCCGGAATTTTCCCGGGGAAATGCCTCGATTTGAGATCGGGCCGGGATGTGCTGTAAAGTCATATCTCGGCCCGATGAGGCATCGGGGCGTATAGCTCAGGCGGTTAGAGCGCTTCGCTGATAACGAAGAGGTCCCAGGTTCAAGTCCTGGTACGCCCACGGAATCTGTACAGATTCAAGTGGAGGTTCGGTTGATATTTATTTATCGAAGAGCCGGAACGGGGTGCATGTGAAGAAGTTGCTCGTTGTTGCAGCTACGATCGCAGGTGTCCTGCTCTACAAGAAAGTGCAGGAATCCGAAGCCCGGAAAACGGTCTGGAGCGAGTCAACCGATACGGTCGACTAGCCCGGATTCCCCGGATCGGGAGCTGGAAAACAGCTCGCCGAACTAGGGTATGATTGTCGGGTTGCTTCTTATGGGGGCATGGCGCAATTGGTAGCGCACCTGCTTTGCAAGCAGGGGGTTCGGGGTTCGAGTCCCCGTGCCTCCACCATAGGAAAGGCCCCGGATCGCGGAAACGCGGTCCGGGGCCTTTTGCATTCCCGGGAACATCCGGTCCGGTACCTGCCCTGGCACCTGCCCGCCGGCTTCACTCCTTGGGTTTGGCGTAGTCGTCCATGCCCTGCCAGTCAATGAACACATATGGCTCGTCACCGACAACCCACGCGTCGTGCCCCGGCGGGATATAACCGAAGTCACCCGGGCCGAACTCATTCTCCTCGCCGTCATCCATGACGACCTTCAGGCGGCCCGAGACGGTGTACCCCTTATGAGCAAACTGGCAGCTCTCCGTTTGCGCGATCGGCTTGACGTGCTGCGACCATTTCCAGCCGGGCAGGAAGGTGGCCCGCCCCACCGCGCCGGCGTCGAGATTGACCAACTCCACCTGGCCCATTCCGTCTTTCACGGGCCGTGTCTCTTCCGGACTGTCCAGGCTCTTGCGAATCATTGCGGCCATAATGGTCTCCTTTGTGGATGGAGGTGAGACCGGATTTAAGACTGTCACCGCGGTAATTGGCCGTCAAGAACCCATGCGATCGTTGAGCGGCCACTGGTCCCCACTACTGTTGGACCGTGAACTTCTTCCTTGCGGCCCTGGGCGTCCTCGGTGTGGCCTCATCCGGGCCGCTCATTGCCGCGACCCTCGGGGCAACGTCGGTCAGTGCCCTGGCAATCGCCTTTTGGCGCAACGCGATCGGGTCCGTGGTCATGGCCGGTCCCGTGTTGGTCCGGGATCCCCGGCAGCTCCGGCGGGTCACCGGCCGGGAATTCCGCTGGTCACTGGCGGCCGCGGTCGCCTTGGCGCTGCACTTTGCCTGCTTTATCACCTCGCTGCAGTTGACCTCTGTCGCGGCAGCTACCGCGCTGGTCTGTCTGCAGTCCGGCTGGATCGCCATCTTCCAGATGTTCCGGGGCGTCAAACACCGCTGGCCGGTGCTGGTGGGGCTGGGCATTGCCTTCGGCGGCGTCATTGCGATTACGGGGTTCGACATGGGTACCTCACCGGAAGCGCTGCTGGGTGACCTCCTGGCGGTGGCAGGAGGGGCCCTGGCGGGCATCTACACCCTGGCCGGCGGCCAGGCACGCCAGACCATGAGCACGGGCGTCTACACGACGCTCTGCTACGGAATGTGTGCGGCCGTCGTCGCCGTGCTGGCACTGCTTTCACAGCAGCCCCTTGGCGGGTTCGAAGCCGCCGGCTGGTTCGGCATCCTGGCAATCACGGTGTGCGCGCAGCTGATTGGGCATACGGCCTTCAACCACCTGCTCGCCACGATGAGCCCGCTGCTGGTATCGATGATCATCCTGCTGGAGATTCCCGGTGCCGCGCTGCTCGCGGCTGCGTTCCTGTCCGAAACCCTGCCGGCCGGCACCTATGCCGGGCTGGCGATGATCCTGGTGGGGCTCGCCGTCGTCGTGGTGGGTCAGCGGGGTTCCCGCTCGGCCCGTCGGACTGCAGCGCCGCTGGCGGAGCTTGGGACGGACTGACGACGAAGGCCTGCGGCGCTAGGCGCTACTGGCCGCCGCGGCGGGCAGTCTGGGCCGTGTTCACCGTGTGGATCGCGCGCAGCAGCTTCGCCGGGAAGTACACCGAGAAGAAGACCACCATAGGAGCCTTGAGCGCCATTTTCTTAACGTTGTGGGCCTTGTACGTGCGGTCGAAGCGTGTCACGTAATAGCGGTAGTCGCGGGGTGAGTCTTCGAGCCGGCGTGCGGACATTCCGGAGACCATTTGCGGCCAGTACTGGATCCGGAGGTCATGGTCGGCCAGGTGCAGGGACAAATCGATGTCCTCGTGCATTTCGTCCTTTTCGTCCCGGCACACTTCGGCCCGGATGACCTCCCACGCGGGCCGGCGGAGGGCCATGTTGGACCCAAAAAGGAAGTGGTACTGGTGTTTAGCCAGCCGGAGCATCAGTTGGCGCATTTTGTCGTCGGCCTTCAGGCCGAAGCGCCGCATCGGCATATCGTAGTAGACAACCGGCCCGGTCGCGGCGTGGACTGCCTCGTCCCGGAAAGCTTTCTGCACCTGTTCCACCCAGTCCGGTTCCAGCACCGAATCAGCGTCGATCCGGCCCAGGATGTCCCCCGTGGCGTGGTCCAAGCCGAAGTTGCGGGTGGGGATCAAGCCCTGGACCAGGTCCTGGCTGAGCAGGATGATGGCGCTCTCCGGATACTCCAGCTGCATTTGCCGGACGATATCGGCGGTGCGGTCCTTCGACATGTTGTCGACGACGATGATCTCGTGTGCCGGGACAGACTGGTACACGGCGGCAATGAGACACTGCCGGATAACACTCTCCTCGTTGTACGCCGGGATGACGATAGAGACAGCTGGTGTCTGCACAGCATCGTGTAAGGCATCCTCAGAGGATTTTTCGGGTGACATCCCCACAAATTTAGCACCAACGGAAATTTTCCCGCCCGGCGCCGGGCAGGGTCAGGCTACGAACTGGTAAATTTCGGGGCACAAAAAGGGAGGAATCCCGCCCCTGGCGGAATCCCTCCCTCGACGGCTTCCCGAAGGAAACCTGGACGCTCTCTAGGCGCCGGTGTTCTTGTCCGAACCGTTGTTCCGGCTGGCGGCGATGTTCCGGACCGCGGTCTTCGCATCGGTGGCAACCTTGGCGGAGGCGTCCTTGATGTCCTCGACGGCGTCCTCCGCCGCATGCTTAGCCGTGTCAGCTGCCTCATCGGTGGACTTGGCGAGATCACCCGAAACATCCGCGACGGCGTCCGCTGCGGCGACCGTTGCCGCGCCGGCCTTGCCGGCAGCTTCCTTAACGGAATCCTTGACCTCGTTGACGGTGGTGGCCGGAACGGGGGCGGGCGTCACGGGAGCCGGGGTCTTCCAGGGATCCTCGACCGGCTTGGAAGCCTTCCATGCGGCAGCCGCGGCGGCAGCAGCCGCGGCGATGATGCCGAAGATCAGCCACCCGCGGTGCTTGGACTTCTGCGGCTTTGCTGCCTCGATGTTGACGGCCTTGCCAGCCTTTTTCGCAGCAACTTTGACGTGGCTGCCAGCGGTCTTCGCCTGCTCCTGGACGGCGTGGATGATCCCTGCGTCACTGAGCTTCTGCGCAACGGCGTCGACGTGGGCCGGAGCGCCCTCAAGCGTGCGGTGCACGGCGTCGGACGCCTGGCCGATCTGGGTCGAGAGCTTCGGCAGGTATTCAACGACCACCCGGTCACGGGCGTTGGCGATCACCGGGGTTGCCTTGTCCAGCGCTTCGTGCAGGCGCGGGGTGGCGCCCTCGACGGCGTCGTTGATTTTTGGTGCGAGGTGGGCGAGCCCGTCCTGGAGGCGCGGGGTTACCGTCGCGACGCTGTCGGCGAGGTTGTAGGCCGCCGACTTGAGCCCCTCCTGGATCTTGGGAGAAGCGGTATCCAGGCCCTGCTGCAGACGCGGAACGGCCCAGTTGACTGCTGCCTCAACCCGCGGGCTTGCCCAGTCCTTGGCGTTCTCTACCCCTGTGCTGACCGAGTACTCCAGCTCACGGGCAATACGATCCGTTTTCTTCACAACTACCTCCCGATTAATGTGACGGTTCTGCTGTTAGCCTACGTGTCCGGGACCCCACCGGCTATTCTTCAGGCCGATTTTGGGCGGATTTCACCCAGCGCGGAACTGGCGGGCGGGCCCTGTGCGCACTGGCGTGCCATGGAAGAATAGGCCTATGACTGCCATCGCAACCGCAAAAGCAACCATCCACACGAGCATGGGCGACATTGTCGTCAACCTCTTCGGCAACCACGCCCCCAAGACCGTCGACAACTTCGTCGGCCTGGCCACGGGCGAGAAGGCCTGGACCCACCCGGAGTCCGGCGAGGACAAGACCGGGACGCCGCTGTATGACGGCACCATCTTCCACCGCATCATCAAGGACTTCATGATCCAGGCGGGCGATCCCCTGGGCCGTGGCGTGGGCGGACCGGGCTACAAGTTCGACGACGAGATCCACCCGGAACTGACCTTCAACGAACCGTACAAACTGGCCATGGCGAACGCCGGCATCCAGATGGGCCGCGGCACCAACGGCTCGCAGTTCTTCATCACCACCATTCCCACCGGCTGGCTGCAGGGCAAGCACAGCATCTTCGGCGAAGTGGCGGACGATGACTCCAAGAAGGTCGTTGACGCCATTGAAGGTGTCCGCACCGGAATGGGCGACCGCCCGGTCGAGGACGTCACCATCAAGAGCATCAGCGTAGAAAAGCTCTAACCCCAGCGCATGAGCTACGGAATTCCGGCGGCAGAGCCGTCCGCGCAGATCCCGGTGTGCCCCCGGCACCCGGACCGGCCCGCCTATGTGCGTTGCCAGCGGTGCGGGCGCCCTGCGTGCCCCGACTGCCAGCGGGCGGCCGCCGTCGGATTCCAGTGCGTTGACTGTGTCAACGAAACAAAACGTACGACGCCGGACGTCAAGACCGTCTACGGCGGCACCGTGACCACCGGCAAGCCCGTGGTCACCTATACCCTCATCGCCCTCTGTGCCCTGGTCTTTGTTTTCCAGTGGCTGATTCCCAACGACGGGATCTACCAAAACCTGGCCTTTGCCACGGTCTATGCCTCCCCGGAGTACGGGGTCTTCGAACCCTGGCGGATGGTGACGTCGGCTTTCCTGCATTCCCAGGGTTTCATCCTCCACATCGTGCTCAACATGTACATGCTGTGGATGTTTGGCCAGGCGCTTGAGCCGCTCCTGGGACGAATCCGTTTCCTCGCGGTGTATTTGCTGTCGGCCCTCGGCGGATCAGTCGGCTACCTCCTGTTGACGCCTGCGTACGTCCCGGGCCAGCCGCTGAGCGGTGTTGTAGGAGCTTCGGGCGCTATCTTCGGGCTTTTCGGTGCCATGCTGGTGGTCCAGCGGCGCCGCGGCGGCGATACCCGGCAGCTCTGGGTGCTGATCATTATTAATGGCGTCATCGGCTTCGTGGTGCCATCGATCGCCTGGCAGGCCCACCTTGGTGGTGCGGTCACAGGTGCACTGTGTGCGGCCGTCCTGGCCTACACGCCCCGCGGACCGCGTCAGGGCCTGCTGCAGGCCGGCGGCCTGGTGCTGGTTTTGGTCCTGCTGATCGCAGTCTCGGCCCTCCGCGTCGCCAGCACCTGACCCTGCGACCTTCCCTACCGGCGCCCCGCCGCTCGTGGCACCTTAAGGTCCTTCGCTGGCGCCGCTGACCACGGGACCCTTCCGTGCGGGCACCAGGCCCTCGTGGGCACTTCCCCATCCGTTCCCCGCCCCCGTTACGACGTTCCTGCCCAGTTGCTCGCTGTTTGAAGACGCGGCAGCTTGTGAGAACCCCGGAATGCCGCAGATACCCCGGCGTGAGGGTGGAAGCAACTGGGCTGGAGCGTCGGGCCGGGGCAGACTCGCGGGGCCTCCTCCAGACGCCTAAAGGCCCGGGCGCGCCGCGGGCGAAACCGTTACCCACAGCCATTGCCTGTTATCCACAGCACATCGTGCCCTGCGCATCCTTCCGCGTGGCGGCCACCAAGCTCCTTCGCGGCCCAAAAGAGGCACTGCGTGCGGACGCGCAGAAAGTTGTCCACAGGTGTTATCCACACTGTTGGTAACTTACATGCCTGTAGTTCATGCCATCGTCCCTGATCTGAGGGCCACAACTGGCGATTTCCGGCTGGCGCCCTCCAGGATCTCCACAATTGTGGAAAACTCCTGTGGGCGACCCTGTGGTTAAGTGGACAACCCCGGTCGGAGAACGCAGCCAGCCAGCGACCGCGCGGCGGACTGTGGGGAAAGCGGCGGGGCCGCTCGCTCCGCGACGATCCTGGCGCAGGGCTCAAATCTGATTTCAACAGGGTTGTTCACAGTGTTAATAACTTGTTGCTCCAAGTTTTTCCGGCAAAATTGCCGCCAGAAGGCCTGAGTAGTGTGTCCGGAGCATTCGCATCGGACGGTTATCCCCACCTGTGGATAAGTTGTGGGTACCGGAGTGTTGTTAAGTGGATAACCCGGCCACGGAGCACAAGTGGAGCGAACCCACCCGGAAATCGCGCGCTGCGGATGACGAATCCGGTGCCGGCGTTCCGCCACTGAACTTATCCACAGGGAATCCACACTGTTAATAACTCACGCCCGTGAAAGTCCACGGAAGAACTTGCGGCGGATCCGTTGACGGGGGCCACCACGCGCGGGAACGCTGGACCCGCGGGGGTAAAGGCTCCTGGAGTTATCCACACTGTGGATAACTCTGGGCGTAGTTGTGCACACGTGTGCCCAGGAGTGCGGCGTCAGCGGGGCCAGATGCCTGAGGTGCCCCGCCGGTGGCTGTCGAGCAGGTGCGTGTCGATCATGCCGATCGCTTCCATCAGGGCAAACATCGTGGTGGGCCCGACGAACGCGAAACCCCTTTTCCGCAGGGCTTTGGACAGGGCAATGGACTCCGCGGAGCTGGTGGGAATTTCTTCGTGCGAGGTTGGGCTGGGCGTGGACTCCGGTTGGAAGGCCCAGACGAAGTCAACCAGTCCGCCGTCGTCCCTCAGCGCAATGGTGGCCTGGGCGTTGGTGATGGCGGCCCGGATCTTCAGTCGGTTGCGAACGATGCCGGCGTCGAGGAGGAGACGGTCAACATCCGCGTCCGTGTAAGCGGCGACAGTGTCGGGATGGAAATCGTGGAAGGCGGCGCGGAACGCCGGCCGTTTCCGCAAGATCGTGGCCCAGGACAGGCCGGCCTGGAACGCCTCGAGGCTGATGCGCTCGTACAGTCCCTGTTCATCGCGGACCGGCAACCCCCACTCGGTGTCGTAGTACTCGCGCAGCCTCGGATCAACCGCCGCCCACGGGGGCCGTGCCAGGCCGTCGTCGCCGATTACCGCACCGGTTACTGCCGCATCCATTGAGGTTCCTTCGCTCGTATGTCCCTGCATTATCGGCCCGTCAGGGCCTCGAGTTAACGCAAAAGGCCGGCACCCGCGGTGTACCGGCCTTTCATCTGTTGCTGCTGGTGTCAGGAGCGCCAGCGGGTGGTCATCAGGAAGCCGATGATGGCGATCCCAAAGCCGGCAATGATGTTCGCGGATCCCCAGGCGGCGACAGGAAGGGTGCCTTCGCTGATGTAGAACGTGATGATCCACAGGAGGCCGATGATCATCAGACCGAACATCACCGGTTTGAACCAGACCGGGTTGGGTTTGTAGGCCTGCGCGGCGGAAGTCTGCGGCGTTGCGTGGTTCGCCTTTTTGCGGCGCTTTGACTCGGGCACGGGTCCTCCTAGACGGCTGGAACAGGAGCGGGACCCTGGCTTGATATCCTGCAAGAGGAATCCACCGGCGGTCAGCGCGCTCTTGGTCATGGTTGAGTTCTTATTCGGAGCCAATTCTAGCTGTAGTTCAGGCCACAGTGGTGTCCGCCGCGAACGTCCGGGAGGAGAGGCCACGTGCTGCAGCTGCAGGAGAATTCCGCTGCCGGGTCGACCCGCCGCGCCGGAATTTCCTTCCGCATCGTCCAGGTACTGGGTGAGCTGCTCATCACCGCCGGCGTAGTCGTGCTCCTCTTTATCGCCTGGCAGCTGTGGTGGACCAACCTGGCAGCGGATGTCCGGCAGCGTGCCGTCATCAGCGAATTCGCCCGTGACCTCCCGGCTGCGCCCGCCGGCTCATCCGATACCGACCACGGTTTGCCGAAGGTCGCCGCGGAACCCGGTGCGGGCTCGACGATCGGCATTGTCTATGTTCCGAGGTTCGGTGCGGATTACACCCGGCCCCTGATCCAGGGAACCACCCCGGCCGTGCTGGACTCACTCGGTCTGGGGCATTATGAGGGAACCGCCATGCCGGGCGCCGTGGGCAACGTGGCGGTGGCGGGCCACCGGCAGACCCATGGAGCGGTCCTGGACAACATCGACGCCCTGGTTCCCGGGGACCGGATCTACATCCAGACCCGTGACGGCTACTACGTGTACAGCTTCCGGAACAGCGAAGTTGTCCTTCCGGCCAGGACGGACGTCCTGCTCCCGGTGCCGACGCAGCCGGTGGCCACCCCCACGGAGCGCTACTTCACGATGACCAGCTGCAATCCGCGGTTCGGCTCCCAGGAACGGATCGTCGCCTACTCGCTGCTGGAACACTGGCAACCGACGTCGGCGGGTCCCCCGCCGGAGATCGCCGGCCAGGTCCAACGCGCCTCCGGGGAGGGCTAAGCCGTGTACGCCTGGATCTTCCGGCATTTGCCCGGTCCCCTGTGGCTTCGCATTGCCACCGCGCTGGTGTTGGCCGCAGGCGTGCTGGTATTGATGGTTCAGTTCCTTTTTCCCTGGATGGCACAATTCACCCAGTTCACTGATTCAACGATTGGTTCAGCAAGGCCATGAGCACAACCAAAATCCTCGTCGTCGACAACTACGACAGCTTTGTGTACACCCTGGTGGGATATCTCCAGGAACTCGGTGCGGAGACCACGGTGGTCCGCAACGACGACGTCACCCTGGCCGAGGCGATCGAGCTCGCAGAAGTGCGCGACGGCGTCCTCATCTCCCCGGGTCCCGGAAACCCCGCCGGGGCGGGGGTCTGCATCGAGCTGATCAAGTGGTGCGGCCGCCACAACAAACCGATGTTGGGTGTCTGCCTGGGCCACCAGGCGCTGGCCGAGGCCTACGGCGGAACAGTCACGCACGCGCCCGAGCTAATGCACGGTAAAACGTCCCTCGTGGAGCACCGCGGCGGCAGTGTCTTTGCCGGGCTGCCGTCGCCCTTCACGGCGACCCGCTACCACTCCCTCGCTGCCGTCCGGGAGAGCATCCCGGAGGTCCTGGAGATCACCGCCGAGACGGCGAGCGGCGTTGTTATGGGCCTCCAACACCGCACCGCGCCCCTCTGCGGGGTGCAGTTCCACCCGGAGTCGGTGCTCACGGAAGGCGGCTACCAAATGCTCGGCAACTGGCTCGAGTCCCTGGGCATGGCCGGCGCGGCGCAGCGCGCCTCGGCGCTGAGCCCGCTCATCAAGCACTAGCGGGGACGCCCGCCAAGGGAGACTTAGTTGTTGCGGTCCCGGTCGTTGTCGCCCCTGGTGGACGTCGGGGTCGGCGTGGGGGTGGGGCTTGGGGACGGCGGAGGCGCGGGAGCCTTGGCAACTGTCACGGCGACGGTTTTGCCTTGTTCCACCAGCGACTCCGCAGCGTCGGCCTGTCCAGTGACCTTTCCCGGTTCCACCTGGGAGTTCTCGACGTCCGTGGCGTTCATGCCAAGGCCCAGAGCCTTCAGCGCGGCCTCAGCGTCCGCGCGCGGGAGGCCAACCAGCTGCGGAACGGCCACCTTGCCGGTGGACACGATAATTTCCACCGTGCTGCCCGGTGCCACGTTCTGACCCGGTGCCGGTTTGGTCGTGATCACGATCCCGGCCGGGACCGTGGGGCTGTTGGCCATGGTGGTCCCCGGTGCTCCGGCGAGTCCTTTCTGGCGCAACACATCACGGGCGGCCGCCTCGGTGCGCCCGGGCAGGTCCGCGGGGATGGCGATGACACTGGGGCCTTCGGAGATATTGAGGGTGATATCCGAGTTCGGATCCAGTGAGCTCCCCTCGGCCGGGACAGTGCCCACGGCCACGCCCTTGGCGATGGTCTCGTGCTGCAGCCGGCTGAGCTGCGGTTTCAGCCCCGCATTGTAGAGCCTCTGGAGCGCTTCAGTCTCGGTCAGCGACGTCACCGACGGCACCAGCACCTTGGCCACGGGCGGCGGCGCCTGGTTCATCATGTTGTAAAGCCACAGGCCGCCTCCTGCCAACACCAGGACGGTGAGGATCACCAAGGTGGCAATCCACGTCCGACGGCGGGACTTCTGACGCGGGGTGTCCTCGCGTTCGGGAGGCAGGACCAGCGGAAGGCTGCCGGTATCCTCGGCACCGTAGACGTCGCCCTGCGCCGTCAGCGCGTTGTCATCATCGGCCGGGTCCTCCAGCGCGGGACGTAGCCGGCCGGTCGGATTTTCGTCGAGGAACTTGGCGCCGGTAACCGAGAAAGCCGCCGTCGGGGCGGTATCCGGCGTCGGAACCGTGTCCTGGGGATCGGTCGCCGCTTCGCTGGCCGCCGGGGGGACCACTCCGACGCCGCTCCGCGCGGCCCGGAGGGCACGGCGGAATGCTGCGGCGTCCTGGAAGCGGTCCGCGCGGTTCTTCTGCAGCGCCTTCATCAGCACGCTGTCCAGCGCCTCGGAGACATCCGGGTTCAGGCTGCTCACCAGTTCCGGGATCTCGCGCACGTGCTGGTAGGCCACGGAAACCGGGCTGTCGCCGATGAAGGGCGGTCTGCCGGCAAGCATCTCGTAGAGAAGGCAGCCTGCCGAATAGAGATCGCTCCGGGCGTCAACAGTCTCGCCGCGGGCCTGTTCCGGGGAGAGGTATTGGGCGGTCCCCACCACGGCCTGTGTCTGGGTCATGGTGGCGGCGGAGTCCGCCATGGCTCGGGCAATCCCGAAGTCCATGACCTTCACGCTGTTGGATTCCGGGCAGAACATCACGTTGGCCGGTTTGATGTCGCGGTGGACAATGCCGGCTTTGTGGCTGTAGTCCAAGGCGGCGAGCACGCCCAGCGTGAAGTCGATCGCCTGGTCGATGCTGACGTCTTTGGCCCTGATCATGTCCCGGATTGTCTTCCCGGAGACGAATTCCATCACGATGTACGGCACCCGGACGGTGTCTTCGTGGTCCCCAGGGACGGCGTGGTCCCCGGTGTCGTAGATGGCAACGATCGAGGGATGGTTCAGCGCGGCCACTGCCTGCGCCTCGCGTTTAAACCTGGCCTGGAACTGGGGGTCCCTGGCCAGGTCCGGACGCAGCAGTTTGACCGCCACAGTGCGTCCTAGACGCGTGTCCAGGCCGCGGAAGACGTCGGCCATGCCGCCGCGTCCGATCAGCTCACCCAGCTCATAGCGCCCGCTGAGGACGCGCTGGGTGTTCACGGGGCCGCGGTCCTCCCGGTGCGATGGGGTGCGGGGTGAATTGGGCACGGTGGCTACGTTCCCGTTGGACTCGGGCTGGGCTCCGCGGCGGGGGCCTTGGCCAGGTGGTACGTGACGACGGAGCCGGCAGGCACATCGCTACCCGAAGCGGGCTCGGAGCTGACGAACGTGCCGGCTTCCTCGCCATTCGCCGGATCGACGTCGGCCCCCTTGGACCAGCGCAGTCCCGCATCCTCAATGGCCTTCTGGACCGCTTTTTCGCTGGCTCCGGACTGCAACGTCGGTACCGGTACCGTCTCCGGGGCCTTGGTTTCCGGGCCCTTGGAGTAGCTCACGGTGATGGTGTCACCCGGCTGGACAGGCCCGGACGGGTTGATGTCGACGACGGTCCCGGGAGCGGCGTCGTTGAAGACCTCGGCGCCGTCGACAGTCAGCCCCAGGCCGATCAGCGCGCTGCGGACGTCGTTGTATTGCTTGCCCAAGTACTCTTCCGGAATCAGGTTGATCGCGGCAGGCGTGGACTGGGTCGGCGTCGCGGAGCTGCTGGTGGGGCTTGGGCTGCTGGAGGTGGGCGAGGCTTTGGTGGTGGTCGGCTTCGCGCTGGTGGTGGTGGCCGCGCTGCTGCTCGCAGGCGTCTCCGGGAACAGGATTCCGGCCTGGGTCAGCACAATACCCACCAGCGAGAACAGCACCAGCAGGATCAGTGCGATCAGAGGCCACGTCCAGGGGCTGCGGCCGCGTTTTTCGGGCTCTTCGGCCGGCTCGTCGTAGTCGCCGTCGTCCTCCTGCTCCCAATCGCGTTCCGCGGCGAGGGCATCGGCCCGCGACAGCGTGTTGCGGGCTCCGTACGCGCTGGCGGCGGCTGCTCCGGCAGCCAGCCCCGCCGCGGCGCCGGCGCCGGCAGCGCCCACCACAGGCAAAGCCGACGTCGCCGACGTCGTCCGGTCCGCGCCGCTAATCACACCGGTCGCTGCCGTTGGGACGTCCACCGGCGCCGTGATGGGGCCGGTCGCCTGCTCAAAGAGCAGCATGCCCGGAACGGCGGCGTGCGCTGCGGCGATGTCACCGTTGCGGATGGCCTCGGCGGCCTCGGACAGTTTGAGGGCGTCGGCCGGGCGGTTCTTGGGATCCTTCGCCAGCATGGACATCAGCAGGGCGCGGACCGGCTTCGGCAGGGTTTCCGGCAGCGGCGGCGGAGCATCGTTGACCTGAGCCAGCGCGATGGCGATCTGGGATTCGCCGGAGAATGGACGGTGCCCGGTGAGGCACTCATAGCCGATCACGCCGAGGGCGTAAATGTCCGAGGCGCCGGTGGCCAGCTGGCCGGTGGCCTGTTCCGGGGCCAGATACTGGGCAGTGCCCATCACCTGGCCGGTCTGCGTGAGCGGGACCTGGTCCGCGAGGCGGGCGATGCCGAAGTCCGTGACCTTGACGCGGCCGTCCGGGGTGATCAGGAGGTTGCCGGGCTTGATGTCGCGGTGGACGAGGCCCTGCGCATGGGCGACCGAGAGGGCGCGCGCCGTCTGGGCGATCATGGACAGGGTGCGGTCCGGGGACAGCACCTGTTCGTGTTCGATGATGCTGCTCAGCGGCTGGCCCGGGACAAGCTCCATGACCAGGTAGGCGGAACCCTCTTCCTCGCCGTAGTCGAAGACGTTGGCGATGCCCACATGGTTGAGGAGCGCGGTGTGGCGTGCCTCGGCGCGGAACCGCTGGAGGAAGCCGGGGTCGCCCGTGTACTCCTCCTTGAGCACCTTAATGGCGACGATGCGGCCAAGGATCAGGTCTTTGGCTTTCCAGACTTCTCCCATGCCGCCGATCGCAATGCGCGTGGTCAGCTGGAATCTGCCGCCGAGGGTGATTCCTGATGAAGGCCTCACTTATTCAACACCGCCTCAAAAATCTTCTTCGCATTCGGACTGGTTAGCTGTGCGCCGGTGGTGATGTCTACGCCCTCCATGACAATAGTCACAGCCACCTGCGGGTCATTCGCCGGGGCGAACCCGGTAAACCATGAGTTGTTCAGGCCGTTGCCGAGCTCTGCGGTGCCGGTCTTGCCGGCCACCGGGACGCCCGGCACGGCCGCACCGCGGCCGATGCCTTCACTGACGACGCTGACCATCCACTCATTGATCTGCCGGGCAATCTCCGGCGTGGTGGAGGTGCGCAGGACCTGGGGTTCCGGCTCGCTGATCGGCCGCAAGTCCGGGGAGCGTACGGCCTTGATCAGGCTCGGCTTCATCTGCACCCCGTCATTGGCGATCGCGGCGGTCATCTGGTTGATCTGGAGCGGCGTGGCGCGGACGTCCCGCTGGCCGATCGAGGACTGCGCCAGGCTGGCGTCATCCAGCTCTTCCTCGGGGAAGAAACTCGGGGCGGAGTCCAGCTTCAGCTGGTCGCCAAAGTCCTGCCCGAAGCCGAACTTAGACGCCTCATCCGCAATAGCCTTCTGGTTCAGATCCAGGGCGATGCTGGCGAACGGCGTGTTGCAAGACTGCTGCAGGGCGAAGGCAAAAGTCGCGGTATCGCGGGTGTAGCAGTTGCCGCCGGCGTAGTTGGGCAGCGTGTAGTCGATCCCCGGGAACGACATTTCGGCCGGGTTGGGCAGAATGCTGTCCTTGTTGTACTTTCCCGATTTCAGCGCCGCGGACGTGTCAATGATCTTGAAGACGGATCCCGGGGCCAGCAGTTCCCCGGTGGGTCCGCTGACGTTCTGGTTCAGGTTGATCCCGGGCACCTTGTTCAGCTCGGCGAAGTTGGCGGCCTCGGCCACCGGGTCTTGGGTGGCGATCAGGTTGGGGTCATAGGAGGGCTTGGACACCATGGCGATGATCTCGCCGGTCTTCGGGTTGGTCACCACGATCGATCCGCGCTGGCCGTCCGGTATGAGGTCGAATGCGAGCTTCTGGATCTCTGGATCGAGCGTGAGTTCGACGGAGGCTCCCTTGGGCTGGTTACCCAGGAAGAGCTGGCCGATCCGGTCCAGGAACTGCTGGTCGGAGCTGCCTGCAAGCTCCTGGTTCATCGTCTTTTCCAGCCCGGTGACGCCGAAGCTCCGGGAGAAGTAGCCGGTGATCCCGGCATACGGCTCCGGCTGCGTGTAGGTGCGCTGGAACATGCAGGTTTCCGCGGCAGGCACGGACTCCGCCACCGGTTTGCCGCCGACGATAATCGCTCCGCGGTCGTTGCAATAGTTCTGCAGGAGGGTGCGCTTGTTCCAGGCATTGGCCTCAAGATCGTCCGCACCGATTACCTGCACGTAGCTCAGGGCGCCGAAGATCAGCACGAACATGGCGATCGCGGCGATCCAGGAGTTGCGAATGGCTTGATTCACAGTTTCACCGCCTCGGTTGGAGCGTCCGGATTCGTCCGTCCACTTCCGGGAAGGGCGGCCGGCTTCGAAGGCATTGCAGGGGTTACTTTCTGTCCGTCGGGTTCCTCGCCTGGAGCCAGCGGGGTGGTGTCCACCGGGCCGCGGGCCGAATGCGAAATCAGCAGCAGCAGTCCGACGATGATCCAGTTTGCCAGCAGCGAGGAGCCGCCAGCGGCGAGGAACGGGGTGGTGAGGCCCGTGAGCGGAATGAGCCGCGTGACGCCGCCGATCACCACGAAGCACTGCAGCGCGATGGCGAACGAGAGCCCGGTGGCAAGCAGCTTCCCGAAGGCGTCCCGGGTGCCGAGCGCTGCGCGGAAGCCCCGGGTGAAGAGCAGCAGGTACATCAGGACGATCGCGAACAGCCCAATCAGGCCCAGTTCCTCACCGAAGGAGGCAATGATCATGTCGCTGTTGGCGAACGGAACGAGGTTGGGTCGTCCCTGACCGAGGCCGGTGCCTACCAGCCCACCGTTGGCCATGCCGAACAGGCCTTCCACGATCTGCAGGCTGCCGCCGAACTCCCGTCCGTAAACCTCGTCGGTGAAGGCGTTGAGCCAGCCATCAATCCGAAGCGCGACGTGGGAGAAGACGCGGGAGGCGACGAATCCGCCGGCCGCAATGAGCCCGACGCCGATAATCACCCAGCTGATCCGGCTTGTGGCCACGTAGATCATGACGAGGAAGAGACCGAAGAACAGGATCGAGGAGCCCAGGTCCCGCTGGAAGATCAGGACGCCGATGCTCACCAGCCAGGCGGCGATCATGGGACCCATGTCCTTGAACCGGGGGAACTGGATGGGGCCGACTTTCCGCCCGGCCAGCAGGATGAGGTCCCGGTTGGAGGAAAGATACCCGGCGAAGAATATGGCGAGGGTGATCTTGGCGATCTCACCGGGCTGGAAAGTCATGGAGCCGAACTTGATCCACACCCGCGCACCGAGGATCTCACCGGCCGATATGCCGGGAACCAGCGGAAGAATCAGGAGAACTGCGCTGACTGCCAGGGAGATGTAGGTGAAACGGCGGAGGATCCGGTGGTCCTTGAGGAACCAGATAACGGCGATCGAGACAGCCATCGCGACCAAGGTCCACCGCAGCTGGTTGTTGCCCGTGTCTTCCCCGACACGGTCCAGCCGGTGGATCATGGCCAGGCCAAGCCCATTGAGGGCCACCACCAGCGGAAGTATTACTGGGTCGGCATATTTGGCCCGGAAGCGCAGCACGACGTGGAAGGCGAGGGCCGCTGCGGCCAGCAGGCTCGATTGGAACCAGAAATCAGCGTCGAACGCCTTCTGTTTGTCCACGCCTACCAGGGCATTCGCGCCGATGCCGACGGCGAGGGCCAGCGCCAGGAGGACCAGTTCGATGTTCCGGCGCGGCTTGGGGGTTGGATCGATGGGTGTCATTGGCCCGCCTCGCAGATCGGCGCGGTGGGCGAGGGCGAGGGTGAGGGTGAACCGGCTGCGCCAGGGCTCGCCGTAGCTTTGGGACTGGCCGTGGCTTTGGGGCTCGCTGTCCCTGTCGGCGTGGCAGCGGACGGGGACGGCGACGGGGTGATGCACTCGTCCGCGGGAGCGGTGGTGCCGGTGCGTTCCAGGTTCTTCACGATCCGCTGGGCGTCATAGAGATCCCGGGCCGGCACGGTCTGGCGCACCCGCTGCTGGGAGAATTCGGGGAGATCTGACATCCGGATATCTGTCTCCGCTTCGAGGGTGGAAAGCTGGATGGGCCCCAGGCGCTGGGAGACCCCGTTGAAGATGGCCACGTGCTGGTTGTGCTCCCCGATGTAGTAACGCGTCTGGGTCCAGGCAAAGCCGAGCCAGAGACCCACCGTGATCAGTGTCGCGATGGACGCGGCGATGGCGACTGTCACCCAGCGGTGGGGCCGGCCGGCCGGCTTGTACTCCTCGGCCTCTTCCCGCGCTTGCTCCGACTTGTGGGTGAGCACGGTGGCTGCCCGCCGGGCCATGGTGCGCCCCGGGATGGTGGGGATGGAACCGGATTCCGCGGCATCGGCCGCAGCGCCTACGAGTTCGTGCGGGCGGCCGGCAAGTTCCTCGCGGAGCACCTCGGCAGAAAGATGCTCACCCAGGTGCGGAT
This sequence comes from Arthrobacter sp. Leaf69, assembly GCF_001422645.1. GTDB lineage: Bacteria > Actinomycetota > Actinomycetes > Actinomycetales > Micrococcaceae > Arthrobacter. The sequence goes on along the minus strand of NZ_LMLR01000010.1, from coordinate 681,562 downwards.
CCGTGGAAGTTGCGGGTTCTGCCTGATCGGAGTCGCTGCCGGCCGGTTTGTCAGCCCCGGAGCCGGCATCTGCCGTCGGTTCCGCGGCCTTGGGCGGTTCCGGGGCTGCTGCCTCGCCGGTGCCCGCGGCAACTGTGGTGTCGCCGGTGTTCCGGGGCGCTTCGATAGTCTTCGCTGCCCCAAAGGTGCTCCCGGATCGCCGCGGGGTGTTCTCGGACACGGTCGCGGTCACGGTGGAGGACGAGGGGGCCGGGACAACCTCGACCGCTGCGGTGCGGACGTCATCGGTGGTCTGTTCGGCGATTTCCAGCATCACGACCGTGACGTTGTCCGGAGCGCCGGCCTCAAGGGTGAGATCGACCAGCAGCTCGACGCATTCGCGCAGGTTCCTGGTCTCGCGGACTGTGCGCTCCACGACGTGGCCCGCCACGTAATTCAATCCGTCGGAACAAAGCAGCCAGCGCTCACCCGGTTCGACGTCAAGAGTGTCCAAGTCCAGTTCCGGGCTGGCGTCGACGTCGCCGAGCACGCGCATCAGGACGTTCTTGTGCGGATGTGTTTCCGCCTCCTCGGGCCGGAGCCGGCCTTCGTCGATGAGGCGCTGCACGAAGGTGTGGTCCACGCTGACCTGTTCGAATTCGCCGTTGCGCAGCCGGTAGGCCCGGGAATCGCCAATGTGGGCGAAGTGCAGTTTGCCCTCGGCCAGCAGGAGCGCCGTGACGGTGGTTCCCATGCCGGCCAGCTTGGGATTGATGTGGACGAGTTCGGAGAGCAGCGAATTGGCGGTCTGGATCTCGTCGGCCAGGACGGTTCCGGCGTCGCCGTCGTAGTCATCCGTGTCGAGATGGATCATGTCCAGCACTGTGGCGGCTGAAGCCACGTCGCCGCCGGCATGTCCGCCCATGCCGTCGGCGACGACGGCGAGATGGCGGCCCACATACGCGGAGTCGTCGTTCTTCGCGCGGACACGTCCGACGTCGGAGCGCGCGGCGTAGCGCATGATGAGCGGCCGCGTCGGGGCAGGAGTGTTGCCTTCAGCCCTGTCTGCGGGCAAATCCGGGGCAGCCACGGCTACGGCCTCAATTCGATGACCGTCTTGCCGATTCTCACGGGGACACCGAGCTCCACGGGCAGTGCCCTGGTGAGCTGCTGATCGGCCAGATAGGTGCCGTTGGTCGAGCCAAGATCCTCGATGAACCAGCGGCTGCCTTGGGGAAACAGCCTGGCGTGGCGCCCGGAGGCATAGTCATCCTCCAGGACGAGGGTCGCCTCTTGGGCGCGGCCGAGCAGGATGGGGCTGGCCGCCAGCGGGATGGTGGTGCCCTTGAGCGGGCCTTCGGTCACCACCAGGTGCCGGGGCTGCTGCCGGACGGGGGCGGCGGGCTCGGCCAGGGCCGGGTTCTTGCGTACCTGCCGCGCCGTCGGGGCGCCTGCTGCTGCCTTGCGGCCGATCATGAGGTCGCGGCGCATGGCCGCGACGATGCTGAAGATCAGTACCCACAGGAGCAGGAGGAAACCGAAGCGCAAGGCGGTGATGGTCAGTTCGCTCACTGGCGGCCGCCTGGGCCGGCGGGCAAAAGGCGGTAGATGATCTTGGTCCGTCCCATCGTGATGGTGGAGCCGTCGGTGAGCTCCGAGGAGCCCACGACCTTGTGGCCATTGACGTAGCTGCCGTTCGTGGAGCCAAGATCAACGGCCTGGGCTGCCCCTGACCCCGTGCGGATTTCCAGGTGGCGGCGGGAAACGCCGGTGTCGTCAATCAGGATGTCCGCCTCGGAGGAGCGTCCCAGGACGATCGACGGCGCGTTCAAGGAGTAGCGTTGCCCGTCGATGTCCAGGACGGGCTGCATCCGGGAGGGCTGGCGCGTCGGCGCGGCGGGCATGCCGCCATGCGCCGGCTGTTCCGGCGCGGAGGCGGCGGGGGACTTTTCGGTCCGCGATTTGATTTCGAAGTCGCCGGCCCGGCGCTCCTCGTCACGGCGGAAGCTGATCCGGACCGGACCCTGAAGCGTGTAGCCCTGGCTGCGCACGTGGTTGATGACGACGTCGCACAGCTCTTCGGCCAGCGGGGTGCCCCATTCCTGGGCCCGCTGGAAATCGTCGTCACTGAGGAGGACATCGAAGACGTTGGGGGCCAAGGTCCGTCCCGCGGCGATGGTGATGGCCTTGTTGTCCACCTCGCGGCGGAGGTGGCTGGCGATCTCGACAGGCTCCACCTGGGCGCGAGAACCGGTGGAGAAGACTCCGCGGACGGCCTTTTCGATGCCGCGCTCGACTTTGTCCAGCAATCCCATGGTCCTTCTCCTTTCGTGACGGCTGCAGGGCAGCATTCGTTCCGGAACTCGGTTTCCCACATCTGCGGGAGCCCGCTGGTAACGGGCACTCCTACATCAGATACTACTGGGCGAGTCTGGGAATGGCCTTAATGCGCGTCGCCACTCCGTGCCGGGAAATTGCGCCGGACGGCCCCTGACATGCGCTGACACCGGCGCGCGCCGCTGTACGGGGTGCGTGCTTCATCTGCGCCGGCAGGGTTCCGTTGCGCGTGCCGCGCCGTGCCGGGATACGGGCCGGGGGCAGGCCAAGTGCCCGACCCCACAGGCCCTGCGGACCCTCCCGCGCCACCCCTCCGGGGGCCGATTGGTGTTTTCCCGTTGTTGTCCGTTATGCTTGATCTCGCTGCTTTTACGAGGTTGGCGGTCCGGATTCCGGGCCACGATTGAGTGGAAGAAGTTGCGCGCGAGTGGCGGAACGGCAGACGCGCTGGCTTCAGGTGCCAGTGTCCGAAAGGGCGTGGGGGTTCAAATCCCCCCTCGCGCACGCAATCGAAAGAACCCCGGTCTTCGGACCGGGGTTCTTTTCATTTAACCCGCCGACCCAACTATCCCAGCACTATCCCCGCAGTGCGCCGAATCCGGTAACGAGGGCCCCCAGGCCGAGTTCAAAGGCGACGTCGGCCTGGTTTTCGTACCCCTGGTCGGCCAGGCGCGCGACGGCTGCCGTGAAGTTCGGCGTCGATTCCGCCATGCTCCCCGAGTCGAAGATGTCTGACGGTGCGGTGACGTCGTAAGCCGAGCCGAAGATAAAGGATTCCAGGGCCACGATTGCCGAAATGATGCGCTCCTGCGGGAAGCCCGCCCGGCGGAATCCGGCGCTGACCGCCTCATACATGGCCAGCGTCTTGGGCGCATCGGTGACGGGCAGCACCGCGATCACCGGGATCAGCGGCGTGTGTTTGGAGAACACGTCGCGGTAGCTCCACGCCCAGCTGCGCACCGCCCGGTCCCACGGTTCGGCGTCGAAGGCGGACACGTCAACGAACGACGTCAAGTGGTCTTGAACCAGGACCAGGACGTCCCGTTTGGACGAGACGTGGTTGTACAGAGCCGACGGCGCCACATTCAGCGTCCGCGCCAGAGCAGCCATGGTGAACCCCTCATAGCCGCTTTTCCCGATGAGCTGGAGCGCCGCCGCGGTGATGCCGTCCTGGTCGAGAACGGCAGCAGCCGGCCTGCCCGCCCGACGGCGCGGCTTCGCGTCGTGGCGGTGCGGATCTGCAGTGGCACTGGTTGATGCCGGCATTGCTGGCCTTTCTTCTGTCGCTGTCCTGGATGCTCCCATTGTGCCCCTACTTTACGGGCGACTTTACGGGCGAAAAATTCTTGGACGGGAGGTCTTCCCTGATGCATCTGAACGGTCTATAGTCTAAATGAACGGCATTCATTTAGTGGCCCGCATCACTCCGGGCGGCCGCAGAGAGGACATCATGCTGGAACTTGACCGCGACGTCGTCATCGTAGGAGCCGGCCCAGCCGGGCTGACCGCAGCCCGGGAACTAAAGAAGGCGGGACTGAGCGTGGCCGTCCTGGAGGCACGCGACCGCGTCGGCGGCCGCACGTGGACCGACACGATCGACGGCGCCATGCTTGAGATCGGCGGCCAGTGGGTCTCGCCGGACCAGACCGAACTGCTGGCGCTCATCGACGAGCTTGGCCTGCAGACCTACTCGCGGTACCGCGAGGGCCAGTCCGTCTACATCGGTTCCGACGGCCAACGCACCCTCTACACGGGCGATACGTTCCCGGTCAGCGAAACCACCGCGGCCGAAATGGCGAAGCTCACCGCCCTGTTGGATTCCCTGGCCGCCGAGATTGGTCCCACTGAGCCGTGGGCCCACCCCAAGGCGCGTGAACTGGACACCATTTCCTTCCACCACTGGCTGCGCGAAAACTCCCCGGACGAGGAAGCCTGCAACAACATTGGCCTCTTCATTGCCGGCGGCATGCTGACCAAACCCGCCCACGCCTTCTCCGCCCTGCAGGCAGTCCTGATGGCTGCCTCGGCCGGATCCTTCTCTCACCTCACCGACGAGGACTTCATCCTCGACAAGCGGGTCGTCGGCGGGATGCAGCAGGTCTCCCTGCTGATAGCCGCCGAACTGGGCGACGACGTGGTGCTCGACAGCCCAGTGCGCACCATCAACTGGGGTGCCGCCGCGGGAGTAAATGCGGGAGGGCGCACCGTGACCGCCGTATCCGAACGCGCCACGGTGAATGCGCGCTTCGTGATCATGGCGGTACCGCCGAATCTGTATTCCCGGGTCTCCTTTAATCCGCCGCTGCCGCGCCGCCAGCACCAGATGCACCAGCACCAGTCTCTGGGCCTGGTCATCAAGGTCCACGCCGTCTACAGCAGCCCGTTCTGGCGGGAGGACGGACTCTCCGGAACCTGCTTCGGGGCCGGAGCGCTGGTCCAGGAGGTCTACGACAACACCAACCATGAAGATCCCCGCGGCACGCTGGTCGGCTTCGTCTCGGATGAGAAGGCCGACGCCATGTTCGAGCTCAGCGCCGAGGAGCGCCGCCGGAGCATCCTGGAATCGATTGCCGGATTCCTGGGCGACAAGGCCCTCGAGCCGAAGGTCTACTACGAGTCGGACTGGGGGTCCGAGGAATGGACCCGCGGAGCCTATGCCGCCAGCTACGACCTCGGCGGACTGCATCGCTACGGCAAGGACCAGCTCGCGCCGGTCGGCCCCATCTACTGGTCGTGCTCGGATCTCGCCGCCGAGGGCTACCAGCACGTCGACGGTGCAGTCCGGATGGGACGCGGCACGGCGGCCCGGATCGTGGCAGCGGCAGACCGTGCCCCCGCAGCTGCCAGCTAGCCCATCGCCTCCAACCAACCCGCCAACAGTTCAGAAAGGATCGGCCAGATGCGTTACGTAGTGGGGTATTCAGCCAATGCCAGAGGCCATGATGCCGTCAATCTGGCCGTAGCGATGGCCCGCGGACGCGGCGCCAGCCTGGACCTCGTACTGGTGGTGCCCGAGGTCCAGCAGTTCGGCGCCGCGCATGCACCCAAAGCCGGTTTCGAGACCCTCCTTAACGAGCAGGCACGTGAATGGCTCGACGAGGCCCTCGCCCTCGTTCCGGCCGACGTCCCGGCGGAGGCACATATCCGCAGCGGCGACTCCGATGCCCATGCACTGATCGAGGCGGCCGAGGAACTCGGGGCGGACGTCCTGGTCATCGGGGCAACCAGCGGCGGGCTCTTCAAGCGGTTCACCATCGGTTCCGTTGCCAGTGCGCTGCTCCATGCATCCACGGTTCCGGTGGCCCTGGCGCCTCACGGCTACCACCGCAAGGAGGCCCTGACCCGGATCAGCTGCGGTCTTGGCACCCGGGCAGGGGCCGAAAAACTGCTCGACTTCGCCATCGGCATGGCGGCGAACCGGAAGGTCCCGTTGCGGGTGGTATCCCTGCTGGCGCTCGACGGCGGCAACTCCGGCGACGCGGCTGCGGCCGCCCGCGAGTACGCGGAGAAGACCGTTGCGGCCGCCGCGCCGGTCAACCAGTCGGGCGTCCAGCTGGCGGCGAAGACCGACGTCGTCGTCGCGCAGGGCCGGAGCATCGAAGAGGCCGTGGATGACCTCGACTGGGAAGACGGCGAGGTCATGGTGATCGGTTCCAGCCGCCTTGCCCAGGCCCGCTCCATTTTTCTGGGCAGCACCGCCAACCGGATCCTGCGCGCCCTGCCGGTCCCGATGCTGGTGGTTCCCAGCGGTTACGAACTCAAGCACCAGAACCAGTCCACGTCGAATGACACGTCCGGAGAGGCACCCCAATGAGCACCGAACACGCGGCGGCCAAGACCTCGCACGACACCCACGCAGGACTGAGCGCCAAGGGCCTCAAGGCCGGATCGGTGGGCCTGATCGGCGCCGTCGTTATCGGTGTGTCCTGTATTGCGCCGGCCTACACACTGACTGCGGCCCTGGGCCCCACCGTCGCCGAGGTCGGGGTCCAGCTGCCGGCGATCTTCCTGGTGGGCTTCGTCCCGATGCTGCTGGTGGCCTTCGGCTACCGCGAACTGAACAACGCCATGCCCGACGCCGGAACCTCCTTCACGTGGGCATCGCGCGCCTTCGGTCCCTGGATCGGCTGGATGGGCGGGTGGGGACTGATCGCCGCGACGATCATCGTGCTCTCCAACCTCGCAGCCGTGGCTGTGGACTTCTTCTACCTGATGCTGGCCCAGCTGTTCGGCAACCCCGAACTGGCCGACCTGACCCTGAACCTGCCGCTGAACATCGCCACGACGCTGGTGTTCATCGCGCTGGCCTGCTGGATCTCCTACCGCGGCATGGAAACCACGAAGGGGGTGCAGTACGTGCTGGTCGCGTTCCAGCTCTTAGTGCTCGGCTGGTTTGCGATCGCCGCCTTCAGCCACGTCGCCAACGGCACCGCCTTCGATGCCACCGCGATCACGCCCGAGTGGTTCAACCCGTTTGCCGTCGAATCCTTCTCGGCCTTCGCCGCCGGCGTGTCCCTCTCGATCTTCATCTACTGGGGCTGGGACGTCACCCTCACCATGAACGAGGAAACCCGCAACCCGGAGAAGACCCCGGGCCGCGCGGCCACCGTCACCGTGCTCGTCATCGTGATCATCTACATGACCGTCGCGCTGGCCACGCTGACGTACGCCGGCATCGGTGAGGAAGGCCTGGGCGCCGGAAACCCCGAAAACCAGGGGAGCATCTTCGCCGTCCTGGCCGGGCCGGTCATGGGTCCGTTCGCCATCCTGATGTCCCTGTCCATCCTGAGCAGCTCGGCCGCGTCCCTGCAGTCGACGTTCGTCTCACCGGCCCGGACGCTGCTGGCGATGGGCCACTACAAGGCGCTGCCGACCCAGTTCGGCCGGATCAGCCCCACGTTCAAGTCCCCGAGCTACGCCACGATCGCCGCCGCCATCGCCGCCGCGGGTTTCTACGTGATCACCCGGACCACCTCGGAGAACGCCCTGTGGGACACCATTACCGCGCTGGGCATGATGATCTGCTTCTACTACGGCATCACCGCCCTGGCCTGCGTCTGGTTCTTCCGGAGCGAAGCCTTCAGCGGGGCGCAGGCGTTCTTCTTCAAGTTCCTCTCCCCGCTCCTGGGCGGCGTCATCCTGCTGGTGATGTTCTTCAAGACCGCCTATGACTCCATGGATCCGGCCTACGGCTCCGGTTCATCCGTCGGCGGGATTGGCCTTGTGTTCGTCCTGGGCATGGGTGTCATCCTGCTGGGTGTGGTCCTCATGCTGGTGATGTACAAGGTGCGCCCGGAGTTCTTCAAGGGCAAGGTCCTGCCGAGGGGGTACTAGGCCCCCACCGCGACGGACCAAAGGTCCTCCACCCGCCGGCCACTGGAAAGTAAGCAAACTTACCAATAGGCTGGCGGGAGGGGGACCTTCCCCTGTTTGGAACCAGAACGAGGTGACAGCATGTCGGACGCAGAGAACATCAGCAAAGTTACGGACATCATCAACGATTCGCGGATCGGGATGTTCACCACCGTCAACGAAGAGGGCGCGCTCGTCAGCCGGCCGCTGGCCGTCCAGGACGTGAAGGACGACGGCGACATGTGGTTCTTCACGTCGATCACCACTTCGCAGGTGGCCCATGTCCGGGCGCACCCGGGAGTCAACGTCTCGTTCGGCAAGGGGACGGAATGGGTGTCGGTGGCCGGAACGGCGGAAGTCGTCACCGACCGCCAGAAAATCCATGAGCTGTGGAACCAGATGGTGGAGGCCTGGTTCCCGGACGGCCCGGATACCCCCGACGTGGTGCTCCTTCACGTCGATTCCGACTCCGCTGAATACTGGACCAGCCCCGGCGGAACCGCCGCGACGGTGCTGCAGTGGGTCAAATCCAAGGTCACGCACAGCCGCATGAGCGTGGGGGAAAGCGGCACGGTGGAACTGTAGGTCCCTAGTCGATGATCTTGGGCCCTGCGGTCCAGTCGAAGGACTCGTAGGCCGGGTTGGCCTGCAGGGCCATGACGAGGAGCTCGAAGCCCTCCAGTTCCCGGGCATGCCTCAGCCCGCCAACCTTTAGTGGCCGGAGTCCTGCGGCTGCCGCAAACGACGCGACCGCGTTGGCCGCGTCCCCGGAGTCCGAGGCGATGAAGACGTCCAGCGGCATCCCGCCCTTTGCCCCGGCCGCCAGCGGGCCGGCGAACGTCGTGTTGAAAGCCTTGACCACTTCCGCGCCCGGCAGCAAGGCGGCGATTTCCTCGGCGGCCGAGGAGCCCGGTTCGACGGTGAGGGAATCGAAGTCCGGGTCGGTCGGGTTGCTGATCTCCACCACCGTCTTGCCGCTCAGGGTGTCGCCGTAGTGCGTCGCCACTTCCTTGGCCGGTTCGAAGTAGAGGGCCAGGACCACGATGTCACCCTCCGGGATATCGCCCAGTCCTCCGGAGGTGGTGTCAGCTCCCAGTTCGGCGGCGAGTTTGGCGGCGTGTTCCGGGGACCGGCTGAGGATCTGCAGCGAACGTCCCGCGGCCACGGCGCGGGTTCCGATCGCCCGGGCCATGTTGCCGCTGCCGATGATGGTGATGTCTGTCATGGGATTTCCTTCCGGGGACGACCGTGGCCTGTGGGTACGTTCCGCCTCAGAGACCAGCGGGTGGGATGCGCGCTCAGCCGAGCGCCGGGTCGGTGCTGGTGAATCCGGCAGGGCGGGCCGGGGCTTCGCGCCCGACGCCGGCGGCCCGCTCGGCGTCGTCGAGGGCCTGTTCCAGCCGCGCAACGGCCGGGGCGTAACCTGCGTCCGTCCCGCCGCGAAGCCGCTCCGCGTCCTTCATCGCGCGGATCAGGGCGGCGGTCTCCGGCTGGCGGGAGTCACTCATGGCGGGGTAGTCGATGCTGAGCGCCGGGTCCAATTCGTAGCGCTGCCATCTTGCCAGGAGGCTGCGGTGCCTGGCGGCAGCCGCCTCGTTGCTGGCTGCGATGTCCCGGGACGCACGCCGGGCCTCCTGCCGGCTGAGTTCCCTGGGTGTCCAGAAATAGGAGGCGGCAGCGGAGGCAACGGCGAGGACTCCCAGCAGCAGGCCCGCCCACGGTGCTGCCAAGGCGGGGAGGATCACGGCCGGCGCAACGATGGCGAGTCCGGCGAAACCGTCCCAGAATACTGAATCCGGCAAGACGTCACCGCCGGCGGCCACGTGCCTGCGGATGAGATACACCGAGCCTGCCGAAGCGCACACAACGATGACGGCCAGGGCAAGGAGCTGCCACAGCGCGAACGGGGCGGGATAGAAAAGGGACGGCATTCCAACACCTCCAGGGATCCGGCCCGGGCGGGCGCGGTTCCGCTGATTCCATTGGAATCCATGGAAGGCGGGCCGTCAATGGTCCGGGGTTTGCGGGAACCCGCCGCGGCGGGTGCGGTTCACACCCGGTCGGGTCCCGGCGTAGCCTAGGGCCCATGCGACTGAAAATGTGCAGTATCCACGTCAAAGACCCCGCCGCCGCTTACGAGTTCTACACCGGAATTCTAGGCTTTGAGAGCCTTCTGGTCATGCCGGAGCACAACCTGTTCATCGTGAAGGACCCGGCAGGGTCAGGCGGCGGATCGGTCGGGCTCCTGCTGGAGCCCAGCGACAACCCGATCGGATCCACCTACATGAATGCACTCCACGACGCCGGGATGCCTGCGATTGTCTTCGGTGTGCCCGATGTCCGGGCTGAGTTCGATCGACTCGCGGCCAAGGGCGTGATGTTCCAGGGCGAGCCCTCCGACGGTCCCGGCGGCACCACGGCGGTGTTCGACGACGGGTGCGGGAACTTCGTCCAGCTCCACCAGGACTGAGCAGGACCTAGATGACCCTCGCCGTGATCCGGGCCAAGCCAGTGGCGAGGAACCGCGGCTACTCGGCGGCGGTGCGTGCCTTCTTGGCGTCCTTTTTCGCGGCCTCGTCCTTGACCCGCTGGGCCTCGGCGCGGACGGCAGCGTGCGTGGAGCGTTCGGCCACCAGCCATGCCGGGGGAGCCTGCAGCAGCGCGGTGATTTCCGCCGTCGTCAGCGCTTCCTCGACGCCGCCGCGGGCCAGGCCGCTGATGGAGACGTTGAGCTTCTGCGCCACCACCGGACGGGGGTGCGGGCCGTTGCGGCGCAGTTCGGCGAGCCACTCCGGCGGGTTGGCCTGAAGCTCGGCGAAATCGGCGCGGGAGATGACCGAATCCTGGAACTCCTGGGGTGTTGCGGGCAGGTAGATGCCAAGCTTCTTGGCAACGGTGGCCGGCTTCATGGACTGGGAGTTTGCAGAGGTCATGGTTCAAGGGTATCCGGCCAGAGCCTGACTGGGCACCGGCGCTGAGCACTGACACCCGCTATGCGACCGCCCGGGCGGTACTGTGAACATGTGTCCGCAGCCGAAGAAACGCCCCAGACCCCCGACGAAACCGCCGCCGTCCCGGCCGAAGCAGCAGCGCGGGAGTTGCGATTCGCGTACGTCGCCGGCGTGACGCCGGGCAAGTGGACCCGGCGCTGGGAAGAGCGGATGCCTGATGTTCCGCTGCACTCCTTTATGTCCGACGACGGCGCCCAGCTCGCCGTGCTGCGCGACGGAACCGCGGACCTGAGCTTCGTCCGGCTGCCGGTGGAGCGCGAAGGGCTGAGCGTGATTCCCCTGTACGAGGAGCAGCCGGTGGTGGTGGCGCCCAAGGGACACGAGATCTCGGTGTTCGAGGAGGTGGCCCTGGCGGACCTGTCCAAGGAAACGTTCCTGGACGTGGCGGAACTCGGCGGACCGGAAATGGCCCTGCAGGTGGTGGCCACCGGCGCCGGCCTGGTGATCCTGCCGATGTCCGTGGCGCGGCACTTCAACGTCAAGGACACCGTGGCCCGGAAGCTCACCGGTGCACCCACGACGGAGATTGCCGTGGCCTGGCCGAGCGACAGCACGGATGAGGTGATCGAGGAGTTCATCGGGATCGTCCGGGGCCGCACCGCCGCGAGCTCCCGCCAGCCTTCCGCCCAGCAGGAGAAGCCGAAGAAGGAACCGAAACCGGACCGCCGCGGTCCGGCCGTCAAGAAGCCCAAGGTGGCGCAGCGCTACGCGCCGAACCCGGATAAGGGCCGGGGCAAGGGATCACGGAAAAAGGGCAAGCGCTAAGGCCCGCCCTTGTCCTGCGGCCGCTACTTGGCGCAGGCGTCCTGGAGGGCCTTGACGGAATCGCCCGGGACCTGGTCGCCGGACTCGGCGATCTGGCGCAACGGGGTGGTGATCTCGGCGGGAACACCCGCGGTTTCCGCACCGGCGACAAGACCGCCCAGCAGTTCCTTGTCCTGGACACTGACCAGGCCGTCCTCCACGACCGCGCAGGCCTGCTTCTTCACTTCACTGCCGGCCGCCGTGGCAACCTGGGACGCGCCATCGCTGACGGCCTTGTTCGCGGCGTCCTGCACCTGACCGCAGCCCGTCAGGGCGATCATGAGCGTGGCAGCGGACAGGGCGGCGAGGCGGAGTTTCATGCCTCCACCCTAACAAGGGAGGCTGGGCGGAAGCTGCCCGCCGGCGGGGTACCGGCAACGTTCCGGCCGTGAGGCGGGCTGGAACCCAGGCCCCGGCTTGCGTCAGCTGCACACCAGTTTGTGACGTAAGAAACCTGCAGGAAACGTTCCCCGTCTACTCTGGCAACACCACGGCGCCGCCAGGCCCGTGACCGCCGGTGTGAAGGGAATCCGTCATGCACCTCTTGCCCCGTGAGCAGGAAAAGCTCATGATCGTGGTCGCGGCCGACCTCGCCCGCCGTCGCCAGTCGCGTGGGCTGAAGCTGAACTTCCCGGAGGCGGTGGCCATCATCAGCTACGAGCTGATCGAGGGCGCCCGCGACGGCAGGACCGTCGCGGAGCTGATGAGCTACGGCACCACCGTCCTGGGCCGCGAGGACGTTATGGAAGGCGTCCCGGAGATGATCCACGACGTCCAGATTGAAGCCACGTTCCCGGACGGGACCAAGCTCGTCACCGTCCACGATCCCATCCGATAGGGGAGCTGCATGATTCCCGGAGAATACGTCCTCAACACGGAGCCGGTGCTGGTCAACGCGGGCCGCGAGGCGATCGACGTCGTGGTGACCAACACCGGCGACCGCCCCGTACAGGTGGGATCGCACTTTCATTTTGCCGAAGCGAACGCCGCCCTGGCGTTCAACCGGCAGGCCGCCTCCGGCCGGCGCCTGGACATCCCGGCGGGCACGGCGGCCCGGTTCGAACCCGGGGACAGCAGGACCGTCCGGCTGATCCAGCTGGCCGGCCGGCGCGAGGTCTACGGCCTCAGCAACGCGGTCAACGGCCCGCTTGCCCCGGTTGAGGAGGGACGCAAATGAGCTTCGAGTTGCCACGCAGGCAATACGCGGACCTGTACGGCCCGACGACGGGCGACGCCATCCGCCTCGCCGACACCGAACTCTTCCTCGAGATCGAGAATGACCTCACCGTCTACGGCGAGGAAGTGGTGTTTGGCGGCGGGAAGGTGATCCGCGACGGCATGGGCCAGAACGGCCAACTGACCCGGGACGGGGACGTCCAGGGGGAAGACATTCCGGACACCGTCATCACCAACGTCGTGATCCTGGATTACACCGGGATCTACAAGGCCGACGTCGCGCTCCGGGACGGCCATATCTTCCGGATCGGCAAGGCCGGCAACCCGCAGATCACCGACGGCGTGGACATCGTGATCGGTGCCAGCACGGAGATCATCGCGGGCGAGCGGAAGATCCTGACCGCCGGCGGCGTGGACTCCCACATCCACTTCATCTCACCGGACCAGGTTCCCGCCGCGCTGTGCAGCGGCGTAACCACCATGATCGGCGGCGGCACCGGCCCCGCCGAGGGCACCAAAGCCACCACCGTAACCCCCGGAAAATGGCACATCCAGCGGATGCTGCAGGCCGCCGAAGGACTCCCGATCAACATCGGCCTGCTCGGCAAGGGGCACGCGTCCGCCGTCGAGCCCCTGGCCGAGCAGATCCGCGCCGGGGCGATCGGACTGAAAGTCCATGAGGACTGGGGCTCCACGACGTCCTCGATCGACACCTCGCTGCAGGTGGCGGATCAGTTCGACGTCCAGGTGGCCATCCACACCGACACGCTGAACGAGTGTGGCTTCGTGGAGGACACCATCCGGGCGATCGACGGGCGCGTGATCCACACTTTCCACACCGAGGGTGCCGGCGGCGGGCACGCCCCGGACATCATCAAGATCGCCGGGCTGCCCAACGTCCTGCCGGCCTCCACCAACCCCACGCTGCCGTACACCCGCAACACCATCGAAGAGCACTTGGACATGCTCATGGTCTGCCACCACCTCAACCCGGACATCCCGGAGGACGTGGCCTTCGCGGATTCGCGCATCCGCGCCGAGACCATTGCCGCCGAGGACGTGCTGCAGGATCTGGGGATTTTCGCGATCACCTCCTCGGACTCGCAGGCGATGGGCCGGGTGGGCGAGGTGGTCATCCGCACCTGGCAGGTGGCGGACAAGATGAAGCGGCAACGCGGCGTGCTGAAAGACCCCCAGGGGGACAATGCAGGCGGCGGTGTGCACGGCGCTGCGACCGGCCTTGGCGCGGAGAGCGACAACTTCCGGATCAAGCGCTACGTGGCGAAATACACCATCAACCCGGCCATCGCGCAGGGCATGGCGGACTCCATCGGCTCGGTGGAGGTGGGAAAGTTCGCGGACCTGGTGCTCTGGGACCCGGCGTTTTTCGGGGTCAAGCCGGACCTGGTGCTCAAGGGCGGGCAGATCGCCTATGCGCTGATGGGTGACGCCAACGCCTCCATCCCCACGCCGCAGCCGCGCACCATGCGGCCCATGTTCGCCACCTACGGCAAGGCCCTGCAGCAGTCCTCCATCACTTTCCTTTCCCAGGCCGCCATCGACTCCGGTGTCCCGGCGGAGCTCGGGCTGGAGAAAGTCATCCGGCCCGTGTCCGGCATCCGCAGCCTCACGAAAGCGGACCTCAAGTACAACGGTGCCACCCCGGACATCGACGTGGACCCGGAAACGTACCGGGTCACCGTCGACGGCGAGGACGTCACCTGCGAACCGTCCGACGTGCTGCCCATGGCGCAGCGCTACTTCCTTTTCTAGGCTCCCGGAGGAGACAGGCATGATCATCGAAAAGGTCCTCGGCAACACCCACGACCTTCGCTCCGGACCCGACCCTTTTGCCGGGCTCCACCGGGAAAAGGTGGTGCTGCCCAGCGCCCAGCTGGTCAAACGCGTCCAGCGCGTCACCACCGACCACGGCAAGGAAATCGGCATCCGCCTCCCGTCCGGGTCCGGGGACCTGCGCGACGGCGACATCCTGCACGTCGCGGACACCAACATGATCGTCGTGTCGGTGCTGCCCACCGATGTCCTGGTCATCGCGCCGCGTTCCATCCACGAGATGGGCGTGGTGGCGCATTCCCTCGGGAACCGGCACCTGCAAGCCCAGTTCTTCGAGCCCTCCTCGGAATATGGCGCCGCCGTGATGGTCTGCCAGTACGACCACACCGTGGAGGACTACCTCAAACTCGTCGGAGCGCCCTATGACCGCCAGGAGCGCGTGATGCCCGTCCCCTTCCGCCATGCCGAACACAGCCACTAGCCCCGCGCCTTACCAGCTCGCTTTGCAGCAGCTGTGCGATTCGGCGCTGCCGACCGGGGCGTTTGCTCACTCGCTGGGGTTTGAAAGCTACATCGAGCGCGGACGGGTCCATGATGAGGCGTCGTTCGGGGTCTGGCTGTCCGCCTTCGTGGGCCAGCAGCTGACCTATTCGGACGCCCTGGCTATCCGGTTCCTCTATGAGGATTTTTCCGTCGCTGAACTGGATGCATTGCTGACGGCCCAGCTGCTGCCCCGGCAGCTGCGCGAGGCCAGCGTCAAAATGGGCACCCGGCTGCTGGAGATCGGCGCGGAGATCTTTCCGTCCGCTGAACTGGCGGACTACCGGGAGCTGGTGGGTTCCGGCCGCGCCGCCGGCCACCAGCCGCTGGCGTTCGCCGTCGTCGCGCGTTCCCTGGGCGTCCCGCTGCCGGAGGCCCTCTCCGCCTACCTGTTCGCCACGGCGACGTCGTTGACGCAGAACGCCGTCCGGGCGATTCCTTTGGGGCAGAACGCCGGCCAGCGGCTGCTGCGTCAGGCCGCCGGCGACGTAACGGCCGCCGTCGCACGGGCAGGGAGCCTTGCCCTTTCCGACTTCGGGGCGGTCAGCCCCGGCCTTGAAATTTCGCAGATGCGGCACGAACGCCAGCGTGCCCGCATGTTTATGAGCTAAGTCCGCCACACGAGAAATATGTCTGGAGAAGAATATGTCTGAGCCCATCAAAATCGGCATCGGCGGCCCGGTGGGTGCCGGCAAGACCCAGCTGGTGGAGCGACTCACCCGCCATATGAGCCGGGAGATCTCCATGGCCGCCATCACCAACGACATCTACACGATCGAGGACGCCAAGATCCTGGCCGCCAACGGAATCCTTCCGATCGACCGGATCATCGGCGTCGAAACCGGCGGCTGCCCGCACACGGCCATCCGCGAAGACACGTCCATGAACACGGCCGCCATCGAGGAGCTTAGGAAGCGCCACCCGGACCTGCAGGTGATCTTCGTGGAATCCGGCGGGGACAACCTCTCCGCGACATTCAGCCCGGAACTGGTGGACTTCTCCATCTACATCATCGACGTGGCCCAGGGTGAGAAGATCCCGCGGAAAGCCGGCCAGGGCATGATCAAGTCCGATCTCTTCATCATCAACAAGACCGACCTGGCGCCGCACGTCGGCGCGGACCTGGCCGTGATGGAGCGGGACTCGCGCGAATTCCGGGGCGAGAAGCCGTTCTGCTTCACCAACCTCAAGACCGACGAAGGGCTGGAGCGGGTCATCGAATGGGTGCGGCGCGATGTCCTGATGCTCGACCTGGCGTCATGAGTATTCTCGGGCTGCGGGCTGGTGACCTGATCGCTGAGGCGGCGAGGCCGGATTTTGGGGCCGCGGCGTGGCGGGCACCGCGAAGCGGGCACGGCCCCAAATCCGGTGAAGCCGCCGGAGCCAACCAGAACGCCCGGGAGCCTATGGGTCACCTCGAGCTTGTCATCGCCGACCGTGCGGGCCGCTCCGTGGCCGCGCGTCAGTTTCATCAGGGCGCCTTGCGGGTTTTGCGGCCCCATTACTTGGATGGGTCCGGGCAGGTTTGTTATGTGGTGGTGAATCCTGGCGGGGCGTATTTGGGGGCTGATCTGTATGTCATTGACGTGGAGGTGGCGGCGGGGGCGAAGCTGCTGCTCACTACCCAGTCGGCCACCAAGGTCTACCGGACACCGGGTTCGTTTGCCGAGCAGCGGATGCGGTTGCGGCTGGGGGAGCGGGCCCAGCTGGAACTGGCGCCGGACCAGCTGATCGCCTACCGGGAAGCCAGCTACCGGCAGAACACCCACATCACCATGCACCCGACGTCGAGCCTGGTCATGTCAGAGGTGATCACTCCCGGCTGGTCACCGGACGGCGCCGCGTTCCGCTACGAGGAACTGCGGCTGCGGACCGAGATCACCATCGGATCCGCGGGGCGGGGCAGGCTGCTGGCGCTCGACAACCTGCTGATCCGGCCTCCCCAGCACGACGTCACCGGCCTGGGATTTATGGAGGGCTTCAGCCATCTGGGATCCCTGATCGTCGTCGACGGGCGCGTCGACCAGGAACTCGCGGACGAACTGCATGCACTGACCGATGGGCACGACGCCTGCACGGGGGTCTCGTTGACTTCTTCAGTTGATGGCATCAGCGGTCTGGTACTCCGGTCCCTGTCGAACAGCACCGAGGAACTCAAGAGGCTGCTGGGGGCCTGCACCGCGCTGCTCCGGCAGCGGTGGCACGGCACGGCGCCCCTGGACCTCAGGAAGTACTGATGACCACGTTAACCGCGTTCGCCGCCCTGTACCGTCAGCGGGGGAATCTCCCGTTGCGGACCCGGTTGTTCATCACCTTCGGTGCGGTGGTCGCCCTGCACGCCGCCGCCGTCGTCCTTCTCCTCGCAGGTTTGGTGACGTCCGGCGCTCCGCTGGCACTTGGCCTGGTGCTGACTGCCTATGCGGCGGGCATCAAACACAGCTACGACTGGGACCACCTCGCCGCCATCGACAATTCGACCCGCAAGTTCGTGGCCCAGCGGAAAGACCCGGTGAGTGTCGGGTTCGCTTTCAGCCTGGGCCACAGCTCGGTGGTGATCCTGGCCGGCATCCTCGCCGTGGGCGGCGCCGCTATCGTGGGCGAGTTCATGTCGGACGGCACCGCCGGAAACCTCGTGCTGGGCCTGATCGGCAGCGGGGTCTCGGGGACCTTCCTGCTGGCCATGGGCCTGTTCAACGGCTCCGCTTTTCTCCGGGCCTCGAAGGCTTACCGGAGTGCGCAGGGCGGCGGAGAGGTGCGGGACGAGGATCTTGAGGCCCGGGGATTCGTGGCCCGGCTGCTGGCGAAGCCCCTCAGCCGGGTCCAGCGGCCGCGGAACATTTACGTCATCGGGTTCCTGTTCGGCCTGGGCTTTGACACCGCCACCACCATCGGGCTGCTGGTCATGGCGACTTCGGCATCCCTGGCCGGAGTTTCCCCGCTGGCCCTCCTGGCCCTTCCGCTGGCGTTCACCGCCGCCATGACGCTGTGCGACACCGCCAACGGGGTGGTGATGATGCGTATGTACGGCTCAGCTATCCACAGTCCGCAAAGGCGGCTGGGCTTCAACGCACTGATCACCGGGATCTCCGCCGTGTCGGCCCTGTTCATTTCGTTCATCACCCTGGGCGGTTTCTTCAACGCCGCCTTCGGCCTCGAGGACCCGGTGACCACCTGGCTGGACGGAATCGACCTGGGCGAGGCCGGGCTGCTGCTGGTCGCCTGCCTGCTGACGGTCTGGGGAGCGGCCGCCGTGCACGGGCGGCTCACGACGTCACGCCCGCGACGCGGATCCACTTCCTCGACGCGCTAAATTCCTGTCGCGCCGGTATTCGGGCAGCGACAGGAAATTAGCGCCGCGCGGGATTGACGGCGTGTCGGGCGGTGGCCGAAAGGGCCTGCCGTCCGGCGGGCGGGACATGGGATCCCGCCCGCAGGCGGCGCCTTAGCCGAAGCTGGCCACGTAGCTGGGCACCCCGACGGCGTCCGTCGAGACCGGCGCGCCGGTGTCGTTGACGACGTGGTCCAGGGTCCCTGCACCGAGGTTGACGGTCAGCAGGCCGTGAAGCCTGACGCCGGGCGTGACCGGAACTTCGAAGCCCCGGGTGGCGTGAATCGTGGGGTCCACGTTGTTGTAAACGTAGCTGCCCCCGCCCCAGAGTTCGTGGGTCTTGACGGAGTCGGCGACTTTGTAGCCGGCCCAGCCAAGGACACCGTCATGCTGCCAGGCGGCCTGGTTGGGCGCGTCGTAGGGCAGTTCGTTCTGGAAGAACACCGTTTTGCCGTGTTCGCCGTTCCAGATGACGTTGTACTGCTGGTAGTGCTCCACGAAAAGGCCGGTGGCCGTGACATGGTCGCCGTTGATGATGACGCCGTTGTCGCCCGTGTTGGTTGTCCAGCCGACGCCGTTGCCGTGGTCCGCCCGCCAGGCCCAGATGTGGTCCAGGAGCACGTTGTCGCTGTTGACTTCCAGGCTGAGCGAGGCCTTGCCAACGTGCGGGCCGCCAATCCGGAAGAACACGTCGTGGAGCGTGGTGGGGTTGGCCGGATCGCTGTGCTTCAGTGAGCTCGAGACTCCGCCGGCTCCGGGCTTCATGGCCTTCCCGATCCGCATCAGCGCGGGCGAGTTCACCTCGCCGGCGTCCACGGTGACGGCGGCAATGTCGACGCCGGGAACATCCGCCACTGTCAGCGGCACGGCGCCATTGACAGCGGTGAGGGTCGCCATGCCGAGTCCGAGTACGACCGTGTTCGCCCGCTTGACCTCGATGCTCTGGT
The DNA here is from genome assembly GCF_001422645.1 of Arthrobacter sp. Leaf69. Classification (GTDB taxonomy): domain Bacteria; phylum Actinomycetota; class Actinomycetes; order Actinomycetales; family Micrococcaceae; genus Arthrobacter. The sequence goes on along the minus strand of NZ_LMLR01000010.1, from coordinate 662,294 downwards.
CGACGTCGTAGACCCCCGGGGTCAGCAGCAGGTTCTTGCCGCGAGCCAACTGGGAGTTGATGGTCTTGACCGAATCGCCGGGCCTGGCCACGAAGAAGTCGGAGAGCGGAATGCTGCGGCCCGCCGTCGGGCCGTTTTCCCACGTGGTCCCGGCGGAGTCCTTGCCGACCGCGGGAACGAAGACGCCGTACTGGCCAGCGGCGTCGACGGTGAGGTACGGCTTCTCCCGGCTGACCGGGGTGCTCGCGAGGGTGGTGTAGGGCGGATTCGGGAAGGACTGCGCCGGGGCGCCATCCACGCCGGAAAAGACCTGGTTCCAGACCCCGTTGGACCAATCGCCGATGCTGCTGTCACGCACGAAATACTGCTGCTGTGAACCGTTGATCACAGGGCCGGTCTTTGAATCGGAAATGAAACCGCCGCTGGCGTACTGCGGTCCGGCGGTGCAGTAGTCCATCAAGGACAGGTTGCCACCGGTGATGTTGACCCGCCGCATGGGAGAGGCCTGCGAGGCAGCCCAGAAGTTGGCCGAACTCCGGCAGCCGTCAAGGCCGGTGACGTTGATGGTGAGGTTGGACAATGAGCGCCAGAAGTTGTTCAGCGCGATGCAGTTGTCCGCGGTCAGGCACCGGTTGTAGACGTCCACGTGCCCGTTGATGGTGACATCCGTGGGTGAATCGCCCAGGCCCGCGACCTCCGTCGAATAGCCGACCTGGACGATGAGGGGCTCCTCGGCGCTGCCATAGGTGCCGGGCTTGAACAGCAAGGAGTACCGCTTGGAGCCCATTTCGTCGTCGACCTGTTCGGCGTGAATGGCGTCGACGGTGGCCTGGATATCGGCCACCGGCATGCTGGGGTCGAAGATCCGGACGTTGGGACCGAACTCGGGCGCCGGCGCCGTGTTCGCTTTCGCGGGCTGCGGCTGGGCCGGGGCCGGCTTCGCCGGTGCGGCGGTATCGGCCGCCGATGCGGCTCCGGCGCCGGTGGCCAGCACGCCCAGTAGGACGGCGACGCTGCCGGCGAACAGCCGGCTGTGGAGACGCAGAGGCCTCCGGAGACGGGGCTGCGAGGCCCCTGGTCGGAGGCGGAAGTGGGCTAGCGGCATTGCTGGTCCTGCTCTCTGTTGGGGCGGATTTCCCTGCGGATGCACACGGGGCCGCCGGGGAACTGGAGCCCTGCTCCCGGTGACCGCGAGGTGTGGGAGCGCTCCCGCCGGGAAGCCTAACACCGCATCCAGGGCCGGGCAAGGGCTCGAGATGCGCCCGCTTTCCGCTGTTGACAATCCGGCGTGATGTAGGACACCATGCTGGTGAGAGCGCTCCCATGATCGATCTGGGAACGCTCTCATCGACCGATCCGGGGCGGCCAGCCCCTCATCCCTCCGGTCCCCACACCCTGACAAAGGAGTCCCCGCGTGAAATTCCCTCGCAAACTTGCCGCCCTGTCGGCGTCTGCCGCCTGCCTCACACTCGCACTGAGTGGCTGCGGCGCGGATGCCCCCAAGACCGCCGGGCCCACTGGCGAAACAGGCAAGGAGCCGGTCACCCTCAGCCTCGCGACTTTCAACGAGTTCGGCTACGAGGAGCTGCTCAAGGAATACGAGACCCTCAACCCCAACGTGACGATCCAGCACAAGAAGGCCGCCACCACGAACGAAGCGCGCGACAACCTGACCACGCGCCTGGCGGCGGGATCAGGCCTTTCGGACATCGAGGCCATCGAGGTCGACTGGCTGTCCGAACTCAAGGAGTACCCGGACCAGTTCGTGGATCTGAAGGATCCTGCCGTGGAAGGCCGCTGGCTGGAATGGAAGACGGAGGCAGCCACCACCCAGGACGGGCACCTTATCGGCTACGGCACAGACTCCGGACCCGAGGCTGTCTGCTACAACGCGGCACTGCTTGAAGCCGCAGGGATGCCATCGGACCGCGAATCTGTCGCCAAGATGCTCGGCACCACCTGGGACAGCTACTTCGACGCCGGCAAGAAGTTCGTCGCCGCAGGGACGGGCCCGGCATGGTTCGACTCCGCCGGAGCCATCTACCAGGGCATGAGCAACCAGATGTCGAAGGCCTACGAGAACGAGGACGGCACGGTCATCGCCGCCGACAACCCGGAGGTCAAGGAGGTCTACACCAAGGTCCTCAACGCCTCGACGAAGGATAACCTCTCGGCGCACCTGGGCCAATGGAGCAGCGACTGGGTGGCCGGTTTCCAGTCTCAGAAGTTCGCCACGACCCTCTGCCCCGGCTGGATGCTTGGTGTCATTGAAGGCAACGCTGCCGGAGTCGAGGGCTGGGACGTCGCCAATGTCTTCCCGGGTGGCGGCGGCAACTGGGGCGGTTCCTACCTGACCGTTCCGTCGCAGGGCAAAAACCAGGCTGAGGCCAAGAAACTCGCAGCCTGGCTGACCGCTCCCGAGCAGCAGGTCAAGGCGTTCACCGCCAAGGGCACGTTCCCGAGCCAGGTCGAGGCACTGACCAGTGAGGAGCTGCTGGGCCAGACCAACGAGTTCTTCAACAACGCCCCCACCGGCAAGATCTTCGCAGAGCGTGCCAAGGCCGTCGGCGACTCCCCGTTCAAGGGACCGAAGTTCTTCGCCATCAATGACGCCATGCAGCAGGCGCTCACCCGCGTTGACGTGGACAAGTCGGACGACGCCGAGGCCTCCTGGGCGAAGTTCCTCACGGCCGTGAAGTCGCTCTAGGCCATGTCAGTAACGGACCGGGTCAGGCCCCAAGGCCAATCAACTGACGAGGAAAAACCCGGCAACAGGGACGTCCGGAGGCTCGCGTTTTCGCAGCAGGTATCAAAGTGGGACGTCAAGCTGTCGCCCTACCTCTATATCTCGCCGTTCTTCCTGCTGTTCGCCGTCACGGGACTGTTTCCGCTGCTCTACACAGGCTGGGTATCCCTGCACAACTGGAACCTGATCGGCGGGCAGGGCAAGTTCATCGGCCTGGAGAACTTCGGTTTTGTCCTCGGGCAGCCGTACTTCTGGAACGCGGTGGGCAACACGTTGAGCATCTTCCTGCTCTCCTCCGTGCCGCAGGTGGTGCTGGCGCTGCTGATCGCAGCGGTGCTGGACGCCAACCTGCGCGCCAAGACGTTCTGGCGGATGGGGGTGCTGGTGCCCTTCGTTGTGGCTCCTGTGGCGGTTGGACTGATCTTCAACAACCTGTTTGCCGACCAGTTCGGCCTCGTCAATGAACTTCTGGGCCTCCTGGGCCTTGACCCGGTCCGCTGGCACTCCGACCAGCTCGCCAGCCACCTTGCCATCGCCACGATGGTGAACTTCCGATGGATCGGCTACAACGCACTGATCTTCCTGGCGGCGATGCAGGCCATCCCGCGCGACGTCTTCGAGGCGGCCACCATCGACGGGGCCGGCCGCGTCCGCCAGTTCCTGTCGGTGACGGTTCCGATGCTCCGGCCCACCGTGATTTTCGTGGCCATCACGTCCACCATTGGCGGGCTGCAGATCTTCGATGAGCCGCGGGTGTTCGACCAGTCCGGACTCGGCGGCGCCGACCGGCAGTGGCAAACACTGACCATGTACATCTGGGAGCTTGGCTGGGGCCAGCGCAACTTTGGCAGGGCATCCGCGGTGGCGTGGCTGCTGTTCCTGATGATTGTGCTGATCGCCCTCGTGAATTTCCTTCTCACCCGGCGCATCGCCAACCAGGGAGGCCGCAAATGAGCTCCATCCCCATGATCCGACAGACTGCCGGGAAGGGGGCCGCCATGGCAGCCGCCAACCGCCCGAACCCGCGGGCCGGGCGGCCCCGGAACCGCGGCGGCGCCGGAGACATCCGGCGTCCCGGGCTCTTGACCTACGGTTCCCTGGGTGCCGTCCTGCTGGCCTCCCTGTTCCCGCTGTACTGGTCTTTCCTGGTGGGCAGCCACGACAGCACTGCGCTGAGCCGGGGCATCCCGCTCCTTCCGGGCGGGAACTTCCTGGCCAATGCCGCCAAAGTCTTCGACAGCATTCCATTCTGGAAAGCCATGGGCAACAGCATCCTGGTCTCCACCGTCACGGCCGCCTCGGTGGTGATCTTCTCGACCCTCGCCGGCTTCGCGTTCGCCAAACTCCGCTTCCGCGGGAGCAAGGGACTGCTCGTCTTCGTGATCGCCACCATGGCGGTGCCCACGCAGCTCGGCGTGGTGCCGCTGTTCATTGTGATGGCCAAGCTGGGCTGGACCGGCACCCTCTGGGCCGTCATCGTCCCCGGAATTGTCACGGCCTTCGGCGTGTTCTGGATGACGCAGTACCTCCGCGACGCCCTCCCGGATGAACTCATCGAGGCTGTCCGGATGGACGGGGCCTCCATGATCCAGGCCTTCTGGTATGTAGGATTGCCCGCGGCGAGGCCGGCCGCGGCCATGCTGGCGCTCTTCACGTTTGTCGCCACCTGGACCAACTTCTTCTGGCCTTTCATTGTGCTGGACCCCTCAAATCCCACCCTGCCGGTAGCGCTTCAGCTGCTGCAGGCCGCACACTTTGTGGACTACTCGGTGGTGCTGGCCGGTGCCGTACTGGCCACCATCCCGCTGCTGCTGCTCTTCATCGCGGCAGGGCGCCAACTCGTTTCAGGAATTATGCAAGGAGCAGTCAAAGGATGAGCACCACCCCGATTACATTCCCCGAGGGTTTTCTGTGGGGCGCGGCCACCGCTGCCTATCAGATCGAGGGAGCAGCACACACCGGCGGGCGGAAAGACTCGATCTGGGACACCTTCGCCCGGGTCCCGGGCGCCGTCGCGGATGCCCACAATGGCGACGTGGCCTGCGACCACTACCACCGCTCGGGCCAGGACGTTGAGCTGATGAAATCGCTGAACCTCAAGGCGTACCGCTTCTCGACGTCGTGGGCGCGCTGCATGCCGGACGGCAGGACGCCCAACCCCGAGGGGATCGCCTTCTACTCCCGTCTGGTGGACGAGCTCCTTGCCGCGGGGATCACTCCCTGGCTGACGCTGTACCACTGGGACCTGCCGCAGGCACTGGAGGATGAGGGCGGCTGGGCCAACCGCGAAACAGCCTCGCTGTTCGCGGCCTATGCGGCCGTCATGCACGAGGCCCTCGGCGACCGGGTCCGCATCTGGACCACGCTCAACGAACCGTGGTGCTCGGCGTTCCTTGGTTACGCCGCCGGTGTCCACGCCCCTGGCCGTCAGGAACCGGCGGCCGCCCTCGCTGCGGCCCACCACCTCCTCCTGGGCCACGGCCTGGCTGCTGCGGAACTGCGCCGGCTCGACCCGGAGGCAAGCCTCGGCATCACCTTGAATCTCACGGTTGCCGATCCGGCCGACCCCAACTCGGCGGACGACCTGGACGCGGCCCGGCGGATCGACGGGATGCACAACCGCATTTTCCTCGACCCGATCTTCCGCGGCGAGTATCCCGCGGACGTGCTGGCAGACATCGCCGGCCTCGGCTTCGACACCGTGGTGCAGGACGGTGACCTGGGCATCATCTCGGCGCCCATGGATCTGCTCGGCGTCAACTATTACCAGGGCGAGGCCCTGACCAAGACGCCGGGCCGCGCGGAAGAGCAGGACCAGCCGGAGACCGTGACCACCACAGCGCAGGCAGCACCTGAATCGGCCTCGCGGCCGGCGGCAACGCCGTTTGTCTCCGCCGAGGGAGTGCACTCGGTGCCGCGCGGGCTCCCGGTGACCGGCATGGGCTGGGAGGTCCAGCCCGAAGGCCTGTCCCGCCTGCTGACCAGGCTCCAGCGGGAGTACACGGGGCCGGCCGGCATCCCGCTCTACATGACGGAAAACGGCGCCGCTTACCCCGACGTTCCCGACGCCGACGGATTCGTCGACGACCAGGACCGGCGCGCCTTCTTCGACGTCCACCTGCGGGCGGTGCGGGACGCGATCGACGCCGGGGCGGACGTCCGGGGCTACCTCGCCTGGTCGCTGCTGGACAATTTCGAGTGGGCCTACGGCTACCACCAGCGCTTCGGGCTGGTCCGGGTCGACTACGAAACCCTGGAACGCATCCCCAAGGCGAGCGGCCTCTGGTACGCGAAGGTGGCGGCGTCGAACGCCCTCCCATCCAGCCAGGCGGCCTCGCACGTGGCATGACCGGGGATGTCGTATTCTCAAAGTGATGAACGAACAGATCCACCGGGGTCTCCGAACCGCGCCGGCCAGACCCAGCCCCACACTTGAAGACCTCGCGACGGCGGCTGGAGTGTCCCGCTCCACCGCCTCGCGGGCCATCAACGGCGGCTCCCGGGTCAGCCCGGAAGCCCAGGCGGCGGTAGACGCGGCGGTGCTGTCCCTCGGCTACACCCCGAACCGGGCCGCGCGCAGCCTTGTCACACGCCGGACCTCGTCCATTGCCCTGGTGATCAACGAACCCGATGCCCGGGTCATGATGGACCCGTTCTTCGCCGCCGTCATCACCGGGGTGACGGAGGCACTGCGCGAGACGGATATGCAGCTGGTCCTGCTCATGTCCCGGGCCGGCGGCGATCCCTCCCGGACGGTCCGCTACCTTCGTGGAGGCCACGTCGACGGTGCCATTGTGGTCTCGCACCACAAGGCGGATGGCTGGACAGAAGAGCTCGCCGCCTCGGGCCTGCCCACCGTCTTCATCGGGCGGCCCTGGGATACCGGGCTCGGCATCCACTACGTCGATGTGGACAGTTTCGAGGGTGGCCGGCTGGCCGCGCTGCACCTGGCAGCGGCCGGACGGACACGGCTTGGAACGATCACCGGCCCGCTCGACATGACGGCGGCAGAGGACCGGCTCGACGGATGGCAGGCCGGCCTCAAGGAAGCCGGCCTGCCGGCAGGACTGGTCGCCCACGGGGATTTCACCCCCGCTGGGGGCACCGAGGCAGCCGAACGCCTCCTGGCCGAAGACGGCGGGCTTGACGGCATCTTCGCCGCCTCCGACCTCATGGCCCGCGGCGCGATCACGGCCATCCGTGCCTCGGGGCGGTCGGTGCCCGGGGACGTCGCCGTCGTCGGCTTTGACGACCATCTGACGGCGCCGGGCGAGCTGCCGCTGACCACCATAAACCAGCCAACTGTGGAAATGGCCGTCCAAGCAGGGCGCCTCCTTCTCGCGGATATCGAAGACCCGGGGGCCTTCCGGGATCCGGTGATCTACCCCGCGCGGCTAGTCGTGCGGGCCAGCAGCGCCCCTGAGGCCGAATAGGCCAGCGCTTCGGAAATTTTCCACGACGCGCGAAATACCCGGCGCGCCGATATTCCGGTGGGGCCTGGACTCAAGGGCCGCGCAGCACCGCGCGCGCCGGACGTGGCGCCGGGAGCGCACGCTTCTTCTGTAGATTGGGATCCATGCCGATGAATGCCGCGCTTGAAGGGATCTCCGACGAGGTCCAGGCCACCCACGCCCACACCGGATCGTGGGTGGCCACTGTGTTGCGTTCGCGCATCTCGGCGGGCCAGCTCGCCCCGGGAACGAAACTCTCCGAGCAGAAACTCTCCGAGGTCCTAGGCGTCTCACGGAATACGTTGCGGGAGGCATTCACCGTCCTCGCCGGTGAGTCCGTGGTGCAGCGCATTCCCAACCGCGGCGTGTTCGTCTCCGCGCCACAGGCCGACGATGTCCGCGAAATCTACCGGGTCCGCCGGCTGATCGAGCCGGCGGCCGTGCTGTGGGGAGACTACCGGGCTGAGAACCTGGACGCCTTGGACGCCATCATCGGCCGGGCACGTGCCGCCCTGGATGCGGGGTCCGTGACGGATATGGCCGACGCCAACCAGGACCTGCACAAGGCGCTCGTGGCGCTCTCCGGCAGTGCGTCAGTGGCCGCCCTGATGGACAAGGTCCTCGCCCAGATGCGGCTGGTTTTCCATGCCATGGCAACTACGTCCGACTTCCACAGCCACTACGTGGAACGCAACGCCGCCCTGGTGGCGCAGCTGCGGGCCGGCGACAGGGAAGAAGCCGCGGCAGAGTTGCGCCGGTACCTGGATGCCGCCGAGCACGAACTCCTGGTGCATATTGGAGCCATTCCGCAGGACTGAAGCTACGGGACCTGGTAGGACGTATCGCGCGCATCCGTAATGAGCATGTGCCCGGGGGCGTGGCCTATTGCCAGCGCCGGCTTTGACTCCATCACGGCTGCCTGCGGCGTCACCCCGCACGCCCAGAAGACCGGCACATGGCCGTCCGGGACCCTGACCGGGTCGCCGAAGTCCGGGCGGCCAACATCGGTGATCCCCAGCTCGGCGGGGTTGCCCACGTGGACCGGGGCGCCGTGCACGGCTGGATAGCGGGAGGTGATGCGGACGGCGTCGGCCACTTGGGAGGCCGGAATGGGGCGCATGGAGACCACCAGGGGACCGGCCATTTGTCCGGCCGGTTCGCAGCGGACCGACGTGCGGTACATGGGAACGTTCACTCCCTGGTCGATGTGGGCCACCCGAATGCCGTTGTCCTGGAGGGCGGATTCGAACGTGAAGCTGCAGCCCACAATGAACGTCACGAGGTCATCGCGCCAGTGGTTCGAAATGTCGGTTGGTTCGTCGACTTTCCGGCCGTCCTGATACACCACGTACTTCGGCACATCGGTGCGGATATCCCCTCCAGCCAGTAGCGGCCCGGACGTGTCCCCGGCATCCAGCACGCCCAGGACAGGGCAGGACTTGGGGTTACGCTGCGAGAACAGCAGAACGTCGAAGGCCTGCGCCTTGGGCACGATGATCAGGTTGGCCTGCGCGTAGCCGCTGCTCCAGCCGGAGGTGGGAGTCACCAGGCCGGCGCGGAACAGGGCCCGCGCGTCGGCCGGGAGCAGCCCTGCCGGGTTTGCGGGACGGGAGACGCCGGACGGCACGTTCACCTCACGTAATTTCATGGGTTCTAGGCCCACAGCTTGGCAAGGCTGGTCAGCGAGCTGTAGCCGAGGAACAAGGTCAGCAGCCAGGCCACAATGCCGATGACGAGCAGGCCCTTGGGGTAGACGTAGCCCTGCATGAGGTCCCGGCGGCGCCAGGCCACCCAGAGCAGCACTCCGAATCCGACGGGGAGGATGAGACCGTTGAAGGCACCCGCGAAGATGAGGAGCTGCTGCGGGGCCTGGCCGATCAGCAGGTAGGCCGCGGTGCAGAACGCGATGAAGCCGACGGTGATCAGGTTGCGGGTGCGGTCTTTGGTGCTGGACTTCGTCACGAACGAGACCGAGGTGTACGCCGCGCCGATCACGGAGGTGATGGAAGCAGCCCACAGGATGACACCGAAGACCCGCATGCCGATATCTCCCGCTGCGGCCTGGAATGCCGACGCGGCCAGGTTGTCGCCGGTCAGGGCCACGCCGCCGGCGACGACACCGAAGATGGCCAGGAACAGCAGGATGCGCATGACGCAGGTGACCAGGATCCCCACGATCGAGCTCTGCGTGATCTGTTTGACGTTTGCCACACCGGTGACGCCGGTGTCCAGCATGCGGTGGGCGCCCGCGTACGTGATGTAGCCGCCGATCGTTCCGCCGATAAGGGTGGTGATGACCAGGAAGTCGATCTCCTCGGGCATTACGGTGTTCTTGAGGGCCTCACCCAGCGGAGGGGCGGAAACCACCGCAACATACAGGGTCATCAGGATCATCAGGGCGCCGAGGATCACCACGATCCGGTCGAGGGCCACCCCCGCCCGCTTGCTGAGGAAGATGAGGATGGCCAGGACGGCGGAGATGGCCCCGCCGAGTTTGGGATCCAGCCCCATCATGGCGTTGGTGCCGAGCCCGGTGCCGGCGATATTGCCAATGTTGAAGACGATGCCACCCAGGAAGACGAGCCCGGCGAGGAACCAGCCGACGCCGGGGAGGACCTTGTTGCCAAGCTCCTGGGCCCGCAGGCCGGAGACGCCGATGATCCGCCAGACGTTGGCCTGCACGGCGATGTCGACCAGAATGGAGACCAGGATCGCAAACGCGAAGGCGGCACCGAGCTGGACGGTGAAGGCCGTTGTCTGGGTGATGAACCCCGGGCCGATGGCGCTGGTGGCCATGAGGAACATGGCGCCCAGCAGGGCGGAACGCCGGGCGGCCGGCTTTAACGCGGCCTTGACGGTGGTGGTTTCCATGGGGGTCCCAACAGTTGGGTGACTTGCGTCACAACGATTGTTTCCACCCACTGTACAGACTGTTGAACAATCTGCGCAAGGAATTGTTCAACAATCGGACGGGGCTTCTCCCGCCCCCGTCGACGCCGGCGGACGTTGCGCCGCCGGAACGGTGCGCTTCGCTCAGTCCCCGTGGACGGCTCTCTGCTTCTGTTCTGAGCGGTTCAGGTAGGCCAGCAGCAGGTCAGCGGCGCGCTCCAGCTGGCCGGCTTCCAAGGCTTCGCAGATTGCCTCGTTGTCGTCGAGGTAGCTGCGGTAGAAGTGTGCATCCACGGTGGCCTTGTGGAAAAACAGCCGCATCTCCGCCAGTACCTGGCCCATGATTGTGTTGAGGCGCCGGCTCTCGGCCATCGCCACGATCGCTCCGTGGAAATGCTGGTTGGCGGTGCCGAGCGCTTCCTCATCGTCTGCGGTCGCCGCGGCCCTGCCTTCCTCCACGGCCGCGCGGACCGCCGCCACCCGCTCCGGGCTCCCGCCGCCCCGAATGGCGCTCACCTCGATGAACCGGCGCACGGTGTAGACGTCATGGATGTCACCCGGCCCCAGGCTCGCCACGAACACGCCCCGGTTGGGCTGCCGGATCACCAGCCGCTCAGCGGCCAGCTCGGCAAAGGCCTCGCGGACGGTGTTGCGGGAAACGCCCAGCTCCTCGGAGATGGTTGACTCGGTCAACCGTGCACCCGGCAGCAGCAGCCCTTCCGCCAGTTGGAGCCGCAGCTCCGCCGCAACCCTGTCCGCCACCGAGGGGATGGCCACCCGCAGCCGGGCCGCCAACCCCAGGGTCGCACCAGCTTCGTCGGGAGACTGCCTGCCCCCCGCGGGGGCCGAGCCGGGAATGCCACGGAATCCTGATTCGGCGCTCGTCATACGTGAAAATTTACACGACCGCCATATCCTGGAATCCAGGAATTGTTGAACAATCCGAGGATTTGATGCATCCTTGATAGAGGGAATCAATGAGACGAGGATCACAAATGGCAACTATCGACCTGAACAGCGACGTCGGCGAGTCCTACGGCCGCTGGAGCCTGGGAGACGACACGGCGATGTTCCGTTCGGTTTCCAGCGCCAACGTGGCCTGCGGCTTCCATGCCGGCGACCCCAGCGTGATCCGGAAGACCTGCCGCGNTGGGAGACGACACGGCGATGTTCCGTTCGGTTTCCAGCGCCAACGTGGCCTGCGGCTTCCATGCCGGCGACCCCAGCGTGATCCGGAAGACCTGCCGCGAGGCGGTGGCCGCCGGCGTCGTGATCGGCGCCCATGTGGGCTACCGGGACCTCGCAGGTTTCGGTCGCCGCTTCCTGGACATTGACCCGATCGAACTCGCGGACGACGTCGTCTATCAGATCGGCGCGCTGCAGGCCCTCGCCGCCGCGGAAGGCGGCAAGGTCGCSTACGTCAAGCCGCACGGCGGCCTGTACAACGCGATCGTGGCGCACACCGCGCAGGCGAAAGCCGTGGTCGACGCCGTAAAATCCGTCGATCCGAACCTGTCCATCTTGGGCCTGCCGGGCTCCGAAGTGCTCCGTCTGGCCGAGGCCGCCGGCCTCCGCGCCGTGACCGAGGCCTTTGCGGACCGCGCCTACAACCCGGACGGAACCCTTAAACGAGTACAGATTACTCGTTCCGNCTTGGGCCTGCCGGGCTCCGAAGTGCTCCGTCTGGCCGAGGCCGCCGGCCTCCGCGCCGTGACCGAGGCCTTTGCGGACCGCGCCTACAACCCGGACGGAACCCTCGTGTCCCGCACCCTGCCCGGAGCCGTACTGCACGACCACGCGGAGGTCACTGAGCATGTCCTCCGGATGGCCTCCGATTCCGCCGTCCGCACCATCGACGGCTCCATCCTGAAGATCCGTGCCGAGAGCATCTGCGTGCACGGCGACTCCCCGGGGGCCGTCACCATGGCCGCCGCAGTCCGGGAGGCCCTGACCGCCGCCGGCATCAGCACGGCCGCATTCGCCCACGCCTAAGTGGGCCGGACCACCCCGAAGCACCGTCAACGATGAAGGCAGCTCATGATTGAGACAGCAGGGCAAACCCTGGAGGTACAGAACGCGGCAGTTTCCAAAGTGAGCTCGGTGCGGCCCGTGGGAACCCGCGCGGTGCTCGCGGAGCTTTCCGGAACGCAGGACGTGCTGGCCCTGCAGGCCATGCTCCTCGAGGCACCGCTTCCGGGGCAGCTGGACGTCCTCGCGGCCGCCGAGACCGTACTGGTCAGGGCGGACTCGCCCGCAGCGGCCCAGCGCATCGGAAGAACCCTCCTTGAGCTGGAGCTCACCGCGCCGGCGGAGCAGGGCAGCGAACTGGTGCTCATCGACACCGTGTACGACGGCGAGGATCTCGCCGAGGTGGGGCAGCTGACCGGCCTTGGACCCGACGGCGTGATCGCTGCCCACACGGGCCAGATCTGGACGGTGGCGTTCGCTGGCTTCGCGCCCGGTTTCGGCTACATGGTGGGGGAGGACCAGGTGCTTGAGGTGCCGCGGCGCAGCTCCCCGCGCACCGCGGTCCCCGCGGGGTCGGTGGCGTTGGCCGGTAACTATTCGGCCGTGTACCCGCGCAGGTCCCCGGGGGGCTGGCAGCTGATCGGCCGCACGGGCGCCAGGATGTGGGACCTGGACCGGGAACAGCCCGCCCTGGCCGCCCCCGGGCACCGGGTCCAGTTCCGCGCCGTCCGCGACATCGTCACCATGGCACCGGAACACCCGGCCCAGGCGTCCGCCCCGGAGGTGGCGTCCGGCCTGCGGATTGTTTCACCCGGCCTGCAGAGCCTGATCCAGGACCTCGGCCGCTACGGCCACTCGGGCCTGGGCGTCTCCGCGGCCGGTGCGCTGGACCGCGCCTCGCTGCGCCGGGCCAACCGCCTGGTCGGGAACGCGCCGTCGGCCGCCGCGGTGGAAACCGTCGCCGGTGGCCTGTCGGTGCAGGCCGTCGGGGACCAGGTCCTCGCCGTCACCGGGGCGCCCGCTGAGCTGACCGTCGAGACGCCGTCCGAGGACGACTTCGAACCAGCATGGCGGACCGTCCCCATGGCCACCCCCTTCGCGCTGCTCGACGGCGAAACCCTGGTCATCGGAGCACCGCAGAGCGGCTTCCGCAGCTACCTCGCCGTCCGCGGCGGCGTGGACACCGCCCCGGTGCTTGGCAGCCGCTCCACGGACACCATGTCCGGGATCGGCCCGGCACCGCTGGCCGCCGGCCAGCTCCTCGCCGCCGGTCGGCCCGCTGGGCGTTCTGATGTGCCACCGGCGNGCACCGCAGAGCGGCTTCCGCAGCTACCTCGCCGTCCGCGGCGGCGTGGACACCGCCCCGGTGCTTGGCAGCCGCTCCACGGACACCATGTCCGGGATCGGTCCGGCACCGCTGGCCGCCGGCCAGCTCCTCGCCGCCGGCGGGGAAGCCGAGTCCGGCGTCGTGGGACACCCCGAACTGCAGCCGGACTTCCCGGACACCGGCGTCACTGTGCTCGACGTCGTCCCCGGCCCCCGSGCCGACTGGTTCGACCAGCMGGCCCTGGACTCGTTCTGCGSCCAGGACTGGGAAGTTAAACCGCAGTCCAACCGCGTCGGCATGCGCCTGCAGGGAACCCCGCTGCAGCGCACCCGCCAGGGCGAACTCGCCAGCGAGGGCACCGTCGCCGGCGCCCTGCAGGTTCCRCCGGAAGGACTCCCCGTGCTGTTCCTGGCCGACCACCCGATCACCGGCGGCTACCCGGTGATCGCCGTGGTGRTCGACTCCCAGCTGGACCGCGCGGCCCAGRTCCCGATCGGCGGCAAGATCCGCTTCCGCTGGGCCGAGAGCCCCATTACCGAAATCACCACCCCCGAACAAGAAGCGAGTAACTGATGCGCAAGGTCCTGATCGCCAACCGCGGAGAAATCGCCGTCCGGATCGCCCGGGCCTGCGATGACGCGCAGCTGGCCTCCGTCGCGGTCTACGCGGACATCGACGCCGACGCCCTGCACGTCTCCGCCGCGGACGAGGCCTACGCCCTGGGCGGCAACTCGCCCGCGGACACCTACCTGAACATCCCCAAGCTGCTCGCCGCCGCGGCCGACKCCGGCGCCGACGCCCTCCACCCCGGCTACGGCTTCCTGTCCGAGAACGCCGAATTCGCCCAGGCCGTCCTCGACGCCGGACTCACCTGGATCGGCCCCACGCCGGACGCCATCCGCCTGCTGGGCAACAAAATCACCGCCCGCGAGACCGCCGTCCGGGCCGGCGCCCCGCTGGTCGCCGGCAGCGACGGCCCGGTGGAATCCGCCGCCGAGGCCCGCGCCTTCGCCGAACAGCACGGCCTCCCGATCGCCATTAAGGCGGCCTTCGGCGGCGGCGGCCGCGGCATGAAGGTGGTCCGCGCCCTGGACGAGGTCGAGGAAGCCTTCGACTCCGCCGTCCGCGAGGCCATCGCCGCCTTCGGCCGCGGTGAATGCTTCGTGGAGCGCTACCTCGACCGGCCGCGGCACGTCGAGGCGCAGGTCCTCGCGGACACGCACGGCAACGTCGTCGTCGTCGGAACCCGCGACTGCTCGCTCCARCGCCGGCACCAGAAACTCGTGGAGGAGGCRCCCGCGCCGTTCCTCAGCGACCACCAGACCCGCCAGATCTACGACGCCGCCAAGGCCGTCTGCCGCGAAGCCGGCTACTCCGGCGCCGGAACGGTGGAATTCCTGGTCGCCGCGGACGGCACCGTGGCGTTCCTCGAGGTCAACACCCGGCTTCAGGTGGAACACCCCATCACCGAGGAAACCACCGGCATCGACCTCGTGCAGGAACAGTTCCGCATCGCCGCGGGGGARCCSCTGCGCATCACGGCGGACCCGGCGCCGCGCGGGCACTCGTTCGAATTCCGGCTCAACGCCGAGGACGTGGGGCGCGGCTTCCTGCCCTCGCCCGGCACCGTKGAGGAGTTCCACGGCCCCACCGGCCCCGGCATCCGGCTGGACACCGGCGTCCGCTCCGGYTCCTTCGTTCCGCCGCAGTTCGATTCCCTGCTGGCGAAACTGATCGTCACCGGCGCGGACCGGCARCAGGCCCTGCGCCGCGCCCGCCGCGCCCTCGCCGAAATCAGCATCACCGGCGTGGCCACCGTGCTCCCGTTCCACCGCGCCGTGCTCGAATCCSCGGACTTCACCTCCGAAGCCGGCCTCGGCATCCACACCCGCTGGATCGAAACCGACTTCGCGGACACCATCTCCGCCGATCCGGGCTTCAGCACCACCGCGCCCGACGGCGAACGGCGCACCATCACCGTCGAGGTGGACGGCCGCCGGATGGCCNCTTCGCGGACACCATCTCCGCCGATCCGGGCTTCAGCACCACCGCGCCCGACGGCGAACGGCGCACCATCACCGTCGAGGTGGACGGCCGCCGGATGGCCGTCGGGCTGCCCGCGGACCTGCTGGATGGCTGGGCGCGCTCCGGTGGTCCTGTCCCAGCGGGAGTCTCCGTGGACGGGGCGTCAGAAGGCGGATCCTCCGACGGCGGCTCTGCCGCCGCGGACCCGGGGGAGCTGCGCGCCGGCATGGCCGGGACCGTGGTGAAATGGCTCGTCGCACCGGGCGCCGCAGTTTCGGCGGGGGATCCCGTCGTCGTGCTGGAAGCGATGAAAATGGAAACCCAAGTCGCCGCCCACCGCGACGGGACGGTGACGGGCCTCCGCGCGGAGGCCGGCGGCGTCGTTACTGCTGGAGCGGTGCTGGCCCTGATTGGGTAGGCGCTGGCTTCTGCGCCTGGTCCGCTTCGGATTGCTGCGTCGCGGCCCAGCTGGCCAGCAGCCGCAGCCCGTCCGCGGTGGCAGAACCGGGCTCCGCGGTGTAGACGAGCAGGGACAGTCCGGCATCGGCCGGAAGATCCAGTGCCTCGTACATGAGGTGGAGGTCCCCCACCACCGGGTGCCGGAAGTGCTTGCGGCCGGTGTAGTGCAAGCGCACGTTGTGGGCCGCCCACCGGGTCCGGAACTCCTCACTGCGGGTGGACAGTTCCCCCACCAGGTCGGTCAGGCCGCGGTCGTATGGGTCGCGGCCGGCCTCGGTACGCAGGATCGCCACCGTGTCATTCGCGGCGCGCTCCCAGTCCGGGTAGAAGCCGCGGGAACGGTCGTCCAGGAAGAGGAACCGCGCAAAGTTGGCCGGCCGGACCGGGCCGCCGTACATCTCGGAGTACATGGCGCGGCCGAGCTGGTTTGCGGCGAGGACGTCCAGGCGCCCGTTGCGCACGAACGCCGGGGCGTTGGTGATCGCGTCGAGCATCAGCTGCACGCTCGCCCGGACGGGCTGGACGGCGGCGCGGCGGCGCTGCGGCTTGAGGGTGGTGCTGGCGGCCCGGGCCAGGTCGAACAGGTGCGCCCGCTCCGCCTCGTCCAGCTGCAGCGCCCGCGCGAGGGCGTCCAGGACCCCCTCGGACACTCCGGAGAGGTTTCCGCGTTCCAGCCGGGTGTAATACTCGACACTGACCCCGGCCAGCAGGGCGACCTCGCCTCGCCGCAGCCCGGGGACGCGGCGGTTGCCGCCATAGACCGGCAAACCCGCCTGCTCCGGGGTGATTTTCGCCCGCCGCGTGGCAAGGAAGTCCCGGGTTTCGCTTTGGTTGTCCATACGTCAACGGTAGAGGGTGCGGCCGCTTAAGGGAGTCCCTGCCAGTACCCCTCACAGCAGGACCTCCCTCACCGGCAGCTCAGTGGTGTTTGATGGATAGTGCCCCCCGAAGACGTCCGGGCCGAAAGGCCGCACCTGACCCGTGCCGGACGCCGGGGAACCCCCCAAGACCATCCACAAGCAGGAGATCCATGCTTACCGTTAACGCTTACGCCGCCACTTCCGCGACGGAACCCCTCGTCGCCACCACCATCGAGCGCCGGGATGTCGGCCCGCACGACGTCCTGATCGACATCAAGTTCGCCGGCATCTGCCATTCCGACATCCACACCGTCCGCGGTGACTGGGGCCCGCAGCAGTACCCGCTGGCACCGGGCCACGAAATCGCCGGCATCGTCACCGAAGTCGGTTCGGCCGTCACCAAGCACGCAGTCGGCGACCGCGTCGGCGTTGGCTGCATGGTCAACTCCTGCCGCGAGTGCGTCAACTGCCTGAAGGGCGAAGAGCAGTACTGCCTGGCCGGGAACACGGGCACCTACGGCGCCGTGGACCGTGACGGGACCATCACCCAGGGCGGCTACACCACCCACGTGGTGGTGACCGAGGACTTCGTCGTGCGGATCCCCGAGGGCATCGAGCTCGACGTCGCCGCGCCGCTTCTCTGCGCAGGCATCACCACCTACTCGCCGCTGCGCCACTGGGGCGCCGGACCCGGAAAGAAGGTCGCCGTCGTCGGGCTCGGCGGGCTGGGACACATGGCCGTTAAGATCGCGCACGCCATGGGCGCCGAGGTTACGGTCCTTTCGCAGTCGCTGAAGAAGCAGGAGGACGGACTGAAGCTGGGCGCGGACCACTACTACGCCACCAGCGACGAAAACACCTTCACGGACCTGGCCGGCTCCTTCGACCTGATCATCAACACCGTCAGCGCCTCGATCGACATCAGCTCCTACCTGCAGCTGCTGACCCTCGACGGCGCCCTGGTGAACGTGGGCGCCCCGGCGGAACCGCTGCCGGTGAACGCGTTCGCCCTGATCATGGGACGCCGGTCCTTCGCCGGATCCATGATCGGCGGCATCCGGGAGACCCAGGAAATGCTTGACTTCTGTGCCGAGCACCAGCTTGGCGCCGAGATCGAGGTCATCCCGGCCAAGAAGATCAACGACGCCTACGAGCGCGTGCTCGCCTCCGATGTGCGGTACCGCTTCGTGATCGACACGTCCACGCTGTAATCGCAGCGCAGGGGCCCGGCCGGTGAGAGAACCGGCCGGGCCTCTTTCGTGTGGCCGGGAGGGAACCGGCTGCAAAGCATCGTCCCTGCTCAGGCCTAGAATGAAGTTAATGATGCCTGATCGAGCTGTCGCCGCTGAAGGGAAGAATTCCTTGCGCGTGCGCGCCGGGATCATTGAATCCGTCTGGCGTCCCGGCTCGTTCGTCGACGTCGAAGACGCCAGGGACGCCATGCTGGCCGTGGAGCGGATCAGCGGCGGAATCCCGATGCCGATGCTCTCGGAAATGTCCGACGTGGAGATCACGGCGGCAGCGCGGTACGAGTTCGCGCGGACGACGGGTGTGCTCGCTATCGCCGTCCTCGGATCCAACGCCGTGGACCGGGTCATCGCGGCTGCCATGAGCCGGCACACGCATTACCCGCACGCCTTCTTCACCTCCAGGAGTGCCGCCATGATCTGGCTGACGGACGTCACCTCGCTGGAGCCGCGGGGTCAATGAGCCGCTGCTAGCATGACCGTCAGGGGCATCAGCAGGCAGCCCTCCCAAGAGATGGAGACACGATGAGCATGGCCATGACATCGGAAACGCAGCCGGGTGCACGGACGGACCAGCAGCCGGCAGCACTGCACGAAGCGGACAGCCACGATCTGATCCGAGTGCAGGGCGCGCGGGAGAACAACCTCAAGGACATCAGCATTGAGATCCCGAAACGCCGCCTGACGGTGTTCACGGGCGTCTCCGGCTCGGGCAAGAGCTCGCTCGTGTTCGCCACCATCGCCGCCGAGTCGCAGCGCATGATCAACGAGACCTACAGCGCCTTTGTGCAGGGATTCATGCCCAACCTGGCGCGGCCCGACGTCGACCTCCTCGAAGGGCTGACGACGGCGATCATCGTCGACCAGGAGCGGATGGGAGCCAACCCCCGCTCCACGGTGGGCACTGCCACCGACGCCAACGCCATGCTGCGCATCCTCTTCAGCCGGCTGGGGACGCCGTACGTGGGGCCCCCCACCGCGTTCTCCTTCAACGTCCCGACGCGGAAGGCCAGCGGCGTGATGAGCACCGAAAAAGCCGGCGGGAGGGTCGAGAAAAGTGTGGTCCAGAACGCGGTTTACCTCGGCGGAATGTGTCCGCGCTGCGAGGGCATGGGCTCGGTCTCCGACTTCGACCTCACGGCGCTCTACGACGAGTCCAAGTCGCTCGGCGAGGGTGCGCTGACCGTCCCCGGCTACAGCATGGACGGCTGGTACGGCCGCATCTTCAGCGGCGCCGGCTTCGACATGGACAAGCCGATCGCGAAGTTCACCAAAAAGGAAATGCACGACCTCCTCTACAAGGAACCGACCAAGATCAAGGTCGAGGGCATCAACCTCACCTACGAGGGCCTGATCCCGAAGATCCAGAAATCGATGCTCTCCAAGGACGTCGACGCGATGCAGCCCCACATCCGGGCTTTTGTGGAGCGCGCCATCACCTTCCAGGCCTGCCCCGAGTGCGACGGCACACGGCTCAGCCCGGAGGCCAGGTCAGCGAAGATCCACGGCAGGAACATCGCCGAGCTGTGCGAGCTACAGATCAGCGACCTCGCCGACTGGGTCCGCGGGCTCGACGAGCCGTCGGTCGCGCCGCTCCTCAAAGGCCTGCAGCACCTGCTCGACTCCTTCGCCGAAATCGGGCTGGGCTACCTCTCGCTGGACCGTCCCGCGGGCACACTCTCCGGCGGAGAGGCGCAGCGTACCAAGATGATCCGGCACCTGGGCTCGTCCCTCACCGACATCACCTACGTCTTCGACGAACCGACGATCGGCCTGCACCCGCACGACATCCAGCGCATGAACCAGCTGCTGCTGCAGCTGCGGGACAAGGGCAACACCGTGCTCGTCGTCGAGCACAAACCGGAAACCATCGCCATCGCCGACCACGTGGTTGACCTCGGTCCCGGCGCGGGCACCGGCGGCGGCAGCGTTTGCTTCGAGGGAAGCGTGGAGGGGCTGCGGAGGAGTGACACCATCACCGGCCGCCACCTCGACGACCGGGCAAAGGTCAAGGAATCGGTGCGCACGCCGTCCGGCGCGCTCGAGGTGCGGGGGGCGTCGACGCACAACCTCAAGGACGTCGACGTCGACGTTCCGCTCGGTGTGCTGTGCGTCGTCACCGGGGTTGCGGGCTCGGGTAAGAGCTCGCTGATCCAAGGCTCGGTGGCCGGCCGCGAGGGTGTGGTGGTGATCGACCAGGGGGCCATCAAGGGCTCGCGGCGCAGCAACCCGGCAACGTACACGGGCCTGCTCGAGCCGATCCGCAAGGCGTTCGCCAAGGCGAATGGCGTCAAGCCCGCGCTGTTCAGCTCCAACTCGGAGGGGGCCTGTCCCAGCTGCAACGGCGCAGGCATCATCTTCACCGAACTGGGCGTGATGGCCACCGTCGAATCCATCTGCGAGGAGTGCGAAGGCCGGAGGTTCCAGGCGTCAGTCCTGGAATACCGGCTGGGCGGCCGCAACATCGCCGAAGTGCTGGCCATGTCGATGACCGAGGCCGAGGCGTTCTTTAGTGCCGGCGAGGCGAAGACACCGGCGGCACACAAGATCCTCGACCGGCTGGTGGATGTCGGGCTCGGCTACCTCACCCTCGGCCAGCCGCTCACCACACTGTCCGGCGGCGAGAGGCAGCGCGTCAAACTGGCCACCCAGATGGCGGAGAAGGGTGACGTCTACGTCCTCGACGAGCCCACCACCGGCCTGCACCTCGCCGACGTCCAGAACCTGCTGGGCCTCCTCGACCGCCTGGTCGAGTCCGGCAAGTCGGTCATTGTGATCGAGCACCACCAGGCGGTCATGGCGCACGCCGACTGGCTCATCGACCTGGGCCCCGGCGCCGGTCACGACGGCGGGCGGGTGGTTTTCGAGGGCACCCCGGCCGAGCTTGTCGCCGCCCGCTCCACCCTTACCGGCGAGCACCTCGCGGCCTACGTCGGCGGCTGATTCTTCCCGGTCTGATGTTTCAAAGGAGAGACCATGAAGCTGACGGTATTCGAGTTCGTGAGTGTCGACGGCGTATCGCAGGGTCCGGGTTCGCCCGAGGAAGACACCAGTGACGGGTTCACCCAGGGTGGATGGCTTGTCCCTTTCATAGACGGAGCATTCATCCGCCAGGCCGCGGCATGGCTCGGCCAGGCCGACGCGCTTCTGCTCGGGCGCCGCACCTACGACGCGTTCGCGAGGGACTGGCCGCAGATCACAGATCCGGACGATCCCTTCACCGTGCTCATGAATGGCCTGCCGAAATACGTCGCCTCGCACACTCTTACTGCGGGCAGTTGGAATCCGACCACCATCCTCTCGGGCGACGTCGCAGCGCAGGTCGCAGAACTCAAGCAGCAACCCGGGCGGGAGCTCCAGATCCACGGAAGCGCCCGGCTGGCGCAATCGCTGCTGGCCGCAGGGCTGATCGACGAGTTCCGGCTCGTGGTCGCTCCGGTCATCGTCGGTCGCGGCCGCCGCCTCTTCCCCGACGGCGGCGCGTCAGCGGGACTGCGCCTCGTCAGCAGTCAGACCACCCCCGGCGGACTTACCCTCCAGGTGTACGAACGAACCGGTCCCGCCACTTACGCGACCTACACGGGCGTTTCAGACCTGGGCTAAGTTTCTGGACGTGTCGGCGGGCTGATGAAGGGCGGGGTGGTGCGGGTTAGGCGTCGTCGAGCTGGAGGTTGGAGGACAGTTCGCGGTGCGCGTTCACCTGCTCGAGAAGAGCCGCGATTTTTTGTTCGACTCCCGCGATGACGTCGGCGCCGGCCTGCCAGCGCAGTGGCGGGGTCTCCAGGGCGGCGATGGTGACCAGGGCTGCGCCGAGCTTGGCAGGGTCTCCGCCCTGCTGGCCGTTCATGCTCTTCCACGCTGCGATGGTCCGGGTGGTGCGCTCGGCGTAGTCGTCGATGGACAGTTCGGGCCAGATGGAGGACGCGCCCTCGACCAGGAGTTCGGTGCGGAAGAAGCCGGGTTCGACGATGGTGGTGTGGATGCCGTAGGGCTGGACGTCGTACTGGAGGGATTCCATCCAGCCTTCGAGGGCGAACTTCGAGGCGGCGTACGCGGCGCAGAATTCCTGGCCGATGATGCCGGCGGCGGAGGTGATGGTGATGACGTGGCCGCTGCGCTGCTTGCGCATGACCGGCAGGATCGCGCGGGTGACGCTCAGCGGGCCGAAGAAGTTGGTCTCCATCTGCCTGCGGAACTGGTCGTCACTGATCTCCTCGAAGTAACCGGCGTAAAAGTTGCCGGCGTTGTTGACGAGAACATCAATGCGTCCAAAACGTCCGACGGCGGTCTCGGCGGCGGCAGCGGCCGCTGCGGCGTCGGTGATATCCAGCGACAGGGCGAGAAGGTTCTCGTGTTCGCCCAGCGCCGCGGTGACCTTGGCTGCGTTGCGGGCGGTGGCGACGACGCTGTGGCCGGCGTCGAGGGCGGCCTTTGCCAGGTCGACGCCCATGCCGCGGGCTGCTCCGGTGATGAACCAAACGTTGGTCATGATGATGCCTTTCTCAAGTCCTGGCCGGCCGGTTCGGGCGGCTGATGTTAAAAGTCAACAGGCCGGCGCAGGGGCCAGCGAGACCCTATCTGGAGGTTCCCTGACAGGGACCCCCCAAGGGAGCGCGGGGTGCGGTACCTTCGACTTCATGGACAACCGGGACGACCTCAGCAAGTTCCTCATCTCGCGCCGCGCCAAACTCGACCTGCAGCAAGCGGGCCTGCCCGACTACGGCGGACGGCGCCGCGTTCCCGGCCTGCGACGAGAAGAAGTCGCCCTCCTGGCCGGCATGAGCTCGGAGTACTACAAACGCCTTGAACGCGGCAACGCCAAAGGAGTGTCAGAGGCAGTGATCGACGGGGTCAGTCGTGCCCTCCAGCTGGATGAGGCCGAGCACGCGCACCTCTATCAGCTCATCCGCTCAGCCAATGCCGGGACCCACCCGCAGCGCAGACGCCCGACACGCAAAACCCAGGTCAATCCGACCTTGCAGCAGACCATCGACGCCATGTCGACCGTTCCGGTGTTCGTGCAGAACGGCCGGCTCGACGCGGTCGCCACCAACCGCCTCGGTCGGGCTCTCTTCTCGGAGATGTTCGACGACGCCCGGCCGCCGGTGAACGCCGCGCGCTTCGTGTTCCTCGATGCCAGGGCCCAGACGTTCTACCAGGACTGGGAATCCAACGCCAGACAGGTCGTCGCCCTCCTCAGAGTCGAAGCGGGCCGTTCCCCCTACGACCGCCAGCTCAGCGACCTCGTCGGCGAGCTCTCAACGCGCAGCGACCTCTTCCGAAAGCTTTGGGGAGCGCACGATGTCCGCGAACACCGCACCGGCGTCAAGAGCATTCACCACCCGCTCGTGGGCGACCTCGACCTGAACTACCTCGGGCTGGACCTGGCCTCCGACCGCACCCTCCAGATGCTGGTGTTCTCCGCCGAACCAGGCTCCGCGTCCCACGACGGACTGCAGCTGCTGGCTAACTGGGCGGACACGAACAGCGTCGGGTTGAAATCCACGTAAGCTCCCGGCCGGGTTGGTCCTTCGGGGCGGTCTTGAGGCGGAACAGGAGGAACATCGGCGGCGTCTTGCGAAAGGGAGCGGATTACGCTTCCGGCGAGAGTCGGGCGGCGAGGCCAGAGAGGAGGATGGTGATTCCTTCGTCCAGTTCGGCCTTCCCGTCGTAGTCGGCGAGGACGGGTGCGAGGGCCCGAAGGCGGGGGAAGTCTTTTGGCGGCAAGCGATGAAGACCCAGGCGGAGGAGGGCCTCATTTTCGTCGGGGTCGACGATGAACTCCTGCAGCTCGTTGAGGATGTGCCCGTAGAGGTAGCCGTAGTAGGCGCGGTAAACGTGCAGGGCGTCTGCGGGAGCGAACCCGGCGTCGATCAGCAGGGACAGGATCTGTTCCAGCGGCCGCAGCGTCCCCAGCGGCCGCAGGCCCAGGGGGGTGGACAGCGGGCGGGTCACGAGGAGCGGCACAACATTGGGGTGACGGAGTGCCAACTCGCGCAGATCGTGGGCAATGCGGCGCAGCTGTGCCTGCCAGTCGGGGTCATCGGGAAAGATGGCCAGTTCATTGAGGACCAGTTCGGAGACGCCGTCCAGCAGTGCTGCGCGGTTTTCCGCGTAGCGGTACAGGCCCATGGGATCCCGCCCGAGTTGCTGGCCCAACCTGCGCATGGTGAGTGCCTCGAGTCCTTCCGAGTCCACCAATTCCAGCGCCGCGGAGAGGACAATCTCCCGGCTGAGCCGCTTCTTCGTGCCGGGAGCCGCCGGCGGTACCGGATTCTCTTCGGGTGACATGATGTTCCGTTCGGGTCGGTGCTGCAGGCCGCAACGAGTCAAAAAGATGCAAGTTGCTTATTCTGTAGTCTACGCCTAGAGTCTACATTGTAGAGACGTTCAGCCGGTGTCCGCACCTGGATAACCCACGGCGACTCTTCCACCCCGGGACTGCCGTAACGCAGCCCGGGATGACGCTTCGGTGCTCCCGTGCAGGACCTTGAGGCTTTAGCTGCTGTAGCCACACGGCGGCACCAAATGCACCGCGAGGAAACGAGCCACTCATGGCAAATTCTCAGTACGACAAATTCCTGCAGGAAGCCACCACAGCTGACCCTGCGTCCGACCGCGCCCTGGGCCGGAGCCGCCTCTACGGCCTCTACACCAGCTGGTGCTTCCTTCACCAGGCCGCGCCCCAGCCTGAAGTGGCCTTCTGGGCGGCGATGAAAAAGAAGCAGATCCACCCCAAGGGGTCCGGCCTGCGCATGAAAGGCCCTGCCGCTGCGGACTACATCCTGGCCAGCTACCCGGGCCTGGTCTGACCCGGGTGAGCAGCACATCCAACACGTATGTGCCCCGTGAGGCCCACCAGCCCCGTGGCGGGCGCCCCTGGTGCTCCACCTGCCGCACGGACCGGCACCTTCTCGCCGACTCGGTCACCGACCTGAACTCAGGGCAGGAGACCCTCGCACTCGCCGTCACCTGCACCCGATGCGGAGGCTCCCGGGTTCTGGCAACCACCGCAACGCTGGCCGCTGACGTTTTGGGCAGGACCGGAAAGGGCGACACCTCCGATCCGGCGTCGGCCGCCGTCCACTGCAGGGAACCGATGTATCGGGTGGCACTAGCCAAAAATTCCGCTGCCGGACAGACCGTGCCGCCGAACGCACCAAGGGGATTCGTCCCTGCCCACGTGCTGAAGTGCCGATGCGGATTTCAGATGGATGCCCCTGCCGGCCGCCGACCCACCCTGCCGGTCGGACGACGAAAGACACGGACGCCATGACGGGCCACAGCGGACCGACCACCTCCGCCGTCGCCAAGGAGAATAAATGAACATCCCAGAACCACGGGGACCCATCAGCGCCGGAGTGTGCGCCCTCCTGACCGGAGACCCCGGCGCCGATCCGTCCGCCTTGGCCGCCTTGCACGCACTCGTCACGGAGCGCATGGCCGTGGTCGAGGATCTGATCGACGACGACGTGCAGCTCGCCTTGTTCTGCCTCTATGAGCTGCATTATGGCGGGTTGGCCGGCGTCGATGACCGCTGGGAATGGCACCCCGGGCTGATCGGAATCCGGCAACTGCTGGAGGAACCCTTCGAGGCGTGGCTTCGCTCCGAGGCCGGCGTGGTGACGGATTCCGTCCGGCGGCCGGTGTCGGGAACCCCAGGCAGCGATGCCACCGCGGCCCTCCTGTTTGACCTGGCGGCCCGTGACTGCGGGCCCAGCGTCTCCCGCCACGTGGCGAAGAAGGCGACTGCCGAACAGCTCAGCGAATTCCTGATCCACAAGTCCTTGTATCAACTCAAGGAAGCAGACCCGCATACCTGGGCCATTCCGCGCCTCACCGGCCGGGCCAAGGCCGCCCTCGTTGAAATCCAGGCCGACGAGTACGGCGGCGGTCGCCCGGAGCGCATGCACAGTGCACTGTTCGCCCGCACCATGAGGGGCCTGGGACTCAAGGACAGCTATGGCGGCTACGTCGACGTCGTACCGGCCATCACCCTGGCGTCGGTGAACATGATGTCCTTGTTTGGGTTGAACCGGAGGCTCCGCGGAGCCATCGCAGGGCATCTGGCGATGTACGAGATGACTTCCTCACGCCCCAACCAGCTGTACGGAAACGGATTCCGGCGTCTCGGTTTTGACGCGGCCGTCACCGGCTACTTCGACGAGCACGTCGAGGCGGACGCTGTCCACGAGCAGATCGCCGGAAGGGACCTTGCCGGGGGACTCGTCGAGGCGGAACCGGATCTCCTCGAGGACGTTCTCTTCGGCGCGGCGGCGGTGTCCTGCATCGACGCGCGCTTCGCCGCCCTCCTCCTGGACGCCTGGGAAAACGACCGGTCCTCGCTGCGCCCGCTTGTACCCGCCACGACATAACGACCCGGATCCTGCCCGTCCCCGCGCCGAGATCGGAACCACTCATGAACGAGATCCCCCTGCATCCCGCCAACGCCTCGCTTGTCCTCTGCCCCGACGGGCCCATTCTGGTCCGCGGCGACTTCGACGTCGTGATGCCCTCCGGGGAACCCGTGCCACGGCAGCGCAAAACCGTCGCTCTCTGCAGATGCGGAGCATCCGCCATCAAGCCCTACTGCGACGGCACGCACAAAATGATCAACTTCCGCACCGAACCTCCTGACGTGCAGGGTCGCGGAACGTCCGGGCGTCCGAATTAAGGAAAGTCTCCGCGCGAATCCTGAGGACTCAAGCGCGGAGACTTCCTGGCTCTCCAAGCTGGGGGGACTGGAGAGCCGCTTCCAGCCTAGTCGCTCCAGGTGTTGCGGGCGCTCTCAGCGTGCTGCAGCGACCTCGCGAGGCCGTCGAGGACCAGGTCCAGCCCAAACTCGAACTCCGCGCCGTAGTTGTAGCCAGGCTTCATCACGTGTTCGACCGTGAACTCGACAAGGTGGGGATAGTCCCCGGGGGAATACTGATCCATCATCCGCCCGGCAACCTCGGTGACGGTTTCGGGGCCGTTGACGGGCAGGGTGGCCTCCGAGAGGGCGAATCCGTAAACGTAGGCGTCGATCAACGCGAAGGCGTGGGCGGTCATTTCCACCGAGAAGCCCGCCTGGCGCAGAGTGCCAATGACGGCGTTGTGGTGCTTCAGCGTCGCCGGGCCGGGGCTCGTCCGCGTCTCCACGAGCCCGATCGCCCAGGGATGGCGCCGCATCGCCTCACGGGCCGAGGAGGCCCGCCGCCGCATCTCGGCGTGCCAGTCGCCGCCGATGACGGGCAGGTCGATCTCGCTGAAGACGATGTCAACAATGCCGTCAAGGACGTCATCCTTGTTGGCGACATGGTGGTAAATCGACATCGGCTTGACCTCGAGAGCGTCCGCGAGTGAGCGCATCGTCAAGGATCCAATGCCGCCGGCATCGGCCACCGCGACGGCGCCGCGCAGCACCGACTCCCGGCTGAGCCGCGGGCGGCTCGGGGACATTCCTGCAGGCATTTGCACTCCACGTTTCCTCAGGCCATAGACCATTCGTACTTAGTACGATACTTTAACCGTACTTAGTACGAAACCTCTGAAAGGGCACGACATGACGAACCACATCAGCGCGATGGCGGGGGACAATTCCGGAACCACTGAGGGTACGATGCGCGCCATCGTGCAGGACGGGTACGGTCCCGTCGATGTCCTTCAATCCGGCCGGGCCGCGCTGCCGCGCATCGCGGAGAACGAGGTCCTGATCCGTGTGCACGCCGCCGGCATGGACCGCGGAACGTGGCACATGATGACGGGGCGCCCCTATCTCCTGCGCGTCCTGGGATTCGGGTTCCGCAGGCCGAAGAACCCGGTGCCGGGCATCGACGTCGCCGGCACTGTCGCTGCGGTCGGTTCCGCCGTGTCCCGCTTCGCAGTGGGGGACGAGGTGTACGGGATGTCCCGGGGGGCGTTCGCCGAATACGCCGCCGCGCTGGAGGACAAGCTGGCCCACAAGCCCTTGAGCCTGTCCTTCGAGCAGGCGGCGGTGGTTCCCATCTCGGCGGGCACGGCCCTCCAGGCCCTTGACGCCGGGCGGGTAGAGCGCGGGCAGAAGGTGCTGATCCTGGGTGCCTCCGGCGGCGTCGGCTCCTACGCGGTGCAGCTGGCCAAGTCCCTTGGGGCGGAGGTCACCGGCGTGAGCAGCACCGGGAAGACCGGTCTGGTGCGTTCCCTCGGGGCCGATCACGTCCTCGACTACACGCAGGATGACTTCGCCGACGGGGCGCGTCAGTTCGATCTGATCCTCGACATCGGAGGGAACCCGCCGCTGTCACGACTGCGCCGCGCCCTCACCCCCACCGGCACCGCCGTGATCGTCGGAGGCGAGGAAGGCGGCAAGTGGACAGGAGGTTTCGGCCGGAGCCTAAGGGCTCCTTTTGTGTCCCTGTTTGTGCGTCAGCGCCTTACCATGCTCGCCTCCAAGGAGCGCGCCAGCGACCTCGAACGGCTCACGCCCCTCCTCGAGGCCGGGCAGGTGACGCCAAGCGTCGAGAGGACATACCCGCTCGACGAGGTACGGGATGCCATGCGTCATCTCGACGCCGGACACGTGCGAGGCAAGATCGCCATCACCGTTTTCAGCAACGAAGGAAACTCATGATCACGCCCTAATTTTGCCATTTTGGCAACGCTGCTTGCATATTTGCCCGGCCCATCGGCACGATCGACTGTAGAAAGTGAGTTCCGGGCGGAAAGGGTACGACATGGCAGGGACGGTAGCGGCGTTGGCCGATGTGGTGGTGGCCCGATGACGCACAGCTTCGACAGGGATTACTGGGAAGGGCACTGGGAGCAGGCTCACGACGCTGCCCCGGCTGATTTGGCAGGGAGCGGCCCAAACCCCTATCTCGCCAGTGGAACCAGCGGTCTCGCCCCCGGCACCGCGCTGGATGCCGGCTGCGGGACGGGCGCAGAGGCAGCATGGCTGGCCGCGCACGGCTGGCAGGTGACCGGCGCCGACATCTCGGCCGCCGCTCTCGCGCAGGCAGCCGAGCGCGTGGCCTCGCAGCCAGGGTCCGGAAGGCTGGCCTGGGTCGAGGCAGACCTGACGATGTGGGAGCCGGGGCGCCGGTTCGACCTGGTGACCACCAACTACGCGCACCCCGCGATGCCGCAGCTGGCCTTTTACGAACGAATCGCCGATTGGGTCGCCCCCGGCGGCACCCTGTTGATCGTCGGGCATCTGCACGACGCCGCCGCGGATAGTCACGGGCATCACCCTCCCGCCGAGGCCACGGTTACCCTCGCGGACATCACCCGTGGACTCGGCTCTGACGCATGGAGCATCAACCGCGCAGAGGAGCGGACGCGCACACTCGCCGGACCCGGCGGCCTGGCCGTCACCCTGCGCGACGCCGTTGTGCAGGCCATGCGGCACCCCGACGGCGGCTAACTGGCGTGCCCTGATCCCGGCCCCTGGGTAACAGGTGGCCGCTCGGTCGTCACAGTGCCCGCGTCTCCGTCTACGGTGATCTGTTGGCCGCTGGTGAGCCGTTGGGTGGCGACTCCGGTGCCGAGCACGGCAGGGATGCCGTACTCCCGGGCCACGATGGAGCTGTGGCTCAACGGGCCGCCGACGTCGGTGACCACGGCCGAGGCCATCGCGAACAGAGAGGTCCAGGCAGGAGTGGTGATGCGGGCGACCAGGACGTCGCCCGGGACCATCGCGGCGAAATCCTGAGGTCCGCTCAGGACGCGGGCAGGAGCGCTGACCCGCCCCGAGCTGGCGCCGGCGCCTTTGATGATGTCGCCGGGCTGGTCCGGCGACCCTGCCGGCATCATTGAGCCGAAGGCCCGCTCCATCCACCGGCTCTCGGGCAGCAGTTGCGGGGCCGCGGCCTTAGCCTGGCCCCGCCACAGCATCTTGCGCTCTTCGACGGCACCGGCACGGACTGGCCTGTCCGCCCCCGTAATTGCCACGGCCGCCTGTGTGCCCGCCCCCGCGAGCCCGAACTCGACGGCGCTGCGCAGCTCCCGGTGGCGCAGCCAGAAGACGTCGGCGGGCTCGGCGATGACAGTCGAGTCGACCAGGCGTCGACCGAGCTCGAAGAGCATCCCCCGCAGCAGCGGCCACGCCAGGCCGACGTCGGCCAGGGCATCCTCGCGGATCGGGGCCGCACCTTGTGCCCACCGAAGCAGGCGGAGGAACGCGGTCCGGCGTTTCGGCCCGAGCCGCGCGATCGTTCGGCTCGTTTCATCCTCCCGGCGGGCGGCCGACAGCCGCTGGCGCTCGTGCGGGTCATTGCCGTGTCCCCGCAGGTAAAACTTGACAGTCTCCAACAGCGGCGAGGGATCGTCGGCCGGCACCGGGCTGACGAAGTCCAGGTTGTAGACCGCATGGCCGAACCGGCCGAGGTGTTCCTGGAAGCGGGGATGCCATTGCTGCCACAGGGCCGGGTCCACCCCGGCAGGCGGGAGCCCGGTCCGCTGCGACTCGGCCAGTGCCGCGGTGGGTTCAGTGAGGATCGCCTGGGCCAGCCCCGGAACTTCCCGTGCCCAGGCCGCGAGATCGTAAAGCGACTTCTCGGTCCGGATGGGTTCGCTGTCGTAGCCGAGGAGGAACGTCAGCGCGGGGGGATCCCCGTCGCGGCGCACAAACTTGTCGTAATAGGCCCGGAAGGAGATTTCGCTGGTGGCCGCGATCGGAATGATGGACTGCACGGCCGTGTAGTACACCGTACCGGCGTCCAGCAACGTCTGCACCCCGTCGAGCAGTTCCTCGCCGGAGAGCTCCCCGACGGGCTTCGCCGACCAGTCCTTGATCACCTCCTCGTAACGGGGATGCGAGAATTCCCGCCAGCCGGCCACTCCCATGTGCGCCTTGCCGCGGGCCAGCGCGCGCATCGCGGTCAGCGACTTGCCCATCACCCGCCACATTCCCGAGTTGCTGTAGTAGTAATAGGCGTAGCCGTTAATGGTGGGCAGTCCGACGTCGTCCTCGCGGATGACGTCCTTGCCGACGGCGCCGGCCATCAGTGCCCGCAGCGACCGGGACACCGAGCCGTCGATCATGTCGGCGAACAGCGGCGAGAGCGGGTCGGGCAGCTGTTCCACGATGCTCGCCCGGAAGTAGAGCCCGTGCGGATAGGGCACCGTCCACGTGTCCGGGATATCGGCGGCCGGTTCGGGCAGTGCGGTGATGGGCCGGGATTGCAGGATGAAGAACCCGCCACCGGACCGTGCCCATTCGATGTCCTGCGGCGTCCCGAAATGCGCCGCAATCCGTGTTCCGTAGCCGGCCAGCTCGGCCGCCGCCCGGTCGTCCAGTACGGGCTGGCGCCGGCGCGCCGCCGGCACCGGCTGCTCCCGCGTGCCGTGCTCCGCGTAGACAGTCATGACCTCCTTGTCAGCGGTCCGTCGCGACAGCACACTGCCCGTCCCCGCTTCGACGACGACGTCGTCCGTGGTGACCGTTCCGCTGACTACGGACTCGCCAAGGCCCCATGCGGCACTGATAGCTGTCTGGTCGCGGCGTCCGTTGGCCGGATTGGCGGTGAACATCACCCCGGCGGCCTCGGCCTCGACCATCCGCTGAACCACGACGGCGAGGCGTACCGTGTCCGGCCCGATGCCTTCACGGGCCCGGTAAGCCATGGCACGCGCCGTCCACAGGGAAGCCCAACAATCGGTCACGGCCGCGGCAAGGGCCTCCGCCCCGCGGACGTTTAGGAAGGTTTCCTGCTGACCGGCGAAGCTGGCCGAGGCGAGATCCTCCGCCGTGGCTGAGGAGCGCACCGCTACGGCGGCATCCCCGTTGCCCAGCTTCACGTAGGCGGCGCCGAGTTCACCTGCGATTGCTGCCGGCATGGTTCCGCCGCTGAACAGGGCACGAATCCGCTTCGAGGCATCCTCGTAGTCCCGTGGCGCCGCCGTCGGTGACAGCGCAGCCAGCTCATGAATGCCGCCCTGAAGGTGATTGGCTTCCACAAAGTCGGCATAGGCAGCGGTGCTCAGCACAAACCCGGAAGGGACCGGCAGTCCGGCCTGAACGAGGCCGCCCAGGCCCACGCCCTTGCCGCCCGCCGTGGCCACGTCACCTGGTCCCGCATCCCCGAAGTTGTAGATGTAGGTCATGACCGTCCATCCCTTCTGGAGCCGGGCCGCCCTCGCCGGGCCTGATTCTCAACATACTGGCACTCCGGCAGGGTGGAGGCTATAGCTGCGCTCGGCGCCGGCGCCTGCCCGGAATCGAAGGCCTGTGACGGGAAGCTGAGGGGATTCAAACGTCCGCGAAGAAGTTGAGGGCGTCGTGGCGAGAGCCGACCCGCAGGGCGAATTGTCAGCGCAGGCCGCCTGAAACCGGTTCAAGGCAAGAACTTCGCCTGCATCTGGCGCGGGGCGGGCGTGCTCCGTTAAAGCTGCTTCAGGAGGGCGAAGTAAGCGTGATGTGCGAGGTCGAGTTCGAGGGCCTGGATTGGGGTGAACCACCGTATATCGTCGTGTTCATCCCGGGCCAGGTTCTCCGGAACGCCTGACCACTCGGTGATTACCCACCCGGACAGTGCCAACCCGTCGGTTGCGCCGCGGTTGTCGTGGATACTGAACGTCGGCGCATCCTCGGGGACGACTATGCGGATATTGACCTCTTCGAGGAGCTCCCGGGCCAGGGCCTCGCCGGCCGTTTCGCCATCCTCGATGTGGCCTCCAGGAAAATCCCACTTGGCCGGGTACCACTGCAATGATGGGCGCCGGTGGCACATCAGAACGCCCAGCGGGCCGACCAGTGCGCCGACTGCGATGCGGTGGGTCATGGCGTCTGCCGACCACACCGGGGTCCGGTGCGCAGGTCCAGCGTGAAACCTGGATAGTCGGGGAAGTCCCCAACGCGATCGGCCGGGAAGCCCAGCGCTTCGTAGAAGGCAACCGCGGAGGGGCTTGCCTGCCAGTCAAGGACCATAGCGTGGGGCCGGGCCCCCGCCCATCCGAAGATATAGTCCATCAGAGCTTGGCCCGCGCCGGTCCGGCGCGCGTCGGGATCCACAAAGAGGTCATGCACGCTGGTTGTCCCGATTCCTGATCAGCATACGGTCAACTTCCGTCACGGTGACCGTGGCGCCGCGGTAGCTGGTTCGGCCGGACTATCAGCGGCTGTCGGGGCATGACAGACTGCGGGCATGAGCATGGAGCAATGGTGGCCGAAGCTGAATCCCTCAACGCGGGAATGGCTGATTGACAACAACGGCGACGCAGTTCCGGCCGAGACGCTCGTTGAGATTGCGGATGCTGGCGGGTCTGTAGCATCCGGCGACTGGTGGGTGGGGGAAAACGGGCCCTCAGGGTTCCATTTTTCGGACGAAGCCGTGGACTGGATTGAAGCCGTGGGCAACGGAGAGACACCCCGCAGTCGCTGAAAGTCTTCAGGGAAGTTGGCCTTCAACCCGCGAAGTGCCCCCTGGCCTGCAAAGGTAGGGGGCACTTCGTGGAGTCCGGAACGTCCCGGACGAGCCGTTGCAACTAGTGCGTCAGGTCCTTGCCTTTCGTCTCCGGGATGGTGAAGACGAACAGCGCGCTGACCAGCAGCAGCACTACGGCGTACACGTTGAACACGTTGGCGAGGCCGAGGGCGCCGAGCCAGGTCTGCAGGTACGGGGCGGTCCCGCCGAACACGGCCACGCAGATGGAGTACGGGACGCCGACGCCGATGGTCCGGATGCTGGTAGGGAACAGTTCCGCGTAGACGGCCGGAACAATCGCGGCGCTGGCGGCGATGAAGATCAGCATGACTGACATGGCCACGGCCAGCTGCCAGGCTGAATCCTTCAGCAGCCAGGTCATGGGGAAGTGCATGACGGCACTGCCGGCGGCGCCGGCCCAAAGGACCTTTTTGCGGCCGATCCGGTCGGACAGCTTGCCCCAGACGGGCAGGGCGGCAATGAACACGATGTTGGCGATCACGCTGGCCCAGAGGGTTTCCCCGCGATCGATCTTCAGGGTGGTGGCGGCGTAGCTCGGGGCCACAACGCCCCAGATGTAGTAGATCACCGTCAGGCCCACCGTCAGCCCGATGACCTGGAGGGCCTGCTTGCGGTGCTTCACGATCTGCGGCCAGATCGGCGCGCGCTTCTCGGAAGCCGTTTCGCCTTCGAAGGCCTCGGTCTCGTGCAGCTTGGAGCGCATGATCAACGCGTACAGGCCCATGGCGGCGCCGACCAGGAAGGGCACACGCCAGCCCCAGTCATTCATGGCCTCGGTGCTCAGCGTCATGTTGAGAATGGCGCCCAGCAGGGTGCCGGCCAGGATTCCCACCGTGCCCGAGGTGTAGATCAGGGTGGCCCACAGCCCGCGCTTCTCTTTCGGGGCCACCTCGGAGAGGTACGTCTGCGACGACGGCAGCTCGCCGCCGTGGGCCAGGCCCTGGATCAGCCGGGCGACCAGGAGCATCAGTGACGCCCAGACGCCGATGGTGGCGAAGGACGGCGCGACGCCGATCATGAGGCTGCCCAGCGACGCGAGGCCGACGGCGAGCGTCATAGAGGTCTTGCGGCCCACCCGATCGCCGATCCAGCCGAACAGGAAGCCCCCGACCGGACGCGCCACAAAGCCGACGGCGAAGATCGCCAGCGTTGCCAGCACCGCCGAGGCGGGATCCGCCTTGCTGAACAGCTGGCTGGCGATGAACGGCGTGAACGTGGCGTAGATGGCCCAGTCGTACCATTCGACGGCGTTCCCGATGCCGGTGCCGAGGAGCGTCTTCCGCGTGGCCGCCCGGTCGGCGAGCTGCGGGTCAATGATAGTGGTCATGATTTCTCCGAAAGATCTAGGGCTATGAAGCGAGGGGCGAGGGGTGGCCGGCCGCCAGTGCTGCGATCCGGGAAATGGCGAGCTCCGCGTACAGCGCCGCGCCGTCGGTGAGGACGCCGTCGTCGAACGTGGCGTAGGGGGAGTGGTTGAACGCGGTGGCGGTGTGGTCCGCTCCGGGGGCGACGGCACTGAGTCCGATAAAGGTGCCGGGCACCTCGTCCATCACCCGGGAGAAGTCCTCGGATCCGCTGAGCGGCGTGGCCCAACGCGTCAGCCTGGACTCGCCAAACAGGTTCTGGATGGTCTTCTCCGCAGTGAGGGTCTCGTTTTCGTCCGTGATGCTCAGCGGATATTCGGGACGGTATTCGACGTCCACCTCCAGGCCGTGGGCGTGGGCGATGCCCTTCAGGAGGGTGGGGACGGCGGTCATCATCCGTTCGCGGGAGGCGTGGGAGAACGTTCGGACGGTCGCTTCGATGCGTGCCGTTTCGGGGATGACGTTGCGTGCGGTGCCGGCCCGCAGGACGCCGACGGTCAGGACGACGGGGTCGAACATGTTGAACTGCCGAGTGATCATGACCTGCAGGGCGGTCACCATTTCGGCGGCTGCGGTGACGGGGTCCTTGGCCGTGTGGGGGGCGGAGCCGTGGCCCCCGGCGCCCAGGATGGTGACAAACAGCCCGTCCGAGGCGCTGAGCATCACCCCGGGCTTGGTGGCGAACTGGCCGTACGGCTCCAGGGAGGAGAACACGTGCATGCCGTAGGCGGCGTCCGCGCGGCGGCCCGCGGCATCCAGGACCCCCTCGCGGATCATGTGGCCCGCGCCGTCGTGGCCCTCCTCGCCGGGCTGGAACATCAGCACGACGTCGCCGGCCAGCTGCCCGCGGCGTTCGGCGAGCAAGGTGGCCGCCCCAGCCAGCATCGAGGTGTGGAGATCGTGGCCGCAGGCGTGCATGGCACCGTCGATCCGGGAGGTGAAGTCGACGCCGGTGCGTTCCTGGACGGGAAGGCCATCCATGTCCGCGCGCAGCAGGACCACGGGTTTGTCGGCTGAAGTGTGCGGTGCGCCGCCGCGCAGAACTGCGGTGACCGACGTCGTGGTTTCGCCGAGGGTGATTTCGTACGGCAGGCCGTCGAGGGCCTTGAGAACTTTCTCCTGGGTGCGCGGGAGGTGAAGGCCGATCTCCGGTTCCTGATGCAACTCGTGGCGCAGCCGGATGATGTGGCTCTGGAGTTCCCTGGCATCGGCGGTGACCGACATATGTTTCCCTCTTTCCGAACGGTTGGTAGGTGCCTTACAACCATTGTGGAGTGACTGGTGTCACAGCTGGAGGAATGGCTGGAAAAATGCAAAACTAGGATAGTTAGAGCAGGAATCATTCAGTGACAGCGGGGGCCCGGTGGAGATCAGCGAGGAAGACCTCAGGCTCATCAATGCACTGCAGATCGCGCCGCGGATCAGCTGGTCGGATGCCGCCGGCATCCTGGGCGTCCACGCGACCACCCTGGCTGCCCGCTGGGAACGGCTCAGGGCCTCCGGTGCAGCCTGGAGCACCGCTCACCTGATGGGCGACCCGAAGCAGATGTGCCTGGCGCTGGTTGATGTGGACTGCGACATGAGGCTGCGGGCCGAGGTGACGGCCGCGCTGGCAGCCATCCCGGAAGTGGTCACAGTGGAAGAAGCGGCCAGCAACCGCGACCTCATGCTGACCGTCATCACTCCCACGCTGTCACGGTTCAGCGACATCGTCGTGGAGCAGCTCAAGGAGATCCCGGGCCTGACCAAGTACCAGACGGCGCTGTGCACCCGGCTGCACTCCGGCGGGTACGCGTGGCGGCTCAACGTCCTGGACAAATCGCAGCTGGCCGCCCTTCAGGCCCTGGCCGGGCCCGAAGCGGCCGGCCCGGCAACCCCTGCACACCAGGGTGCGCCGTTGCCTCAGAGTCACCTGGACCTGATCCCGTTCCTGGCCAGGGACGGGCGTGCGGCGGCTGCGGATATTGCCCGCGCCCTGGGACGCAGCCCCGCCACGGTCCAGCGCCAGCTGAACCGGGTTCTGGCCAGTCGGGTTCTGTCGTTCCGGTGTGAAATCGCCCAGAAGTACTCGGGGTTTCCGGTCAGCTGCCAGTGGTTCGCCAACGTTCCGCCGGGACAGCACGAAGCGGCCGCCGCCGAGCTGCGCAGTTTCCGCAACGTGAGGCTCACTGCGTCCACCACCGGCCGCACCAACTTCGTGATCCTGATGTGGCTGCATTCCCTGGCGGAGGTCCTCAACGCCGAACAGGCACTCCAGCAGCGGATCCCCGGAATCGAGCTCGTGGAAAGCGTGGTGGTGCTCAACACTGCCAAGCGGGTCGGTTGGATGCTGAACCCGGATTCGACCGCGACCGGGGCCGTGGTGGTGCC
Source organism: Arthrobacter sp. Leaf69 (assembly GCF_001422645.1). Taxonomy (GTDB): domain Bacteria; phylum Actinomycetota; class Actinomycetes; order Actinomycetales; family Micrococcaceae; genus Arthrobacter. The sequence goes on along the minus strand of NZ_LMLR01000010.1, from coordinate 625,184 downwards.
GGCTGCCGAGCTGGCCCCGACCGCCTGAGGCGCGGGGGAGCCGGGCCTTCGCCGAATGTGGCTTTAGCTGTTCTTCTTCCAGCGCTTCGGCCACTTCGCGTTGAACAGCAGCAGCCCCAGCAGGAGCGCGTCAATGGTCATGATCGCGGCCATAAGGTAGGCCCAGCCGATCATCATGTGGTGCTCACCGCCAATCGGCGGCACGAAGTGTGGGGGTGCATCAGAATGCCCATGACAATCTCCTGACTCGGATTCCCCCCCGGCCACTCGATAGTTTTCCCAGTGTGCCACGGCGCCGCCCCGGATGGAACGGCGCGTGACGCCACCAATGTGGATTTCACGGAACTGGCCGACGTCTCTGAGATCCGGGAGCTGCTCGAGCCGCTGGCGACGCGCCGCGCGGCCACCCGGGCAAACGCACGCATCTTGTGCCTCGTCCTGGACAAGGTGCCCTCGGTGAGCGGCCACATCACCGAGCACGTGGAGCTGCTCAAGGCGGTGGCCCCGGGGGACGCCGACCAAGGCGGCCGAGCTGGCTCTGCACCACGTCACGAGCTTCGAAGAGACCATCCGGACGGTGCTCTAGGCGCGAGGCCTGTGTCAGGCGCAGAATCGGAATCGGAAACGAGAGGACTCTGCGCAATGGCCATCGAAGTCCGTCCGGCGACTCAGTTCGGGGATGTAAAGGCAGTAGTGGGCCCCAAGCGGCCCGATGCCAACGTGTGCTGGTGCCTGAGCTACCGCATCCCCTCCAAACAGAACCTGGAGTTGCGCGGCCCGGAGCGCGGGGAACTGGTCAGGCAGTTGACGGGCCAGGACCCGCCGCCCGGAGTGCTCGCGTACGACGGCGGCGAGGTGGTGGGCTGGGCGGCTGTCCATCCGCGCGCAGACACCAGTTTTGCCCGCAACCGCAAGATCCCCCACGTGGACGACCTCGACGTGTGGTCGGTGTGGTGCATCCGGGTGCGGCCCGGGCATCGCGGCAGGGGAATCTCCCATCAGCTGTTGAAGGGCGCCGTCGACTTCGCCCGCAGCTACGGCGCGCCGGCCATCGAAGGCTACCCGGTGGACAATCAGGGCCACCACGTGGACCTCACCATGGCCTACGTGGGAACCCGGAAGCTCTTCGAAGAGGCTGGGTTCATCATGGTTTCCGGCACCGACTCCGTGCTCAACGGCTTTCCCCGCGTGCTGATGCGCTTGGACCTTCAGTGAGGCACGGCCGAGCCACACTCCCCGTGTACGAGGCCAAGGCGGACATGACGCTCCCGTAGGCACCTTCCCCGACGCTGCAACCATATTTCGTTCAGTGCAACGAATTTCACATCGGCTCGCTCGCTCGTAACCCCTGGGGAGCCGCCGCCGCTGCCTTTAATTTGCGGGCCGGAAATACAAAAGCATTGACTGTGTCTCACGTCACGCCTAATCTGGTGCAACAGCGTTGCACTGAATGCAACCCCAAAACCTTTGGTGGATACATGAGTAACGAAACTTCCTCCCCCGCCACACTTGCGGGACCGAACGGCCCGGAGTCGAATAGCGGGCATGGCGGTAGTTCGTCCGCCCAATCAACGTTGAACGGCCCAGCAGACCCTGGCGGCGGCGTCAGCAAGGAAACGCGCCGCCGGGTGATCGCGGCGAGCTTTATCGGAAATTTTGTGGAGTGGTTTGACTACGCCGTGTACGGCTACCTGGCCGTTACTATCGCGGCGGTATTCTTCCCCGAGTCAGATCCCCAGACCGGGCTTCTGCTCACCTTCGCTCTGTTTGCGATCTCGTTCCTGGTCCGGCCCCTCGGAGGCTTCGTGTGGGGCCACATCGGAGACCGCGTCGGGCGCCGGACTGCCCTTTCCCTGTCCATCCTGATCATGTCCGGAGCGACGTTCTGCATCGCGCTGATTCCGGGCTACGACACGATCGGCATCTGGGCTCCGATCCTGCTCCTGATCATCCGCGTCGCCCAGGGCTTCTCAGCCTCCGGTGAATACGCCGGCGCCTCCGCATTCCTCGTGGAGTACGCCCCCGCCAACAAGCGCGGCCTCTACGCAGCCGTCGTGCCGGCAAGCACCGCGGCGGGCCTCCTTCTGGGCTCCCTGCTCGCAGGCCTGCTGACCACTCTGCTCAGCTCCGAGGCGATGCAGAGCTGGGGGTGGCGTCTGCCTTTCCTCCTTGCGGCCCCGATGGGCCTGATCGGGCGCTACATCCGCACCAAGCTCGAAGACACGCCTGTATTCCGAGAGCTCGCAGCAGAGGACCAGACCATCAAGGCCCCCGTTTTCGGGCTCTTCCGCAATCACTGGCGGCTGCTGCTGAAGGCCGTCGGCGCGGTGCTGCTCAACGCCGTCGGCTTCTACGTGATCCTCAGCTACATGCCGACTTACCTGTCCTCCGAGCTTGGCCTCGGGGCAACCGAATCCTTCCTCGCAACCACCATCGCGCTGTTGACGTACATCGGATTCATTTTCCTCACCGGAATGCTCTCAGACCGCTACGGCCGCAAGAAGGTGCTCATCGCCGCATCCATCAGCTTCATCGTGCTGACCGTGCCCGCCTTCGCCCTGCTGGGAACTGGAAGCTTCCTCGTCATCGTCCTGGTCCAGATCCTGCTGGGCGCCATGCTCACCCTCAATGACGGCACTCTGCCCAGCTTCCTCGCGGAAATGTTCCCCACCCGTGTCCGCTACAGCGGCTTCGCGGTCAGCTTCAACCTCTCCAACGCGCTTTTCGGCGGCACCGCGCCCTTCATGGCCACCCTCCTGATCGCCGCCACGGGCAACGACCTTGCTCCGGCCTGGTACCTGGTCGCGGCCGCAATCATTTCCCTGATTGCAGTCGCACTTTCCCGCGAGACCAGCAAGGAACCACTGACCCACGGGTAAAAAACAACCCGTTCCAACTTTCCCCCTGAAGAAATCATCGAAGAAAGGCACCACCAAAATGACCATCACTACATCCGACAACGCTTCGTCCATCGCCGAGCTGGAGCGCCTCAAGGTCCTGAACAACGGCAAGAAGGTCAGCCTCACGTTCTCCGATGCCGAGTTTGAGCGCCGGCTGTCCGGCCTGCGCCGGATCATGGCGGAGAAGAGCCTGGACGCCGTCGTCCTGACGAGCTACCACTCCATCAAGTACTACTCCGACTTCCTTTTCACCTACTTCGGCCGCTCCTACGCCATGGTGGTCACCAAGGACGACACCGTGACTGTCACGGCCAACATCGACGCCGGCATGCCTTGGCGCCGCAGCTACGGCGACAACGTGGTCTACACGGACTGGCGCCGGGACAACTACATCTTCGCCATCCAGGAGGTGCTGCGCACCCGCGGCATCAACCCGCGCCGGATCGGCGTCGAAGATGATTCGCTCCCGCTGGACAACCGCAACAAGATCCAGGCGGCGTTTGAGTCGGCCACCCTGGTGGACGTCGCCCATGCCGCCATGCGCCAGCGGATGATCAAATCGGCCGAAGAGATCGAGGTCATCAAGCACGGGGCCCGCATCGGTGATCTGGGCGGCGAGGCCATCCGCAACGCCATCACCGCCGGGATCACCGAATACGAGGTCGCCCTGATCGGCACCGAAGCGATGGTCCACGAAATTGCCCGGACCTTCCCGAACTCGGAAATCCGCGACACCTGGGTCTGGTTCCAGTCCGGCATCAACACCGACGGCGCCCACAACTGGGCCACCACCCGCAAGATCCAGGAACACGACATCCTGTCCCTGAACTGCTTTCCCATGACCTCCGGCTACTACACGGCCCTGGAGCGCACCCTGTTCTACGGCGAGCCCGACGCACGCGCCCTCGAGCTGTGGAACATCAACGTCGAAGTCCACAAGCGCGGCCTTGAACTCATCAAGCCGGGTGCGGTCTGCAAGGACATCGCCGCTGAACTGAATGAGATCTACGTGGGCCACGGACTGCTGGCCAACCGGACCTTCGGGTACGGTCACTCCTTCGGCGTCCTCAGCCACTACTACGGCCGGGAGGCCGGACTCGAGCTCCGCGAGGACATCGACACCGTGCTGGAACCGGGCATGGTGGTCTCCATGGAACCAATGATCACCGTGCTGGACGGACAGCCCGGCGCCGGCGGCTACCGCGAGCACGACATTCTGGTGGTCGGCGAGGACGGGGCCGAGAACATCACCAAGTTCCCCTTCGGCCCGGAATACAACATCGTGGGCGCCTGACCATCCCCGACCGGCAAGGAAGCGGCGCCACGTCCCACCTGGCGCCGCTTTCGTCCCCTGTACGGAATGATGGGATCACCATGAGTCCAGAAGAATCCCCTGACACCAACGGAAACGGCGACACGAAGGGCACCTCCGTCATCGTCAACGCCATCGCAGTGCTGCGGTCTTTCACCGCCGATGAACCGCTGCTTGGGGTCACCGAGATCGCCAACCGGGTCGGCCTGCACAAGAGCACGGTGTCCCGGATCCTGTCCACCTTCGAGCAGGAGCACCTGGTGGAACGGGACCCGGAAACTCGCCGTTTCCGCCTGGGCCTGGGCCTGATCGCCGTTGCCGGCCCGTTGCTCGCGGAGCTCGAGGAACGCCGCGTGGCCTACCCGGTCCTGCGCGAACTCACCGAACAGACCGGCGAAACCAGCGCCCTGATGGTCTGGAACGGCAACGAATCGATGTGCGTGGAGCAAATCGCCAGCCACCACCAAATCAAGCACACCACTCCGCTGGGAGCCCGGTACCGGGACGCCATGAGTGCGTCCGTCCAGGTCTTCCTGTCGGCCGAACCGGCCGAGCGGGTCCGCGCCCTGCTCCGCAGCGGAACCATCACCTATCCGGGGCTGGACGATGCCGGCCTGGATAACTACCAGGCCAAACTCGGCGACGTTGCCCGCCGGGGCTGGGCCATCAACTACGGGGAATCATCCATCGACGAAGTCGGCGTGGCCGCGCCCGTTTACGATCACCGCGGCGACGTCGTGGCCGCCGTCCTTATCCCGGCCCCCCGGTTCCGTGTGTCCCGCGAGCGACTGCAAAGCCTGGGTGAGGCGTGTGCCGCGGCTGCGCATCAGGTCACTACACGCCTGGGCGGACGTCCGCCCGGAAACCCGGAACGCGGCCCGAGCTAACGAGCGGGCGGGAGCGTCAGGCGAGCTTCGCCAACCGGGCGGCCAAATGCAATGCCGCGAGCCGTCCCGTGTCCCGCGGGTCACCGCCGCACAGGTCGAAGATCCGCCGCAGCCGCTGATGCATGGACTGCCGCTCCACGTGAAGCTCGCGGGCGGCGTGGGCGGTATTGCACCCGCAGTCCAGCCACGTAGCCAGGGTGTCGAGCAGCCGCGAATTGCGTTGTGCGTCGTGGTCCAGGAGCGCACCCAGCTGCCGGCGTACGAAGTTCCGTCGCTGGTCCGGGTCCAGGGCCTGAACGGCGAGACGTTCGACGGCGAACGCCTCGGCGTCGATGACGGGACTGTATGCGCCGTCGGCTCCCGGCCGGGCGTGCCGAGGAGAGTCCGCCAGTTCGAGGGTGAGCTTGGCCTCGGCCACTGACCAGGGAGCATCCGCAATTCCGGCCACCACCGGACCTACCGCAGCCAGCGTCCCGGCCATGGCGGGCAGCTCCATCAGTCCGGCCAGGAGCCCCTGCCGGCTCGCTTCCGAAGCTTCTCCGGCCAGGCTGGCCACTGCCAGGAGCTCGGCGTTGTCGACATAGGTTGCGTGGGACCGCGCTGTCCGGGCCAGATGCTGCTCCACCGACGTCCGCAGCTGTTGTGAGATCTCCGACCGCACCACCACGGCGACCAGCGGGGCGGAGGCCGGAATTCCGGCTGCTGAGGCCAACTGCTGAAGCCGCCAGGGCTGGCTGCCGGAATCAATCGCGCGCATCAGCGCAGCTCCCGCCACCTCCCGCAGCCCGGGCGACATCCGCTGCAGCATGGCCAGCGCCAGAATATCCACGGAGCGTTTCCCCGCCGTCCGGGCCAGGTTCTCGTCCTCGCCCGGCGGGACACGGAGCAACAGTTGCGCCGCCAGGATTCCGCGTACCGGAACGTCGATGTGGATCAGGCGTGCATGGTCCGCCAGCGTGGGCGCGGACTCCGCCGTCGAGCCGGCAGCGTCGGCGGCGTCATGCGCGTCGGGCGCGTCGCGCGCCGGCGCTGCGCTGGCCAGGGTCGCGCCCGTGAGCGACACCAGGGTCACCTCAGCGTGGGTGATGCCGGCGAGTACGGCCAGGATCCGGTCCAGGCTGCCTCCGTGCGCCAGTTCAACGGCCATCGCGTGGCTGGCCTCATCTGCCTGCCGCAACTGGGAAACCGACTCGCTCACGAGCGACGAGTTGATCGCCTGCATAACACTGACAAACGGCACCACTTTGCGAAGCTCGATCACGGGAAGGCCCGCTGCTTCGGCAGCCGCCACCATCGAGGACGGGAGCGACGGGAGGGCGACGCCGGTTTCGATGGCTAAGGCGGCCACGCCCCGCTCCGCCAGCTGGCGGATGTAGGTGATGCGCCGCTCCTCGGAAGCGAGTGCGAGGGCTTCGCCGCCCGTCAGCAGGAGTTCCCCGCCGTCAAGTAACGGGGCGATGTCCAGAATCTCACTTGAGTGGACCCACCGGAGCTGGGTTCTGGCAGCGTTGCCTGCCCCCGCCCGGATGACGGGATCGGCGGCCGTGAGGGTCGGGTGGTTGAGCACATCCTGAAGACGTATTGGCATGACACTCCGTCGCGTAAGGCAAGTATTAACTAGACACATCATATATAGGCGGATGTGGCATGTGCCACATAATCTTGAAGGACCCCACTCACTCACGGAGGCTCCAATGCGTGAAGAACCCCCTATGATTTCCGCCACCCCCGCACCGGCGGCCGGCGAAGACTGCGAAGCCTGGCTTCAGCCCATTCCCGAATCCCAGCGGACCCGGAAAGTCTCCGGTCAGTTCTGGATCTGGGCCGGCGCCAACCTCGCCCCGATCAACTGGGTGCTAGGCGCCCTCGGCATCCACCTCGGCCTCGGCTTCGCCGACACCGTCACCGTTCTGGTTTTGGGGAACCTGATCGGCATGCTGCTCTTCGGCTGCTTCGTGCTGCTGGGGCAGAAGACGGGGGCAACTGGCATGGTCCTGGCCCGGGCCGCCTTTGGCCGTCGCGGAAACTACCTTCCGGCAGCCATCCAGGCCCTGCTGGTCATCGGCTGGTGCGCGGTCAACACCTGGATCATCCTGGACCTGGTGATGGCGCTGTTCGGCACCCTCGGCTGGGTGGACCCGACGGCCCATAACTACGCCTGGAAAATCGGCGTCGCCACGGCCATCATGGCCGCGCAGGTCGCCATCGCCTGGTTCGGCTACAAGGCCATTGCGGCCTTTGAAAAGTGGACCGTGCCGCCCACCATCATCATCCTCGCCGTGATGTCCGCCGTCGCGTGGTTCGGCATGAAGATCAACTGGTCCTACGCCGGGCCGGCCGGCAATATCCTCGAGGGCTCGGAGCGCATCGCCGCCATGAGCGCTGTTATGACCGCGATCGGCATCGGCTGGGGCATCACCTGGTTCACGTACGCCGCCGACTACTCCCGCTTCGTCAGCACCGAAGTGCCGAAGCGCAAGGTCTACCTGGCCTCGGTCCTGGGGCAGTTCATCCCCGTTGTCTGGCTCGGGATCCTGGGTGCCAGCCTGGCCACCAACAGCGGAGAGATCGACCCCGGCAAACTCATCGTCCAGAACTTCGGTGTGATGGCGCTCCCGGTTCTGCTGATGGTCCTGCACGGGCCGATCGCCACCAACATCCTGAACATTTACACCTTCTCGGTCGCGACGCAGGCCCTCGACATCACCATCAGCCGCCGCAAGCTCAACCTGTTCGTCGGTGTCTTCTCACTGGCCGCCGTTGTCTTCTTTATCTTCCAGGAGGACTTCGCCGCTGTCCTGGACGCGTGGCTGATCGGACTCGTAGCGTGGGTTGCCGCCTGGGGCGGGGTCATGCTGGTGCACTACTTCTGGATTGAGAAGCGCTGGCCCGGTGACCCGGCCCGGCTGTTCGACGCCGTCGGCACCAAGCGCCTGCCGGGCGTGAACCCCGCCGGCATCGCCTCCCTGCTCATCGGCATCTTTGCCACCTGGCTGTTTATGTACGGGCTGGTACCGGCAATGCAGGGCCCCATCGCCGTCGCCCTTGGCGGATGGGATCTGTCCTGGCTGGCCGGTGGACTGTCCAGTGCCACGGCCTACGCCCTGATGGGTCCGCGCTTCCACCGGAAGTTCCTGCAGGTGCCCGGCGCCGCGGAGGCGGCACCGGTCTCGGATCTACCTGGCGTGACAGGCCTCCCAGCCGCCACAACCGCCCCCGTCGGCCTCTGACCAGCACTCATCAAGGAGCATCACCAGCATGGACAAGTCAGTATTTCTGGAAGACCTGGATGCCTTTGCCTACCGTGAAGCCTTGGCATCCGGGGAGACGATTGTTCTCATTCCCGTCGGGTCCCTGGAGCAGCACGGCCCTCACCTTCCACTGGGAACGGACACCATCCTGTCCTCCCACTTCGCGGAAGGGGTCGCCCGGCGGCTGGGAGCAATGGTTGCCCAGCCGATCGCCTACGGGTACAAGTCGCAGCAGAAGTCCGGCGGCGGCAACCACCTCCCGGGTACTGTCAGCCTTGATGGCGCCACCCTGATCGGCGTGGCGCGCAACCTGGTCAAGTCCTTCTTGAACCAGGGCGTCCGGCACGTGGTCTTCATCAACGGCCACTTCGAGAACTACCAGTTCCTGTACGAGGGAATCGACCTGGCCCTGGACGAGCTTGGGATTGAGCCCGGGGCACAGCAGAGCGTGCTTCTGCTGTCGTACTGGGACTTTGTCAGCCAGGACACGCTGTCGCAGGTCTACCCCGACGGCTTCCCGGGCTGGGACATCGAGCACGGCGGGGTCCTGGAAACCTCACTCATGCTCCACCTCGAACCGGCCCGGGTTGCCATGGACCGCCTGGTCGACGGTCCTGCCGCCGTCCTGCCGCGCTTTGACAGGCTCCCGGTGGTGCCAGAGCGGACCCCCGCCACCGGCTGCCTGTCATCGGCCGCGGGGTCCAGCGCAGCCAAAGGCGGTCTGCTGTACGGGCAGGTGGTTGGAGATCTGGCCGTCGAACTCGCAAGCGAACTGGTCCGTGAACCCACGGCCGCAGCTGTTCCGGCGTAGGGCACAACGATCCACAGGGCAACGCGATTCACACAGTAAACTCAGGCGCCGCGGGGAGACTTCCCCGCGGCGCCCTTCCTGTCACGGCGAAACTGCGCTCCTGCCAGGTACCTCTTCGGAGGAGGCCCGGCTGCACTAATCTGGGGGAGTGGCCAGCATTCGAGAAGCTCAAAAGCAGATGACCCGCCGATTGTTGCTCGAAAAAGGGCTGGAGCTTTTCGAGGAGAAGGGGTACGCCGCCACGACCGTGGATGACATCGCCGCCGCCGTCGGAACGACCCGGGCCACCTTCTACGCGCACTACCCGTCCAAGGCCCAGCTGATGCGGTCGCTGGTGGAGCGGTCCAACGAGATGCTGACCGAGGCGGACGTTCCGCCGTTGCATTCGGTGGTGGAGTCCGGGGACCGTGAGCTGATCAGGGTCTGGCTCGCCCGGAAATTTGACCAGTGGGCCGAAATCCGCCCCTACGTGGTGGCGGCGCACCAGGCCGCGGCGAGTGAACCGGATATCCAGGCGGCCCTGGACCAGTGGTTCGACACCGCGATCGATGACATGGTGGCCGGCTTGGAGCGGGCCGGGCGGTTTGACCCGTCCAGCCGCCGCGTGCGGTGCGCGCTGGCGTTCGGGGAACTGGAGTTCTTCTCCCGGCGCTGGATGCGGCTCGGCTGGACCGTGGACCGCGACATTTCGCTGGATTTGATGGTCGAGAACTGGTGCTTCCTGCTGGCTGAGTGAGCAGGAAGCACCAGGTGACCGGTGGGGTCAGCCCGCTGGGTCCCCGGCCGCCTTGTTCGTGGTGAACGGCAGCACCAGCCTGGACGGGTGGGCGGCGTCGCGGTAGATCTTATGCGTGACAGGCCGGCCCACGGGCAGGTGGAACGCGTCCGGCGGCAGCAGCGCGTTGTGTTCGTCTGCAAGCGGCTCGGCGTTGGACAGTTCCACCGTCAGGACGTGACCCGGCCCGAACGTGTTCGCGAACGGGTAGAGGCGCAGCACGTACTCCTCGATCTGCCCAGGCTCCACCGGAACGGTCCGGGTGTGCGGGTGGAACGGGTTGCCCTCGGTGGTCCGCCCGTCGAGTTCGCGGTGTGAGGCCTTGAGGTAACCGCTGGTGATCAGCTGGCGCTTGCCGTTGGGGGCGTAGTCCCACAGGCGCAGGATGAAATTTGTGTCCGGCTGGTCGATCGCGGCGAAAATGTGCGCGGCGCCGGTACCGATCATCTCCGTGTCCTCCTCGAACGGCGGGGTGGACCAGCTGATGATCTCCACCTTGTCTGTCACCGTCAGCGGCGCCTGGTAGAAGCCGTCCGGGGCGGCGTACTCGGCCCCCATCAGCTCCGGTTCGGTGGACAGCTTGTGGCGCGGGCGCAGGAAGAGGGACGTGTACTCGACGTCCTTCGGCGGCCACGAATCGGCGGTTACCAGCTCCCTGGAGCCCTCCACGAAGACGCTGACGGCGGGCTCGTCCATCACGCCGTTGTCGATGCCCTTGATCCAGTAGTCATACCAGCGGAACATCTTGTCGTGCTCTTCGATGAAGGGGCGCGACTGCATCGGGGGATAAGGGCCGATGTCCAGCTTCTTCGGGCCCTTCAGCTCGTTGAACAGCTCGATCGTGCCGTCCATGGTCCACCCGCGGCCCTGGTCGATCTGCAGCCACACTGGAATGTCGATGTTCGGGGCCAAGGTGATGGGGTTGCGCTCTTCGTACCAGTCGCCGTCGAGCTCGTTCATCACGATGTCGAACCATGCTTCGTGGTTCTTCGGATAGTTCAGGACGTGGACCAGGTTCGGCCACGCGGCGACGTCAGGATCCTCGAGGCGCTTGGCCACGAGCTTCTTCAGTTCCTCTGGCGAGTACTTTTCGATCATCCGGGACTTGACTCCGTCGGTGAACGCCCAGCCGGAGTCGCCGCCGCGGCCTTCGCGGGCAGCACGCGGCATGAACCACATCACGCCGCCGTGGTAGGTGGTCTCGTAGAAGTCGTAGTGGCCGCCGGAGACGAAGATCGCCTTCAGGTGCGGCGGGCGCTCGGCCGCGGCCAGCACCTGCATGGAGCCGAAGTAGGAGATGCCCACCATGCCCACATTGCCGTCGCACCAAGGCTGCTCGGCCACCCACTCAATGAAGTCGTACGCATCCTGGCCCAGCGAGACACCGCCGGCGTTGTAGTTGCCGATGTGCTCGCCGCCCGAGTGGCCGGAGCCGCGCAGGTCGCCGATGACGTGGACGTACTCCTCCTTGACGATGCGGGCAATGTCGCCGGCCTCGATGCAGCCGTCCCACATGGGGCTGGGGCGCCGCTGCGGCGGGGTGGTGAGGGCCAGCGCCTGCAGTTCCTTGCCGTAGGGGCTCAACGCCACCAGCGCCGGGCGCGGTTTGTCCTCGACGCCCTGGTAGGCGTCCGCGGCGAGCTCGACGCCGTCCCGCATCGGGACCCGGAGGTCCTTGCGGACGGCGATCTTTTCCCCGCCGGCATTCAGTAGCTGGAAGTCATCCATAAGTGCTGATCTCCTCATCTTCGGTCATGTGGTCGAATGTCGTGCGGTAGCCGTTGAGCGTCGTGAAGAACGGGGACGGTTCCAGCGCGGGATCCCCCTCGTAGCCAAGCTCCTCGGCCACGCGGGCGAAGGGTGCGTAGGGGGAGCCTGAATCCTGCAGTCCGGCAGCCAGGCAGCCGCACGCCGCACTGTTGACGCGGGCCTCGATCTCCAGGCTGGCCTGGAGCGCTTCCCCGGCCTGCCCGGCGTCGAGCTCCACGCCGTATGGTGTGCCGTCCGCGCGGCGATACGGGTGCCCCAGGTAGAGGTGCCGCGGACGGATCTCATCGCGGAGGTACCGCAGGCTGGCGCGGTAGCCGACCGGATCCACGAATCCGGGAAAACCGTTGGCCGCACCGTGGACCTGGACGGCATCGCCGACGAAAACGTCGTTTTGTCCGTCGACGACGTACGCCACGGAGCCGGGGGTGTGGCCCGGAATCGAGTGGACGGAGACGGTGACGTCGCCGCCGAGCGAGAGGGTCTCGCCGCCCTTCACCAGCATGGTGGGCTCCATCTCGCCCGAGATGACGGCATTCGTGGCGTCAGTCAGCTTCGCCTCGCCGTCGGGGTCATCCAGATACTGCGCCCGGCCGGCCAGGTATTCGTCAACGTGGGCCCGGCGCGAGCGCAACATCGGTGCGTCCGCCTCGTGGATGACCACCTGCGCGCGCCGTCCGGTGAGCTCCCACAGGGCATAAGCGCCGCCGATGTGGTCGATATGGCCGTGGGTCAGCAGGATCCAGCGGACGTCCTCGATCCGGCGGCCGATCGCCGCCAGTGCAGGCACCATGCCTTCGGCCGGCGAGGACGCGATCCCCGTGTCGACGATCGCCGGCTCCGGGGCGTCGATGAAGAAGCTGTAGAGACCGAACCTCCCCCAGGGGGAGACCAGGGGTTGAACGGCGACCGACTCCGTCATTTCCGGGCGTTCCCGCCCAGAAAGGCGGCGGTCTCTTCGAACGCCCCGTAAAACTCCGGAATCCAGGAGAAGTTCTGGACGAAGCCGTGGTTGGCCCCCGCATAGCGGCGAACCGCCGCGTCCACGCCGGCTTCCCTCAGGCGCCGGCCGTAGAACTCGCCCTCGTCGCGCAGCGGATCGTGCTCGGCGGTGATGATGAGTGCAGCCGGCAGGCCGGCGAGGTCTGCCCTCTTGATGGGGGAGACAAGGGGATCCGCCGGATCCGCCCCGCTCTCAAGGTAGAAGGAGTTGAACGGCAGCAGTCCCGCCGTCTCCAGCCCGTAGCCTTCGGCGTTTTCCCGCAGCGAGGCGTAGCGGTCGACGTCGAAGTCCAGGTCCAGGGACGGGTAGAACAGGACCTGGTGCGTGATGGCGCCGAATCCGTCGTCGTGGGCCCTGGCGGTGACAGCGGCCACGAAGTTGCCGCCCGAGCTGTCGCCCGCGACGGCGAGGTTCGTTCCGTCCCAGCCCAGGCTGCCGCCCTGTTCGGCGGCCCAGCGGACCACGCCGTAGCAGTCATCAAGGCCGGCCGGGAAGGAGGCTTCGGGGGCCAGGCGGTAGCCGACCGAGATGACCTTGTAGCCGGATTCCCTGGCCAGGGAGCGGGCGACGTGGTCGTGGGTGTCCAGGCTGCCCAGGAAGAACGCGCCGCCGTGGAAATAGACCAGGATGCCGTAGGCGTCCGCTTCCAGCGGCGTGTAGATCCGCACCGGCACCTCGCCCGACTGCGTTATGGCCGTCGCGTCCTCGACGGCGTGGAGGGGGAGGCGCTCACCCGGCGGCGGGACCTGCGCAGCCTCCCCGGTGCGCATGGCGCCGGGGTCCAGGGGAGAACCAGCGGGTGCCGGCAACGTTGCCAAGATTTTGGCGATTTCAGGATGAATGGTCATGGCGGTCAGGCCTTTGCCGGTGCTGCCGCGCTGGCGGCGGGCTGTTGGGACTGGGGTTTCTGGCCCGGGAAGACGTCGTTGACCTCTTCCTCGGACCAGCCCTGGCGCGAGATGCGCTGCAGTTCATCCGTGACGGGTTTGCGGGTGGCCTGAAACAGCGCCAGTGCCTCCGGCACCGAGCCGGCCTCGGCCAGCGCATCGGCCAGTGCTCCGGCGTCCTCGATGGCGGAGTTCGCGCCCTGGCCCTGGTGGTGCAGCATGGAGTGCGCCGCATCGCCCATCAGGACAACGGAGTCGGTGTGCCAGCTGTCCACGGGGTCGATGTCGTAGACCGCACGGATGTTGACGGTGTCCATGTCCAGGCCGCGGGCAATCGCCACGATCCGCTCGTCGAAACCTTCCACCGTCCTCAGGAGTTCGTCCTTCGTGATGACCGGCGCCCAGGTCCCGTCCGGATTCAGGGCGGTGATGTCGAAGGACATCTGGTTGCGGTGCCGCAGCGGCAGCAGATAGACCTTTGTGCCCCTGCCCATGTACATCCGCAGGTTGTCGTCGACCACCATCCCGTGGGCGTCGTCGGCGGAGATCACCACCCGGTAGGCGTGCTCGCCGGAGAACACCGGGCCCTTGTCGCTGAAGAGTTGCTCGCGCACCGCGGACTTGATGCCGTCGGCACCGACCACGAGGTCGGCTTCGACCGTCTTGCCGTTGGCGAAGGTCAGGACGGAGTGGCCGCCCTTGTCCTCGATGGTCTCCAGCCTGTGGCCAAGCTGCACCATGCCCTCGGGAAGCACGCCGAGAAGGGCCTCGATGAAGTCGCGGCGGTGGATGAGGTACGTCTGATTCTCGTCGCCGAACTCCGGCCACGTGTCCTTCATGATCGGCTCGCCGGTGGCCGTGAGGATTTCAAAGTAGTCGCTCGCCGAGCTCACCTTGGCGACCGCGTCGAAGATCCCCCACTGGCGGAACCGGGCCATGGTGGCAGGACGCAGGCCGATGCCGGCGCCCACCTCTCCCATCTGGGGAGCCTGCTCGTAGACTGTGACGTCCGCACCGAGCAGGCTCAGGGCCTTGGCCGCCGCAGCGCCGCCGTAGCCTGCGCCGACGACGGCGATCTTGAGGTTCTTGATGTCTTCAGCCTTCATGGTTTCATCTCTTTCTTGACTCTTTCGTGGCCCGGGGCCATGCCTGGCGGAACGGGTAAGTTGTGGGTGCCTGTCCGCAGGTCAGGCGTTCAGCGACAGAAAGTCGGCCGGGTTGTCCTGGAGCAGGAGTTTGATGGTGGCGTCGTCGATGCCGGCGGTGCGCATGTCGGGGATCATGTCCTCGAAGATGTAGTTGATGGTGTGGCCCTTGACGCCCGGCCAGCCCAGCGGGCTGCAATTGGCGTCGGCCGAGACGAGGAGCTTGTCCGCATAGCCCTTGTTCACCAGGTTGACGAAGTGCTCCATGCGCTCGGCGCGTTTGCGGCCCCAAAACGGCGGATCCGGCAGCTCGAGGTCGTAGCCGAAGGTGTCGAAGCCGATGCGGCCGCCCTGCTCGTAGATCCAATCGTGCGGGGTGATCGGAGCGTTGAGGCCGTCGTCGGCGTGGCCGAAGAGCACGCGGTCCAGCGAAAGGCCCTCTTCGTTGAAGATGGTCACGGCCGGTTCGGGATCTATGGCCAGGTGGGTCAGGATCGGTGCGCCGGTGACGACGGCGGCGCGGGCCGCGGCCCGGTAGATCCGCTTGTCCAGGTCCGTCATGCGTCCGCCCCGGCTTACGCCGACCTTGATGACGCCGGCCTTTGAACCTGTGTTGCCGATGCCGACGGTGATCTCGTGGATGAACACCTTCGCGAGGTAGTCCACGGTGGCGCGGGAGAAGTGCGGCAGGGCTGTGTCGCCGCCGACGAAGCCGGTGCATGCCACGATGTGCACGCCCGTCTTGGCGGACAGGGACTTGTAGTAGTCCACGTCGCGGCCGTTGCAGATGCCCGTGGCGTCCACAAAGGTCCCGCCGCCGTTTTCGCGGAATTTCCGCAGTTTCGGCACGGTCTCCTCGTAGGCCTGCTCCGGCGACTTCCACCATGTGGTGTCCAGTTCGGAGCCGGGCATGCCGTACCCGATGTGTTCGTGGACCGCCACGATTTCCAGTTCTTCGGCCGGGATGGTTCCCAGCACGGTGTTGACCTTGGTCATTCGTTCACTCACCTCAGGGGTTCGAAAGTTTGTTGAGTGGGGGGCCGACGCGTTCCTAGCGAACGGTCAGCAGGTTGCGCGGGTTCTCCACGAGGATGCGCCGGGCGTCCTCGTCGCTCAGGCCGTGCGCCTTGAGGAAGGGCACGAACGTGGACACGACGTGGCTGAACGGCAGGTCGTAGTCAGGCTGTCCCTTGGCCACGCCGATCGAGTTGCCCGAAAGGATGATCTTGTCGGCATGGCCGGCCTTGACGAGCTCGAGCACAAGTTGGGCACGGTCATGGTCGGTGAGGTAGTCGGCGTGGTCGTTCAGGCCCACGTGGTCGATGCCGACGAACGCTCCACGGCCAGCCACCTCGAGGGCGGCGCCGTTGGCGTCCTTGCGGTCGAGGCCGCCGACGAGCACCCGGTCGGCCGGGAGCTCTTCGTCCAGGACGATGTCGAGGTCGTGCAGGGCATCGGCGCCGAAGCGGATGGAGACCGGGATGCCGGTCTTCAAGGACGTTCTGGCCGCACCGCGGAACAGGCTTTCCTCGGTGGGGGTCATGCCGGCGCGGTCGGCCGTGGTGGTCACGAGCCCGGCGGCGCCGCGACGTTCAACGCGCGGAACCACCATGCCCTCGGTGACTTCCTTGCTGAAGAGGTCGGCGAACTTCTCGGCGGGCCACGGCGTCGGCGGGTTGGTCTGCGGCGTCAGGAAGTAGCCGCCGAGCATCTCCTCCGGACCCATGCCCGTCGAGGCCACGATGTGCACCCCGGTTGAGCGCGACAGCGCCTCGTACAGTTTCACGTCGCGACCGTGGAACATGCCCGTGCTGTCCACGATCGTCCGTCCGCCGTGCTCGCGGAAGTCCTTGAGCTTCGCGGCCAGGGCCTCGAAGATCTCCGTCCGGTCCATGGAGATGTCGGGGGCGTACTGGGCTCCCGGCAGCACCGACAGCAAGGCCTCATGGACGGCAACCACACCCAAATCCGAGGCTGGGATGGGGCCAAGGACCGTGTTGACGGTTTGTCCGGTGGGGGCGTGGAACGTATCACCGGTGGCGACGGGTGGGGTGTGACTCACTGGCTTCTCCCTTGAAGATCGGTACTGGATGCAGGGGGCCGCGGAGCTTGACTGTGCCGGCGTCGCTCCGTTGCGGTGTAGCCAGCGTCACATGTTTCTTTACATCGTGTCAAGTGAATAGTCGCAATGTACATGAAAAGACCCCCAAAGCGCCTGCAAAGCCCACGGTCCGTTAAAACTCTTGACATCGTGTAAATCTAATGGCCAAAATGTGTGGAGCGCCACACCTGCCCCGGTTAAAGCCGATGTCCGGCAGGGCACCAGTCCCGGCGCAACACCGGAGAATCGACCGGAAACAAAGGAGTTTCATCGATGAGTCAGACCATTAAGGTGTCGAGCCGAGGCTCGGTACGGGCGACTTTCGTCGCCGCCTACAGCGCGGTCACCCTCGCACAGATCACCAACGCACTGCCGGGCGCCCTCAGCGGCACCTTTGCCGCGGAATTCCACACTTCGGGCGCAGGCCTGACGTGGATCGCGGGCATGTTCTTGATGGGGATCGTGGTGTTCGAGCTGAGCTGGGGACTCCTGGGCGACCTGTTCGGGCGCAAGAAGCTGCTGTACGCCGGCGCCGCCCTAAGCGTCGTCGGCTCCGTCCTGGCTGCGCTGGCGCCGACGACCGAGATGATGATTTTCGCGCAGGCGGTCGGCGGCATCGCGGCCGGCATCCTCTTTCCCATCTCGCTGTCCATGATCGCGGCGATCACCCCGGACCACCGGGCGCGTGCCCGGGTTATCGCCACGTGGGCCGGGTTCCTGTCGCTCGGAGCCGTCATTTCACCCGTGCTCGCCGGCCTCACGGCCCAGTTTTTCACGGTGCCGGGCGCTGCACCCGGCGCGCCGAACGTGTTCAGCGGCTGGCGTGTGGCCTACCTCGTTGCGGCCGGCGTCGCCGTCGTTGTTCTCCTCGTCGCGCTCCGGGCGAAGGACTCCGCTGCTGCCCGGGGACGCAAACTCGACCTGCCCGGCCAGTTCACCCTCGCGCTCGGACTCATCGCCGTGCTCTTCGCGACCGTTCAGGCGGTCGACGCCGGGTTCGGCGCTTGGGATGTCATCGTGAGCTACGTCGTCGGCGGCCTGCTGTTGGTCCTATTCGTTGTCATCGAGACGCGCACCAAAGAGCCGCTCATCCACCTTTCGCTCTTCAAGAACAGCGCCTACTCGATCACCGGCGTCGTCGCGGTTACCGGCATGTTCGCCTTCCTGGCGATCTGCTTCAGCACCAGCGTCGCCGTCGGCGGTCTCGCCCTGGCCGAGACGTGGAAGGTCGGGGTGCTGTTCGTCTTCATCCAGGGTCCGGCGTTCGCCTTCATCCCGGTAGTGGGCTGGCTCATCCACCGCGTAGCGCCGCGCTGGGTGCTGACCTCGGGCTTCGCCTTGATGGCGGTCTCCGGCTATTGGCTCTCGACGTTCTCCCTGGGCGCGCCCGAGGCCTTCGGCGGTACGCCGTGGACGGCGTTCGTTCCGCCGCTTCTGCTGCTGGGCATCGGCTTCGCGCTCACCGTTGGCTCCGTCACGTCGGTGGCGATCAACACCGTCCCGCCCCAGCACATCGGGATGGCCTCCGCGACGACGAACCTCCTGCGCGACCTTGGCTTCGCCCTCGGCCCGGTCATCGGCTCGGTTATCGCGTTCGGCATTGG
Source organism: Arthrobacter sp. Leaf69 (assembly GCF_001422645.1). Taxonomy (GTDB): domain Bacteria; phylum Actinomycetota; class Actinomycetes; order Actinomycetales; family Micrococcaceae; genus Arthrobacter. The sequence continues at coordinate 606,741 of NZ_LMLR01000010.1, read as the reverse complement.
CGCCTCGATCTTCGCGGCCCCGCTCGGCGGGATCCTGGGCGAGGCGGGGCTGCCCGCCACTGCCGTCGCCGGGCTCTCCCAGGTGCCGCCCCTGGGCTATCTCTCGGGCTGGGATGGCGTCATCGCGCAGTTCTCCGGCCAGGCGCTGGCCGGCGGCGCACCCGCCCCGGCCGTCGACGGCATGGTCCAGGCGCTCACGGCTGCGCAGCAGCAGATCCAGGACGTGGCCGGGGCCTCGCTCGGCCAGGGCTTCCAAATGGTGTACCTCGTTGCTGCCATCGCGGCGGCCGCCTCCGCGATCCTCACCCTCTTCATCTCCGCTCGTTCCTCGGCGCCCGCGCCCGAGGCAGTCGCGGAGGCGACAGAGGAGAACGCCGAAGTGCCTGTCTGAGTCTGACGGCTTCACCTCACCCACCACCACCCACTATCCGCAAGGAGAGCAGCGTGACTGCACCCACCGAATCAGCCATCGACATCTGGGACGACGACATCCTCGTCGACCCCTACCCCGCCTACGCCGCGCTCCGCGAGCAGGCCGGCGTCGTCCACCTGCCCAAGAACGACCTTTACGTTGTGACGCGCTACGACATCATCCGCGACGTGCTCGGCGATCCGTCGACGTTCTCGTCCACCACGCTCGGCTTCAACCCCATGGTGAACGAGGCGCTGCAGGGCACCTCGCTCGCCTCCGACCCGCCAGTGCACACCCAGCTGCGCGCGACGCTGTCAGAGAACCTCACACCCCGCGCCCTGCGCGGCCTGAAAGTCACCATTGACGAGAAGGCGGACAAGCTCGTCGCCGAACTCGTGGCCAGCGGCAGCTTCGAGGCCATCGACTCCCTGGCCCGCGCCTTCCCGCTTGAAATCGTCGCCGAGCTCATCGGCTTCAGCGGACACGTCAAGGACAACATGCTGCGCTGGGGGCAGGCCGCGATGCAGGTCATTGGGCCGTTGAACCAACGCACCCAGGAGAGCTTCCCGATCGCCGGCGAGCTATACGGCTGGTGCTCTTCCGTCACCGGCGACGACCTCACCCCCGGCTCGATCGGCCGCGGAATCTTCGACGCCGAGTCCCGGGGCGACATCCCCGAGGGCTCCGCGGGGCACATCATCCACCAGTACCTGGGGGCAGGCGTCGACACGACCATCGCGTCGATCGGGAACATCGTCGCGCTGTTCGGCCGCCACCCGGAGCAGCTCCAGCTTGTCCGCGAGAACCCGGAGCTCGTCCCCGCAGCCTTCGCCGAGGTGCTGCGCTACTGGACCCCGCTGCACATCTGGGGCCGCACGGCGACCCGCGACGTGGAGATCGACGGCGTAACGGTTCCCGCCGGCGCCCAGCTGGGCGTTCTCCTCGGCGCCGGCAACCGCGACGCCCGCCACTACGAAAATCCCGACGTTTTCGACGTGACTCGCAACCCCGTGGACCACCTGTCCTTCGGCTACGGGCCGCACGGCTGCGCCGGCCAGGGCCTGGCCAAGCTCGAGGGCCACGCCATCGTCGGCGCCCTCGCACGGCAGGTGCAGTCGATCACGATCACCGACGAGGCCCGGGTCGCGAGCAACATGACGCGGAGCATCGACAAGCTCCACGTTGCCAAGGTGGTGGCCGCATGAGGATCGAACTCGACCGGCCGCGCTGCGAAGGACACGGCCTCTGCGAGGAAGCCGCGCCCACGCTCATGCACCTCGACGACGACGGCGAACTCCTCATCGATGTCCCGGAGGTGGACGGGGCCGACCTCGACGCCGCCAAGGCCGCGGTCAGGGTCTGCCCCGTCGCCGCGCTCCGGTTGGAGGCGGCATGACAATGCGTCGGATCGTCGTCGTCGGCAACGGCATCGCCGGGCTCACGGCCTGCGACTCGCTGCGCTCGGCCGGCTTCGACGGCGAGCTGACGGTCGTCGGTGCTGAGCGCCACCACCCCTACAGCCGCCCGGCCCTGTCGAAGGCGCTGCTGCACGGTGTTAAGGGGAACGGCGACGACGGGAACGGCGGCGACGGCGTGCAAGCCCACAAACTGCCCGAGCCGACGCACGAAGCGACCGAGCTGCTCGGCGTCAGTGTGTCGGGCCTGGACATCGACGCCCGGATAGTGCGGCTCGACGGCGGCGGCGAAGTGCCGTATGACGGCCTTGTCATCGCCTCAGGTTCCCGGGCGAAGCGCCTCGCCCCCACGGAGGGAGCACGTGAGCCGCGGGACGACGGCTTTGCCCCGGAGCTCACCCTGCGCACGATCGAGGACGCGATCACGCTCAAACAGCGCGTCGCGGCGCGCCCGTCGGTCATTGTGGTCGGCGGCGGGCCGCTCGGCATGGAGGTGGCGTCGGGTTGCCTGCAGGCTGGCTGCGACGTCACGCTCGTCTCCGACGTCCAGCCCCTCTCGCGCCAGCTGGGTGGCCATTTGTCCGGGATGTTCACCGCTGCCGCCGCCCGGCGTGGCCTGAGGGTCGTTGGCGGCGGGAAGGCGCGCCTCATCGACTTCGATGAAGGGGCAGACTCCGACGCCGCGGCGCGGGTGGTCCTGGCCGACGGGACCCAGCTGGAGGCAGAGCTCGTCGTCACGGCCATCGGCGACGAGCCAAACACCGGCTGGCTGGCGGGCTCCACACTCCTGGTCGACGGGTCGCTGCGGGTGGACACCCGCGGCCGGCTCCGGCCGGAGATCGTTGCCGCCGGCGACGTGGCGTCCTTCCCGACCCGCCGCGGAGTACAGCGCGTTCCCTTGTGGACCAGCGCCATCGACCAGGCCAAGGTCGCTGCCGTCGGCCTGCTCCAGGGCGACGCGGCCCCCGAACTCAACTTCCAGCCGTATTTCTGGACGGAGGGCTTCGGTCTGTCACTCAAATCGGTCGGCTTCACTCCCGTGGCCGGCGCGCCCGACTACTGCGAGTCCGGCAAAGACCCGGAGTCTAGGCTCCTGCGCTGGGAGAACGACGACGGCTCCGGAACCGCCGCTGCGGTCAACTACCGGATCCCCATCCCGAAACTGCGCCGACTGGCCGACGTCGGCCCTGGGGCACTCCGTCCGGCAGCGCCGGTGAACGCCTGAGGCGCGGCGTCGCGCTATACAGCACGTCGGGCCGCCTGCCGGAGCGCATCTTTTGCTCGTCTGCCGGGCAACTACCGCACACCATGGATAGGATATGACTCATGTCGTCGTTGCGAGAGGCCCAGAAGCAGCTCACCCGCGACATGATCGTCGACCGCGCGCTCGAGCTCTTCACCGAGAAGGGCTACGCTGCGACCACCATCGACGAGATCGCCGTGGCGGCCGGGACAACCCGGGCGACCTTCTACGCGCACTACCCTTCGCGTGCTGACCTGATGAGGGACTTCATGGCCCGCGTCAACGCCGTGCTCGACCGCGCGGATGGCCCCGACCTGGCGACGACCACCGCCGCCGGACTCGTCGACGTGGTCCGGGCGGGCGAGCTGGACGGAATCCTTGCCTGGCTCGAATCGCGCGCTGCGCTCTGGCCGGTCTTCCGCCCGTACCTCGACGTGCTCGACGAGGCCGCCGCCGTCGATCCCGAGGTGCGGGCTTTGGTCCGCGGATGGCATGAAGAGGTCATCTCCGACATCGTCCGCGGCATGCACCTGGCCGGCCGCTTCTCCCAAGAAACGCACCACATCCGGGGAACGCTCGCCTTCACCCAGCTCGACTACGTCGCCACGCTCTGGACGCGCCGCAAGCTCGAGCCAAACCGCGACCACGCGCTCGAGGTGCTCGCCGACAGCTGGTACCACCTGCTCTGCGACGAAGGCTAATCAGCACGACGGACACCTCGTTCGAGGCAGGGTTCATTCCAGGCAGGGCTCAGTACAGGAAAATCGGCAGCCAGTCGCGGTTGTGGGCGTGGACCAGCGCGAGGAACAGAACGAAGTCGAACGTCAGGTGCACAGTCACAACGTAGGTGAGGGACTTCGTCAGCTTGAAGGTGTAGCCCTGCAGCAGCGCGAAGGGAAACGTCAGAAGCGGCCCCCAGGCCTGGTAGCCGATCTCCCACAGGAATGACGAGAACACTACGGCCTGCAGGATGTTGGCCAGCCAGTCCGGAAAGTGTTGCCGCAACAGGGTGAACATGGTGCAGATGAAGAACAGCTCGTCCCAGATGCCTACAGCGTGCACGCCGAGAAAGAGCCGCCAAAAGATGGTCGGGTCGGAGGCATCCGGCCAGTTTTGGTAGACCCCGGTGCGGATCAGGTACGCCGGCAGGATGAAGTACCCGAGCAGCACAACGCCGACCAGGTACAGCTTCGCGGTCAGCGGCCATGTGCGGCCGGTGTTCACCGGAAACCTGATGATCCTCTCGCCGTAGATGAAGCGCGACACCAGCCACGGCAGCAGCACGGCCAGGGCGAGGGCGCCGCCCATGAGCACCATGTGCTGGATGCTCAAGTCGGCGTTCAGCGGCACCACGCTAATGATGACCATTCCCGCGGCGATCAGCGCGAGGTGCCGCAGCAACGCGCGGTCGATGAAAGCCGCCGTGACCACGCCCATGGCGAGGACTCCGTAGCCAAGGTCCTTCTCGGCGCCGAACAACAGCATGCCGGACACCGAGGCAAGCCCCGCCGGCACCAGCTTCCAGCTGAGCGCGGTACGGGGACTTTCCGTCGAGACCGATGTCACCTCACCAGCATGTCAGGGCCGACGGCGGCACGCACCGGTTGTCCGGCTATGGCTTCAGCACCACCTTGATGCAGCCGTCTTCTTTCTTCTGGAAGATCTCGTAGGCGGCCGCGGCGCCGTCGAGGGAGACCTCGTGGGTTTTGAGGTCCATGACGCCGAGCGGGTCTGCGGATTCCTCCACCAGCGGGAGCAGCTCGTCCGTCCACCGGCGGACGTTGCACTGGCCCATCCGGAGCTGGATCTGCTTGTCGAACATAGTGAGCAGGGGCATGGGGCTGGCCGTTCCTCCGTACACTCCGCTGAGCGAGACGGTCCCGCCCCGGCGCACGGAGTCGATGGCGGCGTGGAGGACTGCCAGCCGGTCGACGCCGGCAGTCTCCATGGCTTTCTTGGCCAAGGCATCGGGCAACAGGCCCACCGCATTCTGGGCAAAGGCCCCGACGGGCGAATTGTGCGCTTCCATGCCGACGGCGTCGACCACCGCGTCAGGGCCCCGGCCGCCGGTCATGTCGCGAAGCTGGTCGCCGATGTCTTTGGTGAAATCGACCGTTTCCACGCCGTGCCTCTCGGCCATGCGGCGGCGCTCCGGAACCGGCTCGACAGCGATGACCCGCTGGCCGAAGTGCCGGCCGATCCTGCTGGCGAACTGCCCCACCGGACCCAGCCCGAAGACGGCCAGCGTCCCGCCGTCGGGGACGTCTGCGTATTTCACGCCCTGCCAGGCTGTGGGAAGAATGTCGGAAAGGTAGAGGTACCGCTCGTCGGGCAGTTCCTGCCCCACCTTGATCGGCCCGTAGTCGGCGTGGGGCACGCGCAGGTACTCTGCCTGCCCGCCGGGGACCGAGCCGTACAGCTCGGAGAAGCCGAACAGGCTCGCTCCGCTGTTGTGGGCGTGGACCTGGGTGGTCTCGCACTGGGACTGCAGGCCTTGCCTGCACATCCAGCAGTGGCCGCAGGAAATGTTGAACGGGATGACCACCCTGTCGCCGGGCTTGAGGTTAGAGACCGCGGGGCCCACCTCCTGGACGATGCCCATGGGCTCGTGGCCCAGGATGTCGCCGGCTTTCATGTATGGCCCGAGGACCTCGTACAAGTGGAGGTCGGAACCGCAGATCGCCGATGAGGTGATTTTGACGATCGCGTCCGTTGGTTCCTGGATTACCGGGTCCGGAACCTCCTCCACGCTGACCGACCGCTTTCCCTGCCAAGTAAGTGCCCTCATGCCGCTCCTTCAGTCATTACCGGAATTGATAAGTATGCTGACCATCCGATTATTGCTTGTTCCCGCCGCAAAAGGAAAGGCGGCCCCGTCTGCCGGCCGGATGCCCGGGCCCCGTCCGTCGCGCCCCCCGTCACCCGGGCCGCATAGGCATCGGGGGCCCGGCGCCTATGCTGGTGGCATGGAAAGTGCTGGCGCAAAAGAAGGACCGACGGAGGCTGTGGACCACCGCGCCCTTGCGGTCTCGGTACTCGATATTTCCTCCGATATCCGCCGGAAATCACACAATGACACCGGCGTCCGGCCGCTCCCCAACGGTGTGCTCGAAATCCTCCGGGTCATCGAAAGCCACCCGGGTATCACCGTCGCGGAAGTCGCTTCCCGCCTCGGCCGGCAGTTCAGCAACGTCAGCGTCCAGCTCCGCGAACTGGTTGCCGGGGGCCTTGTCACCCGGGTCCGCGACCCGGCCGACAAGCGCTACGTCGCCCTCCATCCGACGGCGGAATCCCAGCGGATCAAGGCGCTCCTTGAGGGCGCCTGGGCCGAGGCGCTGTCCTCGGCGAGCTCCCGGCTGCTGCCCGAAGAGCGCCAGCAGATCGCGGCCAGCCTGCCCGCCCTGCAGCGGCTCGCGGCGCTGCTCGCCGAGCCCGAGTAGACCGCATCACCGCAATCGCCACCCGGACCACTCCTCAAAGTAGTTATACTTTTGTAAGTATTATTACTTTGAAGGGTGGAACGTGGCGTGGCAACACAGCTAGCAAATGCAGACGTACAGCAGGGGAGCGTGTCCAGGAAGCGGTGGTGGGCGCTGGTGTTCCTTGCCCTCGCGCAATTCATGGTGGTCCTGGACGGCACCATCGTGAACCTGGCACTGCCGCGCCTGCAGACCGAGATGGGCATCAGCGACTCGACGCGTTCCTGGGTGGTCACGGCCTACGCCCTGGCCTTCGGCGCTTTCCTGCTGCTCGGCGGCAGGATCGCGGACTTTTGGGGCCGCAAACGGACGTTCATCGTGGCCGCCGTCGGTTTTGCCGTTGCGTCCCTCATCGGCGGCATCGCGCAGCAGCCGGGGGAACTCATCGGCGCCCGCGCACTGCAGGGTGTGTTCGCCGCGCTGCTGGCCCCTGCCGCCCTGGCGCTCCTGACCGTCGCCTTCCCGGGCGGGAAGGACCGCGGCACGGCGTTCGCGATCTTCGGCTCCATCACCGGCGTCGGCGCCGCCGTCGGCGTGTTGCTGGGCGGGTTCCTGACGGAACACGTGAGCTGGCGCTGGTGCTTCTTCGTGAACGTGCCCATCGCCGTCGTCGCGCTCGTCGGTGTATGGTCACTCGTCAGCGAAAGCAAGGCGCAGGGGTCCACGAAGTACGACTGGCCCGGAGTGGTGCTTGCCGCCCTGGGCCTGGGATCCCTCGTATACGGCTTCACCAACGCGGAACACGGCTGGGACGCTCCCGAAGCCTGGGGTTTCATTGCCGCCGGCGCGGTGCTCATAGCGCTGTTCGTCGCCGTCGAGCGGAAGGTCAAGCACCCTCTGCTGCCACTGCGCGTGGCCACTGAGCGGAACCGCGGGGCGGCGTTCCTGGCCGCGCTTCTGTCCGGCGCGGTCCTCATCGGCGGCATCCTCTTCATCAACTTCTACATCCAGATCGTGCTGGGCTTCGCACCGTTCCTCGCCGGCCTGGCGTCCCTGCCCATGACGGTGGCGCTGATCATCACGGCAGGTCTTGTGGCGAAGAACCTGCCGAAACTGGGCGCAAAGATCCCGACGGCGGCGGGTCCGGTCTTTATGGCGGCTGCGATGCTGTGGCTGACACAGGTCAGCGCCGAGGGGAGCTACTTCGTCACCATGCTGCCTGCGCTGCTCCTGCTGGGGGTCGGCCTGGGCATGGTCTTTGTGCCGATGCAGAACCTCGCTCTGTTCGGGGTGGACCAGGATGATTCCGGCGTGGCCAGCGCCCTGGTCAACGCCTCGCAGCAGATCGGCGGGTCTCTGGGCATCGCCCTGTTCAGCACTATCGCCGCGGCCGCAACAGCCGGCGGAACCACGCTGGCGGCCCTGTCGCGCGGCTACTCCATGGTGTTCCTCTGGGCCGCGGGCGTCGCGATCCTGATCACCCCAATCGCCCTGCTGCTCATCACCATCCACCGCGGGAAATTCGCCGGCACGGACGGTGACGCTCCCGTCGTCCACCTGGGCTGAGGGTCCGGGCCCCGTGCCGCCTTTGGCTCACCGCGGGAATGGGCGGCACGGAGGGGGCGCCTGCCTGAAGGTGTGGACGGCGATGAAAACTGTGACGGACCTGTGAACTGACTATTAGTTGCGGCCTTGGTATGGATGCTGTTTGCCGGGCGGCGTAGCTTGCTAATCAGAGGCTTTCCTGCCGCCGCCCCCAACCGTCGAGGGGGAGCCTCTGAAGACGAAAGAGGCCACCATGAACGCCCGCCGGATCGTTATTGCCATCGCCGCCGGAGCGGCCGTTCTTTCAGCATCTGCCGGATGTAACGCGTCCCGCGAGGCGCCGCAGGGCCAGGATGATGCCACGATCCTCAGCATCGCGACCGCTACGGGTCCGGACCGGCCGGGCGCTGTGCAGATCGACGAGTTCGCCCGGCGGGTGAACGAAATTTCCCGCGGCGAAATCCGTATCGACCCGGTGCTGAAGGCGGCCGGCGACGAGGCTGACGCCTGGAACCACGTCGTGGCGCAGTCAGTGGAAGCGGGCGATTTCGACATGGCACTGATCCCTACCCGGACCTGGGAAGGGGAAGGCGTGACATCCTTCGCCGGGCTGTCCGCACCCTTCCTCGTTGACTCTGATGAACTGATGGCCAGGCTGGTTTCCCCCGATGCCGCGGCTGGAATGCTGGCCGGCCTGGACGAAGTCGGGCTGACCGGACTGGCACTCTTCCCGGAGGGGCAACGGCTGCTCTTCTCCTTTGACGGCCCGTTGTTGGCGCCCTCCGACGTGGACGGAAAACTGGTCCGGGCTCCGCGTTCGGAAACCACATACTCCGCGCTGACCTCCCTCGGAGCCCAACCCCGTGCGCTGGTGGGGGACCTGTTCACCGCTGCGTTGGAGGATGGCACCCTGACGGCAGCCGAGTCATCCTACGAGAAAGCCAGTTCGTTTGCGAAGGCCTCAACTGTCGTCGGCAATCTTCCCCTCTACCCCAAGATCAACTCCCTCGTGGTCAATTCGGCCACTCTTACTCACCTGACGGCCAACGAACGCCGCATCCTGCAGGAAGCCGCAACCAAAAGCCGGGATCAAATCACCGCATCCATGACCCCGACAGCCGATTGGGCCGCATCCTTCTGCCAAAAAGGCGGGACGGTGGTCTCCGCAACTGAGGAGCAGATCGCCGCTTTCAAAACCGCCACGGCACCGGTCTATGCCCAGCTTGAAAAGGACCCCGGCACCAAAGCGCTCATCGCAACGATCCGCTCCCTCGCAGCTGAAACCACCGCGTCAACTGAGACCGCGACCTGCTCCCACGTTCACTAGAACATCCCCTGGGGGCTCAGATCCACTTCGGTGCGGCCGGGACCGCGCCGTTTGATGGTCCAGCGCCGTTGGCGCGGGGGCCTGCCGCGGTGACGCCGCCGTTGCCGCGGCCCGCAGCCCATTCGACGACGGCGGCCAGCGGCCCGGAGACCACCGTGGGGGACGCCGTCGTCGTGTCCCCGAAGGTGAGGCCGCGGTCGGTGACCTTCACCAGGAGGCCTGCGTCGGTGCCGCGGGTTTTCCAGGCGCCGGTGATGTCCGCCAGGAGCCGTTCCAGGACGGGGACCGGGATGTCCCGGAAGGCTGCACCGTTGGCGAGATCGACGGCGTGCATCCAGACTTCGCGGCTGCGCATCCAGACCGTTTCCGTGGCGGGCACCTCCCGGCCCTGGATGGTCCGGACCTTGTGGTGCCAGGCGTCCTCGGGCAGGTCCCGCCATTCGACGTTCAGGTGCACGGCGGAGTGGTCGAAGAGGTGCCGCAGCGCGATCGGGCTCAGGGTGGCCCCGAAGTTGATCTCGTGGTCCCGGACCTCGGTGGAGGGGTACATCGGGGTTTCCACCCCGGTGGCCGCCCACTCGACCAAGCGGGCGATGGCCCGGGCGTTGTAGCCGATGTGCGCCGTGATGTGCCGGCGGGTCCAGCCCGGCAGCAGCGAATCGCCGTCGAGTTCCGCATCACTGAGCTCGTTGAGCTTGCGGGCGAAGAACGCCGTGCCCCGGCGCGCCTGCAGCAGGGCCGCGAGCAGCTCCGGGTCCGTCGTCTGGTCGTGGCGGGCAACCATCAGGCTTCCTTGACCACGCGGTTCTTCAGCTGTCCCAGTCCCTCGATGGTGGTGACCAGGAGCTGGCCTTCCTGCAGGTAGCGCTTCGGGTCCTGGGCGTGACCCACGCCGCCGGGGGTGCCGGTGGCGATGACGTCGCCCGGGTTCAGCGTGATGATGGTCGAGATGTAGGAGACCAGGAACTCGGGCGTGAAGACGACGTCGTTCGTGGGCGTCTGCTGCTGTATGTCGCCGTCCACCGCGGTGGTCATGAGGCCGCCGCTGAACTCGTCCTTAGTGACCAGGGCGGGTCCGAACGGGGTGGACTTCTCCCAGGTCTTGCCCTGCAGCCACTGGACGGTGCGGAACTGGTAGTCGCGCATGGACACGTCGTTCAGTACGGCGTACCCGGCGATGTGGTCGGCGGCGTCGGCTTCGCTGATCCGGCGGCCTTTCTTGCCGATGACGACGGCGAGTTCGGACTCCCAGTCGACCGTGTCCGATTCCTGCGGCAGGGCCAGGTCGTCGTTCGGGCCGATCAGGGATTCCTGGTACTTGGCAAACAGGGTGGGGAACTCGGGGACTTCCCGGCCCATTTCCTTGATGTGGTTGCGGTAGTTGTGGCCCACGCAGATGATCTTGCCGGGGGAGGGGACCACGGCGTCGAGGTCCGCGCCCTCGAGCGGGTGCGTGGCGCCGTTCGCGTTCTGCGCGGTCGCTTCCCAGCCTTCTGAGCGGAGCAGGTCTCCGACGTCGGCGAACCCGTCGATCTCGGTGAGGGTGTCGCCGTCCTGGCGCACGGCCTTGGTGCCGGTTTCAGTGCGGAGGGTGAGGAGTCTCATTTGTTGTTGCGTCCTTCGATGTAGGTGCGGTTGAAGTTCAGCCGTTCGAAAATGGGGGCGTCGCTGAAGCGGAACAGATCAAACTCCGTTTGAGAAACAGCGTCAGCCTGGAGTGACCACGCGGCCCAGGACGGGACGACGAACAGGTCGCCCTTCGCCAGGGTCCTGGTTTCGCCGTTGAGGACCACGGAGCCGGAGCCTTCGAAGACCTGCCAGACGCTGGAGCCGACCTCGTGGAGCGTCTCGGTGGAGGCGCCGGCGCGGAGGCGGTGGAATTCGGCCCGGATGGTGGGCATCACGTCCCCGCCGCTGGTGGGGTTGGTGAACCGGACCGCGGCGTGGCCCTGGGACACGGTGGCCGGGTGGCCCTCGTCCTCGAGCAGCAGCTGCTCGCGCAGGGCCCGGTCCGTGTATTCCCAGCGGTACGCCGCGATGGGGGAGCTGGTGGTGTCGTCAAGGCCGGAGAGCGGGCGCAGGCCCGGGTGGGCCCAGAGCCGCTCGGAGCGGGAGATGTCCGGGGTGGCCTCGTCGGTGACGCGTTCGGTGCCGAACTCGAAGAAGCCGGCGTCGGCGTAGTGCACGAACGGGATGTCCAGGCCGTCGATCCAGGCCATCGGCTCATCGGTGTCGTTGTGGTGGCCGTGGAAGTTCCAGCCCGGGGTCAGCAGGAAGTCCCCGCGGGACATCCGGACCGGATCCCCGTTCACCACCGTCCAGACACCCTCGCCCTCGACGACGAAGCGGAACGCGTTCTGCGAGTGGCGGTGTTCCGGTGCGGTCTCGCGGGCACCGAGGTACTGGATGGCTGCCCACAGGGTGGGAGTGGCGTACGGTGTCCCGGCCAGGCCGGGGTTGGCCAGGGCGATGGCGCGGCGTTCGCCGCCGCGGCCCACGGGGACCAGGTCGCCGGCGCGGGCAGCCAGCGGGTACAGGTCGCTCCACCGCCAGACGTGGGGCACCGCCTTGGGGCTCGGGACCATCGGCATGAGGTCCGCGATCTCCGTCCAGAGCGGGATCAGGTTTTCGCGGTCAAAATCCCGGTACAGCTCCTGCAGCTGGGCCGCCTCTTCGGGCGTCGGCTCCGGGGCAGTGTGCCCGGCGGCCACTGATTCGTGAGTCGTGTTCTCGGCGCTGATGGACACGTGGGCCTCCTCGGTAGGGTCAGAACAGTTCATTGGCGTAGTTCGACTCTACGGACGGGGCAGTGTGACCCCCAACATATTCTGCTGGTCAGAATTGGCGGGGGCGGGGCCGGTCGCTCAGTCCGGGTCGGCCGGATTGGCCGCGATGTCGATCTCCAGTTGCCGGCACGTTTCCCGCAGTGCGGGGACGAGTCCGGCGTCGAACACTTTTCGGAAGCGGGTGGCGGGTGTGGCGACGCTGAGCGCGCCCACCACGTTCCCATGCCGGTTGTGCAGGGCGATGCCGAGGGCGCTCACACCGTCCTCCGTGCCTTCGAAATTGGCGGCGAAACCGTTGTTGCGGATGGATTCCAGCTCGCGCAGGAACGCAGGGTACTCCGCCGCCGGAATGGTGTCCCCGCCGATCTCTGCATTGTTGCTGCGGAAGAGCTGGTCGATCATCGGTGGTTCCAGCTCGGCGAGCATGGCCTTGCCGCCGGAGGTTTTATTGGCAGGCATCACCGTCCCCTGCCGGTCACCCACCCGCAAGACGTTGTTTCCCTCCACCGTGGCCAGGAAGCGCACTTTCGTCCCCACCCGCACCATAAGGTTGACGGTCTCGTTGAGTCGCGCGGAGAGCAGTTCCATGTGCGGCTGGGAGAGCGAGCGGAGGAGCCTGGTCCAGCTCAGCCCGGCCGGCCCGACGCCCATGGCCGGGCCAGGCACGTACCGGCGGTTTTCATCCTGCACGGCGAAGCCCCGGTAGACCAGCATGGCCAGGAGGCGGTGGGCGGTGGACGGCGCCACCCCCAGTTCCTCGGCGGCGTCCTTGAGCCGCAGCGCCCCGCCGTCGCGAACCAGCTGCAGGAGCTGCAGCGCGTTGTCCACTGCCTCGATGGAGTAGGTGGGCCGCTTCTGGACGGGCTTCCGGGCTGATGCGGGCGGGGGCTTGTTCTGCACATCAGAATTCTATTGTGGTTCACCTGCGGCGGCTAGGACAGTTAGTGGCATGAATCACACACCTCCCGCTGCGGCGCCGCACCGGTCATCGCCGGGGGCCTCCGCCCCCACCACCGCTGATGGGTCTGCATCGCGGTTCTCCAAAGGCTCGGCAGCTGCCGTGCTTGTCTGCTGGCTGCTGGTGGTCTTCGACGGCTACGACCTCATCGTCTACGGCACCGTCCAGTCCTCGCTGATCTCGGAAACCGGCTGGGGCCTGAACAAGGCCACCGCCGGAACCATCGGATCCATGGCTTTCCTCGGGATGATGATCGGGGCGATCTTTGCCGGCCGCATGGCCGACTCGTGGGGCCGCCGCCGGACCATCCTGGGCTGTGCTGTTATCTTCTCGGTCTTCACCGTCCTCTGCGCCTTCGCACCCAACGCCGCCGTCTTCGGCTCCCTGCGGCTCCTCGCCGGCATCGGGCTTGGCGGACTGGTGCCCTCCGCGAACGCCCTTGTTGCCGAACTGGTCCCCACCAAATGGCGGTCCACCATCGCCACCCTGATGATGTCCGGCGTCCCGATCGGCGGGTCCATCGCCGCCCTCGTCGGCATCCAGCTGATCCCGGCCTTCGGCTGGCAGTCGATGTTCCTGGTGGCGGGCCTGGCCCTGGTGATCGTGGTGCCGCTTGGCCTGAAATACCTCCCGGAGACGCTGGCGCCGGTCAGTGCAGCAGACAAGGCCGCCCGCAAGGCGGGCGGCAAGGCCAACACCATCAAGGAGCCGTCCGGCTTCTCCTCCCTGCTCCGCGCCCCGTACCTGGGGGTCAGCATGCTGTTCGCCCTGGCGACGATCGCCACCCTCTTCGCCTGGTACGGGCTGGGCACCTGGCTGCCGAACCTCATGCAGCTGGCCGGTTACAACCTGGGCTCCGCCCTGACCTTCGCCCTCGCCCTCAACCTGGGTGCGGTGGCCGGCTCGGTCATCACGGCCTGGGCCGGGACCCGGTTCGGCCCGGTGCCGACCGCGATCGCCGCGGCCGCCGTCGCCGCCGTCGCGCTGATGGTCCTGGTCACCGGACCGTCAGTCACGGTCGTGTACCTCATGCTGGTCCTGGCCGGCGTCGGAACCCACGGCACGCAGTGCCTCATCATCGCCGCCGTCGCGAGCCACTATCCCGGACACCTGCGGGGAACCGCGCTGGGATGGGCGCTGGGGACGGGCCGCATCGGCGCCGTCGCCGCACCCCAGGTGGGCGGCCTGTTGCTGGCCGCCGGGCTGGGCGTCAATTCCAATTTTCTCGCCTTCGCCGGGGCAGCCGCCATCGCCGCGGTCCTCCTCGCCGCCGTCGGCCTCAAACTCAAATCCAAATCTTCAATTTCCCCCTCCCTCTCAACAACAGGAGCAAGCAATGTCTGAGCACGTCCAGTCCACCGGTGCAGAGTCCACCGATGTCCTCGTCATCGGAGGGGGAATGGCCGGACTGGCCGGGGCCCTCGCGCTGCGGGAGAACGGCGCCAACGTCACCCTCGTGGAACGGGCCCCCGAATTCGGCGAGGTCGGCGCCGGGCTGCAGATGGCCCCCAACGCCTCCCGCGTCCTGAAGCGCTGGGGCCTGCTGGAAAAGGCACTGGAAATCGGCGTCCAGCCCAAGCACCTGGTCTTCCGCGACGCCGTCTCGGGCGAGGAGCTGACGCGCCAGACCCTCAACGGGGAGTTCGCGGACCGCTACGGCGCACCGTATGTCGTGATCCACCGCAGCGACCTGCACCGGGTCCTGCTCGAAGGCTGCGAGGCGGCGGGCGTCAAGCTGGTCAACGACGTCATGGTGGAGAGTGTGGAAACCGTGAACGGCCGCGGCGTCGCCCACACCGCGGCCGGTGTGGACTACGAGGCCGACGTCGTGATCGGCGCCGACGGACTCAAGTCCACCCTGCGTCCGCTCGTGGCCAGCGATGAGCCCGTCTCCTCGGCCTACGTCGCCTACCGTGGCACCGTGCCGATCACCGAGGACACCCCCAAGGCTGACCTCGAGGACGTCATTGTCTACCTCGGCCCGGACTGCCACCTGGTGCAGTATCCGTTGCGCAAGGGCGAGCTGCTGAACACCGTTGCCGTCTTCAAGAGCCCCTCGTTCGAGCGCGGCGAGGAGCAGTACGGCGGAGTGGACGAGCTCGAGGCGGCGTACAAGGACTGCGTCCCGGCCGTTCAGGAAGCGCTCAAGAACCTGGCCACGGGGATCCGCTGGCCCATGTACGACCGCGACCCGATCGAAAACTGGGTCGCCGGCCGGATGGTGCTGATGGGCGACGCCGCGCACCCGATGCTCCAGTACCTCGCCCAGGGCGCCTGCCAGGCGCTCGAGGACGCCGCAGCGCTGCAGGATGTCAGCAACGGCACCGTCTTCACCGCCGACGGCGTGCACCCGGAAGCCTGGGACGCTGCGATCAAGGAGTTCAACAACAACCGTGCCGGCCGCACCGCACGGGTCCAGCGCACCGCCCGTGTCTGGGGCGAATCCTGGCACGTCGCCGGACTGGCCCGGACGCTGCGCAACCTGCTCTTCAAGAGCCGGAAGGACAACGACTTCCAGTACAACGACTGGCTGTACGGCCAGGACGGCGACGGCGTGCCGGCCGTCCGCGCGGCCCGCTCCGGCCTGGCGGACAAGGTTCCCGCCTGAGCCGGCCGGTTCCCTGATGATCCGGTGCGCTCCTGCCCGGTTGCTTCGCCCCGACACGCCGGAGGACCGGCGTGTCGGGGCGTAGGCGGCCGCTTCGCCCGGCAACCGGGCGGGAACGCACGACGGCGGCGCCCAGCCAGCCCGGCGCGTAGCCAGCCAGCCCGGGAGGCCGCGCCGGTCTCAGGCGGGGGAGTCCAGAATCCGCCCGCCGCGCAGGACCGTCACCAGCTCGAAGCCCGGGTCGACGGCGATAAGGTCGGCGCGCATTCCGGGCCGGAGGCTTCCGATTTCGGTTTCGAGGCCCAGGACACGGGCCGGGACCAGGGTTGCCGCCAGGACGGCGTCGGCCGGGCTCACGCCGGCAGCGATCGTGGTGCGGACAACCTCCAGCAGGGTCGCCGTTCCCCCGGCCAGGGCGCCGTTACTTCTCAAAGTGGCCACGCCGTCGTGCACCACCACGTCGGAGGGGCCCAGATCGTAGTCGCCGTCGGGCAGTCCGGTTGCCGCCATGGAGTCCGTCACCAGCGCGATGTTTCCGGCGCCGACCAGGTCGAACACCATCCGGACCGTCTCCGGGTCGAGGTGGACGCCGTCGGCGATGAGCTCGACGGCAACCGTCCCCGTGGCAGCCAGCCGCAGGCAGGCCGCGGCCGGCCCCGGGCTGCGGTGATGCAGCGGCGGCATGCCATTGAACAAGTGGGTCACCGTCGGCCGGGCCTGCGGCCCGAAAGCCCCTGCCTGCGCCGCGCTGCCCACGAACGCTGCGGCCTCGGTCAGTGAGGCCGCCGCCGTCCGCGCATCGGCGTCGGTGTGGCCCAGCGAGGGCGTGACACCGTGCTCGGTGAGTATCCGGACCAGCTCGCCGGCGCCCGGAAGCTCGGGTGCGTAGGTCATCGTTTTCAGCGCACCGCCGGCGGCCGCCAGCATCTCCCGGAGGAGGCCCGGATCCGGGTCCCGGAGCCAGCGCGGATTCTGCGCGCCGCAGCGGGCGTGGGAGAGGAAAGGGCCTTCGGCATGGACTCCGGCGATGAGACCCTCGGCGGCAAGGACTTTGAGGACGCCGAGGGACCGCAGCAGTTCGTCGGCCGAGGCGGTGACGAGGCTGGCCAGCAGTGTGGTGGTCCCTTGGCGGTGCAGGAAGTCCGCTGCCTCCCGGCACGTTTTGTCGTCTCCCGTCGGGAATCCGCCGCCGGCCGCACCATGGCAGTGGAGGTCGACAAGCCCGGGCAGCAGTGAGCTGCCGGGCGGCAGCGGGAGCTCCTCGGTGGCGGGAAACTGCGCGCGATCGTAGCGGCTGCCGGGTCCCGCGTAGGCGATGCGGCCGCCCGTCACCACCACAACGGAGTCCGCGGCACGGGCACCGTCGGTGAGGAGGGCGCCGCGCAGGATGTAGGCAGGGGGGGCGTCGCGGGATTCCGGCATCTGTCCTCAGGCCATCAGGGTGAGCACGGCGATCCGGTACCCCTCGGTCGAATCGATGAGCTGGGAACAGAACCGCTCGGGGGCCCGGGTGCCGTAGGACCAGGTGAGGTCGGCCTTCTGCTGCGTCTCAGTCATGGCATCAGCCTACAAATCCTTGGCGCCCGGCGCACCGGCTTCTTGAAACCGCCAGGTGGGCCGCCCTCGGGTAAATCGGCCCTACCCGCAAGCCGGCGGACGGGCCGATAATCAGGGGTATCCACCCCGTGCAGACTTTGGAGGCGATCGACGTGTCGGTTTATACGCTGGGAATCTGGTTGGTGCACCCCGGCCGTGAGAATGATTTCGTGCAGGCATGGCGGGACCTGGCCCGCAAGACCCAGGAAGACTTCCCGCACGCGAAGGCCGTGCTGATGCATGACCACGACGTCCGGAACCGGTTCATCAGCACCGGCCCGTGGGAATCCCTGGAACAGGCTGAAGTGTGGCGGGCGTCCGAGATGTTCAAGCAGAGCTTGGAGGGCATGCACGAGATGCTGGAGCATTTCGAGGCACGCACCCTGGACGAGGCCGCCAGCATCGGCTGGGATTAGCCTTGGCCGCCTGATTCTGCGCCCGTCAGCGCATTGAGGACTGCGGGCAGGAGGACCCCGTCCCGGCCCCAGACCGGATCGAAGACCTCCACGTACCAGGACTCGGCCAGAAGCAGGGCGAGGGTTTCGTTGGCCTCCTCGGTCCAGTCCCGGAGCTGTTCGTCGCTGACCGGGCCTTCACTGCTGCCGAGGACCGTGGCCACGGCGCCGTCCCGCAGGGTCACAGGGATGGAGGCCTGGCTGGCTTCTCCGGGAGCATGCGCCACGGTCACCAGGTCAGTCCAGCCGGACAGCTCCAGGAGCGCCGACGCCGACTCCGCACTGCAGAAACCTGTCACGTAGGCACGCTGCGCGTGTCCCTCCGAGAGCACACCGGGCTGCGATTCCTTGGTGAAGAGCCCGTTCCGGCCCAGCTCCGCGAGCCTGCCGGCGATGGCCCGGGTTTCGGCGTCGAAACCGGGCGTGAAGGTCCCCGGCTGGTACTCGCTGCGGCCTTCCAGCCAGCGTGCGGTGAGCTCGCCGGCCGCCGGGATGGTGGCCGCCTGCCGCCAGACTTCACGGTCTGCCAGGAGCCGCCCGAAGCCGTCCCTCTCGGTGGTGTATCTGTCCTCAGCCATCTCTGAACGCTACGCCTTTCGCGCGGTGGCCGCCCAGAGGAGTACATAACCCTTAACAATGCAGCCGGCGGAAAGTCCTCCTCGTGACCCTGGCGCGTGATTTCCCGCTACAGTTCAAGGAGAAGCCAGCCTCAAGGCCGCCGCCAAGCTGCGGCGGAGAAGTACCCGGGAGTCATCAGTGCGCCACGGATCCAAGCCCACCATCCGCGACGTTGCGGAGGCGGCAGGCGTGTCCCTGACCACCGTGTCCTACGTGCTGTCCGGCCGCCCCGGCGGAAACACCCGGATCAGCCAACCCACGCAGGACCGTGTCCATGCCGCGGCCCACGAACTCGGCTATGTGCCCAACGGGGCCGCCCGCGGGATGCGGCGCGGCCGCACCGACGTCGTCGCTGTGGCCATCACCGATCTGGACGATTCCCGGGACCGGGAGCTTGCCACGGCCGCGGCCCGGATCCTGCCCCGGCACGGCTACCAGCCGGTCATCCTGCTCGGCGACAGCTGGCGTCCGTTTATGCTCTCCGGCGGCGCCGACGGCGTCATCCTCGGCTCCCGCCCGGCCGAGCGCACCGCCGCCGACATCGGCGCCATGATGGAACTCGTGGACCGCGGCGTGGCCCAGCTGGTCGTCTCGGACACCCCGCCGCCGGCCGGCGTCGACGTGCTGCCGACCGGAACCAGCACGACGGCGGATGCCCTCGCCGAGCGGGCCGTGGCCCGGCTGATCGCCCGGCTGAAGGTCTCCGTACGCGACATCCCAGGCACGCCCCCAGGACTTGGGTCCGGGGATTCCTGAACGCCGCTCCGGCAAAACAGCTGGTCAAACCAGCTCTTGTACATCCAACTGAAAACGTTTACAGTTGTCGAATGCCGGAGTGATTGGGTTCACAACCGGCGCCTCATCCCGGCCAAGAAGGGCCGGACCAGCAGACCCGGCCGACTCAAAGGAGAGGGCATCCGTGGCAAACATCCATGACGTGGCAAAACTTGCCGGCGTGTCGATCGCCAGCGTCTCACGCATGCTCGCCGGGGAAAACGTCCGCAGTGCCGAGGCGATCCGGCAGGCCATCACGGATCTCGGCTACCGGCCCAACGCCAGTGCCCGCGGGCTGCGCCTGGGCAAGCATCACAGCATTGCCGTGATTGTCCCCGACATCTCCAACCCGTACTTCGCCGCCCTTGTCCGCGGCATCGAGGAACGGGCCATGACGCAGGGATTCCGCATCGTCGTGGCCAGCAGCGATGAGCAGTTCAGCGCGGAATCGGAACTCCTGGGCAACCTCATCGACGCCGTCGACGCCGTGGCGATTGTGCCGGCCGAAGAAGGCGACCGCACCCGCAGGATGCTGGCGGACCTCAACAAGCCGGTAGTGCTGATCGACCGGACCGTGGGGGATGAGCCGGGCTTCGACCTGGTCCACGTCGACAACGCCAGCGGGGCCAAAGCCGCCGCAGACTATCTCCTGTCCCTGGGGCACCGCAGCTTCGGCATCATCAGCGGCCGCCAGGACACCGTCCCCGGACGGGTTCGCCACCAGGTCTTCCTGCAGACTTTGGCCGACGCCGGCATCCAGGTCCCGGCCGAAGCCGTCAAGATCGGCGAATTCAGCCGTGATTTCGGCCGCCGCGCAGCCCAGGAGCTGATCGATAATCCCACCGGAATCACGGCACTGTTCGTGGGCAACAACACCATGGCCCAGGGTGCCTTGCTCTCCCTGCACGCCGCCGGCGTGTCAATCCCCGGGCAGCTCTCCTTCCTTTGTTTTGACGACTTCGACCTGGCGGAACTGCTCCCGGCGCCTGTCACCGTGATTTCGCGGCCCGCCATCGCCGAGGGCCACGCCGCCGCGGACCTGCTGCTCGAGCGGATTGAACATTTCGGCAGTCCCGACCAGCCCCCGCTGGAGCACAAAGTCCTCCCGGTCAGCCTGACCATCCGGCAGTCCTGCTCCGCTCCCGCCTCCAACTAACGCTCCCACCTGACCACATCACTAAGGAATCCCATGACAACAACTGCGCCCGGAAACGGGAATGTACTGGTGATCGGCAGCATCACCTGCGACCTGACCAGTTTCAGCGACCGCCTCCCGCAGCCGGGGGAAACCGTCCTCGGAAACGCCTTCACCATGGTCCTCGGCGGTAAGGGCGCCAACCAAGCGCTGGCGGCGGCACGCGCCGGGAGCCAGGTATCCCTGATCGGAAGCGTGGGCAATGACGGCTTCAGCGAACTGGTCCTGGGGACCCTGGCCGAAGAGAACATCGACACCTCACGCGTGATGCGCACTGAAGGCCCCACCGGAATCGCCCACATCCGGGTGGACGCTTCGGCGGAAAACGACATCGTGATGATCCCGCTCGCCAACTCCCACCTGAGCCCGGGCCACATCAGGGAATCCCTGGACCAGTCCGCACGTCCTGCCGAGGTCGCCCTGATCCAGCTGGAGATCCCGCACGAATCGGCGCTGGAGGCAGCACGCGCGTGCAAAGCCCGCGGCATCACCGTCATTCTGGACCCCGCCCCGGCGCCGGCGTCGGCCCTTGACGAGGACTTCTGGCCCCACGTGGACATCGTCACCCCGAACGAGACCGAAGCGCGCCTCATCACCGGAATCGAGGTAACAGATCACGAATCAGCCACCGCGGCGGGCCGCTGGTTCACCGACCGCGGCGTGCAGCGTGCCGTCGTCACCCTGGCCGGCGCCGGCGCCGTCGTCGTTGAGCGGACGTCCGCAGACAGCACAACCGAGACCCTCCAGGAACCCTTCCGTGTCACCGCGGTGGATACCACGGCCGCCGGCGATGCCTTTGCCGGCGTGCTTGGCAGCGCGCTGGCCGAAGGTTTGGACTGGGACGAGTCCCTGCGCCGCGCCATGGCGGGCGGCGCGCTGGCTGTCACCGTTGCCGGGGCCAGCCCCAGCCTCCCGCAGCGTGAAGCCATTGACGCGTTCCTCGCCGGGCAGGCCGCCACGGCCCGCTAGCCGGAAGAGCCACCCACCACCCCATCCCTCTACAACGCAGTGGAGCAACTATGCGCAAAAACAGCGGTACCCTCAACGCATCCCTCGCCCGGGTCATCTCGGAACTGGGCCATACCGACGAACTTGTCGTGACCGACGCCGGCCTGCCGATCCCGGCCGGCGTGGAACGGATCGACCTTGCCCTGACAGCTAACGTCCCCCGGTTCCTGGAGTGCCTGGACGTCGTCCTGGCCGAAGTCGAGGCGGAAGGCGCCATCGCGGCGTCGGAGATCGCCGAGCACAGCCCGGAACTCCTTGAGGCCCTCAAGGACCGGCTGGGCAGCCACGGCATCCCGCTGGAGCTGGTCCCGCACACGGAATTCAAACAGCGGACCAGGAACTCCCGGGCCGCCGTCCGCTCCGGCGAATTCACCCCCTACGCCAACGTGATCCTCGTGGCCGGGGTGGTGTACTGACATGACAGTCACCCTCAGCGGCATCACCAAGTCCTTCGGCCCCAACCGGGTGCTCCGCGGTGTCGACCTCAGCATCGAACCCGGCGAGATCGTGTCCCTCGTAGGCGAAAACGGGGCCGGAAAATCCACCCTGACCCGCATCATCGCCGGGGCCTACCAGCCCGATTCCGGTGAGATCACCATCGACGGCGTGCCGCGGAAGTTCAGCGGACCGCAGGACGCCATGGGCGCAGGCATCCAGGTCATCTACCAGGAACTGAAGAACAACCTGTTCCCGCAGCTGGACGTTGCCTCGAACATCTTTGCCCATGACGGCACCGGCGAGTTCGGCAGGTTGTTCGTCAACAAGGACAAGATGCATGCCCGCGCCGCCGAGCTCCTGAGCCAGGTGGGGATTGACCTCGACACCCGACTTCCGGTGGGGAAACTCAGCTTCGGCCAGCAGCAGCTCGTGCAGCTGGCCCGCTGCCTCAACCACTCGGTCAAGCTGCTCATCCTCGACGAGCCGACAGCCGCCCTTGACGACCGCGAATCGGAGCTCCTGTTCGCCCAAGTGCGCAAGATCCAGGCGGCCGGCGTCGCCGTGATCTACATCAGCCACCGGCTCCCCGAAGTCTTCGCACTGTCCGACCGCATTGTCGTGATGCGCGATGGCCGCGTATCGAAGACGGGAACCGCCGCCGAACTGACCGAAGCCGCCGTCGTGTCCGCCATGGTGGGCGGAGAGGTGGAGAACTTCTACCCCAAGGAACACCACGCCACGGACCGGGTCCGGCTGGATGTCCGGAACCTGGAATCGGCCGTCGTCAACGGGGTTTCCTTCCAGGTCCGGGCCGGAGAAGTCCTCGGGATCGGCGGCGTGATGGGCAGCGGTAAGGGCGAGGTCCTGCGCGCGCTGTTCGGACTGGACAACGCGGCCGGCTCCGTCAGCATCGACGGCAAGCCGCTGACACTGAAGTCGCCCCGGCACGCCATCACCGCCGGCGTGGCCTACCTGACCCCGGACCGCCAGGCGGAGGGCCTCACGCTAGCGCAGCCCATCTCGCACAACGAATCCCTGGCCACCCTTGGCGCCATCACCCGGAACGGGATTGTGACCCTGAAACGCGAGCGGGACCGGTGCCAGGAGATCTCCACCCGGCTCAGCGTCAAATGCAACAGCATTGACGACGCCGTCGGGACACTCTCCGGCGGCAACCAGCAGAAGGTCCTCCTGGCCCGCTGCCTGCTGAGCAACCCCGCGATCCTGCTGATGGAGGAACCCACGCGCGGCGTCGATGTGGGCGCGAAGGCGGAGATTTACTCCATCATCAACGACGTCGCCGCCCAGGGCGTCGCCGTCGTCCTTGTCTCGTCTGACCTGCCCGAACTAGTCGAAATGTCGGACCGGGTGCTGGTCATGCGCGGAGGCAGCATCAACGCTGAGCTGACCTCCGGCGCCCTGACCCAGCAGTCCGTCCTGGAACACGCAATGGAGACCGTATCCCGATGAAAAAAATATCCCTCTTCAGTGACCAGCTGCGCGCGGTGTGGATGCTGGCCTTCGTGGCCATAGCGCTTGTCTTCGCCACACCGCTGTTCCTGCAGCCGTCCAACATGCTCAACGTCCTGCTCACGGCCGCCGTCGTCGCCCTGATCGCTGCGGGGCAGACATACGTGATCATCCTCGCCGAGATCGATCTGTCCGTCGGAGCGGTCCTCGGCTTCAGCGCAATCACCACCGCCAGCGTGATCAGCCAATACGGTGTGGTGGCCGGGCTCGCCGCAGGCCTCGCGGTCGGCGCGCTGGCGGGCTTGATCAACGGTGTGCTGGTCACCAAAGCCAAAATGCCTTCGTTCATCGCCACGCTGGCAACAATGTCCATCTTCGCCGGACTGACGCTG
Source organism: Arthrobacter sp. Leaf69 (assembly GCF_001422645.1). GTDB lineage: Bacteria > Actinomycetota > Actinomycetes > Actinomycetales > Micrococcaceae > Arthrobacter. The sequence continues at coordinate 583,082 of NZ_LMLR01000010.1, read as the reverse complement.
CAGTTCTCCCAGGGCAACCCCGTGAAGGTGACCAACGAGGCGTTCCTGGCGCTGGGTCAGGGCAACCTGCTCGGCATTCCCACCCCGATCTGGATCATGCTGGTCCTCGGTGTGCTGTTCGGCTACATCCTGGCCCGCACACGGTACGGCCGCGAGCTCTACGCCACGGGCGACAACGCCGACGCCGCGCGGCTCGCCGGCATCAGCACCGACCGGGTCAAGATCCTGGCCTTCATGATTTCGGGCGTCCTCGCCGCGACCGCCGGGTTCATCCTTACCGCACGTCTCGGCACGGCACAGCCCACCGCCGGTACCGGCCTGGAGCTCGCTGCCATCGCAGCCGTGATCATCGGCGGGACCAGCCTCGCCGGCGGCCGCGGAGCGCTTCTGGGCACCCTGGTCGGCGCGGTCCTGCTGGCCATGATCGACAACGGGCTCAACCTGCTCAACGTCTCCCCGTTCCTGCAGAGCGTCGTCAAGGGCGCCGTGATCCTGCTGGCCGTGTTTGTGGACCGGAACTCCGGGGTCCTGATGCGCATCTTCCGGTCAGGGCGGCCCGCCGAGGCAACGCCCACGACGGCGCCCGCAACCGGCCCCGGCGCACCGGCTCCCCTCCTTCCGAAGGTCGCTATGATCTCCGTGGCGGGCCTCCTGGTGGTCGGCGCAGGCGTCACCACGGCCGTACGCTCCACGGACGACGGAAGCGCGGGGGCCGAGCAGAAATCGGCCACATTGGTCATCTCGACGCTCAACAACCCGTTCTTCGTCTCCGTCGGCGACGGCGCCAAGGACCAGGCCGCGAAACTCGGCGTGAACCTGGATGTCCAGAACGCCAACAACAACGACACGGCCGCGCTGAACCAGGCCACCACCGCGCTCGTGAAGAAGCCCGGAGTGCTGCTGCTTGACCCGACCTCGAGCGAAGCCGGCGGATCGATCACCGTCAAGGCCAACCAGGCAAACGTCCCCGTTGTCGCCTTCGACCGCGTGCCCGATCAGGGCAAACTGGCCGCCTTCATCGGCTATGACGCCGTCCAGGCGGGCAAGAACGGCGCCAAAGCCCTCTGCGACGCTGTCGGCGGTACCGGCAAAGTGGCTGAGCTGCAGGGCCTCCTCGGCACCAGCGTTGCACGGGACCGGTCCGAAGGGTTCAAAGCCGGAATGAAGGAATGCCCGGGCGTGCAGGTTGTCGCCGTGCAGTCCGCAGACTTCGACCGGGGCAAGGCCCTCGATGTCACCACCAACATCCTCCAGGCCAACCCGGGCATCACCGGGATCTACGGCGCCAACGATGAAATGGCGCTCGGCGCGGTGGCCGCCGTCAAGTCACGGGGACTGCTCGCCACGATCAAGATCGTCGGAAACGACGGAATCGGTGATGCCCTCGCCGCAGTGAAGAGCGGAGAGATGTACGCCACGAACGCCGAGTCCCCGTTCGCGCTCGGCCAGGAAGTCGCCAAGATCGGCCACGCCGTTGCCGCCGGCGAAAAAGTCGAAGAGTCCCGGGTGCTCCAGGGCAAGCTCGTCACCGGCAGCGGAGTCGACGAGTTCTGCTCCTACCTGCGCGGCATCGGCGACACGGCCACCTGCAAGTAGCCCCCTACCCCCAAGGAGAATCATGACTGAACTGAATGCGGCCGGCCTGGCCGGGATCGTGGACCACACCTTCCTACAGTCCACGGGAACCCGGGCCGAGGCCGAGGAGGCAGCCGCCGAAGCCGCCCGCCTAGGGGCCTGGTCGGTCTGCGTCTCGCCATCCATGCTGCCGCTGGCCGGCATTGGCACGGGAACCCGGATCACGGCGGTCTGCGGCTTCCCGTCGGGCAAGCACCACAGCAGCGTCAAGGCAGCGGAGGCCCGCGAGGCAGTGCGCAACGGTGCCGACGAGATCGACATGGTCATCGACGTCGGAGCGGTCCGGGCCGGTGACTACGACGCCGTCGAACGGGACATCAGCGCCGTCCGCGAGGCCGTGCCGGCGCCGACCGTGCTCAAGGTCATCCTGGAGACCGCGGCGCTGACGGATGAGCAGATCGTGCGGTGCTGTAACGCCGCTGAAAGCAGCGGAGCCGACTTCGTCAAAACCTCGACGGGCTTCCACGGGGCTGGCGGAGCCACAGTCCTCGCAGTCGAGCTGATGGCACGCACGGTGGGTCCGCGGCTTGGCGTCAAGGCCTCCGGGGGCATCCGGGACTGGGCCGCCGCTCAGGCCATGATCGCGGCAGGCGCCACCCGCCTGGGGCTGTCCGGGACCGCCGACGTCCTTAGCGGCGGACGCAGCACCGGGTACTAAACCTGTATCCCCTGCGGGCCGCCCGGCTGAAGCCGCGGCCCGCAGGGGGACGCTGTGGAGTTACAGCCGCTAAGCGTCACGCAGCGGGCGCCGCGCCAGCCAGGCCGCGACGACGGCGCCGGAGATGTTGTGCCAGAGTGAGAACACCGCGGAGGGCAGTGCGGTCAGCGGGCTGAAATGCGCCGTCGCCAGTGTGGCGGCCAGACCCGAGTTCTGCATGCCAACCTCGAAGGCCAGCGCCCGGCGTGCCTTGTCATCCAGACGCCCCAGCTTGCCGGCCAGGTACCCGAGGCCGAGGCCGAAGCCGTTGTGCAGCACTACAGCGAGGAACACGATCCCTCCGGCGGCGACGATCTTGCTGGCGCTGCCGGCGACCACAATCGCGACGATGAGTGAGATAACGACGGCGGACGCCCAGGGCAGGGCCGGCAGTACTTTGGCCACGAGCTTCTTGAGGAACAGGCGTGCCAGCAGGCCGGCGATCACCGGCAGGAGAACCGTCTTGACGATGTCCAGGACCATGCCGCCGGCGTCGATCTGCAGGTAGGACCCGGCCAGGAACAGGACCAGCAGCGGCGTCACCACCGGGGCGATCAGTGTCGACACAGAGGCGATCGCGACCGAAAGTGCGACGTCGCCCTTGGCCAGGAACGCCATCACGTTGGACGCGGTGCCCGAGGGCGCGCAGCCGACGAGGATGAGCCCCACGGCCAGTTCCGGTGGGAGATTCAATGCGACGGCGATGATCCAGTCGGCACCGGGCATGATGACGTAGTGCGCCACAATACCGAGAACGACGGCCCAGGGGCGCTTGGCCACGGAGGCGAAGTCGGGCGGCGTCAGCGTCAGGCCCATGCAGAACATGATGATGCCCAGCAGGTACGGCACGCTGGGACCGAGGTGCTTAAAAGCGCCCGGCACCAGGTAGCCCGCGACGCCCGCGACGACGACGAGCAGCGGGAAGATGGTGACCGCGATGCGGGCGATCTTCGCCTCGGCGGCGAGGGCTGGGTTGGCCGGGACCGCGCCGGTCTCGGGGGCAGACGAAGTTTTGGTTGCCTCAAGCATCCAAATATGGTGCCATCGCGACCACACCTAAGCCAGTTCGTGACTGCCCGGTCCGAGAATATGTCCGATTTTAGGAAGTTCGCTGGCGTACCGCTGACCGGGCAGTAGAGCGTGCCTATGCGGTGATGCGCCCTAGCATGGCGATGAAGTCGTCCGCCTGCGCGAGGTTGCGGGCCATTTTGGCGCGCTGGTGTGCGGCCTGTTCCAGGATTCCCGCGAGACGCGCGGCAGATCCTGGCGCGCCCGGTCCGTTCGCAAGAAGACCCAGGATCTCGGCCATTTCCTCCAGTGAGAACCCCAGCGGCTTCATCTGCTTGATAACCATCAGACGCTCGAAATCATCCTCTGAATAGACGCGAAAGCCGCCGTCGGTGCGCGCCGTCGCGGGCAGTAGCCCGACGTCGTCATAGTGACGGATGGTCCGCAGTGACAGGCCGGTCCTGTCCGCCAATTCGCCGATGTGCATGGTGCTGGTGCTGCCGGTTTTAGCCGTCATCAGGGTCTCCGTTCTGTTCTGATTTAAACCCTACCATCACGTTAGGGTAGGGTTTGGGTGGTGGGGTTGAGACCTTAGAGACTAATTCCCCCTCATGCCGGCGCGGCGCTGCGCCCCTCAATCATTAGCAGAACGAAGCCGCCGTCGCGCGTCTTCTTGACCACGAACGGAGCCAGCAATGGCCGTCGCAAAAGCCGAACACCCTCCGGTGTTCGCTCCAGAACAGCTGCAATCCGTCCGGTTGACCCTGAGGTCACCGCGCCGGCTCAAAACCGAGATCCTCGGCGGGCTCGTCGTCGCGCTGGCGCTCATCCCGGAGGCCATCGCGTTTTCGATCATTGCCGGCGTGGACCCGCGGATCGGGCTGTTCGCGTCCTTCACCATGGCGGTGACGATCGCCTTCGTCGGCGGCCGTCCCGCGATGATTTCGGCGGCCACCGGCGCCGTTGCCCTCGTGATCGCCCCGCTGGTGAAGTCGCACGGCCTGGACTACCTCGTCGCCGCCGTCATCCTGGCCGGCATCTTCCAGATCATCCTAGGCTTGTCCGGCGTGGCGAAGCTGATGCGCTTCATTCCCCGCTCAGTGATGGTGGGCTTCGTCAACGCCCTGGCCATCCTGATCTTTCTGTCCCAGGTCCCCGAGCTGATCGGCGTGCCGTGGCTGGTCTATCCGCTCACCGCGGCGGGCCTCCTGATCGTCTTCGGCCTGCCCCGGCTCACCAAGGCCGTGCCCGCACCGCTCGTCGCGATCGTGGTCCTGACCCTTGTCACCGTCCTGGCCGCCGTCGCGGTCCCCACGGTGGGGGACAAGGGTGCGCTGCCGGACTCGCTGCCCTCGCTGTTCGTGCCAAACGTGCCGTTCACGCTCGAAACACTGCAGGTCATCTTCCCGTTCGCGCTGGCCATGGCGTTCGTGGGGCTGTTGGAATCCCTCATGACCGCCAAGCTCGTAGACGACATCACGGACACCCGCTCACCCAAGACCCGCGAGGCCTGGGGGCAGGGCGTCGCGAACATCGTCACCGGCTTCTTCGGCGGCATGGGCGGCTGCGCGATGATCGGCCAGACCATGATCAACGTCAAAGCTTCCGGCGCGCGGACGCGCATCTCCACGTTCCTCGCCGGCGTCTTCCTGCTCATTCTCGTGGTGGTTCTCGGCGACATTGTGTCCCTGATCCCCATGGCCGCCTTGGTGGCCGTGATGATCTTCGTTTCCGTCGCCACCTTCGACTGGCACAGCATCCACCCCCGGACACTGAAGATGATGCCCAAGAGCGAAACCGCGGTCATGCTGGCCACCGTCATCGTCACCGTCGCTACCCACAACCTCGCGATCGGAGTCGGAGTCGGCGTACTCGTGGCCATGGTGATGTTCGCCCGCCGCGTGGCCCACTTCGTCACCGTGGAACGGACCGTCAAAACCATCGGCGGCCACGAAACGGCTACCTACGTCGTGGACGGAGAGCTGTTCTTCGCGTCCTCCAACGACCTCTACACCCAGTTCGAATACGCCTTGGATCCCGAGCACGTGGTCATCGACATGCACGCCTCGCACCTGTGGGACGCGTCCACCATCGCAGCGCTGGACGCCATCACCGAGAAATACCACCATCACAGCAAAGACGTGAAGGTCATCGGCCTCAACGACGCCAGCATCCTGATGCGCGAACGCCTCGGCGGCAAGCTCGGCGCCGGCCACTAGGCTGCGTTCCCGCCCAGTAACTTCTGCCCGGGCCCGGAAGACACCGATGTGTCCGAGGTTTTTGGCCGGTCTTCGGGTACCGGACGGGAGCGTGCGGTGCGTGTCGCCGACGGAAGGACTACGCTCGGGATCATGACGGAGACCTGGGAGCCGGGCAAGGAGGGAGTCCTTGAACTCCCGTCCGGCCGGCTTGTCCGCGGCCGGGGGCTGATCAGGCCGATTCCGGCCGGCCCGCGGCCCGTGTTTGGCCTGTACCTGCTGGGAAACCGTCCGGCGCCGGTGGCCTGGGAATCCCGCTGGGTCCGCTGGCGGGATTTCGGCCTGCCGGCCGACGACGCCGACACCCTGGACGCCCTTATGGAGGCGTGGCGCCGAGCCGAGACCGAGCGGGTTGAGGTCGCGTGCTGGGGCGGCCGCGGGCGGACCGGAACCGCCCTGGCCTGCCTGGCCATCCTCGACGGCGTCCCGCCCGCGGAGGCCGTGGCCTTCGTGCGCGCACACTATCGCCGGGGCGCCAGCGAGACCCCGTGGCAGCGGAAGTACGTCGCCCGGTTCCGGAGGCCCATGGCGTAGCGCGCTAGTCGAGCTCGCCGGCATTAGGTAACACAATTGGGTCTTTTTGTTTGCCGTGGACGGGCCTACCGTGGACACACTGAGCCGCCAGCCCGGGTGGCCGGAGCACGGAGGAATATCCCATGACGACGCATGTAGCCGACTGCAGTGTGACCAATTGCTCCTTTAACGACCACTCCAACTGCAACGCCGCAGCCATCACCGTCGGCGGGGCCGAGGATCACGCCTCCTGCGCCACATTCATCGATATCGGCGTTCACGGCGGGTTGCCCAAGGTGCTGGCCGACGTCGGTGCCTGCCAGCGTTCCGAATGCGCCCATAACGACCACCTGATGTGCAAGGCGACCGAGGTGCACGTGGGTCCAGGCGTCGACAACGCTGACTGCCTCACCTACGCCCACCGGTAGCGCCCGCCATAATCCGGAGGCGGCACTCATCCTTTCCACTCGTTAGCCGTCCCCGACGGGAATTAAGTCACATAAGTTTGACGTTAAGGTTCGCCTAAGTAAGGGTTAGCTTAGTCGATGCTACTCACGTCAAACAAAGGATCTTTCTGTGGCGCCCGTCATTCCCGCGGATTTTCACCCCCTGTCTCCCAGCACCGAGACCGGATCCGGTTCACCGGCACAGCTGCTGCACAATGCCACCGCCCACCTCTTCAACGCCCGCAATGCGGGCGGCTACACGGCCCGGGTTCTTGAGGGTGTCGCGGCGGTGGCCGGCAAAGTCTCGCAGTGCACCCGCCCCTTTACCGGGGCCACGCCCGCCGAGCTCAAGAGCCGCGTAGACGCCGTGGACCTGGGCACCCCGCTGGCGGATACCGCCGCTGCCCTTGACGAGCTGGAGGGCGTCTACCTCCGGGACGCTGTCTACTTCCACGACGCCAAGTACGCAGCGCATCTGAACTGTCCCGTCGTGATCCCGGCACTCGTCGCCGAGGCTGTCCTGTCCGCGGTGAATTCTTCAATGGACACCTGGGACCAGAGCGCGGGCGCCACCATGATCGAACGCAGGCTCATCTCATGGGCAGCCGGGCAGCTCCAGCTGGGCGGCTCCGCCGACGGCGTGTTCACCTCGGGCGGGAGCCAGTCCAATTTCCAGGCCCTCCTGCTGGCACGGAACCAGGCCGTGGAGTGGCTGAAGCTCGACCCGGAAAATGACGGGCTCCGGCTGCCTTCCCTTCTGGAGAAGCTGCGCATCTTCACCTCGGCGGACAGCCACTTCAGCATCCGGAAGTCGGCGTCCATGCTGGGACTGGGGTACGACGCCGTCGTGTCCGTGCCCTGCGGCCCGGAGCACCGGATGGATCCCGTGGCGCTGGGCGGGGAACTGGCGCACGCCCGCAACGAAGGCCTCGTGCCCATGGCGGTGGTGGCAACGGCCGGCACCACCGACTTCGGGGCGATCGACCCCCTCGACGAGCTGGCCGCGGCGGCCCGTGAGCATGGTGCCTGGTTCCACGTGGACGCGGCGTACGGCGGCGGGCTCATGGTGTCCGCGCGGCACCGGCATCTGCTGGACGGGATCCACCGGGCGGATTCGGTCACCGTAGACTTCCACAAGACCTTCTTCCAGCCGGTCAGCTCGAGCGCGTTGCTGGTCCGCGACGCGGCGACCCTCCGGCACGTGACCTACCACGCCGACTACCTGAACCCGGTCTCCGCCGTCGACCGCCCCAACCAGGTGGACAAAAGCATCCAGACCACCCGCCGTTTTGACGCCCTGAAGCTCTGGCTGACGCTGCGGATCATGGGCGCCGATGCCCTCGGGGCGCTTTTCGACGGGGCCATCGACCTGGCGTCGAGCGTGGCTAAGGTCCTGGCCTCGGATCCGGACTTTGAGCTCGCCGCAGCGCCGCAACTGAGCACGCTCGTGTTCCGGTACCGCCCCCGGCAACCGGACGGGAGCCGCTTGGCCGAGGACACGGCGGACCGCCTCAACCAGGACATCCGCTCCGCCGTCTTCTCCTCGGGCGAGGCCGTGGTGGCGGGGACCACCGTGGCGGGCCGGCACTACCTGAAGTTCACCCTGCTGAACGCCGAGGCCCGCGTGGAGGACATCCGCAGCATCATTGACCTGCTCCGGACCACCGGGGCATTGCTGCTCGAGGACGCGGAGGTGTCGGCATGAACGCAGGCAACCAGAGCGCAAGCCGGCGCGTCCACGATTTCGCCGCGATCGGCGTCGGGCCGTTCAACCTGGGCCTCGCCGCGCTGAGCGAACCTGTCGACGGGCTGGACGGTGTTTTCCTGGAACGCCGGGAATCCTTCGACTGGCACCCGGGCATGATGCTGGAGCCCGCGCACCTGCAGGTTCCGTTTATGGCCGACCTGGTCACCCTGGCGGACCCGACGTCGCCATACTCGTTCCTGAACTTCCTCAAGCAGACCGGACGGCTGTACCGGTTCTACATCCGGGAGAACTTCTATCCGCTGCGCGCCGAGTACAACCAGTACTGCCAGTGGGTGGCGGGCCAGCTGGATTCCGTCCGGTTCGACACGGACGTCCGGGAGATCGGTTACGACGACGGCGTGTACCGGCTGGCGCTGGAAGGCCCGGACGGGCCGGAGGTGCTGCACGCCCGGCGGCTGGTCCTGGGCACCGGCACCTCGCCCTACGTGCCGGCGGCCTGCGACGGCATAGTCGACGCCGGCGGACTGGTCCTCCACAACGCCGAGTACCTGCCGCGGAAGAGTGAACTGCTGCAGCAGCGGAGCATCACGATCGTGGGCAGCGGCCAGAGCGCTGCCGAAATCTACTACGAGCTGCTGCAGGAGATCGACGCCCACGGCTACCGGCTGAACTGGGTTACCCGCTCGGGCCGGTTCTTCCCGCTCGAGTACACCAAACTGACCCTTGAAATGACGTCGCCCGAATACGTGGATTACTTCCACGCGCTCCCGCAGGAACGGCGCGACGGCCTGGTCAAGAGCCAGAAGAGCCTCTACAAGGGCATCAACTCCGAGCTCATCGACGCCATCTACGACCTCCTGTATGCCAAGAGCCTCCCGGGCATCGTGGAGACCCGGCTGCTGACGCACTCGGCGCTCACCGGCGCGTCCTGGAACCCGGCAACCGGCTCCCACACCCTGCAGCTGCGGCACGAGGAGCAGGACACCGACTACTCGCTGGAGACCGACGCCGTGGTGCTCGCCACCGGGTACGGCTACCGGGAGCCGGAGTTCCTTGCCGGCGTGCAGGACCGCATCGCCCGGGACAGCCTCGGCAGGTTCGCCGTCGACCGCAACTACAGCACCGGCGTCGAACCCGGCGAGATCTTCGTCCAGAACGCCGAGCTGCACACCCACGGGTTCGTGACGCCCGATCTGGGCATGGCCGCCTACCGCAATTCCTGCATCCTGCGAGACATCACCGGCCGCGAGGTCTACCCGGTGGAACAAAGCATCGCGTTCCAGCAGTTCGGAACGCGGGAGCCCGCCGGGTTCCCGGGCGGCGTCCGAAAGGCTGCTGACCGTGAGCCGGCAGGAGTGAACGCATGAGTTTCACCTTCCGCTGCTTCGACCCGGACACCGACGCACCCCTCCTCCACAGCTGGGTCACCCGGCCCTATGCCTCCTTTTGGGGGATGCAGTCCGCCACCGTGCAGGACGTCGCGGAGGAGTACGCGACGATCCAGTCCACCGGCCACCACCATGCGCTGATGGGGCTCGACGGCGGCGTCCCCGCCTTCCTGATGGAGGAGTACCTTCCGCCGCTGTCGCCGCTGGCCGGTGTGTACGCCACGCAGTCCGGCGATATCGGGATGCACCTGCTGGTCGGCCCGCCGGAGGGGCCGGTCCGGACCGGCTTCACCACCCGGGTGATGGAGGCGGTGCTGGACCGGTTGTTCGCCGACCCGGGCGTGGGGCGCGTGGTGGTTGAGCCTGACGCCCGGAACCACAAAATCCATGCCCTCAACGCGCGGCTTGGCTTTCAGCCTGCCGGGGAGGTGGTCCTGCCCGGCAAGACTGCGCTGCTCAGCTTCTGTACCCGGGAGGCCTTCCACGCTGCCCGCGTTAACCTCCATTCATCCCCGATCCGCCAGGGAGCCCCGCTATGACCACCGCTGAACTCGAATCCGTCCTCACGGCCGGCAACGCAACCGTCCACCTGACCCCCGAACGCTGGGCCGTCGCCAACCGGCACGTGGTCCGCAAGGCCCTTGCCGAGTTCTCGCATGAACGGATCCTCACGCCGGAACTCCTGGGGCCCGGTCCCGTTGCCGCGGAGCCCGCCCGCTACCGCGTCACCAGCGACGACGGCTCGGTGGAGTACCGGTTTTCGGCCCGGAAACTGGAGCTCGACCACTGGTCCATCGTGGACATGTCCATCCGCCGCCTCGAGGCGCGGGCATATCCCGACATGCCCGCGCCAGCGGCCGAAGAATGGGCATGTCCCCAAGGGGAGGCGGAGCTCGATGCCCTGCGATTCATTACCGAGTTCCGGGACACCCTGGGGATCCGCGAGGAGATGCTCCCGGTCTACCTCGAGGAAATCAGCAGCACGCTCTCCAGCCACGCCTACAAGCAGTGGATGGGCCAGCCCTCCTCCGCTGAACTGGCAGCCGGGGTGACCGGCGGGGCGGATGCCGCCATCGATTTCCAAACCATCGAACGGAGCATGACCGAAGGCCACCCCTGTTTTGTGGCCAACAACGGCCGGCTGGGCTTCGGCATCGCGGACTACCGCTCCTTCGCCCCGGAGACCGGTGCCCCCGTGCAGCTCGAGTGGATCGCGGTGCACCGGAACCAGGCCACCTTCACGTCCGCCGAGGGCCTCAGTTACCGGAACCACCTCGACGCCGAACTGGGGGCGTCCGCCGTCGCGTACTTCGACGAAGAGCTGGGCGCCCGGGCCCTGGACCCGGCGGACTATTTCCTGATGCCGGTCCACCCGTGGCAGTGGGACAACAAGCTGACGGTGACGTTTGCGGCCGAAATAGCGCAGGAGCGCATCGTCCATCTGGGGATAGGAGCGGACAGCTACCAGGCCCAGCAGTCCATCAGGACGTTCTTCAACACGGTGTCGCCGGAGAAGTGCTACGTCAAGACGGCCATGTCCGTGCTGAACATGGGGTTCATGAGGGGGCTGTCGCCGCAGTACATGAAGGCCACCCCGGCCATCAACGACTGGCTCCGCGACCTGATCCTCGGCGACGCCGCCCTGCAGAAGCGCCGGCTGACGCTCATCCGCGAGGTGGCCGCCATCGGCTATCACAACGGCCACTACGAGGCCGCGTCGGCGAAGGGTTCACCGTACCGGAAGATGCTGTCCGCGCTGTGGCGGGAAAGCCCCGTGCCGCTCCTGGAGGACGGGCAGCAACTGGCCACCATGGCGTCCCTGCTCCACGTCGACGCCGCGGGAAGGCCCATGGTGTCCGCGCTGATCGAGCGTTCCGGGCTGGCGCCCACGGCGTGGCTGCGCCGGTATTTCGAGGCGTATCTCGTCCCGCTGGTCCACTGCCTCTATGCCTACGAGCTGGCGTTTATGCCGCACGGCGAAAACGTCATCCTGATTCTCGAGGATGGCGTGCCGGTCAGCGCCGTCATGAAGGACATCGCTGAGGAGATCGTGGTGATGGGTGACCGGCTGGAGCTGCCCGACGACGTCGCCAGGATCAAGGCCGAGATCCCCGACGAGGAGAAGGTCCTGGCGATTTTCACCGACGTCTTCGACTGCATCTTCCGGTTCCTCAGCGCGCTGCTGGAGGAAGACGGCACGCTCAGCGGTGAGGAATTCTGGCGGACCGCCGCGGCCGTCCTCCGGGAGTACCAGGGCGAGCACCCCGAGCTCGCGGAGCAGTTTGCCCGGCATGAGCTGTTCGCCTCGGATTTTCCGCTGTCCTGCCTCAACCGGCTGCAGCTGCGCAACAACCAGCAGATGCTGGACCTGGCCGACCCCTCCGGCGGACTGCAGATGGCCGGCCGGCTGCAGAACCCACTGGCACGGTTCGCCTGACAGGGGCTGGCCCGGCGGCCTACCCCTGCGTCAGGCGGTACCGCTCGATCTGCTTAAGACGGCGCAGGAGGCTGTCGCGCCGGGGGTGCGGGACGGCGTCGGCCGGTTCGGCGGTGAGGTCGATGTGTTTGGTGCCGTACTGCCAGAGCAGCAGGTCATCGAGGAGCCGGTCCGGGCCGGGGGAGTAGCGGTGGTCCAGGGCCCTGCGGACCTCGGTGATCCGGTTGGCGCTCAGCAACCCGGCCAGCTGCATGGTCTGGTTGAGGCCGTGGGCGGCCATCAGCTCGGCGGCCCAGCCCCAGTCGTCGTCGACCTTCCGGTCCACGTGCGGCAGGAGAGTGCGCCAGACGTCGCGGATCCGGTTCGGCGTGAGCTGGGCTGCCCCTTCGCCGTCCATGTCCCAGTAACTGCGGACCTCTTCGTAACGTTCGTGCAGGTCAGCGAAGGCACCCTCCACGGTTTCCAGCATGGCCGCGGTGGCGGTGAACTGGCGGTCGAAGTGCGGGGTCCACGCCCGCGGGTCCTCGGCCTTAAAGCGGATATCGTGCTCGATCTCGCTCCAGGCGTGCGCGAACACAGTGCGGATCTGGCATTCGAAAAAGTAGCTGCCGTTCGCCGGGACCTCCGGGTTGAAGGCCTGCTGGTACTCCTTAACCGCCTCGTTCTGGATGGTCCGCAGGATCAGGTGGCGGCTGGAATAGCCGTAGGTCCCCGACTCGATGGAGCCGATATCCTTCTCGCGGTCGCCGCGGCAGTCGAAGAGCTGGCGCTGGCGCTTGATGATGTTGGCCACCACCGCGTTTTCCGCCGGCAGCTTCGTGATCACGCGGACGCCCACCATGTCATTCAGGGTCCGGAACGGATCCGGGAACTTCAGCACCGGCGGACCGCCCGGTTCCAGCGGCTCCTCAGTGCGGGAGATCTTCTCGCGGAAGGACTCGACCGTCTTGGTGCGCCCGGTAACGAACAGCGGCGTCACCTCCGTGCCCTTGAGCATGCTCCGCAGCGTCAGCAGGACCTCGCGGGTGACCAGCTTCAGGGCAGGACGCACCCGCTCGTAGAGTTCCACGTTTTCCTGCACGGACTCGCGCAGTTTCGGGTCCAGTCGATCCCAGTTACTCGCCATGCGTCCAGCTTACGGCCGGGGTACGACGGCGGCGGGCTGACACCCCCGCGGTGACGGCCCGCGGCCAACCCGAGCCCGATGCCGCCTTGCACCCTGCCGCGCGGCGCTCAAGGTAGGCTCGGCACATGGCTGATGTGCGGCGTCGGGCTCTCATCGCGGCCGCAGCGACGGTGACTCTGGGGGCAGTCTCCGCCGCCTGTTCACCGGGCCCCAAGGAGGACAGTGTGAAGCGGCAAAGGTACAGCTACGGCGATGACTCCAGCCAGTGGGGGGAACTCTTCCTGCCGGAGGCAGCCGGCACCAAGGGTGTGGTGGTGGTCATCCACGGCGGATACTGGCGCTCCCAGTACGGCGCGGAACTCGGCGAACCCCTGGCCAAGGACCTCGCGGCGCACGGCATGGCGGCCTGGAACCTGGAGTACCGCCGCGCCGGGAACGGCGGAGGCTGGCCGCACACCTTCTCGGACGTGCTCGCCGGCATCGACAAACTCGGCGAGATCGCCGGTGAGCACGGCCTTGACCTGGACCGGGTGGTGGCGCTGGGGCACTCCGCCGGCGGGCACCTCGCGGTCTGGGCTGCGGGGCGGGGCCGCCTTGCCCAGCTCGGCGCCCCTGACGCAGACCGGCAGTTGATCCGCAAGGACGACGGCGGCGCGGTGCACCTGACCGGCGTCGTCAGCCAGTCCGGTCTGCTCAACCTCGCTGAAGCCGAACGGCTGAACCTCAGTAACGGCGCGGTCAGCAACCTGCTGGGCGGCTCCTCGGAAAAATACCCCAAACGGCATAAGTATGCCGATCCGATGAGCGCAGTGCCGCTGAAGATCCCCGTCTATGCCGTTCACGGCACGGACGACGACACCGTCCCCGTGAGCCAGTCCGATTCCTACGCGGCGGCAGCCAAATCCGCCGGCGCCCCGGTCCAGCTCCTGAAGGTCCCGGGCGACCACTTCGCCCTGATCGACCCGAAGGCTGCCGCGTACCGGAAGTGCCGCGAACTGGTGCAGTTACTGCTCGGCTGACCTCCGTCAACCACGGACGCACGGCCGCACGGCCGGTGATAGCGTGGCGCCTATGCAAGTCGAAGTTCCCGCGGTTCTGCGCGCCCTGGCTGCGGGCTCCACCCGGTTCGTCCGGGCGTTCGCGCCGCGCCACCCCGCCCAGGTGATCGTGCTGGGCTTCGCCGCGGCCGTCGCCGTCGGGACCGGACTGTTGTTGCTCCCGGTGGCCAAGGCCGGCGGCGGCGGAGCCAGCCTGCTGGAAGCGCTGTTCACCGCCACGTCCGCCGTCTGCGTCACCGGCCTGATCACCGTGGACACTCCTGTCTTCTGGAGCGGCTTCGGCCAAGTGGTCATCCTGGTCCTCATCCAGGTCGGCGGCTTCGGTGTGATGTCCTTCGGCACGCTGCTTGGGGTCCTGACCGCCCGTCGGCTGGGCCTGAAATCCCGGATATCTGCCGCCGCCGAGACGAAAAGCAGCGGCTTCGGCGACGTCCGCCGTGTGCTGGTCGGTGTTCTGCTCATCAGTGTGATCGTGGAAACAGTGCTGGCGTTGATTCTCGCGGTCCGCTTCAGGGCCGGTTACGGCTACGGGCTGGGCGACGCGCTCTGGCACGGGGTGTTCCATTCGATCTCGTCCTTCAACAACGCCGGCTTTGCCTTGTACTCGGACAACCTCATGGGGTTCGTCGGAGATCCCTGGATCTGCCTGCCGATCGCGGCCGCCGTGATCATCGGCGGACTCGGATTCCCGGTCCTCTTCGAACTGGGCCGGCAGTACCGGCGTCCGATCCTCTGGAGCATGAACACCAAACTCGTCGTCGTCGGCTCGGCCGTCCTCCTGGCCGGCGGGACCGTGTTCCTCACTGCCGTTGAATGGGCCAACCCGGCCACACTGGGCGGCCTCCATCCCGCCGAGCGCGTGCTCGCCGGCTTTTTCCAGTCCGTCATTACCCGCACCGCCGGCTTCAACAGCATCGACATTGCCCAGATGGATCCGGTGTCGTGGCTGGGCATGGACATCCTGATGTTCATCGGCGGCGGCCCGGCCGGTACGGCCGGCGGCCTGAAAATCACGACGTTCGCCGTGCTGTTCTTCATTCTCAGCACCGAGCTGCAGGGCGGGACGGCCGTGAACATCTTCGGCAAGCGGCTTTCCCGCGCTGTGCACCGCCAGGCCATTACCGTGGTGCTGCTGGCGATCGCCCTGGTCACCGGGTCCACGATGTTCCTGATGCTGATCACCGACTTCGGGCAGGAACGGATCCTGTTCGAGGTCGTTTCGGCCTTCGCCACGGTGGGGCTGTCCACCGGGATCACGGCCGGCATGCCGCCGGCCGGACAGCTCGTACTGATCCTGCTGATGTTCGTTGGGAGGCTGGGCCCGGTCACGCTGGGCGCGGCACTGGCCCTGCGCGAACGACCCCTGCTCTATGAATACCCCAAGGAAAGGCCCCTCATTGGCTAGGAATATCTTCTCGTCCCACTCCGCCGCCGCCAGTGACAAGGCGTCCTCGGTGGTGGTCATCGGCCTGGGCCGCTTCGGCGGCTCGCTGGCACTGGAACTGGAGGCCCAGGGTACCGAAGTCCTCGGCATCGACGCCAGCGAGGAAATCGTCCAGTCCTTCAACGGGCGGCTCACCCACGTGGTCAGGGCCGACTCCACCAAGGAAGAGGCGCTGCGCCAGCTCTCGGTCCACGAATTCGACCGTGCCGTCGTCGGAATCGGCTCGGACATCGAAGCCAGCATCCTGACTACATCACGGATCCTGAAATTCCAGCGCCCCCAGATCTGGGCGAAGGCCATCAGTGAACCGCACGCCGAGATCCTGGGCCAGCTCGGCGTCGAGCACGTCATCCGGCCCGAACACGACATGGGCAGGCGCGTCGCGCACCTGGTCCTCGGTTCAATCCTTGACTACGTGGAATTCGAGGACGACTTCGTGATGATCCGCACCAGCCCGCCCTCCGCCGTCCGGGACCGGCCGCTGGGCGTGCTCGGACTCCGGGACAAGTTCGGGGTCACCATCGTGGCCGTCAAGCGTCCCGGCGGCACCTGGGGGCACACGACGGCGCAAACGGTGCTGTACGACGACGACCAGATCATCGTCCAGGGCAGCAAAGCCAAGGCCGAACGGTTCAGCACCATGCCCTGACCCACTAGACTGGGACACAGGTGCGCCGGGAAGTCTGGTCGGCATAGTTCAGTCGACCCAAATTTTAGGACTCCCGCATGAGCCCCACACCCCCTCCCACCCGGCCGCGTTTGACGATCTTCGGCCGTGGCAGCTACGCCGAATCCCTCCGGATCGGCGAGATCCTCCGCAAGGAGACGGTCGGCGGCGCCCTGCTCGTCGCGGCGGCCGTGATCGCACTCATCTGGGCCAACTCGCCGGCGTCCGAGAGCTACTTCGCCCTGCGGGACTTCAAATTCGGTTACGAACCCTGGCACCTGGAACTGAGCCTGGGCGCGTGGGCGGCCGACGGGCTGCTCGCCATCTTCTTCTTCCTGGTGGGCCTCGAACTCAAGCGCGAGTTCATCGCCGGGGACCTGCGGCAGATCAACAAGTCGATCGTGCCGGTCGCGGCGGCCGTGGGCGGCGTCGCCATCCCGGCCATCATCTACACGATCGTCAACTTTGCCAGCCCGGAGACCCTCCGCGGCTGGGCAATCCCCACCGCCACCGACATCGCCTTCGCCGTCGCTGTGCTGGCCATCATCGGCTCGCATCTGCCCAGCGCCCTGCGGATCTTCCTGCTCACCCTGGCCGTCGTGGATGACCTGATCGCCATCACCATCATCGCCGTCTTCTACACCAGCGACCTCCAGCCCATGCCGCTGCTGCTGGCCCTGATTCCCCTGGGCATCTACACCTATCTGGCGCATAGGTACCGGCGCTTCTTCAAAATCCAGGCGTCAGCCGCGTGGCTGATCCTGCTGCCGCTGGGTGCCGTCACCTGGGCCCTCGTCCACGCCTCCGGGATCCACGCGACAGTGGCCGGTGTGCTGCTCGGCTTCGCCGTCCCGGTCCTGCGGTCGAAGGCCAGCGGCGGCCCGGAGGCCGGCCCGGGCCTCGCGGAGGTCTTCGAGCACCGGTTCCGCCCGATATCGGCCGGCGTCGCCGTTCCGATCTTCGCGTTTTTCTCTGCCGGTGTGGCCGTGGGCGGCTGGGAAGGGCTCGGCTCGGCCCTGACTGACCCGGTGGCTGTCGGCATCATCATGGCCCTGGTCCTCGGCAAGCCGCTCGGCATCATGGGCACCACCTGGCTGCTCACCAAGGTCACCAAGGCCCGGCTGGACACGAGCTTCAAGTGGATCGACGTCTTTGGGGTGTCCCTGCTGGCCGGCATCGGCTTTACGGTTTCGCTCCTCGTGGCGGAGCTGAGCTTCGGCCACGGCAGCCTCCACGACGACCACGCCAAGGTGGGCATCCTCGCGGCCTCCGTGCTGGCGGCCCTGCTGGCAATGACGGTGCTGCGGACCCGGAACCGGCAGTACCGGAAGGCCGAAGAGGAGGAGAAAGTCGACGCGGACCACGACGGGATCCCTGATGTGTACCAGCAGGGCGGCACCGCCCAGTAGTCCGGCCCAGCTGCCGGCCCAGCCAGCCCGGCGCACGCCGCACGAGGCTTGCGCTCATACCCTCAGGGGTTTGACCATGGAAGCGAGAGGCACAGATCGCCGGACCGCAGGAGTGAATCATGGACGTCATCGTCATCGAGACCACACAACTCGGGGACCGCAGCTACCTCGTCCATGACGGCTCCGTGGCGCTGGTCATCGACCCGCAGCGCGACACAGACCGCGTCGAGGCGGCCGCGCGCGGCGCCGGCGTGCGAATCACCCATGTCGCCGAGACGCACATCCACAACGACTACATCACCGGCGGGCTCGAACTGGCCAGGGCGCACGGCGCGAGCTACCTCGTGAACGCCGCGGACCCGGTTACTTTCGAGCGGCAACCGATCGCGGACGGGCAGACCGTCCGGGTCGGTGCGTTGTCGGTCAAAGCCGTCGCGACACCTGGCCACACCCACACCCACCTGTCCTTTATCGTGAACGACGGCGAGCAGCAGGCCGTTTTCTCCGGCGGAAGCCTCCTCTACGGCTCGGTGGGGCGCACGGACCTGGTCGGCACCGAGGACACGCTCGGCCTGACCCATGACCAGTACGCTTCGGTGCGCCGCCTCGCCGGGGAGGCCGCTCCCGGCGCCGGCCTGTTCCCGACCCACGGTTTCGGGTCCTTCTGCTCCTCCGGCCCGGCCAGCGGCGCGGGATCGTCCACCATCGGCGCACAGCTCACCAGCAACCACGCCCTGACGGACCCCGACGAGGACCACTTCGTCCAGGAACTCATCGCCAACCTCACGGCCTACCCCTCCTATTACGCCCACATGGGGGTCGCCAACACCGCCGGCCCCGGCCCCGCTGACCTGACCGTGCCGGAAGCCCTCGACGCCGGGGAGCTCATGCGCCGGCTGGAGGCCGGTGAGTGGGTGGTGGACCTGCGCCGCCGCGTGGCCTTCGCCAGCAGCCACCTCAAGGGAAGCGTGAGCTTTGGCTACGGGAACAGCTTCAGCACCTATCTCGGCTGGGTGATGCCGTGGGGCGAGCAACTGACCCTCGTCGGATCCCGCGCCGATGTGGAGAACGCCATCCGTGACCTCGCCCGCATCGGCGTCGACTCGCCCGACGCCGCCCTCGGCACGGACCCGCACTTCCTGGCGCCCCGCGCCGCCGTCGCGTCCTTTCCCTGCGTGGGCTGGGACGGCGTCCCGGCCACCCGCTCCGGCGGCGCTGACGCCGTCGTCGACGTGCGGCGGACCGAGGAGTACGCCGCCTCGCGGGTGGCGGGGCCCGTCAATGTCCCGCTGCACGAACTGCTGCCGCGCCTGGCCGATCTCCCCGTCGGGAGGCTGTGGGTGCACTGCACCTCCGGCTACCGGGCCGGCATCGCCGCGAGCCTGCTGCAGCGCGCCGGCAGGGATGTGGTCCTCATCGATGCGAGGTTCGACGACGCGGAGGCCGCCGGGATCCAGCTGGAAAAGTCGGGGGTCGCCTTCGGTGGCGGCTAGGCCCGCCGAAACACTGGGGCACCGGCCCGCGTTCTCTGGCAGAGTATGAGCATGCTCACAGTTATAGGCGAGGGCCTGGTTGATGTGGTCCAGCGTTCCTCCGGTATCCAGGCCCACGTGGGCGGCAGCCCCCTCAACGTCGCCGTGGGGCTGGCCCGGCTGGACCATCCGGTGCAGTTCATCGGCCGCTACGGACGCGACGCCTACGGCGAATCGGTGGCCGCCCACCTGAAGTCCAGCTCGGTGCTCCTCCCGGTAGGCCCGGACGAGCTCCCCACGTCCGTGGCCACCGCCCTGATCGACGACGACGGCGCCGCCAGCTACACGTTCGAGCTCGCGTGGGAGCTTCCCGGGCTCGCGGACCGGTTGCCGTTTATGTTGCAGGCAACGACGCTGCTGCATTCCGGTTCGATTGCCACGATGCTGGCCCCGGGCGCCGCCGAGGTGCTCTCCGCCGTCGAGCATGCCCATCCCTTGGCGACCATCAGCTTTGACCCCAACTGCCGGCCCAGCATCATCGCCGACGTCGACTACGCTCGCCGGCAGGCGGAAAAGTTCGTCACCCTGGCTGACGTGGTCAAGGCCTCGGACGAGGACCTCGAATGGCTGTACCCGGGCGAGGATCCGCTGGACTCGGCCCGGCGCTGGCTGTCGCTCGGCGGTTCGGAAGGCCCCGCCATGGTGGTGGTCACGCGCGGCGCCCAGGGGCCCTGGGGCGTGAACGCCGCCGGCGAAGCGGACTTCCCGGCGCCGTCCGTGAAAGTGGCCGACACGGTGGGCGCCGGGGACTCCTTCATGGCGGCGCTGCTGTCCGCCATCGTGGACCTGGGCCTGGACGGGGCGCAGAACCGCAAGGACCTGCGCGGGCTCTCCGCCGAAAGCCTCCGGGATCTCCTGGCCCACGCCGCCCGGGCCGCCGCCGTCACCGTGTCCCGGGCCGGCGCCAACCCGCCCACCCGCGCGGAACTGAACCGGATGGAGGCCGGCGCGCAGGCACCCAAGAAAACGGGTCACGATGCTGAAAGTGCAGAACTCCCCAGCAACTGAAAGGCAGCCATGACACACCACGATGCCCCGTCCTTCCGCGTCAGCAGTGAGTCATTCCAGGACGGCCAGACCCTCCCGCCGGCCCAGCGCGGCGCCTCAACCGGCACTGGCGCCAGGGACGAGTCCCCGCAACTGAGCTGGAGCGGCGCCCCCGCCGGGACCTTGAGCTACGCCGTCACCGTGTTCGACCCCGACGCCCCCGGCCGCGGCGGTTTCTGGCACTGGGCCGTGCTGGACCTCCCCGCGGGCGTCACTTCCCTGCCGGCCGGGGCGGGATCTCGCCACGGGCACCTGCCGCCCGGCGCCTTCCAGCTGAAGAACGACGGCGGCGCCACCGGCTACCTCGGGGCGGCGCCGCCCAGGGGCCATGGCCCGCACCGGTACATCATCACGGTCCACGCCCTCGGTACAGCGCACTCCGGGCTCGACGCCGGAGCCCACCCCGCGAAACTCGAAGCAAAGCTCGCCCCGCACACCCTGGCCAAGGTGAGCCTGACCGGTATCTACGAGCGCTGAGCCGCGCCGAGTTCGACGTCGGCGACGTCGGCCGCACAGGACACGGTTCCGTGCAGCCCCAGGGCTCTGCCCCCGCGCCGAGGCAGGCACCGCCAACGTAGACTGGCGGTATGCGGCTGGTAGCAAGTGACATTGACGGAACGATCCTCGGCCACGACGGCAAAATCAGTGACCGGACCGTCCGGGCCTTTCACGCGTGCCGGGAGGCCGGCGTCGAACTGGTCTTTGTCACCGGCCGCCCGCCGCGCTGGCTCCACCCGCTGCAGGACCGGCTGGGCCACACCGGAACGGTCATCTGCTCCAACGGCGCCGTCGTCTGGGACCTTGAGGCGGACCGCCTTGTGTCGGCCCGGGGTCTGCAGCTCGACGCCGTCTTCGAGGCGCGCCGCATCATCCAGCGTCTGCGCCCCTCCGCCGTCTTCGCCGCCGAGACACTGACCGGCTTCCACCTGGAACCGGGGTTCCTCAACTCCGGCAGCAGCGCATTGCTGGCTGAGGTGACCCCCGCGCCGCTGCACAGCACCCTTACGGCCGTAGACACCGTGGTGAAGTTCATGGCCATCGTCCGGGAGGGGACGGCCGACGAGTTCCTGGCTGAGGTGACCCCCGCCGTCGCTCACCTGGCCGCCGCGACGCATTCGGCGCCGAACATGGCCCTGCTGGAGCTGTCCTTGCCCGGTGTGAACAAGGCCGTCACACTCGCCGAATATGCGGCCTCCCTTGGCGTGGACTCCGCCGACGTCGTGGCCTTCGGGGACATGCCCAACGACATCGAGATGCTGCGCTGGGCCGGCGACGGTTACGCGATGGCCAGCGGCCACCCGGAAGCCATCCTCGCCGCCGGGCAGCAGGCCCCGCACTTTGACGACGACGGCGTCGCCCAGATCCTCGAGGCGAAGCTGGCTGCCCTGGGCGTCCGGTTGCCCTGACCCGCAGTCACCGGACTCCCAGCTCCCGGTCAACTGGCGTTCACCTTGGCGTCCTACGCTGACAGCTCACGACGGATCAGCTGACTGACGGTGGGAAATCATGGCCAGGTACCGCACGAAGAACATGGACGACACGCCCCTGCGCCCGGCGGCGCCGGACGCGCACTGGAAAAGCCTGCAGCGGGGCGACCGCGTCAGCGTGCGGCTGGCGCCGGGCTACGAAACCGGTGGCCGGGTGGAAGCCGTAACGGCGGACCACACCGCCGTCTGGGTGGACCTCGACGGCGGCCGGGGCCGCACGCTGCTGCACTGCAGCGACGGCGTGGAGATCCTCCCGCCCGCCAACTGACCTGCGCCGGCAGGCCCGCGAGGCCCGCGGGGCTCGGATAGGCTTCAGGTGTGAGCACCCCGCACCCGTTTTTTGCCTCCGGTTCTGCCGGTGGCGACGGCCCTGATCTTCCCCTGGCCATGGCCCACCGCGGCTTCTCCCGGGATGGCCTGGAGAATTCCATGGCGGCGTTCCGCGCCGCCGTCGAGCTGGGGTTCCGGCATCTCGAGACGGACGTCCACACCACCGCCGACGGCGTCCTGCTGCTGTTCCACGACGAAACCCTGGACCGCGTCACGGACGGCCGCGGCCGGATCTCGGAACTCCCGGCGGAGGCCGTGGCCCGGGCAAGGATCGGCGGCACGGAACCCATCCCCCTGTTCGAGGAACTCGCCACGGCCTTCCCGGACGTCCGGCTCAACCTCGACGTCAAGGACTGGAACTCGGTGGACGCCCTGGCGGCGGCGATCGAACGGTACGGCCTGCACGACCGGGTGCTGATTGCCAGCTTCTCGGACCGTCGACGGCGGGCCGTGCTCAAGCAGTTGAGCCGCCCCGCCGCGGGTTCGGCCGGAATCGTGTCCAACGCGCTCTTCGTCCTGCTGGGCCCGGTGCTCCCGGCGTCCCTGCTGCGCCTCACGGCAGGGCGTGCGCTCCGGGGGGTCCAGGCGCTGCAGGTCCCGGTCAGCTACGGCGCCGTACCAGTCGTGACGCCCGGCTTCGTCCGGCGCGCCCACCTGCACGGGCTGCAGGTGCACGTCTGGACGGTCAACGATCAGGCGGAAATGCGACGCCTGCTGGACCTTGGGGTGGACGGGATCGTCACCGACCGCGCGGACCTGCTCAAGAACGTCCTGCTGGAACGCGGCCGCTGGGCCGGTTGACCCGGGTTGACCCCAGTTGACGCCGGTCGGGCCGGGTCAGGAGCTGAGCTCCATCATCAGAGGCGGCAGTTCCCCCGTGAGTTCGCGGGCGAGGTAGCCGAGAGCGCCCAGTCGGCTCGCGAGCCGGTCGCCGGCGGCCGCATGCAGATGGGTGCCCCAGCAGGCGGCCTGCGCGTCTGTGGTTCCCCGCGCCCGCAGCCCGGCAATGGTGCCGGACAGCACATCGCCGGAACCCGAGGTGCCCAGGCCGCTGTGTCCCGTGGTGATCTCCCACAGCGAGGCCCGGGCCCCGCCGCCCTCAGCCGCGCCGGCTCGGCGGGCTGCCGCGACCGGCCGCGCGATCACACCCTGGCAGCTCACCACCGCACTGTACTTCTCCGCGAGCTCGGGCACGTCCCGGGCGAGGTTCCCGGCGTCGTGCCCCAGCAGGATGCCCGCCTCGGTGACATTCGGGGTCAGGATCAGCCGGCCCGCCCAAGGGCCCAGCTCCCCGGCCAGTTCGGGCAGGCTGCCCAGGGCGAAGGCATCGAGGATGATGGCTGGCGGCTGCTTCCCCGCCGGCACCTTGAGGAGCCCGCGGAGCAAGGCGGTGGCCTCGTCCTTGTCGTCCAGGCCCGGGCCGATCAGGACCGCGTCTGCGGCTTCGACCGGTGCCGCGAGGACGGCGGCTGCCGAAGAGCCCTTGACCGTGCCCGACGCGGTTTCCGGCAGCCTGAGCACGCCCGCCTCGGGCAGCGCGACCGCGAGGTGCACAGCCACGGATTCCGCCACGGCCAGGGTCAGCCGTCCGGCGCCGGAGCGCAGCGCAGCCACCCCGGAGAGCAGGGCGGCGCCCGGCGTCATCCGCGCCCCGCCGATCACCAGCACCGATCCGCGGTCGTCCTTGCCGGAGCCCCCGCCGGGCAACCGCCAGGCCCGCAGCAGGGTCGGCGTCACGGGCTCAGGGCGGGCCGGCTCCTGGCCGCCCCCGGGGGCAGCCTTAGCGTGGGTGGACATTGGCATCTCCGGCATGTTCGGTTACGGGGACTCCCTCGGTCAAGAGGTGGTCAGCCATGTTGAAGCTCTCCAGCCGCCACGGTCCGGTGCCGTCCGGCCGGACGAATCGGCTCACGGAGGCGTTGAGGATGGCGGTGGAGGCGGCGAGGTCCAGCAGTTGGCGTTCCGTCAGCCCTTCCAGGATGTAGCGGATCAGCAAGATGATGGCGTCGTGGCAGACCAGCAGCACCTGCTGGCCGGGGTACGCGCGGTCCAGGTCGGCGATCAGGGAGCGCAGGCGGAGTACGACATCTGCCCACGATTCGCCGCCCGGTGGGCGGTAGTAGAACTTGCCCAGCCATCGCCGCCGTTCCGCTTCCTGCGGCAGCCTGGCCTCTACGCCGGCCGAGGTGAGCATGTCCAGGATGCCAAGTTCGCGGTCGCGCAGTCTCTCGTCCAGCGTGACCTGCGTCGTCCAGCCCCCGGTGTGCACGGCCAGTTCCGCCGTCTGCCGCGCCCTGAGATACGGGGAGGACCACACGGCGGCCCGCCGGTCCTCCGGGAACCCGGCGAACAGGCGGCCCAGGGCCAGCGCCTGCTCGCGCCCTGTTCCGGACAGCTCAACGTCGGCGTCGCGCGCCGGAACATTGATGACGTGCGCCCCGGACTCGTGCGCCAGTGTGGCGGCGACGTTGCCCTGGCTCTCGCCGTGCCGGACGAGCAGAAGCCCGGCCATGCCGGGCTGGCAGGTCGTGTGCTGTCGGGTTTTGCCGTTGACGTTCACCGTTGCCCCCTGAATTCGGGTCGTTTCTGTGTGGCTGCCACGTTACTACCGGCGCGACGGCCTGTCGCCGTTGTCCCGACGTCGGGCGCGCCTGCGGGACTGGCAGGATGGGATCATGCGTATTCTCATCGCCCCGGACAAATTCAAGGGCTCCCTTACCGCCGCCGAAGCAGCAGCCGCCATCGCCGAAGGCGCTCTGCGCGTCTATCCCGAGGCCGAGGCCATCCAGTTTCCGGTGGCCGACGGCGGCGAGGGAACCTTGGAGGCGGCCGTCGCCGCCGGGTACGAGGAGCGGCTGAATGCCGTCGTCGGCCCCATCTTGGCGCCTGTGGGCGCGGCGTGGGCGATCCGGAAGGACGCCTTCGGCGGGGCCACCGCAGTGATCGAGACCGCGCAGGCCTCAGGGCTGGCGCACATGGAGCCCACGCCCGCCAACGCCCTGCGCGCGCACAGTTACGGCTGCGGCCAGCTGATTGCCGCCGCCCTCGACGCGGGCGCGACGGAGGTCGTGCTGGGCCTGGGCGGTTCGGCCATGAGCGACGGCGGAAGCGGCGCCTTGCGCGCGCTCGGCCTCAAGCCGCTCGATTCGGCGGGCAACGTGGTGCCGCTCGGCGGCGGGTCGCTCGCGGACGTGGCACGGCTCGATGTCAGCGGCCTCGATCCGCGGCTGGGTTCGGTCACGTTCCGGCTCGCCGTCGATGTGCAGAATCCGCTCTACGGCAGCGACGGTGCCGCCCACGTGTTCGGCCCGCAGAAGGGCGCCGACGAGGACGCCGTGGAACTGCTCGACGCCGGACTCCGCAACTTTGCCTCGGTGCTGCGCGAGTCCACGGGCCGGGACGTCAACGTCCCCGGGGCCGGGGCGGCCGGCGGCTTCCCGGCGTCGTTCCTGGCGTTCAGCGACGCAGCGCTGGAAGGCGGGTTCGAGCTGGTGGCCGGACTCACCGGACTGGCCGGCAAACTGGCGCAGGCGGATCTGGTGATCACCGGGGAGGGGTCAATGGATTCCCAGTCGCTGACCGGCAAGGCCCCGATCGCGCTCGCCGATGCCGCGCAGAGCCTCGGGATCCCGGTGATTGTGGTCGCGGGACGGATCCTGGTCACCCCGGAGGAGCTCGCCGCCCACGGCGTCGTGGCCGCTGCGCAGCTGCTGGACGTGGCGGGGAGCCCGGACGACGCCGTCGCGAACGCCGCGAAGTACGTCGCCTGGGCCACCAGTCAGGTGCTTGAGGGGGCCTAGCGCGCAGGCGCAGGTGTCTCAGGCGCCCGTCTCATAGTGCGGCTCCGCGACCGGTTTGGATTCGGGGGAACCACGCTCGCGGAGGTACACCGAGGCGCCGACCAGGACGGCGACGGCCAGGAACTCACTTTGCCAGTTCTGGAAGGACTCAAACCAGAAACGGCTCGTTGCCAGGTATTCAAAGACCGTCACGGGCGCTTCTCCGTGGCTCCGCTGCTCGGAGCTGTACTCGTTCGCCCCGCCCACGGCATGGAGCGCAAGGGACGCCAGGAACAGCAGCAGGAACATGATCGACAGGGAATGTTCATAGAGCTTGAGGATCCAGCCTCCGCGCCGGACGGGCCACGGGGTGGCCGGCTTGAGGTCCGCGTCCCGGGGATCCTCATCCTGCGGGGCCTCCCGGCCCACCGGCTTGGACTCCGAGGAACCCTTCTGGAAGAGAAACACCGTCAGGATGACGTACATGCCCATCTGCAGGAACTCGGACTCCCAGTTCTCAAACGTCGCTTCGAGGAACGCCCCGGTGCCGAGATAGCCCAGCAGCGTTACGGCCGGTTGGCCGTGAGCCAGTTGGTCCTCGCTGTATTCGGCGGCTCCGCTGAAAACCATGCCGCCGAAGAAAACCAGGAACAGGGCAATGTTCGCCAGCAGCAGGCCGTGGTCCTTCGTCCAGTCCCGCGCGGTCCGCCGCTGCCCTGCCCTGCCGTGCCCTCCTGCGGCTCTGGCCACGTCAGCTCTCCTTTTCAGCCTGCCGGCGCAACCGGCTCGGCACATAGACCAGCAGGATCAGCAGCACCGTCAGGAGCACCGCACCGGCCCACAGGCCCGCCGCCCGGCCCGCCGTCACGTCGAAAACCAGCGACGACGTTCCGACGCTGAGGAGCCCGATGCCGGCCAGCGACACCTTTGCGATCCTGTCGGCGCTGGACACGAGGGCCGCCCTGAGGTGCAGCCGGAAGAGGCGGCGGTGCACACTCACCGGCAGCAGAATCAGGGCCGTGGTCAGTGCGGCCAGCGCCACGTTGGCGAGGTAGAGGGTGGTCTGATAATCGTCCAGCGTCTCGAATCTCGACTGGAACGGCAGGGTCAGCAGGAACCCCGCCAGGATCTGCACACCGGTCTGCAGCACCCGAAGCTCCTGCAGCAGCTCCATCCAATTGCGGTCCAGTTTCTCGACGGCGGACTCGTTCCTGCTGCCCTGCGCGGACCGTTCCTGCACGGATTCAGTTGGTCCGGACTCTTGTGGAGCGGACTCCGGCTCTAAGTCTGACACTTGCGCCTCCACGAGGATGATGGCCGGGCTGCGGCGGCAGTCAACTTCAACCTAGGCTTGAGCGGTACGAAATTCAAGCCGATACTAAGGTTGCTGATGAATCCCGGGTAGGGTGTAATTGTTTACTCCGCGGGGACGCGCCGCGGGTCCGGGCCATGGCCCGCGGCCCGGAAGCGGCCCCTGGAAAACCGACACGTTGGGTAGGTGGACTATGAGTGATTCAAGCAAACAGCGGGACCAGCCGCGCGACCCCCGGGGCGGCTACTACTCCGGGTCCTTCCCGGAGCAGGTGCAGGAACAGCCGGGCCTCACCGCGCCCATGGACCCCAAACCGGACCACGGCGAGGAGAGCTACCAGGGCAGCGGCGCCCTTGCCGGCAAGGCCGCGCTGATCACGGGCGGAGATTCCGGGATCGGGAAAGCGGTGGCCATCGCCTTCGCCCGGGAGGGCGCCGACGTCGCCATCTCCTATCTGCCGGAGGAGGAAGCGGACGCGCAGGATACTGCCGCGTGGATCCGCAAAGCCGGCCGCAAGGCGCTGCTGATCGCCGGGGACGGCCGCAGTGAAGCCTTTGCCACCCGGATCGTGGATGACGCGCTCGCCGAATTCGGCCGCCTGGACGTCGTGGTACTCAACGCCGCGTACCAGAAGAACCGCGACAGCTTCGAGTCCCTCCCCACCGAGGAGTTCGACCGCGTCTTCCAGACCAACCTCTACTCGCTGATCTGGACCGCACGGGCGGCGGTACCGTACCTGACGGCCGGCGCGTCGATCATCACTACGGCCTCGATCCAGGCGTTCAACCCCTCGCCCGAACTCATCGACTACGCCATGACCAAAGCCGCGCAGGTTGCCTTCACCAAGGCCCTGGCCCAGGAGCTCGGCCCGAAGGGAATACGCGTCAACGCCGTGGCCCCGGGCCCCATCTGGACGCCCCTGATCCCGGCAACCGAGTGGCCGGACAAGCTGCCGTCCTTCGGCCAGGACACCCCGCTGCAGCGTGCGGGGCAGCCGGCGGAACTCGCGGCGGCCTACGTGCTCCTGGCCTCCGATCACGGCTCCTACATCTCCGGCGCGGTACTGCCCGTCACCGGCGGCAAAGGCCTCTGAGCCTTCACGAATTTCCGGTAACAATCCACGCAGTTCAACATTCCACTACGGGAGGAACGGCATGACCCAGGAAAAGCAGCAGGATCCCATCGAGGAAGCCGGCGGCTACGGAACGCCGACGGCGGAGCAGGAGCTGCCCGGCGGAGACACCAGGAAGTTCGCCCAGCCCCGGGAAGAGGAAGCCTTCGACGCGGCAGGACTCAGCCAGGACAGCCCGGACGGGGAAACGTACCCGGCCGGCGCCCCGGACCTGAGCCAGTTCGGCGCCCAAGACCAAGACAGTGCAGGAGAGCCCGGAGCGGGTCGCTTCGGAGGAACGGAGGAACAAATGAGTTCAGAAAACGCCAGCACAGCCCCCGGCTATGACGCCGACGCCTCGGAGAACTCCGAGGCAGCCATGCCGTCCGCGGAGGCGGAGATGGACGCATCCAACACCGAGGAGCCCGACGCCGGGCGGCCCTTCTCCTCCGAGCCGGGCCAGGACGCCGCCGGGCTGCCGGACGGATCGGGAACGGACCTGCCTGGAGGCAAATCCGACCAGGCTCCCAAGGACGACGACGATGAGGAAACCTTCGACGCCGGCTAAAGCCGCTGCCCCGAACAGCTGAGGCCGGGTCCCGAACACCTAGGGTGTCCGGGAGCCGGCCTTTTGGTTGCGGCGCAGCGGTTGCGGCGCAGCGGTTAGCGGCGCTTCTTCGGCGCGCGTTTCACGGCGGCCGTGGCAGCGGCCACGGCGCCTTCGGTTTCGGGCTCGGCGACGGTGCCGCGGACCTTCGCGATCGCCGTCATGCCGTGGTAGATCACCAGCGCCGCCGCGGAGCCCAACGCGATGCCGGTGAACACCAGGTCGCCGATGGTCCAGGTGTAATCGGCAATGCCGACGATCAGTGCGACGGCGGCCGTGGTCAGGTTGATCGGGTTGGAGAAGTTCACCTTGGCCTGCACCCAGATCTTGACGCCCAGGACGCCGATCATGCCGTAAAGCATCGTCGCCGCGCCGCCCAGCACGCCGGCCGGGACGGTGGCGATGAGTTCGCCGAACTTTGGCGAGAAGCTCAGCACAATGGCGAAGAGGCCGGCCACCCAGTAGGCCGCCGTCGAATAGACCTTGGTGGCGGCCATAACGCCGATGTTTTCCGCGTAGGTGGTGGTGCCGGAGCCGCCGCCCATGCCGGCAAGCACGGTGGCGGCGCCGTCGGCCATCAGCGCCCGCCCGGAGACGCCGTCGAGGTTCTGGCCGGTCATTGCGGACACGGACTTCACGTGGCCGATGTTCTCCGCCACGAGCACCAGCACCACCGGAACGAACAGGCCGACGACGCCGAGGTGGAATTCGGGCGTCTGGAAGAACGGCAGCCCCACCCAGGCGGCGGAGTCCATCTTGGAGAAGTCCACCTCGCCGCGGGTCATCGCCACGAGGTAGCCGACCACCACGCCGACCAGGATGCTCAACCGGCCCAGGATGCCGCGGAAGAAGACGCTGACCACGATGATCGTGGCGAGGGTGATGAGGGCCGTGACCGGGGCGGCGTCGAAGTTGGCCTTCGCCGCCGGAGCGAGGTTGAGGCCGATCAGGCCCACGATGGCGCCCGTGACGATCGGCGGCATCAGGCGGTTGATCCACCCGGCACCGAACTTCTGCACGATCGCGCCGATCATTGCCAGCCCGACGCCGGCCAGCACCACACCGCCGAGCGCTCCGGCGACGCCGTACTGCTGCTGCGAGGCCATGATCGGTGCGATGAACGCGAAGCTGGACCCGAGGTAGCTCGGAACCTGGCCCTTGGTGATGACCAGGAACAGGAGGGTGCCGATGCCCGAGAAGAACAGTGTGGTGGCCGGCGGCATGCCCGTGATGATCGGGACCAGGAAGGTGGCGCCGAACATGGCGACAACGTGCTGCATCCCGATGCCAAGAGTCAGCGGCCAGGCAAGGCGTTCATCCGGCTTCACGACTTCGCCGGGGCGGATGGACTTGCCGTTGCCGTGCAGCTTCCATTTGGTTCCGAGCATGCTCATTGCCGGGGCCTTTCAGAGAATATTTGGCGGAAGGGAAGGAATCTTCCGGAGCAACATTACCGCGACGGTGTTTCCGGCATGCTTCGCCGCCGGCGCCGCTGTGCCGGACGTCACGGGGCATTTCGGGAAGCAGGAGGCAGAAGTTGAAGTTGCAACTATGGACAGTGACCAGTGGCCGCCGCCGGCGGGCACCCCAGCGAAAGGGACGCTCATGACCATCGCCCATGACGAAGCAGTAATCGACGCCGCCGCAGTGGACGCCATCTTTGCCGAGGCCCGCACCCCCAACACCTTCACCGGCGATGTCACCGATGAGCAGGCCCGGGCCATCTACGAGCTCACCAAGTTCGGGCCCACCGCGTTCAACTCGCAGCCGCTGCGCGTGACCTATGTCCGGTCCGCCGAAGCCCGCGCCACCCTGGTCGGCACCCTTGCCAACGGCAACCGCGCCAAGACCGCCGCGGCACCGCTCGTCGCCATCCTCAGCTACGACACGTCCTGGCAGGAACAGTGGGACAACTTCCTTCCCGGATACAACGCCCCGAAAGCCATGTACGACGCCGACCCGGACCTTGCCGCGGCCACCGGCAACAACAACGCCCACCTGCAGGCCGGGTACTTCATCCTCGCCGTCCGGTCCCTGGGGCTGTCTGCCGGACCGATGACGGGCGCGGACTTCACCGCGATCGATAAGGCCTTTTTCCCCGACGGCGGCCAGCAGAGCTTCCTGGTGGTCAACATCGGGCAGCCCGCGGCCGACGCCTGGGGCGCGGCCAAGCCGAAGTTCGCTTACGAGGATGTTGTCCGCACCGTCTGACACGACCCGTCACTGACGCGGAGGTGCCTCCGGCGCTGTACTAACGCGGAGGTGCCTCCGGCACCATGGGGGACAGGCCGGAGGCACTCGGGACGCAATTCTGCGGTTGAGCGCAAGGCCGCATCCGGGGCCGCTTCCAGTTTAGTCCGCTTCGGGTCCCTTGCCACAGGGCCGTTGGCCCCGCCTTGGGGGTTCGGGGCCGACGTGCCGGCCGAGCCGCAGGGCGTGTCAAGTCACATCCGAGACGGTGATCACACTTTATCCGGCCGGGGTGCAATACTAGGGTCAAATGCGGCGCATAGTCGACGCAATATCGGGGTATTGCGTGCGGACCGGGGGGCCACTACATGACGCTTGACACCTCAACCTTGCGTGTCGCATTGGCAGCAGTTGACCTGACTTTGCTGCTGCTCTTTTACTTCATCACGTTCCGCCGGACACGTTCGACGTACAGCGGCTCATGGTGCCTGGCGCTCCTGCTTTTCCTGGCCGGCAATGCGGCGTACCTCATGGACGGAACGCCGCACCAGGTCTGGGCCAACCCGCTGGGG
Source organism: Arthrobacter sp. Leaf69 (assembly GCF_001422645.1). Classification (GTDB taxonomy): domain Bacteria; phylum Actinomycetota; class Actinomycetes; order Actinomycetales; family Micrococcaceae; genus Arthrobacter. The sequence continues at coordinate 551,321 of NZ_LMLR01000010.1, read as the reverse complement.
AACGTGTTTCTCGTGGCGGGCGCGTCCAGCATCTGGGCGGGGGCCCGTTCCCTCCGGACGACGGTCCCCAAGTTCTGGTACCTGGCAGCAGGGCCCGCCATCACGGCCGTTGTGTCGGCGCTGGACCAGCCCGCCACCAACGTGTGGTCCGGCGGTCCGGCCTATCTGGGATTCATGGGCCTGCTGATCGGCCTTGCCTGCCGTGAACTGTTCCTGCTGGACCGGCACTTCTCGCGTGTGCACCGCACATTGGCGTGGGGTTCCGGCATTCTCGCGGCGTTCTATCTTGGCCGCCTGGTCGCCTTTGTGATCGAGGGGCCGGAGGGCGACGTCTTTCTGACGGTCTTTGGCTCCGTCCCGGCAACGGTCTGTTCGGCGGTGATCATGGTGGTGGCGTCCTTCACCATGGCCGAGCTGAGCTACGAGCAGCAGACCCAGGACCTCCGCGCCCGAGCCACCGTGGACGGGCTGACCGGGCTCTTGAATCGCGCAGCATTCCTGGACCTCGCCGAGGACGAACTGCGCCGCCTCACCAGGACAAGGACCACGGCGTCGCTGATCCTGGCGGACCTGGATCACTTTAAATCCATCAACGACGAGTACGGCCATTCAGCCGGCGACGCCGCCCTGCAGGCGTTCGCGGAGGCCTGCACGTCCACCGTCCGTTCCACCGACCTCGTGGGCCGCTACGGCGGAGAGGAATTCATCATCCTCCTGCCCGGAGTGACGCAGGAACGGGCCGGCCAGATCGCCTCGGACATCAGCGCCCGGCTGCAGGCGTCGGCGTCGCCGCTCATCCCGCGCCTGCCTACGTCCAGCTACGGGATCGCGTCGACCGCTCCCGGCCGCGTCGATCTTGACGCGATGATCGCCTCCGCCGACGCCGCCCTTTACCGCGCGAAGACCCTCGGCCGTGACCGCTCAGTACTCGCCGGCAGCTTCGAGGAAGAAACAGCCTGAGCGGGCGGCCCGCCGACCGCGGGCGCCCGCATCACCGGACCGCCGCTAGGAGATGACCCCGTCCACCAGCGCTTTCGCCTCGGCCTGCACCTGCTTGAGGTGCTCGGCGCCCTTGAAGGACTCGGCGTAGATCTTGTACACGTCCTCGGTGCCGGAGGGGCGCGCCGCGAACCAGGCATTCTCCGTGACCACCTTGAGCCCGCCGATTGCCGCCCCGTTGCCCGGGGCTTCGGTCAGCTTGGCCGTGATGGTTTCCCCTGCAAGTTCGGTGGCGGTCACGTCCGAGGGGGAAAGCTTGCCAAGGGCAGCCTTCTGCTCGCGGGTGGCCGCCGCGTCGATCCGGGCATAGACCGGGTCACCGAACTGGTCGGTGAGGCCCTTGTACAGCTGCGACGGCGACTTGCCCGTTACCGCCGTGATCTCCGAGGCCAGCAGGGCCAGCAGGATGCCGTCCTTGTCCGTCGTCCACACGCTGCCATCCATCTTGTTGAAGGAGGCGCCGGCGGATTCCTCGCCGCCGAATGCGCCTTCGCCGGAGAGCAGCCCGGGGACAAACCACTTGAAACCAACCGGCACCTCAACGAGCTTGCGGCCCAGGCTTTCGGCCACGCGGTCGATGATCGAGGAGGAAACCAGGGTCTTGCCGATCACGGACTGCGGGTTCCAGCCGGTCCGGTGGCGGTACAGGTAATCGATGGCGACGGCGAGGTAGTGGTTGGGGTTCATCAGGCCGCCGTCTGGCGTCACAATGCCGTGACGGTCGGCGTCGGCGTCGTTGCCCGTAGCGACGTCGAAGCTGGCACCCTCCGACATCCGGTTGATCAGCGAGGCCATCGCGGACGGGGAGGAGCAGTCCATCCGGATCTTCTCGTCCCAGTCGAGCGTCATAAACGCCCACTGCGGATCGACCGTGGGGTTGACCACCGTGAGGTTCAGGTGGTGGCGTTCGCCGATCTCGCCCCAGTAGTCCACGGACGCACCGCCCATCGGGTCGGCGCCGATCCGGACGCCGGCCTCGCGGATGGCATTGAGGTCCAGGACGGAGGGTAGGTCGTCCACGTAGCTGCTGAGGAAGTCGAACTTGCCCGTGGTGCCGGCGCTGAGTGCCTCGGCGATGGGGATGCGCTTGACCCCGCGCAGTCCGTTCTCCAGCAGTTCGTTGGCCCGGTTGGCGATCCACCCGGTGGCGTCCGAGTCGGCGGGCCCACCGTGCGGCGGGTTGTACTTGAAGCCGCCGTCGCCGGGCGGGTTGTGGCTCGGCGTCACAACGATCCCGTCCGCCTGCGGGGCCCCGGCGGGAGAGTTGTTGTTGTGCGTCAGGATGGCGTGGCTCAGTGACGGGGTGGGGGTGTAGCCGTGCCGGGCATCGATCAGCACATTGACGCCGTTGGCTGCGAGAACCTCCAGGGCGGAGTTCTGGGCCGGCTCGCTGAGGGCATGCGTGTCTTTGGCGAGGTAGAGGGGCCCGGTGATCCCCTGGCCCGCCCGGTACTCCACGATCGCCTGCGTGATGGCCAGGATGTGGGGTTCGTTAAAGGAGGCTTTCAGGCTGGAGCCCCGGTGCCCGGACGTGCCGAACGCCACCCGTTGGCCGGGGTCGCCCAGATCCGGTGAAACATCGTAGTACGCATCCAGAAGCGCAGTGAGGTCGACAAGGTCTTGGGGTTGGGCAACAGTGCCCGCGCGGCTAGCCATGGCACCAGCATGCCAGACCGTCGTGGCAGGCAACATGTTTTCGACGGATTACGGCCCCTGTGACGTCAGAAATGTCCTGCTCAAGGAACCGGGACGGCGGTAGGCTGAATCCTGAGACTTCACGAGGGGAAAACCATGACTGACCAGCCGAAACCGGACAAAGACGAGACGCCTGAGGGCTACCAGCCGCCGTCGTATATTCCGGCGCAGGAGTCAGACGTTCCTGCGCCGACGCCGCCCGCGACGACGGAGTTCGAGCAGCCGGGCTACGGGCAGCAACCGTCCGGAGCGCAGGGCTACGCGGGCGAGCAATACGGCCAGACCGGGCCGGACTACAACCAGCCCACGGAACCGTACAACATGCCGTCGCCGTACGCCCAGCAGCCGTACGCCCAGCCGGCCTACGGTGCGCCGGGCCAGCCGCCCTACGGTGCGCCGGCGCAGTATGGCCAGCAGCCGTATGGCGGACAGCCGCAGTACGGCCAGCCGGGCACCCCGTTCAATGCCTACGGCCAGCCGGCCTATTACGGTCTGCCGCCGGAACCCAAGGGCCTGAGTATCGCCAGCCTGTGTTGCGGCATCGCAACCTTCGTGGGCCTTGGCTTTTTCCTACTGCCGCAGCTCGCAGCAGTCATCCTCGGGCACATGGCCCTCAAACGCGAGCCGGCCGGCAAGGGCATGGCCATTGCCGGCCTGGTGATGGGTTATGTAGGGATCGCGTTGACCGTTCTGATATTCGTGCTCATCGCGGTGGGACTGGCCGTCGGACGGTCGACCTTGGGGTCGTCCGGCGCTTAGCCTCCGCCGGCGGACGTAAGCGCCGCCACCAGCCGGCCGGCGTTGGCGTCGAGCCAGGTGCCGCGGCGGCGGATCGTCTCGCCCACGCCTTCGTCCCACATCCGCGCCCAGCCGCCGCCGAGTTCCCGCGCGTTGTGTTGCATCCGCTCGTAGCTCAGCCGCGTGGCCTCGATGCCAAACGCGGGCAGGCTTCGCCGTTCCTCGTCGTTCCAGCCGTACGCGTCGGCGAAGATCCGGAGCCGCCGGAACGGGTCCGCCGCCTCCCATCCCGGCCACGCGTCGGCGGGGTCCCGGAGCGGCACCCAGTGCATTGCGGTGTTGAAGGAGTCCTTGAAAGCCGTTGTGGGGCCGGCGAGGTCGAAGTCCACCAGGCCGGCGGCACGGCCGTCGCGGACCACCACGTTCTGCGGGGTGACATCGAGATGGCAGACCAGCTCCGCCGGATCCTGCCGGATCGGGCGCGGCGGGAACGGATAGTCGCCCGGCGCAAACCCGGCCGAGGCCGAGTGCAGCCGGCGCAGCAGCTGCGCGACCGAGACCAGGAGCTCCTCGGACCGGACCCAGGCTTCCGGGAGCGGCCCGGAGCACTGTCCGGGCAGAAACGTCAGCACGTCCCGGCCCTCTCCGTCCCGGCCCAGGAACCGCGGGGAACCATCGAAACCGGCGTCTTCCAGCCAGTCGAGGTACGCGGCGACAGCGAAAGACTGCGGCTGGTGCGGGCGGCGGATGGTTCCGCCCACCCGCACCACGCCGGTGGTGACATCGCCCGCCGGCATGAGTTCGACGTCGGACGCCTCGCCTGCGGCGGGGACGTAAACGCGGAACTCAAGCGGTGGGCGGTGCCTGGAGGTCATCGGCTCAGCGTACGCCGCCCATGAGCTTCTTGATCGCCGGCGAGGCCGCGGCCAGGCCGACGGCCAGCAGCATCGCGGTGCCGCCGATGCCGATGAAGTACGGCAGTTCGTCCTCTGGGTTGTACAGCCCGGATAGGATGCCGGCCAGCGTGGTGCCCAGGGACACCGAGAGGAAGAACAGTGCCACCATCTGGGTGCGGAAGGCCTCCGGCGCCAGCTTGGTGGTCACGGACAGGCCGATTGGGGACAGGAACAGTTCCGCGAGCGTGAACAGGAACAGGATTCCCACGAGTGCCAGCAGCGGGGTCTTGCCGTCCCCGGCCAATGGGATGAACGCCAGGAACGCCAGGCCCATCACAAAGAGGCCGATCGAGAACTTCAGGGCCGAGCCGGGCTGCTTGCGGCCCAGCCGGGTCCAGAGGGCAGCCATGACGCCGGCGAAGATGATGATGAACACCGGGTTGATGGACTGGACCCAGGCGGCCGGCATTTCCCAGCCGAACAGGTTGCGGTCCAGTTTCTCCTCGGAGTACACGGCGATGAAGGTGAACTGCTGCTGGAACAGTGCCCAGAATGCGGCGGAGGCGATGTACAGCGGGATGAACGCCCCCACACGCCGGCGTTCGGTCCCGTTGACCTTCTTGCTGCTGAAGATCAGGGCGAAGTAGAGCACGGACGCGCCGATGGCCGCGTAGGCCATGGACATTGCCAGGTTCTCCGCATTTACGATGCCCGTGGCCAAAAGTACCGCGATCACGGCGGCAATGGCGCCGAAGCGCAGGCCATACTTGGTGCGCTCGTCGGCGGCAAGCGGGTTGTGCACCCGGTTCGCCGACTCGGGCAGGTTCTTGCGGCCCAGCGCGTAGATGACCAGTCCGACGCCCATACCGACGGCGGCGGCGCCGAAGCCCCAATGGAACCCCTGGCTTTCCTGCAGCCAGCCGGTGACCAGCGGGCCGATCAGCGCGCCGGCGTTGATGCCCATGTAGAAGATGGAGAATCCGGCGTCGCGGCGTTCGTCCTTCTCCCGATAGAGGCTTCCCACCAGGGCGGTGGCGTTGGCCTTCAGGCCGCCGGATCCGACGCCGACCAGCACCAGGCCGGCGATCAGGCCGGGAATGCCCGGCACGACGGCGAGGCCGATGTGGCCGGCCATGATCAGGATGGCGGAGCCGAACAGCACCTTTTCGGAACCGAACAGCCGGTCCGCGAGCCAGGCACCCAGGATGGTGGACAGGTAGACGCCGCCGCCGTAGGCGCCGACGAGGCCGGCGGCGAGGCCCTGCTCAATTCCCAGGCCGCCCTCGGCGGCCGTGAAGTACATGTAGTAGAGCAGGATGCCCTGCATTCCGTAGAAGGAGAAGCGCTCCCACATCTCTACGGAGAAGAGGCTGGCCAGCATCTTTGGGTGGCCGAAAAAGGATGTGTCGCCCGGCGTTGTAGCGGGGGGACGGGATAAATGAGTAGTGCTCATTTACTTAATGCTGACAGTGTGACGCGGGATTGTCACATTCGCGGCGCCCCGGGGCAAGTCATTCGCCCGGTGTTTCTCCCGTTGCGCTATCACTGGATGTTGCTTTGCCCCCGGAATAACAACAAGGAGTGACAGCGCAACGGGCGGGCGGCGCGGGGGTGTGTGGCGGGGATGTGTGGCGCGGGCCGGCGGGGGCTACTCGGCGTCGAACATGATGACCTGGCGGACCGCTTTCCCGTCGGCCAGCTGGTCCATCGCCTGGTTGATGTCCGCCAGGGCGATGCGCGCCGAGATGAGCTCTTCGACCGGCAGCTTCCCTTCCCGCCAGAGCTGGGCGTATTTGGGAATGTCCCGAGCGGGAACGGCGGAGCCGAGGTAGCTGCCGATTATTGTCCGGGCCTCGGCCGTGACGGTCAGCGGCGAGATCTGGGCGCGGGCGTCCGGGTGCGGCAGGCCTGCGGTGATCGTGGTCCCGCCCACCGCGGTCGCGGCGAAGGCAGTTTCGAAGGCCCGCGGGTTCCCGGCGCATTCGATCACGTACTTCGCCTTGACGCCCTCCGCCAGGACCTGCTGCGGGGTGTAGGTCTCGTGGGCGCCCAGGCGGCGGGCGTGTTCGAGTTTTTCCTCCAGGGTGTCCACGGCGACGATGCGTGAAACACCCTGGGAGATTGCCGTGATCAGCGCGGCCATGCCAACGCCGCCCAGTCCCACGATCATGATGCTGTCCTGCGGCCGGGGCCGGGCCGCGTTCAGCACGGCACCGCCGCCGGTCAGCACGGCGCAGCCCAGGACGGCGGCGACGTCCGCCGGGATGTCGTCGTCCACCCGCACGGCCGAGGCGCGGTCCACCACGGCGTGGGTGGCGAAGCCGGAGACGCCCAGGTGGTGGAAGACCTTCTCGCCGCCGCGGTCCAGGTGCATCGATCCGTGCAGGAGGGTTCCGTCGCCGTTGCTCTTCGACCCCGTGGTGCAGGGCAGGCGGCCGTCTTCGGCGCAGTTCTCGCACTGTTCGCAGCGGGGGAGGAAGGACATCACCACGCGCTGGCCCGGCGCGAGGTCCGTCACGTCCGCGCCGACCTCGACGACGCGCCCCGCAGCCTCGTGCCCCAGCAGCATCGGCACCGGCCGCACGCGGTTGCCGTCCACAACGCTCAGGTCCGAATGGCAGATGCCTGCGGCCTCGATCCTGACCAGGATTTCGGTGGGTCCGGGGCCCTCCAGGTCCAGCTCGGAGACGGTGATAGGCCGGGAATCTGCGAACGGGCGGGGACGGCCGATTTCCTCAAGTACTGCACCGGTGATCTTCATCGATCCCTCTCATGTGGTTTCCAGGCGGGGCGTGTTGTGGCGCTGCCCAGCTAAACCGTATCGTCGCCCGCCCGTGAAATCACCCACCCCGGCGGGTCGCGAGGCTAGAACCCCAGCTGCGCGGCCACCTGCAGCAGCAGCGCCTCGGAACCCATTGGCCCGACCAGCTGGACGCCCATCGGCAGTCCGGCACCCGTCGCCCCGCCGGTCCAGTGCACCGGAATGCTGATCGCTGGCAGCCCGCACACGTTCACCATGGATGACCAGGGCGCGTACTCGCACTGCTTGCGGTAGTCGCCGTCGGCGTCCCCTGCCCATTCGGACGCCGGCCAGTAGCCGTCGCCGTGGGCCGCCCCGGTGAACCAGCCGACCGGGCGCGGGGTCTGGGCCAGAGACGGCATCAGCATCAGGTCCCAGGCAGCGTACTGGGCGATGGTGTCCCGCTGGAACTGGCGCAGGAAAGCGAGGGATTCGGCGAGCTTCGCCGGCCCGCGCTGCTGCGCGCGGCGCCGGAACGTCCGGGTCAGCGGGGTCAGGAGCGCCTCGCGCTGGGGGGCGATCCGGGCGCCCCCCACGCCGGCGGTCCAGGCAGTGGTGAACGCGGCCGGGTAACGGTTGTCGTAGCGGATGGAGGCTTCCGCGGTTTCGTGCCCGGCCGCTTCAAGCCGCCGGATGCCTTCGGCGAGGGCGTGGAGCGCCTCGGCGTCCGGCGTGAACGGGAAAACCGTCTGCCACGGGCTCTCCAGGCTCACTCCGATCCGGACGCCGGGCGGGTCCTGGGCGGCGAGTTCATGGTAGCCGGGTGCGGGTGCCGCGGACTCGCCGGTTCCGGCGCCGGGCACCAGGGCATCGAGCAACAGTGCGGCGTCCGCCGCGGAGCGGGCCAGCGGCCCGGACGCCACCAGTCCGGCGGGGTCCCCGGAGCTTTCCCCCGCCGGCACCAGGCCGCGGCCGGGTTTCAGGCCCACCAGCCCGCACGCGGCGGCCGGGATGCGGACAGAACCGCCGCCGTCGGACCCGGGGGCGAAGGGAACCAGCCCGGCAGCGACCGCCGCGGCGCTGCCGCCGGAGGACCCTCCCGAGCTGCGGCTGAGGGCGAACGGATTCCGCGACGGCGGCGCGATCAGGTTCTCGCTATACGCCGTCAGCCCGAATTCCGGCACCTGGGTCTTGCCCAGCGAGACCACCCCCGCACCTTTGAGTGCGGCGACAAGGGCGCCGTCGGCCAGGGCGGGTTTGTAGTCCAGTGCGGCGCTGCCGTGGGTGGTCACGACGCCTGCAACGTCCGTCAGGTCCTTGAACGCCACCGGCATCCCGTGCAGGAGTGCCAGCCCGGTTCCGTCCCGCGCGGCCCGGGCGTGGGATTCGTCCGCTGCGGCCGCGTCCAGCAGGGCCTGCTCCGCGGTGACGGTGATGAAGGCGCCAAGGTGCTTGTTTTCGGCGGCGATCCGTTCCAGGAAATGCCCTGTGGACTGCCGCGAGGACAACTCGCCGGAGCGCAGGGCGTCGCGCAGCTCGACGGCGGAGAGCTCATGGATTTCAGCCACGGAAACGCGGCTCCGACGGGTTCCTGGCGCGGCCCGCCGTGGGACATATCCAGTCTTGGTGCGAGCGGGTGGGCATGGTGGCATTGTGCCCGGTCGTCGCGGCGGGGGGAGGGCATGTCCCGCGGGCGATAGCGCGGCGCTTCGTGGGACATGTCCAGTGTTGGTGCGAGCGGGTGGGCATGGTGGCATTGTGCCCGGTCGTCGCGGCCGGGGGAGGGCATGTCCCGCGGGAGGAGGTGCGGGGAGTTGAGGGCCGGTCCGTTGCTGCGGGTCTCCTTTGCGCCATCCAAGAAGCGTAACCTGCAGCCGGGTGACGCCGCGGAACGGGTGGCTGGCGATACGCTGGGGGGAAGACCATGCATTCTGCGGAGGGACGACCATGAGCGACTTTGACACTGTGACCGTGTCCGATATCCCCGACGGGGCCAGGATTCTCGACGTCCGCGAAGACTACGAATGGGTGGCGGGCCACGCCGCCGGCGCACTGCACATCCCCCTCGACCAGCTCCCGGCCCGGCTTGACGATCTGGATCCCGACGAGGACCTCTATGTCATCTGCCGCACCGGAGGCCGTTCCTTCCGTGCCGCCCAGTGGCTTTCCGGCCAGGGGTACTCCGCGCTGAACGTGGCCGGCGGCATGGACCAGTGGTTGGAAGCCGGAATGCCGCTGGTGTCCGACAACGGACTCAAGCCCGTCATCCTGTAAGTGAAGAAAGAAGCGCCGATGCCCGCCTCACCCGTCACGTACACCTTTCTCGGACCCGCGGGCACCTTCACCGAGGCTGCCCTGATGCAGGTTCCCGGTGCGGCGGACGCGGTCCGCGTACCGTCGTCGAACGTCAACACGGCGCTGGACAAGGTCCGCGACGGCTCGGCGGACGCGGCGATGGTGCCGATCGAGAACTCCGTGGAGGGCGGCGTCACCGCCACCCTGGATGCCATCGCCACCGGTCAGGAACTGCGGATCCTCCGCGAAGCCCTCGTCCCGATCAGCTTCGTGCTGGTGGCACGGCCCGGGACACGGATCGAAGACATCCGCCGGATCTCCACCCATGGCCACGCCTGGGCACAGTGCCGGCTCTGGGCTGAGAAAAACATTCCGGACGCGGAATACATTCCGGGATCCTCCACGGCCGCGGCGGCGATCGGGCTCCTAGAGGGCGATATTCACTACGACGCTGCCATCTGCGCCCCGATTGTGGCGACCGAGCAGCCGGGCCTCACCGTGCTTGCGGAGAACATCGGCGACAACCCCGGAGCTGTCACGCGTTTTGTGCTGGTCGGACGGCCCGGCGAGCTGCCGGAGCCCACCGGTGCGGACAAGACAACCGTGGTGGTGCCCCTGCCGGAAGACCGTCCCGGGGCCCTCATGGAAATCCTTGACCAGTTCGCCACCCGCGGCGTGAACCTCAGCCGGATCGAGTCGCGCCCCACCGGCCAGTATCTGGGCCACTACTTCTTCAGCATCGACGCCGACGGCCACGTGGCCGACGCCCGCGTGGCGGACGCCCTGGCCGGACTGCACCGGATCAGCCCCGCCACCCGTTTCCTGGGTTCGTACGGCCGCGCCGACGGGCACCGGACGGTCGTGGAGCCGCACACTTCGGACCAGGCGTTCCGGGCCGCGCATGCCTGGGTGAAAGACATACTGTCCGGTGCATCCGTGGTGCCGGAATATACGTCCGGGGCTTCGCCCACAGCGTAGACAAATGCCACATCAGGCACTTCCGCCCCTATGAAACTGTGCGTATGCTTGCCTGATCCATATTGGGGAAGTCCTCTACCGAGGGAGCAGGTCATGGCAGGAACCAGCCTTGAAAATGACGGCCAGGGAATGATCGTGAATCCCAAGCCGACCGCTGACAACCAGGACTGGGACGGCGACGACGCCGACCGTGCAGACCGGCTGCGCTTCGAGGAGGAGCAGGCCATGATCCGCGAACAGTCCGAGGCGCGCGCCGCGAAGGCGGCCGCGGAAGCGAAGAAGACCGCAGCCGCGGACGCGGGCGACGCGGACGCCGCCGCGAAGGACGCCGGCGCCTAATCTCCCTCGGTGCCGTCCTTGACCCGGACGAGCAGCGAGCCGGGGGCAACCTGCACGGTGACCTTCGTGGCCTCACCGGACGGATCACCGTCAACCTGTGTGGGCATCGGCTCCGCGCAGCGGATGGTGATCTTGCCGGAGCGGTAATACGTCATCACCGGCAGGTTTCTTTTGTGCTTCAGCACGATCTTCCAGTACATCGCCAGCCAGCCGATGGCGCTGCGCGGGCTCATCACCACGACGTCGAGCATTCCGTCGTCGATCATGGCCTGGGGGATGAAGTCGATGCCGCCGGGGATCAGGCCGCAGTTGGCGAACAGCACGCTGCGGATCTTCCGGCTCTGTTCCGGCTGGTCGTCCAGCGAGATGGACACCTTCTTGCGGCGGCCGGGGAGGTGCCGTACGCCCGCCTCGGTGTAGGCCAGCCAGCCCACGGCCTTCTTCAGCCCGTCGTTGGTGTCTCCCACCACCTCGGCGTCCATGCCAATGCCGGCGATGACTAGGAACGTGTGTTCCGCGGCCTCGCCGGTGCGGGAGTTCTCAACCTTCATCCGCGCCGTATCGATGAAGCGCTGGTGCCCGAACAGGGCGGTCTGGACACTGCCTTGCAGGTCGCCTAGGTCGAGGTGGATATTGCGGGCCAACAGGTTGCCGGTGCCGAGGGGGATCAGGGCCATGGCGGTGTCCGTGCCGGCGAGGACGTCCGCCACCACCCGGACAGTGCCGTCGCCGCCGCCCACGAGAATGACATCGGCGCCGTAGTCCAGCGCGGCGCGCGCCTGCGAGGCCCCGGGGTCCTCGGCTGTGGTGTCGAAGAACCGCGGCGGCACCCAGCCGGCGGTGGCGCACGCAGTTTCAATCAGGGTGCGGGCCTCATCGGACCGGGACTTGATCGGGTTCATCACCACGGCCACCTTTTGCTGGCCCAGCCCCGGACTGTGCGTTTCCTCCCACACGGCGCTGCGCGCGTGCCTGGCTTTGAGCCTGCGCACCCCCCACCAGCTGGAGACGGCGAACACCAGGACTCCAGCGATGATGAGGTACAGCAGCCAGTCGCGCATTGTGCTCCAACACTATCCCGCCCGTGGCCGGTGGCCTGATTGCCCGGCGATTGCCCGGTAATGGTGCCCGGATTGGATAGTCTTGTCACGTGATCGACGTAAAAGACCTCAGCGACAATCCGGACAAGTTCCGGGCCAGCCAGCGCGCCCGCGGCGCCGACGAATCCGTGGTGGACGCGATCATCGCCGCGGACTCGGCCCGGCGCGCCGCCCTGATCCGCTTTGAAAACCTCAGGGCCGAGCAGAATGCCTTCGGCAAGAAGGTGGCGCAGGCCAAGGGCGAGGAGAAGCAGGCCCTGCTGGCGGAGGTCAAGGTCCTCGCCGGCCAGGTCAAGGCCGCGTCCGCCGAGGCCGACGCCGCCCAGGCCGACCACGACGAACTGCTGCGCGCCATCCCCAACCTCATCGAGGACGGCGTCCCCGCAGGCGGCGAGGACGACTACATCGTGGTCAAGACCGTCGGCACGCCCCGCGAGTTCACCGACTTCAAGCCCAAGGACCACCTGGAGATCGGTGAGCTGATCGGCGCCATCGACATGGAGCGCGGCGCCAAGGTGTCCGGTTCGCGGTTCTACTTCCTGCGCGGTGCGGGAGCCCGGCTGGAAATGGCGCTGCTCCAGATGGCAATGGAGCAGGCGATCGACGCCGGTTTCGTTCCGATGATCACCCCCACCCTGGTGCGCCCGGAGACCATGCAGGGCACCGGCTTCGACGTCAAGCACGACGCCGAGATCTACCGCCTCGCCGAAGACGACCTCTACCTCGTGGGCACCTCCGAAGTGGCACTCGCCGGCTACCACGCGGACGAGATCCTGGACCTCTCCGCCGGCCCGGTCCGCTACGCCGGGCAGAGCTCGTGCTACCGCCGCGAGGCCGGGTCGCACGGCAAGGACACCCGCGGCATCATCCGGGTCCACCAGTTCAACAAGGTGGAGATGTTCATCTACACCACGGTCGAGGAGGCCGCGGCCGAGCACGCCCGGCTGCTGGCCTGGGAAGAGGAGATGCTGGCCAAGTGCGAACTGCCGTACCGGGTCATTGACACCGCGGCCGGGGACCTCGGCAACTCCGCCGCCCGCAAGTTCGACTGCGAGGCCTGGGTTCCGACGCAGGGCGCCTACCGCGAGCTGACCTCCACCTCGAACTGCACCACCTTCCAGGCCCGCCGGCTCAACATCCGCGAACGCGTGCTGACCGAGGACGGGGCGCCCAAGGGCACCCGGGCCGTCGCCACGCTGAACGGCACCCTGGCCACCACGCGCTGGATCGTCGCCATCCTGGAGCACCACCAGAACCCGGACGGTTCCGTCAACATCCCGCAGGCCCTGCAGAAGTACCTCGGCGGCATGACGGTCTTCCCCGTCATCTGAGCCGCCGTTTCCGGCCCATGACCCGGCGGACTGCCGCGGGGTCATTGGCGTCAACAGCTGTTCATCCCGGGTTCACCGCGCGCTGTGGCGCGCGTCCTAGCGGCCGTCGGGGGTGTCTGCTCTACTTGTGAGATGACAACATTGACTGAAACCTCAGTCGCCGGCAACGATGACCGGCGAAATAACAACCGCATCAACGAGAACAACAACAACGCAGCAGCCCACAAGCTGATGGTCGCGCTCGACGTCGACGGCACCCTCGTGGACCACGACGGCCACATGTCCGTGCCCGTGCGCGAAGCCGCCCAGGACGTCGTGGCCGCAGGCCACCACGTCACCATCGCGACCGGCCGGTCACTCAACGCGACGCTGCCCATCATCGAGCACATCGGCATCGAAAACGGCTATGCCGTGTGCTCCAACGGCGGTGTCACGCTGCGGCTGGATTCCAGCCTTTCTGCCGGGTACGAGGTCGTGCACAAGGCCACCTTCGACCCCGGCCCCGTGCTGCGGGCACTGCGCAAGCGGCTGCCCACGGCCAAGTACGCCCTCGAGGACGAGGACGGCGCGTTCCTCTCCACCGAGCGCTTCCAGGACATGAGCTTCGGCGTGGAGGCCATCGGCGTCGACTTCCAGACCATGCTGGAAGCCACCGCGGTCCGCGTGGTTGTCTTCAGCGCCGAGAACACGCCCGAGGAGTTCAACACGGCCATCCGGCACATCGGCCTGGCCGGCGTGACGTACTCGGTGGGCTGGACGGCGTGGCTGGACATCGCCGCCGCAGGCGTGACGAAGGCCAGCGCGCTGGAGCATCTCCGTGGCCGGCTGGAGGTCGAGGCGCACCGCACCGTCGCCGTCGGTGACGGCCGCAATGACATCGAGATGCTCACCTGGGCAGCCCGCGGTGTGGCCATGGGCCAGGCGCCCGAGGAAGTCATCGCCGCCGCGAACGAGGTCACCCACTCCGTGTTCGACGACGGCGCCGCCCACGTGTTGCGCAGCCTGCTGCTCTAGCGACGCGGCCGGACGGAGGTGTCAGTGCACCTCGAGGATGAGGCCCAGGAGCCTGGCTGCGGCGGGACGCGCCGCGTGTTCCTCATTCCACTGGGCCCGCGCCACGGCCTTGCTGACCGCCTGGGTGGTGATCCCGAGTTCCTCGGCCACCGCTTTCTGCTGCCCGCGGACGCCTGGCGTCAGCAGGTCCAGGACGCGCCATTCGGCGGGGCTGCGGTCGTGCACGATGTGCCCCAGCAGCCGCAGCACGGCCTCGGCCTCTGCCGCGAGCTCGGCCAGTGGTCCCTCGACGGCCACCGGAATCCGGTCCTTGCCGTTGCGCAGCCGGTCCACGGCCCGGCGGGCATAAATCAGCCCGTGGCCTGAGGCGTCTTTAATCTGGTTCGGGAGCGGCTCGTTGACCGGCCCGACGCCGATCCCGACGTACCAGCTGCCGGTCCGCAGCGCGATCATCGCCGCTTCGACGGCCTGGTGCGGGACGTCCACAATGCCCTGGACCTCGTCTTCCACCGAACGGTCGAAGTCGAGGCGCGCGGGAATGTGCCGCAGGTCCTTGAGGAGCTGCGGCACGCAGTCGCCGTCGCGCCGGCTGTCTGTTTGATTGATGGTCAGCGTGAACATTCTGGGACCACACTACCCGGTGGCAAGGGGCTGGCAAGCTCCGCCCCTTGACACGTGCGGGCAGGCTTGTGTCCGCCCCGGGGACATGTTGCGATGGAGGTTGCGCGCCGCCCAAGTCCCCCGTGAAGTGAGGAATCCCGTGACCCGTGACCAGACCCGTGACCGGACCACCGACGCCGATCCAGTCGTCAGCGGCACCCCGGGGCGGGCTCCCGAAACTGTGCCGGAGACTGCCTGGCGGACGGGTGGCGACGAGGCCGAACTGGCGCTGGTGGACCGCTGGTGGCGGGCCGCGAACTACCTGTCCGTAGGGCAGATCTACCTCCGCTCCAACCCCCTGCTGCGCGAACCCCTGAGCGCCGGGGACACGAAATCCAGGCTGCTGGGCCACTGGGGCACCACCCCGGGGCTCAACTTCGTCTACGCCCACCTGAACCGGGTCATCCGCCGGGACAACCAGAGCATGCTGTTTATCGCCGGTCCGGGGCATGGCGGCCCCGCGGTGGTGGCGAACGCCTGGCTGGAGGGCACCTACTCCGAGATCTACAGCAACGTCGGCGACGACAAACCCGGCATGGCCGAACTCTTCCGGCAGTTCTCCTACCCGGGCGGCATTCCCAGCCACGCCGCCCCGGAAACCCCGGGCTCCATCAGCGAGGGCGGAGAGCTGGGCTACTCCCTGGCGCACGCCTACGGCTCCGTCTTCGACAACCCGGACTTGATCACCGCCGTCGTCATCGGCGACGGCGAGGCCGAAACCGGGCCGCTGGCCGCGAGCTGGCACTCCCATAACTTCCTGGACCCCGTGGCGGACGGAGCGGTGCTGCCCATCCTGCACCTGAACGGCTACAAGATCGCCAATCCCACCATCCTTGCCCGCATGCCCGAAGCCCAGCTGGAGCAGCTGCTCCGCGGCTACGGGCACGAGCCGCACTTCGTGACGGTGGGCCACCCGGACGACACCGCGGCTGCGCACCGGGACTTCGCCGCCGTCCTGGACCGCTGCCTCACGGAGATCCGGGACATCCAGGCGGCGCGCCGGAGCGCATCCGGCAGCGGCGAATCACCCGCCGGCGTGGCAGCCGGGGACGCCCCCGCGGCCCGCTGGCCCGTGATTGTGCTGCGCTCGCCGAAGGGCTGGACCGGCCCCCGGGTGGTCGACGGACTGCCGGTGGAAGGAACGTGGCGGAGCCATCAGGTGCCGCTGTCCGAAGTGCGCACCAACCCGGAGCATCTGGCGCAGCTGGGCGAGTGGCTCGAGTCCTACCGTCCCGACGAACTCTTCGACGACGCCGGGCGCCTCCGCCCGGACGTCGCGGCGAACGCCCCCGCTGGCCCCTTACGGATGAGCGCCACCCCGTACGCGAACGGCGGCGTGCTGCTGCGGGACCTCAAGCTGCCGGAGTATGAGGACCACGCGGTGGCGGTGGCACGGCCGGGAGTGGAGCGGGTCAGTGCCATGATCACGCTGGGCTCCTGGCTCCGCGATGTGATCAGCCAGAACCCGGAGACGTTCCGTCTGTTCGGTCCGGACGAGACCGCATCCAACCGGCTGCAGGACGTCTACGAGGTCACGGACAAGGTGTGGCAGTACCGGATCGATGAACTCGACGAACACCTTGCCCGGGCCGGACGCGTCATGGAGGTCCTCAGCGAACACCTGTGCCAGGGCTGGCTTGAGGGCTACCTGCTGACCGGGCGGCACGGCGTGTTCAGCTGCTATGAGGCCTTCATCCACATTGTCGACTCGATGTTCAACCAGTACGCCAAGTGGCTCAAGGTGCACCGGGAACTGGCGTGGCGCCGGCCGGTGGCCTCGCTCAACTACCTGCTGTCCTCGCACGTCTGGCAGCAGGACCACAACGGTTTCTCGCACCAGGATCCCGGCTTCATCGACCATGCCGTGAACAAAAAGGCCGAGGTCATCCGCGTCTACCTTCCCCCGGACGCGAACACCCTGCTCTCGGTGATGGAGCATTGCCTCGGCTCGCGGGACTACGTCAACATCGTGGTCAGCGGCAAGCAGCCCTCGCCGACGTGGCTGGGCCCCGCCGAGGCGGCGCACCACTGCCAGCGAGGCCTGGGGATCTGGGAGTTTGCCGGCTCCGAAATCCCCGGCGAGGAGCCCGACGTCGTGCTGGCCTGCGCCGGAGACGTGCCCACGGTGGAGACGGTCGCCGCGGCGGAACTGCTGAAGGCCGGTGCCCCGGGGCTGAAGATCCGGGTGGTCAACGTGGTGGACCTGATGCGGCTCCAGGATGCCAACGAACATCCGCACGGCCTGACGTCACGGGACTTTGACGGGATTTTTACGGCGGACAAGCCCATCATCTTCGCCTACCACGGCTATCCGTCGCTGATCCACCGGCTGTCGTACCGGCGGACGAACCAGGACGGGCTGCATGTCCGCGGCTACAAGGAAGAAGGCACCACCACGACCGCGTTCGACATGGCCATGCTCAACGGGATCGACCGCTTCCAGCTCGCCATCGACGCAATCGACCGGGTGCCGGGCCTGGCGGAGAAGCATTCGCTGCTGCGCCAGGCGCTGCAGGACAGCCGCATCCGGGCGCACAACCACACCCGGGACCACGGCGAGGACTCGGAGGATATCAGCGGCTGGACCCTCGGCGTCGAGTAGCCCCTGCTACAAGGGCGCCCCGCTACGGCCGGGTTCCGGGGAGCCCGTCCAGCCCGCCGGTAAGTTCGTCCAGCCCGCCGGCGGGCACGTGGATCCAGCCCTCAGTCACGGCCGCCCGGGCATGCCCGGCATCCGGGCGGAGCGTCGCGCCGATGGCCACGGCCCGCGCAGTGAGGGAGGCGATGAGCGCGTCGAACATGTCATCGGAGCCGGCCAGCTGCTCCCGGTGTCCGGCCAGGTCAAGCCACGGCGCAGCCTCCGTCAGGCCGTCCAGGATCTCGGCCAGCCGCTGCGCCTCGGCGCCGCCGCGCCCCTTGTAGCCGCGGGCCGGCAGACCCCAGGACTTCAGCGTCGCCGCCGGATACACCTCCGCGAGCCGGCCGCCGCCGTCCCTGGCCTGCGGTCCGTGAACCACTGCGATTTTGGCTTGGATGACGGCGCAGCGCATCGCGGGATGGGCCAGCCGGTCGGCGGAGACGCTCAGCGGGATCAGCCCGGTCCGGGCGGTGACGAAGCGGTCGGTGTCCCGGTACGCCAGCAGCCGGCGGCCCTCGATTCCGTCGTAGTCCAGCACGGGGTGCGGCTGAAAGGCCAGATGCCCGGCAAGGAAAGGCAGGAGGGCGTCGGGCCAGCCCACGGGGCAGTCGATCCCGGTCATGTCGCTGGCACCGAAGAGCCGCACGATCTCCGCGTCGCCGACGTCGAGGGCCAGGTGCTCCAGACGGGCGGTGCCGCTGCCCCAGACGATGACGGCGGCCGCGGTTTTCCGGGTCGCCGCGGCAAGGTCGACGCCGAGTGTCCTCACCGCTTCCCGCCCCAGAAGGCAACCGGAACCATGACCGTCACCGGACTAAACCGAGTGGTACCGCAGGGTACCGGGCAGACCGCCGCGGCTGTCCAGGCCGTCTCCCGCGGCAAAGCGGGCCCAGACGGCGCGGAGGGCCCGGCCCTGGGCGTTGATTTCCTCCCACGAGGCACCCGCCAGCAGGCCGGCTCCCGCCCAGGTTTGCTTGTTTCCGAACAGGAGCGGCAGGTCCACGGTGTGCGCGGCGCCGTAGACGTTTCCCGGCGCCGCCCAGCTCAGCACATAGCTGTAGGCCGTGCCGCCCGCTTGGGCATGGCGGCGGGCGAACTTCCGGGCGGCCCGGCCGTAGACCGCCTCCGTCACGGCCCAGTTGATGGCTTTGACCGCGGCGGCCCCGAGCACGGGGACCCTGGTCAGGAGGCTGACCGCGCGGTTGCGCGGCAGGAACAGCCGGGCTTCCTCGGAGGTGTGGCCGATCAGGACCTCGATCCCGGCGGCCGTGGCATTCCAGGCGTCGTCAATACCGGATTCCGGCGGCAAGGGAGTGTGCCCGTACTGGGTGCCGAACGGCATGGCCGCGATCAGCCCGAACTTCCGGGCCACCTGCGACACGTGCCCTTCAATTTCGACGACGTCCATCGCCGGGGTGTCTTCGGTGACGGTTTCGGCGGCGATGCCCATGGCGGTGCTCATCTTTTCCCGGCCCCGCGCAATGCCCAGCGGTGCACTTTGGATGATGGCGCGCTGGAAGAGGGCGGGGGCCTCCGGCGTCGCCATGAGGTGGGCGACGGCGTCGCCGCCGGCGGACTGCCCGAAGGCCGTGACCCGTCCCGGATCGCCGCCGAAGGCGCCGATATTGCGCTGGACCCAGCGGAACGCCTCAAGCTGGTCCAGCAGGCCGAGGTTCGCGGGCCGGCCGGTGCCGGTGGCGAGGTAGCCGAACAGGCCCAGGCGGTACGTCACGGACACCACAATGACCCGGTTTTCCGCGACGAGTGCGCGGGGGTCGAAGATGGCGAGGTCGCCGGAGCCCGAGGTGTAGGAGCCGCCGTGGAGCCACACCATGACCGGGACGCGCTCGTTCGCGGTGAGGCCGGCCGGCATGGTGATCGAGAGCCGCTGGCAGTCCTCGCTGCCGGGGAGTTCCCCGTAGCGGGTGCCGAGGATGTCGTCCAGGAACGGGACCGGTCCCTGCGGGCAGGCCGGGGACAGGGAGGTGGCCGCCAGGACTTCGGTCCGGTCGGGGGCGCTCGCGGGCGGCTGGAAACGCCCCGCCGTGGCGTAGGGGATTCCGGTGGCGCGCACCACGTCACCGTCACGCCATCCGGTGACCGGACCGCAGGGAGGGCTAAAAGCAGGGGCGACGTTCATGAGCCCACGATTTCATACATTCCTGACCCGCGACTGGCAGCCGCCGTCGTCGCTTAGCGGCAACAGCACGGTTAACGGCAACACGGGGTCACTTACCGCCCGTATCCGTTGGCCGGATAAGCGGTAGGTGACCCCGCGTTGGAGTTGAAAAACGCTAGTGCGTGTGCGGGACGTAGCGCTTGATGGAGGCTTCGAGTTCGGCCTCGGCGGCGGCGCGGTCACCCCAGCCCTCGGCCTTGACCCACTTGCCGGGCTCCAGGTCCTTGTACCGGGTGAAGAAGTGCTCGATTTCCCTGATGAGGAACTCGCTGACGTCGCTGATCTCGTTGATGTGATCAAAACGGGCGTCGGCCGGCACGCAGAGGACCTTGGCGTCGCCGCCGCCGTCGTCGGTCATGTTGAACACGCCGATGGGGCGGGACTCAACGATGACGCCGGGGTGCAGGTCGAAGTCCTGCAGCAGCACCAGGGCGTCCAGCGGATCGCCGTCTTCACCGAGGGTGTTTTCGAAGAAACCGTAGTGCGTGGGGTACTGCATGGAGGTGAACAGGACGCGGTCCAGGCGGACGCGGCCCGTCTCGTGGTCGACTTCGTACTTGACGCGTGATCCCTTGGGGATCTCGATGGTCACGTCATGCTTCATGGACTGCTCCTTGACGATTTCAGGGGGTTCGCGGCACCCGAGACATCCACAAAAAGCAGCGCCGGTGCCGCCGACTACTATTGAGGATATAGCGAGAGGCCCTGGTTTCAGGAACTAGTGGGGACATTTCAGGACTAAAGGACCAGCAGCAGCATGAAACGCAGAACGAGCCCCGCGGGCACGGACCCGGTGACCGGGCCGCTGCGGCGGAGCCTTCCGCTGCTGCTCCAGACCCTGCTGGTCGTGGCGCTCGCGCTCCCCGCGGGCCTGGCCGTCGCACCGGGCTTCTTCGGCGCCCCCGCCCCCGCAAGCGCGGGGCCGTCCGCCCCGCCCTGGCACCAGGTCCCCGGAACACTGTCCGCCGGCGGCGCCCAGGGCGGCGACCCGGACAGTATCGAACCGCTCACTGCCACGGCCCCCGTCCCGGAGCCCGGCTCCCTCGCGGCGCAACTCAACCAGACCCTGAAGGTCGACGGCGCCGGGAGCTTCACCGGGGTGGTGCAGGACGCCGCCACCGGGGAGGTCCTCTTCGACCGGTCGGGCGACGCTGTCCGCGTGCCGGCCTCCAACATGAAGCTCCTCACGGCCGTCGCGGCCCTGCGCACGCTCGGCCCGGAACGCCGCTTCAGCACCACGGTCGTGGCAGGCGACACCCCCGGATCGGTGGTGCTCACGGGCGGCGGAGACGTGCTCCTCGGTGCCGGCGAATCAGCCCCGGACGCCGTGCTGGGCCATGCCGGGCTCGCCAGCCTGGCAAAGGCGACAGTCCGGGCACTGAAGGACGACGGCGTCTCCGTCCCCGTGAAGGTGCTGCTGGACGATTCCCTCTTCACCGGCCCCGCGCTGAACCCCGCCTGGAGCCCGGAGGACGTTGCCGCCGGCGAGGTCGCTCCGCTGTTCCCGCTGGCACTGAACTCGGCCCGCTTCGACCCCGCCAAGACCACCGGTCCTCGGCCCCAGGACTCCGCGATGAGCGCCGCCAAGACGTTTTCGGCCGAGCTTGCGGCCGCCGCCCCCGCGGCCGGGCTGACTGTCGCGCCGGGCGTCACGCGGGTTCCGGCCGGATCGCAACGCGACGGCGGGACGGCGGGCAGCGGCTCTGGCAGGGTCCTGGCCGAGGTTCAGTCCGCTACCGTTGGCCAGCAGGTGGACCTGTTCCTGCGCACCTCGGACAACTACCTCACCGAGGCGATCGGCCGCATGGCCGCCGTCGCTTCCGGCAGGCCCGGGAGCAACCAAGGCGCCGTCGCAGCCGTGCTTTGGCAGCTCGAACAACTGAAAATTCCCGCCGGCACGCTGCGTGCCGCCGACGTCTCCGGACTGGCGCTCGCCAACCAGGTCTCCGCCCGGCAGCTCTCCGAAGTGGTCCGGGCCATCACCTCGGGCGCGGACACCCGGCTGCGTGCCGGCCTCGCCGGGTTCCCGGTTGCCGGGCTCACCGGAACACTGGGGGACCGCTACCTGGACGCGGCCACGGCCCGCGGCGCGGGACTGGTCCGTGCCAAGACCGGCACCCTGAACACGGTCATCGCGCTGAGCGGGTACCTGGTGGACGCCGACGGCCGGCTCCTGGTGTTTTCCTTCATCGGCAACGGCCTGACCCCCGGTGCCGCGAACAAGGCCGCGCTGGACCGCACCGCCTCCGTCCTGGCCGGCTGCGGCTGCCGCTGACGGGCCTGCGGCCGCAGCCCGACGAATTTAAGGCGCATTGTCCTGCCCTTGTGATCTGATGGAGCGTATGGAGTCCTCTGCCGGCGAGACATCAGCCCAAGCCCAAGCCCTCATCAACTGGGAGCTTGCCGCTTCCACCGCGGCACGGCTGACACCAGCCGGGCCCACCCTCAGCTCGGCGGAGATCGGCGCCGCCGTGGACAACCTGCGGCTCATGGCAGACATTTCCGTGCCGCACGTCCATGACATCACCGGGCTGGAGGCCGCCCGCGACCTGCGCGATTCCTCGGTCCTGGTGGTGGACCGCGCGTCCTGGGCCAAGGCCAACACCCAGAGCTTCGCCGTTATGCTCCAACCGGCGATGGAAAAGATGCTCGAAGGCCGCCGGGGTACCCTGAATCCCGGCGCGGCCAGCGTCAGCGGCGCCATCACGGGCAGCCAGCTCGGAGCCATCCTGGCCTTCCTTTCGAGCAAGGTACTTGGCCAGTACGACCCCTTCTCGGCGCTCGCCGAGAACGCCACGGCCCCCGCTGCCGGACGCCTGCTCCTCGTGGCGCCGAACATCATCTCCGTCGAGCGTGAAATCAACGTTGAACCCGAAGATTTCCGGCTCTGGGTCTGCCTCCACGAACAGACCCACCGGGTGCAGTTCGCCGCGGCGCCGTGGCTGCGGCACCACATGCTGGACGAGATCGAAAACCTCAGCGGCCAGTTGCTCGGCAACATGGACTCCCTGATGGAGCGGGCGTCCGCCGCGGCGAAATCGCTCAAGGACCGCACGGCGACCGGCGCAGCCCCCAGCCGGGGCGCCATCGTCGACCTGCTGCAGAACCCCGAGGAGAAGGCCGCCATCTCCCGGCTGACCGCGCTGATGAGTCTGCTCGAGGGGCACGCCAATGTGGTGATGGACGCGGTCGATGCCAGCATCGTGCCGTCCGTGAAGACCATCCGGCAACGCTTCAACTCCCGGGCGAAGGACCGCGGCGTGATCGAGAAGTTCATCCGCAACCTGCTCGGGCTGGACGCCAAGATGCGCCAGTACAGTGACGGCTCAAAGTTTGTCCGCGAAGTGGTGGACGTGGCCGGCATGGAGGGGTTCAACAGGGTCTGGGAGTCCGCCGACCACCTGCCGAGCGAGGCCGAAATCCACGACTCCAGGCTCTGGCTCGAACGGATGGGGCACTGACTCCCGTGACTTCCAGTCCCGTCTCCAGCGGACAGCTCTCCGACGGACGGCATTCCAGCGGACAGCTATCCAGCGGACGGCGCCGGCCCGGCCGGCTCGCGCCGGTGGTCGGCACCGCGCGCAAAATGCTGCAGGACGCGCTGTCCGACGCAGGCTACCCGGAACGGGTCCTGGTCGCCTGCAGCGGCGGGCCCGACTCGCTGGCCCTCGCCGCCGTGGCCGCCTACTTCGCCCGCCGCGGACACGTGGACGGCCACCCCGTTACTGTCGGAGCCGTCGTCGTGGACCACCAGCTGCAGCCCGGATCCGCCGACGTCGCAGCTGCCGCGGCGGCCGCGCTGCGGGAACTGGGGCTCTCGCCCGTGCAGATCAGGACCGTCGACGTTGCGTCCACCGGGATGGGCCCGGAAGCGGCGGCCCGGGACGCCCGCCACGCTGCCCTGGAAGCTGCCGCCGACGACACCGGCGCCGGGGCCATCCTCCTCGGGCACACCCTCGACGACCAGGCCGAACAGGTGCTGCTGGGGCTCGCCCGCGGCTCCGGAACCCGTTCCCTGGCCGGCATGCGGCCCGCCCGGGACCGCCTGCTGCGGCCGTTCCTGGGACTGCGCCGCGCGGACACCCTCGCGATCTGTGAGGTTGAAGGCCTGGACCCCTGGCACGACCCGAGCAACGCCGATCCGGCGTTTGCGAGGTCCCGGACCAGGGTTGAGGTTCTGCCGCTGCTGGAGGAGAAGCTGGGGCCGGGGGTGGCTGAATCGCTCGCGCGCACCGCCGCCATCCTGCAACTTGACGCCGACTACCTCGAAGACGTGGCGGAAGGTACCTATGCCCGGCTCCGGGAACAATCCGGTGCCACCATCAGCCTCCCGGAGGGAACCCTGCGCGAACTGCCGCCGGCTATACGGTTCCGCGTCATCGCGAAAGCCGCGGCCGCCGTCGGAGGCCAGCAGCCCGGCTACCAGCGCCTGCTCGCCGCGGAAGCACTGCTCCGCCGGCAGGGGTCGGCAGGTCCCGTGGAGCTCCCCGGCGGGGTCAGCGTCTACCGTCTCTCCCTCGCCCAGCTCCTCGCCGAGGGGAAGGCGGGGCCCGAAGGGGTTCCCCGCGAAGCGGCCCGCTGTGGGAAGCTTGTATTCCGGCCTCAAAAACCGCCCCAAATATAGTCGCCCCCGCATCTACACAGGAGTTATTGGTGGATTCAAACGACGTCCAGTCAGATCTCAAGCATGTTCTGTATTCCAGGGAACAGATCCAGTCACGGATCACCGAACTCGCTGCCCAGATCGACAAGGACTACGAAGGCCGCGATCTGCTGATCGTAGGCGTGCTCAAGGGCGCCGTGATGGTCATGGCCGACCTCGCCCGTGCTCTTCACAGCCACGTGTCAATGGACTGGATGGCCGTCTCGTCCTACGGTTCCGGCACCCAGTCTTCCGGCGTGGTCCGTATCCTCAAGGACCTCGACACGGACCTCATGGGCAAGGATGTGCTGATCGTCGAAGACATCATCGACTCCGGCCTCACCCTGTCCTGGCTCAAGACCAACCTGGAATCACGCGGCACGGCCTCGGTGGAAATCTGCACGGCGTTCCGCAAGCCGACGGCCGCGAAGGTCCAGATCGATGTCAAGTACGTCGGCTACGACATCCCCAACGAGTTCGTTGTGGGCTACGGCCTGGACTACGCCGAGAAGTACCGCAACCTGGACTTCGTCGGCACCCTGGCGCCGCACGTTTACGAATAGCGGCCCCCGCCAGGCGGGACAGGTCCGGCAGGACGGGCCCGGCGCAGTCCGGGCCGATCCTCTCCTGTGCCCGCTACGCCCTCAGGGAACTTTTGATCCATTCCGTGCGTGACTTACAGCGACGGTGTATAGCTAGAACCTGACGCAGCACCCCACGCGCGCAGATCGGTCGCCGTGCAGCACTACCAGGAGGGACGGGGCCTGGCCCCGAACAGATGAAAGCTAAGAGTTTCTTCAAGGGCCCGGGCATCTGGATTGTCGTTGTTATCGGCATGCTCCTGCTGGCCTTTGCCACCCTTTCCCCGGGCGGATCAACCCGGGTCGACACCGACAAGGGTCTGGCGCTGCTGACCGAGGGCGGCAAAGTCGAACAGGCCAAGATCTTCGATGCGGAAAACCGTGTGGACCTGGTCCTGAAGGAAAACTACCAAGTTGACGGCCAGGACAAGGGCAAGAACATCCAGTTCTACTACGTCAACGCCCGCGCCGAGAGTGTGGTCCAGGCCGTCACGGACTCCCGGCCGCCGAGCGGCTACACCGACCAGCCGGTCGAGAACAACTGGTTCGCCGGACTGTTCTCCCTCCTGATCCCGGTCCTCCTCCTGGGCGTCCTCTTCTGGTTCCTGCTTTCCCGGATGCAGGGCGGCGGCTCCAAGGTCATGCAGTTCGGCAAGTCCAAGGCCAAGCTGGTCAACAAGGACATGCCCCAAGTCACGTTCAGCGACGTCGCCGGCGCCGACGAAGCCGTCGAGGAACTCGAAGAGATCAAGGAATTCCTCCAGGAACCCGCGAAGTTCCAGGCCGTCGGGGCGAAGATCCCCAAGGGTGTGCTGCTCTACGGCCCGCCCGGCACCGGCAAGACCCTCCTGGCCCGAGCCGTAGCCGGCGAGGCCGGCGTTCCCTTCTTCTCGATTTCCGGTTCCGACTTCGTTGAAATGTTCGTCGGCGTCGGCGCCTCCCGCGTCCGCGACCTGTTCGAGCAGGCCAAGTCCAACGCCCCGGCCATCATCTTCGTGGATGAGATCGACGCCGTCGGCCGCCACCGCGGCGCCGGCATCGGCGGCGGCAATGACGAACGCGAGCAGACCCTCAACCAGCTCCTCGTTGAAATGGACGGCTTCGACGTCAAGACGAACGTCATCCTGATCGCCGCCACCAACCGCCCCGACGTCCTCGACCCGGCGCTGCTGCGGCCCGGCCGCTTTGACCGCCAGATCTCGGTGGAAGCCCCCGACCTGATCGGACGCGACCAGATTCTGAAAGTCCACGCCAAGGGCAAGCCGATGGCTCCCGGTGTCGACCTGAAAGCCGTGGCCAAAAAGACTCCCGGCTACACCGGCGCGGACCTCGCCAACGTCCTCAACGAGGCCGCCCTGCTGACGGCCCGCTCAAACGCCAACCTGATCGACGACCGCGCCCTCGACGAAGCCATTGACCGAGTGATGGCCGGCCCGCAGAAGCGCAGCCGCGTTATGAAGGAACACGAACGCAAAGTCACCGCCTACCACGAAGGCGGGCACGCCCTCGTGGCCGCGGCGCTGCGGAACTCGGCCCCGGTCACCAAGATCACCATCCTGCCCCGCGGCCGCGCCCTGGGCTACACCATGGTGGTTCCGGAGAACGACAAGTACTCCGTGACCCGCAACGAACTGCTCGACCAGATGGCCTACGCCATGGGCGGCCGGGTCGCCGAGGAGCTGGTCTTCCACGACCCGTCCACCGGCGCGTCCAACGACATCGAAAAAGCCACCGGGATCGCCCGCAAGATGGTCACCGAGTTCGGCATGAGCGAACGCGTCGGCGCCGTGCGCCTTGGCCAGGGCGGCGGCGAGCCCTTCCTGGGCCGCGACGCCGGACACGAGCGCAACTACTCCGACCAGATCGCCTACATCGTCGACGAGGAAGTGCGCCGACTCATCGAGGGCGCCCACGACGAGGCCTACGCGATCTTGGTCGAGAACCGCGACGTCCTGGATGAGCTGGCCCTCGAACTGCTGGAACGCGAGACGCTTAACCAGGCCGAAATCGCCCAGGTCTTCACCAACATCCGGAAGCGCGATTTCCGCGAGATCTGGCTCTCCAAGGAGACCCGCCCGATCCAGGAGATCGGCCCGGTGGAATCCCGCATGGAGAAGGCCGAACGGGAAGCCCAGGAAGAAGCCAAGGAAGCCCGCCTTGAGGAACCGCTGGATACGTTCCCGCCGCACGCCCAGGGTGTCTCCGGACAGGAGCCGTTCCAGGGCGGTGTAACGGATCTCGGGCCCGACGGTCATCCCGGCTAGGCTTCTTCAGTGACTTCTTTCTTCAATGACGACGACGACGCTCCCGCCACCGATGATTTGGCGGCGGGAGGGTCCGTTCCCGGCACCGTTGTGGACCAGCCCCGGATCCAGGCGGCCGTCCGCGAGATCCTCCTGGCCATCGGCGAGGACCCTGACCGCAGCGGCCTCCTGGACACCCCGAAGCGGGTTGCCAAGGCCTACACCGAAATGTTCGCCGGACTGCACCACGATCCGGCGGAAATCCTTGCCACCACGTTCGACCTGGACCACGAGGAACTGGTCCTGGTCAAGGACATTCCGTTCTACTCCACCTGCGAGCACCACCTGGTGCCGTTCCACGGGGTGGCCCATGTGGGCTACATTCCCTCGCACGACGGGAAGGTCACCGGGCTGAGCAAACTGGCGCGGCTGGTGGACATGTTCGCCCGCCGCCCCCAGGTCCAGGAACGCCTGACCACCCAGATCGTCGAAGCCCTTGTCACCCACCTCAAACCGCGCGGCGCGATCGTCGTCGTCGAATGCGAACACCTGTGCATGTCCATGCGCGGCATCCGCAAGCCGGGCGCCAAGACCGTCACCAGCGCGGTGCGCGGGCAACTCCATGACCCGGCCACCCGCGCCGAGGCCATGAGCCTCATCATCGGAAGGTAAGAACACAGACTATGGATTCCCTCGCCGCAGCCCCTGGCACCGGCCCCGCGACCTCGCCCCTGCCCGTACTGCGCAAGTCGCGCCCGGCAGCGCAATTCAAGGATCTCCCCACGGACCGGACGCTCGTGATGGGGATCCTGAACGTCACCCCGGACTCCTTCAGCGACGGCGGCAAGCACGCCACCGCGGACACCGCCATCGCCGCAGGCCTGCGGATGTTCTACGGCGGAGCGGACATCATCGACGTCGGCGGCGAATCCACCCGCCCGGGAGCGGTCGAGGTGGGCGTCGAGGAAGAGCAGCAGCGGGTCCTGCCCGTGATCCAGGCGCTGGTCAAGGCGGGCGCGCTGGTCAGCATCGACACGACACACGCCGTCACCGCCGCAGCCGCCCTGGACGCGGGGGCCGCGATCATCAACGATGTCTCCGGACTGACTATGGAGCCGGAGATGGCCGAACTGGTGGCCCGCAGCAAGGCCCCGTACATCCTCACGCACCGCCGCGGCAACGCCAGCACCATGGACTCCCTGGCCGAGTACGGGAACGTCGCGGACGAAGTAGCCGCGGAGCTGGCCGGTGTCCGCGACAAGCTGTACGCGGCCGGCGTCGCCCCGGACCAGATCATCCTGGACCCCGGACTGGGCTTCTCGAAGAACGAGGAGCAGAACTGGGAACTGCTCCAGCGCCTGGACGTCCTGCAGGCCATGGGCCACAGGGTCCTGGTGGCTGCCTCCCGCAAGCGTTTCCTCGGGAGCCTCCTCACCGTGGCGGGCAAGGCAGCCCCGCCGGCCGGACGCGACGACGCCACCGCCGCCGTGAGCGCCATCAGCGCCTACCGGGGCGCCTGGGCGGTCCGCGTGCACGACGTCGGCCCCAGCCTCGACGCCGTCAAGGTCGCCGCCCGCATGTCGCCGGCTCATCCGGCCGCCCCCGGCCGCAGCTGAACCGACAGACTACCCATGGACCAGATCACGCTGAGCGGCGTCACCGCCGTCGGCCATCACGGAGTGTTTGATTTCGAGCGGCGGAACGGCCAGCCGTTTGTGGTCGATGCCGTCCTGCACCTGGACTTCGGCCCCGCCGCAGCCTCCGACGACGTGCTGGACACCGCCCACTACGGCGAGGTGGCCGAGTGCATCCGGACCTGGATCACGGGGGAACCGCTGAATCTGATCGAGGCGCTGGCCGTCCGGATCGCCGAGGACGTGCTGCTGAAGTTCCCCGTCGCCGCGGTGGACATCACCGTGCACAAACCCAAGGCTCCGATCGAAGTCGAGTTCGGCGACGTCTCTGTCAGCGTCCGGCGGACCCGGCAGGACCAGCGATGAACTACACGCGCGCCGTGCTCGCGCTCGGCAGCAACCTGGGGGAGCGCAGCGACACGCTCTCGGCAGCCGTCGCGGACATCGTTGACCCGCCCGAGGTCCGCCTCCTGGCGATCTCACCGATCGTCCAGACCAAAGCCGTCGGCGGGCCGGCCGGCCAGCCGGACTTCCTTAACATGGTGATCGCCGTCGAGACCACGCTTGCGCCCCTTGAGCTGCTGCGGCACTGCCACGCGGTGGAACAAAAGCACCTGCGGGTCCGTCACGTGCACTGGGGCCCGCGCACCCTCGACGTCGACATCATCACTTACGGGGAGCTGGTCAGCTCCGACCCGGAGCTGACCCTGCCGCACCCGCGGGCGGCTGAGCGGGCATTTGTGCTGTACCCGTGGTCGCTCATCGACCCCGCGGCGGAACTGAACGGCGAACGCGTGGGGGAACTGGCCGCCAGGGCCGCTGACTTCGCCGACCTCGTGCCCTTCGACGGCTTCGAAAACCTCCACGGCGTGGCCGGAGCGGTGGAATGATGAAGCTGACCAACCCCCTGACGCTTATTGTGATCGGCTCGGCCGTGGGGGTCCTCGGCTGGCTCGCCGCCGTGCTCACCACCCGCTACGGCCTCAACACCCCGGTACTGCCGCTCAACGCACTGATCACGATGGGTGTGATCGTTGTGCTCACCCTCGTGCTGGGCATCAGGGTGCTGCGGTGGCGGAACGGCAACAAGAAGAAAATGCTGAACCCCATCCTGGCCGCCTGGACCTTGGTCCTCGCCCAGGCCTGCGCCTACACCGGCAGCGTGCTGCTGGGCTGGCACGCAGGGATCTTCGTTGACCAGCTGCGGCTCTGGAACCTGCGCAGCGACCAGACCCTCGCCTGGCAGGCTGTGGCCATGGCCGGCGGCGGCCTGGTGATGATCGTGGTCGGCCTGATGGTGGAAAGGTTCTGCCGGATACCCCCCGAAGACGGCGAGGGTGAGTCGGCCCCGGGTCGCCAGGAAAAGCGTAAGCCCAAGTCGGAAGGCGAGTATGCATACCGAGGCGATTGACCCTCCGGGCATCACGTGGCTGCGCGTCTCACCGAAGTACGTCACGGTGCGCCTTGCCGGCTGGGCGCTGGGCACCCTCTTCCTGGTGGCGGTGCTGTGCCTTCCGCTCGTTCTCGTCCTGAACGGCGTGTGGCAGACGTTCCCCCTCTGGCTGGCCGTCGCCATCCCTGTGGTGATGCTGCTCCTGGCCCTGTGGCGGCTCCTGCTGATTCCGCGCCAGGTGCGGGCCATCGGCTACGCCGAGCGTGAGGATGACCTGCTCATCCGCCGCGGCATCTTCTTCCAGCGCACCCTCGTGGTCCCCTACGGCCGCATGCAGTACGTGGACATCGGCGCCGGGCCCGTGGAACGCGGCCTGGGGCTGTGCACGCTGAAACTGCACACCGCCTCCGCCGGCACCAGCGCGGAAATCCCGGGCCTGCCCGCAGCGGAAGGTGCGCGGCTCCGCGAGCAGCTCTCCGCCCGCGGTGAAGCCCGCCTGGCCGGACTGTGACGGGTTCGCCGTGACGACCTCCGGTATGGGAACTCAGTGAAGCCGGGTGCCGCCCCGGAGGCCTCCGCCGGCGCCGAAGCCGGAGCTCCCGACGGCGAGTGGCTTCGCGTGCACCCCGCGTCGCCCTTCGTGCGCGGCTGGGTGGCGCTGGCCGCGATCGCCTTCTTCTTCTTCCGGGATACGTTCGAACGGGTGCTCCAGGGCGGCCCCCTGGTCGATGAACGGCTCGCGGACCGGGCCCCGTGGCTGCTGCTCGGCGGCGGCGGGGTGTTGCTGCTCACCGTCCTCGGCTACGTCCTGAGCTGGTACTTCACCCGCTATCAAGTGGCAGACGGATATGTCCGGCTGAACACCGGATTCCTCTTCAAACAGCAGCGCCAGGCCCGGCTGGACCGCGTCCAAGCCATCGACATTGTGCAGCCGCTGCTCGCCAGGATCTTCGGGCTGGCCGAGCTCAAGTTCGAGGTGGCCGACGCCGGGGAATCCGCGGTGCGGCTCGCCTACCTCCGCATGGACGAGGCGCGGCTGCTCCGGGCCGCGATCCTGGCCCGCGCCGCCGGTGCGGTGCAGGACCAGGCGCGCCCGGGGGAGGCCGCTGCGGAGGCCCCCGAACATGCCGTCCTGACCGTCCCGCCGCGGCGCCTGATCGGGTCGCTGCTGCTGAGCGAGCAGAGTATGTTCGTGGTCGTCGGCGGCGTCGTCTCCGTGGTGCTCTCCGCCCTCACGGAGAACCGCAGTTTCTACCTCTTCCTGATCCCGGCCGTGCTCGGCATCGTGGCCGCGTACTGGAACTCCATCAACCGGGGCTACAACTTCACCGCCGCAATTTCCCCGGATGGTATCCGGCTGCGGTACGGCCTGCTGGACACGCAGGCACAGACCCTGCCGCCGGGCAGGATCCAGGCGCTGCGGATCAGCCAGCCCCCGCTCTGGCGGATTTTCGGCTGGTACCGGATCCAGGTCAACGTCGCCGGGTACGGCGCCGCGGGGAACGACGGCGGGGGCTCATCCCGGACCACGCTGCTGCCGGTGGGGACCTTCCCGGACGTGCTCACCATGCTCTCCCTTGTCCTGCCCGATCCGGGTACCCCGGACCCGGTGAGGATCTTCAGGGCCGGCATCAACGGCCTCGCCGGGCCGGCGGGGGTTCCGGCAGATCCGGCTGCCGCTGCTCCGGCAGATCCCGGCACGGACGACGGCGGTTTTGTCACCACGCCGCGGCGCGCCCGCCTGCTGGCACCGCTGGGCTGGCGCCGCAACGGCTTCACCGCCACCGGCACGGCCCTGCTGATCCGCTCGGGCCGCTGGTGGCGCCACCTCGTGGTGGTCCCGCACCAGCGCACCCAATCCATGGCGCTGGAGCAGGGCCCCCTCGCGCGGCGTTTCCGCGTGGTGGACCTGGTCCTGCACACCACGGCCGGCCCGGTGTCCCCGCGGCTGGTCCAGGCCGGCCTGGACGAGGGGCGGGCGCTGCTGGACGCCCAGGCGGCCCGGGCCCGGACCGCGCGCAAACGGCAGACCAGCGAGCACTGGCTGGACCAGGTCCGGGCGCTCGCAGCCGACCCCAACAGCGGTGAAGCGCCCTCAAGCACCCAAGCACCCTCAAGCACCGAAGAACCCAACAGGCAGGATGACCGGCAACATGGCTAAACCAGGACGACTCGGCATCGGAATCGTCGGCGCCGGCAAGGTCGGAGCCGTCCTGGGGGCGGCGCTGCGCGGCGCGGAGCACGCCATCATCGGAGTCTCCGCGGTCTCTGACGCCAGCCGGGAGCGTGCGGAAACCCTGCTCCCCGGTGTCCCGGTGCTCGACGTGCAGGACATCGTCGAACGCGCCGAACTGGTGCTCCTGGCTGTCCCCGACGACGCCCTCGGCCCGCTCGTGGAGGGCCTGGCGAAGCTCGGCGCCTGGCAGCCCGGCCAGCTTGTGGCCCACACGTCCGGCCGTTTCGGCGTCGGAATCCTGCATCCCGTCCGGGCCGCCGGCGCCGTCCCGCTGGCGCTGCACCCTGCGATGACCTTCACCGGGATGAGCCTGGACCTTACCCGGCTGCTGGACTGCACCTTTGGCGTCACGGCGGATGCTGCAATGCTGCCCATCGCGCAGGCCCTCGTGGTGGAGATGGGCGCGGAGCCCGTCGCCATCGCCGAGGCAGACCGCACGCTGTACCACGCTGCCCTCGCCCACGGCTCGAACCACCTCGTCACCCTGGTGGCCCAGGCCTCGCAGCTGCTCCGGGAGGTCGGCGTCGAGGCCCCCGAACGTATGCTCGGACCGCTGCTGCGCGCAACGCTGGAGAACGCCCTCGCCTCCGGCGAGTCGGCCCTGACCGGGCCGGTGGCCCGCGGCGATGTCGGAACCGTGGCCGCGCACGCTGGGTCGCTGCGGGAGCACGACGGCGGCGCCGGCGGCGATATTCTGGAGGCGTACCTGGCCATGGCCCGGGCGACGGCCCGGCGGGCCGGACGCCGGGGTCTGCTGAAACCGGACCAGCTCGATAGCATCACGCAGGCCCTCGAGGGCCCGGACCACGACGGCCCGCAACCCTAAGGAAGGTCCATACCTTGGCGATCCAACTCGTGACCACGGCCGCCGCGCTCCGCATCGAAAGCGCCCGGCTGATCAGGGAGAACGGTGGCACCTCGCAGGGCCTCGTGCCCACCATGGGTGCCCTCCATGAGGGCCACGCCCAGCTGGCACGCACCGCCGTCGAGCAGAACGACGTCGTGGTGGCCAGCATCTTCGTGAACCCGCTGCAGTTCGGTGAGGCCGTGGACCTGGCACGGTACCCCCGGACCCTGGACGCCGATCTGGCGCTGTTGGACGCCGTGGGCGTGGACCTGGTGTTCGCTCCGGACGTGGACGAGGTCTATCCCGGCGGGGAACCCCGGGTCCGTATCAGCGCGGGTCCGATGGCCGAGAAATGGGAGGGGGCCTCCCGTCCCGGGCACTTCGACGGCGCCCTGACCGTGGTGGCCAAGCTGCTGCACTACGGGATGCCCGGCGCGACCGCCGGCCCGGAAGTGCCGGCCTACCGGGCGTACTTCGGCCAGAAGGACGCCCAGCAGCTGGCGCTCGTCCAGCGTATGGTCGCGGACCTGAACTTCCCCGTGGAGATCGTCCCGGTGCCGATCGTGCGCTCCGCCGACGGACTGGCGCTGTCCAGCCGCAACCGCTTCCTCTCCGCCGGGGAACGCGAGGCCGCGCTGGTGCTCTCGCGGGCGCTGCGGCTCATCGAGGAACGGGCCAACGCCCACCAGCCGCTGGATCTTGAGTCCGTAGAGGCGCTCGTCAGGTCCCGGCCGCTTGTGGAACTGGACTACCTGGACGTGGTGGATCCCCGCACCCTGGAACCGCTCGCGGAGAACTGCCGGGACACGCCGTTCCGCGGCGAGGGCCTGGCTCTCATCGCGGCCACGGTGGGCAAGGTCCGCCTGATCGACAACGTGCCGCTGGACTCCTAGGCCAACGCCGCCGCCATCAAGCAACGCGGGGTCAGATTCGGCCCATGCCGATGCCGCCCATGGACCGTAGCTGACCCCGCGTTGGATTTCAGGCCACAGGAAGTTTTCTCCACCGCCGGGAATTACCGCGGCGGATCGCAGGTTGGCACCTGATGTAGCGACGACGCTCGCTGACCCCACGCCACAACTCCCTGAGGGAACCCTTATGTCTACAGACGTCTCTTCCAAGCCCCCGGGCGATCCCGCGCCGGCCGCGCAGACTCAGGTCGCCGCGGAGGCTTCCGCCCGGCCGGCGAAGATGTCCCGGGAATCGGTGACCGTCATCGCCACCCTGCTGGTGGCGACCTTTGTGGTGATCCTGAATGAAACCATCATGAACGTCGCGCTGCAGCGGCTGATGGTGGATCTGGGGGTCACCGCCCCCACCGTGCAGTGGCTGTCCACCGGTTTTATGCTGACGATGGCCGTAGTGATTCCCACGACCGGCTTCATCCTCCAGCGGCTGTCCACCCGCGCCGTTTTTATGCTGGCCATGGGCCTCTTCTCCGGCGGGACGCTGCTCGCGGCGCTGGCTCCGGGGTTCGAAATCCTGCTGCTCGCCCGGATCGTCCAGGCCGGCGGCACGGCAATTATGCTGCCCCTGCTGATGACCACCATCCTCACCCTGGTTCCCGTGACGCGCCGCGGCTTCGTGATGGGCAACGTCAGCATCGCCATCTCGGTGGCGCCGGCCATGGGCCCCACGGTTTCCGGCCTGATTCTTGAGCACTTCTCCTGGCGCTTCATGTTCGTCTTCGTCCTCCCGATCGCTGTGGCCGCCTTCGCCATCGGCGCCAGGTTCCTGACCAACATCGGCGAAAAGGAGAAGACCCGGCTTGACGTCCTGTCCGTGCTGCTGACCGTCCCCGCGTTCGGCGGACTGGTCTACGGTCTGAGCCAGATCGGCGGCGGCGAGGGCGGGCCCGGCTCGCCCGCCGTCATTGCGCTGGCCCTGGGCGTCATCGCCATGGTGGCGTTTGTGCTCCGGCAGCTGCGTCTGCAGAAGTCCGCGGCGCCCCTGCTGGACTTGCGCGCCTTCACTTTCCGGATGTTCACGGTGTCCGTGCTGCTCCTTGTGGTGGCTATGATCGCACTGTTCGGCGCAGTGATTCTGCTGCCGTTGTACCTGCAGGAAATCCGCGGGCTGACGTCGCTGGAAACAGGGCTGACCCTGCTGCCCGGCGGACTCGCGATGGGCCTGCTGGGCCCCTTCATCGGACGCCTCTTCGACAAGGTGGGCCCGCTGCCGCTGACCGTCACGGGCTCGTCGCTTCTGGTGCTGGCACTGTTCCAGTTTTCGCTGCTCGACGCCGACACACCGGTCGGGTGGATCATTGCCCTGCACGTGGGCCTCAGCCTCGGCCTGGCGCTGATCTTCACCCCCGCGTTTACCACCGGGCTGAACCCGCTGCCGCCCCACCTGTATTCACACGGCTCGGCCATCATGAGTACCCTGCAGCAAGTGGCCGGGGCCGCTGGAACGGCGCTGCTCGTCTCGATCTACGCGGTGGTATCCGCCGGTGCCGGCATGGTCGCGGGGATGCACGCGGCGTTCCTGACCGCCTCGGTCATCGCCGTCGCCGCCGTCGTGCTGGCCGCCCTGATGCGGAAGACCACTGCAGTGGAACACCCCGCAGCGGAACACGCCGTCTCCCACTAGCCGCTTAATCCAACGCGGGGTCACCTCCCGCCCATAAATCCCGTTGGGATGGGCGCCAGGTGACCCCGCGTTGCTTTGGAGGCCGCGTAGTTCTGGCGCAGCCTTGTGCTTAGCTGGCGAAGAACTCGCTGAGCGCGGAGATGAGTTTGTCCGGTGCCTTGTTGACGCCGTCGTGCCCCATGCCCGGCAGGATGGTGTAGCTGGAGCCGGAGAGCACCTCGTGGATCTGGGCGCAGGCCACTCCGAAGTACGCCGGGCTCTTCTCCCCGACAATGATCAGGGTCTCCAGCGGCAGTTCCAGGAACGGCTCGGCCGGCATGTCGGCGGCGATGATGGCCTTGATCTCCCGGACGCCGGTCTTCATCAGTTCGCGCATCTGCTTGCCGATCGGAGTCCCCGCAGCAAGCTTGTTCGCCAGGGTCAGCATGGACAGCGGCATCCGGGACAGGGCGCTTCCGGTCTCGAGGCCCCTGAGCAGGACGGCGAGGGCGCGGTCGTCGTCGCCGGCCGCCGTCGCCTTCTCGTATTCGGCGGTCCAGTCCGCGGTCACGCTGTGGTTCACGGAGACGGCGGGGTCGTACACGGCGAGGCGCTCCACCGGGAGGGTCCGGGCGGCGTGCAGCGCCACCGCGCCGCCGAAGCTGTGCCCGAAAACGTCCGTGCTGGACGTGTGCTTCATCACCGCATCGAGGTCATGGATATCCACGTCCAGGGTGTAGTCCTCCGGCTGCGGCGAGGACGAGCCGCGGCCACGCCGGTTGAACGTGTGCACCGGGCGTCCCAGGGACGCACTGAGCTTCTGGGCGAAGCGTGTGTAGTCGGAGGCGGTCACCATCGAAGCCGGAACGACGACGACGCCGGAGCCCGCCGCGGCGAGTTCGGCACCCGTGCTGAAAAGCTCGATCGTTGCACCGTCGGGGGTTCTGATGTTCTCGCGGGTCATGCTCCGAGCCTAGCCGAGGCTGCAGCTACGGCGTAGTAGGGTACCGGCGCCGCCGGGAGGCTGCGCAGCTAACCGCCCAGCTAACCGCCCAGCTAACCGCCCAGCCGCCCGCCGGAGACCTCCAGGTAGCAGGAGCCGCAGAGCGATTCGTACCAGACGTCCTGGCCGTCGATCGCGACCTGGTCCCCGTCGAAGACCACCTCGTCGCCCGCCCGGCGGGTGTTGAAAATGGCCTTGCGGCCGCAGCGGCAGATCGTCTTGAGTTCCTCGAGGGTGTGCGCGATTTCCAGCAGCCGCAGCGAGCCCGGGAACGCCCGCGTGCGGAAGTCCGTGCGGATGCCGTAGGCCAGCACGGGAACGTTGTCCAGGACGGCGATCCGGAAGAGGTCGTCCACCTGGTCCGGTTCGAGGAACTGGGCCTCGTCCACCAGCAGGCAGGCCACCGGCTGCGTGTCCACATGTTTAAGCAGAGCGTCGGGATCGTCCCCGTGGGCCTGGGCGGTGAACAGGTCGCGGGCGGAGGCCCCGGCCGGGATCAGGAAGTCCACCGAACGTGTCATGCCCAGGCGGGAGACGACGTCGGCGTCGCCCTTGGTGTCCACATCCGGCTTGGCCAGCAAGACCCGCTGGCCGCGTTCCTCATAGTTGAAGGCGGCCTGCAGCAGGCCCGTTGACTTGCCGGAGTTCATCGCGCCGAAGCGGAAGTAGAGCTTGGCCAAAAGGGTCCTTTCGAAGGGGTCGCCCACCGATTGTAAGGGCGCGCCCCTCAGCGGCCCAGCTTGAGCCGCCGCCTGCGCGCCGGGAGGCGCCGCAGTGTCCCTTCCCCGGCCAGAAGGTAGCGCGCAACGGCCCGGGGCAGCCGGATTCCGGGCCGCAGAGGGCTTTCGTGGAGCTGACCCGGCAGCACGGCGCACTCGATGGAAGGGACGGCGGAGGCGAGTTGCCGGCCCGTTTCGGTGAAGTAGTCCGGGCTCCAGCTGCCGCTCAGCATCAGCGTGGGGGTGGTCACGGCCGCGAAGTCGGCCAGTTCGGCGTCCTCGTCCAGCACCGCGCGCATCTCCGCGACGGCCGTGGGAAGCAGGTCGCGCATCTCGGCGCCCATGCTCGTCCGTGCGGAGAGGATGCTGAGCATCCGCAGCGCACCGAGCGGGAGCTTGGCCACGGGTCCGCCCACCTCGATGCCCTGGACCAGATGCGCCCAGGCGTCGTCCAGTTCCCCGGCAGCCACCGAACGCTCCAGCTCGGGCCGCCAGCGGTGGGTGAGGTTCCCGGAGAGGGACACGGCGGCGTCATAGGTCACCATTCTGCGGATCGGCAGCGTCCGGGCCGCCTGCAGGGCCACGAAGCCGCCATAGCTGTGCGCCACCACGTCGCATGAGTCCGTTTCCCGCATCACCGTAGCCAGGTCTCCAACCTCCATGGCCGCGGAGTACCCGGCCGGCTGCGGGGAGGAACCGGCACGCCCGCGCCGGTTGTAGCAGTGCACCGGACGGTCCAGCAGGCTGCTGATGTTCCGCGCGAACGGGCGGTACAGCGAGGCGGTGATCATGGTGCCGTGCACGACGACGATGCCCTGACAGGGTGCTTGACCGGTGGCTGGTCCTGCCGCCTGGGCTCCCGGCGCCGGAGCGGCCGGGTGCGCAGGCGGACGGAAAGTGTGCAGCTCGAGGTGCCCCTCGCCGTCGTCGGTGTAGATGGTCCGCGTCTCCACAGCCCCGAGTCTATTCCGCGGCGGCCTCGGCGTCCTTGGCGTGCGGGACCTGCCCCGGCAGAATCCCCGGTAAACTTGGGAATTGTGACTTCCCAAAACACCTCCGCCCCGAACACCGCCGCCGACTCCCACGACGCCAGCGAGCAGACGCGCATCCGCATGGAGAAGCGCGCCAAGCTGATCGAGCGCGGCATCGAGGCGTATCCGGTGGGTGTTGAACGCACACATTCACTGAGTGACATCCGCGAAAAGTACGCGCACCTTCAGGCCGACGAAACCACCGGCGACGTCGTCGGAGTGACCGGCCGCATTGTGTTCATCCGCAACACCGGCAAGCTGTGCTTCGCCACCCTCCAGGAGGGCGGCGTTGACGGCAAGGCCGTCCGCCTGCAGGTCATGCTGAGCCTGGCAAACATCGGCGAGGACGCGCTCGCCGACTGGAAGGCCCTCGTGGACCTGGGCGACCACGTTTTCATCAAGGGCGAGGTCATCTCCTCCCGCCGCGGTGAGCTCTCCGTGATGGCCGAGTCCTGGTCCATGGCGTCCAAGGCCCTCCGCCCGCTGCCGGTGCTGCACGCCGGCCTCAACGAGGAAACCCGCGTCCGCC
The DNA here is from genome assembly GCF_001422645.1 of Arthrobacter sp. Leaf69. Lineage (GTDB taxonomy): Bacteria > Actinomycetota > Actinomycetes > Actinomycetales > Micrococcaceae > Arthrobacter. The sequence goes on along the minus strand of NZ_LMLR01000010.1, from coordinate 512,290 downwards.
AGCGCTACGTGGACCTCATCGTCCGCGACGAAGCCCGCGAAATGGTCTACACCCGGGCCGCGATCACGCGTTCCATCCGCGAAACCCTGCACCGCCAGGGCTACGTCGAGGTGGAAACCCCCATGCTGCAACTGGTCCACGGCGGCGCCACGGCCCGCCCCTTCGAGACGCACATGAACGCCTTCGACCAGAAGATGACCCTGCGGATCGCCACCGAGCTGTACCTCAAGCGCACCGTCGTCGGCGGCATTGACCGCGTCTACGACATGGGCCGCGTCTTCCGCAATGAGGGCGTGGACTCCACCCACAGCCCCGAATTCACCACCCTGGAAAGCTACGAGGCCTGGGCCGACCAGTTCGTCATGGCGGACCGGATCAAGGAACTCATCCTCGATGCCGCTGACGCCGCCGGCGTGGGCCGCGTCCTGCAGACCGAGGCCGGGGAGATCAACCTCGACGGCGACTGGGCGTGGATGGCGGTCTACCCGGGACTGTCCGACTTTGTGGGCCAGGACATCACCCCGGCGACCCCCGTGGCCGAGCTCCTGGCGCTTGCCGACAAGCATGAGGTCAAGGTCGACGCCAACTGGGACGCCGAGAAGCTCGTGGTGGAACTCTTCGGTGAGCTGGTGGAACCGACGCTGTTGAACCCGACGTTCGTCTACGACTACCCGCCGTCCGCCCAGCCCCTGGCCCGCCACCACCGCGAGGATGACCGCCTGATCGAAGCATGGGACCTCATCATCGGCGGCATGGAGCGCGGCACTGCGTTCTCCGAGCTGATTGACCCGGTCATCCAGCGCGACCGGCTCACCGAACAGTCCCGCCGCTCCGCCGCCGGCGACGTCGAGGCCATGCAGCTGGACGAGGACTTCCTCCGCGCCCTGGAGTATGGGGCCCCTCCGATGGGCGGGATCGGCCTGGGCATCGACCGGCTGGTCATGCTCTTCACCGGCGCCGGCATCCGCGAAACCATTCTCTTCCCGCTGCTGAAGCCCGAAGGACACTGATCATGGAGTACATCGCTGTATTGCTTCCCTCCGTGGTGGTGGGCCTGATCTTCTGGTTTGCCATGAAATCGATTTTCAATGCCGACAAATCGGAGCGCCAGGCCGAAGCGCGTGCCCAGGCGGAAGCCGAAGGAAATGCCCACGGGGCTGATACCCTCCGCAACGAGGGTCATTCCAACGGGCGTAACTAATAGCGGGCTATTCCCCCTTGGGTTTTCCTTTGGAAACTCTTTTTCGCTTTGACTCGTTGCCATAAAGCAGAGGATACTTTTAACCAGATACATCCTGCTTTTACTAAATGCTCGTCCTTTTGGAAAGAGAGTCATTAATGGCACAGAAAGTGAAAATCATCCTTGTCGATGATCTGGATGGGGGATCCGCGGACGAGACCGTCCGGTTCGGCCTTGACGGGGTCAGTTACGAAATTGACCTGTCGGCGGAAAATGCTTCAGAACTACGTGCCGCAGTTGAGCGGTTTGTAAGTCACGCGCGCAAGACCTCTAGTGGCCGCGCCACCCGGACCAAGATTGCGTCCGGCCGGAATCAGGACTCTGCCCAGATCCGGCAGTGGGCCCGCGATAACGGCTACGCGGTAAACAGCCGCGGCCGTATTCAGGCTGAAATTCAGGAAGCCTACCAAAAGGCGAATTCCTAGCATCCAGGCCCCGGACCGCTGCGCCGTGCGCGCGGCGTCGGAGCCCGCAGGACCAACAACAATGCCCCCGCCTTCGCACGGGGGCATTGTTGTGTGCGCGCAGATGCCGGTGGGCCGGGGCTGATGCGAGGTGGTGATACTTCGACTGGCTGATGCGCCGCCGCGTTCCGGCCCGGTTGCCGGCCAAAAACGCGGCCCGGAGCCGGGGACGTGCCGTATGCCGCCCGGCCCGGACGAAGCAACCGGGCAGGAGCGCAGCCGGGACCGGGCCGGTTCACACCCGCCCCTAGGCCCGCCTGGGTGCCCGCCGGTCCGTTGCCGCAGGGCATTCGCGGGACCGCGAACCGGCCCCGATGTGACGGGGCGACGGCGTCCCGGTTTCCCCTGTGGCGAACAAGCCCCAAATCTTGAACCCGGCCACGTAGCATCAAAGTACGTCGTAGCTAGGAGTGTGGCGAAATGTTTGAGCGATTTACGGACCGTGCCCGTCGCGTAGTTGTGCTTGCCCAAGAAGAGGCACGCATGCTGAACCACAATTACATTGGTACCGAACACATCCTCTTGGGTCTGATCCATGAAGGTGAAGGTGTTGCTGCCAAAGCCCTTGAGTCCTTGAGCATTTCGCTCGACGGCGTTCGCGAGCAGGTACAGGAGATCATCGGCCAGGGCCAGCAGGCCCCGTCCGGACACATCCCCTTCACCCCCCGCGCCAAGAAGGTCTTGGAACTCTCGCTCCGCGAGGCCTTGCAGCTGGGCCACAACTACATCGGCACGGAGCACATTCTGCTCGGCCTCATCCGCGAGGGTGAAGGCGTTGCCGCCCAGGTGCTGGTGAAGCTCGGCGCGGACCTCAACCGTGTCCGGCAGCAGGTTATCCAGCTGCTCTCGGGCTACCAGGGCAAGGAGAGCACCGGAGCCGGCGTCGGCCCCGGCCAGGCCGAAGGCACTCCTGCCGGTTCCGTCGTCCTGGACCAGTTCGGCCGCAACCTGACCCAGGCCGCGCGCGAGAACAAGCTGGATCCGGTGATCGGGCGCGAATCGGAAATGGAACGCGTCATGCAGGTCCTTTCCCGCCGCACCAAGAACAACCCCGTCCTGATCGGTGAGCCCGGCGTCGGCAAGACCGCCGTCGTCGAGGGCCTTGCCCAGGCGATTGTCCGCGGCGACGTGCCGGAGACCATCAAGGACAAGCAGCTCTACACGCTGGACCTCGGGTCCCTCGTGGCCGGCTCCCGCTACCGCGGCGACTTCGAAGAGCGCCTCAAGAAGGTTCTCAAGGAGATCCGCACGCGCGGCGACATCATCCTGTTCATCGATGAGATCCACACCCTGGTGGGTGCCGGTGCCGCCGAGGGCGCCATCGATGCGGCCTCGATCCTGAAGCCCATGCTGGCCCGCGGCGAGCTCCAGACCATCGGTGCCACCACGCTGGACGAGTACCGCAAGCACATCGAGAAGGATGCCGCGCTGGAGCGCCGTTTCCAGCCGATCCAGGTCAAGGAGCCCTCCGTCGCGCACGCGATCGAGATCCTGAAGGGCCTCCGTGACCGGTACGAGGCGCACCACCGCGTGACCATCACCGACGGCGCCCTCGCCTCGGCGGCGAGCCTCTCCGAGCGCTACATCTCGGACCGCTTCCTGCCGGACAAGGCGATCGACCTGATCGATGAGGCCGGCGCGCGGCTGCGCATCCGCCGGATGACCGCCCCGCCGGAGCTCAAGATCATGGACGAGAAGATCGCCGCCATGAAGCTGGAGAAGGAATCCGCGATTGACGCGCAGGACTTCGAAGGTGCCGCCTCGCTGCGCGACAAGGAGCAGAAGCTCATTGCCGAGCGTGCCGAGAAGGAACGCCAGTGGAAGACCGGCGGCATGGATGACATCTCCGAAGTTGATGAGGACCTCATCGCTGAAGTGCTGGCGAACTCCACCGGCATCCCGGTCTTCAAGCTGACCGAGGAAGAGTCCTCGCGACTGCTGAAGATGGAAGACGAGCTGCACAAGCGCGTTGTCGGCCAGAACGAGGCCATCAGGTCCCTGTCCCAGGCCATCCGCCGCACCCGTGCAGGCCTGAAGGACCCGAAGCGTCCGGGCGGTTCGTTCATCTTCGCCGGGCCTACCGGCGTCGGCAAGACCGAACTCGCCAAGGCGCTGGCCGAATTCCTCTTCGGCGAGGAAGACGCCCTGATCACCCTGGACATGTCCGAGTACTCGGAGAAGCACACGGTGTCGCGCCTCTTCGGTGCCCCTCCCGGCTACGTGGGCTACGAGGAGGGCGGGCAGCTGACCGAAAAGGTCCGGCGTCGTCCGTTCTCCGTGGTCCTGTTCGACGAAGTGGAAAAGGCGCACGCCGACCTCTTCAACTCGCTGCTGCAGATTCTGGAAGACGGCCGCCTGACCGACTCCCAGGGCCGCGTGGTGGACTTCAAGAACACCGTGATCATCATGACCACCAACCTCGGCACCCGGGACATCTCCAAGAGCGTTGCCACCGGCTTCCAGTCCGGCACGGACACGCAGACCGGTTACAACCGGATGCGGGCCCGCGTCACGGAGGAACTCAAGCAGCACTTCCGCCCCGAGTTCCTGAACCGTGTTGACGACGTTGTGGTCTTCCCGCAGCTGACCCAGGACGAGATCATCGAGATCGTGGACATGTTCGTTGGCCGCCTGGAGAAGCGGCTCAAGGACAAGGACATGGGCATCGAGCTCACGCCCGCCGCCAAGGTCCTCCTGGCCACCCGCGGTTACGACCCCGCGATGGGTGCCCGGCCGCTGCGCCGGACCATCCAGCGCGAGATCGAGGACCAGCTCTCCGAGAAGATCCTCTTCGGCGAACTCCACGCCGGCGACATCGTTGTGGTGGATGTGGACGGCGAAGGCGACGACGCCAAGTTCACCTTCGCGGGCAACGCCAAGCCACGCATCCCGGAGATCGCTCCGAGCGTCTAAGCAAGACGCAACGGCCCCGCCCGCTCCGCAAGGAGCAGGCGGGGCCTTTGCGTTAAACCCCCGCCCCCGTCCCGGCCCCGGCAACATTGCCTATCTGAAAGTAATGTTTCACTATTAGTGAACATAATGTGATCCGGCGCACAGTAGGTGTTGAATCGGTGCATGGCTTCCAACGATTCAGAGACCCTGAGCGAAAAACCCGAGACACCCTTCCATGACCTGGACCATTACCTCGCCATCCCGAGGGTGTCCGGGCTGGCGCTGAGCCCCGACGGCAGAAGGCTGGTCACCACGGTGGCCACACTCAACGCCAAGGGCACCGAATACGGCACAGCCCTGTGGGAACTGGACCCCGGGGGGCAGAAGCAGGCCCGCCGGATCACCCGCAGCGCCAAGGGGGAGGCCGGCGCCGTGTTCGCCGCCGGCGGCGACCTGTACTTCAGTTCCGCCCGCCCCGACCCGGAAACCCCCGAGGCAGACCCCGTGAACGCGCTGTGGATGCTGCCCGCGGACGGCGGCGAGGCCCGCGTGGTGCTCACCCGGGCCGGCGGCGTCAGCGGACTCCTGGCTGCGAAAGATACCGGCGCACTGTTTGTCAACGCCTCCGTGCTGGCCGGGTCCACGGACGAGGACAGCGACGAGGATCGCCGCAAGGCGCGCAAGGACAACAAGGTCGCCGCCATCCTGCACAGCGGCTATCCCGTCCGCTACTGGGACGCCGACCTGGGGCCGGCCCAGCCCAGGCTCTTCGCCGTCGAACCGGGCGAGGAGCAGGAGCCGGGCAGGCCCGCAACGGTTGACGCCGCGCCGCCGCTGAAGCTCCGCAACCTGACGCCCGACGCCGGGAGCGCGCTCCGCGACGCGGACGCCGTCGTCAGCCCGGACGGCAAAACGATCTACAGCAGCTTCAACAAGCCGCTCGCCCGCGCGAATTCACGCTCGATCCTGATCGCGATCGACGTCGCCACCGGCACCCGCACCGTCCTGCTGGATACCGAGGGCATGAGCTACTTCCCCGGCCCGGTGAGCCCGGACAACCGGACGCTCGTGGTCCTCAGCGAGAGCGACACCACGCCGGTCGCGGCCCCACAGGTCAAGTTGCACCTGCTCGACGTCTCGGGCAGCGTGTCCGGAGATGCGCCGGGCGACGCCGGCCTGACTCCGCTCGCCCACGACTGGGACCGCTGGCCGCACCCTGCCGCCTGGCTGCCCGACGGTTCGGCCGTGCTCGTCACCGCCGACGACGACGGCGCTTCGCCGGTCTTCCGGATCAGCGTGACCGGCAGCGGCGGTGCGGGCCAAGTGACCCGGCTGACCAAAGACACCGCCGCGTATACCGACGTCGTTGTCGCCCCGGACGGCGGCGCCGCGTACGCGTTGCGCAGCTCCTATGAATTCCCCGCGGAAGCGGTGCGGATCGACCTTGCCACTGGCGACGTCGTCCGTCTCCCTGCCCCCGCCGGGCGCCCCCACTACAAGGGCTCGCTGGAACGCGTCGAGACGACGGCGGCGGACGGGACCCGCGTTCCGGCGTACCTGGCCCTCCCCGAAGGCGCCTCGGCCGGCAGCCCGGCGCCCCTGCTGCTCTGGATCCACGGCGGGCCCCTCGGCTCGTGGAACGCCTGGACCTGGCGCTGGAATCCCTGGCTGCTGGTGGCCCGGGGCTACGCGGTGCTGCTGCCTGACCCTGCCCTCTCCACCGGCTACGGACAGCACCACATCCAGCGGGGCTGGGGCGAATGGGGCAAGGCTCCGTTCACCGACCTGATGGCCATTACCGACGCCGTCGTGCAGCGCCCGGACATCGACGAGACCCGCACGGCCGCCATGGGCGGCTCCTTCGGCGGCTACATGGCCAACTGGGTGGCCGGCCACACGGACCGCTTCAAGGCAATCGTCACCCACGCCAGCCTCTGGGCGCTGGACCAGTTCGGCCCCACTACCGACGCCGCGCAGTACTGGCTCAAGGAGATGACGGCGGAGATGGCGCTGGAGAACTCCCCGCACCTGCACGTGGAGAGCATCAGCACGCCCATGCTCGTCATCCATGGCGACAAGGACTACCGCGTCCCGATCGGCGAGGGCCTGCGCCTCTGGTATGAACTGCTCTCCAAGTCCCGGCTCGCGGCCGACGAGAACGGCGACACCGAACACCGGTTCCTCTACTTCCCGGACGAAAACCACTGGATCCTGCAGCCGCAGCACGCCAAGGTCTGGTACGGCGTTGTGGAGCACTTCCTTGCCAGGAACCTGCTCGACAAGGATCTGCCCGTGCCTGCGGAGCTGGGCCTCTAGGCTCCTCGCGTCGTCTCACCTCCGGCTCGGAGGCTGGGACATTTACCGCGTGCTCGCTCGTTCCTCGCTTAGACGCACGCTACGTCAATGTCCCAGCCTCCTCCGCCGTGTGCGTTGGGCACCTCGCCTGATCCTGATCGGAAGGACGTCCAGCCCCCGTAAGATTGGCCTGTGACTGAGACAATCCGCATCCGCCCTGCCCGCACGAGCGATGTCGGGGCGATCAAGACGCTGGTGGCGCCACTGGCCGACCAGCGGATCCTCATGGCCAAGGAAACCGTGGCCTATTACGAGAGCCTGCAGGAGTTCCGCATCGCAGAGTCCTCCGGCGGTGAAGTGATTGGCTGCGGTGCGCTGCACGTTATGTGGGAGGACCTCGCCGAGGTGCGTACGCTCGCCGCGTCGGACGCCTGGCGGGGGAGGGGCGTTGGCCATCTGCTGGTGGAGCGCCTGCTGGAGGACGCCCGTGCCCTGGGTGTCGCCCGCGTGTTCTGCCTGACCTTCGAGGTGGACTTCTTCAAGAAGCACGGGTTCGAAGTCATGGCCGACCAGACCGCCGTCGACCCGGTGGTGTATTCAGAGTTGCTGCGCTCCCATGACGAGGGCGTCGCCGAGTTCCTGGACCTGGCCCGGGTGAAGCCCAATACCCTTGGCAACACCCGGATGATCAAAACCCTGTAGTTAGACGGCGCCGAAAGCCGCAGAGAACGCCGCTTCCGGGGGTCCGCTGGCATCCGGCAACTGCGCCAGAAGCCGGGCAGGCCGGGGTCTTCCCATCAATAAATTTGATGGATAAACTGATCCCGGTCCAGGGGGTGGACCGACCAACTTTCGGAGGCAAGAAATTGCACGATCGCGTCATTTTTCCAGATTTCTCCGCATTTCAAATGACTATCGCGGGCGCGGCCCCGGCGGCACCCGGCTCGGACCCGGGCTCCGGGGGACAGGCAGCCGAGGACCAGGCGCCGGCCCATCAGCCGGGCGCCGGATCCCGGTCCGGCCCCGCGCCCGGGTCCGATCAGGGCCGGCACCATGCGCCGCCGTTTTCCTGGCTGGGCGGCGACGCCTGGCCGAACTTCCCGTTGTGGGCGGATAAGCCCACCTGACGCACCCGCGGATCCGGGACGGCTGCTGTCAGAGAGAACCCCGGTTGCGCGTCAGAGGTTGTGAATCCGGAGCCTACCGCTGGCATGGGCCCCGGTAGTAGGGTTCAACCAAGCAGCCAGGACACCATCCAGGGAGCACAGCCATGAAGAAGCTCATCAATGATCCCCGCGCAGTGGTTGACGAGTCAGTGGAAGGCTTTGGGCTTGCCCATGCCGACCTCGTGACCGTCTTTGCGGACCCCAAGTACATCGTGCGCAAGGACGCGCCGGTGGCGGGGAAAGTCGGGCTCGTCTCCGGCGGCGGCAGCGGGCACGAGCCCCTGCACGGCGGCTACGTCGGGATGGGAATGCTCGACGCGGCGGTGCCCGGCGCCGTATTCACCTCGCCTACACCCGACCAGATCCTCCCGGCGACGCTCGCCGTCAACTCAGGCGCCGGCGTCGTGCACATCGTCAAGAACTACACCGGCGACGTCCTCAACTTTGAGACCGCTGCCGAACTGGCCCAGGCCGAAGGCGTGGACATCCGCACCGTGCTGGTCAACGACGACGTCGCCGTGCAGGACTCGCTGTACACCGCCGGACGGCGCGGCGTGGGCGGAACGGTCCTCGTGGAAAAGATCGCCGGTGCCGCCGCCGAGCGCGGCGACAACCTCGACGCGGTGGCCGCCATCGGCGACCGGGTCAACCAGAACGTCCGCAGCATGGGCGTCGCGTTGACCGCCTGCACGGTTCCGCACGCCGGGGCGCCCAGCTTCGTGCTGGAGGAAAACGAAATCGAGATCGGCATCGGCATCCACGGTGAACCCGGCCGGCACCGCATTGCGATGGAGAACGCCGACGGGATCACCGACCGCCTGCTGGAGCCTGTGGTCAGCGACCTCGGCCTGGCCTCCGGGGACAAAGTGCTCCTGTTCGTCAACGGCATGGGCGGCACTCCGCAGAGCGAGCTCTACATCGTCTACCGCCGTGCCGCGCAGCAGCTGGCCGGGCAGGGCATCACCGTGGAGCGCTCGCTGGTGGGCAACTACATCACCTCACTCGAAATGCAGGGCTGCTCCATTACCGTCCTGCGCCTCGACGATGAAATGACGGCGCTCTGGGATGCTCCCGTGCACACTCCCGCCCTCCGTTGGGGCGTCTGACCGTGGGACTGGATGTCAACTGGGCGCTGCGGTGGCTGGCACTTTCGGCCGACGCCATGGCGGAGCACAGGGAAGAACTCATCGAGCTGGACAGGCCGATCGGCGATTCGGACCATGGTGAGAACATGGACCGCGGCTTCAAGGCGGTGATGGTCAAGCTTGCCGAGGCGCCGCCGGAAACAGCAGGGGCGGCCCTGAAGCTGACCGCCATGACCCTGATGTCCAAGGTCGGCGGGGCCGCCGGTCCGCTATACGGCACGGCCTTCCTCCGGGCGGGCACGGCGCTGGGCGACGCCGCCGACGTCGACGCCGCCACCCTCGCCTCAGCGTTCCAGGCCGCAAGGGACGGAATCGTGGCCCGCGGAAAAGCCGAATCCGGCGACAAGACGATGGTTGACGCCTGGACTCCGGCGGTCGATGCCGCCGCGGCCGCCGCCGGAGACAGCGATGTGCGCAAGGTCCTGCTGGCCGCCGCGGAGGCGGCCGAGGCCGGGGCTGTCTCCACCGACCCGATGCTCGCCCGCAAGGGCCGCGCAAGCTATCTGGGGGAGCGGAGCATCGGCCACCGGGATCCGGGCGCCGTGTCCAGCGCCCTGATCCTGCGGGCCGCCGTCGGGGCGGCCGAATGACGGTCAAGCTCGTCGTCGTCTCCCACAGCGAAAAGATTGCCGACGGTGCCGTCGAGCTTGCCGTCCAGATGGCGCCCGACGTCCTGATCCTGCCCGCCGGCGGCACCGACGACGGCCGGATCGGCACCAGCCTCGAGCGCGTCATGGCGGCGCTGGAACAAGCTTCGGACGCCAACAGCGACGGCACGGTTGTCCTGACGGATCTGGGCTCGGCCGTGATGACAGCCGAGTCCGCCCTCGAATTCGTGGCCGATCCCTCCTCCGTGCTCCTGGCGGATGCCCCACTGGTCGAAGGGCTCGTTGCCGCCGCTGTGGCTGCCCAGGCCGGAGCCGACGCCGCGGGCGTGAAGGAGGCCGCGGAAGCGGTCTACCGGCCGCCGGCAGCGCCGCAGCATGCGCACGAGCACCGGCCCCCGGAAGCGACAGGGGACTTTGAACTCATCAACCAGGCCGGCATGCACGCCCGTCCGGCAGCGAAGATATCCGGTGGACTGTCCGGCATGGACGCCGAGGTGACCGTCAACGGCGCCGACGGTGCTTCGATGACCGAACTCATGATGCTCGGGGCGGGAAAAGGAACGATGCTTCACGTCGAAGCCAGCGGACCCGATGCCGTCAAAGCCGTCGATTATCTGCGGGGACTGATCGGGGCGGGCTTCGGCGAGCCCTAACGGACCGGTCTCACCCCGCGGCCTCATCGGCAGCGGCCAGATCCGGGACCGGCATGGCCTGCCGGGGTCCGCTCCACGCGATCCACCCGCCGGCGACGGCCATGAGCACGGCTCCGGCCGTCTGGGTCGGCAGGCTGCTCCCGGTTGTCGCCAGCCCCAGGACGACACCCGCAACGTAGAACACGACGGCGCCGCTCACCCAGAGGGCCCCGGCCCAGCGGGGGAGCACGCGGGAACGCCACACCGAGATTCCCAGCAGTACGTTGCCGACGAATGCGAGCAGGAGGCCGAGAAGGAACGCCCCTGTCATGGATCCGGGAAATTCCAGCAGCATCACGTCCTGGTTCCCGGCCAGGTACGCCTTGCCGATTGCAGGGGTGGCGAAGGTGGAAACCACGGCGGGTACCAGGAGCAAAGCCGTGCCGGCGACGGCGGTGACCATCGCGGCCAGCGCCAGCCGACCAATCCGGCTGTTGGCCAGGCAGCAGCCCAGGGCGAAAACCCCAAAGATCGCCATTATGGTGCCGGCGGTGCTGCCGAACAGGTGGCTGAACTGGTACGAGCCGGAACTGACAAACGTGGCCCAGGCAGCCGGGTCCTTCTCCTGGTCCGGCTGCGGCTCCAGCGCGGACCAGGCCGTGACAAGCCATGAGACCGGCAGTGCCCACAGCCCGGCCCGGATCCAGCGGCTTATGCACTTCTCGTTCACTCTGTGCTCCTCTCCCCGCGCGGGCTAACCGGCCTGCCGGAGCCCGTCCGCATCCAGCAGCACGCCGGCTGAGATGAATCTTCCGCATTGTTCGCCATACGGGTGCAAAACCTGGGGCGTGAAGGTCAGGGTCCGTACCGGCAGGGGCCGGCCGCGGGGGTCCGTGCCGCTGGATGTCACTGCGATGGGTGCCTCCGTGAGCGGATCCAGCCCGAGCATTCCCGTCAGCGTGCCGTCCGGTGAGGAGGTTGCCGAACAAGGCCGGTCCCCGCCGTCGGGCCCCGGTTCGCAGCCCTGGTCCACCGACGTGCTCCCGGGATAGAGCTCAAGGTCAGCCTCCGTGCACCGGCCGTCCTGGCAGGCCCTGAGCCGGAGGATCTTCACGGATCCGGCGTACTCCCGCGCGACGGTCAATGCAACCACCTGTGCCTGGCCAATCGCGGGGCATGCCGTCACGGGCTGGCACCCGGTGACCAGCAGTGCCGCGCAACCAAGACCCGCCAGTACCGCGAAGGTGCGCATGTTTCAGGGTAGTTCCGGGAGTCCCGTTCAGCTAGGGCCCGGCAAAGGACCAGGCGGGAAGGGGTCAGGCGGGAAGCTGGAAGCCGGAGGGCTGCAGTTCGGCCAGCCCGTCGCTAAGCAGCCCTGCCAGTGCGCGCTCCAGCTGTTCCGGGGCGGGGTTGAGCCGGTGCAGGGCAGCCAGCGGAATTCCGACCCCGGCGGGTTCGAAGCCAAGGTCCGCGGCCGCCCGCTGGAGCAGCTCCGGAGCCACCGGCGACTCGGCCGCGCGGAGCACCGCCATCACGGCTCCCCGCACCTGGCGGTCCGTGCCGTGCCACGACTGCCCCTTGGGCGTGTACGTCGGCGGCGGCTCCCCGGCCGCGAGCCAGGCGCAGGAGCCGCTGACCGGGCATTCCCGGCACTTCGGCGACCGCGCCGTGCACACCAGCGCCCCGAGTTCCATCACGGAGGCGTTCCAGCGGACGGAGGACCCGACGTCGTCCGGCAGCGTTTGCGCGGCGAGCCGCATCTCCGCGGCGTTCAACGACTGCGAAGGCAGCGCCGCGCCGGAAAACAGGCGCGCGTGCACCCTGCGGATGTTGGTGTCCACGACGGTCTCGCGGCGCCCGAAAGCGAAGGCGGCGACGGCCGCCGCGGTGTAGCTCCCCACCCCGGGCAGCTCCAGCAGTTCCGGGTACGTTCCGGGCACCTGGCCGCCGTGGTTGGCGCCGATGGCGACGGCGGCCGCGTGAAGCCGCAGCGCCCGCCGCGGATATCCCAGCCTGCCCCAGGCCCGGACCGCTTCGCCGGCAGGCTCCCGGGCCAGATCGGCAGGCTCCGGCCAGCGCCGCAGCCACTCCTCCCAGACCGGCAGCACCCGCACAACAGGGGTCTGCTGCAGCATGATCTCGCTGACCAGCACGCCCCACGGAGTACATTCAGCAGCCCGCCACGGCAAGTCGCGGGCGTTCGCCGCAAACCAGGTGGCAAGGGCCTTATGAACCGCGGGCAGCGGAAGGGCCGCCGGTGTGGCGTCCCGGCGCGCGGCAACCAGAGGGGCAGTGGGGGAATCGGCGAGAGCTTTGATGGATTCAGCGTAATAGATGAGGGCCACACTCCGCCCGCGGCGTGGGAGGGCGCCATACCCGGCGCGGTTCTCTAGCCTAGAAGGATGGGCAGGCACGACAATTCAGGAACTCGCGGTTCCCGGCCGGGGGCTTCCGGCAGCGGAGCAACCGCGGGGCGCAGCACGGCGGGCAATTCCGTGCGCAAGCCTGCCCGGAAACCTACCGGCAAGCCTGCCCGGAAGCCCGCGCAGAAACCGGCCCGGAAACCGGTCAGCCCTGTCTACCGCCGCCGCCGGCTGTTCGTCGGCGCCGCCCTGCTGCTGGTGATCGCCCTCGCCATCGGGGGATTCGCCGCCGTGTCGAGTCTCCTCAACTCCGGGCAGTCCTCCTCCGGCGGGGGGACTGGCGCGCCGGGCCAGGCAACCGGACCCGCCGCCGGACCGGGACCCTCGGCTTCCCCCACGGCTTCACCTTCGGCATCTCCGGAGGGGAACGGCTGCGAGCAGAACCTCGTGACCGTCACGGCCGCAACGGACAAGCCCGCTTACGCTGCCGGCGAGAACCCGCTCCTCACGCTCAAGGTAACCAACGGCAACAGGGTCCCGTGCAAGGTCAATATCGGGACTTCCCAGATGGAATTCCTCGTCACGAGCGGCTCAGACCGGATCTTTTCATCCACCGACTGCCAGGCGGACTCCACGGACCTTGTGAAGACCATCGCGCCGGGTCAAAGTGAGACGGCGAATTTCCCCTGGCAGCGCAACCGCACCGTGCAGGGGTGCGCCCAGATCGACGCCAAGCCGGGGGCGGGCGGCGCGTACTACGTCTTCACCGCACGGCTTGCCAACAAAACCAGTCCCAAAGCCGTGTTCCAGCTCAACTAACCCCCGTTGCTCCCCACCGGCACCCTCGCCTCACAAGTTCGGCCAGGGAACCCTGCCGGCGTGGGCCCAGATGCCGTCTTGAGGCTTCAAAAGGGGAGGTAAGAAGCACTCGACGGGGGTTAGAGGAAGCGGTCCAGCAGACTTGCCTCGGCCATCCGGCTCAGGCCCTCGCGGACCGTCCGGGCGCGCTGGTCGCCGATGCCGTCCACCGTCATCAGATCATCGATGGTGGCCGCCATCAGGAACTGCAGGCCGCCGAAGTGGTCCACGAGGCGGTCGGCCACGGCCTTCGGCACGGCCTTGAGCCCGGACAGCAGCCGGTAGCCGCGCGGCTGGACGACGGCGTCGAGGTTGGCTTCGCCGCCGGCGAAGCCAACAATCCCGGCGATTTTGCCCAGGTCGATCAGCTCGGTGGGCCCCAGGTTCACGAGCGACTTAACGGCGCGGTCGATGTCCTCGGCGGACGTGTCCGCGCCGGAGTAGTCGCGGATGATCACGTCACTGCCGGGACCGCGGCCCACGGTGAGTTCGTCCAGCTGGAGTGAGAGAAGCCGGCCGTCCTCGCCGAGTTCCAGCACGTACTGGGAGATCTCCTCGGAAATCCGGCGGACCATCTCCTGGCGCTGCAGGGTCACGGCAACGTCGCGGACGGTCACCATGGCCTCGATTTCCAGGGCCGACAGGGAACTGGTCACCTGGTCGAGGCGTGAACGGTAGCGTTCCAGTGTCGCCAGGGCCTGGTTGGCGCGGGCCAGGACCTTTTCCGAGCCTTCCAGGACGTGCCGTAGCCCGTTCACGTACAGGGCGATGATCTGCATGGACTGGCTGACCGAGATCACCGGGACGCCGGTCTGGATGGCAACGCGCTCGGCGGTCCGGTGCCGGGTGCCGGATTCCTGGGTTTCGATGCTGGAATCGGGCACCAGCTGGACGGCCGCGCGCAGGATGTTGCTGGCGTCCTTGTCGCAGATGATGGCACCGTCCATTTTGGCCAGTTCCCGCAGCCGGGTGGGAGAGAAGTCGATGCCGATGTCGAAGCCGCCGGAACAGATGGATTCGATGGTCCGGTCGATGCCCAGGACGATCAGTGCGCCGGTCCGCCCGCGGAGGATGCGCTCCAGGCCGTCGCGGAGCGCGGTGCCCGGTGCCACTCGGCCCAGCGTCGCCTTGAGTGAATCTTCAGGGCTCCGAGCCATAGATATTCCCTTCAAAGGTGCAGGCCGCGGCCTGCAGGTGCGCCGGTTTCCAGTGTTGCCGGCAGGATCAAAAGTACTCGGTTCCCCGCTCTCACCATAGTAGAGGTAAAGCAGGCCAAGTTCCGCACGGACAAGCCCCAAAGTGGTCCAAAAAGACCTTCGCGGGGGCGCCTCCGGAATGCCCCGGTAACTCCCTTTCCCGGAGGGGACTTTTGGACGCAGCTTCTTCGGCGCTGGCACCGCTTCGCGGCGGCGGCTTGGGCTGCGATAAACTTGAAGCCTTGGGGTGCGCCGCCGGCTGACCGGCGCCGCCCGCCCAAATCCAGCACAGCAGTCAGCCCAGTAGTCAGCACAGCAACCAGCACAGCAGTTACGCAGAACTCCCGGCAGGACAGCCCGCGATCCCGCCGGGCCAGCCGGATTCCCCCAGCCCGGGGCCGCAACCATTCAAAGCCGCAGCGAAAGTAGCACCGTGTCTCAAGAAGTCCTTAGCCCCGCCCGAGTCCAGGAGATTCACAAGCAGGCGGCCCGGCGTCGGACTTTCGCAGTCATCTCACATCCCGACGCCGGCAAGTCCACGCTGACCGAGGCGCTCGCGCTGCACGCGAAGGTGATCGGCACCGCCGGCGCCTCCAGCGGCAAGGCCAACCGCAAGGAGACGGTCTCGGACTGGATGCAGATGGAAAAGGACCGCGGCATCTCCATCAGCTCCGCGGCGCTGCAGTTCGCCTACCGCGACACCGTCATCAACCTCCTGGACACCCCCGGCCACGCGGACTTCTCCGAGGACACCTACCGTGTGCTGGCCGCCGTCGACTGCGCCGTCATGCTCGTGGACGCCGCCAAGGGCCTGGAAACCCAGACCATGAAGCTCTTTGAGGTCTGCAAGCAGCGCAACCTGCCCATCATCACCGTGATCAACAAGTGGGACCGGCCGGGCCTGGACGCACTGGCACTCATGGACGAGATCACCGAGCGCACCGGCCTCCAGCCCATGCCGCTGACCTGGGCCGTCGGGATCTCCGGTGACTTCCGCGGCGTCTGGGACCTGCGCAATGACCGCTTCGCCCAGTTCAAGCGCAACAACGCGGGCGCCAACATTGCCCTCACCGAATACTTCACCCCCGAGGAGGCCGCGGCCAGCCAGGGCGACGATTGGTCCAACGCCGTCGATGAAGCCGGACTTGTCATCGAGTCCAACCTAGAGTTCGACGTTGACGAATTCCACGCCGGCAAGGCCACCCCGATCCTCTTCAGCTCCGCCGCCCTGAACTTCGGTGTGAAGGAGATCCTCGACGCCCTGGTGGACTTCGCCCCGCCGGCCGCCCCGCGGCCCGACGTCGAGGGCGCCCCGCGGCCCGTCGATGCGCCCTTCTCCGGGTTTGTCTTCAAGGTGCAGGCCGGCATGAACAAGGCGCACCGCGACCACGTCGCCTTCATCCGGGTCTGTTCCGGCATCTTCGAACGCGGCATGGTGGTGACCCAGGGCCGGACCGGCAAGTCCTTCGCCACCAAATATGCCCAGCAGGTCTTCGGCCGGGAGCGCGAGGTCATTGACGAAGCCTTCCCCGGCGACGTGGTGGGCCTCGTCAACGCCTCCTCGCTCCGGGTGGGCGACAGCCTCTTCCTCGAGCACCCGGTCGAGTTCCCCGCCATCCCATTGTTCGCCCCGGAACACTTCCAGGTGGCCCGTTCCAAGGACCCCAGCCGCTTCAAGCAGTTCCGCCGCGGCATCGAGCAGCTGGAGCACGAGGGAGTCATCCAGGTGCTCCGCTCGGACATCCGCGGCGATCAGGCGCCGGTGCTGGCCGCCGTCGGCCCCATGCAGTTCGAAGTGGTGGAGGACCGGATGGCGCATGATTTCAGCGCGCCGATGCGGCTGGAACGCCTGCCGTATTCCATTGCCAGGATTACGACGGCGGACGCCATGCCGGCGCTGGCCACCGTGCCCGGCGCTGAGGTGCTGCTGCGCTCCGACGGCGAATACCTCGCCCTGTTCAACGACGTGTGGGCCCTGCGCCGGATCGAGAAGAACCACCCGGACCTGACGCTGGTGCCGATCGGCACGCACAACCCAGCGAAGTAGCAGCCGCCGCCCGCTGCCGGGCGGAATAATGGCCGGGCCCAAGGTCTTCCTGAACCGGGAAATCGCGGTACCATAAGTAACCTTGCTAATTATGCGGGCGCCGGATCTTCACGAATGCCGGTATTGGACTGATCTGCCTGACGCCATCGGCGGACCCCGCTACAAGGGACAACGAACACTACTTGACAGAGCTCATTTCAGAACCGGCGCGTTCCACGCCGGCCACCCCGAAGCATCGTATGGCACCCGGCTATCTGTTGAGCGGGCGGTACCGGATCTCGGACCTCGTTGGCAGGGGCAGCCAATCCTCCGTGTTCCGGGCCTATGACGAACTGCTGCAGCGCGATGTGGCGGTCAAGCTTTTCCGCAACGACGCCGACAATCTTGAACAGACCCGCCGGCAGGGTGAGGAAATCCGCATCCTGGCCGGAATGAGCCACCACGCGCTCGTGACGCTCTTCGACGCCGGAGCGGACCTGAGCGACCGGAACGACCCGCTCACGTACCTCGTGATGGAACTCGTTCGAGGGCAGGACCTGCGCCATCGCGGCGCCCAGGGTCCGCTCTCGACGGCGCACATGGCCCACATCGGCTATGACCTGGCGGACGGGCTCTCCTACATCCACCACCATGGAATCGTGCACCGGGACGTCAAGCCCGCGAACATCCTGCTCGTGGACTACAGCAACGATGACCGGCGCCCGCGGGCCAAGCTCACCGATTTCGGCGTCGCCGTCATCACCCGCAACGGCCCGGTGCCGGACGAAGGCGGAACCTCCGGCACCCCCGCCTACCTCAGCCCCGAGCAGGCGGCCGGCGACGTGGCGGGCCCGTCCAGCGACGTGTATTCGCTCGGCCTGGTGCTGCTCGAAGGACTGACCGGGAAGATGGCATACCCCGGCGCTCCCATCCAGTCCGCCGTCGCCCGGCTGCTTCACGACCCGCAGATCCCCGAGGAACTCGCTCCCATGTGGGTTGCGCTGCTGTCCTCCATGCTGGCCCGCGACCCGGCGCAGCGCCCCGCGGCCCGGGAAGTGTCACTGGCCCTGCGCCAGGAAGTCATCAACAGCGCCGCCCGCCACCGCAAGGACAACGCCCCGGGCGCAAGTGACGAAGAGGGGCGCCTGCGCGCCGTCGAGCGCTACCGGATCCTCGACACCCCGCCGGACGGTGCCTTCGACCGGATCGCGGGACTCGCGGCACGGATGTTCTCCGTGCCGGTGGCAATCGTCAGCGTGGTGGATCATGACAGGATCTGGTTCAAGGCCCACCACGGCACCGAGATCACACAGATCGGACGCGACCCGGGGCTGTGCGCTTCGGCGATCCTGCAGGATGACGTCTGGGTCATTGAAGACGCCGTCAGGGATCCCCGCACCCTCGCCAACCCGCTGGTGGCGGGCGAGTTCGGCCTGCAGTTCTACGCCGGAGTCCCGCTGCGCACGCCGGACGGCCACAACCTGGGCACGTTCTGCATCCTGGACCGGGAGCCGCGGACGTTCAGCGCCGACGACGTCCGGGCGCTGCAGGACCTGGCCGCCATCGTTATGAACGACCTGGAGATGCGGCTGCAAAGCCGGGAAGCGCTCCGCGGCACTGCCTAGGGCTCGAGGTTACCTAACGCTTCCGCTGCTTAATGCCTGCGCTGTCTAACGCTTCCCAGCGTGCAGCGCAAGCTCCATTTCAAAACGCGCCTTCGGATCCTCCAGGGTGTCGCCGAACAGCTCACGCAGCTGCGCCGCCCGGTACCCCACGGTCTGCGGGTGGATGCCGAGCTCTGCGGCCACCGGGCCGCGCTGGCCCCAGTGCCGCAACCAGGACAGCAGCGTCTCCGCGAGCCGCTCGCGCTGGGCCGGACGCAGCCCTTCCAGCGGCGCCAGGCGGCGGTTGGCCAGTTCGGCGATGGCGGAGGGCTCCGCGCCGAGGATCACCTCAGCCAGATGATCGTCAGCCCAGATCGGCGGATCCTCCGGACCGTCGCGGGGCGGCAGGACCGAGGCTGCAAGCACTGCCAGGCGCAGCGAATCCGGGACCTTCTCCCAGCCGCCTGCCGGCCCGACGGCGGCCCCGCGACCCCGCAGCGCCTTCTCCAGATCCGCCCGCGCGGACTTGGACTTCCGCGCCGGAACCAGGGCAACGGCGTCGGTCTCCCGTTCGATCACCAGCGTTCCCGGCCCCAGCCGGAGCCGCAGTCCCGCGGAGCGGTCCACCGGCAGGGTCACCACCACCATCCGGGGCGGCAGGGACCAGTCCGCCATGGCAGCCGTCTGGCGCAGGGCCGCCTCGTCGGCCTGTCCCAGCAGCAGCAGGTCCAGCAGTTCGGTGCGCCGGCGGTCCACTGCCCCGGCCCGTTCGGACTGTTCAAAGGCATACGCCTCGGCGCTGACCGCGGACAGCTCGTCGATGTAGGCCAGGATCGATTCGCCCAGGTCCACCACCACGGTCTGCCCCAGATGGTGCTCCACGGACACCCGGGACATCTCGCGGAAGGTCACGCGGGCGCCCATCCGGTAGGCGCTCAACAGCGCATCCATGCTCCTGCCCTGCCGGAATTCGCCGCTCCCCAGCCCTGCCACCAGCTGCCTGCTTTCCTCGGAAAGCGCGGGCAGCCGGGTCCCCGGCAACTGCAGGAAGCGGTCCAGCGCGGCAGCCACGCCGCGGCGCAGCCCGCGGCCGAACCGGCCTTCAATCGGCCTGGCGTAGGCCGGGACGAGCTGGGGCACGGCGTCGATGATCGCCTCGACGATGCCCGGCATCATGGGCCGGAGCACGTCGCTGACCTCGCGCGGCAGGGCCAGCCACGGCGGGTCGTAGGCGGGGGAGCCGGGGGCGCCGGCAGGGGAAGCGTTCATGGGGCTGAGTCCAAAAGTTGTTTCCGGGCAATAGTTTCTTCTAGTCGATCGTATGCCTTGGGTGAAGAAGTATGACCCGCTCTGACATAAGATTGATAAATGATCCGGCTCCGTAAGCTGGCGCGCGCCGCATCTCTACTGACCACCCCCCTAGCTCCAGAAGACATTCTGTCGCTGTTCAACCCTGTGTTTTCTGCCCGCCAATTGCGCGGCGTAGTCACCCGGGTGGTTCCAGAAACGGCCGATTCCGCCACCATTTTCTTCCGTCCCGGCCGCGGCTGGCAAGCACACCTTGCCGGCCAGTGGGCCCGTATTGGCGTCGAGCTCGACGGCGTCCGCCACTGGCGGTCGTACTCGCTCAGCGCCCCGGCCGGCAAGGACCCGGCCATCACCGTCAGTGACATGGGTGCCGTGTCCGGGACCCTCGTGCGCAACACCAAGCCCGGCGACGTGCTCTTCCTGGCGCCGCCGCAGGGCGACTTCGTCCTCCCTGAACACCCGCGGCCCTTGCTGATGCTCACCGCCGGCAGCGGAATCACGCCGGTGATGTCGATGATCCGCACCCTGGTCCCGCACCGCCCGGACTCGGACGTCGTCCTCATCCACACCGCCCGGACCCCAGCCGACGCCATCTTCCGCGAGGAGCTGGCCGAACTTGCGGACCAGTTCCCCAACTTCCGCGTGGTTCACTGGTTCACCGGCGAACGCGGCCGGCTGGACTTCACCTCCGTGGCCGGACTCGAACAGCTCTGCCCGGACTGGCGCCAGCGCGCCGCCTACGCATGCGGCCCCGAAAGCTTCCTGGACGACGCCGAGGCGCTCTGGGAGGCGGAGACCGCCACCGCGGAACCGTCGAAAGCCAGCCTCACCATCGAGCGCTTCAGCACCAAGCTTGCCGGTGGGGAAGGGCACGACGGCGGCCTGGTCACGTTCGAGGCGTCGGACCGCGAAGTCGAAGCCGACGGCGACACCCCGCTGCTTGACGTCGGCGAGGACGCCGGCGTCCTTATGCCCAGCGGCTGCCGCATGGGAATCTGCCACAGCTGCCTTATCCCCCTCCGGGCCGGCCAGGTCCGTGACCTGCGCACGGACGAAGTCCACGGCGAGCCCGGCCAACTAATCCAGACGTGTGTTTCGGCAGCCGCCGGACCCGTTAACCTCGACCTCTGAGGAGTACCAACGCATGACGATTGTTTCCGACAAGCCTGACGTTTCCGAGGAAGTACCCCAGGGCGGTAATGACTCTGCCAAGGTGCCCGCTGCCGTGAAGACGCGGCGCGGCGCCCTTGCCGAGACAGGCAGCCCCACCGTTCGGCCGCCGGCCGCCGCGCATCTCTCCGACGAGCAGGTCGCCGAGCTGGGCCGCGAGCTCGATGCCATCAAGGACGACATCCTTGCCAAGCGCGGCGCCAGCGACGCCGCCTACATCCGGCGCATGATCAAGATCCAGCGCGGACTGGAAATTTCCGGCCGCGCCGCGCTCCTGGTCAGCAAGAACAAGGCCGCCTGGGTCACCGGCACCACGCTGCTCAGCTTCGCCAAGATCCTGGAAAACATGGAGCTGGGCCACAACATCCTGCACGGCCAGTGGGACTGGATGCGGGACCCGGACATCCACTCCACCACCTGGGAGTGGGACTTCGTGACCCCGGCCCGGTCGTGGCAGCACACCCACAACGATCTGCACCACCGCTGGACCAACGTCGTCGGCAAGGACAACGACGTCGGATACAACCTGCTGCGGATGGACGCGGACCAGGAATGGAAGCCGTTCAACTTGGGCAACCCGCTCTACAACGCCCTGTTGGCCCCGGTCTTCGAGTGGGGCATCGCGATCTATGATCTCGAGCTGAACGACTACAAGGAGGGCAACAAGACCAAGGAGGCCCTCACCAAGGACCTCAAGGCCCTCGGCCGCAAGGCGCTCACGCAGTTCACCAAGGACTACGCTGCCACTCCCGCCGTCGCAATGCTGACCGGCTCCGGCAAGCAGGCGCTGTACGGCACGCTGGCAGCGAATGCTGTCCGAAATGTCTGGGCCCACGCGGTGATCTTCTGCGGACACTTCCCCGAGGGCACGGACACCTTCACCGAGGAAATGGTGGAAGGGGAAACCCGCGGGGACTGGTACGTGCGGCAGATGATCGGATCCGCCAACATCTCCGGTTCCAAGTTCATGCACCTCATGACCGGCAACCTCTCTCACCAGATCGAGCACCACCTCTTCCCGGACATTCCGTCCAACCGTTACGCCGAGGTGGCTCCCAAGGTGCAGGAAATCTGCAAGCGCTACGGCTTGCCGTACACCACCGGCCCCATCTGGAAGCAGGTCGGCTCCACTTGGGCAAAGGTCTTCAAGCTGGCGCTGCCGCCGAAGAAGGCCTGAGCGCGGCTCCAACCGGTTTGAATGATTGACGAATGGGGCGTCTGCCATCGCGGCAGGCGCCCCTTTTGTGTGCCCGGGCGGTCATCCGCAGCCAGGGCGCCCGCAACGGGGCGCTCAGGGCTTTCTGGCCGCCCCCAACACATGGGCCAGCCGCGGGTTGCCGGGAAGGACCGAAAAGCCGAAGCGGTCCAGGTCCTGCACGGCGAGGCCTGCCCCGGCGATCGCGGCGGCCGTGTCCCGGTTTGGGTGGCAGCCGCCGGCCACCCGGCTCCACAGCGGCGTGAGCAGGTCTTCGGCGGCCCCCAGCACGCGGTGTGCCGAGCGGACGTGCTCATAGAACAGCAGCAGGCCGCCCGGCCGCAGGACCCGGACAATTTCCGTCAGGGCGGCTGACTGGTCGGCCACGCTGCACAGCACCAGGCTCGAGACGACGACGTCGACGGAGGCATCCGCGGCCGGCAACGATTCCGCCACGCCGTCCTCCACCGTGACAGGCACCGGTGACTTGCCGGCCGCGGCCCGGGCCAGTCCCCGGAGCGTGGGGTCCGGTTCGAGGGCAAGCACGCCCGTTACCGCGGCGGGATAGAACGGAAAGGTTGCGCCGTAACCCGCCCCGATTTCGACGACGACGCCGCGCGCCGCCGCCACAAGCCTCCTGCGGTGGTCCGTGGCCCCGCGGGCGTCCATCCGCGGACCCACGCGCGCATAGGATCTCCCGAATGATGACTCGCGCGGGTTGCTCTCCGGCACGGGTGTCTCCTTCCGGTCAGCCGACGTCGGCCGGGTTGAGTTTCAGGCCCCGCAGCAGCTGGGCGTTAAGCGCCACCACGATCGTCGAAGCGGACATCAGCACGGCACCGGCGGCAGGGGAGAGGATAACCCCGGCGAAGGCCAGGACACCGGCGGCCAGCGGCACCGCGATGATGTTGTAGCCGGTCGCCCACACGAGGTTCTGCCACATCTTCCGGTAGCTCGCCCGTGACAGGTCCACCATGGACAACACTGCCCGAGGATCGTTCCCGGCCAGAACCACCCCGGCGGACTCCACCGCGACGTCGGTCCCGCCGCCGATCGCGATCCCCACCTCGGCCCGGGCCAGGGCGGGGGAGTCGTTGACGCCGTCGCCCACCATCGCCACCCTGAGGCCGCGCGCCTGGAGCTCGGCCACCTTTTTGTCCTTGTCCGCGGGCAGTACCTCGGCGAAGACCTCGTCGATCTGCAGTTCGGCGGCCACGGCCCGGGCCACCTGCCGGGCATCGCCGGTGATCATGGCAACCTTGATGCCCCGGTGCTGGAGCGCCGCGACGGCCTGTCGGGATTCCGGCCGGACCGCGTCCTCAAGGCTCAAGGCGCCGATCACGGCAGCGCCGTCCACCACATGGAGCACCGCCGCGCCGCGGTCCCGCCAGGCGGCGGTGGCGGCGGCCAGGCCCGGAGGCTCCGCCGCCCCCACCTCCCGGAGCAGGGCCGGACCACCCACGCGGACCGTCCGGCCGCCCACCGTGGCGCGCACCCCGCGTCCGGTCAGGGAGGTGAAATCGCTCGCCTGGGGCACCGCCAGCCCGCGCACGCGGGCAGCGGCCACGATTGCGCGCGCCATGGGGTGCTCGCTGTCCGACTCCGCCGCGGCGGCCAGGGCGAGCAGCCCGTCCTGGCCGGTTCCGTCAACGGCGGCAATGTCTTTCAGTTCCGGCTCGCCCTTCGTCAGCGTCCCCGTCTTGTCGAACAGCACGACGTCGACCGTCCGCATCCGCTCAAGCGCCATCCGGTCCTTGATCAGCACCCCGGCCCGGGCGGCCCGCTCCGTCGAGATCGCGATGACCAGGGGGATGGCCAGGCCCAGGGCGTGCGGGCAGGCGATCACCAGCACCGTCACGGTGCGCTCAACGGCGTCGGGCACGCTGCCCAGCAGTGTCCACACGATGAAGGTGATGACGCCCGCGCCGGCAGCGAAGTAGAACAGGAAGGCGGCGGCGCGGTCGGCGAGGGCCTGGGCCCGGGAGGAAGACGCCTGGGCTTCGGCCACGAGCCGCTGGATTCCGGCCAGGGCGGTGTCCTCGCCGATGGCTGTTACCTGGACGCGGAGGCTGTTGCCGGTGGCGACGGTCCCGGCCGTCACGGGGTCGCCGGGGGAACGCAGGACGGTCTTGGACTCGCCCGTGATCATGGACTCGTCGAATTCGGCCTGCCCCTCGATCACGGCCCCGTCCGCCGGCATCCGGCCGCCGGAGCGGACCAGGATGATGTCGCCGC
The DNA here is from genome assembly GCF_001422645.1 of Arthrobacter sp. Leaf69. Taxonomy (GTDB): domain Bacteria; phylum Actinomycetota; class Actinomycetes; order Actinomycetales; family Micrococcaceae; genus Arthrobacter. Next base: position 487,893 of record NZ_LMLR01000010.1, on the reverse strand, counting down.
TCCTGAGCTCGGACACCGCGACGGTCTCGGTTCCGGTTTCGGTGATGCGTTCTGCCTCGTCCGGCAGCAGCGCCGCGAGGGCATCCAGAGCGCCCTGGGCCGAGCCGAGCGCGCGCATTTCGAGCCAGTGTCCTAGCAGCATGATGTCGACCAGAAGGGCCAGTTCCCACCAAAAGTCGAGGTCGAAGCCGCCGATCCCCAGGGTGGTCACCCACGAGGCGGTGAAAGCCACCGTGATGGCCATGGCGATCAGCAGCATCATGCCCGGTTTGCGGCTTTTCAGCTCCCTGAGTCCGCCCTTGAGGAACGGCTGGCCGCCGTAGAAGAAGATGACCGTTCCCAGCACCGGAGGGATCCAGGCGGAGCCGGGAAACACCGGAGGCTGGTAGCCGAGCAGGTGCGCAAACATCGGACTGAAGAAGACCACGGGTACGGCCAGGGCCAGGGTCAGCCAGAACCGGTTCTTGAACATCGCCACACTGTGCCCGGCGTGCTGGCCCTGGCTGTGAACCAGATGCTCGTCGTCCGGCTGTGGGGCGGTGCCGGCTCCGGGCGCGCCGTGGGGCTGGTGCCCGTAGTGTTCTTCGTTCGGCCGGCCGTGTTCTGCTTTCGCCTGGTTCAGCTGCCCGCCGCCGACGGGGTGGCTGCTGTGCGGGTGTTCCATGATGCGCTCCCGTGGAGATCCATCGTCAGTTCGGATGAGGCAACCATACCCCCAGGGGGTATGCTTGACAAGAGGATTCACCCGTTAGCGGACCTCGATCACCCCCATCATTCCCTGGTCCTCGTGATCCAGGATGTGGCAGTGGTAGACCGATCGGCCACGGAAGTCGCGGAACGCGATCCTGACCGTGGCGCGGCTGTTCGCCCGCACGTTCACCACGTCCCGCATCACCACGGCGCCGGCGCCCTGACCGTTGTCCTCGATGAGCTGCATCGGCCACACGTGGAGGTGGAACGGGTGGTCCATGGGGCTGGTGTTGACCAGCGTCCATTCCTCGACCGTCCCGGCGGAGACGATGGTGTCCGTCCGGGCCTCGCTGTACTCGCGGCCGTTGATGCTGAACCGCATGCCGCCCATACCCCCGCCCATTCCTCCCGGGCCCGCGCCCATGGCCAGGATCAGCTGCCGGCGCGCGGCCACGGCTGCGGGGCGCAGGTCTTCCGGGGCAGGCCGGGCGGTCACGGCACCTGGCGGGGTTCCGGATTCGCCCTCGACCCGGAAGACTGCCAGGGCGGCAGACCCGCTGGCCGGGGTCCGCCGCCGTCCCATCATTCCCGGCATGCCGCCGCGGTTGTAGGGGAGGGTCTGCAGCACTGATTCGCCGGCGGCGGCGATCACCAGCAGGTCCGCGCGATTGCCCGGCGCGAGCAGGAGTTCGTCCACGGGTTCGGGCGTGGCGGACCGTCCCGAATCCATGCCGAGCAGCTGCAGCTGCTGGCCGTCCAGCCGGAGCCGGAGGTAGCGGGCCACGCAGGCGTTGATGATCCGCCACCGTTCCCGTTCGCCCGGGCGGGCGGTGAGGAGCGGGTGGCTTTGCCCGTTGAGCAGGAGCAGTTCACCTTCCCGGCCCGCCATCCGTTCCATCGGCGTCACCGCCGCGATGTTCCCGGCACTGTCCAGGGTGGTGTCCGAGACAATCAGAACCCGTTCGCTATTTACAGGGATGGCTTCGGGCTCTTCGACGATGATCGCCCCGAAAAGCCCCGCGAAGATCTGCCCTGCGACCAGCCCGTGGTGATGGGGGTGGTACCAGTACGCACCCGGGGGGTGGTCCGCGGGCAACCGGTAGCTGTAGTCGAAGCTTTCCCCGGGCATGACCTCTACGAAGACGTTGTCGCTGCTGGCCTGCGGGGACACGTGCAGGCCGTGGACGTGCAGGTTGGTCGGTTCGTCGAGGCCGTTCACCAGCCTGATGCCGAGCTCATCACCGGGCCGCAGGCGGAGGGTGGGGCCCGGGACGGTGCCGTTGTAAGAGAGTGCGCCGGCGGACCGGCCCCCGAGTTCCACCTGCCCGCGGGCGGCGTCGAGGGTGAGCTGCAGCCTGCCGTTCTCGCTGCGAAGCTCCGGGGGGCCCAGCAGATTGGGTCCCGGCCCGGTCAGCGCGCCGCCGAGCGGCTGCCGCGGGGAAGCCAGCGACCACCACAGCCCGGCGGCGCCGGCTGCCGTCGCCACAGTGCCCAGACCGCCCAGGAGCAGGGCGTCGCGGCGGCTGATGGGCCGCATTACGGCTCCTCGCCGAGGACTTTCAAATTTTCGCGGTACTGCTCCGCGGTGAGCTCGCCCCTCGCGAAGCGTTCATCGAGGATCAGGCGGGCCTGGCTCTTGCCGCCCGGCAAACCTGGACCGCCTTGGAACCCGGTGCCGCCCGGGGGAGTCCCCGGCGGGCCGTAGGGTGGTGCGCCGTAGGGAGGGCCGTAGGGACCGGCCCCGCCACGGCTTACTCCGCCGGTGAAGAGGCGGACCGCGAGCAGCACAAGCACCCCGATTCCGATCAGCAACAGCAGGCCCCAGAGCCACATCCAGCCGAAGCCGTTCCCGTAATACCCCATCATGGCCTGATCCCTCCGCCAGAGGCCGTCTTTTGTCCCATGATCCGCCGGACACCACGCCCGGGGAAGGGTCCTAAGTCGCCTTTCGGGCCGCCCGGGCACGCCGGAAGGAGGCCGCAACGAGGTCTCAGCTGATCAGAAGTCCCAGCGCTTCGGCCAGATGCCCGACTTCCCGCACCGAGAAGCCCGCCGGCACAGGGCCGGGGCCGTTCGGGCTCGCGGGGACGACGGCGTGGGTGAACCCCAGCCGGTGGGCCTCCTGGATCCGCTGGTTGATGCCCGGCACCGGGCGGACTTCGCCGGCCAGGCCCACTTCGCCGAAAGCGATGAGCCGCTGCGGAAGGGGTTTCTTGGACTTGGCCGATGCAACGGCCAGTGCGACCGCCAGGTCCGTCGCGGGCTCGCTGAGCTTCACGCCGCCCACGGTCGCCACGTAGGAATCGTCTTTGCTCAGCAGGCACCCGGCCCGCTGCTGGAGGACAGCCAGCAGCATGGCCACCCGCGAACTGTCCAGCCCGCTGGTTGCCCGGCGGGGCTGGGAGCTGGCGCTTTCGGCCAGCAGGGACTGCACCTCCGCGAGCAACGGCCGGCGCCCTTCGAGGGTCACCGTGATGCAGGTTCCGGACACGGGTTCCTTGGTCCGGGAGACGAACAGCCCGCTCGGATCGGCCAGACCCACAATCCCGTCCTCGTTCAGGTCGAAGCAGCCGACGTCGTCGGTGGGGCCGTACCGGTTCTTGACCGCACGCAGCAGCCGCAGCCTGGAGTGGCGCTCGCCTTCGAACTGGCACACCACGTCCACAAGGTGCTCCAGCAGCCGGGGCCCGGCGATGGAGCCGTCCTTGGTCACATGGCCAACCAGCAGCGTGGTCATGTTGCGGCGTTTGGCCGCGGCGATCAGAGAGGCCGTGACCTCCCGGACCTGCGAGACACCGCCGGCGCTGCCTTCGACGTCGGCGCTGCTCAGCGTCTGCACGGAGTCCACGATCAGCAGGCGCGGCTCGAGCTTCTCCACCTGGCCCAGGGCCTGGCCAAGGTCCGTTTCGGCGGAGAGGTACAAGGACTCGGCGACGGCGTCGATCCGTTCCGCCCGGAGCTTGACCTGCGCGGCGGACTCCTCGCCCGTGATGTAGAGGACGTCCTGGGCGGTGCGGGCAAACTTCGCCGCGACGTCCAGCAGCAGGGTCGACTTGCCGACGCCGGGTTCGCCGGCGAGCAGGATCACTGCTCCGGGGACCAGCCCGCCGCCGAGGACACGGTCCAGTTCGTCCACGCCGGTGGGAAGGAAAGCCGCCGTGGTGGCGTCCACCTCGGAGATCCGGCGGGCCGGCTCCAGCACGGTGGTGGCCGCCGTCGTGCGTGCCACGGCGCCGCCGGTTTCCTCAACGCTGCCCCAGGCCTGGCACTCGCCGCAGCGGCCCACCCACTTGGCTGTGGTCCAGCCGCACTCCGCGCATTTGTAGCCCGGCGCCTTGGAAGTCCGGGAAGTCTTGGTAGCCATTGCTCCACACTATCCGCGGCATACGACAACCACGGTCGCCACGGCAGTTACAGCGGCGGGAGGATGTCCCGGGCTTCGCGCGAGTCGACCCCTGCCGCTTCGAGCAGGTCCACCATCAGGGGGCGGAACAGCATCACCACCGTTTCGCCCTCGAGCCGCTGCACGTCCAGCAGCCGCGGATGCAGCCGGCCGGCGATTTCCCGCAGGTCCGCCCGGGCGGTCCGCAGGTGCGAGCGGCGGACGCCGTCGTGCACTTCCGCAAGGCCCAGGGACAGTTCGTCGACGGCGTCGGCCGTGTCCTGCAGGACGTCGGCGATGTTCTGGGTGGCCTCGTCGGACAACGCCGCATGGTTGATGGCGCTGGTCAGGCGGCGGGCAAAGACGCGGCTGTTGCGCAGCGCGAGGTCGATGTAATCCAGCGACTGTTCCATCTGGTCCAGCTCCTCCCGGTGCCGGCGGTAGGCGGGCGCCAGCGTGGCCACCTCGCCGGAGGCCCGCAGCGACTGCCGCATGGCATCGACCAGCGGCTGGCAGTTCCGCCCCCGGATAAGCGCATGCCAGGCCTGGGTGGAGTCGCTGTAGCTCAGCGCGGAGGCGCATTCGCGCAGCACCTCGCCGAGCTCATGCAGGAGCTTCTTGACGTCACTGCGGGGTTCCCGGCGCGGGTCCTTCGGTACCAGGATCGTCACCAGCAGGGCGAACACCCCGCCCACGATGGCATCGATGCTGCGGGTGAACGGCCCCCCGGCCGGCGCCGGCAGCAGCACCACCAGCAGGGACTGCAGCCCCAGCTGGGTGGTGAAGATCGTGCCGCTGTCCAGGAAGCGGGCCAGCAGGATTGAGAACAGCAGCACGACGGCGGCCTGCCAGATTCCGGCGCCCAGCCAGTGCAGCAGCAGGTCCCCGACCACGATGCCAAGGGTGCACCCCAGGCCGACCTCAATCACGCGGCGCAGCCTGGGGTCGCGGGAAAAGCCCAGGGAGATGAGGGATGATGTGGCGGCGAAGAGCGGGCCGCTGTGGCCCAGGACGTACTCGGCGAACGCGTAGGCGCCCACGGCGCAGGCGGTCATCTGGATGGCCGGCACCAGGGAGTTCCGGCTCCGGACCAGGCCGGTGCGCACCCGTCGACGCAGGAACCGGGTGCTTGCGGAGAGTCCAGGGGCGGGGGCCATGCGCTCCAGTCTATTTGTTCGGTCCTCGAGCGCCGGCCGCGCCACAACCCCTACGGATGTGACTCAGCTAACGCAAGAGGGAACCGGCGGATGTAAGCCAATGTCACGGCATCGTTAACCATTCGTTCACCTTGAACGGTCATTCTCTTCATCTGGGGCACCTACCTTCAATAAAGGTACAAACCGTACGCATCCCCTGCCCGGCCTTCTCCGGCCCGGCACGCATAGAAAATCCCTGGAAGGGGTACATCTAGTGAAGGCACTCCGCTTCGGCCGCCACGCGGCAATCGCTGTCATCGCAGCTGGCGCTCTCGCGCTGACCGCCTGTGGTTCTGACAACGCAACGGGCACCGCTCCAGCGACCCCCGCCGCCTCGGGCCCCAAGGCCACCGGCACGCTGACCGGTATCGGTTCCTCCGCACAGGGTGCGGCCATGGACGCGTGGAAGACCAACTTCGCCTCGGCCAACCAGGGTGCCACTGTGCAGTACTCCCCGGACGGCTCCGGCGCAGGCCGCAAGGCACTCCTGGACGGTTCCGCCCAGTTCGGTGGCTCCGATGCCTACCTCAAGGACGAAGAGTACGCCAGCTCCACCACCCAGTGCGGCCCCGACGGCGCCATCAACATCCCGGTCTACATTTCCCCGATCGCCGTGGCCTTCAACCTGCCCGACGTCAAGGAACTGAACCTCGACGCCCCCACCGTTGCCAAGATCTTCCGCGGCGAAATCGCCAAGTGGAACGATCCGGCGATCGCTGCCATGAACCCGGACGCCAAGCTGCCGGACCTCAACGTCACCCCGGTGAACCGCTCGGATGACTCCGGCACCACCTCCAACTTCACCGACTACCTGGCCGCTGCGGCCCCCGAGGTCTGGACCGACAAGGCCTCCGGCGTGTGGCCGGCGTCGCTGAAGGGCGAGAACGCCAAGGGCACCTCCGGTGTGGTCAAGACTGTCACCGACACCCCGGGCGCCGTGACCTACGCCGACGACTCCGCCGTCAGCGGCAAGCTCGGCGTCGCGCAGATCAAGGTGGGCGAGACCTTCACGAAGATCTCCGCCGAGGCTGCCGCCAAGGCAGTCGACGCCGGCAAGCCGGTTGAGGGACGCAACGCCAACGACCTCTCCATCAAGTTGGACCGTGCCACCACCATCGAGGGTGCCTACCCGATCGTGCTCGTGTCCTTCCACATCGTCTGCTCCACCTACGACAGCCAGGAAACTGTTGACCTGGTCAAGGCATTCGAGAACTACGTGGTCTCCGAGACCGGTCAGCAGGCAGCCGCTGACGCCGCAAAGTCCGCACCGCTGTCCAAGGAGCTGCAGGACAAGGCAATGGCTTCCATCGAGGCCATCAAGGTCAAGTCGTAGGGAATCCCTTGCGCCACAAGGCATAGTGGAAACACCAGCCTGACCCAGGTTCCCTGTTCCGATCAGACGGTCACCGACCGTCGGCCCGGGGCAGGGAACCTGAGCGTTTTGTCCGAAGAACCAAAAGTTTCGAAGCCGAAGGATCATGAAGTGACCACCACCTCCCTGACCTCGTCCCGGGGCGCAGGCCGCGCCGGAGACAAAGTCTTTTCCGGAGCCACCTTGGCCGCAGGGTGCCTCATCCTGGCCGTGCTCTTCGGAGTGGCGCTCTTCCTGGTTGTCCAGGCATTCCCCGCCCTGACGGCCTCCCCGGACATGATCAAGGGCGGCGAAGGCTTCTTCGCCTACATTTGGCCGATCGTCATCGGCACGCTCATCGCGGCCACCATCGCCCTGGTGATCGCGACGCCGATCGCGATCGGCGTCGCGCTGTTCATCTCGCACTTCGCCCCCCGGCAGCTCGCCTCGAGCCTGGGTTACGTGGTGGACCTGCTGGCCGCCATTCCCTCCGTGGTCTACGGAGCCTGGGGCGCGGCGTTCCTGGCCAAGGAAATCTCGCCGGCCTACAACTGGCTGGCCAGCAACATGGGCTGGCTGCCGATTTTCCAGGGCCCCGCCTCCGCCACAGGCAAGACCATCCTCACCGCGGGAATCGTGCTGGCCGTCATGATCCTGCCCATCATCACCTCCCTGACCCGCGAGATCTTCCTGCAGACCCCCAAGCTGCATGAGGAAGCCTCCCTGGCGCTCGGAGCCACGCGGTGGGAAATGATCAAAATGGCGGTCCTGCCGTTCGCCCGCCCCGGAATCATCAGCGCCGTCATGCTGGGCCTGGGCCGTGCGCTGGGCGAGACCATGGCCGTTGCGCTGGTATTGTCCTCCGGCGCCCTCACCGCGAGCCTGATCCAGACCGGCAACCAGACCATCGCCGCCGAGATTGCGCTGAATTTCCCCGAAGCCAGCGGGATTCAGGTCAGCACCCTGATCGCAGCGGGCCTCGTCCTGTTTGTCATCACCCTCGGCGTGAACATGATTGCCCGGTGGATCATCACCAGGCACAAAGAATTCTCGGGAGCCAACTAAATGACCGCCACCCTGACCCCCGTCAAGAAGCGCTCGGCCCTCACCAAGGGCCAGCTGCCCAAATGGGCCCCCTACCTTGTCCTGGCCGTGGCCCTGGTGCTCAGTGCCGCCATCATGGCACTGATCGGTTTCCACGCCTTCGGCTGGGGCCTCGTCTCCGCCATTCTCTTCGCGGCCGGCCTCGTCGGCTGGAGTGGAGCGGTTGAAGGCAGCCGCAAGGCCAAGGACAAACTGGCCACATGCCTCGTCGTCGGGTCGTTCCTGATCGCCCTCCTGCCCCTGGTCTCCGTGATCTGGACGGTGCTGGTGAACGGCCTTCCCGGACTCATGGACCCGGGCTTCCTGACCACCTCGATGAACGGTGTCACGGGCGCCTTCGACAACAAGAGCGTCGAGGAGGGCGCGCCCGTCGTCGGCGGCATCTTCCACGCGCTGATCGGCACCCTGCTCATCACGCTGGTGGCAACCATCATCTCGGTGCCCATCGGCCTGCTGACCGCCATCTACCTGGTGGAATACGGCAACGACCGCCCCCTGGCCCGCTCCATCACCTTCTTCGTGGACGTCATGACCGGCATCCCCTCGATTGTGGCCGGCCTGTTCGCGGCCGCGTTCTTCTTCGCCATCGTGGGGCCGGGCACCAAAACCGGTGCCGTCGCCGCCGTCGCGCTGTCCGTGCTGATGATTCCCGTGGTGGTCCGCTCCAGCGAGGAAATGCTGAAGATCGTCCCCAACGAACTCCGCGAGGCCGCCTACGCCCTCGGCGTCCGCAAGTGGCGCACCATCCTCAAGGTGGTCATCCCGACGGCGATTTCGGGCATCGCGTCCGGCGTCACCCTGGCGATCGCCCGCGTGATCGGCGAGACCGCGCCGATCCTCGTGACCGCCGGCTTCGCGACCTCGATCAACTACAACGTGTTCAGCGGCTGGATGGCCTCGCTGCCCACGTTCATCTACACGCAGATCCTCAACCCGACGTCGCCGTCCAACCCGGATCCGTCCTCCCAGCGCGCCTGGGGCGCGGCCCTGGTGCTGATCATCCTGGTGATGCTGCTCAACCTGATCGCCCGCCTGATCGCCCGCGCGTTCGCCCCCAAGACCGGCCGCTAGCCCGGCGCCGGCCGCCCAACTCTTCAGCCCGTTTCCCCAGCAAGTGAAGGAAAATCATGTCTAAGCGCATCGACGTCAAGGACCTGAACGTCTACTACAGCAAATTCCTGGCCGTTGAAGACGTCAACATCAACATCGACGCCAAATCGGTCACGGCTTTCATCGGTCCCTCCGGCTGCGGCAAGTCCACCTTCCTGCGCACACTGAACCGTATGCACGAGGTCATCCCCGGCGCCCGGGTGGAAGGCGAGGTGCTCCTCGACGGCGACAACCTGTACGGTCCCGGCGTGGACCCGGTGACCGTCCGCTCGCAGATCGGCATGGTGTTCCAGCGGCCCAACCCGTTCCCCACCATGTCCATCCGGGACAACGTGCTAGCCGGCGTGAAGCTGAACAACCAGAAGATGTCCAAGGGCGAGGCCGACGCGCTGGTGGAGCGCTCACTGCGGGGCGCCAACCTGTGGAATGAGGTCAAGGACCGGCTCGCGAAGCCCGGCTCGGGCCTGTCCGGCGGGCAGCAGCAGCGCCTGTGCATTGCCCGCGCAATCGCCGTGGAGCCCCAGGTGATCCTGATGGACGAGCCCTGCTCCGCCCTGGACCCGATCTCCACACTCGCCATTGAGGACCTCATCAATGAGCTCAAGGACCAGTACACCGTGGTGATCGTGACCCACAACATGCAGCAGGCCGCCCGAGTGTCCCAGAAGACTGCCTTCTTCAACATCGCGGGCACCGGGAAGCCGGGACGCCTGATCGAGTACGGCGACACCCACACCATGTTCAGCAACCCGACTGAAAAGGCCACGGAAGACTACGTCTCCGGCCGCTTCGGATAAACGGCTCTACTCCGATGAGTCGCTAAGTCGCTAGAGGTCCTTGAGCGGTGACACGGACAGGGCCAGCACGAACGCCACTGCCGCGGTGGCAAGCGGTGTGAGCACCCAAAACAGCAGCACCCGGATCACCACCTTCCGGTTGGTGGCGGGGAACCGCTGGTTGGAACCGGAGCCCAACACGGCCGAGGTGACCGTGTGCGTGGTGGAGATGGGCCAGTGCAGTCCGATCGCGCCCACCAGCAGGATCGCCGAGCTGAACAGCTGGGCCACGGAACCGCGCAGGGGATCCATCCGGATCAGCCGGTAGCCCATGGTGTACGAAATGCGCCAGCCGCCGGCCAGGGTCCCGGCGGTCAGCAGGACCGCGGTGAACAGAGCCACCCAGACCGGCAGCTCGCCGCCGTCGGACAGTCCGGACGCCAGCAGCGCCAGGATCAGGACGGCGCTGGTGCGCTGGCCATCCTGCAGGCCGTGGGCGAACGCCACGGCGCCCCCGGCAATGCTCTGGGCGCTCCGCGCGCGGCTGTTCACGACGTTCGGCGGCGTATACCGCGCGGCCCACGTCGCGGGCCAGACCAGCAGGTAGGCGCCGACGAAAGCAATCAGGGGTGAGAGCAGCAGCGGAAGCGCCACCTGGAAGAGCAGGGACGTGTCAACGCCGCCGACGGGGTTCCCGCCGACGGCGACGCTCGCGACACCGGCGCCGGCCAGCCCTCCCACGAGGGCATGCGTCGAGGACGACGGGATACCCCGCCACCAGGTGTAGATCCCCCACAGCACGGCACTGACGAGACCCGCCACGAGGATGACCAGCCCGTTCTCTCCTGGCGGCAGCTGCACCCAAGTCCGGCTGACGGCGAGGGCCAATGCGGCGCTCAACCCCGCCCCGATGAAGTTGAAGAACCCGGCCAGCAGCACCGCAACCGTGGGGGTGAGGGCGCGGGTCCGCACGGCCAGTGCCACCGACGCGGAGGCGTCCCTGAAGCCGTTCAGGAAGGCGAATGCCCCGGCGAAAACCACCACCAGGGCAAACAGGAAGATGGTCACGTCATGATTCCTTGACGATGATGCTGCCCACCTGGGTCGCGATCCGGCGCATGTCCCTGGTGACTTCCACCAGCTGGTCGGCGATGTCCCGGTTGCGGGCGTACCGCGCCGACTTCATTTCACTGAGCATGTCCGCCACCCAGACCCGATGGGACCGCTCCGCGCGCTTGGCCAGCCGGAGGACCTCGATCCAGTAGTCCTCGAGCTCGTCCAGGTTGTCGAGGTTCCGCATGGCATCCACGGTGAGCTCAGCCTGCCTGCTGATGATCTCTAACTGGTCCGCGGCGCGCTTCGGCAGGCGGTCCAGCTTGTAGAGGGACACCAGGTCGGCGGCGGCATCAAGCTTTTCCATCGCATCATTGAGGTGCCGGGACAGGGCATACATGTCCTCGCGGGGTAGCGGGCTCACGAAAGTGGTCCGCATATGGGTCAGCAGGGCGAAGTGCAGCTCCGCGCATTTGGCCTCGTGGTTGTGCATGTCCTCCACCAGCCGGGCGTTCTCACTGGCCGGTGCGCCAAGGATCTCCGAAAGGGTGCCTGTGGCGAGCACAATCTGGCGTGCCAGCTGGGCAAGGAGATTCAGCCCGGCGGGTTCCTGTGGGAAAAGGCGCAGCTTCACGTGTGGTTACCGGTCTTCGGGAAGGAGGTGCACGGGAGTTTTCTGCCGGGCGTGTGACGTGGTGATGGCCCGCGCATGTGCATTACTTTACCGTCCGCCCTGAGAGTGCCGGGAAACCACCCGGGTGGCCCCTCGGAATATGACGGCGGACCGGTGCGCCGTCTCCAACGTAACCCTCACCGACCCTATCTTGCATCGAAAATGATCGATATGCTGTGATGGTGCCACGCTCAAGGCCTCGTATGGATTCAGTGACGACCACCTGGGCGAATGTGGCACTGCGTTCCGGTGCTGGATCGAGCCGCTGCAAGTTCAAGGAGAACCACATGCCTGCCAACCGAATCTACGAATCCGCTCTGTGCAGCGACACCACGAGCTGCTGCTAGGTCCGGCGTGAAATTCCTCGAGAACACTCCACGGTTCGTTTTCTTCACAGGCAAGGGCGGTGTTGGCAAGACCTCGGTGGCCTGTGCGACTGCCCTGACCCTGGCAAAGGCCGGCAAGCGGGTGCTGCTGGTCAGCACCGACCCGGCGTCGAATGTCGGACAGGTCTTCGGCGTGACGATCGGAAACGCCGTCTCTGCCATCCCGGATGTTCCGGGTCTCTTTGCGCTGGAGATTAACCCGGAGCAGGCAGCCGAGGCGTACCGGGAACGGATCATCGCACCCGTCCGCGGCCTCCTGCCCGAGTCGGAGCTGGCTGGGATCGCCGAGAGCCTGTCCGGTTCCTGTACCACTGAGATCGCTTCATTCGACGAGTTCACCAACCTGCTCGCCGACGGTGGGTCCTACGGCGAGTATGACCACATCGTCTTCGATACCGCGCCGACCGGCCACACGATCCGGCTGCTCCAGCTGCCCGGTTCGTGGACCGATTTCCTGGCTGCCGGCAAGGGAGACCCCTCTTGCCTCGGCCCCCTCTCCGGGCTGGAGAAGCACAAACAGGTGTACGCCAAGGCGGTCCAGGCCCTCACGGACCCGGCAAGGACCCGGCTTGTCCTGGTCAGCCGTGCGCAGACCTCGTCCCTGAGCGAAATTGAGCGGACCTATCTCGAACTCAACCAGATCGGGATCGGTGGCGGGTACGTCGTCGTCAACGGCGTCCTCCCGGTAGCCGCAGGGGACGAGTACCTGGCGCGGACCTTGCGGGCCCGGGAGGCTGCTGCCATCGCGGCCATTCCCGAGGCCGTCGCCTCACTTCCGCGCGACATATTGGATCTGAAGCCGGGCAATATGGTCGGCATCCCGGCACTCGAGTCCCTGTTCGCGGCCACTTCCGACGCCGATATCACTGATGATGCCGCGCTGGTCCCCGAAATTGAGGGCCTTCCGCTGGCCGCCCTGGTGAACGAAGTGGAACTCGACGGCCACGGCCTCGTGATGTGCATGGGCAAGGGCGGGGTCGGGAAGACCACCGTCGCTGCCGCCATTGCGGTCGCCCTCGCCAAACGCGGGCATGCGGTCCACCTCACCACGACCGATCCCGCAGCCCACCTCACCGAAACTCTCCATGGTTCCATTCCGGGCCTGACGGTCTCGCGCATCGATCCGGAAGCGGCAATTCAGGAGTACAGGGCCCATGTGATGGAGACAAAGGGCCGGAACCTGGACGATCACGGGCGCGCGGCCCTCGCCGAGGACCTGTTGTCGCCCTGCACCGACGAGGTGGCCGTGTTCCGGCAATTCTCCAAGGTGGTCCAGGAATCCCGCCGGCACTTTGTCGTGATCGACACGGCACCGACCGGCCACACCCTGCTGCTCCTGGACGCCACCGGTTCATACCATCGGGAGATCGCCCGTCAGGTCGGCGGCACCATGGGCTTCGTGACGCCCCTTATGAGGCTTCAGGATCCGGCGCAGACCAAGGTTGTTCTTGTCACGCTGGCCGAAACGACGCCCGTGCTCGAAGCCGAAGAATTGCAGGGTGACCTGGAGAGGGCCGGAATCCATCCGTGGGCCTGGGTCATCAATAACTCGATTGCGGCCGCGCACCCGGAGACGCCGTTCCTGCGGGCCCGCGCCGCAAGCGAAATGGAACAGATGACGAAGGTGCACACCCTGGCGGACAGGGTGGCTCTCATTCCGCTGCTGCCCGAGGAGCCCGCCGGTGAAGAGAAGTTGTCGGCCCTGACCGCCCTCAGCTCCCTGCCTGCCTGACGTGGATCCAGCTCCCGTCGACCTTTGTGCGGCGGGGGCTGTGACCCGTTCGGCTAGCCGTCCGGGCGCTGAGCCATCAGGGCTTCGATGTCCCGGGCAGTGGCGTCAAGTCTGGCGATCGTGTCCCGTTGGATCGACCGCAGGTACTCGGCATCCGACTCGCCGTCCTGCACCCAGTTCTCGTCGCCCGGTGAGTCCATCGCTTGGCGCGTGTTGGCGGTTGCCGTCCGGATATTCTCCAGCATCGCACGCAACCGGGCCTCGGTGGCGGGGGTCTCGGCATTCATGGTGTCCTCCTTGGTCGCCTTCGCGTCGTCATCTCCCAGCGACTACCTTCGCCGCCGCCGTGCTTGCAGCACAAGTACTAAAGGACCCGTGTGCGCCGTTCGATCAGCGCGGTGTCCCTCCATTCGCCTCCGGCTGCAGGCGAAGCCTACGCGCTGGCCTTTTCGGAGCGGCGCGGAAGGACGACGTCGTCCGCGGCGCGGGGTGCGGAGGGGAACAGAAGCAGGAGGAGCCCCAGGCCCACGGCCGCGCCGGCCAGCTGCGCCATGACGAATGCCGGAACGGAGGACGGCGCGATGCCCGCGAAGGTGTCGCTGAAGATGCGGCCCACCGTCACCGCCGGGTTCGCGAACGACGTCGAGGACGTGAACCAGTATGCGGCCCCGATATACGCGCCCACGGCCGGCGCGGCGAGGGCGCCGCGGGACGTGGCTGCGAGGGCGAAGATCAGCAGGACAAGCCCGGCGGTTGCCACAACCTCCCCCAGCAGGTGCCCCGTGGTTGCGCGTTCTTTGGCGGAGATGGAGGTGCCCACCTCAAACATGGCGTTCGCGAGCACGCTCCCGCCCGCCGCGCCGACGAGCTGGGCAGCCACATAGGTGCCCAGCTCGGAGAGGGTCAATCCGGACCCGCTGCGCCGGCCCAGGATCCAGTCGGCGAGGGAGACCACGGGGTTGAAATGCGCGCCGCTCACGGGTCCGAGCATCAGGATCAGGACCGTCAGGCCCAGCACGGTGGCGGTGCTGTTCTGGAGCAGCTGCAGGCCTACATCGGTGGGGGAGAGCTGCTGTGCAGCGATCCCGGAGCCAACGACGATGCAGACGAGCAGGCTGGTGCCGAGCAGTTCGGCGATGGCACGGCGCCAGAGGGGCGGCTGGTTGGAAGTCATGGAAACAGCTTGACGGAAAGAATTAACTCAGTCAAAATTGAATCAATGAATATTGATGCAGTGAACGATTTTCGGGCGCGGGTAGCCAAACATGCGGCCCTCGCCGACCCGGCGCGGCTGCGCATCGTTGACCTGCTGACACTGGGGGACTTGTCCCCGACGGAGCTGCAGGCAGAGCTGGGGATGCCGTCGAACCTGCTCTCCCACCACCTGCGCGCGCTGGAAGAGGCCGGGCTGGTGATCCGGCGCCGTTCCGAAGCGGACAGGCGGCGCAGCTACATCCGGCTTGCCCCCGGCGCCCTGGAGGGTCTGGTGCCGGGGGTGGAACACGGTGCGCGCCGCGTCCTGTTTGTCTGCACTCGCAACAGTGCACGGTCCCAGCTGGCCGCCGCGCTCTGGCGGCAGGTCAGCGAGATCCCCTCGCTGTCGGCGGGAACGCATCCCGCGGACCGCATCGCCCGGGGTGCCGTCGAGGTCGCCCGTCGCCACGGCATGGACCTCGCAGACGTTGCTCCGCGCAAGCTGGAGCAGGTGGCGGGGGAGGGGGACTTCGTGGTGACCGTGTGTGACAACGCGCATGAGGAGCTGGGTGGTCTGGGCGGCGTGCATTGGTCAGTGCCGGATCCGCTGCGCCTGGGTACCGAGGAAGCCTTTGAACAGGCTTTCCAGGACATCGCCCACCGGATCAATGACCTTGCCCCGCGCGTGCTGACTGCCTAGCTTTCCGAATATGCCCGCTCTTACCGAGACCCAACTGATTCCAGGAGAAAACCCGTGAGTACCGAAACCGCCAAGAAGCCTTCCGTCCTGTTCGTCTGCGTCCACAACGCCGGCCGCTCCCAGATGGCCGCCGCCTTCCTCACCACCCTGGGCGAGGGGCGGATCGATGTCCGCTCAGCCGGTTCGCAGCCCGCCGACCAAGTCAACCCGGCCGCCGTCGAGGCCATGGCCGAACTCGGCATCGACATGTCCGCCGAAATTCCCAAGATCCTCACCACCGAGGCCGTCAAGGAATCCGACGTCGTCATCACCATGGGCTGCGGCGACACCTGCCCGATCTTCCCCGGCAAGCGCTACGAGGACTGGGAACTCGAGGACCCGGCCGGCCAGGGCGTCGAGTCCGTCCGCCCCATCCGCGACGACATCAAGGCCCGCATCGAGGGCCTCATCGCCTCCCTCGTCCCCGCCGCCAAGTAACCTGCACCCCAACCGACCGCCTAGGAGCATACCGTGAGCGCTGACACCGGAAACACCGAACAGCTGATCATCATCGGGTCCGGCCCCGCCGGCTACACGGCGGCGATCTACGCCGCCCGTGCCGGACTGAAGCCGCTCGTCATCGCCGGCGCGGTCACGGCCGGCGGTGCCCTGATGAACACCACCGAAGTGGAAAACTTCCCCGGCTTCCCCGGCGGCATCCAGGGCCCCGAGCTCATGGACGGCCTCCAGCAGCAGGCCGAGAAGTTCGGCGCGCAGGTGGTGTTCGACGACGTCACAGAGGTCCAGCTCGCGGGCCACCTCAAGCGTGTGGTCACGGCAGCCGGTGAGACGCACGAGGCGCCGGCCGTCATCCTCGCCACCGGCTCCGCCTACAAGGAGCTCGGCCTGCCGGAGGAGAAGAAGTTCAGCGGCCACGGGCTCTCCTGGTGCGCCACGTGCGACGGGTTCTTCTTCCGGGACCAGGACATCATTGTGGTCGGCGGCGGAGACTCAGCCATGGAGGAAGCGACGTTCCTGACCCGCTTCGGGAAGACCGTCACGGTGGTGGTCCGCAAGGGCGAGCTTCGCGCCTCGCGCATCATGGCGCAGCGGGCCAAGGACAACCCCAAGATCAGCTTCGCGTGGAACTCTGCCGTCACCGCGATCCACGGGGACACCAAGGTCACCGGCGTCACCCTGACCGACACCCGCACCGGCGAAGCCCGGGAACAGGCCGCCACCGGCATCTTCGTTGCGATCGGCCACGTCCCGCGCACCGAACTGCTGCACGGCCAGGTGGAGCTCGACGCCGAGGGCTACATCAAGGTGGATTCGCCCACCACGGTCACCAACCTCTCCGGTGTCTTCGCGTGCGGGGACGCCGTGGACCACCGCTACCGGCAGGCCATCACGGCCGCCGGGACCGGCTGCGCCGCCGCCCTGGACGCCGAACGCTACCTCGCGGCCCTCGACGACGCCGACAGCATCGCCACCGCCCTCGTCGAGGAACCCACCCACGCCTGACCCGGTCCGCCGAGCACACTGGAGAGCTGACATGATTGACCACCCTGAACGCGGCACGGGCCTGCAGGACAACACCGAGCTCCTGCACCGGATCAGCGCGCGCCTGGCCGACCGGTTTGCCGGCGTGTTCGCCGCGGAGACGGTGGAGCGCTACGTCTTCGAGTCCTACACGGCGCTGGCCCGGACTGCGAAGATCAAAACGTACCTGCCCTCCACCACGGAACACTTCGCGATCGACCGGCTCAGTGCCCTGGCCAAATCCAAGGGCGCCGTCGCGTCCGAGGTCCCCGAAGTGCTGTTTGTCTGCGTCCAGAACGCCGGCCGGTCCCAGATGGCCGCCGCCCTGCTCACCGTCGAGGCCAAGGGCAGGATCCATGTCCGGTCGGCCGGCTCCCTCCCGGCGGCCGAGCTGGACCCCGCGGTCGTCGCGGCGATGTCCGAAATGGGCCTGGACCTCACCAAGGACTACCCCAAGCCCCTCACCGACGACGTGGTGCGCGCCTCCGACGTGGTGATCACGATGGGCTGCGGCGATTCCTGCCCGATCTACCCGGGCAAACGCTACGAGGACTGGGAGCTGGCAGACCCGGCCGGCCTGCCCGTTGCAGCCGTGCGGATCATCCGCGACGAGATCCACGAGCGGGTCAAAGGACTGACGGCCTCTCTGCTCAACACCCCCTACTCAGACAAGGTAGAACCAAACGCATGACCCAGACGACGAAAAAGCCCAGTGTCCTGTTCGTCTGCAGCAAGAACGGCGGAAAATCCCAGCTCGCCGCCGGACTGATGAACCAGCTCGCTGGCGGGACCGTCACGGTGCACTCCGCCGGGACCAAGCCCGGCACTGCGCTGAACCCCCAGTCCGTGGAGTCGCTGGCTGAACTCGGCATCGACATCACCGGCGAACACCCCAAGCCGGTTACCGGCGACGTGCTGGACGCGGTCGACGTCGTGATCGTCCTGGGCAACGAGGCAAAGGTCGACGCCCCTGAGGGTAAACGGCTCGAGCTCTGGGACACGGACGAGCCCTCCGAACGCGGCATCGAAGGCATGGAACGCATGCGCCTGGTCCGGGATGACATCAAGGCCCGTGTCCAGAAGCTGTATGCGGAGCTCACCGGGAACTGACCGTACCGCGCCGGTTCAGCCCGTGCAGTCGGCTTCGGCAGTTGCTCTCACGGGGTGGTCAGGGCATGAAAATGGTGCCGAACCGGATACGCCTCTCGGCGGTAGGCCGCTCTAGGCGGCTAAATGTTGAAGCCCGGGGGTTTCGCGGTTCGGCACCGCTTTTAGTTTTCTACGTGGCCGGGGACAAGTCAACATTGACAGTCCGCAGGAGGCATGCGTGCCGGGGGAGCGGCGGCGCGCGATGAGCTTCAGTCCAGCTCGCCCAGCCGCCACGCGTTGGCGGCGTGCTCGAGGTCCTCGGCGGTTTTCACCAGGAGGTGCGAATTGCGGGTGAGCTTGCTGGCGTGGCCCTCGTTCCCGTGCTCGGCGCCGTCGGCGAGGGTGGCCTGTCCGAGCGCCACCACGCGGCAGAACGCGGCGGAACGCTCCAGCGCGACGTCGAACTCGCCGTCGAACGCGCCCGAGAGGATGGCGTCCGCCATCGACTTCATCTCCTCGGCTCCGGGCGGCTCGGCGGCGCCGGCGACGACGTGCGAGACCTGGGCGGTGTCCTTGCCGGCCTTGAAATACACGGAGATCCGCTCGGGGTCCTGGATGGTGGCGGCGCGGAGGGCGTATAGCCGCCAGAGGGCTCCCGGAAGGGAGCGTGCCGGGCTTTCGGCCCACATTTCGGCGATGGCCTCCAGGCCCTGCTCGTCGGCGAGCTTCACGAGCCGTTTGGTCACCACGGGGTCGTCGCTGTCGCGGCCTCGGCGCACCAAGGCCTGCGCGGCGAGATGGGCCGCTTCGGAGACGCGGGCGGGATCGGCCCCGCCCGCAAAGGGCTCAAAGTCAATGGGGGCGAAGGGCTTCGGCTTGTGGTGCCGGGGCGGTCCGGGGGTGCTGGATCCTGCTTGCTCGCTCATGCCACCACGCTACTCCAGTGCTGTCGGGGAATCGAGCGTGCAGCCCGCCGGTTGCCGGGTCCCAGCTGCAACCGCCGTGACGGCCGACGGCGTCGTCCCCGCCCCGTGCGAAAAACCGGTCCCGGTCTGGGGTACAGTATTAACGTCCAGAAATGGACTGGGCTGATCGGCCCTCGAATGGCGGATTTATCCGTTGTTTTAGGGCATTCGGCTGGGGCCTTTAGCTCAGTTGGTAGAGCATCGGACTTTTAATCCGTGGGTCGTGGGTTCGATCCCCACAGGGCCCACTCTTTTAGCGAAGAGCGGGAAAACCCCGGCATCCTGGCGACAGGGTGCCGGGGTTTTTTGTTGCCCCGAAACCGCCGAAAACGCATGATGATCTAGTTATCAGTTCGGCTAGGATTGCCGGATGAACGCGAACAGCCCCACCGGATCCGGGTACTGGTATGGACCCGACGACAGGCTCGACCCGCCCGGCGCGGTCCTCCAGGCGCTTCGCGAGTACCGCAACGTGGAAGTTGCCCGTCGGCGCTCCACGAGGGATTCCATGGGGATGGGCGAGACGGACCTGTTGGCGCTGCGATATCTGCTGCGTGCCCAGGCCGCGGGCGAGCAGGCGGGGCCCAAGGACCTCAGCCGCATCCTCGGAATCACCACCGCCTCCACCACGTCATTGATTGACCGGCTCGTGAACAGCGGCCATGTCCGCCGCGAGCCCCACCCCACGGACCGGCGCTCGCTGGTGATCGTCCCCACGGGGGCCACGGATGCCGAGGTACGGGCCACGCTGGGGGACATGCACCGCCGCATGATGGCCGTAGCGGAGGAGCTCAGCGACGAGGAAGCGCGGACCGTGGTCAGGTTCCTGCGGCGAATGAGTGAGGCTATTGCCGAGCCGACGGACCACGGCGGAAATTAACCTCAGCGGCAACTAGCTAGTCTGACTAGTTATATGTATGCTTACCAACTATGTCTGAGATTCGTTTTTCCGCCGGCGCCGTGGCCGCAATGGCGCCAGCTGCTGCACCGGCCACTGCGCCCGCAGCGCTCGGCGCGGCCGCGCCGAGCCACTGCGGGATGCCCATGGAGTGGAAGGCCCCGGCTTCGGCCACCATGTCCGTGTACTCCTTCGCGCCGGCCGATGCCGCGGCAGAGCTGCCGCCGCTCTGGCGCTGCGGTTGCGGCTTCCAGCTTGACGGAATCGTGCACACGTCCGGCATCCTGTCCGAGCTCAGCCGGTGACACCGCACTCCGGGGTAGCCCTGGCGGAGCGGCCCGCCGCCACGGCCCCTGTGGTCGCCGCCGCAGGACTCGATGCCAAACTGCTGGCCCTGCCGGATGCCCCGGCGGGGCGATTCGCCGTCCATGAACTGCTGGGCCGGGGCGCCACCGCTACGGTGTTCCGCGGGACGGACCTCCTGGACGGCCGGCCCGTCGCCATCAAGGTCGCTGAGGGCCCTGACCCGCGGCAGACGGAACGGATCCACGCCGAGGCGCGCATCCTGGCGTCACTGGACCACCCCGCGATCGTCACGTTCATCGCCGAAGGCGTCGTTCCGGCGGGTGACCAGTGGGCAGGCCGCCCCTTCCTCGTTGAGGAGTATGTCTACGGCGGAAGCCTCGCCGAGCGGATCCGCAGTGGCGCTGCCGACACCGGCGACGTGGCCCGGTGGGCGGAGTCGGCGCTGTCCGGGCTTGCGCACATCCATGGGCGCGGGCTGGTTCACCGGGACATCAAACCCGCCAATATCCTGGTCAGCGAACTGCGGCGCTCCGCGGTCCGGATCGCGGATTTCGGCATCGCCACCCCCGCCGGAGTCGAGCTGGAGCCGGGCGATTCCTCCGGCACCGTGCACTACATGAGCCCGGAGCAGGCCGCCGGCCGGCACCCGGGTGCGCCCGGCGACATCTATTCCCTGGGGCTCGTGCTGCTGGAGTGCCTCACCGGGGCCAAGGCGTTCCCGGGGACCCCCGTGGAATCCCTGGTGGCGCGGACCCTTCGCGATCCCGAGATTCCGGCCGGCGTCGGCGCGTCCTGGGTGTCGTTGCTGGCCGCCATGACCGCCATGGATCCCGCGGCGCGCCCTTCGGCCGCTGCGGCCGGAAGGCTCGCAGCAAAGCTTCCGCGCCCTTCCTGAGTTCCCGGGCAGATCAAAACTCCGGGCAGCTCAGCCCGCTTGGGTGCCTGCCCCGGTAAATCCGATCACCGCCCGGTTCCGGCCGGCCGCCTTCGCGTCATACAGGGCCCGGTCGGCTTCCCGGAGGAGGCGCTGCAGCCCCGCGTTCCGGTCCCGTGCGTCGACGACGCCGAAGCTCGCCGTCGGCGCGTCCACACCCTGGGGCAGGGAACTTTTTTCGGCCAGCGCGGCGTTGATCCGGTCGGCGATCCGGACGGCTTCTTCCGCGTCGACGCCATCGAGCAGCAGGGCAAACTCCTCGCCGCCGTAGCGGCCCACCAGGTCCGCGTCCCGCACGGCCGAGCGGCATGCCTCGGCGAAAGCCCGGATGACGCCGTCGCCCGCGTCATGGCCGAACCGGTCGTTGACTGCCTTGAAGCGGTCCAGGTCCGCCATGACAATCGCGGTGTCGACGCCGGCCGCGAGGTTGGCCCGGAGCCGGCGGTGGGCCTGGTGCATAAACTCCCCGCGGTTTAGCAGCCCGGTCAGCCCGTCGCGGTAGGCCAGCTCCTGCAGGTCCTCGGTCCGGCGGGCGTAGTTCAGCGACGTGATGCTGGAGGAGACCACCACCAGCAGGACCATGGCCATCAGCAGGGTCACGCCGGTGCCGAAGAGCACCTGGAACAGCGGATCCGCGGGGCCCAGCACGGCCAGCCCGACGGTCCGGCTCAGGTAGTAGGCGGCACAGCCGGCCGTTGCGACGGCGAGGGACCGGACCAGGTGCCAGGACTCGGCCCGCTCGCGCCACAGCTCCACGGAGGCCAGCCCGATCGCCATCCCCATCAGGGCCAACAGGACAATGCTGCCGATCGGGGCGTTGTCCGTGTGCCGGACGGCGACGTCAATGGCGACGGCTGCCGTCGCCGGAATCCCCAGCAGCCAGGGCCGGTTCCTCCGGCCCGCCAGCGAGCGGGTGCCTGCCCAGACGCAGCCGGAGCCCAGCACCATCACACCGTTGCCCACACTGGGAGCCCAGGCCACTTCCTGGACCTCGCCCATGAAGTAGAAGACGGCGGCCAGGAAGAAGGAGGCGACAGCGCCGCACCACCATCCGGCAAAGGGCGCCCGGCTCTTGCGGTAGGTGTCGAAGTAGAAAAGGACCAGCATGGTCAGCGTCATCACGGCGAAGACCACCATGAGCGTGGACCGGTCGAGCAGCACCATAATTCTGAAGATTCCCAGCTGCCAGGCCGGACCTCCCCAAGGACCGCCGGCGTAGTTCCCGGCCGGATCAGGCCCCGGCCGGGACAAGTCTCTCAGAACGAAGGCCCCGCTGCCCAAATCGGCGCGACATCCGGACACGTCGGGGGGTCCGCGGCCCGCGGATGGGGTGGAAGATGGTGCCATGGATGCCGTCGACGCCCTCAATGAGATTGCCTTTTGGCTTGAACGCGAGCTCGCACCGACGTTCAAGATCCAGGCGTTCCGCAAGGCTGCCGGGATCATCGCCGGCCTGGACGCGGAGGAACTGGCTGCCCGGGTCCGTGATGGCCGGCTGAAAAGGACCAAAGGGATTGGCGACCGGACCTTCCAGGTCATCCGGGAGGCGCTGGACGGCGGGGTGCCGGAGTACCTGAGCGGCCTGCGGAGCCGGGGGGACCAGCCTCTGGTGCCGGGAGGGCGCGAGTTGCTGGCCTCGCTGCGCGGCGACCTGCACAGCCACAGTGACTGGTCCGACGGCGGATCCCCGATTGAGGCCATGGTGGGCGCCGCCAGGCTGCTGGGCCGCGAGTACCTCGCGCTGACTGATCATTCACCCAACCTCAAGATCGCCAACGGGCTGAGCGCCGCGCGGCTCGCGGAACAACTCGACGTCGTCTCGGAGATCAACGCCGACGACGGCGGCTTCCGCCTCCTGCGCGGCATCGAGGTCGACATCCTCGAGGACGGCACCCTGGACCAGACCCCGGAGATGCTGGACCGGCTGGATATCGTGGTCGCCAGCGTGCACTCGAAGCTTCGCGCCGACAAGCGCACCATGACCCGCCGGATGCTCGGCGCCATCGCGGACCCGCACACCAACGTGCTCGGCCACTGCACCGGCCGCCTGGTTCAGGGCGGCCGGGGCACACGGCCGGCGTCGGAGTTCGACGCCGAAGAGGTCTTCGCGGCCTGCGCCGAGAACAACGTCGCCGTCGAGATCAATTCACGGCCCGAACGCCAGGACCCGCCCGGCGCCCTCATTCAGGTGGCCCTCGACGCCGACTGCCTGTTCAGCATCGACAGCGACGCCCACGCCCCGGGCCAGCTCGATTTCCTGCAGTACGGTGCCGAGCGGGCTGAACGCAACGGCGTGCCGGCGGCCCGGATTGTCACCACCTGGCCCCTGGACCGCCTGCTGGACTGGGCCTCGGCGGGGCGCTGAGGGCCGGCCGCAGGCCAGCTTCCGCGGGACATGCGCCCCGGCCGCTCCGAGTGCTGGACATAGTGCTGATATGCCCAGCCCTGGGTGCGGGGAGCGGACATGTCCCGCGGTCCGGGTTGAATACCCGCGCACCCAACCGGACGTCGGTCCCTTCCGGGTTGGTGGCGGCGCTGATCAGCCGGCGTTGATGAGATGGCTGAAGTGGTCGTACCGGAAGGTGATCTGCCCGCCGTCGTGCGTGATGCTGACGTTGCCGCCGCCGGGGGCGCCCCCGGCCCCATAGTTTTCTGTCCAGGAGCGGTTGAGGGCAGCTTTGAACCCGTAGCTGCCGGCTGGCAGGGTGGTGGTCAGCTTCCAGACCAGGTCAGTGGGATCCAGAATCAGCTGGGCCGCGTCACAGTCCGGCATCCAGTCGCCCGCGCAGCCAAGCTCCGAGTTCATGTCACCGGCAGCCGCGACGGCCCCCGGTTGCTGTGAGGCGTACACGGCGCTCAGCAGGTGGGTGCTGTTGTCGTAGCGGAAGGTCACCGGGCCCCCGGGGTGGTCCAGAGTGATGTTGTTTCCGTTGAGCGTTCCGCCGGCGCCGTAGTTCTCGTCCCAGGATCCGTTGAGGGCTGCCTTGAATTCGTAGCTGCCGGCGGGCAGGACCGCGGTGAGCCGCCAGATCTTGTCCGCCGGATCCAGCGTCATGTGGGCGGCCCCGCAATCCGGCTGCCAGTCACCCGGGCAGCCCATTTCCGAGTTGAGGCTCCCGGCGACGGTGACCGAGGAAGGCTGGGGAAGCTCCCCGGCCACGACTGTGCGGGTCCCGCTGGTCACCTCGCCCACGCCCGGAACGTCCATCAGGGCCCGGTAGCGGAGCTGGGTGCCGTCCGCCAGCGCCAGCGCGCCCAGGTCGTCGACGGCGGTGTAGGCGGGGGAGGAGCTGTCCTGGCCGATTTCCGACCAGTCACCGCCGCTGATGCTGCGCTCGAACCGGACGGTGTAGTCGGCCTTTTCCGGGCTGGCGGCTGCAGTGATTACGACCTTGCCCTGGACGCTGCTGCCCTCCTTGGGGGACGCCAGGCTCAAAACCGGCGCCGGGACGGTGCCGCTGCGGGGCTTGCTCACCGAGGTGTGCGACCCGTTGTCCAGCACGACGGCGCGGTACTCCACGGCCGTGCCGGCGTCCAGCGCGGAGACGTCGTGGAAGACCTGGTACGGCGCCGTGTCATCCGTGCCGATCGGGGCCCATTTGCCGCCGGCGGTGCGGGCCTGGAAGGTGACCTCATAGAAGGAACTGCCGTCGACGTCGGCCGCTATCCGTACGCGGCTGTTGTCCGCGGCAGACGCCGCCGGCTCCTGCAGTGTCACGGCGGGTGCCGCCTTGGAATGCGGGATGCGGCCCGCGGACTCGTAGACAACGGCGGACAGCGGCGGGACCGTGACCGTGAGCTTCCCGTCCGCGGCGGTCTTGACCTCGGCGGCCGCTTCTCCGTAGATGCGGTTGTAGCTGCGCTTGGCCACGTAGGTGGGAACCGCTGCCGTCCGGGCCTGCTTGCTGTTGTTGACGGCAACCACGTACTCGCGCTGGTCCTTGGCGTCGGTACGGGAGAAGGCGTAGATGCCCGGCCCGTCGGAGGCGTAGCGGTTCTGGTGTGCGCCGTTGCGCAGCGCCGGATGTTCGGTGGTCAGGGTGGCGAGCTCACTGATCCCGCGGTACAGCGGGTGGGCGGTGGTGAAGTTGTCGCCCGCGTGCGTGGCGTCGGTGCCGAGCAGATCGTCATCGAGGTAGTCCGGGACCCTGCTCGCGAACATCGTCTGGCGGGCGTCCTGGTCTCCGCCGGGGCCGGTGAAGCCCTGTTCGTCGCCGTAGTAGACCACGGGGTTGCCGCGGGAGAAGTACATCAGCTCGTGGGCGAGCCGGTCGCGGGCGACGCGTTCGGCGTCGTCCGCGTCCGGGTTGTCCGCGGTGATGAAGCTGCCGATCCTGCCCATGTCGTGGTTACCCAGGAAGGTGGGCAGTTCGTAGACGTTGGAGTCGGCGTCCGTGTACCAGTCGTCGCCGGCGAAGAAGGTCTCCAGTTCCTTGGCGCCCTGGCCGCGGGAGGCGAAGTTGCGGGCCGCATCTTGGAACGGAAAGTCGAGCACGGCCTGCATCTTGTTGCGGGTGGTGAACTGCGAGGTGAAGCTCTTGGAGGTGTCGAAGACCTCGCCGAACATAAAGAACTCGTCCTTGCCGTGCGCCTTGGCGTAGTCGAGGACCCGGGGGCCGAACTGCTGCCAGAACTCGTCGTTGACGTGCTTCATGGTGTCGATTCGGAAACCGTCCACGCCGAAGTCGCCGATCCACTTCTCGTAGATGTCGGCCATGCCGTTCACCACCTTCGGGTGTTCGGTGAAGAGGTCGTCGAGGCCGAAGAAGTCGCCGTAGAAGGAGTTTTCGCCTTCAAAAGTGGTGTCGCCGCGGTTGTGATAGAGCGTCGGGTCGTTGAGCCAGGCCGGGACCTTGAGGTTTTCCTCGCCGGGCGCCAGCTTCGGCGTGTAGGGGAAGGACTTCGCCGCGTCCAGGGCCGGGAAGCTGCCCGTTCCGGCGTAGTCGCGGTCATCGAACGGGACCCCGGCGGCGGTCAGGTAGGGCGCGGCGTCCTTGGACTTGTAGGCCGCACGGTCGCCCTCTTCGTAGCCGATCACATCCGCGGTGTGGTTGGTGATGATGTCGAAGTAGACCTTCATGCCGCGGGCGTGGGCCTCGTCGATGAGCGACTTGAGCTCCTCGTTGGTGCCCAGGTGCGGATCGATCTGGGTGAAGTCGGTGACCCAGTAGCCGTGGTAGCCGGCCGACTTGTCCTCCGGCTGGACCGCCTTGTTCTTGAAGCTCGGGGTCAGCCAGATCGAGGTGGTGCCCAGGCCCTGGATGTAGTCGATCTTGTCCCGCAGGCCTTTGAGGTCCCCGCCGTTGTAGAAGCCTTTCTTCGTCGGGTCGAAGCCCGACATCATCGGATCCGGGCCGAGGCCGCCGCCGTCGTTGGCGGTGCTGCCGTTGTTGAAGCGGTCCGCCATCACGAAGTAGAACCGTTCGTCGGTCACCGGGCCGCGGAGCGAGTGGGCTGCCGACGGATCGTCCGGGGCGGGCGTGGCCTGGGCGGCCGGCATCGGGATCACGACGGCGGCTGCCGCAGTAACGATGGTCGCCGCCACGGCGGTTCCGGTGCGGAGGAACGCGGCACGCCACTGCCGCTGGCTGGGTGCGGGCTTTTTGCCCGCGCTGGTACTGCGGATTAACACGATGGGGAACCTTCCGGTAAGCGACGTTGCCTCGACGAAGGGGTGGATGCGGGAGACCGGCTACTGAGAGCCAAGTCACAACTGTAAGCGCTTGCATGGAAGTTATTCCAGCGAATGGTCAGAAAATCTTCGAGACGCTAGCGCGGGACATGCCCTCTGGATGCGGTGAGGGCTGGACATAGTGCCCTTGTGCCCAGGGTCGGCTGCGTGGACTGGGCATGTCCCGCGGCCAGGGTTGCTGCGCGGGCCCGTCCGTGTACGCCCCAGGGGGACATGCCCACTGGGTGTGGGGAAGGTTGGACATAGTCCTGTTATGCCCGTTCCTTGGCGTGAGGGCTGGGCATGTCCCTCGTTATCGCGCCGCGGGGACCAGCGCGGTCGGAGACGCCAGCGCCACCCTGCCCACGGACTCTCCGGGGAGACCGCTGACCGGATCAAGCGGGTAGGTCATCACGTTCCCGGAGCGTTCGTGCGCCACATGCAGCCAGCCGTTCCGGACCAGATGATGCCGCGGCCAGTCGCCGCCGCTGGGGACATCGGCCAGGGGCCGGAGGGCACCGCCGTCGCTGTCCACATCGAGCACGCTGATCCGGTTGGAGCCGCGGACCCCGACGTAGGCGTGCCTCCCGTCCGGGGAGAGGGCAATCTCTGCCGCGGAGTCCCCGGGAAGGGCGCCGGCGCGGGTAGCCGGGGCCACCCCGGCCAGGCTGAAGATGCCGGACTCGCGGGAGCGCTGCACCACGGCCACTTCGATCGAATATTCGGTCACCACCAGCACGCTCCCGCCGGGGTGCTGGACGAGGTGCCGGGGGCCGCTGTCCCGGGGGAGTGCCAGCTCGTGGTCCAGCTGCAGCCCCTGCGAGGGCGCGTAGTTCCAGACCCGCAGGAGGTCGTGCCCCAGATCGGTGGTCATCAGCCTGCCGTCGTCGAGCGTCAGGCTGGCGTGGGCGCGGCTGGGACGCCCGGGGATCATCGAAGCGGCGGCCGGAATCCGTGCCATGATGCCGCCGTCGTGGTCCAGTTCGTACAGCAGGACCTGTCCATCGCCCCAGCAGGTCACCACGAGGAACCGGCCCCGCGGGTCGACGGCGACATGGCAGGCCGCCTCTCCGGCCGGCCAGTCCCGGCCGGCCGGGGCCAGGCCGAAGCCGCCGGACCGCCGGTATGCCCGTACGGTCCCAGCCGCCTCGCCCACCGCGTAGACCACATCCCGGGTGGGGTGCACGGCGAGGAACGACGGCGATGGGGCCGCGGCGGCGACGCCCAGCCAGCTCAGCGTTCCGTCAGCACGGGCGCGCAGGGCCCCGATCCCGGTCCCGCGGCCGCCGCCGTCCGTGGTGTAACAACCGGTCCAGATCAGCTCGTCCGGCGGTACTGCGTCTGACAATGCGGCGTCTGACAATATCGCGTCTGCCGGAACCGGCAGCGACGATCCGGAGGACATACTGTTCGTGGACATGGTGCCATCCTGCCATTTCGATAGCATGAGATTCCCGGCGCGATGAACGGAAGGGGGTCTGCGACATGACGGGCCCTCCCGCGTCCAGTCCCACGGTCATCACGAGGCTCAGGGCAGCCGGTTGCGTCTTCGCCGAGGAGGAGGCCCGGCTGCTCTGCGGCGCTGCCACAACGCCGGACCACCTCGACGTCCTGGTGCAGCAGCGGGTATCCGGCCTTCCGCTCGAGCACGTCCTGGGTTGGGCTGAATTTTGTGGACTACGGATCGAAGTGGACACCGGAGTGTTCGTGCCCCGCCGGCGCACCGAATTCCTGGTCCGTGAGGCTTCGAGGCTCGTGAAACGGTCCGGCCGCGCAGGCAGCACCGGACGGGCGCCGGTGGTCGTCGACCTGTGCTGCGGCTCGGGGGCGGTCGGTGCCGCGCTCGCGGCGCAGGCCGGGCCCCTGGAGCTGCACGCTGCCGACGTCGACCCGGCCGCGGTACAGTGCGCGGCCCGCAACGTCATGCCGCTGGGCGGCGAGGTTCACGTCGGGGACCTGTACACGGCCCTCCCGGAGCGGCTGCGCGGGCGGGTTTCGGTCCTCGCCGTCAACGCCCCGTATGTTCCCTCGGCCGAACTCGGCACCATGCCGCGGGAAGCCCGCCTGCACGAGCCGCGGGTTTCCCTCGACGGCGGTGTAGACGGGCTTCAGATTCAGCGGCGGGTGGCCGCCGGGGCGCCGCGATGGCTGGCTCCCGGCGGCTACCTGCTGATCGAGACGAGTCCGCGGCAGGCGCCGCAGACCGTCGAGTTGTTCCGGCGCAACGGACTCACCGCCCGTGTGGCCCGCTCCGGGGAGCTGGACGCCACGGTTGTTATCGGAACACCGATGCTTGATGGGGCCGAGCGACGGCGGTCCCCGGAGTAGTTAGGACTCCTTGTCGGGATCGACGTTGGTTGCGGCTCCGGCGCGGGTGGCCCCGCCTTCGTCGGACCAGTCCTGGCCGTGCTGGTCGGACAGTGCAGGGTCCGAGTCGACGTCGGCCGCCCCGGCTGCGACGGACGTCCCGAGGTTGACGGTCTCCGGATGGGTGCTGTGCGCGGGGATGCCGCCGTCGGCTGCACTCCCGTCACCTGTTGTCCCCGTCGGGGGCGTGTCGCGGCGGACCGCGGCGCCGATCACAGTTCCGGCCCGCCGGGCGGCTTCGCCGAGCTGCTCGGATACCTCGGGTGCCTTTTCCTTTACCGCTTCGGTCGCCGCGGCCACCTTGTCCTGGACCGGCTGGCTTTCCCAGAGGGCCGCCGCCCGCGTCTTGAGCTTCTCGTAGGCGGCCCGTCCGGACCGCGATCCGAGAACGTAGCCTGCTGCGATTCCTGCTCCGAAAAGAAGTTTGCCTTTCATGCGGTACTCCTGTTCCTCGATGGTGCCGGGTAAAAAGTGGGGGTGTGCCAAAAAACCGGCCCCGGGAAAATTCCCGGGACCGGTTTCCGGTCGTCAGCTTTAGCGGGCTGAACGCTTGGTGATCATGCCGTAAACGAGCAGGACGATGATCGCACCGCCGATGGCCAGGAGCCAGGACGACAGTGAGAAGAACTCGTTGACGCCAACGCCGAAGATCGCGTTACCGATAAAGCCGCCCAAGAAGGCGCCGACCACGCCGAGCAGCAGCGTGATGAGAATGCCACCGCCCTGCTTGCCCGGGAGGATTGCCTTAGCGATTGCGCCGGCGATGAGGCCCAGAATCAGAAATGCGAAAAAACCCATTTTTATCGTTCCTTCTTCTTCAGTGAGGAGGCACCCGGGTTGCCGGGTGCGCTTCATCCTTCTTCCCCAATACTAATCATGCTTATTATCAAAGAGCCATTCGGCCGGGAGTGAAAACTCCTCGTGGCGGGTAATTTCTTGGTTCGTCGTCCCGTTTTTTGGCTGGCGTGATCGTCTCCTTGCGGCGGGGCCGCCCGCGGACGTCAATGAATTCGCCGGTCACCACGCATAGTCCCCCGGTGCCGTCCGGTGTCCCGGGAAGATTTCATCGAGCCGCCGGAGCGCGCCGGAATCGAGCGCCGGGTCCATGGCGCGGAGGTGGAATCGAGTTGGTCCCGGGTGCGGGGGCCCACAACCGGCGAAGAAGTTGATGCCCGCGCCCGGCGCCGAGTCCATGATGGCGCGGGCATCCGCTTCCCCGGTCTGGGGGCCGACGTTCATGGTTCCGAGGCAGGGCCGGGAAACTTTCAGGCCCGAGCGGCCCAAGTGCGTGTACTGCACGCGGAGTTCTTCGACGACGGAACGTGCGGGCCGGCGTCGGACGTTAGCGTTCCAGCCGGAATCCGAGCTTGATGGTCACTTGCCAGTCGGCGACAGCGCCGTTCTCGAGGTGTCCGCGGATTTCCTTGACCTCAAACCAGTCCAGGTTCCGCAGGGTCTTGGCCGCCTCGGCGATGCCGTTGCGGACGGCGGCATCAACGCCCTCGTTGGACGTTCCGACAATTTCAGAAATGCTGTAAGTGTGATTAGACAACTTCGCTCCTCGTGATCGCCATCGATACCCGGCGGTGGGCCGTTCCTGCAGATTAGCCGACAGATCGCAGCGGGACTAGGGCCGGAGGCCGTCCCTCTGAATGGTGCGCCTCAGGATCCGTAGACCGGCCCCGGCTCGGGGCGCTTGGGCGCCAGCGGCGGGGCGTCGGAGCGTTTCCGGACCCGGCGGATCATCCAGGGCAGCAGGTAGGTGGTGAACCAGGCGAGGTCCCCGGCCTTGCTGTCCCGCCAGCTGGCGGCAGGCATGGGCTTGGGCTCCAGCGGCGTGAGGGTGTGGGCCACGCCCAGGGATTCCAGCACCATGGCCGCGATGGTGTGGTGCCCGATCGGCGAGAAGTGCAGCCGGTCGGGGTCCCACATCTGCGGGTCGGCAAGTTGGCGCAAGGTCCAAAGATCAGCGATCACCCCGTGATGGCGCGCCGCGATGGTCCGGATGTTCTCGTTGAAGACGGCCACCCTGCCCCGGTTGTGGCCCAGCAACGGTGTATCGCGCCAGTCGGGACCAGTGAACAGCACAATGGTGGCCCCGGTGGCGCTGAGCATGCCTACTGCGGCGTCGAGGTCGGCGGCCAGCCGGTCGGGATCGCTCCGGTGGAAGACCAGGTCGTTTCCGCCGGCTGAGAGCGTGACCAAGTCCGGTTTGAGTGCGATCGCGGGCCCCAGCTGCCGGTCGAGGATCTGGCGCAGGAGGAGGCCGCTGACGGCGAGATTGGCGTACCGGAAATCCGTTCTTCCCTCGCTGAGTTCCTCGGCGATACGGTCCGCCCAGCCCCGCATGCCGCCGGGGCTCAGCGGCTCCGGATCCCCAAGGCCCGCCGTGAACGAATCCCCCAAAGCGACATAGCGGCTCCACAGCCCCGGGTTCCACGCTGCACGCGAATGGATGTCCCGCCGCGGGCCGTACGCCACGCCGTGCTCCGGTCCCTGCCTCGGCGCGGGGACCCGTGCGCCGGCCTGGCCGGCGCCGGGATCCAGGAATCCGGCGGCGTTCACACTTTTAGCAATACGCCGAATATTCAGCATCCACTAGGTCCTTAGGTCCCGAGCGGTGCAGAACCACCCCGCAGGAGGCCCCGTCGGGGCCCCTGATGCCCGGGCAGCGGCGGCAGTGGGCGGCATCATACCCTATGGGGTATCAGTAATACATAGGGGGGTATATCATGGAATGAACCCTGTTGATCCCGGAGGAACAAAATGGAACTCGATCCCACTGACATGAAGCCCGTTATCAATCGCCTTCGCCGCGCCCAGGGGCAGCTCGCCGCCGTGACCCGGATGATCGAAGAGGGCCGTGACTGCAAGAGTGTTGTGACCCAGCTGGCTGCCGTGTCCAGCGCCCTGGACCGGGCCGGATTCTCGATCATCGCCACGGGCCTGCAGCAGTGCATGCAGCAGGAGGACCCCACCTTGGACCGGGCCGAGCTCGAGAAGCTCTTCCTCTCGCTGGCCTAAGCCCCGCCTGGCGCAGCCAGTCACCCCGCCCCCGGGGCCATCCGGACCGCCAGTCAGGCCGGCCGGTCCGCCAGGACGTAGGTCTTGAGGTCATCCAGCGTCTGCTGCATGTGGGCGTCCATTGCATCCCGCGCCTGGTGCGGGTCCCGTGTGGCCAGCGCATCCGCGATTTTCTGGTGCTCGCCGATCGCATGTGCCTGAATGTCGCGCACCTCGGACGTCTGGGTCCGCCGTTTTTCCAGCACCCGGTGCAGCGGGGCGAACAGGACGGCCACAAAAACATTCTCCGAGGCGCGCAGGATGAGGTCGTGGAACGCGAGGTCCGCCGCCACAAACGCGGCCACATCGTGCTTTTCGTGCGCCACGCGCATCGATTCCAGCTGCCCGTAGAGGGCCTCCAGGTCGGCGTCACTGATCCTGACGGCCGCCAGCTCGCAGGCGCCTGACTCCAGCATCCGGCGCAGCTCGATCAGCTGCACGGCGGCAGCCGCGTCGTTCTTCCCCTCCGAGGCCGCCCGGAGGACTGCCTCCAGGGAGGCCCATCGGCTCAGCGGGTTCACAAAGGTCCCGCGGCCGCGCTCCACGCTGAGGATCTGCTGGGCTTCGAGGGTCTTCATCGCCTCGCGGACCGTCATGCGGCTCACCTCATGGCGGGCGCTCAGCTCCAGCTCGCCGGGGACCGATGTGCCCGGCGGGAATTCGCCGGCAATGATACGGTCCAGCAGTTCGTCAGCGACCACGCCGACCAGCGATTTCCTAGCCACTTTTCCCCATCTGCTGTCACCGAGTTGCTCCTGGTGGACAAGTCTACTTGCGCGTCGTTGTGCCGTATGCCACACTAGCATCCAGATGTTAGATGTCAGACATCTTACAAATTTGTTCCGCAGCAGAGTTCCCACAATGGAGTGCAAGTGCCCTTTGAATCAGAGCTTTTCGAAGCAGATGTGCTGGCCGCCTTTCCGGCGGAGGTCCGGATTCCCGCCCGGACCGTCGCCGAAGCCGTGGAGGCCCAGTCCGCGTCCGCCCCCCGGATCCTGGTAGTGCTTGACGACGACCCCACCGGTACGCAGTCCGTCGCGGACCTGCCGGTCCTCACCCGCTGGGAAGTCGCCGACTTCACCTGGGCTTTCAACCACCGCATCAACGGCCGCCGCCAGGACGCGGTCTACGTCTTGACCAACACCCGCAGCCTCGACCCGGCCGAAGCTGCCGCCCGCAACGAGGAAGTGGTCCGGAACGCCCTCGCGGCGGCCGCCCTCGAAGCCGACGGCGCCGATCCAAGCAGTGCGGGGCTGCGCCTGGGGTTCGTCAGCCGCAGCGACTCCACCCTCCGCGGCCACTACCCGCTGGAACCGGACACCATCGCGGCCACCGTCGCCGCTGTCACCGGCGAGGTGACGGACGGCGTCGTGATCGTCCCCGCATTCCCCGACGCCGGTCGCGTGACGATCGGCGGCGTGCACTACATGCGCGGCACCGGCGAGGACGCCGGCAAGCTCACTCCGGTGGCCGAGACCGAATTCGCCCGGGATGCGAGCTTCGGCTTCGCGAATTCCGAACTGGCGAAGTACGTCGAGGAAAAGTCCGAAGGCCGGTTCCCGGCGGATTCGGTGATCGTGCTGGACCTGAACACCATCCGTGCCGCCGCCCCGGACGGGGACCCCCTGGCCTCAGCCAAAGCCATTGCGGACGCCATCGAGTCCGCCACGGATTCCACCCCGATCGTCGCCGACATTGTGACCGAAAACGATCTCCGCGCACTGGCCCTGGGCCTGGAGGAAGCCGAACGCCGGGGCAAGAAGCTCCTGTACCGGGTGGGCCCGCCGTTTGTCCGGGGGCGCATCGGCCAGGAAATCCGCGCCGAACTCAGCGGCGAGGAAGCCTACGCGGGCCTCACGCCCTCCGACGCCGGCGGCCTGATCGTCGTCGGTTCGCACGTCGGCGTCACCACCCGCCAGCTCAAGGCCCTCGTCGAACAGCACAGCGCGGCGCGCATCGTGGAAATCGACGTCGAAAAACTGCTGGGCGGCGGGGCCGAGGAGTACCTGGACGGCATCGTCCGGACCGTCGCGGAGGCCCTGCGCAGCGCCGATGTCATCCTCCACACCAGCCGGCTGCTCATCAAGACGGACGACGCCGCCGCGAGCCTGCGGATCGCCCGCACCGTGTCCGCCGCCGTCGTCGCCGTGGTGAACCGGACCCTGAAGACGTTCCCGCCGCGCTTCGTCATCGCCAAGGGAGGCATCACGTCCTCGGACGTCGCCGCCCACGGCCTGGAGATCCGGCACGCGATCGTCCGCGGGCCCATGCTCCCGGGCATCGTCAGCCTGTGGGAGCCGGTGGACGGACCCGCAAAGGGCATCCCGTACATCGTCTTCGCCGGCAACGTGGGTGACGACCAGTCCCTGGCTCAGGTCACCCGCAAGCTCAGCAACACATTCTCCCCAGCTGCCCCCTAACCCCTCATTCAACGGAGAAACCCATGAACTACAAAGTCACTGTCCTCGGCCTGGGCGCCATGGGACTGCCCATGGCCGCACGGCTGGCAACCCGGCTGACCGTCCACGGCTTCGACATCGCCGAGCCGCGGCTGAAGCTCGCCAAAGAGGCCGGCATCAAGACCTTCTCCTCCGCCCGTGAGGCCGCCGAGGGCGCCGACGCGCTGCTGCTGGCGGTCCGCAACGGCGAACAGCTGGACGACGTCCTCTTCGGCGGGAACGGCGTGGCCTCCGTACTGAAGCCGGGCGCCGTCGTGATCCTGGGCAGCACCGTGGGCACCGAAGCCATTCCGGCCACCGTCGCCCGCCTCGCGGAATTCGGCGTCGCCCTCGTCGACGCCCCGCTCTCGGGCGGACCGAAGCGCGCCGGCGAAGGAGACCTGCTGATCGTGGTCGGCGCCGAACCGCAGGCGCTGGAAACGGCACGCCCGGTCCTGGAACTGCTCGCCTCCACCCTGACCGTCGTGGGCGACAAGCCCGGCGACGGGCAGGCCCTCAAGACCGTCAACCAGCTGCTCTGCGGCATCCACATCGCCGCGGCGGCTGAGGCAATGGCCCTGGCGGACGCCCTCGGCCTGGACCAGGCCAAGACCCTCGCAGCACTGGAGGCCGGGGCCGCCGGTTCCTTTATGCTCTCCAACCGCGGGCCCCGCATCCTGGAGGCCTACACCGAAAACGGCGCGGAGGTCCTCAGCCGCCTGGACATCTTTGTCAAGGACATGGGCATCGTGGGCAAGGCCACCCGCGCCGCCGGCCTCGCCGCCCCGGTGGCCGCCGCCGCCGAGCAGCTGTACCTCCTCGGCCAGGCCCAGGGGCTCGCCGCCGCCGACGACTCCGCCGTCATCAGGGTCGTCGCCCCCACCAAGCGCACCGCCTAGCACCCGCTCCCGCCTCAGATTCCCCAAACTCGACGACGGCGGATCCCCCCTTTCCGCCGTCGTCGGCGAAACACCGGTCACTGGCTGCAGTGACGTCAAAGGAGACACCCCCACATGAATCCCCTGATCAACTCTTTGATGGTGCGGGCGGCCGACGTCCCCGTCATCAAACCGGCCGTGGAGCTCGGCACTCCGCTGCTGCTGACCATTGCCGCCATCGGCATTGCGATTTTGCTGGTCATGATCATCCGCTTCAAGATCCAGGCGTTTGTGGCGCTGCTGACGGTCAGCATCCTGGTCGCCGTGGCATCCACCATCCCGCTGAAGGACGTCTTCACCGTCGTCGCCACCGGTGTCGGCGGCACCATGGGCAAGGTCGCCCTGCTGATCGCCCTCGGCGCGATCCTCGGCCGAATGATCGAGGTCTCCGGCGGGGTGCAGTCGCTTGCCGACCACTTCACCGCCAAGCTCGGCGCCAAGCGCGTCGCTGTCGCCCTCACCGGCGTCGGGTTCCTCGTCGCCATCCCGGTGTTCTTCGAGGTCGGCGTCATTGTGCTGGTGCCGATCGTCTACGCCTTCGCGAAGATCGCCAACGTGCATCCCATCAAGTTCGGCCTGCCTATGGCCGGCATCATGCTGGCCATCCACGTGGCCGTACCGCCGCACCCGGGCATCGTCGCCGGAGCCGGTGTCTTCGGCGCGGACATCGGACTCATCACCCTCATCTCGCTGATCATCTGCGTCCCGCTGGGTTTCCTGTCCTACTGGGTGGCCTCCATCATGAACCGCAAGGACTACGAACTCCTGCCCGGAGTCAAGGCCCAGCTCGACGAATTCGGCTCCAAGGACATCATCCATGAAGGCCATGAGGGCAAGGACCACCACGTCGTCGCGCCGCCGCGTCCCGGCCTGATCATCTTCCTCATTGCCGCCCCGATCGTCCAGATCCTCGTCGGCACCGTCGGCACGCTGACGATCGACAAGCAGAGCTACTGGTACGGCGTGGCAGCATTCGTCGGCAACCCGTTCTTCGCACTGCTCGTCGCCGTCGCACTTTCCTTCTTCCTCCTGGCCGTCCGCCGCCAGTGGTCGCTGCGCGAAACCGGCGAAATTTTCGAAGGCGCGCTCCCGCCCATCGCCTCCATCCTCATGGTGGTCGCGGCCGGCGGCGTGTTCGGCGAAGTGCTGCGCACGTCGGGCATTGGGGCGGCGCTCTCGGAGACACTGGACCAGCTGGGCCTGCCCCTGATCGTCCTCGGCTTCATCATCTCGCTGGCCCTCCGCGCCGCCCAGGGTTCCGCAACTGTGGCCATCGTGACGACCGCCGGGCTGCTCACTTCCGCCGTGACGGCCGGCGGCTACACCCCGGCGCAGACCGCCGTGATCGTCATTGCCATCGGCTTCGGCGCCCTTGGGCTGTCCCATGTGACCGACGCCGGTTTCTGGACTGTAGTGCGGTACTACGGACTCACCGTCTCGGACGGACTCAAGACCTGGACCGTGCTCACCACCATCCTCGGCCTTGCCGGCTTCGCCCTGACCTTTGTGGCCTGGATCCTGGTGGGAGGCCTGAGCGCCTGATGCGTGCCCGTCTCGATCAGCTGGTAGTTTCAGCCCTCCAGCAGGGATCGGCCGTTCCGGCCTTCACCTGCTACGACTTCACGACGGCGCTCGCCGTGGTGGCAGCGGCGGAGGACGGCGGACGCGGCGCCATCCTGCTGGTCTCGCCCAGCACTGCGGCCACCGCCAAGGGCCTGCGGCTGGTCGCGGCGCTCCGGGGCCTCGCCGACTCCGCCGCGGTCCCGATCGCCGTCCAGCTCGACCATGCCTCCGATCTCGCGGTGATTGCCGACGCCGTTGCCGCCGGGGCCGACTCTGTCCTGGTGGACGGATCGTCGCTGGAGTACGAGGCCAACATCGCCCTGGTCCGTGCCGCCCGCGCCATGCTGGACGGCTCCGGCTCAGCGGAGACCGTCATCGAAGCCGAACTCGGCGGCCTCGCCGGCGACGAGGACCGGGCCTTCGGTCCCGGCGCCGCAGGCAGCGCCCCGGCGGCCGGACTCACCGACTCCGCCCAGGTGGATGACTTCGTGGCCCGCACTGGAGCCCAGTTGCTGGCCGTGGCCGTGGGCAACGTCCACGGCCGGTACCAGGGCGAACCCGAGCTGCGATGGGACGTGCTGCAGGACATCGCAGTGCGGACCCGTGTCCCCCTGGTGCTGCACGGCGCCTCCGGAATCCCCGCGGCCGAGCTGGTCAAGGCCGCCGCCATGAACGTGGGCAAGGTCAACTTCAACACCGAGCTCCGCACCGGCGTCCTGGAAACCCTCGAGGCACGCACGGGCACGCACCGCAGGGATGGCGAGAACCTCCAGGGTTTGCTGGCCGAATGGGACAATTCGGCCGGGACTTTCGCGGCCACGGCGCTGGCCACCCTCTCGCGCTGACTCACCACAACCGCTCCGAAATCGGGGGGAGGCTAGGATCAGGAACATGATCCTGGCCTCCCTCGTTTTTGCGCTGCTTGCGGCCCTGCTGCACGTGTATATCTTCATCATGGAGTCCATTACCTGGGTGCAGCCAGCCACGTGGAAGCGCTTCGGCGTTACCTCGCAGGCGGACGCCGAAACGACGCGGCCGCTGGCCTACAACCAGGGTTTCTACAATCTTTTCCTCGCCGCCGGCGCCCTGGCCGGTGCCGGGGCCATCGCCCTCGGGCACCCTGCGGTCGGATGGACTCTGGTCTTCAGCAGTTGCGGATCCATGCTCCTGGCCTCGATCGTTCTCGCCATGAGCGGACGCAAGTACCTCCGTGCGGCCGCCACGCAGGGCGCGACGCCGCTGCTCGCCGTCGCACTCGGTGTGGTGGGGCTGCTGACTGCCTGAACCCGACGCCCTGAACCTGAAATGTGCCCAACGGTACTGGCCGAGGGCGCCTGCAAGGCCGACAATGAAGGCACACAGAGCGGCGTTGGCGCCCAACAGCCCTGGCAGGGCGTTGGCAGGTTCCTTAGGGGCTCAATGGTTCCACGGCAGCGGGCAGGGAGCGGACAGGCGGTAAGGCCCGACCGCGACCTGGTGATCGACCTCGCCAGGTTCTTCTGCCTTGCACTCGTGGTGGTATCGCACACCATGATGGTGAGCCCGGTGCTGCATCCCGACGGCACCGTGACCTCCGACAACACCCTCGGCAACCAGCGCTGGTTCGAACCTGTGGTCTGGGTCCTGCAGGTCATGCCGCTCTTCTTCGTTGTCGGCGGCATGACCGGCCTGCAGTCCTGGCGCCGCCTCCGGGCCCGGGGCGGCAACACGTTCGACTTTATGCAGGCGCGGATGCTGCGGCTCATACGCCCCGCCGCTGTCCTGCTTGCCATCATGTTCACCGGGCTCTGGGCTGCGCGGCTGACCGGGGTGGACCCGCAGGTCATCCAGCTCTCGGTTTCCGGGGCAGGCATGCCTTTGTGGTTCCTCGCCGCCTACCTCGCGGCGCAGCTGAACCTCCCGCTCCTGGCGCGCCTGCACGCCCGGGCGCCCTGGCTGACCCTGACGGGACTCACAGCGTTAGTGGTGGCGGTGGACTGCCTGCGGGGGATGATGCCGACGCTGGCCTACCTCAACATGGTCTTCGTCTGGTGCGCCGTGCAGCAGCTCGGATTCTTCCTCGCCGACCGGGGCCCGCTTGCCCTCGGCCGGCCGGCACTGGCGGGCATCATCCTGGCAAGCAACCTGCTCCTGGGGCTCCTCGTGTGGCTGGGGCTGTACTCCGGGAACATGCTGGTGAACCTCAACCCGCCCAACCTCACCCTCCTGCTCCTCGGGTGCTCGCAGGCCGCTGCCCTGCAGCTCTTCCGGCCGGTGCTGTCCAGCATCGCGGCGATGGTGCCGGTGCGGCGGTTCATTGGGCTGGCCGGACGGAGGTCCATGACCGTCTACCTCTGGCACCTTCCCATGCTCGCGGCACTGTCCGGGGTGCTGCTGCTGACCGACTTTCCCCAGCCGGCAGGCGGAACCGCCGCCTGGTGGTGGGGCCGGCCGCTGGTGCTGCTGGCCGTGATCGGCCTGCTCCTGCCGGTGCTGGCGCTCTTCGGCCGCCTCGAAGAACGCCCGACGTCGGTCGCAATCGCACGGTCCCGCCCGGCGGCCGCCGTGGTGACGGCCGCCGTCGTCGTCTTTGTCCCGGTGGCCGACGCAGCGCTCAACGGACTGACCCTGGGACTGCTCGGCGGGGGAGCGGCGTGCTTCGCGCTCGCCGTCCTGCTGCTGGGCCGGATTCCGGCCCGGCTCGTGTCCGATCCGGGCCTCGGCGGATCTGACCCGCCATTGCCACACCCGCCATTAAGTGCCAATGTCGAACCATGACGGAGAACTCGGCAGTCACGGAAGACACGTTCAGTCCGAACGTGTCCACAACCCGGAATGATGAGCTGCACCACTATGAGCTCCACGTCGGCGGCCAGCTGGCCGTCCAGATCCGCTTCATCGACGAGCCGGGGCATGTGGACTTCATCCACACCGATACGGAGGAGAAATTCCAGGGCCAGGGACTCGCCAAGGTGCTGGCCCACTTCGCCTTGGACGACGTGGTGGCATCCGGCAAGCGGATCATTCCCAACTGCCCCTTTATGTACCGGTACCTGCGCAAGCACGACGCGTACAACCAATACATCGACTGGCCCGAGCAGCCCCCGGCCGGGGCCTGAGGCCGCAGCGTGCGCCTTGGAAGGCCGCTCTGCTTGTGACCGGAGCAACAACGCCGTAAAGTTCTAGCAGAGTTATGCAGTTGGCTCTTGGACGTGTCCCTTTTGGAGAACCCCGTGAACCATAAACTGCGTGTGCTTGTCCGTGTGGATGTCGATCCCGGACACGTGACCCTCGAGGTCACCGGCTGCCTCACCCAATCAGATTTCCCCGCACTGCTGCACATTATTCGGCGGGCGGGCCGGCTCGGTGCAGGTTCCAACGTCATCATTGACCTTCATGGCTCGTCCCACCTCGACCCGGAAATCCTCCTGCAGCTGAGGTCCATCGCCGACGCCAGCGCGGCTGCGCCGGGAACCGGCGCCGGGTCGCCTGACGGGACTGCTGCCGGACAAGTGCCCTTCCGCATCACGTTGGCGGAACCTGCGGACCTGCCGATCTGCCTGATGCACGTGGGATCCGACGGCGAGGTCCTCGCCGGCCTCGAGGGCGAGCTCGCCGCGGTCCCGCTGCCCGACGCCGCCGCTGAGTCCCTGACCGTCGGCGTCGCGGGCGTTTCCCCGGGATTCCCCGCGGGTACTCCGGCCGGCCTTCCCGCTGGCGGGACGCTGAATCCAGGACTGGACGAGGCCTGCAGCCCCATCCCTGACGAGCTCAACACCATCAACGGCCTGGCGCTCTCCGAATACTTCGAAGGGACCCTGGATCCCGCCGCCACCGTCCGGGCACTCTCCGACGTGGCACTGGGCCAACTGGCCGATGCCCTCTATCGGCACCTGGACACCAGCAGCCCGTCTTTCGGTGCGCATACCTGGTACGAGCTGGCCACCGAAGAGCTGCAGAACCGGCACCTGGGCGACGGAAACGGTCCCGCGGAGGGCGAACTGGCCGCCGGTCCGGCCCTGGCCTGAGACCGGCTCGTATAAGGCTGTCGCCATGACTGCACCTGCACCCGTCCCGGCACCGGCTGGCACCACCGCCCTGATCACCGGAGCAACCGCCGGAATCGGCGCGGAATTCGCCCGCCAGCTTGCCGACCACGGGCACAACCTGGTGCTGGTGGCCCGCGACGCCGCCCGGCTGCAAACCAAGGCGGAGGAGCTGGAGAAACGGTATGGCATCAGTACCGAGGTGATCTCCGCTGATTTGACGGACGACGCCGGGGTGGCCGCCGTCGTCGCCCGCCTCACGGATCCGGCGCGCCCAGTGGAAATCCTGGTCAACAATGCGGGGACCGGCCTGCTGCGTTCTTTCGAGGAGAACGACATCGCGGAGGAGACCCGGCACCTCAAGCTGCACGTCGAGACCGCCATGCAACTGACTCACGCCGCGCTGCAGGGCATGCTCAGCCGGCATTCCGGCCGGATCATCAACGTCGCCAGCGTGGCAGCGTTCCTTCCCCGGGGAAGCTATTCGGCGGCAAAAGCGTGGCTTGTCAGCTTCAGCCGCTGGGCCAACCTGGCCTACGCCAAACGGGGCGTGACCGTGACAGCGGTCTGCCCCGGCTTCACCCATACCGAGTTCCACGACCGGATGGGCATGGACAAGACGGTAACCCCGCGCTGGATGTGGCTGCAGGCCGAACAGGTGGTGCGTGAGGGCCTCGCTGACAACGAAAGGGGCAAGGCCGTCTCCGTCCCGACCAGGCGCTACAAGGTGCTGACCGCGGCCGCCCGGATCCTCCCGGACCGGCTCGTGGCCGGACCGCCCCGCCGCCCTAAGTAGCACCGGTGTCAGGGCTCGTCGTCGGTGATCCGGACGGCCAGCATGCACGTTGTCAGCCCGTCCAGGGTGTCCAGGCGGACGTTGAGCAGCCGCGACATCAGCGCCAGCCGCTTGCTCAGCGTGTTCCGGTGGATGTACAGCGCCTGGCAGACCCTGGATGGCTGGGCATCATGGTCTAGGTAGGCGCGCAGGGTCGGCATCAGCCGGCCGTTGTTGGCCTGGTCATAGGTGCGCAGCGGTGCGAGCAGATTTTCCGCTGCGGCGTGGGCGCCGCTGCCGGCGGTGGCCAGCACCAGGGACTCGATGCTCATCGGGGCGGCCATGGCGGGACCCGTGACCTGGCGGACCAGCCGTTGCGCATGGGCGAGGCCGAGCCGCAGCTCATCCACGCTGCCCAAGGGACCCTTGATAACGAGGGACAGACCGGGCACCACCTGCCGGAGAGAGTCCAGCAGCCGGGCTGGAATGGCGTCCCAGTCCGCGGCGGTGTCCGTCCGGGCCTGCGCGAGGGCGTAGAACGAGCCCCGATACGTGAAGACGTGGGCGTTGT
Source organism: Arthrobacter sp. Leaf69 (assembly GCF_001422645.1). GTDB lineage: Bacteria > Actinomycetota > Actinomycetes > Actinomycetales > Micrococcaceae > Arthrobacter. The sequence continues at coordinate 445,422 of NZ_LMLR01000010.1, read as the reverse complement.
TCAGGTGCTCCTGTACGGCCAGCCGGATGCGCCAGGCATGCGGCAGTTGAGCCTTGTCCGGCTCGGCCACCACCAGGAAGGTGGGGGCGTGCGGGTCCAGGCCGGTGGCGCGGAAGGTCCGGGTCAGCTCCTTCAGGGCCACACCCTGCCAGTCCTCCAACTGTTGCATCAGCCGTTCCAGCTTGGCCTGGTGCGGGGCGCTGACTTTGAACGCACTATTGAGCTGCATGGCGAGGATGGATGACGCCGGTCCGATGAGGGTGGCGAGCGGTTCCCCGGTGGTCCCGCCCCGGACCACCAGCTGAAAATGCTCCGTGCCGCCGGTGGGCAGCGCGAAGCTGGCCCCGGAGGTTCCCCGCGCATCAAGACGGAGGTCTTCCGCCGTCCAGCGTGAGCTGGCGGGCCACCAGCTGATCAGGGCGCCGGTGGTGTCAAAGACGGCACACTGGCCCTCTGCCGCGGCGGCCACTTCCGCCAGCACGGCCCGGAGCGATCCGCCGGACCGCGCGGCTCTGGCACACAGGTCGGCCAGCTCCCACGATTGACGGGTCAGGGCAAACCGCTCGGCTTCGAGGACACTTGTGACGAAGCGCTGCAGCTGCAGGGCGGGAACAACACTGGGAACCTCCAACAGGGGAATCGCGTGGGTCCTCGCAGCCTCCACCAGCGGCGAGGGTATCAGCCGGTGCGCAACTCCCGTGACGAAGGCGATGGCGCAAACAGGGACGCCTGCCAGCCGTTCGACGTAGGCGTCCCACGTCCGTTGGTCGAAGAAATTGAAACCGATCCCGTGGGTGATCAGCAGGCAGTTGGCGCCCAGGAACGGGGTGGGGTCAAGGAACTCCGCCGGGGCCGTGTAGCTGATGGACGTCGCCAGGCGCTTCGCCGTGGACGGCGTATGCAACCTGAGTTGCAGCGAGTCCTCCGCCAGCAGATCCGAGACTCTCATAACGCCTTCCCCGGGCCCCGTTGCCCTCCGAACGGTGGTGTGCAGACTGCACACCTGCTGCCAAAGATAGTGGACATTTGCCCACTATGTAAGGGATGGGGCAGTCCCTAATGTTGAACGCATGAACAATGTTAATGTGGGCAATGTCACAGCCGCTGCTGAACGAAATAGCGGCGGGGAAAATAGCATCGAGATCAATTCGGACATGGGCGAAGCGTTCGGGCTGCACAGCTTCGGAAATGATCTGGCGCTGATGGAAATCATCGATGTGGCCAACGTGGCCTGTGGTTTCCACGCCGGCGACCCGGACACCATGGAAGAAACCGTGGCCGCAGCCAAAGAGCACGGCGTGCGGATCGGCGCGCACCCGGGCCTGCCGGACCTGACCGGATTCGGCCGCCGGGAAATGAAACTGACCCCGGCCGAAGTTGAGTCCATCATCCTTTACCAGACGGGCGCACTGGTGGGCTTCCTGAAGAAAGCCGGACTGGAACTCAACCACATCAAACCCCATGGCTCCCTCTACGGGATGCTCTCACGGGATCCCGAACTGATGCGGTCCGCAGCGAAGGTCGCCGCGCTGTACGGAGTTCCGATGTTCGGGCTCGCCGGAACGGCGCACGAAAGCGTCTGCGCGGAAATGGGAGTGCCGTTCGTTGGCGAACTCTACGTGGACCTGAACTACAACCCCGCGGGCCACTTGATCATCCAGCGCCGGCCCGAGGCCACGGACCCCGCCAAGGCTGCTGAGCGCGTCCGTAGGGTCCTCGACGACGGGCTCGTGGAAACCTCGGACGGCTCAACCGTCCACATCGACTTCACCAGCATCTGCGTCCACTCCGATGCCGCCAATTCCCCGGCCGTGGCCGAGGCCGTGCGGGCGGCCCTGGGCGGACGGTAGCCAATGACCTGTCATGTACTGCCCCTAACACCTCAACTGAAAGGCACACCATGTCACACCAAGTCACCTCGCCGCTTCCCGGAGTTTTCTACCGCAAGCCCGGCCCCGACAAGGACCCCTATGTGCAGGAAGGCGACCACGTCGAGGCGGGCCAGACGATCGGCGTCGTCGAAATCATGAAGCAGTTCAGCGAGGTCAAGACCGAAGTGTCCGGGAACCTGGTCAAGTTTGAGGTGTCGGATTCAGGCACCGTCAATCCGGGCGACGTGATCGCAGTAATAGAGGAAAAACAATGAAGAAACTGCTCATCGCCAACAGGGGTGAGATCGCAGTACGGATTATCCGCACCGCCCGCGAACTGGGGATCCACACGGTGGTGGTGGCCAGCGAGCCCGACGTCGACGGGCTGGCGGCGCGCCTTGCGGACGAATACGCGGTCATTGGCCCAGCCCCCGCCAGCCAAAGCTATCTGGACCACGGCGCCGTCCTCAAAGCGGCCGCCGACTTCGGCTGCGACGCCGTGCACCCCGGCTACGGGTTCCTGTCCGAAAACGCCGCCTTTGCCCGTGCGGTCATTGACGCGGGACTCATCTGGGTGGGCCCGTCCCCGGAAGCCATCGAGCTGATGGGGGACAAAGCACGGGCCAGGCAGGCGGCCGAGGATGCGGGCGTTCCCACCCTGCGCGGAACGCACGGAGAAGCCCCCACCGGCGACGCCCTGCTGGAGATCGCTGCCGAGATCGGTTTCCCCCTGGTGGTCAAGGCGGCCGCTGGCGGCGGCGGGCGCGGAATCCGGCTCGTGACGCGGGCGGAGGACCTGGCCTCGACGGTGGAGGTGGCCCAGGCCGAAGCGGCGGCCGCGTTTGGCAGCGCCGCCGTCTACCTGGAAAAGTTCGTGGAACGCGCCCGCCACGTTGAGGTGCAGGTGCTGGGCGACGGCACTAACGTGGTCCATCTCGGGGACAGGGACTGCTCCATGCAGCGGCGGCAGCAGAAAATCCTGGAGGAAGCGCCCGCCCCTGACCTGCCGGACGCCGTCCGCCGGCACATGCTGGAGTCCTCGGTGGAGCTCGCCCGGCAGTGCCACTACAAGGGCCTCGGAACGGTCGAATTCCTGTACGACGCAGTCAACCACGAGGTCTCCTTCATCGAGATGAACACCCGTCTCCAGGTGGAGCATCCCGTCACCGAAATGGTCACGGGCCTTGACCTGGTCCGGGAACAGCTGCTGATAGCTTCCGGGGAGCCGCTGCGGATGCGCCAGGAAGACGTTGTTTTCCGCGGGCATGCCTTCGAATTCCGGCTCAACGCCGAAGATCCGTCCAAGGGATTCATGCCCAGTCCGGGCCTGCTGGAACGCCTGGACTGGCCGGGCGGTCCCGGGGTCCGTATCGACTCCGGGTTCGTCGCCGGGTCCTCGGTCATGCCCTTCTACGACTCGCTGCTGGCGAAGATTATCGTCTGGGACGAAACCCGGGACGAGGCAATCGGCCGGTCCATCCGCGCCCTCGACGAAATCACCATCGAGGGTGTGTCAACAACCATTCCGCTGCTGAGCGCCGTGCTGCACCGGCCGGAACTGAAGTCCGTGGAGCACCACACCAAGTTCATCGAAACCTGCCCGGAGATCCTGGGGGACCTGTCATGAGCGATACCCTGGGCGCAGGCTCACTCAAAGGGACGGCGCGCTACACCTGGGGCGGCGACGAGTTCCTGTTCGTTGAAATCTCGGAGGCGATGAGCCTGGCCGCGAACTTCAAATCCAACTCGATGGCCACCAGGCTCGGCGACCGGGCGCTGGCTGGTGTCACGGAAATCTGCCCCGCCAACGCGTCCCTGCTGGTCCGTTTCGACCCCGATGTGCTGGACGCCGCAGAGCTGGAAGCAACCATGCGCGAGATCGAAGTGGAGGTGGACAACACCGCCCACCCGGTGCTGAACACGCGGCTGATCGAGGTTCCGGTCTGGTACGACGATCCGTACACGCGGGAAACCGGTGCCCGCTTCCGCAGCGGTCACCAGCGGCCCGAGGGGACCGACCTGGACTTTGCGGCCGAGGTCAACAACCTCTCCGGCGCCGCCGAGTTCATCAGGCGCCATCACAGCAGCCCGTGGCTGGTTTCCATGGTCGGGTTTGTCGCCGGCCTGCCGTTTATGTTCCAGATGGTGCCGCGTGAGCAGCAGTTGGAGGTACCGAAGTACCTCAGCCCGCGCACGGACACACCTCCCCTCACAGTCGGTCATGGCGGCTGCTTCGCGTGCATCTACTCCGTCCGCGGCGCCGGCGGCTACCAGATGTTCGGCATCGCGGCTGCCCCGATCTTCGACCCCGCGCAGTCCTTGGCCGACTTCAAGGACTTTATGGTCTTCTTCAAGCCGGGCGACATCGTCAAGTTTCGGCCGGTCGATGAGGACGAATACAAGAGCATCAAGGACCAGGTGGAGGCAGGCACCTTCGTCTACAAGCAGGTGCCGGTCACCTTTGACCTGGCTGAGGCCCTCGATGATCCCGAGAGCTACAACACGAAGCTATTGGAGAACCTCAATGACTCTTGAGATCTTGGAACCCGGCCTGTCGACGACGGTCCAGGACCGGGGACGATTCGGCCACTACAACGTGGGGATTCCGCAGGGCGGGTCCATGGACCAGCTCTCCGCGGAAATCGTGAATGCCCTGGTGGGCAACAGCGCTGAGGAAGCGGTGCTGGAATGCACGTATCTGGGCCCGAAATTCCGCACCTCCGCCCCCGCGGTCGTTGCCGTGGGAGGTGCCCCGGTGGAGGTTAAAGTCAACGGGGCCACCGTCTCGCAATGGGAAGCCATCGAACTCGCCGCAGGGGACGAAGTTTCCTTCGGCTTCCTCCAAGGCGGTACACGCTATTACGTGGCCGTCCGCGGCGGCATCGATGTGCCCCTTGTCCTGGGCAGCCGCTCCACCTACGCCCTCGGCGCCCTCGGCGGCTATAAAGGGCGCAAGCTCGCCGCGGGCGACGAGGTCCCGGTCGGCGATACCGCATCCGGGGAGGTCCTCGCCGGAATCGCCCCCGAGCTGCGCCCGGCATTTCCGGGCGAAACGGAGATCAGGGTTCTTCTGGGCCTCTACGACCACCGGCTCACCGACTCCGGTCTCGCAACCCTGCTGGATTCGACCTGGACGCTCACCCCGGTGGCCGACCGGACCGGCCTGCGGTACAGCGGGCCGGCCGTCGAATGGAAGGCCCGGGAGCAGCCTTTCGGCGCTGGTTCCGATCCTTCGAACATTGTCGACGCCGGATATGCGGTGGGTTCCATCCAGATCCCCGGAGGCAAGGAACCCATCGTCCTGCACCGCGACGCAGTGTCCGGGGGAGGCTATGCCATGGTCGCAACCGTCATCAGCGCGGACATGGACCAGCTTGCCCGCAGCGCACCCGGCACCAAGACCCGGTTCGTAGCCGTGACCATGGAGGAGGCCGTCGCGGCCCGTGCGGAAGGAAAAGCCCTCCGCCGTTCCATCTGGGGGTAGCCAACGCCCCGCAGTCCCGTGGCTCCCGCCACCAGTTCCATAAATGCATCACTACAACACCAGAGGTGTCGCCTTGTCGTACTCAAATCTAGTAATGCCCGCGGATCAGCGGGTCGGCAAATGGTCGCTGACAATGGCCTGGTGGGCCCTGTTTTCGGCCATGTTCTGGATCTACGTGGCCGTCGCCTCGGCAGGTGCCGTGGGGGTGCCGAACACCATCATCGGCATGGTCCTCACTATCGCCACCTACGGGCTCATCAACCTGGTGCTCTCGCGCTACGCCGCCCGGACCGGACTGACCGTGAGTGTCTTCTCCCGCACCCTGTTCGGGCTGCTGGGCTCGGCGCTTGCGTCACTGATCTTCGCAGCGACGGCCATCTACTACGCCGTCTTTGAAGGTTCCATCATCGCCGTCGCTTTCCACGAGTACTTTGGCGGCGACATCCTGATCTGGTACGCCGCGGTGGTGATCTATGCCATTCCCCTGGCGGTCGGTGGCGTCCAGCACTGGCTGGACCGGCTCAACGGCTTCCTGCTCCCGTTCTATTTCGCGGGGCTCGTTGCCGTGGTGATCGCCGCGACGGTGCTCCAAGGAGTCCCCACCAACTGGATCGGCGAGGCCGCGGCCAGCTCCGCGCTGCCCGGCTGGCTGACGTCCTATCTGATCTACATGGGGGTGTACATCATGATGATGTACACCTTTGACTACGCCCGGATGGGCAAGCGCGAGGACCGGAGGTTCCTGGGCAGCGTCACCTTCGGCTGGGTGTTCTATGCCTTCACCTTCGGCCTGAACGGCCTCGTCGGCATCTACATCATGAGTGCCTGGGGACTCGAGGCCTCGGAGACGGGTGTGGTCACGGCCTTCATTTCGTCGCTGGGAATCTGGGGCGTGCTGGTCATCTTCATCTCGCAGACCCGCATCAACACGGCCAACTACTTCCTCGCGTCGACAAACCTCTCGGCCTTCGCCCACCGGGCGTTCGGCCTGAACCTGCCACGGTATGTCTGGGTGATCGTCTCCGGCATCCTGGCGTACCTGCTGATGCTCACGGATGTGCTGAGCTACCTGCTGAAGGCGCTCGCCTGGCAGGGAGTCTTTGTCACGGCCTGGGTTGCGATCGCACTGACGTACATCGCCATCAACTGGAAAGAGGAGCGGTACCTTCCGGAAGTCCGGCCGGGGCGGCTGAAGCCAGTGACAGCCGGAGCCATCGCATGGGTGATCGCCTCCGCCGCCGGCATCCTGCTGACCGAGCAGACAGCGCTGCCCGTGGTCTCGCAGCTCACCCCGCTGATCACCATGGCACTCGCAGGCGGCTTGTACTACGCCGCGTACAAGCTCTCCCCGCCTCCGGTCATGGACGGGCAAAAGGACCTGACGCCGGAGGAGCACGCCGAGCTCCTGGCCGCCGAACCGCAATAGCCGGCCCGCCCGCTGCGGCCGCTGCGGCCGCTCCCGCCGGGTTCCGCGGAAGGGGGAGCGGCCGTGCGGCCTGCCGCTCCGGCGGCAGGGGCCGTCACCGCCGTCGGCGGATCAGCACGACGACGAGTATGCCCGTCAGGGCGCCCAGCAGGGTTTCGGCGGCGCGCTCGGTCACCAGAATGTAGGGGTCGGACGGTGCGGCCAGCTGTGTGATCAGCAGGATCACGGGAGTGAAGGACACCATAGCCAGCCCGTAGTGCCTGGTCATGAAGAGTTCCGTGGTGAATTGCAGTCCTATCACCAAGAGGGCCAGGACGGCGGCCTCGTGCCCGGGGAAAGAACGGAGGGGGGAGAAGTCCCACGGGAACAACACCACAGCAACCACCACAAGGCCCGCCAGGGTGCCAACAATCCGGTGCAGGCCGCGGTGCACACTGCTTGGCATATCCGCCCCCGCCAAGGGGACGGCGGCGGCCGCCATGGCCCAGTGCGGGTGCCCGCTTCCGCTCAGGACTCCGACGGAGCCGGCCGCGCCGACGGCGGTAAGGTACCGGCCGGCATGGATCCAGGCTGACCGGCGCCTGGCCCCGCGCAGGGCAGGGACATCACGTTCCGCGCCGCGTTCCCACGCCCTGCCCCGCACCCAGCCGCCGAACCCCACGACCATGGACCAGGCGGCCGACAGGGCGCCGATCAGGACCGCCGTGTGCCAGTGCACCGTTGTGGGAACGGAGGCGCAGGCGCCGAGTGCCAAAATCCCGAAGAACGGGCCGGCGGGCTTCAGCGCGACCTTGTCCGCGAAGAGGGAACCCGCTGCTGCCAGCAAGGTTTCGGTGACGACGAGCACCCAGGAATGGAGCTGGTCTATTGAAAGGAAGACACCGACTGCCAGCCCGCCGACGAGCAGGAAGGCCGCCTGGCCCTGGTGCGTGAGGCGCAGTTGATGCGGCTCGTTCCGACCGTACATGCCGGTCAGGGCACCGAACACCGCATAGATCATCAGCTCCGGGCGGCCCGCGGCGAGGAGTGCGAGGGACGGGACGGCGACTCCGACGGCAACGCGCGCTGCCGAGGCGTGGTCCCTGTTGGCCGGTGCCAGGCTGTGAAGCGTGCGGAAATGCGCGCCGAGGGATTGCATGGTGCCTCCAATTTTTCAGGCTGGGACCGGACGGGACAGGTGCAGGGCCTGCAACCGGACACGCCTAAGGCCTGCCTTGTGTGGTTCCCCCAACGGGTAATCACACAAGGCAGGCCTCAACGGGCGGGACTTTGCTACAGAGCCTGGGTTAGCCGGCCGGGCTCAGGATGAACCGGACCGGGCTGCCAGAAGGGCAAGCTCAGGCTTAGACAGGAACCTTTTCGGTGTCCCGCGGTGCCGTCGGATCAGCACCCGTACCGGCGGTTGTGGTGAAGGGCATGTCCATCTCCACGAGGTCGATCAGCGGGTTCTCGTCCTGGTTCGCAACGATTTCCTTGGCCTCGGCCTGCGTGTCCACGCTGGGCATGGAACCCGGCAGCGGGCGCTGGGCCGATTCCTTCAGGAAGTAAATCGCGACTGCACCGATCGCCGAGGTGGCCATCAGGTAGTAGGCGGGCATCATGTCATCGCCGGTGGCGCCGATGAGGGCGGCAACGATGAAGGGCGTGGTGCCGCCGAAGATGGCTACGGAGAAGTTGTACGCGATGCCCATGGCGCCGTAACGGCTCGCCGTCGGGAACTGCGCCGGCAGGGCCGAGGCCAGGTTCGCCACGTAGAACGTCACCGGGAAAGCGATCAGGCCCAGGCCCAGGAGGGTGGACCAGATTTCTCCGACGCCGATCAGCATAAACGCCGGGGCGGCCAGGACCACGGTGCTGAGCGCACCGATCCACAGCACGGGGCGGCGGCCAATCCGGTCGGACAGCTTCCCCGTGAGCGGAATGCAGAGGCTCATGATGACCAGCACGGGGATGGTCAGCAGGGTGCCGTGCACCGGATCGTAGCCCTTGGACTCGGTGAGGTACGTCGGCATGTAGGACGTCAGGGCATAGCCTGCGGTGTTCGCGGCTGCCACCAGGATCATGGCGACGATCAGTGAACGCCAGTAGGCCTTCACGATGCCCACCGGGCCCTTGGATGCGGCAGCGTCAGAGGCAGCAGCGTCCTTGGCGACGTTTTCCTGGGCGTCCAGGGTGGCCTGGAACTGGGGGGATTCCTCGATCTTGTTACGGAAGTAGATCGCGATCAGGCCCAGCGGGCCGGCGATCAGGAACGGGATCCGCCAGCCCCACTCCTCCATGGTGCTCTGGCCGAGGGTCAGCTGCAGTCCGGAAACCAGTGCGGCGCCGAGGGCGAAGCCGAGGTAGCTGCCCATGTCCAGGAAGCTGGCGAAGAAGCCGCGGCGCTTGTCCGGGGAGTATTCGCTTACGAAGGTTGTGGCACCGGCGTACTCGCCGCCGGTGGAGAATCCCTGCACGAGCTTGAGCAGCACCAGCAGGGCCGCAGCCCACATGCCGATCTGCGCGTAGCCGGGCAGCAGGCCGACGGCGAAAGTACTGGCAGCCATCAGCATCAGGGTCCAGGCGAGGACCTTCTGGCGGCCCACCTTGTCGCCGAGCCAGCCGAAGATGACTCCGCCGAGGGGGCGGGCAATGAAGGTGGCGGCAAACGTTCCCAGCAGGAACAGCGTCTGAACGCTCTTGTCCGCCTCAGGCAGGAACACCGGTCCCATGGTGGTGATCAGGTAGCCGAACACGCCGACGTCGTACCACTCCATGGTGTTACCCACGATGGTGCCGCCGAGTGCCTTCTTGAGCATCGGCTTGTTGACGACGTTGACGTCGGACTCTTTGAGCCGACGCCGCGTACGCAGCTTAGGTTTCTTCGCACCCGAGGGTGCGGCTTGGTTGGTTCCGCTGGCGTTCAAAACGCCTGCTGAAGAGTCGGTCGTGCTTCGGTCTTTGGGCATTTGGGCCGCTCCTATGGAGGTCATTTGCTTGCGACTTGTAGCTGCCCCGCTCTGGGCAGGCTTTCAATTTTACGTGATTTCTATGGTGTTTCCGAGTTTCGTGCCGTATCATCCGGTGTTTCGACCCCGATCAGGGGTGAAATGGCGGATATCTTTTCCGCCATTTCGCCGCGCCAATGCTGGGAAACCCCGGCCTCCAGCGTGGCCGCCGCAAAATTTTTCCCCGCGGCGCGGCCTCGAGCCGGTTTTCCGGCCCAAATCAGGCTTCCCGGGACGGGGCCGTCCCACTCCCGGCTGACCCTCCGAGACCTCGCTGCACCGCGAAAAAGGGGGTACCCACGGGATCAGGAATGCGCTTAGGGTTGAAGTCAGCGCAGCACTGATCACCAAGCCGCACAAGGAGAACAGTCCATGACTGGCAAAGAGACCGAGAAGAGCACCAACAGCGGGGCCGAAGGGGACGGCACGTCCCAGCCCAAGGAGGGGCAGGGGAAAGGCATCAAGTCGCGCCTCACCGACGCCCAGAAGGAGATGCTCGCCAGCAAGTCGCGGGGCGGCGCCGGCTCACAAAGTGTTGGCCACAGCCACAAGCCCACGCACGTCAGCGGCAAGCAGGGTCCGACGGAAAAGAAAGTCCGCTGGTAGCCCTACAGACAACGCAAGGCCGCCGACCTACGATTGTTGGACACTTCATTTCACAGCTTATTTCGACGGCGTAATTCGACAGCGGAAGGAAGAGCAATGGCGGAACACCAGTTCGGAGACGACATCAATCCCGAGGTTGCCAGTCATCTGGCGGAGTCCATGGATGAGGCGCCCGGCCCGGAAACCAAACGCCCCGCCCCGCCTTCCGCAGCCGGGGGGCAGCAGTGGCCGGACGGCAACGGCAAACACCGCCACCCCAAGGAACACGACGTCAAGCACGGCCGGCTGGCTCAGGGGGCCGCGGTGAACGCGGTTCACCGGATCACCCCGCCGGACACCCCGCACTCCTCCTGACCGCCGCCCGCGGTCACGGGTCGGCGCTACAGGCCGGCGGCATTAATCCGGTCGGCATCAGCCCGGGTCAACCCGCAACGGTTGGCCCGGGCTTTTCGCTGCCCTCAGCCGTCCTCCACCACCACGTCCCCCGGCTCCTTATCCAGCCGCCATCCGCGCCAGACCGGATGCCGGAGCTTGCCGCTGCCGGTCCATTCCCCGTAGGTGACCTCGCCGACCAGTCTGGGGCTCACCCAGTGAGCGTCCGAGGCGTCGGCTGCCGGCACGTCGCTGAACGGCGAGGTCTTCCGCGGCAGCGCATCGAGCTGCTGGCGCAGTTCCAGTAGCTCGCGGGCACTGAAGCCACTGCCCACCCGTCCCACGTAGCGCAGCCTGGATCCGTCCGGGATCCCCAGCAGGAGCGAGCCCACGGACTGCCCGCGCTCGCCCTTGCCCGGCCGCCAGCCGCCGACCACCACCTCCTGGGTGCGCTCGAACTTGAGCTTGAGCCAGGACCTGCTGCGCTGCCCGACGTAGCGGCCGTCCGTGCGCTTGGCCATCACGCCCTCGAGCCCCAGCTCCTCGGCACTTTCCAGGATGTGCCGGATATCGCCGTCGATCAGCCCGGAGAGTTCCACCGGGCAGTCGGAGGGGGTGAAAAACGCTTCCAGCCCGGTCCGGCGCTTGCTGAGCGGGAGCCGGCGGAGGTCCTTGCCATGCTCGGCGAGAAGGTCGAACAGCATCAGCCGCACCGGCGTCGACGCCCGCGCCTTCGCGACGTCGGCGGCCCTCGTAAGCTTCATCCGCCCCTGCAGCAGCCCGAAGTCGGGACGCCCCGACGGGCCGACGGCGATGATCTCGCCGTCGGCGATGAAATCCTGCTCCGGCCAGCAGGTGCGGTCCGTCAGCTCCGGATACGCGGCGGACATGTCGTTGCCGTTGCGGCTGATCAGTCGGATGGACTTCGCGTCCCCGACGATCAGGGCCCGCACCCCGTCCCACTTGAGCTCAAACTGCCAGTCCTTGTCCGGGAGGTCGGAAATACTCCCGGCGCTGGCCAGCATCGGCTTGAAGTCCTCAGGAACCAGGGTGGCGGGCTGGCCACCGGCCGGCGCTGTGGCGGCATCCGCTTCATCGTCCTGCGGCGGGGCGGTCCGCCCCGCCTTCGAGTCCTTCGCGGCGAGGGGGTCCATCAGATGGATGAGCCACTGGTCGTCGCCCCGGCCGGTGTGGATCAGGGCGAACCTGCGGGCGCCGCCCAGCCCGCCGTCGTCCTGTCCGGTGAGGGTGGCAATCACTTCCTTGCCCGCGATCCACTTCTCGCACTCGTAGTACCCGTGGTCCCAGATGCTGATGGTCCCGGCACCGTACTGGTCCTTGGGGATAGTGCCTTCGAAGTCGGCGTAGTCCATCGGGTGGTCCTCGGTCTGGACCGCGAGGTGGTTCTTCGTCTTGGACGTGGGGACACCCTTGGGCAGCGCCCAGGACACCAGCACGCCGTCGCGCTCCAACCGGAAATCGTAGTGCAGCCGGCTGGCGTGGTGTTCCTGGATAACGAACTTCTCCCGGAGCGTGCCGTCGCCGGGTTCCGCTCCTTCTGCGCCTGCACGGTGGCGCTCGGCCGTGAACGGCTCCGGGGTGGACGCCGCGTCCCGCTTGGCGCGGTACGTCTCCAGCCGCGGATCGGTGTCACCGCCGTCGCCGGTTGCCGCCGCGTCGCCGGTTGCCGCCGCGTCGGGACCCGGCCGCTTGCCGGAGATGACGGCGAAGGGATCTTTGCCGGACTTCACCCGCTGCAGGACCTCCTGGTAGTCGAGCTGGTGCAGGGACGGCGAGCTGAGTTCGCGCCAGGTCCGGGGTGCCGCCACCGTGGGCCGGAGCCGGCCCCGCAGGGAATAGGGCACGATAGTGGTCTTTGCGGCGCTGTTCTGGCTCCAGTCCACCAGGACCTTGCCGGTGCGCAGCGTCTTCTTCATGTCACTCACGGCAAGCTCCGGGTGGTCGGCCTCAAGTGAACGTGCCAGTTCGTGGGCGAACTCGGAGATCTGCTCCGAGCTCTGTGTGCCGTCGAGCGCGGCGTACAGGTGGATGCCCTTGCTCCCGCTGGTCACGGGTACGGGCTCCAGTCCCACGTCCTCCAGGATGGTGCGGGCGAGCTTCGCCACCTCAACACATTCGGCCAGCCCGGCCCCTTCGCCTGGATCCAGATCCAGCACCAGCCGGTCCGGAGGCATCTGGTTGCCGTGGGAATCCACGCGCCACTGAGGGACATGGATCTCGAGGGCCGCGATCTGGGCGAGCCAGGCCAGGGTGGCCGGATCATTGACCAGCGGGTACTGGATGGTGCGGTCCTTGTGGGTGATGGACGCCCGCGGCACCCACCCCGGCGTCGAATGGTCCAGGTTCTTCTGGAAGAACATCTCGCCAGGGGCATCGGCGGTCCCGACGCCGTGCACCCAGCGTTTCCGGGTGGCCAGGCGGTTCGCCGCAGCCGGAATCAGGACCGGCGCCACCGCGGCGTAATAGGCCAGGACGTCGGCCTTCGTGGTGCCCGTCTCCGGATACATGACCTTGTCCAGGTTGGTGATAACCATTTCGCGGCCGGCAACCCGGACACGCTCCCTGCCGCCGGCCGGCGTGGTTTCAGTCAAAGGTCTTCACCTGCCTGCAACTGTGATGTTCACTTGATCCATGAGAGCCATCTGGAAAGGCGCGATAGCGTTCGGGCTGGTCAACGTGCCCGTCAAGGTCTATAGCGCGACCGAAGACCACGACATCAGCCTCCACCAGGTCCACAATGCCGACGGCGGACGGATCCGGTACCAGCGCCGCTGCGAGGTCTGCAGCAAGATCGTGGACTACGAGGACATCGACAAGGCCTACGAGGACGACGGGCGGACGGTGGTCCTCAGCCGCGAGGAGCTGAAGTCCATCCCGGCCGAGAACAGCCACGAGATTGACGTGGTGCAGTTCGTGCCGGCCGAGCAGCTGGACCCGATGACGTTCGAGAAGAGCTACTACCTTGAGCCCGACTCCAAGTCGCCCAAGGCCTATGTGCTGCTGCGGCGGGCGCTGGAGGACACCGACCGGGTGGCCATCGTCCAGTTCGCCTTGCGGGACAAGACCCGGCTGGGGGCCCTGCGGATCCGCGGAGACGTCCTGGTCCTGCAGTCGTTGCTCTGGGCCGACGAGGTACGGGAGGCCAGCTTCCCCGCGCTCGAAACCACCATCCGCATCTCCGCGCAGGAACGCGAGATGTCCGCGGCGCTGGTGGACTCGATGGCGGCGGACTTCGAGCCGGACCAGTTCACCGACGACTACCAGCTGCAGCTGCGCCAGCTCATCGAGGCGAAGCTGGAGAAGGGGGAGTCCCTGGACACCGAGGAGACCTTCGGCGTCGCGGCGGCCGAGGCCGGCAGTGGCGAGGTGATCGACCTGATGGAGGCGCTCAAGCGGAGCCTGGAGAAGAAACGCGGGGGAGGGGCAGTGTCCGGAGCGGACTCCGCCAAATCCACCGGGAAGCCCACCGCCGGATCCACTGCCAAATCCGCCGCCAGGCCCGCCGCGAAGTCGACGGCGGCCAAGGCCGCGCCCAAGTCGGCCTCCCGGGCCGCTCCCAAAGCCGGCACGAAAACCACCGCCAAAACCACCGCGAAAACCGGCGGCACGAAGGCATCCCCGAAGGCTGCCGCCGCGAAGACTGCCGATGGGGCCGCACGCAAGGAGGCCTGAGCGGGAGCCGGTCCGGCCGGCGGCCACCGGGATCAGGAGTTCCTGAGCGCGGAAATGAGCTCGCTTTTCTTCTTCGCCGAGTAGCCTTTGAGGCCGATCTCCTTGGCGCGCGCCTTCAACTGGGGGACGGTCCAGTCCTCGTAGTCACCGGCATTCCCGCCCTTGCGGCCCACGGCCGACCGGCCCTTCTTGGCGGCGGCGTTGGAGATGCGGGCGGCCTTCTGCTTCGACGCCCCGTCCTCCAGCAGCTCTTCGTAGAGTTCCGGATCCTTGATGCTGGGGCTTTCGGCGCCCCGCGGGCCGTTCTTTTTCGTGGGCACGGCTACCTCCCTGGCTGGATGTAGGGGCCGCCGGTGGTGTCTTCCACTTCGCCCCGGGCCACCGAGGACCGCCATTCGCCGGTTTCGATGCCGCGGGATTCGATGAACTCTTTGAAGCGGCCGAGGTCCGCGGTGACCTGGCGGCTGTCCGCACCGACGGCCGAGCCGGCCTTTTCCATGAGCCCCTCGGGCTCCCACTCCAGTTCCACGTTGACCCGGGCGCGCTCGGCACCGAGGGGTTCGAACGTCACGGTCCCGGCGTTGCGCGGCTTGTCCGTGCTGACCCAAGCGATTTTCCGGTCGGGCGTCTGCTCGGTGATCTGGGCGAAGTATTCGCGACGGACGCCGGCGATGTCGGTGCGGAACTGGAGGGAGGTCTCGTCGATCTGTTCGACGGCCGCGACCCCTTTCATGAACTCGGGAAAGGTTTCGAACTGGGTCCATTGGTTGTACGCGGTGGACACGGGAACGTCGACTTCAATGCTGTGCTGCACGGTTGCCACGGGGCGTCTCCTTCGGCCGGGAACTGGTCCTGCGGCAGCCCACGGGTGGTGGTGCCGTGGTTTCCAAACTAGCGGCGCGGCCGGGCCGTGACAAGCAGTTACTAAGTTTGCTGAGGAATTTCCCGGGAACCCCCCGAGGGTGCCGGAACGCAGAAGCCCGGCCGCACCCTCTTCAGGGTTCGACCGGGCCTCGGAGCCGGTGGCAGCGTCGCCGGACGGTGACGCTATTCGGCGTCGTGGTCCGTTTCGAGGATCTGGACCAGACGCTCCAGGGCGGCGTCGGCGCCATCGCCCTCGGCGCGCAGCACCACAACTTCGCCGTGGGACGCGCCCAGGCTCATGAGGGACAGGATGCTTGCGGCATCCATGGCCTCGTCAACGGGTTCGCCCAGGCGGGCAATGGTGATTTCGAGATCGAACTCGCCTGCAGCCTCGGCAAAGATCGCGGCCGGTCGGGCGTGCAGCCCGACGCGGCTGGCAATGGTGGCGTTACGTTCGGTCATTGTTGCTCCTTGGTTTCAGCTTGGGGAATATCAGCCAGGAAGGTTTTTCTGGACGGCTCAGGCGGCTACGGGAACCTGTTCCACCGTATCAACCGGCTTCTTGACTGCGTAGCGCTTGAGCCCGATGATTGCGAAGGCCGTGACGACGGTTCCGGCTGCGATGGCGACAACGAACATCAGGAAGTTGTCGATCGCGAAGAAGACGAAGATTCCGCCGTGCGGGGCCTTCGATCCCACCCCGGCTGCCATGGAGATGGCGCCCGTCACGGCGCCGCCGAGCATGCTGGCGGGGATGACGCGGAGCGGGTCCGCGGCGGCGAACGGGATGGCGCCTTCGGAGATGAAGGACGCTCCCAGCAGCCAGGCCGCCTTGCCGTTTTCCTGCTCTGCCAGGCTGAAGAGCTTCTTGTTCAGCACGGTGGAGGCGAGTGCCATGGCCAGCGGCGGGACCATGCCGGCGGCCATGACGGCTGCCATGATCTGCCACGGGGCCTGGTTGGCGACAGAGGCGGCGCCGAGGCCGGCGACGGCGAAGGAGTAAGCAACCTTGTTGACCGGTCCGCCGAGGTCGAAGCACATCATCAGGCCCAGGATGACGCCGAGGGCGATGGCGCTGGCGCCGGTGAGGCCGGCAAGGAAGTTGTTGAGCCCGGCGGTGATCGAGGCAATGTAGGCGCCCAGGAAAACGAACAGAATGCCCGATGCCACGAACGATGCCACGAGCGGGATAATAACCACCGGCATCAGGCCGCGCAGCCAGCGGGCCACATTGAGCTTTCCGATCGCGTGTGCCACATAGCCGGCGATCAGGCCGCCCACAATGCCACCAATGAATCCGGCACCCATAAAGACGGCAACGGCGCCGGCGACGAAGCCCGGGGCAATGCCGGGCCGGTCAGCGAGGGCGTACGCGATGTAGCCGGACAGTGCAGGGACGAGGAAGCCCAGTGACAGGGCGCCGATCTTGAACATCACGGCACCCAGGTAGGCGCCCAGCGGGCCCCAGGCGAGTTCCGGGTATTCGGTCGGCAGATTGGTGAGGCTGTTCTCCGCCAGGATCTTGTCCGCGAAAGCGGTGATGTCATAACCGCCCAACAGGAAGCCGAGGGCGATCAGCAGGCCGCCGCCTGCCACGAACGGGATCATGTAGCTGACGCCCGTGAGCAGCGCCTTCTTCAGTCTGGTGCCGAAGTGCTCGCCCTTCTCCTCGGCCTCCTGCTGCGCCTGGTCCTCACCGAAGTGCGGGACGCGGCGGGCGTTGGGGTTGTCCGCAGCGGCGAGGGCCTCCTGAACCATCTTGTCCGGCTCGTCGATGCCACGCTTGACCGGCGCGTTGATGACCGGCTTGCCGGCGAAACGCTCCTTGCCGCGCACATCCACGTCCACGGCGAAGATCACGGCGTCGGCGGCGGCGATCACGGCGGGGTCCAGCGCCTTGGCGCCGGAGGACCCCTGCGTCTCCACCTGCAGGTCGACGCCGACTTCCTTTGCCGCGGCCACAAGCGAATCGGCGGCCATGTAGGTGTGGGCGATGCCGGTGGGGCACGCGGTGACGGCGACCAGGCGCTTGGGACGGGCCGCTTCGGAGGGGGCCGGTTCGCCGTTTGCGTCGGCGGTTGCGCCCGCAGTGACGCCGGTGGCGGCAGCTGCCGCCGGCGCCGCCGCCGGCTTGTCCGCGAGGGCGCCTTCCACGAGCTCAACCACCTCGGCCTCGGAGCCGGCGGCGCGCAGGGCCGCGGTGAAGTCTTTTTTGATCAGGGAGCGGGCCAGCTTGGAGAGTAGCTTGAGGTGCTCCTGGTCCGCGCCTTCGGGGGCCGCGATGAAGAAGATCAGGTCCGCGGGACCGTCCTTGGCGCCAAAGTCCACCGGCTGGGAGAGCCGGGCCATTACGAGCGTCGGTTCGGTGACCGCCGTCGAGCGGCAATGCGGGATGGCGATGCCGCCCGGGACGCCGGTGGCGGTCTTGGATTCACGGGCGAAGGCGTCGGCGAAGAGGCCTTCAACTTCTGTGGCGCGGCCGTTGGCTGCAACTTTGCCTGCCAGGTGCCGGATCACGTCCTCGGGCGAGCTGCCCAGGTTCTGGTCGAGCTCGACCAGTTCGGTAGTAATGAGCTGAGTCACTGTCAATCCTTCCGGAGGGCCGTGATGGTTACGGCATCGGGGGTGGTTTGGTGGACTGCCGGGACTGTGGAGCCCGGCAGGGAAGCGGCGGCGGCACCGTGGGCCACGGCCTGACGGAGGCAATCGGCCGGGGCGGCGCCCTGGCCGGAGGCGAGCAGGTAGCCGGCCAGCGAGGAATCGCCGGCGCCTACCGTGCTCACCGCAGTGACCGGCGGATGCGTGGCCAGCCACGCGCCGTCGGCCGTCACAAGCACCGCACCCTTGGACCCGAGTGTTGCCAGCACGGCACCCACCCCGGAACGCACGACGGCGGCGGCGGCCACCGCGGCTGCCTCCGGATCCGCTTCGAGTTCCTCGGCGGACTTGTTGGTGGCGAATCCGGCTGCGGCGGCCAGTTCCACCAGTTCCTCGGCGTTGGGTTTAAGGAGATCCGGTTTCCCCAGCGCATCGCCGGAGATCGCGGCGGCGAGCGGTTCGCCGGAGGAATCGACGGCGATGAGGGGAGCCTCATTGCCGTGATCCATGGAGCGCAGCCGCCGGGTGACGGTGGCGTAGAAGTCGGCCGGGACCCCGGGTGGGAGCGATCCGGCCAGGACAACCCAGCTGGCGCCGCGGGAGCGGTCCAGCAGCAGCCCGATCAGGGCTTCCTGCTGGTCCGCGCTGAGAACCGGGCCGGGTTCGTTGATTTTGGTGGTGACGCCGCCGGGCTCGGTGAGCGCCACGTTGCTGCGCAGCGGCTCGCCGATCGGGAGGGCGGCGAAGGGGACGTCGCCTGCCCGGAGCCCGGCGAGGACGGGGTCCGCTTCGGCTCCGGGGAGCACGGCGACTGTTGTCATGCCGGAGGCGACGAGGGCGCGGGAGACGTTGACTCCCTTGCCGCCGGATTCCTGCCGGACGGAGACGGCCCGCTGGACTTCGCCGCGGAGCAGGGGTCCAGGCAACGCCACGGTGCGGTCCAGGCTCGGGTTGGCGGTCAGGGTGACGATCATGCGACCACCACCTCCACTCCGGCGTCCGCGAGGGCGTCGGCCAGGTCCGGGCTGGGTTTCGTGTCAGTGATCAAGGTGTCCAGATCTTTCAACGAGGCGAACTGGACCAGGGTTTCGGCGTCCAGCTTAGAGGAATCAGCCAACACCACTATGCGGCGTGCTGATTGGACGAAGGCAGCCTTGACAGCGGCTTCTTCAGGATCGGGAGTGCTCAGCCCGAAGGCTGCGTGGATGCCGTTGGTGCCAATGAAGGCGACGTCCGGGCGGATCCGGCGGGCGGCTTCGACGGTGGACTGGCCAACGGCGGCCTGGGTCAGTCCGCGGACCTTCCCGCCCAGCAGGTGCAGGGCGATACCGGGTTCGGCGGACAGCCTGGCCGCGATGGGCAGGGAGTGGGTGATGACCACGAGCTCCGGGACGGGGCCCGAGATCGCGGTGGTTGCTGCCGTCCGGGCGGCCAGGAGCTCCGCGAGGGACTCGGTGGTGGATCCGGCGTCGATCAGGACGCTGCCGGTGCCGTCCTGCGGGATGAGCGCCAGGGCGGCCTCGGCGATCCGGATCTTTTCCGGCTGCCGCTGGTCGGTCCGGACCAGGATGCTCTCCTCGTTGGTGCTGAAGCGGTCCGGGGACACCGCGCCACCGTGGACCCGGCGCACACTGCCGGCGGCTTCGAGGGCGGCGAGATCCCGGCGGACCGTCTCGGTGGTGATGCTGAAGCGCTCGGCGAGGTCCGTGACGCTGGCGCGGCCACTGGCAGTGATGAGCCCAACAATCAACTGTTGGCGTTCCTCGGCGAACACTGGCTCTCCTTTGTGTCAGTACTGCGGGCCTTCCTGCCACTTCCGTGATAGCCATCACATGCGGTGGACTTGATTGACTTTATCTTTGAATCTGTTGCTTTGTCAATGGAAAACAACATGAACGCAGAAAAGTCACCCCGGCCCCCGGGGGACATGTCCGGTCTTCGCGCCGGAGAGTGGACATGTGGGGACTATGTCCAGCCGGGGTCTCAGGCGCGGGGCAGGTCCATCCCGCAGGTTCTCGCGCCGGGGGGACATGCCCAGTCTTCGCCCCGGCGAGTGGGCAGATGGGGACTATGTCCAGCCGGGGTCTGAATCGCGGGGCATGTCCGCATCGGGTGTTCACGGGCTCCCGGGGGGACATGCCCACTCTTCGCGCCGGGGAGTGGGCAGGTGGGGGTTATGTTCACCCGTGGCAGCAGGCGTGGGGCATGTCCATCCTCGTGGGTTTGCGGGCTCGGGGGACATGTCCAGTCTTCGCGCCGGGAAGGGGGCAAACAGCAGACGCCGGGCCAGACCTCCTGGAGGTCCGGCCCGGCGTCGGGATTGTTCGTTGGGCTCACTGCGGCCCGCCGGGACTAGATGCCGGCGTCGCGGCTCTCGTTCCGGGTGATGGTTTCGCCGGTGTTGGGGTCCACGACGGAGCGGGTTTCGCTCACCCGGCGGGTGCGGCTGCGTCCCGGGGAGGCCAGGACCAGGGATGCGATCAGCCCGATCACGCCCACCGCCATCAGGATGTAGCCCACCATGGTCTGGTCCACGTTGGGGATCAGTCCGGGGGCGATGGCCCAGGCCAGGATGGCGCCCAGGGCGATAAGGAAGATGGAGGAACCGATTCTCATGACTTGCTCCTTGTGTCCGGTGGGACGGATAGGCATTGCTAAGCATGCTGTCCACCGTCACGCTACAGCCCGGTGTGTGTAGTTTCAACGATTCGCGTTGCGCCACTCCGGCAGTTTCCGCACGTCAAAGTCTTTTCCGCGGCGGTTTTGGACAACCGCGGCGCGGATCCGGGGTGCGGTTGTCCGATTCCGTGGCGGATTCACAGTCGCGACACCGAGGCGGCCCCGGGCGCAGGATCCCCGTACTCTTAAAAGGTGCATCGCGGCAGCCCCGCGCCTGCCGTCCCCCCGCAAGCCGTCGCCACACGCCCTTCCCGCCCGCCACACGCCCCGCCCGCAAGCCGTCACTTCCCGCTCGCCACACGCCCCGCACACCCGCCGACCCTGCAGTCCCCGCGGGCCGCCCGAAGGGCCTCACAGAATGCCGGTACCCATGCCTGAAGTTTCTCCCAGAGTTGTTGTCACCGGACTCGGTGCGGTCACCCCTGTGGGCGGGACCGCGCCCGAGACCTGGGCCGCGCTGCTGGCCGGACGTTCCGGAATCGCGGCGCTGGAGGAGGACTGGGCGCAGGGCCTCCCCGTCCGCATGGCCGGCCGGGTGGGCGTTGACGTCGCTTCGCAGCTCACCACCCCCGAATACAAGAGGATGGACCGCTGCGGGCATCTGGCCCTGATCGCGGCCCGGGAAGCGTGGGCACAGGCCGGCCGTCCCGAGGCTGACCCGGAGCGGCTGGCTGTGGTGATCGGTTCCGGCTACGGCGGCCTGGACACCACCCTGGAGCAGGCCCGGACGCTGGATGCCAGCGGCCCGCGCAGGGTATCCCCGCATACCCTCACCCGGATCATGGTCAACGCGCCGGCGGCCTGGGTGTCCATGGAGGTAGGCGCCAAAGGCGGGGCCAGAACCCCGGTGAGCGCCTGCGCCTCCGGGGCCGAGGCCATCTCGCAGGCGGCCGACATGATCCGGGCGGGGGCGGCCGACGTCGTCATCGCCGGCGGCGTGGATTCCTGCATCAACGGCCTGATCGTCAGCGGGTTCGCGCAGATCCGGGCGCTGTCCACCCGCAACGGGGACCCGCAGTCCGCGTCCCGGCCCTTCGACCGGGACCGGGACGGATTCGTGCTGGCCGAGGGGGCCGCGATCCTGGTCCTGGAGCGTGAAGACCACGCCCGGGCCCGCGGGGCCGACATCCTAGGCGTCGTGGCCGGGACCGCGGTGACATCCGACGCCGTCGACATCGTCGCTGCTGATCCCGCCATGCAGCGCCGGGTTATGGAAAAGGCGATCGCGGCGGCCGGACTTGGCGCCGGGGACATCGGCCTGGTCCACGCCCACGCGACGTCCACGCCCGTGGGTGACCGCCTGGAGGCGGAAGCCATCAATGCCGTATTGGGGAACCAGGTTCCCGTCACGTCGACCAAATCCCTCACCGGGCACCTCCTCGGCGGAGCCGGGGCGCTCGGCGCCATCGTGATGATCCAGGCCCTGAAGACCGGGGCGGTCCCGGGCACCAGCAACCTTGGCGAGCCCGACGCCGGGATCGACCTTAACCTCATCCGGGCCACAGTGTCGGGCCAGCCCGCGAAGGCGGGCATAGCCAACGCCTTCGGTTTCGGCGGGCACAGCACCGCGCTGGTGATCACCGAAAGCTAGGCTGTTCCGATGGAGACAGTCGTCTGGTCCAAGCCGGAACACGAACGCCCCGGCACGCCGCTGCTGGTGATGATGCACGGTTACGGCAGGGATGAGTCCCGGATGGCGAAGCTGTTCGACTCCCTGCCGCCCGCATTCACCTGCGCCGCGCTGCGCGGGCCCAAGGAAATCGGGGACGGCTACGGCTGGTTCCTGCTGGACTACTTCCTGACCCATGACTTCGCCGACGTCATCTCCTCCACCAACGCGGTCTTTGACTGGATCGAATCCGTCAAGGCGCAGCACAGCAGTGTCAGCCTGTTCGGCTACTCGCAGGGCATGGCCATGGCCAGCACCCTGCTGCGGCTGCGGCCGGCGCAGTTCCGGGCCGCCGTCGGTCTCTCCGGCTTTGTCCTGGAAAACGAACTCCTCGCGATGAGCGAATCGTTCGAGTCACGCCCGCCGTTCTTCTGGGGCCGGGACCGGGACGACCTTGTGATCAACGACGCCGCCACGGAACACACCGAGGAGTGGCTCCACGCGCACACCAGTCTCACGGCGCGGACCTACCCCGGAATGGGCCACTCCATCTCGGCGGCCGAACTGGTGGACGTCAGCGCGTTCCTCCGCCACTACGTGCTGCGCCGGGACGGCCCACCCGGAGCTGCCTAGCCACCAGTACACCGGTGCGGCAGGGCCAAAGGACCTTTTCTTTGTTTATCCACTTGCGCGCCAATTTTGTAAGCGTTTACACTCGACCTTGGCCATGTTTCCGGCCCACGACTTCAGGGGGAAGAAAGGGCTGAGCCCGTGCTGCAGGCCAAGGCGCCGCGCGCCACCATCCAAGACGTCGCCGCACTCTCCGGACTCTCCATCTGCACCGTCTCCCGGGCCCTCCGCAACCTTCCGAACGTCTCCGTCAGCGCACAGGCCAAGGTCAGCGACGCCGCCGCGAAACTCGGGTACAAAGCCTCCCCGGCAGCCTCCCGGCTGGCCGGCGGCAGCACCGGTTCCATTGCCATCATCGCCCCCACCGCCACCGCATGGTTCTTCGCGCAGGCCGTCGAAGCGGCAGAGGAAGTGTTCGCCGGCGGAGGCTACGACACCGTCCTGATCAGCCTCCGGAACCGGCAAAGTGTGCACCGCAAACTCTTCGGCGACCTGGCCGGGCTGTCCCAGCGGGTGGACGGCGTCCTGCTCCTCAATATCGCCCTCAGCGAAGCCGAACTTGCTGACCTGGCCGGCTCCGGACTGGCCGTGGCCAGTGTGGGCATGCACGACGTGCCCTGGGACAACGTCGGAATCGACAACGCCGCAGCGGCCCGCGCCGCCACCGAACACCTGCTGGGACTGGGCCACTGGGACGTGGCCATGCTCTCCGGCAGCGAGACCGGTGAGCCTTCCCTCATCACCGCCAGCGAGCGGCTGCGGGGCTTCGAACAGGCGCTCGGCGCACATCACCTGACGGTCGACCCGGACCTGGTGCTCGACGCCGGGTCCAGCATCGAGGGCGGCCGGCGGGCGATGATCGAGCTGATCGAAAACCGCCGGATGCCCTCCGCGATCCTCGCCGGCTGCGACGAAACGGCCTTCGGCGCCCTCATGGCCCTGAGGGATCTTGGTTTGTCTGCTCCCAAGAACGTGTCCATCATAGGAATAGACGATCATCAGATGAGCTGTTTCCTGGGACTGAGTACCATCTCCCAGCCGGTGGCCGACCAGGGCGCATTCGCGGCCAACCTGCTGATTGACCGGCTCCACCGCTCGGGGCTCCCGAATCCGCCGTCCAGCC
The DNA here is from genome assembly GCF_001422645.1 of Arthrobacter sp. Leaf69. GTDB lineage: Bacteria > Actinomycetota > Actinomycetes > Actinomycetales > Micrococcaceae > Arthrobacter. Next base: position 421,480 of record NZ_LMLR01000010.1, on the reverse strand, counting down.
ACGTGCTGGAGACCAAACTGATAGAGCGCAAGAGCACCCGCCGCCGGCGCTGACCGGCGCCCTCCACTACCCGCCGGCCGGCCTGCGCCGTCCGCATGGTGCCGCCGTCCAAGAGTTTCCGGGCCCGCCCCGGTGCGCCCGACACAACGGCCGCCGGCCCGCCCGCCGATTTAGATACCCCGTCTGAAAGGACCATCGACCATGACTGAGATTTCCAACAGCACGCCATCGAGCTGGACCAGCGCCTCCGCCATCCTCTTTGACCTCGACGGCGTCCTGACGCCCACCGCAATTGTGCACGAGCGTGCGTGGCAGGAACTCTTCGACGGGTTCCTCCGGACCGTCCCCGAGGCGCCCGGATACCGCGAAAGCGACTACTTCGACCATATTGACGGCAAGCCGCGCTTCGACGGCGTCCGCGACTTCCTGGCCTCCCGCAACATCGTGCTGCCCGAGGGCCCGCTGGATGACGACCCGGCGCACAATACCGTCCACGGCCTGGGCAACCGCAAGAACAAGGTCTTCAACGACATCGTCGAGGCAGGCGGCGTCAAGCCCTACGAAGGTTCCGTCCGGTTCATTGACGCCGCGCTGGCCCGCGGGCTCAAGCTCGCCGTCGTCTCCTCCTCCCGCAATGCCCCGGCCGTGCTCAAGGCCGCCGGGCTCTCGGACTATTTCCCGGTGGTGGTTGACGGCATCGTCGCCGTGGCCGAAGGACTGCCCGGCAAGCCCAGCCCGGCCACCTACCAGTACGCCGCCCGGCTGCTGGGCCTGCCCAGCGAGGCCTGCGTCGTCGTCGAGGACGCCGTCTCCGGGGTCCAGGCCGGAAGCGCGGGACGTTTCCACTCGGTGATCGGCGTGGATCGCGGCGCCGGCCGGCAGACCCTGCTGGCCGCCGGCGCCACCCTCGTGGTCAACGACCTCGACGAGCTCCTCTAGCCTTCCCATCCGCCCGGCAGCCACGTTCACCGCAGCACTTTCACCGCCCACAAGGAAAGCCCCCACTATGGCCCTCATCACCTCGGACCGCGCACGGTTCCCCAACGACCCCTGGCAGCTGGTGGAGACCGTCCACCTCCCCGGCAACGCCGGCACCCTGGAGACGCTCTTCAGCCTGGGCAACGGGCACCTCGGCATCCGCGGCGCCCACTGGGCGGCCGCCGACGCCGAGCTGCCGGGCAGCTTCATCAACGGCTTCCACGAAACCTGGGACATCAAGCACGCGGAGAACGCCTACGGCTTCGCCCGTACCGGCCAGCGGATCCTCTACGTCCCGGATGCAAACAACTTCACTGTGATCATCGACGGCGAAAGCCTGAGCCTGGACGAATCCACCGTGCTGGATTACCGGCGGAACGTCGATTTCGCGACCGGAGTCTACGAGTGCCGGATCACCTGGCAGTGCCGCTCCGGCGCCACTGTGACCACCACCGAACGCCGGGCCGTCGGCTATGAGTCCCGCGGCGCGCTCGGCATCTCGCTGGAAGTTGCCGCGGACCGGGACGTCTCCGCTGACGTGACCTCCTCGGTCATCAACCGCCAGGACCAGCCGGTGGAGGACCACTCGGCCCACGACCCGCGCCGCGCGGGCAGGCACGCCGGGCGCGTGCTGCTTCCGGTACGGCTCGACGGCGGCGACGGCTCGCTGCGCCTGTCCTGGGAGACGGCCGAATCCAAACAGCGGATCGGCCTGGCCGTGGACCACTGGACGAACGCCGGCGTGCAGCCTTTCGACACCCAGGTGCACGAGGACGACAGCAGCGTCCGCTACGTCCTGGCCGTCGGCGCCGACGAGCCGTTCGTGCTGGAGAAGAGCGTCAGCTACGCCGTCGGGCAGGCCTCTGCGGACCTGGCCGACGACGCCGAAGCCGGCCTCAAACCGCTCGCGGACATCTTCGCTGAAAGCGCCGCGCACTACCGCAACTACTGGACCACGAGCGACATCGTCCTCGCCGGGCAGACCGAACTCCAGCAGGGGGTCCGCTGGAACCTCTTCCAGCTGGCCCAGGCCACGGCGTGCGCCGACGTCGCCGGCATTCCGGCCAAGGGGGTCAGCGGCTCAGGCTACGAGGGGCACTACTTTTGGGACCAGGAGGTGTACCTGATGCCGTACCTGACGTACACCAGCCCGGGCAACGCCCGCCAGGTCCTCGAGTTCCGCCACAACATGCTGCCCGAGGCCAAGATCCGCGCCAAAGAGCTCAGCGTGGACGGCGCCCTCTTCCCCTGGCGCACCATCAACGGCCTTGAGGCCAGCGCCTACTACGCCGCCGGCACGGCCCAGTTCCACATCGCCGCCGCGATCGCTTTCGCCACCAACCGCTACATCTGGGCCAGCGGCGACCAAGAGTTCCAGGAGACCCTGGGCTCCGAGCTGCTGATCGAGACCGCCCGGATGTGGGCGTCCCTGGGCTTCTTCGGCAAGGACGGACTCTTCCACATCCACGGCGTCACCGGCCCGGACGAGTACACAGCCGTCGTCAATGACAATCTGTACACCAACGTCATGGCGCGGTTTAACTTGCGCGCCGCGGCGGCGCTGGACCACCCGGAGATCGACGACGCCGAACGCGAGTTCTGGGAGCAGGCAGCCACCCGGATGCAACTGCCCTACGACGAGGACCTCCAGGTGCACTCGCAGGACAACGACTTCATGACCCTGGAGCCGTGGGACTGGAGCACGCCGCGGTCCAAGTACCCGCTGCTGCTGCACTTCCACCCGCTGGTGATCTACCGGCACCAGGTCCTCAAGCAGGCGGACAGCGTGCTGGCCATGTTCCTGCAGTGGCAGGACTTCTCCGCCGAGGAAAAGCGCCGCGCCTTCGACTTCTACGATCCGATCACCACCGGCGATTCCACGCTCTCCGCCTGCGTGCAGGGCATCATGGCGGCCGAGGTGGGCTACGGCGAGGCCGCGCTGAACCACTTCACCCATGCCTTGTTCATCGACCTTGACGACACACACGGCAACACGATCGACGGCGTGCACATCGCCTCCACCGGTGGGGTCTGGAGTTCGCTGGTCAGCGGCTTCGCGGGCCTGCGGGACCAGGGCGAGGTGCCGTACTTCGACCCGCGCCTGCCCGCCGACTGGGACGGGCTGTCGTTCCACCTGAAGATCCAGGGCCGGCTCCTGAAAATCGAACTGGACCAGGGTGCCATCAGCCTGACCGTGCGTGAGGGCGCACCGCTCGACGTTGACGTGCGCGGCGAACTGTTCACGGTCGGCGGCGACCCGGTCCGGGTCCCGTTGGCCCCGGTCGCGGAGCCGGAACCCACGATCTTCCCGAGCGGACTTCCGACGGCGTCCATCCCGATCGTGCGCGCGGCGGTCTGAGCACGCCATAGCAACGCGGGGTCACTCCCATGATCCCCGCCGACATGGGCGCTAGCTGTCCCCGCGTTGCTTAGGAGCGGGCCCCGGTGCCGCCGGGGCTCCCGTCCGCGCCGATGCTCTCGCGGCCGTCCTCCAAGGGGTGGGCTTGTTCATCGGCCCGCATTCGCGCGGCGATCATGGCGACGACAGCCATGACCGGGCACACGGTCCCGGCGACCAGGAAGATGAGGCCCACCGGGATCACCTCCGCGGCCGGTCCGGCGAGGGCCATGGAGACCGGCATCAGGGCCAGCGAGACAAAGAAATCCAGGCTTGAGACCCGGCCCAGCAGGTGCGGCGGCACGCGGCGCTGCAGCAGCGTGCCCCAGATGACCATGCCCATGCCGCCGGTGGCGCCGAAGATGAACAGGGCGGCCGCCAGCGCCCAGAAGCTGTCCATGATGCCGACGGCGGCGAGCGGCAGGCTGCCGGCGCCCCAGCCCACCATCATCACGGTGAGGTAGCGGCGCGGCAGCGGGAACGAGGCAGTGGCCAACGAGGCTGCGGCGCCTCCGATGCCCATGACCGCGAGCAGGAAGCCGAACGTGCGCGAGTCGCCGCCGAGCTGATCGCGGACCACGAACGGCAGGAGCACCTCGATGGGGCCGATCAGGAACAGTACGGAGATGCAGGCCCACAGCAGGGTCCACAGCAGCCAGGGGGTCCGGACTGTGTAGCTGACGCCCTCGCGGAGGTCGTGCAGCACGGACGTCTTCGCGCGCGGGCCGGGTGCAGTGCCGCCTTCCGCGGCTGTCAAGCTTTCGGTCCCCGGGAGGGGCTCGCGCCGGAGCAGGTTGAGGATGCAGAACGCCAGCAGGTGGCAGGCCGCCACACCCGTCACGGCGTGCGCGGGGGAGAGGGCGGCCACCAGGATGCCCGCGACGGCCGGGCCGGCGGCCTGCTGCAGGACGGGCCGCATGGTCCCCTCCAGGCCGTTGGCCGCGAGCAGGTCCTCCGGCGGCAGGATCCGCGGGAGGATGGCGGAGTAGGCCGGGAAGAAGAACGCGGCCCCGACTCCCAGCACAAACGCTCCTACCGCCAGATGCCAGAGCTGCAGCCAGCCCAGCATGGCCAGCCCGCTGATGCTGGCGATCACGGCAAGGTTGGCGCCCTCCACCGCGATGATCAGGAGCCGCTGCGGGAACCGGTCCGCCGCGATGCCGCCCGCCAGCAGGAAAGCGACGAGGCCCACGCTGCCCGCGGCCGCCACGAGGGAGAGCTCCAGCGGGCCCCCGCCCAGATGGATCACCTCGTAGACCATCGCCACGGCCCACATCCCGGAGCCGAAAATGGAGATGGCCAGGGCCGCTATCAGCACACGGTATTCCCGGTGCACGAACGGACGGAAGGCCCTCGGTGAGCGCATGGCTCCAGTCTAGGGGCCGGCCCGGACCCGTCCCAGCCCGGCGGACGCGGGCCGTCCCCCGGGGACCGGATGGAATAGCAGGACAGGTGCCGGGGTTGCCGCCTAGTGGGACGGGTGACCTTATCGGGGCAGCCCGTTCCGACGTACCGGGCCCGGAGGGCCGGACTGCCGCAACAACGCGGCGGCGGCCGGGGACCGGTTGGGCTGGACTACTCAGAAACGGAGATGGTGGATTAATGACTGCCTACAAAACAGTGAACCCCGCGACCGGAGAAACGTTGAAGGAATTTCCCCTCGCCACCGCGGCCGAGGTGGAGCACGCGCTGGCGGACTCGAAGGCGGCCTTCAAGGGCTGGCAATCGGCGCCGGTAGAGGCCCGCGCGAAGGTGATTGCCCGGGTGGCCGAGCTGTACCGGGAGCGCCGGGACGAGCTGGCCCGGCTGATTGCCACGGAGATGGGTAAGCCCCTGGCCCAGTCCCGCGGCGAAGTGGGCCTCGTGGCTGACATCTACGCCTACTACGCGGACGAGGGCCCGTCCTTCCTTAAGGACGAAATCCTTGAGGTCAAGGGCGGCGGCGAGGCCATCGTCCGCTCCGCGCCGGTCGGGCCGCTGCTGGGGATCATGCCGTGGAACTACCCCTACTACCAGGTGGCGCGGTTCGCCGCCCCCAACCTGATCCTCGGCAACACCATCCTGCTCAAGCACGCCGACAGCTGCCCCCAGTCGGCCCTCGCCATCGAGCAGATCTTCAAGGATGCCGGGCTCCCCGAAGGGGCCTACATCAACCTCTTCCTGAGCAACGACCAAGTGGCGGAGGTCATCGCCGATGACCGGGTCCAAGGAGTCTCGCTGACCGGCAGTGAGCGGGCAGGCTCGGCCGTTGCCGAGGTGGCCGGACGGAACCTGAAGAAGTACGTGCTGGAATTAGGCGGCAGCGACCCCTTTATTGTCCTGGACTCCGAGGACCTCGACGCCACCGTCAAGGCTGCCGTCAGCGGACGGATGGGGAACGCCGGGCAGGCCTGCACCGCCTCTAAGCGGTTCATCATCCTCGAGGACCTGTACGAGGCGTTCGTGGAGAAATTCACCGCCCGGATGTCCGCGATCAAGCCGGGCGACCCCCTGCTGGCCGACACCCGGTTCGGCCCGCTCTCCTCACAGAGTGCCGCCGACGGCCTCATAGAGCAGATCCAGGATGCTGTGGACAAGGGCGCCACCCTGCGGACCGGCGGTCACCACGTCGAGGGCCCCGGCGCCTACGTCGAGCCCACGGTGCTGACTGATGTGATCCCCGGGATGCGGGCGTTCTCGGAAGAGCTCTTCGGCCCTGCGGCGGTCATCTACAAGGTCGCCGGCGTGGAGGAAGCCATCGAGCTGGCCAACGGTTCCCCGTACGGCCTCGGCGGCGCGGTCTTCAGCGCCGATGCCGAGAAGGCCAAGGATGTGGCTGACCAGCTGGATACCGGGATGGTGTTCATCAACTCCGTGGCCGAAACCCAGGCGGATCTGCCGTTCGGCGGCGTGAAACGCTCCGGCGTCGGGCGCGAACTGGCACGGTTCGGCATGAATGAGTTCGTCAACAAGAAGCTCATCCGGACACCGCGCTAGATCCGGAGCTGGCGGGGCGCTTCCGCGCAGCGGAGGCGCCCCCGGATAGGCTCCTGTCATGAACACATCGGCCGCCGTGACGGCGCGGCGCAGCCTGGCATTCATCGGCACCAACGCGGGCCTCGCCCTGCACCCGGTGGATGCCGGCGGCCTGCTGCTGCCGGGCGAGCCGGCGAGCTGCTTCGCGTCGTTCTGGATGGCCGACTGGTCGCGCTGGGGCGTAGGTCATGCCCTGCTGGTCGCCACCCGACAGGGCTGGCGGAGCTATGGAACCGATGCGTTCTTTGCCGCGTCCCTGGCCACCGAACTGACCCGCCACTTCCCGGAGGCCGCCCGGTTCCCGCTGGACGGCATCAGCCACACGGGCGACGAGTTCGACGTCGAGCTCGACGCCGGGCAGGGTCTGCGGGCCACCGGACGGAAAGCCGAACTGGAGATCAGCGGTGTTCTGGACCGCCGGCAGTTCGCCGCTCCCAACTTCCAGCTCGGCAACGCCAGCGCCGCGCTCAGCAACGTCTACCTGCCGTGCAGCACCGGGCGGCTCACGGAATTCGGAGTCGAATGGCCCGGCGCCGCCACCATGTACCCCGGACCGCTGGGCCCGGCGTCATCGGCCTTCCTGGCCGTGGCCGAATCGCGGGCGCTTTAGCCGCGTTGCCATTCGGCGGCAGAGGCGCGGGCGGAAGGGCCGGTGGCCTAGTGTTAATACCGGATGAAACTCAGCACACTTACGGTTCACGGAGAGGCGATGATGGCCAAGCTACGCAACCCGGCAATAAATATTGCCCAGAAGTCAGCACACAACGCGATGTTCGATGCCCAGGGCAATCCCAAGCCTGGCGTCCACAATGTGCTCCTGCGGGCCGTTGAAGTCCAGCGCCCGTTGGTGCTGGCGAACCTCCGCCGGCTCCAGCGCAGGCACCCCCAGGCCACTGCGGCGCAGCTCGCCGCGACGCTGGAACGGGACTATCTCCTCGCCGTCACCGGCGGCGGTGCGCTGGTGGGCGGGGCGGCCGTTATCCCCGGCGTCGGGACCGCAGCGGCACTGGGCCTCTCGGCCGCCGCCACGGTTGGGTTCCTCGAAGCCACCGCACTGTTCTCCACCTCCCTGGCCGAACTCCACGGGGTGCGGCTGGTGGATCCCGAGAAGGCCAGCACCCTGGTCATGGCGATCATGCTGGGCGAGGAGGGCACCGCGCTGTTGAGCTCCCTGAGCGGGCAGGCAGCCGGGCAGGGCAGGGGCCCCACGCAGGCGTGGGGTTCCCTCTTCTCCCGCCGGGTACCGCTGGCCGGCTTCGGCACGGTGCGGGAACGGATCCAGACGATGTTCCTCCGGACCCTCCTGAAACAGCAGGGCACGGCCTGGCTGGGCCGGGCGTTGCCGTTCGGCATCGGCGCCGTCGTGGGCGGCGTCGGCAACCGCGTGATGGGCCGCGCCGTCGTCGCGAACGCCAAGGAGGCGTTCGGCCCGATGCCGCTCGTCATTCCCGGAGAGCTCGGGGGCCCGCCGCAGGCGGGGCACCCTGAAGCCCTGCAGGAGAAGGACACGAAGGACAGCTCTGCGGAGAAAGGCGGCACGTTTTGGATCTGAATGCTGATCTGGGGGCGTCCTTCGGGACCTGGACCATGGGCGACGACGCCGCGATGCTTCCGCTGGTCACGAGCGCCAGCGTGGCCTGCGGGCTGCACGCCGGGGACCCCGTGACCATGCTGGACACGTGCCGGGAAGCCTACGAGCTGGACGTCCGGGTGGGCGCCCACCTCGGGTACCCGGACCTGGCCGGATTCGGCCTCCGGGCCATGGACATCACTTTCGATGATCTTTTCGGCGCCGTGCTGTACCAGCTCGGCGCCCTGGACGGGGTGGCGCACGCCGTCGGGGCCTCCGTGGACTACGTCAAACTGCACGGGGCTCTCTACGACCGGACAGTGCGCGACGCCGAACAGGCCTCCGCCGTGGTTGCCGCCATCCAGGCCTACGATCCGGGACTCCCCGTCCTGGGCTTCCCGGGCTCGGCCCTCTTGGGGATCGCCAAGGACGCCGGACACCCGGTCTTCTCCGAGGCTTTCGCTGACCGCGCCTACCTGCCCGACGGCACGCTCGTGCCGCGCTCGCAGGACGGTGCCCTGCTGCACGACGTCGGCCGGATCGCCGAACGGGCCCTCCGCCTCGCCACCAAGGGCGAAGTGGAGGCCGTCGACGGCACTGTGCTCCGGATCGAACCGGATTCTCTGTGCATCCACGGCGATAGCCCCGGCTCCATCGAGACGGCCACGGCGATCCGCGCGGCCCTGGTAGGCGCCGGAGTGGAGCTGGAAAGCTTCGCCTGAGCCCTGCCCGACGGCCGGCGCCAGCACCCCGCCCGGCGGATTCTGGCCAGTGCCGCAAGGCCCTATCCGGGTCCGAAACGGCAACCTAGCTTGAAGGCATGACTGCCGGAGGCTCCGCGGGGTTAGACGGACCCGCCTCGGACGCAATGTTGAAGCTGGGCCGATTCTTCACAAAATGGGACCAGACCGGCGACGGCAGGGCGGTGTTCCGGGAAGGCGGCCGCAAGGGCGACATCTTCTACCGGGACCGGTGGAGCCACGACAAGGTGGTCCGCTCCACCCACGGGGTGAACTGCACCGGCTCGTGCTCCTGGAAGGTGTACGTCAAGGACGGCATCATCACCTGGGAGTCACAGCAGACCGACTACCCCTCCGTGGGCCCGGACAGCCCGGAATACGAGCCTCGGGGGTGCCCGCGCGGCGCGGCCTTCTCCTGGTACACCTACTCGCCGACGCGCGTGCGTTTCCCCTACGCCCGGGGTGTCCTCGTCGAAATGTACCGCGAGGCGAAGGCCCGGCTGGGCGACCCGGTGCTGGCCTTTGCCGACATCGTGGGAGACCCGGAGCGGCGCCGCCGCTACCAGCTGGCCCGCGGCAAGGGCGGCCTGGTCCGGGTGTCGTGGCAGGAAGCGATCGAAATCGCGGCTGCCGCCCATGTGAACACGATCAAGAACTACGGCCCGGACCGCTGCGCCGGCTTCTCGCCGATCCCCGCGATGTCGATGGTCTCGCACGCGGTCGGAACCCGCTTTATCCAGCTGATCGGCGGGGTGATGACGTCCTTCTACGACTGGTACGCGGACCTACCCGTGGCCAGCCCCCAGGTCTTCGGAGACCAGACCGACGTCCCGGAGTCGGGGGACTGGTGGGACGCGGGCTACCTCATGATGTGGGGATCCAACGTCCCCGTGACCCGCACCCCGGACGCGCACTGGATGGCTGAGGTGCGGTACCGCGGCACGAAGGTGGTCACGGTCAGCCCGGACTATGCGGACAACACGAAGTTCGCCGACGAATGGCTGCCCGCCCAGGCCGGAACCGACGCGGCCCTGGCCATGGCGATGGGCCACGTGATGCTCAGGGAATTCTTCGTCGAGCGGGAGGTCCCGTTCTTCTCAGACTACGTCCGCCAGTACACCGACCTGCCGTTCCTGGTCCGGCTCGAACGGCGCGACGACGGCTCCCTCAGCCCGTCGAAGTTCCTCACCGCCCGGGACCTCCCGGCCGAGGCCGGGGCCGAGGACGCGGCGTTCCGCACCGTAATGTTCGACAAGGCGGCCGGGCGCCCGGCCGTCCCCAACGGCTCCCTGGGGTTCCGCTACTCCGGCAGCGGCGAAGGCAAATGGAACCTGGACCTTGAAGGGATCGAACCGGCGCTGTCGCTGCGCGAAGTGTCCGCCGAGAGCGCCGAGATCCTGTTGCCCTGCTTCGAGGAAGCGGACGGCACCGGCAGCGTACTCCGGCGTGGAGTACCTGTCCTGGAGGTGGAGGGCCAGCTTGTCACCACCGTGTTCGACCTCATGCTGGCCCAATACGGCGTGGGCCGTGCCGGGCTCCCGGGGGAGTGGGCCGCTGGCTACGACGACGCCGCGACGCCCTACACCCCGGCCTGGCAGGAAGAGATTACCTCCGTCCCCGCGCAGGCCTGCATCCGGGTGGCGCGCGAATTCGCCCTGAACGCCGAGCAGTCCAAGGGCCGGTCCATGATCATCATGGGCGCCGGGATCTGCCAGTGGTTCCACGGCGACACCACCTACCGCGCGGTGCTGGCGCTCGTGATGCTGACCGGCTGCATGGGCCGCAACGGCGGCGGCTGGGCGCACTACGTGGGGCAGGAGAAGACCCGGCCGGTCACCGGCTGGCTGTCGCTGGCCAATGCCCTGGACTGGTCACGCCCGCCCCGGACCATGATCGGAACTGGCTACTGGTACATGCACACGGACCAGTGGCGGCAGGACGGCTACTCCGCGGACGCGCTGAAGTCCCCGCTGTCCACCGGGGCCATGGACGGCATGCACACCGCCGACGCACTGGCCCAGTCCGCCCGGCTCGGCTGGATGCCGTTCTACCCGCAGTTCGACCGCAACCCGCTGGACCTCGCGGACGAGGCGGAGGCCGCCGTCGCCGCCGGCACGGCGAAGGACACCCCGGGCTACATCGCGGACGCGCTCAAGAACCGCACCCTCAACCCGGCGATCGAGGACGTGGACGCCCCGGAGAACTGGCCCCGAACCCTGGTGCTGTGGCGCTCCAACCTGTTCGGCTCCTCCGCCAAGGGCAACGAGTACTTCCTGCGGAACCTGCTGGGAACCCACAACAATGTGCTCGGCCAGGACCACGCCGAAGGCCTCAAACCCCGGGACGTGAAATGGCACGATCAGGCGCCGGAAGGGAAACTGGACCTGCTGGTCTCCGCGGACTTCCGGATGACGTCCACCACGCTGCTGTCCGACGTCGTGTTCCCGGCCGCCACCTGGTACGAGAAGCACGACCTGTCCTCCACCGACATGCACCCTTTCGTGCACGCCTTCACGCCGGCGATCGACCCGCCGTGGGAGACCAAAACGGACTTCGACATGTTCCACCTGCTGGCCCAGGAGTTCTCGCGGCAGGCCGTGACCCACCTAGGCGTGCGCCGGGACCTCGTGAGCGTGCCGCTGCAGCACGACACCCCCGGCCAACTCGCCCAGCCCGGCGGAATCGTGCGGGACTGGCGGGACACGTCCATCCCCGCGGTTCCGGGGCAGAACATGCCCGTCTTTTCCGTCGTGGAGCGTGACTACACGGCCATCGCGGACAAGCTGGCCGCCGTCGGGCCGCTGGCCGACAAACTGGGCTTCACGGTTAAGAACGTCACGTACAAACTCGCTGGAGCGTTGGACCGGCTCAGCCGCTCCAACGGGGTGATGCTCGGCGGCGCCGCGGACGGCCGCCCCGCGATCGACACCGACGCGAAAATGGCCGAGGCCATCCTGGCCTTCTCCGGCACCACCAACGGCGCCCTGTCGGTGCAGGGATTCAAGGACCTGGAACTGCGCACCGGGCGGAAACTGGCGGACCTGTCCGAGGGGTCCGAGGAAAAATTCATCACCTTCGCCCAGACCCAGGCCGGCCCCGTCCCGGTGATCACCTCCCCGGAATGGTCCGGCTCCGAAACGGGCGGGCGGCGCTACGCCCCGTTCACCATCAACGTCGAACGGCTCAAGCCCTTCCACACCCTGACCGGCCGGATGCACTTCTTCCTCGACCACGACTGGATGATCGACATCGGCGAAGCCCTGCCGATCTACCGGCCGCCGCTGGACATGCACAAGCTCTTCGGCGAACCCAGACTCGGCCAGGACGGGGCCATGGAGGTGGTGGTCCGCTACCTGACGCCGCACTCCAAATGGTCCATCCACTCCGAATACCAGGACAACCTGCTGATGCTCTCCCTCTCCCGCGGCGGGCCAACGGTCTGGATGAGCCCCGCCGACGCGGAGGCCATCCAGGTCAAGGACAACGACTGGGTGGAGTGCCTGAACATCAACGGCGTCCTGGTGGCCCGGGCCATCGTCAGCCACCGGATGCCGGCCGGCGTCGTCTACGTCCACCACGCGCAGGAACGCACCATTGATGTGCCCAAGTCCGAGGCCACCGGACGCCGCGGCGGCATCCACAACTCCGTGACCCGGCTGCTGGTCAAACCCTCGCACCTGATCGGCGGGTACGCCCAGCAGGCCTACGCGTTCAACTACCTCGGCCCCACCGGGAACCAGCGCGACATGGTCGCCACCGTCCGCCGTCGTTCCCAGGAGGTGCAGTACTGATGCGTGTTATGGCTCAAATGGGCATGGTCATGAACCTGGACAAATGCATCGGCTGCCACACCTGCTCCGTGACCTGCAAGCAGGCCTGGACCAACCGTGCGGGCACCGAATACGTCTGGTTCAACAACGTCGAAACCCGCCCCGGGCAGGGGTATCCGCGCCGCTACGAGGACCAGGACAAATGGAAGGGCGGCTGGGCGCTGAACAAGCACGGCAAGCTGGTCCTCAAGGCCGGCGGCCGGGTCAAGAAACTCCTGGGGATCTTCGCCAGCCCGGTCCAGCCCGAGCTCAAGGACTACTACGAGCCGTGGACCTACGACTACAAGACCCTCGTGGACGCGCCCCTGGGCGACGATTTCCCGGTGGCCCGGCCCAAGTCGCTGATCACCGGGAAGGACACGAAGATCACCTGGTCGGCGAACTGGGACGATGACCTGGGCGGTTCCACCGAAAACGGGCACCTGGACCCGATCGTGGAAAAGGTCCGGCGGGACTCCGAAGACAAGATCAAGTTCGCCTACGAGCAGACCTTTATGTTCTACCTGCCCCGGATCTGCGAGCACTGCCTCAACCCCTCCTGCATGGCCTCCTGCCCCTCCGGCGCGATCTACAAGCGGGTGGAGGACGGGATTGTCCTGGTGGACCAGGACAAGTGCCGCGGCTGGCGCCAGTGCGTCACCGGCTGCCCGTACAAGAAGATCTACTTTAACCACAAGACCGGCAAGGCCGAGAAGTGCACGTTCTGCTACCCGCGGGTGGAAGTGGGGCTGCCGACGGTCTGCTCGGAAACCTGCGTGGGCCGGCTGCGGTACCTGGGTCTGTTCCTGTACGACGCCGACGCCGTCACCGGGGCGGCGTCCGTCACGGACCCCCAGGAACTCTACGACGCCCAGATGGATGTGCTGCTCGACCCGAACGACCCCGCCGTCCAGGCCGAGGCCAGGGCCCAGGGCATCCCGGAGGACTGGATTGACGCCGCCCGGCGCTCGCCGGTGTACGCCCTGGCGAAGGTCTACAAGGTCGCCCTGCCGCTGCACCCCGAATACCGGACAATGCCGATGGTCTGGTACGTCCCGCCGCTCTCACCCGTGGTGGACCTGCTGCGGGACCAGGGGCACGACGGCGAGGACGCCGGCAACCTGTTCGGCGCCATCGACGCGCTGCGCATCCCGGTGGAATATCTCGCAGAACTCTTCACTGCCGGCGACGCCGACCGGGTCACCGCGGTGCTGAAGAAACTCGCGGCCATGCGCTCCTTTATGCGCGGCATCAGCCTCGGCAACGACCCCGACGACTCCATCCCCGAAGCCGTGGGCATGGACAGCCAGACCATGTACGAGATGTACCGGCTGATGGCGATCGCGAAGTACGAGGAGCGCTACGTCATCCCGAAGGCCCACGTGGAACAGGCCCACGATCTGGAGGAGATGGGCTGCTCGCTGGACTTCGAGGGCGGGCCTGGCATGCAGGATTCCGCCCCGTTCGGCGAGGCCAGCGGCAGGCCCGTCCCGGTGGCCGTGGAAACCTTCAACGCTCTCCGCGACCGGCAGACGTCCGGCTCCGCGCCCGGCGACACCACCCTGCGCGGCAGGGTGAACCTGCTGAACTGGGACGGTACGGGGGCGCCGACGGGGCTTTTTCCGGAGAAGCCGCCCGCTGGCTCCGCAGCGGCCCCGCCGGCGGCGGGGGAACGGCCGTGAGCCGGCGCGAGCAGGTGGTCTACCTCGCGGCGGCCTGGTGCCTGTCCTACCCGGACGAGGACCTCATCGGCCGGGTGCCGCTCATGCGCGCCGCGCTGGGCGAGTTCCCCGGCGCCGCCGCGGACTTCCGGGAGGTGCTGGATTCGCTGGAATTCACGCCCCCGATGGAGAGCCAGGCCCATTACGTGCGCGAGTTCGACCTCGGCAAACGCCACGCCCTGCATCTGTCCTACTGGACGGACGGGGACACGCGGCGCCGCGGCGAAGTCCTGGGTAACTTCAAGAAAACCTACCGGCAAAGCGACATCCTGGTGGACACCCACGGGGAACTGCCGGACTACCTCCCGATGGTCCTCGAGTACGCCGCGCTGGTGGACCTCGCCGCCGGCCGCGACCTGCTGACCCGCTTCCGGGCGAGCCTGGAGATGCTCCGCTTCGGGCTCCTCCGGGACGAACTTCCGCACGCCCGGATCCTGCAGGCCATCTGTGCCACCCTGCCCGGGAAATCCCCGGCAGACGAGCAGGCTGTCATGCGGATGGCCGGTTACGGCCCACCCACCGAGGCGGTGGGCCTGGACCCCTACGATCCGCGGCTGCTGCCCGTGAAGGGGGCCTGACCATGCTGGCATCCGAAGCCGAGCCCGGATCCGCCGTCGGAATCTCCGCACTGGACATCGTGCTCTGGGGCGTGCTGCCCTACGTCATGGTGGTTGTGCTGGTGGGCGGGCTGGTCTGGCGCTACAAGTACGACCAGTTCGGCTGGACCACAAGGTCTTCCCAGCTGTACGAATCCCGGCTGCTCCGGATCGCCTCACCACTGTTCCACTTTGGCCTGCTCGCCGTGATCGCCGGCCACTTCTTCGGCCTGGTCATCCCGATGGCGTGGACCCAGGCGGCGGGGATGAGCCAGGACTTCTACCACTTCAATGCCCTGCTGGTGGGCGGGATCGCGGGGGTGGGGACCTTGGGCGGGATTCTTCTGCTGATCTACCGCCGCCGCACCACGGGGCCGGTTTTCATGGCCACCACCACGAACGACAAGACCATGTACGTGGTGCTCACTGCCGCCATTGTGTTCGGCCTGTGGACCACCCTGGCCAGCGTCTTCGAGGGCGAGCACGGACACAACTACCGCGAAACCGTGGCCCCATGGTTCCGCTCCCTGTTCATCTTCCAGCCGGACCTCGCGGCGATGGCGGCTGCGCCCTTCTCCTTCCATCTGCACACCCTAATGGGCATGGCGCTCTTCGTGATCTGGCCCTTCACGCGGCTGGTCCACGCCTTCACCGCCCCGTTCCACTACCTCTTCCGCCCCTACATCGTCTACCGCTCGAGGGACCGGGACCGGGACCGGGACGGCAGCACAACCGGCCCCGCGGACGCCCGGACCTCCAACGTCGCGGCCCGCCGCGGCTGGTCCGCCGTCGGGACCCGCGACCGGGACACCCGGAACCGCTGAGCCGGACCGGTGCCGCCCTGTTGAACTGACGTCGAACTGAGAGGAAGACCAGTGGCCGGATCCGGGCCTGTTCCTTCAACCGCCACTGCGGGGCGGACGCTCAACCTCGTGCTCGCCACCTCGGCGTCGGTGGCCGGATTCTGGGCTTGGAACTCGGTGGCCACCCTCGGCGCCTTCTATACCGTGAATCTTCAGCTGACCCCGGCCGCTACGGGCGTGCTCGTGGCCATGCCCGTCTTCGTCGGCTCGCTGGGCCGGATCGTCGTCGGCGCCTTGACGGACAGGTACGGCGGCCGGGCCATGTTCACCTTCGTGCTGCTGGCCTCCATCCTGCCGATCCTGCTCGTGGCCGTCGGCGGGGTCCTCAGTTCCTTCGCCCTGGTGCTCGGTGCCGGGCTGTTGCTGGGCGTCGCCGGGACCGTTTTCGCCGTCGGGATCCCGTTCGTCAGTGCCTGGTACGAGCCGTCGCGACGCGGCTTCGCCACCGGCGTCTTCGGCGCCGGGATGGGCGGCACGGCGCTGGCCGCCTTCCTGAACCCGAGGCTGGTCGCGGGAATCGGCTACTTCCCCACGCACCTGCTGATCGCCGGGATCCTCGCGGTCATGGCGGCCCTGGTGTGGTTCCTGATGAAGGAAGCACCGGGCTGGACCCGCAACAACCTCCCCGTCCTGCCCAAGCTGCTCGATGCCGTGAAGACCCCGATCACGTGGAAGATGTGCTTCCTCTACGCCGTAGTCTTCGGCGGCTTCGTTTCCTTCGCGACGTACCTGCCGACCTACCTCCGCGACGTGTACAGCTTCGATCCGAGCGGCGCCGGCGCCCGCACCGCCGGCTTCGCGCTGGCGGCCGTGCTGGCCCGGCCGGTGGGCGGCGTGCTCGCGGACAGGTTCGGGCCTAAGCCCGTCGTGATCACCTCACTGACCGGCGTCGCGGTCCTGGCCTGGGTGGTGAACCTGCAGCCCGACGGCGAAGTCCCCGCCGGCCTGACGTTCGTCGCCATGGCGGCGGCGCTGGGCCTCGGAACAGGCGGAGTGTTCGCCTGGGTGGGGTTGCTCGCCCCGCCGGGGAAAGTCGGCAGCATCAGCGGCGTGGTCAGCGCGGCCGGGGGCTTGGGCGGCTACTTCCCGCCGCTGATCATGGGAGCGACGTACGATCCCGCGACGCACAGCTACTCGATCGGGCTGCTGCTCCTGGTCTTTACGGCGCTGGCCGCGCTGGCCTTCACGATCGTTGCCCTGCCCGGCCGGGCAAAGGCCAAGGTCATGGCCGCCTAGCCGTACTTCCCAAGGAGTGGCGGATTGTCAGCCGAAGACCAGATGCGCCACCGTGAAAATGGCGAGCCCGGCAAGGGCCCCCACCACGGTGCCGTTGATCCGGATGAACTGCAGGTCCTTGCCGATCTGCAGCTCGATCTTCTGCGAGGTCTCCTCGGCGTCCCACCGGGCCACGGTATCGGTGATCACGCCGGCAATGTCCGAGCGGTACGTCCGGACAAGGTAACCCGCGGCGTCCCCGATCCACTTGTTCACCTTGCCGGCCAGTTCGGGATCGACCACCAGGCGGGTGCCGAAGTCATGCACGGCGGCTTTGAACCGTACGGTGAGTTCGCTGTGCGGGTCGTCGACGGCGGACAGCAGAGCGGCTTTGATGGTGCCCCACGTGCGGGAGGCCAGTTCGCGGATCTCGGGATCGCCGAGGACCTGGGCTTTGATGCCTTCGGCCCGGGCGATCATCACCGGATCATGCTGCAGATCCTGCGCGAGGTCCTTGAGGTACTTGTCGATCGACAGGCGGACCTGGTGCTGCGGATCCGACTGCACGGCCCGGGTGAACTTCAGGATCTCCACGTAGACTTTGTCGCCCACAAGCCCGTCCACGAACGACGGCACCCACGTCGGCGAACGGTCGGTGACCAGCCGGTTGACCGTTTCCTGGTTGTCCCGCACCCAGTCCACGGTGCGGTCCACCAGCACGTCCACCAGGGCGTGGTGGTGCCCGTCCTCGAAGATCCGCTGTGCCACCCGGCCCACCGGGGGACCCCACGGCGGGGCGAGCAGATGCCGGCGGACCATGCCCTCGATCACGGCCTGGACGTCGTCGTCGTTGAGCACCGTAAACGCCCCGCGGATGACGGCGGCGCCTTCCTTGGCGACGCGGTCGGCGCCGCCGGGCCCGGAGAGCCAGGTCCCGGCTTTGCGGGCGATGTCAACGGAGGCGAGCTTTTCGTGGACCACCTGTTCGGAGAGGAAATTGGTTTCCACGAATTCGCCCAGCGAGGCGCCGATCTGGTCCTTGCGCTGCGGAATGATGGCGGTGTGCGGGATCTTGATGCCCATGGGGTACTTGAACAGGGCTGTCACGGCGAACCAGTCCGCGAGGGCGCCCACCATGCCGCCCTCAGCCGCGGCCCGGACGTATTCGAGCCAGGGGTACTGCTCCTGGAACGCAAAGGCGACCACAAAAATGACGGCCATCAGGACCAGCAGCGAGAGCGCCAGCAGCTTCATCTTCCGCAGCGCGGCCGCCTTCTCGGCGTCGCCCGATGCCACGGACCGGCGGCGGGCCGGCTCCCCGGCAGTGCGTTCTCCGGCGCCGCCGGGGCCTTCCGGACGGGTACTTGGCTCAGTGTTCACCTGCATGTGCCCAGCCTAGCCCCGCTTTGGCGGGGCCCGTCGGCTAACGTGGCAGCATGACGACTGACGAGTCCGCCGCAGCCCGTCCCCTGGTCTACGCCCACCGCGGGGCGAGCGAAGCGTTCGCCGAACACACCCGGGCCGCTTACCTGCAGGCAATCGCCGACGGCGCCGACGGAGTGGAGTGCGACATCCACCTCACCCGGGACCAGCATGCGGTGCTGCTGCACGACGCCAACCTGGACCGCACCTCGGACGGTACCGGCCCCGTGGCGGACCGTACTCTTAACGAGCTCCGGCAACTGGACTTCTCCTCCTGGAAGGGCGTCAGGATTCCGGACGACTATGGCGCCAGGTCCGCCCAGTTCCTGACACTCCCGGAACTGCTGGTGCTGCTGCGGAACGCCGGCCGGGAAATCGGCCTGGCGATTGAGTTCAAGCACCCCAGCCCCTTTCAGCTCAAACTCGAGGACCGCGTCCTGCAGGTCCTCCGGTCCGAAGGCTGGGATCCGGCGACGTCGCGGCTGGGCAACATCACGGTGTCCTTCATGAGCTTCAGCCCGGACTCGGTGAAGCACCTGCTGAGGTCAGTCCCGGCCTCCGCCGTCTGCCAACTGGTGGACGAGGTGAACGTCGAGGAACTCCGGGAGGAACTCGGCCTGGGCGCGTTCACCGGCGGGGCGCTGGCGAACGTCATGAAGGCAGCGCAGACCGAAGCTGAGCGGATCCTGGACGACTGCGAGACCGGGCTGGCCGGTCCGGGGATTGACTATGTCCGCGAGCATTCCCGCACCATCCGGCGCTGGCTCGGCTCCGGGCGCCGCTTCCGGGTGTGGACGGTGGACTCGGAAAACGACGTTGCCCTGTGCCAGGGCCTCGGGATCCACGAGATCACCACGAACAGGCCGGCGCAGGTCCTCGCCCAACTGTCGGCCGGCTCCCGGAGCCACTAAACGGGCAGAGTCACCGGCTACGCTGCCAGGTCGCGGCGCCGCCAGCCGGCGTAGCCCAGCGCCGCGACGGCCGCCGCGGCCACGGTGAGAGCCGCCAGCGCCGGCAGGCCCCCGGAGTCCACCGGGAGCAACGGCGAATGCCTGAACGGGGAAAGGTCCATGAGCCACTCGGGCGCGTTCCAGAGCACCCCGAATTCGCCCAGGGCCACCAAGGCCAGGAGGAAGCCCCAGACCGCCCCGGCCAGCCGCGGCGCCCAGCCAAACACCCCCAGCGCCACGCTGGTCACTACCCACGCGGCCGGGACCTGGGCCAGGGCGGCGACGGTGCTGCGGCCCACCAGTGCGGCGTCGCCGATGGCGAAGGCGGCGCCCGCCCCGATCGACACCCCGGCCAGCAGGAGCAGCGCAGCGACCCCGGCCAGGGCAAACATGAAGTGGCTGCTGGCCCACCGGATGCGCGTAGTGGCCGTGCCCAGCAGCGCTTCGGTGTGGCCCGCGGCCTCCTCGCTGCGCAGGTGGTTGGCCGCAGACACCCCATATGCCGCCGCCAGCACGCCCATGATGCTGATCTCGGCGGCCAGGAAAGCGTCCGTCAGGGCTTCCCGGCCGCCCAGCAGCCTGATCAGGTCCTGGGCGTTTGGCGAATTCAGCAGTTCCCCCACGTTGCTGACCAGGGATCCGATCACGACGCCGAAAAGGACGAACGCCATGGCCCAAGCGAGGAGCACACGGTACTGCAGGCGCACCGCCAGGTCCCAGACGCCGGAGAGCGACCCGGCGGCCGGCCCGGGGCGCTCGGCGCGGAGGCCGGCCCCGAGGTCGCGCCCGGCCCGGAGCACAAAAGCGGCCGGGACCAGGACCAGGCACAGGGCCACCGGCAACGCCAGCACCCACCAGCGGTCCCCGGCGAACGCCCGGATCTGCTGGTTCCACCCGATGGGTGAGAGCCAGGACAGTACGGAGGGCCCCGGCTCGGCCAGGTCTCCGACCGCGCGCAGCCCATAGGTGACGGCGATGAACCCGATGCTGAGCCCGGTGGCGGCCCGGGCACTGGCGGTCAGCTGCGCGGCCAGACCCGCCACGGCACTGAACGCCATCCCCGTGGCGGCCCAGCCAAGGCCGAACGCGAGAGACCCGGCGGCCGGCAGCCCGCCGGCGGCCAGCGCGGCCGCCGCGAGCAGCCCGAGCACCACATTGGCGCCGAGGCTGATGGTGAGGGCGGATGCCAGCGGCGCGTCACGGCCCAGCCGGCCGCCGCCGAGCAGCTCCAGGCGGCCGCTCTCCTCGTCGCCGCGGGTGTGCCGGATGACGAGGATCACCATAAGGACGGCCAGGATGGCGGTCATAAACGCGGTGTATTTGATCAGCGACAGCGCACCGATCGAGGTGGGATCGTAGATCCGCCCGAACAGGGCCACCATCGAGGCGGTCGCGTTCAGGGCGGTGGCGGCTTCCACCCGGCTCGCCGTATCCGGGTAGAGTTCGGTGCCGGCCAGCGCCGTCGAGTAGGTAACCAGGGCAAAACCGGCAATCCAGAAGGGCAGCAACCAGCGGTCCCGCCGCAGTCCGAGCCGGATCAGGACGCCCGTTCCCGCCAGGGTCTCAGGCATCGCCGGACCGCCGCGGGACTGCGCTGTCGGCAACGGCGCCGACGGCCGTACCGGCGCCGGTGCCGGCGTCGTTTCCGGAGCCGTAGTGCCGCAGGAACAGATCCTCCAGTGTCGGCGGCTGGCTGGTCAGCGCGTGCAGGCCCACGGAGGTCAGCGCGTGCAGGAACGGGCCCAGGCCGGCGGGCTCGACCTGGGCGCTGACCCGGTGGTCTGTCACCACGACGTCGTGAACGCCGGGCAGGAGGTCCAGTCCGGGCGGCACCGCGGCGACGTCGGCCGTGACCGAGGTGCGGGTCAGGTGCCGCAGCTGCTCCAGCGGGCCGGTCTCCACGACCTTCCCGGCGCGGATGATGCTGACCCGGTCGGAGAGGGCCTCGGCCTCGCTGAGGATATGGCTGCTCAGCACCACGGTGCGCCCCTGCCCGCGCAGTTCGCGGACACAGCCGCGGAACGCGTCCTCCATCAGCGGATCCAGCCCGCTCGTCGGCTCGTCCAGGAGGAACAATTCGGCGTCGGTGGCCAAGGCGGCGACAAGCGCCACTTTCTGCCGGTTCCCTTTGGAATACGTGCGGGCCTTCTTGCTGGGATCCAGCTCGAACAGGTCCAGGAACCGGTCGCGGCGGGCGCGGTCCTGGCCACCCTGCAGCCTGCCGAGCAGATCGATCACCTCGCCGCCCGTCAGGTTGGGCCACAGGGCAACGTCCCCGGGGACGTAGGCCAGCCTGCGGTGCAGCGCCGCCACGTCGCGCCACGGATCCAGCCCGAGCACCCGGATGGACCCGGCGTCGGAACGCAGCAGGCCCAGCAGGAGCCGCAGGGTGGTGGACTTGCCGGACCCGTTGGGGCCCAGGAAGCCGTGCACCTCGCCGGCGGCCACGTCGAAATCCAGTCCGTCCAGGGCCGTCACGGACCCGAAGCGTTTCACCACACCGGTCATGTCCACCACACTGCTCATAGTCAACAAGCTACGCCGGTTTGCCCGGGATGGGCCCCTGCGGAAAGTCCCCTTTCCGGCGCCTTCGGACGCAGTTAGCGAGGGGTCCGTCGCTGTGATTGAGTTGTTCCATGCCATCTCGCTGGTCCGGCCGGGACACCCAGACGCTTTCTGCCGTGGCGATGAGTGCCCTGCTGCTGGCCAGCGCCGGCAAGCACTTCGAGGACCCCGGGTTCTTCGGCCCCGTTGTGCCCGACTTCCTCTGCCGCGACGACTCCGGCGAACAGTCCAACAGCCCCCTGGCCGTGTTGTCCCGGGAGGAATGGGTGGCGGTCAGCGGCCTGCTCGAGGCGGGTGCCGCCGTCGGGCTGCTGGTTCCGGCGACCCGTCGCGCGGCCGCCGGCTGCGTCACGGCCATGTTCACGCTGTTCATCGCAGGACACCTCGGCGCCCTGCGCAAGGCCTACGGCCCGGACGGGACGCCCGGCCAGCGCCGCATCCACTCCCTGCGGCTGCCGCTGCAGGCGCCGCTTATCGCCTGGGCCTGGAGCCTGACAAAACCTGTCCCGCGGAAACCGGTCCGGCCGTGAAACTCCTGCAGTCCCCGGCGGTGCGGGTGGGGCTCTCCATCAGCATCGCCACCGGGCTCTACGGGGTGTCCTTCGGTGCACTGTCCGTCACCTCCGGTCTCGACTTCTGGCAGACCATGGCCCTGAGCCTGCTGCTGTTCAGTGGCGGCTCGCAGTTCGCGTTCATCGGGGTGGTGGCGGGGGGCGGTTCCGGCGTCGCGGCCATGGGCGCCGCCACCTTGCTCGGCATGCGCAACGGGATCTACGGCATGCAGATCAACGCCCTGCTGCAGCCGCGTGGCCTGCTCCGGTTTGCCGCCGCCCACGTCACTATCGACGAGTCCACCGCCACGAGCACCGGGCAGACGGATCCGCTCGAGCAGAAGCGCGGCTTCTGGACCGCGGGCCTGGGGATCTTCATCCTCTGGAATGTGTTCACCGCCGTCGGCGCGCTCGCCGGAGGCGCGCTGGGGGATCCCAAGCAGTGGGGTCTCGACGGCGCCGCCGTCGCGGCGTTCCTGGGGCTGCTGTGGCCGCGGCTCAAGGGTCGCGAACCTGTGGCGATCGCCGTCGTCTGTGCCCTGGCCACCGTGTTGGCCGTACCGTTCGTGCCCGCCGGGGTGCCGATCCTGGTGGCGGCGGTGGTGGCGGCTGCCATTGGCTGGTTCAGCCACGGCCGCAGTGACGAAGGGCTGGAACCCGACGTGGACCCCTACGCGGAACACCCGCACACGCACCCGCAGGGGGATGCCACATGACCCTTTGGATGTGGCTGCTGCTCTCCTGTGTGCTGGCGTACGGCTGGAAACTCCTGGGCTATCTGGTCCCGGCGAGCGTGCTGCGGGACCCCCGGATGTCGCGGATCGCCGGGACCATGACCATCGGCCTACTGGCGTCCCTCACGATCGTGAACACCGTGGCCTCCGGCCAGGCCCTGGTGCTGGATGCGCGGCTGGGGGCCCTTGCTGCCGCCGGCATCGCCCTGATGCTCCGGGCGCCCTTCCTGGTGGTCGTCCTCGCCGGAGCCGGCGCCGCGGCCGGACTCCGGCTCATGGGGTGGAGCTGACCGGTTAGCAACGGTCTTTAGTCCCTACTTGCCGCCGGGGCCCCGTGGGAGCATTCGGATATGAGCGACAAAGACGATCCGGATACTCCTGCGCCCGGCAAGGGCCAGCATCCCAAACCGCACGAGCCGTTCGTTCCGCCGGGAGCCGAGTCCACCAGGGAACTGCGCGATGTGTCGCGCCGGCGCCGGGAAGCCGAGGAGAAGCTGCAGCACCACCTCGACGAGGCCAAAGAGAAGCCCGCGGAAGACTGATGTTCAGATCTCGGCTGTCGGAGCGTCTGCAGGATCTGTTGCTCGAAAATGACGTGCTGGAGGACTTCCTCCGCCAACTCTCCGCCCTGGCCGCCGAGTTTGCCTCAGCCGAAACCGGCCGCGAAGTACTGTGCTCCGTGCGGCTGGCCCGGCCCCGCCGGACGGTGGTTGTGGCTGCCAGCAACCCCGAGGCCCGGATCCTGGACGGCCTGCAGGACGGACTCGGGGAGGGGCCGGGGTTGGAGACCCGGAAGACCAGGCAGGCCGTGCTGGTGCCGGACACGACGATGGATCCGAGATGGCGGCGCTACCAGCGGGCCGCCGCCCAGCGCGGGAACCGCAGCGTTCTCGCCGTGCCGCTGCTTGAGGACCGGGACGCGGCGGCCACCCTGACGTTCTTTTCGGCGTCGCCTGAGGCGTTCGACGACGGCGCCGTGGCAGCCTGCGAGGCGCTCGCCGTCCGGGCCGCCAAGGTGGTCAGGCTGGCTGTCCGGTTCGAAACCGCCCAGGGCATGAGCCGGGACCTGCTGCAGGCGATGAGGTCGCGGACCGTGATCAACCTGGCCACCGGCATTCTTATGGCCCAGAGCCGCTGCTCGCAGTCGGAAGCGTTCGAGCTGCTGACCAAGGTCTCCAACACCAGGAACGTCAAACTCAGGATCGTGGCCGAGGAGATCCTCCGGCGGTTCGACGGTGCCCCCGCCGCGGCGGCCTTCAGCGCCTGAAACCCTACCGCGGTGCCCCGAGGCCGGCGAGCCGGAGGATGAGCTGAAGCCCGTCGGACGTTCCCGGCCAGTGCCGGCGCACCGCTTCCTCGCCCGCCCGCGCGATCACCGAGCGCAGCACGAGGGCCACAATGATGATGTCGTCCGCGTAGCCGATCACGGGCAGGAAATCCGGCACAAGATCGATCGGCGAGAGCAGGTACACCAAGAGCAGGGCGAGCCGTATCCGCACACCGGCGCCCAGAGACTTGTCAGCCAGCAGCCGCCGCAGGAGCCGCAGCAGGTCCGGCAGTAACCGCAGTGCATCCTTCATCGCGACTGTTTCCGGGTGCCGGCGCGCATAGCCCCACAGGAGGAGCAACAGGACGGCGTAAACCACCAAGACCCCGCCAACGGCGCCCGCCAGGGTTTCCCATGACACGGGTGTCAGCCGAGGTAAGAGTCGAACGCGGTGCCCGGCAGCGGGGCCTGCGGCGGGAGGGGACGCGTCGGGCGCTCCGTGCGGATGGCGTCCTCGACGAGGGCGACGGGACGGCGCCAGGCATCCGAACCGGCCTCCATGGTGTCCACGACGCCGATCAGCATGGCCAGCAGGCGGATCATGTCCGTCATGGAAATGTCGCTGCGCAGGGTTCCCTGCCCCTGGCCGCGGCCCAGGAGCACGGCCACGGATTCGATCAGGTCACCGGTGATGCCGGTGAGCAGTCCGCGCCGGCCGGCGACGGCTCCCAGCAGGTTGGCTTCCTCGCTGGCTACGCCCATGAGGGCATCGATGACACGGAAGAGGCCGTCGGCGGCATCGGGCCCGGCCAGGGCCTCTTCGATGACGGGATCAACCAGCAGTCCGAGCTGCCGGTGCAGCGCCGCGAGGACCAGTTCCTCTTTGTCGGCGAAGTTCCTGAACAGCGTGGCCGGGCCGACGCCGGCGGTCACGGCAATGGTCTGCAGCGGGACTTCCGGGCCGTGCTCCCGGAAGCACTGGCGGGCGGCGGTGATGATCTTGTCGACGTTCCGCGCGGCATCGGCGCGGAGCGGCCTGCGGTCTGCTACCCGGTTCATTTGCTTAGGTTAGCAACGCTAAGCCGTAGCCGGGAGGTTACTACCGGGTAGTCCCTTATGTGACGGCTCCGGCCCGATCCGGGGCCCAGTCCAGGCCCGGCAATGGAGAGTAACGGGCCCGTAGCCACGCCGTCACAGGGCCCGATCACGTGCGAGACTGGAGCCATGCTGCTTGCCTTTTCCGTCGCACCCTCGGGCCGTCCCGTCCGCACCGATGACTCACCCGCCGGTTCCGCGGCCGTCCGGTCGGACGAGGCGTCGGTCCACGATGCCGTCGCCGACGCGGTTCGGATCGTGCGGGAGTCCGGTCTGCCCAACCACACCGACTCGATGTTCACCACGATCGAGGGCGAGTGGGATGAAGTCTTCGACGTCGTGAAGCGCGCCACCGAGGCCGTGGGCCGCTACGGCAGCCGGGTTTCCCTCGTCATCAAGGCGGACATCCGGCCGGGCTACACAGGCGAACTCACCGGAAAGCTGGACCGCCTGGAACACGCCCTCCGGGACGCCGCAGACCCGGCCGCGGGCTAAAATCCCGACGGCCCGGAGCCTACCGCCGGGACGGGCCAGCTGGAAGACTGAAGGGCATGTTCGAGCATCAGCCCACCAGCCGGTGGATCGCCGTCGAGGACTTCCTCTCCGAGGCCGTGGTCCGCCCTGACAACTCACTGAAACGCGCCGTCACCACCGCCCTCGAGGCGGGCATGCCCCCGATCGAAGTCGCCCCGAATGCCGGCAAACTGCTGAAACTGCTCGTCCAGCTTTCGGGCGCCCGCCGCGTGCTGGAGATCGGAACGCTGGCCGGCTTCAGCACCATCTGGATGGCCCAGGGACTGCC
Organism: Arthrobacter sp. Leaf69; assembly: GCF_001422645.1. GTDB lineage: Bacteria > Actinomycetota > Actinomycetes > Actinomycetales > Micrococcaceae > Arthrobacter. Next base: position 395,189 of record NZ_LMLR01000010.1, on the reverse strand, counting down.
CGACGGCGGCCGGCTGCTCACGTGCGAATACCTCCCCAAACACGCCGAGGTGGCCCGCGCCAACGTGGACTCCGCCGGGCTGGGCCACCTCGTGGAGATCCGGGTCGGGGCAGCGCTGGACACACTTCAGGCGCTCGCCGACGAGGGCGCGGAGCCCTTCGATTTTGTCTTCATCGACGCGGACAAGGAAAACAACCCGCACTACCTCGACTGGGCCATCCGCCTGGGCCGGCCCGGCACCGCCGTCGTGATGGACAACGTGGTCTGGGAAGGCGCCGTGCTGGATCCCTCGATGGACGCCGTCAACGCCCCCGGCATCATCAGTGCGCTGAACATGTTCGGCGAGGACCCGCGGCTGGACGCCACCGTCATCCAGACCGTGGGCTCCAAAGGATGGGACGGCTTCGCCTTGGCGCGGGTGCTGTAACAGCCGGGAGTCGGCGCCGCCGGCCAGCAGCTGGCAGCGCATTTCCGAAAGTGCTAAGTGTGCTTAGATTTACTGGACGGGCTGGATCTACCGAGCAGTAGCCACACCCGGCCGGCATGGGTGCCGGCAGCACCAGTCGCACTTCGAAGGAGAGCAGGCCGAATGAACCGGACTTCCGCTTCCCCGCGGCCCCGCGCAGTGAGGATCAGTTCCGCGCCGGAGGATCTGGCGGGCCTCAACCCCCTGCTGGTCGACGCACTGTCGGCCGTCGGCGACGTCCCGGCGTTGCTGGACCTGGCCAAAGCCGCAGGCGACGCCGCACCGAAACCTGGCGAGGGCCGCACCGCCTTCCTATGGGAGCTCCTGGCCTCCGTCACCGCCGTCGACGTCGCGGCCGGCCGGGCCATCGAACCGCACTTGGACGCCTCCGCGATCCTCGCCCAGGCCGCCGGCCACGCGGCGCTGGCAGGCTGGGACTGCCCGGACTTCGACGGTGTCCACTTCGACGGCGCCTGGGGTGTCTTCGCCGCCGAAGCCGCGGGCCTGCGGCTCGAAGCCAAACCGGCGGACGGCTGCTTCCTGCTGCAGGGATCCAAGCCCTGGTGCTCCCTAGCGGCCCAACTGGACCACGCCGTCGTGACCGCCCATCTGGACGACGGCGGCCGGGCCGCGTTCGCCGTCGACCTCCATGCCCCTGGCGTGGGCTTCGCGGACCCGGAATGGACCAGCCGGGGACTCCGCGAAATCCCCAGCGGCACCGTGCATTTCGACTCGGTTCCGGCCGTGCCCCTGGGCGACGCCGGCTGGTACTACCGCCGGCCCGGCTTCGCCTGGGGCGGCATGGGGGTGGCCGCCTGCTGGCTGGGCGGCGCCGTCGCCGTGGCCCGCGGCTTCCAGGACTCCCTGCTCAAAGCGGCCGACGGCGGCCGCGAACCGGACCAGCTCGCGCTCGCCCACCTTGGCGAGATCGACCGCACCCTCACCGCCCTGACCGCGTACCTCGCCCGGACCGCCGCACGGATCGACGCCGGGGACCTCTCGGGCCCCGGCACGTGGAGCGAGGCCCTGCGGGTCCGCGGCAACACTGCCACCGCCGTCGAACGCATCCAAACGCTGGTCAGCCAGAACCTCGGCCCCGGGCCGCTGGCGTTCGACCCCGTCTACGGGAAGCGCATGGCTGACCTCGCCCTGTACATCCGCCAGCACCACGGCATGCGCGACGACGCCCAGCTCGGTGCCCTCACGCTCAAAGGGGACCACCCGTGGTGAGCTTCACGCACCAGGACGCCGGAACCAGCGAGGACGCCTGGGCCGCCAGCGGACTGGCCGCGCTCCCGGAGCTGCCGCTCGACGCCGGAGAACTCGCCGGCCAGGCGTTCATCGTGCTCGCCGCGCACCCGGACGACGAATCCCTCGGCGCCGGTGGGCTGATGGCCCGGCTCCGGCGGCTCGGCGCCCGCGTCACGGTGCTGCTGTGCACCGCGGGGGAGGCCTCCCACCCGGACTCACCCACCACGACGCCGGAACAGCTCGCCGCCGTCCGGCTCCAGGAATTCGGCGGCGGGCTCAGCTACTTGCTGCCGGATCCGGACTGGCGCTTCCTCGCCCTGCCGGACGGCCAGCTCGCCGCACACCGGGCCGAGGTGATCTCCGCACTGCGGCAGGCCATCGCCGATGAGACGGCCGAGTCGGGACTGCTGGCGGAGCAGATCACGCTGGTGGCCCCCTACCGGCACGACGGCCACACGGACCACGACACGCTCGGCTCCGCCGCCGCCGAAGCAGCCGGCGCAGGCGGCCACGGACTGCTGGAATACCCCATCTGGTACTGGCTCTGGGCCGACGCCGCGGACCCGGCCTGGCAGTCCTGGCTGCGCCTGCCGCTGGCCCCTGCCGAGCAGCAGGCCAAGGCGGCGGCCATGGCCTCCCACACTTCCCAGGTCCGCGCCCTCTCCGGCCAGTCGGGCGACGAGGTGCTGCTCCCGCCGTCATTCCTGGAGCACTTTGAGCGGCCGTTTGAGACGTTCGCGTGGCAGCGTCCGGCCGCCCGAGCCGCCGGCACCGGGGGCGCGTACGCCGCCGCTGACGCGGAAGGCGTTTTTGACGCCGTCCATACCGGCAACGACGACCCGTGGCAGTACACGACCAGCTGGTACGAACACCGCAAGCGTTCCCTCACCCTCGCGGCGCTGCCCGGCCGGAACTACACTGCAGGACTCGAGATCGGCTGCTCGATCGGGACGCTCAGCGTGGAACTCGCCCAACGCTGCGGAACCTTCCTGGCCGTCGACGCGAGCAGCGCCGCGCTGGCCCACGCCGCCCGGCGCCTCGAACACCTGCCGGCCGCCCGGACCCGCCACCTCACCGTCCCGCAGGACTGGCCGGAGGGCCGGTTCGACCTGATCGTGGTCTCCGAGGTGGGCTACTACCTCGCGCCCGGCGAACTGGCGGAGCTGTTCGAGCGGGTCGAGGCCACACTCCTGCCCGGCGGCACCCTGGCCCTGTGCCACTGGCGCCACCCAGTCTCCGGCTGGGAGCTCGACGGCGACTCCGTCCACGCCGCCGCGCGCCGCCACCTCGGCTGGGCCGACGCCGGACTGTACCGGGAACGCGACTTCATCCTGGAAATCCTGATCGCGCCCCGTCCCGGCGGGGATCAGCGGACGGCAGCCACCGTCGTGCCGGGAGCGGACAGCTAGATGGCCGCCCTTGCCCTGCCGCTGCCCCGCGGACTCAGCATCGACCGGTTCGCCGTCGTCCTCCCCGCGCACAACGAGGAGGAGCACCTTGGCCGCGCCCTGCTCGCCCTGCAGCGCGCCGCCGACGCGCTGCACCGGGTCCGGCCCGAAGTGGACGTCCGGGTGACAGTGGTGCTGGACAGTTGCACGGACGGCTCCGCCGGCATCGCGGCCCAGTACGTTGCGGCGGACCGCCGCTTCAACGCCCTCGAAGTAAGCCTCCGCAACGCCGGGGCAAGCCGCGCGGCCGGCATCCGGGCCGCCGGTATCGGTGCAACCCGGCGGAGGCCGCCCGGCAAACGCTGGACACCGCCGCCGTGGGCGGGACGGACATGGCTGGCCAACACCGACGCCGACTCCCAGGTTCCGGAAAACTGGCTCGTCCGCCAGCTGGAATTCGCCGAGGCCGGAGCCGACGCGGTGCTGGGTTCGGTGGAACCGGACCCCGCCGGGATGGACGCGGAGCTGCGCCGGCGCTGGTTGGAGCGGCATCCCTTCGAGGAGGACCACCCGCACATCTACGGAGCAAACTTTGGGGTCCGGGCCTCTGCATACCTGGCCGCCGGAGGCTTCCCCAAGCTCGCCTCGCACGAGGACCGGACCCTGGTGCAAAGCCTCCGGAACCGGGCCTTCACCGTGACAGCCACCGACAGCATGCGCGTACTGACCTCGGGCCGGATCCACGCCAGGGCACCGCACGGCTTCGGCGCCTACCTCCGCACGCTGGGATTACACCGGGCACCGGCGGCCGACTGACGCGGACCGGGGCGGGCAGATGCCGCGCGAACCGTTCCGGTCTGCCTAATCGCCGTTGTACTCGTCATCGGTGATGTGCTCGCCCCAGGTTGTCGTGGTGGTGGGGTCTTCGCAGTTCTGGAGCATGGCGATGTGTTCCATGAAGCAACCGGGGGCGGCAGCATGCCAATGCTCCTCGCCGGGCGGGGTGTACAGAGTCTGGCCCGGGTGGACTTCAATGATCCTGCCGTCACGGCCGCCGAAGCGGGCGACGCCCTGGGTGACCCGCAGGTACTGGCCATGCTTGTGGGAGTGCCAGGCGGTCCGAGCTCCGGGGGCGAAGCGGACGGTTGCGACCACCATCGTCTGGTCCGGCTCGTGGGGCAGCGCGATCGGGTCGAGCCAGACGTCGCCGGCGAACTGCGCGGCCGGGTTTTTCGCAGTGGGCATGGTGGGTTCGATGTTCATGATTTTTCCTTACTTGTTGTCGATGAAGAGTTGCTTGGCTACGCCCATCGCGGCCATGCCCTTGGGCCAGCCGGCGTAGATCGTGACGTGGGTGATGGCTTCGATGAGCTCTTCCTGGGTTACGCCGTTGTCGACGGCGCGGCCGAGGTGGAAGCCCAGTTGCTCGGTGTTCCCGCCGGCGGTGCGCACGGCCACGGTGATGAGGCTGCGGTCCCGGGCGGAGAGTTCGGGACGCGCTCCTGCCCGGGCTGCCGGTGCAGCCAGTCATAGCGATAGCGGTAGCGATCAGAACCAGTACAGGCGCCACGAGGCCTGCCCGCAAGGCTTTTCCCGGTGAAAAACGGTTGCGAGTGTTCACAGGTGGATCCTTTCCGGGGATGCGCGGAGGGCGAATCTGCGGCCGTTTCATGTTGTTAGAGGCGGGCGGGGAATGCGGTGCGGCGTCCGTAGATGGTCAGCATGAGTGCGGCCAGGCCGGCGACGATCATCACGACCGCAAGTACCAGGCCGCTGGAATTCGTCAGCAGGGCGGCGCCGAGGATGCCGGCGGTGAAGATGGCAAGGTTGAACGCCACCGGCAGGAACGAGTTCGCCACGTCGGAGTCCGCGCCTCCGGTGGTGGTGAGGGCGGCTTGGAGCTGGGCGGCCGCCCCGCCGAACGTGATCCCCCACAGCACGGTCGCGGCGATGATCGCCGGGGCCGATGTGTGGCCGACCAGCAGCACCACCGCGGCTGCGATGAACAAGGTGACGCTTCCGTGCAGCAACGGGCGGGGGTGGCGGTCCAGGAGCGCGCCTGTGATGATGATCCCGGCGATCGAGGCGACGCCGAAGATGAAGAGTTCGACGTCGAGGGTGAGGCTGCTGCCCGTAGTCCTCAGGTACGGGGCGATGTAGGTGTAGATGGTGTTGTGGGCCAGCATCCAGGTAAAGATGACGGCCAGGATCACGGCGATGCCGGGGATGCGGAAGACCCGCGCCAGCGGAAGCCGGGAGGTTCCGGGCTGCCCATCGGCATCGGGCGCGATCGCCGCGATGAGCACACCGGCGATAACGGCCACCGCGGTGAGCCCGGCGAAGGCCCACCGCCAGTCGAAGGTCGTGCCGAGCCAGGCCCCCAAGGGTGTGCCGAGAGCGAATCCGACGGGTGCCCCGAGGGAGACGATCGCCAGCGACAAGCCTGCATGGGAGGGAGGGCTGATCTTCCGGCCGTAGGCGGCCAGCATGCCCCAGAGGATTCCTGAGAACGCGCCGGCGATGAAACGCGACACCAGTGACAGGGTTACGTCGCTTGAGAGGGCGGTGGTGGTGTTGGCCAGGATGAGGCCGAGGACCGCGCCGAGGAGCAATGGCTTGCGGCGCATGCCCCGGGTCATCGTGATGGCGGGGATCGTGATGATCACTGTGCCCAGGGCGTAGGCGCTGACGAACAGTCCGACGGTGCCTTCGCTGGTGCCCATCCCGGTGGCGATAACCGGCAGCAGCCCGGCCGGCATGGTCTCCGTCGCGACGAGGACGAAGCCGATGACCGCCAGAGCGGCCAGAGTGGCGAGCGGCAGTTGTTTCGCCTGCTCGGTAGCTACCGGGGCCGGCGCCGGAACGGTGGTGGTGTTCATTAGTCTCCTTGCCCGCAGGCGGCTCGCGCGGTTACGTGCTGGTCGGGGGCGTACCGCTGGTAAGTCTTTATCCAGTCAACACGCGGACCATCCCGCGGGGGAGTCTCTATCAAGGGGTGTACCAGCAGGGGACCCCACCGAAGTTCGCAGGGACGTATTCTCGTGGCATGGACAATAAAGCCGAGGTACGCGAGTTCCTGATGTCGCGCCGGGCAAAGATCACCCCCGAACAGGCCGGACTTCCCGCCGGGCCGAACAGACGCGTTGCCGGGCTTCGCCGCACAGAAGTTGCGACACTCGCCGACGTCAGCGTCGAGTACTACGCCAAGCTCGAACGTGGTGCTATCGGCGGAGCCTCCTCGTCCGTGCTTGACGCCATCGCCCGCGCCCTTCTCCTCGATGACACGGAACGAACCCACCTCTTCGACCTCGCCCGCGCAGCTGACGGCATTCCGCTATCCGGGCGTCCCCGCCGGCGATCCACGAAAAACGCCATCAGTCGACCTAGCCTGCACTGGGTGCTCAACACAATTACCGACGGCGTTGCCTTCGTTCGCGACCAGAACCAGGACCTTCTAGCTACGAACGAGCTCGGCAGGGCCTTCTATGCGCCCCTCTTCGGCGCCGGCGGTCGTACGCCGAACCTGGCCCGGTTCCAGTTCCTCGACCCTGCATCCCGCGATTTTTATCCTGACTGGGAGCTCTTCGCTGAGATGTGCGTGGCGATCATGCGGGCCGAAGCCGGCCGTGACCCCAACGACAAGGGGCTCCAGGACCTCGTTGGTGAGCTGTCCACGCGCAGCGATGTATTCCGGCAGCTGTGGGGCGCGCATGACGTTCGGACCCACGGGACCGGCACAAAACGATTCAACCACCCCGTCGTCGGCGAACTCACTCTCGCCTACGAAGAACTCATTATCACTGCCGACCCGGGCTGCGTCCTTATGATCTACACCGCCGAGCCCGGCTCGCCCAGCGCTGAGCGACTGCGGCTGCTCGCCAGCTGGGCAGCTACCGGATCCATAGCGGCTGCGCCCCGTCAGGAAACCTCCAATACAACGGGTTCACCCGGGAGGAGATAGCGGAGACCTTCACTCATTGGGCTTTCTGCTGGGGCTGGCCTGCCTACCGTCTGCGATCACATGGCGCAGAAGGTCTTCGAGGCCAAAAATCGCCTTGCACGCAAACTCCGTCTGACATCGGACTGAAAGGACACATGGAACTCGACGATCTCCTTGAAATGCTTAATGCCGGCCGGACCATAACGGGGGACTCGCCCTGGCATGATCTCATGCACCGGGCAAGCCAGGATGCCCTGCGCATTACCGGCGAGCTTAACAGCGGATATCAGGAACCGGCGCGGGTGCGGGAGCTGTTGGCCCAGCTGACCGGCAAGCCAATTGACGAATCCGTGACGGTTTTCCCGCCTTTCTACTCCGACTTCGGGAAGAACATCACCCTCGGAAAACGGATCTTCATCAACTCGGGGTGCAAGTTTCAGGACCAGGGCGGTGTCGTCATCGGGGACGACTGCCTGATCGGGCACAACACGGTGATGGCCACACTCAACCACGACCTGATGCCGAGCCGCCGCACGGACATGCACCCGGCCCCTATCGTCGTTGGCCGCAATGTGTGGATCGGATCCAACGCCACCATTCTGCCGGGCGTGACGATCGGTGATAACGCCGTCGTGGGGGCTGCGTCCGTAGTGACAAAGGACGTACCGAAAAACTCCGTTGTTGTGGGCTCGCCTGCCCGGGTGGTGCGCTCACTTCCCAACTGAACCACCGCGCTGAGGCTTCTACGGGTGATGGATCCAGCAGCGCACCGTGTCGCGGTATTGCTGGAATTCTTCGCCGAACCGTTTCTTGAGGTCGGATTCCTCGAGCGGTCTGACGCGGTAGTTCGGCGAGAGTACACCCAGCAATGGTTCGCCCGTTTTGCCCACCTGGCGGCCCTGGCGAGTAGATTGTTCACATCCGCTAATCTTCGGGGTCCGGCGGATCAACGCGACGGGCACGTGGACAAGGATCCGGATGAGCCGGCCGAACCGCATCGACACACACCAGCACATCGTTCCGCCGGGCTACGCACGCTGGATGCGCGACAAGGGCATCCGGTCCGGCGGCTTAAGTCTGCCGTCGTGGTCCGAACGTTCAGCGATGAAGTTCATGGACAGGCACGACGTGCAGACCGGCATCCTGTCCCTGTCCACGCCCGGAGTGTACTTCGGGGACGCAGTTGAGACGCGGCAGTGGGCTCGGGAGGTCAACGAGTACAGTGCCGAGGTGGTGGCCGGGCGGCCAGAGCGGTTTGGCTTCTTCGCGACCCTTACGCTGCCGGACGTGGAAGGTGCCCTCGCGGAAGCCCGGTACGCCCTGGACACCCTGCTCGCGGACGGAATCGTGCTGCTGGCCAACAACGACGGACGATACCTGGGCGATCCGGGCTTTGAGCCTCTGCTGGAGTTTCTTCACCACCGCCGGGCCGTAGTGTTCATCCATCCCGGCGAACTGCCCGCACCGGCGGTACCGGGCATACCCGCTTTCGCCGCAGATTTCCTGCTCGATACCACCCGCACTGCACTCAGCCTGATCCTGTCCGGTGCGATGGAGAAGTATTCGGGAATCAAGTTCATCCTCGCCCACGCGGGCGGCTTCGTGCCTTACATCGCCTACAGGATCCTGCTGACGATGCTCAACAATAGGGAACTGGCTCTCAGCGCGCTGGCGGCGCTGACAGATAAGGAACAGTCCGTCCTGCGGCGGTTTTATTACGACGTCGCGCTGTCCGCCAGCCCATCGGCGCTGCCCAGCCTGCTCGAGGTGGCCGATCCTGGCCGCATCACATACGGCACTGACTTCCCGTTTGCGCCGGCGCCGGGGATCGATTTCCTGAACATGCAGTACGAGCATTACCGGATGGCCCCCTCCTTGCGCGCGTCGATAGACCGCGGCAATGCCGAGGCGCTGTTTCCCCGCCTCAAGCCTGCACCAGGCTAAGCCGAGTTCGGTAACAGACCACAAGGGGGCGAGCCTGCCGGCCATCAACGGGCTGCCAAGATCGCCGTCGCCTGCCGCTGCGCGCAAGAGGTCCGCGAGTTCGTGCCCGGCCCAAGCGTCTGATCGAGAGTACGCCGGCCCGGACCAAGCTACGGAGCTGGAACGAGCCTGAAGACGCCCGCGTGACCTTTGGCCCTAACCTGCGGCGGCGACCGGGAGCACGCTCGATCCATGAGCTACCTGACCCGGGCCGGTCTGCGGTGCTACGCCTGAGCGGCCCCGGCCAGCCGTGACACCGGAGGCTCCCGTCGGGGGCCCGGACGCCGGCGCTCTGCCTGGCGTCGCCGGCCTGAGCTCGGCGGAGGCGGCGCGAAGGCTGCAACAATTCGGGGCGAACAAGCTGCCCGAGGCCGGCACGGTGCCTGGCTGGCGGAGGCTACTGGCCGAACTGACCCACTTCTTCGCCATCCTGCTGTGGTGTGCCTCCGTACTGGCCTACCTGGCCGGCATGCCGCAACTGGCCGTCGCGATCGTCGTCGTGATCCTGGTCAACGGGGTGTTCGCTTATATCCAACAGGAGCGCGCCCAGCATGCGGCCGCGAAGCTCCGCGAACTGCTCCCGGCGATGGTCTCGGTCCGCCGCGACAGCCGGATCGTCAAGATCCACACCACCGAGCTCGTCCCGGACGACGCCGTCCTGCTGGTGGCCGGCGACCGGGTCCCGGCGGACCTCCGGCTGGCCGTCGCGGCAGGCTGTTCGGTGGACGAATCGATGCTTACCGGTGAGAGCGAGGCGCTCACCAAAGTCCCCGGCGACACCGTTTATGGCGGGACCTTCCTGGTCAACGGCCAGGCTGAAGGCGTGGTGGCGGGCACGGGCGGGCAAACCAGGCTCGCCGAAATCGCAGCCCTGACGGGAAAGGTCGAAGCTCCGCCGAGTCCGCTGGCGCTGGAACTGCAACGAATCGTCCGCATCACCGCCGCGATGGCCCTGGGCATTGGCGCGCTGTTCTTCGTGCTCTCCCTTCTGGTCGGCATCTCCTGGCGCGATGCGTTCCTCTTCGCCATCGGCGTGATGGTGGCGCTGGTGCCTGAGGGCCTGCTGCCCACGGTCACGCTGTCCCTGGCCGTCGGGGCACAGCGGATGGCACAGCGCAACGCGCTCGTCCGGAACCTGGAAGCGGTGGAAACCCTCGGCTCCACCACCTTCATTTGCACGGACAAGACCGGCACGCTGACCCAGAACCGGATGAACGCCGTCGAGGTGTGGACCCCGGCCGGGCTGGTCAGCATTATCGGCGCAGGGTACGGGCCGGAGGCTGAGGTCACCGGGACGGGAGCCGGGGAGGCGCGGCACCTCAGCATCGCCGCGCTGGCCGCCTCCGTGGGCCGCGCGGTGCCCCACGAGGGCCGGTGGATCGCCGAGGGCGATCCGATGGAGGCCGCCATAGGCGCGCTGGCCGCGCGGCTGGCAGCATCGGGGGAGCAACCCGAGGAACCCGACCTGTCGCACCGCTTCGCCTTCGATCCGCGCCGGCTGCGGGAGTCCGCGATCGTTGGCACCACACTCTTCGTCAAGGGGGCACCGGAATCCGTGATTCCACTGTGTGGCGAGGACGGCGCCGGCCGCGCCCTGGAGATGGTCGACCAGATGGCCTCCCATGGATTGCGGGTTCTGGCTGTGGCCGAGCGGAGCTTGCCCGGCCCGCCGGGCGCCAACTTCAGGCTCGAGGAAGTGGAGAGCGGCCTGACCCTGCTGGGACTCATCGGCCTGCACGACCCGCCGCGGGCCGAGGTCCGGGTGGCGCTCGAGGCGGCCCGCGAGGCCGGCATCAAAGTGGCCATGGTCACCGGCGACCATGCCTTCACCGCCGCCGCCATCGCCCGCGAAACCGGACTGATCGGCTCACCCGAACTGGTGTTGGAGGGACACAGCCTGCCCGAGGACGACGCCGTCCTGGCGGCGCTGCTGGACCGCGACGGCGTGGTGGTCAGCAGGGTCACCCCGGAACAGAAACTCCGGGTGGCCCGCCTGCTCCAGCACCGCGGCCATGTGGTGGCGATGACCGGTGACGGCGTCAACGACGGCCCGGCCCTCCAGCAGGCCGACATCGGTGTAGCCATGGGGCTCAGCGGCACGGACGTCGCCCGCGAGGCGGCGGACCTGGTGCTGCTGGATGACGACTTCGCCACCATCATCGCCGCGGTGGAGCAGGGCCGCGCCACGTACGCGAACATCCGGCGCTTCCTGACCTACCACCTGACGGACAACGTCGCCGAGCTCACCCCTTTCGTCATCTGGGCCCTCTCGGGCGGACGGTTCCCGCTGGCGCTGAGCGTGCTCCAGATCCTCGCACTGGACATCGGCACGGACCTGCTCCCCGCGCTGGCGCTGGGCAGCGAGGCCCCGAGCAAGGGAACACTGAAGCGGCCGCCGGAGCGCCGCCACCTGATGGACAAGGCGCTGATGTTCCGGGTGTTCGGGCTGCTGGGCCCGGTGGAGGCCTTCTTCGAAATGACGGCGTACACGGCCGTGCTGCTCGGTGCCGGCTGGACGCCGGGCGCGGAACTGCCCCCGGCGGACGTGCTGATGGCAGCCTCCGGAGCCGCGTTCACCACCGTGGTCCTGGCCCAGCTGGCCAACGCGTTTGCCTGCCGCAGCGCCTCCGTGCCGCCCTGGCGGCTCGGCTGGTTCAGCAACCGGCTGCTGGTGTGGGCGGTGCTGGCCGAACTGGGACTGCTGGCCGTCTTCCTGTTCCTCGGACCGCTGGCCGCCCTGCTGGGCCACGCCCCGCCGTCGCCCGGTGGCCTGGCGGTGGCGCTCGCCGCCATACCCGCCGTGCTGCTCGCCGACTGGCTGTACAAGATCGCCCGCCACCGCCGGGCCGGGACTGCCACACCGGGCACAAAGGTCCAAAGACTCTGACCCCGGACCGCCCGCCGCCACAGGATGGGTGCATGGCTGACTCCCCGGTGTTGTGGTTCGAAGAGATCGGCATGGGTGATGTCCCGCAGGTGGGCGGCAAGAACGCGTCCCTCGGCGAACTCATCCAGTCCCTCAAAGCCAAGGGTGTGCGGGTGCCGGACGGCTTCGCCACCACCGCGGACGCCTACCGCCGGTTCCTCGACGCCAACGGGATCGAGGCCGCGATGCGCTCGCGGATCCAGTCCTATCGCGCGGGTGAAACGTCGCTGCGCGCCACCGGGGAGGCCATCCGGGAGCTGTTCCTGGACAGCGAGTTTCCCGACGACATCGCCGGATCCATCCGTTCCCATTACCGGGACCTGGGGGAGCGCGCCGGCCAGGACCGGCTCTCGGTCGCGGTCCGAAGCAGCGCCACCGCCGAGGACCTGCCGGACGCCAGCTTCGCCGGGCAGCAGGAGACATTCCTGAACATCACCGGGGAACGTGAACTCCTGGACGCCTGCCGCCGCTGCTACGCCTCCCTGTTCACCGACCGGGCCATCAGCTACCGCGAGGTCAAGGGCTTTGACCACCTCGATGTCGCCCTCTCGATCGGCGTCCAGCGGATGGTGCGCTCCGACGTCGGCGCCTCCGGGGTGATGTTCTCCATCGACACCGACTCGGGCTTCCCCCGCGTGGCCGTGGTCAGCGCCGCCTGGGGCCTCGGCGAAACCGTGGTCCAGGGCACCATCAACCCGGACAAGTACCTTGTGTTCAAGCCGCTCCTGGCGGCTCCCGCGGGCGCGGGCGACATCAGCCCGATCATTGAAAAGACCCTCGGTTCCAAGGACCGGAAGATGGTCTACAGCCGGGGCGGCCATGCGCGGACCAAGATGGTGGACACCTCCGACGCCGAACGCCGCGCTTTCGTCCTGGCCGACGCCGAGATCCTCGCGCTGGCGCGCTGGGCGGTGAGCGTGGAGGAGCACTACGCGCGGCCGATGGACATGGAGTGGGCCCGGGACGGCGTGACCGGGGAGCTGTTTATGGTCCAGGCCCGCCCGGAGACGGTCCAGTCGCAGAAATCAGGCTCCCGGTTCACCCTCCACCACCTGCGGGAAACCGGCACGGTGCTGGCCTCCGGCGCCGCGATCGGCGACTCGATAGCGCAGGGCACCGCGTGCGTGATCCGGAGCGCGGCGGACATCGAGAATTTCCGCGACGGCGCCATCCTTGTCACGGAGATGACCGACCCGGACTGGGTTCCGGTCATGAAGCGGGCGGCCGGCATCGTCACCGACCACGGCGGCCCCACAAGCCATGCGGCGATCGTGAGCCGCGAACTCGGGGTCCCCGCCGTCGTCGGCACCGGCAACGCCACCACGGTCCTGGCGGAAGGCCTGGCCGTGACCATTTCGTGCGCCGAGGGCGATGAAGGTCGCGTGTACGAGGGGAGCCTGGCATTCGACACCGAGGAGGTGGACCTCGGGGAGCTGCCGGAAACGCGCACCAAAGTCATGGTCAACATCGCCAGCCCCGCCGCCGCCTTCCAATGGTGGCGGCTGCCCGCCGACGGCGTCGGGCTCGCCCGGATGGAATTCATCATCAGCAGCCTCATCCGGGTCCACCCGATGGCGCTGGTCCACCCGGAGCGGGTCACCGACGCCGGGGACGCAGAGCAGATCCGCCTCCTCACCAGCAGCTACGCGGACCCGAAGGACTACTTTGTGGACGCCCTGGCCCTCGGCATCGCCAAGATCGCCGCGCCGTACCATCCCCGGCCCGTGATCGTGCGGCTCAGCGATTTCAAGACCAACGAGTACGCGCACCTGATTGGCGGTTCGGCCTTCGAGGAACCGGAGGAGAACCCCATGCTCGGCTTCCGCGGCGCCTCCCGATACTACGACGAGCGCTATCGCGAGGGATTCGCCCTTGAGTGTGCGGCCCTCAAACGGGTCCGGGAGAAGCTCGGCTTCGGCAACATCATCGTGATGATCCCGTTCTGCCGGACCCCGCAGGAAGCGGACCGGGTGCTGTCCGTGATGGCGGAGAACGGCCTGGTCCGGGGTGAGAACGGCCTGCAGGTCTACATGATGTGCGAGATCCCATCCAACGTTGTCCTCGCGGAAAAGTTTGCCACCCGCTTCGACGGCTTCTCCATCGGCTCCAATGACCTCACCCAGCTGGTCCTGGGCGTGGACCGGGATTCGGCGCAGCTGGCCGCGCTCTTCGATGAGCGGGACGAGGCCGTCATGGCGATGATCAGCGAGGCCATCCGCAAGGCCCATGCCGCCGGGATCAAGATCGGCATCTGCGGCCAGGGTCCCAGCAACCACCCGGAGTTCGCGGCATTCCTGGTCCGCGAGGGCATCGACTCGATCTCGCTGAACCCGGACAGCTACCTCAGGACTGTTCCGCGGATCGCGGAAGCCGAGAAACAGGCGCCGGCCCGGTAGCGCCGCCGTCGAGCGTTCGACGCGTCCCCGGGGTGCCCGTTCCCTTCTTCCCGGCGCCCCTGCCGGCACTCTTGCCGGGACTGAGCGCGCGCAGCGCGTTGAGGATCGTGGCCAGGTCCACGAGTTCCTGGGACAGGGCCCCGGCGATCGCCGGGACATAGCCGGCCGCCGCCGCGAGCATCAAGGCGACGCTCAGCCCGATGCCGATCCAGATGCTCTGCAGCGCCACCTTCACGGTGCGCTGCCCGATCCGCACGGCGGACGCCACCTTGGACAGGTCGTCGAGGATGATCACGACGTCGGCGGACTCGCCGGCCGCCGTCGAGCCGCGTGCGCCCATGGCGATCCCGACGTCGGCGACCGCCAGGACGGGGGCGTCGTTGACGCCGTCGCCGACCATCATGACCGGACGGAGCGGCAGGGACCGGACGGCTTCAACCTTGTCCGGCGGCAGGCACTCGGCGCGGACATCGGTGAGGCCGGCCCCTTGTGCGATGTGCTGGGCGGTGGCGAGCGCGTCCCCGGTCAGCATGACTGTCCGGGTCACGCCCATGGACTCCAGCTCCGCCAGCGTGCGGCGGGCTTCCGTGCGGATCGGGTCGCTCATCACGAGTGCGCCGGCGAATTCACCGGCCACGCCCACGTAAATGGCGAGTTCGCCGCTGGCCAGTGCCATTTCCGCGACGCCGGCGGCCGATTCGGCGACAAATTTGGGCTTGCCGACCACCACGTCGCGGCCGTCGAAGCGGGCCCGGACGCCGTGTGTGGCGAATTCACTGGCTTCCGTGGCGGATTCGAAGACCAGGCCGCGGTCCCGCGCTGCGTCCATCACCGAGGCGGCCAGCACATGGGAGGAATACTGTTCGGCCGAGGCCGCCAGACCCAGGACCTCGTCCTCCGTCAGGGACCCGGCTGTCCGGACACCGATCAGGGCGGGCCGGCCGTAGGTCAGGGTGCCCGTCTTGTCGAAGGCGGCCGTCTTGATCCGGCTCAGTTGTTCCAGGACGCCGGCGTATTTGACGATGATGCCGGAATGCGCGGCGCGGCTCATCCCGCCGAGGAACGCCACGGGGGCAGCGATCAGCAGCGGGCAGGGAGTGGCCACCACCAGCACTTCGGCGAACCGGGCAGGGTCTCCGCTGATGATCCAGCCGGCGGCGCCCAGGGCGTAGGCGAGGGCCGTGAAGGGTATGGCATACCGGTCAGCCAGCCGCACCATGGGTGCCTTGCTCTCCGAGGCTTCCTTGACCAGGGCAACAATGCGGCTGTACTGCGAATCCTCCATCAGGGCCGATACCTGCATCCGGACCGCGGCCTCGCCGTTGAGGGATCCGCTCATCAGCGGATCGCCGGCGACCCGTTCCACCGGCAGACTCTCCCCGGTGAGTGAGGATTCGTCGAAGGTGCCGGATTCGGAGAGCAGGACGCCGTCCAGCGGCACCACCTCACCGGGCCGCACCAGCAGGATGTCGCCGATCCGGACATCAGTGGCGGCCACGTCCTCGTGCTGGCCGTTTGTTTGCGATTCGGATGCGGTGGATTCTCCTGTTTGGGTTCCGGCGGCGGTGCTTCCGGCGGCGGAGGTGCCGCCGCGCTCGCGGTGGGCCGTCTGCGGGACGCGTTCCAGCAGGGACGTTAGTTCCTTTTTGGCCCGGCCGGCGGCGTAGTCCTCCAGGGCGGTCCCGCCGGCCAGCATGAGGACAATGATCATGGACGCGATGAACTCGCCCACCAGGACGGTGCTGACGATCGCGGTGACCGCGAGGATGTCGATGCCCCACTGGCCGCCCGCCAGCCGGCGGGCCATCCCGACGGCAAGGTAAGCCGCCACGGCCAGGGCATAGATGCTGGCTGCGATCTGCGCAATCAACGGCTGCCCGGACAGCAGGAGTATCAGCACCGCGAGCAGGGCAACGAGCGTGCCCGCAACCAGCGGATAGCGGAGCAAGAGTTTCACGGATATCCTGCCTTCGAATTCGCGCTATCTTTACGCGCCTTCCACTAGTTGCATCCTACTGCCGTCCCCTTCCCCGGAGGCCCGTACGGGCCCAGGTTACGAAGCGCGGGCGAACCGTCCCCCCCACGGGCATGAGACGCTGGAACGGGCCGGGAGCGAGCCGTCCCGGCCAGAACGGCCCGCAGCCTGGGACCCGGTGACGGCGCAACGGACAGTATCAGGAGGAATGGCGTGCGAAGCAGCTCAGACACCGTCAACACGAAGACTGCCTTGGTGGTTGGGGCCACCGGGATTGCCGGATCCGCCCTGGTCGACAGGCTCCTGGATGAGGGCTGGGACGTGGTGGCACTGTCCCGCAGCCGGATCCGGCGCGGCGGTGTCCGCCAGGTGAGCGCGGATCTGAATTCGGTGGAGAGCTTGCGGGCCGCCCTGGCTGGCGAAAGGCCGAGCCACGTGTTCTACACCGCCTGGTCGCGGATGAACACGGAACAAGAAAACATCGAGACCAATGCGGCCATGCTGCGGAACCTGCTCGCCAGCCTCAGCAGCCACCCGGTGAAGCATGTGGCCCTCATGACCGGGCTGAAGCACTATCTGGGCCCCTTTGAAGCGTATGCGGCGGGGGAGATGCCGGACACTCCCTTCCGCGAAAGCGAGCCGAGGCTGCCGACGCCCAACTTCTACTACGCCCAGGAGGACGAGTTATGGGCTGCCGCGGGGAAGCAAGGCTTCGGCTGGTCCGTCCACCGGGCGCATACGGTGATAGGGCATGCGGTCGGAAATGCGATGAACATGGGTCTCACGCTCGCCGTACAGGCATCCATTTGCCGCGAACTCGGGCAACCCTTCATCTTTCCCGGCTCCGAGACGCAATGGAACAGCCTGACTGACATGACCGACAGCGGTCTGCTGGCAGAACACATGATCTGGGCGGCCACTGCCGACGGGGTAGCGGACGAGGCCTACAACATCGTCAACGGTGACATCTTCCGCTGGCGGCGCATGTGGCCCGCGCTGGCCGCCTATTTCGGCGTCGAGCCCGAAGGCTACTCCGGGCAGCCCCGCCCGCTGGAACAGCAGATGCTCGGCAGGGAGGGCATCTGGGCGGACATGGCCGCCCGCTATGGGCTGGCTGAACCCCAACTGGAACGGCTCGCGTCCTGGTGGCACACAGACGGTGATCTGGGCCGGAACCTCGAAGTGGTCACAGACATGAGCAAGAGCCGACTGGCGGGCTTCACCGGGTACCGCCGCACGGAAGATGCCTTTATCAGCTTGTTCGACCGGTGCCGGGCCGACCGACTGATTCCCGCCGCGCCGCAGGCCGCGCGGGCCTTTCAGCCCTAGTCCCGCTGCGACCGGCGGCGCCACAGTGAATCATGTGGGCGATCTTCCGGGGCGAGCGACGCCGATGGCTCGCGGTTGCGCTCGCCGTGCTGTTGCTGGCCGCCGCGGTGGTGCTGGCGGTCGTCTTCTCGTCGGTGCCACCCGCAGCGGGGCCGACATACCCGCCCTCGGCCACTGACAGTCCGGCTTCGCCCTCGGCCACTGCGAGTCCGTCTGCGATGACGCCGGCCAGTACCGCGCCCTCGCCGCCACCGTCGGACGCTCCGGCCACCACCGCCGGCGCAACGGTCCCGGCCGCACCGGCTCCCGCACCGCCGCCCGCCGTCCCGGCTCCGAAGCCTCCCGCTCCGGCGCCCCCGCCGTTTCCTGCCGCCCTGGCCGGCCGCGACCTCGAAGTGATTCCGGGGGCCGGAGGGGTGGTGGCCCTGACGTTCGACGCCGGCGCCAACTCGGCGGGGCTGCCAAGCATCCTGAAGACGCTGGCCGCCAAAGGCGTGCGCGGCACGTTTTTCCTGACCGGCAACTGGGCCGCGGCCAACCCGGTCGGAGTCGCCGCGATCGTCGCGGGCGGCCACCGCCTGGGCAACCACTCCATGACCCATCCGGGGTTCACCGGACTCAGCGATGCCGCGATCGGACAGCAGCTTTCGGCGGCACAGCAGGCAATCCAGGCCGGCGGAGGGGACCCCCGTCCGCTGTTCCGGTTCCCCCTTGGCGACCGGGACGCCCGGACCATCGCCACGGTCAACGCCTACGGTTATCTTCCCGTCCGCTGGACCGTGGATACCCTGGGCTGGAAGGGCAGCAGCGGAGGGATCACGGCGCGGATCGTGGCGGACCGCGTGCTCGCACGGCTGCAGCCGGGCGAGATCGTGCTGATGCACATCGGTTCCAATCCCGACGACGGAACCACCCTGGACGCAGACGCCCTGCCCGGGATGATCGAGCGGATCCGGCAGGCCGGTTACGGCTTCACCACGCTCGATGCGTTGCTGGGCTGATGGCCGTCAGGGAAGCCCGGGACGGGCAGGTAATTGCGGCGGAACGGGACCGCCGCGGTGTCCGGAACGTGGATCCGGGTGTGGCATGACGGAGTCGCCCACCGTTGCCGCCGCCCTGGCCCCCGTTGATGCCGTGATCCTGGACCTCGACGGAGTGGTCACGGACACGGCGGAGCTCCGCGCGGCGGCGTGGAAGGAACTCTTCGACGACGCCCTCCAGGACCCGCGGCTGCCCGCCGGAACCCGCCGGGACCCGTTTACCGCCGACGACTACCGGGACCAGGTGGCTGGCCGGACCTGGGAGGGCGCGGTAGCCGCCTTCCTCGGCTCCCGCGGCGGGGCAGTCCCGGACGGCTCGCCCACGGACGGCTCCGGGGCGTGGACAGCCTTCGGGCTCGCGGCACGCCAGAGCGAACTGTTCGAGAAACTGCTCGGCAACAACCCGGTCCGGGCGTTCCCCGGTACCGCGGACCTGCTCGGCAGGCTGAAGGCGGGCCGGATTCCCGTGGTGCTGGCCACCTCCGCCCGGAACGCGGGGGCACTGCTGGGTGCCGCGGGACTGGAGGACGTCTTCGATCACGTCATCGACGGGCAGACGGCCCTGGACCGCGACGTCGGGGGCAAGCCGGCCCCCGCGCTGCCGCTGGAAGCGGTGCGCCGGCTCGAGATTCCGCCGGCCCGGGCCATGGTCATCGAGGACTCAGCCGCCGGGGTGGAAGCCGGGCGGCGCGGCGGCTTCGGGCTCGTCGTTGGCATCGACCGGGACGGGCGCCGGGAAGCGCTGGAGGCGGCGGGCGCCGACGTCGTCGTCGAAGATCTCAGCCAACTTGATATCGGACTCGTCATCACCCACCCGTGGCTGCTGGTCTACGAGGGCTTCGACCCGGCGCACGAACGCCACCGTGAAGCCCTCACCACCCTGGGCAACGGCTACCTGGCCACCAGGGGTGCGGCGCCGGAGCACCGCGCCGGGGAAGTGCACTACCCGGGCAGCTACCTCGCCGGCGTCTACAACTCCCTGCGCAGCGTTGTCCTGGGCCAGGAGACGGTGGACGAGCACATGGTCAACATCCCCGACTGGCTGCCTCTGGACCTCCGGATCGGCGACGGTGCGTGGTGGTCCGAGGGCGGGCTCTCGCTCCGCAGCGAGCGGCGCACCCTGGATTTGAAGCGTGCCGTGCTGACCCGGGAAGCGATCCTGGAGGACGACGCCGGCCGGCAGCTCCAGCTGCTGCAGCGCCGCCTCGTCTCCATGGCCGCGCCGCACCTCGCGGCGCTCGAGACTGTCATCACGGCGGTCGGCTGGGGCGGGGACATGAGTGTCCGCAGCGGCTGCGACACGGACGTCACCAACTCCAACGTCCCGGAGGACGCGGCATTGTCCAACCGGCATCTGGGGTCCGTCCAGGTCTCCGCATCCGGGGCCGGCCCGGGCGCCGCGGAGCTCACGGTGGAAGTCCGGACCGTCACCAGCGGGATCGGGATCGGCCTCGCGCTCCGGACCGCCGTCGTCCGGACCGGCGGGCCGGCGGGGGCCGGGATTCCCGAGCAGCTGGGCGGCCTGTATACGCACCGCTTCGATGTTTCCCTGGCCGAGGGGGAGCAGCTGACAGTACTGAAAACCGTGGCCGTGACCTCTTCCCGGGACCACGCCATTGCCTCGCCGCTGACGGCCGCGCGGGCAGTCCTGGCCCGCGCGTCGGGCAGTTTTGAGGCACTGCAGGCCGAGCACGAGGCCGCGTGGGCGATCCTGCTCCAGCCCTTCGTTATTGAGTTCGACGCCAGCTCCCAGGCGCAGCTCATCCTCAACCTGCACGTCTTCCACCTGCTGCAGACGCTCACCACCCACACCGCGGAACTGGACGCCGGCGTTCCGGCCCGCGGGCTGCATGGCGAGGGCTACCGGGGCCACGTCTTCTGGGACGAACTGTTCGTCCTCCCGCTGCTCAACTCCCGGCTGCCGTCCCTCGCGCGGGAGCTGATCGACTACCGGTGGCGGCGGCTCGGTGCAGCGCGCGATGCCGCGCGGGCGGCCGGGCTGAAGGGGGCGCTGTTCCCGTGGCAAAGCGGCGGGGACGGCACCGAACAGACACCTAAGCTGCTGTTCAACCGGCTGTCCGGGCATTGGATGCCGGACTATTCCCGGCTTCAGCGGCATGTTGGACTCGCTGTCGCCTACAACGCCTGGCAGTACTTCGAGGCCACCCAGGACCGCGGGTGGCTGACCGGGCACGGTGCGGAAATCATCGTCGACGTCGCACGGTTGTTCGCGTCGATGGCCGAATTCGATGCGGCGCATGACCGTTTCCACCTCCGCGGCGTTATGGGTCCGGACGAATACCACACCGGCAACCCGGGCAACCCTGGCGGCGGACTGAACGACAACGCGTACACCAACATCATGGCGGCGTGGGTTTTCGACCAAGCCGTCTGGATCATGCATTCGGTCCAGGGCTTCGATATGGACGAACTGCGCGCCCGGCTGCTGATCACCGCCGCCGAGATCGCGGCCTGGGAACACCTCAGCCGGCGCATGTTCGTCCCGTTCCACGACGACGGTGTCATCAGCCAGTTCGACGGCTACAGTGCGCTCCGGGAACTCGACTGGAAACACTACCGGCGCAGCTATGGGCTCATCGAGCGGCTTGACCTGATCCTGGAGGCGGAAGGGGACAGCACCAATCATTACCGGCTGGCCAAACAAGCCGACGTCCTGATGCTGCTGTACGTCCTGGGCGAGGACCAGCTCATCCGGTTCCTGGCCCGGATGGGTTATGCCGTCACCTCCGCGCAGATGGCCGCCACGGTGGACTTCTACCTGGCCCGGACGGCGCACGGATCCACGCTCAGTCGGGTGGCCCACGCCTCGGTGTTGGCGCAGCGCGATCCCGAGCGGGCGTGGGTGACCTTTCGGGAGGCTCTGGACGCGGACCTGGACGACACCCAGGGCGGAACCACCAGCTCCGGCATCCATCTGGGTGCCATGGCCGGGACGATCGACGTCGTGCAGCGCAGTTTCGCCGGGCTGCGGATCACCCGCGATGCCCTCGATTTCGCGCCCCGGCTGCCAGCGGAGCTCAGCCGCGTGGACTTCCGGGTCCGCTACCGGGACCAGATGCTCGCCGTGCATTTGGAGCGCGACCGCCTGAGGGTGTCGGCAGCTCCCGGGGACGCGGCCCCGGTGCTGGTGCGGGTGGGTACGCGGCGGGTGCTGCTCCGGGCCGGGCAGGAACACGAGTTCCTGCGCCGGGACGACTGACCGGGCGATCCCGCACGGACGCGCCGGCCGCCTGACCCGGCCCCATGGTCGCCGGCTACGCGGAATCCATCCGCAGCACGGCAGCGCCCGTGATCCGGTCCTCCGACAGGTCCAGCAGGGCCCGGTCCGCGGCCGAGAACGGATAGGGCACCGTGGTGGGCCGCAGCGGGATCTCCGCGGCGATGCGGAAGAACTCTTCGCCGTCGGCCCGGGTGTTGGCCGTGACACTGCGCAACTGGCGTTCCTGGAACAGCTCCGTGGCGTAGTGCAGCGGCGGAATGTCACTCAGGTGGATGCCGGCCACGGCGAGCGTGCCGCCGCGGTCCAGGGCCCGCAGGGCCACCGGAACCAGGTCGCCGGCCGGAGCGAACAGTATGGCCGAGTCCAGCGGATCCGGCGGCTGCTCATCGGCGCCGCCGACAAAGGTCGCCCCCAGCTCAAGGGCCAGGTTGCGCGCTTCCTCCGACCGCGTCATCACGTACACGCGGGCACCCCGGTAGAGGGCGATCTGTGCCGCCAGATGCGCTGACCCGCCAAAGCCGTAAATTCCGAGCCGGCCGCCGATCGGCAGCTCGGCCCGGGAAAGCGCGCGGTAGCCGATGATGCCCGCGCACAGCAGGGGCGCAGCTTCTTCGTCCGGGAAGCTCGACGGGAGCCGGTAGGCGAAGTCCTCGGCCACCGTCATGAGTTCCGCGTAGCCGCCGTCGCGGTCCCAGCCGGTGAACAGGGGCGAGAGGCAGAGGTTCTCCTGCCCGCGCAGGCAGAAGCGGCAGACGCCGCAGGTCCCGCCGAGCCAGGCCGCCCCGATCCGGTCGCCGGGGGAGAACCGTGTGGCGCGGGGCCCGCACGCCACTACTTCGCCCACCACTTCGTGGCCCGGAATGACGCCGGGGTGCCGCGGGGCGAGGTCGCCCTCGGCCAAGTGAAGGTCCGTGCGGCAGACCCCGCAAGCCCGGACCTTCAAGAGCACCTCCCCGGGGCCGGGTATGGGGTCGGGGCACTCATCCGCCACGAGGGGGCCGCTTCTCATCGGTCCGGGCTGTCCTACCCGCCAGGCTCGCACGGGCGTCCTCCTCTGCTAAAACCTTCAGCTCCCCTCTGAAGGCGGTGGTCCGGTGGGTGGGATCAGCGCGTAATCAGGACGTTGCAGCGCGCCTTATTTAGGACGGCGGTGACGGTGTTCCCGGGCCCGCCCTCACGGTTATGGGTTCCAATCACCAGGACCTCGGCGTCAGTGGCGGCCGCCAGTAGTTCCTTGGACGCCGCGTGGCCTTCCCGCAGGACGCCGGTGATCGACAGGTCCGGGGCCAGCGACCGGGCCTCCGCCAGGAAATGGTCCAGCAGGTCCTGGCCGTGCCTGACATGCCGGCCATGGCCTTCACGGGTCCTGCCGGAGGTCTTGTCGATATGGACAATCTGCAGGGGCGCCCCGATGATCGTGGCAAGACGGGCGGCACCGGCCAGCGCCGCGGAGCTCCGGAACGTCCCGTCGATGCCAACCACAACGGGGGCCGCGGCCTGCCCGGGGCCGCGCCGGCGGCGGATCACCATCAACGGGCAGGGCGAGGACCCGGCCAGGGCCAGGCAGACCGATCCGGCAACATGCCCCAGCACACCCCCCAGGCCGCGGCTGCTGACCACCAGGAGGCGGGCGTCACCCGCCGCGTCGCGCAGCACAGGCGCCGGGAGTCCTGCTTCCATGACCCCTTCGACGTCGGAATCGGTTCCGGCGGTGGCGCCGGGGGCCACTCCTTCCGCGGCTCCGTCGGCGGGGACAGGCGCAGAGGATGTGGGGCCGGCTTGTGCCGATTGTGCGGCGGTCCGGGCGGCGGCGAGGGACGTGCGGGCAAGGTCAACGCCCTCGGCGAGAATCGCCTCCGCCGAGTGCCGCAGCCCGCTGCCCTCCACGCCCTTGACCGGGCCGAGCTTCTTGGTGAACACCGGCCAGACCCAGGCGTGGACCACCCTCATCCTGTAATTTCCGGCAGCGGCATATTCCGCGGCCCACCGGACGGCGTCCTGCGCAGCCTCCGAGCCGTCGTAGCCCACGGCCACCGTTCCGGGGCCCTGCCCTGTATCGGGTGCCGTCATGCGTCCTCCCGGTCAGCTGTGTCCGCCTCCGGGCGGTACTTTGGCCCCAGTAGAACGCATGGGGCCCCGAAGGGCTAGGGGCTTTGGTCCCGCGGGTTGCGCGGCTCGGAGGCGGGACCGGGCCGGGGCGTGGCGGCGTCGGTGTCCGCACGACTGCTCCGCTCACGCAATTCGCGGCCGCGCTGGATGTCTTCCTCTTCGCGCGCCTGCAGCTTGTCGCTCTGCTTGGTATCCCGGGGCGGCAACTGAATGGTTTCCTCGGCTTCGATGCCGGCCTGGAGCTGGCGGCCCCGCTCCATCTCGGCGTCGAACTCTGCCCCGAACAGCAGGGACATGTTGAGGATCCAGAGCCACAGCAACGAGACGATCACGCCGCCGATCGCACCGTACGTTTTGTCGTAGCTGTTGAAGTTGGCCACGTAGAAGGCGAAGGCCAGGGAGGCCAGCAGGAAGATCACCAAAGCGATGGCCGATCCAAGGCTCATCCAGCGGAACTTCGGCTGCTTCACGTTCGGCGTGGCGTAGTAGAGGATGGCGATCGCAAGGATCACGAGCAACAGGATCACCGGCCATTTGAGAATGTTCCAGGCCGTCAGGACGGCGCCGCCCAGGCCGATGGTGTTGCCGACGGACTCGGCCACCGGCCCGCTCAGGACCAGCATCGCTGAAAGGACCAGGACGATCAGCACGGTGGCAATAGTGACTGCCAGCATCGTGCCCCGAAGTTTGATGAACGGCCGGCCCTCGTCGATTTCGTAGACCCGGTTCATGGCCCGTCCGAACGCCCCGACGTAGCCTGACGCGGACCAGAGGGCGGTGACAATGCCCACCACCAGGGTGAGTCCGGCTGCTGAGTTACTGCTGAGCTGCTCGATCGGCTGGCGGATCGCCTCGACGGTTTCAGCCGGCGCGAAACCCTGGACGATCTCCAAGAGCGCGGACGTGGTCTTCTCAGCCTGACCAAAGATGCCCAGCAGGGACACAAGGGCCAAGAGGGCGGGGAATATTGAGAGGACCGAGTAGTAGGTCAGGGCGGCGGCGAGGTCAGGGCACTGGTCCTTCGTGAACTCACGCAGGGTCTTCTTCGCGATGTACTCCCACGAGGGCTTGGTGACGTCGGCCGGACTGTCCGGTTTGCGGGAGTCGTCCGGAGCGGGTGCCGTGCGGGCCTTGGCGGTGCTGCTCTCAGCCGTTTCGGCGTCGGTCATAGAGTCATTGTCTGCCGTGGCAGGGTTCTGGGCCATGGGAAATCTTCTTTCATCGGGTTAAGCACAGCGGCCGGCCGCCCGCACGCGTGTGCGCAGGGCGGCCGGCCGGGTCAAGCGGGACTAGAGCTGCTGGACGTTGTCCTTGGCCTCGGCCGTCCGGTCCTTGACGTCCGCCACGGCGCCCTGGCCTTCCGACTTCACGTGCTCGGTGGCGTCGGCGGCTGTTGCCTTGACGTTCTCCACGGCTTCCTGTGCCGGCTCCCGGAGGCCTTCTGCCACGTTCTTGGCGGCCTCGGTGAGTTCCGTTGTGAGCGGTTCGGCCGCAGTCTTCAGGGCATCCGCGGCTTCGCGTTCCTTCTGGCTTGCCGGTATCAGGGAGGAGACCAGCAGGCCGGCCCCGAAGGCGATCAGTCCTGCCGCCAGCGGGTTGCCCTGGGTTTTGGTCTTGACCTGGGTGGGCGCATCCCCGATCGCGGCACCGGCGTCGCTCAGGTGCGCCCCGGCGCTGCCGGCGGCCGAGTGCATGGTGCCCGCGGTGTGGTCGGCAGAGCCCATGACCTTCTCCTTCGCGCCGAAGACGGCGTCTTTGACGTTTTCTTTAACTCTGTCAGTCTGCCGCTGGACGATGTGGGACGGGGTGACCTTGTCCGCGACGGCATCGACGTTCGTGCCCAGCCGCGCGCGGGTTGCTTCAATATCTGCTCGGATGACATCCGGGTTTTCACTCATCGTGTTTCCTCGCTGTACCTAGGGGGTGGGCTTGAGGGTGGGCGGGATTTCCTGAAGCGTCTCGGCGGTCTGGGGCATGCCTTTGATCGCGTTGAGTTCCTTGCGGCCCATGGCCGCCAGGATGGCTGCGACGATTCCCCAGATGACGGCGACGACGACGGCGGACCAGCCGAGCCCCATGAGGGTCCCGAGCGCCCACCAGAGCGCCAGGGACAGGAACAACAACACGAAGTGGCCCGCGACGCCGGCACCGGCCAGCATCCCTGCGCCCTTGCCGGCACGGGTCGCGGACTGCTTGAGCTCGACCTTCGCCAGCTCGACTTCCTGCCGCATCAGGGTGGACATGTCCCGCGTGACATCGCCCAGGAGATCGCCGAGGGACGACGTTTCGGCTTTGGCGTGGGCTGCGGTGTGGGGCATTTCGCTGGTCATCGACGGCCACCGTCAAACGGATCGTCGCGGAGCGGGTCCTGCCGGTCGCCGTTGCCGAACGGGTCGGAAGCTGCGGGCTCGGAGGCCCAGCGGTCCTGCCGGTTGCCGTTGCCGAGCGGGTCGGCGTGGAGCGGATTGGGGGGGTTGGTGTCCGCGTAGCCCGCCGTCGTGGCTCCAGGGGCAGGCATTTGGACGGGCGGCGGCGGAACCGCCGTGCCGGTGTCCGGGACCCGGGTGGCGCTGGTGCCCGGAGTGTCCGGTGCCCCGGCGCTCAGGCTGCGGCTGAGCCGCCCTGCCAGGACGCCGGCGCCGGCCGCGAGCAGCAGGAAGGTGCCGGGACGCTGGCGGGCGAAGGACTTCACCTCGGTCAGGAGGGAACCCGGGTCGCGGCCGTCGAGCCATGACGCCACGGCGGAGGACCTCTCGGCGGCCTGGCGCACCAGGTCGGTGGCCACGCCGGGCTCCGTTGAAGCGGTGGCCATGCTGTGCAGTTCGGTGGAAATCGAGCGCAGGCCGTCCGCGACCTTCTGCTGTTGCGTGCCGGCCTGGTCGGTCAGATCGGACTTGGCCTGGTGCAGGAGATCCTTGGCGTTGGTCTTCACCTCGGCCGCGACGTTGGAGGCCTCGGTCTTGGCGGTCTCGGCCACACTGTGGGCGGAGTCTGCGGCCTGGCGCTTCACATCCGCGGCCTCATCCCTGGCCACGTCGGTCTTGGAGGTGCTGCCGTCATCGAAGGTGCCTGCGCCGCTGCCGTTGGGAACCGGAGGGAAGGTGGTTTCCGGCCGGAGGGGAGTCTGCTGGGTGGCCGTAGGCGTGCCGTAGCTGCCGTCCTGGGGCCATTGGTTCTCTGTCATCTTCGCTCTCTTTCAAGATCGGCTGCTGATCACGAACCAGCAATAACTGGGGAACTAATAGTAAGCATGATTACTATCAAATAGTAAGTACCCTTGGTTTTAATTCTTTCGGCTGGCGGAGGGCCCCGGTCCGGCCGCTGCGGATGTGGCCCATCTTTGGCGGGCCGCGGGTTGCCGCAGCGCGGGGACGGCCGGGACGCCGGGGATACCGCCAAAACCGGGCCAGCCCGGCGGGCCCATAGCGGGGGATGGCGCCGCGGCCGGTGAACTAGGCTGGAAACATGAGCAAAACGGTGCATGGCTGATGGCGAAGCGGGGCAGGGCTGCCGGCCGGAACAGCACCGAGAAGACGGCCGGAGTGGTGGACGTGCCGAAGGGCAGCCGCCCCGACGGGCCCGTGGAGGGCATTTACTACATCGACACCGGTGACTGCGAGCTCATCCCTGACCAGGACAACTCCAGCGGCTGGTTGTTGCGGATCAACGGCGTCATGAGTTCGCATATCGACCTCGCGGATCCGCTGTTCCTCGACTTTGAGTACATGCGCTGGATCGCGGCCCTGGTGGAGTCGCGCTGGCCGCGGGAACCGCGGCCAAAATTGCGCGCCCTGCACCTCGGCGGGGGAGCATGCTCACTGGCGCGCTACTTCCACGCCGCCTACCCGGAGGCCCGCCAGGTGGTGGTGGAACTGGACGGCAAGCTGGCAGATTATGTCCGCGGCTGGTTTGACCTGCCGAAGGCGCCACTGATGCGCCTGCGGGTGGGGGAGGCCCGCGAGGTGACTGAAAGCCTGACGCCGCAGACCCGTGACCTGGTCATCCGCGATGTGTTTGCCGGCTCGCTCACGCCGCGGCCGCTCACCACCCGCGAATTCAACGGGCACGTGCAGCGCGTCCTTGCCCCCGGCGGGATCTACGTGGTGAATTCCGGCGACGCCCCGGACCTGAAGAACGCCCGCGAGGACGCCGCGACCATCGCGGAGACGTTCAAACACACCGTGATCATCGCGGACCCGGCGATGCTCAAGGGCAGGCGCTACGGGAACATGATCATGGCCGGCAGTGATGTCCCGTTCGACGACGACCCCGGGCTGGCGCGGCGCCTGCTGGGCGGCGCGGTGCCCGCCCACATCTGGAACGACGCCAAGGTGCGGTCCTTTGCCGCCGGCGCCCCGGTCCGCCATGACCCGAAAACTGTGGACCCGGCGTCGCCGATTGCTCCGTAACGGCCCTTTTGGCGCCCTAAAACGGCGCCTACGGAGCAGTCGATGAGCCGCCGCGGCCCATAAGCGCCTCGCGGTGGGCCTTCGTCTGTTCGCGCAGCGCCTGCACCACCGCGGCGACGGCGGGGCGGCGCATGGAGTCGGGCCGCAGGACCATCCAGTACGGCAGCAGTTCGGCGAACTCGTCCGGCAGCAGCCGGACCAGGTCCGGATGCAGGTCCGCCGCGAAGCACGGCAGGAACCCGATGCCGGCGCCGGCGCGCGTCGCCTCCACATGGACGAAGACGTTGGTGGAACTCAGGCCGTCCCGCATGGTCGGGACCAGCCGGCGCGGGGCATCCAGATCGTCCACCTGAAGCATGGAATCGACAAAGTAGACCAGCGAATGGGTGGTCAGTTCCTCGATTGTTGTGGGGGTGCCGTACTCGGCAAGGTAGTCGCGGGAGGCGTACATGCCGAGCATGTACTCGCCGAGCCGGGCCGCCGCGGCCCGGTGCACCTGCGGTTCGCCCACCACCACCTCGATATCCAGCCCGGAACGCTGCTGGAGCGCTCGCCGGGTAACGGTGATGATCTCGACGCTGAGCCCGGGGTGGTCGCGGCGCAGCCTGGCAACCGCGGGGGCGGCAATGTAGGCGCTGAAGCCGTCCGTCGCGGTCATCCGGACCACGCCGGTGATGGGGTCCGGGGTTCTGCCGGGTTGTTCGAGGCTCCGGATCGCTGCCTCCACCCGCTCGGCCACCTGCACCGCTTCCGCGCCAAGGTCCGTCAGCTCCCAGCCGCCGGACGCGCGGGACAGTACCCGCCCGCCCAGGGCCTTCTCCAGCGCGGCAATCCGGCGCGACACCGTGGTGTGGTTCAGCCCGAGGGACTGCGCCGCCGTGGTGAACTTCGCGGAGCGGGAGACGGCCAGGAGAACTAGCAGGTCATCGGGGTTCGCATTCATATCTGCAATTCTGCACATGAGGGGTGCTGGTTTGACCATTGAAACGCCCACTATGTGCGGCAATACTCAGTGAAGCTGCTCAGTGCCGTGCATCGCACTTCCTCTGGGCCGTTGAAGACCGCGAACTTGAGGAGTGCAGACATGGAGAGCAGCTTGAACGGGCGCAAGGCCCTGGTCACCGGCGGAGCCGGCGGGATCGGCGCCGCCAGCGTCCGCGCCCTCGCGGCACGCGGCGCCAAAGTGGTGATCGCGGATGTGGATGAGGCCGCGGCCTCCGCCCTCGCCGACGAAGTCGGCGGCACCTCCTGGGCAGTCAACCTGCTCGACGTCGAGACCCTCCAGGCAGTGAGCCTGGACTGCGACATCCTCGTCAACAACGCCGGTATCCAGCAGATCAGCCCGATCGAGGACTTCGATCCGGCGGACTTCCGACGCCTCATCACGCTCATGCTGGAAGCGCCGTTCCTGCTCATCCGCGCCGCGCTGCCGCACATGTACGCGAACAACTTCGGCCGGATCATCAACCTGTCATCCGTGCACGGGCTCCGTGCCTCGCCGTTCAAGAGTGCCTATGTCTCGGCCAAGCACGGACTGGAAGGCCTGAGCAAAGTCACGGCGCTGGAGGGCGGCGCGCACGGCGTCACCTCCAACTGCATCAACCCGGGCTACGTCCGGACGCCGCTGGTCGAGTCCCAGATCGCGGACCAGGCCAAAGTGCACGGGATCCCGGAGTCCGAAGTGCTCGCCAAGATCATGCTGACCGAAGCCGCCGTCAAGCGGCTCGTCGAGCCCGAGGAGGTCGCCTCCCTCGTTGCGTGGCTGGCCTCCGACGACGCCGGAATGGTCACCGGCGCCAGCTACACCATGGACGGCGGCTGGTCCGCCCGCTGACCGGGCGCCGGTGCGCTGGGCGGGCCGGCCAGGGCACCGGTCAGTCCGTCGCCTTGCCGTCGGTGTGGTCGTTGGTTGCCGGTTCGGTGGCGCGGCGGATGTAGTCGTTGACGGCCTCTTCCGGCACCCGGAACGAACGGCCCACCCGCACGGCCGCAATCGCATGCGATTTCACCAGCCGGTAGACGGTCATTTTGGACACCCGCATTGCCGCAGCGACTTCCGCGATGGTCAGGAAGTGGGAGGAAACGTTCGCTGCGCTCATGTCATCTGGCCCGTCCACTAGTCTGGGAACCGTAGTTGCCGGTAGTCGTAGAACAGGACGTCCTCCGGTGTATTGCCGGCCGTCCGGAGCCCTACGAAGGGGGCCTCGATGACTGCAACTGTGCCCAGGCGGCGGCCGTTGAAGGGATCGTCCCCGATCAGCACCTGTCCCACCCGGAACGGAATCCGCGATGACCTGGCGCGGCTGGACCACTTCGACAGGAGGGCGGTCGCGCGGCCTCGTTGGCGTTGCGCCTGTGGAGATGCTGGGGCCATCGGAACCACTCCTTCGAAACGAGTGCCACTTGGTAGATCGGCGGCTCCGGACCAGCTGCGTGTGCTCCCCAGGCGTTGTCGCTGCCCGTCCGGTACCGCCGTGAAGCAACTGTAGCCCTGCGTCCCTTTCGTCACACGAGTAACTTCTACGCCCGCCGGACCGGGCACCACTTGGGGCCGTTGTGCCGACTACTTGCCGGGCTGGGGCTCCGCCGCGTTCCCCGCGAGGGCAAGAAATCCGCCAAGCCCGATCATCATGGCCCCGCCGGTGGTGCCGAGGGCAGCGATGCGCCGGGGTGAGCTCGCAAACCAGCGCCGGGCCGTGCCGGCAATCAGCGCCCAGCCGCTGTCCGAGACCAGCGCGATGGCTAGGAACAGGGCCCCCAGCGTCGCCAGCTGCACCGGAATGGCGCCCGCGGAATAGTCCACGAACTGGGGCAGCACGGCAACGAAGAAGACAATCGACTTGGGGTTGGTGGCACCAACGATGAATCCCTCCCGGAGGATCCTGAACGTCGACGCCGGACGCGAGGGTTCCGCCGTCGTCGGACCTCCGCCGCGGTGCCGGATGGCTTGGATTCCGAGGTAGACGAGATAGGCCGCGCCGGCGAACTTGACCGCGCTGAAGAGCACGGCGGACTGGGCCAGCACCACCCCCACGCCCAACGCAACCGCGGCGATCTGCAGCAGCTCCCCGAGGGCGTTGCCCAGCACGCTCAGAAGTCCGCCCCTGCGGCCCAGGGCCAGCGTCCGGCCGATGACGAACAGCACGCTGGGTCCCGGCACGGCGATGAGGAGGAAGGCCGCGAGGGCAAAGGCCAGCAGGTTGGTGGCGGGGACCATGACTGATTTTAGCCCCGCGGCCGGCTGCGGGGCCCCGGCGTCCCTACCTTCCCGCCGGAACCTGCGGGAGCTGCGCGGTTTCGTCCGTGAGCTCGGCGCGGAGCCGGCCGTGACCGCGGACCCAAAGCCGGTACCCGATCACGAGCAGTCCAAGCCAGGCGGCGCCCACATAGAGTGCCACGCGGGTGTCCTCGAACGCCCCCAGAATTCCGATGACAAGGGCCATGAACACGATCGTCGCCACCGACGCCGCGGGCCACCACGGGGACGGGAATTCCGATGCCGGCAGCCCTTGGCGGGAGATCTCGCGCTTCATTGCCACGTGGGAGGCCAGGATCATCACCCAGACCCAGACGGTGGCGAACGTCGCGATCGAGGCGATCAGCAGGAAGACGTTCTCCGGAATGACGGCGTTGAGGACTACACCCACCAGCAGGATGCCCGCCATCATGACCACGGTCATCCACGGCACGCCGTGGCGGGAGACCTTGCCGAAGCTCGCGGGGGCGTGCCCCTGCCGGGACAGGCCGAACAGGATCCGGCCGGCGCCGAAGATGTCGCTGTTGATCGCCGACAACGCGGCGGTAATGACCACGGCGTTGAGGATGTGCGGTGCCGCCGGAATGCCCAGTCCGCTGAAGATCTGGACAAACGGGCTGCCGTTGGTACCGATCTCGTTCCAGGGGAACAGGCTCATGAGGACACCCAGTGTCAGCACGTAGAAGAGGAGCACGCGCACCGGAACCGTATTGACGGCCTTGGGTATGACATTCTTCGGATCCGCAGCCTCGCCGGCGGTGATGCCCAGGGTTTCAATACCGCCGAATGCGAACATCACGACGGCGAACGAGGCCAGGAGTCCTTCGAAGCCGTTGGGGAACAGTCCGCCGTGCTCCACGAGGTTGCCCAGTCCGGGGGCCACGGTGGCGCCGCCAGCCTGGAAGCCGAAGACGATAATGGCGGCGCCGCCCGCGATCATCGCGATGATGGCCACCACCTTGATGAGCGAGAACCAGAACTCGAGTTCGCCGAAGACCTTGACGCTGAGCAGGTTCAGCGCCGCCAGGAAGAAGATAATCGCCAGGACCCAGATCCAGCGCTCGACCTCGGGAAACCAGAAGCCCATGTAAATGCTGAAGGCGGTGACATCCGCGATGGCCACGATCGCCATCTCGAACACGTAGGTCCAGCCGGTCACGAAGCCTGCCAGCGGGCCGAGGTAGCGGCTGGCGTACTGGCCGAAGGAACCGGACACGGGGTGGCGCACGGCCATTTCACCCAGGGCGCGCATCACCATGAACACTGCGGCGCCGCCGATCATGTACGCCAGCAGCACGGCCGGGCCGGCCTTCTGGATGGCCGAGGCCGATCCGTAGAACAGTCCGGTGCCGATCGCCGAGCCCAGTGCCATGAAGCGGATGTGGCGGACGTTGAGTCCGCGGTTCAGGACAGTCTCGACGGCGGCGCTGACGGTGTTGGCGTTGCCCGGTCCCGGAGGAGGCGTTGGCTTGATGTCCGTAGTGGCTTGTTGCATGCGAATACCTTCTCGTCATTGGGAGGGGGATCGCTATCCAGCAGACCATGTTGAGCCCGGCTGTGATGAGCCTCACGGGCACTTAGTGTCTTCGATTTCAGACATCCCGGCCGCGGCAGCCGGCTGCGCAAGCCCGCGGGTTCCTCCTGCGCGGTGCAGCCGGCCCGGGACGACACTATGTCCGGGATTCCAGACAATTCGAGGCGGTCCGGGCCGTCCGGAGGCGCGGTCCGGGCGCATGCTTAAGTACGGGATACCGGACACCGCGCCAATGAAGAGGAAACATGCCAGCCACCAGCACCACCCCGCCTTCCACCACAGCGGCGCCACGGGCCGCCCCGGCAAAGGTGGCCTCCAAGGTTCCGGCGGCGGAAAATACCCTGCGCATCCTGAAACTGCTGGCCTCCAAGCGCGGGCCCATGGCGGCGTCGAACATTGCCTCCGCGCTGGGGCTGCCGCGCTCCAGTGTGTACCACCTGCTCGGTGTGATGGAGGCCAACGGATTCGTACTCCATCTTCATGAGGAGCAGCGGTACGGGCTCGGGATCAGTGCCTTCGAGCTCAGCTCGGCCTATTCCCGGCAGGAGCCGCTCTCCCGCCTGGGCCGGCCGATGCTCGCCTCGCTCGTGGACGTGATCGGCGAAAGCGCCCACCTGGCCGTGCTGCACGGCCGTGATGTGCTCTACATCGTGGAGGAGCGGGCGAAGAACCGGCCCTCCCTCGTGACCGACGTCGGGGTCCGGCTCCCGAGCCACCTCACCGCCAGCGGACGGGCTATCCTCGCGGCGCTGCCGAAATCACAGGTCCGGGCACTGTACCCGAATGCGGCGGCCTTCAGCGCCCGGCACGAGACCGAGTCGCCCATCATGAAGTACTCGGCGTTGTCCTCCCACCTGGACCAGGTCCGGCAGCGCGGCTATGCGACCGAACACGGGGAGGTGACGCCGGGCTTCGGCTCGATCGCCGCCGCCGTCACGGACCACGTGGGCTGGCCCACCGCCGCCGTCGCCGTGACTTTCCTTGAGGAGAAGCTGCCGGCGGAGGAGTGGCCCGCCCTCGCCGCGAGGGTCCAGAAGGTCGCCGACGAACTCTCCGTCCGGATCCACGGCCGCCCCTCCGCCTGACCCCTGTCCCTACCCCCGTTGCGCTATCACTTACGGTGCTTGTACCTGCGATTTAGGCACCAAAAGTGATAGCGCAACAGCGGGCGGGGGAGGTGCGTTCGAGGGTCTGGAATCCCGGACAGCACCGGTCTGCAGGCACTGTTTCCGCGGCTACGGACAGGCTTTAGTTGATATAGAACCTCAATCCCAGAACCACCAAGATACAAAGGAGCCCCTCATGGCACCCGCCGATTTCACCACCGGTGCCCGCCCGGTCAAAGCAGCCCGCGGTACCGAGCTCACCGCCAAGAGCTGGCAGACGGAAGCCCCGCTGCGCATGCTCATGAACAACCTCGATCCCGAGGTCGCCGAGCGCCCCGACGACCTGGTGGTCTACGGCGGCACCGGCCGCGCCGTCCGCAGCTGGGCCGCGTTCGACGCCATCACCCGCACCCTGGAAACCATGGAGAAGGACGAGACCCTGCTGGTCCAGTCCGGCAAGCCGGTGGGCGTCTTCCGCACCAACGAATGGGCGCCGCGCGTGCTGCTGGCCAACTCCAACCTCGTCGGCGACTGGGCCACCTGGCCCGAGTTCCGCCGGCTCGAGGCCGAGGGCCTGATGATGTACGGCCAGATGACCGCCGGATCCTGGATCTACATCGGCACGCAGGGCATCCTGCAGGGCACCTTCGAAACCTTCGCCGCGATCGCCCGCAAGCTCACCGGGGACGAGAACGGCACCCTCGCCGGCACCCTGACCCTCACCGGCGGCTGCGGCGGCATGGGCGGCGCGCAGCCGCTGGCCGTCACCTTGAACGACGGCGCCTGCCTGATCGTCGACGTCGACGAAAGCCACCTGCGCCGCCGCGCCGGCAAGCGCTACCTCGACGAGGTGGAGACCGACCTCGACGCCGCCATCGCCAAAGTCCTGAAGGCCAAGGAAGAGCGCCGCGGCTGGTCCGTGGGCTACGTCGGCAACGCCGCCACCGTTTTCCCCGAAATCCTGCGCCGCCACAACGCCGGCGAGCTCACGGTCGACATTGTCACGGACCAGACCTCCGCCCACGACCCGCTGAGCTACCTCCCCGAAGGCATCACCGTGGAGGAATGGCACCGCGAGGCCGCCGCCGACCCGGAGGGCTTCACCAAGAAGGCCCAGGCCTCGATGGCCAAGCACGTCCAGGCCATGGTCGAGTTCCAGGACGCCGGCGCCGAGGTGTTCGACTACGGCAACTCCATCCGCGACGAGGCCCGCAAGGGCGGCTACAACCGCGCCTTCGAGTTCCCCGGCTTCGTCCCGGCCTACATCCGGCCGCTGTTCTGTGAGGGCCTCGGCCCGTTCCGCTGGGTGGCACTCTCCGGCGACCCCGAGGACATCGCGGTCACGGATGCCGCGATCAAAGAACTCTTCCCCGAAAACAAGCACCTCCACCGCTGGATTGACGCCGCGCAGGAACGCGTGGAGTTCGAGGGCCTCCCGGCCCGCATCTGCTGGCTGGGCTACGGCGACCGCGCCAAGGCCGGGCTGCTGTTCAACCAGCTCGTCAAGGAGGGCAAGGTCAAGGCGCCCATCGTGATCGGCCGCGACCACCTCGACTCCGGCTCCGTCGCCTCGCCGTACCGCGAGACCGAGGCCATGGCCGACGGTTCCGACGCGATCGCCGACTGGCCGCTGCTCAACGCCCTGCTCAACACCGCCTCCGGCGCCACCTGGGTCTCCATCCACCACGGCGGCGGCGTCGGCATCGGCCGCTCCATCCACGCCGGCCAGGTGTCCGTCGCGGACGGCACCGACCTCGCCGCGCAGAAGCTCGAACGCCTCCTCACCAACGACCCCGGCATGGGCGTGATCCGCCACGTCGACGCCGGCTACGACCGCGCCGTTGAGGTCGCCAAAGAGCGCGGCGTCCGCATCCCCATGCAGGAGTCCACAGACTCCGCAGAAGCAAAGAAGTAGGAATCACCATGACTCTCACAACCCACGAACCGCTCACCGTCACCCTCGGCTCCAGCGGCGTCACCCCCGACGACGTCGTCGCCGTCGCCCGCCACGACGCCAAGGTGACCATCGCCCAGGACGCCCTCGATGCCGTCGCCAAGGTCCGGGCCCACATCGACGACCTTGCCCACAGCGAGGTCCCGGCCTACGGCATCTCCACCGGTTTCGGGGCGCTGGCCAACCGGCACATCCCCAACGACCTGCGCACCCAGCTGCAGAAGTCGCTGATCCGCAGCCACGCCGCCGGGATGGGCCCGGCCGTGGAACGCGAGGTGGTCCGTGGCATCATGTTCCTGCGCGCCAAGACCCTCGCCTCCGGCCGCACCGGCGTCCGCCCCGTGGTCCTGCAGACCATGGTGGATGTCCTCAACGCCGGCATCACACCCGTGGTCCGCGAATTCGGCTCGCTTGGCTGTTCCGGAGATCTCGCCCCGCTGTCGCACTGCGCCCTGGTCCTGATGGGCGAGGGCGAAGCCGCAGGGCCCGACGGCGTGACCTACGGTGGGCGGGGCGAGGAACCTGTCGCCGCACTGCTCGCCGCGCACGGAATCGAACCCGTCACCCTGGCCGAGAAGGAAGGCCTGGCGCTGGTCAACGGCACCGAGGGCATGCTGGGCATGCTGCTGATGGCCATCGCGGACATCCGCCAGCTGCTCACGACGGCGGACATCACCGCCGCGCTCAGCGTCGAGGCGCTGCTTGGCACCGACCAGGTGTTCCTGCCCGAGCTGCACGCCGCGCTCCGCCCGCACCCGGGCCAGGCGGCCTCCGCGGACAACATGCTCCGGGTCCTCTCCAATTCCCCGATCGTGGCCTCCCACCGGGTCAACGACACCAAGGTCCAGGACGCCTACTCACTGCGCTGCGCACCCCAGGTGGCCGGGGCCGTCCGCGACACCGTGGACCACGCCGCCCTGGTGGCCTCCCGCGAGCTGGCGGCCGCGATCGACAACCCGGTGGTCCTGCCGGACGGCCGCGTCAGCTCAAACGGCAACTTCCACGGCGCCCCCGTGGCGTACGTGCTGGATTTCCTGGCCATCGCCGTCGCGGACCTGAGCTCCATCGCCGAGCGCCGCACCGACCGGATGCTGGACCCGGCCCGCTCGCACGGGCTGCCGGCGTTCCTGGCCGCCGACCCCGGCGTCGACTCCGGCCTGATGATCGCCCAGTACACCCAGGCCGGCCTGGTCTCGGACAACAAACGGCTTGCCGTCCCGGCGTCGGTGGACTCGATCCCGAGCTCCGCGATGCAGGAGGACCATGTCTCGATGGGCTGGCACGCGGCCCGCAAGCTGCGCCGCGCCGTGGAGAACCTGCGCCGCGTCCTGGCGATCGAACTCGTCACCTCGGCGAGGGCGCTTGACATCCGCACCCAGCTCTCCGGCGGCGAACTCGTGCCGGGTCCGGCGGGAACCGCGGTGATCGCGGCGCTACGCGACGTCGTCGACGGTCCGGGAACCGACAGGTTCCTGTCCCCGGAGCTGGAGGCGGCCGACGTCCTCGTTGCCTCGGGCAAGGTCCGGGCGGCAGCCGAATCCGCCGTCGGAAATCTCGCCTGAGGAAAAACAAAATGCAGTTTCGGTGAACAATTCCCGGCGCCCCCGAAATAGTGGGCAACACGGCCAGCGGGGGCGCGGGAACTGTAGTACAAATGGAAAGTCACACCAACGAAGTTGTGACGAAGAACATATACAAAGGGGTAGAAGTTCAATGAAAGCACGCGGGACGGTAATGTCCAGGCGCCTGGCCTTGGCCACGGCGGTTTCCGACTGGCGGAGCCTCAAGGCCGGCGATCGGATCGAAATCCTCAAGCATGCACAGGTTCTGGCGGCCGGTGAGGTCGAAGAAGTCTCACTGAGCGGCAATGTTCTCTGGCTGGTCCCGGCGGAATCGTCCGGCGCTGAGAACGGGCTTTTCCTGAAATCCGACGGCGTGGAGGTGCGGCGCAGCTAGCCGCTCACGGTTTTCGCGCCACACACGCGTATCTTGGTGAAGGGGCGCCGTTCCGCAGGGACGGTGCCCCTATTCATCCCCGGGCATCGGGGTCCGGCAGGAGGCATACGCAGTGTTCGAGGCTCCCAGCATCATCTTCGCAGCGGCGGGCCTGGCCGTCTTCGCCGCCGCACTGTTGCCCAAGCTGTTGCGCAACGCTCCGCTGTCGATGCCGATGGTCTTCCTGGCCGCCGGCATGCTGGCCTTTTCCTTCATCCCGGAGCTGCCGGACCCGGATCCCCTGCAATACGGGGAGTTCACCACGCACCTGACGGAAATCTGCGTCATCATCTCGTTGATGGGCGCCGGCCTGGCCCTTGACCGTCCCGTGGGACGACGCACATGGTCCACCACTTGGCGGATGCTGGGGGTGGCCATGCCGATCTGCATTATCGCCCTGACACTGCTGGGGCTCTGGGCGCTGGGGCTGGGGCTTGGAGCGGCGCTGCTGGTGGCAGCCGCGCTCGCACCGACAGACCCCGTGCTGGCCTCTGAAGTGCAGGTGGGCGAGCCTGCCGACGACGAGGGCGAAACCGAGCGTGGCGAAGACGAAATCCGATTCGGCCTCACCTCCGAGGCAGGCCTGAATGACGGGCTGGCGTTCCCCTTTGTCTACCTGGCCATTGCCATCAGCCTGTTCGGTCCTGCGCCGTCAGAGTGGTTTGTCCCCTGGTTCTTCACCGATGTCCTGTGGCGGATCGGCATGGGCCTGCTGGTCGGCTGGCTGGCAGGGAAAGCGTTGAGCCGGCTGTTCTTCTCTGCCCGTGACAGCGTCCGGCTGTCCAACCACTCCGAGGGCTTTGTGGCGCTGGCAGCGACGTTCCTCGCCTACGGGATAACCGAAATGCTGGAAGGCTATGGGTTCATCGCCGTCTTTGTGTGCGCCGTGACCATCCGGGCCGCGGAACGCACGCACGGCTTCCATCGCGTCATGCACTCCTACGTCGAGCAGCTCGAACGTCTCATGACGGTGGTCATTCTGGTGTTGCTGGGAGGCGCGATAGCCCGGGGTCTGCTGGCCGGCATTGGCTGGCCGGAGATCCTGGTGGCGCTGGCGTTCCTGCTGCTCGTCCGTCCGCTCGCCGGCTGGATCGGCCTGGCCCGGGGCAAGACCGGTCCGCGGGAACGGATTGCCATTGCCTTTTTCGGCATCCGCGGCATCGGCTCGCTGTACTATCTCGCGTACGCGCTCAGCAAAGGTGACTTCAACGCCCAAGCAGAGGAACTGTGGGCGTTCATCGGCCTGGTCGTGGCAATGTCCATCGTGCTGCACGGGGCCACCACTGCTCCCGTCATGAACCGGCTGGACCGGCTCCGCGAACGGAAGGCAGTGCAGCAGCACGGTGACGAGGGCAAGGCGCCCAAAACACCCATTTGACGTTGTGCTGTTGCTGCCTCGGCTACCCCAGCAGCGTATTAATCAGCCGGGCGGCGACCCGCGCGGTCCGGCCGTCGATGTCGAACTCCGGGTTCAGCTCGGCCACATCCAGGTGCAGGAGCTTCCCGCTCGCGGCCACCTGGCGGCAGACGGCGCTGATGACCGGCAGCGGCACACCGAACGCGGCGGGCGCGCTCACACCGGGGGCCACCGAGGCCGGCAGCACGTCCAGGTCGATGGTCAGGTACAGCGCGTCCACCTGCGCCAGGAAAGCCGCCACGAACGTGTGCGCGGCCTCCGCCGAGCAGTCCTCGTCGAGCAGGTAGTCCACGCCAAGGTCCGCGGCGGTGCCGAACAGCGCCCGGGTGTTGGCCGGCTCGGAGATCCCGACGACGGCGTACTTCAGTTCGCGGCCCGCGGCAGCTTCCGCGCGGGCCATCTGCAGGAACGGGGTGCCGGAACTGGGCCGGGCCTCATCGCGGAGGTCAAAGTGGGCGTCCAGGTTCAGCACCCCCACGCGCAGGCCCTCGCGGACCGCCGCCGAACCGGCCACGCCCAGGTAGCTCGCGAACGCGGTCTCGTGCCCGCCGCCCAGCACCACGGGAAGCTGGCCGGCGTCGAGCATGCTGGTGATGGCGAGCCCGGCACGCGCCTGCCCGGCCTCAAGGGCGTCGCCGGTGACGGTGACGTCGCCGGCGTCGTGCAGGTCCCGGCCCAAGTGGAACGCGAGCGGACCGAGGGCGGCACGGATGGCCGCAGGGGCCTCGGCGGCGCCGGGGCGGCCCTTGTTGCGGCGCACCCCGGCGTCGCTGCCGAAGCCGAGAATGACTGCCGGGCGGGAGGAGCCGGTGCGGGCCGAGGGCGTGCCGGGGCCAGCGGACGAGGGGTGCACGGTAGGGGACTGGGCGCCGTGCGGGGCGTACGGGGTGACAGCCTGCCACCAGCGGCGGTGCTCGGGGCCGT
This sequence comes from Arthrobacter sp. Leaf69, assembly GCF_001422645.1. Classification (GTDB taxonomy): domain Bacteria; phylum Actinomycetota; class Actinomycetes; order Actinomycetales; family Micrococcaceae; genus Arthrobacter. Next base: position 354,550 of record NZ_LMLR01000010.1, on the reverse strand, counting down.
CGCCGTCGAACCGTCCGGTCCAAGGCTGCGGCGGGACATCAACGGCGGGCGCGGGAGAAACCATGCCCCTAGCTCACCGCAGCCCGGGCCGGAAAACCAGCCGCGGCGCCGTTGTGCTGTCCGAAATCCCGGAAATCCCGCTTAAACGCCGCCGAGGTGAGACTTCGCGCCCATGGTCTGGACAAACATGGGCGCGAAGTCTCACCTCGGCGATGGGTGGGGTTAGTGCATCCCGAGGGCGGCCTCGATCGGGCCGATCGCGAAGAACAGCAGGAAGGCCGCGGCCACAGCCCACATCAGCGGGTGCACCTCGCGCGCGCGGCCCTGGAAGGTGCGGATCAGGACGAAGGTAATGAAGCCGGCGCCCAGGCCGTTGGCGATCGAGTAGGTGAACGGCATCAGCGTGAAGGTCAGGAAGGCCGGGATCGCGATGCCCAGGTCCTGCCAGTCGATCTTGCCGACCTGGGAAACCATCATGAAGCCGACGATGACGAGCGCCGGGGCCACTGCCTCGAACGGCACGAGGTTGATCAGCGGGGTGAAGAACATGGCCACCAGGAACAGCAGGCCCGTGACGATGGAGGCCAGCCCGGTCCGGGCGCCTTCCCCGATACCCGCGCCGGATTCAACGTAGATCTGGTTCGAGGACACGGAAGCCCCGCCGCCGATGATCGCGCCCAGCGCGTCCACCTGCAGCACGCGGTCAACGTTGGGGATGTTACCGTCCTTGTCGATGCTGCCGGCCTCGGTGGCCAGGCCCACCATGGTGCCCATGGCGTCGAAGAAGATGCTCAGCAGGATCACGAACGCCAGCAGGGTCGCGGCGACAAAGCCCAGGTGCTCGAAGGCGCCGAACAGGTTGGCCTGGCCGATCAGCGACAGGTCCGGGGCTGCCCATTCGGAGAACGCCGGGGCCACCAGGGACCAGCCCTGCGGGTTGTAGGTCTTGCCGTCGAAGCTGGGGCCGATGTGCAGCGTGAATTCCAGGATCACGGACAGGATTGTCGAGGCGACGATGCCGATCAGGATCGCGCCCTTGACCTTGCGGACCACGAGGGCGATGGTGAGGATCAGTCCGAAGATAAAGACGAGGGTGGGCCAGCCCATCAGCTTGCCGTCGAAGCCCAGGCCGACCGGAACGGTGGTGCCGGCGACATCCGGGATGCGGCGCACAAAGCCTGCGTTGACGAGCCCGATCAGGGCGATGAACAGGCCGATGCCGACGACGATCGCCGTCTTCAGACCCTCCGGCACCGCTTTGAAGACCGCAGTCCGGAAACCCGTAAGGACCAGGATCAGCATGGTGATGCCCGAGAGCATCACGAGGCCCATCATGTCCGGCCAGGTCAGGCCGGGGTTGGTGGCCACCGTCACGGCGACAAAGGCGTTGACCCCGAGGCCGGTTGCCATTGCGAAGGGGTGCTTGGCCCACGCGCCCATCAGGATGGTCAGGATGCCGGCGACGAACGCGGTGACGGCGGCGACGGCGGGAAAGCCGAGGGTGGCGCCCGTGGAATCGGGGCCGGAAAGGATCAACGGGTTCAGCACCACGATGTAGCTCATGGCGAAGAACGTGGCGAAGCCTCCGCGGATTTCCCGCGAGAAGTTCGACCCCCGCTCGGATATCTTGAAGTACCGGTCAAGTGCGGAGCCCTGCTTGAGCATTAGGTCTTGCATTAGTCCTCCGGGGGTGATGGGTGTTACCCCAAGCCTATTAGGCGCCCGGCGGCCAACCGTGCGTTTTCGCCTAGTCTGTAAGGAAGACAACACTAGGAGCAGCATTTCCATGCGCCTCATGCGACAGCTTTTGAGTGCCCTCCTGGGCGCCGCAATCTTCACCGCCGCCCTGCTGGGTGCCGTTGCCCCGGCCTCGGCCCACGACGCCGCCGAGTCCACCAGCCCGGCCACCGGCGCCACCGTGGCAACGCCGCCGGAGACGGTGTCGGTCACGTTCAATAAGAACCCTCTCGGGCTCGGTTCGCAGATGCTGGTGAACGATGCCGCCGGCACCAACTGGGCCGACGGCGCGGTGGAGATCGTGGACAACGTGGCCTCGCAGAAGCTCAAGCCGGGGGCGCCGGCCGGGGCCTACACGGTGGTGTGGCGGGTGGTCAGTTCGGACTCGCACCCGATCGAAGGCACCTTCACGTTTACGGCCACCGCGGCAGCGGCAGGCTCGACGGGGGCTGCTGCGGTTCCCACCATGGGAACCGCCCAGCCGGGCATCACCCAGGAACCGACCCAGCCGGCCGACTCCTCCGAGCCTTTCCCGTGGAGCATAGTGATTTTCGTTGGCACGGCGGTCGGCATCGTGATCGCCTTGGGCGTGATGGCCAAGCGCCGGCTCACCTCGGACTCCGGAAGCGACACCAAGAGCTAACAAGTTGCAACGCGGGTTCACTCCGCGCTGGAACCGCCAGCCCCTTGAGGGGCCGTAGATGACCCCGTTGTGGTAGAAAAAGCGGGCTCCTGGCCGGTGCGCAGCCTAGGCCGGCGCGGCGAGGGCATAGCCCCCGGGCAGGACGGCGGGGAAGCCGTCGGGGTAGACCTTGGCGGAGATCGCCTGGCCCACCACCTTGGCCTGGCGCAGCACTTCCTTCGGCGTCGGGGTGATGAGTTCGCCCACGCCCACGAGGTACATCCCGAGGGCGTGCATGGCCGCCATCAGGTTGTGGCCCGCAGCCATGCCGAGCTCCGAGAGCATCCGGCGCAGCTGGCTGTGGGCGCAGCGGGTCAGGACCAGGTGGTCCGCCAGGAGCACACCGCCCGGCGTGCGGACCGCCCACTGCTGGGTGGGTCCGGTGATGCCGGCGTCGAGATGGTCCAGCTGCAGGGCCCTGATGTTGTTCCGCACATCCAGTTTGTGGCTGGAGGCGTAGTTGCGCAGGTGCCGGAGGATCTCGTTGCGTTCCCGCAAGCTGGCGGCGTCGGCCGCATCGCAGCGCTGCAGCGACGAAGTGTTGGCCGGTTGGCCGGCGCCCAGCAGGTCGAGTCCGTCCACAATGATGGAGTCCACGCCGCGCCGCTGCAGCTCGCTCGCGACGGCCAGACCGGACAGGCCGGTGCCGATCACGATGGCGGCGGTCCGCTCGATTCCCCCGGACATTGGCATGCTCGACACTGCAGGGTCCTCCTCGAATGGTGCAAGTCGCGGAGCCGATGCCCCGGACACGTTCTGAAACACGAGTCTCGGTTCAGCAACGCCTCGAAGAATACCTAACATTTCCCGCCTTGGATAGAGCAGATGAAACATTGGCGGCTCCCGGGATTTCCGGGCTTTCCGGGCGGCGCGGCCCGCCAAATCCGCTGGCGCTCAGGACCGCCGGATGGTGTGTAAACACTGCGTAAAACCTGGGTGAAGACCACCCTCCCGGCGGACGTCCGCTCCGCTTGCTTGTTCCCCGCAATCCGAGAATAGTTGGGAAGATCAGGGGTTCGACCCCGCAGATTCTTCGGGCGCATCGCCATTGGACGCTGCACCCGGACTCGTCTGGCAGAATAGCCGCAACATCAGGCAAGAATCGCGAGGAGGCGGACCCCATGGGCCGAGAACAGGTGCATCCGGATCCGGCAGGGGAAGTCCCCGGCGGGTCCGCAGCTCCCCGTGGGATCGTGGTCGGCGTCGACGGTTCAGACCACAGCAAGTGCGCCCTGGTGTGGGCCGCGCGTGAAGCCGAGCGCCGGCGCCGTCCGCTGCACATCGTGACCGCCTATTCCGTTCCGATCTTCGCGGCATCAGGGCTCGACGGCGGGTACGCCACCGTGGATGATTCGGTCATCCGGGAGGGCGCGGAGGCCATCCTGCAGCAGGCCGTGCACAAGGTCGCCGGGTACCTCATCGACGTCGACGCCTCCGTCGAGAACGGCGATGCCTCCGGGGTCCTGCTGGAAATGTCCGAAACTGCCGAACTGCTGGTCTTCGGCACCCGGGGCCGGGGCGGCTTCGTCGGCCGGCTGCTGGGCTCCGTCAGCAGCGCCCTCCCCGCGCACGCCAAGTGCCCCACGGTCACGGTGCCCCTGATCTGCTCGGACCGCCTGGGCGAAACCACCGACGACAAACATGTCCTGGCGGAGCGCGCGAAGTCCGGGCGCGTGCCGGTGGAAAACGTCGTGGTGGTGGGCGTCGACGGCTCCGAACAGGCCCGCGTGGCGGTGCTGGAGGCGGCGGCGCAGGCCGAGCGGCTCTCGGCGCCGTTGCGGGTGGTGTGCGCCGTTCCGCAGTACAGCGGGTCGCTGGCCTGGGTCCCCGCGCCGATGGACCGTGACGCGCTCTTCGCCGACATCAGGGCGCAGCTCGAGGCCGGTACCGCGTGGATCAGGAGCCATTTTCCCCACCTCACGGTGGAGACCCAGCTCGTGGATGGCTCGCCCGTGGACATCCTCGTCGAGGCCAGCAGGCATGTGGAGCTTGTGGTCGTCGGCACCCGCGGCCGCGGCGGGTTCGCCGGGATGCTGCTCGGGTCCACCTCGGACGGCATCCTGCACCACGCCAAGGGCCCCGTCATGGTGGTCCCGGACCGGGACGATCCACGGCTGGCGGACCGGGTCAACTTCGGCCCCATCCTCGGCGACTCGTAGCCCGGAACGGACACCGGGCGGGCGTTGAAGGGAGGGCCGGCGGGTGGAGCAGCTCCCTGGCGCCGGCACGCCAGCGCAGGACCAGCGGCAGGAACCGGGGCGCAAACCCCTGCAGGAACTCGTGCTCCCGCTTGAACTGGTCAGCGCGGAGATGCTTCCCGACGTCGGCGGCAAGGCGGCCAACCTCGGTGAACTGATGCGGGCAGGGCTGCCGGTTCCGGACGGCTTCGTCCTGACCACGCGGGCCTACCGGCGCGCCACCTCGCCGGCCGGACTCGACGCCATCCACACCGCCCTCGCGGCGACCGCCGCCGACGACTTTCCCGGGCTGGCCGGGCTGGCCTCCACCGCCCGCCGGCTGGTCCTCGCCGCCGACGTCCCCGCTGACATTGCCGACGCCGTCCGGGCCGCCTACGCGGCGCTGGGAACGGAAGCGCCTGTGGCGGTGCGCTCGTCCGCAACCGCCGAGGACCTGCCCTTCGCCAGTTTCGCCGGCCAGCAGGACACCGTCCTGAACGTTGTGGGCTTCGACGCCGTCCTGGCGGCGGTCCGGCAGTGCTGGGCCTCGCTCTGGACGGACCGCGCCGTGAGCTACCGTGCCACCCACGGGATCAGCCCCTCGACGGTGTCTCTCGCCGTGGCGGTCCAGCGGATGGTGGACGCTGCCGTGGCGGGTGTCCTGTTCACCGCGAACCCGTTGACGGGAAGGCGGCACGAGGCGGTCGTCGACGCCAGCCCCGGCCTCGGCGAGGCGGTGGTGTCCGGGGCAGTCAACCCGGACCACTTCGTCATCGACAGCGCCACCCAGAAGATTCTTGAGCGCCGAATCGGGAGCAAGGGAGTGGCCATCCGGCCGCTGCCGGGCGGCGGAACCGAACGGGTCGAGCAGTCCGGCTCCGGGTCGCAGCCCTGCCTGGACGATGCCCGCCTTGCGGCCTTGGACCTGCTGGGCCGCCGGGCGGAAATGCATTTCGGCGCGCCGCAGGACCTCGAATGGGCTATCGACGCCGGGGGAATGCCGTGGTTGACGCAGTCGCGGCCCATCACCACCCTCTACCCGCTGCCGGAGCGGCAGCGGGTCCGGGACGGGACGCGGGTCTACCTCTGCTTCAGCCTGGCCCAAGGCCTGACCCGCCCCCTGACCCCGATGGGGCTGGCGGGATTCCGGCTGATTGCCTCGTCCGTGGCACGCGCGGCGCACTTTGACGTCCCGGTGCCCCACGACGGTCCGGGGCCCTACGTCCAGGCGGGCCAGCGCCTCTTCTTCGACCTGACGCCGGTGGTGCGCAGCACCGTTGGACGGGCGGTGGTGCCGCGGGTATTCGACGTCATGGAAGCACGTTCCGCGGCCGTGCTGCGGCGGCTGTTCGACGACCCCCGGTTTTCCGTCACCGTCAGGTCCCCGTGGCAGGTGCTCCGGCACATCGCCCCCGTGGCGGCCCGCGCACGGGTTCCGGAGTCCCTGCTCCGCGCCCTCTTCCGGCCGGAGGCGGCGCTGCGCCGGGCGCAACAATTCGGCGAACGGTTCCGGACTGCCCTGGTGGTGCCCGCCGGGTCAACGCCCGCGCAGCGGCTGGACCATGTGGAGCGCATCCTGGGGCACGAACTCTTTCCGGTGGTACCCAACATCCTGCCGCTGCCCGCGCTGGGGTTTGCCCTGCTGGCAGCCGCCGGAAGGCTGCTGGGAGGCAACGCCGGCCCCGGGGCGCTGCAACCGGTCCTGCGGGGACTTCCCAACAACGTGACCACCGAAATGGACCTGGCCCTGTGGGAACTCGCCGTGGCCATCCGGGCCGACCCCGCAGCGGCCGCAGTCTTCGACGCCGCAGCGTTTGATGACGCAGTATTCGATGGCGCCGCAGCGCATGACGCAGTCGTGCCGGAGTTGGTCCGCCGCTACCGCGCCCGCGGGCTCCCCGCCGTCGTGCAGTCCGGGCTCGCCGGTTTCCTGGGCCGCTACGGCCACCGGGCCGTGGCGGAAATCGATCTGGGGATGCCCCGCTGGTCCGACGACCCGGCCCACATTCTCGGTGTCCTGGCCAATTATCTGCGGCTGGATGATCCCGGCCAGGCGCCGGACCGGCAGTTCAGCAAGGCGGCGCGGGAGGCCGAGGAGCATGTGGCGCGGTTGGCCGCGCTTGCCGGGGAGCGAAGCAGGCTGCGCGGAGCGCTGGTGCGTGCGGCACTGCGGCGCACCCGGATGTTTGCCGGGCTGCGTGAGCTGCCGAAGTACCACATCGTCGAAGCCCTGGCCGCGGTGCGCGGGCAACTCCAGGTCATAGGAGCGGAACTGGCCGGCGCCGGCCGCATCCGGGAGGCGGACGACGTCTTCTTCCTGGACCTGGCCGAGGTCCGCGAAGGCCTCAGCGGGAGGCGGCTGCAGCATCTCGTGGCGCAGCGCCATGAGGACTACGCGCAGGAACTCGGCCGCCGGCACATCCCGCGGGTACTGCTCTCGGACGGAACGGAACCCGAAGCACTGCAGGGGCCCCGGGGCAGGGCGGAGGCCGGACCCGGGGGAGTACTCACGGGCTCTCCAGCGTCGGCGGGCATCGTGACGGCCGCGGCCCGAGTCATCCTGGAACCGCGGGGTGCGCGTCTGGAGCCCGGCGAGATCCTGGTGGCGCCATCCACGGATCCTGGCTGGACGCCGCTGTTCCTCACCGCAGGCGGGCTGGTCATGGAAATGGGCGGGCCCAACTCGCACGGCGCCGTCGTCGCCCGGGAGTACGGAATCCCCGCGGTGGTCGGCGTCCCCGACGCCACCTCGCGGATCGTCACCGGGCAGAACATCACGATCGACGGCGCCGCCGGCACCGTCGTGCCGGACGCCGGGCCGATTGCCGGGGCGGGGATGAATCGTGACCCTTCCAGGCGTACTGTTGAACCATGAGCTGCAAGGTTGGAGCGCGGTCGCAATGACGCGCAGATGGCTGCGTTGGATGCCCGCCGTGGCGGTGCCTGCCGTGATCGCGGCCGGTGTCCTGTCCGGGTCCCTCCCCGCCAGCGCCGGGGACCCGCTGCCGGAGAAGACGCCGCAACAGGTGCTGCTGATGATCGCCCAGCACGGCGAGAAATCCCTGTCCGGGACGCTGGAACAAAGCTCCGAGATCGGTCTGCCGGAACTTCCGAAGACCGGGCCCGGCGCGGGGTCCGCGGAGACCGCGTGGCTGGAGCTGCTGACCGGCCCGCACACGGCCCGCGTCTACCTTGACGGGCCCGGCAAGGCGCGGGTGCAGATCATGGACCGGATGGCCGAACGGAACGCGGTCCGGAACGGCGACGAGCTTTGGTTCTACAACTCCAAGGACAATACCGCCGCCCACGCCCAGCTTCCTGCCGATGCTGCCGGCCGCCATGAAGCCCGCCCCGGAGCCGTGGCGACGCCTGAAGACCTGGCTGACAAGCTCCTCGCCAAGCTCGACGCGAGCACTGAGGTGACCGTCGGCCCGGACGTCCAGGTCGCCGGACGGGCAGCCTACAATCTGGTGCTCACCCCCGCGTCCGAGGTCACCCTGGTGGATTCGGTCGCCATCGCGGTCGACGGCGCCAGCGGACTTCCGCTCGGCGTCGAAGTGAAGGCCCGCGGACAGGCCGAGCCGGCGTTCAGCGTCGCCTTCACTGCTCTCACGCTTGAAACCCCGGATTCCGCCATCTTCAATTTCACCCCGCCGCCCGGGGCCACCGTCAAAGAGATCCCACTGCCGGCGCATCACGAAAAAGCCGCCGTGCCGCCGTCGGACCCGGCCGCAGCGAAGACCGCGAAGCGGCCCACCGTCACCGGAACCGGCTGGGAATCCGTGCTGGAGTTCCCCGCAGGAACCGCAGCACTTCCTGGCCAGATCCCGCCGCAGACCGAGGTTCAGGACCCCGCGGCCGCCAACCCGCTGCAGCCTGACTCCTCCGTCGCGGCAGGAACCTCGTCCGGCGCCGCCGCGCTGCTGGAACAGGCCGCTGTAGCCGTGCCGGGCGGACGGCTGGTGTCCACGTCGCTGGTGAATGTCCTGATCCTCGACGACGGGCGTATCCTCGCCGGTTCCGTGCCCTTGGAGCGGCTGCAGGCCGCCGCCACGCAGCGGTGACCGCCCCGTGACCGCCCCGTGACCGCCGCGTGACCGCCGCCGGGCCGGCGACGGAACCGTACGCGACGGACCTGTGCATCGAGACCACCGGCCTCAGCAAGCGCTTCGGCCACCAGCTAGCCGTCGACGGCGTCGACCTGGCCGTGCCAAGGGGATCCGTCTTCGGCTTCCTGGGCCCCAACGGCTCCGGGAAAACCACCACCATCCGGCTCATGCTCGGCCTCGCTGCGGCCAGCAGCGGCTCGGTCCGGCTCCTCGGCCAGGAAATGCCGGGGCAACTGCGCGAGGTGCTGCCGCGCGTGGGCGCCCTGGTCGAGGGGCCGGCCTTCTACCCCTTCCTCTCCGGCGCGGCCAACCTGCACCGCTTCGACGCCGCGGACCCGCGTGCTCCCGCCGCCACCCGGAAGGCCCGGGTCCGGTCGGCGCTGGAGCGGGTGGGGCTGACGCATGCCGCGGACAAGAAAGTGCGGGCCTACTCGCTGGGCATGAAGCAGCGGCTGGGCATCGCCAACGCACTGTTGGCCCCCCGCGAACTCCTGGTCCTGGATGAACCCACGAACGGACTGGATCCGCAGGGCACCCGGGAGGTCCGCAGCCTGGTGCGCTCGCTCGCGGCGGACGGCGCCACCGTGTTCGTCTCCAGCCACCTGCTGGCCGAGGTGGAACAGATCTGCACACACGCGGCCATCATGAGCGCGGGCCGGCTGGTGGCCCAGGGGACTCTCGCGGAGTTGCGCCAGGACGGACAGGCCCGCATCCGGGTGCTGACGCCCGACGCCGGCGCCGCGGCCGAGGTGCTGGCCCGGCTGGGCCTGAGCGCGGCGGTGAGCGTCCCCGGTTCCAACGGCGCCGGGGACGTGCTCTACGCGCCTCTTCCGGCCGGGGTACCTCCCGCGGGGGCTGACGGGGCGGTGGCACCGGAGGCGGTGGTGGCCGCCCTGGTGGCGGCAGGTGTCCGGGTCCGCGGTTTCGCGACCGAGCAGGTCAGCCTGGAGGAGCGTTTTGTGGCGCTGACGGGGGAGGGCTTCGACGTTGTCCAGTGAAAAATCCAGTCCCAGTGTCATCTCCGGTGCTGGTGTCAGCCCCGGCCACACCCCAGGAGGCGCCCCCGCTGCGGAGACCGTCCGGCGGGGCGGCCAGAGCCGCGGCTTGCTGGCGTCCGAACTCGGTGTGCTGTTCCGGCGCCGCCGTACCTGGGCCATGCTGTGCGCGCTGGCGGCCATCCCCATCCTGATTGCCGTGGCGGTGCGGGTGTCCTCCGCGGTGCCGCCCGGCCGGGGTCCGGCGTTCCTGGACCGGATCACCCAGAACGGTTTGTTTGTTGGCGTGACCGCCATGCTGGTCTCCGTTCCGCTGTTCCTGCCGCTGACCGTGGGTGTGGTGGCGGGCGACACCGTGGCCGGCGAGGCCGGGCAGGGAACCCTGCGGTACCTGCTGGTCGCGCCTGCGGGCAGGGTCAGGCTGCTGCTCGTGAAATACGCCGGTGCGGTGGCGTTCGCCGTCGCGGCGCCGCTCGTGGTGGCGCTGGTCGGGGCCGCGATCGGAGCGGCCCTCTTCCCGGTGGGACCGGTCACCCTGCTCTCCGGGGACTCGATCGGGGCGTCGGAGGCGATGCTGCGGCTCCTGTTGATTGCCGCCTACCTTGCCGTCTCCCTGATGGGCCTCTCGGCGATCGGGCTCTTTATGTCCACGCTCACGGACGTGCCTGTGGGGGCGATGGCGTCCACTGTCGTGCTCGCGGTGGTGTCGCAGGTCCTCGACGCGCTGCCACAGCTGGAGTGGCTGCACCCGTGGCTCTTCAGCCACTACTGGCTGGACTTCGCGGACCTGCTTCGCCAGCCGGTCGCCTGGGATTCCTTCCTGACGAACTCGCTGCTGCAGGGCGGCTACGTCGCCGTTTTCGGTGCGCTCGCCTACGGCAGGTTCATCACGAAGGACGTGCTTTCCTAGGGGAGGGTTCCCGGCAGGAGCCGGTCAGATGTATGCGGCGGGAACGGCTCAGTATCGGGCCGCGACGGGGTGGAGCTGCATCCCGGACATGGACGCAAGGTCCGTCACGGTGATTCCGGCGTCTTCGTTCAGTGCCTGGACCACGCGGCCGCCGCCGAGGTAGATCGCCACGTGGTAGAAACCCGGTGCCGATCCCCAGACCAGCAAGTCGCCCGGCCGGGCCTGGGAGAGCGGAACGTGCACGGGCGCCTGGGCGAACTGCTGGGACGCCGTGCGCGGCAGGTATTTTCCGGCTGCGGCGAAAGCGTTCTGCACCAGGCCGGAGCAGTCGAAGCCGCGGGCGCCCGTTCCGCCGTACTGGTAGAAATAGGGCGCGCCGACCTTGCCGTGAGCCACCGAGATCGCTGTTTGGTTGGATCCGCCAGGAGCAGGAGCAGGAGCAGGAGCAGGAGCAGGAGCAGGAGCAGGAGCAGGAGCAGGAGCCGGCGCGGGCTGAGGTGCCGGTGCAGGAGCGGGGACGGCGGGCGCGGATGGCGCCGGCGCGGGAACGGGTGCGCCCGGCGGCGCCGGAGCGGGCGCGGCGGGTGCCTGCGGACCCTGGTTTCCCGGGGCGGGGTCCCCGGCGTCCGGAAGGGTGCCGGGCCGGGGCTCCGGCCGCGGGCCGGGCGCCTGACCCTGGCCCTGCGCGGCGGCTGCCGTTACTGCCGCCAGCCGGTCCTGCTGGCGCTGCCGCTCCAGGGCATCCACGCGGGCCGATTCCAACGCAACGGTGGTGTTCTTGAGGGTCGCCAGCTGGTCCACCAGCACGGTGCGCTGCGCCCTGGCCGTGGACACGGCCTCCCGCTGGGCGTCGCTGGCGCGCTGGGCGTCGAGCTTGCGTTCCTCCGCTGTCTGCGCGGCCTCATCGGCAGCCCGGTTTGCATCCGCGGCGGCGGCCGTCAGCGAATCAGCTGCCACTGCCGCTGTTTCCGCCGACTGGAAAGCCCGGGAACGGCCGGCGGTCACGGCCTCCAAGGTGGCGGCCTGCTGCAGGGCATTGCCGCTGCCGCTGACAAAGCTGCTCAGCGCGGGATTCAGCCCGCCGTTGCGGTACAGATCGCCGGCGAGCTGGCCGATCTGCTTGCGCGTCTTCTCCTGCTCCTCCCCGGCCGACGAAGCCCTGGCGGCGGCAACTTCAGCGGCGTCGCGCCGGAGCTGGAGTTCCACGAGCGCCTCGCCGTACGCATTGTTGGCCTGCAGGGAAGCCTCGAGGCTGGCGTCCTGGGCCGCCGACGCGTCAGCCAGCAGCCCGTCAATGGCGGCGACCTGCGCCGCCGTCGCGCTTTCACTGGACTTGGCGGCGGCAATCTCGTCCGGAGATGGAACGTCCTGAACAGCCGGGACCTGAACAGCCGGGACCTGAACAGCCGGGACCTGTGCAGCCTTCGCCGGCGGCGCGGCGTGCGCGGGCACGGCCAGTGTTCCCAGGAGTACGACGGCGGCGCACAGCACGGCCGTCTTTCGGCCGGAACCGGTCCAAGTCATGGTCAAACCCTCGCTGCAGATATCGGGCTGGAGCGGGCAAGCGTGGATGCCGGCGCGTGGAAACGCCCGGCTGATCCCCCAGCACGGTCGAGGCTACGTGCCAATGGCCACTTTGGCAACACTGGTCACATCAATAACATAAACAACAAGAATGTCATTTGGTCACACGTTGGCGGGGTGTGTCGCCCGGCGCCGCGGACATTCCGTGCGTTCCGCGCCTAGGCGTGCTGGTGTGATTCGTGCTCCGCGTGGGAGGCCGGTTCCAGCTGGAAGGTGCAGTGCTCCGTGTCGAAATGCGAGCCCAGGCAGCTGACGAGTTTGTCCAGGACCTGGTCTGCGCCGCGGGCGCCCAGGGCTGCATCCTCCACCACCACATGGGCGGAAAACACCGGTACACCGGAGGTGATGGTCCAGATATGGATGTCGTGCACGGACGCCACACCCTCCACGGCAAGGATGTGCTCGCGGATCAGCTGCACGTCCACACCCTTGGGGGTCGCCTCGAGCAGTACATCCACCACATCGCGGAGCAGGTGCCAGGCCCGGGGCAGGATCATCAGCGCAATCACGATCGAAGCGATGTTGTCCGCCGACTGGAACCCCGTGACCATAATGACCACTGCGGCGGCGATGACCGCGAAGGAGCCGAGCAGATCGCCCAGGACCTCGAGGTAGGCGCCCCGGACGTTCAGGCTTTCCTTCTGCGCACCGCGCAGGATCAGCAGCGACACGAGGTTGGCGACGGCGCCCAGAACGGCCGCGTAGAGCATCACGTCGGTCTGGACCTCGGGAGCGGAGCCAATCCGGCGGATGGCCTCCGTGAAGATGACCACCGAGATGACCATCAGCACCAGGGCGTTGGCCAGGGCGGCCAGCACTTCGGCGCGCTGGTAGCCGTAGGTGCGCTGGTCGCTCGCGGGCCGGGAGGCGATCCAGGCGGCCAGAAGGGCGATAAAGACGCCGGCCGCGTCGGACAGCATGTGGCCGGCATCGGCCAGCAGGGCCAGGGACCCCGAAATCAGGGCTCCGACGATCTGGATCAGGACGACGGCGAGGGTGATGGCCAGGACCGCGACCAGGCGCTTGCGGTGCTTCCCGGTCGCGGTAATCCCGTGCGAGTGGCTGTGGTCGTGTCCCATGCCTACAAGGCTAGCCCCAGCCGAGCTCGTGCAGCCGGTCGTCGCTGATGCCGAAGTGGTGCGCGATCTCGTGGACCACGGTGATCGTCACTTCCTCGATCACGTCCTCGCGCGACTCGCAGATGTCCAGGATCGGCTGGCGGTAGATGGTGATGCGGTCCGGCAGGGAGCCGGCGTCCCACCAGGAGTCCCGTTCGGTCAGGGGCACGCCTTCGTAGAGTCCCAGCAGCACGGTGTCGGGGTCCTCGCCCGGCTGCGGTGTGTAGTCGTCCTCGATGAAGATGGCCACGTTGTTCATGGTCTGCGCCAGCTCCGGTGGGATCCGGTCCAGGGCGTCGCTGACGGCGGCTTCGAAATCCGGTTCGGACATCGGGAACGGGGCATGACTGTCGCCCTCGTCGCCGTCATCCGCGCCGTCCGGAATGATGGGCAGGCCTGGCGGCAAGGAAGCGGGCATAGCTGAACTCTAGCGCCGAATCAGCGGGACCGGCGCCGGGTCAGCCCCACCCCCACCAGGCAGATGACACCGCCGACGAGGCCCCAGACGGTGGGGATCTCGCCGAGCACCAGCCAGGAGATCAGGATCGTGGTGCCGGGCACGAGGTAGGTGGTGGCCGCGAGCCGGCCGGCGTCGATCAGGGACAGTGCGTAGGCCCAGGTGGTGAACGCGATCGCAGTCGGGAAGATGCCGAGGTAGACGAGCCCCAGCGTCGCCGGCAGCGGGGCCGCCTGCAGCTCGGAGACCAGCTGGCCGCTGAAGGGCAGGCAGCAGAGCGCGCCGACCATGATTCCGTACCAGGTGGCCTGGGCGGCGGGGAACTTTCGCAGGACGGGCTTCTGCACGATCACACTCACCGCGGCGAGGGCAGCCGCCAGCAGGCACAGCAGCACCCCGGCGACGTCCGCCGTGGACCGCTGCCCGGACCCGAGCGCGATCACGGCGACGCCGGCGAACGCGACAAGGCTGCCGATGATCAGCCAGCGGGGGAAGCCCTCCTTGAGGATCACCCCGGCCATGATGGCCACCAGGATCGGGTTGACGTTGATCAGCAGGGCGGCCGTGCCGGCGTCGAGCAGGTGTTCGGCGGCGTTCAGGGCGACGTTGTAGCCGCCGAACCACATGACACCGTAGGCCAGGATGGGCCACCATTCGCGGCCCCGGGGGAGGTTGGGGTTCTTCCGGATCTGCGGCAGCACCACCAGGCCCAGTACGACGGCGGCAATCGCTAGCCGGCCCAGGGTCAGGGAGCCGGGGGAGAAGCTGGGCCCCACGGCCCGGATGCCCACAAAGGCGGACGCCCACAGCACGACGGTGACCACCACGGCGGCGATGCCGAGGCGGCTGATCTGGGCCGGGGGGAGGGGCTGTTTTGCGGAGCGGGTGGCGGGCGGCACGTCGTGGGTGCGGCCCGGGCGTGCGCTGTCCGGTTGGGGGGAGCCTGTCTGGGCGGTTGTTGCCATGATGCCAATCTAGCCGGTGCGGCGGCCCGGGGACTGGCGGAAATCGGTCACGTCTACGCGAGTTCCTGCCAGTCGCGGCGCGCCCGCCACCGGCGGGCTCACCGGAGGAGGCGGGCGGCGGCCAGGACGGCGGCCGCGACCTCCTCCAGGGCAGCCGAACCGTGCCGCCATTGCTGCCAGTGCAGCGGCACATCCACGCGCGCCGCGGGGTCCAGGGAGACCATCGTGCGGCGCTTCAGTTCGTCCGAGACCTCGATTTCGGGGAGCAGCCCCCACCCCATCCCCCAACGGATGGCTTCCCCGAACTCGTGGGCGGCCGGGACGAAATGCCGCGGCGGCTGGAGGGTTTTGCGGCTCACGCCCCGCAGGTAGCGGTCCTGCAGGTCGTCCTTGCGGTCGTAAACGATCACAGGGGCGACGGCGAGCGTGTCCGCCGTCGCGCCGCCGGAAAACCACCGGGCCGCGAAGTCCGGCGTGCAGACCGGCAGGTAGCGCATGACACCCAAGCGTCGGGAGGAGCAGCCCGGAGCCGCCTTGGCCGTGGTGGTGATGGCGGCCGCTGCGGCGCCGCTGCGCAGGAGTTCCAGTGAATAGTCCTGGTCCTCGCGCAGGATCTCCAGCTGGACCTTGCCCGCCACGGAGGCCAGGCCGGGCAGCGCCCACGTGTGCAGCGAATCGCTGTTAATAACCAGGGTCAGCCGGACGCTGGCGGGCCGGGCGCCGGGCTGAAGCTCTTCGGCCAGATCGGCGGAGAGCATGTCCAGTTGCCGGGCGAAGCGCACCACCGCGTGGCCGGAAGCGGTGAGTTCCACCGGGCGGGTCCTTTTGAGCACCGGCCGGCCAACGGCCACTTCGAGGGCGCGGACGCGCTGGCTCACCGCCGACGCCGTAACCAAGAGGTGGCGGGCGGCGGCCTCGAAGCTTCCGTGCGCCACGATGGCCGCGAGGGTCCGGGCCTGCTCCGGATGAATGTCAATCATTAGCCAATCTTATGTTGGACCAGAATTATTAACTGGTTTCATGCTGCCCGGCCCTCTAGCGTGGAACCCGTGATCCTCTCTCTCCTCTCGGGCCTCGCCAGCGGGCTGTCCCTCATCGTCGCCATCGGTGCGCAGAACGCCTTCGTTCTCCGCCAGGGCGTCCAGCGCTCGCACGTGCTGCTGGTGGTTGCCGTGTGCGCCCTCTCCGATCTTGTCCTGATCGTGCTGGGCGTGGCCGGGGTGGGCGTCCTCATCGAGCAGGCGCCCGGCGTTCTTGAGGTGGTGCGTTGGGCCGGAGCCGCGTTCCTTCTGGTTTACGGCCTGATGGCCGCGCGGCGAGCCATCCGCGGAACGCAGGCGTCGCAGCTGTCGACCGGGCAGCAGGGAACCTGGGCGGCCGCGCTCGGGACCTGCCTCGCGCTGACCTGGCTCAACCCCCACGTCTACTTGGACACCGTGCTGCTGCTGGGGTCCCTGGCGGGGACCCACGGCCCGGACGGGCGGTGGTGGTTCGCCGGCGGAGCCGGTCTGGGCAGCATTGCGTGGTTCGCCGCCCTCGGCGCAGGCGCCCGGTTCCTCGCGCCGGTGTTCGCCCGGCCGGGCAGCTGGCGCGTGCTCGACGGCGGCATCGCCTTGGTTATGGTCACACTCGCGGTCATGCTCGTAGCCTGAGATAGCCAGCCGTCCCGCGTAATACCGCCTCAACACAAACCGACAAGGGAAGCCCCCATGTACGTCCCTTCGCACTTCGCCGCCGACCAGGCCGCCATCAACGAGTTGCTCTCAAACCCGGGCGCGGCCAACCTGGTGACCTCGACCGAGCATGGCCTGCTCGCCACCCTTGTGCCGTTCGTTTTTGACCCGGAGTCGGGCGAGCACGGATCCCTGCAGGGCCACCTGGCCCGCAACAACGACCAGTGGCGGCTCCCGGCGTCGGGCGAATCCCTAGTCATCATCCAACGCTCCGATGCCTACATTTCCCCGTCTTGGTATGCCGCGAAGGCCGAACACGGCCGGGTTGTCCCGACCTGGAACTACACCACCGCGCACGTATACGGCCGCCTCGTCGTCCACGATGACCCGGCTTGGGTTGAAGGTCTTGTCCGGCGGCTGACCACGCTTCATGAAGCAGCATCGGAACACCCCTGGGCCGTGGACGATGCGCCCGCGCGTTACATCACAGGGCAGCTCCGGGCGATCGTCGGCGTCGAGCTTGTCATCACGAGGGTTGAAGCGAAACGCAAGCTCAGCCAGAACCGGTCGGCGGCCGACATTGACGGTGTCGTGGCGGGCTTGCGGGCCGGCGGTGAGGTGGATACGGCCGCCGATGTGGAGCGGGCGCACCAAGCCCCGGCTGGCCGCAGCTGAGCGCCGCCAAAGTGCGGCGTCCCGTCGATTTTGGATAATCCGGGGGTCTGCCCTTATAGTTTTATAGTCCAGTTCGGAGGAACCCGAAAGGACAAAAACGGAAGGCTTCGGCCCTTAATTTTTGCCCTTGATTCAGCGGGTTTAGCCGAATGGCGTCCTGGCCCCCATCGTCTAGCGGCCTAGGACACCGCCCTTTCACGGCGGCGGCACGGGTTCGAATCCCGTTGGGGGTACGCAAGGAACTGGTCAAACCGGGTGTGAAAGTCTGGTAGGCTAAAGGCCTTGAAAAATTGCGGTAGCGATACTGCAGAGAAGCAAGAAAAACGCAAGGCCCTGTAGCGCAGTTGGTTAGCGCGCCGCCCTGTCACGGCGGAGGTCGCGGGTTCAAGTCCCGTCAGGGTCGCTCTGATTGCCAGAAGAAATTCCGGCTCTCATGGTGACATGTCACCTAGGCTCTGTAGCTCAGTTGGTAGAGCGTTCGACTGAAAATCGAAAGGTCACCGGATCGACGCCGGTCGGAGCCACCACTGGGAAGCATCAGTTCTTTGAGAACTGGTGCTTTTCTTCTTTAACGCATCGACTGCTCCGTAGCTGCCGTTCCGGGCGGCCAAAAGGGCGGTTACGGACCAGCCGACAGGAAACGGCGGCTAGACTCGCACGCTGGGGAAAGAACGCCAAGGCCGCCGGACGCCCGATCGGGCCCGGCGGTGCAATCTCAACCGAAAAGTGATTCCAAAAACGTGATTTTGAAGAATGTTGCACGCCCGTTGACCGCCGTCGCCCTCCTGGCAGCCTCCGCACTCACTGCCTGCTCCGCGCCCGAAGCCGCCGGCCCTGCGCCGGCGTCCGCGACCGCCAGCGCCGCGCCGGCGTCCGCGACCGCCAGCTCCAGTGAGTCTTCCGGCCCCTGGGGCGGTTTCGCCACGGCAGTCGAGGCCTGCACCACGATTTCCGAACAGGCCACCGGCTCCACCCTCCTCCCGCTCTCGGCGGCTCAGGGCACGGCGGCCGAGCTGGAGCAGGCCAAAGCGGAACTGACCCGCACCGCGGAACGCGCGCCGGACAGCATCAAAGCGGATTTCACCACCCTCAGCCAGGTGGCCATCGCCGGCATCAAGGATCAGACGGTTTTCTCGAGCGGAAAGATCCAGGACGCCATGGCTCCAGTGCAGACCTGGATCGCCGCCAACTGCGGGTAGCGGACCTGTTCAGCGCGCTTCCGCCGGCGATAGCCT
This sequence comes from Arthrobacter sp. Leaf69, assembly GCF_001422645.1. GTDB lineage: Bacteria > Actinomycetota > Actinomycetes > Actinomycetales > Micrococcaceae > Arthrobacter. Next base: position 336,233 of record NZ_LMLR01000010.1, on the reverse strand, counting down.
AGGCGTGCCGGGTCTCCACGGATTTCCTCGAAGGGGCACGGCCGTCCCGGGCAGCCCCTCCCCGGGGTCAACCGGCCACCTTGTCACTGGCAGGTACTAGGGTGGTGACAAAGAGAAGGGGGAGTGCCTCATGGAATACCAGAATCCTCAGCCCGTAGCGGTCCCGGACCCCGGGCAGGCCGCACTGCTGCCCGGTAGTGGCCGGACTGTCATTTCCGAAAACGCCGTCGCGAAGGTCGCGGGCATCGCCGCCCGCGCTGTCCCCGGCGTTTACTCCCTGGGCTCCGGCCCGTCCCGTGCGCTGGGTGCCTTCCGCGACGCGGTGGGCAGCTCGGACCACGCCGCCGGCGTCCGCGCCGAGGTCGGCGAAACGCAGGTGGCCGTGGACATCGACCTGGTGGCGCTCTACGGCACGCCTCTCCACCCCTTGGCGGACCAGATTCGCGCTGCCGTGTATGCGGCGGTCGAGGAGCTCGTCGGGCTCCAGGTCATCGAAGTCAACATCGAAATCAACGATGTCTACGTGCCCGGACCGGCAAAGCCCGGCACCGCGGCCGAGACGCGGCCCGCAAGGGAGGCAATCCAGTGAGTCTTACCGTGGTGGGGATCGCCATGGGGGCCTTTGTGGCGTTCATGTCCTTCCAGTTCGGCGTCTGGGGGTTCCTGGGCGCCCTGCTGTTCATGGGGATCGGAGCCCTGCTGGGCCGCGCCGCGGAAGGAAAACTGGACCTGCGCAGCGTGCTTGATGCCCTCACAGGCCGGCGTTCCTCCTCATGAGCGGCACGGCAGGTGCTGTCCGCGTCGCTGAGATGGCCGGGCACACCCGGATCAGCACCCAGGCGCTGACCAGCGTGGCCCGGGCCGCCGCGGCGGAAGCCCTCGGCGTCACGCCGCACGAGGTCCGGGCGGAATGGTCCGACGACGACGGGCTGCTGGCGCTGTCCCTTGTCGCACCCATCGCCGCCCCCGCGCTCACCGCAGTCCTGCGGGACCCCGGACGGGTCGCGGGCTTCGGCGGGACCATGTGGGACCGGGCCGTGGCCGCCAAATCCGAAATCCTCCAGCGCGTAACCGCGCTGAGCGGGGCCCGGCTGAGCCGGGTGGACATCCGCATCAGCGGCGCCAGCATGAGTGAAGGAGGACGCGTCCGTTGAGTCACGTCACCCACCACAATTCCGGCCGCGGGAGCTACGAGCCGTCCGCTCCCGGCGAGGCACCTTCGGCCGGCAATGACGATGCGGGGACCGGCCGCGCGGGGGAAGAAATCCTCAAACGCGAAACCCACTCCTCAAGGGCCGTTGCCTCGATCATCGCCGCCGTGCTGGTCATTGCACTGTGCATCTACGCCCTCCTGGAAACCGCGGTCCGGGCCGTCGGCCAGCCACCCTGGCTGGTGGATCCGCAGACTGCCGCGGAACGGGTGGTGGCACTCCCGGACGGGGTCCCGCCGCTCCTGCTCGGCGTCCTCGGCGCGGTGCTGGTGATGGCGGGGCTGTTCTTTTTCCTGAACGCTGTACTGCCCGGACGCCGTGCCCGCCACGTACTGCCGGACCGCCGCGCCGCCGTCGTCGTGGACGACGAAGTCATTGCGTCCGCGCTGGCGCGGCGTACAAGGCTGGCCGCCAACGTGAGCCAAGAACAGGTGATGGTGACCGTGTCCAGACGTCAGGTCGACGTCAGCGTCCGGCCCACTTCCGGCGTGCCGCTGAGCCCGGACGCCGTCCTCGCCGCGGTGAAGGATGAGCTCCGGGACATGGGTCCGGTTCCCGCACCGGAAGTCCGGATCAATGTGACCACAACCGGGGTGGTCGGCGCATGAACGGCACCCCCAGGATCCTCAACCGCATCCTGATCGGCGTCCTCGGCTTCAAGCTCCTCGCCATCGGAGTCCTGCTCATCCTGCTCGCGAGTGTGCCGGCCGTCGGCGTGTGGTGGCAGAGTTGGGCCGCCGGAGTCTGGAGCCTCTGGCGCGATCTCTTCGAACGCACGCGCTTCCCGGGGCGTGCGGAGAGTTGGCTCTGGATTGTAGTGGTTCTGCTGCTGCTCCTGGTGATTGGCGCCATGGTGGCGTGGGTCGCCCAGCAGGGCAAGGGCCGGGCCAACCTCCTCGTGTCCGAAGAAGAGCCGGGCGACGTGCCGGGAAACGTCCGGATCGGCAGCGGCGTGGCCGAACAGGCGCTCCGGACCGCCTTGGCGGACCGTCCGGACCTGGCAGGCGTCACCGTCGCCACGTACGAATTCCGCGGTGAACCGGGCCTGAGAATCAGGATCCAGCCCCGCCAGGGCGTGGCCCCCCACCGGCTGGCGGCGGAGGTGTCCGCCCTCGTGGAGGCCCTCGACGCTGCGCTCGGCAAACGCACCCCGGTGCTCATCCACATTGCCTCCGGTGCGAGGTCGAGATTCGGGCGGGCCGACCGGGTCCGCTGACCAGGCCGTGGACTTTCGGCGCCATCTTCACGCGCCACACAGCGGCCGTTGGTCCGCCGGCCGCCCCTGAAAAGGCGCGGAACGGCGCCTGAGGCAGCCCACGCGCCGACGGTCTCCTTTTTGTAAAGGTGTGTGTAAACGCTTGCATTCCTCGCGGGGTGTTGATTAGTGTGATGGGCACCACTGCAACGCACCGCCTTTTTGTCCGGTACTCAGCGAGGAGACCTCCAGTATGAAAACACCGAAGTTCCTACTTCCCATCGCCACAGCAGGCGTTCTAGCCCTCACCCTCTCCGCCTGTGGCGGCGGAGGCGGCGGCGGAACGACCGCCGGCGGCGACGCCGAGCAGGGCCTCGACAGCCGCGGTCCCATCACTTACGTCCAAGGCAAGGACAACAGCAACGTGGTCCGCCCGCTGATCGAGAAGTGGAATGCGGCCCACCCGGACGAGAAGGTCACGTTCAAGGAGCAGACCGACCAGGCCGACCAGCAGCACGATGACCTGGTCCAGAACTTCCAGGCCAAGAACGCCAACTACGACGTCGTCAGCGTCGACGTCGTGTGGACCGCCGAGTTCGCCGCCAAGGGCTGGCTCCAGCCGCTCAAGGACAAAATGGCGCTGGACACCTCGGCGATGCTGAAGCCGACTGTTGAGAGTGCCTCGTACAAGGGCACGCTTTACGCGGCCCCGCAGAACTCCGACGGCGGCATCCTGTACTACCGCAAGGACCTCGTCCCCACAGCACCCAAGACCTGGGACGAGATGATGAGCATGTGCTCCATCGCCAAGGAAAACAACATCGGTTGCTTCGCGGGCCAGTACGCCAAGTATGAAGGCCTCACGGTGAACACGTCGGAGGCCATCAACTCCGCCGGCGGCTCCGTCCTGAACGCGGAAGGCAAGCCGAGCCTGAATACCCCCGAAGCCAAGGCCGGTCTCGAGACTCTGACCAAGGCCTACGCCGACGGCAGCATCCCGAAGGAAGCCATCACCTTCCAAGAGGAACAGGGCCGTCAGGCCTTCCAGAACGGCAAGCTCCTGTTCCACCGCAACTGGCCCTACGTCTACAACCTGGCAAAGACGGAAGGATCGTCAAAGGTCAAGGACGTCCTCGGCATGACCGCGCTGGTCGGCGCGGACGGCCCCGGCGCATCGACACTGGGCGGACACAGCGCCGGCATGAGTGTGTACTCGAAGAACAAGGCCACTGCCCTGGACTTCCTGAAGTTCCTCACCTCCGAGGAAACCCAGAAGTTCTACGCCACGCAGGGCTCCCTGGCCCCGGTGCTCGGCGCGCTGTACGACGATAAGGAACTCGTCGCGAAGCTGCCCTACCTCCCGGTGCTGAAGACCTCGATCGAGAACGCCGTGCCGCGTCCCGTCACCCCGTTCTACCCGGCCGTCACCAAGGCCATCCAGGAAAACGCGTACGCCGCCATCAAGGGCGAAAAGACCGTAGAGGCGGCCTTGTCCGACATGCAGGCGTCCATCGAGTCCGCTAGCGCGGGACAGTAGTCCAGCCATGGCTACCGAATTGGGCCCGACGCCGGTCAAGGAACCGGCGTCGGGCGGTACCCCGATCCACCACGGGCCCAAGGGCGTGGGGGAGGACAACGCAATAGCGAGCCAGGGCAAGTGGGCCTCGTGGCTGCTGGCGCCAACCATCGTCGCGCTGGCAATTGTGATCGTCTACCCGATCATCAGCGCCATCGTGATGTCCTTCCAGAAGGATGCCGGCCTTGACCCCGTCACGGGACTCTTCACCGAGGGTGGGCCCGCCGGTTTCTCGAATTACACCAACTGGCTTTTCCAGCAGTGCGCCGCCCCGGGCGGCGGAACCGTGGCCTGCCCGCCGGGTACCCTCGGTTCGCAGTTCTGGTCCGCCACGGGAACCACCTTCTACTTCACCATCGTCACGGTGACGCTGGAGACGATCCTGGGCTTCTGGATGGCGATCATTATGGCCCGCACCTTCCGGGGCCGCAGCCTGGTCCGCGCGGCCGTGCTGGTGCCGTGGGCCATCCCCACAGCCGTCACGGCCCAGCTGTGGCTGTTCATCTTCGCTTTTGAGGGCATCGGCAACAAGCTGTTCAACACCACCATCCTGTGGACGGGCAGCGAAATCCCGGCCCGGTGGGCGGTCATCATTGCCGACACCTGGAAAACGACGCCGTTTATGGCCCTCCTGATCCTGGCAGGGCTGCAGATGATTCCGGCCGAGGTCTACGAAGCTGCCAAGGTCGACGGCGCGTCCGCATGGCAGCGGTTCCGGATGATCACCCTGCCGCTGGTGAAGCCGGCGCTGATGGTCGCCATCCTCTTCCGGACGCTGGATGCCCTGCGCATGTTCGACCTCCCGTACATTCTGACGGAAGGCTCCAACAACACCACGACGCTCTCCATATTGGTGGTCAACCAAATCAGGCAAGGCTTCAACTCAGCCGCGGCCTTGTCCACCATTACGTTCATCATCATCTTCATGGTGGCCTTCATCTTCGTCCGCTTCCTCGGAGCGAATGTCGTGGAGCAGCAGACCGGTGCAGGTAAGGGGAAGAAATGACCGCCGCGACCGAACTCCGGGCCGAGCAGGACCGTGGCCGCAAGGCGGCCCAGAACCGCGAGAAGTGGGCCAGCGTCCGCACGTACGTCAGTGCCGCCGTGATCCTGTTCTGGTGCCTCGCTCCGGCGTACTGGATGGTGGTGACGGCGTTCCGCGACGTGGGGTACACCTACGACACGTCGCTCCTGCCCACCCACATCACGCTCGACAACTTCCGCACCGCCTTTGATACCTCGTTCGGCAACAGGTTCGGCCAGGCACTGCTGAACAGTGTGTTCATCGGTGTGACGGTAACCGTGATCTCGCTGGTTCTCGGTGTGTTCGCGGCCTATGCCCTGGCCCGGTTGAACTTCCGGTTCAAGTACTTCGTGCTGGGCTTCATCCTGGGAGCCTCCATGTTCCCCGGCGTCGCCCTCATCACCCCGTTGTTCCAGCTGTTCACGAACATCGGCTGGATCGGCACCTACCAGGCACTGATCATTCCGAACATCTCCTTCGTCCTCCCGCTGACGGTGTACACCATGACATCGTTCTTCCGGGAAATGCCGTGGGAGCTTGAAGAAGCGGCCCGCGTGGACGGGTGCACCCAGGGGCAGGCGTTCCGCAGGGTGATCATGCCGCTTGCGGCGCCGGCCATCTTCACGACGGCGATCCTGGCGTTCATCTCCTCGTGGAATGAGTTCCTGATTGCCAGCCAGCTCTCGAACGACGCAACCCAGCCGGTAACGGTGGCTATCGCCAACTTCGCCGGGGCCCAGCCGCAACAGATTCCGTACACGGCCATCATGGCTGCCGGAACGATCGTCACAATTCCGCTGGTCATCCTGGTGCTGGTCTTCCAGCGTAAGATCGTCGCTGGTCTCACCGCCGGCGCCGTGAAGTGATGGCCCGGCAGTGAACGGCAAACCTACCCGTGGTCTGGTCCGGAGCGAACACCGTCGTGTCCGCTCCGGCGAGGACTTCGACATCATTATCGGGCTCCTCGGCTTCTGGGCGCTGGTGCTGTTTGTGGTCACCGTCTGGATGGAGGTAACCGGCGAGCCGGCGCTTGGCTGGGCCCTGGGCCTGCTGGCTATGGTGCTGGCCCTGTACGGATTGATCCGGCTGCGCCGCCGCCTGCCCGAAAGGACGGCAACCAGACGCAACTGAGGACGGGCGCGGGGGCGCCGTTGCCGTGGGGAGGCGAACAAGGAACTCCTGCGCCGGACATCAGGCGGCAGCAGACAGTCGACAAGGGGACACGGTGGCAAAGACAACAGACAGGGCGCAACGCGGAGGCCACTCCGGCGTCAGCATCGAGGATGTGGCCCTTGCCGCCGGAGTGTCCACCGCCACCGTGTCCCGCGCCGTCCGCGGTCTGCCCAGGGTCTCCCCGGCCACCCGGGAGAAGATCCTGGGCATCGCCGAAGCCCTGGGCTACGTCGCCTCCTCCTCGGCGTCCGGATTGGCTACCGGGCGCACCAAGACCATCGGCGTGCTGGCCCCGTTCGTCAGCCGCTGGTTCTTCTCCAAGGCCATCGAGGGCGCAGACCGGGAACTGCATGCCCGGCAGTACAACCTCTCTTTGTTCAATCTGGGCGGCCACGGCAGCCACCGCGAGCGGCTCTTCAGCAAAACGATGGTCTACAAGCAGATCGATGCGCTGCTGGTGCTGTGTATGGCGCTGACGCATGAAGAAATCGAGCACCTCCAAAAGATCGACATCCCGTTGGTCGTCGTCGGAGGCCACGTCGAGGAATGCCCCTACATCGGAATCGACGACTACGCCGCCGCCGCGACGGCAGTGCGGCACCTGATCGGACTCGGGCATACGGAGATCGCGCTGCTGCACGGCGACGACGAAACCGACCTCAACTTCGACGTCCCCCGGGTCCGGATCAAAGCGTTCCAGGACGTGATGGCCGAAGCCGGCCTGAACGTCCGCGAGGAATGGGACGAATGGGGGGATTTCACGGTCCGCAGCGGCCAGAACGCCTTCCGCCGGCTGTGGGACAGGCCCGGTCCGAAACCCACGGCAATTTTCTGCGCGTCGGACGAGATGGCCATGGGGATCATCTTCGAGGCCGCGCGGGCCGGGGTGCGGGTCCCTGCGGATCTCTCCGTGATCGGGATCGACGACCACGACTTTTCCGAGGCCATGGGTCTCACCACCGTCGGGCAGCGCCCGGACGAGCAGGCCGAACTGGGCACCAAAATGCTGCTGGACGAGCTCGACGGGATCGCCGGGTCAGTGCGCTCCACGGTCGCCCCGCACCAACTGATCGTCCGCAGCACCACGGCGCCGCCGCCACGGAGCGCCGGTACAACCCGGAACGGCGCAGCGCCGGGTGGCTGACCGCCGGCAGCACGCCTAGTCCGGACGCTGACGGCGTCCGGCACGCGAACCGCAAGCGCGGCAACGTACTAAAAGCGCGGGGACGTCAGGACGCGCGGGCCAGTTGCCGGATCGGAATCCAGCGGGACGCCAGGCGCCGGTAGGCGGCAGCCGCCCCGGTCATGTCCCCTTCGGCCAGGCATTCAATGCCCAGCCGCACATCCATCGGCGAGTCATCCGGGTAGACCTTGTCCGCCACGGCGCCGTAGTCCAGCTCCACCACCGACTCCGGGTGGAAGAGTTCCAGCCATTCGGTGAGCTGCGTCAGGTCCTCGAGCATGTCCAAGTCCGGTGCGGCGAGGGCCAGGTGGGCCACCGCATAGCGGACCCGCTCCAGGGCTTCGCCGATCGTCGCCCGGATCCGCACGGTGACAATGTGCCCCTCGGATTCCACCACGTCCGTGGGATCCGATTCCTGGAACAGGCAGAACCAACTGAACGGGATGCCCCACGTGGAGGCCCGGGTGTGCACCCGGCCCAGCCCGGCATGCGCCCGCACATCATCGATGCGCTCCTGGTGCCGATCGCGCTGCTCTTCGGGGATCAGCAACTGCGCCAGCGGCCCGTGGATGCCCTCCATCAAGGCGTTGGCCGCCAGCCCGGCGCGGAGCACCAGCTGGCTGGGACAGTACAGCAGGCTGTCCTGCGGCCCGGCGTCGGGGTTCCCGGCGCCGGGGGTAACTGTGCCGCCGTCGTTGGCCGGCGGTGCCGGCGGCGGGCTCTTCCGGGGTGCCGCCAGGACACGGACCAGGTCCGTCGCCCCGGTGGGGAACGGGTCTCCGCCCTGGCGCGTTATGCGGCCCAGGGAGGCGAGCAGCTCGGCGTTTTCGACGGCCGCCCGGGAAACGCTCCGGGCTCCCGCCGTGCGCAGGGCGCCCTGCTGCTCCTCGGGAAACGCCGCCAAGGGCTCGTAGACCCGCAGTGCCGAGGAGAACGGCAGCCCGGCCTGTCCGCGGTAGAGGTTTCCTGTCATGGGACCACCTCGATTCGCTGGGCGGCGCACATCAGTCGCTCAACTCCACGATCACGGGGGCATGGTCCGAGGCGCCCTTGCCCTTGCGTTCCTCACGGTCGATCGCGGCGCCGGTGACCCGGGCGGCCAGAGCGGGGGAGGCCAGGACAAAATCGATCCGCATCCCTTCCTTCTTCGGGAAGCGCAGCTGCGTGTAATCCCAGTAGGTGTACACGCCGGGCCCGGGGGTGTGCGGGCGGACAACGTCCTGGAAGCCGGCCTCTTCGAAGGCGTGGAAGGCGGCGCGTTCGGGGTCGCTCACGTGGGTGAGGCCCTCGGCGCGGAAGTAGTCGATGTCCCAGACGTCGTCGTCCTGCGGGGCAATGTTCCAGTCGCCCATCAGGGCAATCTGCGCCTCGGGATCGTCCCGCACCCAGCCTTCGGCATGGTTCCGCAGGGAGTCCAGCCAGCTGAGTTTGTATGGCATATGCTCATCGTCGAGGGCCCGGCCGTTGGGGACATAGAGGCTCCAGACCCTGATGCCGCCGCACGTGGCGCCGATCGCGCGGGCCTCCTGCACGGCGTCCTTGCCGTTCTTGCCGAAGACCGGCTGGTCAACGAAGGTGCGTTCGACGTCGTCGAGTCCCACCCGGGAGGCGATGGCCACGCCGTTCCACTGGCTCAGCCCGAAGTGCGCCACCTCGTAGCCCATGTTCTCGAACAGCTCCCAGGGGAAATTGTCGTCCTTGCACTTGGTTTCCTGGATGGCCAGGACATCACAGTCGGTGCGCTGAAGCCACGCTTCAACACGGTCGGCGCGGGCACGGAGCGAATTCACATTCCAGGTAGCTATCTTCACACTCCCTAACTTACCGAACTTGGCTGCCGGACGAAGCTGCCCGCCGGCTGGAGGCCCTCTGGAATTTAGTAGGAAGTCCGAGTATATTCAGGAGCAGAAGATGATGTGGGTCACAGGCGGCCTGGCCGTCACCACGTCAATCACACGGTGCAAAGGAGCATTCCATCATGGTTCGCGAACTATCCCACTACATTGACGGACAGCATGTTGAAGGCACCTCCGGGCGCTTCAGCGATGTCTACGATCCGTGCACGGGCGAGGTCCAGGCCCGGGTGCCGCTGGCCAGTACCGAAGAGGTCCGCAACGTGGTCTCCAACGCGGAGAAGGGCCAGCTCGAGTGGGCGGCCATGAACCCGCAGCGCCGCGGCCGGATCCTGCTCAAGTTCGTTGACCTGGTCAACCAGAACCTGGACGAACTTGCCACCCTGCTCTCCTCGGAACATGGCAAGACCTTCCTCGACGCGAAGGGTGACATCCAGCGCGGCATCGAGGTCGTGGAATTCGCCGCCGGCGCCCCGCACCTGCTCAAGGGCGAATTCTCGGACAGCGCCGGAACCGGCATTGACGTTCATTCGCTGCGCCAGCCGCTCGGCGTCGTCGCCGGCATCACCCCCTTCAACTTCCCGGCCATGATCCCGCTCTGGAAGTCCGGCCCGGCCCTCGCCGCGGGCAACTCCTTCATCCTCAAGCCGTCCGAGCGCGATCCCTCCGTGCCGCTGCGCCTCGCCGAGCTCTTCACCGAGGCCGGCCTGCCCGCCGGCGTCTTCAACGTCGTCAACGGTGACAAGGAATCCGTGGACGCCCTGCTGGAGGACCCCCGCGTGCAGGCGATCGGCTTCGTGGGCTCCACGCCGATCGCCCAGTACATCTACGCCACGGCAGCCGCGAACGGCAAGCGCGCCCAGTGCTTCGGCGGCGCCAAGAACCACATGGTGATCATGCCGGACGCGGACCTGGACATGGCAGCGGACGCCCTGATGGGTGCCGGCTTCGGCTCCGCCGGCGAACGCTGCATGGCCATCTCGGTGGCCGTGCCGGTCGGCAAGGCCACCGGCGACGCTCTCGTCGCCAAGCTAGAGGAGCGGATCGCGGACCTCAAGGTGGGCCACAGCCTCGCGAAGGACTCGGACTTCGGCCCGGTGGTGGCCGCATCCGCGAAGGAACGGATTGAAGGCTACATCCAGGCCGGCGTCGACGAGGGCGCCACGCTGCTGGCCGACGGCCGCGGCCTCAAGGTGGAGGGTTACGACGGCGGCTTCTGGGTCGGACCCACGCTGTTCGACAACGTCACCAAGGACATGACGATCTACAAGGAAGAGATCTTCGGCCCGGTGCTGAGTGTGCTCCGCGCGGAGGACTACGACGAGGCCCTGCGCCTGTGCAGCGAGCACGAGTTTGGCAACGGCGTGGCCATCTTCACCCGCGACGGCGACTCCGCCCGCGACTTCGCCAGCCGGGTCCAGGTGGGCATGGTGGGCATCAACGTCCCCATCCCGGTGCCGATCGCCTACTACACCTTCGGCGGGTGGAAAGCCTCCGGCTTCGGCGACCTCAACCAGCACGGCGCGGACGCCTTCCGCTTCTACACCAAGACCAAGACGGTCACCACCCGCTGGCCCTCCGGTATCCGCACCGGTGCCAGCTTCGTGATGCCGGAAGGCAGCTGATGGCGGGGAAGCACTCCGGGGATTCCCCGCCCGCGGAGGTGCTGTTCGAGCGGCGCGGCCGGCTCGCCGTGGTCACGCTCAACCGGCCCAACGCCGTCAACGCGCTCACCGCCGGCATGGCGTCCGCCATGCTGGAGCAGCTCACCCTCTGGGCGGACGACGACGCCGTGGCCGCCGTGCTGGTCCGCGGCGCCGGCGACCGGGGGCTGTGCGCCGGCGGCGACATCGTGGCCATCTACCGGGACATGCTCGACGGCGGCGACGCGACCGCCGGCTTCTGGGCCGAGGAATACCGGCTGAACCTGCTGATTTCCGAGTACCCCAAGCCGTACGTGGCGATGATGGACGGACTGGTCCTCGGCGGCGGGGTGGGGATCTCCGCGCACGGCTCGGTCCGGATCGTCACCGAACGCACCCGGATGGGCATGCCGGAGACCACGATCGGTTTTGTGCCCGACGTCGGCGGAACCTTGTTGCTCTCCCGCTCGCCGGGCGAATCCGGCACCCACGCAGCCCTCACCGGGGCGCACCTGAGCGGCTCCGACGCGTTGTTCCTGGGGCTCGCGGACCACTTTGTGCCGTCCGCAAGCCTGCCTGCGCTGGAGGAGGCGCTGGAGAACGAGCCGGTGGACGCCGCCGTCGCACGCTTCGCCGGGGAAGCCCCGGGCTCTGTCCTCGCAGCGCAGCAGGAATGGATTGACGCCTGCTACTCGAGCGACGACGCCGAAGAGATCCTGCGGCGGCTGCGCGCGGTGGGCGGGGAAGCCTCGGACGTCGCCGACACGATCGAAACCAAATCACCGACCGCCGTGAAAGTGGCGCTGGCATCCCTGCGCCGGGCCACAGGCCTGAGCCTCGAGGAAGCCCTCGAGCAGGAATACCGGGTGGGACTGCGGTTCCTGGCCGGCCCCGACTTCCGCGAAGGCATCCGGGCGCAGGTGGTGGACAAGGACCGCGACCCGCACTGGCAGCCGGCCAGCCTGGCGGAAGTCAGCCGTGGCGACGTCGAATCCTATTTCGCGCCGCTGGGCGACCGTGAACTGAACCTTTCGAAGGAGCGGGACAATGTCTGAAGCAACGGGGTCTGAAGCAACGGGGTCTGAAGCAACAGGGTCCGGACCGGCCCACGCCGGCACCATCGCTTTCCTGGGCCTCGGCCACATGGGCGGACCCATGGCCATCAACCTGGTCAAGGCCGGCTATTCGGTGACCGGCTTCGATCCGGTGCCGGCCGCACTGGAAACCGCCCGTGCCCACGGCATCACCACCGCGGACACGGCGGTGGAAGCGGTAGCCGGCGCCGCCGTCGTGCTGACCATGCTGCCCAGCGGCCAGCACCTACTGGACGCCTACCGCGGCACCCCCAACCGCCCAGACAACGCAGGCCGGCCGGGCCTGCTGGACATCACCCCTCCGGGCACGCTCTTCCTGGACTGCTCCACGATCAACGTGGACGAGGCGCGCGAGGCAGCCGACCTGGCCGTCGCGGCCGGTCACCGGGCCGTTGACGCTCCGGTATCCGGCGGCGTCGTGGGGGCCGAGGCCGGCACCCTGACGTTTATGGTGGGGGCACTTCCGGAGGACTTCGAAGCGGTCAAACCCCTGCTGGAAGTCATGGGCAAGCGGGTGGTGCACTGCGGGGAACACGGTGCCGGGCAGGCCGCGAAGATCTGCAACAACATGATCCTCGGCGTCTCGATGATCGCCGTCAGTGAAGCCTTTGTGCTCGGGGAGAAGCTGGGGCTCACGCACCAGGCCCTGTTCGACGTCGCCTCTGCGGCCTCGGGCCAGTGCTGGGCGCTGACCACCAACTGCCCGGTCCCGGGGCCGGTGCCCACCAGCCCGGCCAACCGCGACTACCAGCCCGGCTTCGCGGGGGCGCTGATGGCCAAGGACCTCAAACTGGCCCTCAACGCCCTGGAAAGCACCGGCGTCGCCGCCCGGCTGGGGCCGCTCGCCTCCGAAATCTACGATACCTTTGCCGCGGAAGGCGGGGCGGGCCGGGACTTCTCCGGCATCATCACCGACATCCGGGACAAATCCGGCCACTAGCCGGCCGAAGACCAAGCATTTCTGAACAGCAACCTTTCTGAACAGCAAACTTTTCTCAACAGCAGCCGAGGGGACAGGCATGACGGAGCAGTACACAAACATTCTGGTGGAGCGGCGCGGCCGGGTGGGGCTCGTGACGCTCAACCGGCCCGAAGCGCTGAACGCCCTCAACAAGGCCACCATGGACGACCTCGTGGCCGCGGTGACGGCCATGGACACCGATCCGGACGTGGGCGCCGTGGTGGTGACAGGTTCCGCCAAAGCCTTCGCGGCGGGCGCGGACATCAAGGAAATGCAGTCCAAGGGCTACATGGACATGTACGCGGCGGACTGGTTCCGGGGCTGGGAAGACTTCACGCGGCTGCGCATCCCCGTGGTCGCGGCAGTATCCGGCTTCGCCCTCGGCGGCGGCTGTGAGCTGGCGATGATGTGCGATTTCATCATCGCCGGGGACAACGCCAAATTCGGCCAGCCGGAAATAAACCTGGGCGTCCTGCCCGGGATGGGCGGCTCACAGCGACTCACCCGCGCCGTGGGCAAATCCAAGGCCATGGACATGATCCTGACGGGACGCTTCATGGACGCCGAAGAAGCCGAACGCGCCGGCCTCGTGTCCCGCGTGGTGCCGGCCGCCGACGTCGTCGAGGAGGCCCTGAAAGCCGCCGAGGTGATTGCCTCCAAGTCCAAGCCGGTGGCGATGGTGGCCAAGGAAGCAGTCAACGCGGCCTTCGAGACCGGCCTGGCCCAGGGCGTGCTGTTTGAACGCCGCGTCTTCCACTCGCTGTTTGCCACCGAGGACCAGAAGGAAGGCATGGCGGCGTTCACCGAAAAGCGCCAGCCGGACTTCACGCACCGCTAGGCAGGGGCGCGCGACCTTCCTGCGCTTCGGCTAACGCTCCACGACGCGCAAAAGCCCTGACGCCACGTTATTCCCGTAGCGTCAGGGCTTTTGCGCGTCGCGAGGCCCGTCAGGCAGCGGCAGGGCTTTTTACGCGTCGTCAGGCCGCGCTGATCCCGAACAACCCGATGATGAGCGCCATCACCGCCAAAGTCACCAGTTCGTGGGCGCAGTTCAGGACCGTCAGCCCGGCCGGGCGGCCCTCGAAGGCGTCGTGGGTGATGAACCGGGCCGCCGTGAAGCCGGCCCAGAGGATCACGGCGGTGACCAGGGTGTTGGCCAGGAAGTTCCCGCCGTAGAAGTGCTGTGAGATGGCGGCTGATCCGGCCAGGACCGCTGCGCTGATGAAGCTCACGACGAGGGTGACCAGGATCGGTTTCACGGCGTCCTTCGCGTCACCGCTGGGCGTGACCTTGGCGACGCGCATCCAGTAGTTGCCGAATACCTTCGGCGTGTACCAGACGGACCCGACCACCATGCTGGACAGGGTGGCCAGCAGTACCGCCCAGATGTTGATCTCCGGAATCATTGCGCTCCTCTAGTTTCAGGGTTGGTTTCTTTCCGAAGTCTAGGGGACCGCCCGGGCGGCCCGGCGCTCATCCCAGCTACCTCTTTTAGGAGGTAGTTGGATGTCCACGCTTTGGTTACGGTGAGCTGAGTCACAAAGCAGTGCACCGAGTCTGACATCAAAGGAGATCGCCATGACTTCAGTTTCACCGAGTTCGCCGGCCGGGCTGCAGGCGCCGCCCAGCCGCAGGACACTCCGCAAGGTCGCCTTCGCCAGCTTCGCCGGCACCACCATCGAGTTCTACGACTTCTTTATCTACGGGACCGCGGCTGCCCTGGTCTTCCCCGTCGTCTTCTTCCCGGCGCTCGGGGCCGCCGCGGGCACGATCGCCTCCTTCGGCACCTTCGCCGTCGCCTTCTTCGCCCGCCCGGTGGGCGCCATCATCTTCGGCCACTTCGGCGACCGGATCGGCCGGAAGAAAACCCTCATCACCACGCTGCTCATGATGGGCATCGCCACCGTGCTGATCGGCTTCATCCCCGACGCCAACACAATCGGCGTGGCCGCCCCGATCATCCTGGTGGTACTGCGCTTCGTGCAGGGCCTCGCCGTGGGCGGAGAGTGGGCCGGGGCCACCTTGCTGGTCGCCGAATACGCGCCCAAGGGCAAGCGGGGCCTCTTCGGATCCTTTCCACAGATTGGTCCGTCGGTGGCCTTTTTCCTGGCCAGCGGCACCTTCCTGATCACCAACCTCACCCTCGGGGACAAGTCCGAGGCGTTCATCTCCATCGGCTGGCGCGTGCCGTTCATCCTCAGCGCAGTGCTGGTACTCGTGGGCCTGTGGGTTCGGCTGAGCATCGAGGAAACCCCGGTGTTCAAAAACGCCGCCACCACCGTCCACACCACCACCAAGCTTCCCGTCCTCGAATCGATCAAGCGCCAGCCGCGCGAAATCCTGCTCGCCGGCGGCTCGCTGACCCTGGTGTTTGCCTTCTTCTACATGGGCACCGCCTACCTCACCAGCTACGCCTCGAGCCCCACCGGCATGCAGTTGAGCCGGGTGGAAGTGCTCAGCACCGGCATGGTCGCTTCCGTTTTCGTCGCCGCCGCGACCCTGGCTTCCGGCATTCTCTCGGACCGCTTCGGCCGCAAGAAGGTCATCGCCACCTCCTGCATCCTCGCCGTGCCGTGGTCCCTGGCGCTGTTCCCGATCCTGAGCGCAAACACCGTCTTCGCGTTCGCCGTCGGCCTGACGGTCACCCTCGTCATTTTCGCCATCGCCTACGGTCCCGCCGGGGCGCTGCTGCCCGAACTGTTCGAGACCCGCTACCGCTACACCGGCGCCGGCATGGGCTACAACCTCGCCGGCGTCGTCGGCGGCGGCATCGTGCCGCTCGTGGCCGCCCAGCTAGCCGGGACGTCCGGGGCGTGGTCCGTCGGATTCCTGCTCGCCGGAATCGGCGTGTTCAGCGTGCTGTGCACCCTCTTCCTGCCCAACCGCGAAAAGCAAGGACTGGAAGGCGCGACGCCGGATGTGTCCGCAACCGTAAGCGCCGCCGGAGCCGCGGAGCCCGCCTCCCGGCACTAGGAGGATTCGAAGCCCAGGGATCCTGTTGTGGGAGAACTGCCATTGGGGGAGCGGGGCTGCCGGTGAAATCCGGCAGCCCCGCTCTACGGGATGAGTCCCAGCCGGCGGGCCGCGGACACGGCCTCGAGCCGGTTGTGCGCGGACAATTTGGCCATGGCGTTCTGCAGGTAACTTTTGACGGTCACGGCCTTCAGCCCGAGGCGCTCCGCGGTTTCCTGGTACGAGCAGCCGAGTGCCACCTGCGCCAGCACGTCGAGTTCCCGGCGGGCCAGCCGTGCCGTCGGGTGGACCCCATCCGCGGGCGGCGGCGCCAGATGGCTGCCGATAATGTCCAACTGCCGTGCCAGGTCAGGGTCGGACACCGAGCCGGCCAGGGAGCGCAGCTCGGCGTGGGCCTCCCGGACGTGCTCCAGCCAGCTCCGGTCAAGGGTCAGGGCGGGCTCGGCCCGTGCCGTGTCGATAATCGACACCCTGCGGTCCACCTCGTCACGGACGCGGAGTTCCCCGGCAATCTCGGCGGCAGCCGCCATCGCCTCGCGCACAGCAGTTTCCCCCAGTGGCGCACTGTCGCGGCTGGCGACGTACAGCACCGCCCGCGACGTGCCCTTGACCACCACGGGGACGGCCGCCATCGAGGTCAACCGTTCCCGCCTGACGGCGAGATCGTATTCATGGGTGATTCCCTCGGATGCGATGTAGTCCTCCACCAGGAACGGCCGGCGCTGGGCGAAGACCCGGCCGCCGAGGCCGGCTCCGGGGACCACCACCACCTGGTGCAGGCTGGACGTCGCGGTGCCCAGGAAGTCCGTCAGTTGCAGCCGCTCGCCGCTGGCCAGCCCGGCGAAGAGCACGGCGGGCCGGAACCTGCCGGAGAGCAGGCGCAGGGATGCGCGGAGCAGCTCCCGGTCATCGGGGCGGGAATAGGCGTTCGGCTGCATGAGTCGTCTCCTGGGGCCGCGGAGCCCGTCACTGCAGTGTGACGGGCGGTCAGCGTTGGTCGGTCCGTTCAGTTCGGGCGGATCATTCGCTGAAGTCGCCGGCATTGCGGCGGAAGGTGCCCAGGATCCGGATCAGCTGGTCGACATCCTGCTCCGCGAAGCCTGACTGGGCGAACACCTCGGTGTTGAGTGCCGCCGTCGCGCGTTTGGCCAGCGTCCGCCCCTCCGGGGTGAGCTCAATGAGAGTGGTGCGCCCGTCGGTGGGATGCGGCGAGCGGAGGACCAGCCCCGCCTGCTGGAGCCGGTCGACGGCATTCGTCACCGAGGTGGGGTGGACCTGCAGCAGCGCGCTTGCCTTGTTCATGGGCAGCGCGCCGCTGCGGGCGAAGCTCAGCAGGGCCAGGAGCTCGTACCGGGCAAACGTCAGCCCGAACGGCTTCAGGACCCCTTCGATCCGGGCCAGCAAGAGCTGCTGGGTCCGCATGATGGCGGTGATGGCAGCCATGGGCGCGGCGACGTCGGACCAGCCGTGCCGTTCCCAGTTCAGCCGGGCGTCGGCGATCGGATCACGCGGCAGGGGCGTTGCCACGGCACCCCCAGCTTCTTGTCCTGAGTTTCATGGGGTTCAGCCTAGCTTTTCGGCCGGGCTTTTCAGCCCCGGGAAGTCCGCCTCGGAGTACTCCGTGCCGAGACCCGCCGGGACCGTCCCGCCGCCGTGGCGCAGTTCTTCGCTGTGCCGCAGCTCCACGCGCCGGATCTTGCCCGAGATGGTTTTGGGCAGCTCGGCGAACTCCAGCCGGCGGATCCGCTTGAACGGTGCCAGGTGGTCGCGGCAGTAGCGCAGGATGTCCTCGGCCAGCTCCGGGCCGGCCTCGTGCCCGGCGGCCAGGACCACAAATGCCTTGGGCACGGAGAGCTTGAGCGCGTCCGGGGAGGGGACGACGGCGGCCTCGGCCACCGCCGGGTGCTCGATCAGCACGCTTTCCAGCTCGAACGGGGACAGCCGGTAGTCGGAGGATTTGAAGACGTCGTCGCCGCGGCCCACGTAAGTGATGATGCCGCGCTCGTCCCGGCTCGCCATGTCGCCCGTGTGGTAGTAGCCGTCGCGGAACGCCTCCGCCGTCTTGTCGGGGTCCCCGTAGTACGCCTTCATCAACCCGACGGGGCGGGGGTCAAGGCGCAGGCAGAGCTCGCCGTCGTCGCCTTCCGCGCCGGTGGCGGGGTCCACGAGGACCACGTCGTAACCCGGCAGGGGTTTGCCCATGGCGCCGATCTTGATCGGCTGGCCCGGGGTGTTCGCGATCTGCACCGTGGATTCGGTCTGGCCGAAGCCGTCGCGGATGGTCTGGCCCCAGGCGCGCTGGACCTGGTCGATCACTTCGGCGTTGAGCGGCTCCCCGGCGGACACCACCTTGGTGGGCGGGTTCTTGAGCAGGGTCAGGTCGGCCTGGATGAGCATGCGCCACACCGTGGGAGGGGCGCAGAAGCTCGTGACTGCTTCGCGGTCCATCTGCTCCATGAGCGCCTTGGCGTCGAAGCGCTCGTAGTTGTAGATAAAGACGCAGGCTTCGGCGATCCACGGCGTGAACACGTTGGACCAGGCGTGCTTGGCCCAGCCGGGGGAGGCCACGTTCAGGTGCACGTCGCCGGGTTCCATGCCGATCCAGAACATGGTGGACAGATGGCCCACCGGGTAGGAGGTGTGCGTGTGCTCCACCAGCTTGGCCTTGGACGTGGTGCCCGAGGTGAAGTAGAGCAGCAGGGTCTCGTCGGCCAGGGTCGGCGCGTCCGGCGTGAACTCATCGCCCGAACCGGCCGAGGCTGCGTACTGCAGGACGTTTTCATCGGCGGCCGCGCTGCCGGCGCCGACTTCGATCAGCGTGTAGTCGCCCGGGACCTCGGCGAACTTCCCGATATTGGCGCTTCCGACGGCGGCCCAGTTCGCCCCGCCGCGCTCCACGCGGTCCTTCAGGTCGGCAGGCCCCATCAGGGTAGTGGTGGGGATCATGACGATGCCCAGCTTGATCCCGGCGAGCATCAGTTCCCAGAGTTCCACCTGGTTGCCGAGCATGATGATCATCCGGTCGCCGCGCCGCACACCCTGGCCGCGCAGCCAGTTGGCCACCTGGGCGGAGCGGCGGGAGAGGTCTGCGTAGCTGCGCCGCGTGGCGGAGCCGTCCTGCTCGACGATGACGAGGGCCGGCTTGCCGGCTTTGGCCGGGTCCGCCGCGATCTGGTCGAACCAGTCCAGCGCGAAGTTGAAGTGCTCAAAACGCGGCCACTGGAATTCGGTGCGCGCCGCCTCGTAGTCCGTGCGGAGGCCAAGCATCCGGTCGCGTGCTGCGCGGAATTCCTCAGTGACTGTCATGGTGCACCTTTCGACGTCTGGTGGCGCAGCCGTTTCAGGCCCGGCGCCGTTGCCCGGAGATCCACCGTTGCCTAGTGATCCCCATCACTGTGCAATATACTAGGACATCCAAGGGTTTGGAAGAGCCGGACCGGTTCATGACCGGTTCACTACGAAGGGATACATGCCCGTGCAGCCACAAGGACGTGCCAGCGGACAGAAGGTCACTGGGGACGAAGCAGCGCCGGGAGGCGTAACCGCCCCGCCCTTCCCGGACGCCGACCTGATGTACATCGTGGACCTGCTGCCTCCGGCGGAGCAGGCCCGCTACCAGGAAATCCGCGATTTCCTCCAATCCCGGATCCGGGCGGCATCGATCGACTACTGGAACCGCGAGGAATTCCCCTTCGGGCTGCTCGCCGAACTCGGCAAGTACGGCCTCGGCGGACTGCAGACCGACGGCACTTCCAAGCTGTTCAAGGGACTGATGTATGTCGAGGTGGCACGCGCCGACGTGTCACTCTCGGCGCTCGTCGGGATCCACAACGAGCTGATCGTCGGCATGATCGACCAGCTCGGCTCCGAGGAGCAGAAGGCACGCTGGCTGCCGGGCCTGACGGCCCTGACCCAGATCGGCGCCTTTGCGCTGACCGAGCCGGACCATGGTTCCGACATCGCCGGCGGGCTGGCGACGACGGCCCGGCTGGAGGGCGGTGAGTGGGTGATCAGCGGTGCCAAGCGCTGGATCGGTGCCGGCACCATTGCGGACTTCGCCCTGGTCTGGGCACGGGATGTGGCGGACCAGCAGATCAAGGGCTTCATCGTGGAGACGGACCGTCCCGGCTACACTGCCACCAAGATCGCGAACAAGATCGGGCTGCGGATCATGCAGAACGCGGACATCGTGCTCGACGAGGTCCGCATCCCGCAGTCCAACCTGCTCCCGGGCGCCACGGACTTCTCCAAAGCCAACGAACTGCTCCGCGATTCGCGCGCCTGGGTGGGCTGGCAGGCCGCCGGCATCCAGCTGGCCGCGTTCGACGTCGCGCGTTCCTACTCGCTGGAGCGGAAACAGTTTGGCAAGGAGCTGGCGCGCTTCCAGCTGATCCAGCAGCAGCTGGCCGAAATCCTGGGCAACGCGTCCGCCTCCCTATCGCTGATGGCGCAGCTGGCCCGGATCCAGGAAGACGGCAAGCTCGAGATGGTCCAGGCCGCGATGGCCAAATCCACCACCACCCGGCTGGCCCGGGCGTCGGTGGCGATGGGACGCTCACTGATGGGCGGCAACGGGATCAGCAGCGACTACGAAATGGGCAAACTCTTTGGCGACGCCGAAGTCCTGTACACGTACGAGGGCAGCTACGAGATCAACTCATTGATCGTGGCCCGGGCCGTGACCGGGAAGTCCGCGTTCGTCTAAGGCCGGGCCGGGGCCGGGCAACTGCGGCACCCGGCCGGCGTCAGGGCAGGAAACGGTAACCGATCCCCGCCTCTGTGATCAGGTGCCGCGGAGCGGCGGTCTCCGGTTCCAGCTTGCGGCGGAGCTGGGCCATATACACGCGGAGATAGTTGGTCTCCTTGGCATAAGCCGGACCCCAGACCTCGGACAGGAGCTGCTGCTGGGTGACGAGTTTCTCCGGATTCCGGACCAGCACCTCGAGCATTTTCCATTCGGTCGGAGTAAGCCGGATGTCCTGGCCGTCCCGCGTGACGCGGTGTTTTTCCAGGTCCACGGTGAACGCATCTGTAGTGACTACGGGTTCCTGATCCGGGTCGGCGCTGCGACGCAGCAGGGCGCGCAGCCGCGCCAGGAGTTCATCCAGGCCGAACGGCTTCGTGATGTAGTCGTCGGCTCCGGCGTCCAGGGCCTCCACTTTGTCCTCGGAACCGTGGCGGGCGGACAGCACCAGAACGGGCACCCGGCTCCAGGTCCGGAGTTCCCGGATCACGGAGGTGCCGTCCAAGTCCGGCAGGCCGAGGTCCAGGATAACAAGTGCCAGGGGGTGCTGGGTGGCCGCCAGCAGGGCCGAATGGCCATCAGCCGCGGTGGTCACATCGTAGCCGTGGGCCTGCAGGGTGATCCGCAGGGCCCTGAGCAGATGAGGGTCGTCGTCGACCACCAGGACGGCGGTCATCCGGCGTCCGTTCCGGACGCACTGAGCGGCAGGGTGTGACGCCGGTGGTCCATGGCGGACTGCGGTTCCAGGGGGGCCTGTTGGCGGCGTGTCTCGAAAGGCATGCCGGTGGACAGCGGCAGCCGGATGACCATGGTGAGGCCGCCCCCGGGTGTTGCTTCGGCGGTCAGGCTTCCGCCCATGGCGTCGGTGAACCCCTTGGCCACGGCCAGGCCCAGGCCGATGCCGGTAGTTTGCGGGGCGTCGTCCAGACGCTGGAACGGCCGGAACATTTCCACGACCCTCTCTGCCGGGATTCCCCGGCCGTGATCGATGATGCGCAGTTCTCCTGCCGGGCGGCCTTCGAGGGTAACCGGGCTGAGCCCGCCCCCCGCGCCGACCAGGACGACGTCGGAGTCGGGCGCGTACTTCACGGCGTTTTCGACGACGTTGGCAATGACGCGCTCAAGCATCCCGGGATCCGCGTCGACTTCCGGCATGTTGGCGGGCAGTTCCACCCGGGCACGCCCCTCCGGCACGGCGCGCAGGGCGTCCGGGATGACCTCGTACCAGCGCACGGGCTTGAGCAAGGGGTGGGCGGCGTCGGCGCTGATTCGGGACATATCCAGCAGGTTGCCCACCAGGCCGTCCAGCCGGTCCGAGCATTCCTCGATGGTCGCGAGCAGCTCCTGTTGTTCGTCCGGGGTATACCGGGCGCCGTCGCGGCGCAGGCCGCCGACGGCGAGTTTGATTCCGGCCAGCGGAGTGCGGAGGTCATGGGACACGGCACGGAGGATGGACGTTCGGATGGTATTGCTTTCGGCGAGGCGCAGCATCTGACGGCGGCTGGCCGCGAGCTGCTGGCGTTCCAGTTGGGCATTCAGATGGACTCCGAAGGCCCCCAGCAGGCGCCGGTCACTCGCTGGCAGGATCCGGCCGAACAGCACGAGGCGCGTCGAGGAATCGATCTCTTCAATGTTCTCGCCGTCGGCGCCGCCCCGTTCGGTGTCGCCTGCGGCAAGGTCCCCGGCTGCGGCAAGCAGCCTCCACTTCCGCCCGTTGGCGCCAGAAGCCCCTCCGTCGCTCCGGGAATCAGCGAGGCTGAAGATGGCGGCCCCCCGGACCTGGAAGACGCCTAGTGCCTGCTCCAGGAGGGCCCGGACCGTATCGTCGGCGCCGGATGCACTCCTGGCCAGGTCACTGAGGGTCGTGGCTTCCGCACGGGCGCGGGCAGCTTCCTTGGACCGCCGGGCCGACAAGTCGACAACGACCGCCACGGCTGCCGAAACCCCCACAAACACCAGCAGGGCGAGGAGGTTCTGCGGATCGCTGATGGTGAGGGTCCCGACTGGCGGGGTGGAGAAGTAATTGACGAGCAGGCTGCTCCAGAGTGCGGCGAGGATCGCGGGCCAGAGTCCGCCGACGAGTGCCACCCCGATGGAACCGCTTAGCTGGACCAGCATCACGGTGGCCACGTTGCGCTCAGGGTTCAGGACCAGCAGCAGGAGCTGCAGCACGGCCGGGAGGAGCGCGGCCAGAATGAAGCCGACCGTCACCCGGACGCGGCCCAGATCGCGTTGCCGGGACGGCCGGGTGCCATGCCCGCCCAGCGGGTGGGAAACCATGTGGACGTCGATGTCGCCGGAATCGCGCACAACCCGCGTGCCGACGCCTCCGCCAAGCAGGTTTCCCAGCAAAGCGGAGATCTTCTTGCGCCGGGAGATGCCGACGACGATCTGGGTGGCGTTGACGCTGCGGGCGAAGTCCAGCAGGGCCCCGGCCGGATCCTCACCCGTCACAATGTGGTAACTGCCGCCCAGGTCCTGGATCAGATGGCGTTGGGCTTCGAGCGCCTGGGGGGACTCGCTGGCGACCCCGTCCGAGGCCCGAACGTGTAACGCCAGCAGGTCACCGCCGCTGACGCGGTTGAGGATCCGGGCGCCGCGGCGGATCAGGACCTCCCCTTCAGGGCCGCCTGTCAGGCCCACCACGATCCGCTCCCTGGCCGGCCAGCTTTCCTCGATACCCTGCTCCGCCCGGTACTTGGCGAGGCCCTCATCCACACGGTCGGCCAGCCACAGCAGCGCCAGCTCCCGCAGTGCGGTGAGATTGCCCAGACGGAAGTAGTTCGAGAGTGCCGCATCGATCTTCTCGGGGGCGTAGATCTTTCCGTCGCCCAGGCGCTGCCGCAGCAGCTCGGGGGAGATGTCGACGAGATGGATCTGATCGGCCCGGCGGACGACGTCGTCCGGTACCGTCTCCGCCTGGTGGACGTCGGTGATCGCGCTGACGACGTCGCCCAGCGATGCCAGATGCTGGATGTTAACCGTGGACAGGACGTCGATTCCCGCGTCGAGCAGCTCGTCGACGTCCTGCCAGCGTTTGGGGTTTCGGCTCCCCGGGATGTTGGAGTGGGCGTACTCGTCCACGATCGCCGTTCCGGGTGCCCGGGCGAGGACGGCGTCCAGGTCCATTTCCTCAAATTCGGTGCCCCGGTATGGCATGCGCCTCGGGGGTATGATTTCCAGCCCCTCCAGCAGCGCCCGCGTCTCGCTGCGTCCGTGGTCCATGGCAAGCGCGACGATGACATCCTCGCCGCGCTTGCCGAGCCGGTGCGCCTCTTCGAGCATCTCGTAGGTCTTGCCGACTCCGGGCGCGGCCCCCAGGAAAATCCGCAGCGTTCCACGTGCCATGCCGTCATTCTCTCACTCGGATTGTGCCGGCTGCGACGCTTGCGAGGCCTCAGCGACCGCCAGGTTCAGCGAGGTCACGTTGACGGACGGCTGGCCCAGGAAAGCGAGTAACCCGCTGCTCGTGTGCCGGTCCACCAGCGACGCCACGGCTTCAGTGTCCAGGCCATGCGCCGCGGCCACCCGGGCCACCTGCAGCCCGGCGTATTCCGGCGAGATATCAGGGTCCAGCCCGGACCCGCTTGCCGTGACGGCGTCGGCCGGAACCTCGGACTCGTTGATGCCTTCCGCGGCGGCGACGGTGAACCGGTTCGCGGTGACGGCCTCGAGGAGCTTGGGCTCGTTGGGGCCCAGGTTGCTGGCCGAGGACGATGCCGGGTCCCAGGCGACGGCCGACGGCCGGGCGTGGAACCACCGCGGATCCCGGGCGCCGTTGTCATCGGCGCTGGCCTGGGCAATCAGTGCGGACGCCGCCGGGGCGCCGGCGGCGTCCTTGATGATCGAGCCGTTGGCCTGATAGGGGGCGATCAGCTGTCCGACGCCGAAGACGGACAGAGGGTAGGCCAGTCCGAGGACGAGGGTGGCAAGGACAAGGAAACGCAGGGCGGTTCCTGCCTGGCGGAGATAGCCGGTAAGGATGTTCATGAGGGCGGGCTCCTAGCCAATTCCGGGAATGAGGGAAATGATCAGGTCGATGATCTTGATGCCGATGAAGGGGGCGACGAGCCCGCCGAGTCCGTAGACCAGCAGGTTCCGGCTTAGGGCTTGGTTGGCCGACACGGCACGGTACTTCACGCCGCGCAGGGCCAGCGGGACCAGGGCGATGATGATCAGGGCATTGAAGATCACCGCGGACAAGATCGCCGAGGCCGGCGTGGACAGGCCCATGATGTTCAGCAGCCCGAGGCCCGGGAAGGCCGCAGTGAACAGGGCCGGTACAATCGCGAAGTACTTGGCGACGTCGTTCGCCACGGAAAAGGTGGTCAGCGCGCCGCGGGTGATGAGCAGCTGCTTGCCGATGCCGACGATGTTGATGAGTTTGGTGGGGTCGGAGTCAAGATCCACCATGTTGGCGGCGTCCTTCGCGGCCGGGGTGCCTGAGTTCATCGCGACGCCGACGTCCGCCGCGGCCAGCGCCGGGGCGTCGTTGGTGCCGTCCCCGGTCATCGCCACGAGGCGCCCTGCGGCCTGCTCCTTCTTGATGACCGCGAGTTTGTCCTCGGGGGTTGCTTCGGCCAGGAAGTCATCGACCCCGGCCTCGGCGGCAATCGCCTTGGCGGTGATGGGGTTGTCACCGGTGATCATCACGGTCCGGATGCCCATTTGCCGCAGTTCGGCGAAGCGGGCGTGCATACCCGGCTTGACGACGTCGGCCAGATGGATGGTTCCCAGAATCTCCGCGCGGCCGCCTTTACCCACCTGGGCGACCAGCAGGGGTGTACCGCCCTGGGCCGAGATTTCCTTGACCCGCTGCTCGACCTCCGCCGGGGTGTGGCCGCCGTATTCGGCAACGAAGGCAGCCACAGTGGAAGCGGCGCCTTTGCGGATCTGCAGCCCGTCAAGGTCAAGTCCGCTCATGCGCGTGCTGGCGCTGAAAGGTACCACGGCAAAATCGCCGGAGCTGCGTTCGAGGGTCACCAAATCGGATCCGGTGGCGCCTTTGTCCGCGGCGAGGTCCACGATGGACCGGCCCTCGGGGGTTTCATCCGCCAGGCTGCAGACACGGGCCGCTTCGATGAGCCGGGTCCTCTCCACATGGCTGGCGGGGAAGAAGTTGACGGCGCGACGGTTGCCGTAGGTGATCGTTCCGGTCTTGTCCAGCAGGAGGGTGGTGATGTCCCCTGCGGTCTCGACGGCGCGGCCGGACGTGGCAAGGACGTTGTGCTGGACCAGGCGGTCCATACCCGCGATGCCGATTGCCGGTACCAGGGCACCGATGGTGGTGGGGATCAGGCAGACCAGCAGGGCCACCAACACGATCGGGGACGGGGTGGCGCCGGCCAGTGCGGCGAACGGGGCCAGGGACATGGTGACGGCCAGGAACACGATGGTCAGGGACACCAGCAGCACGTGGAGTGCGATTTCGTTGGGGGTCTTCTGCCGGACGGCACCCTCGACCAGCTTGATCATCCGATCGATGAACGTCTGTCCGGGCTCCGCCGTGATGCGGATGACAATCCGGTCCGAGAGGACCCGGGTGCCGCCGGTGACCGAGGACCGGTCTCCGCCGGATTCGCGGATCACCGGGGCTGATTCGCCGGTGATGGTTGATTCGTCGACACTGGCCAGGCCCTCGATGATTTCGCCGTCCGAGGGGATGACGTCCCCGGCTTCGCAGATCACGACGTCGCCCCGCCGAAGCTCCGTTCCGGGGATCTCTTTGTCGGTGCCGTCGGCTTGCCGGAGCCGGGCCTGGACACCTTTGCGGCTGGCGCGGAGGCTCTCGGCCTGGGCCTTTCCGCGGCCCTCGGCGATGGATTCGGACAGGGTGCCGAAGAGGACGGTGAGCCAGAGCCAGGCGGTGACGGCGATGCCGAACACCGAGGGCCGGTACACCGAGATCGCGGTGCACAGGGCGGCGCCCACCAGCACGGTGAACATGACGGGGGAATGGATCATCTGCCGCGGGGAGAGTTTCCGGACTGCGAGGGGCAGTGCGGCGGCGACGGACCCGAGCGTCAGTTTGGCCGGTGCCTTGGTGTGGTGTTTGTGTTCGCCGGGGGTGCCGAGGGGGTTGCCGTCCGCGTACGTGGCGGCGGCGGTGTCCGTGCTGGACGGGGTCATTTCAGGAGTCCTTCTGCGAGGGGGCCGAGCGCAAGGGCCGGGAAGTAGCTCAGGGCGGTCAGGATCACTGTCACGCCCAGCAGGAGACCGCCAAAAAGCGGGCCGTGAGTGGGGACGGTGCCGGCTGAGGCGGGAATCTTGCCCTGCCGGGCGAGGGAGCCGGCGAGGGCAAGGACCAGGACAATCGGAAGGAAACGGCCCAGCAGCATGGCCAGGCCCATCATGACCGAGAGAAACGGGCCCGAGGTGGTGATGCCGCCGAACGCGGAGCCGTTGTTGTTCGCCCCGGAGGTGAAGGCGTAGAGCACTTCACTGAATTGGTGCGGCCCTGATGCCGGGGCGTTGGCCAAGATGCCCGGCAGCAGGACGGTGATACCGGCCAGCGCGAGCACAAGGGTCGGAGTCACCAGGATGTACATGGCGGCGAGCTTCATTTCCGTCGGGCCGATCTTCTTGCCCAGGTATTCCGGGGTTCGCCCTACCATGAGGCCTGCGATGAAGACAGAAATGATGGACAGGATCAGCAGACCATAGAGCCCGGAACCGGTTCCGCCGGGGGCGACCTCGCCAAGCATCATGTTCACCATGGCGACGCCGCCGGCCAGCGGCGGCAGGGAATCGTGGGCGGTGTTCACGGCGCCGGTGGAGGTCAGCGTGGTGGACGCGGCGAAGATCGCGCCCGGCACCGGTCCGAAGCGCTGTTCAAATCCCTCGCCCAGCCCACCGGCCGCCGCCGTGGCTGTTCCCTGGCCGGAAGCCACGGCCCAGCCCATCAGCGAAACCGATGCCAGCCACAGAGCGCCCATCACCGCGGCCACTGTGTAGCCCTGCTTCTGGTCACCCACCATCCTGCCGAAGGCGTAGGGCAGAGCCGAGGGAATAAGCAGGAGCAGGAACACCTCGAAGAGGCTGATGAGGGCATTGGGGTTCTCGAACGGGTGCGCGGAGTTGGCATTGAAGTACCCGCCGCCGTTGGTGCCGAGTTCCTTAATGGCCTCCTGGGACGCGACCGGCCCACCGGGGATGCTCTGGCTGATTCCCGCCGCCTGGTTGGTGACGTCGGTGGGCCAGAAGTTCTGCACCACCCCGCCCAGGACCATCACCACTGCCGCGACGAACGCGATCGGCAGCAGGATCCGGAACGACGTCCGGGCCAGGTCCACCCAGAAGTTGCCCAGCCGCTGCGTCCTGGTGCGGACGATGCCGCGGATGAAGGCGACGACGACGACGATACCGACGGCGGCGGAGAGGAAGTTCTGCACCGCGAGCAGACACATCTGCACGAAAATGCCGACCGTGGCCTCCGGGACGTAGGTCTGCCAGTTCGTGTTGGTCACAAAGGAAATCGCGGTGTTCATCGCCACCCACGGGTCCACCCCCGGCAGGGAACCGCTGCCCGGGAGGACGCCCTGCAGCCGTTGGAGGGCGAACACGGCCAGAATGGAGACAGCCGAGAACGCCAGAACGCTGCGCAGGTACACGGACCAGGTCTGTTCAGTTCCGGCGTCGACCCCGGCAAGCCGGTAGAACAGCCGCTCCGGCCGACTGGACGTGGTTCCCTCGAAAACCCGGGCCAGGTAGATGCCGAAGGGCTTGTGCAAGGCTGCCAGAACAATGAGAAGCGCCGCCACTTGGACGATGAAGGAAGCGTAGTTGAAGGTCATGATCCGCTCACCATTTCTCGGGATGGATCAGGACCGCCAGAAGGTAGCCGAAGAGGGCTATCCCGGCGATCAGCAGCACGAGCCACATGATCGCGTCGGCGCTCATCGTTCACCCTCCGGCCGGTCCCCGGGACCGCCGACCATCCCGGCCAGGACGTGGCCGATCCACATGACGAACCCCATGGACACCATGAGGATTCCGATAACAGCCAGATCGGCCATTGCAGGTTCCTTTCATCTGCGCCCCGTTTGCGGGGCTAAGTCCAGTCAAGTCCTCCGAAGAGACGAAAGCGTAGGGACTTACGGATCCTTGATGCCGGCGGGCCGAATCTTGACGGATTCTTGACGCTGCCTTGGGGACCTGGCCGAACAGGCGTCAAGGATTCGTCAAGATCAGCCGGTAGCAGGGGAAACCGCGCCGGACCGGTGCTAGCTTCGGCTGTAACCGCAGTGCGGTGCGCCGCAGCGTGCCGCGAGGAAGGCACGATATGACCACCCTGAGCCGCCCGCCGGCAGACCCCTCAGCTCCCCGTCCGCCGCGAATCGCCACGCTGAAGAACTGGCTGCTGTTCGGGCTGCAGGACAGCAAGGGCACCCACCAGGGTCCGGGCGGAGTGCCCACAGCACATGAGAAAAAGCACTCGTGGTGGCAGGTGATGTGCCTGACCGGCGTCGACTATTTCTCCACCCTGGGATACCAGCCGGCGATCGCCGCGCTCGCCGCGGGCGTGATTTCGCCGCTCGCGACCCTCGTGCTCGTCGCCATCACGTTGCTGGGCGCTTTGCCCGTCTACCGGCGCGTGGCGGGCGAGAGCCACCGGGGCGAGGGTTCCATCGCGATGCTTGAGCGGCTGATGCCGCGCTGGGGTGGAAAGCTGTTGGTCCTGGTCCTGCTGGGGTTTGCCGCAACGGACTTTATGATCACCATGACGCTGTCGGCGGCGGACGCCACGGCGCACCTGATTCAGAACCCGGTTGTCCCAGGCTGGCTGCAGGGACAGAACGTGCCGGTCACGCTGTTCCTGCTGGCGATGCTGGGTGCAGTCTTCCTGCGCGGTTTCAAGGAGGCCATCGGCGTCGCGGTCCTGATCGTCGCCGTGTACCTGAGCCTGAACGTCGTCGTGCTGGCCGTTTCGGTCGGTGAGGTGTTCACGCACCCCGTTGCCGTGGACAACTGGTGGCAGGCTATCGCCACGTCGCACGGTAACCCGCTGCTGGCTGTCGGCTTCGCCCTGCTCGTCTTCCCCAAACTTGCGCTGGGCCTTTCCGGATTCGAGACGGGCGTGGCCGTCATGCCGCAAATCCGGGGACGCGCGGGCGATACCGAGGATAACCCGGCCGGCCGCATCGTAGGTACCCGCAATCTGCTGACGACGGCGGCGGTCATCATGAGCAGCTTCCTGATCGTCAGCAGTTTCACCACCGTGGTGCTCATCCCGGAGCAGGAATTCCAGCCCGGCGGGCAGGCGAACGGGCGCGCGCTGGCGTTCCTGGCCCACGAATATCTGGGGGTTGGATTCGGTACGGTCTATGACATCAGCACCATCGCGATCCTCTGGTTCGCCGGGGCCTCCGCGATGGCCGGGCTGCTGAATCTGGTACCCCGGTACCTTCCCCGCTACGGGATGGCCCCTGGGTGGGCCCGTGCCGTCCGGCCGCTGGTGCTCGTGTTTACCCTGGTCGGGTTCCTGGTCACCTGGCTGTTCGACGCCGACGTCGACGCCCAGGGCGGCGCCTACGCCACCGGCGTGCTGGTACTGATGACCTCGGCGGCGGTGGCCGTGACCCTGTCGGCCCGGCGAAAGAGGCAACGCAAACGCACGGCCGGGTTCGGTGCCATCGCCGTTGTGTTCGTGTACACCACCGTTGCCAACATCATCGAACGGCCGGAAGGCATCCGGATCGCCTCGATCTTCATCCTGGGGATCATCGTCATCTCGCTGCTGTCGCGGGTCCGGCGCTCGTTCGAGCTGCACGCCACCCACGTCCATCTGGACCGGGAAGCCCTCGAATTCATGTCCGATGAGCTGGAGGGGCCGCTGCGGATCATCGCCCATGAACCGCTCCGCATGACCGCGGAGGCCTACCGGCAGAAACTGGAGTCCGCTATGGAGGTCAGCCATCTGCCGCTGGATTACGAGGCCCTGTTCCTCGAAGTGGTGGTGGACGATTCCTCCGACTTCGAGACGGAGCTCGTCGTCCGCGGGATCACCCGGCACGGCTACCGGATCCTGGAAGTCCACGGTCCCGTGGTCCCGAACACGATCGCCTCCGTCCTGCTCCACATCCGCGATGTGACGGGCCTGATGCCGCACGTCTACTTCCGCTGGACCGAAGGCAACCCGGTCACCAACCTGCTCCGGTTCCTGGCGTTTGGCGAAGGGGAAATCGCGCCGGTGACCCGTGAAGTGCTGCGGGAGGCGGAACCGGACGTGACCCGGCGGCCGTGGGTCCACGTCGGCTGAACGAGTCACGCCCCCACGACAAACGCCCCTCCCGAGGAAATCCTCGCGGGGGGCGTTTGTGGTCTTGGGGAAAGCATGGCGGCCGGATGGCCGGTGCTGCTATCCGGAGTCCTTAGAGCGGGCGGATGTTCTCAGCCTGCGGGCCCTTCGGGCCCTGGGTGACGTCGAACTCGACCTTCTGGTTCTCGTCCAGGGAGCGGTAGCCGCTGCTGGCGATTGCCGAGTAGTGGGCGAAAACGTCGGCTGACCCGTCATCCGGGGCAATGAAGCCAAAACCCTTTTCGGCGTTGAACCATTTAACTGTGCCTGTAGCCATGCCATATCCTTCTGAAATGCTGCTGATCTCCGGCGGCCCGGAGGCCAACGGCTGCGGAGACATTCGTCCGCTGTTGCCCAACCTACGGGTCCGGGGGCCATGGTGCAAGAGGCCAACGCGGGCATTTCGTCAGGTGCCGGGGCTATAGTCGGGGCACCATGACAACAATCTCGGTGGTTATCCCCACCCGGAACGACGCCGACATGCTCGCCGTCTGCCTCGCAGCGCTCGCGGACCAGACCCGTCAGGCCGACGAAATCGTGGTGGTGGACAACGCCAGCACGGACAACACCGCGGCGGTCTGCGCCGCCGCGGGCGCCCGGCGGATCGCCGTCGAACTCCCCGGCATCGCAGCCTCCACGGCCTACGGCTTCGATGAAGCCCGCTCCGGGCTGATCGCCCGGCTGGACACGGACTCGATCCCGCCGGCCGACTGGCTGGAACGGGTCGAGGCAATCCTTGACACGGCGGGCCCGCTGTCCGCAGTGTCCGGACCCGGGGATTTCTACGGCGAAAACCGGTTCGCCCGGTGGGTGGGCACCAGCGTGTACATTCCCGGATATTTCTGGGCCATCGGCTGGCTGCTGGGCCATCCGCCGCTGTTTGGCTCGAATTTCGCCCTGCGGTCCGAGGTCTGGGATCGGATCCGGGGTTCCGTCCACCGTGGGCTTCCGCGGGTCCACGATGACCTGGACATTTCCTACCAGATCCCGCCCGACGTCAAGGTGATCGCCGACCCCACCCTGCGCGTCCAAGTCTCCGCGCGTCCGCTGGCGGGCTGGGCCGCCGTCGGGCGCCGCCTGTCGATGGCGTGGACCACGTTCAGTGTCGAATTCAAGCAGGAGGGTCCGTTCCGACGCCGCCGCCGGCGGCGGCAATGGGAACGTGACCACGCGGGCTAGGCGGACCTGTACAGCGTTACGAGGATCTGTACAGTGCGATCAGGTCGCGGCTCATCTGGTGCGGCGAGGTCTCACTCGGGCTGTGTCCGCCCCGGTAGACCGCGATGCGGGCGCCGATGGCCTGTGCGAAGCGTCGGTGCAGCGCCAGCGGCCAGAGGTCATGTTCCCCGACGGCGACGAACTTCGGCAGCGGCGCCGCGGCCAGTTCAGTCCTCAGGTCGGGTGCGTGCTGCATCAGTCCGATGATGTCGCGCACGGAGCTCCGGCGGGTGAAACGGAACCGGTGGTTCACGAACCGAATCCGGTTGGGCGGGACGCGCACGACGTTGACCCGGATGCCCCAGATCATCAGGGCGGCGCCGACCCGCGGCCTGATCAGGCCGCTGAACCGGCCGACGCGCTGGACGCCGCGGAAGCTCTGGCCGGGTTCGGGCGGGCAGCTGAGCAGGGTGAGGCTGCGGAATTTTTCCGGGCGCCGGGTGAAAGCCAGCTGGGCGAAGATCGCGGCGAAGGAATACCCCACGACGTGCGCGGGCGCGTCCTCGGCGTCGAGCATGGCGAGAAGGTCGTTGGTGAACAGATCGTAATCGTAGTGCGCGCTGGGCGGCGCGAGGTTTTCGGGGCCTGCCGCGGCGGATTCGTACTGTCCGGCGATGTCGCAGCTCAGGACGTAGTACCCGGCAGCGGCGAGCTCGGGCAGCATCAGCACAAAATCTTCCTTGGATCCCGTGGCCCCCGGTATCAAGAGCACCCGGGGATTTCCCGGTGTGCCCATGGAGAGGGTGGCGAGTGTTCCGCTGGGCGCATCGAAAGTGCCGCGCGCGGCGCCGTCGGGCACGGCGGTCCAGTCCACGTTGTCCAGGGCCGCGTCCCGGCGGGCGGCTTCATCGACCAGCGCTGAACCGAACCCTTCGGGTTCTGGGTCATTCAGTGCGTTGCTGTCGGCAGACACCATGGACTAAACATAGCCCGGTGCGGCTGCGCCGGGGCGGATGGGCCCCGCTCAGGCCACTTTGCGGACGAAGGCGTGGAGCCGGCGGTACACTTCCTGCGATTCCGGGTAGCGGAAGTTCTGCTGCCAGGTGTGTTCAGTGTTCGAGTTGTCCCAGTCGTAGATCAGGCTGTCCACGGGGACGGAATGTTCGCGCAGCCGGGCAATGAAGTTCATGTTGGCGGCGTAGAAGAAGTCCCGCTCCGAGGTGGTCACAAAGACCGGCGGGAAGCGGGAATCCAGCCATTCGATCGGCGAGAGGAAGCCTGCGCCCCTGCGGAGCGAGTCCAACTGGCCGGCCCCGGTGCGGCGGCCGGGCAGCAGCATGCGGATGAAGTTGAGGCTCAGCACGAATCCCTTGTCGAAGAAGACCGAGAAGTCCACCACGCTGCAGTGCTGGACGAGCCCCTTGAAATCGGAGGCGGGCACGGCCGGCGTCAGGCCGTGGTGCTGTGCTAGTTCCGGGCGGAAGCTGGCCGCGGTCACCAGGGCCGCGATCTGGCCTCCGGCGGAGTCTCCGCCCAGCACGATCCTTGACGCGTCGCCGCCGTAGCCGGCGATGTTCTGCCGGACCCATGCCAGGGCGGCGTTGGCATCCGCCAGGACGTGGGCCATCTGGAAGCGCGGGGCCTTCCGGTAGTTCACGTTGACCACCACCATTCCGCCCTCGGCCTGGCTGGCGCAGTATTTGGTCAGCGAGGCTTTGTCCCCGGACGTCCAGCCGCCGCCGTGGAAGTACACGTAAACGGGCAAGGCCCGCGGCGCGCCGGCATCGGCGGCTGTAGGGCCGGCTGCTGCAGTGCCGGTCGGCGGCCGGGGAGCAATGACGTCGAGGCGGTGCGCCCGGATGCCGTCGCCCACGAAATCGATGTCGTGGAAGTACTCGACGCCGGCAATCGGATCGACGTTGAAGCGGGTGTTCTCGCTGGCTTTAACCGAGTGCATCAACACCCGCCAGCTCCACACCGGAACCCGCCGCAGGAGGTTCCTCGCCCGGCGGGCCAGAGCGAACGTGCCGCCGGACTGTTCTGGCCGTTGAATGTATTGCTGGAAGGACGACGCGTGGTGCGGTGGCTGGTGAGCCGGTGTGGTCATCACCCAATTCTATCTGGCACAACTGTGCTACAGCTGTGAGGCCGCCGGCCCGGTCCGCAGCGCGGGATCACGGCGCCTCGTCCACCTTGCCGGCGGCCCCGTCAACAGTGACCGTCTGGCCGGTGTGCAGCCGCGTGGTGGCGTCCGGTACGCCCACGACGGCGGGGATCCCGTACTCGCGGGCCACCACCGCCCCGTGGGAGATCACCCCGCCCATTTCCATCACGAGGG
The DNA here is from genome assembly GCF_001422645.1 of Arthrobacter sp. Leaf69. Lineage (GTDB taxonomy): Bacteria > Actinomycetota > Actinomycetes > Actinomycetales > Micrococcaceae > Arthrobacter. The sequence goes on along the minus strand of NZ_LMLR01000010.1, from coordinate 301,810 downwards.
CGCCGGCCGTCAGGAACAGCGGCGTCCAGCCGGGGTCCGTCGAGGGGGCCACCAGGATTTCGCCGGGTTCCAGATGGGCGCCCACCGGATCCAGGATCACCCTGACCCGGCCGGTGGCGGTGCCAGCGGAGGCCGGTGTGCCACTCAGGCCGCCGGCCGCGGGAGACTTCGCCATCATGGCGGCCTCGACGTCGGTGCCGTCGGACAGCAGTATCCGCGGGATGCGCCGGCGTCGTAATTCAGTGTTGTACAGCTGGCGGCGGCCAGCGACGATGCCGTGCAGGTCCGCGCCGCGCAGGCCGACGCGGATCTCGTCAAAGTCCAGGAAGAAGACGTCGTCGGCGGCCGCGACTGTGCCGGCCGCAGCCATCTCGTTGCCGATCAGCAGCAGCTGCCGGTGCATCTCGCCGAGCACCATCACGATGTAGAACTTGGGCAGCTCGCGCAGTCCTGCGAGCTGCCGTACGCGGCGCAGGCTCAGCGCCAGGGCCCGTGCGTGCCACGGACTCCTGGCCCGTGCCCGTTCGACGAGGCTGCGTATCCGGTCCTCCGCATGCTCGGCGGCCCGGGCGAACTGCCGGTCGGGGGCCTGCTCCGGATCCTCAACGCGGAGGTAGTTGGAGATCATGCCGAGGATATGGTCGGGCTCCTCGGACCAGCGGGGCATGCCAAGGTCGATTTCCGCGACGGCGCGGTGGCCGTAGCGGGCGAGGAATCCGCGCACGCCGGACTGGGCCTGGGGCGGCAGCCTGCCGGCGAGGTAGGCGGCGGCCAGCTCCTCTGGCTGTTTCGCCAGGAACTCCCCGCGCGAGACCGGGTCGTCGCCGATGGAGACGGCAAGCTGCCAGAGTTCCAGGTCCATTTCGGTGGTGACGTTGTGGGGGAGGCCCCGGAGCACTGCTTCCAGCTCGCGGGGCTGTGCGATGCCGCGCAGGAGCCGGCGCGCCACGGCCAGCATGATGTAGCCAACGGACGGGCCCGGCAGGGTGGCCTGGATCAGCCCGTTGATTGTCCGGCCAAGAACCTGCTCGGTGTGCTCGAGGCGGAGGGCGGCGCTGGCTGGCTCAGCCAGGACGAGCTCGGATTCGAGCCGTTTCCGGTAGTTCAGCGCCCTGCGCAGCTCAGCGGCGGGCCGGAAAGCGGGCCGGAACATGCCCGGAATGAGCCCCACCATCAGACCGAGGGTGGCTGTCTGCTCGGTGCTGCGGGTGCTTCCTGTGCGCCGGGGCGGTTGCGGGCTGCGGCGCCTTTTCCCGGCGTTGCGGACGGATTCCAGGAAAGAGCGTTCGATGATGCCGAACCTTGGGTCCTCCAGCAGCGCCGGAAGCACGGCTCCGGACCTGCCGTCCGCGAGGGGAAGCATGCGCAGCAGGTAACCGCGGCCGGACTTGTTGCGGACCAGGGCCGTCAGGTCCACGTACATCCGCAGCCCGGGGTTGACGTACCGCCAGGGTCCCTTGCTGTTGCGCATCATCTCCAGGACGGTCAGCCCCAGCGGCGTGATGGGCCGGGTCAGCCCCTGGAAGAGGGTGCCGCACAGGTACACGCGCGTCGGGGCCGCGGCGCCGGCTGCGGCGTCCTCGGGCGCGGGCTCGGGCAGCGGATACAGCGTGGTGATCGGGCGTGACTGGGTGAGCCAGATCCTGCCCCCGGCATCGATGGCCCATTCGATGTCCTGCGGCGCCCCGAAGAGCCGCTGGACGCCGTCCCCCAGCGCGGTGAGTTCCCGGAGCTGCGGGCCGGCCAGGCTTGGAATCCGTCCGGGTTCCGGCCCTCCCGGCGTATGCAGCGTCACCCGGGCGGAGGCTGTCTCCAGCACGAACTGGTCCGGGTTGACGGCTCCCGAGACAACGGCCTGGCCGGTGCCCGGGCTAGCGTTGATCACCGTTTCCGTCCGCTTCCCAGTGACGGGGTTTGCCGTGAACAGAACCCCCGCGGTCTCAGCGTCCACCATGACCTGGACGACGACGGCGAGCCCCACGTCCCGATTGCTGATCCCGTTGGCGGACCGGTACGCCACCGCGCGTTCGGTCCAGAGCGATGCCCAGCAGCGACGGACCGCCTCCACCACGGCGTCGGCTCCGGTGACATCGAGGTAGGAGTCCTGCTGGCCCGCGAAGCTGGCGAAAGGCAGGTCCTCAGCCGTGGCCGAGGACCGGACCGCCACCGGAACGGTTCCGCCCAGTTCCTCGTACGTTTTCCGGACGGCGGCATCCACCTCGGGTGGAATCGGCGCTTCCTCGATCAGCCTCCTGGCCTGTCCGGCAACGGTGCCCAGGGTGCCCGGCGCCGGGGCCGCCGCTCCGGCCCCGGCCGCGTCGAGGTCGGCGGCGAGGGCCCCGAGTCCGGGCGGTGCCGCCAGTTCATAGGCAGCGGTGGTCAGGCAGAACCCGCGCGGGACGGGCAAACCGGCCGCCACGAGCTTGCCGAGGTTCAGGGCTTTGCCGCCCACCAGCCGCAAGGGTGCAGCGCCGGTCCCGCGGAGGTCCAGCACTAGGGGATCTTCCAGGGCCCTCTGCATCGAGTCCATGGCGCGCCGCTACGGGTTGATCGTTGAATCGCCGGTGTCCTCCCACATCACGTCCAGGTTTCGGAACACCGGTGGCCCGTCGCAGAGGGCCGCAAACCTGGCGGCGAAGTCGGAAGTCTCCGGCCGGTTGGAGTTCTCCATGGCCGAATCGTAGGAATCGAATTCGACAATGGTGAGATACGTTCCGGGGCGGTCGCGGTCCGCGGTGGCTAGGATCCGGCGGAACGTGGGAGCGGTGCTTCCTTCGGTCCTGGACGGCCGGCCCAGTGCTTCGATTTCCTCGATGCGGGCGGTCTGGAATTCGATGATTTGCACGAACCTGGCCATGACGGCTCCTCGACGGCGGCGGATGCTGATGCGCTTCACGCTAGACCCGGTGCCCGTCGCAGGACAAGGGGCAGGGGGAGGGGCGCTGCGGGAGGCCGCGCAACGCCCGCGCGACCTCCTTGCGCCGCCGTCGTCCGGCGGGGGTCAGGGCGTCAGCAGGACTTTGATGGCGCGGCGTTCGTCCATGGCGCGGTAGGCTTCCGGCGCTTCCTCCAGCGGCATCACGACGTCGAAGACGCGGCCCGGGTTGATGGTGCCGTCGAGGACGTCCGCCAGCAGTTCCGGGATGTAGGTCCGCGCCGGGGCCATGCCGCCGCCGATGGAGATGTTGGTGTCGAACAGGTAGCGCAGCGGAACCTCGCTGCCGCCGGTGGGGACCCCGACAAAGCCCAGCGCGCCGCCCGGACGGGTGCTGTGCAGCGCCTGCTCCATGGATTCCTTGGTCCCGACACACTCAAGCACGGAATCGGCCAGTACGCCGCCCAGGAGTTCGCGGACCTTGGCGACGCCGTCGGCGCCGCGTTCTTCCACAATGTCGGTGGCGCCGAACTCGCGGGCGATCGCCTGCCGGTCCGCGTGGCGTGACATCGCGATGATGCGCTCCGCCCCGAGCCGCTTGGCGGCCAGGACGCCGCAGAGTCCGACGGCGCCGTCGCCCACCACCACAACGGTGCGGCCGGGGCCGGCTTTCGCGGCGAGGGCTGCGTGGTGGCCGGTGGCCATCACATCGGAGAGCGTCAGCAGGCTCTTGCGGAGGGCGTCGTCCGGTTCGGTGATGCCGGGAACCTTGACGAGGGTCGAATCGGCCAGCGGGACCCGGACCGCCTGGCCCTGGCCGCCGTCGATTGCGTGCCCGGTGTCGTCCTTGCCGCCCCAGCCGGCCAGGTGTTCGCAGGCCACGGTGACACCGTTGCGGCACTGGGGGCAGGCCCCGCAGCTGACCACGAACGGGGCAATCACCAGATCGCCGACCGCCAGGCCGGTGATCCCGGCGCCGATGCTCTCCACGGTGCCGATGAATTCGTGGCCGATCGCGGTGGGCCTGCGGGTGGGCTTCACGCCCCGGTACGGCCACAGGTCCGAGCCGCAGACGCAGGACGCGGTGACTTTCACCACGGCGTCGGTGGGCAGCTGGACGGTGGGGTAGTCGCGGTCTTCGACCCGGATGTCACCGGGGGCGTGGATGATCGTGGCGCGCATGGAGGCTCCTGAGGTTGCGGGGCGGGTTTGGACCGAGTTTAGTCCTCCCTGCCGGCTGGCCCTTGTGCTTCCCGTGGTCCTGCCCTTGTATTGATCGCCAAGGGCACCAGTATGAACTGCACAGACCGGCCGCCGCAGCGTTGGCAGCCTCCTGAAAGGACCTGACATGACTTATGCGCTCCCCGCCAACATCGCGGACCGGCCCATAACAGTCATCGGCGGCGGGACCCTGGGCCGGCGCATCGCCCTGATGCTCTCGCTCCAGGGCGCCGAAGTGCGCGTCTACGACACCAGCCTCGCCGTGGCCAGGGCTGCGCTCGAGTACATTGCAACCCAGCGCCACCGCGCCGTGGAGGAGCTCGGGGGCAATCCGGCGGTGCGGCTCGCGGCGACAGACGATCTAGTGGACGCCCTGCGGGATTCGTGGCTCGTGGTCGAGTCGGTTCCTGACAAGCTCGGCCTCAAGCAGGCGATCTTCGCTGACCTTGACCAGCTGGCCGCCCCGGACGCCGTGCTGGCCAGTAACTCTTCCTCGTTCTCTTCCGCCGAATTCATCGGGGGAGTGAACAGCCCGGAGCGTGTCCTGAACATGCATTTCTATATGCCGCCGGAAGTACGTTCGGTGGAGCTGATGTCCAGCGGCCACACCGATCCCCGGATCATCGAGTTGCTCATGGCCGAGCTGCCCAAATACGCGCTAAAACCGCACCGGGTGCGCAAGCAGAGTGCCGGCTTCATCTTCAACCGGGTGTGGGCGGCGATCAAGCGCGAATCGCTCCTGGTCGTGGCCGAAGGCGTGGCGGAGCCGCAGGACGTGGACGCCTTATTCGCCGACCTCTTCAAATCCGAAATCACGCCTTTCCGCTTTATGGACGAGGTGGGACTGGACGTGGTGCTCGACGTCGAGAACAACTACTGTGAGGCGGCCGGGGTTGAGAACAAATCGGCCCCCATGCTGCAGGAATACATTTCCAACGGCTGGCTGGGGGTCAAGAGCGGCCGCGGTTTCTACAACGACTACTCCTGACCCCGCCCCGCCAAGGTTCAGATCCCCAGCGAAATGCCGCCGTCCACCCGCAGTTCGATGCCCGTGACGTAAGCGGATTCGTCGCTGGCCAGGAAAACGGCGGCGTTGGCCACATCCCAGGCGGTGCCCATATGGCCCATGGGGACCTGGGCGTGCCGCTTCCTGAGCATTTCCTCACGCTGCCCGTCCGCGTAAGCTCCGGCCAGTTCCGCGGATTCCGTGACCATCGGGGTCTCTATGAGGCCGGGAAGGATCGCGTTGACCCGGACGTGCTTCGCGGCGTATTCGGCGGCGGTGGTGCGGCTCAGATGGTTGAGGGCGGCCTTGGAGGAGTAGTAGGTGGAGTACGGGACCCCGGTCCAGCGGATGCCCGCCAGCGAGGAGATGTTGATGATGGATCCGCCGCCCTGGGCCACCATGTGCGGGATGACGTGCTTCATGGTCAGGAAGGGGCCCTTGAGGTTGATGGCGTGGACCCGGTCCCACTCGGATTCGTCCAGTTCCACGACGCCGCCCACCTTGGCGATGCCGACGTTGTTGTCGAGGACGTCGATCCGGCCGAATTCGTCGATGACGCCGGCGACGGCACGGCCCACGGCGGCCGAGTCGGTGACATCGAAGGCGAGGTGCCGTGCGCGGCCGCCCTCGTCCAGGATCAGCCGCTCGGTCTCCTTGGCGGCCGCTTCGTTGACGTCCGTGCACACCACAGTGGCGCCTTCGCGGGCAAAAGCGATGGCGGTGGCCTTGCCGTTGCCCATGCCGGGCGCACTGGATCCGGCACCCACCACGAGGGCGATTTTTCCGTCTAGTCTCTTCGGCATTGCTGTTCTCCTAGATCTTGGTTTTTTCGTCGCGCCAGAAGGCTTCGCGAATGGTTTTTTTGAGGACTTTCCCGTTGACGCTGCGGGGCAGGGAGGGGACGAGGTGCACGGCCTTGGGCGCCCGGATGCTGCCCAGCTCCTGTTTGCAGAGGGCGATGAGTTCCTGTTCCGTGACGGAGCAGTTTTCGTTGAGCTCGACGACGGCGGTGACGGCCTCGCCCCAGTCCGGGTGCGGTGACCCGACCACCGCGCAGTCACGCACCGCCGGGTGGCCCCAGATAACCTGCTCCACCTCGCTCGGGTAGACGTTGAACCCTCCGGAGATGATCAGGTCGCGCCTCCGGTCCGTGAGATGCAGGTAGCCCTCATCGTCGAAGAGCCCGATATCGCCCGTGTGCAGCCAGCCGTCCCGGATCGCCAGCCGGGTCTGCTCGGGATTCTTGTAGTAGCCCTTCATCACCAGGTCGCCCCGGACGCAAATCTCGCCGGGGGTTCCGGGCGGAAGCGCCCTCCCTTCGTCGTCGCGCACTTCGACCTCGACCAATGGGTAGGGGCGGCCGCAGGAAGACAGCCGGGAATCGGGAGCGATGGCGCCGTCGACGAAGTGCTCGTCCGGGCGGAGGAACGTCACGGACGCGGGCGCCTCCATCTGCCCGTACAGCTCCATCATCACCGGACCGATCGCGGTGAGCGCCCGCCGGAGTTTCTCCACTGACATGGGCGCTGCCCCGTAGATGACGTACCGCAGCGAGGACAGTTCCCTCGGCGATTCCTGCAGCACCTCCAGAAGCCGGTAGATGACGGTGGGCGGCAGGAACAGGTCAGTCACCCCGTACTGCTCGATGGCATCGAGCACGGCCTCCGGATTCGCTTTCGGAAGCACGACGACGGTGCCTCCCCGGGCGGTGGCGGCCAGGCTGAGCAGCCCGGCGGTGTGGGTCATCGGTGCGGCGGCCAGGTTCACGATCGCGTCTTCGGAACCGTAGTGCGCAGCCATCATCAGGTGGGTCGCGAAGGCCGACAGGCTTCTGTTCGTGTTCATCACCCCCTTCGGCAGGCCCGTGGTGCCGCCGGTCGGGGCCAGCGAGACGACGTCGTCCGGGGAGGGACGGATGGCCGGCTTCGTGGCCGGGTGCGGCGCGGTCCACTCGGCGAAAGGGGTGTCCGCGGGCCCGGCGTCGCCAGGTCCGAACTGGACCCACTGCCTGACGGCGGGGAGGCGGTCCCGCAGATGGCGGGCATCGCCGGCCAGGCTGGAATGGAAGATCACCATTTCCGCGTCGAACGCTACAAGCAGCTGCGCGGTCTCGCCGCTGGGGCTTGCCGGGTTGGCCGGAATCCAGGTCAACCCGGAACGCCAAATGCCCAGGACACAGATCCAGGCGAGCGGATCGTTGGGGGAGAGGACCGCGATCTTGGCCCCGGACGAGAGCCCGGAGGCCAGGAGCGCATTGGCGATCCGGCAGGACAGCTCGCCGGCCCCGCGGAAGGTGTAGGAGGTGGCGCCCTGGACATACGCGACGCCGTCGGGGTTGGACCGCCAGCCCCGGTCAAAGAATCCGATCACGCTCACTGCGGCAGTCCCGTCTTGTAGCTTTCCTTCAGCCTCAGGAAGACGGCCGTGGTGATCGCCGCGAGGATGGTCAGGTACCACCCGAAGACGTCGATCATCTGGGCGTCGGCCAGCCAGGTGGCGACGTACGGTCCGGTGCCGCCGACCAGGGCAACGCCGAGCGCGTAGGGCAGGCCGATTCCGGCGGCCCGAATCCGGGCGGGGAAGAGTTCGCACATCACGGCGGACGTAATGGAGGTGTAGCAGGCCAGCAGCGTCAGGGCCGCCATCTGGACCAGGAGCAGGCTCAGGAAGCTGTTCTGGAGTGAGTTCAGCAGGGGAAGGGTCAGCAGGGTGAAACCGAGGCCGAAGGTCAGCAGCAGGGGTTTGCGGCCGATCCGGTCCGAAAGAATGCCCATAACGGGCTGCAGGATCGCGAAGTAGGACAAGGAGATGAGTCCCACCAGGAGGCCGTTCTTCATGTCAAAGCCGACCGTGATGTGCGCGTACGTGGGCAGGTAGGACGTGAACACGTAGAAGAACAGGGTGGGGGCTGCGTTGATCGCGAAGACCAGGACGCACTCTTTCGGGTGGGTGCGCATGAACTCGAAGACGGAGGGCTTCGGCGCGCGCTGGGCTGCGCCCGGTCCGGAGCCGGGGTCCTCGTCCCCGGTCACCAGGGTTTCCTCGGCGAACCGGCGGATGAACAGGCCGGCTGCCGCGCCGAGGGTTCCGATGGCGAACGGCACACGCCAGCCCCATTCGCGCATGGCCTCGTCCGGCAGGCCCGCGACGAGCAAGGCCACTGAGCCGATCGCGACGAGGTTGCCCAGCGTCGCCCCGATGTACAGGAAGCTCGAGAAGAATCCACGGCGCCCGTCCGGTGCGGATTCCACCAGGAACGTCGAGGACGCGGCAAATTCGCCGCCGGTGGAAAGCCCCTGCAGGAGCCGGGCGAGCACCAGGATCATGGGCGAGAGCACCCCCACCTGGTCGTAGGTGGGGGCAAGGGCGACGAGGAGGCTGCCGATGCCCATGAGCATCACGGTCGCGGTGAGCGCCTTCTTCCGGCCGAAACGGTCGGCCACGATGCCGCCGAGGAAGCCGCCCAGAGGACGCATGAAGAAGCCGACGGCGAAGATCGCCATGGCGCTGAGCAACGGGACAATGGGGTCGCCCATTTTGGGGAAGAACTGGGCGGAAAAGTACAGGGCCAGCATGGAGTAGACGTACCAGTCGAACCATTCAACGATGTTTCCGACGGTGGCGGCCGCCAGTTGGCGTGCCCTGCTGACAGGTGGTGCGGCGGTGATGACGCTCATCCGGTTGCTCCCAGATCCGATGGTCCCGGACGATCCATGATGCGTCGTCCGGACGGTCAGGTCGCGGTTCAGCAGATCATCCGGCTGTGATGCAAACCACGTTACGGAGCGTCGGGCGCGCCGGACTATGGAGCCAGCTCAAAGGGTCTCGGGCCGCCGTTGTGGATTCCTACAACCCGCCCGCAGGCGCTTCCTGGCATGCCTCGAAGGCCCAGCAGAGCTCGACGATAGTGTTCGTGGCATCCAGCCGCGCACCGGTGGCCTGCTCGAATTTCTGCAGGCGGTAGCGGAGGGTGTTTTCGTGGACTGACAGGGCCCTGGCTGCTGCGGAAATCCGGCGGTCGTGGTCCAGGTAGCTCCGCACCGAAGCCAGCACGATCCGGCCGAAGTCGGCGTCGGCGGCAAAGGGGGCCAAGTAGCGCTGGCGTAGCACGGCCGTGACATCCGGATCACCGGCGGCTGTCCGCCAGGTCAGGTCCTCCAGGGAGAACACGCCGCCCGCAGGGCGTTTCCAGGCGGCGTCGAAGACCCGGTCGGCTGCTGCTTTGGAGCGGGGCAGTTCGGAGAGCGGGAGGGGAGACCCCAGGGCGATGGTGGCGGTGTCCCCGTGATCCGGCCGGCGGGCCGTGAATCCGACGACGTCGCCCGCCCGCAACGTCAGGACGCCGTCGCCGGTCGACAATCGTCCGGCCAGGACACGCAGCAGTTCATCGGGTGAAGCACCGGGCCGGGGCCGGGCGTGCAGAGCGTGGAAGGAACGCTGGGGGTCGATCCCGAAGTCCGACGAGCGGGTGCGCAGGTCGCTGTCCGCGAGCGACCCCGCCAGGACCGCGCGCAGGTAGTCCTGCCGCAGCTCATGGTCCCGCACCGCTTGCTGGACACTGCTTTCCCGGTAGGAGTGGACGAGCGCGGCGGTGTAGGAGTCGCTGACGCCCCAGAGGACCCGGTGCGCCGCGAGGACTTCCCGGTCGCCGAGCCCCACTTCGTGCGCGATGTCGAGGAAGCGGTCCTGGATCACGGCCATGGACAGGCGGTACCCCCGCATAACGTCCTCGATGCGCAGGCCCTGGTGGAAGCGGACCTGGGCCACCCGGGCCTCTACCGCGAGTTCCGACGACGCCGGCACCGCGCCGGACTTCACCGCGTGGATGGCCATGCGCAGATTCTGCTCGACAGAGGAGCTGATATCCGTTTCGGCCACACCCCGGTAGCCGGGCACTTCGTCGAGGCACCGCTGAACGCTGCTCGCCTTCAGGTAGTGCAGGTCACGGAACAGCAAATCCGCGACGCTTTCAATGCTGGATTCAGACAATGTCCGCCTCGCACCATACTTCAGTCCCGTCGGCCTTGTGGAGCATGGCGCGGTCGGCCGAGAACCAATACCTGACCCAGAGGACTTGTCCGTCCGGGGTCGCGAGCTCCACTGTTGCCACGGCCGGTGCACGGCCGGGCCGGCGCACCGTAACGGGTGCGCCGGCCGCCAAGCCAAGCCAATTGGTGACCCACACCATGTCCGCGGGCTGCGCCTAGACCGCTTCGAGGACGCTGACGTAGTTGGCGATGCCCACCCCGCCCATGTTCTGCACCGCAGCGCGGCGGGCCGAAGGCAACTGCATGTCGCCCGCGGTGCCGGTGAGCTGCATCGCCGCGATGACGTGCTGCGAGACGCCGGTGGCGCCCACGGGGTGGCCCTTGGCCTTGAGCCCGCCGGAGACGTTGACGGGCAGCTTGCCGTCCTTGAACACCCAGCCTTCCGTGATGGCGCGGGATCCCTGGCCCGGTTCGGTCAGCCCCATCGCCTCGTACATCAGCAGCTCGGCGATGGTGAAGCAGTCGTGCACCTCGGCGAAGTCCAGCTCCTCGAGCCCGACGCCGGCCATGCCCAGGGCGCGCTGCCACGAGGCGCGGGTGGCGTTGAACGCGGTGGGGTCCCGGCGCTCGGTGGGGAAGAAATCGTTCGCGTGGCCGAACCCGGCGAGCCGCACCGGCGCGGTGGCCCCGCCGGTCGGCGCGACAGACAGCACGACGGCGGCGGCGCCGTCGGACACCGGCGAGCAGTCGGTGCGGCGCAGCGGGTCGGCGACCATCGGGTTCTTGTCCGAGACGGTCTGGCAGAACTCCTCGCCGAGGTCCTTGCGGAGCTGGGCGTAGGGATTGTCCACGCCGTTGCGGTGGTTTTTGGCGGCAATGGTGCCCAGGACGTCCGACAGGTTTCCTGCGCCAGCGCCATAGCGTTTCTCGTAATGCTTGGCGACCTCGGCGAAGAGGCCTGTGAAGCCGGTGCTGGAGGCCTTGCCGGCCATGTCGTAGTCCGCGCCCAGCAGGGCAGCACCCACCACGTCCGCGCCCGCGTGGGTCATCTTTTCGGCGCCGATCACGAGAACCGTCTTCGCGGTGCCTGCCAGCAGTGACTTGGTGCCCTGCTGGAACGCGGCGGATCCGGAGGCGCAGGCGTTCTCGACCCGGGTGGACGGGACGTTGGCCAGCTGCTCGGAGACCTGCAGGGCCAGCGAGGACGGGAACGCCAGCGGCATCATGCCGGAGTTGAACTGGCCGAGGTAGATTTCGTCGATGTGGCCCGGTTCGATCCCGGCGTTGCCGATCGCTTCCGTGGCGACCTGGACGATCAGGGATTCGAGGGTCTCATCCGTGAGTTTGCCGAAACGGCTGTGGCCCCAGCCGGTCAGCAGGATGTCTTTGCCGAACTGTTCGCGCAGGCTCATGCGGTGGCTCCTTCAAGGGTGCTGCTGTCAAGGGTGCTGCTGTCAGGGGTGGGGGACGCGTCGAGGGACGGGGCGACGTCGAACTCGGCCTCGGTCTTTTCGCGGATTTCCTCCACGGTGATGCCCGGGGCGAGGCGGGTCAGCGTGAGCCGGCGGACGCCGCCAGTTTCTTGTTCAGGCTTCACCAGGTCGAACACCGCGAGGTCGCTGATGATCCGGTCAACACAGCTCAGGCCGGTGAGGGGCAGGGTGCATTCCTTGACGATCTTGGCGGTGCCGTCCTTGGCGTTGTGCTCCGTGAGGACCACGACGCGCGGAGTGCCGGCGACGAGGTCCATGGCGCCGCCCATGCCCTTGACCATCTTGCCGGGGATGGTCCAGTTGGCGAGGTCGCCGTCGCCGGAGACCTGCATGGCGCCCAGGATGGCGACCTTGACGTGGCCGCCGCGGATCATGCCGAAGGACGTGGCGGAGTCGAAGATGCTGCCGCCGGGCAGGACCGTGACGGTCTGCTTGCCGGCGTTGATGAGGTCCGCGTCCTCCTCGCCCTCGTAGGGGAACGGTCCCATGCCGAGCAGGCCGTTTTCGCTCTGCAGGACGACGCGGACGCCGTCGCGCAGGTTGTTGGCGACCAGCGTGGGGATGCCGATGCCGAGGTTGACGTAGTCGCCGTCGTTGAGTTCTTCGGCCGCGATGGCAGCCATTTCATTCCGGGTCCAAGCCATGGTGATTCTCCTGACGAAAGTAGGGGCGGCGCTTAGGCCGGAACGGTTGCGGCTTCGGCCGCTTCTGCGCGGGGGCGGACCGTCCGCTGTTCGATGTCCTTGACCCGGCCGCTGGCCTGGACGAGGCGCTGGACGAAGACGCCGGGGGTGATGATGTGGTTCGGGTCCAGCTGCCCGGGCTCCACGATCACTTCGGCTTCGGCCACCGTCACGGCGCCGGCCGTCGCCACCACGGGGTTGAAGTTCTGGGCCGTGTAGCGGTAGATCAGGTTGCCGTCGGTGTCGGCGGTGTGCGCGTGCACCAGGGCGACGTCGGCCTTGATGGCGCGTTCCTGGACGAAAGTCTCGCCGTCGAACTCCGCGAGCGGCTTGCCTTCGGCGACCAGAGTGCCGACTCCGGTCTTGGTGTAGAACGCCGGGATGCCGGCGCCGCCGGCACGGAGCCGCTCTGCGAGGGTGCCCTGCGGGGTGAACTCCACCTCCAGCTTGCCGGCGAGGTACTGCTCGGCGAAGAGTTTGTTCTCGCCGACGTACGAGGCGATGACCTTGCGGACCTGCCCGGCTTCGATCAGCACGCCGAGTCCCTTGCCGTCCACGCCCATGTTGTTGGAGACCACCGTGAGGTCCTTGACGCCCGAGTCCCGCACGGCTTCGATCAGGTCGGCCGGGATGCCGCTGAGGCCAAAGCCTCCGACGGCGAGCGTCATGCCGTCCCGCAGTACGTCCTGCAGCGCGGCGGCCGCTCCGGATTTCACCTTTGACATCGCATCTCCTCATTGAGCTCATGACGCAATCCACTTTGTGGACCGTTCCTCTGCTGTTGGAGCCTACGGTGCCGAAAAGGAGACTGTCAACGGGCGAATTCGGCAGAAAGAGTGCCATTTTTACAGTGTGGACGGTAGGCTGTGCACTGTCCACAATATGGATGGTTTAGCTGGTTCCGAGCCGATATTCGAGGAAAAGATGACGTCACCACCGGTCCAGGGCGCGCAGGTGGTCAGCCGCGTCGCCTCCCTGCTGCGCATTGTCGGACGGAGGCCGGAAGGCTCCCCGCTCGTGGAACTCGTCAGGGAAACCGGGCTCACCCGGCCCACCGTGCACCGGCTGCTTGCCTCGCTGGCCGCTGAAGGACTGCTGGACCAGGACCCGCTGAGCAACAACTGGGTGCTGGGGCCGGAGATCCTGCTGATGGGCTCGGTGGCTTCGGCGCGTTTCCCGCTGGAGGACATCGCCCGGCCGAGCCTTCGACGGCTCGCCGAAGAGACCGGTGAAAGCGCCTTCTTCTCGATCCGGCGCGGCGCGGAAACGGTGTGCCTGCTCCGGGAGGAGGGGAGCTTCCCGGTGCGGTCCTTTGTGCTGCACGAGGGAGTCCGGTTCCCGCTCGGGGTGGCCTCCGCCGGCACCGCCATCATGGCCTTCCTGCCCGAGGCGGAGCAGGAAGAGCTGCTGGCCGGCTGGGCCGCGCACGCCGGCCGCTTCGCGGCGGCGCACACCGAGCCGCTGGTCCGGGAGAACCTGGCGAAGACGCGGCAGTCCGGCTACTCAGTGAATCCGGGCCTTGTGCTGGAAGGTAGCTGGGGGATGGGCGCTGCGGTGTTCGACCAGCGCGGCCGCCCCGCCTGGGCGCTGTCGCTGACCGGGATTGAACCGCGCTTCAAGGGCGAACGGCAGGAAATGCTGGGCCGCCTCCTGATGGATGAGGCCCACCGGATCTCCACGCTGCTGCCGTCCGGGGGCACATTGGCGCGGACACACCGGCCCTGAGCGCCGAAACGGTCCAGCCGGGCGTCAAAGCGCCCCCGGACGGATGACTATCCCGGGACGGGCTACTTCCACCAGGTGTCGAAGATGGTGACCGGGACTGTGCGCTTGTGGCGGGTGCGGAGGTATTTGTGCTCGATGGATTCGGCCACGGCGTCCGGGACCTCGCGGCCTTCGAGGTAGTCGTCGATCTGGTCGTAGCTCAGGCCGAGTTCGTCCTCGTCCGTGCGGCCGGGCTGGCCGTCGAGGAGGTCTGCCGTGGGGACCTTCTCCCAGACCCGGGCGGGTGCGCCGAGTTCGGCCAGCAATGCCCTGTTCTGGCGTTTGTTGAGCCCGAACAGCGGCAGGATGTCCGCGCCGCCGTCGCCGTACTTGGTGAAGAACCCGGTGACCGATTCCGCACCGTGGTCCGTTCCGATGACCAGGTAGTTGTGCTCGCCGGCGAGGGCGTACTGCGCGATCATGCGGGTGCGGGCCTTCGTGTTGCCCTTGTGGAAGTCGGAGATCCCGTTGCCCACGGTCTTCTCGAATTCGTCCTCGAACCCGTCCACTGCCGCGGAGATATTGAACGTCCACTCCGTCTTGGCCTGGATGAAGTCCAGGGCGGCCTGGGCGTCGTCCTCGTCGTGCTGGACACCGTAGGGGAGGCGGACCGCCACGAAGTTGGCCTCCACACCCTCGGCCGCGAGTTCTTCCACGGCCAGCTGCGCGAGCCGGCCCGCGAGCGAGGAATCCAGGCCGCCGGAGATGCCCAGGACGAAGCCCCTGGTGTGCGTTGCCTTGAGGTATTCCTTGAGGAACGTGACGCGTTTGCGCACCTCCCCGGCGGGGTCGATCCGGGGCTGCACGCCCATTTCTTCAATGATCCTGGCCTGGAGTTCGCGCATGTGACCCAGCCTAGTCAGCAGTGTCAACCATGCTCAACTAAGTCCGTCAGCGGGGGCCATCACAAAGCCTGCCGCGCCGGTCCTGTCGAGCCGCGGACCGTGAGGTGGGTGGGCATCACGGACCGGCTGCGGGTGCCGCCGCCGGCCAGCGGGTTCAACCGGGCCAGCAGCATGGAGACCGCCACGCGGCCGGCCTGCTCGATCGGGGAGGCCATGGTCGACAGGGGCGGATTGCAGAAATCGGCGCCGAAGATGTCATCGCAGCCCACAATGCTCATGTCCTCCGGAACCCGCAGGCCGCGTTCCCGCAGGCGCTGCAGCATGCCGATGGCGATGAGGTCGTTGAAGGCGATGCAGGCCGTCACTCCGCTGTGCACGGCGGCGTCCGCGGCTGCGGCGCCGGACTGTGTCTTGGGGGCAAACGGCCCCAGCCGGCGCACTTCCACACCGCGTTCCTCGGCGGCCTCGGACAGGGTGGTCCAGCGCCGCGTGCTGGACTGGGACGTCAGCGGACCGGCCATGTAGGCGATCCGGGTATGGCCCAGCGAGACGAGGTGGTCCAGCGCCTGGCTGGTGGCGGAGGGAGTGTCAATGATGACGGCGGGGACTCCGGGAACGTCACGGTTGATGGTGACCAGTGGCATCTTGGCCGCCGCGGCCAGCAGGGCTTCGTCGGTGAGCCGGGACGCTGCAACGATGATGCCGTCGGCGCTCTTTCGCAGCTGCTCGAGTGTGCTCGCTTCCACCTCGTCGGATTCCTCCGTGTCCACGAGCAACTGCGTGTAGCCGGCCGCCTTGAGCTGGAGCTGGGTTCCCCGGATGAGGTCGAAGTAGAACGGGTTGGTGATGTCCGGCACCAGGACACCCACCGCGCCCGTACGGCCGGAACTCAGCGCCTTCGCCTGGCTGTTGGGAATGTAATGCAGCTGGGCCGCAGCCGCCTCGATCCGCTGGCGGGTACGGATGTTGACGCGGTCCGGGGTGGAGAGCGCGCGGGAAACGGTGGAGGCCGCCACCCCGCAAAGCGCGGCGATGTCGTGGATGGTGGCGGGCCGGTCAACGGCCGCTGGCTGCGTCGTAGCCACGGCGCTCCTCTCTGAACGTGGTGGCAGGGCCGTGATGGCCGGGGGTGGAATGGCCGGCCTGTGACTGCCGCCACAGGTCCGCCGGTCCGCCAAGAATGCCACACCTTGTCAAAGTTTGGCAATCGGTTGTCATTACCGTCCGCCAGTAGCTAAGCTGGCTTCGACACCGTTTGTGAACTGCGTCACCGCGCCGGGGCCGGGAACAGGGCTGCCCGATGCGGCGGCCGCGAAAAACCAGGAGATCCGCGTGAGCAACACACCCACCGCAGTCTGGCCGCTCTCAGGCTTCGGAGACGAAATCGACCCGGATCCCGCGGTGCAGGCCGCGGTCCTCCTGGCCCTCGGCGTCAGCCATATCGAGGTGCGCAGCGCCTGGGGCACGAATGTCTCCGAACTCGAACCGGAGCAGGTCGCCCGGCTCAAGGGCATTCTCGACGAGAAGGGCCTCAAAGTTTCGGCCGTGGCCAGCCCCATCGGCAAGGTGGACGTGAGCCTGCCGGCGGAACACGAACTGGAACGCCTTCGGCAGATCATCTCCGTCGCCAAAGGGCTGGACACCCGGTACATCCGCATCTTCTCGTTCTACCGGGCGGACAACCAGGCTGCTGAAGACATCCGCGAGGACGTCATGGCCCGCATGGCCGCGCTGGCGGCGCTCGCCGCGGAAGCCGGCGTCGTGCTCCTGCATGAAAACGAGAAGGGCATCTTCGGCGACACTCCCGAGCGTGTCCTGGACATCATGGAGACTGTCGACTCCCCGGCGCTGCGCATCGCCTGGGACAACGCCAACTTCGTCCAGGTGGGCGTCAAGCCCTATACGGAGGGCTACGCGATGCTGCGCCCGTACCTGGAGTACTTCCAGGTCAAGGATGCCGTGGCCGCCACGGGCGCGGTGGTTCCCTCCGGCGAGGGCGACGGCGAACTGGACGCCACCATCGCAGCCCTCAAGGCTGACGGCTTCAGCGGCTTCGCCTCGTTGGAGCCGCATCTGGCCAGCGCCCACGAGCTGGGCGGATTCTCCGGGCCCGTCGCGTTCGGCAAAGCGGCCCGCGCCTTCGCAGCGCTCGCCGCGAAGAACGGGGTTGAACTCTCTTGAGTACGACGGCGGCAGTCATCGGCTGCGGCGATGTTTCCGCCGTGCATTTCGAGGCGCTGGCAAAGCTCGACGGCGCCACCCTGGTTGCGGTCTGCGATTCGGATCCGGAGCGGCTGGCCGCCGCGGTCGCCGCCCGCGGCGTCCCCGGCTTCGCCGATCACCTGAGCATGATCGAGGCGGTCCGGCCGGACGTGGTGCACATCTGCACTCCGCATGACCAGCACGCCTCGGTGGCCGCGGAGTGCCTGGAGCGTGGCGTCAACGTCATCGTGGAGAAGCCGCTGGCCCACACCCTGGCCGAGGGGAGGCGGCTGGTTGACGTGGCCTCGGCAGGCAGCGCGAAGATCGCAGTGTGCTTCCAGAACCGGTACAACGCGACGTCGCAGGCCATGTCTGCGCTGCTGTCATCCGGCGAGCTGGGGGCCGTGATGGGTGCCTCGGCGACGGTGATGTGGCAGCGTTCCGCCGAGTACTACCGGGACCGGCCATGGCGGGGGACCTGGGCCGGCGGCGGTGGGGGACTGATGATGAACCAGGCCATCCACACCGTGGATCTGCTCCAGTGGCTGGTAGGAGACGTCGTTGCTGTCAGTGGCAACGCCTCCACACGCTTCCTGGGCGGCACCATCGAGGTGGAAGACACCACCGAGTTCGTGGCGGAGCACGCCAACGGTGCCCGGAGCGCGTTCTACGCCACCCTTGCCAATGCCTCCAACGCGCCGGTGACACTCGAGGTGGTCACGGAGAAGGCCGTTCTGAGCCTGCGCGGCGACCTTACTGTTGCCCATCGGGACGGGCGCACTGAGGTCATTCCGGAGCGCAGGAGCGGCTCCGGCGGCCGGTCCTACTGGGGCGTCTCGCACGAACTGCTGATCAACGACTTCTACGGCCGGCTGTCCGAGACGGAGCCGTTCTGGATCAGCCCGGCGGAGGCCGAGAAATCGCTGCGCATCGTCAAGGACATCTACCGGCAGAGCTACCCGGGCGCGGCCCACCAGGTTTCCTGAGCCTTCTGGCAACCGGATGTTAACCCGCTTAATGATTTGATTCCGGGCTTTTCGCTGCCCTCCAATCGACATTTTGCAACGAATATGACAATCGGTTGCCAAGATAGGCAACAATGCGTACTGTGAATCCCACAAGGCCGGTGTGGCCCACGCCACACCTCCCGGTTTTGAAGCACCCAGGTCACAGACTCACTAGGAGCCAACAATGAAGTTAGGTCCCAAGGCGGCAGCAACCGCCCTCACCGTCAGCGCGGCCCTCGCCCTGACAGCGTGCGGAGGCGCTGCAAAATCCAGCTCGGCCGCCGGCGCTGCCACGGCACTGACGTTGGGCACCATCCAGGACGTCCGGTCCTGGGATCCGGCCCAGGCCCATGTGGGCCACATCCTCCAGCCGTACCAGGCCGTGTACGACACCCTCATCCTCCGCGAGCCGGACGGAAAGCTCAGCCCCATGCTGGCGACGGCCTGGAAGTACAACGCAGCCAACACCAAACTGACGGTGGACCTGCGCTCGGACGTCACCTTCAGCGACGGCGCAAAGTTCGACGCCGAAGCCGCCAAGGCAAACATGGACCACTTCAAGAAGGCCAATGGTCCGCAGATGGCCCAGCTCAATGCCGTCAAGGACGTGGCCGTGGTGGACACCGACACCATCGACATCAACCTCAGCACCCCGGACCCGGCCCTGGAATACTTCCTCAGCCAGGCCGCCGGCCTGATGGGCAGCCCCAAGGCGCTCGGCACCGACGGCATCAAGACCGAACCGGCGGGCTCCGGTCCCTACGTGATGGACAAGGCCGCGTCGGTCAAAGATTCCCAGACCGTGTTCACCGCCCGGAAGGACTACTGGAACAAGGACCTGCAGAAGTACTCCAAGCTGACCTTCAAGATCCTGACCGACCCCACCGCCCGCACCAACGCCCTGGTCTCCGGCCAGGTGGACGCCACCCTCCTGGACCCCAAGAACGGCAAGCAGGCCGAGGGCGCCAAGATGAAGCTGGCCGCCAACGAGGTGGACTGGCAGGGGCTGCTCCTCCTGGACCGTGACGGTGCCAAGAACCCCGCGCTGCAGAACGTCAAGGTCCGCCAGGCCATCAACCACGCCTTTGACCGCAAGACCATCCTCGACCAGGTCCTGCTGGGCCAGGGCACCCCGACGTCCCAGCCCTTCGGCAAGGCCAGCGGCGCCTGGACCGAAGAGCTGGAAAACTACTACAGCTACGATCCGGCCAAGGCCAAGCAGCTCCTCAAAGAAGCCGGCTATGAAACCGGAGTGACCCTGGAAATCCCCAGCATCCCCGACTTCCAGACCCAAATTTCCGTGGTCCAGCAGCAGCTCGCAGACGTCGGCATCACCCTGAAGATTGGCGCCGCGCTCACCAACACCTTCACGTCCGATGTGGCCGGACAGAAGTACACCACGATGTACTTCTCCCTCTTCCAGGGCCAGCCGACCGTGGCCATCAACCAGATCATCTCCACCAAGGCGCTCTACAACCCGTTCAAGAACGCGTCGCCGGATCTCGACGCCAAGATTGACGCCGTGCGCAACGGCGGCGCCGACGCCGGCAAGCTGGCCCAGGACGTGAACAAGTACGTGGTGGAGCAGGCCTGGTTCGCTCCGCTGTTCCGCGTCAACCAGATGTATTACCACAACGCCAAGGTGAACGTGACGCCGCAGATCCAGCAGGCCGTCCCGTCCATCTACAACTACTCACCGGCCAAGTAGGGCACCATGATCAGGTTCATTGCGAAAAGGCTGGGCAGCGGGCTGGTGGTGCTGCTTGTTGTCTCGGCGCTCACCTTCTTCCTGCTGTATATGTCCAGCGGGAGCATCGCCAGGAACATCCTGGGCGACCAGGCCACCGCTGAGCAGGTGGCGTTGAAAGAACAGGAGCTGGGCCTGGACCAACCCCTGGTGTCCCGCTACTTCACCTGGGTGTCCGATGCCCTCAGCGGAAACCTTGGCGCATCCTGGTTCACCTCGGAACCGGTGGCCAACTCCCTGGCCAGCCGGATTCCGGTGACCATGACCATGGTTTTCGCCGCAATGATCCTGATCGCAATTTGTGCCGCACTCATTGGCGTTGCCGCCGCGGTCAAGCGCGGCTGGGTGGACAGGGTGGTCCAGGTTGGCGCCATCATCGGCGACTCCGTACCGGGGTTCGTCATCGGCGTCATCCTGGTCACCATCCTGGCCATCCAGCTGGGACTCTTCCCGGCCACCAGCACCATTTCCCCGGACGCCGGGGCCGACGCCTGGATCTATTCCATGTCGCTTCCGGTGATTGCCCTGTTGATCAACGGCGTCACCGGAGGCGCGCAGCAGATCCGCAGCGCCGTCATCAAACAACTCGAGCGGGACTATGTCCGCACCCTTCGCAGCCGCGGGATCGGCGAGCGCGAAATTCTGTTCAAGCACGTGCTGCGCAGCGCCGCTCCGGCCGGCCTGACCGTGCTGAGCCTGCAGCTGATCGGCATGCTTGGCGGTGTGGTGATCATCGAACAGATCTTCGCCCTTCCGGGCATGGGGCCGCTGGCGGTGGCCGCAACCGGCCAGTCGGATCTTCCGGTGGTGATGGGCGTCGTGATGTACACGGTGGTCGTCGTCATAGTCGTGAACCTGCTGGTGGACATTCTCAATGGCTGGCTCAACCCGAAGGTACGTGTCTCATGAACAATTCTTCCGAAGAAGCCGCCGCAACCGCGGCAGTTGCCACCCCCGCGGGAACAGGCCAAAGCGGTACCGTGGTCCGTTCCACCGTGATCCGGCGCCTGTTCAAGAACCCCCTCGGCATCGCCGCCATGGGCATTCTCCTGGTGATCTCGCTCCTGGCCCTTCTGGCCCCGGTCCTGGCTCCCTTTGACCAGAACTACGCAAACATTGCCAAGACCCTGGCCGCCCCGGACTCAGTCAACGTCCTGGGAACCGACAGCGCCGGACGCGATGTCTGGAGCCGGTTGCTGTTCGGCGCGCAACTGACGCTGCTATCGGCCCTGCTCTGCGCGGGCGTGGCCATTGTCATCGGACTGCCGGCGGGCCTGATCGCCGGCTACTACGCCGGGAAGTTCGAGGCCGGCTCCAACTGGGTGGTCAGCATCCTCATGAGCCTTCCGGGCCTGATCGTGCTGTTGACCATCCGGGCGGCCTTCGGCCCGTCGGTCTGGATTTCCATGATCGCCTTCGGCATCCTCATCAGCCCGTCCTATTTCCGGCTGACCCGCACGGCGGTCCAGTCGGTGCGCAACGAGCTCTATGTTGACGCCGCACGGGTGTCCGGGCTCTCCGACCTCAGCATCATCGCGCGCCACATCTTCTCTGTGGTCCGCGCACCCATCATCATCCAGACCGCGGCGATCGCCGGGGTGGCAATCGCCATCCAGTCCGGACTGGAGTTTCTCGGCCTGGGCGACCCCACCAAGGCAACCTGGGGCGTTATGCTCTCCGAGGGTTTCAAGAACGTCTACCTGAACCCGACGCTGCTGTTCTGGCCGGCGCTTGCCATGGCGCTGACCATCGGCGGCCTGGTCCTGCTGGGCAACGCCCTCCGCGACGCGCTTGAAGACGGCGAAAAGATCAAGCACCGCAGGAAGGCGGCAGTTCCGTCGGCGGGCACGACGCCGGCACCCTCCACTGCGCGGCCGTCGCGCAAGTCCGTGGCCGCCGTCGACGCCGGCACCGAACACCACCTGGTGAAGGTGACCAATCTCGGCGTCGGCTACCCCCAGGCGGACGGTTCCATCAAAAAGGTGGTGGATGACGTGTCGTTCCACGTGGACCGCGGCGAGATCCTGGGCATCGTGGGCGAATCCGGCTCGGGCAAGTCCCAGACGGCGTTCTCCATCCTGGGGCTGCTTCCGGACAACGCCCGTATTGTGGCCGGTTCCATCCAGTTCGACGGCAACTACACCGTGGCGCCGGGGGACGAACGGGTCAGCCAGGAGCGGCTGTCCAAGCTGCGCGGCAAGAGGATCTCCTACATTCCGCAGGAACCCATGAGCAACCTGGACCCGGCCTTCACCATCGGCTACCAGCTGGTCACCCCCATGATGCGCGTCCTCGGCATCTCCAAGGAGGAAGCCCGCACGCGGGCACTGAAGCTCCTGACCGACGTCGGAATCGTCAACCCCAAGCGGACCTTCGACGCCTACCCGCACGAGGTGTCCGGCGGCATGGCCCAGCGCGTGCTGATCGCCGGGGCCATCAGCTGCGAACCGGACCTGGTGATCGCCGACGAACCCACCACGGCCCTGGACGTCACCGTGCAGGCCGACGTCCTGGACCTGATCCGGGACCTCCAGAAGCGGTTGAACATCGGCGTGATCCTGGTGACGCACAACTTCGGCGTGGTGGCGGACCTCTGCGACCGCGTCGTGGTGATGCAGAACGGCCGGCTTGTGGAGGAGGGCCCGGTCCGCGGCATCCTCAGGAACCCGCAGGAGACCTACACCCGGACCCTGCTCGGGTCCATGCTGGAAGGCAGGGAACCCATGACCACGCTCGTTTCATCAACCTCCCAGGGGGCGGCATCATGACTGCAACCGTAACTTCCGGCTCCACCCCCGCGGCCGGGGAACACACAGACCTGCTGCGCGTGGACAACCTCATCGTGGAATATCCCGGCAAAGGCTTCCGGGCCAAACCGTTCCGTGCACTGACGGATATCAACATCACCATCGGCCAGGGCGAGACCCTCGGCCTGGTGGGGGAGTCCGGTTCCGGCAAAACGACCCTGGGCCGCGCCGTGCTGGGGCTGGCGCCGGTTACGGCGGGCAGGATCACGTTCGACGGCAAGGACATCAGCCACGCCAGCCGCAAGGACCGGCGGACCCTGAGCCGGGACCTGCAGGTGGTCTTCCAGGACCCGTACACCTCGTTGAACCCGGCACTGGAAATCGGTGACATCCTCGCCGAACCCCTCGCCGTGCAGGGCAAGCCGCCCGCCGAAGCCAGGGCGCGGGTCCGGGAGCTGCTGGACCAGGTGGGACTTCCCTCCGACGCCATCCACCGGCTCCCCAGGGAATTCAGCGGCGGACAGCGGCAGCGCGTCGCCATCGCCCGGGCGCTGGCGCTGTCACCGAAACTGATCGTCTGCGACGAGCCCGTGAGCGCCCTGGACCTGTCGACGCAGGCCCGCGTGCTGGACCTGTTCCTGCAGATCCAGCGGGACACCGGGGTCTCCTACCTCTTCGTGTCCCATGACCTCGACGTCGTCCGGCACATCAGCCACCGCGTCGCAGTGATGTACCACGGCGAGATTGTGGAGCAGGGCCCGGCCGACGTCGTCACCCGGGACCCGGAGCACCCCTACACGCAGCGGCTGCTGCTGGCCTCGCCGGTCCCGGACCCGGACCGCCAGGAACAGCGCAGGGCCGACAGGCACCGGCTGCTGGAACTCCAGCGGCAGCAGCACGAACAGGCAGGTGTCCTCGCCTGAGGACGCGGCCAGACCACTAGCAACCAACAAATACGACGTGCCGGTTTCCTTGGGAGCCGGCCGGACGGAGGAACCGGAATGGCCACAATAGGTGTACAAGCCATGATGCTGCGGGACAGCTTCAGGGATCTCGGGGCGTTCGAAACGCTCCGGAAGGTCAACGCGATCGGCTACAACGCGGTCGAGGTATCCCAGATCCCCATGACGCCGGAAAACGTGGCGGAACTGGACCGCGCGCAGACCGAACTCGGCATGGACGTGGCCGCCCTGTCCGTGGCCATGGAAACCCCCAAGGGCATGCCCGGGGATTCGCTGAAGGACCACTTCGACAAGATCGTCGAGGACGCCAATCGCCTGGACACGAAGCTCCTGCGGATCGGCATGCTGCCGTTCCCCGCCATGAAATCGATCGACGCCGTCGTGGACTTCGCCAAGCAGGCCAACGGGTACGCCGAGCGCCTGGCCGAGCACGGACTCGGCCTGTACTACCACAACCACCACATCGAGTTCGCGAAATTCGACGGCGCGTACATGCTGGACATCATCGCCGCGAACTCCCCGGCCATGGGCCTGGAAATCGACGTCCACTGGGTCCAGCGCGGCGGCCTGGACCCGGTCCGGACCCTGGCCAAATACGCCGGCCGCACCGCGATGGTCCACCTGAAGGACTACCGGATCGGCCAGCTCCCCGAGAGTGCCTTCGGGCTCCTGGAAACCGGGGACTTTGCCGGCTTCATGGCCGAGTTCAAAAACGTGGTCCAGTTCGCCGAAGTGGGCGAGGGCAACCTGGACTTCCCCGCCATCATCCCGGCCGCCCAGGCCGCGGGCGCCCGGTACCTGCTCGTGGAGCAGGACGAGCTTTACGGCCGCTCCGTCTGGGACGCCCTGCAGACTTCCTACGACAACCTCGTGGCCATGGGCCACGGCGAACTCTTCTAAGACGTCCCCACCACAGCACCCACGAACACGGAGATTCACTTATGAGCAAAAAAGTACGTCTGGGCATCATCGGCCTGGGCCAGCAGGGCGGCGCCTACGCCAAGTTCATCCAGGACGGGCTGGTCCCCAACATGGAAATCGGGGCCATCTGCGACGTCGACCCCGGGAAGAAGGAGCAGGCCTCGTCCCAGTACGCTGACGTCCCCTTTTACGACGACTACATCACGATGCTCGAAAGCGGCGACGTCGACGCGATCGTCACGTGCGTGCCGCACTTCCTGCACCCGGAAATGGGCATCGAAACGCTCAAGCGCAACATCCACGCCCTCGTCGAGAAGCCGGCCGGCGTGTACACCAAGCAGGTCAAGGAGCTCAACGAGTTCGCCGCGTCCAAGCCCGGGCTCTCGTTCGCCATCATGTTCAACCAACGCAACAACCCGCTGTACCAGCGCCTGAAGGAGATCGTGGACGCGGGGGAGATCGGCAGCATCCGCCGCACCAACTGGATCATCACCACCTGGTGGCGGCCCCAGGGCTACTACAACTCCAGCGAGTGGCGCGCCACGTGGGGCGGCGAAGGCGGCGGAGTGCTGGTCAACCAGGCACCGCACCAGCTGGATCTGTGGCAGTGGATCTGCGGCGTGCCCCAGTCGGTGTACGCGAAGGTGGCCTACGGCTTCCGCCGGGACATCGCCGTCGAGGACGAGGTCACGGCCGTGGTGGACTACGGCGACGGCGCCACGGGCGTGTTTGTCACCGCCACGCACGACCTGACGGGCACGGACCGCTTCGAGATCCTGGGTGACCAGGGCAAGATCGTCGTCGAAAATTCCAAGACCGCCACCGTGACCCGCCTGCGGAAGCCCGAGCGGGAACTCAGCGACGGCATGGGCATGGACGATGTCCGCAAGCTCTTTATGGGGGAGCTGAACCCCGAGGAGTACTACAGCACCGAGGTCATCGAGTTCGAGTCCGTCTGGGGCGGTCAGCACGCCGGTGTCCTGGAGAACTTCGCCGCCAACATCCTGGACGGCACCCCGCTGCTGGCCCCCGGCTCGGACGGAATCAACGGCGTCCGGCTGGCCAACGCCATCCACCTCTCCAGCTGGACCGGCACGGAAGTGGGCCTGGACTTCGACGAGGACGTGTTCCTCGCCGAGCTGAACAAGCGGATCGCGGCCGAGGGCAAGTTCCCCCAGCGGTCGTAGCCCAACGCTCCCGCACATTTCGGCGCCGTGAGGCGAACGGTCTCTCACTTTCCTGACGAAAGTGAGAGACCGTTGGCGTGCAGGGGGCGGGATGTGCGAGATGGTTTGGCAACCGTCCCGCTGTTTGTTGCCGTGCCGCACTACGATGGAGCCGTGACTGAACCCAAAGAGCCGGAAGGTGCCGCACCAGCAGGTCCGGTCAAAAAGCACGCCCGGGACGGAAAGCCCAATGCCACCATCTACGACATCGCCAAGGTGGCCGGCGTCAATCCGTCCACGGTTTCCCGGGCGCTCAGCAAGCCCGGCAGGGTCAGCGCCAAGACGCAGAAACTCATCGAGGATGCCGCCGCCGAGCTGAACTACCAGGTCAACCCCTTCGCCCGGGCGCTTCCCACCGGCCGGACCAGCACTTTCGGGCTGATCGTCGCGGATATCACCAACCCCACGTTCTTCGACATCATCCGCGGAGCCGAAACCACCGCCACGGCCCGGGACTACACCCTGGTGCTCGCCGAATCGGCGGAGTCCGCCGCCACCGAACTCACGGCGGCCCGCCGGATGATGGCCACCGTGGACGGCCTCATCCTGGCCAGCCCACGGATGGACGACGACAACATCCGGGCCCTCGCCCGCGACAAACCCGTGGTGGTCATCAACCGCGAGGTGGACGGCGTGCCGTGTGTGGTTCCGGACGTGAACAAGGGCATCAGCGAGGCAGTCCGCAGCCTGGCCGCCAACGGACACCAGAAGGTCGCCTTCGTTGCCGGGCCGCCGCAGTCCTGGATGTCCGCCCGCCGCTGGGAGGGCGTGCAGGCCGCCTGCGAGTGGTCCCGGCTTGAGGCCGTGCGGCTGGAATCCAGCAAACCCACGGTCGACGGCGGCCGGCAGGTGGCGCGCGACGTCCGGGCCAGCGGCGCCACGGCGGTGCTGACCTACAACGACCTCCTGGCCATCGGGCTCATGCAGGAACTCCAGGCCGCCGGCGTGGTGGTCCCGGACCAGATCAGCATTGTGGGTTTCGACGATATTTTCGGCGCGGACTTCACCACGCCCCCGCTGACCACCGTCCGCTCCCCGCTCGGGGAGTGCGGCTCGGGCGCCGCCGCGCTGCTACTGGATCTCCTGCACAGGGATCTCTCTCACGGCGATCTCCCGCTCGGCGCGGGGGAACCCGCAGCCATCCTGCGCGTCGAAACGGAACTGGTGCTGCGGGGCTCGAGCGGCCGGCTGCTGCCGGCGGGCTGAACGAGGCGGGCTGAACGGGCACGGCCCGCCACATCGGCAAATGTTTTGGCAATTTTTGGCAACCGGTTGACAATCTAGTCCGTCAGGCCGGACCATTGATCTATGTCACAGTCGATAGCCGCCAATCCCGACCGGCTCCTGCCCGCTGATCCCGGAACGCGGAGCATTGCGCGCGAGCTCCTGGGCCGGGTCCAGGACCTCCCCATCATCTCCCCGCACGGGCACGTTGACGCCGCCGTCATCGAGCACAACACACCCTTCCCGGATCCGGCAGCGCTGCTGGTCAGCCCGGACCACTACGTCACCCGCCTGATCCACGCCAGCGGTGTCCCGCTGGACCGGCTGCGGGGCTCCACAACGGCGGAACCGGACTCCCGGACCGTCTGGCACGAGTTCTGCAAGGCCTGGCCGCTCTTCGAAGGCACGGCTTCCGGCTACTGGCTCCGCACCCAGTTCGACAGTGTCTTCGGCCTCCGGCAGGAGATCAGCGCCGCGACGGCCGACGCCAGCTACGATGCGATCTCGGCCCGTCTGCTCGAGCCCGGGTTCCGTCCCCGCCAGCTCTTCAAGGACTTCAACATCGAGGTCCTCGCCACCACGGACGACCCCCTGGATGACCTGGCCAGCCACAGGGCGATCGCCCAGGACCCCACGTTCCACGGACGCGTCCTGCCCACGTTCCGCCCGGACGCCTACCTGAACATCGCGCACCCCGACTGGTCCGCCAACGTGGACCGGCTCATCGCCGCAGCGGGCGACGGCGGCTCCGGCTATGCCGGCTACCTCACCGCACTGGAAAACCGGCGCCGCTACTTCGTGGATCACGGCGCAGTCTCGGCCGACCACGGCGTCCGCACTCCCGCGACGCTCAAACTCGACGCCGGCGACGCCGCGAAACTGTTCGACCGCGCCCGCTCGGGCGGGGCCACCGCGCAGGACCGCGACGACTTCGAGGCCCACATGATGCACCAGATGGCGCGGATGTCCGTGGAGGACGGACTGGTCATGACCATCCACCCGGGGTCCTTCCGCAACCACCACGGCCCAACGTTCGAGAACTTCGGCGCAGACACCGGCCACGACATCCCGTTCGCGGTCAACTACACCGAGGCGATCCGCCCGGTGCTGCAGGACTTCGGCACCGCGAAGGACTTCCACCTGGTGCTTTTCACCTTGGACGAGACCGTGTTCTCCCGCGAACTCGCTCCGCTGGCAGGGTTCTACCCGTCCGTCTACCTCGGTGCGCCGTGGTGGTTCCTGGACGCACCGGACGCCATGCTGCGCTTCCGCTCCGCCGTCACCGAGACCGCGGGGTTCTCGCGCTCGTCCGGCTTCATCGACGACACCCGCGCGTTCTGCTCCATCCCCGCACGGCACGACGCCTCCCGCCGGATCGAGGCCTCCTTCCTGGCCCGTCTCGTCGCGGAACACCGCGTCAGCGAGGACCGCGCCCACGAACTCATCGTCGACCTCGTCGACGGATCTCCCCGAAGGGTCTTCAAACTGTGAGCATCGAACTACAAGCCGGCACGGTATCCGCCGTCGGGCTTCCCCGGCTCAACCGCGCACTGCGCCCGTCCACCAAAGCACCCGTGCGGATCGTCCACTTGGGACTGGGGGCGTTCCACCGCTCGCACCAGGCCTGGTACACCCACCAGTCGGGCGATGCAGCGGGCTGGGGCATCGCCGCCTTCACCGGGCGCCGTCCGGACGCCGCGCTGGCCCTTGCCGAGCAGGACGGGCTGTACACCGTCGTGGAGCGGGGCGACGCCGGGGACTCGTTCGTGACCGTCAGCAGCATTGTGGAAGCCGTGGATGGCGCTGACCTGCAGCGGCTCGCGGCGCTGGTGGCCGCCCCCGCCACGGCCGTCATCACCCTCACCATCACGGAGGCCGCCTACCGCCTCCGCGCCGACGGCAGCCTGGACACGGCCGCGGCCGACGTCGCCGCCGACCTTGCGCTGCTGGCATCCGGCGACGGACACCCCACGACGCCGCTTGGCCGGCTGGTGCTCGCCCTCGCCGCCCGCCGGGCTGCCGGCACCGGACCGCTCGCCGTCGTCTGTTGTGACAACCTGTCCAACAACGGCACGGTGGCCCACAACGCCGTTATGGGCATGGCCGGGGAGTGGGATGCCGGCCTGGCGGCCTGGATCGAGGCGAACACCAGCTTCGTGAGCACCTCGGTGGACCGCATCACCCCGCGCACGACCGGAGCGGACCTCGACGCCGTCGAGGCTGCCTGCGGCTACCGCGACAACTCCCCGGTGGTGGCCGAACCGTTCCACAACTGGGTCCTCAGCGGGGATTTCCCGGCCGGGCGGCCGCGCTGGGAAGACGCCGGCGCCGTGTTCGTCGCGGACATCGAACCCTACGAAAACCGCAAACTCTGGCTCCTCAACGGCGCCCACTCCCTGCTCGCCTACGCCGGACAACTCCGCGGGCACAGCACCGTGGCCCAGGCGCTGACGGATCCGCTCTGCAGGGACGCCGTCGAGCGCTTCTGGGATGCGGCGGAAGCCAACCTGCCGGGTCCGGACCTGGACATCCCCGGCTATCGCGCCGCCCTGATCGAACGCTTCTCCAATGCCCGGATCGCCCACCACCTGGCGCAGATCGCCATGGACGGCAGCACCAAGCTCCGCATGCGCGCCGTGCCCGTGCTCCTGGCCGAACGCGGCCGCGGCCGCAGCGGAGCCGCCGCCGCGCTGATGATCGCCGCCTGGATGGACTTCTCCGCGGCTGCGGCAGAGCTCCACGACCCGCTGGCGGAGGACATCGCCGCAGCCAATACCCGCAGCGCAGCCGGGCGCACGCGCGCCATGCTCGAACTGCTGTCCCCGGATCTGGTGGACCCCGCGGCGGCCGGCGGCGGGCCGGTCGTGGAACTCATTGAAAGCCTCAGGGGGACGTTCTCCGGGCCGGCTGTCCCGGAGTAGTCCAGACCCCTGTGGGGGCACCGCTGCCCGGGCCCGGCGATGCCGGTACCCGGGCAGTGCTGTTTTTGACGCCGGCACCCCACTGTTCCAGAAATGTTTGGCAACCGCTTGCCAAATGATTGCCACGTGACTAGGATTACATCCAGACAAAGGCGCTCCGGGAGGACATCCCGGCCCGCCGGCCAGACCCGCAGGCGCACCCCCGCAACGACGCGTAAGGATTCCCCAGATGCTCAAGCCCCAGGCCAATGAAACCCGTGAGCTCATCAACCTTGACGGGCTGTACCGGTTCAAGGTGGACTTCGACCGGTCCGGCCACCGGGAAGAATGGTTCAAGGCGCCGCTCGCGTCGCCGCTGGAAATGGGTGTCCCCGCCAGCTACAACGACGTCTTCCCCGACAAAGCCATCCGCGACCACGTCGGCTACGTCTGGTACCAGCGCGAGGTGCGCGTCCCCCGCGGCTGGGCCGGAGACCGGATCCACCTCCGCCTCGACTCCGCCACCCACGAGGGGATGGTGTGGGTCGACGATGTCCTGGTCGCCCAGCACACCGGCGGCTACATGCCGTTCAGCGCCGACATCACCGACCACGTGACCCCCGGCCGGGCATTCCGCCTCACCATCTCCGTGAACAACGAACTCACCCAGGCAACCATCCCGCCGGGCAGCATCACCGTCACCGAGGACGGCCGCCGCCAGCAGAGCTACCTGCACGACTTCTACAACTACGCCGGACTGCACCGCAGCCTGTGGCTGTTCAGCACCCCCGCGGTGACCGTGGACGACATCACGGTGGTCACCGGCTTCGACGGCACCACCGGCAGCGTCGATTACACGGTCTCCACGGCCGGCGGGACCGGCAGCGAAACCGTGGCCGTCTCGCTCAAGGATGCCGACGGCGTCGAGCTGGCCCGCGCGGACGGTCCGCGGGGCACGCTGTCCGTAGCCGACGTCGTGCTCTGGAAGCCCGGCGCGGCCTACCTCTACAGCCTGACCGCCGAGATCCGTGCCGGCGGGCAGCTGCTGGACACCTACACGCTGCCCGTCGGCGTGCGGACGGTCGAAGTCAGCGGCAAGGAGTTCCTCATCAACGGGGAGCCGTTCTACTTCACCGGCTTCGGCATGCACGAGGACCACGTCACCGTCGGCAAGGGCCACAGCAACGCCCAGATGGTCAACGATTTCCAGCTCCTGGACTGGGTGGGCGCCAACTCGTTCCGGACTTCGCACTACCCCTACGCCGAAGAGGTCATGGAGTTCGCGGACCGTCACGGGATTGTTGTGATCGACGAAACCGCCGCCGTCGGACTGCACCTGGGCTTCGGCGCCGTCTTCGGCGGCATCGCCAAGAAGACCTATGAGGACGGCGGCGTGGACGAAAACACCGCCGCCAGCCACCGCCAGGCCATCACCGAGCTCGTGGCCCGGGACAAGAACCACCCCTCGGTGGTGATCTGGTCCATCGCCAACGAACCGAACGGTTCCGAGGAAGGCGCCCGCGAGTACTTCCAGCCGCTGGTGGAACTTACCCGCGAGCTGGACTCCACCCGGCCCGTGGGCTACGTCAACGTCATGTTCGACACCCCGGACAAGGAACTGCTGGGCGACCTCTTCGACGTCATTATGCTCAACCGCTATTACGGCTGGTACCTGAACAACGGGGACCTCGAAACGGCGGAGGCCGTGTTGGAAAAGGAACTCCGGGAATGGGAAGCCAAGTACGGCAAGCCCATGATCATGACCGAGTACGGGCCGGATACCATGCCCGGGTTCCACTCCATCTACGAACAGCCCTGGAGCGAGGAATACCAGGCCGCTTTCCTGGCGATGTACCACCGCGTCTTTGACCGCGTGGACGCCATGGTGGGCGAGCAGGTCTGGAACTTTGCCGACTTCCAGACGTCCAACGGCATCATGCGCGTGGACGGCAACAAGAAGGGCGTCTTCACCCGCGACCGCCGGCCCAAGCCGGCCGCGTTCGCCCTGCGCCAGCGCTGGACTGCTCTCGCCGGCGTCAAGAACGGTAGCACGAAGAGCATCTCCGCCTCCTAGCGTTTTCACCATTTTCGCCGGCCCCGAAGCCGGCCCCGGGTAAAGGAGCCCACACATGAAAAAGCTCAGCAAGTTAAGCATCGTCGGCTACGGCGCCGGCGACGCGGCCAACAACCTCGCGTTCACCACCGCCACCATGTTCCTGCTGGTGTACTACACGGACGTGGCCGGCATCTCCGCCGCCGCGGCCGGCACCCTGCTGCTCACGGTCAGGATCTTCGACGCCTTCGCCGACGTGTTCGCCGGCCGCGTGGTGGACCGGACGTTCAGCAAACGTTTTGGCAAGTTCCGCCCGTTCATCATGTTCGGGTCCATCCCACTGCTCCTGCTCAGCGTGGCAACGTTCTCCATCCCGGAGCTCGGTGAGTCCGGCACCCTCCTCTACGCCTACGTCACGTACGCCGCCCTCGGCCTGGCCTACAGCCTGGTCAACATCCCCTACGGATCGCTGGCCGGCGCCATGACGCAGGATCCGGGGGAGCGGGCAAAGCTGGGTTCCGCCCGCATGATCGGCGCGCTGCTGGTGGGGTCCGCCCTCGGCATCTTCGTGGCACCGCTCATCAAGCCCGGGGCCGACCTCCAGGCGACCTTCACCAACATCACTCTCGCGTTTGTGGTGATCGGCGCCGCCCTCTACTTCTTCACCGTGCTGACCGCCAAGGAACGGGTCCACCGCGCCGTCCCGAACGTCACGTTCAAACAGAGCATGGACACGCTCAAGGGCAACAAGCCGCTCCTGATGCTCTGCCTGAGCTCCTTCTTCTTCCTCTCGGGCTACCTCGCCCTGACGTCGGTCCAGCTCTTCTACCTGCGCGACGTCCTGGGCAGGCTGGACCTCTACCCGGTCCTGTCCATCACGCAACTAGTCCTCACCTTCGTGCTGGCCGGGTTCATGCCCAGGCTGGTCCGGAACTTCGGCAAGAAGCGCGTCTACATCTACTCGTCGCTGCTGACGGTCATCGGCGGCATCACGATCTTCCTGACCCCCGCCAGCCAGGTCTGGATCGGATTCACGGGCCTCGTCCTGAGCCTGGTCGGTGTCCTGGCCGTCAACATCGTCGTCTGGGCTCTGGAAGCAGACACCGTGGAATACGGCGAATGGAAGACCGGAGTCCGCACGGAGGGCATCACTTACGCCCTCTTCTCCTTCACCCGCAAAACTGGCCAGGCCGTGGGCGGGGCACTGGCCGCGTACGCGCTGGCCCTGGGCGGCTACAAGTCCGGCGCCGCGCAGACCGCGGAAGCCGTGTTCGGAATCCAGTTCGCCGCCGGCGCCATCCCGGCCGTGCTGACCCTCGTGGCCGTGGCCGTGATGACCAAATACAAGCTCACGGACGCCAGGCACGCGGAAATCCTCGCGGATATCCGTGCCCGCCGCGAGAGCGGCGCAAATGCCGCCGGCCACACCGAGGGCAGCGATGACAGCACCGAGGACACCTCAGACGACGCTGCCGGCGGACCTGCCGCCAAACCGCTGACGTCCACCACCAACTGACCCCCACCAGCTACGACTGAAAGAGCCATCCAGACCATGAAAATCATTGCTGCTGAAGTCTTTGTGACCAGCCCTTCGCGGAACTTCGTGACGCTGCGGATCACCACGGAGGATGGTGTGACGGGGATCGGCGACGCGACGCTGAACGGGCGGGAGCCCGCGCCGCCCCCGGCCAGGCTACGCGGCGACGGGTTNTGAAAATCATTGCTGCTGAAGTCTTTGTGACCAGCCCTTCGCGGAACTTCGTGACGCTGCGGATCACCACGGAGGATGGTGTGACGGGGATCGGCGACGCGACGCTGAACGGGCGGGAGCTCGCGGTGGCCGCGTATTTGAAGGAGCATGTTGCGCAGTTGCTGATCGGGAAGGACCCGCACCGGATCGAGGACACGTGGCAGTTCCTGTACCGGTCCTCGTACTGGCGGCGGGGTCCGGTGACGATGGCCGCGATCGCCGCGGTGGACATGGCGTTGTGGGACATCAAGGGCAAGCTGGCCGGGATGCCGGTGTACCAGTTGTTGGGCGGGGCGTCGCGGAACGGGCTGCGTGCGTACGGGCATGCCTCGGGCGCGGATCTGCCGTCGTTGTTTGATTCGGTCCGGGAGCACCTGGAGCTCGGGTACAAGTCGATCCGGATCCAGACCGCGGTGCCCGGGGCATGCCTCGGGCGCGGATCTGCCGTCGTTGTTTGATTCGGTCCGGGAGCACCTGGAGCTCGGGTACAAGTCGATCCGGATCCAGACCGCGGTGCCSGGGATCAAGGCCGTGTACGGGGTCGCGGCGCAGGCGCAGGCCTCGGGGGAGCGGTATGACTACGAGCCGGCCGGSCGGGGCGCGTTCCCGCTGGAGGAGGACTGGGACACCCGGGCGTACCTGCGGCACCTGCCGGGCGTGTTYGAGGCGGTCCGGAACGAGTTCGGCCCGGAACTGCCGCTGCTCCATGACGGGCACCACCGGATGACGCCGATCCAGGCCGCGAAGCTGGGCAAGGCGCTGGAGCCGTATGACCTGTTCTGGCTGGAGGACTGCACCCCGGCGGAGAACCAGGAAGCGCTGCGCCTGGTCCGGCAGCACACCACCACGCCGCTGGCGATCGGTGAAATTTTCAACACGGTGTATGACTACCAGACGATCATCAAGGAACAGYTGATCGACTACGTCCGGGCCGCCTCGACCCACTTCGGCGGGATCAGCCCGYTGAAGAAGGTGATGGAYTTCGCCGCGCAGTACCAGATCAAGTCCGGCTTCCACGGGCCSACGGACATYTCCCCGGTCGGGTTCGCCGCGCAGCTGCACGTGGGCCTGGCGATCCATAACTACGGGATCCAGGAATACATGCAGCACTCGGACAAGACCAACGAGGTCTTCGAGCAGTCCATGACGTTCGTGGACGGGTACCTGCACCCGGGCGACAAGCCCGGCATCGGNCATAACTACGGGATCCAGGAATACATGCAGCACTCGGACAAGACCAACGAGGTCTTCGAGCAGTCCATGACGTTCGTGGACGGGTACCTGCACCCGGGCGACAAGCCCGGCATCGGYGTCGAGTTCAACGAAGAGGCCGCCGCCGCGTTCCCGTACCAGCAGGCCTACCTGCCCTACAACCGCCTCGTCGACGGAACCGTCCATGACTGGTAACCGGGCAGCACTGATGACCGCCACCGAACCGACAGGCATGACCGGACCCCGCATCGTTGTAATGGGCGTCTCCGGCTGCGGCAAGACGACCATCGGCGACCTCGTCGCCCGCGGACTCGGCGCACCCTTCCTCGACGGCGACTCCCTCCACCCGGTGGAGAACGTCGCCAAGATGGCAGCCGGGATCCCGCTGACGGACGAGGACCGCTGGCCCTGGCTCGCCACCGTGGGCAGCGAGCTCGCCAACGCCGGCGACGGCGGTCTGGTGCTCGCCTGCTCGGCCCTCAAACGCTGTTACCGGGACGCCATCCGCGCCCTGGCGCCCGGCACCGTGTTCCTCCACCTGCACGGCAGCAAAGAGGTCCTGGGGTCGCGGCTCGAAGGCCGCTCCGGCCACTTCATGCCGGCCGCGCTGCTCGATTCCCAGCTCGCAACGCTGGAACCGCTCGAGTCCGACGAAACCGGGATCGTGGTGGACATCGCCGCCCCGGTCAGCCAGGTGGTGACGGAAGCGCTGGCCGGCATTGCCGCCGTCGCCGGTTCCGCCGCGGGAACGGGGACCCGCGCCGGTGACCCATCCGGTACCGCGGGCACCCGGCCGCGCGAGTTCGACGTCGACCTCCGGGCCGCGCCGTTCAACCTCGACGACGACGCCGTGGCCTGGGTGGATGCCACGATCGCCGGGATGAGCCTCGAGGAGAAAATCGGGCAGCTGTTCATCAATCACAACAATGATTACTCCCCGGAGTACCTCGACGGTGTCCTGGAGAACTACCACGTCGGCGGCATGCGCTACCGGCCGGGGCCCTCTGCCGCGGTGCAAGAGCACATCCGCTACGCGCAGTCCAAGGCCCGCATCCCGCTCCTGGTGGCATCCAACCCGGAAATGGGTGGAGCCGGAAGCTGCGACGACGGAACGTTTGTTTCGACGCATCTGCAGGCCGGTTCGCATCCGGACAAGTCCATCGCCCGGCGGATGGGGCAGGTCGCCGGAGTGGAAACCGCGGCGCTGGGCTGCAACTGGGCGTTCGCGCCGATCGTGGACATCCACTACAACTGGCGGAACACGGTCATCTCCACGCGGGCTTTCGGCAACACCTCGGAGATTGTGGTGGAGCGCGCCAAGGAATACTTCGACGGCATCAGCGAGTCACCCACAGCCTGCGCCATGAAGCACTTCCCCGGCGACGGCATGGACGAACGTGACCAGCACGGGGTCACGTCCTACAACACCCTCGGCTACGAGGAGTGGAACCGGACGTACGGGCACGTGTACCGGGAGATGATCGGCCATGGTGTGCAGTCCATCATGATCGGGCACATCGGGGCGCCGCAGCTGTCCCGGCACTTCCGCCCCGGTCTGGCGGACAAGGACATCATGCCCGCCACCCTCGCGCCGGAACTGCTCCAGGACCTGCTCCGCGGCGAGCTCGGCTTCAACGGGCTGATCCTCACGGACGCCTCGCAGATGATCGGCCTGACCCAGGCCATGAAGCGCAAGGATCTGGTGCCCGCCACCATCGCCGCCGGCTGCGACATGTTCCTGTTCTTCCGCAACCCGGCAGAGGATTTTCAGTACATGCTGGACGGCTACAAGTCCGGCGTCATTTCCGACCAACGGCTGCACGACGCCCTGCGCCGGATCCTGGCCCTCAAGGCAAGCCTGGGGCTGCACCGCAAGTCGGCCGCGGAACTGGTTCCGCCGGCGGATGCCCTTGGGGTTATCGGCAGCGACGCCCACCGTGCCGTGGCGGCGGAGATCGCGGACAAGACCGTCGCGCTGGTCAAGGACACCGCCAACAACCTGCCCATCACCCCGGAAACGCACAAACGCATCCGGCTGTACGGCATCTCCGGAGGCGCGGACTTCACCCGCGCTGATCCGCTGGCTTACCTGGACACCGTCAAAGCCGAACTGGAAAGCGCCGGGTTCGAGGTGCACCTGTTCAAGACGGCGGACCAGCGGGAGGCGGCAGGGGAGACCGGCGTGAACTTCATGTCGGTCATCTCCGAGGAAGCCACCGGCGACTACGCGGACAAGTACGACGCCGCGTTCGTGTTCGCCAATGTCAAGGGCTTCGCCCAGGAGGCTGCCATCCGGATCAAGTGGTCCACACCCATGGCCGCGGAAATCCCCTGGTACGTCACGGAGGTCCCCACCGTGTTCGTCTCACTCAATCAGCCCAACCACCTGATCGACGTGCCCATGGTTAAGACCGCCATCCACGCGCACGCCGGAACGCCCGAGGCCATCCGGGCAACCATCGGGAAGATCCAGGGCAAGTCGGAATTCCAGGGCACGTTCAACGAGAACGTCTTCTGCGATTCCTTCGACACCCGGCTCTAACGCGGCGGGCTTTTCGGACCTGCGCTACGCATTCGGACCGGCGCTGCGCGGATCTCCGTAGCGCCGGTCCGAAACCGCCGCGCAGGGCGGAATTCGCCGCGAAAACCCCTCCCGCCGGGGCCCGCGCGGGCGTAGCGTATGGCCATGGAGACGACCGGATGCGTGGTGGTCGGCGGCGGCCCGGCCGGGATGATGCTGGGGCTGCTGCTGGCCCGTGCAGGCGTGGATGTGACGGTACTGGAGAAGCACGCCGATTTCTTCCGTGATTTCCGCGGCGACACCGTCCACGCCTCGACCGTCAGGCTGATCGATGAACTGGGCCTCGGCGAGGAGTTCCGCCGGCTTCCGCAAAGCCGGCTCACCAATGTCGCCTTCCCGGTCCCGGGCGGGCGGCCGGTGGTGATGGGCAACTTCGAGTCGCTGCCGCCGCCGTACAACTACGTGGCGCTGATGCCGCAGTGGGACTTCCTGAACTTCCTTGCCGACGCCGCCGCCGCCGAGCCGTCCTTCACCCTGCGGATGAGTTCCACCGCCACCGCGCTGGTCCGGAACGGCGGCCGGGTGACCGGGGTCCGCTACCGCGCCGCGGACGGAACGGAAAGCGAGCTCAGGGCCGACCTTGTGGTCGCCACGGACGGGCGGCATTCCACCCTGCGCCGCGCGGCCGGGCTCGCGCCGAAGGAGTACCGGGTGCCGTTCGACACCTGGTGGTTCCGGCTGCCGCGCTATGCCTCCGAGCAGGGTGCCGTGGCCGGAATCGTTCCCGCGTTCGGCCGGGGCGAGGCCCTGCTGGGACTCAACCGCACCGACTACTACCAGATGGGTTACCTCGCGCCGAAAGGCACCGACGCCCGGATCCGCGCCGAAGGGATTGACCGCTTCCGGCAGCGGATCGCGGCCCTTCGCCCCGACCTGGCCGACCGTGTGGACGCCATCTCTTCCCTGGCGGACCTGCATTGGCTCGACGTGCGGCTGGACCGGCTGCGCGAATGGCACATCAACGGGCTGCTCTGCATTGGCGACGCTGCGCACGCCATGTCGCCCGCCGGCGGTGTCGGGATCAACCTGGCCATCCAGGACGCCGTGGCCGCCGCGGAGGGCCTGGTCCCGGCGCTGCTCCGCGGCAGGGTCTCCCGCGCGGATCTCGCGAGGGTTGAACGACGGCGGCGGACGCCCACCGTCGTCGTGCAGACCGTCCAGCGGGTCATGCACCGGGTCCTGTTCGAGCCAATCATGACCGGAAAACGGGCCGGGGCGCCGGCCGTCCTGCTGTTCCTGGCCCGGCACATCCCGGCCGCCGGACGGGTGGTGCCGCGGTTCGTTGCCTTCGGACCCCGGCCCGAACACGCGCCCGCCTTCGCCCGCCGCACTCCGCAGCGTTCGTAGCCGTTCGTCACACAGGCAAGGAGCCGATCAGGGGGCAGTTTGGTTGTCCACCTGCCGGGGTGTAGCGGCCGGGCTCAGCCGTGGGCCGCGAGATAGCCGATCAACCCCTTGACGGTGGCCACTTCCGGGTAGTCGCGCTCCGGGATGTCGACGCCGGTGGCCGTGTCGATCGTTTCGACCAGCCGGAGGAAGTCCAACGAGTCGAGCTCCAGGTCCTGCCGCAGCCGGGCGTCCTCGTCCACCTCGGCCAGCTCGACGTCCGGTGCCACCTTGCCGATCGCGGCACGCACCGCGTCCCGGGCGTCCTGTTCGTTCATGGTTCCTCCCGTTGCGCACTCTGCTTCACAATTCCCATCTGGTTCACAGTTCCTCCGGCTTCTGCAGCAGCTCGTCGATCCGGGTCAGGTAGCGGCCGCCGCGGAGCCCGTCGCTAACGCGGTGGTCGGCGGAGAGGGTGGCGGTAACAGCCGGCCGGACACCCAGCAGCCCGTTCTGTGCCCAGGGTTGTTCCATGACCCGGCCCAAGCCGAGCATCGCGACCTGCGGGGGATAGATCACCCCGAACACACTCTCCACGCCCAGGTCCCCGAGGTTGGTCACGGTGATGGTGGGATCCGCCATTTCGGCGCGCTGCAGCCGGCCGGTCCGGGCGCGGCCGACAAGGTCCCGCAGCTGCTCCATGAGCACGTCCACGGCCAGGGTGTCCGCGTCGTGGATGGCGGGGGCCACAATGCCGCCCTGCCGCAAGGCTACGGCGACGCCGAGGTGCACGGACGCGCTGGGCCGGAACCCGCCGTCGTCGTAGAAGCCGTTGACCTCCGGCACGTCTTTGGCCGCGAGCGCCGCAGCCTTGAGCAGCAGCGCCGAGGGAACCAGCCGGGACGCCACCGGCCGGTGCGCGTTGACGGACTGCATCCATTCGACGGCGGCGCGCAGGTCCAGGGTCGTGCTCAGGTAGTAGTGGGGGATGGTCTTCTTTGACCGTGACATGAGGGCGCCGACGGCACGGCGCAGGCTGGCGACGCGCTCGCGGGCGTCCGGGCTTTTCCCCGGGTGCGGCGCCTCGGGGGCGTGTTCCCGCGGGGGAGCGGGCTCGGCGGGAGCCGCGGCTTCCGCCCGGCTGCCCGCTGCGTGCTGCACGTCGGCCACTGTCACGGCGCCCTCCGGTCCGGTGCCGCTGACCCCGGACAGCTCGACGCCGAGTTCCGCGGCGAGCCGACGGGCCCGCGGGGAGGACCGCACCCGTCCGGCGGACGGCCTCGCCGCCACAGCGTGCTCCACGTCGGCCCGCGTGACGGCGCCGCCTTTGCCGGTGCCGTGGATCCTGGCCGTATCAACCCCGAGCCGGTGGGCCAGATGCCGCACCGGAGGGGCGATGGGTGGAGGCTCCCCGCGAGATGCCTGCACTACGGCGGCACGGACCGGGGGCGCTGCCGCACTAGATGGCGTGGGGGCAACCGGTGGGGCCGGCGCGCCGACTTCGGCCGGGGTCGGGGTGATCCGGGCCAGCGGGGTCCCGATCGGTACCGTTGCCCCGGGGTCCACGAGCAGTTCGGCGACCACTCCCTCCTGGAAGGACTCCACGTCCATGACGGTCTTGTCCGTGTCCACCACCGCCACGAGATCGCCGCGGCGGACGTAGTCGCCGGGCTTGACCAGCCATTCGACGATTTTGCCGTGCTCCATGTCGGCCCCGAGCGATGGCATCAGGAAATCAGCCACCGGCGCTGACCGCCTGCCTGGCCGCCGCGAGGATCCGGTCCACGGACGGCAGGGCCGCCAGTTCCAGATGCTTCGAGTAGGGGATCGGCACTTCGGCGCTGCAGACCCGGCCCACCGGGGCATCCAGGTCATAGAACGCGTTCTCGGTGATCCGGGCGCTGATTTCGGCGGAGATGCTCCCGCTGCGCCACCCTTCGTCCACCACCACGGCTCGGTGGGTCCTGCGGACGGAGGCGAGGATTGAGGCCTCGTCCAGGGGACGGAGCGTGCGCAGGTCCAGCACCTCGGCGTCGATGCCCTCTGCCGCGAGTTGCTCTGCGGCGTCCAGCACGGCCGGAAGCGTCCCGCCGTAGGTGATCAGCGTGATGTCGGCGCCGGGCCGCCGGACAGCGGCCGTGTCGATGTCCACGGGGCCGGCATCGTCGTCGAGCTCCCCGGTCACGTTGTAGAGCGAGCCGTGTTCGAAGATCAGCACCGGATCCGGGTCCTGCAGCGCGGGCCACACCATCCCGCGGGCGTCGGCCAGGGTGGCGGGGGTCAGGATACGCAGCCCGGGGATGTGCGCAAACCAGCCCTCCAGGCTGTGCGAGTGCTGGGCGCCGAGCTGACGCCCGGCGCCCGTGGTCATCCGGATCACGATGGGCACATTGAACTGCCCGCCGGACATGTGCAGCAGGCTCGCCGCGTTGTTCACGATCTGGTCCAGGGCAAGCAGGCTGAAGTTGACGGTCATGATCTCCACGATGGGACGCATCCCGCCCAGGGCCGCGCCGATGCCGGCGCCCACGAAACCGGACTCGGAGAGCGGAGTGTCGCGGATGCGTTCCGGGCCGAACTCCTCCAGCAGGCCCAGGCTCACGGCGAAGGACCCGCCATAAGCCCCGACGTCCTCGCCCATCAGGAAGACCCGCTCGTCCCGGATCATGGCGTCGCGAATCCCGGCCCGGAGCGCCTCGCGGTAGCTGGATTTCATGGCGCGCTCCGCTCGCTGTAGACGAAGCGGGTCAAATCCTCCACGGGTTCCAGGGTCCCGGCTTCGGCGAATTCGACGGCGGCAGTGACCTCCGCGTTGGCCTCGGCCTGCAGCTGGTCCCACTCCTGGGCCGAGAGCTGGCCGGCGGCCTCCATCGTGGCGCGCAGCAGGTTGATGGGATCGCGTTCGAGCCACTGGGCCACCTCGGCTTTGTCGCGGTACCGTTCCGGGTCGAACATCGAGTGCGCCCGGAACCGGTACGTGCGCAGCTCCAGGAAGTGCGGTCCACCGCCGGCGCGCACAGCCTCGACGGCGCGGCGCGCGGCGTCCTCGACGGCGAGAACGTCCATGCCGTCCACGGCCCACGCCGCGATTTCATAGCCGGAGGCCTTGAGCGCCATGTCCGTCTGGGATTCCGAACGGCCCAGCGCCGTTCCCATCGCGTACAGGTTGTTTTCGCAGCAGAACAGCACGGGCAGCCGCCAGAGCGCGGCGAGGTTAAGGCTCTCGTGGAATTCGCCTTCCGCGACGGCGCCTTCGCCGAAGAAGCACACGGTGGCGCGGGAGCGGCCGCTCATCTTGTCCGCGAGCGCCATGCCGACGGCGAGCGGCAGCCCGCCGGCGACGATCGCGTTGCCTCCATAGAAGCGCGTGGCGGCGTCGAAGAGATGCATGGAGCCGCCGCGGCCCCGGCAGCAGCCCTCGACGTGGCCGTACATCTCGGCGAGGATCGCCCCGGCGGAAACCCCGCGAAGCAGGGCATGGCCGTGTTCCCGGTAGGTCGCCAGGATGGCGTCCTCCGGCTCCAGTGATTCCAGGACGCCTGCCGCGACAGCTTCCTCGCCGATGTAAACGTGCAGGAAGCCGCGGATCTTGGCGGCACTGTACAGCTCGACGCATTTCTCCTCAAGCCGCCGGACACGCAGCATCTGCAGCAGCAGATGCCGGCCGTGGGCCGGGTCCAGCGCGCGGGCCGGCGGCTCGAGCGGCCCGGTCATGTCCGTGCCTCCGGCCGTGCCGGGGTCTCGATCGTAGAGGTGTCACCCTCCGGAAGGCCCAGCTCGCGGGCCTTGAGCAGCCGCCGCAGGATCTTCCCGCTGCGCGTCCGGGGGAGGGACGCGGTGAACTCCAGCAGCCTGGGCGCCACCGCCGCGCCGAGCCGCTTCCGGGCGAAGCCGATGATCTCCAGCTGCAGTTCCTCGGACGGCTGCCAGCCGGGCCGCAACTCCACGAAGGCCTTGACCACCTCGCCGGCCACGGGGTCGGGGACGCCGATCACCCCGGCCTCGGCCACGGCGTCGTGCTCCATGAGGCAGCTTTCCACCTCGAACGGGCCGATCAGGTGCCCTGAGGACTTGATCACGTCGTCGCCGCGTCCGACGAACCAGTAGTACCCGTCGGCGTCGCACCTGGCGAGGTCGCCGGTGAGGTACCAGCCGCCCGCGAAGCAGCGGCGGTAGCGCTCCTCCTCGTGCAGGTAGCCGCGGAACATCGAGGGCCAGCCGGGCCGCAGGGCCAATTCGCCGACGGCGTCCGGCGCCGTCACGAGGACGGCCTCGCCGTCGCGGACAATCGGCCGGTCCTGGGCGTCCCGGGCCACGAGGCCCGCCACGACGCCGGGCAGCGGCCGCCCCATCGACCCGGGCCGGATCTCCGTGGCGGCGTAGTTGGAGATCATGATGCCGCCGGTTTCGGTCTGCCACCAGTTGTCGTGGACGGGCTGGCCGAATGCCTCCTGGCCCCAGACGACCACCTCGGGGTTGAGCGGTTCGCCGACGCTGGCGACGAAGCGCAGCGCGGACAGGTCATGGCCCCGCGCCCGGTCCGCCCCGGCTTTCATCAGCATCCGCAGCGCCGTGGGAGCGGTGTACCAGACGGTGACATGCTGTTCGGCGAGGATCCGGTACCAGCGGTCCGGGTCCATCTCCTCCTCGTCCACGATGGTGGTCACCCCGTGGGTCAGCGGCGCGATCACGCCATACGAGGTTCCCGTGACCCAGCCGGGGTCGGCCGTGCACCAGTAGATGTCCTCCGGGTGCAGGTCCAGGGCGGTGGTGCCGGTCGCGTGGTGGGCGGTGACGGCGTCGTGCACGTGAATGGCGCCTTTCGGGGTCCCGGTGGTGCCGGACGTGAAGTGCAGCAGGGCCATGTCCTCGGCCTGCGTCGCGGCAATCCCGCCGTCGGCCGGGGCTGCGCGCATCAGCGCGGCGAGATCCAGCGTGCCCGGCTCCGGGCTGCCGTCGGCATCGGTCAGCAGGACGTGCCGGAGTTCCGGCAGCGAGTCGCGGAGCTGGGCGATTTTCCTGCGGTAAAGCGCCCGGGTGGTGACCAGGGCCCGGCCGGATCCCAACTGCAGCCGCTGGCGGACGGGTTCGGGGCCGAACGCGGAAAACAGGGGGCAGAAAACACTGGCGTTCTTGAGGGTGCCCAGCACCGCAACGTAGAGCGCCGGTCCGCGCCCGGTCAACGAAAAGACACGCTCTCCCCGCCCGATGCCGAGGCTCCGGAGCACCCCGGCAAAGCGGTTGGTCTGCTCGGCGAGTTCGGCGAAGGTGAGCGAGTGGCTGCTGCCGTCGGCCCGGACGAACCGCAAGGCCTCGTGCCGTGCGTGCCCGCCGGTGGCATGCCGGTCCACCGCTTCATAGGCGATGTTGACGCCGCGGCCCCCGGGCAGCCCGGACAGTCCGTGGCGGGCCTCATCCCAGGAAAAAGCGGCACAGGCCGCGTCGTAGTCCACCATGTTCGGCCGGACCCGGAAGCTGCCGGGGTCTTTGGGGATGGCGGGCCAGCGGGTGGAAGAATCCGTTCCTGCCGTCATGGTTCCATCGGACTCCTGCCCGGCGGGGGTGCCTAGAGGAGAAAGGCCCGGCGCGTTCATCCCCGGATCCGCCCGCGGCGCCCCGACATCTAACAGACCGGCTGGGAGTCCTGAACCACCCAGCCACTAAACTGGGTCCCATGACTGCCAACAGTGCCCCTGCAGCTGACACCGCTGCCGCCCGTGCCCGCCTGCTTGAACTGATCAAGGAGCTGGCCGTTGTCCGCGGCAAGGTCATCCTCTCCAGCGGCGCCGAAGCCGATTACTACATCGACCTGCGCCGGATCACGCTGCACCATGAGGCGTCCAAGCTGGTCGGCCAGGTCATGCTTTCGCTGCTGGACGACGCCGGGATCGACTTTGAGTGCGCCGGCGGACTGACCATGGGCGCCGACCCAGTCGGCACCGCCGTGATGCACTCCGCCGTCGACGCCGGACGCA
The DNA here is from genome assembly GCF_001422645.1 of Arthrobacter sp. Leaf69. Lineage (GTDB taxonomy): Bacteria > Actinomycetota > Actinomycetes > Actinomycetales > Micrococcaceae > Arthrobacter. Next base: position 257,102 of record NZ_LMLR01000010.1, on the reverse strand, counting down.
CCGTGGACGCCTTCGTCGTCCGCAAAGCCCAGAAATCCTACGGCATGGGCCGGCAGGTGGAGGGCCCCTCCGTTGACGGCCGCAAGGTGTTGGTGCTGGAAGATACGTCCACCACCGGCGGCTCCGCGCTGACCGCCGTCGAAGGAGTCCGCAAGGCCGGCGGCAACGTTGTTGCCGTCGCCGTGATCGTGGACCGCGACACCGGGGCCAAGGAAAAGATCGAGGCCGAGGCCGGCGTTCCCTACCTCTTCGCCTTCGGGAAGGACGAACTCGGCCTCGGCTAGGCGGTTCTTCCCTCAGCGGACGCGTGTAGACGGTGGATTGGGTGTGTTTTATCATTCTGTAATATCCCTTTGAACACCCCCGGAGACCACGCGCCATGCTCCTTCCCGAAGAAGTCCTCGGAAGTGAACCCCTCAGTACGGTCGATCAGATCCAGAACCTCATCCTGGACAGCGCCGACTTCGAGGACTTCCTCAACGAACTCGCCCGTTTCTCCGCGCACCAGGTCGCGGGCACCGGGGACGACGCCCTGTGCGGAATCACACTGCTGCGCGACCGCAAGGCCGCGACCATCGGCTGGAGCAGCGATTCCGCCCGCGAGGTGGACGAAATCCAGTACCGGCTCTCGCAGGGCCCGTGCCTGACGGCGGCGCAGGAGGAGCGTGAGGTCTACGTTCCGGACCTGTTTGACGAGGACCGCTGGGGACCGGACTACGCCAGCGCTGTCGCCTCGCACGGACTGCGGTCGGTGCTCTCCGTGCCGTTCCACCTGCAGGGCGAGGCCCAGGCGGCCCTCAACCTCTATTCGGATGTGCCGCACAAGTTCGACGGCGATGTTGCCGCCCGGGCCCGCGGCTACACCCGCGAAATTTCCCAGGCCCTGCGGCTGGCCGTCCGGTTCTCCCTGCACACAGACAGCGCCACGAATCTCCGGGCCACACTCGAATCCCGCACTGTGATCGACATGGCCATCGGGATTGTCATGGCCCAGAACCGCTGCAGCCAGGAGACTGCAGTCAGGATCCTCACGGACGCCTCGAGCAACGGCAACGTCAAGCTCCGCGACATCGCCACCTCACTGGTCCAGTCGGTGGGCGGCACGGCGTCCCGCACCCACTTCGAGGAACCCGGCCGGCAAGAGGCCGGCTGAACCGGTAGCCCAATATGACTTGTGCGCACCGCGGCTGGCCTATACGCTGAATGAGGTTGAGCCGTCGGCCATAGATTCCTTCTTTTTGGAGTACCTATGGACACCTCTCTTAATGCCCAGCCCACCCTAGACATCGCGTCAGATATCGTCCGGATCGACGTCCGGGGGAGCCTTACGCAACAGTCCCGCCCCGTTCTCATGCAGCTGATCCAGCGCGTCCGGCGGATGGGCATCACTTCGCACATCCGGGTGAACCTTGGCCTCGCTGTTCTTGTGGAGTCAGCGGCCCTCGCAGGTCTCCGGAACGACCTCAACGCGATCGATGGCGCGGCAGCCCTGGTCGAAACAGCCGGTGCGCTGCCCGCCTCCGCCGGCGTCTCGCTTGAACTGACTCCTTTCCGGGACGCCCCCAGCGGAGCCGTGCGCCCGCTTGACCTCTCCGCTGACTTCTCCGCGTCCATCGACGCCACAGGAACCCGGCCGTTGAATGTCTACTCCGACGATGAACTGCTGGCCGCGAGCGACTCGGTGTTCGGGATGATGGACAACCCCGCGGATATGGCCCGGACGCAGCTCCTCGCGACCTACACCGAAATCGGCCTCGAAATCAGCCGCCGCGAAGGTGGCCTGGAGACCGTCCGCCGCGAGGTGGGCCCCTATCCCGTCATGCGCGAACTCGACCGGGAGATCAGCGGCGCCGTGGCCGGCCGGGAGCCGGAACCGGTCTAGGGGCAACCAGCCGCGGCCCGTTTCGGATCCGGCGTCCCCTGTGGCTACGGTAGAGATGTGCCGGATGTTGAGGATATGGACGGGACCGGCGACGCCGACGCCCGGGTGCTTCGGCACGCCGCCGAACTCAAAAGATTTTCCCGGCGAAGTTTCCTGATCGGCACGGGGTCCGCCTCCGTGTTGGCCGCCGATATGTTGTTTACCAGGCGTGTGCAGGCCGAGCGCCGGGTCCATAGGATCCTCACCGTGCCGGACGAGACCGCAGAGAAGTACTTCCCCCATGCCAGCTGGTTCCTCTTCCCCGGCTACAAGACGAGCTGGGAGGAAGCGCTGTGGATTCTGAATGCGCTGCGCGGGGCGCTGAACAAGCGCGGCCAGCTGGCCGCCGTCGGATACTCCAACACGGGCCTCGACATCGACCAGATCGTGATAGCGGTGGTGGAGCACGCCCGGGCCCACCAGCTGGATACGCTCTACTTCTACGGCCACAGCTTCGGCGGTATGGTGGCCACCCAGGTCGCCGCCCGGCTCCGGGAGCTTCACGGCATTGAGGTGGCGTTCATCCTGCTGGATTCCAGCCCGTACAGCAAGTACGACGTGCTGGACCAGAGCTGGTTTGAGGGCGTCGTGTTTCTCTACGAGAGCGGCTTCCGGTTCCCCACGGTGGTGCGCGGCGGCTACGAACTCGGCGAGCGGATGCTGCACAAGAACGAGCGCAGCTGGGGGCAAGTGGTGGACCAGACCCTGGAGCAACTTTCACCGGTTGCGCCCTCCAGCGTCCTGATCCAGTCCGAGTCCGCCTACATCTACCACTTTGATGCCACCCGTTTCGTGGGAAAGCTCGGAGGGACGCGGATGGCCTTTATCGGCAACCCCCGCGACCGGACCGTTGACTACGAGACGGCCCGCGACTCCTGGTCCCTGACGTTCAAGGACAACATGGCCTCGGACTCGCACCGGACCGACGGCGCACGGCCGGCGCACGCCAGCCCGGGCTGGAACCCGTTCGTCTACCGGCCGGTCATCGAAGGGCTGCAGGACGAGCTCTTCCCGCTTCCCTCAGGCGGGGGCAAGAAGATTGCCTTCTAAGGCGGTGCCCTAGATCTGGTTCTTCAGGTCCGCGACGGAGTTCAGGACCTGGTTGGGCCGGAACGGGTAGGCGGCGATGTCGTCCTTGTGGGTGATGCCGCTGAGCACCAGCACCGTGTGCAGCCCCGCCTCCATGCCGGCGATGATGTCGGTGTCCATCCGGTCACCGATCATGGCGGTGGTTTCCGAATGAGCGTCGATCTGGTTCATGGCCGAGCGGAACATCATCGGGTTCGGCTTGCCCACAATGTAGGGCTCCCGGCCGGTCGCCTTCGTGATCAGCGCGGCGATCGCACCGGTGGCGGGCATCGGTCCGTCCTTCGAGGGGCCGGTGGCGTCCGGGTTGGTGGCGATGAACCTCGCGCCGCCCAGGATCAGCCGGATGGCCATGGTGATGGCTTCGAAGGAGTAGGTGCGGGTTTCGCCGAGCACCACGAAGTCCGGGTCCTGGTCGGTGAGGATAAAACCGGCCTCGTGCAGCGCCGTCGTGAGTCCGGCTTCGCCGATCGTATAGGCGCGGTTGCCGGACTCCGAGCCACGCACCTGGTCCTTGAGGAACTGGGCTGTGGCCAGGGCCGAGGTCCAGATGTTCTCCTCGGGGATTTCCAGGCCCGAACTCTTCAACCGTGCGGCGAGGTCCCGGGGAGTGAAGATGGAATTGTTGGTCAGGACGAGGAAGCGCTTGGAGGTGTCCACCCAGCGCTGGATGAGTTCGGAGGCGCCGGGGATGGGCTGGTTTTCGTGGACCAGGACCCCGTCCATATCGGTCAGCCAGCACTCGATCTCCTGGCCGCTGCGGTATACCGACTTTGATGAACGCACGTGATCCGACTCGTCCGTGTGGTTTGACTGCTGCTCCGTCATGCTGTCCTCCGCCGATAATGTGCCGATGCCAGTCCCAGTCTAATGTTGAGTCGTGACTGAACCCGAGATACCCAGCGAAACCCGTTCCGGCAGCTTGACCGCAGGAGAGGGCGACCCGGCGCCGGAGGCGGAGCCCAAGGCGGAGGTCGGCGTCGGCCCCTGGGAAGGCGAACTGCCGGAGGGTGCACACTGGGATCCGGACCTCCTGGCGGACGGGGATCGCCGCAATGTGGTGGACAAGTACCGCTACTGGAAGCACGAGGCGATCGTCGCGGACCTGGACTCCAAGCGGCACAATTTCCACATCGCGATCGAAAACTGGCAGCACGACATGAACATCGGCACTGTCGTGCGCAGCGCCAACGCGTTCCTGGCCAAGGAAGTGCACATCATCGGACGACGCCGGTGGAACCGCCGCGGGGCCATGGTCACTGACCGGTACCAGCACGTCCGCCACCACCCCACCGTGGCGGATTTCGTGGCCTGGGCCCAGGGGGAGGGGCTGGCGATCATCGGAATCGACATCTTCCCGGATTCCGTCCCGCTGGAGACCTATGAACTGCCCAAGGACTGTGTGCTGGTGTTCGGGCAGGAGGGCCCCGGCCTGTCGCCCGAGGTCCACGCAGCAGCGGTGGACACGTTGTCGATCGAGCAGTTCGGATCCACCCGCTCGATCAACGCCGCCTCGGCCGCGGCCATCGCCATGCACGCCTGGATCCGCCGGCACGTGTTCAACCAGCTCCCGGGGTAGCACACCGCACGGGTTGGCGGGGCGCCGGACCCGGACGGGCGAGTATTACAGGCCCGAGTGACCGGAAACACTGCCCCGGCGCAGGAATGGCTAGGATGGTTCCTAGCCGACGAGGTTCACTCCAGGGTCAACCCAGCCCGCAGACGAAATTCACTTTAGGAGTCAGCATGCCCATTGCAACCCCAGAGATCTACTCCGAGATGATCGACCGCGCTAAGACGGGCGGCTTCGCGTTCCCCGCCGTTAACGTCACCTCCTCCCAGACCCTCAACGCAGCCCTCCGCGGCTTCGCCGAGGCCGAGTCCGACGGCATCGTCCAGGTCTCCACCGGCGGCGCCGCCTACTGGTCCGGCGCGTCCACCAAGGACATGGTGGCCGGCTCGCTCGGTTTCGCCGCGTTTGCCCGCGAAGTCGCGAAGAACTACGGCGTCAACATCGCCCTGCACACCGACCACTGCCCCAAGGACAAGCTCGAGGGCTTCGTCCTGCCGCTGCTGGCAGCCTCCGAAGCCGAGGTCAAGGCCGGCCGCAACCCGCTCTTCAGCTCGCACATGTGGGACGGCTCCGCCGAGACCCTGCAGGAAAACCTGCGGATCGCCCGTGAACTCCTGGAGCGCACCGCCGCCGCGAAGATGATCCTCGAGGTCGAGATCGGCACGGTCGGCGGCGAGGAAGACGGCGTCGAGAACGCCATCAACGACAAGCTTTACACCACCGTCGAGGACGCCCTGGCCACGATCGACGCGCTCGGCTCCGGCGAAAACGGCCGCTACATCACGGCGCTGACCTTCGGCAACGTGCACGGCGTCTACAAGCCCGGCGGCGTCAAGCTCCGCCCGGAAATCCTCAAGGACATCCAGGAGCAGGTGGGCGCCAAGATCGGCAAGGCCAACCCGTTCGACCTGGTCTTCCACGGCGGCTCCGGCTCCTCCGAGAAGGAGATCGCCGACGCCGTGTCCTACGGCGTCATCAAGATGAACATCGACACCGACACCCAGTATGCCTACACGCGCCCCGTAGCGGACCACATGTTCCGCAACTACGACGGCGTGCTGAAGGTCGACGGCGAAGTGGGCAACAAGAAGCTCTACGATCCCCGCGTCTGGGGCGCTTCCGCCGAGGCCGGCCTCGCGGCCCGCGTCGTTGAGGCTGCCCAGCAGCTCGGCTCCACCGGCAAGACGTTCTAGGCATGTCGGACGAGTTCCGCAAGAACCTGCTGGGTCCGGAGCCCACGCTCCTGCCTGCCGAGACCGAGGTCTACGCAGCATTGGATGCCGGCCAGGAAGCTCTGGACCTGGTGGAAAGCCACCCGACCTCCTCGCTGCTCTGGGCCGTGCTGGCCGAGGAAGCCTGGACCGAGGGCCGGACCATCGACTCCTACGCCTACTCCCGGGTCGGCTACCACCGCGGCCTGGATTCGCTGCGCCGCAACGGCTGGCGCGGCGTCGGGCCCATCCCGTGGGAGCACGAACCCAACCGCGGCTTCCTGCGCGCCCTGTATTCGCTGGGCCGCGCCTCCGCGGCGATCGGCGAGGCCGAGGAGCCGGAGCGGATCGAGAAGTTCCTCAAGGACTCCGATCCCGCCGCCAAGGCAGCCATCGAAGCCGAGAAGCGCTAACCCGCTTTGCTTTCTTAAAGTACGACGGCGGGCGTCCACCGAAAGGTGGGCGCCCGACCCGTGCGGGCCATAGCGTCCGCGTAGACGGCACCCATTTCCTCGAGGTACTGCTCCTGGCGGGCCGGGGTGCCGGCAAAAGCACGGCCGCTGAGCGAGCGGACCTTGTACGTCTTGAGGCCGCGGCGCCAGATCATGGGCACCTCGGTCTTCAGGAGCAGGTTCGCGAGGCGGTTGGCCTCGGTGCCGTGCGCCACAATCACCGAGGCGCGGGGCACCAGTGCGAGGAACTTCAGCAGCGGCTTCAGGCCGGCGGAAATCTGGTCCGGCGTGAACTTTCCGTTGGGCTCGCCCGGGACGTACCAAGGGTGGACGTTCCAGGGCATTACGTACTCGGGGCGCAGGCCCAGCTTCCATTGGACACCGAGCAGGCGGGTGGCGGCTTCGTCGTCGCCGGCAGTGATGAAACCTGATTCGTCCTCGGTTCCGATGTTGGAGAAGAGGCTGATGATCCGGCACTCGTCGACGTCGTGCATCGGGTCCACGTAGGGGACATTCGTGCCAGCTTTGGTTGCCTGCAGCGTGTCGCACAGCTCGTTGACGGCTGCGACGCTAGGTTCGTAGCGGCGGCTCAGTAGCTGTTCGCGGGAATTTTCAGTGGCCAAGGCTGTCATATGTTGCTGATTCTCCTGCGGGATTGGTAAAGCTGCCAGACCGTACACGGGCACGCCGAACACCGGGCACGCCAAGTACGGTGTGGTTTGAAAATGTGGTGTGGACCGATTCCTGGTCGGTCCTTATTAGTCTATCAAGCCCTGCGAAATGTCGCGGCTGCCGGAGGCCCAGGTACAGGGACCGGGCGGTTCCGGGCGATGCCTCGGCTGGCGTCCTTCCCGGGAATCCGGCCTGGAAGCGGCGGTGTGCGGGTGCGCGAGGCTGCCGGGACCACGGCCTGTGTAGACAATCACAGTTTTCTGCCGGGAAGTCTGCCTGGGAGTCTGCGGCAAAGTCGGCCGGGGAGTCCGCCGGAAGTCCATTGGATGGTCAAATGAGCCGCCGCCACCGCTATCGGCTAAACTTGGGTGGTAAGAGCCCCGGACTCTGGCGTTGATGGAAAGAGCACAGCGGTAGATTCGGGGCATTCTCATGAACGGCGCTGAGCTCCGGTGACCACCCCGGTGAACCACTCGGATTTCGGCCCGAACGAATGGGGGAGGATCCCATGCCAGCAATCGTGATCGTCGGAGCCCAATGGGGCGACGAAGGCAAAGGTAAGGCCACTGACCTGCTTGGTGGCCGAGTCGACTACGTCGTCAAGCCCAACGGCGGCAACAACGCCGGGCACACCGTCGTCGTAGGCGGTGAGAAGTATGAGCTCAAGCTCCTTCCGGCCGGCATCCTGAGCCCCAACGCGGTTCCGATCATCGGCAACGGCTGCGTGGTGAACCTTGAGGCCCTGTTCCAGGAGATCGACGGCCTGGAAGCCCGGGGTGCCGACACCTCCAAGCTGCGCGTCTCCGCCAACGCCCACCTCGTCGCGCCCTACCACCAGGTCCTGGACAAGGTCACCGAACGGTTCCTGGGCTCTCGCGCCATCGGCACCACCGGCCGCGGCATCGGCCCCGCCTACATGGACAAGGTGGCACGACTCGGGATCCGCGTGCAGGACGTCTTCGATGCCTCCATCCTGCGCCAGAAGGTCGAAGGATCTCTGCGGCAGAAGAACGAGCTCCTGGTCAAGGTCTACAACCGCCGCGACATCGAGGTGGACGAGATCGTGGAGTACTTCCTGTCCTTCGCCGAACGCCTCCGCCCGCTGGTCATCGACAGCACCTATGTGCTGAACACCGCCCTGGACGAGGGCAAGGTGGTCCTCATGGAAGGCGGCCAGGCCACGTTCCTGGACGTCGATCACGGCACCTACCCGTTCGTGACCTCTTCGAACCCCACCGCCGGCGGCGCCTCCGTGGGCTCGGGCATCGGCCCCACCCGCATCTCGCGCTCCATTGGCATCATCAAGGCGTACACCACCCGCGTCGGCGCAGGGCCCTTCCCCACGGAACTGTTCGACGAGATGGGCATGTACCTGCAGAAAACCGGCGGTGAGTTCGGCGTTAACACCGGCCGGCCGCGCCGCTGCGGCTGGTACGACGCCGTCCTGGCCCGCCACGCCTCCCGCGTCAACGGCTTCACGGACTACTTCGTCACCAAACTGGACGTCCTCACCGGCATCGAGCAGATCCCGGTCTGCGTGGCCTACGACGTCGACGGCGTCCGGCACGACGAAATGCCCATGACCCAGACCGAGTTCCACCACGCCAAGCCGATCTTCGAGTACTTCGAAGGCTGGACCGAGGACATCACCGGCGCCCGCACCTTGGACGACCTGCCGGAGAACGCCAAGAACTACGTGCTGGCCCTGGAGAAGCTCTCCGGGACACGCTTCTCGGCGATCGGCGTCGGCCCGGACCGCGACCAGACCATCGTGATCAACGACCTGATCAACGACTGATACTGACGCTTTGACTGACGCACGACGGCGGCGGGTCACCTCACAAAGGTGGCCCGCCGCCGTCGTGGTTTAAGCGCCTTCTGCCTACTCCGCCGACGCGAAGCGCAGCGAAAGCCAGTTCTCCCGGCACTCCCTCGCGGCAGCCTCAGCGTCGCCAAGGCGGGCGAGCCGGATGATCTCAGCGTGCTGGGCCACCGAACCCCGGGCCGCGAAGGAGCCGAAGCGCATCCGCTCAACCCGGCGCAGCACGGGGGTGGTCTGTTCCAGCAGTTCCCGGAGCACAGGGTTGCCGCTGACCGTGACAAAAACTCCGTGAAAGTCGTCATCGGCCGTAAGTGCCGACTCGACGTCCACGTCCTGCAGGGCCTGTTCGAAGCGGGCATTGGCCTCGGCCATGGCGGAGATGTGCTCCTCCGTCAGGAGCGGGACGGCCAGCCGCGCGGCCAGCTCGTGCAGCCCGGCCACCACCTGCTGGCAGCTGCGGGTCGAGGCCAGGTCGCAGGGGGCGACGATGGTTGCCTTGCCCGGCAGCGCGATGACCAGCCCGGCGCGTTCCAGCCGCAGCATGGCCTCCCGGATGGGGGTCCGGCTGACGCCCAGCCATGCTTCCAGCTCCGTGTCCCTCAGCTTTTCGCCGGGCTCGAACGTGCCGTCAACGATCGCGTTGCGGAGCGAATCGAAGACGTTGTCCCGGAGCAGCGGCCGTCTGTGGACTCCGGAAAGCGGGGGAACGGGCATGCAACATATCGTATATCCCCTTGCCCTCCCGGAACCGGTATCGGACAATGCAATATATTGCATTTTGGCAGTCCCTGGTTAACCGAGCAAAGGACAGATGATGGCCATCACCGATTTCGAGCGCTACCCGCTGATGTTTGGACCCAGCCCCATCCACCCGCTGCCACGGCTCAGCGCGCACCTAGGCGGAGCGCAGATCTGGGCCAAGCGGGAGGACGTCAACAGCGGTCTCGCGTTTGGCGGCAACAAGACCCGCAAGCTCGAGTATTTCGTCCCGGATGCCCTGGCGCAGGGCGCGGACACCCTCGTCTCCATTGGCGGCTACCAGTCAAACCACACCCGCCAGGTGGCGGCGGTGGCCGCGAAACTCGGACTCAAGGCCCGTCTGGTACAAGAGAACTGGGTTGACTGGCCCGATCCGCTCTCTGACCGCGTGGGCAACATTCTGCTCTCCCGCATCATGGGGGCCGACGTCCGACTGGACAGCGCGGGCTTTGACATCGGCATCCGCAGCAGCTGGGAAAACGCCATTGAAGAGGTCAAGGCCGCAGGCGGCACGCCGTACGCGATCCCGGCCGGCGGGTCCGACCACCGGCTGGGCGGGCTGGGCTTCGCCAACTGGGCGTACGAGGTGGAGCAACAGGAGCGGGAGCTCGGCATCTTCTTCGACACCATCATCGTCTGCACCGTCACGGGATCCACCCACGCCGGGATGATCGCGGGTTTTGCCGGCCAGGATAAACCCCGCCGCGTCATCGGCATCGATGCCTCGGCGACCCTGCAGAAAACCCGCGCCCAGGTGGAGCGCATTGCCCGGAACACCGCCGAGCTGATCGGCCTGGGGCGGGAGCTCCGCGAGGACGAAATCAACGTCATGGAGGGCTGGGCCGGTGACCTCTACGGAATCCCCGTCGATTCCACCCTGGAGGCCATCCGCCTCGGCGCCTCGCTCGAAGCCATGATCACGGACCCCGTCTACGAGGGGAAGTCCCTCGCCGGGCTGATCGACCTCGTCAAGAGCCGGGAGATTCCGGCCAGCAGCAATGTCCTGTACGCCCACCTGGGCGGCCAGATCGCCCTCAACGCGTACAGCGGACTCTTCCGTTCCTGACGGCTGTTGCGCTTTGCGTCGTTCTGAGGCCTGAGAACGACGCCAAGTGATACGCATCGGGTGTGGCGGCGGCACCTCGGCGGGGGCGGACGCCGTCGTCGTCAGGCTGCCCGCAAAGAGCTTGAAAAAAACTTTCGAGCGGGGCGTAACCTTTTGCGTGCCTCCAGCGATTACTCCTTTGTAAGCGCCGCCGGAGCTTGGACCCCCCACCAGGTGTCCGGCTGGCCTTCCACTGTAAGTGCGGCCGGCGTCCGCCCCCATCTGGCGCCGGCTAGCCTTCCACCGAACGCGCGGGCTGTTGACTGCCCCCATCAGGCTTCAGCCGCCTTCAAACAACCAAAGGATGTACGTTTCTCATGAAGAGTGTTAGCAAGACCACCAAGATTGCTGTCGGCGCCGCGATTCTCGCTATCGGAGGATTCTCCGGCGTTGGCTTGGCCAACGCAGCCCAGGTTTCGAACACCCAGCAGGCTGAAGTGACCCCCGCTACGCCCGCCGTCCCGGCATCCCCCGAGGTCCCGGAGACTCCTGAACTTCCCGCCGCGCCGGCCGTCCCCGCTGTCCCCGCTGTTCCGGCTTCCCCGTCCGTTGACGGCTCCGCCAAGGGTGACGCCAGCGTCGAGGATGCCGAAGGCTCCGCAGAGGGCACCGTGTCCGCTGACAAGGACGGCGCCTCCGTCGAGGGTGCAGCCAACGCGCAGGGAGCTGCCCAGGCCAAGGCTCACGCCGGTGTAACCGTTGCTGTGCCGGCCGTACCGGGCGCCAAGGGTGTGCCGGCTGTTCCGGCCGTCCCGACCCTGCCGTCGGACGAGCTGCCTGAGCTCAACAAGTAGGCACTAACGCCTCTTTGGAGGCACCGGGGGTGCGGCCGCTAGACTTGCCGGGGCCGCACCCCCAGCAGTAACCGGAAGGACAGCCTCTTGGCAGAACAGCTAAGCGATGACGAATTGTCAGCAGCCTTAGCTGGCGAGCCATCAGGATTTAGCGCTGTCTACACGGTCATTTCACCCGCGGTGCTCGGCTACTTCCGGGCCCGCGGCGTGGACGATGCCGAGGCGCTGACCCAGGACGTCTTCGTCGATGTCCTGCCGAAACTGGCCAAGGTCACCGGCGGTCACAGCGGCCTGCGGACCTTCATTTTCTCCATCGCACACGCCAGGCTGGTAGACCACCACCGGCGGGCAGAACGCACGCCCCACCTGGCGGAATACGATCCCCGGGACGACACCCGCTACGCCGCTTCCGCCGAGGAAGAGGCCCTGGGGTCCTTGGGTGGCATTACGGATTTCCTCGCCCAACTCAACGACGAGCAACGGGAAGTCCTGGTCCTGCGGATCGTCGCGGACCTCTCCATCGAACAGGTGGCCGGCATCATGGACAAGACTCCGGGGGCCATCAAGCAGCTTCAACGACGCGGGCTCAGCGCCCTGCGCGAACTCGTCACGGAAAAGGACCACGCAGCATCATGACCGGAACACGCGAACCCCAGCAGGATGGCAGCATCCAGGCGATGCTCCGCGATTCCGGACTCGAATCATCCACCGAGCTCCGCGGCTCTCTGGAGGAGCTCCGCGCCCTGGTGCCGGACCGGGCCCCCGCGCCCCGCGCCGACCTCGCCGCGCTGCTGACCGCCGGCGCCCCCGCTGCCGCGACAGTCCCGACGGCCGCGACAACGGCGTTGCCCCTTGTCGCGACCGCGCCCGATCACACTGAGGAAGCCCTGCCGGCCGGGGTCTCGAGCCTCGCCGAGCGCCGCGGACGGAAGCGCAGGCTGGCAATCGTCGGGGGCGCAGTTGTGGGCGCCATGACCCTCGGCGCGGGCGCAGTCGCGGCCTCCAGTGAGGACTTCCGCGACAGTGTCAACCACACTGTGGGCGTCATCTTCCAGCCATCCGGCGAGACGCCCGACGTGGCGCCGAAGCCTGCCAAGCCGTCACCGACGGACATTCCGGCAACTCCCGCGCCCTCGAATGCGGCGGGCGCCACCGCGCAGCCGACGGCAGGTAACGTTCCGGAAAGTCCCGGATCCGCGACTCCCGGTCCCCGGACGCCCGCTGCCACTCCGCCCGCTATTGGCCGCGGCGGAATCCTTCCGACACCGCCCCACCGTCCGGTCACGCCCGGGGTGCCAGGTCTTCCCGGCCGGGGCGGGGACCGGGTCCTTCCCGCGAATCCGCTGCCGGAGCCGACCCTTCCGGTCGAGCTGCCCACGCTCCCAGCTCGCTAGCCCGTCCGGTTCGCCGGTAACGTGCGAATTCGCGGGTTACGGCGACCCCGCACGTAACCCGCGAATTCGGGAGCCGGTCAACCCGGACACGCCCGCGGCAGTCCGGGAGCGTCGCCGGGGGAGCTAGGCCAGCACCTGCCGCTTGGAGGAAATGACGCCGGTGTCGAACCCTGCCAGGTGCAGGCCGCCGTGGAAACGGGCATGCTCAATCTTCACGCAGCGGTCCATCACGACGTCGAGTCCGGCGGCTTCGGCTTCTTTCGCGACATCCTCGTGCCACGAGCCCAGCTGCAGCCACAGCGTCCCGGCACCGGCCGCGATGGCTTCGTCCAGGACCCCCGGAAGGTCGTCGTGCTTGCGGAAGACGTCTACGATGTCCGGGCTTTCCGGCAGGTCCGCGAGGGAGGCATACGTCGGCTCGCCCAGAATCTCCTTCACCACCGGGTTCACAAAATAGACCTTGTAGCGCGTGGAGGACTGCAGGTAGGTCGCCACGAAGTAGCTCGCCCGGGAGGGTTTATCCGAGGCGCCCACAATCGCGATCGATTTAGCCTGCCGCAACAGGGCCAGCCGCTCCGGCGCGGACGGGCCGGTCCAGGTCCGGGTTTCCTCGGTGCTCATACGTTTGCTCCGATCGTGCAGGTGTCCGCCGGCAGGTCGGCCGGGGCGGATTTTTCAGACTCATTCGGCGCTTCCGACGCGGCGTCCAAAGCCTGGTCGAGGTCCCAGAGGATGTCCTCGATGTCTTCCAGCCCGATCGAAATGCGGACGAGGTCTTCGGGGACACCTGCGGATTCGAGCTGTTCCGGGGTGAGCTGCTGGTGGGTCGTGGAACCGGGGTGGATCACCAGGGTCCGCGAGTCGCCAACGTTGGCCAGATGCGAGGCCAGCTGCAGGGACTCGATGAACTTTTGTCCCGCGGCACGGCCACCCTTCACGCCGAAGGAGAACACGGAGCCGGGTCCCAACGGCAGGTACTTCCGGGCCCGCTCGAAGTGCGGGTGCGAGGGCAGGCCGGAGAAGTTCACGTAGGCCACCCGCTCATCCGCTTCAAGCCACTCCGCCACAGCCTGGGCGTTCCTGAGGTGCTCGTCCAGGCGCTGCGGGAGGGTTTCCACGCCCTGCAGGAGCTGGAACGCGGAGGTCGGGGAGAGGGCGGGGCCGATGTCGCGCAGCTGCTCGCAGCGGAGCTTGGTCAGGAAACCGTACTCGCCGAAGTTCCCCCACCAGGAGACGTTGCCGTAGGAGGCCACCGGTTCGGTCATTGTGGGGAACTTGCCGTTACCCCAGTTGAAACGGCCGCTTTCGACGATCACCCCGCCCAGCGTGGTGCCGTGCCCGCCGAGGAACTTGGTGGCGGAGTGAATCACAATGTCCGCCCCGTGCTCAATGGGCCGCACGAGGTACGGGGTGCTCAACGTGGCGTCGACGACGAGGGGGATGCCGGCGTCGCGCGCCACCTGTGCCAGCCCCTCCAGGTCCTGGACTTCCGACGACGGGTTTGCCACCACTTCGACGAAGATCGCTTTGGTGTTCTCCCGGACCGCGGCGGCGTAGTCCGCCGGGTCGGTGCCGGGGACGAAAGTGGTGTCCACGCCGAAGCGCCGCAGGGTGACGTCGAGCTGGGTCACCGTGCCGCCGTAGAGCTGGGAGGCGGCCACGATGTGATCCCCGGACTGCGTCAGGGCGGCGAATGTGATGAATTCCGCGGCCATGCCCGAGGACGTCGCCACCGCGCCGATGCCACCCTCCAGGGAGGCGATGCGTTCCTCGAACGCGGCCACCGTGGGGTTGCCGATCCGGGAGTAGATGTTGCCGTACTTCTGCAGCGCGAAGAGGTTGGCGGCGTCCTGGGTGTCCTTGAACACGAAGGAGGTGGTCTGGTAGATGGGCACGGCCCGGGCGCCGTGCTCGGCGTCGGGCGTGCCGCCGGCGTGCAGGGCGCGGGTGCGGAAACCGAACGTGCGGTCCGCCATTACGCGTTCACCAGCCCGGCGGTTGAACCGGCCGGGGTGCCGGACAGGTCGAGTTCGGTGCCGTTCTTGCGGGCGAGGTCCGCTTCGAGTTCGCGGACGATCGGCAGGATGTCCCGGCCGAACGCGGCCACCTCCTCCTGGAAGTGCAGGTAGCCGGTGAGGAACAGGTTCACGCCGATCTTCTTGTACTCCACGATCCGCTCGGCGATCTGCTCCGGCGTGCCGATCAGCTGGGTCTTGAAGCCGTCGTTGTACTGGACCAGGTCCTCGAAGCTCGAATCGGCCCACATGCCTTTGCCGTCCTTCGTGGACGCGCCGGCTTCCTGGACGGCCGCGCGGAAACCCTCGACGGCGGGCTTGTGCGCCTTCGCGACGATCTCGCGGAGGGTGTCCCGGGCTTCCTTTTCGGTATCGCGGGCAATGACGAAGCCGTTGAGGCCGAAACGCGGGCTGGGGAGGTGGGAGGAATTCAGGGCGGGCAAGGCGCCGCTGGTTCCGCGCCCGGTCTCACCAGAAGCGGCGACGACGCCGGCGATGTTCTCCTTGAAGCCTTCCAGGTCCTTGCCGTTGGAGAAGTACCAGTCCGCCACGCGCCCGGCCGTGGCCTGCGCGGCGGTGGAGTTCCCGCCGAAGAAGATCTCCGGGTGCGCCCGGCCCGGCACGTCCACCGGAGCCGGGTTCAGGGTGAAGTTGTTGATGTTGTAATACTTGCCGGACTGGCTGTACTCCTGCTCGGTCCAGAGCCCGCGGAGGACCTTGATGAACTCCTCGGTGCGGACGTAGCGTTCATCATGCTCCAGCCATTCAAGGCCGAAGTTGGTGAACTCGTCCTTCAGCCAGCCGGAGACGATGTTCACGGCGGCGCGGCCGTTGGAGATGTGGTCCGCGGTGATGATGTACTTCGCCAGCACGCCGGGGTGCCACATGCCCGGGTGGACGGCGGAAATCACTTTGAGCCGCTCGGTGGCGGCCAGCAGGGCGAGGCTGAAGGAGGTGGCCTCGTGCTGCTTGTCCGCGCCGTAGGAAGCGGCGTAGCGGGTCTGGGTGAGGGCGTATTCGAAGCCGGAGTTCTCCGCGATCCGGGCCAGTTTCTTGTTGTACTCGAAGTCCCAGCCGGTGCGCTGTTCGATGGTGGAAACCACCAGGCCGCCGGAGACATTCGGAACCCAGTACGCGAACTTGAGCGGTTCGGAAAGACGGGCGACGTTGCTGATGTCAGTCATGAGAGTTCCTTACTTCTGGGTGTAACGGGACCGCAGGACATCCTGGATGTCCGCGATGGATGGTTCGTTCTGGAGCGAGGTGGTGTCCCCGAGGGTGGTTCCTTCGAACAGCTGGGTCAGCAGCCGGCGCATGATCTTGCCGCTGCGCGTTTTCGGCACATCGGGAACGACGACGACGGCCCGCGGCTTCGCGATCGGCCCGATCGCCTTCGCCACGTGAGCCTTCAATTCGGACGCGATGTCCTCGGTAGCCGCCGAACCTTTCAGGACGACGAACGCGACGATGGCGTGGCCGGTCTTCGGGTCAGCGACCGGGCACACGCCGGCCTCCACCACGTCCGGATGCGCGACGAGGGCCGATTCGATCTCGATCGTGGAGAGCAGGTGCCCGGAGACGTTGAGAGTGTCGTCCACCCGCCCGAGGATCCAGATGTCGCCGTCGTCGTCGTACTTGGCGCCGTCACCGGCGAGGAACCAGCCCTGGGCGGCGTACTTGCGCCAGTACGAGTCAAAGTACCGCTGCGGGTTGCCCCATACGGTGCGGGCGATTGCGGGGCCGGGGGCGTCCACCACGATGAAGCCCTGGACGCCCGGCGGCACGGTGGTGCCGGCGTCGTCCACGATCCGCGTGCCGACGCCGGGCAGGGGCCGGGCCGCGCAGCCGGGCTTGAACTCCGTGTCCGTCGGGGCGGGGGAGAGGACGGTGGCGCCGGTTTCGGACTGCCACCAGGTGTCCACCACAGGGGCGGTGCCGGCCCCGACGTTTTCCCGGAGCCAGCGCCACGCCTCGGGGTTGACGGCCTCGCCGACCGTGCCGAGCAGCCGGATGGAGGAGAGGTCGTAACTCGCCGGGACGCCGTCCGGGAACCAACCCATCAGCGACCGCACCAGGGTGGGCGCGGTGTAGTACTGCGTCACGCCGTAGCGTTCGATGATTTCGAAGTGCCGGCCCGGGTGCGGGGTGTTGGGGGTGCCCTCGAAGATCACCTGGGTGGCGCCGTTGGACAGCGGGCCGTACAGCTCGTAGGTGTGGGCCGTGACCCAGGCGAGGTCCGCCGTGCACCAGTGGACGTCCTGGTCCCGGAGCGCCGGGTCGGGGTTGCTGAAGAGGTGCTCGAAGCTCCAGGACGCCTGCGTCAGGTAGCCGCCCGAGGTGTGGACCAGGCCCTTGGGCTTGCCGGTGGTCCCCGAGGTGTACATGATGAACAGCGGCGTCTCGGCGTCAAACGGCTCAGGTTTGTGGACGTCCGGGGCCCGCCCGACGGCGTCATGCCACCACACGTCGCGGCCCGCGGTCATCGGGACGGTGTCGAGCAGGTCCGGCGCCGTGGTGCGGTTGACCACCAGGACGTGCTCGATGGCGTTGTCCCCGGAGACGGCCGCATCCGCGTTGTCCTTGACGGGCACGGCGGCGCCGCGGCGGAACTGCCCGTCGGTGGTGACCAGCAGCTTGGCGCGGGTGTCCTCCACCCGGAACTTGAGCGCTTCCGCGGAGAAACCGCCGAAGACGAGCGAGTGGATGGCGCCGATGCGGGCCGCGGCCAGGGTGATGATTACCGTTTCCGGGATGACCGGCAGGTAGATGACTACCCGGTCGCCCTTGCCGATCCCGAGGTCCAGCAGGGCGTTGGCGGCTTTGGAGACCTCGCGCTGCAAGCCGGCGTACGTGATGGTGCGCCGGTCGCCGGGTTCGCCCTCGAAGTACAGGGCCACCCGGTCCCCGCGTCCCGCCGCTACATGGCGGTCGACGCAGTTGTACGCGACGTTGAGCTTGCCGCCTTCGAACCAGGTGATGTCCGGTCCAATGCCGGCGTCGACGTCGGCCGGGACGCGGCGGTGGGTGGTGTGCCACGGTTTGTCCTGCCCAGGCGCGTCCTCCCAGTCGAGCCGGAGTGCGGCCGCCTCCCAGAAGGTGAGCCGCTCCTCTTCGGTGACAGGGGCAGCAGCACTGCCGGGGGCCGTCTGGGGCGCGGGCGAGGAAAGGACAGTTGTCATGGGGATACTCCATCGGTCCTGGCGGTAGCACCCTGCGGTCAGGGTTGCTGCGGCTTCATCGATCCAGGTCTCTTGGCCGCTCGGGATGGTCCTTCCCAACTAAAACGGATCGCGGGCATTTCCTCAAATTCCGGGGATTTGTCGCGTAATATTCGGCGGTCAGTAATTCAGCGGCGACGTGTCAGTCAATTGTTCGGCGTGCAGTGACGCGCGGTCCCGCCGGCGCTGGCCGGGACCAGACGCCGCGGCGGATAGGCTGTGCACATGGCCCACGTCAACGATCCGGCAGTCCTCGAAAAACTCATGCGCACCAAGGGGCGGTGGGCCATCGTCGGCCTGTCCACGAATCAATGGCGTGCCGCCTATGACACGTCCCTGTTCATCCGCGACCGGCTCGGGATGGAGATCATCCCGGTCAATCTCCCCGCCGATCCCGTGCACGGGGAAACCGGCTACGCAGCCCTGGCCGACATCCCCGCGGAGAAGCAGCCGATCGACGTCGTCGACTGCTTTGTGAATTCGCACAAGGTGGGGGCCGTGGTGGACCAGGCGATCGCCGTCGGCGCGAAGGCTGTCTGGATGCAACTGGGCGTCATCGATGAAGCGGCGGCGGCCCGGGCGAAAGCCGCTGGTCTCGACGTCATCATGAACGCATGCCCGGCGCAGGACGCCCGGCGCTTCGGCCTCTGACCGCACGTCTGCGGAGCCGGGAGGTCCACGCACCATGTCCGCCCCGGCCAGTAGGCTCGGATCATGGATGTAACTGCGCTCCGGGGAATCTGCCTCGGCTTTCCCGGCGCTTTCGAGGACTTCCCGTTCGGACCGGAGACGTCCGTCTTTAAGGTGCGGGCCGCGGTGGCCGGCGGCGCCGGCCACGCAGCCAAGATGTTTGCGCTGTCCGCGATGGATCCGGATGATTTCGCGGTCAGCCTGAAGTGCGAACCGGCCCTGGCCGAACAGCTGCGCGCCGCCCATCCGGAAATCACCGGAGCCTGGCATATGAATAAGACACACTGGAACGGGGTCCGGCTGGACGGTTCGCTGCCGGATGACATGATCCGGGACATGGTGGAGGACTCCTATGATCTGGTGGTGGCCACGCTGAGCCGGAAGCAACGCGAGCAGCTGGGCTGGGCGGGGCTCGCCCGGGGTGGAGGCGCATGAGCGGTAACCCTGGCGCCGGCCGCGTCGCCCGGGGCGCGCTGAACTATCCGGGGATTGGCTTCACCGAGCACGGCCAGGCTCCGGCGGGATTTCCCTGCCTCGTGTCCCGGACGCACCTCGGCGCCGGGCCGGAGGCTTATCGGCGGGTGGCGGAGGGAATCCTTGCCTGGGAGCTACAGAAGCGGTCCGGGCTGCGTGTCCGCACCGACTCCGACGTCGTGGTTCCCGGAGCGCGGGTGGTGAGCGGATTCGGCGTCGGGCCCTTCCGGATCAATGCGCCCTGCGAGGTGGTGTGGGTGCGCCGGCCCGCGCCCGGCGGCGGCCCGGACAGCGCCGGGTTCGGCTACGGAACGCTCCCTGGTCATCCGGAGCGCGGCGAAGAGGCGTTCGAAGTGGAGATCGACGCCGAGGGACGGGTTTTCCTGACGATCACCGCCTTCAGCAGGCACTCCAACTGGTTCTACACAGCCGGCGGCTTCGTGGCCCGGGCGGCGCAGCGGCACATCACTTCCCGATACATTGAAGGGGCACGTCAACTCGCCGCAGGTGAAAGCTGATCAGGAGAACGTACATGCTGGAACAGAAATCCCTTGACCAACTGTGGAACTTCGATGACCCCGCCGGCTCCGAAGCACGATTCCGGGCGGCAGCTGGTGATGAAAGCTACGACGCCGACGAACAGGCCGAGCTCGCCACCCAGCTGGGGAGGGCCATCGGGCTGCAGGGCCGCTACGACGAAGCCGATGCCCTGCTGGATTCGATCGATGCCGACGAGCCCACCGTGGCAGTCCGGGTGCTCCTGGAACGTGGACGCCTGCTAAACACCAGCGGCCACGCCGAAATGGCCGTGCCGCTCTTCGAACAGGCCGCCGAACTCGCGGACCATCTCAGCGAGGAATTCCTTGCCGTTGATGCGCTGCATATGCTCGCCATCGCGGACGCTGCCCACGCCGAAACCTGGACCCGCAGCGCCCTGGAGTATGCCTCCACGGTGCACGATCCGCGGACCAAACGCTGGATGGTCTCGCTGCACAACAACCTCGGCTGGACGTTGCACGAGGCCGGGCGTTTCACCGAGGCATTGGTGGAATTCCAACTGGCGGAGCAATGGGCTGAACGCGTCGGCACGCCACAGCAGCTGGTGCGGGCCCAGGAGGCGATCGCAGAGTGTGAGCACTCCCTCGCCGCCGTGTCCGGGAAGCCTGCCGCGCCGGCCGTTTCGCCGGCGGTCGCTGCGCCAAGTGAAACAATGGACTGACCGACCGCACACAACGAAAGGCGTAGCCCCGTGATTTTCATTGTCGTCAAGTTCAAAGTAAAGCCGGACTGGTCCGATAGGTGGCTGGGCCTCGTGGAGGACTTCACCCGGGCCACGCGCCAGGAACCCGGCAATCTCTGGTTCGACTGGTCGCGGAGCGTGGAGGACCCCAACGAGTTCGTCCTGGTCGAGGCCTTCCAGGACGACGCCGCCGGGGACCACGTCAACAGCGCACACTTCAAACAGGCCATGGCGGACATGCCGCAGGCCCTGGAGGAGACGCCCCGGATCATCAGCCGCCAGTTCGACGGCGAAGGCTGGGACCGGATGGGCGAACTCACCATCTGACCGGCGTCGGCTGCGTACGCTGAGGGCATGTGGATTGGCTGGATCGAATTTGATGTCCTCCTCGGCGATGTTCACAGCCTGAAGGAGAAACGCTCTGTGGTGCGCCCGGTGCTGGCCGAGCTCAAGCGCCGCTTCGACGTCTCCGTGACAGAGGCCGGCCTGCACGACCAGTACCGGCGCACTGTGATCGGCGTCGGTCTCGTCGCGGCGGACCGGTCGCATCTGATCGAGGTGCTTGCCGCCGTCGAACGCTTTGTCGCGGCGCGGCCGGAACTGGAACTGCTCAGCGCCCGTCAGCGCGAACTCCGCAGCGACGACTAAAAGCAACGCGGAGCCACTTACCGCCCATCCCGAGGGGATTTATGGGCGGCAAGTGACCCCGCGTGGTTTGGGGTGTGGGACTAGCCGAAGTACTTCGGCAGGGTGGCCTCGTGGGCTTCGCGGAGCGCGTCCAGGTTCATGGTCTCGACGCCGTTGATCTCCAGCGTTCCGCCCTCGGCGTCCACAACGCCAATCCGGAGGTGTGCGAAGCCGCGGGCGGTGCACATGTCCTTGAAACGGATCTCCTCGGAACGGGGCACGGCCACGATGGCCCGGCCCTGCGTCTCGGAGAACAGTGCCGTGAACAGGTCCACGCCGTCGCGGTCCAGGACGTCCTGGAGCGCGATCCGGGCACCCACTCCGTAACGCAGCGAGGACTCCACGAGGGCTGCCGCGAGGCCGCCTTCGGAGAGGTCGTGCGCGGAGTCCACCATGCCGTCGCGTGAGGCGTTGATCAGGATCTCGCCCAGCTCGCGTTCGGCGGCGAGGTCAACCTTGGGCGGCAGGCCGCCAAGATGTCCGCGCATGTTGGACCATTCCGAGCCGTCCAGTTCCGCCGCGGTGGTGCCGAGCAGGTAGATGGCCTGGCCGTCTTCCTTCCAGCCCGACGGCGTGCGGCGCGCGACGTCGTCGAACTTGCCGAGCACGGCCACCACGGGGGAGGGGTGGATGGGGGTGGTGCCGGTCTGGTTGTACAGCGAGACGTTGCCGCCGGTGACCGGGATGCCCAGCACCATGCAGGCGTCGGACAGTCCGCGGATGGCTTCGGCCAGCTGCCACATCACGTCGGGGTCCTCGGGGGAGCCGAAGTTCAGGCAGTCGCTGACGGCCATCGGCACGGCGCCGGAGGTGGCGACGTTGCGGTACGCCTCGGCCAGGGCCAGCTGCGCGCCGTGGTACGGATCGAGGTAGGTGTAGCGGCCGTTGGCGTCGGTGGCCAGGGCCACGCCCAGGCCGGTTTCCTCGTCCACCCGGACCACGCCGGCGTCGTCCGGGAACGCCATGGCGGTGTTGCCGCCGACGTAGCGGTCGTACTGGTTGGTGATCCAGGACTTGCTGCACATGTTCGGTGAGGCGACGAGTTCGGTGATGGCGGCGGCCAGCTCGGCGGGGGCAGAGGGGCGGCCGGCGTCCTGCACGGACCCGGTGAAGACATCGGCCTGCACGGCGTCCTGCCACTCGGGGCGCGCGTACGGGCGGTCGTAGACCGGACCGTCGTGGGCCACGGTGCGCGGGTCGACGTCGACGATGACTTCGCCTTCCCACGTGATGATGAGGCGGCCGGTATCGGTCACCTCGCCCAGCCAGGAGTACTCCACGGCCCACTTGTCCATCACAGCTTCGAACGCGGCAATGTTCTCCGGGGTGACGACGGCCATCATGCGTTCCTGCGACTCGGACATCAGGATTTCGCCCGGGGTCAGGGTGGGGTCGCGGAGCAGGACGGAGGTCAGCTCGACTTCCATGCCGCCGTCGCCGTTGGAGGCAAGCTCCGACGTGGCGCAGGAGATGCCTGCGGCGCCGAGGTCCTGGATGCCCTCAACCAGGGAACCCTTGAACAGCTCAAGGCAGCATTCGATCAGGACCTTCTCGGCGAAGGGGTCACCCACCTGGACGGCCGGGCGCTTGGACGGCTTGGTGTCGTCGAAGGACTCGGAGGCCAGGACGGAGGCGCCGCCGATGCCGTCGCCGCCGGTGCGGGCGCCGAACAGCACCACCTTGTTGCCCTTGCCGGAGGCGTTGGCCAGCCGGATGTCCTCGTGCCGCATGACACCGACGGCCAGGGCGTTGACCAGCGGGTTGCCCTGGTACACCGAGTCGAAGACCATTTCGCCGCCGATGTTCGGCAGGCCCAGGGAGTTGCCGTAGCCGCCGATGCCGGCCACGGCGCCGTGCATAACGCGGGCAGTGTCCGGGTGGTCGATGGCGCCGAAACGCAGAGGATCCATCACGGCCACCGGGCGGGCGCCCATGGAGATGATGTCGCGGACAATGCCGCCGATGCCGGTCGCCGCACCCTGGTAGGGCTCCACGAACGACGGCGAGTTGTGGGACTCGATCTTGAACGTCACGGCCCAGCCGTCGCCCAGGTTGGTGACGCCGGCGTTTTCGCCGATGCCCACCAGCATGTCCTTCTTCATCTCGTCGGTGACCTTGTCGCCGAACTGGCGCAGGTGGTTCTTCGAGGATTTGTAGGAGCAGTGCTCGCTCCACATCACGGAGTACATGGCGAGCTCGGCGCCGGTGGGGCGCCGGCCCAGGACCTTGACCACCTCGTCGAACTCGTTCTGCTTGAGGCCCAGTTCGGCCCAGGGGAGTTCGACGTCCGGGGTCCTCGCCGCGTTCTCGACGGTGTCGATGTTGAACTTCTTGGTCTCGGTGGCGGTGCCGGCCGTCCGGCCCGCTGACGTCTCCGTCATTTGTTGTCTCCCACGATCTTGTTCAGGACAGAGGTGAAGAAGCCGAGGCCCTCGGTGCCGGAGCCGTCTTCGGGGCCGAAACCTGCCTCGACGGCGTGCTCCGGGTGCGGCATAAGGCCCACCACGTTGCCGGCGGCGTTGGCGATGCCGGCGATGTCGCGGCGGGAGCCGTTCGGGTTCCACCCGACGTAGCGGAACACCACGCGGCCCTCCGCCTCCAAGGCGTCCAGGGTCTTCTCGTCCGCGATGTACTGGCCGTCCTGGTTCTTCAACGGCACCGTGATTTCCTGGCCGACGCCGTAGTCCCCGGTCCAAGCGGTGGTGTTGTTCTCCACCCGCAGGACCTGGTCGCGGCACATGAACTTCAAGTGGTCATTCTTGATCATGGAGCCCGGCAGCAGGTGCGACTCGGTGAGGATCTGGAAGCCGTTGCAGATGCCCAGCACGGGCAGCCTGGCGTCCGAGTTGGCGGCGTCGATGATCTTGGACATCAGCGGTGCGAACCGGGAGATGGCGCCGGCACGGAGGTAGTCGCCATAGGAGAAACCGCCGGGAATGACGACGGCGTCGACGTCACCGAGCGTGGTGTCCGCGTGCCAGAGGGCCACGGGCGTGGCGCCGGCGAGGCGCACGGCGCGGACGGCGTCGCGGTCGTCCAGGGTGCCGGGGAAAGTGACGACGCCGATCTTCGCACCAGCGAGTTGCGGGTGCGCGGCAACGGCGACGGCCTCGCCGATCAGGGGGAGTTCAGTCATGTCAGGCCTCGACGACCTCGACGTTGACGACGTCCTCGATGACCGGATTGGACAGGAGGGTCTCCGCGGCGTTCCGGGCCTGGGCCAGGATCTCCTCGGTCACCTCGCCATCGACGGTGAGTTCAAAGCGCTTGCCCTGGCGGACGGCGCTAAACGCGGTGAAGCCCAACCGGGGGAGCGCACCCACGATGGCCTTCCCCTGCGGGTCGAGAATCTCGGGCTTGGGCATGACGTCGACAACGATCCGGGGCATCCGGCAACTCCTGTGCGTGAGCATTGGGTAAGGGCGCAGCGGAGTGGTGCCGTCTCACGCCGGTCCGCTGTGTGGTGAGGGCTACAGCGTGAAAGGGCGCTCCGCGAGCTTGCATGCCCATTCTACCGGCCGCGGCGCGTCCGGCCGCATCCGGCCGGGAGTATGAACGCTGCCCGCCCGCCTCCGGGGCCGTCGGGCCGGCAGCGCGCCCCGCCGAACAGCCCCCACACACGGGGTGGCCTGCGACGACGCTATGGTCACCCCGGAGCCCCGTCAGTAGCATGTGCTTATGGCTGAGAAATCGAAATCCGTGCTTTTGCCCGTTGTTGCCGCTGCCGTTTTCGCGGGCCTCGGGCGGATGGTCCTGCAGAAGATCAAAGCGGACCGTAAGGCCCGGGAAAGCAACGTGGCCGGTCCGCTCGATGAGAAGACCCGTGCCTGGATCAGCGAAGTTGTCAGGACGCCCCGCCGGTAACGCCCCGCCGGTAGTCGACTCGCGGGCAATCGACCGGGCGCGGCTTTTTCTCCCGCGTGCGGCCGGGCGGCCTTTCTCCCGCGTGCGGCGGCGCGCCGCCGGGCCGCCTGCGCCCATCCGACGCTCCCGGTTCCCCGGTTCCTGTCGAAGTGTGTGACAAATTTTGATTTCTCCATTGTGGCCTATGTCATATCTGGCTCTCAGTCTGTACTGTATGAATCGGCTGGTATCCGTCGGGGCCGTGAGAGTCTCAGCTCCTTTCTGTCCTGCCAGTCCTTTGACCCGGCAGCAACGTCGGGACCGTTCCTTATGAAAGGTTCAACCACACGTGAAATCACCAGGAAAGAGCTTCCTTCGAAGCGGGGGACTCCGGAGGGCCGTGGCACTGACCCTGGGCTTGCCGGTTCTCTTGTCAACAGCCGCGATCGTACCCGCCACCGCGGCACCGTCGCAGGGATCCACCGTGGCGGGGATTGCCCAGAAGAATCTGGATCCAAACAGCTACAAGGACGGCCGCTACATCGTTGTCCTGGCTGACAAGCCGGCGGCCACGTATGACGGCGGGAAGCCCGGATTCGCGGCCACCAAGCCGAAATCGGGCAAGAAGCTCGACACCAACAAGACCGAGGTAAAGCGGTACGAGGCGTACCTCGAAAAGAAGCAGGCCGACGTCGCAGGCCAGCAGAACGTCCAGATCAAGCGGCAGTTCACGGCAGCCGTCAACGGCTTCAGCGCCAGCCTGACGGCGGATCAGGCCATCAAGCTCGCCAAGGACCCCGGCGTGCTCATCGTTGCCCCGGACACGGAAAACGCGCCCGACTACTCCAGCACCGACTTCCTGAAGCTCAGCGGCCCCAACGGCACCTGGAACACGAAGTTCGGCGGCCAGAAGAACGCGGGCAAGGGCGTCGTCGTCGGTGTTATCGACACCGGCTACACCCCGTCCAGCGCCTTCTTCGCCGGCGAAGAAGTTAAGCCCCTGGTCGGTGATCCCGTTGTCGGTGTTCCCTACCGCACCGACGACGGCAAGATTGCGATGCTCAAGTCTGACGGCGACACGTTCATCGGGGAATGCCAGAAAGGCGAAGGCACGGGCGCGGACTTCGACGGCTCTGCCTGCAACTCCAAGGTCCTCTCGGCGCACTACTTCGCCGAGGACTTCCTCAAGTACGTTCCGGCGGACAAGCGTTCCCCGATCGAGAAGATCTCCCCGGTCGACGTCGCCAGCCACGGAACGCACACGGGCAGCACCGCAGTGGGCAACGCCAACGTCGAGACGTTCGTTGACGGCCGCAGCTTCGGCCTCACGAGCGGGATCGCCCCGGCGGCCAAGCTCTCCGTCTACAAGGTCTGCTGGGAAGATACCGACCCCAACACCGGCGGTTGCTACAGCTCCTCGTCGGTTGCCGCAATCGACCAGGCCATCGTCGACGGCGTCGATGTCTTGAACTACTCGATCTCCGGGTCCACGTCCACCACCACGGACCCGGTCTCCATGGCGTTCCTGTCAGCGGCCTCGGCCGGAATCTTCGTGGCAGCCTCGGCTGGCAACTCCGGTCCGACGGCCAGCACCGTCAACCACGGCGCGCCGTGGGTCACCACGGTCGCTGCCAGCAGCTTCTCCCAAGAGCTCCAGGGCACCGTCGAATTCTCCGACGGCAGCAAGTTCCGCGGAGCAAGCATCATGAACCGCGAGGTCAAGGGTGCCGGCGTCGTGCTGGCTGCCAACGCGGCGGCGACTGCAGGCGATGCGAATGCTGCCCTGTGTGGTCCGGACACACTGGACCCCGCCAAGGTCGCCGGCAAGGTGGTCGTGTGTGACCGCGGCGTCTTTGACCGCGTCGCCAAGAGCGCCGAAGTCAAGCGCGGCGGCGGCGTCGGCATGATCCTGGTGAATCTCAGCAACTCCTCGCTGGACACGGACAAGCACTCCATTCCCACCGTCCACGTGAACCCTCCGGCCACGGAGACCATCAAGGCCAAGGTCACGGCCAACGCGGCAATCACCGTTTCCTTGGTCAACAAGGACACCACCGGGCTTCCGCTTGAGGCCCAGCCGCAGATCGCAGGATTCTCTTCCCGCGGCCCGCTGCTGGCAACCGGATCCGACCTGCTGAAGCCCGACGTTGCCGCGCCCGGCGTGGCGGTCTTGGCCGGCGTATCGCCGATCGGGACCGGCGGGGACAACTTTGGCTTTATGTCGGGTACCTCCATGGCCGCCCCGCACGTAGCCGGCTTCGGTGCGCTGATTCTCGGCAAGAACGCGAACTGGTCCCCGGCGACGGTCAAGTCCGCGATGATGACCACCGCTGGTGACGTCAAGAACGCCGACGGCAGCAAGAACACCGATGTCCTCGCCACCGGCGCAGGGCAGGTCGACCCGGCCCGCGTGCTGGATCCGGGCCTGGTCTACGACGCCAATGGCGATGACTACCTGAAGTTCATCCAAGGTACCGGGGTCGATCTCGGCATACCCGGCCTGGGCACCACCAAGGCACGCGACATGAACGTTCCCTCCTTCTCGCTGGGCAACCTGACCGGCAGGATCGAGGTCACCCGCACGCTGACGGCGCTGACCCCGGGCACCTACCGGGCCAAGACGGACGTCCCCGGTGTCAAGGTCACCGTGACCCCGTCGATCCTGACCTTCGGCACGGCCGGCGAGAAGAAGACCTTCAAGGTCTCCTTCGAAAACCAAAACGCAGCCCTGGGCAAGTTCGCCATGGGTTCGCTGACCTGGCAGGGTGCGAATAAGAACGTCACCTCTCCGATCGCGGTCCGCCCGCAGTCGGTGGTTACGGCCAAGGACGTTGCCTTCACTTCCGAGGGCGGCACCGGCTCCGGTGAGCTCAAGGTTGTCTCGGGCACCAACAACCCGATCAACATGACCCTGGACGGCCTGTCCAAGGCGGATTCCTCGGCCATTGAACTGGTTCCTGGTCCGGGCGTTCTTGGGGCCACCAATGCCTCGAACTACGCCAAGACCGTCCAGGTTCCGGCCGGCAGCCCGCTGGCCAAGCTCTCGGTCTACTCTGCGGACCCGAATGCCGACTTCGACATGTACGTGGTGAACCCGGCCAACCAGCTGATCCAGGTTGCGACGTCGTCCGCGAGTGAATCACTTTCAATTCCGAACCCGGCCCCGGGAACCTACCGGATCTTCGTGCACCTCTACGACAGCCCGAACGGCCAGGCCACCAAGGCAAGCGTGGATGCAGCAATCCTCGGCGCCAACGTCGGCAACGCGACGCTGACGCCCAACCCGCTGCGGCTCGCCAACGGCAAGTCCGGCGTCGTCACGATGAACTGGAAGAGCCTAGCGGTTGGCTCGTACATCGGCCGGGTGACCTTCGCCGGTGCCAGTGAGCCGACCTTCGTCAGCGTGCTGGTAACCCCGTCCGGCACAGTCGTGGTTCCGCCGACGTCCGAGGACCAGGACAGCAACGACGGTCCCGGTAACAGCGGCGACGACGGTAAGAAGGACAAGAAGGAGAAGAAGGAAAAGGGCAAGAAGGTGAAGAAGGAGCAGGGCAAGATCCAGAACGAGGAGCTGGCCGGCCCGAACAACGCCATCTAGGCGCAGCACCCGACTCTCAAAGCAACAACAAAAGCAACGGTCGGCGGTTTCCACCGCCGGCCGTTGCTTTTAAGCCTGGGGCCAGTGCCGTCCGGGCTGAATCCTGTTCAGCATTCTTGCGGCTGGCAGCTGTCGCCTGTATGTTCGTCCTAGACCGCGCCGGTGGAACCTGCCACCCCGCCCAGCAGCGGTGCCATGGTGCGCCAGCGGGCGATCTCGCAACCGTCGGTGCGGCTGAACTGGCTGTTGACTTCCCGGCCATCAAACCAGCCGGTCACCACGGCCACCTGCGGACCTCCATACTGCTGGGTGCACAACTTGGGCGGGCCGGGCTGGGGGAAGAAGATGTCCTCCCCGTGCCGGCTGACCGCCTCCAGGGCGGCGGGCGAATCCGGCAGCGTGCACCCCTCGGCGAGGGCGCCGCCGCTGGCCGTCAGCCGGAACACGTATTCCGGGGCGCCGGGGGCCTCCGTCAGGCGGATGGTGAGATCGATGTCGTAGAGGCTGAGACTGTCTGTCATTGCGGTCCTTCCGTGCTGTCGGGAGCAGCGACCGGGCTGGACGCCGCCGCCTCGAGCCAGGGCGCGAGTTCCCGCAGCAGCCGCTGCCGCAGGTCCTGCGATTCGGCGGAAAAAGCGCGCTGGTGTTCGACGTACTCGGCTTTGCCGTCGGGCGTCTCGATCAGGATTGCGGGATAGCCCCACTCGTTCAAGTCGTAGGGGGAAGCCTGCATGTCCATGGCCCGGATGCGCCAGGAGAGTTCAAAGCAGTCCATCACCAGCTCGCTGGGGAGCAGCGGCGCGAGCTTGTAGGCCCACTTGTACAGGTCCATGTTGGCGTGCAGGCACCCCGGCTGTTCCATGGTCGGCTGGGTTTCCCGGCTCGGCTCCAGGCTGTTCAGCGGCACGGCGTCCGGAGTGTAGAACCGGAAGGCATCGAAGTGCGAGCAGCGGATCCTGTTCTCCTCGACCACCCGGTCAGTCCGTTCGGCGCCGAGCCGCAGCTGGAGGTACTCGTGCCGGAGCTCGAACTTGTCCTGCCGGTAGACCATGGCCCATTCGTGCAGCCCGAAGCAGCCGAACTGGGCGGGCCGCGCCGCCGTTCCGGCGAGGATGATCCCGGCAAACTGCAGGGCCTCCCGGCGGTCGCGCACGAACGTTTC
This sequence comes from Arthrobacter sp. Leaf69, assembly GCF_001422645.1. Taxonomy (GTDB): domain Bacteria; phylum Actinomycetota; class Actinomycetes; order Actinomycetales; family Micrococcaceae; genus Arthrobacter. Next base: position 227,386 of record NZ_LMLR01000010.1, on the reverse strand, counting down.
GACGTCGACCGTGACGGCCGTGGTGCCGGCCGGCAGCCCGACGGCGGCGAGTTCGCCGGCGTCGGGCATGCGGTAATGCTTCCAACCGGCGCGCTCCGCCGCGGCGGCACCGGAGAGCACGACGCCGGCACCGGGGTGCCAGCGCATCAGCTGGCCCGGTTTCTGGGTGTAGTACGTGAAGAGGAAGTCCTCGACGGGGTGCTTCTTGCCCGCCGACCGGCGCGCGAGGTACGGGTCCGCGTAGCGCCGGACACGCGCTTGATGGTCGGCCTGGCGCGGCAGCCAGTCTTCCTGCAGGAGATGTTGCAGCTTAGACAGCTCCGCCGCTTGAGCCGAGGACAACCTTGGCCGCATTCCACTCAGCGATCTCGCAGCCGTTTGTCAGGCTGAAGTTCGACTCGACCGGGATGCCGTCCACGACGCCGGTTACCGTGGCCTGCTGCGGGCCGCCGTACTGCTGGGTGCAGGGCTGGTCCGTTGGGCGCGGGCCGGGACTGACCAGCGCCGTGTTGCGCTTCAGCGCGAGGCAGGCTGCGGCGGCGTCGGGGTGCTGGCTCTCGGCCGCAGGGACGCCATCCTGGCAGACGAGCGTGAAGTTCGTGGGTTTGCCGGTCTCGGACGGTTTGACCATGATTGCGAGTTCGGCGTTGCCCTCCCCGGGGCCCGAGGGCACGGCCGAAGCAGAAGGCGGGGGCGCCGGAGTCTTAGTCTCAGTGTCCGGCGAAGGGGTGCCCGTCCCTTCGGTCTGACCGGGAGTCGGGGCCGACGACGAGGGGGCTCCGCCGCCGCCCGGTGTGCAGGCGGCCAGTGTGGCTACCGCGATCAGAACGAGCGCCGCGTGGCTCAGTTGCTTGCGCATCAGCAGTCCTCCTGTGTTGTGCCCAGTCTACCGCCGGGGCGGCCCGTCGGCGCCGGTCTTCGTGGCCGCAATCAAGTCCATCATGGAAGCATGCAGTTGCTGGACTTGTTCACGCGTCAGGCCCAGCCGGTCCATCATGGTGCCGGGAACGGCGGTGGCCTGCTTCCGCAGCGCGGCGCCTTGCGGGGTCAGTCCAACGGCGAGGGTCCGTTCGTCGCCGGGCACCCGCTGGCGCGTGATGAACCCGCCCGCTTCCAGACGGCGCAGCAGGGGCGAAATTGTTGCCGGTTCCTGGGTGAGGGCGTCGCTGATGTCGCGGACGGACCGGGGGCTGGATTCCCAGAGGGACAGCATCACGAGGTACTGGGGGTGGGTTAGCCCGAGCCTGTCCAGTACCGGTTTGTATGCGCCGACGACACTGCGGGAGGCCACCGTGAGCGCGAAGCACAGTTGGTGTTCCAGCAGGAGGTCGTCCTGGGTTCCGTCGGTCACATCCGTCACGGGGTCCTCCGTCGATAGTTAGTGCACTAATCATTAGCGTACACTGATAGGAACGTCTCGTTCTCAGGAGTGGATAGTGATGGGCAAGGAAAGCACCGAAAACGCCTCGCAGAGGTTCATGCGTTCAATGGGCAAGCTCCGGATGATTTTCGGTCCGGCCAACCGCAGTTCCCTCGGGCACGAGATGACCGAGCAGAACCGGCAGCTGCTGGCCCAGCGCGAAGCCGAAACCCAGCAGTGGGAGACACTCCACCGCCCCGACGGCAGCACCTATGTTGTGCCGCGCAACCCCGAGGACAAGTCACTGCGCTGAGCGGCGCCCGGCCGCGATTCCGGCCGAGGGAGCCCATGCCTTTTCCCGGCGCCGGGCGTAAAATGAGGGCACTGGCACCGGTGCCAGCACTTGGCTGCAGCCGTTCCGTGTGACCTAGGGGCTGGAGAGGGGGTGGGAATTGTGGCACGTGCACTGAAGAAAGTTGCACTAAGGCAGCATCTGCACCCGTCCTCTTGGGCGCGCTTCCTTTTCGGACCTGCCTCGCGGGGAGACTACGCCGCGCCGGTTGTGCACAAACGTGACGACTTCGAATACGCGTCAGAGACGGACCTCGCCGGTTTTGAAGTGGAGACCGACTCGCAGGGACATCACTACGCGGTCCGAAAAGAAGACCTCCCGAAAGAGGAAGTCTGAACAACGGCCCGCGAGGGCATGGAAAAGGGAGCGGCCGAGGCCGCTCCCTTTTCCAGTCGGCTCCCGGTGTTCACGGGGTGGCTCAGCGGCCGGTACCGCCATAGACGGTGGCCTCGTCCTCGCTGTCCAGGTCGAAGGCCTTGTGGATGGCGCGCACGGCGTCGTCGAGAAGGTCCGCGTGTGTCACGACGGAAATCCGGATCTCGGACGTGGAGATCATGTTGATGTTGATGCCGGCCTCCGAGAGCGCGGCGAAGAACCGCGCAGAGACGCCCGGGTGGGAGCGCATGCCGGCACCGATCAGTGACAGCTTGCCGATCTGCTCGTTGTACTCGATGCTCTCGAAGCCGATCCGGTCCTGTGCGGCGTGCAGGGCGGCCAGGGCGTCGGCGCCCTCGACGATCGGCAGCGTGAAGGAAATATCGGTCCGGCCGGTGCCGTGGGTGGAGACGTTCTGGACGATCATGTCGATGTTCGAGTGCGCATCAGCGATGACCTGGAAGATCGCAGCAGCCTTGCCGGGGATATCGGGAACCCCGACGACCGTGACCTTGGCCTCGGAGCGGTCGTGTGCGACGCCGGAGATGATTGGCTGCTCCAAGGCAACTCCCTCTTGGGTTGTGATCTTGTCGTCGGCGCCGGGCAGGACCCAGGTGCCTTCGTTCTGGCTGAATGAGGAACGGACGTGCAGCGGCACACCGAAACGCCGCGCGTACTCCACGCAGCGCAGGTGCAGGATTTTGGCCCCGGATGCGGCCAGTTCGAGCATTTCCTCGCTGGAGATCCGGTCGATCTTGCGGGCGGAGGGAACAACGCGGGGATCGGCGGTGTAGATTCCGTCGACGTCGGTGAAGATCTCACACACGTCGGCGTCGAGGGCGGCGGCGAGGGCCACCGCCGTCGTATCCGAGCCGCCGCGGCCCAGCGTGGTGACTTCGTTGGTGGTGCGGCTCATGCCCTGGAAGCCCGCGACGATGGCAACATGCCCCTTATCCAGGGCAGTGCGGATGCGGTGCGGGTCGACGTCGATGATCCGTGCCTTGCCGTGGATGCCGTCGGTGATCATGCCGGCCTGGGATCCGGTGAAGGACTGGGCCGAAGAACCGAACTTGTTGATGGCCATGGCGAGCAGGGCCATCGAAATGCGTTCGCCGGCGGAAAGGAGCATGTCCATTTCCCGGGCGGGGGCGGAGTCGGTGACCTGCGCGGCAAGGTCCAGGAGCTCATCGGTGGTGTCGCCCATGGCGGACACCACCACAACCACTTCGTCGCCGGCGTTCTGGGCATCCACGATCCGCCGGGCCACGCGCTTGATGCCCTCGGCATCCGCCACCGAGGAGCCGCCGAACTTCTTCACCACAAGGTGCTTCGTGGGGGCGGAGGAAACGGGCAGCCCCTGCGGCTGCGGTCCGGGGTGGACTTCTCTAGTGGGCAAACTCATGCGCGCACCCTCACTGGATCATCGGGGTTATGGGCCAAGCAACCAAACGGCGCGACGGCGTAACTTCTTAGCCCAGTTTATCGCCGCGACCACGCGGTTGCTGAATTGTGACCAAATGCCAGACAGTCCCGTAGCCGGTCCACCGGACATGCCCGGCGCCGGGGACGAGGAGCGGGCATGTTCCCCTGCCCGGCGGGGACATGTGCCCCGGTGGTGTCGAAGGATGGATATAAGGGCAGTATGTCCACCGCTGGGCGTGCAGGCTGGGCATGTCCATGACGGGATCCAGGCGCGACGGCGGCGTACCCGGTTAGCGGCGGTTGGGGCTCCGGTGGGTTATGTGGCCCGGTCCAGTCTGTAGCGCCAAGACGGAAGGTTCTTGGCCGTTGTGTCCTGTAGTGACGTGAAGTGGCGGTCCTGCCGGAAGCCCAGGCCCGCCAAGAGCCGGCTGGAGGTTAGGTTGGGCTCATACACGCCGGCGAACACAGTTTGTGTTCCGCGTTGTTCGAAAAGCCAGCTGACCAGGGCACCTGCCGTCTCGCGGCCCAGGCCGCGACCGTGGTGGTCGGGATGGAGAACATAGCCGAGGCTCCCGCAGTCGGCGGGTATCCTGCCCGGCGCCGGCGGCTCTGCCGAGTTCCACGTCCGTCCCTCACCAATGACCTCGCCCGTCTCGCGGAGCTCAATGGCCCAGCCGAAGTTGAACCAATCCACGCCGGACGATTCAGCGGCCTCGACCAACTGAACCAGTCTGGCGAAGTTCTCCGTGGGACTCAGGGGATCGTGGGACAGATATTGTGTGGCCACTGGATCGCCGCGAAACCGGAGGACGGCCGTCGCATCTTCGATTGCGACAGGACGCAGCACCAGGCGTTCCGTGCGGATCGGGGCCGGTCGGGACATTGGCGCGTCTCCTCAGCTCAGCGCGTTGCGGCGGCCCTCGAAGGCACGGCCCAGGGTGACCTCGTCGGCGTACTCGAGGTCGCCTCCCACCGGCAGACCCGAGGCCAGACGCGTGACGGCGATGCCAATCGATTTGAGCATGCGCGCCAGGTAGGTCGCAGTGGCCTCGCCCTCAAGGTTGGGGTTCGTGGCGATAATGATTTCCTGGATGGCGCCGTCATTGAGCCGGGTGAGGAGTTCGCGGATCCGGAGCTGCTCCGGGCCGATGCCAGCAATGGGGTTAATCGCCCCGCCCAGCACGTGATACCGGCCGCGGAACGAACGCGTGCGTTCGACGGCGAGGACGTCCTTGGATTCTTCGACGACGCAGATGATCGAGGGGTCCCTCCGCGGGTCGCGGCAGATGTTGCACAGCTCCTGCTCCGTCACGTTGCCGCATACCGTGCAGAATTTCACCCGTTCCTTGACCATGGTGATGGCGTCCACGAGCCGTTTCATGTCCTGCGGGTCCGCCTCGAGGATGTGGAAGGCTAGCCGTTGCGCGGATTTCGGCCCGACTCCGGGAAGGCGTCCGAGCTCGTCAATCAGCTCTTGAACTGCACCTTCGTACACAATGTCCTCGTTCGTTTGGGGTGATGACGGGCGGAGGGCCCGACGGGGAGGTTAGAAGCGCGGCGGCAGCGGACTTCCGTCCAGTGACCGCTCTTCAACCAGCTTTCCGCCCAGGATGCGTTCGACGGCGGCCCGTCCGAATACGCCCGATTCCTCGATCGTTTCGTCGTCAGCGCTCGGGATGTCCTGGACGTAGGTGGTGGTTGCGGCCCGGGCCGGAGCCTTGGCCCGTCCGGCCTCGGCTTCCGGGCTGTTGGACAGCCGCTGGTAGAGGCTTTGCCGCGCCGTCGGGTTCGACGCGGCCGGAGCTTCAGGGGCAGTAACTGGTGAAAGGGCGGGCGCGGCGACGGGCGCAGCGCTTGCCGAGACTGGAGCAGCGGGTATGGCGGGCGCGGCGATGGGCGCAGCGCTTGCCGAGGCTGGAGCGGCTGCAGCACCGGCCGGCACCAACTCGGCGGAGTCTCCCCAGCCGTTCGACGCGGACACCACTGGCTCATAGGCGGCGGATGACGACACTGCTGCGGCGTAGTGCGGGACCTGGGCCGCCGCGGGTTCGTAGTGCGGCGGTTCCGGCTCCGGCGTCGGCTCGGGTGACACCGACTCCTCCGGCGGGTAGCTCCCGACATTGGAACTTGTCCCGACGGCCCAGATTCCGGGAGCCGCTTCAACTGCACGGGCCCACGGGTCGTTGGCGGCGTCCGGCGCCTGGGGAATCGGGACAGTGGCCGGGGACTCCTGAGAGGCCGTGCTTGCTCGCCCTGCCGCGGCCTTCCTTTGGCGGGAGGGTGCGGGCTCGGCGGCCGGCCGGGCGGAACGCACCACGGCCGGGGTCGACGGGTCCCAGTCCATAGGCGGTTCTTCGTCGAGCGGCGGAGCGTCCTCGTCGCGCGGGGGTCCCCAGTCGTCGTCGGGGTAGGCGTAGGATCCGGCGGGCTCCGGCGGCCCGGCCGGCTGCTCGCCGGCCGCTGCGACTGCCGGCGCGGACGGCCGCTCGGGAGCGGACGCTGCCGGGGCAGGGGAGTCGGCTGCCCGGGCTGGAGCGGTCTGCAGCGCGGGAGCCGGAGCCGCCGGATGCGCGAGTAACGGAGCAGCCGGAATGACCGGAACAGCTGCCGGGGCGGGCGCTGGCTGCGGTGACCCGGTTTGCGCCGGGGCGGCGGCCGGGGGCAGCCCCCAGTCAGCGTCAGTGGACGTGGCCGGGACGTCCCGGCTAACGGGTACTTTTGGGTTTGGCTCAGAGCTCGCTGCGCTGTTGCTTCCACTGGCCACGGCATTGATCTGGCATTCGATGCCGATGGTCTTGTGGATCGCCTGCCGCAGGTTCTCTGAGTGGTCCGCGCGGCCGAACGCGCCGGCCAGCCCGGAGGTGGTGAACGCGAGCGTCAGGACATGGTCCTCGAAGTGGCCCACCTGGGCATTCGGTTCGACGAGGGCCCACGTGCTCCGCTTGATCTTGGTCAGCGTCTGCAGGATCTCCGGCCAGGCGCGGCGGAGGACCTCGACGTCGGGCCCGGAGCCGGCGGCCGGTGCCGTCACCGGCGCTGGCGCGGGGGGCTGCTGGGTGCGGACCGGCACGGATGGGACGGACGCATTGTGTCCGGAAGGAGTCGGAACGGGTTGTGCCGTGGCCGCTGGCGCTGGAGCCGGCTGCGTCGGCGCGGACGCCTGCGGGGCCGGAGCCTTCCCGGAGGGTGCCCGGTCCGCCCCGGCGGGCTCGTCGACGGGCCAGTCGCTGGTGCTGACGCGCGGGGGCGTGAGCGTTTCCCTGGCCGGTTCCGTCTCGCGCTCCGGTGTCGTGGCGGGGGCAGGGACAGTTTCGGGGACGGCGGCAGGAGCCGGAGTTGCGGGTGCCGGGGCCGCCGGACCGGCCGCGGCAGGAACCGCGGGTGCAGAAGCGGACGGCGCAGGAACGGACTGCACAGGAGCCGATGGCGCCGAAGCGGACGGCGCAGTAACGGACTGCACAGGAGCCGATGGCGCCGCAACCAACGGCGCCGGAGCGGGAGGCGCCGTTGCGGGGGACCCGACGTCGTTCCCGGCGTAGTTCAGGCGGCGTTCCACCCGGTCGATCCGGGCGGCAATTCCGCGCTCGGTCTGCTCGGAGGACGGCAGCAGGATTCGGGCGCACAGCAGTTCGAGGTGCAGCCGCGGCGAGGTGGCCCCGGTCATCTCGGTCAGGGCGGTGTTGGTGACGTCCGCCGCCCGGGACAACTCGGCCGCGCCCAGGTTGTGCGCCTGGTTCTGCATGCGTGCGATCTGGTCCGCGGGCATGCCGCGAAGGATTGACTGGGCGCTTTCCGGCATCGCCTGGACGATGATGAGGTCCCGGAAGCGTTCGAGCAGGTCCTCGACGAACCGGCGGGGGTCATGTCCGGTCTGGATGACGCGGTCCACCGCGCGGAAGACGGTGGCGGCGTCGGACGCGGCCACGGCCTCCACGACGTCGTCCAGCAGGGAGGCATGGGTGTACCCCAGAAGCGCGACGGCGAGTTCGTAGTCCAGGCCGGTGGGGCCGGCGCCCGCCATGAGCTGGTCCAGGACGGACAGCGAGTCGCGCACGGAGCCGCCGCCGGCCCGGATGACGAGCGAGAGCACGCCCGGCGCCACGGGGACGTTTTCCTGCGCGCAGAGCAGTTCAAGGTAGGCCATGAGCGGTTCCGGCGGCACGAGGCGGAACGGGTAATGGTGCGTGCGGGAGCGGATGGTGCCGATGACCTTGTCCGGCTCCGTGGTGGCGAAGATGAACTTGATATGTTCCGGCGGTTCTTCGACGATCTTGAGCAGCGCGTTGAAGCCGGCGGAGGTGACCATGTGGGCCTCGTCGATGATGAAGATCTTGTAGCGGTCTCGGACGGGGGCGTACGTGGCCCGTTCGCGAAGGTCGCGGGCGTCGTCCACACCGCCGTGGCTGGCGGCGTCGATTTCGATGACGTCGAGGGACCCGGAGCCGCCGCGGGCGAGTTCGACGCAGCTGGGGCACTTCCCGCAGGGGGTGTCCGTGGGGCCCTCGGCGCAGTTCAGGCAACGGGCCAGGATGCGGGCGGAAGTGGTTTTACCGCAGCCGCGGGGGCCCGAGAAGAGGTAGGCGTGGTTCACACGGTTCTTGCGCAGGGCCGTCATGAGCGGCTCGGTGACGTGTTCCTGCCCGATAACGTCCGCGAACGAATCAGGGCGGTATCTACGGTAAAGAGCGGTAGTAACAGTCACAGCTAAACCCTACCAATCGGCACAGACATAAAAGACCCCTCATGCACCCGCCAGAGCCCATTTACCCTTGCTACCTTCCGGTCCTGGGGGAGTTCAACAGGATGACGCCACATGAGGGGCCGTCAGCAAGTTTACCCGACATTTGAGTGTGCCCCGAATCGCACTCTTTGGTCCCGGGAAATCCCGTGGGACATGCCCAGTTTTCGCGTCCAGGAGTGGGCATAACGGGGGTATGTCCAGGGGCCGCGGCGGGGGTGGGGCATGTCCCGTGGGGCGGGGGCCGGAGGGGCCAATTGGGCGATGCCGGGAAGTTCAGGTATTCTAGTATCTGCTTTTGATTCAGAAGCTACTGGAGAATTCGCCTAGCGGCCTATGGCGCACGCCTGGAACGCGTGTTGGGTTAACGCCCTCGGGGGTTCAAATCCCCCATTCTCCGCGGTTGGCCCCGGTCCTTTGGACCGGGGCCTTTTTGCGTCCCGGGGTAGCCGAGCCTGCGAAGCCGGGCCCGGGCGGCCTGCTCGCTGGGCCCCATCCGGCCCAAGGCAAGATGGACGACGCCGAGTGTCACCCTGGTGGCCAGCCGCACGGGCAGGGGGATCGGTCCGAGCCGCGCTGTTCGGAGGCCCAGCAGTTCGCGGTATTTGGGTTCGAGGCTGGTTACGGCCGCCGCGAACAAAACCCGGTAGCCCGGTCTGAGCACGGGATGGAGCGGCGGATCGCGGATGAATGCGACCGTCTCGGCGACCTTTTCGTCGGAACGCAGCTCGCCGGCGTCGTACCAGTGGTCCAGCTGCCGGCGCATTTCCTCCTCGCTGAGCGGCGGGGATACCACCCCCATCAGTTCGCCGGCCTGCGCCCACTCGCGGACGTAGGCGTCGGGACCGCCAGGTATGGGCCTGCCCCAGATCTTGTGAGCGGAGAGAAACGCGTCGGTGAAGGCGATGTGCACCCAGCGGAGCAGCTCCGGGTCATTCGCCGCATAGGTCCGGGCGACACCGTGCCCGTCCACATAGTCCCCGCGCACCGATTCGTGCAGCCGCAACACCCAGTCGGAGGCTGCGCGGGCCGCGGCAGTTGAACCGTAAGAAACAGTGAAAATCCAGCGGATGGTTCCCGCCAGCCGGCCCAGGGGATCCTCGCGGAACCGGGAGTGGTCGTGGACCCCGGCCAGCGCACCGGGATGGAGCGCCTGCATCAGCAGGGCCCGGATTCCCGCGACGATTGTCGGCATGTCCCCATGGACTGCCCAGACCGCGGAGCCGGGCAGGTGGTAGCCGGGATCGTCCCCCTCTGCCAGCCGCGGCACCCACTCCGGCACGGCGTCCCGGGTCCCGGTAAACGTCTGTTTGAGTTCGGCCTGCCATTCCCTGAGGAGGTTGCGCATAGTCCATTCTCGCTCATCGCTGAAGTCACAGTACTTGCCCCGCGTCCCAGTACTACTGGGCTGCCACTTGAGTTTGAAAGGGGTAGCTTTTACGGTTCCCAGTGCCACCCGATTGTGGTCCCATAAGAACGTTGAGTCCGTGAAATCGGGGACTGGCGGACAGGATGCAGGAGTCACATCGTGGGAAAACATTGGGGAAACTCATCGAGTGAGCAGGCAGTCAGGGCACGGATCACCGCCGTGCGCTGTATATCCGGCGGCGTCTGCCTGTCCCTGGCGGTCCTGACCTTCGGGGTCCAGGGGCTGTCCGGCACGGGCTCAGCTGTGACGCCATCTTCGTCTCTGGCCTCCGGTGTTGTGGGGCCCGGCGTTTTGGACCCAGGCACCGCCGGCGCAGCCGCCAGCGCTGCTTCCGGTAATGGCGGTGAGGCCCCGGCGTCGTCAGCTGTCACCGCGGACGCCCTGGCGCTGGTGGCGTACACGCGCTCCCAGGTCGAGACGGCGTCCAAGAGCGGAGTCCCGGGTGAGCTCAATGTGGCATCTTCCGGGCTGAAGCGGCCGGCGGAAGGCTTCCTGATGGCGCCCCTCGAATCCCTTCGGGAGTCCTCTCCCTTCGGGCTGCGGACCAGCCCCATCACCGGGTCGGCGGGCGAATTCCATTGGGGGCAGGACTACGCCGCGGCCTGCGGCACCCGTGTCTATGCGGCCGACGCCGGTGTGGTGCGGGCAGTCGGTTGGCACCCCTGGGGCGGCGGCAACCGCGTGGAAATAGACCACGGCAACGGGCTGATCACCACCTACAACCATCTTGAGGCGATCGCCGTCAAGAAGGGCGACTCGGTGCGGGTCGGCGAGGTCATTGCCCGGGTGGGAACCACCGGATCCTCCACCGGTTGCCACCTGCATTTTGAGACCATCCTTAACGGCTCCCACAAGAACCCTCATGACTGGACGCTTCTTCCGATCAAGCAGACGGACCGCCTGGGCACCATCGCCATGACCAGCTACGCGCCCGACGCCGACAAGCCCTCCAACGCGGCGCTCGGCTGGGCCGTCCCGGTGTCCGACGACAAGACGCATGAAGTCACCGGCGGCGCCCAGGAGTTGCCCATATCCGCGCTGCCGAAACTGCCCTCCGCCACGGCCACCCCTACTCCGGAGGAGCCGTCGCCGACGAAGCCGCGGCCGGGCACTTCGACGCCTGGCGGAACCGCCACCCCGGGGGGCTCCCAGCCGCCGAGCGGCACCCCGTCTCCCTCGGAGCCCGGCTCCGCCACGCCAACCCCGACGCCAACCCCGACGCCGACGCCGACCCCGACGCCGACGCCGACCCCGACCCCGACGCCGACTCCTACTCCGACCCCGACGGTGCCGACCGCGCCGGCGCTCCCCACGATCGTGGAACCGGCGCCGACCTCGTTGGAGCCCACCGGGGATCCGGCGCCCGTGCCGGCCCCGGAGCTTACTTCGGCACCGGCCACGCCCGCGGCCACACCGACCAGTGAAGCGTCGACGACCGGTGAACCAACGGCGACCAGCGACTCAACGGCGGCTCCGTCGTTGTCGCCCGGACCGTAGCAGGCATACAAACCCATACCCGCGCGTTGTGGTATCGAAGGACTGTTGTGACCTATTCCGGAGCGCACGCCGGACACGACCTTCACCACCGACTTCGCGAGGAACGCACCCATGACAGCTCTCCATAACATTCCGATCACCCTGATCGACGGCACGGACACCAGCTTCGGCCGCTTTAAGGGGGAGGTGGTACTGGTGGTGAACGTGGCGTCGCAGTGCGGTTTCACGCCGCAGTATGCAGGCCTCCAGGCCCTGCACGACAAGTTCCGCGATCAGGGCTTCCAGGTCCTCGGCGTCCCCTGCAACCAGTTCGCGGGCCAGGAGCCGGCTGCCGACTCCGAGATTGTCGAATTCTGCGAGCGGAACTTCGGCGTGACCTTCCCGCTCACCGCCAAATCCCATGTCCGCGGCAAGAAGCAGCATCCGCTCTACGCCGAGCTCACGAAGTTCAAGAACGGTGTCTTGCCCGGACTCGTGAAATGGAACTTCGAGAAGTTCCTGGTGAACCGCGACGGCGAGGTAGTTGCCCGTTTCGCCCCTACGGTGGAGCCGGACTCACCGGAGGTCATTGAAGCGGTGCAGTCGGCTCTCAGCTGAGAGCCGGCTCCCAAGACCACAAGGGGACAACGGCCCCTATCCCTAAGCATGCTTACCGCCTAGACTGGCCGGACCTTCCAAAAATCCGGGTACTTCCATGGCGCCGACGTGCGTCAGCGCGCTGGCGGATCTGCCGCCGGGTGCCTGGGGACGGTACATCAGCACGCTTCGTGAATCACAACTGGACGCTCCTAGCGAGGGTCCGTGAAAGCAGGAGGAAAGTGATGACAGGGAACAAAGCCGTTGCCTACAAGGGCCCGGGCAAGGTCGAACTTATCGACATTGACTACCCCACCTTCGAACTCAAAGACGGTCCGGGGGTCAACCCCGCCAACGTGGGCCGTTCGGTGCGCCATGGCGTAATCCTAAAAACCGTTGCCACGAACATTTGCGGGTCCGACCAGCACATGGTCCGCGGCCGCACTACAGCACCCTCGGACCTGGTGCTCGGCCACGAAATCACGGGCGAAGTGGTGGAAGTCGGGCCGGACGTGGAATTCATCAAGGTGGGGGACATCTGCTCGGTCCCCTTCAACATCGCCTGCGGCCGCTGCCGCAACTGCAAGGAGCGCAAAACCGGCATCTGCCTCAACGTCAACCCTGACCGCCCGGGCAGCGCCTATGGCTACGTCGACATGGGTGGCTGGGTCGGCGGCCAGGCGAACTACGTCCTCGTGCCTTACGCGGACTGGAATCTCCTGAAGTTCCCGGACAAGGACCAGGCCCTCGAGAAGATGATGGATCTGACAATGCTGTCAGATATCTTCCCCACCGGCTTCCATGGTGCCGTCTCTGCCGGGGTGGGAGTGGGCTCCACGGTCTACGTCGCAGGAGCCGGCCCGGTCGGACTCGCCGCAGCGACCAGCGCGCAGTTGCTGGGGGCCGCCGTCGTGATTGTCGGGGACTTGAACGCGGACCGGCTGGCGCAGGCCCGAAGCTTCGGCTGTGAAACCGTGGACCTGACCCAGGGTGGCCCGGCCGAGCAGATCGAACAGCTCCTGGGTGTCCCCGAAGTCGACTGCGGCGTCGATGCGGTCGGCTTCGAAGCAAGGGGTCACGGCCACGATGCGAAGGAAGCGCCGGCAACCGTGCTCAACTCGCTGATGGAGATCACAGCCGCCGGCGGTGCCTTGGGCATCCCGGGACTCTACGTCACGGGGGATCCGGGCGGCGTGGACGAGGCCGCCAAGAAGGGTGCCCTCAGCCTCAGCCTCGGCACCGGCTGGGCCAAATCGCTGAGCTTCACCACCGGCCAGTGTCCGGTGATGAAATACAACCGCCAGCTGATGATGGCGATCCTGCATGACAAGGTCCACATCGCCAAGAACGTCAACGCGAAGGCAATCACGCTGGAGGACGCGCCCAAGGGCTACGCGGAGTTCGACGCCGGCGCCGCAACGAAGTACGTGCTGAACCCGAACGGCTACCTGAGCTAGCCGCCGGGTACCTGAGTAAGTGGGTTCCGGCGGACACATACCGGAGCAAGTATGTGTCCGCCGGATTACCCGTTGTTGCCCTTTTTTCAAACATGCCTACTGGAGTTTGCACATTGTTCGCCGGATGTCTGGTTGGATAGACATTACTGAGAGGGAAGTTGGAGGCTACAGCCTTCACCCAACCAGGAAGGTAGCAATGGAGCTCATGGAGGCCGAGCACCCCCGGCCACGTCATTTTCTACTCCATCTGAGTGACCCCCACCTGTTGGGAGGTTCCGCGCCGCTGCTCGGCAAAGTCGACAGCGATGCCCTGCTCCAGCAGCTTTTCGACGAAGTCCGGGCGTCCGGTGCGCGTCCCGAAGCCGTGATTTTCACCGGCGACCTCGCTGACCGCGGCGAACCCGAGGCCTACGCGAAACTGCGGGCCATCGTCGAGCCTGCCTGCAAGGCCCTGGGCGCTAAAGTCATTTGGGCCATGGGCAACCACGACAACCGCGCTAATTTCCGCACCGGACTCCTCGACCTGCCCGCCGACGACGCCCCCGTGGACCACACGTATTTCATCAACGGGCTGCGGATCATCACTCTCGACACCTCGGTCCCGGGCTTCCACCACGGTGAGCTGAGCCCTGACCAGCTGGAGTGGCTCGCGGCTGAACTCGCGACCCCCGCCCCGGACGGAACCATTCTGGCACTGCATCACCCGCCGGTACCTTCGGTCCTGGACCTCGCCGTCCTGGTGGAGCTGCGGGACCAGGCGGCACTGGCCGGGGTACTGCGCAATTCCGACGTCAGGGCCATTTTGGGCGGCCATCTGCACTACTCCACCACGGCGACTTTCGCCGGGATCCCGGTCTCCGTAGCGTCAGCCACGTGCTACACGCAGGACCTCAACGTCCCGGTGGGCGGGACCCGCGGACGCGACGGCGGCCAGGCGTTCAACCTTGTGCATGTCTACGAGCACACGATCGTGCACTCTGTGGTTCTGCTGGGCGACACCCCCGCAGTCGGCGAGCTCGTCTCCGCTGCGGAAGCCCAGCGGCGGATCTCAGCGGCAGGGATCCGCATCCCCAGCAAAGCCAAGCTTGAGGACCCGGCCAAGACCCCAGGTCACCGCCGGCTGACCGCCAGCAACTAGCGGCCCGCCGCTGGCAGAACTGTCTACTTTTCCCAGGGCGCCTTGATCGGGTAGTACTTCTCCAGGAAGTCCGTCACCAGCTCGGCCCGTTCTTCGGCCGCGACCTCGGGGAAACTGCCGTCATTGAGGCAGAAGAAGTCCATGTTCCGCTTGGCGAGCAGCTTGGGCAGGTAGTTGAGCCCTGCCCTCGCCGTGGTGTCCACATACCGCACCTTGGCCGCCGTCTGGGTGACGGCCCGGCCCGTCAGCAGCGCGTAGTAGTGGTAGAAGGAATTGGTCACCGAGATGTTGTCAGCCGCGCGGAAGGTGCTGGCTGCTGTCTTGGCGAACTCCGCCGGGAACTCCTGCTCCATCGTGGCCACGACACTGCGGCGCAGCGGCGCAGCCGTGTGTTCCAGGTGCCGGGTGGTGATCCGGCCGAAACGGTCCCAGAGCAGTTTCCGGTTCACCCGGGCGGCATTCTCGAAACCGCTGCGCTCCGCGTCGTTGTCCCCGAGGCCAATGCGGGTCTCCGCCTCGATGAACTTCGTGATGCCGCCAGGCGTAAAGAACATGTCCGGTCCGACGGCGCGGCCGAAGAACATGTCGTCGTTCGAATACAGGAAGTGCTCGGACAAGCCCTCGATGTGGTGGAGCTGGCACTCCACGGCCTGCGAATTGTGGGTGGGCAGTACGGAGGGGTCGGCGAAGAATTCCTCGCTGCGGACAATCGTCACTCCCGGATGATCCGCCAGCCAGGCGGGTGCGGGAGAGTCCGTGGCAATGAAGATCCGGCGGATCCAGGGCGCGAACATGTACACCGAGCGCAGCGCGTACTTGAGTTCGTCGATTTGGCGGAAACGGGCTTCGTGGTCGTCGCCCTCACCCACCACGACGCCGGCCATCCGTGCGCGCCGGGCCGCGATGTATTCCGGGGAGCTGCCGTCCACCCAGGAGAACACCAGATCCACGTCGAAGCTGATGTCGCTGGCGTGGTCGGCGAACATGTTCTCGATGGTGGGCCAGGTGTGGCCGTACCGCTCCACCGTGCCGCGGACGGCGTCCTGGGCCAGGAGGGTCCGGCGGGTCAGCGAGTTTTCGATCGGGAGGATCAGCTGGTCGCCGTCGAAACTCCACAGTTCCAGCTGCACCCCGGCCGAGGCACCGAATTCGAAGCCGCCCTCCGGCTCCACCCGCGGACGGTAGAGACGGAAGATCCGCGCCTGCCGGTTGGGAGAGAGCTCCCCGTCGGCCACGAGCACTGCGGACTTCTTCTTGGCGTCGACGCTCATGGAGTAGAACGGCTCGTCGTGGCAGGCCGCCACCAGGGCGTCACGGAGTTCCTTGCGGTCCTTCCAGTCCACGGCAATGACCGGACGGTGGTTGTTGCCACGGACCAGGAGGTAGTCGAGGCCGGCGCCGTCCAGCACCGAGCGGATGAACATCAGGTCCTCGACCATGGCCTGGTACGGCGTACGGTTCTCATTGACCAGCCCGTACCGGCCGCGTCGGCGCACAACGTCCTCGCGGGTCCGGAACCTCGCGACGGCCGCCGCTGAGGTGACCTCTTCGTGGGCGTCGACCGATGCCTGGCTGCCGTAATAGATCTCGTCCTGGACCAATGATTCTGTAATGTCGGTTCTCCGTGAATGTTTGCGCGAATGTGTGCCTACCTGCATAATAACGCCCGCCCCAAAATCGCCCGAAATTTCCGCGGATTCCACGCCGTTGGTTCAGCCCAGCAGGGCCTTGCGCCAGCTGCGCAGGAAGGCGGCGCCGGCGTCGTCGTGGATGACATCATCACCCAGCCCCAGGTCCGCCGCGGTGAGTACCTCGTACGGTTTTACGGGGACGCCGTCGGCGGGCCGGACGTCGACGTGTTTCACCGGGTGGTCGTTGTGGTGCAGCCAGTCGGCCATGGCGTAGTCGGTGCGGGAATCACCCACCGTGCGCCAGGCCTGCGGGGTGATGCCTTGGGCCGCCAGGAGCTCCACGGCGCGGCTCGCGCCGAGGTCCTTGCCGAGCCGGACCGACTCGATGTCGGTGGAGATGATGGTGGGATCCACCCGGTAGTCGATCCGGTCATCGGAATCGGGGGCATGGTGGTCCAGCCGCACCACCCCGAGGCCGTGCCGGCCCATCAGGTCCATGGCATCGGCGTCGAACAGCTGCTGTTCGGCCCGGTAGTCGGAGTTCTCGACCGAGATGTGCTGCTCCACGGAGACCATCGCCAGTTTGGTTTCGTCGAAAAACATGTGGCTGGCGTAGTCCTCGGCGACCAGCCGGCGGACGTCGTCGCCGAAGGCGCTCGGGATGGCCAGATCGTGATCGACGTGGACGGCTCCGGGCCCGGTGGAGGTGTAGCTGAACCAGACGGCGCCTTTCTCGCAGATGGCGTGGATGAGGATGCTGGCGGGCATCCCGGCGGCGATCATCGGCTCCATGACCTGTTCGCGGATGAAGGCAGCCGAACGGCCTGTGTTGAAGATGACCGGGATCCCCGCCGCGGCCAGTGCCAGCAGGTCCGCAATGATCTCCGGCTGGACCGCGCGGGTGACCGGACTCGCCACGGGACCGTCGACGTCGAGCAGCAGTGCCAGCGGGGGAGCCGACGGCGAGAGGGAAGCTGGGGTCTCGGGAGTTGTCATGGCACCATTCTCCCAGCCGGCGGGCATCTTTGCATGCGCTGTGGACTGCGCCGCAGGCGCGGTCTTGGCCATGACAACCCGGGGCGCACCCTGTGACAAATGGTTACCGTTTGGCTACAACCTCCCGCCGCCGGGGAGTCTGGATTCCCTTGGCAGTCCAAGTTCCTTAGGCTGGCATGGTGATATTCAAAGCCGTGGGCGAGGGACGCCCGTACCCCGACCATGGTTACAACACGCCCAAGGACTGGGCGGCCTTGCCGCCGCGGCCGGTCCGGCTGGACGAGCTGGTGACCACCAAGCGCACGCTGGACCTCGAGGCTTTGCTGGCGGAGGACTCAACGTTCTTCGGCGACCTGTTCCCGCACGTTGTGGAGTACCGGGGTGTCCTGTACCTGGAGGACGGCCTGCACCGTGCCGTCCGGACGGCGTTGCATCAGCGCACGGCGATTCACGCGCGCGTCCTGGTGATAAATGGCTAGAGGGCCGAAGGACGTCACCGTCCTGCATGGGCACCACGTCATCTCCGGCTCGGATTTGCGCGCCACCTTCGTCGACGATGACGGACTGCCGGAACATCCCGGCAGGACGCGACGTCGCATCCTGCATGGCGTCGTCCTGGTGCTGCTCGTGGGACTGGTCGCCGCGGCGATTGTGGTTGCACTGGCCATCATGAACGGCCAGATCAAGATCCCGACGGCGGGGCGCAGCCAGGCAGCCGCGTCCGTCTGCCCGGAGGCAATCTACGACTACACGCCGCCGGAGAAAATCAATCTCAACGTTTTCAACTCCACCTCCCGGCCCGGCCTCGCCCGGTCCGTGGCCGGCGAGTTCGCCGCCCGCAAATTCAAGGTCGGGGCCGTGGCCAATACGACGTCGGGCTACCGCGGCGTGGCGCTGATCGTTTCGGGCGCCGCGGGACAGTCTGCGGCGTTCAGTGTGCAGCGCAATCTGCCCGGCTCGGACTATTTCCAGGACGGCCGGACGGACCCGAGCGTGGACGTCGTCCTCACCGGAGACTTCCAGGGACTCGCGAAACCGGAGCTGGTCGACCAGACGCCGGGGCAACTCAGCTGCCCGCGCGAGGAACGGCGGATCGTGGATGAATCGGCGTGGCCGGTGACTCCGACGGTGGCGCCGACAGCGCGCTAGTACGGACGCTTAGCGCGGACGCCGCGCCCGGCGGGCAGTGCGGACGTAGCGGGAGCCTAGGGGTTCACGCGGACGGGACGGCCGGCGTCGTCGAAACGCGCCCCGGCGCCGAGCTGGACGAACCGCACGGTGCGGCCCAGCCGGGCCTCCGCCCCGGAGTCCTGGCCGGCACCGTCGCCGCGGGCCGCGCTGGAGGACAGTGTGCCGTGGATGAGTTGCGCGACCTGGGTGATATCCGCCTCCGGCAGGTAGCCCTGCGCGATGCCGTCGCGCAGAATGCCCTGCAGGAGCACGCTGAGCTCCCCGACGTGGTCCGCCAGTTTCGCGAACGACGCCGGTGAGAGCACAGCGCCCATCGCGGGGCCCGGTGGCAGGTGCCGCCTGCTGAGGTCCTCGACCTGGGCGCGGACGTAGAGGGCCAGCCGGTCCACCGGGTTGTCCAGCGAATCCAGGGATTCGCGCAGGTCCACCAGGAACCGCTCGGTCTCGTCCAGCGCGTAGGCGATCAGGAGCTCTTCGATGTCCGCGTAGTAGTTGTACACGGCGGTCCGTCCGATCCGGGCGTGGCGTGCGACGTCGGTCATGGTCAGCCCGGGAAGACCATGGGTGAAGAGGAGTTCGCCGAACGCAGTCAGGATGCGGTGCTGGGTCTCGGCGCGTTGGGCGGCGTTGCTCGCGGCCGAAATCCTGGGCATACAGACACTTTAGCGCTATCTGTCAGCAAAAGCGGCTTCTGGCGGCGGCATGGGGTCCGGGGTCGCCGGAAACCTGCCCAGTCGCCGGGAACTTCCGGCGACCCCGGACGAGTCCGGCGACTTCGACGCCGGCGGGACTCAGCTGGCGCAGCCGTCCGGACCGCAGGCCTCGCCGGTGGCGGCAGATGTTGAAACGGCTTCGCCGCTGTCTGCCGCTCCCACCATGACCAGCGGCTGGCTTTCCTGCCAGGCCTGCTCGAGGGCCGCGGCAAATGTCTCGGCCGGCTGGGCGCCGGAGAGCCCGAACTTACGGTCAATCACGAAGAACGGGACGCCGCTGATCCCGAGGGCGCGGCCCTCCTCAAAGTCCAGCCGGACGTCGTCGGCGTACTTGTCGGTGGTGAAAAGTTCGTCCAGTTCGACGGTGCCAATCCCAAGGTCCGTACCCAGCGACGTCAGGTACTCCCGGCTGCCGATGTCCCGGCCGTGCTCGAAGTGGTCGCTGAGCAGGCGTTCCTTTGCGTCGTCCTGCCGTCCGTGTGCGGCGGCAAGGTGGATCAGCCGGTGGGCGGTGAAGCTGTTGGCCACCACAACGTCGTCGAAGCGGTAGTTGAGGCCCTCGCCCTTGGCCTGCTCCGCCACGTGCGCGAACATTCCGGCGACCTGGGCCGGGGCCATCCCCTTGCGCGTGCTCAGGTAGTCCAGTTCCGTGCCGTCGTAGTGCTCCGGCAGCGACGGGTCCAGCTGGTAGCTGCGCCACTGCACCTCCACGGACTCCCGGTGCGGGAAGGCCGCGAGGGCGGTCTCAAAGCGGCGTTTGCCGATGTAGCACCAGGGGCAGGCCACGTCGGACCAGATCTCAATCTTCATGCTCGCCACAACCCTGCGGCGGCCGGCCGCATTCCCGGCGGGACTGTCGGCTTGGTCACGGCGTGACTGGGCGCTCCATCACGAAGTCGTGTTCCACCGAGCTGCCGAGCGTGAAGGATTTGGTTCCGACCCTCCGGAATCCGGACTTTTCGTAGAAGCGGATGGCACGGGCGTTCTGTTCGTTCACACCGAGCCACAGCCCGCGGGCGCCGGCCGCTGCGGCCGCGGCGACACTGGCGTGCATCAGTTCGGCCGCGGCGCCGAGCCCGTGATGGTCCGGATGGACGTAGCACTTGCTGAGTTCGGTCGATGGCAGGATGGTCAGGGCGGAGGCCACGTCCGGGTCCCGGGCGGGCCGGACCACCAAGAGGCTGTAGCCGCGGAGGTCGCCGTCGACGTCGATCACCAGGACGGTGATCTGCGGATCCGACAGGTAGGCACGGAAGTTGTCCTCGCTGAGGGTGGCCGCCACATGGGCCGCGATGTCCGCAGCCGTCGAACTGGGCGGGCAGGCCAGCGGAAAGGTGACGGCCGCCAGCGCAGCCAGCCCGCCGGCGTCGTCCGCGGTTGCCGTCCGGATTGCGTGGGTCATGCCAAAACCTTAGTCCGGCAGCTAGGCCGTCCTCGCTTCGTGAAGCGTTGTTGCGGCTGCTTTCAAGAACCGCGTGCCACGCGCCGAAACCGGTGGCCTCCCGACGGCGTCGCGACGCTCCCGCCCAGATACTGCCGGCCGCGCCGCACCGACCCTGCGGAATGGCGCGGTACTTTGTGGTGGATGCCGGGTCCGGCGCTGGGTAACTGGGCTGGAGCATCGACACCGGAGGCGGTGGTCTAGCGGCGCTCGCTGCCGCTGGCCACCACCCATCTGCGGATCGGCCTGTCCATGGCGGGGGACCAGACCGCCATTCGGGGCGCCGGCCAGATGGTGACGCAGTATGTGCTGTCGCCCGCGGTGATCGAGGAGACGCTACAGGCCACGGGCTGATGCCGGCGGGAACCCCGCGGGTGTCATAATCGGCGGGTCCGGCGGGGGCGCGTGATAGCAATGGGACTGATGAAAGCATATTTCTGCCCGCCGGCCGAGCCGCGGCACCCGTGAGCACCAGCGTCCTGGCCAAGGTGCCGCGCAGCTGGATCCTGCTGGCCGCCATCGGACTCATTGCCCTGAACATGCGCGGCCCGTTCGTGGCCGTGGCGCCGGTGGTCGGCCTGATGCAGCAGGAACTTGGGTTCTCCCCGGTGGAACTGGGACTCCTGACCGGCATCCCGGTGCTCTGCTTCGCCCTCGCTTCCCCGCTCGCCTCGCTGGCAGGCCGCAAACTCGGCGCGGAAGTCGCCATAACGCTCACGCTGCTGGGCGTGCTGCTGGGCGTGATGGTGCGTTCGGCGGGAAACGGCGCCGTCGTGATGCTCGGCACGGTGATTCTGGGCGTCGCCATCACGATCGGGAACATCGCCGTACCGCTGATCATCCGGCGCGACTTCGCGCCTGCCCGGCAGGGCACGGCGATGGGCATCTACACCGCCGCCCTGAACATCGGCTCGTTCATCACCGCCATGGTGATGGCGCCGCTGGCCGAGTTGTTCGGCTGGCGGCTGGCCCTGGCCGCCTGCGGACTTTTCGCCGTCGCGGCGCTGGTTGTCTGGGTCCTCGCCTTCGGCCCCCGGGCGTTCCGCCCCGAACCGGTCCCGGGACCGGATCCCGCCCGCCCCGGGGTTAGGCGGGCCTCGCGCTGGATCACGGTGGGGCTCACCGCGGGCTTCGCCGGGCAGGCATTTTCCTACTACGGTGTGACCGCCTGGTTGCCCAGCATCCTTGCGGACGAACTCGGCATGACAGCCGCACAGGCCGGGGCCGGGTCCTCCCTGTTCCAGATCCTGGCCATCGTGGGCGGGCTGGGCGTTCCGCTCGCGGCCCGTTTTGCCAGTACGACGGCGGTCGGTCTCACCCTCGGGCTGTTCTGGTTGACCGTTCCCGCGGGCCTGTTGCTGGCACCGGAGCTGTGGTGGCTGTGGTCCTCGTTTGGCGGCGTGGCCCAGGGCGGCGGCATCACGCTGATCTTCATCGCCATCATCCGGCTGGCCCGGGACCAGGCCTCGGCAGGCCGGATGTCCGCCGTCGTGCAGGGTGTGGGCTACTCCTTCGGCGCGCTGGCGCCGACCCTGCTGGGCTACGTCAACGGCGTCACCGGTTCCTGGACCGGGCCGCTGCTGATGGTGCTCGGATCGGTGGCGCTGTTCATTGTCGGGACGGGGTTTTCACTGCGCCACGTCCCCAAGGCGCACTGACCGGCGTCGGGGTCCGACCGCGAGGTGACAGTTAAAGCCCATGTTCACGGGGAACATGGGCTTTAACTGTCACCTCGACGCCGTTGTCGATTCAGTGGGTTTTCCGTCGCCGGGCCGCCGCCCCGGATCTCGGGGTGCCTGTTGCGAAGGGCATGGCAGCCCAGCGAACGGAATTCTGCGCCGCCCCGGCCTGTTAGGCGGGTGCGGCGCCCTGCCGTCAGGCCGGGACGAGCGCCGGGTCCTCGCTGGGGACGTCGCCGCCGTCGCGCGCTTCATGCAGGAACCGGTCGTAGGCCGGAAGTGTCAGGAACGCCGGGAACGCCGGAGTGAGCGTGACTTCCTCGAAGATGTCCCGCGCATCGGCGAAACGGTCACCTTCGAAGCGTTCGAGCTTGGCGAACTCCTCATCCAGCATGTCCTCGACCCAGTCGCGGGTGATGACGTCGCCCTGGTCCGTGATGGCCCGGGAGAAGATCCACTGCCACAGCTGCGAGCGGGAGATCTCCGCGGTGGCGGCGTCCTCCATGAGGTTGTGGATGGCGACGGCGCCGTTGCCGCGGAGCCAGGACTCGATGTAGCGGATGCCTACCTCGATGTTGTTTCGGACGCCTTGTTCGGTGATGGTGCCGGTGGTGGAGGCGATGTCGAGCAGTGCGCGGTCGTCCGGGGTGACGTCCTCGCGGAGGCGGTCCAGCTGGTTCGGGCGGTCACCGAGCACGGCGTCGAACACCTCGCGGCAGACCGGCACCAGGTCCGGGTGCGCAACCCACGATCCGTCGAAGCCGTCGCCGGCCTCACGGGTTTTGTCCGCGCGGACCTTCTCGATGGCGATCGCGTTGGCCTCCGGGTCCTTGCGGTTGGGGACGGCCGCGGCCATGCCGCCGATCGCCATGGCGCCGCGTTTGTGGCAGGCCCGGACCAGCTGTTCGGTGTAGGCGCGCATAAACGGCTGCGTCATGGTCACCTGGCTGCGGTCCGGCAGGACGAAGCGCGGTCCGCGGGTGCGGAAGTTCTTGATCAGGGAGAAGATGTAGTCCCAGCGGCCGGCGTTCAGGCCCGCGGCGTGGTCGCGCAGTTCGTAGAGGATCTCCTCCATCTCAAATGCTGCGGTGATGGTTTCGATCAGCACGGTGGCGCGGATGGTGCCCTGCGGAATGCCCAGCAGGTCCTGGGCGAGGACGAAGATGTCGTTCCACAGCCGGGCCTCGAGGTGGTTTTCGATCTTCGGCAGGTAGAAGTACGGACCCTTGCCCTGGGCGATGAGGCGGCGGGCATTGTGGAAGAAGTACAGGCCGAAGTCCACGATTCCGCCGGCCACCGGCGTCCCGTCAATGAGCATGTGCTTCTCCGGCAGGTGCCAGCCGCGGGGCCGGACCACGATGGTGGGGAGCTCCTCGGCGGAGCGGAGTTTGTACTCCTTGCCCTCGGGGGAGGTGAAGTCGATCCGGCGTTCCAGCGCATCCGTGAGGTTGAGCTGGCCCTGGATGACGTTGCGCCATGACGGGGTGGAAGAGTCCTCCATGTCCGCGAGCCAAACCTTGGCGCCGGAGTTCAGCGCGTTGATGGTCATCTTCTTGTCCACCGGGCCGGTGATCTCCACGCGGCGGTCCGTCAGGCCTGGGGCCGGGGGAGCGACGCGCCAGTTCGGATCGTTGCGGACGGACTCGGTCTCGCGGAGGAACCGCGGGTCCTGGCCCTTGCCGATCTGCTGGCGGCGGTCCCGGCGGGCCTGCAACAGCTCCAGCCTTCGTCCCGCGGTCGCCTTATGCAGCTTGGCAACGAACGCCAGCGCGTCGGGAGTCAGGACCTCGCTCTGCCGGCAGATCGGCTGGGCAGTCAGCATAACCCCGTTGATGGTGAAGTTGTCAGTGAAGCTGTTCATGGGAGTTGCTCCTTGGATGTCCGCCGTTGCCCTATCACTTTTGGTCGCCAAAGGAGGTCGATGGGAACCAAAAGTGACAGGGCAACGGGCGGGAAGTTTGGGAAGTTAGTGGAACTGGCCTTCTTCGGTGGATCCCACCAGGGCCAGGGTGGATGCGTTCGGGTTGAGCGCGGTGGCGATGTCGTCGAAGTAGCCGGTGCCGACTTCGCGCTGGTGCTTGGTGGCGGTGTAGCCGCGGGACTCGGAGGCGAATTCCTTTTCCTGCAGCTCGACGTAGGCGCTCATCCCTTCACGGGCGTAGCCGTGGGCGAGGTCGAACATCGAGTAGTTCAGGGCGTGGAAGCCGGCCAGGGTGATGAACTGGAAGGTGAAGCCCATGGCGCCGAGTTCGCGCTGGAACTTGGCGATCGTGGCGTCGTCGAGGTGTTTCTTCCAGTTGAACGACGGGGAGCAGTTGTAGGAGAGCATCTGGTCCGGGAAGTCGGCCTTGACGGCTTCGGCGAACTTGCGGGCCAGTTCCAGGTCCGGAGTGCCCGTCTCCATCCAGATGAGGTCGGAGTACGGGGCGTAGGCCTTGGCGCGGGCAATGCAGGGTTCGATCCCGTTGCGGACCTTGTAGAAGCCTTCCGCCGTGCGCACTGGCTGTCCGCCTTCGCGGAGGATGAATTCCTGGTCGCGCTCGTCGACGTCGGACGTGATCAGCGTGGCTGCCTCGGCGTCGGTGCGGGCAATGATGACCGACGGCGTGCCGGCGACGTCCGCTGCCAGGCGGGCGGCGTTCAGGGTGCGGACGTGCTGCTGGCTGGGGATCAGGACCTTGCCGCCGAGGTGGCCGCACTTCTTCTCCGAGGCGAGCTGGTCTTCCCAGTGCACACCCGAGGCGCCGGCCTGGATCATGGACTTCATCAGCTCGTACGCGTTGAGCGGGCCGCCGAAACCGGCCTCGGCGTCGGCGACGATCGGGACCATCCAGTCCTCGACCGTCTGAATGCCCTCGGAGAACTCGATCTGGTCGGCGCGGAGCAGGGCGTTGTTGATGCGGCGGACCACGGTGGGCACCGAGTTGGCCGGGTACAGGGACTGGTCCGGGTAGGTGTGGCCGGAGTTGTTGGCATCGGCGGCGACCTGCCAGCCGGAAAGGTAGATGGCGCGGAGGCCGGCCTTGACCTGCTGGACGGCCTGGTTACCGGTGAGTGCACCGAGGGCGTTGGTGTACTTGCCTTCCTTGTGCTCCCCGGTGAGCTGCTTCCACAGTTTCTCGGAGCCGCGGCGGGCCAAGGTGTGTTCCTCGGAGACGCGGCCGCGGAGCCGGACGACGTCGGAAGCCTTGTAGTCCCGAGTGACACCTTCCCAGCGCGGGTTGGCAGCCCACTCGAGCTCCAGGGCGGCGGCCTGCTCTTCGGGCGTCTGCTGGGTGGGCTCAAATGCTGCAGTCATTGTTGTCTCCTTGGTGGGGTCCGGGCCGGCCAGTCTGCGTCTCTGCAGATCCTGGCTGGTTGTTCCCGGATGGTGAATCTTTCCGTGAGATCTACTTTTCTTTACTTTCAAGTGGCTTGCTAGACCAAAAGTATGGAAAGAAATGCACTTCTTCGCGTATTCTCAAGAAATGCATCCCACCAGCTGGAACCGCCCCGTCTCGTCAGCCGCCTCGCCTGCCGTGCCGGAGGTGGACGTCATCAGCATGGGCCGGCGCGTCCGGCATCTGCGGAAAGCCGCCGGACTCACGCTCGATGACCTCAGCGCCACGGTGGGAACGGCCCCCAGCCAGCTGAGCCTGATCGAGAATGGCAAACGCGAGCCCAAACTGGGCCTGCTCCAGCAGCTCGCGGCGGCACTCGGCGTGAGCATCGACGAGCTGCTGGGCGCGGAGCCGCCCAACCGGCGCGCCGCCCTGGAGATCGAGCTGGAACGCTACCAGCGCAGCCCCATCTACGAGTCACTCAAGCTGCCCAAGATCCGCGTCAGCTCGCGGCTTCCGATGGACGTGCTCGAGTCCATGGTGGGGCTGCAGCACGAGCTGGAACGCCGGCTCAACGAGCAGGTCGCGACGCCGGAAGAGGCCCGCCGCGCGAACGGGAAGCTGCGCGCCATGATGCGCGAGCGGAACAACTATTTCCCGGAGTACGAGGCCGAGGCACAGAAGGTCCTGGCCTCCGTGGGGCACACGAGCGGCCCGCTGTCCCACCATGTAATCGCGGACATCGCCGGGCACCTCGGCTTCAGCCTCCACCACGTGGGCGACCTGCCGCACTCCACCCGCTCCGTGACCGACCTGAAGAACCGCCGGATTTACCTCACGCAGAACGCGCGCAGCGATCACGACCCCCGTTCGGTGCTGCTGCAGGCGCTGGGCCACTACGTCCTGGGCCACCAGACGCCCACCAACTACGGCGATTTCCTGATGCAGCGCGTGGCCACGAACTACTTCGCCGCCGCGCTCCTGCTGCCGGAGCAGGCCACGGTGGAATTCCTACAGAGGGCCAAGCAGGCGAAGGAAATCGCGGTGGAGGACATCCGGGACGCCTTTGCCGTGTCCTATGAGACGGCCGCGCACCGCTTCACCAACCTCGCCACCCAGCACCTGGACATCCGCACACACTTCCAGAAGACGCACAAGAGCGGCATCATCTACAAGGCCTACGAGAACGACGGCGTGACCTTCCCGCAGGACCACACCGGCGCCATTGAGGGCCAGCCGTCCTGCAAGAACTGGACGTCCCGGGTGGTGTTCGACGTGCCGGACAAGTTCAGCGCCTACAACCAGTACACGGACACGCCGGCGGGGACCTACTGGTGCACGGCGCGGACCGAGCGCTCCGCCAACGGTGAGTTCTCGCTCTCCGTTGGAGTGCCGTATGCGCAGGTCAAGTGGTTCCGCGGCCGCGACACCACGGAGCGGTCCAAGTCCACCTGCCCGGACGAAAGCTGCTGCCGCAGGCCTCCGGCCGCCCTGACCTCCGAGTGGGCCGGCAACGCCTGGCCCTCGGCGAGGGCGCACTCCCATCTGCTGGCCGCGATGCCCCCGGGTGCCTTCCCCGGCGTGGACGAAACCGAGGTCTACTCGTTCCTGCAGGCGCACTCTGGGACCTGACCTGACTCGCGTTTCGCCCGTTGCAGGCTCGCTGCTCTACGGCGGACTATTTTTCCCGAGTGCCCCCCGACACACGACGCGGTGCAAATCCCGATAGCGTACTTCGCTCCCGGACCAGCGACCCGTGTCCGTGAGGAAACGCAGGTATTCATGAAGGGAGGCGCAGAAAAACGGTGCAAGACTGTCATCACGCTTATCGAGCGCCTCGACGAACCTGGCTATGCGTACGGGGTCCATTGCGGTCACTTGTCCGCCGGTGGTTTCGGTATAAATCGGGAGGAATGCTGTCAACTGTGCCAGGACGGGAAGTTCTGGCAAGATCCCGTGCTCGCGATGCCAACCAACAAATGCGATCAGCGACCCCAGTGCTTGGTCGTGGCGCGACGCACGCGAACCTGGCCGACCGGCCGGTTTCCCGGCCTGGTGCCCCCCAGTGCTTCGACGTGCCGACCGACGCCGGGATTTTTTGGCCACAATCGATCCTTACGGTGGATGAGGCAAGAGGCGGACTGCCTTCCACCACGCTATGAGTGGGCAACAAAGGACTTCAACGGTGGCTAGCCGTATGTGGAAAAGTGGTCCTTCCAGCCCGCCTGCAGAACGCCGCTACCTGTCGACCTGGGAGCCGCGCCAAGGCGGGCGGACTATATTGGCCAGTGTCAGCTCATCGACCCACCTCGCGGGAGCGTGCACCCATGGCCAAGGAACTTGCGACCCAGCTCATCGAACAACTTCAAGCCGCCGGCGTGCAGCGAATCTATGGAATTGTCGGCGACAGCCTCAACCCGATCGTCGACGCGGTCCGGAAGACGGGTGGTGCCGCCAAGGGCGGGATCGACTGGATTCACGTGCGGCATGAGGAGGCCGCGGCCTTCGCAGCCGCGGCGGAGGCGCAGCTGACCGGCCGTCTCGCGGTGTGCGCTGGCTCCTGCGGGCCGGGAAACCTCCACCTGATCAACGGACTGTATGACGCCAACCGCTCCGGAGCCCCGGTGCTGGCCATCGCCTCGCACATTCCGAGCAAACAAATCGGCAGCAGCTTCTTTCAGGAAACCCACCCGGACCGGCTCTTCAACGAGTGTTCGGTGTACTCCGAGCTGATCAGCACCGCCGAACAAGCGCCGAGGGTCATGCACAGTGCCATCCAGCACGCTGTCGCCCTCCGGGGCGTCGCCGTCGTCACGCTTCCCGGTGACATCGCGGATCTGGAGGCGGCAGCTCCCACCCCTGCCCCCGCCGCGTTCCGCCCGGCGGCGCTGGTGCCGGACCCCGCCAGCGTGCGGGAGCTGGCGGATGCCATCAACGCTGCCGGGAAGGTCGCCATCTTCGCCGGTGCCGGCGTCGAGGGCGCGCACGGCGAGGTCATCGCCCTCGCGGAAGCCGTGAACGCCCCGATCGGGCACTCGCTCCGCGGCAAAGACTTCATGCAGTACGACAACCCCTATGACATCGGCATGACGGGGCTGCTAGGCTACGGCGCCGCGGCCGAGGGGATCGAGGACGCGGATCTGCTCATCCTGCTCGGCACAGACTTCCCCTATGACCAGTTCCTGCCCGCAACCCGCACGGCGCAGGTGGACCGGGCCGCGCAGTATCTGGGCCGCAGGACCGACGTCGACGTCGCGGTCCACGGCGACGTGCTGCCCACCCTTGCGGCCCTGATGCCTTTGATCCAACCGAAGAAGAGCCGCCGCTTCCTCGATGCGATGCTCAAAAAGCACGACCGGCTGATGAACAAGGCCGTCGGCGCCTACACGCGCAAAGTGGAAACCAAAGAGCCGATCCACCCCGAATACGCGGCGTCGGTGCTTGACCAGGTGGCAGCGAAAGACGCGGTCTTCACCGCGGATACGGGCATGTGCAATGTCTGGACCGCCCGGTACATCAATCCGCTGGGAACCCGCCGGCTGATCGGGTCCTACCTGCATGGATCCATGGCGAACGCGCTTCCCCATGCGATCGGTGCCCAGCTGGCCTACCCCGGGCGCCAAGTGGTGTCGGTATCGGGCGACGGCGGCCTGTCGATGCTGCTGGGGGAGCTGGTCACCGTTGCCGCGCACCGGCTCCCGATCAACGTCGTGGTGTTCAACAACTCCACCCTGGGCATGGTCAAGCTGGAGATGCTGGTGGACGGGCTCCCGGACTTCGGCGTGGACGTGCCCGACGCCAACTACGCCGCGGTGGCCCGCGCCCTGGGGTTCCACGCCGTCCGCGTCACCGACCCGTCCCGCATCGAGGCCGCGTACCGGGAAGCCTTCGCCCACCCCGGACCGTCGCTCGTGGAGCTCATCACGGACCCTAAGGCGCTGTCCCTCCCGCCCAAGATCAAGGGCGCCCAGGTCCTGGGCTTCGCCACAGCGATGTCCAAGGTGGTCCTCAACCGGGGCGCCGGCGAGGCCGTCAGCATGGCACGGAGCAACCTGCGCAACATCCCGCGCCGCTGACAGCCCTTTCCTGAGGCCGGAAACCCGCACGATTCCGGCGAATCGGGTGGCCCGACCGGCGTCAAATCGTGACCCGGGCGTGGTCGCTCTTTTCCGGGCGGGCTGGTTGACTGGCCGTAGGCGGATCCCCGCCATTCCTTGGGGGCGCGATGAAACAGAAGATTTCGGCGCGATTGGTTGCCGCGGGTGCGGCCATGGCATTGGCCTTGACAGCTTGTTCCTCCTCGCCGCCGGCGATGGTGAAGGCCGACGGCGTCGAACGCGCTTCGGCGGAAGGGGCCGCCTATCCGGCCGAGTTCGCCCAGCTTAGGGCGTCGGCACGGAAGCTGGGCGCCGCGCTTCTGGCAGACGGCGGGAACGCCGGAAACGGAAACGTGGTTTCGTCCCCGGGCAGCATGCTGATTGCCCTGGCCATGCTGCGGGCGGGCGCATCCGGGGGGACCGCTGCCGAGATGGACGGCGTGCTGGGCCTCCCCGCGGAGCATCGCGACGCCGCCCTGAACGCGCTGTTGGCATCCTTGGAAGCCTTCGACGGAGACCCCGCCTCGGTGGACGAAAAGGACCCTCCGCGCCGGCCGGTCCTGCACACGGCAAACGGCTTGTTCATAGACAAGGGCGAGCCCACGGGCGAGGGCTATCTGCAGTCCCTGGCCCGGTATTACGGAACCGGTGTGTACCCGGTGGACTTCCAGGATGAGGCGGCCACCAAGCCGGCGATCGACGCCTGGGTGAACCAGAACACCGGCGGACGGATCAAGAAGGGGCCCGCGAAGTATGACCTTAGAGACACGTTCAGC
Organism: Arthrobacter sp. Leaf69; assembly: GCF_001422645.1. Classification (GTDB taxonomy): domain Bacteria; phylum Actinomycetota; class Actinomycetes; order Actinomycetales; family Micrococcaceae; genus Arthrobacter. The sequence goes on along the minus strand of NZ_LMLR01000010.1, from coordinate 197,198 downwards.
GTGCTCAACGCCGTGTACTTCGCCTCGGCGTGGAGGGTCCCCTTCGACCCGGCCGACACTGCCGTTCTGCCCTTCACCACGCCCGACGGCGGGCAGGTTTCCGCCTCCACCATGTCGGGCGTTCAGGACCTTGCCTTCGCCCAGGGTGCAGGCTGGCAGGCGGTGGACTTGCCCTATGCCGAGGGATTTGTGATGCGGCTCGTGCTCCCGGATGCCGGGGCCGCCATGCCCGGACCGCAGGAAGCCGCCGACGCTGCCCTCGCGCTTGAAGCCGCCGCCCCGGCGCCCGTGCAGATCTTCTTGCCACGGTGGGACCACAAGACCGACTTTGAACTGCGCAAAGTCTTCACTGACCTGGGCCTGCAGAAAATGCTCCACACCAAGACCGACTTCAACGCCATCCAGCGCGGCCTCAAGATCCAGGCGGCAGGGCAGTCCGCCACGATCACCGTGGCGGAGAAAGGCACGGTTGCCGCTGCCGTGACCCAGATCAACGCGCGGGCCGTCAGCGGCGCAGCGGCGACGACGGTGATCCATTTCGACCGGCCGTTCCACTACGAGATCGTCCATGCCGAGACCGGGCTGCCCCTTTTTATGGGCAGGGTGTCCGATCCCCGCTCATCTTGAGACGCTCCCGCGGATTCTGCAGGCTGCCGCAGCACGTGAGGAAGCGTCCGGACAGTAGCTTCCAGAACTGAGGAAGCGTCTGGACAGAAGCTGCCAGACCTGAGGGAGCGTCCGGACAGTAGCTGCCAGACCTGAGGGAGCGTCGAATCTGGCGGGTTTAGCGCGGGCCGCCCTGCCACAGTGCGTCGAACGGCGCTCCTGAAGCCACCCGGTTGCGGATTCCCGCGGTCACAAACGCCTTGGCCGTCCGGGCGGCCTCAAGCGGCGTCGCACCCTTGGCCAGCTCGGCCGTCACCGCGGCCGCCAGCGAGCAGCCGGCGCCCGACACCGCCACGTCGCCCACCTTCGGGGCGGACAGCACTTCCAGCGTGTCGCCGTCGTAGTAGACGTCGACGGCGTCCGGCCCGGCCAGGCGCACGCCGCCCTTGGCGAGCACCGCGGCGCCGCTGAGCTCGTGGATCCGGATCGCGGCGGCCTTGAGCGATTCGAGGTCGGTGATTTCAAGTCCGGAGAGGGACTCTGCCTCGAAATGGTTCGGTGTAACGAACGTGGCCAGCGGCAGGATCTGCGCTTTGAGGGCCTGGTCCGTGTCCAGCGCGTGGCCGGGCTCCTGGCCTTTGCAGATCAGGACCGGATCCAGGACCACGTTCTTGAAGGCGGAGCCGGCCAGCGCCTCGGCGACCGTGGAAATCGTTGCCGGACTGCCAAGCATGCCGATCTTCACGGTGTCCAGAACCGACGGAGCGCCGGACGCGGCACCGTAGGCCGCCGTCGTCGCCTCCAACTGGTGGGCGATGACCTGCTGGTCGACCGGGACGAAACGGTGGTTCCAGTTGTCCTGCGGATCGAAGGACACGATGCAGGTCAGGTTGGCAATGCCGAACACGCCCAGTTCCTGGAAGGTCTTCAGATCGGCCTGCGCGCCGGCGCCGCCGGTCGCTTCGGAGCCGGCGATGGTCAGGGCGACGGCGGGAGCGGCCGCGGCGTCGTCGTGGGCGGGGGCCGCCAGGGCGGCGGAGTCGAAGGCGGTGGAAGTCATGGTCCCATCCTGCCATCACCGGAAAACCGCCCGCATTGTGCGCATGACCAATATGAACAAAACCCAAGTGTTCCGGATCACCGCTAATAAGGTGGCGGACGGTGTTGCTTTCTTGCGGCGCCGGATCCAGGAAGGTTCATTGATGAGCACCCAGCTGTCCGAATCGGCGCAGACGAGACGAGCCGTAAGCAATATTCTCAAAGGCTCTGCCGGCAACCTCGTGGAGTGGTACGACCTCTACGTCTACACAGTCTTCGCGGCGTATTTCCAGTCGCACTTCTTCAATTCCGAGGACGAGCTCCAGGCGGGCCTTGAGGCGATGGCCGTCTTCTCGACGTCGTTCCTCATGCGCCCGATCGGCGCCTGGTTCTTCGGCCGCTACGCCGACCGCAAGGGCCGCAAAGCCGCACTGACGCTCAGCGTGACGCTGATGTCGGCCGGTTCCTTCGCCATCGCGATCCTGCCGACCACCCAGCAGGTCGGCGTCTGGGCGCTGATCCTGCTGATCTTTGTGCGCCTGATCCAGGGCTTCTCCGTCGGCGGCGAATACGGCACCAGCGCCACCTACATGTCCGAGGCCGCTACCTCCAAGCGCCGCGGATTCTTCTCCAGTTTCCAGTACGTCACGCTCATTGGCGGACAGATGATGGCGCTGCTGGTGCTGGTCATCCTGCAGAACACCATGGACAAATCAGCGCTGACCGAGTGGGGGTGGCGCATCCCGTTCGCAATCGGCGGCGTTGCGGCGCTCGTTGTCCTGTGGCTGCGGCGCTCGATGGAAGAAACCGTGTCCGAGGAGCAAGTCGAGGCCGCGAAGGTTCCTGCCGTTGCAGGCGTTGCCCAGCCGGGCACCATGAAGCTGCTCTTCACCCAGTACTGGAAGCCCCTGCTGATCTGCATCGGCGTGACCCTCGGCGGCACCGTGGCGTTCTACACGTACACCAACTTCATCCTGAAGTTCATGAACGATACGTCCGGCATCGCCAAGACAGACACGTCGGTGATCAACTTCTGGGCACTGTTCATCTTTATGCTGCTCCAGCCGGTCTACGGGCTCATCTCCGACAAGGTTGGCCGGAAGCCGCTGCTGCTCTGGTTCGGTATCACCGGCCTGCTGTTCACGTGGCCGCTGCTGTCCACCCTGGCCGGGACCAAGGACCCGTTCACGGCGTTCCTGCTGATGATGGGCGGCCTGCTGATCGTCGGTGGCTACACCTCGATCAACGCCCTCGTGAAGGCCGAGCTGTTCCCGGCCTCCATCCGGGCGCTCGGCGTGGGCCTGGGGTACGCCATTGCCAACTCGCTGTTCGGCGGCACGGTTCCGCTGATTGGCGCCGCGCTGCAGAAAGCCGGCCAGGTGGACCTGTTCTTCACCTACGTCACCGTGGCCATCGGCCTCTCGCTGCTGGTCTACATCTTCGCGCTGAAGAACAAGAAGTCCACGCACCTGGACCACGAACAGGGCCACGCGTGGGAGCCCGCGGTTGCCCCGGTTTCCCCGGGCGACGGTCGCCTGGACGACGACAAGGACCTCGTCGACGCCTCGCGCCGCTAGGGCCACCGGCTGCTCGCGAAACGGCACGCTTACGACGGCGGGTTGCCGGCTACGGAACGCACGTTCCGGGAGCTGGCGGCCCGCCGTCGTCGTTAAGACGGGTGCTGCCGACGCGGGCGGTGCCGCTTGGGCTGGGGCCGTTCGGCCCGCGCCTACTGGGCGTTGTCTGCGAACCGCAGCTGCAGGATCGTCGCGATGGTGCCTGCCGTGAACGTCCCCGCCAGCACCACGTAGCTGCCGGCCGTGAGCGTGTCGACCGGGTCCGCCACCATTCCGATCAGCAGCGGGACGATCGAGTAGGGGAACCACTCCGCCCAGCCGGTTCTGCCGAACAGGTTCCCCAAAGCGAGCATCACGAGGGAGAAGGCGATGGGGGCCACCTCACCGCGGCTCAACACGGCAATCCAGGCAACCACGGGAGCGAGCAGGAAGGATATCGACGCAGCGAGCAGGACGTTGGTCAGGCCGGTAGCGGCCAGCTCCGCAGAGAACCCCGGCAGCCCCATCGCAAATCCGATCGCCATCGCCTCGAGGAGGACGAGGACGATGAGTGCCATCCACCACACAGCCGCGACCGCCAGCTTGGCGACGGCGAACCAGTGACGGGCCACGGGCAGCGCGAGCATGTTCTTGGCGGTGGCATCGCCGTACTCGCGGCCGAACAAGTTGGCGACGATGAACGCCAGCAGGAGCATCCCACCAATGCCAAAGACCAGGGTGAGCATGTAGAAGTATTCGGGCCACGTCGCCTCGAGGCCAGCGAGGCTCGCTTTGGTGCCCACAAGCCCCAGCTGGGCCGCCCGCCCTGGCTCGCGCACGATCCACATGAACAGCGCTATGCCGAGCGGCATCATCGCGAGCACCGCCAGGGTGGCCCAGGTCGCCTTGGCGCGGTGGAGCTTCGTGAACTCGGTGGCGAGAACCTGACCGAACATCAGGCCACGGAACCCTTGGCTGCAGTGCCCGTGGCTGCAGCGCCCGCGGCTGCCTCGCCCGTGGCTGCATCGCCAGTGCGCGCGAGGAAGTAACGCTCAAGGTCCAGCGTCAGCAGCGCCTGCTCGCGTTCCTCCGGGGTGTAGGCGTCGGCCGCGAAGGAGCGTGCCTTCGCGGCGAGGTCGTCGCGCGACGACTCCTCGATGAGACGCCCGTTGTGGATGATGCCGATACGGTCGGCAAGATGGGCGACCTCGGCAAGGATGTGGCTCGACATAAAGACGGTGACGCCGCGTTTGTCGGCGAGTGAGCGGAGGAGTTCGCGGATCTCGACGATGCCGGCCGGGTCGAGGCCGTTGGCGGGCTCGTCGAGCACCAGCAGTTCGGGGGAGTGCAGCAGCGCGCGGGCGAGCGAGAGGCGTTGCTTGTTGCCGAGCGAGAGCTGCCCGGCGCGCCGCCCGGCGCACGGGCCGAGGCGGAGCAGCGTGATTGAGTCCTCGACCGACCCCGGCGGTGAGCCGGTGAGGCGGCGCTGAATGTCGAGGTTTTCGCGCACGGTGAGATTGGGGTAGGCGGTGGCCGTCTCGACAAGGAATCCGACGCGCGAGAACACGCTCGTCTCCCCTGGGATGATGCGCCGGCCGAGTACGGTTACTTCCCCGCCGCTCGGTCGGATCAGGCCGAGCAGCATGCGGATAGTGGTTGTCTTTCCCGCCCCGTTCCTGCCAAGGAATCCGTAAATTTCGCCGCGGCGGACATCGAGGTTGAGCGAGTCGACGGCGGTGACGTCGCGGTACCGCTTGACGAGGGCGCGCGTGGAAACTGCGGTGGCAGGATGGGTCTCCTCCATGGCCCCATCCTGCCACCACGTCCGGAGCGTTCACAGTGCAAGTATTCACAGCGGGCCCAGCACAGGTTCCGGTTCTTGCGGCGGCCGGTTCGTATGCTGGCGCGGGGTGAGAGAATGGAAGGCGGTTCCCGCGGCCAGCCCGCCAGGAGCCATCCAGTGCTAATACAGCCGGCCGCCGTGTTGTCCTCCATGAGGATCCGGGCGCCGAGCGAACCACTACGAATGGAACACCCATGACTTCCGCCAAGACCATCCCGGCAGCAGCCCCGCCGAAGTTCGCTTCCATCGGCTCCCCGTACTTCGGCATCATGCTCGCCGTTATGGCCGTGGTGCTGATCCTGTCCAACATCGGGGCATCGAAGGGCGTCGCGATCGGCCCGATCATCACCGACGGCGGCTTCTTCCTCTTCCCGCTGGCCTACATCCTGGGCGACGTCATCAGCGAGGTCTATGGCTTCAAGGTGGCGCGCAAGGCCATTTTCACCACCTTCGCGCTCTCCGTCTTCGCGTCGCTCTGCTACTGGGTCATCATCGCGCTGCCGGGCTTCGACGACGATTTCGGCGCCGCCAAGCAGGCCGCGCTGGAAGGCGCCTTGGGCCCGGTCCCGCAGATCGTGCTCGCCTCGCTGCTGGCGTTCCTGGCCGGACAGACCATCAACGCCTGGATCCTCGTGAAGATGAAAGCGCGCACGGGGGAGAAGTCCCTGTGGGCGCGCATCATGGGCTCCTCGGTGGCCGGGGAGTTCGTGGACACCCTGATTTTCTGCAGCATCGCGGCTTCCGTTATCGGGATTACCGACGTCGGCACTTTCGTGAACTACGTCGCCGTGGGCTTCCTCTACAAGACCCTTGTGGAGTTCCTCTTCGTCCCGGTCACGGCGGGCGCGATCGGCTGGATCAAGAAGCGCGAACCGAGCTACGGGGCGTAAGGGTTCCTCGTTCCTCCACCGTTTCGACGGTTCGGTGCCCACACGACGCCGCGAACCGTCTAGCCGCTGCGGAACCGTCGAAACGGCGGGCTGTCGGCGGCCGTGCCGCGGCTCAACGCCCGTAACACCCGGTACTTGAACTCCACTTCGTTGAACAAGTCCCTCCACTCGATCCGGATGAAAGTCCAGCCCTGTTCCATCAGGGCTTTCTCGCGGCGCCGCTCGGCGAACAGTACGTCGCCGGTGGGACGGTAGTCGAAGTACTTGGTGTTCCCGTCGAATTCAAGGGCAACTTTTCGCTCCGGCCAGGCAAAGTCCAGCCGATGCTCCCCGAGCGGAGTCCGGACCACGTACTGCACCTCGGGAGGCGTCATCCTGAGCCTGTGCAGCAGTTCCCTTGTCAGGCTTTCGCCAGCAGACTCGGAGCGGGGGTCAGCCAGTTCGAGGGCCCGCCGCAAGGCGACCACTCCATTGCGGCCTGCGAGATCGGCGCACCGGGCCCGGACGAGGCCAAGGTCAGCGCCCATCCGGGCGGCGAGATCCCGGAGGGGGATGTTTCCTGGGTCAGGTGCACGCGGTCATCGACTTTCCACAGCTGGAGGTCATGCAGGCTGGCGCCCGAGACGTGGCTGTAGACAAAGCGCCCCGGCGACGTCCTTAGCGTCCCGAGCGCATGGGCGAAGACCAGTTGCCGCCGTCGGACGGTGGAGTTCAGCCCCCGCCACCATTCTGCGCGGGCGTAAGTGCCGCGGCGCAAGCGGACGAGCTCCGACGGGTGCCCGCCTGCTCGACGTTTCCCGACGTCGTGGGCGCAGGGAACCGTCGAATCGGCGGCGACCCGGAGCCTAGGAGTAGTAGTTCCGCAGGGTCTCGGCCTTGAACTCGAAGAAGTTGCCGGCCTCGATGGCGAGACGGGCGTCGTCGACCATTTTCACCACAAAGCGCTCGTTGTGGATCGAGATCAGCGTGGCGGAGACCATTTCCTTGGCCTTGAACAGGTGGTGGATGTAGGCCCGCGAATAGTTGAGGCAGGCGTAGCAGTCGCAGCCTTCCTGCAACGGGCCGAAGTCCCGCTTGTACATGGCACCGGAGAGGTTGTACCGGCCGGTGGGGTGGTAGAACGCCGAGTTCCGGGCCACCCGGGTGGGGGAGACACAGTCGAAGGTGTCCGCGCCGTTCTCGATCGCGGTGAAAATATCGTCCGGTTCGGAGATGCCGAGCAGGTGCCGGGGTTTGTTCTCCGGCAGTTCCTCGTTGCACCAGCGCACGATCGTGCCCAGGTTCTCCTTCTCCAGGGCGCCGCCGATGCCGAAGCCGTCAAAGTTCATCGCGCCCAGGTCCCGGCAGGCCTTCCGGCGCAGGTCCTCGTACTGCGCGCCCTGGATGACCCCGAACAGGGCCTGGTAGGGCTTGCCCGTCCGCTCGGCAGTGAGCCGGAAATGTTCGGTGATGCAGCGCTCGGCCCAGCGGCGGGTCCGCTCCAGGGACTCCTCCTGGTAGCCGCGGGAATTTTGCAGCGTGGTGAGCTCATCGAAGGCGAACATGATGTCCGCGCCGATCTGGTGCTGGACGTTCATGGAGATTTCGGGGCTGAAGCGGTGCCGGTCGCCGTTGAGGTGGCTCTTGAACCACACGCCTTCCTCATCCACATGGGCCAGCCGCTCCTTGCCGGGGGCGACGGCGTCATCGGGCCCTGAATTGTCCACCGACTTCATGTCGATGACCTTCTTGAACCCCGAGCCGAGGCTCATCACCTGGAACCCGCCGGAGTCGGTGAACGTGGGCCCGCGCCAGTTCATGAACGCGCCCAGCCCGCCGGCCTCATCCAGGATGTCGGCGCCGGGCTGCAGGTACAGGTGGTAGGCGTTGGCCAGCACGGCCTGGGCGCCCAGCTCGGCGACGGACTCCGGGAGCACCGACTTGACGGTTGCCTTGGTGCCGACGGCGATGAACGCCGGGGTCTGGATCTCGCCGTGAGGGGTGGTGATGGTGCCGGTGCGGCCGAGGAATTCCCCGCCGTTGGCCGAAATTTGCGCCTCCGACGGTGAGCAACTTTCGCTCAGGCGTTTGCCCACGCGGAAGGAAAACTCGGACTGCTGGGCCGGCAGGAGCGGCGACACGGGTGATTCAGGATTGGCTGGCACCGTTCAAGTGTGCCAGCTAACAGCAGCCAACCCTTAGTGCAGCGGTTCGGATGTGGGGTAGTTCTCAGCCCGCCACTTGTCCCAGTAGCTGCGGACGGACTCCAGCTGGTGCGCCCCGAGGTCATAGGTGGAGACGATGACCAAGGACCCGCCCTCGGGCCGGATGTCCTTGATGGCCGGCTGGTCCGCCACGATCACCAGGCCCTCGCCGTGCTCGGCGTAGTGGTGGACCGTGAGCCCCACCTGGTGGTTGCTGCGGAACCAGACCCTGCCGGAGACTTCCTCGCCCGTCGCCAGGGTGAGCGAATACGGTTCGCCGGGCTTGGGAACATCCGACAGTCCCAGCTTTTCGATGGCGGACCCCTCATTCCCGGGGACCGAGAAGAAGAAGGTCCGGCGTTTGCCGTGCGGATGCCGTTCGAGGGCAAAACGGAGCTGCTGGATGAACGTCAGCCAGCCCTGGGTGATGTCCTCGTCCCAGGCGGCCCACTCTGAATTGTGGTCCACGGCGGCCCGCGTGACGCTGACTTCCGTGCCGGTCGGAACCGGTTTCAGGGTGAACACGTCCCCGCCGTCGACCACCAGGGAGGTGTGGTCGGCGCCCTCGATGACATTGGGGCTGAAGTAGATTTCATTGATCTCGGCCGCCTGGTCGTCGGCCTCCCAGCCGTGCCACTGGGCTACCTTGGCGGGTTCGCGCAGCATTGTCCAAACCTGCTGCGCGTCGGAGTTGATCACAACGCTCAGATTGTTCGTCATGGGGTGAATCTACAACGGCCGCCCGTGAGGGGGTAGGGGCCAAACGCCTTAGGAGCGGACAGACTCGAGTTCGTTGCCGATCCGGCGGTCCAGCTCCGGGGCGCCGATGGTCTCCGATCCGCCGTGGGCGCGCAGGAACAGGAGTGCCTCGAGCCGCAGGAGCCGCCACTCTCGTTCCGCATCCGGATTCGAGTTGTCCATCGAGCGGAAGATTTCCTTGTCGTACAGGTTCGGTTCGTTGAGAGAGCGCTGGCGGACCTTGGCGTTAATCCGGGCTTTGAACGGGTCCGTCTCCATGGCTTCCGGGGCGCGGAGGAACTTCTCGTAGACGGCGGCGCGTTCTTCCTGGCCAAGCTGGCGGCAGATGTAGCTGGACAGTGCCAGGGAGGCCTCCACCGACGACCAGCGGCCGCGGTTGCCGTCGAAGGGCAGCACATTGAGCAGATCGGCGACGGCGAGGGCGTTTTCGGGGTCCTTGAGGATGATGAACAGCTCCTGCGCGAGGTCGCTGAGGTCCTTGAGGCAGCTGCCGGACTTCGTGTTGATGCCCTTCGCCAGGCGCTCGCTGAGCAGCAGCACCCCCACCGACTTCGGGTGCGCCCCGGCCGCCGCCTCCACCACGGCCTCGGGTGTGCCCGCCGGGGCAGGGATCAGGGCCAGGTCCTCGTCGCTGGGGCCGCTCACCACGGGCGGAGCGGGCGGCAGGGGAGGAACGACGACGGCGGCAGCGTCGCCGTCGTTCTCCCCGCCCTTGTCCTGAGCGCCACTCTTGTCCTGAGCGCCGGCGACGGCGTGGACGCTATCGACGTCGACGCTGTCATCCTCCGGGGCCGGTTCGACGAGCTGCAACGGCGAGCCATCGTCGTCGGACGGGGTTTCCACGACCTCGGCAGCCGCCTCCAGAATCAGGACGGTGGACGCTGCCGCAATCCTGAGACCGCCGCCGCCGGTGAGGGTCGCCAGGACCATGGCGGGGGTACCGAAATCGTCGGTTTCGACGTCCACGCGCTGAATTTCGGCGGAGCGGTTGCCGTCGGGCAGGAGCAGATGATCGCCGCTCTGCAGAGATCCAGCCTGCTGTTCGATGTAGTTCGGGGCGGCCGGGGGGTGGGTCATCTGGAGTCCTTAAATTCTTTTGCGGTCCGCCCAACAGTCTACAAAGGCACCCGCGGGCTGCCAGCGGAGGGGCAGTTGCCGCAGCCGGCTGCGGTCAGTTCCCGACGCCGGCGAAGGCCAGGGCCTGCCGGATCAAGGCGCCGCGGCCACCGCTGAATTCGAGCTGGACGTCCGAGCTCATAACTTCCTGCGGCGTCATCCACGTCAGTTCCAGCGCGTCCTGGCGCGGGGAGCATTCGCCGGTGACCGGGATGATGTACGCCAGCGCGACCGCGTGCTGGCGGTCGTCGGTGAAGCCCGTGTGGGACGGGGACGGGAAGTACTCGGCCACCGTGAACGGCACCGGGCTGATGGGCAGCTGCGGGAACGCGAGCGGGCCCAGGTCCTTCTCCATGTGGCGCAACAGGGCGGCGCGGATGGTCTCCCGGTACAGCACCCGGCCGGAAACCAGCGAGCGGATCATGTTGCCGTCCTCGTCGGCCTGCAGGAGCGTGCCGACCTCGTTCACAAACCCGAGCGGATCCAGCCGGACCGGGACGGCCTCGACGTAGACCATGGGCAACCGGCCGCGGGCCTCGAACAAGTCATCGTCGGAGAGCCAGCCGGGGTTCGGGTCAGGAGTGCGAACGTTCATGGTTAAGTTCTACCCCATCCCTGACCCGAACCCTGCGCCGTCGTTAGGTGGCGAGCACCGATTCCAGGGGTTCCCCGGCGGCGATCCGTGCCAGCAGCGCCGGTTCGGCGGCGTCGGAAGCCAGGGCCCGCCCCAGGACCTCGGCCGCCGCCTCCGGGGACAGGACGATCACGCCGTTGTCGTCCCCCAGCACCCAGTCGCCGGGCCGGACGCGGATGCCTCCGCACTGCACCGGCACGTTCACGGCGGAGCCGCCGCTGCGGACCCGTTTGGTGGTCAGGCACGAGGTACCGCGGGCGAAAACCGGCAGGCCGGTGGCCCGAAGTTCCAGGATGTCGGTGGCCACGCCGTCGACGACGACGCCGGCGGCGCCTTGCGCTGTGGCCGCTGCCGCGGTGACCGCGCCCACGGGGGCGTGCCGGTGGTCACCGGACATGTCCACCACCAGCACCGCCCCCGGGTACAGCTCCAGCAGGGCCCGGTTCATGGCGTACGCGTCACAGTCCGCGATGCGCACCGTGACCGCCGGGCCCGCCACCTTGACGCCGTCGAGCAGCGACCGGATGGCCGGATCCACGAACCCGTCCTCCAGGAAGTGCCCGATCGTGGGGTAGCTGACGGCGGCGAGGCCTTCCCTGAGGCCCCCATCCGGCCCCTCGCCGAGCCGCTCGGTGAGCCGGGCGCGCACGGCGTTCCCGCCGCTCACTGGTTCACCGGGGCGGTCGCGCCGGCAACCACGGCGACGCAGTCGATTTCCAGCGCCACCCCCCACAGGCTCACGCAGACCGTGGTCCGCGCAGGCCTGGCCGTTCCAAAGAACTCCGAGTAGACCCGGTTGTAGTCGTCGAGACGTCCGGGATCGGTGAGGTAGGCGTTGACCTTGACCACGTGCTCCAGGCCCGACCCTGCGGCCTCCAGTACTGACTGGAGGTTGAGGATGGTCTGGCGAACCTGGTCCTCGAACGTGTCCGGCTGGTCATCCAGCCCGCTGATCGCGGGAATCTGGCCGGCGGTGAAGACGAAACCGTTGGCGACGACCGCCTGGGAGAACGGGCCGACGGCGGCCGCGCCCCCCGGGATCTGTGCGATCCGGCGGACAGTTCCGTTTACGGGAGGAACAGCGGGAAGGCCGGCGGGAAGGTCCGCAGGAAGAAGGCCGGGGGCACCGGTCATTTGGCGGCCTCCGCTTCGACGGCGTCGGCGGGGGCCATGTCGACGGCGTCGATGTTGCCGTGCCGGGTTTCGGTCAGGACGAACAAGGCGCCCAGTGAGACGAGGGAGGCGGCCATGATGTACCACGCGATGGAGGAACTCTGGTGGGTCACACCGAGCAGCCACGTGGTGATGAACGGCGTCGCGGCGCTGCCGAGGAGCCCGGACAGCATGTAGGCGACGGACAGCCCGGAGTACCGGACCTTGGAACCGAACAGTTCGGCGAGGAAGGTGGCGATCGGGCCGTAGTTGGCGGCGAAGGCCGTCATCATGGCCAGGTAGGCGACGAAGAGCAGCGGCACCGACTTCGTGTCCATGAGCCAGAACATCGGGAAGGCGAACAAGGCTTCGGCGGCAACACCGGCGTAGATGATCGGCTTGCGGCCGTACTTGTCAGAAAGCTGGCCGAAGAAGGGGATCAGGACAAAGCACAGGGCGCAGGCCGCCAGCACCACCCACAGCATGAGGGCCTCGGAGTGGCCCAGTTCCTTCTTGCCGTACGCCACACCCGAGGCGACGAGCAACGTGAAGGTGCTGCCGGTGGACAGGGTGGCGACACCGCCGAGGATGACCTGCTTCCAGTACTTGGCCATGAGGGCCGCGAAGGGCAGCTTGGCCTTGGCGCCGGCTTCCTTGACCGCCTGGAACGACGGGGTTTCCTCGATGTGCAGCCGGATGTAGATGCCCACCGCCACGAGCAGCGCGGAGGCCAGGAACGGGATGCGCCAGCCCCAGGCGAGGAGGTCTTCGGTGCTCACACTTGAGGCGACGATGAGGAACGCGACGTTGGCGATCAGGGTTCCGGCGGGGACGCCCACCTGGACCAGCGAGCCGTAGAACCCGCGCCGGGACGGGGGAGCATGCTCCACCGTCATCAGGACGGCGCCGCCCCATTCGCCGCCCAGGGCCAGGCCCTGGATGACGCGCAGGAAGAGCAGGAGCAGCGGCGCCATGATGCCGATGCTGTTGTAGTCCGGCAGCAGGCCGATCGCGAAGGTGGCGGCGCCCATGGTCAGCAGCGAAATGAGCAGCATGGACTTCCGGCCCAGCCGGTCCCCGAAGTGGCCGAAGATGATGGCGCCCACCATGCGGGCCACATAGGCGGAGGCGAACGTTCCGAAGGCGAGCATGGTGCCGACGATCGGGTCAAAGCTGGGGAAGAAGATCTTGTTGAACACCAGCGCGGAGGCTGTGCCGAACACAAAGAGGTCGTACCACTCGACGGTGGTGCCGATGACACTCGCGAGGGCGATCTTGCGCATTTTGACCAGGTCTAGCCGGGCAGCGGCGGGGGAGGTGGTTTCTACCAGTTGAGCCATCAGTATCTCCAGATGGGGTGCGGGGACGAGTGTCCGATGCAAGGTAGTAGCCAACTCTCCTGTGTTGGGGATCACAGCTCAATGGCGAAAATCCCACCAGAAACCGCCCCGAAGTGTGCGTTCACACAATGGCTAGGCCCAGGCCACCACCAGCCGGGCCGCCTGGGCAGGGACCGTGAGGTCGATTCCGGTCAGTTCCTCGAAGCGGTTAATCCGGTTGAGGATGGTGTTCCGGTGGCAGAACAGCTGTTCGGCCGTTGCCGTGATGTTGCCGGTCGACAGATAGTGCTGCACCGTCTCCGTGAGGCGTTCGCGTTCCCCGCCGCGGCATTCCTCCAGTGCCTCATCCAGTTGGGCGGCGAGGTCGAGGCCGGCATCCTGGAGGTTCTGCTGCGCCAGCCGGGTCCACGCGGCATCCGCGGAGAGGGGCCCGGAATCGGCCGGGCGAAGCAGGGCGGCCAGGCTTTCTGCCGTCCGGGCGGCGGCGGGGAGACCCCGCAGCCCGTACACCTCCGGCACGTAGCCGCAGGGGATGTCCGCCAGGGCCGGGGGCAACTGCAGCGCCATGCTCCGCGCCGCCCGGGCCGCGCGCGGGGGCAGCGGCCAGAACAGGTAGGTGTTTCCGCCGGATTCGTGGAGGAAGATCTTGTGGCGGCGCTGGGCGGAGCCGAACTGCGTGGCCGCGGCACGGAGGCGCGCACCGGCTTCGCCGCTGGCAGCGACGAGGCCGCATCGCACATCAGGACCGATACCCAGGGCCGAACCGACCTGGGCGGACGTTTCCGCCGAGGGTGTGCTTTGGTTGAAGAGCCGCGCGATGAATTCGCGCTGGATGCTGGACTCTTCCTGGGCCATGCCCACCCGCTCGGTCAGGTAGCTCATGTGGGTCCGGGTGGCGAATTCGTCGACGACCCGCCAGACCAGATCCACCCGGGAGGCGAGCAGGCCGGCGTCCTCCGGCGCGGCGATCTCCAGCAGGTCCGCCCACAGGATGCTGAAATCCAGTCGCACGGCCGAGGTCAAGGACTCCGGCGGGATCCCGGCCCGGGCGCGCTTGGACCCGAGGTCCGAGGCAAAGGCGAGCAGCCCGTCCCGTGCCGTGTCCTCCGGGCCGCTCCGCAGCCCGTGGATGAGCCGGCGGAACGTTTCCCGCGCCGTGTCCCGGATTTCCGGGACCGTCACCTGGCTCTCGCCATACTCCGGGATTTGCCGCACCCGGGCGGTGAAAGCCTGGGCCAGGATGTCCAGCCGTCCCTCGAGCTGGTCCACCAGCTCACTCCAGCGGACCTCGGCACCCGGTGATTCAAAATTGTGCATTCTCACATTCTAGGGTCCGGTATGCGTGACACACTGCTAGTTATTTTGGAAAAAGCTACTGGCAGAATGGAACGAAGCACCCGGGTGAGCCCAATCACACCCCACGGAAGCATCCTCCCGGAGCCGGATTTATCCCCGGATGGGGAGAGCGCACCGGCAACCGCAAAGACCAGTCACATTTCTTTGGAGTAATCATGGCAAGTAGCGCAAGCAACGCCACCACCATCGCCAGCCCGCAGTCGCCAGGGCCCGTCGATGAGAGCGTGGCCAAGAAAGTCGCCCTCGCGGCCCTCGTCGGAACGGCGCTGGAATGGTACGACTTCTTCCTGTTCACCACCGCCGCGGCCCTGGTGTTCAACGCGCAGTACTTCGTGTCCCAGGACCCCTTCGTCTCGGCGATGAGCTCCTTCGCCACACTGGCCGTGGGCTTCGTGGCCCGCCCGATCGGCGGCTTCATCTTCGGCGCCCTCGGGGACAAGGTGGGGCGGAAGAAGATCCTGATGGTCACCATCGTGGGCATCGGCGTCGTGACCGGCCTGATCGGCCTCCTGCCGAACTACATGACCATCGGCGTCGCAGCCCCCATCATCCTGGTGGCGCTGCGGATCCTGCAGGGCCTGGCCGTCGGCGGCGAGTGGAGCGGCGCGGTGATCATCGCCGTCGAAAACGCCCCGGTCGCCAAACGTGCACGTTACGCCGCCTTGCCGCAGATCGGTTCACCGATTGGCACCATCCTCTCCTCGGGCGGCTTCTTCGGCATGCTCTACCTGGTGGGCCAGGCCGACTTCGACGCCTGGGGCTGGCGCGTCCCGTTCATTGCGGCGATCCCGCTGCTGGCCATCTCCCTGTGGATCCGCAGCAAGCTCAGCGAGTCCCCGGAATTCGAAGCGCTGATGGAGTCCGGCGAGACCGAGCACGCCCCCATCCGCGGCGTGCTGACGAAGAGCTGGCGCCAGATCCTGGTGGGCATGTGCTCCGCGCTGCTCGGCATCGGCGGTTTCTACCTCATCACCAGCTTCGTGGTTTTCTACGGCACCAAGGTCCTCAAAATGCCTTATGAAACCCTGCTGCTGGGTTCGCTCCTCGCCGCGGTCTTCGAGATCTTCGTCCTCATCTGGGCCGGCCGCATGGGCGAGAAGTACGGCGCCAGCAAGGTGATCCTCTGGGGCGGCGTTGCCTCCGCGCTGGTGGCCGTCCCGGTCTTCCTGGCCATCGACACCGCCATCCCGGCCCTGGTCATCACCGCCATGATCATCGGTGTGTGCACCCTGTCCGTCCCGTACGCGGTGTCCGGCACGGCCCTCACCGCTCTCTTCGCCACGAAGGTCCGGTACACCGGCGTCGCCATCACCTCCAACAGCGCCGGCGTCATCTCCGGCTTTGTGCCGCTGATCGCGACGGCCCTGGTGGCCGCCAACGGCAACTCGTTCTGGCCCGGCGCCATCATCCTGCTGGTCGTCTCCGTGATGACAGCCCTGTCCGGGATCTTCCTCCCCGCGCTCAGCATCGAAGAAGAGGGCATGAAGCATTGAGCACGCCACAAACAACATCGACCACCGCCGGGCACCTGATTGTTGCCCAGCTCGAACGGGCCGGCATCCAGCGCGTCTACGGCGTCCCCGGCGAAAGCTTCCTGGACGTGCTGGACGGCCTGCACGGTTCCTCGATAGAAACCGTGGTGACGCGCCATGAAGGCGGCGCCGGCTTCATGGCGCTCGCCGAAGGCCGGCTCACGGAGCTGCCGGGCGTGGCCATGGTGACCCGGGGCCCCGGCGCCGCCAACGCCTTCATCGCCATCCACACCGCGCACCAGGACGCCACCCCCATGATCCTGTTCGTCGGCCTCATCCCGGTCGCGGACCGCGGCCGGGAGTCGTTCCAGGAATTCGATATCAACGCCTGGTTCGGCAGCACAGCGAAAAAAGTGGTGACGCTCGACGACGCCGCTTCCGCCGCCCGCGTGGTGGACGACGCCATCTTCACGGCGCTCAGCGGCCGTCCCGGGCCCGTGGTGATCGGCCTGCCCGAAGACGTGCTGGTCCACGCCATCGAGTCCGGAACCGTCGAGCCCCGCACCGTGGCCCGGAGCGAACCCGCCATGGCGGACCTGGCCGGTCTGGAGACGAAGCTGGCCGCGGCCAGGAAACCCCTGATCGTGGTGGGCGGCGAAGGCTGGGACCAGGCTTCCTCGGACGCGCTGGCCGGCTGGGCCTCCCGCCACGGCGTCCCCGTGCTCGCGGATTTCCGCGCCTATGATGCCGTCCCGCACGGCAGCGACTCCTACGCCGGCTACCTCGGCTACGCCCGCAGCGACGCCAACGCCCGCCGCCTCGACGATGCCGACCTGCTCGTCTTCGTCGGCTGCGTCCGCGCCGACGTGCTCTCCGACGGCTACAAGCGCGGACTGGACGCCGTCACGGTCGTCGTCCACCCCGGCGCCGATCTGCTGGGCCACTTCGGCCGGCTGGACCAGCACATTCCCGCCCACGTGACGTCCTTCGCCACGGCCCTCGCCGCGACGGAATCCGCCGTGGAACCCGAGCCCGGCTGGCTGGCCGGCGCCCGCGCCGACTATGAGAAATTCTCCACGGCACAGCCGGACGGGGGCACCCATGTGGACCTCGCCGTCGTGATGGAAATCCTCAAGCAGGAAATGGATGACGACGCCGTCATCACCTACGGCGCCGGGAACCACTCGCTGTGGCCGGCCCGCTACCTGAAGCACAACACGGCGAACTCGCTCGCCGCGCCCCGGAACGGCGCCATGGGCATGGGGATCCCGGCGGCGGTGGCCGCCTCCCTGGCCTACCCCGGCCGCCAGGTGATCTCCGTGGCCGGCGACGGGTGCTTCCTGATGAACGGCCAGGAGATGGCCACGGCCATGGGCCATGGCGGGAAGTTCATCGCCCTGGTGGTGGACAACGGCATCTTCGCCACCATCCGGGAGCACCAGGAAGGCCACTACCCGGGCCGCCCCTCGGGCACCCACATGACCAACCCGGACTTCGCCGCGCTGGCCCGGTCCTACGGCGGCTACGGCGAACGCGTGGAGAAGACTGAGGACTTCGGCGCCGCCTTCCGCCGCGCCGTCGAATCCGGGCTGCCGGCGGTCCTGCACCTCCCGCAGGACCCCGCCACCCGCTCACCCAAAACTGCCAGCAACTGACCGGAGCCCGCCATGATCACCCTGCACAACATCATCAACGGTGAGATCGTCCCAGGCAGTGCCGCCGACGGTTCGGCCGGGTCCACCCTGCCGTTCTTCGACCCCGCCTCCGGAGTCCAGCTCGGCACCGCCCCGGACAGCGACGCCGCCACCGTGGACCGTGCCTTCCAGGCCGCCCACACCGCCTTCCAGAGCTACAAGCGGACCACCCCGGCCGAACGCCAGGCCATGATGCTCAGGCTCGCCGACCTCATCGAAGCCAACGCCGACCGGCTCCTGGACGCCGAGGTGGCCTGCACCGGCAAACCCCGCCCGGTCACCCGCGAGCTCGAGATCCTCCGCGGAGCAGACCAGCTGCGCTTCTTTGCCGGCGCCTGCCGCGTGGTGTCCGGAACCGCGCAGACCGAATACGTCCGCGGCTTCTCCTCCACCGTCCGGCGGGAACCCCTCGGCGTGGTCGCCCAGATCACCCCGTGGAACTACCCGTTCATGATGGCCATCTGGAAGATCGGACCGGCGCTCGCCGCCGGCAACACCCTGGTGCTGAAACCGGCGGACACCACCCCCTGGTCCACCCTCATCCTGGGCGAGCTGGCGCAGGAAGCCTACCCGGCCGGCGTCGTGAATGTGATCTGCGGCGGCCGGGGGACCGGGGCCGCCATGGTGGAGCACGAGATCCCGGAAATGGTATCCATCACCGGCTCCACCCGGGCCGGGGCGCAGGTGATGTCCGCGGCGTCGAAGACCCTCAAAGACGTTCACCTGGAACTCGGCGGCAAGGCACCCGCGATCGTCTTCGCCGACACCGACATTGACCTGGCGGCCCGGGAGATTGCGCTCGGCGCGTTCTTCAACGCCGGACAGGACTGCACCGCCGTCACCCGTGTGCTTGTGGAGGAATCCATCCACCACGAGTTCGGCACAGCGCTCGCCGACGCGGCCGCCGCGCTGCAGGTCGGCGGCGACGCCGCGGATCTGGGACCGCTGAACAGCGCCGCGCAGCTGGACCGGGTGGAGGGCTTTATGTCCCGGCTCCCCGCAAACGCCAGGGTCCTCGCCGGGGGCAAGCGCACCGGCGCCGGGTTCCACTTCGAACCGACCGTGATCGACGGGGTCTTCCAGTCCGACGAGGTGGTCTGCGAGGAGATCTTCGGACCCGTTGTCACAGTGCAGCCGTTCGCCACGGAGGCGGAAGCCATCGAACTCGCCAACGGGACGAAGTACGCGCTCGCCTCCAGCGTTTGGTCGAACAACCACGGCGTCGTCACCCGGGTATCCAACGAGCTGGACTTCGGCGCCGTCTGGATCAACTGCCACCAGGTGATCCCCGCCGAGGCCCCGCACGGCGGTTTCAAGCACTCCGGCACCGGCAAGGACCTCTCCGTCTTTGGCCTGGAGGACTACACCCGCATCAAGTCAGTCACCACCTCCCACCGCTGAGAACCACGCTAGGTATCCCATGAAACTCGATCTGTTGCTGCGCAACGCGGACATCATCACCATGGACGAGCGCCGCCCGCATGCCACCTCGCTGGGAATCTGGCAGGGCCGGATTGTGGGCCTCGATGATGACCTGGACGGGCTGGAAGCGGCCGAGGTCCTGGACCTCGCCGGCGCCACCGTGACCCCCGGCTTCATTGACGCGCACTGCCACACCACGTGGTTCGGTCTTGGCCTCGGCGAACTGGACGTCTCCGCCGCGCGCGGGCTGAACCAGCTCTACGCCCTTCTGGAGGCCGGCATGGCCGCGGACGGCGCCGCGGTCAGTTCCGCAGGACAAGGGACAGAGCCCCGTGCCACAGCGCCGGCACCGGACTGGCTTCTCGCCACCGGCTTCAGCCAGCAGCAGCACGGCGGCGAATTCCCGGACATTACCGTCCTGGACCGGATCACGGGGAACCGGCCGCTGTTCATGCGGCACAACTCCGGCCACATGGCCATCGTCAACACCGCCGCGCTCCGCCTGGCCGGCGCCGACCAGGCGTCGTTCCCGGACCCCGACGGCGGCGTGATAGTCCGCGACGCCGCCGGCCGGCCCACGGGGCTGGTCCAGGAAACGGCCCAGCAGCTGATCCAGCAGCTGATCCTGCCGTATTCCAGCGAGGCCATCGAAGCCGCGCTGGACCGGGCCACCAGCTACTACGCCGCGGAGGGCATCACCAGCTTTACCGAGGCGGGGATCGGCGGCGGCTGGATCGGCCACAGCCCGGTGGAGTTGGCCGCCTACCAACGGGCAGCGTCGGCGGGCCGGCTCCACGCCCGGGCGCAGGTGATGCCGGTCCTGGACGTGCTGCACCCCCTGGGCGGCCAGAACCCGCCGGACGCGGCAACGGCCGGCCTGGACCTGGGCATCACCAGCGGCTTCGGCGGCGAATTCCTGTCGCTGGGCCCGGCGAAGGTGTTCCTGGACGGCTCCCTGCTGGGCGAAACGGCTGCGGTCAGCCAGGACTACTGCAGCCACGGCGGAACGGACAACACCGGCAACACCGGATATTTCCAGGCCGAACCGGAGGAGCTCCGGACGAAAATCGAGGCCGCCTACGCGGCGGGCTGGTCCATCGCTGCCCACGCCATCGGTGACCGCGCCGTCGATCTCGCGATCGACATCATCACGGACTGCGCCGCGAAGTACGGCCGGCGGGCCGTGCCCAACCGGATCGAACACGCCTCGATGACCCGGCCGGAGCAGCTGCACCGGCTGGCCGCCGCGGACATCGCCGTCACCCCGCAGGCCAGCTTCTTCTTCGACGGCGGGGACGGCATGACCGCCTCGCTCGGTCCGGAACGGCTGGGCTGGGCTTACCGTGCGGCGTCGTTCCTTGCCGCGGGGGTGACGCTCGCCGGCAGCTCCGACCGGCCCGTGGCGGACGGAAACGTGCTCCGGGGCATGCAAGCCTTCGTGGACCGGCGCACCGCCTCCGGCAACGTGTTCGGCAACCCGGACGAACGGCTGAGCCCGTTCCAGGCCCTGGCGGCATACACCACGGAAGCCGCGGCGGCCACCGGCGCATCGCACCTCAAAGGCTCGTTGATCCCCGGAAAACTCGCCGACTTTACCGTCCTCTCCGGGTCCCCGCTTTCCGCCGGCAGCATCGCGGAGCTCGAGGTCCTGGCCACCGCCGTCGGGGGTAGGTTCACGTTCCGGACGCCCGGCCTGCAGCCCCGGCCGGCGGACGACTCCGCCGTAACCACTCCCAGCCTCAGCCCAGCCTCCAACCGTTCATAGGGGAACACCGTGACCACTCAGACCAGCTTCAGCACCCGCGACGCCGCATTTGTGCGGGACTTCCACATCATGAGCGCGTTCGGCGCTACCGCGAACGGCGGCGTCGAACGGCAGGCCGCCAGCGTGCCGGACGGCGAGCAGCGGCAATGGCTCACGGGCCTGCTGGAGGCCCGGGGGTTCACCGTCGAGTTCGACCGGGCCGGCAACCAGTGGGGCCTGTACGAGGCCGTGCCGGGGGCCCCTTTCGTGGTGGTGGGTTCGCACATGGATTCCCAGCCGACGGCGGGACGCTACGACGGCGCGTACGGCGTGCTCGCCGCGGCCCACGCAGCGTTCCGGCTCGTGGAGCAGTGGGCAGCGGCCGGACCCGCCGGGCAGCCCCGGTTCAACATCGCGGTGGTCAACTGGTTCAACGAGGAGGGCTCCCGCTTCAAACCGTCCATGATGGGCTCGTCCGTCTACACCGGCAAACTCGAACTCGAAACCGCGCTGGCCACCACGGACGCGGCGGGAGTCTCGGTCCGCGATGCCTTAGACGCGATCGGCTGCCGTGGCAGTTATGAGGGCCCCGAAGCCGCCTACTGCGCTGAAATCCACATCGAGCAGGGCCGGAGCATGGAGCGCGAAGGGATCACGATCGGCCTGGTGAGCTCCAACTGGGCGGCCAACAAATACGAGTTCGTGGTCCACGGCGAGCAGGCCCATACGGGCTCCACCGTGATCGCGGACCGGAAAGACGCGTTGCTGGGCGCCTCCATGATGGTGGTCGCCGCCCGGGAACTCGCCGACGCCTTCCCCGGCGTGCTGCACACCTCCGTGGGGCAGCTGACCGTGTACCCGAACTCGCCCGTCGTGGTGCCGTCCCGGGTCAACCTGCTCCTGGACCTGCGCAGCGCCGATGAAGCGGTCCTTGCTGAGGCGGACGCGCTGCTGCACGCGCGGATCCCCGAGATCGAGCGGCTGGCGAACGTTACCGTTGAACGCAACCACGGCCACTCCTGGCCCGTGACGCCCTACCAGCCCGAGGGCGTGGAACTGGCTGCCAAGGTCGCGGCGGACCTGGGCCTGTCGAACAAGCAGGTTATGACCCTGGCCGGCCACGATTCGACCAACATGAAGGACCTCGTGCCGACCGTGATGCTCTTTGTGCCCAGCGTGGACGGGATCTCCCACAACGAGCACGAATACACCAGAGACGAGGACATCGTAGCCGGGCTGACGATGCTCACCGAAGTCGTCAACCGCCTGTGCAACGGGGCGCTCGAGGACTGACTCCGGCCGCGTCCTCAACCGGCAGCCGGCACCCTGCGCCGCATCATCACCCGGCAGCGGGCGCCGCGGATATCCAGAGCGGCGGCCGGGCGGCGGTGCCGCCCGCATCGGGGTTGGCCACGTGAAGGGTGGGGACGGCAGCCTCCTCGATGATCGCCGCCTCGTGTCCAGCCTCCTCCAGGCGCTGACGCAGGGCGCCAAGGTCACCGGCGTATTCGAAGCCCAGGCCGGCGCTGCCGGCCCCGGTTCCGGCACCGACCATCAGGACCCCGCCGTTTTTCGCCGTGAACGCTTCCGACTCGGCCGTGTCCGCGTCGGCATCGCCGCCGGCGGAACCGCCGCTGCCCGGGACCGGGCGGGGCCGCGCGCCGATGTTGCGCAGGGTTTGGGCCGCGGCGACGGCGTCTTCTGCGAACCAGACGCCGACGACGGCGACGCCCGGGTCCGCCTCCGGTGACCCGCCCCAGCTGCCATCGCCGGCGCGGGCGGCCGGATCGGCCAGGAAACTGAAACCGTCCGCGGCCGTGATGCGGCAGGACGGACCATGGTCCGCCTCGATGAGCTCGGCGGTGGTGCCGCCGGACATGGTGGACTCGGCGGCCCCTGCCTCCTTGGTCCGGCGGGCGAACTCCTTCAGGTCTCCCACCTCGACGCCCAGGGAGGTGCTGCCGTCCTCGGGCGAGCCCAGTTCGGCGACGTGGAGGGCGAGGCGGCCGGAACCGGCGTCGAACTCCCGCCAGGTGGGCTCGTCAACTGTCTTGACCAGGCCCAGGCCCGTGAGTAGCCGCTCCCATTCATCAAGACGGGAGGTGAAGTGGATCGGGCGGACACGCAGCATCGTTGCTCCTCAAGGTTGGAACGGATTCCGGCTCTCAGGGATATCGTCCCACCAAAGCGGCCGGAACGGGCCAGTGCGGAGCACAATGGTGCCATGGCTGCTGAACTCGAGGAACTGCTGGTGAAGGACGCGGTGCAGTGGCGCGCCTGGCTGGAGGAACACCACGCGGACAGTCCCGGCGTCTGGCTGGTGCTGCATAGGAAGGGCGGCGCCGTGACGGAGCTGGACTACGAGGCCGCCCTGCAGGAAGCCCTGTGTTTCGGCTGGATCGACGGGCAGGGACGGCGCCGCGATGAGGAGAGCTCGTTCCAGCGGATGACCCGCCGGGGACCCAAAAGTGTGTGGTCCGCCCGGAACGTGGAGCGGATCGGGCGCCTCGAGGCCGCCGGGCGGATGGCTCCCGCGGGACGCGCCGCCGTCGACAGCGCAAAGGCGGACGGCCGCTGGGAAGCCGCCTACTCCGGAGCGGCGGAGGCCGAAGTGCCGGCGGATCTCGCCGCTGCCATCGCGGACGTACCGCGGGCGCAGGCGATGTTCGACGTCCTGACCTCGGTGAACAGGTTCGCCCTGATCTACCGGACCGACGGCGTCAAGCAGGCCGCCACCCGGGAGAAGAAGATCGCGGGTTTCGTCGAGATGCTCGCCCGGCACGAAACGCCCTACCCGCAGAAAAAACGTCCGCCGGCGCCCTGACGGCGGCCCGCGGCCTGCACCCGGACCGTGGTCCGCGGACCCTAGAACCCGACGCCCATGGCCTGTGCGATCACGACGGCGGACGCCGAGGACCACGCCTGCGGGTGGCACGACGCCGGATACGGCACCGCGTGCCCCGCCTCCTCCGCCGTGATGCCCGCGAACAGTTCCGGCAGGCGGTGGCCGAAAGCGCCGGACGCGGAAAGCAGCCCCTCGGCGATGGTCCGGGCTTCGGCCAGGAAACCCTCGGCGAGCAACCCCCGGACCGCGATCGCGGTGTCGTGGCTCCAGACCGAACCGCAGTGGTAGCTGAAGGGCCAGAAGCCAGCGGCCCGACGGGAAATCGTGTGCACCCCGTAACCGGAGAACAGTTCGGGGCTCAGCAGCCGGTCCGCCACGAGGCGGGCTTCGGAAGCATCCAGGATGCCGGTGCCCAGCAGATGCCCCATGTTGGAGCCCGGGATGTCCAGCGGCTCGCCGTGCCCGTCGAGGGCCATGGCAGGGAAGGGGCCGCCGTAATCCTCGACCCAGAAGCGCTCGCGGAAATTCTGCTGTAGCGCTTCGGCAAAGTCCCGCAGCGCCTGGCCGCCTGGTTCGCCGTAGGCATCGAAGAGATCGGCCGTGTCGACGGCGGCCTGGTAGGCGTAGCCTTGGACCTCGGCCAGCGCGATCGGGCCGTCCGCCTGGCGGCCGTCGCGGAACTGCATGGCGTCCCCGGAATCCTTCCAGCCCTGGTTGCTGAGGCCGTGGCCCGTAGCGTCCTGATAGCTGAGGAACCCGCCGTTCGGGCTGCCCGGCGCACCCCCGGCGGCCAGCAGCCACTCCACCGCATGCGCTGCGCTGGGCAGCAGCGAACGGACCGTGGCGTCGTCCAGTCCGGCCTGGCCCAGTTCGGCCAGCAGGCACAGCCACAGCGGGGTGGAATCCACTGCGCCGTAGTACACGGGCGGCAGGCGCAGGCCCTGGCTCTCCAGAACGAGCTCCTTGGACCGGAGCTCATGCAGGATCTTGCCGGGTTCCTCGGCGGCGCCCAGGTCATGCCGGGTGCCCTGGAACGCGGCCAGGGTGCGCAGGGTTCCGGCGGCGAGCCCAGCGTCCAGCGGCAGCAGCATCCGGGCGGCCCAGAGCGAGTCGCGTCCGAACAAGGTGAAATACCAGGGCGCCCCCGCGGCGAGGAACGGCGCGTCGGGCAGCTTCCGGGTTGCC
Source organism: Arthrobacter sp. Leaf69 (assembly GCF_001422645.1). GTDB lineage: Bacteria > Actinomycetota > Actinomycetes > Actinomycetales > Micrococcaceae > Arthrobacter. The sequence goes on along the minus strand of NZ_LMLR01000010.1, from coordinate 172,363 downwards.
AGGCGGAGACCCGCGAGATCGTCCAGGGCGTTGTCCAGCAGCAGGCCCAAGGCGCCCGACGGCTCGGCGCGGACCCGGCGTGCGGCTGGCGGCCGGGCCGCCACGACGGCATCGTCGCTGTCGGCCAGCACGGCCTGCCATTCCGCTTCGAACGGGCGTCCCCGCCCTGCCGTGCCGCGCCAGACGAGCCTTTCGCCGGCGGCGACACTGCCGGGGGCCGCTACCGTCAGGGTCCGTCCGCCGTCGCGCCAGCGCAGCGTCGAATCGTCCGCCGAGAACGGCTCGGCGGGATCGCGGAAGCGGCTGAGACGGATGGCGGCCATGTCGGTGAAGTCCGCGGCGAGCTGGATTTCGATTTCCACGTCCAGTGACTCGAGGGAGGTGGCCAGGTGAAGGGAGTGCCGGACGACGCCGGGCGTGACCGTCCAGATCTGAAGCAGTTCGACGGCGGGATCCTCCGTCGGCCCCGGGATGCCGCGGACCAGTCCACGCACGCGCAGCACACCGCCGGCCTCTGCCTCGACCGTGGCGGGCTCCGGCTCCATGCCGTTCACCCGGACCTCCGCCCGGCACAGCATCCGGGTGTCCCCGTGCAGCAGGCCTGTGAACCAGCCGCCGCCCGCTGCGCTCGAGGAGCCCGTGCCGCCGGGGACGCTGGCCAGCCGACCGTCGGCGTCGAGCCACAACTGGGTGGGGGCGGCCACGGAGCAGTGCTGGCGGTGGAGCGCTGGCTGAACTGTCATGCGCCCCACCCTATGCCGGGAGCAGGACCGGCTCAACGGGCCCCGCGGGGAACAACCGCCCTGTTATTGCAAAGGCCGGCTAAGGCCTGCGAAGGCCAGCCGGTGAACGGGCGGCCGTTCGGGCAGCCGCTAGGCCGGCGGCAGGTCCTCCACCGGGAAAGCCACTGCCTCGCCGACGACGCGGAGGCACAGCTCCGTTCCGGGGCGGGCGATCGAGGCGTTCCAGTGCCGGATGGTGATGATTTCGCCGCCGCCGGGATAGCGGTGGTCGGCCACGGCGCCGGCCGCGAGGACGGGCGGGACGGCGAGCTTGAGCCGCACGGTGGTTTCCGGCCCGAAGTAATCCGTGTCCACGACGACGCCGCGGATGGGGCCGTCCTCGGCGATCCGGATCTGCTCCGGGCGGAGCATGAGCTGGACCCGGCCCTGCGCCGGGGGCCGGCGCACGGGGATGCCGCCCAGGGAGCACGTGGCCAGGGAGCCTTCCATCCACGCGTCGAGGATGACGGCGTCGCCCAGGAATTCAGCGGTGGCGCGGTCCGCCGGGCGCGTGTAGACGATGAACGGGTTGCCGATCTGCGCTAGCCGACCGCCGCGCATCACCGCCACCTGGTCCGCGAACGACAGCGCCTCGCCCTGGTCATGGGTGACCAGGATGGTGGTGACACCGGCGTCGTGGAGCACCTTGCCCACCGCCCGGCGCGTGGCCACGCGCAGTCCGGCGTCCAGCGCGGAGAACGGTTCGTCCAGCAGCATCAGTTCCGGTTCGCGGGCGAGGGCGCGGGCCAAGGCCACCCGCTGCTGCTGCCCGCCGGAGAGTTCGTGCGGGCGGCGCTTGGCCATGGCAGGGTCCAGCGAGACCATCTCGAGGAGTTCGGCCACGCGGGACTTCACGCCGCGGTGCCCGCCGGGGAGCTTGGCGGCGTCGAGGCCGAAGGAGATGTTCTGCCCGACGTTCAGGTGCGGAAAGAGTGCACCGTCCTGCGCCACGTAGCCCACGTGGCGTTTGTGCGCCGGGACCCAGACGCCTCCGCCGGCCACTTTGCTGCCGCTGAGCGAAATGCTGCCGCTGTCCGGGTGCTCAAATCCGGCGATCAGGCGCAGCAACGTGGTCTTGCCGGAGCCGGAGGGACCCACGATCGCTGTCGTGCCTCCCTTGGCCACCGAAAGGTTGACTCCCTGGAGGACGGCCTGGGAGCCGAAGTTCTTGGTGACGGAGTCGATTTCCAGATGGCTGTTGGTGCTGGTGGCCACGGACGCGGCGATCCGCGGTTCCGGGAGCCGGGAGGGGCTGTAGTCGGTCACTGTCCCGCTGCTTTCTTGGACTGCTGGAAGAGAAGGTAGGTCATCGGTGCCGAAATCAGGATCATCAGCAGGGCGTAGGGCGCGGCGCCGGCGTAGTCGATTTCGCTGCTCTTGCTCCAGAACTCGGTGGCGAGCGTCCGGGTGCCGTTGGGGGAGAGCAGCAGTGTTGCGGTGAGTTCGTTCACGATCGCCAGGAACACCAGGGCGGCGCCGCCCGCGGCGGCCGGGGCGGTGAGCCGCAGCGTGACCCGGAGGAACGCCAGCAGCGGCGGCTTGCCGAGCGCCTGGGCGGCCTCGTCGAGTTCCTTGGGCGCCTGGGCCAGGCCGGAGCGGATATTGACCAGCGCGCGCGGGAGGAAAAGCAACACGTAGGCCGCGATCAGCAGCGCCGTCGTTTGGTACAGGTCCGGGGCCGCCTTGATGCTGACCGTCACGAAGGCCAGGCCCACAACGATCCCCGGCAGGGAACTGGTGATGTAGTTGGACAGCTCCAGGGCCTTGCTGAACCAGCTGGGGTGCCGCACGGCCAGGTACGCCATCGGGAAGGCGACGACGGTGGTGGCCAGGGCGCCGGCGAGGCCGTACATGAGGGTCTGCAGCAGGGCCGGCAGGAACTCGTCCGCGGCCCAGATCTCCGGGCCGCCGGCTACGATCCAGCGCAGCACGAAGGTCAGTGGCAGCCCGAAGGCCAGCGCCGTGAGCGCCGCCAGGAACAGCTGGGCCGGAAGCTGGTAGACGTGCAGCGGAAGACGCAGGGCGCCGGCCTGGGCACCCGAGCCGATCCTGGCGTACCGGGCACTGCCGCGGCTGCGGACTTCGATCAGGAGCAGGATCAGGCAGAGGAACACGAGGACACTGGCCAGCATGTTCCCGGCGGTGCCGTTGAACGTGGACTGGTACTGCACCATGATGGCGGTGGTGAACGTGTCGAAGCGGATCATCGCGAAGGCGCCATACTCGGCCAGCAGGTGCAGGGACACGAGCAGCGCGCCGCCCGTCATCGCGATACGCAGCTGCGGCAGCACCACCCGGAAGAACGTGCGCCAGGCGCCGAGCCCCAAGGCGGCGGCGGACTGCTCAATGGCCGGGTCCAGCCGGCTGAGCGTGGCCGCGGCCGGGATGTACACGAGCGGGAAATAGGAGAGCGTGGCGATCAGCACACCGGACCACAGGCCCTCGAGTGACGGGACCGCGGAGACCCAGGCGTAGCTGTTGACGAACGCCGGGATGGCCAACGGTGCGGCGAGCAGGACGGCCCACCACTTGTGCCCCCGGAGCGTGGTCCGTTCCACCAGCCAGGCCCCGCCCACGCCCAGGGCCAGGCAGAGCGGCACGGTGATCGCCATCAGCAGCACTGTGTTGAGCAGGAGCTCACCCACCCGCTCCCGGAAAATCAGGGCAACAGCGGTCTCCCACCCCGTGGCGGCCGTCATCACGATGACGTAGCCCAGCGGGATCAGGGAGAACAGGGCAATGAGGACGGCCAGGACGGACACTGCGGATACGCCGAAAGGCGGGCGGGGGCGTGTGCCCCTGCCCGCCGTCGCCGTGCTCCCGGACGTCCGGGGAGCCGCCACCTTGGTTGTCACCTGGTTACAGCAGTCCTGCCTTGGTCATCAGCTCGGTGACCTTTGCGGAGTTGAGCTTGGCCGGATCCACAGTGGGGGCCTCCAGTTCCGCCAGCGGGACCAGCTTCTCGTTCGCCGGGACATCGGAGGCGATGGCGTACTCGAAGGACGTGCCCTTCTGGAGGATCTCCTGGCCCTTCTTGCCGGTGATGAACTTGACGAAGGCCTGGGCCGCCGCCGCGTTCTTCGAGGACTGCAGCACCCCGCCGCCGGAAACGGACACAAACGCGCCCGGGTCCTGGTTCTTGAAGTAGTACGGGGCGACGTTCTTGGAGTTCTCGCCGGTCTTGGCCTGGTCGCCGTAGTAGTAGTAGTGGTAGATCAGGGCGGCATCGACCTCGCCGGCGTTGACTGCCTTCATGGCCGTGCTGTTGCCCTTGTAGGCCTTGGAGTTCTCCTTCATGCCCTTGAGCCATTCCTCAGTGGCAGCTTCGCCCTTGAGTTCGAGCAGGGCGGAGACGATCGCCTGGAAGTCGGCGCCGGACGGCGAGGCCGCCCACTTGCCCTTCCACTCCGGCTTGGCCAGGTCCAGCATGGACTTGGGCAGCAGGTCCTCGGTGAGCTTGGTTTTGTCATAGACCAGCACCGTGGAGCGGGCCGCGATGCCGGTCCACTTGTTGGTGGAGGGCCGGAATTCGGCGGGCACCTGGTCGATGGTGGCCTTGTCGACGTCGGCGAAGAGGCCGGCGTTTTCCACCTGGGCCATCGCCGGGGAATTTTCGGTGAGGAAAACGTCGGCCGGGGACGCCTGGCCCTCCTGGATGATCTGGTTGGACATCTCGGTGTCCGAGCCCTGGCGCAGGGTGACCTTGACGCCGGTTTCCGCGGTGAACGCGTCCACCCATTCCTGCGTCAGGGATTCATGCTGGGCGTTGTAGACCGTGATCTCGCCGGAGATCTTGCCGTCAGCGGCGGCGCTGCTGCTGGGGGAAGTCGAGGCGCCGGAGCCACAGGCGGCCAGGCCGAGCGCGGCGGTCGCGGCCAGCGCGATACCGGCCAGCGCATTGTTGCGGATCTTCATGGGGCTACTTTCTGCAAGGAAGTTCGTAGGGACCCTATCCCCCTGTGAGCGGGGAAGTTAGGGCGTGCTCACTACGAAAAACTGTAGGTTAGCCAAACCTAAGCAACCAAGCCGAGAGCGCCTTAAGTGACGAGGATCACATGGATTACGAAACTATTGCGTGACTTAATTCCCTGACTGGGATTCCGCGGGTGATTCCGCCGCCGGACCCGCCTCGCCCGGCTCAACCTGTTCCCGCGCCGCGTCCTCCCGCCCTGTATCTTCCGGCTCTGCCGCGCCGGACCTTCCGGTAATTGACGCGGCCGCTTCCAGCACCATCCAGGCCTGCAGCTGGGTGGAAAGCTCGACGGCGGCGCCCGCCGGGTAGCTGCGCCGTGCCGGCAGCTCAGGGCGGGCAGAGAACAGGATCCTGCCGCCCTTGTGCGCCAGGGGTTCCTTGGAGGACACGATGCGGCGGCCCTCCCAGAAGGCCTCGGCGGTGTCGTTCACCAGCGTCGCGGCCGTCGTCCGGACCTCCTGCGGAAGCCGCTCGTCGACGGCGGCCAGGGCCAGGTACCGGACGAGGATGCCGGTGAAGAGCCCGCCGTCGCCGGTACCCTCGCAGCGCAGCACCGTGGCGCTGCGCCCCATCAGCGGCGCCGGGAGGGTGAGGTTGCGGGCCACGGCGGCCACGAGGGTGGACGCGCGGGCCAGGTTGGTGTCGCCGCCGAGTTCCAGCAGCGCGCCGAGGACCGGCCCCTGGTTGTAGGTGTAGATGGCGCTCTCCAGCACCACGTCGCCGCCCGGAGCGATCCGCAGTCCGTCCTGGTACATCCCCTGTTCGGGATCGAAAAGCCGGGCATCGAGCCAATCCAGCAGGGCCTGCGCCCTGGCCGCCTTGCCGGTACGGGCGAAGTAGAGCGCCACGGGTGCCGTGGCCGGGGTGTTCTTGAAATCCCGCTTCTTGCTCCAGAAGGTGCCCCCGCCGAGGTCATCCGTGGAGGCGGAATCAAACTGCAGGGTGAGGCTCTGCAGGACCTTGGCATTGCGGCGGCGTCCCGCCGCCTTGCGGCTGTCCTCTGCGAGCTTCTCCAGCCGCAGCGTGGAGAGCGCCAGCCAGGCCATGTCGTCATAGTAGTTATTGACGAAGGTCAGGAAATTCCGCAGCCGGATCCCGGTGACCAGCTGGGAGGCGAGCCGGCCGGCGCTGGGGCGGTTCTCGCCGTCGAACCGCGTGCCGGGACGGCCCTCGGTGCCGAGTTCCCGGCGGCCGGTGTCCACGAGGCAGTCCACGTAGTGCGCCTGCCACCAGTAGTGCCAGGGCCGGGCGAGGTTCTTGACCCGGCCCGAGGGCCGCACCACCGCGGCGATGTGCGTCCCCGGCAGGAAGAAGAGCCGCTGCCCGAACAGCCTGGTCACCGAGCGGGCCGCCTCGTCTGCCCGGAACGACCAGTTGGGGGCGGTGGAAATCTCTGCTGGGGTCATGGCTCCAGCCTACTGGCGGCACGGCGTCCGGGCCGGGATCGTCGCGGCATCGCGGGGTGAAGGTGCGGAAAGTCCGCATTCCAGTTAACATTCACTAACTAATGTTCCCTGCAGATTCGTGACGCTGCACACAGCGCCCCTGCGGGTTCCGGTTCCACATCAAGGAGGATGCATGGACATCAAAGGTACAGTCGCGCTGATTACGGGCGGGGCCTCGGGCCTGGGCGCCGCGACGGCCCGGCGCCTGTTCGACGCCGGCGCCTCCGTGGTCCTGGCGGACCTGCCAAGCTCCGCGGGTGACGCCTTCGCCGCCGAGCTGAATGCTTGGGGGGAGGTCCACGTGGACGCCCCCGCCGCCGGGGACCGGAAGGAGCCTGCCCACAAGGCGGTCTTCGTTCCCGCAGACGTCACCAGCGAGGAGCAGGTGCAGGCCGCCGTCGACGCCGCCGTCGCCCTCGGCCCGCTGCGGATCGTGGTCAACTGCGCCGGGATCGCCACCCCCGGCAAGGTCCTGGGCCGCGACGGCGTGCTGCCGCTGGAGAGCTTCAACCGCGTCATCCAGATCAACCTCGTGGGCACCTTCAACGTCATCCGGCTTGCCGCGGCCGCCATGGCGGCCACGGAGCCGGCCGTGACCGAACTCGGCGGACCGGAGCGCGGTGTCATCATCAACACCGCCTCCGTCGCCGCATTTGACGGCCAGATCGGCCAGCCGGCCTACGCCGCCTCCAAGGGGGCGGTGCACGCCATGACGCTGCCGATCGCCCGCGAACTGGCGCGCTCGCTGATCCGGGTGGTCACCATTGCGCCGGGCATCTTCGAAACACCGATGATGGCCGGGCTGCCGCAGGAGGCCCAGGATTCCCTCGGGCAGCAGGTGCCGCACCCGTCCCGGCTGGGCAGGCCGGCGGAGTACGCGAACCTCGCGGCGCACATCGTGGAGAACGCCATGCTCAACGGCGAGACCATCCGCCTCGATGGGGCCATCCGGATGGGGCCGAGGTGATGCGGGCCGGTCTTGCCCAGTCCCCGGCTGCTGCCTCCGTCGAGGGGCTGCCGACGGCCGATTTCTTCGACTTCGAGTCGATGCTCAACACTGCGGAACAGGCGAAGCTCGCCGAACTGCGGGAGTTCCTGGCCCGCGAGGTGGCGCCCTTCGCTGGCGAATGGTGGAACAAGGCCGAGTTCCCCGCAGAGATCCTGCCCAAGCTGGCGGCCCTCGAACTGAGCGCCCCGGCCCAGCGCGGCTACAGCAATCTGTTCGCCGGGCTGGTCATCGCCGAGATGACCCGGGTGGACACCTCGCTGGCAACCTTCTTCCTGGTCCACCACGACCTCTTTGTCGAGTCCCTGTACGGTTTCGGCTCCGAGGAGCAGAAGGCGCGCCTGCTCGACGACGCCGCGAACCTCCGGACCACCGGCGCGTTCGCGCTGACCGAACCGGAGCATGGCTCCGACGTGGCCGGCGGCATGGAGACGGTCGCCCGGCGTGTGCCCGGCGGCGGGCCCGACGGCGGCGACACCTGGGTGCTCAACGGCACCAAGCGCTGGATCGGCAACGGGACGTTCTGCGACTACATGCTCGTGTGGGCGCGTGACGAGGCCGGAGGCGCCATCCGCGGCTTCATTGTGGACGCGACCCTGCCCGGTGTGACCCGGAGCCGGATCGAGAACAAGATCGCCCTGCGCACGGTGCAGAACGCGGACATCGTCCTCAAGGATGTTCACGTGGCCGAGGCGGACCGCTTCGCCGGGATCAACAGCTTCGAGGACACGAACGAACTGCTGCGCGGCTCGCGGATCATGGTCGCCTGGCAGGGCGTCGGCCAACAACTGGCGGCGTTCGACGTCGCCCGGCAGTACGCCGTCGAACGCCAGCAGTTCGGCCGGCCGCTGGCGAAATTCCAGCTGGTCCAGCAGCAGCTGGTGACGATGCTTGGCAACGCGGTGGCGAGCATGGGCATGATGGTCCGGATCGCGCAGCTGCAGGACCAGGGCGCAGCGGACATGCCGCAGGTGGCCTTGGCGAAGTCCTATGTGAGCGGCCGGATGCGGGAAACCGTGGCGATGGGCCGGTCCCTGCTGGGCGGCAACGGGATTGTCACCGACTACCGGATGGCCAAGATCTTCGCCGACGCCGAGGCGATCTACACCTACGAGGGCTCGTTCGAGATCAACACGCTCATCGTGGGCCGCGCCGTGACGGGGGTTTCCGCGATCGTCTGACCGGGGCCTTCCCCGGGCGCCTAGAACAGGCCGGGCTCTTTCTCCCCGGCCTCGATCCGGTAGTCCAGGCTGTTGTTTTTCACCGGCATGGGGCACGTGCCGTACGGGGTGAAGGCGCTGGGGTAGTTGATGGCCCGGTTGAAGTCCAGGCTGACCGTGCGGTTTCCCAGGGAGTCGACGCGGGGCCGGGCGGTGGAGACCTTCCGCCACTCATCCGTTAGTTCTCCGTTGGTCTCGTCGTGGAACGTCACCGTTAACGCGCCGAGCTTTTCCTCCTCGGCCTGCAGGTGGAACTCGTGGTCCTTGCCGGGGAGCCGGAACACCAGTTCGCCCACCGAGCGGTGGACCCCGTCCACCAGCGGGTTGGCCGTGCCGACCGGGACGTCCACGGGCTCCGGATAGGGCCGGAAGCTGGCCTCGACCACCAGGTCCGGCCGGTAGTCGAAGGTGGGGACGCCGTCGAACCCGGTGAACACGGGCGACGTTGAATCCCGGGTGCGCAGGGCGTACCTGCTGGCGCGCATGGCCAGTTCCACCACCACCTGCCGGCCGTCCTCGCCGCCGTACTGCACCCACAGCAGGGACTCCTCGTTAGACAGGGTTGCGCTGATGGTGCCGTCCACGGGTTCGCCGGTCTCCACGAGGGTGAGCCCGTCGGCCGCCGCAGCGGTGAGGTACGCCGTCGTGCCGTCCGAGGACCAGCGGCCGGGGACGAGTTCGACGGCGGCCGGCTGGTCTTCCAGCCACTGGAAGGACGTCAGGGTCAGCCAGCCGTAGTCGCTGGCCAGGGCCGCGTTGCGGCTGTTCCGGAAGCGCTGCCAGCGGGCGAGCATGGCGTCAGAATCGGGATGCATGGTGCTCGCGGGTTCCTTCCAGGCGGTGAACGGCGTTGGCTACCACCCTAGGCCCCGCCCCGGCTCGCCGCTACCGGGCAAGGGCGGGCAACGGCGTCAGTTCCAGATGGCGTCGGCGTACTCCGGGTGGTCCACGAACGGGTTGCGGTTGCCCTGCCACAGCTCGTAGATGCGCTGGTTGCGGCGCTGTTCGAAGGTATCCGGCGGATCGATCCGGTTCCACTCCAGCAGGACACTCATTTTGCCCATGTAGGGGGCGGTGCCGTTGTTGACGAGGTTGTTCATTTCCAGGTCGGCGAAGCCGTCACCGCCTTCGTAGCGGACCGCCATGTACATGACCATCCGGGCGACGTCCCCCTTGACCGCGTTGCGCGGCTCCCAGGAATCCGCGTCGGTGTAATTGCCCGGCGCCTCGGCGGACTGTGTGCCGCCAAGGTCGAAGTCCTTGTTGCCGCGGGCGGAGTTGACCGTCACGTCGGTGGGCCTGAGGTGGTGCACATCCGTTCCCGGGCCGGTGGCCGTGCCGAAATCCCCGTGCGACTTGGCCCAGACGTGTTCCCGGTTCCAATCATCCACACCGCCGCCGTTGGTGGCCTTGGACTGGGAGCGTCCCGTGTACAGCAGGATCACATTGTTGCTGTTGGCCGGGTCCTGGTCCGTGTCCTTCAGGGCGTCCCAGACCTGGTCATAGCTGAGCTTCTGCTGCACGGAGATGATCTGGTGCAGGCTGCTTTCCAGGGCCGCGCCGGTCTTGCCGGCGGCGGGAGCGTAGTAGTCGCCGGCTGTTGGCGTGGGGGTCGGTGTTGGCGTCGGCGCTGCCGACAGGGCCATGTTGCTGGGACTTTTCAGGCCGGCGTGTGAGAAGTAGGCCGTCAGCTGTCCGGTGACGTCCACCTTCTTGCCCAGCAGGGACGGCGTGGTCTGCAGGCCAAATCCGGAACGGTACTCCGTGGTGACCTGGACGTAGAGCATCTTGGCCGTGTTCGTTTCCGCGGCCGAATCGGCAATTGCAAGGGCGGTGTCGGACGTGAAGCCGCTGCGGAGCACCGACGTTGCGGACGTCGGCTGGCCCACGATGTAGCCGGTCACCGCGGCCGTGGAGCCGTTTTGGGTCGCGACGGCCTGGGCCACCGTGAGCGGGGCGGCGGCCTGCGAGCCGGGCGCCGCGGCGGACTGTCCCACGAGGCCGACGAACAGCATACCGAGGATCACGACGGCGGCGATCAGCGGATTCCGCTGGGACACGGCGGCCTCCGGCCTTGTGGTAGCGGCGGCCGGGATGGGGGCTGGGGTCATGACGTGCTCCTCGACGCGGGGCGATCGCCGGAACGGTCGCACACAGAGAATTGACAGGTTTTGTCAAGACACTTCAAGATATGTCATCACGCGCCGGGCGGGAAGGGTTTGCGCCTCGCGGCCGCCGGGATTTGGCCAGAATTCGCCGGCTCTTCACCGCGGATGCCCGGCGGGCGCCCGGTGGGAGGTCAGTTCCCGGGAGCTGCCGTGTGCCCCAGGCTTGCGGCCACAAGTTGTGCTGCGGTGTCGCGGGCGGCGATGGCCGCCGCCGGATCGGCGTCGAGCACGCCGCTGGCGAGCCCGCCGTCGAGCACCAGGGTCAGGCTGCGGGCCAGCTGGTCCGGATCCGGGGCGCCGGCCTCCTCGGCCAGGCCGCGGATCCAGGTCCGGACATTCTCCTTGTGCGCCGCCGTGCGTTCGTGGACGCGCGTTCCGGAGGCGGACTCGGCGGCAGCGTTGATGAAGGCGCAGCCGCGGTAGCCGTCGCGGCGGCAGGCGCTGGTCAGCGCATCAAACAGTCCGACGAGCCGGTCCGCCGGGTCGGAGCCGGCGGCGTCCGCCGCGGCGTGGAGCTGTCCGGTCCAGACGCCGTCGACCTTTTCCAGGTAGGCCAGGATCAGGTCGTCCTTGGCCGGGAAGTACTTGTAGAAGGTGGCTTTCGCGACGCCCGATTCGGCAATGATCGTATCGATGCCCGCGGCCCGGAGCCCCTGGGCGTAGAAGAGCCGGAAAGCCGTGGCAAGGATCTTTTCCCGGGCCTGCCCGGCGGGCGTCCGGGCGGCCTGCTTTCCTGGGGCTGCTGTCGGCGTCATGGCTCAATCGTACACAGACAAGTCTGTCTGCGATTGTGGTAGACAGATCTGTCTGATAGCGTCTTGCGCATCAGTAGACCAACCTGTCTACCCCACCCCTTTCAGAATGAGGACGCCATGAAGATTGCCGTACTGGGAACCGGAACTGTAGGGCGCTCGGTCGCCGGTGCGCTCGCGCACCTGGGCCACGACGTAGTCATTGGAACCCGCGACCCGCAGGCGACGCTGGCGCGGACCGAGCCTGACGCCATGGGAACCGCGCCTTTCGCCCAGTGGCACGCGGCGCACGGCGAAATCGGGATCGGCACGTTCGCGGACGCCGCCGCCCGCGCCGACGTCGTCGTCAATGCCACCAACGGCGCAGGCTCCCTTGCGGCACTGACCGCAGCGGGCGCAGAGAACCTGGGCGGCAAGGTGCTGATGGACATCGCGAACCCGCTGGACTTCTCCCACGGGTTCCCGCCGTCGTTGAACCCGGTGAATACGGACAGCCTCGGTGAGCAGATCCAGCGTGCCTTCCCGGAAGCCCGTGTGGTCAAGACGCTCAACACGATGACCGCCAGCGTGATGGTGGATCCGGCGAGTGTGGCCGGGGGAGACCATTCGGTCTTCGTCTCCGGCAACGACGCGGACGCCAAAGAGGCCGTGGCCGGTTTGCTCACGGACCTTGGGCACCGGGACATCATCGATCTGGGCGACATCACCACCGCCCGGGGTGCCGAAATGATCCTGCCGATCTGGCTGCGGGTCTGGGGCGCGCTCGGAACCGGAGTGTTCAACTTCAAAGTGGCCCGCTAGCCCCACCGGCCGGGTCAGGGGCCGGCGCGGCTGACACTATCTGAGACGGATTCCCAGCCGGGCGTGGCTGCGGGTAGCATCCTTAGGGAAGAAAGTAACCCGGCTCACAGTATCCAGCGCAGTGTACGAGCCAAGTCCTCTCGAAAGATATTTTCCATGGCTGACACTGCAATGCACTCCGGCACCGATCTTGCGGCCGAACTCCGGGCCGACGTCCGCCGGGTGTCCACGCTGCTTGGCGAATCACTCGTCCGCCAGCACGGCCCCGAGCTCCTGGACCTGGTGGAGCAAGTGCGCCTGCTGACCAAGGAATCCAAGGAAGCCGCCCGCGGCGGTGCGGACGCCACCGGGCCGTGGAGCTCGTACGACGTCGTGGCCCAGGTCCGCGAGCTGCTCGGCTCGCTGCCCCTCGAGCAGGCGACCGACCTGGTCCGCGCCTTCGCGTTCTACTTCCACCTGGCCAACGCCGCCGAGCAGGTGCACCGGGTCCGCGGCCTGCGCACGCGGCAGGAAAAGGACGGCTGGCTGGCCAAGGCTGTCGCCGACGTCGCCAGCCAGGCCGGCCCGTCAGTGCTGCAGGATGTGGTGAACGAACTCGATGTCCGTCCCATCTTCACCGCCCACCCCACCGAGGCCTCCCGCCGCTCGGTGCTGGACAAGGTCCGCCGGCTCTCCGACATCCTGGCCGTGGCCACGGCGGAGGGCACCTCGGCGCGGCGCCGCCAGGACCGGCAGCTCGCCGAAGTGATCGACCAGATGTGGCAGACGGACGAGCTCCGCCAGGTCCGGCCCACGCCCGTGGACGAGGCCCGGAACGCGATCTACTACCTCACCGGCATCCTGGGCGACGCCATGCCGGAAATGCTCGCCGACCTCTCCGAACTTCTCGCCGAACACGGCGTGACACTCCCCGTGGAAAAGGCTCCCCTCCGCTTCGGCTCCTGGATCGGCGGCGACCGGGACGGCAACCCCAACGTCACCGCAGCTGTCACCCGGGAGATCCTGCAGATCCAGAACCAGCACGCCGTCCGGATCAGCATCGGCCTGATCGACGGTCTGATCTCCATCCTGTCCAACTCAACCGCGCTTGCCGGGGCGGACCCGGAGCTGCTGGACTCGATCGACGTCGACCTCAAGAACCTGCCAGGCCTGGACCGGCGGGTCCTCGAACTGAACGCCCAGGAGCCCTACCGGCTCAAACTCACCTGCATCAAGGCCAAGCTGCTCAACACCGCGCGGCGCGTCTCGGCGGGATCGGCGCACGAGCCCGGCCGCGACTACACCGCCACTGCGGATCTCCTCGCCGAGCTTGGCCTGCTGGAGCGCTCGCTCCGCAACCACCACGCCGCGCTCGCCGCCGACGGCGCCCTGGCCCGGGTCCGCCGCGCCATCGCCTCCTTCGGCCTGCACCTGGCCACCCTGGACATCCGCGAACACGCGGACCACCACCACGACGCCGTCGGGCAGCTGATGGACCGCCTCGGCGGACCCGGCGTCCGGTACGCCGAACTCAGCCGTTCCGAACGGCTTGAGGTGCTGGGTTCTGAGCTGGCCTCGCGCCGCCCGCTGTCCGGCCACCCGATCAAGCTCGACGGCGTCGCCGACGGCACCTATGACGTTTTCCGCGAAATCCGGCGGGCCCTGCGGACGTACGGCCCGGACGTGATCGAGACGTACATCATCTCGATGACCCGCGGCGCCGACGACGTCCTGGCCGCGGCGGTGCTGGCCCGCGAAGCCGGGCTGGTCAACCTTTTCGGCGAGGCCCCTTATGCCAGGATCGGCTTCGCACCGCTGCTGGAGACCGTGGAGGAGCTGCGCGCCTCGGCCGAGATCGTGGACGCCCTGCTCTCCGATTCGTCCTACCGCGAGCTGGTCCGGCTGCGCGGCGACGTGCAGGAAATCATGCTCGGCTACTCGGACTCCAACAAGGAATCCGGTGTGATGACCAGCCAGTGGGAAATCCACAAAACGCAACGCAAGCTGCGCGACGTCGCGGCCAAACACGGCGTCCGGGTGCGTCTCTTCCATGGCCGCGGCGGTTCCGTGGGCCGCGGCGGCGGGCCGACCTACGACGCCATCATGGCGCAGCCGAACGGTGTGCTGGAAGGCGAAATCAAGTTCACCGAACAGGGCGAGGTCATCTCGGACAAGTACTCGCTGCCCGAGCTCGCCCGCGAGAACCTTGAGCTCTCGCTCGCGGCGGTCATGCAGGGCTCCGCGCTGCACCGCACGCCGCGCACCTCGGAGGACCAGCGCGAGCGCTACGGCCACGTGATGGAGACCATTTCCGACGCCGCGTTCGCCCGCTACCGGACGCTGATCGACGACCCCGACCTGCCCGCCTACTTCATGGCGTCCACCCCCGTGGAACAGCTGGGGTCCCTCAACATCGGCTCCCGTCCGTCCAAGCGGCCCGATTCCGGCGCCGGGCTCGAGGGCCTGCGGGCCATCCCGTGGGTGTTCGGCTGGACGCAGTCCCGCCAGATCGTCCCGGGCTGGTTCGGCGTCGGCTCCGGGCTCAAGGCCGCCCGCGAAGCCGGCCACTCGGCCCAGCTCGTGGAGATGATGGACGGCTGGCACTTCTTCCGCTCGGTGCTCTCCAACGTGGAAATGACGCTGGCGAAGACGGACATGGACATCGCGGGCTACTACGTCTCCACCCTGGTCCCGGAGGAGCTGCACCACCTGTTCCGCGCCATCAGGGCCGAATACCAGCTGACCGTCACCGAGATCCAGAACCTGACCGGCGAGGACCTGCTGCTCGACGCGCAGCCCACCCTGAAGCGCTCACTGGAGATCCGGGACCAGTACCTCGACCCGATCAGCTACCTCCAGGTGGAACTGCTGCGCCGGGTGCGTTCCGAGGCCGCGGGGGAGGGCATGCCCAACGCCGAGATCGACGAACGCCTTCAGCGTGCCATGCTCATCACGGTCAACGGTGTGGCGGCGGGCCTGCGCAACACCGGCTAGTCCCGCCGCGGTCCGGCCGGCAGTCCCGATAGGGTTGAAGCATGCCGTCGTTCCAGACCAGACTGAAGATCACCGGGCTCAAGCCGGGCAACGCGCCCGAGGCCGTGATGGCTGCCGCCGTCGAAGCGCTGGAGACCCGGCACCACGTCGAGGCGAACCAGCTCGATCTGGCCGGCGGGGTTCCGCAGCTGAACCTGCGGTTCCTCGTCGAGCCCACCTCCTACAGCGGCGAGAACAGCCAGGCCCTCGAGTCGGCAGCGATGATGCGTGACGCCGTCGAACGCGTTGCGGTGACCGGCAACCTCATGGTGCTCCGCCGCAACCGCGGCCGCTGGGCGCCCGTTTAGCCGGGGACCGGCTCAGAGACCGAGCTCAGAAGTCCAGTTCCTCGTCGGGGCCGTCGACGACCGGCGAGGAGTTGCCGCGCCTCCGCGTGACAATTACCCCCACCACGGCGCCGATCGCGACCCCGACCCCGACGCCGATCAGGGAGCTCGCCCAGAACGGCAGCCCGGTTGCCGCGCCGGTGACATAGCCGAGGCTGACGGACCAGACGGCCCAGAGCAGGCCGCCGAGGGCTGCGCACAGGCTGAAGCCACGGGTGGAGACGTTGGCGATGCCGGCGGCGGCAGTCGTCGCCAGCCGTCCGCCGGGGATAAAGCGGATGCCGATGATGGCCCCGTACGTGGTGGAGCGGCCGGCCCTCCCGATCGCTGTGTGCACGGCCAGATGGAACGTCCGGCCCCACCGCCAGCGGTCAAGGGTATGGCTCAGGCGCCGTTTGAACAGCTGGAACACCAGGATGTCGCCGAGCCAAGACGCTGCCGCGGCGAGGAGCACCACCAGGAACACGTTGGCTCGCCCGACGGCGGCCAGCGCGCCGCCGGTGATCACCACCATTTCGGACGGGACGGGCGGGAAAATGGCGTCGCCCATAACCACCGGGACGATCCAGAAATAGATCGCGTCCCGCCAGGTGTCCGCGCTGCCGAAGTCCATGGCCACAAGGTACCGCACTTCCGTCCGGACGCACGCCCGTTGCAGCGTGCGGGTGCGGGCGCGGGTGCGCTGGAGGTCCTTAGGGGTCAGAGTGCTTCGCTGAGCTCCAGCCCGCTGCGGTACTCCACCGGCTTGCCGGTGATGGGGTCCACAAACCGGATTCCGCGGGCGAGGAGCTGGAGCGGCTTCGAGTAGTCGTCGGGCGCCTTGTCCAGCAGCTCCGGGTAGAAGGCGTCGTTCACGATCCCCAACCCCAGCGAGGCCATGTGCACCCGAAGCTGGTGGGTCTTGCCCGAGTGCGGCTCGAGCCGGTACAGCGCGCGGCGGCCGGCGGTGCCGTCGTTGCCGGGAATTCCGGCGGCGGGCGTCGCCGGGGCGGGAGTCCCCGGGACGGGGCCGGCAAAGGTCCGCAGCCGCTCAATCCGGGTCTCGGCGTTGGGCTCGCCGTCGATCACCTCGGCTAGCAGGTAGCTGCGGGACTTCGTCATCCGGTTGCGGACTACCACGGGGAAGTCGACGGCGGGGTGCCCGTGCGCGGGCACGGCTGCGGACACGCACTCGTATTCCTTCTGGACCTGGCGTTTTTCGAAGAGCACCTGGTACTTGCCCCGGGTTTGCGGGTTCGTGGAGAGCAGCAGGATCCCGGCAGTCATGCGGTCCAGCCGGTGCATGGGGATAAGGTCCGGCAGGTCCAGCTGGTTCCGGAGCCGGACGAGGGCCGATTCCTGGATGTAGGTGCCGCCGGGGGTGGTGGGCAGGAAATGCGGTTTGTCCACCACGAGGAGGTGCTCGTCCTGGTGCAGGATGTTCAGTTCCACCGGGATCCGGAGTTCCGGCGGCAGGGTGCGGTAGTACCAGATGAAGGTGTGGTTCCGCAGCGGGGTGGTCCGGTCCAGGGGGACCCCGGCCTCGCCCACGATCTCGCCGGCGTCGAAGCGGTCCTCGATGCCCTGGGGGTCGATGTGGCCCCAGCGGTGCATCATGTAGTCCATCGCGGTGTCCCACGGCCCCTCGTCCGGGAGGCGGAGACGGGTCGCGTTGACGCCGTCGCGCACGGGCAGGGGGGATTGCATCACCGGTCCATTCTACTTTGCCGGGGTTGCGCCCCTCCGCCGTTTCGACAGTTCCGAGCCCACACGACGTTTCCGCGCCTCGATTCGGCGGGGAACCGTCGAGACGGACCGACGGTAAAAAAGTTCTTGACAAATAAAACTGTCGGTAGCGAAACTGGAAGCATGTTGGACATCGAAGTGATTGAGGACCCGGCCGCGGCGGAGGCGTCCCTGGACCCCATCCGGACCCGCATCCTGATGGAACTCGCCCAACCAGGCTCGGCCACGCAGCTCGCCGCAAAGGTGGGCCTGCCGCGGCAGAAGGTGAACTACCACCTCAAGGCCTTGGAGCGGCACGGGCTGGTGGAGCTGGTGGAGGAGCGCCGCAAGGGCAACGTCACGGAGCGTATCCTGCGGGCGAGCGCCGCCTCCTACCTGATCTCCCCGGCCGCACTGGCGTCGGTGGCCCCGGACCCCCAGCGGTTCACGGACCGCTTTTCGGCTTTCTGGCTGCTGGCGCTCGCCAGCCGCATGGTCCAGGAAACGGGCCGCTTGATTGCCGGCGCCGCGGCGGCCAGGCAGCCGCTCGCCACCTTCGCCATCGACGGCGAGATCACCTTCCGCACGGCCGCGGACCGGGCCGCCTTCGCCGAGGAACTGGGCGTCGCCGTGACCCGGCTCGTGGACAAATACCACGACGGCGGCCCGGCGGCCCGGGTGAGCGCCTCAGCGGGCGGCGGACGCAAGCACCGCCTCGTCGTCGCGCTTCACCCTTCACTCAAGACACCAGTCACGGCATCACCCACAGACCCATCAGCTAAGGAGCAGGACAATGACTGACAAGCGGAATTTTGAAATCATCGTGGACACGGAACTGCCCGCCACGCCGGAACGGGTCTGGGAGGCGGTCACCAAGGACACCCCCGCCTGGATGTTCCCCACGGATGAGTGGCCGGCCGTGCGGACCGTGGACGAATACCCCGCCCATCTCGTCTCCCGCATGGATGGCCCGGATGGCTGGTTCAACCAGCTGGAGCACGTCCTGGAACCGCTCGACGGCGGCCGCGCCCGGCTGCACTACGTCCACAGCGGCATCTTCGCCGAGAACTGGGACCAGCAGTACGACGGCGCCAGCAAGCACACCGAGTTCTACCTGCACACGCTCGGCCAGTACCTGCAGTATTTCGACGGCAAGCCGGTCGTCTTTACCGACGTCCAGGCCCGTCCCGCCTCGGCAACGCCCGATGGGTTTGTACGGCTCAAGAAGGCTATGGGTATTGAGGGGGTGCCGGCCGGCACCACCGTGGAACTGGAGCTCGACGGCGTCGGACGGCTCTCCGGAGAGGTGGACTTCGCCAACGAGAACTTCCTTGGCCTGCGCACCGCGGACACGCTGTACCGGTTCTTCGGCCGCAATGCCTTCGGCGCCACGGTGGGCATGACGGTCCACGACTTCAGCGGCAGGGGGGACTCCGAAGCCACGGCGAAGGCCTGGGGCGGGTTCCTCGAGAGGGTCTACGCCTGAGCGGTGGCGGTGGCGGTGTCGGTGGCGGTGTCGGTGGCGACTGGCCGCGTCGCCGTCACTCGCGGCGGCGCGCCGGCAACGCCCAGCTGCCGTGCGACGCAGGAAATGTCTGACGACACTCCACATACCTAGCGATACCGGAATAACGCGGCGCCCGGAATTCTGCGCGTCGTGGAGAAGCGCCCGCGTCGCGTGCCGTGCCGGGCAATGCCACAGGCAGCGCTACAGCCGCCCGGCCTGACGTCAGGCGATGGCCGCGGCGGGCGGGGCGCCGAGGTTGCGGCGCAGCTGCGGGGAGGCCGACAGCTTGTCCTGGGCGGCACGCAGCGCCAGCACGGCGGTTTCCAATTGGTCCGGGGGCAGTGTGAAGGGCACCCGAAGATAGTGCTCGAAGGCGCCGCCCGTGCCGAAGCGGGGACCGGCCGCGAGTCGGATGCCGAAGTCCGGGGCTATTACGGCCAGTGCGGTGCTGATCGGGGCGGGAAGGCGGCACCACACGGACAGGCCGCCGTCGGGCCGTTCGCCTTGCCAGCCCGGCAGGTATCCGGCGATGAGGTCCAGCAGGGCGTCCCGGTTGTCCCGCAAGGTGGCCAGCCGGGCGGGGAGCGGCTCGGAGAGAGCGTTCACCAGATGCGCCGCCGCAAGCTGTTCCACCACCGGGCCGCCCAAGTCCATGGTGGTGCGGGCGGCGGCGAAGCGCTGGATCAGGGATTCGTCAGCCCGGATCCAGCCGGTCCGCAACCCTGCCCAGTGTGACTTGCTGAGGGAACCGATGGAGACGACGGCGGAACTGAAGGCGGCCAACGGCGTCGAGGCGACGCCGTCGAGGTTCAGTTCCCGCAGTGTCTCGTCCACCACGAGAATGGTGCCGGCTGCGGCGGCGGCGCGGACCAGGCGTCGCCGCTGGGCATCGGACATCAGGCGGCCGGTGGGGTTGTGGAAGTCCGGGACCACGTAGGCCATGGCGGGCCGCTGCTGCATCAATGTGGTCTCGAGGGCGCCCACGTCCCAGCCCGCACGTGCGGTGGAACCCGTCCCCGCCGCGCCGGCGTGGTTGGCGGGCATGGCCACCGGCACCAGCCGGCAGCCCGCGGCCCGGATGGCATCGATGGCATTGGGGTAGCTGGGGTGCTCCACGAGGACCTTATCGGACCGGCCGGCCAGGGTGCGGAGCACGATGTTCAGCGCGTGCTGCGCACCGGACGTCACCAGAATCTGCTGCGCGGTGGTGGGTACACCGGCCGCCGAATAGTGCCCGGCGATGGCTTCCCTCAACGGCTGCACTCCGAGGGCGTCGTAGCCGAATCCCGGCAGCAGCGCGGGCAGTTCGGTCAGCGCGGAAGCGAACGCACGGTGCACCACTTCGCCGCTGGCCGGCAACGAGGCATAGGCGAGATCCAAGATGCCATCCGGAACAGCCAAGCCCGGAGCACCGCTGAGGTTCGCCCCGCTTCCCCTGCCGCCACCCGGACCGGCCTGCGGGATGCACGTCCGCCCGCGGCTGCCCTGCCCGCTGCTGAGTAAGCCCTGTTCGCGGAGCAGGGAGTAGGCGGCGGTGACGGTGGTCCGGCTGATGCCGAGGGTCGCGGCGAGGGCCCGTTCGCTGGGCAGCGCAACGTTGAGCGGCACACGGCCGTCCAGGACCAGGAGACGGACGACGTCGGCGAGCTCCCGGTAGGCGGGTGCTGCGCCGAGGTTCCACTCGCCGAGCAGTCGGGCCAGCGAACTGGGATTCAGGGATCCGGACATAGGGCCAGTATTTCAAACTGGCTATGGATTGCAAGGCCAGTTTTTAGGAATATGGAGTCCATGATGACCCGCAGACTCCTCCAGCTCCTGATCGGCCTCGCCATGTACGGCATATCGCTGGCCATGTTCATCCGCGCTGGCCTCGGCCTGGACCCCTGGGACGTGTTCCATCAGGGACTCGCGGTCAAGACCGGGCTGAGCATTGGCACGGTGGTGGTGATCGTCAGCTTCCTCGTGCTGCTCCTGTGGATTCCGCTGCGGCAGTGGCCCGGCATCGGCACGCTGTGCAATGCCGTGCTGGTGGGCGTCTTCGCCGACGTCGGACTGGCGCTGATCCCCGAGTTCTCGCACCTCGGCGGGCAGGCGGGGATGCTCGCGGGCGCCATCCTGCTCAACGGCATCGCGTCCGCCTGCTACATCGGTGCGCGGCTGGGACCGGGGGCGCGGGACGGGCTCATGACCGGACTCGCGCGGCGTACGGGCTGGTCCGTGCGGACGTCCCGCACCGGCATTGAGGTGGTGGTGCTCGCCGCCGGCTGGCTCCTGGGCGGCTCGGTCGGCGTCGGGACCGTGCTGTACGCCCTGGCGATCGGCCCGCTGGTGCAGCTCCTGCTGCCGCGGTTCACCGTGCCGGAGACGAAAGCGGCCGCGCTGCCGGCAGTCGCCGCCGAGCCGGCGGTCGCGGCGCCCTGAGAAGAGCCTTGAGAAGTGAGCCCTGAGCCGTGCGGTAGGCCCCGCTGATTGTGACTAGGCCGGTCCCGGCGCCGGCTGGCACGTGGGGCAGTAGTAGATGTCCCGTTCTTCCGTTCCGGCGGCCGTGGCGAGGACACCACGCCGCACCGGGGTCCTGCACTTCAGGCAAGGCTGGTGTTCGCGCCGGTAGACCCAGTAGCCGGGCAGTCCGGAGGTCCGGCCCACCGCAACGCCGCGCGGGTTCAGGACTGTGGTCCGGCGCCCGGGGCCCAGGTTTGCCTCCAGCAGGAGCTTGGCATCGGTGATCATGGCCGCCACGTCGGGGACAGCCGAGACCGGCGCCGCCGGATGCACCCCCGAGAGGAAGCAGGCCTCGCAACGGTAGATGTTGCCGATCCCCGCAAGGTTCCGCTGGTCCAGCAGTGCGACGCCGATCGGGACGTCCGGCGCGGCGCGGATCCGCCGCTCCGCCTCGGCCGGGTCCCAGTCGGGACCCAGAAGATCCGGGCCAAGATGGCCCACGACGGAGTCTTCCTCGGACGTGCGGACCACCTCCAGGATGCCCAGCGAGAATCCGACGGCGTCTGCCGCGGCGGTGCGCAGCACACACCGGGCGGTGAAGCCGGGCTTCCGCCAGCGGCCGCCCGGAGGGTAGACCTGCCAGGCGCCTTCCATCTTGAGGTGGGAATGGATCGTCAACCGGTCCGGTCCCGCCGGGCCGGCGCCGTCCGGCTTTGCCGGGCCCTCCAGCCGCATCAGCAGGTGCTTGCCGCGCGGCACCACCTCGGTAACAGTCCAGCCGTCGAGTTTGAGCGTGGCAAAGCGCGGCACGCGGAAATCGGAAGAGATCAGCTGCCGGCCGGCCAGCGCGGCATGAAGCTGGGCGGCCGCGCGGAACACCGAATCGCCCTCAGGCACGGATCCTCAGTCCTTTGGGCGTGGAGTAGGCGCCCGCGTGGGCCAGGGCGGCAGCGATGGGGGTGTCCAGGATTCCGTGGCCGTTGACCTTTTCCATGATCAGTTTGTCCACCGCACCCCGGGTGACCACACCCACCAGGGCCGCGCCGGCCGCCGCCAGGACGTCCGTATCCTCGCTGAAGGCCAGCAGGGTCTTGCCGCCGCGTTCCACGTACAGGACCAGGGCGCCGTCGACCAGGACCACCAGGGCGCCGGCCTTCCGGCCGGGACGGTGGCCGGTTCCTGCGTCGACGTTGAGGGCGGGCCACGGCAGGGCAGCGCCGTACGGGTTGGCGGGGTCCGTCGCGGCAAGGGCCAGGGCGACGGGCTCGGGCTTATGGAGCTCGGTGTCCTCGGCGTACGAGCGCAGCCGGTCCACCGTCGCGGGCACGGCAAACTGTGCGGCGCCAAGGTGCTCGATGAAGTAGCCGCGGCGGCACCGGCCGGCCTCCTCCAGCCGGGCCAGGACCTTGTACATGAGTCCGAAACCGCCCAGGATGTTCTCGGCCATGACGGAACCGCGGGTCACGACGCCGTACCGGTCCAGCAGGAGTTCCGCGGTGGCCCGGGCGTGGATGGTGGCGTCCAGCTCCGGTGCGGGGAGGGCGGACCAGCGGCCCGCGGCCAGCGGGGGAGTGGGAGCCGCCCCGGTGACGGAGCCGTACCGCCCGCCGGTCAGCCCGGGGGACCCCAGCAACCCGGTGCCGTGGGCGCGTCCCCGCCGGCTCAACCTGGGCGCCCGGGCCCGCGGCGCGCGGGCAACCTGACGGTGCGCGGTGTGGCCGCCGGCAATCATCGCCCGGACAGGGGCGAAGGTGTCGCCCGTGATCCGGCCCGCCCAGGCGAGGTCCCAGAGCGCCGAGACCACGTCCTGGTCGCTGAGCACCGCATCCATGCCGCCGGCCACCTCCGTGAGTTGCCGGAAGAAGTAGCCGCCGCCGTTATTGCGCAGGTGGTCCAGCAGCCGCTGCTGCGCGTCGCCGGGTTCGAAGTCGAGGGCGGGATTGAGGGTCAGCTCGGCCGAATCGGCCAGGTGCAGGCTCACCCAGCCGTCATTGCCGGGCAGCGCGCCCGCGCCGGACCAGAGCACTTCGCCGGCGGCCATGAGCTCGTCGAGCATGGCGGGCTGGTAGTCGGATACCCGGCCGGCGAGGATCAGCGGTTCCCAGGCTGAGGCCGGAATGGGCACGCCGGACAGCTGGTCGACGGCGGTGATGATCCCGTCCAGTCCGCGTAGCGCCGACTGCCCGCGCCGGCCCGGAACGCGGACGTTCTGCCAGGCCGGCAGGAAGCGGCCGTACGCGGCGGCGTCCACGGGCTCCACCTCGGCACGCAATGCGGCGAGCGAGCGGCGGCGGAGCTTGCGCAGGACCTCGGCGTCACACCATTCGCTGATGCCGGCCAGCGACGGGGCCGCGGGGGAGGCGGTGGCTGCCGCGGCGGCGCCGGGAACCGCATCGCCGTCGTCGTCGGTCCGGGCATCGGGAGATGCCTCGGGCGCAGGCGGGGGTGCGGCGTGGGGGCGGAACTCGCCTTCCACCACGCGGCCGTCGGCGGCGAGCCGCTTCAGCGCGGTCCCGACGACGGCGACGCCGAGTCCCAGCCGGGCGGCAGCCTCGGCGGAGGTGAAGGGCCCGTGGGTGCGGGCGTAGCGCGAGACGAGGTCGCCCAGCGGATCAGCGACCGGCTCGATGAAGGCCAGCGGCACGCCCATCGGCAGCGGGACACCGAGGGCGTCGCGCAGCCGGGCGGCGTCCTCCACGGCGGCGTAGCGCTCGGCGCCGCCGATATTGACCTTGATGGCGCGGTTGGCGCGCTGGAGCGCCGCGAGGTGCGCGGCGGCGTCGGCGACGGGGGCCTCAACCTCCGATGCCTCGGCCTCCGGAGCCTCGTCCGGCTCGGCCACTGACACCTCGATAGGCCCGGCCGCCTCGCCAGACCCGGCCTTCTGGCCAGGCGCTGCGGCCGGTTCGAGCCGGGCGGCGACTTCCACCGGTGTCAGCGGGCCCAGCAGCCGGAGCAGGTCCGCGACCCCTTCGAGCCCGCGGACCTTCCGGTCCGGCGCGAGGCGCTGCAGCTCCCGCTCGGTGGCGTCAATAACCTTGGCATCGAGCAGTTCGCGCAGCTCCACCCGGCCGAGGAGCTCGTTAAGCAGGGTCGAGTCCAGCGCCAGGGCGGCGGCCCGGCGCTCGGCCAGCGGGGAATCACCCTCGTAGAGGAACTGCGCGACGTAGCCGAACAGCAGGGACTTGGCGAAGGGCGAGGGCTGCTGCGTGGTGGTCTGCAGGATCCGCAGCTCACGGCGCTCGATCGACGCCGCGATGTCCTTCAGCGCCGGAAGATCGTAGACATCCTGCAGGCATTCCCGGACGGTTTCGAGGACGATCGGGAAGGTGGGGTACTTCCGGGCGACATCCAGCAGCTGGGCGGAGCGCTGGCGCTGCTGCCACAGGGGCTGCCGTTTGCCCGGGTTCTGCCGGGGCAGCAGCAGGGCGCGGGCGGCGCACTCGCGGAAGCGGGAGGCGAAGAGGGCGCTGCCGCCGACCTCCGCCGTCACGATCTGTTCCAGTTCCTCCGGGTCGAACAGGAACAGCTCGGCGCCGGGCGGCTCGTCCTCCATCATGGGCACGCGCAGCACAATGCCGTCGTCGGCGGCCATCGCGGAGCCGTCCATGCCGTACCGCTGGTGCAGCCGCTGCCCGACGGCGAGGGCCCACGGCGCGTGCACCGGCATGCCGAACGGGCTGTGCAGCACCACCCGCCAATCGCCGAGTTCGTCGTGGAAGCGCTCCACCACCAGCGTGGTGTCGCTGGGGACCACCTCGGTGGCCAGTTTTTGCTCGGAGAGGTACTGGATCAGGTTGTTGGCGGCGAAATCGTCCAGGCCGCTGGCCTTGCAGCGTTCGGTGGCCGGCCCGACGTCGGACGCGGACAGTTCGCGCACGAACGCCCCCAGGGCACGGCCCAGGTCCACCGGGCGGCCGAGGGAGTCGCCCTTCCAGAACGGGAGTTTGCCCGGCTGGCCGAAGGCGGGGGAGACGAGGACCCGGTCGTGGGTGATGTCCTCGATTTTCCAGCTGGTGGCTCCCAAGGCGAACACGTCGCCGACGCGCGATTCGTAGACCATTTCCTCGTCGAGTTCCCCCACCCGGCGGCCGCCCTTGGCTGCGGCGGCGGACGGGCTGGCCGCCCTGCCGTCGCCGCTGGCGGAGCCTGCGGATCCGGCGGAACCGGTCCCTTCCGTCTCGGTGCCGATGATGTAGACGCCGAAGAGCCCGCGGTCCGGGATGGTGCCGCCCGAGGTGACGGCCAGCCGCTGCGCTCCGGGGCGTCCCTCAATGGTGCCGGCGTTCCGGTCCCAGATGATCCGGGGACGCAGTTCCGCGAACTCGTCCGAGGGGTAGCGGCCGGCGAGCAGGTCCAGGGTGGCCTCGAAGGCGGAGCGGGGGAGCGAGGCAAACGGTGCCGACCGCCGCACGGTGGCAAACCAGTCCTCCACATCGATGGCGCCCAGTGCCGTGGCCGCGACGGTCTGCTGGGCCAGGATGTCCAGCGGGTTCGCAGGAACGAAGAGCCGTTCGATCTTGCCGGCGAGCATCCGTTCCACCGTGATGGTGGTGTGCACCAGATCCGCGCGGTGTTTGGGGAACAGCACACCCTGCGAGACCTCGCCGACCTGGTGGCCGGCGCGGCCCACCCGCTGCAGCCCGCTGGCCACGGACGGCGGGGATTCCACCTGCACCACGAGGTCCACGGCGCCCATGTCGATGCCGAGTTCCAGGGAGGATGTGGCCACGACGCAGCGCAGCCGGCCTGATTTCAGGTCGTCCTCGATCAGGGCCCGCTGGTCCTTGGAGACCGACCCGTGATGCGCCCGTGCCAGGACCGGATCCGCGCCGGCGGTGCTGCCGGCCTGCGCCATCATGTGGGCAGGTGTCGCGGTAGAACTTGGCAGCGCGGCGGCCGTGCCTGCCGGGGCACCCGCCGGGACGGAGTCGAAATCGGGTGCCCCGGCGCCAAACTCCGCCCAGCCGCCGCCGGCCGCCATGAGCTGCCGCTCGGCGTAGATCTCGTTGAGCCGGGCGGTGAGGCGTTCGGCGAGGCGGCGGGAATTGGCGAACACAATGGTGGACTGGTTGGCCAGGACCAGGTCCACGATCTTCTCTTCCACGTGCGGCCAGATGGACGCCTGCGGCTGCAGCCCGGACGCCGGTCCGGAGTCGAATGCGCCCGCCGCGCCCTGCAAATCTGACATGTCCTCCACTGGGACGGAGACTGTCAGGTCCCAGGTTTTCTTCGACGGCGGGGCCACGATCTCCACGGGTGCGGAACCGGCGAGGAACTGCGCCACAAGCTCCTTGGGTTCCACGGTGGCCGAGAGCCCGATCCGCTGGGCGGGCTTCGGCAGCAGGGCGTCGAGTCGTTCCAGGGACACGGCCAGATGGGCGCCGCGTTTGGTGCCCGCGACGGCGTGGACCTCGTCGACGATGATGGTGTCCACTTCGCTCAGCGTCTCCCGCGCCTTCGACGTCAGCATAAGGAAGAGCGATTCGGGCGTGGTGATCAGGATGTCCGGCGGGTTGCTCAGCAGCGCGCGGCGGTCCGAGGCCGGGGTGTCGCCGGAGCGGACGCCCACGGTGATCAGCGGCGCGGGCAGGCCGAGGCGTTTGGCGGTCTGGGTGATCCCGATCAGCGGGGCGCGCAGGTTGCGTTCGACGTCGACGCCCAGCGCCTTGAGCGGTGAAATGTAGAGCACCCGGGTGTTGCGTTTGGGCGCCTTCCGCCGGGGGCCTTTCCCGGTCTCCAAGCCGGGCAGCGATTCGGGCTCGGCGGGCGCCGAGACGAGCAGCCGGTCGAGGGCCCACAGAAAGGCCGCCAGCGTTTTTCCGGAACCGGTGGGCGCCACTACCAGTGCGTGCGCGCCGGAGGAGATCGCGTTCCAGGCGCCGTTCTGGGCCGGGGTGGGCGCGCTGAATGCGCCCAGGAACCAATCCCTGGTGGGCCGGCTGAACCGGTCAATGGCGTCTGCCGCGAGTGTGCCCCCGGCGAGCTCCTGCCCCTTCATTCCTCCATCATGCCCTAACGCACAGACAGGAAATGCCGGGCCGCAGCCCAGGCGGTATCCACGTGGCATCCGCGGCTGGGATCACCGCGAGGTGAGACTTTGCGCCCATGACCCGGGCGGGCATGGGCGCAAAGTCTCACCTCGGCGAGAGAAAAGCTACTTGGCTTCGAAAGCGCTGATGGTCAGCAGCGTCGGGCCGGCATTGCTGCAGGCGCTCCGCGGCTGGGCGACGAAGAGCGACGCGGTGTCCTCCGGCGGGTAGATACGCAGGCCGGCGGCCGGAGTCACGTTGCAGTCCGGGTAGTTGGCGGCCTGGGTGTAGCGCAGCGTGGCGGCGCCGGCCTGGCCCGGCGCGAGCACGACGGCGGCGGCGGGTGTGGACTCGTCGCGGGCCGCCGCGGCGCCGATCGGGGCGCCGTTGGCGTTCGCGGTGAGGGAGACGCCGGCAAAGCCCTTCAGCAGGCAGGGTCCGGTGCCGGAGTTCGTCAGGATCAGCTTCATGTAGACGCTGCCGGCCGCGCCGCCGCCGGTGGAATCGACGGTGGGCGTCAGCCCGGCGGCCTTGCACAGGGCGGGGCCGGCAGGCACGGACGTCGCCGGTGCGGCGGACGAGGATCCGGGGGTGGCGGTGCCCGTGGCTGCGGCGGAGGCAGCGGGCGCGCTGGCGCCGGGGGCGCTGCTGGAGCTGGCGGGGGAGGACTCCGGGGTGCTGGATGTCTGGGACTGCGCAGTGCCGGCCCCGCACCCGGCGAGGAAGAGCGCTGCCGCGGCTGCCGCCGTCGTAAATGCCAGTCTGGTGTTGAATCGCTGAGCCGTCATGGCACCACCTTCATGCCCGGCGCGGCCTGAGTCAACGACGCCACGACGGCCGTACCCGATTGATGCCCGGATTGTGATTTCCGGGCATCAACCGAGGTCAGCTACTCCTTGGGTGCCGAGCCTGGTGCCGGGGCGCGGACCGGAACGGGCTTGTTGCTCCGGCTGCGGGCCAGGGCGAGGCCGCCGAGGGCAAGGCCGCCGACGCCGGCCACCAGCCCCGCCCAGCTCCGGGCCTCGGCGCCGTCGTTACTCACCGCGGCGGCCTGGACCGTCTCCGGTGTGGAGTCCGACGCGCTGGCGGCATGGGCTCCGTGGCCGTCCGCCTCCGTGTCCGCCGCGGTGACCGTCACGGACGGCGCCGGCGCCTTCAGCGAGTGCGGATCCTGCCCTTCGGCAGGCAGCTGCGACCAGTCAGTCTGCCCGACTTCGCAGTTCTGCAGCGTGGGGAAATACAGAATCTTCCCCGCAACGTCCGGCAACTTCACCGAAAGCACCAGGGCGTCGCGGAGGGCCGGTTCCAGTGGCGCCTTGGCGGTGTACACGATCTTGCTGGTCCGCTTGGTGATGGAAGTGCCGTCCGCGAGTTTCTTGGGTGCGGCCAGTTGTTCGGTGACCTTCTGGGCCGTCCAGTTCGGGTTGACCGTGGGCTGGGCATCGTTGAGCTCGGCGGGCAGCGTGATGGTCACCTTCGTGGTGCCGGACTCCTCGCAGCCGTGCGGGATCCCGAAGGTCAGCAGTGCGTAGGAGTTAGCCGTGGTCTTGTCCGGGGTGACGCCGACGTGCGCCGAGGCGCCCGAAATACCAGCGAGCATCAGAGCCGCGGTTCCACCGGCCACGGCTGTGGCAGTGAGGGTACGGCGCAGAACGGGAATGGACGAAGTCTTCATGGGGGTGCCTTTCAGGCGCGCGCTGCCTAGAGGCAGCGCAAGGAAATGGGAGGCCGGCGCGGCGGGGATGCTGATGATCCGGGGCCGATGTTGTGGCCCGGATGTCTAGGCAAAGACGCGGCCGTGGCCGGTAATAGGGTCAGGAAGATACGACGACGGCGGGCGGCCCGCGGCGGCAATCGCGCCGGAGGTTCCGCCAGGGCAGCGGAACGGAGTCTGCCGGCCAGCCGATGACCGCCGCCGGTGCCGCCACGGCAACAGGTGCTGCCGGGACCGGGAGCCTGAGCAGCGGACGGAGCCAGGCCGCGAGGGCCCACAGGGCCGCCTCGCCCCTGGCGAGGAGAAGGGCGCAGAGAAGCGTTGCCAGGGCGTGGCCGGCAAGCATCAGCAGGGACAGCGACGAAAGTTGTGAATCCAGGCCGGACACCGCGAACTCGCCGGCGCCGCCGACCGGCAGGGAAGCCGGTCCCAGGTGGTGCGGCGCCGGACTTGCCGCCGGTTCCGGCGCGGCTCCAGGCGCCGGGCCGCTGAAAACAGTGAGGGCGTTGTGCAGGACCAGTTGCCCTGCGCCCAGCAGCCCCGCCATCGCCGGGAAGTTCAGCTTCAGCCGGGTGGCCGTGGTGGACGCCAGCGCGGTCAGCGCCAGCAGGGCCAGGAGGATGCCGGGGGAGGGGAGCCGGCCGCCGGCGAGGGTGTGCGCTCCGGCGGCGAGGGACATCACGGTAAGTGCCACCATGGCCGAGCGCAGGGCGTGGAATGGTGCTCTGGCGGCTGTGCGCACAGAACCCTCCCTTCACCGGCGGCTGCCATGGTCGCTCCCGCGGGCAGTACCGCCTGCGGGCTGTCCCCCGATTCTACCGGCCGGGCTTCGAAAAACCTCGGGCGGGTGTGGCCGGTGCCCGGATGACGTCAGTCAGTTTCGGGGCCCCGGCAAAAATGGCAGTCGTCCGCGCACAGTTCCTCCACGGTCAGCTCCTCAAGCGGGTCGCCGATAAGTCTGTCTGTCCAAAGTCCGGAGGCGCCGTTGGCCCGGTCCTGCTGCAAAGTCACGTGGTGTCCTGAACGTCATTGGTGCGGAACGCTGATGGAACTTAGCTAACCCTGTGCGCGGGCCGCCCCTCAATGGAACAACGGACGGCAGCAACTGCTCGCCGTTGTGCAGGCGTCCAACGTAGGCAGGCGTCCAACGTGTCCAGACGTCCACGGAATGTCGGGGGCCAGGCTCAACGGCAAAGAGGGAACCCCGGTCCGTGGACCGGGGTTCCCTCTCGACGTGAGTTCAGCTCACCGTCTCAGTTCACTGTGTTAGATCACTGAGTCAATTCACCGTGTCAGTCCACCGGGGCGGCGACAGCCGCGCCGGCGAGGCGCAGCCAGGTGTCCACCACCGTGTCGGGGTTCAGCGAGACGGAGTCGATGCCTTCGTCCACCAGCCACTCGGCGAAGTCCGCGTGGTCACTGGGTCCCTGGCCGCAGATGCCCACGTACTTGCCGCGCGCCTTGCAGGCCTTGATGGCCATGCTCAGGAGCTTCTTGACGGCGGGGTTCCGTTCATCGAAGCTGCCCGCGACGATGGCGGAATCCCGGTCCAGGCCCAGGGTCAGCTGGGTCATGTCGTTGGAGCCGATCGAGAAGCCGTCGAAGTGGTCCAGGAACTCATCGGCCAGCAGCGCGTTGGACGGCAGTTCGCACATCATAATGACCTCAAGGCCGTTTTCGCCGCGGCGCAGGCCGTTCTCGGCGAGGAGGTCGATGACGCCGCTGGCCTCGTCCAGGGTGCGCACGAACGGGATCATCAGCTTGACGTTGGTCAGGCCCATCTCGTTGCGGACGAAGGACAGCGCCTCGCATTCCAGATCGAAGCAGTCCCGGAAGGACGGCTCGAGGTACCGTGAGGCGCCGCGGAAGCCGATCATGGGGTTCTCTTCGTGCGGTTCGTAGGCGGGTCCGCCGATGAGGTTGGCGTATTCGTTGGACTTGAAGTCGGACATCCGCACAATGACCGGCTCCGGCGCGAACGCCGCGGCGATGGTCGCCACCCCTTCGGCCAGGCGCTTGATGTAGTAGTCGCGCGGGCTGTCGTAGGCGGCGATCCGCTCCCGGACTTCCGCGATGACGTCCGCCGGCTGCTCGTCCAGGTTCAGCAGCGCCTTGGGGTGGATGCCGATCTGCCGGTTGATGATGAATTCCAGCCGGGCCAGGCCCACGCCGTGGTTGGGCAGCTGCGCGAACGTAAAAGCCTGCTCGGGGGTGCCGACGTTCATCATGACCTTGACCGGGGCCTCGGGCAGCTGGGTGATCTCGGTTTCCTCGACCACGAAGTCCAGGAGTCCCTCGTAAATCACGCCGGTCTCGCCGTCGGCACACGAGACGGTCACATCGAGGCCGTCGGACAGCACGTCGGTGGCGGCGCCGGTGCCGACGACGGCGGGGATGCCCAGTTCCCGGGCGATGATCGCCGCGTGGCAGGTGCGTCCGCCGCGGTTGGTCACAATGGCGGAGGCGCGCTTCATGATCGGTTCCCAGTCGGGGTCGGTCATGTCGGCCACCAGGACATCGCCGGTCTTGAAGGCGGCCATCTGGTCGATCGACGTGAGGATGCGGACGCTGCCGGCGCCGATGCGCTGGCCGATCGCGCGGCCCTCGACCAGGACCCGGCCGGTCCCGTTCAGGCGGAAGCGGCTCAGGCTGCCGGAGGCCCGGCGGGACTGCACGGTTTCCGGGCGTGCCTGCAGGATGTACAGGCCGCCGTCGACGCCGTCCTTGCCCCACTCGATGTCCATCGGGCGGCCGTAGTGGTTTTCGATGGCGACGGCGTGGCGGGCGAGCTGCTCGACGTCGTCGTCCGTGAGGCTGAAGCGGTTCCGCAGCGAGGCCTCGACCGGGACGAAGTCAATGGTGTGGCCCACTTCGCGGTTGCTTGTGTACGTCATCTGGAGCGCCTTCTCGCCCAGCCCGCGCTTGAGGATCGCCGGGCGGCCTGCCTCCAGGGCCGGCTTGTAGACGTAGAACTCGTCCGGGTTGACGGCGCCCTGGACCACGGCCTCCCCGAGTCCGTAGGAGGAGGTGACGAAGACGGCGTCCTGGAACCCGGATTCGGTGTCCATCGTGAACATCACACCGGACGCGCCGACGTCGGAACGCACCATGCGCTGGACGCCCGCCGAGAGGGCCACTTCGGCGTGCTCGAACTTGTGGTGCACCCGGTAGGCGATGGCCCGGTCGTTATAAAGGGACGCGAAGACATCCTTGATGGCCTGCAGGATGTTCTCGATGCCACGGACATTCAGGAAGGTTTCCTGCTGTCCGGCGAAGGAGGCATCCGGGAGGTCTTCTGCCGTCGCGCTGGAGCGGACGGCCCAGGAGAGGTCCTCGGAGCCGCCGTGCTTGTCCACCAGTGTCTGGTAGGAGGAACGGATCTGCGCTTCAAAGTCCGGCAGGAAAGGTGTCTCGCGCATCAGCGCCCGGATTTCCTGGCCGGCTGCCGCCAGGGCGGTCACGTCGTCGGTATCCAGTCCGACCAGCCGGTCGGCGATCTTCTGGTCCAGGCCCGAGTCGGCCAGGAAACTGCGGTAGGCGTCGGCTGTCGTGGCGAAGCCGTCCGGAACCTGGACGCCGGCAGACGTCAGGTTCTGCACCATCTCGCCGAGGGAGGCGTTCTTTCCGCCCACCCGGTCCAGGTCCTTGAGGCCGAGTTCTGAGAACCACAGGATGTCTGTCGTCATGGTTACTGCTCCTTTGCAGATGATGGCATGCGGTATCGCCGCCCCGCGCGGGGCGTTCGCCGGTTGAGGGCGCAATTCCTGTCCACAGTGACAGGTCTCCGCCGGTGTTTCCACCTGATGTGGTCCACGCAACACTTGTGAAGCGGCACCTAATGCTTCAGGTTCATCTTCTGGAGGATGGTGGCGGCCATTTCCTCCACGGAGACGCTGGCCGAATTGAGGTACGGAATCCCGTGGGACACGTACAGCCGCTCGGCGCTGCGCAGCTCGAAGCCGCACTGTCGGAGGGACGCGTAGGGCGAGCCGCGGCGGCGTTCGGTGCGCACCTGGCTGAGGCGCAGGGGATTGGTGGTGAGGCCGAAACACTTTGAAATGAACGGCCGCAACGGTTTGGGGAGACCCTCGCGTTCAAAGTCCTCGTCCACCAGCGGGAAGTTCGCGGCGAAGATGCCGTGCTGCAGCGCCAGGTACATCGTGGTGGGCGTTTTGCCGCAGCGGGACGGGGCCACCAGGATGACCTGGGCCTTTTCGAGCGCGCGGAGGCTCTGGCCGTCGTCGTGCTCCATGGCGTATTCGACGGCGGCCATCCGGGACTGGTAGCGGGCGGCGTTGCCCAGTCCGTGCGCACGGCCTGGTTCCCCGCTGGACTGGGTGCCCAGGGCGCGCTCCAGCTGCCCGACGTGGGGCCCGATGAGGTCCACGATGATCCCCTGGCAGGTTCCCAGCGTCTGGCGGATGTCCGCGCCGACGGCCGTGGAGAACACGATCGGCTGCAGGCCGGTGGAAGCCAGGTCGTCGATCACCTTAACGACAGCCCGGGCCTGTTCGACGGTGGTGATGAAGGGTACCGTGATGCGGTCGAACTCGTTCGCGGGGAACTGCGTCAGCAGGGTGTTGCCGAGCGTTTCTGCGGTGATGCCCGTACTGTCCGAAAGGAAGTAAACCGGGCGGGGAGCGTCATTGGTCATGAACGCATTGTGCCCCAGAGCGGGCCGCGGTGTTGTTGAATGACGCTCCGGGCGCCGGGGAGTAGGGTGTGTCTCACGTCACCAAGGGAGCCCCAATGAGCTACAAATTTCGAACCGTCAAGGTTCGCGGCACGGACCTGGTCGGAACCATTGCCCGCAAGCATGGGAGCCCGGCCGAAATTTACGAGACCTCGAAGGACCCCAGCACTTCCGTGGTGCCCGTGTATTTCCAGGAAACCGGCGAGGTGCGCTTCTTCGACCGCTCGGTGCTGGAGGATGTGGTGAGTCCGGCGGGGTGAGGCTCCTCTGAACAGCCACAAATTGCGGAAGTCAGGCAGGGGCCCTGTAGAAGCCCCTTTTTAAAGCTGCGGAGTTCAAGCAGAATTCCTGCCGCTTCAATACCGTATGCCGCCCAGGGGCGCGGCGCAGGCGGTAATTAGCGGGTTTCCTCTCAATTGCGCGGCGATTTGGTTTTGCTGTGGCACTATTACCTTCGCGCCTGGATGAGGCGCCACTTTCTTTGAGTTTTATGGGGGAATCATGAAGGTCCGTCAGATCAACTATGTCCGCGTCAAGGCGCTGCTGGCACTGAAGTCAGCAAAGCCGTTCGTTAGCCTGGCGCGGACGGCCGGTGTGACCGGTGTGGTCGCAGGGCTTCTGCTCACAAGTCTTTCGGTTCCGGCCGAGGCGGCGACTGTGTACAAGGCGCCCCTGCGCACCGCCGTTCGCGCGCTTGCGGTCTCCGCTGAGGTCAACACGGGGTTCGACCGGGACCGTCAATTCGGCGATTGGAAGGACACCAACCGTGACTGCCAGAACACGCGGCACGAGGTCCTGATCCAGGAAGCCCGCGCCGCCCTGTCCTACACCACCAGCCGCCGGTGCACGGTGAGCAGGGGACGCTGGGTGACCTCGTGGGACAACCGAATCCACACGTCCGCGTCGACGCTCCAGATCGACCACACCGTTCCGGTCCATGAGGCGTGGGGCTCCGGAGCAAGGTACTGGACCCAGGCGCGGCGCGTGGCCTTCTACAACGACATGGGCGACGCCCGCACCCTCAGTGCCCAGACGTCTGCACTGAACTCGTCCAAGCAGGCGAGGGGTCCCGAAGCCTGGATGCCGCCGGCGAATCGCTGCGCCTACATCGGACAGTGGGTCGCGGTGAAGATCCGCTGGGGCCTCCGCGTGGACAGCGCGGAGAAGGCGGCGCTCATCCGCTACGCAAACTCCTGCCCCAACGTCATGCTGACCGTCACCCGGGCCTAGGGGTGGTGGGCACTAATTGAGGGAATCTCGAAGGCGCGGCCCGGAATGACCACAGTAAGGCCAATTTTTCAAGTCAAATGAAGGCTATTGCCCGTCAAGGCCAGGGCACTTACCCTTACGTTGGGATCTGGCCCGGGCATCTTTCTGGGGAGAGACCATTTCGGTGTTCCGATCGAGCCGGATTCCGCAAAGGCTGGCTCCATGGTCTCAAAACGATGGAGCCAGCTTGCGGAACTATTCAGGCCTGGCGCGGCCTTTCAGGGGACTCACCTAAGCAGGACTGCACCATTCCAAGCCGTGCTGTAGCCGGTTGCTGTTGGGGCACTGGGGGTCGCTGCACTTGGCCGGGACTGTTATGAATTGCTTCGCCCGATCACCCATCGATGTGGATTCGACTTTTCGGTTGATTGTGTTGGCACCGCAGTGTTCGCACGTCCATGCTCCTGGCATTTTCCCCCCGGTTTTGATGAGAGGCAGCTGCCCCGGATTGAAAGCTTAGGGTGGCAATGCCTGCCAGGGAATGGCTGGACACCGGTGATCCAATAAAACTGCAGAACCCCCATGCGGGCCTGGGCGTACGGTGGACGTTAGACGAAAGGAACACTTCATGAAGAAAATCCTCATGGTACTGACCAGCGTTTCCGAGATCGGTTGCCGCAGGAAAGGACAAAGTCATCCCGTTCTTTTTGGCAGACCGACTTGAGGAGCAGGGCGCCACCCACGTCTCCGCTGACGTCTTCGAGGAAAAAGTCGTGGTTGACGAGCGGCTGGTGACCGGCCAGAACCCGGCCTCAGCCGCCGGCGTGGCCAAGGAGATGGAGAAGCTCTTCGCACAGGTAATCCACCAGGAAAAAGCTGAGGAACAGCACGAGACGGAGGCTCTGCGTGCCGAAAGGGACGCGGAGAAGAACGCCAAGAAGGCTGCCGCGGAAGCGGAGCACTAACACCAACAAACACCGCCCAACGCATCGCCGACCTGCCGCATTACCGCAGGACCCTTTCGGGGCGAAAGCAAAAGGCCCTGCTTCCCTTTCATTACAGGGGAAGCAGGGCCTTTCTCATTGGCGGTGACGGTGGGATTTGAACCCATTTCATCATCCCCGTAGCTTCGCGGAAAATCGTGAAAAGCCTTGGTTTTCCAGCTAAACATAGGACTTTTGGTCACACTCTCAAACAGTTGAAAACATCACTTCACAGCGATTCCTTTGCCAATTCTTTGCCAAGGAACCCATCCGGTCGGCGTAGGCCGGGGCCGCTGGCCACGGTGTTCAGGTCCGTCCTTGAACAGACCTGCAAGGGGCGGAATCGGTGACGCGTTCAAGACCGAGCTGGGCGGCCCCTCGTTCTCCCTTTTTCCCAGCCCGGGACCGCGGCGTCAAGTTGGGCGGCCTTGTCAGGGGAGAGAGCGTCTTCCCTTAGCTTCTGCCTTGCCCATGGATCCACACGCAGAGGGCGTGTTCCTGTTCGGTTTCGTATGCGCGGTGGCGGGGCCAGTCGTTGCCTTGGGCGCGGTAGCGCACGAGCTCTACCAGCCGCGCCTGCCAGCGTGCTTCATCTGCAGCTGTCCTGGCGTTACTGTCCCAGCCGGGGATCCGGGCCAGCCCGTCCCGGTAGGAGGGATGAAGTGTCCCGGCGGCCGCCTCGCTGCGGCGTTGCCTGATCCATGCCTCCATGGAACGTTCTGCCTGGTAATCGGAACGGCCGCGCGGCAGCCGGCCCGCCTCGGTGACCCAGGCAATGACTTCCTCCATCCGCGCCACCGCGGCCGGAGACGGCGCTGCCCCGGCGGTGCGGTGCGCCGCTTCAAGCTCTGGATCCTGGCGCCGGGCCACGCGAAGGTGGTAGCCGACGGTCGCCGGCGCGGCGCGGACAAGTGCGGCGATGCGGTCGACGTGCCCGTCCTATCCCGGCATTGGAATTCGGTAGCATCGACGTCAAGGAACTGAACGAGAACTTCAATGGGGGGACGATGCGTGATCAACTGATCGGTGCTGCTCCAGTTGAAGTACCAATGCCCTATCAGCTTCCTGGTTATGCTGACTACATTAAGGCAACCGCCTCGGACCCCAAGTGCGCCGAGCGACAACGGTTCCATGCGCGCCGCACATTTGCACGGGATTTTGAGAGCCTAACGCTTAGCGGGAAGCGTGATTCGCGAACCATCGCTGGCTACGAGGCTCTTCTTCGGGTTACTCTCTCGTACTCCGCGGTGGACCAACTAATCCATATAATTCCAGCCCTGCGAGGCAAGCCACTTCAAGATATGGATCTGGCCGAGAGTCTCAGTGAAGTTCTTGACCTGGATTCCATTAGCTCCGACGAGAACACCTCACGGACTAGCTTTTCCGGAATGCACTCAACAGATGACATTCTCTTCTTTGGGAGAGTGCTTCGTCACATGTTTGCGCATGGCTCAGCTACCCCGTGGGGCGTGAAAGCGCAGACTGCTCGGGGAGTGCGGGTCCTTAATGAATTGAGTACTCGAATGCTCGAAGAAGCCGACAGGCAGTTCGAAGACTGGGCGACACGGCGATGCGCGGATCTAGGTAAGCAGACTGCATGAGCGCAAATTCAGGAGTAGAGAATCCTTCCGAGAAGGGACTGGTCGGACCAGGCTGGTTCCGAGGCTTAGGGAGCGGTTGGTCAACCGTTTTTCTGGTAGGTGTGGTCGCAACTGCCAGTCACCTGACGGCAGTGGAGATGGCCGGACTCGAGCTAGCACCAGGGGCTCGAATTTGGTCTAGCGGTGGGCTTGTAGCTCTAATTGGCGGCCTGCTTATGTGGAAGTTTGCTAGGTCATGGCATGACTTCAAGAAGTGGGTCTGGTTACCACTCGTAGTGGTTGTGACTCTGTCCTTCCTGGTCGTTGGAGCAACAAATAGTTACGATGTCGAAATCGTCGACCAAGAGGCTCGCGCCGCAACACAGAGCCTGCAGCCAACGGGCGCGTTCAACGTAGTTGAAACAGCCGAACGAATCTGTGAGCCTGGGGACGACTACCTCTATTGCCTCAACGCTCACGTGGCGAGCTACAACTCAGTTTGCGCGCATCAGACACTCTCACTCTTGGGATCCGCAAAATGTTCGTTGATGTCCGAAACTATTGAGCAGATGCGAAGCAGCTCCGAAGGGTGCGGCTACGGTTGCACGGTCCGTGGAGATGGGCGCAATTGGGGTTGGCCACACCTTAGGCTCGAAGCAGAGACAGCGATGAAGTCAAACAACGATGCTCAG
The DNA here is from genome assembly GCF_001422645.1 of Arthrobacter sp. Leaf69. GTDB lineage: Bacteria > Actinomycetota > Actinomycetes > Actinomycetales > Micrococcaceae > Arthrobacter. The sequence goes on along the minus strand of NZ_LMLR01000010.1, from coordinate 134,301 downwards.
CCTCGTCGCACCCACACTGAGCACTGCTCATTCGATCTTGGCATCATTCAGGTCGGGACATGCGCTGAGCGCGGTCAGTAGTTCGTATTGGCAAGCCCAGAATCTAACCAAGTCAATGAGGCCCTATTGGTTTGGCCCCCGTTAGCAGTCCGGCGTCTATGTGATAGCTAATTGGTTTTCGAGCGTCCAGTTTTCCCAGTAGCGTTTCGCCGAAGACGCCAGTCTAAGCACGTGGTTGTGCCGGCCCGACGCCAGGGCTGCCGTGGATTCCGGGAGGCCGGCCATCCTGCAGTTCAGGCATCAATCGGCATGGCGTCCCGTTGCCACGAGCTGATCTTGCCGGGCGTTGTGGAGCGCTCCGGCTACCGTGTCCAGGTCGTCTTCAAACAGGTCGGCATAGCGGTCCAGCGTCATAGCAGCAGAGGCATGCCCGAGCATCCGCTGCAGCACTTTGATGTTCGCTCCTGCGCTGATGGCAAGGGACGCTGCCGTGTGCCTCAGATCGTGCGGTGTCAGCGTGGGGAACGCCGGGTCGTTGGCTTGCGCACGCTTCAGGGCCGCCCCGAACCAACCGCTGACGGCATTTCCGGGGCGAAGATAGCTCACACCGTCGCCCCAAAGAAGGGAATGACTCCCCTTGCCGGCGCAGGCGGACGCAACTGCCGGCGCCAGAAAGGCTGGGTAGACGACGGAACGGCTCTCATGTGTCTTGGGTGTACCGATCACCATCTTGCCATTGACATTGACGGCGTTCTCAACGATCAGCGCCCGCCGCGCTGACTGGTCCACGTGGCCGACCCGCAGGCCGGTGGCCTCACCCCATCGGAGCCCGGTGTAGGCCAGGAACCGCACGAAATCCGGGTATTTAGATTCCAATGCTAGGGCTTCCACCTGGCTGTGCGTCAGATACGCGCGGGGGCGGCTCGTCTTTCGGGCGATTTTCACGCCCTCTGCCGGGTTCGAGGCAATACGTTTGTCTTCTGTTGCGTCGTGGAGAATCCCTGAGAGCACGCCGAGGCAACGAGAAACCGTTGTTGGACTTCGAGATTCGGAAAGCGAGGCCACCCATGCCTTGATTTCCGTTCGCCTCAACGAAGAGATGGGGCGGTCCCCCCACATCGGACGTACGTGGTTTCTCCAAGCGCTGTCGTCGCTGTGGAACGTTGAAGGTTTGACCGAGTGTTTGTGGGCTGCCAGCCACTCCGCCCCAAGGGTTTCGATAGTGATTCGCCCGTCACTCGGTGCGATGAACTGGCCGTTCCTCTTGGAGACCTCTACGCCGTCCAGGAAGGCCTGAGCATCACGCTTGAGTTTGAACCCGCGCCTCTGGCCTTGGGCGTTATTCGGCTTTTTATAGAGCACGCGGTACCACTTACCGCTCTTATTTTCGTAGGCGTGGATACTCCCCATGCTCTGCCTTCCCTGTAGATGCCGTGGTGCGGATGAAGTGTCAGTAAATGTGAGTTTCGGCAATCGGTCAAGCGCCAAAAAGGCATTGGGCGTACCGGGATTTGTGACTCCACGGAACGGTGTACCGTTTTTGACACAAAAGATGGCACATCCCTTGGGACCGTTTTCTGTTGGTTTATCAGGGGATCCCGCTGCTTTAAGACGTGTGCCGTGTGTACCGCCGATTTTCGACTTTGTCCCGACATCAAAAACTTTGAAAATTGGCGTGCCTAACTGTGCTCGAGCATTCCACGTCGGCAGTGGTCGGCGCCGGATCTCTTGCCATTGCTGGACTCTACGCCCGCGTGCCCAGAGGCAGTTGCTCTTGAGTGAGACTGAAGCCGGGCTGTGCCGAACTGTGCGCGACAGTCCGAGGGTCGATGGGTGACTCTGCGTCGATATCAGCGCCATCATTGACCTGGTCGGGCGTGTCGACGCCAAGCGAACCGTTGCGATGTGTCCATAGCCCCGAACTGTGCTGAGCTGTGCCAGCCCAAAATATTTGGATTACGTAAAAGAATGTGAGGATTCGTGGGACGACTCACGCATGTGTGTATACTGTGTGACACACGAGATCAATGCTCCGAAAACAGTCACAAGGAGTAGTGGAGAGTAATCTCCCCGAGTGGATACGCACCACAAGGTGCACGGCCGACATAGAAATCTGAAATGGTTCGTCGGGTGATCCTCTTGCCGCTGAAAAGCCGCAAGGGATTCCTATGACTACATCCATTTCCATAAGCCGACCCACCCTCAACTCCATCGCCGAACGCCTAGCGGCCATCGAACGCGATATCTCAAGTACTCGCGTCCCCGTGTTGGACAGCCTTCTCACTCCGCCGGCCCTCGCCGGCCAACTGGATGTCACCGAGCGCACTCTCAGCGAGTGGCGTATCACGGGCCGCGGTCCGGCTTTCATCAGACTGGGCAAAACGGTCCGCTACCGGTCCGCGGCTGTCGAAGCCTGGCTCCTTTCCCAGGAGCACCGCAGCACCTCCGAGGAGGTGCGTTACTAATGCCGGCAGCAAAAAACCGTTCCGTCGCGAACGACACTTCGAGAGCGGTCGGTCCGCGCAATCCTGGACGATCTACTGTCCGGTCCAAGTCCAAGTCCAAGTCCAAGGACAAGAAGCCGGCGCCCCCTCGCTATCGCTCATTCAAGATCACGCAGTACCGGCGTCACCCGGAAACGGGGGAAGCACTCATGACCCCGATGCAACTCCAGCGGGGCCTTGCCCACCGTTCGATCACCAAGTGGGCATGGACTGAGCACGACCAGGATCGTCGTCATGATGGAAGCCTGGTTCCTCCCCACATCCATATCGCGTTGCAATGCAGGGATGCCCGCACCCGTGAGCAAATCGCCGAGTGGTTCGGTGTACCCCTGGAGTTAGTCCAAATCTTGGGTGGCAGGGGCGGCTTCGCGAGCTACCTTCGCTACCTGACCCACGAAGATCCGACTCAGCAGGCTCTCGGTAAGCACCGGTACCCGGATACCAAGGTCGTGGCCAACTTTGCCTGGCGCAGTGAAGTGGACACCCATTTCGCAAGGCCCCTGAAGCTCCCGACACGCTCGGACGAAGTCAAAGTCCGAGTGTTGTCCGGGAACCTGTCGATATGGGAAGTCCGTGAGACCGACCCGCTCATGTACGCGAAACACTTCACTACCCTGAAGCGCTTGGCGGAGGAATGCAGGATGGCTCACGTTGAAGCAGGGACCATGACGCCCCACCACCAGGACATGAAACTCAGGGTGCGCACTGGAGTGACTCTGACAGAGAGCTTGAACTGGATCGCGGATCGGCTGGGTTTCGAGGGAGATAACAATGACCGCATGCTGCGGGCCAGCAACGTCGTTACGGGCAAGGACCGCACCGTAAACGCGGCGTAACTCAGTAACTTCCAGGTCACCACCTGTGGCTGGAGAACCCACGAAAGGAAAAACACTATGGCCATTGAAGATGAGGTTGCAGCAGTCAAAGCAGCGGCAGCGAAGAAGCTCCGGCTCCTGCGGGATCGTGAGCGCAAGCAGCAGCAGGCCGTGGACACGAGGATGCTCATGTTGATGCGCGACAAGCACCCTGGGCCGGCAGCTCAGCTCGAGGGTGAAGCGCGTGCGCAGCTTGCCGCCGAGTCGGCCCAGCGGTCCACGCGGGCCAAGACATCGAGGGCGGTGCCGCCGCCGGCGGGCCAAGGCAACGGCGGGAATGCCGTTACTACGCACGACGGGCGCAGCACGGAGGATGCGCCGTGACCGGCGGGCAGGTTGTCGTCGGCGGCCAGTACCTGGGTGCGGAAGCACCCGGGTGCGGTGCCGTGGTTCGGGTTTGGGGGTCGAGGGGGAAGGGCGGAGCCCAGCCCCTCGCAAGCGGCGCACTGGACGAGGAGCGAAGCGGTGTCGGACAGAGTGCCTGCTTGCGTTCGTTTTCCACCGCAGAATTCGTGCTTCAGGGGCAGATGGAGGCGGCCATATGAGCGGCACTTCGAAACAGCTTGCTCCCCCGCGGAGGATCCACCGGATCGACACGCGGTTCAGCGAAGCTGAACTCGCGTTGGTCGAGAAGGTGGCGACTTGGCGGGGGTTGCCTCCATCGGCCTTCGTTCGAGGCGCGGCTCTTGCCGCGGCGAAGCAGGCCGAGGGACACAGCCGGGACGGGGCGACGGTGCCGCCGCCGGTTGTGCTCACGGCGGTCCAACTCAGGGTCCTCGATGCTGCACGGGTGGACGTGCGGCGGGTCGGAGTGAATCTCAACCAGTTGAGCCGCTTGGCGCATAAGCGCGAGTTAGACCTCGGAGCTCTCGCCCCCGTAGTCGACGAACTGGCTGAGCGCTACGCACGCATGGTTTCAGTGCTCAGCGGGAAGGAGTGTTCATGAGCATCACGACGGTGTCTCCGGTCTACGACCTGGGCACTCGGGCGGCCTATCTGGAGCTCGGCGTCGGGGCGAAGAAGAAGGGTCATAAGGCGGCAGGGACTGACCGGCTGGCTCCAGGGTTTTACTGCGATGCACCGAGCATCGACGCGTTCGTCAAGATGGGCAACCTGCTGGCCGAGCAGAACGGCCGCAGAGTTAAGGCGCATTCCTACATCGTTTCTTTCCATCCCGACGAACTGGATGTCAAGGATCCACGGGACCTTCAGCGCGCCGGTGACTTGGCTTTCCTGCTGGCGAAAAAGATGCGGCCCAACAGTCCAGCGATGGTCGTGGTTCACGACGACGGCACGGGCGGCTGCGCCCACGCCCACATCACGATCCTGAACCACGACACCTTTACCGGCAAGGCACCTCCATCCTTCCGTGTGCACTGGCAGGTGAAGCGCGCCAACGACCGCCTGATGCAGGAGGAAGGGATGCAGGTGACTTCGTCCGCACGGGCGTACGCACCAGGTTCCTACTGGGCCAATAAGCGTGGTGACATGGCGGCCTTCGACCAGCAGCTCGGCGATGCAATCGAGCAAGCTGGTCTCGACCCGTCCGCTGTGGATCTGCCGACCTTCATAGCGGCGTGCAATGAGCGCGGCGTCGAGGTACTCACAGCGGAACACAAAGTTGTAAGCGACGGGTACCGCAGTAAGACGGCCGGTGAGACAGCCACCGGCCTCACGTACAAGATGCGCGATGTGTCCACGACCGGGAAGAATCCCCGGGTTCGACGGCGCAAGGCCTCGGCGTTGTCATTCGAGTTCACCGCTGACGGCCTGGAGGAAGTATTTACGAAAAAGCAGGAGATGAAGGAGCAAAGGCGTGTCAATCATGGAATCTCTCAACCAGCAGCACGAGCTGGACAACGAACAGCAACTGACTTCGGCGATGTTGAGCTCGTTGCTCGACCGACTCGACGCGATCGAGAAGAGCCAGCGGGAGGTCGTGACCTCGATCAGCTCGGTGGCGCAGAACTTCCTCAGCACATGGGAAGGAATGGAGCAGACGCAGCGGTTGACGCAGCAGCTGTACAACTACAACGTCTCCGCGAGCGACTCGCACGGGAAGACGCTGACAACACTCGCCACGACGCAGAGCGAGATGCTGGAACTGATGGCCAGCTCAAGAGTCGTCAAGCTCCCCGACGGGTCCACAGTGCGGGCCGGGGGCGTGTCCGCCCACGCTCTGACGCAGGATATGGCGGTGCAGATCAAGGCATTCGGAACGACGAACCTGAAGTTGGCTGAGGCCGTCCGCCGCCAGCGCACCGTCAGCGTCGACCACGACAAGCTGGCCAAGTACCTCGTTCCCGAGCTCGGAAAGCAGTTGCTGGCGCACGAGCACGCCATGCAGACTGCTTTCGCTGATGTGAGCCGTCCGATGCTGGCCGAGTTGGAAGAGAGTCGCGCCGCGCTCAACGAAGCCGGCGCGCAGGTCAGCGAGCAGGTCCGACGGGCCGGTGAACAAGTCGCACAGCTCCGAGGAACGGTGACATGGCGTACCCTCGGCCAGATCAGCGCCGCGCTCCTGCCGCTGGCGATAGCGGTCTCCATGGTGTTCGGGACAGCCCAGACAGTCTGGGCGGCATTCGGGCTTCAGCCCATCCTCTATACCTTTTGGATTTGGTTTCTGGATGCCCACGAGTGGTACTGGAGGCTCGCCATCGCCGGAACGGCCTTCGCTGTGCTGATCGGCTTCGGCTGGCTCACCGTGATGGTCGGGCGGAAGCTGCACGAGTTCTTCAGGGGCTACTGAGGCGTGGTTGGAGAAGGGACGTCCGCTTCGCCGGCCCCTCCCCGGCGAGATGGACGGATTGGTGGCCCGGGACCGTGACGGGCTTGATGATCGCCTGGATCTGAGACCCGGGTCCGCGTTGCTTTTGGCGGGCTGTGATCAGGCTGCCGCCCCGTCACCCGCGCGGACCGATTTTGTGAACTTCACCACACCGTTTCTGCTCGTTTATGAGAGGTCCCTCGCCCGCCGGGCTTTGCAGCTGTCGAACGCCGCACTTTGGGTCAAATCTTTGAGGCTACGGTGTCCGAGTGAACAAGATCCAGAGTGCGGACGATCAACTCTCTCAGCTGAATCGGGCCGTCGAAATGTACCAGAAGAAGAGGCTCTCCCGGAGAGCCCTACTCGATATTCTCAAGTGGGACATGGCTGTGACGGAGGAGTCCACAGTTTCCACCTTCCTCGACGGAGTCCGCGGAAACCAGACTCTGACTGATGACCTCATCGACGAAATTACCCGCCTCTATACAGAAAACGTCCAACACTGGGCCTTCCCCGAGGAAGGAGGCCTTGCCAAGGCACTTCCCGAAGCGGTCGAGGGTACCTTCCCGGAGCTGATCCAGTCCCTGAAGAGTGCCCGGGGTGCCTTGAGCAATGTCCTCGACAAGATCGTAGGCGTCAATGTGCGCCTCAACCTGCGTTCCTCCTATGGAGCTGTGGTGGATGCTCGGCGCCTAATGAGCAGCGAGATCGCCCTCCTGGAGCGGGCCTGCGAACACGTGGGCGCCGGCACTCTTCTTGCGCCCGAGTTTCCTGGGGAGGACGACTTGGGGCAGCCCTCGTGGTCCTCACCCGGCGGTGCGCCACTATCCCCAAAACAAATCGTGTGGCTGGCTGACCTTGGCCAGAAGCGGCCGGAGCTCACGGTTAATTACGCGGAGGGGATCAGCGCGCATTCCAGCCCCCCACAGCTGGTTACAGAGCGAATCGAGGCCAGGGAGTGGGAGCGAATCCGGGCGGAGGAAAATCGCAGGCTTGAAGAAAGAATGAGAAAGGGCATGGCACGGTCGTGCCCGCGATGTGAAAGTGCACCAGGCGCGGCCTGCCGCAGCAGGGCAGGAACCGAGACAACCATGCACAAAGGAAGATACATAGTCCTGGCGCGAACAAGCCAAAGCATTCGCCGCGGATAGATGGCACCGTTCAATTGTTTTGGATAGCAGTGACCTGGAGTCGAACACATGAACGATTTTGATCTGATCCCTGAGCATGGTCCTCGTTGGCGACGAACTGAGACGCTTGCCCGTAAGGTCGACCTTCTCGTGGACACCATCCCGGCTGAGAACGGAAAACCCTTCGACTATCCGGCAGTCCGCGACGCAGCCCAAGCACACGGTTTCTACGTCTCCAGTGAGCAGTGGGACTTGCTGAAAGCCGGCAAGGAGCAGGCCCTTTCGGAGGAGCTCCTACGGGCCTTGGCAGGGGTGTTCGGCGTTAGCCCTGAATACCTGTTGGAGGAGGACGGCCCCGTTTCCGAGCGTGTCGAGGCGGAACTTATTCTGCTCCGCAGCATGCGCCGCGCAGGCGTGCGCAATTTTCGTGCCTGTCAGAGCGGGCAGATAGATGCAGCGACACTTCGGGTGATAGCCCGAATTCTGGATGAACTCGACTGAGCCTCCGCAATCTGCATTACAAAGGATGCCCCTGAAATGAATACAGACACGATGCTGCGGGTACTCATAGCTGCTCCCCATGAGTCCCCGATGCCGGAAGGCCTAGAGCAGTGGACGCAGATTTCAGCGCTCACATCCATCGCCTTCTCCGCTGCCCTAATCGGGGCTGCCGTTCTTATTTTGCTGAAACTGCGACGCCAGAGGAGGGCTCTCCTTGGCAAATCGGCAACCTATACCGACAGCCTGGGGTGGAGGCGTGAGGCGGACGCGAGGGCCGAATGGATTCGGCGCACCCAATGGGCCCTCGGGGCTGCTGCCTCCAACAACGACATGAGGCACTTCTACGGCACCACGATCCTTGAGGCACTGGCCCGTAGCGATCTGACCGGCCCTGAGGACAAATCGATCCTCGATACCGTCTGGGCAGGGTCATACACGAGGATGCACGACGACGAGATCCGGCAGCTCATTGCGGAATGCAGGGGTGCGCTCGCGCGGGACAAACTCGCAGCCAACGACCGAGACGAAGAGCAGGACCCGTCGGCAACCGGAGAAAACGAAGCAATGCAACGAAGCCTTGCGGGCAACGCCACAAGAGACGACCCGGCAAAGACGAACGAGGTCTTCGCCACGCTGCGCCGCGAAATCCTCGCGGCCCGACTGAAGGTCACCCTCGACAATCAGCTTGGCCGCGAGTCGTCGCCGACGGTGAAGTATCTGGCTGGGATGAAGCTGCCATCGATCGGGAGGCCGCAGCAGAGTGGTGGATCACCAAGCAGATACTGAAGTCCCGACCAGCTCCCGGATTAGACGAAGGACATCCTGATTGAGGCCCCGGCGATGACGGGAATCCCCGCGGTGTCCTGAGTCAACACTGCCTCTGCAGGAAGATGTAGCCCGCTTAGTCCAAGCTACGTCCGTTTACGGCCCTAAGGCTTGTGCTCGGCAGTTTCGACCGTGCGGACGGATCCGAGGGCGGACAGCAGGCGCTGGGCGTTCACGGGGCTGCGCAGCAGGTAGTTGGTCTCCACTAGGGCGTCGTACCGATCCTTCGCCACGAGCACGGCGGATCCGCGCTTCGACATGATCTCGATTTCGGTCTGGTCGAGGTTGACGCGCTCGATAAGACGTACGAGGTCGCGTCGGGCTTCAGTCGCTTTTATCGCCATAGCTGCCTCCTTGTGCCAGACATGCTAGTACTTGTCTTTCGTGCCAGTCTGTTCAGAGCTATGGCGTGCGTACCTTTGAACCACTCTGAGATAAGGATGAAGAACGAGATGGCTGGAACCACCGACATCGCTGAGATCTTCTGTGACGAGTCGGGTCACGATGGCGAGAACCTGCTGGCCGGTACGACTCCGGTCCTTGCCCACAGCAGCCTCTACATGGATCTTGGAGAAGCAACTGATCTTGTCGGGTATCTCCGCTCGAAGACCAAGGCTCAAAGTCCGGAGCTGAAGGCGTCCGATGTGCTCCGAAATGGCCAGGCGATCAAAGAGTTGTTCGGAGAGAAAGGAAAGCTTGTCGGTCATACGCAGGTTTACCTTGTCGAGAAGGCCAACTTTGCGATTGGGAAGATCATCGATCTCCTTATTGAGGAGGAGGCGTACCGCCGTGGGATCAACCTGTATGCCGGAGGATTGGCCAAGCAGATGGCTGACGACCTCTATGAATACGGTCCCCGCGCCCTTGGCGCCGACGCTTGGAACGATTTGGTCGCCGCGTTCACGTCGCTGATGAGGACTAAACAGCGTAAGGGTGGCGCCAAAGAGACCGTCGACGGCTTCTTCGAGAAGATCGACGAATACAGGCTTAGGTCACGCCGTGAAAAGGTTTCTCAAGTGTTGCAGCTGGTCTGGATGACCCGGAGCCATGCTGACGCCTTCCAACAAGCCCTGGCCGCAGGATGGGCCCAGAAGACTCTTGATCCGTTGCAGTCATCACTGTTCCAGCTCGCCTACAGCTGGCACGGAGCGCTGAAGCGGCCGATCGTCATCATGCATGACGAACAGACAGCTCTCACAGAGAAGCTGTTGAGGCTGTTAGTGAAAGTCGCCAATGAGGGAAGCCCATCAAGCTTCAACTTGCCCAACCTCAAGTTCCCATTGCTTGATGTAAAACAGATCGATTCAAAAACCGACCCTAGGATCCAGCTGGCGGATATTGCAGCGGGCTTCTGCAGACAAGTTGCGGAGAACGCGCTCCGAGGAAATGCTGACCAGGAGCGCTTGGAACAGGTTCGGCGGTTTGTGCACTTCAACTCAGTCTGGGGCGACGCAAAATCGTGGGAGCAGATCCGCCCCCGCGAAGCGTTTGGGATCTAAGGCTCTCCGGTCAGCCCGTCGTTCCGGACGGTCACTTCGGACCGCCGAGCCAGAATAGCGCGACATCGACATCCCTCGCAGACCACGTGTGCCCAAAGTGGGCCGCCGCCGACCGCAGGTCTTCAACCAGCTCCATGTAGCGTCCATACCTCCCGGGTGCAGGGGAGAGCGGGAGACCCAGAGTCTCCAGCCCGGTTTGGGCACGCTCGTCGTATACCGCCATTCGTTCAGGAGATGCGGCCAGCAGAAGTGCTGAAGCCAGTGCATCTCCCGTTTTGAAGCCCGGAAGCGGTGAGAGCGCCGCCCGGCCGGCGGAAGCCGCCTTAGGTACGGAAAGTGACACATCGGTGACGGCAGACACGGCCTTCTCCGTAATCTCCCTGACTTCCTGTTCGGGCTTGACCATCAGTTCACGGACCCACGGTGTATCCGCGCGGAGGCGCTTCCAGAACAGCAACGCCCCGATGTCGGCTTTGCCGATGCTGCCCGTCGAGCGGATTCGGTCCGCGACGTCGGCGAGGACCTCGTCGTATGCCCGCGATGTGCCTGCCATGTAGGCGGCGTGGGACTCTCGAAGTGTCTCCCAGGCTTGCAGGTCGAGGACTTGGGGTGCGTCGTTCGGTGCGTTCATGTTTTGAGGATGCCACAGCTTCGCTTGTTCGCCGGGCGGCTCGCGAACGCCGTCGTGTATTGCATCATCTCGCCGGGAGAGGTTACTCCCGGCATCCGCGTTGATGGTTCAGCATGGCAGCCCTTTTTCGCCGGCGGCAGCTTCCTTCCCTAGGTATAGCCGGTGCCGCCGGCTTTCCCGGCGGCGCGATCAGTTCCTGTTGAGGCCGAATATGCGCGTCATAAGCGCTGCTTTGTAGTGGGACTCGGCCGAGTTCACCTCGGAGGACGGTGTGCTGGGTCCGAAGACGCGGAGGAGGCTGAAAACGAAGTGTCGAGCGTGGTCTGTCTTCGTCCTTGTGCCTTCCCCGGTTGCGCTGGCGAGGGCAAGCTCGCGGAGAGCGACGTTCCCGCCGTGACCGTCGCGCGCGTAGGCTGTCCACCGGCCGAGTATGCGTTCGGCACCGTCGGCCTTGCCGACGTACTGCTTGCCGTTGGTGGAGTCTGTAATGAGATAAATCCCTTGAACCTCTGACAGAGCCGCGCGCCAGTCCGCGTAGCGGGGATCTTCCACCATGTCGCGTAGTTGGTGGTAGCTGAGCAGGACGCCATCGAACCCAGGGAACTGGACCTTGTCGCGGTCCGCAATCTCTAATACGGGCATGCGCGCGGCGCTGGCAGCGGCGGCGCTTCGGTGCCAGCTGCGAGGGGTGTCCCATTCGACCACGAGTCGGTCATTGAGGGGTGCAAGGAAAACCGACGGGCGCAGGTCGAAGAAACGGCTCGACTCGGTGCGATCTGCGGTCACTTCGCCGTGGTTCTCAAAGGTACCCCACAGGCGGGAGCGGTGCTGGCCGTTCGCGACGAGGATCACCCAGTATCGCGGAGGGTCTGCGGGGAAGCGACGCGTCGAGAGGTCCTGCTCTCTGGTGTAGGCGAGGACTCGCTCCTCGGTCAGGTCCTCCGGCCCGCGCAGCGCTCCGGGGTCGCCTGGCTTGAAGGTGTGGCGGATGACGTGAATGTCCTCCGGCCGGACCGTCGGATCGTGGTCCGCTCCCATGCCAGTGAGTACATGAGCGAGGGTAAGGGACGCAGTGGGCGCTGGCTTGGCGGGGACCCCCGTCTCGGCTGGCACGAAGGGGGCAATGGATTGCAGATCAGACACGGGAACACCTTATGCCACCGCTCGCGCGTTCTAGCGCCAGCTTGAAGGCCCACGTCCATGTCAGTAAAGAATCCCTGGCGGAGACTGCCTACGACGTCAAACGCGCCTGAATCGCTAGGCGGACCGACGGTTCTGAAATTCATCTATCTGAATCACGTCAGCGAGCGGAGCGTCGTCGCCCCCCTCTTGGACTGTCGATATTTCAGCGGTGTGGTCGGTGTTGTACGTGGAGGTTGCGAGAGGGTTGGCATTCTCGGCCCCAAACTCAGACGAATCTTCGCTCCCACCTGGGGCCTCGGACTGGCTCCTCTTCGGGCGGAGCCAGCGCTGCGCAAGCCGTTTGCCGCCGGGCAGCATCTTGGTGTCCCACAACCGCTTGCCCGCGGGCAGCACCTGGGTGTCCCACAACTCCGCCACCCTTGGAATTACGTACGGTCTTACAACATTGTCATAGACAAACTGGAGGCGGGCATATTCCTTGCGGGCGCGTTCTTCGGCTATTTCTTCGCGCCTGCGCCGCGCGTCGTATTCGCGGCGGAGGCTCTCTTCGAAGTCGCGGTCGAACTCAGGTTCGTTGGCCGCCTCCGGAATCCTCGGGTTGCGGTATTGAACTTGGAGGAAGCCGGCAGCGTTCCGGGCGCCGCCCGAGCTCAGCGAGTCGAGGGTGACGGGGTTTCCGTCCTTGTCGTACTTCGGGATGTCGACCAGCACTTCCTGGACCTCCGACTTGTCATCATTCATTGCTCTCAACCTTTGATCGGGGAGGGGCGACGAAAACCGTCGCACGTAGACATCATAGACATAGCTCGAAAGAGCATTCAAGGGGTACATATTGCGGATGAATGCATCTCTCTGAAATGCGTTAGGCTCATTTCGTGGACATGAGGCGAGGAACACCGTCAGCGAAACTCTTCGGCCAGTTACTCTCACTGGTGCGGTCGGTAGGGGTTGGCGACTCCATGCGGCAGGTTGGGGAGAACATCGGGGCGCCGGCCGCGACCGTATCCCAGGTCGAGAAGGGTCAGCGGGCCCTTAAGGAACCGAAGCTCGCGCCGTGGGCTGCAGCCCTCGGGGTGAGCGAAGCTGATCTCCACGAACTCTGGGTGCTATGCCAAGGACTGGTACCTGTAGGGAGGGATCGACTCGCCTTCTACAGCGATCGTCCCGACGCGCTCGGCTCGGCACCACTAGATGCTGACATCATCGAGACGTTGGGCGACTGGCCTGATCTTGAGGCGACTTTCCGGCTCGCGGTACGAATCGCCGGTGTTCTAAAACGGCTTCTTCCGAACGCATCGGTACAGGTGGAGCCGGACGAGTTCGATAGCCCCTACATGATGCCCGATGTAGACGAAGCAGGCGCATGGGTGACTTTCCCCAATACCCAAAAGAAGCTCGAAGCAGCTTTCGCGGCCTTCGTTCCTCTACCGATCATCTGGGTATATTGGGCCAATTTCACATCGCGCGACGGGGTACGGATGCCTCGCCTGCAGAAGCCCACCCCGATCGTGCGGCGTCGCGGCAAGTCCGTGAACACGGTGGAACTGGAGGACCTCATCCGTGACCTGTCAGGACCGGAAAGGGAGCGCGTGCGCGGCTACGTTGAGGCAGTCATGGAGCAGCGAGCTAGCCTGGAGGGCTAAGCACGCCGTGGCATGATGATCAAAATACGCCTCCGGGGGAGCGTCCTCTCGAACGTGTTCCAGTTCCCCTAAGTGCCCGGAAAGTGTGTCAGTTTCAGAAGCCGTCTGCACCCTCAGAAGGCGGAGTTGCTCGCAAGTTACGAGGATCCCCATCAGACAATGATTAGATGAGTCCACACCCCGGGCGTCACCGTTGCCACGTGCTGGGGTTCCCAGGGGTGAAGCAACGGAGCTAGGAGCCACACGTGTCAACATCAGCTGTTGCCGCGCCGCCGTTGCCGGAGCCCGGCCAGGTTGTCGAGGTTCGCGGATCAACCTGGGCCGTGGCCAACGTTCAGGCACAGGGACTGCCCCGCAGCCCGGCGGACGAATCAGTTGCGCAGCTTACGCACGTGGTCGATTTACAGTCCCTTGACGAGGACCGTCTCGGGGATCAGTTGTCAGTGGTGTGGGAGCTGGAAGTAGGTCACACACTCACCCCGGCTCAGGGACTGCCGGAGACGATCCATGCCGAGCAATTCGATGACCCAACCACCCTGGCTGGCTTTGTGGACGCCATGCGATGGGGTGCGGTCACGAGCGCCGACCCAAACCGCTACCAGGCTCCGTTCTGGTCCGGCGCGAACGTGGAGGCATACCAGCTTGAGCCGCTGCGCCGTGCCCTAGGCGCGCCGCGCACAAACCTGCTGCTGGCCGACGATGTCGGCCTGGGAAAGACCATCGAGGCGGGCCTGGTGATTCAGGAACTGCTGTTGCGGCACCGTGCCCGCACCGCTGTGATCGTGTGTCCTCCGAGCCTGTCACTAAAATGGCAGGACGAGATGCGGGACAAGTTCGGGCTGGACTTCACCATCGTCAACTCCGAGCTAATGGCAGAAGTACGCCGCACCCACGGACTGCACGCCAACCCGTTCCTGATGTTCCCCCGTGTCATCGTGAGCATGGCCTGGCTGCCCCAAGTCCGCTCCCAGCGGCTGCTGCGCGACGTGTATGCGCAAGTAAAAAGCCCAAAGACGGCGAAACGCTTCGCATTCGATATCCTCGTTGTCGACGAGGCCCACCACGTCGCCCCGTCCAGTCCCCCCGCAATCGCCGGAGGCCGCGGGTACGCCGTGGACACCCAGCGCACCGTCGCGGTGAGGGATCTCGCGGAACGCTGCGAACACCGGCTCTTCCTCTCCGCGACCCCGCACAACGGACACCCGGAATCCTTTACCGCACTGATGGAAATGATCGACTCCCGGCGCTTCTCCCGCGGCGCGCTCCTGGATTCCAAAGCACTCAAGGATGTAACCATCCGCCGCCTCAAGGGCGACCTGACCGGCAAGGACTTCAAAAAGCGCAAGGTCAGCGCCCTGCCCTACACCCCGCGCGACGACGAGCAGGAGATGTTCCAGCTCCTGGATCAGATTGTCGTCAAAAGTGCCAAGGCCAACGGCACCAAACCCAGCGGCGACATCGTCACCATGCTGCTGAAGAAGAGGTTCCTGTCCAGCCCGTTCGCGTTCGGACAGACCCTCTCGCACTACCTCAGCGCCAAGGCCGGCCGCGGTCTGGCAGACGATGACTACGATGACGTCTTCGGCGAGGGACAGTCGGATGAGGAAGAGGGCCTGTGGGAGCAGGACGAGGCCGAACGGCTGCGTGAATCGAAGGGCTCCGATCCGCTGGTCGCGGCGGAGCCCGAGCAGCTCAAGGCTCTCCTGGAGTGGAGCCTAAGCTACGAGTCCCGGGCAGACTCCCGACTCGACGAGTTGCTGAAGTTTCTCGACTCCGTGTGCCGTCCGGACGGCAAAGACTTTGAGTCAGACCGTGTGGTCGTGTTCACCGAGTACGCCCACACCGTCGACTGGCTGACCCGTGTGCTCACCCAGCGCGGGTACGGGGACAGGCTTGCCGTTATCCAGGGCTCCACCTCGCCCGAGGACCGCGAGTACATCCGGTCCCAGTTCACCGAAGACCCGAAGAAAGAACCCGTGCGGGTCCTGCTCGCCACGGACGCCGCCGGCGAGGGCATCGATCTCCAGACGCACTGCCACCGGCTCGTGAACTTCGACATCCCCTTCAACCCGTCGCGCCTGGAACAGCGCATCGGCCGCATCGATAGGTACGGCCAGAAACAGGAGCCTCTGGTCTACCACTTCGCACCTGCTACCGACTCCTCCGTCTACGCCGCGGATGCCTCCTTCATGGCCCGTGTTGCGAGGAAAGTCGCAAACGTCGAGCAGGACCTCGGCTCAGTGAACCAGGTCATCGGCGACGAGATCCAGCGCCACTTCGGCAAGCGTGCACCTGCGCGCTCCAAGGCAAAAGGCATTGATACGAACGACGTCATCAATACCGCCCTCGCCGGCGGTATGGAGCTCAACGCCAGGCTGACACAGCTTGAACAGGGCTACGAGGCCTCACGCACGGAAATGCACCTTGACCCTGCCAACCTGCGCAGGGTGGTCGACACCGCGTTGCGAATCAACCACCAGCAGCCACTCGCGCCGAACCATAAATTCCAGGAGTTCACCGACGCCGAGGTGTTCGATGTGCCCAGCTTGTCGGCGGGATGGAGCGCAGCCCTCAAAGGCTTGCCGACACGTCTGAAACCCGATTCCTTACGCCCCATCACCTTCGATCCCCAGGCAGCCGACGGGCGCAACGAACTCGTGTACGTGCACCTCGGACATCCGATCGTGCAGAAGGCCCAGCGTCTTCTGCGCCGGTCACTCTGGAGCGTCGACTCGCCGCTCAGCCGCGTGACCGCTGTCGTGGTCGACGATCTGCCCGAATCGTTCGTCGCCGCAGTCACCCGCATGGTCCTGGTCGGCAGAGGCGGTATCCGCCTGCATGAGGAAGTATTCCTGGCCGGCGTCCGCTTGCATGGGCGCCGTGCGATGGCAGAGGAAAAGGCCGAAACCGCCCTGGACCACGCACTCGACGGAGAGCACATCGCACTGGCGGACGAACGCGTCCGCGACCAGCTCTGCGACCTGTGGAACGTGCCCGATGCTCCGCTGCGTGTCCGGCTGGAAGAGTCCATGCAGGCCCGTGCCGGCCGCCGCCACGGGCTCGTCCTTGAACAGCTCACGCGTCGGCAGGAAGCCGACGTCCAGCGGGCACGGGACATCTTCACGGCGTTCCGGACCAACCTCCGCGAGTCGCTAGCCCGTCTGCGTCGCGCCGAGGATGAGGCGGCCGCGATGCTCCTGCCTGATGACCAGCAGCGCCAACGCCGCCGGGACATGGAGGCAATGGAACGCCGTCTCGACGAACTAGACGACGAAGAAGCCCGTGAGATCGACGCGATCAAAGAGCGCTACGCGGACGTCAAGCCGCACACAACGGCTGCAGCGGTCGTGTTTGCCCTCACCCGTGAAGACGCAGAAGGATGGACCAACTGATGGCGCGACCAAAGAAGGTCACGGGTCTGAAGACCAACGCTACAGACCTGCACCGGGCGTGGCTCCAGCTCGTTGACACGGACGGGCCGTTCCTCGCAATCCCGCCGCTCAAAAAGGTCTGGCCCAACGGCATCCCGGACTTCCGTGCCACTCACCCTGACCGCTTCTACGCGCTGGTCGAAGCCCGCAAGGCGTTCGAGTCTGCATGGGAAGCCCTTGACCGTGACCCCGACAGTGACATCAGGCTGGGCGGCTATCGAACAGAACGCGACAAGTGGATCGAGACCGTTCTGCGGGACGTCGTCGGCTGGGGTGAATCACTGGAATGGGGCATCGTCCCCGGCGCAGAGGTCCAGTCGCCCAACCGCGCGGTCACCGTCACCGCGCAGGGAACCCTTCTCGGCGCGGAGGGTAGTGGCGCGCTCGTGCTCGTCGTCGATCCGACGGACTCACTGCGCCAGACACCCAGCGACCTGTGGGCCGCAACTCCAATCGACCGCTGTGAGGCACTCCTTCGCGAAAACAGGGTCGAGATCGGCATCGTCACTGACGGTCGCTGGTGGGGCATGGTCTGCGCCCGCGAGGGCAGCATGGCCGCTTCCGGCATCGTGGACGCGCTCACCTGGGTCGAAGAACCCCGGACGCGGGACGCCTTCCTCACTCTGGTCGGGAGGCAGCACATCATCGGTGGCGACCCCGCCGAGCGCCTCCCTGTGCTTTTCAAGGAATCCATCGCCGCAGCGGAGGAGATCACCGAGGCTCTGGGCGCGCAGGTACGTCGGGCCGTCGAACTGCTCATACAGTCGTTCTCAGAGTCGGCTGCGGAGGCTAAACGCCGGGGCATGCCCGATCCGCTCCCGGATCGGAACCATGACACTTACGAGGCGGCCGTCACCGTGATGATGCGGGCGGTGTTCCTGCTGTTCGCGGAAGAGCGCGGCTTGCTTCCTGCTGGCGAGCTTTTCGAGCAGGGCTACGGCATTGCCGGCGAACTCGACAGGCTCACTGCCCGGAGGAACGAAGAAAGCGAGGAGGCTCTCGATGCCACCTCGCTGACCTGGCACCGGCTGCTCGCAACCAGCCAGGCTCTCTACAAGGGTGCATCATTCGAGAACCTGCGCATGCCCGCCTACGGCGGATCGCTGTTCAACCCGGAACGGTTCCCTTTCCTCACGGGCATAGATGAACAGGGCGCTCTAGCCGTCACGGTCTCCGACCGGGTAATGCTCCACGTGCTGCGCTCCATCCAGGTGGCCTACGTGAAAGGGGAAAGTCGGCAGATTTCGTTCCGCGACATCGACGTCGAGCAGATCGGCTACATTTATGAAGGCCTGCTCGGCTATACAGCGACACGTGTCAGTGAGCCCACCCTAGGCATCATCGGAACCACCGGAGCGGAACCCGAGATCCCGCTGGCCATACTCGAAGACCTGGCGACTACCCACACCGACCCGAAGAAGCTCGCCGCGGCGGTCCGCGAATGGGTTGATAAAGACCAGCCCTCTGCTAGCCCGTCGTCAGCTACGGCGATCGCCAAAGCCGTCACCGCAGCCCCCGACCCGAGTGCAATCAGTGCCCTCACTCAGACTGTTGGCGACGACAACACGCTGCGCGACCGCATCAAGCCATGGCTTGGGCTTATCAGGCCTGATTTGCGGGGCCACCCGTTCGTTGTCGTGACCGGAGGGCTGGTGGTGAAGGAGACCCCTTCACGAAAGAACGCCGGCGCGCACTACACGCCGAAGTCCCTGGCTGAAGAGGTCGTACTCCATGCTCTCCAGCCGCTGTGCTACTCTCCCGGTCCGCATCAGACCGCTGACGGCGAGCAGTGGAAGCTGAAGTCTTCCGACGAACTGCTGGGACTCAAGGTCGCCGATATCGCCTGCGGGTCCGGGGCGTTCCTTGTGGCTGCCGCCCGATACCTCGCGGACCGCGTGGTGGAGGCATGGACTGAGGAAGATCCGTCCAACTCGCACCGTAAGAACCTGTACCTGCGAGCCATCCGGCAGGTTGTCGCGAACTGCCTGTACGGCGCCGACATCAACGACATGGCCGTCGAGATGTGCAAGCTCTCACTCTGGCTCGTATCCCTCGACCGCGACATGCCGTTCTCCTTTGTCGACGACAAGGTGTTTGTCGGTAACTCCCTGCTCGGTCTCACCAATCTCGATCAGCTCCACAAACTCCACATCGACACCACGCGCGTGACGCCCGGCGAGATGCTCGACATCTTCCACGTCGACATCGACGTCATCGTCCGCAAGGCAGTGGCTTTGCGCGAACGGCTCGCGACGGAGATCGATGAAGACGACCCTGCCCGCAGCAGTGCCGCAAAGCACCGGCAGCTGCGGGAGCTTCGCGAGGTTACCGTATCCTTGCGGGCGATCGCCGACGGCGTGATCGCCGCTGGCTTGCCCCACGGAGGCAAGCCAGGCAGGGCGCTCGATGAGGCATACGAGAATCTGCGGGCTGCCGTGAAGAAGGCGCACGTGGGAACCCTTGATGGGGAGACTGACAGTACGTGGCTCGACGCGATCATCGACAACGGGCTCACGCCGACTGTGCAAACCGATTACGAGCGTTGGTTGCCTCTCCACTGGGTGCTCGAAACCCCTGACGTCATGGTCGATCACCGTGGCTTTGACGCCATCATCGGGAATCCCCCGTTCCTCGCAGGGAAGAAGATTGCTATCGCAAATGGCTCTGACATTGAAAGCTGGATCAAGGCAGATTTGAGCGGGCTGAAAGGTTCGGCAGACATGAGCGCGCATTTCATTCGTCGAGCGTGGCTGCTACTGGCTGACGGTGGATCGTTGGGGCTGATAGCCACTGATCGAATTGGGCAGGGCGACACTGCCCTGATGAGTACCCAGCTCTTGGTGGAACAAGGCACGCTGTTTCGAGCGGTGTCGGCGTTTCGTTGGCCAGGGCAAGTGTCAACGGGCGCGGCGATT
The DNA here is from genome assembly GCF_001422645.1 of Arthrobacter sp. Leaf69. Classification (GTDB taxonomy): domain Bacteria; phylum Actinomycetota; class Actinomycetes; order Actinomycetales; family Micrococcaceae; genus Arthrobacter. The sequence goes on along the minus strand of NZ_LMLR01000010.1, from coordinate 114,437 downwards.
ATTTGGGCATCGAAAAGAAGTTCCGATGCCTCAGAAATTCCACCAGTCCTTGATGGCCGTGCCGTCGCGGCGGTATCTCCGGCACTAGGTGACGCGGGCGAGGCGGATATCACATCGGCCTCGCCAATGAAGCTTCCTTTCCTTGCCGGTAGGGGAATCCAGGCCTATGGCGAAGGATTCGTTCTTGATGCAGACGCCCCGATCTTGGCGAGTCTCAATGAGGCGGAGCAACTTGCATTGCGCCCGTTCGTCAATGGGCAGACATTGATGTCAGGAGTTCCATCAGGACGGAATGTGATCGATGTTGGGACCTACGTCGACGAAAATTCGCTTCGCAGGGAAATGCCAACCCTGTTTGAGCATCTCCGTTTGACGGTCAAGCCTGTCAGGGATGCGATCACAAGCCAGGTACATGAGCATCGATACTGGGCGTTTTGGGATAAACGCGAGGAACTCTTCCGGGAAGTTGAAAAACTGGACCGGTTCATAGTGCTGGCGGGGGACACGCGCGTGCCAGTCTTCCTGTTCAGGCACGATCACCGTCCGCTCCTCTCGCACAAGGTCGTAGTGATCGCGTCTGCTTCTGCCTCCGTCTTGGGTGTTCTCTCATCGACCGTACACTCCGCTTGGTTCGAGCGCACTCGCACTGGCCGCGGCACCACAAGCAACTATGTTGTGTCCCGCTGTCTTCGCACATTCCCCTTTCCCGGTCTCGAGAATCCGAATGTCTTGATCGCTGCGGACGAGTTCATTACAGCGCGGGACAAGGCGCTGTCAGAGATCACTTCGCCGACGAAGCTTTACAACCTTCTGGACGATCCAAGTGCGGGCGGGTATGTAGTCTCTCGACTTCGAGAGGCACAGACGGCTCTTGACGCCGCGGTAGTAGCGAGTTATGGGTGGAGCGATGTCGAGCTTCACCACGGATTCCATGAACTGGCAGGAGTTCTGCGCTTTACATGCGACTCCGCTCAACGCGATGAGTTGCGGCGTCGGTTGTTGGAGGAGAACCACCGCCGTGCCGCCGCGGAAGCCGCGGCGAGTCCTAAGAAAGCTGCGAATGGAAGAAAAGCAAAGGCTGTGTCGCAGCAGGCGGAGGTACTTTTCTCATGAGCGAGACCACGACAACGCGCTCACCACAGAAGCCGTACGAGCTCAACCACGAGCTGGATGGCTCGTCATTCATGGTGCGCGAGAATCTGGCCGACATCTTGGAGCGGGAACTGCTCGGGCCGATCCACGGACCTGAAGAAGTTTTGCCGTTCAGCCCCCGCTCCCAGTATCTGGTGGGCCACATCGCTCCAGTGAAGCTCACAGGCAAGGCCCTGAAAGACGGCGAATCCGAAAGCGCCCCAGAGCGCGGGCACATCGTCGAGGCCCGCCTGGACGGTGACGCTGCCCGCGAGCAGCGCGGTGTTCCGGCATTCGCCGCCGACGAGACAACTGCGGACGCCGACGACGATGACACGGAGGACCGCACCCCGAAACAGGGGCTGATGATCCCGGCGTCAATGGGACTACGGTTCCAGGTGCCAGCAGACCTGGCTTCGTTCACCGTTACTGCATCATGGGGTACGTACTCGACGGTCGAGACCGACCAGGTCACCAAAGCCGGCCGCCCCATCCGTCACTACCAGCGCACTCCCGTCGAAGAACCCCGCACGATCACGCTCGCTGAGCTGACCCCGGGGAAGACTGCGACGATAACGTTGCGGGATTCGATTTGCCTGCGGGTGGACAGGTACGACGATCCGCAGTTCGGCCGGGTTCTGGTGGAGATTGCCCTATGCAATGACCGGGAGACGCCGATGCCGATCCCGGTGAACATGTGGCTGTTCCAGACCCAGCTCCGCGTGAACGCCGGCGGGGCGGAGGTGTTTCTCCCGGTGCGGGATGCGCTGGAGCAGGACTGGCCGGAGTATGACGACGAGGTCAAGCGGTTGAACCTCCAGTACCGCAACCGCCTGGAGTTCGCGATCGGTCGCACCTGCTCGGTGGATTGGGTGGCGCGCACTGGTTCACGGCGGGCAGCTGAGGTTTCTACGACGTGGCTTCCTGTCGCTGAAACGCCGCAGACACGCGCACGATCGGTAAAAGACGCGCTGCTGTCGATGGATGCGCTTTCGACAGTGACACCAGAGGGACTGAAGGCGGGCCTGACCCCCATGGTCTCGGGTTACGGTGCGTGGCTCGACGAACAGGGGGCAACTGCGAAGAGTCTTCCGGCGCATCTTCAGGAGACCGCCGAGGCGGTCCTGTGGGATGCGGCCCAGGCGCGCCAACGGCTTGCCGACGGGCTCGAACACATCGCCAGCGATCCTGAAGCGCTGCGCTGCTTCCAGTTCATGAACCGCGTGATGCGCGATCAGCGCATCGCCTCCCAGGTAGCAGCCCTGCGGGCATCTGATCCAACAGTGACGATCGAGCAGGCACAGGCAGCAGTTGCCGCAAAGGGTCCGGGCGCAGCCTCCTGGCGTCCGTTCCAACTTGCGTTCATCCTCATGCAGCTCGGGGCACTGACCGATCCGACAGCACAATTCCGCAGCGCCGACCACCTTGCTCGCGTTGAGCTGCTGTTCTTCCCCACTGGTGGTGGCAAGACCGAGGCCTATCTCGGCCTTGCCGCCTACACGTTCGCGATCCGTCGCCGCCAGGGCCTGGTCTCCTCGACTGACGGCCAGCTCGACGGGCGCGATGGCGTAGCGGTTCTCATGCGGTACACCCTGCGGCTGCTGACCGCCCAGCAGTTCCAGCGGGCAACGACCTTGATGTGCGCGGCCGAGCTGGCGCGCCGCGAAAATGAGGAGATTTGGGGAGTCGAGCCATTCCGCATCGGGCTGTGGGTAGGGACCGACGTGAGCCCGAAACGGTTCGAGGAAGCGGACGAGCAGCTCACCAAGGCCAACGAATACGGTTCCCACCGGCTGACGGTCCTCCAGATTCAGCGGTGCCCCTGGTGTGGCACGCCCATTACCGCGGCCCAGGTCAAGACTGATGCGACAGTCCGTCGGGTATTCGTTTACTGCGGCGACGACCTCGCCCGTTGCCCCTTCTCCAAGGGCGGACTCGTCAATGAAGGATTGCCGGTACTCACCGTCGACGAGGAGATTTACCGCCTCACCCCCGCCTTTGTTATCGCGACCGTGGACAAGTTCGCCCGACTCGCCCGCGAGGGCGAGGCCGCCTCACTGTTCGGATACGTCAGCCGCAGGTGCGGCCGCCACGGGTACGTCCATCCGGATTACAGCAACTGCGACATCACGACGACGCACCCGGCGGACAAGTACGGGCACCCGGCAGCGACCGTGCAGACCGTGAACCGGCTGCGGCCGCCGGACCTGATCATCCAAGACGAGCTGCACCTGATCACCGGGGCCCTCGGCACAGCTGTCGGCCTCTTCGAGGCAGCTGTGGAGACCCTGTCCTCATGGGAAACATCAGCCGGCAAACCGGTGAGACCCTTGATCGTGGCCTCAACAGCGACCGTGCGCAACGCCCAGGATCAAGTGCGGGGACTCTACGGGCGGCAGGTTGAGATCTTCCCCCCGCAAGTGCTCGACGTCGCAGATACCTACTTCTCCCAGGAGGTTCCGGTCAGTCGGGAGAACCCGGGGCGGCGGTACCTTGGTGTCAGTGCCCAGGGTGTGCGCCTCTCCAGTGCGGAAATCCGGCTCGCCGAGGTACTCCTACTGGCGAGCCAGCTCCTTTTCGACAGGGCCGGGAGCGCTGCAGACCCGTACATGACGCTGGTCGGCTACTTCAATGCCACCCGTGAACTCGCGGGCATGGCGAGGTATATCGCCGACGATGTGGCAAACAGGGTGGGTAACCCGCGCAAGGACTCGGGCTTCCCCAAGCGATACGGCGCAGCTTTCGGCAACCTCCACACTGCCGAGCTGACCTCCCGGATCGCCTCGGCCGAGATCAGCAGGACTCTGGACCGGCTCGGGTTGGAGTTCGACTCCAACTTTGACACGACCACAGCTGTCCAGGCCCGCATAGCCGCCATCCGCGACAACAAGAAGCCTGCCGGCAGGAAAGACGCGCCGTTCGACGTCGTCCTGGCGACCTCCATGCTCCAAGTCGGCGTGGACGTGCAGCGACTGGGGCTCATGCTCGTGGTCGGGCAGCCGAAGAACACCGCAGAGTACATTCAGGCATCCTCGCGCGTCGGCCGCGATCCCTCTGACCGGCCCGGTCTCGTGGTCGCCCTCGGGAACTGGGCGCGCCCACGTGACCTGGCTCATTTCGAGCAGTTCCGGAACTACCACAACACGTTCTACGCCCAGGTCGAGGCACTCTCAGTGACCCCGTATTCACCGACCTCGCTGGAGCGCGGCATCGACGGACTGCTGGTCAGCGTTGCACGGGTGCTCCAGGCTCCCGTGGCTGATGGGCTCTCCCCGGAACGCAGCGCCTGGCGGATCAAGGAGCAGCCAGAGGCGCTCGAAGCGCTGGCGGATCGGCTGAAAAAACGCATCGCGGCAGCTGCTCAAAACGAGGACATCGCCAAGAAGGCAAGTGACCTTCTTGTGAACCGCATTGACCGCTGGAATCAGCGTGCGAAGCGGGCCGCGGAGATGAGCAAGACTCTGGTGTACGAACGCACCGGAGAAGGCGACAAGTACCTGCCGTTGATCATCAGCCCCGAGAATGCCAGGGCATCGGTAGGGGGGTCTTCCGAGGCGCCGTTCGTTATTGCCAATTCGATGCGTGAAGTGCAGCCGGAAATTAATGTGCTGGTCAGCCCGCTGTCTGAGCGGCTGTTCTCGCGGGCACCCGAGGGAGCCCCGAAGTGGGCCCTGCCAATGGGAGAGGACGATTGATGGCCGAAACCATCTCCACCGATAAAGACGATGCGGAGCCGCTAAACAGCCTCGCCATGTTCCACGATCCCGGGCAGACGCTCGACCCGCTGACTGACGCCGAAGAGGGCACGGTCAAGAACCGTGCAAAGGTCGGCTCCGCACGCCCCTCCTCGCTGCTCTACACCTATGGCCCAGGCGCGATCATGGACCTCCCAGGGTTTGCTGTGATGCCGGCCGGGCTCGACGACTGGGAACCGATCTGGAAGCGCCGGGAATTCACCCCGACCATCGTCGAACCGCGGCTGCTGAATGTTGTACGGCTTCACCTCGGGCCTCAGGTTGACTCGCTCCGCCCGTTCCCGTGGCAGCCGAAGAAGGGAGCGATGTCCAAGGAAGGATCCGACCTCGGCGTTCCGGCGCGCGTCTTCCCGCAGTGGTTGCGCTGCACCGGCTGCGACTACCTCGGACCTCTGCCGCGCTTCAGCTACACGAATACCCATCCCTTCCGCCCGGACTTGGCCCAGTTCACCCACCAGAGCTGTCCGGGCCGTGGCAGGAAAGCGGCCGGAGCAGCCGGAGGGAAACGCCAGAGCCCGGCCGTTCCAGCCCCGCACCTGCTGACCTGCACCAACGGCCACCTCGACGAGTTCCCCTACACACTATGGGTGCACCGCGGCGGAATATGCCCGAAAGCCGAGGCACCCGACCTGAAGATGCGGGACGCGAACATCGGTCAGAGCATCGGCTCCGTCATCAGCTGCGCCTCTTGCGGCGCATCCCGTGGCATGGCCGAAGCCCAGGGCGCAGCCGGGCGGGACAAACTCCCGCAGAAATGCCGTGGACGACACCCGCACCTGAACGCCTTCGACGCCGAATGCGGCGCCCGTCCCACCCTGATCATGATGGGGGCATCCAACCTCTGGTTCTCCTCCACCCAGTCGGTCATTGTCATGCCCCGCACCGACGCTGAAGAAGCCGAAGCCCTCGCTGACCAATTGCGCGCTGCGGTGGGAATCGAAAAGATCGCCAAGTACGCCTCCGATCTGGACACCCTCAGGGACGTGGCAGACGGAAAGATCGACCTCAAGGATGTCTCTGACCCGAGCCTTGCGGCCGCCGTCGCGGACGTCCTCGCGCCCGTCGATCCCGAGGAGGTCCGCCAGGAGAAGCTCGCCACTTGGGACCCGGTGGAGCTGCTCGTGCCGGAATGGCGGTACCTGCAAAAGCCAGCTCTGTTCCCGCAGCAGCAAAACTCCAGCGGCCTAATGGTCACCGAGATGCAACGAGGGCAGAACCTACACGCGCGCATTGCGCGAGTCGTCGCCGTCAACCGCATGAAAAAGATCAACGCCGTTCTCGGGTTTACCCGGCTCGACGAGATGGACCGGGTGAACGACCTTGCCAGCCGCCTCGTCAAACTAACGCGCAAAGGCAGACCAACTTGGGTGCCGGCGACCGAAGACCGCGGCGAGGGAATCTTCCTTCAGCTCGACCTGAAAGCCGTGGACGAGTGGGAAAAGAAGATCCTCGACTCCCCGCTATGGACGGCTCATCAGCAGGCACACCGACTGAACTTCTCCCGCCGCTTTTCGGAGACCGCCGCATCAGTAAATCCCGACACCCGGCTGCCTGGCCCGCGGTACTGGCTCCTGCACACCTTCGCCCACACGCTCATTCGCGAGATGGCTATGTCCTGTGGCTACGGCGCTGCCAGCCTCACCGAACGCATCTACGGATGGCCTGCGGGGCCGCAGCGCGAGGCGGCCGCCGGATTGCTCATCTGCACCACCGCCTCCGACAGCGAGGGAACGCTCGGCGGGCTGGTCGCACTCTCCGAACCTGCGCGCTTGGAGGGCCTCGTCATCTCGGCTCTGCGCAGGGCGTCGCGGTGTTCCTCGGACCCCGTTTGTGCGGTGCGCACTCCCAGCGACCCGGAGGACTTCCTCCATGGTGCGGCCTGCCACTGCTGTACGTTCGCCTCGGAGACCTCGTGCGAGAAGTCGAACCGGTTCCTGGACCGGCGCTTCCTGCTCAACCTGCCGACCACCATGGGTCCAACCGTGCCCGGGTTCTTTGGGAGCGTGGATGCCGTCTGACCCCTTTGCGGCGCTCGGCGAGTTCCTCACAGCTGCCGAAGCCGGGGGACTTGCCGCGCAGCTCGCCACGGGCCAGCACTTCGCCAAGGCCCTCGGAGCGGTCAGTGCCTCCCGTCGTGAACGGGCCCGCGGACTCCTTACAGCCGCCGGCCTTGGGCACACTGACGTCGAGCGCTCGGTTGCCGTCCTACAGGCTGTCGCTGGAGCTAAGACCGTCCATCGGGACCTGACCCCTGTCTGGACCATGCCCGGCAACGAAGCCAAAATCGGCCACCTCACGGGCGAGTTCCACCGGCTCGTCCGCTCCGCCCGCCAGTCCGTGACCTGCGCAACGTATAACTTCGAGAAGACCTCGAAGATGTGGACAGTGCTCCGGGAAAGCGCCGAACAGCCCGGCGTCACCGTCACCGTCTACGTCGACGGGGACAAGGCCGACGCCGTGAACATTAAAGCCCATCTCGGGCGTGCGACTGTATATAGATCCGCCGTTCTGCCAACCGGCAAACCCGTGGTCAGTCATGCGAAGTTCGTCGTCATTGACCATGAAATGCTGTTGCTGACCAGCGCCAACTTCTCCTTCAGCGCCGAGAACCGCAACATCGAATTCGGCCTTCTCGTACAAGACTCCGCTCTCGCCCGGTCTGTTGAGTCCACGATGGCCAGCAAGCACGGCACGCTCTACCAACTGGTACAGGAATAGCCCGCACGCCGACCCCATGAAGGAGGAGCATGAACGAGAGTTTGGCCGTCCCGCTCATTGCAGCGGTCCTCGCCGCCGTTGGCGTTCTGACCGCGGCGTTCCTCACTCATAGGTGGACTCTGAGGCGCGAGGACAGGAGCGATCGACGGGCGGTGGAGCGCGAGGCGGCGGCCTCCCTCTGCGAGAGACTGTATAGCCTTCAAAAGCTCGTCGTGCGTTCGGAGATCCACCCCGTCCCGTCTCAGGAGATCTTTGAGGCGGTCGCGCTTTGGGAGACCACGTACCGCAGGCATGAGACTTTGCTCCCTGGATCCTGGCGTCATGTCAGGAGAAGCGTCGCTTCCGCGCTGGGGGAGCACTTCGGTGCGATCGGAACGTCGAATCTCTTCTCCGTTCCCGAGGACCATCCTGTAGCGGCTCACGATTCGGTCTGGTGGGACAATGCCTGTGACTATCTGCAATACCTCCACCATCAGATGTCGCGATGGGGACACAAACCGACGGACGCCCACAAGATCAAGATTCACGACTTCGATACATGGCTTTCCCAGCGTCGCTGAGATGGAGTCGCGCCCGTAGCGGCGGGTGATGACTTGTGCGACGACTCCGCCGGCGCGGTGCAGGTCTCTCGTTTACCTGCTGGGTGGGCGGCCCCGGATCCTGCCGGTCTGCCACCCGGGGACGGCGCCGTCGAGGAGCTTGACCTTGTCGGGAGCGAGGTCGCCGCGGCGGTGTTTGTACCGCTGGGTGTGGATCCACACGCCTAGGGTATGTTCCCGCTCAGAATCGCAGTCCTTGTGGCGGGGCCAGTCGTGGCCTTCCTCGCGGTGGGCCGCGAGCTGGGCGAGACGGCGGTGCCAGCGTTCTTCGTCCTCGGACTCCCTGCGGTTTTTCTGCCACCCTGGCACCTGGGCCAGACCGTCACGGTAGCCCGGGTCAAGGGTCTCCTCGGCCGCTTCGCGGCGTCGGTCCGAGAGCCACCGGGCCATAGACCGTTCTTTCTTGTCCTCGGAGCCGTCCCGGGGGAGCCTGCCTTCGGCCTTGATCCAGGCGATAATCACTTCCATGCGGGCAAGTTCCGCGGGGGAGGGGCCAGCCTTGGTGCCGGCGGCGGCCACATGTGCCGCCTCAAGCTCCGGATCCCGGCGGCGCGCGATGACAAGGTGGTAACCGACGGTGGCGGGTTCGGCGCGCACCAGCTCGGCGATGCGTTTCCGGCTCAGCCCGAGCCGGTACATCAACACCCATTCCGCGTCAGGAGCGCGCCGCAACTTCCTGTCCATGATGGGTGTCATCTTGCCACTGCGATGGCTTGGAGAGGTCCTCGGTGGATATAACTTCGCAAATCGCCTGACAGGGGCCGAAGGGTGATGCTCGTCAGGAGTCGCAAAGGCGGCTGGATGGGCATATTTATAAAATATAAAGAATATAAAAAATGTAAAGCTGTATAAAAGGATGGTCTGCGAAGCCCCCGTTCCGCCCGGCCCTCGTCTACCGATGGCGCACAGCTAGTAGGCACGCGTGAGCATGCGTCGGCCTAGGGTACTAAAGCGCAGGCCATGTGAAAGCAATTCGATTCGGGCCAGCCTGAGCGGAAACATCGACCCCCATTCTTCATACGGCGCGGCAGCGACAACGGCCCGTCCATTGCGGGCGTCATCATCCGGCCACGGCGCGGCTCAAAGGTCTTGGTGGGGGACATTCCGATGCCCCTGCAAGCCTCTACCGCGGGCACGATCCCTTCAACTTCCGCAGGTATTCATCCATGGTGACTTCGCCGCGCAAGAACGCATTGATGTTTTCGACGGTCTGACGGCTGGGTTCCATACCCTCCAGGGCCCAGCTGGCCATCGTGTCGATGGTGAGTTCGCGTTTCTGCTCCGGGGTCAGGACGCGGTCAGCTGGTTCGGCCGCCGTGCCTATCGCCAGGCCGCGCTTCTTCGTGACACCCATGGCGACCTGCTCTTCCGGTAGTGCTGGCCCTCCAAGTTTATCGGCTGAGTTGGGGACCCCTGGACGTCCCGACGGGTAGGTGAAGACAGTGGTAGCCGTCTGCCCGGAACCAGAATCGCTCACGCTAATGGCTGTGGGATTTGCCAGCCCGTCAGATGTCCACGCGCCCCGCGGTCATCGCAGTTGCTCGCGGCTGCAATCGAAGACATGTCCACACGTGGAGGAACCTGTGGAGAACGTATGCTCGAAAAGGTCCGGATTCGTTCTAAAATTGAGCCGTGATCAGGTCAGGCTCTTCGGAGGATATGGAGCGGATTATGGCGCGCCTGGACGCCGACAAGGTCCGGCCGATGGACGACAGCTCGCCGATCCGGGACTTCCCGAAGTACGGCCGACCCTTGGTGTGCGTCAACGGGATTTACGGCAAGGCCGTCGCCTGGTCAAACAACTACGGCCTGATCGAGTGGCTGGACGTCTCCGGCAAGTACCACCTGGGCTGGGCGCAGTCGGCTAGCATCAAGCGCGTGACGGCCGATGAATGGAAGGGCAGCAGCGGACTCTAGCTCCCATCGAAGAGTCTCAATAAGACCTCATAAGCTGTTATCCATGTTTCTGGATATGGCTTTATGCTTGCGGATATGGAAAGCGCACTGAACCCGTATTCGCCCGGCTCGGGGCGGCGTCCGGCGGAGCTGGCCGGCAGGCAGGACGAGGTGGACGCATTCGACCTGTTGATGGCCAAGGCACGCCAGCGTCGACCGGATCGTGGGATTGTCCTGCACGGGCTCCGGGGCGTCGGGAAGACCGTACTGCTGAACGAGTTCCGACGACAGGCCGAACGCGCGGAATTCATGGTGGTCACCCTTGAAGGCCGGGACGCGGACGGCGGCCCGGACGCCGTCAGGGCGAAGCTGGCGAGGAATCTTCTCCAGGCTGGGCGAAAGCTCAACAACAGGAGTGCCGGGGCCACTTTGAAATCGGCCCTGGGCAGCGTGGCTTCCTTCTCCGCCAAACTGGGGGTTACCGGTATCGACATCGGCGTCGCACTCAACCGCGGCCGAGCGGACTCGGGATCCATCGAGGTTGACCTTGAAGAGCTGGTCGAGGATCTCTGCGCGGCATTGGCAGAGAAACGGTCTGGCCTGGTCTTTGTGATCGACGAGATGCAGGACCTTGACGCGCCCCTGATCGCGGCGCTGCTCAGCGTGCAACATCTGGCGAACCAGCGGGAATGGCCGTTCTACATCGCCGGCGCCGGCCTGCCCAACCTGCCCTCTGTTCTCAGCGAATCCCGCTCTTACGCCGAGCGGCTGTTCAATTACCGGAGCATCGGCCCGCTGCCGCGCCCGGCGGCGGAATCCGCCCTGACTGTCCCCGCCGCGAAATTCGGCGCATCCTTCGAGCCGGCTGCCAGAGACCTGCTCCTGGACGCTTCCGGCGGCTATCCGTACTTCCTGCAGGAATACGGCTACGCCGTGTGGGAGACCGCACCCGAGAAGGTCATCACCCTCAGCGACGCTCAGGTTGCCGTGGAAATCGGCCGCCAGCAGCTTGACCAGGGCTTCTTTCCGTCCCGCTGGGAGCGGGCGTCCAAGGCCGAGAAGTCCTACCTGCAGCTCATGGCCGTCGACGGCGACGAGGGGTCCAGCACCGCAGACCTGGCCACCAGGGCGCAAAAGAAGCAAAGCTCGATGACCATGACACGCTCCTCGCTGATCCGCAAGGGCATCATCTACCCGCCGGCGCTCGGTCGGGTGGCGTTCACCGTCCCCGGGATGGCGGACTACATTTCACGATGCACCGACGCCTGACCGCAACTCCGACTCGCGACCGCTCGAGGACCGATGCTTACGGGACGCCGTTCAGGACAGCCCCTTTCGAAAAAAGACAGCGTCGGCGTTGGAGTCGTGTTTAGCCGGTTGTAAGAAAGTCACGCCGCATCCCGCGACCATGTCCCAGCTGTCGGAACCCAGAATGTAACGGGCAGTCAGGTGCATCTTTCACAACCGATTTCATCCTTGGATTACGGACCCACTCGAGATGAGCGCTTCAAGGTCCACTTCGGATACCCCGTACTCGGACAGGATTTCAGCACTATGCTGCCCGAGTACAGGCGGGGCAGTTCGAAGCCACTTTTCATCTCCGGTCATTGCCGGGCGGCCTAACACCCGGATCTCGCCAAGATCTCGGTGTTCCACAGTTTCAGCCAGGCGTAGTTCCTCGGCAATGGGATGCTCAAATGCCTCGTCTATTCCAAGCACAGGCCCGCACGGTACGCCAGCTGCATTTATGACTTGCATCCACTCATGGGAGTCTCGCGCGGCGAGCTTCTCTTCCATTAGCCGGCGCAGCTCGTGTTTGTTTGTTAGTCGACCTTCGTTTGTGGAGTAAAGGGGATCCTCCGCGAATGAGTGAAGTCCTAGAGCGCCACAAAGTTGACGCCACATGCGCTCGTTTCCAGATGCGATTGTTAGGTACCCGTCTCGAGTCGCGAATGTCCCCTGTGGGAAGAGTAGTGGGTGGTCGTTGCCTTCACCGACCGCGACGACGCCAAGGCTGAGGTATTTCTGTGCCTGATAGGTAAGCAGGAAGTTGGTACTCTGCATCAAAGAAGTTGAGACAAGCCCGCCGACGCCGGTGCGAGCACGTTCGTGTAGTTTCGCCAATATGGCGAAGCTGGCGATGAGTCCGGTTGTCGAGTCTGCAACGGGAACGCCCACGCGCATGGGGCCAGCCTCCGAGATCCCATTGACGCTCATCAGGCCGCTCATCCCCTGAGCATTCTGGTCAAACCCAGCCATGGAGGCGCCGACGGGGCCATCGCCGAATCCGGTGATGGAGCAATAGACCAGCCGAGGGTTCGCTTTGAGGAGATGCTCCGACGCGATCCCCATCTTTTCAGTCGTTCCCGGTTTGAAGTTCTCGATGAACACATCTGCAGTTTCGGCGATTTTCTTGATTGCAGCGAGTCCTGCGGAACTGCGGAGGTCCAGGGCAAGTGAACGCTTGTTCCGGTTTGCCGACATGAAGTACACGCTGTGACCTTGATCGAACGGACCAGATTGGCGGGAAGGGTCCCCCAGCGGCACCGGTTCGACCTTAATCACCTCTGCGCCTTGGTCGGCCAACATCATGCTTGCAGTCGGGCCAGCAATGTATCGGGATAAATCTAGAACAACGAGTCCGTCAAGAGTGCTCATATGGAACCCCCGCCCGAGAAAACAGGTCGGCGTTTATTAAGGAACGCGGCGACGCCTTCCCTGAGATCCTCCCCGTCATAGGCCTGCACGTGCAGTTGCTGTACTCGGTCCGCTGCTGCATCGTCCAGTGCTCCCGCGAAGTCTGTGATGATTTTTGCCGCCCGCATCGTCACGGCTGAAGAGTTCTTGATCGTCTCGAGGAGTAATGAGACATGCGCGACGAGATCCGCGTCCGGCACGACCTCGTCGAGTAGCCCAATTTTCAGTGCCTCGTTGGCATCGAAGAGCCGGCCGCTGAACAGAACGTGCTTAAGTCCGTTGACGCCTAGATGTCGTGTTAGCAGTCTCGTCTCAGTCAGGCCAAGAATGACTCCCAACTGGCCGATCGGAACCCCTATCTGCGATGTGTCCGAACCGATTCGCAAATCGCAAGCGGCGGAGAGCTCGCATCCGCCGCCTACCGCAAAGCCGCGAATCATCGCTATTGTCGGCACCTCGATGCTGGCGACGGCGCGAAGTGCTCGCGCCAGCTGATCGTTGTATGACGTGGCGTCGGAAGCTGTTAGGCGAATCTCGGGAAACTCTGCGATGTTGGCGCCGGCTGCAAAGGCGGCCGTCCCTGACCCGCGAATGACAGCTGCTCTAAGTCCGGGGGTGGCTGAGAGCTTCTGAAAGACCTCTGTGATGCGTGTCCACATCGTGAGGCTGAGCGCATTTCGCGCGGGGGCATCAGAGAGCACAACCACGGCAACGTCTGCCTCAATCTGAAACTCGATAGTGCCGAGACCCTCGTCGCCGCTGTCGGCCCGAGCGAGTAGCTCCTTATACATAGAGACTCCTTGAGAAGGTGGAACGTTTTTGGTGTGTCTCCACAGGTGAAGCGAGTGGTGGATGTTGCGACCCCAGCGACCACAGTCGTTACCCCACCACCTGATCGCCCCGCTCGTACAGACCCAACAGGTGTTGGATGAAGAATTTAGCCCCAGGATCTGGAGGAAGGCGATCTCGTGTCCATCGGGTGGTTGTGCGGCTTGATAGTGGCGAGCCGGGTGGCTCCTGATCGAGGGCCAGCACGGTCCGCTTGCGTCCTGCTGGGGTGCCAGATAAACCTCGGCTGCTCCCGGTTCAGAAAGGCGGCGATGCCGATTCCCATGTCGGGGCTCTCTGGCATGGCTGCCCAGGCGTCTTCCCATTCTTTGTCGATGCCAGAGTGATTGATATCCGTGAGGTTCACCAGATGTTTCATGGCATGTACTGAAAATCGGGATTTGTTCAGGAGGGAGTTCAGGATGGAGCTGCATCGCTCCCCAAATTCATCGTCGGGAACGGCCTCCGTCACCAAGCCGAGAGCCTGCGCTCGGGCAGCGGTAAAGGCCTGGCCGGTAAGGAGTATGAACTTTGCGTTGGCGTGTCCCACCTGACGCACGAGTCGCTCGATCCCGGGGCGGGGGTAAATGATGCCGATCTTTGCAGGGGTGATGGCGAATACGGAGCTTTCGCTAGCGATGATGAAATCGCATGCTGAGGCGATCTGCCAGCCCCCGCCCATGCAAGCCCCGTCAACCATTGCGACGGTGGGTTTCGTGATCGATGTGATGGCCTGGTCGGCTCGGCTAAGTTGGTCGACGCTGGTGTCATCGTCCTGCCGATCAAGAAGCACTGAGGACAGTTCACTAATGGCCGCGCCCGCGCAGAATGTATTGCCAATGCCCCGAAGGACCACGACGATGACGTCCGGATTGGCATCAAGCCGTGGCATTAAGTCCTGAATTTCCAGGCACATTGCCTTGGTCAGGGCGTTTCGCTGGGTGGGATTGTCGATCTCGACCGATGCCACGCCGTTGGCGATGCTGACATTTATTCTGCGGTTGGGTGCAGGTTTGCTCATCCTCTTGCACCCGCCGTTTCCTTGTTGGTCTTCAGGTGGCCGTTGGCTTCCAGTCGGTCGATGTCCTCGTCGGAGAATCCGATTTCCTGCAGGATTTCGGCGGTGTGTTCGCCTAGGAGGGGAGGTGGTGCCAGGATCTCGCTGGCTTCGCCGTCGAGACTGACCGGTCCCCGTAGAAGCGGCAGTGCGGACCCGTCGCGCCGCTGGGTCTGCTGGACCAGACCCAGAGCGGCCACCTGCTGGGATGCCAGGGCTTGGCTGTAGTCGTAGATCGGACCGCACGGGATGCCTGACAGGCTGATCATCGGGACCCACTCAGCTGCGGCCTTTAGAGACAGCTTCGATTCAATAAGCCTCGTCAGCTGCTCTCTGTTCACCGAGCGGTCCGTGCCGGTGATGAACCGGGGATCCTCGACCGCTAAGGGGATTTGGAGCAACTCGCAGAATGCCCGCCACTGCTTGTCATTGCCGACTGCGATGGTGATGGGTTCTGTGGCGGTCTTGAATATGCCGTAAGGGGAGATCACCGGGTGGTCGTTTCCCTGGGGGGTGGGTGTCTCGTCGAGGCTGAGGGACCTCTGGCCCTGAAATGCCGATAGGTTCAGGGCCGTCTCAAGAAGCGACGTTGATATGCGGCTGACGGCGTGGCCATTGCTGCGTCCCAGCAGGGCTGCAACGATGCCGAATGCGCAGACCATTCCTGAAGTGATATCGACGATCGGTACGCCGACACGGTAGGTGTTCCCTGGATCGGCGCCGGTGACGGACATGAGTCCCGACATCCCCTGGATTACCTGATCCAGGCCAGCGTCGTCCTTGAGCGGGCCGACAGTGCCGAAGCCGGTGACGGACCCTACGACGAGCCGGGGGTTATGTTCCTTGAGGCGCTCTGCAGCCAGTCCCATTTTCTCCAGTGTGCCCGGCTTGAAGTTCTCCACCAGGACGTCTGCCCCGGCGATCAGCCTGCCCAGAATTTCCTGCCCTTCCTGCGAATAGAAGTCGAGGCAGATCGAGGTCTTGTTACGGTTCACGGAGTCGAAGTAGAGGCTGTGTTTGTTCTGGAACGGCGGCCATTGGCGCGCAGTGTCACCGCCGTTGATGCTTTCGACCTTAATGATTTTGGCGCCCATGTCTGCAAGCAACGCGGTGCAGTACGGGCCAGCGAGGGCTCTGCTGAGGTCAACCACGGTGATTCCGTGGAGTGGCTTGATCATGAGGGATTCCCTAGTTAGTGGGGCACAGGAGACTGTTGATCGTGATTTACAAGCTATGTCCTCATCCGAGGGGTGTTGGTTTCGTGCGGGCGTCCACCCGCTGAATGCCGCCCCCAGGTTAGTGGCTGAGGTGCGAGGCGTAGACGCGGAGACGGGGGTGCTGGAAGACCTCTGCCGGTGGCCCTTCGGCGACGATGCCGCCGTGTTCCATGAAGATCACCCGGTCCGCCACTTCCCGTGCGAACTTCATTTCATGCGTCACGATCACCATGGTCATACCGCTGCGGGCAAGTTTGGTCATGATGTCCAGGACTTCGTTGACTAGCTCCGGATCCAGGGCTGACGTCGGCTCGTCGAAGAGGATGGCTTTGGGGTCCATCATCAGCGCCCGGCAGATTGCCACGCGCTGCTGCTGTCCGCCGGATAGGTCAGCGGGATAAGCATCGGCCTTTTCCTCAAGGCCAACGGAGCGAAGTTTGTCTAGTGCGCGGGGCTTGGCGCTGGGCCGCTTTTCACGTTTGGAAATGACCGGCCCCTCCAACAGGTTCTCCAGCACAGTCCGGTGCGGCCAGAGGTTGAACTGCTGGAACACCATGGAGATTTCCTGCCGCAGCCAGGTCAGCCGGAATTGGTCCAGTAGGCCCAGCTTTCCGCGCACATTGGGTTTGTAAAAGACCTGCCGGCCGTCCACATGGATCTGCCCGGAGTCCGGAACTTCCAACATGTTTATGCACCGCAGAAGTGTGCTTTTTCCTGCGCCGCTGGGGCCGATGATCGCCACCACCTCGCCCGGCAGGATTCGCAGGTCCACGTCTTTGAGTACTGCCTTGGAACCATAGCTCTTGGTCAATCCGGTGATGCTGATCATGCCATGCTCCCTACAGACTCGCGCAGTGATTTAGTCGTGCCCAGCTTGCGACCGGTCTTCTTCTCGATGGCGATCTGCAAGACCATGAGCAGGCTCGTCATCAAGAGGTACATAGCAGCGACAACACCCAGGGTCTCCATCACGTTGTACGTGGAGTTGTACGCCTTCTGGCCCTGAAGCATAAGGTCCGGCACGGTGATGACCGAGATCTGAGCCGATTCCTTGAGCATGATGATGCAGTTGTTGATGTACGGCGGAGTCATGAGCCGGATCCCCTCAGGGGCCGTGACACGCAGAAATTTCTGGACTGGATTCATACCGACGGAGTCTGCGGCCTCCAGGTGCCCGGCGTTGACCGACTTGAGTCCGGCCCTGATAATTTCGGAGAAGAACGACGCCGAGTTCAGGCTCATGGCCACGAGGCCCGCCGTGAAGGCGTCCAGGGTCAGCCCGAACGGTTGGGTGTAATAGAAGAAGAACAGCAACAGCATCAGCGGCAGTCCGCGGAAGAGCCAGACGTAGGCTGCTGCAAAGATCCGCAGGCCCCGGTTCCGCGAGAGTCGCATGGTGGCGACCAAATATCCCAGGACCGTTGCGCAGACGATCGCTGCAGCCACAATTGCAAGGGTGGTCAGGGCGCCGTTCAAAAAGATCGGGAAGTATTCGGCGGCGACAGCGCCGGGTTCAGAGATGCCCATGGTGACGGCTACGGGGCCGGGATTTCGACTGAGAAGCCGAACCACTTTTGGTTCAATTTCTCGAGGGTTCCGTCCGCCTTGAGTTCGGTGATGATTTTATCTACCTTGGGCTTCATTTCGGTGTCATTCTTTGGCAGAGCAACCCCGGCGGTCTTGATTCCATGGACATCCCCGACGATCTTCAACCCCGAGGCCGTAGGCGAGTTCTTAAGGAAGTCTTCTGCGGCGATGCGCGTGGTGGCAAAGACATCGATCCGACCGGCGGCGACATCGGAGAATCCTTCATTCGCACCCGGGTAGGCCTTCAGTTCGCTGAAGCCGCCGATAGCCTTGACATCGGTTTCGGTGCCTGAGCCGCCGATTGCTCCCGCCTTGAGGCCAGCGAGTTTGGTCACGTCGGGGACGGTGCTGTTCTTGGAGACGACTGCCACTGTGCCGTCGGCGAGGTACGGGGTGGAGAAAGTGACGGATTGCTTGCGCGCATCGGTCATGATGAGACCAGACATGACCGCGTCGAACTTCCCGCTATTGAGACCAGGCAGCAGGCCTGTCAACTGGCCCTCGACGAATTCGGCCTGCATGCCCAGCTTTTCTGCGATCAGGGTCCCGACCTCGATGTCGAACCCCGTGAGTTTTCCGCCGTCGGAGAATGTGACCGGGCGGAAGGTCCCGCTAGTGGCGATCGTGAACTTCTCTTTGGAAGGCGAATTAGCCGCGGCACCGGAGCTGGCAGAGCAGCCCGTCGCAGATAGGGCCAGCGCAGCCAGCGCTGCTACTAGGGCGGCCTTGCTCTTGAGTGAAATCATGCGGTGCGTCCCACTTTCAGTGATCTCTTTGCCAATGATGTGGTGAACACTAACACGCAATTTCTCGTTTGTGACATAAATCGCATTCTGTAGACAGTTTTACGATTGAACACCCTCTTGACGAATAGCGGGAGGGGGCCGAACGGGGCTCATCAGATGCCGAGCCGTTCCAGATATGCCGCGAAGTTCAGCGCCTGAAGCTCGCCGGCCGGGCCAGCCACAATCTGCACCGACAATGGCCAGCCTTGGGCGGAAAGTGCCACCGGCAGTGACACAACGGGGCACCCCGTTAGAGTGACGGCGCGGCAGTGCCCCATGATTTCCCAGCCTTCGGTGAGCCTGCCGTCTATGTCCAGCCGCCCGTCGGGGTCCGCCGCCGGCCCTCCGGCAACGGGCAGCAGGACGACGTCGAAGGCCTCTATCCGGTCGACGGCCGCAGTCCGGGCGGTTTCTGCCGACTCCCAGGCCTGTTTGACCGCCGCTGGCGTTGCCGACAGCGATACTTCAATGGTGCGGAGGTTCGTTGCTGTGATCTGGTGTTCGCGGCCCGCGACCGCGGCTGCGAGGTCAACCATGGGATCGAGCGCCCGCAGGGTGTTGTAGCTAGGCAGGCAGTCGTTGAACAATGTTGGCTCGTGCAGGACATTGTGACCATCCTCAGCCAGCTGTCTCGCGAGTCGTTCCATCAAGGCGGTGACCTCCTGGCGTACGGGCCCGAGGTCGGAGCCGTCAGTCCAGGCAATGCGTAGGTGTTGCGCACCGGACTTCAGGTCTGGCACGGCGGCTTCAGCATCCCGGGCCCCTGACATCACGAGGAAGGCCGTGCGGAGATCACGGACGGAGCGTGCCATCGGACCGATGGTTTGGAAGGTTCCCTGCATTCCAGGACCCATGACCGGGATGGTTTCGTCTGCGCCGAAGTTTCCGCCTATGCCCGGAACTTGGCCGGCACCGGGCAGCGCATCCAGTCCGGGTCGCAGCGCAGCAATACCCACGCACTGGGCTGGCCACCGTACCGAGCCGCCGAAGTCTGTTCCTATGCCTAGCGCGGAGATGCCCGCGGCGAGGGAGGCTGCTTCGCCGCCACTAGATCCGCCGGGGGTAATCTCCGGAAAACGCGGGTTGGCGGTCCTGCCCAGGAGCGGGCTGTCGGAGGTCATGCTGAAGGCGAACTCTGGGCAGTTCGTTTTGCCTACCAGAATCGCGTCCGCCTCTACGAGGCGCTGTACGGCCGGGGCCGTGGTTGTGGCAACATTCCCTTCGAAGGCTAGACTGCCAGCCGTGACGGGAAGGCCAGCCACCGCAATGACGTCCTTTACGCTGAACGGGACGCCAGCCAGGGGGCCGAGTCGCTCGCCGGCGGCACGGCGGCGGTCGAGGTTCTCTGCAGCAAGTGCCGCTGATTCCCAGTCCTCGGTGATCAATGCATTGAGCGATCGGGCGCTCGTGGCGGCGGCCCGCGCTTCGGCCAAGACTTCAGCAGCCTTGCGGGAGCCGTCACGGACCTGTTCCGCGATGGCAGTGGCGTCGAGGAAGGCTGAATTGAGTACCGCCAGCAGCGAGCGTTTCATCGGGAAACCGCCTCAGTTTCTACGTCTAACGCCGGTTTCCGGTCCAGGTAGTCCCGCTCGCCATGTTCCGCGAATTCGTGACGAATGCTGCTAGCGTCGCCGGTGCGCAGGCATTCCAGCAAGGCGGCGTGGCGATCGCAGCCCTTGCTGAGATCGCCCTTGGTGCGGGCCTCGCTGCGTACGTTGGCTGCCATGCTGAGCTGCATCTGTAGCATGAGGGAGCGATAGACGTCGGTCAGCCGACTGTGCCCTGCCGCTGCCACGATACCAGTGTGGAACTGGACGGTTGCCTGCACAACCCCGGCGCTGTCACCTCGCTTGGCGGCCGCCCGCATGGAGGCCATAATCGGATTCAAGGCGTCGAATGACGGGGGTTTATCTTGTGCTAGCAGCAGGTCTACGGCGAACGCCTCCAGGGCCCGCCGGAGGGAATAGACCTCCTCGACATCCTTATCGGTCATGTTGACGACGCGGTAGCCCCTGCGCGGGGTCTGCTCCAGGAGTCCCTCACTCTCGAGTACGCGGAGGGCCTCACGCAGCGGTGGCCTGGAGATGCCCAAGCGCTCGACCAGTGGAGGTTCGTTCAATTTATCGCCCGGGCCCAGTTCTCCACTCACGAGCAACTTCCTGATTTCATGCGCGGCGAGTGTTACGAGGCTTTCTTGCAGGATCATCAATAAAGAATACTGTCTACAGACTGCACAAAGTACAGCTGGGCTCGCACCACCTGCTACGTGCAGGAAATGCTGCCGAAGAGTTTGCGGCCGGCGGGCACTTGACTCGAACTTCATGGAGTTCGCTTTTTGGACGGCGCCCCTTACTGCGTCATCGGACTTGGACTTGCCCATGGCGGGCTGGACTTTCACCGATCGGAGACCAGTTCAACAGGCCGGGAGGCGCGATCTTCCGGTCACCGCCGGGGAGGGCGGCCTCTGGTCCTCCCGGTCTGCCAGGCGGGAACGGTGGTGTCCAACAGGTTGACCTTCACAGGTTCGAGGTCGCCGCGGCGCCGTTTGTAGCGCTGGGTGTGGATCCACACGCCCAGCGTGTGTTCGCGCTCGGAGTCATAGTGGTGGTGGCGTGGCCAGTCGTGGCCTTCCTCCAGGAAAGCCGCGAGCTCGGCCAAGCGGTCGTGCCAGCGGGCTTCATCCGCCATTTCCCTGTGGGTTCCGGTCCACCCTGGCACGTGGGCCAGACCTTGGTTGTAGGCCGGGTCAAGGGTGCCTTCGGCTGCTTCGCGCCGGCGTGCGGACAGCCACCGTGCCATTGACCGTTCACCCTTGTCGCCAGAGCGGTCCCGAGGGAACCGGCCTTCATCGGTAACCCAGCTGATGATCTCTTGCATGCGGGCGAGGTCCACTGGGGAGCGTCTGGACTTGGTGCGTGCGGACGCAAGATGTTCCGCCTCGAGCCCCGGGTCCTGGCGGCGGGCGATGACCAGATGGTATCCGACGGTGGCGGGTTCGGCCCCCACCAGCTCAGCGATGCGTTTCCGGCTCAGCCCGAGCCGGAACATCAACACCCATTCCGCGTCAGGAGCGCGCCGCAACTTGCTGTCCATGGTGGTTTCATCCTGCCACGGGGCCGGCCCGGAACGGTCCACCGTTTGGGGCAATGTTTTGATGCTCACGGGTCGTGACTCTGACGCTGCGCCAGTTGTCCGGCGTCCACCCCGGTGCGACAAGGACATCCAGACCAGTCATCGTCACCCAAGCCAGCACCGCCCTGAGACACTCCCTTTCCCCAACTCTTTCCACTTATACGGAGTTCTAGGGGGTTCTACGGAAAACCCTAGACCCCCTAGAACTCCGTATAACTGCGGGGTTGAACCTGGCGGAACCCCTATGGCCCGGGCCATGTGAATATGGCAGTTTGATTCGGGACCGGGGTCCCGGCTGGATCGATCGATGCCACCCCTTGATCTGGACGAAGACTCAGGAACGCGACACTAGATCCGAAGGATCCGTACTGTTGGGCTACCGTAGAGCTTCCGGGATGCCGAATCGCTTCCCAACGAGTATGCGGACGGCCGCTTCCAGAGGCTGATCTTCCAGCTCAACGCCCTCGCCCCCGTAACGAATTCCCGTTTCGTCGCCCACCGCTTCGATGTCAAAAAGGTTGAGGACCTCGGCCACGCGCACCTGATACTCGGTGGCGGTCATTTGGCGGGACGCACGAACTGGAATTGTGCTGAGGGTGCGCGCGACTTCAGCATCGGATTCGATCATGGCCGCACTTTTCCATGACGTTCGCCATTGCACAAGGGGCGGGCTCTTCGGATCTAGTACGGAGTACGAGGCGACGTTAAGCTCGATGGAGGTGAGCCCATCCTCCCGCGGCACCCGCCGGCAAAACCCTGTCGGCGCATGTTCCGCGACCGGCAGGTCGTCGTGCAAACACAGCCCACCGACTGCCGGCCGCTTGCTCGGCCGACAGTGCGCAGGCAACCCACAACATAATGCCTGTTATTTTGTGTGCGTTGGGCGGCGCCGCGCACAAGACGAAGTCCGTGCAGACTCCATGACGCGTCCTGAACTGTTCGGCGGCGGTACTCCCTAAGGCTTTTGCCAGTCGTCGGCGACCTGCTGCCAGGTCGTATTTGGGACCGTCTGTCGAATCCAGGAATTCCAGAATTCAGGATCGGACGAACGCGGCCGATGGTCTTCGGCCAGCTCGCGCATCTCAACCAGAACAGGCAATTCGGTGGCCCATCCCAGAAGAATCGCCTGGCGTGAGGGCAGACTTGGTAGCTCCTGAAATATGCCCCCAAGGCTATCCGGGACCATCCGCTGGACGAGATCCTGATCGCGGTCGTTCACCAAGCGGTGCAACAGAAACGTGTTGCATTGTGCCAGCACCGTGGTCGAAAGTTCGGAAGGCCGTTGAGAGGAAACAACAAGCCCAAGACCGAACTTGCGCCCTTCGCGGGCGATCTTCTCAAAAGTTTCCCGGCACAGAGTGGCGGCAGACAGTTCTCCGGAATCCTCCGAAGACGGTTTGCGAATGAAGTTATGGGCCTCTTCGAGGACCATAGCGACTGGAAGTGTCTCCTGGTCGAGCCGTCGAAGGCGCTGCAACGCCTCAAAGGTGAGGCGGGCGAATGCTGCGATGCTGAGGGTCAATACGTCGGACGGAACCAAGGACAAGTCGATGATCGTGATCTGCCCCTTGGGCGAGTTCACGAGGCCAAGGTGATCTTCGAGCCACTTGGCCAGATCCCTGTCATTTTCCGGGTCGATTATGGGTTTGAGCCGTCGGTCTCCTACGATCTCGTGGATTCGAAGTGTCAGGCCGGACATGTACTTTGCATTGTCTGCCACGTCAGTGGTGGTGAGCAAGGCATTGAGCTGCCCCGGCATATCCTCCAGCCGGAATGGAACCGGAGAGTCGATGTTGATGTCGTACTGGACGGGATCGGATTCCAGATCTGCGACGATGGCGTCAATGTGAGGCAAGAATCTTGTGAGCGACTGCACGGAGAACGCCGAGTAGTAGGTGCCACCTTTACTGACCGATTCGTGTGATTGATACAGAGACGTAGCGGCACGGACGATCGGGATGATTCGTTCGTCCTCTCCTTGATGAGGCTGCAGGTCCTCCGCTAGGGCCTTGAGAAGCTGGCCGCAGTTCTGTTTCCCAGGGAAGTCCGCGACCGAAGCGGGCCCATTCTCGATCATTGTCCACAGGAGTTGCCGGTAGGCCCTGAGCTTTGAGAACAGAGAGCGATTCGCTGAATCGACGACAGCTGCCCCCGATCTCAGGTGTCTCAGAACTTGATGGAGCACCGGTCGTTGAGTGGCTGACGCAGCCCCCGCGAACGTTGCCCATTCTTTGGAGTTCCACATCCAGCTTGGCAGATCGAAGTAGCCAGTGGTTGCTCCTGCCGTGCCACCCTCCCCGTCATCAGTTCCAGCAGTGTCTGGCGATACTTGAAACAAACGAACATGGTCGTTGTCTCTGAATGCGGTTGCGTATTCGCCGTTAGGGTCCAGGACGACGAAATGGGTGTTCGGTGGTTCACCGTTCATGGACGATCTGGCCGCTTCGTGTGACCACCGGATGAGGCCGGCCACGGAACACGATTTTCCGCTGCCTGTATTGCCGAGAACAGCCAGATGGCGACCAAATAGGCGATCGGGATCGACCGACACTTTCGTTGAATCTGCTAGTGGTGCGGTGCCGATGTGAACCCTGCCATGGCCGGACGTTCCCACCACCGCCCTCAGCTCGGCGCTAGTCGGTAGTGCGACCTCGCAGCCAACCGGCGGGAACGTGGACACTCCGCGGTTGAGCCGCAATGCATCTCCCCCGTCGGCGAATTGGAGCGTCCCAATAGGGCTAGCGGTAAGCCTGCGAACAGGAAACGGGAGATCAATAATGCTCTGGTCTGTGTTTCGGCGAGGTGGAACTGTGGCAGGGTCCATCCAAATGGCCGTAACTGTCGCGACCAGCAGTCCCGATCCAATGGGGATGACTACGTAGCCGTTGATCCTCGGAAAGCGTTGAATGCTCGGGCCGAATGCAGTTGCCTGCGGAGCCTCGGTCTCGAGGAGTACCTTAATCTCACTTGCACGAACTGATTCCACTCGGCCGATGACGCGGGCCGCGGCCTCGGAGACAGGCGTGTTCATGAGTCTCCGCCGGCATCTCGTGAAGAATTAGCAAAGGAAGGCTTTGTCGCATCGACGATGGAACGATAGTTTCCTTGCCGGCGAACTAGTGGTTCAGACGAAAGCCTCGGAAGCAACCTTCCGATTGCATCAATCGTTGCGTAATGAGGACCGATAAACGCCGAAATCTGCGGATTGGCGATGAATTCGCCGAGGCAACTGTCGATGGATTGGGATGCGTCAAAACTGCAGACAACCAGGTGTGTTGAGGGGATGGTCAACATGTCCTGGATTATGCGGTTGACATGCGAATCACCGAATCCGTATCCGAAGGTGAACAGCACTGAGTGCGGCCGACAGACGGCCGAGGCGAAATCTCGAAAGAGCTCGGCGTACGGGTACAACTGGGTTTCGATGTCCTTGGTGCTTCGCGGATATATCAGAACGTTCTTCGACCATGGGCTGGGTGAAGTGGCTAGCTTCGCTCCGAATGGCACCATGGCTTTGTGGACTCCCTGAGATTCGGACCAGTTCCAATCCAATGAGCCGTGGAGTTTACCAAGATGAAGGACGCCTTCGAGATAACGTGGTTCGCCGCGGGCACCTGGTGGGTTGTAGTGCATATCGACGTCGAGTCGAGAAGCGCGAAACTTGGGCTCCAGTCCGCCTACAAAGCGGTCAAGCGGCCGGATGCCTAGTTGATCACATAGATGCTCAAGGAGTCGGTCGTAATTTGTGGTGAAAAGGTTTAGACGCTCGCGGCCGCCCGGGCGTGCCGCGAAAGCGAGAAGAAATCGGGCAGCTGAATTGAGCGCCGTTTGGTACTTCTCCGTTCCGATTGCACTTCGAAGGTCATGCTCGAAACCTAGGACCGATTTCAAGAGCAACTCAAACTGAGCTTCGACGCAAGCCCTAAGGGCTTGGGTGTCGGTTTGGTCTGGCTCGATGATTGCGAGTCCGTCTAGAACGGTCTGGGCGCTGCGCAGCTTGTCCTCAATGTTGGGCTTGTTGCCCCGCCCCATCTGGGCCGACGTGGCAGCTGCATCGTCAAGTATTTGTTTGGTGTACTTTCCAAACTCTGGCTCCCCAGCCATGGACGGTGCTTCGATCCCTGCATTGAAGGCAACCCCGGTGGTTAGGCCATTGCCGGTAAGTAGCGACAAATGCTCGCCGTCGAGCAAAGCTGCCAGCCAAGATTTGATTCGTTCCGAACTCTGATCGCTCGAAGGCTCGTCGACGACTTCGCCCCCGAGCCATACCCCCATGCCGTTTTCCATTCGGTCAGACTAACGGATTGCCCCACACGAACCTGCTTCCGGCACTCGAACGACCCCGGTCATGAGGTCCGCCCCGCAAGGCCGCCACTGATGGTTCCCGAGGCACACAGTTCATGGCGCGGTGCATCAACAAGGTGGGCGGAAAATTTGACGGGCCCCGTGGCGATCCGAAACGACGGTCGATCTGGGCTCATCGATGGAAGAGGCCGCATAAAACACCACGATCCTGATGTCTCCTCCGGTCCATAACAGGACCCTGATCGACTGAGTTGGAGCCGACCGTCGATGGTGGTCGTCTCGGTTTAGATGAGTCGTCGCCTTGGGCTCGCCTCATTCGCATTCTTCTCTGAGCCCTTCTGCGGATTGGAGCGTTTCCAGCGCAGTGCCGTTGATTACCCCGGGTTGGATGGGTCCGGCGAGGAATGTCAGAGGCTGCGGGGAGGACCTGGGTTCGACGTCTGAGTTGAAGCGCAAAGTTGGCGGGCGGGGGAGGCACTAGCAAGTTTTGCCAATTCTTTGCCAATAATCCAGAGTCGGGCAAAGCAAAGGCCCCTGCTTCCCTTGTAAACAAAGGGAAGCAGGGGCCTCGCTATCTGGCGGTGACGGTGGGATTTGAACCCACGTTGGCTTTTACACCAAACAACATTTCGAGTGTTGCACCTTCGGCCGCTCGGACACGTCACCAACCTGACTAGGGTACCGGAGCAAAGCGCTCATCCACAAAACGGCGGCCCCGCGGCCCGCGGACGCAGCCACCGAAGCCCGCGGACGCAGCCCGCCGCGGACAGCAGGCGGCCCGCAGCAAACCGCGACCGGCGGCGCGCCCGGGGCCGCCGGCACTTCCCCGCGCATGGGCGGGGGACTAGATTCATCAGCAAGATGAGTACTTCAGACCAGCTACCCGCACAGCACACCACCGCTACCGCATATTGGACCGTCGGCCCCGAGGAAGGGGAGCTCCGGCACGAGGACCTGCCGGCCCCCGGCCCCGGGGAAGCGCTCGTCCGCACCCTGTTCTCCGGGATCAGCAAAGGCACCGAACTGGTGGTTCACAACGCCCGTGTCCCGGAATGCGTGGCGGAGGAAATGGCTGCGCCGAACCAGGAAGGCTCGTTCCCGTCCCCGGTGAAATTCGGCTACCTCTCCGTCGGCGTCGTCGAGGACGGCCCGGCTGACTGGCTGGGCAAAACGGTCTTCTGCCTGTACCCGCACCAGGACCGCTACGTCGTCCCGGTGGAGTCGCTCACCGAGGTTCCGGAGGACGTTCCCGCCCGCCGCGCCGTGCTGACCGGCACCGTGGAGACCGCTATCAACGGAATCTGGGAGGCCGGGCCCCGCCTCGGCGACCGCGTCGCCGTGATCGGCGCCGGCCTCGTCGGTGGCATGGTGGCCAAGCTCCTGGCCGGATTCCCGCTCGGACGGCTCCAGCTGGTGGACGTCGACCCCGCCAAGCGGTCATTCGCCGAAGCACTCGGCGTCGAGTTCAGCCACCCCGACGACGCCCTGCCGGACTGCGACATCGTCATCCACTGCTCCGCCTCGGAGGCGGGCCTGGCGCGCGCCCTGCAGCTCGCGGGCGACGACGGCGACGTCATCGAAATGTCCTGGTACGCCGACCGCAAAGTCACCGTGCCACTCGGGGAGGACTTCCACGCCCGCCGGCTCTCCATCCGTGCCAGCCAGGTGGGCGTCGTGGCCCGCGCGCGCCGCCACCGCCGCACCAACGCCGACCGGCTCCGGCTCGCAGTTTCGCTGCTGCGCGATCCCGGGTTCGACGTGTTCCTCACCGGCTCCTCCGCCCTCGGAGAGCTGCCCGACGTCGTCCAGCAGCTCTCCGACGGCACGCTGGACGCGCTCTGCCATGTCATCGAATACCCCGTCATCGACTACTCCTCCACCGATCCCGCCACAACAGAAGGCCCGAGGTAACTACGTGTTCAGCCTGACCGTCCGCCGCAACTTCATGATCGCCCACAGCCTCCCGCGCCCCGCGTTCGGCCCCGCCCAGGGCATGCACGGCGCCACCTTCGTCACGGAAGTGACCTTCCGACGCCGGACCCTCAACGAAGACTCGATCGTCCTGGACATCGGCGAGGCCGGCGACGTGCTGGATTCGATCCTCGAGGGCCTGAACTACAAGAACCTGGACGAGCACCCGGACTTCGCCGGCAGGCTCAGCACCACCGAAGCGCTGGCCCAGTACGTGGCCGACGCCGTGGCGACGAAGATCCGGTCCGGCGCCGACGGCCGGGAGCTGGCCGGACTGGACGTCACCCTGCGCGAAACACCCGACGCCTGGGCCAGGTATTCGCTCGACTTCGAAGCCAGCTAGGACTGCGGTGCCGGCCAGGCAAACGGCCCAGCCCGGCAGCCTCCGGCTCGTGGTGCCCGCGAACGTGCGCCACAACTCCGGCGGCAACGTCTACAACGCCGCCCTTGCCCGCGAGCTTGCGGTCCTGGGCGTTGACGTGGAGACCTGCCCGGTCTACGGCGGCTGGCCCGTCGGCAGCGCGGCGGACCGGAAGCGGCTGGCCGCGCGGCTGGGCGACGACGGCACAGCCGCCGGGAGCGCGGCCGGTGCCGCCCGGAATACCGATGCCGGGCACACCGTCACGCTTGTTGACGGGCTCCTCGCCTGCGGAGCGCCCGACGAGCTGGAAGCAGCCGCGGCCGCCGGCAGGCCCGCCTGGATCCTGCTCCACATGCCGCTGGATGACACCGGCTCGAACGAAGCCGGGCTGGAACGCAGGGCGTTGCTGGCAGCGGCCGGTGTGATTTGCACCAGCACATCGGCTGCGGCCCGGATCCGGGCCAGGCATGGGCTGGATGATGTCCTGGTTGCCCTGCCCGGGACGGACAGCGCCGCGCTGGCCGCCGGATCGGAGCCGCCGCATCTCCTGGCCGTCGCTGCCCTGCTGCCGAACAAGGACCAAGCGCTGCTCCTTGCCGCACTGTCACACCTCACGGACCTGCCGTGGACGGCGTCGCTGGTCGGTTCCGACACCGCGGACCCTGCCTACGCCGCGCAGCTACGGGGCACGGTGGCCCGGCTGGGCCTGCGGGACCGCACCCGGATCCCGGGGGAGCTGCGGGGCGGGGCGCTCGACGCGGAATGGGCCGCAGCCGACCTCAGCCTGCTCATCTCGCGTGCCGAGACCTACGGACTCGTGGTTACGGAGTCGATTGCGCGGGGTGTCCCGGTAGTGGTCCGGGCGGGCACCGGTGCCGTGGAAGCGCTCGCAGCCGGTACGCCCGCGCCACCGGAGGCGTCAACGGCCGCACCGGCGGACAGTACAGCCGCCCTGCCGGGCACCGCCGTCGCCCTCGGCACAGACCCGGCTCCCCTCGCGGAGGCGCTGCGGCGCTGGCTGTCCGACCCCGGGGTCCGTACCCGCTGGCGGGCCGCCGCGCTGGATGCCCGGGACCGGCTGCCCGGCTGGGACGCCACAGCCCGGACCGTGCTGGCAGCCGTGACCCCGGACCACCCGGCCGGCCAGCCGGCAGCCGCGCCGGAGGAAATCCGGCGGCGGAACATTCCCCTGCCGCACCACACGGGTGGACAATGACCTAATGACGCCCCAGCCCCTGACCACGCAGCCACTGACAGCGAACGCGCCGCCGGCCCGGACGCTCACCCGGGAGCGGCTCCGCGCCTGGGCCTGGCACAAGCAGGGCCTGGACGGCTCCCTGGCCGGCTGCACCCCGGAGCAGGTCTTCGCCCGGGCCGGCTGGGCGCGCTCCGTCGGCGGTGCCAACCCCTACCTCACGCTCTTCGCCCGCGCCGGCATCCGCCGCGAACGGGTGGACGCCGACGTTTTGGCACACCGGATCCTGGAACTTCCGACGGCGCGCGGCTGCACCTACGTCCTGGGCCGGGACGACTTCGCCTGGGCCCTGCAGCTCGGACAGGACGCCGCCGAGGCCGCCGTCAAAGTGGTCGGCAGGCTCGGTGTGGACCGCGGCGAAATCGCGCTGCTGGAGGAGCAGGTGTTGCACACCCTCGCGGAGGCCGCAGTCCCGCTGGACCCCCGCCAGCTCAAGGACGAACTCGGCGAATCAGTCCGAAACCTGTGGGATGAAGGCAAGAAAAAGGGTGCCACCACCACGCTGCCCACGGCCCTCGGCATCCTGCAGTCGCAGGGCAGGATCCGCCGGGTCCCGGCCAACGGGCGCCTGGACCAGCAGCGCTACGCCTACGAACTCTGGAATCTGCCCCCGAGTCCGCTCGACGCCGACGAAGCCCGCACCGAGCTGATCCGCCGCTACCTGGGGTGGACCGGCGGTGCCACGTTTAAGCAGTCGCAGTGGTTCACGGCGTTCACGGTGGCCCAGAGCAAGGCGGCGCTGGCCGCGGCCGGCGCCGTCGAGGTTCCCACCGCTGCCGGGGAGACGCTGTGGATGCTGCCCGACGACGTCGAACAACTCGCCGCGTTCGAGGAACCGGCCGCCGAGCAGATCCAATTGCTCGCCGGAACGGACTCCCTCGCGTTGCTGCGGCGCAACGCCGCCGAACTGCTGGGCGACGAGGACCCGCACATCAAGGCGCTGGGCTCGCTGGCGCTCCAGGCGGATCTGCCGGACCACCCCATCGTCGACCGGGGACGGATCATCGGGCTGTGGCAGTACGATCCCGGCACGGAACGGATCGTGCCCTGGCTGTTCCACGGGCCGACTGACGCTGTGACCAGGCGGATCGCGGAAGTCGAGGACTGGATCCGCGAGGACCTTGGCGACTTCCGCGCCTTCAGCCTCGACTCACCGGCCACCCGGCAAAAGCGGATCGACGGGCTGGCGGCAGCCGCAGCAGGTACCGCCACCGGCAGATAGCTCGGCGGGAACACCGCCGGCAAGTCGCGATGGCAAGGGTTCAGGGTTCAGGTGCCGCGATGCCCGGCAAAGAAATCCCGCAGGAGCGTCGCGCACTCCTGCTCCCGGATCCCGCCATACACTTCCACCCAGTGGTTGAGCCGGCGCTCGCGGAGGACATCGAACACGGAGCCCGCGGCCCCGGCCTTCTCGTCCCACGCGCCAAACACCACCCGCGGAATCCGGGCCAGCACCACGGCCCCGGCACACATGGCGCAGGGTTCCAGCGTCACCACCAGGGTGCAGTCCTCCAGGCGCCAACCGTCACCTGCGCTGCCGCCCTGGGCACTGAGTTCGCGCAGCCGCGCCGCAGCGGCGCGGATGGCCACCATCTCAGCGTGCGCCGTCGGATCCCCGAGCGCTTCCCGCTCGTTGCGCCCGGCGCCGAGCACGGCGCCGTCGGGACCAATGACGACGGCGCCGATCGGCACGTCGGCCGTCGCCAGCGCGGCACGCGCCTCGGCGAGGGCCAGGCCCATCCATTCGGCATGCCGCGGCTCGGGGGAAGTCATGGCTCAATGATAGTTTCGAACACTAAGCAAGCTGTGCAGCACGGCTGCCCGGCAACCATACCGGCAACGACATTCGGGAGTAACCGTGAACACCGGGACAGAGAGCTGGTTGACGCAGCGTTGGGGCAAATGGGTGGTGCCCTACGCGGCGCTGTGGATCACGATGCTCATCGGCGGCGCAGTGGTGCTGGCCCTGGCGCTGGTGAGCGCCGAGGTCTATGACAACGTCGTGGACGACGCCGGCCTGGCGAACCTGGACAAGCCCACCCTGGGGATGATGGAGCAGCTGCGCAGCCCCGGCCTTGATGCGTTTGTCACGGGGTTCACCAACATCGGCGGCGGGATCGGGATGCCCATCCTGGCCAGTATCCTCACGGCGTGGCTCATCTGGGCCGGCCGGACCTGGCGGCCGCTGATCCTCATCGGCGGTGCTGCCGCCGTCTCCGTGACAGCGACTGCCGTGGGCAAGAAACTGATCGGCCGGACCCGCCCGGACCACGCCGACGCCGTGCCCCCCTACGAAACCTCGCCATCCTTCCCGAGCGGCCACACGCTCAACACGACCGTGGTGATCGGGCTGGTGGTGTACCTCGCCTGCCTGCAGATCAAGCGCACCTTGGCCCGGGTCAGCCTCATAGCGGCGGGGGCGGTGTTCATCTTCGCGATGGGCATGAGCCGGGTCTATCTGGGCCACCACTGGATGACCGATGTGATCATTGGATGGGTGCTGGGACTGGCCTGGGTCGGGATAGTGATCCTGGCCCATCGGCTCTTCCACGTCCTGCGGCACCGGGAACAGGCCGGACCCGCACCGACTTTTGACAACGAGGTCCACCTGCGCGACGGCGCCGCCGGCAGTAGCGCTCCGGGGCGCAAGGACGACGTCGGCGCCCGCGGTCCCACGGGCGGGCCCCCAGCCGCCGGGTGATAGTTTTGACCCATGCGCACTTTCGTTGTGGACCACCCGCTGGTCGCCCATAAGCTCACCGTTCTGCGGGACAAGAACACTCCGTCCCCGGTCTTCCGCCAGCTCACCGAGGAGCTCGTCACGCTCCTGGCGTACGAGGCCACCCGCGAAGTCCGCACCGAACCGGTCACCATCGAGACGCCGGTCAGCACCACCATTGGCACCGCGTTCACCAAACCAACGCCGCTGGTGGTCCCCATTTTGCGGGCCGGGCTCGGCATGCTCGAGGGCATGACCAAGTTGGTCCCCACCGCCGAGGTCGGCTTCCTGGGCATGGCCCGCGACGAAGAGACCCTGGACATCATTACGTATGCCGAGCGTCTCCCCGAGGATCTCACCGACCGTCAGATCTTCGTCCTGGACCCCATGCTCGCCACCGGCGGCACACTGCGCGAGGCCATCAAGTTCCTCTTCAAGCGCGGCGCCTCGGACGTCACCTGCATCTGCCTGCTGGCCGCCCCGGAGGGCCTGGCGAAGCTGGAAGAAGAACTCGCGGACGCCAACGTGACGATTGTGCTCGCCTCGATCGACGAGAAACTCAACGAGAAGTCCTACATCGTCCCGGGCCTGGGCGACGCCGGCGACCGCCTCTACGGAGTGGCCGGGTAACCAGCTCCCGGGCGTGGAACCGGCCCGCGGCGGGTTTGGCGGGCCCGGGGTTGCCCTACCGGAAACCGCCGTCCGGGACTAGCCTGTGCCCCATGGACTGGAAACTCGAACTTGTGTTTGTCCCTGTGTCCGATGTGGACCGCGCCAAGGATTTCTACGTCAATAAGGTGGGCTTCAACCCCGACTTTGACGAGCGTCCCATGGACGGCATCCGTTTCGTCCAGCTGACCCCGCCGGGCTCCGCGTGTTCGATCGCGATTGGTGAGGGCCTCTCGGATGCCCCACCCGGCACTGCCCCCAGCCTGCAACTGGTAGTCAGCGACATTCAGGCCGCCCACCGGCAGCTCAAGGACAACGGCGTGGATGTCAGCGACGTTGACGTCCAGGACTGGGGTCACTTTGTCTACTTCGCCGATCCCGACGGCAATAAATGGGCTGTGCAGTACATTCCCCACCGCCCGAACGGCTAAGCCGGCTGGGGCGGGTGCTTAGTACCAGTTGTGGGCGTAGTGGAAGTTCAGGGCCTCGCACGGGGAGCCGTAGCGGTCCTTGACGTACGTCAGGCCCCAATTGATCTGGGTCCGGTAGTTGGTCCGGTAATCAGCGCCCGCGCTGGCCATCTTTTCGGCCGGCAGGGACTGGACCACACCGTAGGCTCCGCTGGTCGGGTTGGTTGCAGTTGTCTTCCAGTCCGATTCCTTGGTCCAGAGCTTCTGCAGGCACTGCATCTGGCTGGGGGCCCAGCCATAGGAGCCCAGCTTGCTGGCCGCGTAGGCCTGCGCGCCGGCCGGATCATTGACGGCCACAGGGGCAGGCTTCTTCACAGGCTTCGGTGCGGGCTTCTTCACAGGCTTTGGCGCAGGCTTCGGCGCGGCCTTCGGAGCGGGTGCCGCGGCCTTGGCGGGCTTTGCCGCGGGGGACTTGGCCGCCACAGCGCCGGTTGTGGGCACCTGGTTATCGGCCCGGACGCGTTCAAAATCGAGCGGCGTCAGGGGATTTGCCGTGGTGGGTGCCTTCGTGGAGCTGCTCGCGGTGGCGTGGCGGGCGGATGTCTCGGCAGCCTGGCCAGCGGCGCCGACCCCGACCAGCACCGCGCAGGCGGCGGCAACAACGGCCGTCCGGCGGCCGGTGACGCCGAAGTTTCGGGCAAACCGGGACAGGGCCGAAGCGGGCTTGGCTGGTTCGGCGCGGTGACGCGACGGCTCGGAGTGGGTGTTCCTTGCATCGCCGTCACGGCGTGTTTGTGCCTTGAAGTCAGTCATGAGTGCCTCTCAACGCCTGCGGAGTTAGCTGTCGGGTTCGGATGAGGACATCCGGCCGCACGGAATCTCACGTGTCGGCTTCACCCCAAGGGTGCATGATGCAGAAAATGCCCGGGAACTCTGGGTCCCCCGCCTCTGCCTCGTCCAGCGGTATCCGGGAGGCGGCAGAGTTTGGCGTGCATCCGGATATGCGGCTCCAGTGATGGCCGCACCCTAAAAACCGTACAGGACCTGCGCCGAGAAGTCACATTTGGGTAACGGAAATCACGACAGCGGTGAGGCGGCTTGCGCCGCGTGGCGTGCTCAGGCCTGCGCCGTGGGCGCGGGGAGCCGCACCGTGAACTCCGTCCGGCCCGGGACGGATGTCACGCCCACAGTCCCGCCGTGGGCGTTAATAATCGACTGCACAATCGACAGTCCCAGCCCGCTGGTTCCCTCCGCAGACGCGGCGGAAGCGGTGGTCGCGGCCGCAGCGGAGGAAGTGGCCGCCAGCCGCGGCGGGCGGAGCGGCAGGTGCGGCACGGGCTGCCGGGTGCGTGACGGCGTCGTGACGGCCGCCGGATTCTTGCGGGCGGCGTCCGCCCGGGTGAAACGCCCAAAGACGCGGCCCACGAATTCGGGGGCGATCCCGGGGCCGTTGTCCGTCACTGTCACCACGGCACTTCCGTCGGGCGCGCGCTGCACGCCGGTCGCCACGGTCGTGCCCGGGCCCGTGTGCTTACGGGCGTTGGAGAGGAGATTAGCCAGCACCTGGTGGAGCTGGGTCGCGTCCCCGCGGACCACCACAGGCTCTTCGGGAAGCTCCAACTGCCAGACCCGGTCCGGGGCCATCACTTTCTCGTCGCTGACTGTCTCGACGGCCAGCTGGGTGAGGTCTACGTCGCTGATTTTGAGCGGCTGGCCCTCATCCAGCCGGGCGAGGAGGAGCAGGTCCTCCACCAGGGTGGTCATCCGCTCGGACTGGCTCTGCACGCGGGCCAGGGACTTTTCGCCGTCGGGCGTGAAATGTTCGGTCATCCGCATCAGCTCGGTATACCCGCGGATGGCGGTCAGCGGTGTGCGCAACTCGTGGGATGCATCCGCCACGAACTGGCGGACCTTCATCTCGCTCTCCTGCCGGGCTTCCAGCGCGTTCGAGACGTTGTCCAGCATCAGATTCAGGGCGTGACCGACGCTGCCCACCTCGGTTCCCGGATGGGCGGCTGAGGCCGGCACACGGACGGCCAGTCCCACTTCACCGGCGTCGAGCGGGAGGCGCGAGACCTGCGTGGCAACCTCGGAGAGCTGATCGAGGGGCTTCATGGTCCGGCGGATCAGCGCCGTCCCGGCCAGGCCGATTACCACGAGGCCGCCGGCGGACACGATCACCGTGGTCCAGACGAGGGAGGCCAGCGTGTTCTGCTTTTCTGACAGCGGCAGCCCGGTCACGATCACGTCGCCGTCGGGAGCCTCCGCGGCGACCAGCCGGTACGCGCCGGCGGACAGCACGTGGTCCTCCGGCGCGCTCCGCGGGGTGAGCTCAAGGAGGACCTCGTCATCGTCGTCGGTGAGCGACTCGCGGGTGCCGTCCTCCGCGAGGAACCCGGCGCTGCGGACCGAGTCGTCATCGATCCTGGCGTTCAGGGTGCCGATACGTGCTTCAAGGGGGTCCGCGCGGCCGCCTGCGCGGCCAAAATCGCGGGCACGGGCGGATGCCTGCGCCAGCTGGTTGTCGAGCTGCCTGGTCAGGAAGAAGTCCATCGAGGCGTAGCTGACGATGCCAATCGCTCCGCAGATCGCCACGAGCAGGGCCATGGCGACGAGGACAAGCCGGGTGCGCAGGTGCCACGTGGACGGATCACGCCAGTTGAGCCCGGTGGGGCGGACAGTGCCGGAGCGTTCAGGCACGGATCAGTCCGCCGGTTTCAGGACATAGCCTGCGCCGCGCACGGTGTGGATCATGGGCGGGTGGCTGGCATCGACTTTCTTGCGGAGGTAGGAGATATAGAGCTCCACGATGTTGGCCTGCCCGCCGAAATCGTAGTCCCAGACCCGGTCCAGGATTTGGGCTTTGCTCACCACGCGTTTCGGGTTCTCCATGAGGTAGCGCAGCAGCTCGAACTGGGTGGCCGTGAGGTGCAGCTCGTCGCCTGCGCGCCGCACCTCCCTGGTGTCGATGTTCAGGACGAGGTCCCCGACCACCAGTTCGGCGGTATCCATGGCGGCCACTCCGGAACGCTGCACCAGACGGTGCAGCCGCAGCAGCACTTCCTCCATGCTGAACGGTTTGGTCACGTAGTCGTCCCCGCCCGCGGCCAGCCCGGTGATACGGTCCTGGACGTCGTCCTTGGCCGTCAGGAACAGGGCCGGCACCTCCGGCGCGAACGCGCGGATCCTGCCAAGCAGCTCAACGCCGTCGAAGCCGGGAATCATCACGTCGAGCACTAGCACGTCGGGGCGGAATTCCTTGGCCAGCTTCACTGCTTCGGGCCCGTCGGCGGCGACGGCCACTGACCAGCCCGCCATGCGCAGGCCCATGCTCATGAGCTCGGAGAGGCTGGGTTCATCGTCCACGACCAGGGCGCGGATGGGGGAGCCATCCGGATGGGAGAGCTGGGGGAGGTTGTTGGTCATGGAGTGCGAGGTGGCCATGGGACTACTCTCCGATCTGCCGGTTGGGCGCGGCTTTGGGGATACTGTGCGGCACCTGTGAATCCCAGCCTAGCGAGCTGGACATCCCCGGAATCGCAGGCCCGGCCCCGATTCTCCGGAATCCGGGGTGACCACTCTGTGGGACGGCGGGGAGCCGAAACTAAGCAGGCGAACCGTTTCGCAGTTTCGGCTTATAGTGAATCATTTCGAGCATACGGCGATTGCTTCCGAAGAATCTTCGGCCTGGACCCACAAAAAGATCCCTTAATACCAAAACGATTGTTATTTTATCGACGGGGCAGAATTGTGATCTGCGCTACAATTCCCGGCTTCGTCTCATATGGTGGACTTTCGGGTCCATTGTTACTTGCAAGTTTTCATTGTTACGTTGCACACTTCATTTGTGAACAAGAACTCAACAGCACCTGCAGCCGCAGTTTTTTGGACCGGCGCACCCGCCGGTACTGAGAAGCACTGTTGTCGAATGCACGCCTAACTTTTACACCCCAAAGGTTTCTAGGCATTCGCCCCCAGCCCAGCGTAGGGCGTCCCTCCCCAGTTTCATTGCGGGGAAAAGTAGCATTCGAGCCGCGATGACGGCCATTCACATTGAGGTAAGCAATCCATGTCAGTTGCATCCGGATACGTCCACATCTCCGTCCGAAACGCCAGCAAAGCCGGCCAGGCCTCCGGTATCCGCCAGGGCTTTGGCGGCCGGGCGTCCCTCGCTCCCGCCGGATCCGGCAACAGCTACCCCGCCCCGGGCTACGCGCCGCAGGGATACAACCCCAACTCCTATGGGCAGCTCCGCGCCGTTCCCCCAGCGCCCGCCACGGCCCCGACGCCCGTGATTGCCCCCGGTGACGGCACCACCGTCCGTCCCGTCCCGACCGACAATGTCGCCCGGGGTTTTGTGCTCTACATGGGGATCGACGAGGAAACCGCCCAGGCTGCCGGGACCTCCATTGCCAAGCTGGCCCAGGAGATCCGGGCCTACGCGCAGACCCTGGTTTCCGGCGCCGAAAGCTACGCCGCCGTCGCCGTCGCCCCGGCCAGCGCCCCGGGTTCCGCGCTCGACGTCGTCCGTTCCACCTTCGGTGACCCCACCGTGGGAGCCCGCCAGCGGTCCGAGACGGCCCGGCTGCAGCAGCCGCAGGACCCGCGCCCCTCCGGTGTGCTGATTGACCTCGCCCGCCGCGAGGTGGCGCTCGACGGCGAATCCCTGAACCTGACGTTCAAGGAGTTTGAGCTCCTCAACTACCTGGTGGAGAACGGCACCCGCACCGTGGGCCGCGACGAGCTCCTCGAAGGCCTGTGGCGGAACGCCGAAGAGGTTCCCAACGAGCGGACCATCGACGTCCACATCCGCCGCCTGCGTTCCAAGCTCGGCAGGCTCGCCAACACCGTGCGCACCGTGCGCGGCCAGGGCTACCGCTTCTACGAGCACCCGGAAGTTGTCGTCTGGGCCGCTCCGGAATACTCGATCTAGCTTCTAGCCCACGCAAAGCGTCCGTTCCTTAACTGGGGCGGGCGCTTTCGCTTTCGCGGCACGATCCCTCGGAGCCTGCCTCACCGGACGCGCGACAGCGGCATTTTGCCGTGCCTTAGACACCTCCCTCGTTCCTCGGTCGGCGATGCGGCACTACGCAAAACGCCGCTGTCGCGCGTCCGTCGCCTGCCGCAGTCATCCGATTCCCTTTGCGACGCACCGCCGCCGCGTTGGAGTGCGGGCGGGTTTCGTGGGCTGGCTGACGGGTATTGGCCTCCGCGGCTGTTGGGTGGCGGTTTGACTCTGTTGCGTTCCTTGGGTCCGGCGTAGTCTCGGATCGTTGGGCCGACTACTGGGAGGAAGACATGTCTGTTGCACGGATTACTACCCTGAGCGCGAATTCCAAGACCTCGTTTGATGCCGCCATTAAGGAGGGCGTCGACAGGGCCAACAAGACCCTGCGCAATGTCACGGGGGCGTGGGTGAAGGAACAGAAGGTTGAAATCAGCGACGGCGCGGTGGTTGCCTGGCACGTGGTGCTGGAAGTGACCTTCGTCCTTGACGACTGATCGACCGCTGGCGGGATGCGCGCCCGGGGACCAACCGCCGCACTAGGATTGAGCCATGAGCGCGCATCACATCAAACGGCTGGTGATCATGCGCCATGCCAAGTCGGACTGGCCCGGCGGGGTTGCGGACCACGACCGGCCGCTCGAAGAGCGCGGCCACCGCGACGCCCCGCAGGCCGGAAAATGGCTGCTGAAACATGGCATGGTCCCCGATTTCATCCTCTGCTCCAGCGCCCTGCGCACACGGCAGACGTGCACTTGGGTGTGCAACGAACTCGGCGACAAAGCGCCGACGCCGAAGCTCGAGGAGGGGCTCTATGCGGCGTCGGCGTCCCGGATGCTGAAGGTCATCAACCACGTCCCGGATACCGT
Source organism: Arthrobacter sp. Leaf69 (assembly GCF_001422645.1). Classification (GTDB taxonomy): domain Bacteria; phylum Actinomycetota; class Actinomycetes; order Actinomycetales; family Micrococcaceae; genus Arthrobacter. Next base: position 75,471 of record NZ_LMLR01000010.1, on the reverse strand, counting down.
GACCACCCTCATGGTGATCTCGCACATGCCCGGTGTGCAGGACCTCGCCATGCACCTTGCCTCCCGGGACTCCGACCACGACGCCTACATGGACGCCGCCACGCGGTACCCCACGAGTGCGCTCACCGTCATGGAGACGGAAAAGACCTGGGCGGAACTGGACGGCCAGGACGCCAGGCTCACGCATTTCAAGGTTCCCCGGGGCAAATAGCGCCCCTGCGGTCCGGCACGGCCGGTTGTGCCCTTCTCGATCTCCCGATGCATCGTCGCGATCTCCCGATGCATAGTCATGCAGGAGAATCTGCGGTTTACTGATGCTGTTTACTCGTGGACTTATGGCGATCGAGAGAGAAGGCGGAATCATCGTGGATTCAGGACAGCTTATCGGGATCATCATCGGCGTCGTTGTGGTGCTCGCGATCATCGCGGCGGTGACCATGGTCAGCCGCAAGCGCAAGGTGGAAGCGGACCGCACCAAAGCAGTCGAAATGCGTGAACAGGCCAAGGCCGAGGAGATCGGCGCGAGGGAGCGCGAGGCGCAGGCTGCCCGCGCCGAAGCCGACGCGAAGCAGGCGGAAGTCGATGCCGAGCGGCTGCGGATGGAAGCCCGCGGACGGCAGCAGGAAGCCGAGCAGGTCCGGTCCGGTGTGCAGGACCAGCTGCGGAAGGCTGACGAGCTGGACCCTGATGTTGTCACCACCGAGCGCGCCGCCCACGGAGAGCAGATGCCCCGGGACGCCGCAGGCAACGGGGAGCTCCGCCGCGACCGCAGCGACCGGAACCCTGCAGCCAGCGGGCAGACCACCCATCCCGACGACGGCAAGGTTCCCGGCAGCCCGGCGCACACCGAGCCGGCCTCCGATGCCCAGGTCCCCGATGAGAAGGTCCGCACCGATGAACCCCGCGGCGACCACCCCCGCAACCTCTGACCGCTCATCCGCAGACTAATCCCCGGCACGCAGGCCCGGTTCGTCGGCGGAGCAGGTCCAAAACCGGCATAGTGGCAGTGTGAACACTCGCCATTCCGCCCTGGCCCTGCTCGTCGCCGTGCTCTGGGGCGTCAATTTCGTCGCGATCGACCTTGGCCTTCACCCGGACGGGGCGGAGATGCCGCCGCTGCTGTTCGTGGCCATGCGGTTCATCCTGGTGGTCGTTCCCTGCATCTTCTTCATCCGCAAGCCCGACGTGGGCTGGAAGGCGATTGTCGGCGTCGGGCTGTTGATGAGCGCCGGACAGTTCGGCCTGCTGTACCTGGCCATGGCCCTGGGCATGCCCGCGGGCCTGGCGTCGCTGGTCCTGCAGGCGCAGGTGCTGCTGACCGTGCTCCTCGCGGCGGGCTTCCTTGGCGAGCGGCCGAGCCGGCGGCAGTTCGCCGGCGTGGTGCTGGGCGTGGCCGGTCTCGCGGTGGTGGCCGTCGGCCGCAGCCTGGTGGCACCCGTGCTGCCGCTGATGATCGTGCTCGCCGCGGCGTTGTCCTGGGCGGCGGGCAACATCGTGGCCCGCAAAGCGAAGGCAGCGTCCGGGCTGGGGCTCGTGGTGTGGTCGGGGGCCGTGGTGCCGCTGCCCCTGCTGGGCCTGTCCCTGCTGGTTGACGGGCCGTCGGCCGTGGCGCGGGCCCTGGTGGAAGTCCAACCCGTCACTCTGCTGAGCGCCCTCTACACGGCCATCTTCGGTTCCCTTGTGGGCTACGGAATCTGGAACCGGCTGCTGGGACTCTACCCGTCATCAGCCGTGGTGCCGTTCACGCTGCTGGTTCCGGTGGTCGGGATGACGACGGCGTGGCTTGTCCTGAGCGAGGTGCCGACCCCCGCCGAGGTGATCGGCGGGCTCCTGCTGCTCGCCGGGGTGGCGACGGCTGTGCTGCGCCCCTGGAATGTTCGAGCGATGGCCGGCCGGCGGCGGGACCGGCGGGCGCTGGATCAGCGGCGGGTCGACGTCCGTTCCGAGGGACGCGCTGCAGGTTTTGGAGGGGACTTGGCAGTTGACGTCCCTCCGGCGGAGGACGCTGGCCGCTTGAGTCCCGAGGATGCCGCCCGCGGGGCGGGAACCCGGGCCGACTGAGACCCGGCCGTCTGGGACCTGGCCGGTTGAGATCTGGCCGGCTGGGGCCTGGCCGGTTGGACCTGCCTGCCCGCCGCGGACCTCGGGGCCGGGCGCGGCGCGGCGGTCCGGGACGGTGCGCTCCTGGGGGCTGGGCGTCTCTGTGCAGGGCGCTTCGCGGCCGGCGTCGGGCGCCGTCGCGGCGCTGGGCCGGCGGTACGCGGACGCCTGCCCCGGCCCGGCAGGACAGTTCCGGCGACCAGCAGGAGCAGCGTGGCTGCGCCGAAGGCGGCGGCCAGGTAGAAGTAGAGATCCGGGTGCTCCGCATCCACACGGGTGGACAGCGCGTCCGGATCAGGGTTGAAGGCCAAGCCCCACTGCCGCAAGAACGCAATGCCGAAACCGATGAACAGGATGCTTCCGATTCCGCTGGCTGCCAGGGTCCGGTGCCGCCCGCGGATGACTACCTCGGCGACGCAGGCCACATAGGCCGCCGCGGCGGCCGCCAGAAACCACAGGAAGACGGTTTCGTGCAGTGTAATGCCGGTCAGCGCCAGGAGCGCCAGAGCGGCAAGAAACGCAGCGATGGCAATCTTGCCGCTGTTACCCATGTGGCCCATGTGAATCATCATCCCCGAGCGGGGGCTACTTCACGATGTAGCCGCGCATGGAGGCCATAATTGCCGTGACACTTTGCTCGCGGGTCCGCTCCGGGTTGTAAGTCTGCCGGTCCAGGCCCACCACGAAGCAGGCCCCGAAGATTGCGGTTTCCAGGCTGCCCCGGGACACCGCCGGATCCACCGGGTAGACGGCCGCCACGCCATCGACCGCCGCGCCGATCACGGCGAGCAGCCGTCCGCGGAGTTCGGCGAAGGTATCCTGCCACTCGCTGGGGATCCGCCAGTTTTCGCTGACCCACAGCCGGGCAAAGGACGGATACTCGTCCATGAAGTCCATGGCCTGGCCGATCATTTCGTCCATGGCAGCGAGCGGATCCGCGGAATCGTCCCTGACGCTCAGCAGGCGGCCCAGCAGGATATCCACTCCGTGGCGCAGCAGCTGGGCGATCAGGTCCGATTTGCTGCCGAAGTTGTAGTACACGGTGCCCTTGGAGACCCCGGCGGCCGCCGCGATCTCATCGACCGTCACTCCTGCCACGCCGCGCTCGCCGATGAGCTCCATCGAAGCCTCGAACAGCTTCTGCTTGGTCGCGTTGGTGCGGGCCGGCCGGCGCTTTTTAGCGGTTTCCGCCGGCGACTCAGCCTCAGTTTCCACGGCAGTTTTCACGCCGGTCTTCACGCCTCCGGCGCCTGCCGTCGTGCTGTCCGTGCGGCTGCTCATACGGCGATCTCCGGTTTCAGGGTCTTCAGGGTCCAGTATTTGTGTTTCCGGACGGCCAGGGTGGACAGTGCCGTTCCCAGCAAAGTGTAGCCAAACAGCCCCAGCATGGTGGGCATGATGACGGTGAGGTCCGCGCCGTAGACCAGATGCCGCATGCCGTTGACCACGTACCCCATCGGCAGGAGCTGGTGCACCACGTGGAGCGGCTGGGGCGTTGTCTGCCAGGGGAAGGTTCCGCCGGAGGAGACCAGCTGCAGCACCAGGAGGATGAGCACCACGAGCTTGCCGGGGGATCCGAGCAGGGCGACGACGCCCTGGATGATCGCACTGAACGCCATGGCGGCGGCCAGCATAAGGAACCACATCAGCCAGGGGTGGGCGGGGTTGAGCCCCAGCCCCACGTCCACCACGAGCGTGAGCAGGCTCGCCTGGACGGCGGAGACGGCCAGGAACGGGAGCCAGCCGCCGACGGCGATCTTCCACGCCGGGGCGTTCGACGCCAGCGCGCGCTGGGTGACGGGCCGCATCGCCTGGATCAGCATAAAGACTCCGATCCATAGGGCCAGGGTGAGGAAGAACGGTGCCAGCCCGGCGCCGTAGGAGCCGGCTTTGGCCTGCGAGACGTTGCTGACGGCCACCGGGTCCGCCATCACCTTGGCAATGCTGTCCTTCTGGGCATCATTGGGGTTGGGGACCTGGCCGGCGCCCTTGGCGAGTTCAGCTGCGAGCGTCGCGGCCCCGTCGGAGGCGGTGGCCGCACCGTTTTCCAGCCGGGCCGCGCCTTCGTCGAGTTTTTGCGCGCCGTCGGAGAGTTTTCCGGCGCCGTCGAGTGCGCTCTGCTGTCCGGCGGCCAGGGTGGCGGCTCCGCCAGCCAGCTGGTCCGCGCCGGTGGACGCTTGGGTGATGGCGCCGCTGAGGGCGGGGGTGGCTCCGGCCAGCCGGGCCGCGCCCGCGCTGACGGCAGCGGACCCGTCCGAAAGTTGCTGGATCTGACCTGCAGCGGACTTCAGGGCAGCTGCGGGGCCTGCGGACGCGGGCGGAGCCGCGTTTTCGTCGAAGTCCGCCAGGATCGCGTCCGCCTGGGCCGGGGTGATGGTCCCGGCGGCGACCAGCCGGCTGTTGGACGCAACCACCCGGCTGCGCTGTGCCTGGGCGGCCGCCTGATCGGAGGCAGCCAGCTGGCCGGCCAGGCCCTGCACCTTGGTGTTGAGTGCGGCGTTGCCGGCCGCCACCTTCGCGGCGCCGTCCGCCAGCGTCCGGGTGTCGGCGGGCAGCGCGGCCGTCTTGTCTTCGAGCTGGGTCAGACCCGCGCTGAGCTGCCCGGCCCCGCTGCTGAGGGACTTCGCGCCGTCGCGGAGCTTGAGCTGGCCGGTGTAGAGATCGGCGGCGCCGTTCTTGAGATCGCCGGTGCCCTGATGGAGGGTGACCGTCCCGTCGTGGAGACTGGCCACCCCGTCGGCGAGCTGCCCGGCGCCGTCGGAAGCTTTGAGCATCTGGGAGTGGATGGTCCCGAAACCGGTGAGGAGCTGGTTGGCAGTTTCCTCGCCGACCTCGGTGGCCACCGTGGTGTGCACGGCGGTGGTGAGCTTGTCCACGATGGTGCTCAGCAGATAGTTGTTCGCGTCATTGGTGGTGACATTGAGCATGGCCCGGTTGGCGGCGTCGAAGCTGCCGGGCGAGACCAGGTTTGCCGAGAAATCCTTGGGGATCTTCAAGGCGAAGGCATACTTGCCCGTGCTGACGCCCTCATCCGCTTCCGCGGTGTCGGAGACTGTCTGCCAGTTGAAGACGTGGCCGTCCACGAGGCTGTCGGCGACCTTCCGTCCGGCCTCGAGCCGGGCGCCGTCGGCGGAAGTGGCGCCGGTGTCCTCCACCACGAGGGCCGCATCGATCTGGTTCAGCTTTCCGTAGGGATCCCAGTTGGCGTAGAGGTACACGGCGCCGTAGAGCAGCGGGACCATGGTCAGCGCCAGAATGGTGAGCCTGGGCAACAGGCCGCCGCTCATGCGTTTGAGTTCGGAGCGGGCCAGCCGCAGCACAGTCACTTGGCGTCCTCACTAACAGGAGCCGTGGATACTTCAAGGGGTCCGGCGGGAAGATCTTCGGGGGGAAGGTCACCGTCGGAACAGGAGGCTGCATTGCCAATCGCCGCCACCGGGCCGGTCCAGCCCGCCGGGACGCTCATGACCGTGGCGACGACGGCGAGGGGCCGGCCGGCGTCGTATGCCAACTCCTCCAGCCGCGGCAGCCAGTCACCGGGATCGCCGTGGCGATCCGGGGAATCCACCACGAGCAGATCCGTCTGCGGGTTCGCCAGTGCGAGTGCCGTGAGCAGCTGGATCCGTCGGTCGGCGGGCAGCTGCTCGGTCCAGAGCCCGGCGATGTCCTCGAAGCGGTTGACCTTGAGCCAGGGCTTGCTGGCCAGCGGTCCGCGGTGCCGCCGCGGGATCAGGGACAGGTCCTCGGTGACCAAGTCACGGACGCTGAGGTGCTGCTCGGGTTCGTTCACACCGGGGGAGTCCACCACGGCGCTCGCCTGCCGCAGGGTCTTGATCCCCGGCCTCCCGTCCCACTCAACGTGGCCGGCGGAGGATTTGAGGCGTCCGCTGAGGGCCAGGGCCAGGGCCGTGCGCTGGTCCTGGCGGGTGCCGGAGACCAGCAGGAGATCCCCGCGCCGGACCTGAAGGGACGTGGCGGGCAGCAGCTTGTCCCGTCTTCCGTTCACGGAGAGCTGTTGGACGAGGAGCAAGGGGAGCCTTTCGCAGATGAATGTCTACAACAAGGCTAACTAAACTGACCGGTCAGTTCAAATAGTGTGATCAAGCAGACCGCGGCCCGGTCCGTTGGCCTGCTCAGAGCCCGTACTCCTCGAGCAGCTTCAGCCAGACTTCGCTGATGGTGGGGTAGGCGGGCACGGCATGCCACAGCCGGTCCAGCGGCACTTCGCCGACGACGGCGATGGTGGCGGCATGCAGCAACTCAGCAACGTCGGGGCCGGCGAATGTGGCGCCCAACAGCACCCTGCGGTCCTCGTCGACCACCAGCTGGGCCCAGCCCTCGTACCGTTCGGCGTGTAATGAGGACCCGGCCACCTGGATGGGCAGTTCGACGGAGGACGCCCGGACGCCGTCCCGCTCCGCCTGCCGCACCGTCCGGCCCACATTGGCCAGTTCCGGATCGGTGAACACAACGTTGGGCACCGCGTGGTCGTCGGCGGTCCGGGCGTAACGGCTCCACCGGGCGGCCTCGCCCCTGAGGTCGCCCTTGGCCCGGGCGGCGATGGCGTCACCTGTGGCGCGCGCCCCGTACTTCCCCTGATGGGTCAGCATGGCCGTCCCGGCGGCGTCGCCCGCGGCGTACAGCCACGGGTCGACGTCGTTCCCGGCGGCGCCCGCGACGAGGCCGGTGGGATCGGTGCTGAGCCGGAGTTCTTTCCCCTCCGCGGCGGCGAGGCCAATGCTCTCCAGGCCCAGGCCCTCGAGGGCGGGGTGCCGGCCGGTGGCGACCAGGACTCTGTCCGCCGTCACTGTGGCGCCGCCCTCCAGCTCGAGGGTGAGGGAGTTATCGTCATTCTCGCGGACGCTGTTAGTGCCGGTCTGGAGGTGCAGATCCACGCCGTCCGCACGCAGCCCGGACGCTACCAGCGCGGCGGCTTCCTCCGGGAAAGCTCCCAGCAGGCGGCCGCGGGCCACCAGCGTCACCGATGCGCCGAGCCGGGCGAACGCCTGGGCGAGTTCGGTACCGGCCACGCCGCCGCCCAGGACTGCCAGCCGGCCCGGGATATCGCGGACGGACGTCGCCTCCCTCGTGGTCCAGTAGTCCACGTCGGACAGACCCTCGACCGGCGGCACTGTGGGCGCGGACCCGGTGGCCACCACCACGGCGTGCCGTGCCGTGAGGACGTAGCTGTTGCCATCCAGTCCCGCGACTTCAACCATTCGGCGGTCCGTAATCCAGCCGTGGCCGCGGATCAGCTCAATCCCGGCTTCTTCGACCCACGTGACCTGGCTATCGTCCTGCCAGTTGGACGTGAAGTAGTCGCGGCGCTTCAGGACGGCGGCCGCATCCAGGGTGCGGGTGACAGCTTCTTCGGCGCCGGGGACAGTCTGGGCGCCGTGGAGTGCGGTGCCGGGACGCAGCAGCGCCTTCGACGGCATACAGGCCCAGTAGGAGCATTCGCCGCCCACCAGTTCCGCTTCGATGAGCACTGCGGTGAGTCCGCCCCGCACTGCGCGGTCCGCCACGTTCTCGCCCACGGCGCCGGCGCCGATCACAATGACATCGAATTCCCGCTCAAACTGTTCCGTCATGGCAAAAGCCTACGCCCGGAGCCGTGACCGTGAACGTCCGCGCCGACCCTTTGCAGGACGTGGGACCACCGCTACTGTTGGGATCATCTTTTGGGGGAGGGGAAGGCGATGGCGCCAGGGATTTTGCCCGCAGGCGGACCTGCCGCCGGCAGCGCGGGCGCGGCTGTCGGCAGATCCCTGCCACCGGCGAGGTTCAGCGCGCAGGCCCGGCTGAAGGCCCTGCAGGCCGACATCATGGAACTCATCCTGGAGCGCGGGCTGGAAGCCGGGGACGCGCTGCCGACTGAGCACGAACTATCCGCTGAGCTGGGCGTCGGCCGGAACACCCTGAGGGAATCCTTGAAGGTCCTCCAGGCCCTGGGCGTGATTGAGATCCGTCATGGCTTCGGCATGTTCGTGGCACCCAGCAATTTTGATGCCCTGGCGGACGGGCTTACCTTCCGTGGCCGGCTATCGCTGCGGCATCACGGACAGGAAGCCTTGCAGCTCGTGGAGGTGCGGCAGGCGCTGGAGTCCGGGCTGATTGCAGGCGCCATGGACCTGATGACCCCGGAGGGCTTGCTGGCCGTCGAGGAATCCGTGCTCCGGATGGAAGCATTGGCTGGTTCGGGGGAGAGCTTCCTCGAGGCTGACGCCGAGTTTCACCGCAGGCTGTTCGAGCCGCTCAACAACGATCTGCTCGTCAGCCTGCTGGGCGTCTTCCGGGGCGTCTACCGGCGGCTTCAGATGGAGCTGGCCGGAGACGAAGGGCCCGGTCTCCCGGCGGCAGCCCTCCACCGGGGAATCTATGAGGCCGTCGCGGCCGGAGACAAGGTCCTCGCGGCCCAGCGGCTCAGTAGCCACTTTGACGGCATCCGCGGCCGGATCGCGGCTGCCGCGGGGGAGTAGGCGCCGAGCCGCTGCCCGGGTTTCGCTACGGTTTGCGACCGACGCGGCCTGGATCCGGCACGCGCTTGTCCGAAGCCGCCGCGGTTTTCCGGATCGAGCCGGAAAACAAAAGATCCGCACCGGCGGACCGGTGCGGATCTTTTCTCTGTGCGCCCAAAGGGATTCGAACCCCTGACCTTCTGTTCCGTAGACAGACGCTCTATCCAGCTGAGCTATGGGCGCATTCTCAGTTCTTGGAACTTCTCGCTCCCCGAACCTCGAATTACTTTACGCGAGGTGGGGCCGCAGATACAAATCGAAACGGGTGTAATCTGGACTACTAGACCGGTCTACGTGACCTTAGTCACAAATTGTCGCCTTTTCGTGGCGGGTGTTCCTTGGATTTCCGCGGTTTTCGATTTCCCGGCGCCCGGACGTCTGACATCTCGCCCCGATTTCGGGGGGTGATCTAGCCCTACATTTAGGAAACACCACTGAACCCGAGGAAGGGAACCGTAATGGGAGATCTGGCGCGACTGCCGTTGCTTGAAAAGGCACCCACCACACATGCCGGCCTGCTGGCATGGGTTGAAGAGGTAGCCGAACTGACCCAGCCGGACCGGATCCACTGGGTAGACGGCTCCGAGGACGAGAACACCCGGCTCACGGACGAGCTCGTCGCCGCGGGCACGCTGACCCGCCTGAACGAGAAGCTGTTCCCCAAATCTTTCGCGGCATTCTCCGACCCCGCCGATGTGGCCCGCGTCGAGGAGCAGACCTACATCTGCTCCGAAAACGAACGCGATGCAGGCTTCACCAACAACTGGATGGCCCCGGCGGAGATGAAGGAGAAGCTGCGCGGACTGTTCAGCGGCTCCATGCGCGGCCGCACCATGTACGTCATCCCGTTCGTCATGGGCCACCTCGACGCCGAGGATCCCAAGTTCGGCGTGGAGATCACGGACAGCGCCTACGTGGTCGCCTCCATGCGCATCATGGCAACGATCGGCACCGAAGTCCTGGACAAGATCACCGCCACGAACGCTTTCTTCGTCCCCGCCCTGCACTCCCTCGGCGCACCGCTGGCCCCCGGCCAGGCCGACGTCGCCTGGCCCTGCAACCCGGACAAGTGGATCGTGCACTTCCCCGAAGAGCGCTCCATCTGGTCCTTCGGTTCCGGCTACGGCGGCAACGCCCTCCTGGGCAAGAAGTGCTATGCCCTGCGCATCGCCTCCGTCATGGCCCGCGACGAAGGCTGGCTTGCCGAGCACATGCTCATCCTCAAGCTGACCTCGCCGGAGAAGAAGAACTACTACGTCTCCGCGGCCTTCCCCTCCGCCTGCGGCAAGACCAACCTCGCCCTGCTGGATCCGACCATCGAGGGCTGGAAGGTCGAAACCCTCGGTGACGACATCACCTGGATGCGGATCGGCAAGGAAGGCGAGCTGCGTGCCACCAACCCGGAGGCCGGCCTGTTCGGTGTCGCCCCGGGCACCGGCTGGGGCACCAACCCCAACGCCATGCGCGCCATTGCCAAGGGCCACAGCATCTTCACCAACGTGGCCCTCACGGACGACGGCGGTGTGTGGTGGGAGGGCATGACCGAAGAGACTCCCGCGCACCTGACCGACTGGCAGGGCAACTCCTGGACGCCCGACTCGGACCAGCCTGCTGCCCACCCGAACTCCCGGTTCTGCACACCGATCTCCCAGATCGACATGCTGGCCGAGGAGTACTTCAGCCCGGACGGCGTTGAGCTCTCCGCGATCCTGTTCGGCGGCCGCCGGAAGACCACCATCCCGCTGGTGACCCAGTCCCGCACGTGGTCCAACGGCGTGTTCATGGGCTCCACGCTGTCCTCGGAGACCACAGCGGCTGCAGCCGGCCAGGTGGGCGTGCTGCGGCGCGACCCGATGGCAATGCTGCCGTTCATCGGCTACGACGCGGGCGACTACCTGAACCACTGGGTCAACCTCTCCGCCAAGGCCAACCAGGAACGCCTGCCCAAGATCTTCCTGGTCAACTGGTTCCGCCGCACCGCCGACGGCGGCTTCGCGTGGCCCGGATTCGGTGACAACGCACGCGTCCTCAAGTGGGCCATCGAGCGCATCGAGGGCAAGGCGGACGCCGTCGAGACCCCCATCGGCTACGTGCCGGCGCCCGGTTCGCTGGACCTCACCGGCCTGGACCTGACGCACTCCCACGTGGAGGATGCCGTCCGCGTGGACGCCGAGGAATGGGCGGCCGAGCTGGCCTCGATCGAGGAGTGGTACGCCCAGTTCGGCGACTCGCTCCCGGCGGCCCTGCGCTCCGAGCTCGACGGCCTGAAGGAACGCCTGGCAGCCCAGTAGCAGCCAGCTGACAGCACGACGGCGGCCCCGCACCTTGCGAAAGGTGCGGGGCCGCCGTCGTGCAACCGACGAGACTTTTCCTGGCGAGCCGGCCGCAGGGGACTTAGGTCCCTAGACGACCCCAAAGTCGGCGCCCTAGGCTCAAGCGCATTCATCAGCCGGGCCGTCCGCGGACTGGAGCGGGTGCTGGGGACCAGCCACACGTGCGCCGCCGCGCCCCCGACCTGCTCGCAAACCGCGAGACCTCAGGAGCGCATCATGCTTGTCACCGACGACATCCAGGCCCTGTCCACTGCCGTCAGTGGCACTGTCGCGTTGCCGGACAGCCCCGAATTCGCTGCCGAGACGTTCGCGTTCAACGCCGCAACAGTCCACCGGCCCGACGTCGTCCTCGGGGCCCAGAACGCACAGGATGTCGCTGCCGGGGTGAAATGGGCGGCAGAACGCAGGCTCCCGGTGGCGGTCCAGTCCACCGGGCACGGCGCCGACTCGGTGGTGACCGGCGGCCTGCTCATCAACACGCGGCGCCTGCAGGCGCTGCAGATCGATCCGGTTGAACGCACCGCACGCGTCGGGGCCGGCGTGAAGTGGCGCAGCGTCCTGGAAGCCAGCGTGCCGCTCGGGCTGGTCGGACTGCACGGTTCAAGTACCGACGTCGGCGTCGTCGGCTACACGGTTGGCGGCGGGCTTCCGGTGCTGGGGCGCGCCCACGGCTTTGCGGCGGACCATGTCCGCAGCATGGAGGTCGTGACCGCCGATGGCGCGCTGCGCCGGATCGACGCCGAGGCCGAGGCCGAGCTGTTCGCGTTGATGCTCGGTGGCAAGGGCAACTTCGGGATCGTCACCGAACTCGAGTTCAGCCTCTTTCCGCTGGGTGAGTTCTACGGCGGCGGCATCATCTATCCGGGCGCCGATGCGGCACTCATCCTGGCTGCCTTCCGGGAGTGGCTGCCCACGCTGCCGGATCACGCCTCACCCTCGATCTCGCTGCTGCGGCTTCCGGAGATGGAGTTCGTCCCCGCGCCGCTGCGGGGCCAGTTTGTGGTGCACCTCCGCTTCGCCCTGATGGGGAACCGGGATGCCGGCGACGCGCTGCTGGCCCCGATGCGCGCCGTCTCGACCCCCTTGATGGATACGGCCGGGCCCATGAACTATCTCGACGTTGACCAGATCCACATGGATCCGGCGGATCCGCTGCCTTTCATGGCCGGTGGGGCGCTCCTACAGGATCTCGGCGAGGAGACTCTCGCGGACCTGCTGCAGCTCACCGGCGAAGGCTCCGACTGTCCTCTGCTGCTCGTAGAAATCCGGCCGCTGGGTGGAGCATTGGCCCGCGCCGGGGTGCTGCCGAACGCCGTGTCCGGGCGGGACTCGGCGTTCATGCTCTTCCTGCTCGGGTTCAAGATGCCACCGGTTGCCGAGGAAGTCGCCGCATCCATCCGCGGCGTCCTGGCTGAGATGGCTCCCCACTCGACGGGTTACACGCTGGTCAACTTCCATGGCGAGCCTGGCGATGAGGCTGACCGGGCGAGGGCGTGGTCGCCCGCCGTCTACGAGCGGATGAGGGCCGCGAAGACCAGCTACGACCCGGACAACCTACTGCGCTTCGGCCACGCGATCACCGGGGCGCCTCCCGCGAGTTGAGCCGTGCCGGGCCGCTTTGCCGGATTAACCACGACGGCGGCCCCGCGCCTTGCGAAAGGTGCGGGGCCGCCGTCGTGCCTTGTGCTTCCTGATCTGCCCACCGGCCGCGCCGGGACCTTAGCTGGCGAGCCAGATGTCCGGGCCGAAGACCTCGTAGTGGATCTTGGTGGCCGGGATGCCGGCGTTGATGGCCTCGTTGCGGATGCTCTTCATAAAGGGCAGCGGGCCGCAGAGGTACAGCGAGGCGTTGGCCGGCAGGTCCACTTCGCGCAGGGTCATAAAGCCCTCCTTGGTTCCCTCGACCGGCCGCTCGAGCCAGAGCTGGAGGTCGGCGCCGTCGAGGCGCTCGACGTCGTCGGTCATCTGGGAGCGCAGCGCCCAGGACTCCAGATCGCTCTCAGCGTGCAGGACCAGGACCTGGCGGTCCGAGCCGGAGTCCGCGAGGGAGCGCAGGATGGACGCGGTCGGCGTGCAGCCGATGCCGGCGGAGGCCAGGACAACGGGGCCTTCGCCGTCCTTGAGGGTGATCTCGCCGTAGGGGTTGGAGATCTCAAGGATGTCGCCCACCTGGACGTTGTTGTGCAGGACGGGGGAGACTTCGCCGCCGTCGTCCTTCTTGGTGGTGAAGGTGCGGCTGGTGCCGGCCTCGCCGGACAGCGAGTACTGGCGGACCTGGCGCAGTCCGTCCGGAAGGGTGACCTTCACACTGACGTACTGGCCCGGGAGAGCGGGGGTGATGGGGGTGTCGTCGGCCGGTTCCAGGGTGAAGGTCACGGAACCGGTGCCGGCGGCCGTCTTGGCGGCGACCCGCCACGGGCTCCACATCGTGCTGTTGGCCTGGGCGGCGTAGAGGCCCTTTTCGAGCTTGATCAGTGCGTCGGCCATCAGCCAGTAGACCTCGGTCCAGGCCTCGGCGATTTCCGGGGTGATGACCTCGGCCAGATCCTCCGCGATGGCGGCGAACAGGTGCTCATAGACCACCTGGTACTGCGGTTCGGTGATGCCAAGGGAGGCGTGGCGGTGGGCGATGCGGGCGAGCACCGTCTCCGGCAGTGTGCCGGGGTTGTTCACCAGGTGGGTGGCGAAAGCGGCGATGCTTCCGGCCAGTGCCTGCTGCTGGTTGCCGTTGCGCTGGTTGGAGCGGCTGAAGAGCCCGTCCAGAAGTTCCGGGTGCGCGGCGAAGAGGCGGGCGTAGAACTTGGGGGTGATCTCACCGATCCGGGATCCGACCAGCGGGAGGGTGGCCTCGATGACGGGGAAGGACTTGTCCGAGAGCATAGTGACTCCTGAGATAGTGGCCCGGGGTCTGCACCCGGGCCGACGAAAATACATGCATTTCAAATACAAGTATTTATACCTCAGTTCTACATGGCGTAGAAAACATCTTCAAATCGAGGTGTTTCCCGGGCGTGGCGGGTGGTGATTTTGCGGGTCGCCCGGCCGGGCCTGGGCCCGGCAGGGTTCCGGATCAGAGTCCGGGGCGCAGGCCGATCGCCTCGAAAACCGGCGCCATTTGCCGGGCGGTCGGCAGGGACGCGACGACGATATTGTCCAGTTCGCTGTAGAAGGCCTCGCGGGCGCGGGCAAGGGCTCCGCGGAGGCGGCATTCGGTGATGAGCGGACAGGTCCCGCCGGCGCCGACGCAGTCGGCGGGGTCCGTGCGGGTGTCCAGCTGGCGCAGGAGCTGCCCGACGGTGGCGACCCGCCCGGCGCTGCTGAGCCGGGAGCCGCCGTGCCGGCCGCGCTCGACGTCGATCATGCCCAGCTCACGCAGCTTCGCCATCGCCTTACTGACGTGGTTGTACGGCGTCGCCACGGCGTCGGCGATGCTCTGGGTGGTGAGGAGGCTGCCGTCGGGCGCGGCTGCGAGCACCATCATGGCGCGCAGGCTCACGTCCGCGAAGGCATTGATCTTCATGGCACCAGTTTACGGCCGGTCTAGTCCACCCAAACGCCGGGCTCGTTGGTATCCGCGGAGAGCTCCCCGAATTCCAGCTCGCGGGTCGCGGGGTTCGCTGCGTACGGCAGGACAGCGGCAAACAGGGAGCCGTCCCGGTGTTCGGCGGCCACGTGGATGGCGTCGGAGGCTTCCTCCAAGAGGGTGATGTCACACACGATGGCGGCGGCGCGGAACTCGTCCCGGTGCTGGCGCAGCAGTTCCGTGAGGTCGCTGATCATAGAATCCGCGTCAAAGTCCGCATCAGCGCCCTCGGCCGCGTCGGCGGGGGTGACGGCCACCAGCCGGACCTCGCCGTCATTCTCGACGACGAGGGCGAACGGCAGGAACCCGCCGTTGCGCTCCAGCTGCTCCTGGGCGGCACCGACACCGGTGCCGAGCAGATTCTCTAGGTCAGTAGCGCTGGCCTCCGGGACGCTGCTGCGCCAAGACCCAGCAGTCTCAGTAGACTCTGCAGTCTCAGCAGCCTTAGCAGGGTTCTCGGTTGCGGCCTCCGCCGGCAGTTCCGACACGGGCCTAGCCCCGGACCAGTGCCAGGACGCGGTCGCGGACGCGCTCCATCGTGGGCAGGTCCGTGGCCTCGACGTTCAGGCGGAGGAACGGCTCGGTGTTGGAGGGGCGCAGGTTGAACCAGTAGCTGCCGTCGGTGGCGATGAAAGTGCTGCCGTCGAGGTAGTCCACCTCGACGTCCTCCGTGTGGAAGTCGTGCCGGACGCGCTCCACGGCGGCCGCCTTGTCCTCGATTTCGGAGTTGATTTCACCCGAGGACAGGTACGGCTCGTATTCGCGGCCCAGCTCGGACATCGGACCGTCCTGCTCGCCCAGGGCGGCCAGGACGTGCATCGCGGCGAGCATACCCGTGTCAGCATTCCAGAAATCGCGGAAGTAGAAGTGCGCGGAGTGCTCGCCGCCGAAGATAGCGCCCTCGGCGGCCATCACCGCCTTGATGAACGAGTGGCCCACACGGGTGCGCACGGCCCGGCCGCCGTGGCTTTCCACCAGTTCGGGGACAGCGCGGGAGGTCAGCAGGTTGTGGATGACGGTGGGGGTCGCCTCGCCAAGGCCCTGGGCACGGGCAATCTCGCGGCGGGCCACCATGCCTGTGATCGCGGACGGGGAGACGGGTTCGCCCTTCTCGTCGATGACGAAGCAGCGGTCGGCATCGCCGTCAAACGCCAGCCCGATATCTGCACCGTGCTCGACGACGGCGGCCTGCAGGTCGCGCAGGTTTTCCGGCTCCAGCGGGTTGGCGGGGTGGTTCGGGAAGGACCCGTCGAGCTCGAAGTACAGCGGAATGATCTCAAGGGGAAGCTTGGGCAGCAGGGCATCACCCAGGACTGCCGGAGTGGTGAGGCCGGCCATGCCGTTGCCGGCGTCCACTACTACCTTGAGCGGGCGGGTGCCGCGGAGATCCACGAGGCTGCGGAGGTATTCGGAGTAGCCCTTCAGGACGTCGTGGACGCCGATGAGGCCGCGGGTGGGGGCAGCGGGGATGGACCCGGCATTGAGGTATTCCTCGGCGCGGGCCTGGATTTCCTTGAGCCCGGATTCGGAGGAGATCGGCTCGGCGCCGGCCTTGGCCATCTTGATGCCGTTGTACTCGGCGGGGTTGTGGCTCGCGGTGAAGGTGGCTCCGGCTGCATTCAGCGACCCGCAGGCGTAGTAGAGCTCGTCGGTGGAGATGAGGTCGAGCAGCTGGACGTTGGCTCCACGCCCGGCGGCACCGTTGGCGAAGGCCTTGCTGAACTCGGGGGAGGACGGGCGCATGTCGCCGCCGACCAGCACCGTTTTGCCCTCCAGCTGCAGGACGTCGACGAATGCCGCGCCCACCGCTTCGACGATTTCCGCGGTGATGGATTCGCCCACAATGCCGCGCACGTCGTAGGCCTTGAAGGAGGCGGAGAGGTCAAAAGTCCTGGTCTGGTCGATAGTCACCCGTCTATCTTACGGGGAAGCCGAATCTGGCTGTCGAGGAGCGCTGACGGTGCGCTCCTGCCGCCGGACCGCCGCCGGATCCGCTGTGATGGTCCACATAGCGGTGCCCTTCGCTTCGTGGCTGTCGGAGGGGGCTGGGATACTGAAGCAATGGCCAATAACCAGAACGCTGCAGTCCTGTCCGCTTCCCCCGCCGCATCCGACGGCGTGCCGGGGACCCGGGAGCAGGCCCAGGAAGTCCTGCGCGAGCTGGTGGGGCATCCGGCCGCGGAGTTCCACGACGGCCAGTTTGAGGCGATTGAGGCGCTGGTCGACGGCGGCCGGCGGGCCCTCGTGGTGCAGCGCACCGGCTGGGGAAAGTCGGCCGTGTACTTTGTCTCGTCCCTGCTCCTGCGGCGGCGCGGTGCCGGGCCCACCCTGATCGTGTCCCCGCTGCTGGCCCTCATGCGTGACCAGGTGGCCGCCGCGGCGCGGGCCGGGGTCCGGGCGGTGGCCATCAACTCCGCCAACCAGCTGGACTGGGACACCGTCCGCGAACAGCTCGCAGCAGACGAGGTCGATGTCCTGCTGGTCTCGCCGGAGCGGCTCACCAACCCCTCCTTCCGCGAGAACCAGCTGCCCGAGCTGATCCGCCGCACCGGGCTGCTGGTCATCGATGAGGCCCACTGTATCTCCGACTGGGGCCACGATTTCCGCCCCGACTACCGGCGCATCGCGGACCTCATCACCCAGATGCCGGACTCCGTCCCGGTCCTGGCCACCACAGCCACCGCCA
Source organism: Arthrobacter sp. Leaf69 (assembly GCF_001422645.1). Taxonomy (GTDB): domain Bacteria; phylum Actinomycetota; class Actinomycetes; order Actinomycetales; family Micrococcaceae; genus Arthrobacter. The sequence goes on along the minus strand of NZ_LMLR01000010.1, from coordinate 58,251 downwards.
ACTCCCGGGTGGTCCACGACATCGAGGAGCAGCTCGGCGCCGGAGTGCTGACCATCCGCGGCGCCCTGGGCCGTGAGTCCCTCCGGCTGGGCGTGCTGAGCCTGCCGGACTCCCGCGACCGGCTCGGCTGGCTGCTCACGCACCTGAAAGATCTGCCCGGCAGCGGAATCATTTACACCCTTACGGTCTCCGCGGCCGAGGACACCGCACGGCTCCTGGCCGAGGCTGGCCACGAGGTGCTTGCCTACACCGGACGCACCGACCCCGCGGACCGGGAACGGGCGGAACAGCTTCTCAAGGACAACCAGGTCAAGGCCCTCGTCGCCACATCCGCCCTCGGCATGGGCTTCGACAAGCCGGACCTCGGGTTCGTGGTGCACCTCGGGGCGCCGTCATCCCCGGTGGCCTACTACCAACAGGTCGGCCGTGCCGGCCGTGGCGCCGCCAACGCCGACGTGCTCCTGCTGCCCGGGTCCGAGGACCGCGACATCTGGCAGTACTTTGCCACCGCGTCCATGCCCTCGGAGGAAAAGGCCGGTGCCGTGCTGACCGCCCTCGCCGACGCGGGAACGGCCGTGTCCACGGTCGCTTTGGAGGCGCGCGTGGACTTGCGGCGGACGCCGCTGGAGCTGCTCCTGAAGGTGCTGGCGGTCGACGGCGCCGTCGAGCGTGTGGGCGGAGGCTGGCGTTCCACCGGCCAGCCGTGGACCTACGACGCCGAGCGGTACAGCCGGATCGCGGAGGCCCGGGTGGATGAACAGGACTCCATGGTGATCTACCAGGACACGGCGGGCTGCCGGATGGAATACATCACCTCCGTCCTCGACGACGAGACCGCCCGTGCCTGCGGCCGCTGCGACAACTGCGCCGGCCAGTGGTTCCCGGCAGACATTGCCGCCTCGGCCACCGAAGCCGCCGGCCAGACACTCAGCCGCGCAGGGGTGCCGCTGGAACCGCGGCTGCAGTGGCCCAGCGGCATGGACCGGCTGGGTGTACCAGTGAAGGGCAAGATCAAGCCTGAAGAAAGCGTTGCCGGCGGCCGCGCGCTGGCGCGGCTCACCGACCTGGGCTGGGGCGGCGCCCTGCGCGAAGCCTTCGCCGCCGGAGCCCCTGACCGCACCGTGGACCCCGGCATGCTGCAGGCGTGCGTCCAGGTGCTGCGCGAATGGGGTACCGGCGATTCCCGAACTCCCGGCTGGAGCGGGGCAGGCCGGCCCGCCGCGATCATCAGCGTCCCGTCCCGTGGCAAGCCCGCCCTGGTGGACTCGCTGGCCCGCGGCATCTCGGAAATCGGCCGGATCCCCTATCTGGGGCAGTTGCAGCTCGAACACGGCGGACCGACCGGCGGGCGCGGCGGCAACAGCGCCTACCGGCTTGCCGGCGTCTGGGACCGGCTGGTGGTGGGGCCGGAGCTGGAGGCAGCCCTGGCCGGGATCCAGGGCCAGAGTGTGATGCTGATTGACGATCTGGTCGACAGCCGCTGGACCGTGACCGTCGCCGGCCGCGCCCTCAGGCTCGCGGGCGCCGGCGCGGTGCTCCCTCTGGTGCTGGGCCAGGCCGGCTGACCTCGGCTCCGGAGTGCCGGGGCAGCGTCAGGCTGTCCAGGGTGCTCAGGAGCATGATCACCGCAATGGCCAGGAACGCCGCCCGGTAGGGTGCCACCGGATCCCCGGCGGCGGCAGAGGCATTGGCACCGACACCGTCCAGCAGGGCTCTGGCCTCGAAAACCCGGATCAGCAGCGCCCCGATCGCGATCCCGGCCGCCGTCGCGAGCTGCACAAGGGTCGCGGAAACGGCGTTGGCGGACGGCAGCTGGGCGGGCACGACGTCGGCGTACTGCACCGAGGCGTAGGCCGAGAACCCGATGGACCGGAAGGCGCCGCTGGCCACGAGCAGTGCGAAGATCAGCGGTTCCGGAGTGCCGGCGTCGAGCATGGCGCACAGCGCAAAGGTGACCGCCGATGCCAGCGAGGCGAACACGAGGACCGGTTTGAAACCGAAGCGCCGGATGAGCGGGGTGGTGGCCGGCTTGATCCCGATATTGCCAATGAAGACCGCTGCGACGAGCACCCCGGCGCGCAGCGGATCCCAGCCGAAACCGTTCTGGAACATCAGGGGAAGCAGGAACGGCACCGCACTGATGGTCAGGCGGTAGATGAATCCGCCGGTCGCCGTGGAGCGGAACGTCCGGGTGGAAAAGACGCCCAGGTCGAACAATGGTGGCCGGGCCCGCCGCATCCACCAGGCTGCAGTGCTGAGGAACATCAGGCCCGCGGTGATGCCGATGGCCGCCAACATGCCGGCCTCGCGGCCGCCGGCCAGCTCCAGCCCTACCATCACGGCCCCGACCCCCAGGGTGGTGAGGGCCAGGCCCAGCCAGTCCAGGCGCCGTTTGGCGTCGCCCGCGGTGCCGGGGACCAGCCGCAGCGCCGCGACGAACGCAGCGAGTCCCAGCGGGAGGTTGATCAGGAAGATCCAGTGCCAGGACAGGAAGGTTGTGAGCGCGCCTCCCACCAGCGGGGCGAGGACCGGTGCCAGCAGTCCGGGCCATACCAGATAGGCCGTGGCCCGGAGCAGATCCTTCTTCGCCGTCCCGCGGAGCACCACAAGGGTGCCCACCGGGACCATCATGGCGCCGCCTGCGCCCTGCAGCACCCGGGTCAGGGTCAGCATGGTGAGGTCCTGGCTGAGCGCGCACAGCAGTGAGGCCACCGTGAACACCGCAATGGCCAGGCAGAACACCCGCCGCGCCCCGAGGCGCTCGGCCATCCAGCCGCTGAGCGGGATCCCCATCGCCACCGTCATCAGGTACGCGGTCATGGTGATGCTGACGTCCGCAGAGGGCACCGAGAAGTCCGCTGCGATGCTGGGGATGGCGGTGGTCAGGACGGTGCCGTCCAGGAACTCCATAAAAAACGTCGCGGCGACCAGCAGGGCCAGGCGCGGACTCCACGGGTCCGCGGCGGCGTTGGAAGGCGGCGAGGGTTCACTCATTCAGGGACCTCCGCGGCACCACGCTCAGCTCTGGGAAGGCGTGTCGGACTCCAGCACCGCCATGGCCGCGTTGTGCCCGCCGATGGCGCTGACGGCACCGCCGCGCCGGGCGCCGGAGCCGCAGAGCAGTATCTGCGGGTCATCCGTCGCCACCCCCCAGCGCTGCGCCGGGGTGTTCAGGTGCGCGTTGTCCTCGACGAAGGGCCAGTCGAGGCCGCCGTGGAAGATGTTGCCCCGCGGCATGCCGACCGCCCGTTCGATGTCGAGCGTGGTCTTGGCTTCGATGCAGGGCTGTCCGTCCGGGCCGGTCAGCAGCAGCTCTTCGATGGGTTCGGCCAGGACCGAGTTCAGCGATTTCAGGACGGCCGCCTGCAGCTCCGCCCGGCGCCGTTCGTTGTTCTCCGGTGTGATCAGCCGGTCCGGGACGTGCAGGCCGAACACTGTGAGGGTCTGCGCGCCGGCGGCCTGCAGTTCAGGCGACAAAATGGTGGGGTCCGTGAGGGAATGGCAGTAGATCTCACAGGGCAGCGGGTCGGGGATGGTTCCGGCCGCGGCGGCGAGGTAGGCGGCGTCCAGCTGCGACCACGTTTCATTGATGTGGAACGTCCCGCCGAAGGCCGCTTCCGGGCTTACCGTTTCATCCAGCAGCCGGGGGAGCCGCTTCAGCAGCAGGTTCACCTTGATCTGGGCACCCTCCCGGTGATGGTTCGGGTTCCGGGTGGCGTGGGGTGTTGCCTGCGGGGCGGTACCGCCGGACGCGGCGGAATTCCGCAGCCGGTCCAGCACCACCGGGGCCACGTTGGCGAGGACCCAGGATGCGCTGGCCGTGTGTTCCGCCCCGGCGTGGCGGTAGCTGACCACACCTCCCGGGCGGACGGCGGTGACGTCCGCGGACGTCAGGATGGTCGCCCCCGCCTCGCGGGCGGCGCGTTCCAGTTCCCCGGACACCGCGCCCATGCCGCCAATGGGCACATCCCAGTCGCCGGTGCCGCCGCCCACCAGGTGGTACAGGAAGCAGATGTTCTGCTGCAGGTCCTCGTCGTCGGCCCGGGCGAACGTGCCGATCAGGGCGTCGGTCAGCACCACGCCGCGGACCAGGTCGTGCTGGAGCGACTTGGCGATGACGTCCCCGATGGGCCGTCCGGTCAGGGCGTCCCATGCCGCCCCCGCGCCGGCCCGGGCTGCGAGGTCTTTCGCTTCGGAGCGCGTCGGCAGCGGCGAGGTCATGGTGGGCCACAGGGCCTCGGTGAGCTGTCGGAAGCCGGCGTAGAACTCGGTGAAAGCCTGGAATTCGCCGTCGGGTGCCCCGACGGCGGCGAAGGAGGCGGCGGTGGCCGTGTCGTCCCCGTTGTCGATCAGCAGGGCACGGCCGCCGTCGTGCGGGTCGGGGGTGTAGGACGAATACCGGCGCCGCGCCAGCCGGATGCGCAGGCCCAGGTCGTCAATGACCTGCTGCGGGAGGAGGCTCACGAGGTAGGAGTACCGCGAGAGGCGGGCGTCGACGCCGTCGAACGCCTGGGCGGAGACCGCGGCTCCGCCGGGGTGCTCAAGTTTTTCCAGCAGCAGGACCGTCCGTCCGGCTTTGGCCAGGTACGCTGCCGCGGCCAGGCCGTTGTGGCCGCCGCCGACGATGATGGCGTCAAACGCGCTGTTGCTCGACAAGGGGTTGCTCGACATGGGCCCATCCTGCCATCCGGACCCCCGGTACGGCGTCAGGTGTCCGGCCTCCGGACGTGCCGCTAACCCCAGAGCCCCGCAAAAGTCCCCGGAAACGCAAAAGACCCCGGTCCAGGGACCGGGGTCAAACGCGGAGACGGGGGGATTTGAACCCCCGGTGGAGTTGTGCCCCACACTTCATTAGCAGTGAAGCCCATTCGGCCGCTCTGGCACGTCTCCAATTGCTATTAACTAGCCAACCAAGGATACGCAGAAGGTGCCATGCAGTGCAAAACGGCCAATGCGGAGTCAGATCGCGTCCTTCCCGGGCCGGAGCATGGGCGTGACCTGACCCCGCGTTGTCCCCGGGGGAGGAGCCAGCAGCGGCCGCCCGGCGTCAGGCGCCGCGGCCCGCCAGTGCCCGCCACAGGAAGTGCTGGCTGCGGCTCTGCAGGGCCGCAGCCTGGCGGTTGTCGGAGGCTCCCGCATGGCCGCCCTCCAGCGACTCGTGGAACCAGACATTGGGGATGCCCATCGCCTGCATCCGGGCGGCCATCTTGCGCGCCTGGACCGGCCCCACGCGGTCGTCCGACGTGGCCGTCCAGATAAACGCCTCCGGGTAGCCCACGCCGTCCCGGAGCAGGTGGTAGGGCGAGAACGTTTTAACGAACTCCCACTGTTCCGGCACGTCCGGGTCGCCGTATTCGGCAATCCAGGAGTAGCCGGCGGACAACTTGGTGTAGCGGCGCATGTCCAGCAGCGGGACCCCGCAGGACACGGCGCCGAACAGCTCCGGGTACCGGGTGAGCATGTTCCCCACCAGCAGCCCGCCGTTGGAGCCGCCCACGCAGCCGAGCCGCTCCCGGGAGGTCACGCCGCGGGAGATCAGGTCCGCGGCCACGGCGGCAAAATCCTCGTAGGCCCGGTGCCGCTTCTCCTGCAGGGCCGCGCGGTGCCACGAGGGCCCGTATTCCCCGCCGCCGCGGATGTTGGCCACCACGTAGACGCCGCCGCGGGTGTGCGGGGCATCCCCGTCGTGTCCGGCGGATTCCTCCGTGCGGCGCTCCAGCCAGGCCCGGCCGATCGCTCCGCTGTACGCGGGGGTCCGGGAGATTTCGAAGCCTCCGTAGCCGGACAGCTGCGTGGGGTTCTGGCCGTCCAGGACCAGGTCCCGCGCCGCCACCTGGAAGTACGGCACCCGGGTGCCGTCTTTGGACACGGCAAAATGCTGCTGGACTTCATAGTCCGATTCATTGAAGAACGACGGCGAGGACCGGACCACCTCGTGCGTGCTGTCCACACCGGCGCCGGCCGTGGCGTCCCCCTTCGGCGCTCCGCGTTTCAGGGTGCCGCGTTTCAGGGTGGTCGGCGTCGTAAAACCGGTGGCCACGAGCCAGAAGTCGTTCCCTGCCCCGGGAGCCTCGGTCTCGGACACCGGTGCGGCACCATCGGTACCGTCATCGTCGGAGTCGTCGTCCGAGCCGCCGGCGGTGTCCTCGTCGTCGACGGCGTAGGCATTGACGTCGTGCAGCGGCGGGCAGGCGTCCAGCACGGTCGACGCCCAGGCGGTGTCCGTCCCGGGCTCCTGCGGATCAAGGACCCGGATCTCCGAGGAGACATCGCGGAGCAGGTTCAGCAGCAGGAAGTCCCGCGTCCAGCTCCAGGACTGCAGGGACGTGTGCTCATCGGGGGTGAACAGCACAGACAGGTCCCGGCTGCCGGCCAGGAAGGACTCGAAGTCGGCGGCCAACAGGGATCCTGCCGGGTAGCTCGTGGCGCCGACAGCCCAGTCCTTCTGCGGCCTGAACAGCAGCCATTCGCGGTGCGAACTGAGGTTCACGTCCACCGGGACGTCGAGCTGCACCCACTCCCCGTCGCGCAGCACCGAGGTGGTCTTCTCGAAGAAGCTGATCCAGTCCACGGCGAAGGTCCGCTCGAACCCCGGGGTGGAGTCGTGCGCCACGAGGGCCATCATGTGGTCTTCGGGGATTTCGAACACCCGCTCCGCCGCGGCCAGGGATTCGCCGCGGCGCAGCTTGACGCCGGTCCGGGCGTACGAGGACGTGGTGCTGGGCAGGCCTTCGGCGGTGGAGGCGACCAGCAGGGTGTCGGCGTCGAGCCAGGAGGCGTTGCCCTTCGCCGTCGGCAGGTCAAAGCCGCCGGCCGCCGGGTCGACGAAGCCGCGGGCCTCGACGTCGAACTCGCGGTAGCGGTTGGCGTCGCCGCCGTCGGGGGAGAGGGCCAACAGCGCCAGCCGGTGCGCCTCGCCCTCGGCCGGGCGCAGGAAGCTGGCGCCGTGGAAGACCCATTCCTCGCCTTCCGCCGCGGCCAGCGCGTCCACGTCCAGCAGGACATCCCACTCCGGAGACCCGCCCCGGTAGCTCTCCCAAGTCGTGCGGCGCCACAGGCCCTTCGGGTTGTGCCGGTCCTTCCAGAAGTTGTAGTACCACTCGCCGTGCTTGCCCACCATGGCGATCCGGTCGGTGGAGTCCAGCACCTCGAGGATGCTGGCCTCCAGCGCGGCGTACTCCGCGTCTTCCAGCAGCTCCTCGGTGCGGGCGTTCTGTTCCCGGACCCAGGCCAGCTGTTCCTCGCCGTAGATCTCCTCGAGCCAGATGTTCTCGTCGACGGGTTCGGGGGCGGTCACCTCGGCGGCGGCCCCGGCGTTGGGTTCGGAGGCGGGCGGGGGAGCAGCGTCAGTGGTGGTCATTTTTCCATCCAAGCAACATCCGCGCGCCAGTAGCAAGTCAAGCCGGCGCCCCGCCGAGCCCGTCCCGGATGCGCCGGGCAGGTCAGGGCTGAGGGTCCGTTGCGGATACGCTGGATGCCGTGGGCAAATCGCAGAGCATCCGGACGGCAGTGATTGGCGCCGGTCCCCGGGGCACGAGCGTGCTGGAGCGGCTGCTGGCCAACTGGGTTCCTGAGGGCCCGGACGCCAGCTTGCACATTGACGTCATCGACCCCTATCCCGCGGGCCCGGGGCACGTCTGGCAGCCGGGCCAGTCCCGGCTCTTCCTGATGAACACGCAGTCGTTCTACTCCACCGTCATCCCCGAGGACCCGGACCTCGCACCGCCGCTGGCCGGCCACACCTTCGACCGCTGGCGCGAGCTGCAGCGGGAGCAGCCCCACCCCTCCCTCACAGCCGAGGAGCGCGCCGAACTCGCCGGGCTGGACACGGCCGACTTCCCCAGCCGGGCCCTGTACGGCCGCTACCTCCGCGCCACCTTGGAGGAACTGCTCGCCCGCCTCCCCGCCGGGGTGACGGTGGATTTCCACAGCACGACGGCGACATCGGTCCGCCACGCTGCCGGACTCGGGGACGCCGCCGGTGCTGCCGCCGGGGACGGGAGCGCCGGCAGGGGCCGGTTCGACGTCGAACTGGCAGACGGCGCGGTCCTCACCGTCGATTCCGTGGTGCTGGCCCTGGGCCACCTCGAATCGCGGCTCAACCCCGAGCAGCGCGAGCTGCAGGCGGCGGCGGAGGAATTCGGGCTGCTGTACCTGCCGCCGGCGGCCCCGGCCGACGTCGACTGGTCGCTGGTGCCGGCCGTCAAACCGGTGCTGGTGCGCGGCATGGGGCTGAACTTCTTTGATGCCATGGGCCAGTTGACAGAAGGCCGCGGCGGCCGGTTCCTTCCCGGCGCGGACGGCGGGCTCAGCTACCTTCCCTCCGGCCGCGAACCGCTCATCATCGCGGCCTCGCGGCGCGGCACCCCCTACCGGGCCAAGGCGACCCTCGCCGGCTACTACCCCGACGCCGTGACGCTGAGATACTGCACGGAGAACGCCCTGGCAAAATTCGCGGAGGCGGGAATCCGCCCCGCCTTCGACCACGACCTCTGGCCCCTCCTGCACCGCGACGCACTGTGGGCCTACTACTCCACGCTGGCGCGCTCGCAGCCCGGTGCCATCCTGACGGCACCCAAGGAGTTCCTGACAGCACTGGAAGGGGCCCTGCGCCCGCATGCGCACTCCGCTGCGAAATGGGAGGACCTGGTGGACTCCGTCCTGGAGATCCACCTCCGTCCCGCCCACCGGCTGAACCTGCTGGGACTCGCGGCGCCGCTGGCCGGGCGGTCTTTCGCCTCCCGCGCGGAACTCGACGACGCCGTCGTCGACTACCTGCTCGACGACGCCCGGCGTTCCGCTCTGGGCGAGGACGACCCGGTGAAGATGACCATCGGCGCCCTGCACCACGGCCGGGCGGTGCTGAAGACCGCCGTCGCGGACGGTGGGATCACCGACGAATCGTGGGTTGCCGGACTCCGCGGCTGGTTCGAAGCGTTTGTGGAGGGCCTGGCCAGCGGGCCGCCGGCGCTGCGCGCCGAACAGCTCGCTGCCCTGGTGCGGGCCGGCGTCGTGCGGTTCGTCGGACCGGATCCCAAGTTCGGCGTGGACCGCAAGGCGAAGGCCTTCACGGCGGTGTCGCCCTGGGTGGGGAACAATACGGACAACGCCGCCGGCGAGGTCGTCAACGCCGTCGCCATGGTCGAGGCGCTGGCGCCAGCCAACAAGGTCGCTGTCAACGAGTCACCGCTGCTGGAGCAGTTGCTCGCCGAAGGCCTGGTCCGGCCCCGGCTCATGATGACGGTGGAGGGATCTCCGGTGCCGACGTCCGGGCTGGACGTCGCCCCGCATCCCTACCGGCCGCTCGGCGCAAACGGCTCGGTGACCGAAGGCCTCTACGTCCTCGGGCTGCAGCTGTCCGCCGTGCAGTGGGGAACGGCCATTGCGGCCGAGGCCCGGCAGAAGAGCGGACCCGTGTACCGCAGCGGCCAGCGCACGCTGCGGGACGCCGACGAGATTGCCCGGGCTATTCTCGGGCGCTAGTTGAGCGCTGTCCGCGGCTCACGAGGACTGAGCATGCCCCCCGTCCGGGCTGGGCAGTGGACATATTCGCAGTATGTCCTTCGCTGCGGCCCGGAGGAGGGCATGCTCAGCGGGTCGAGCCGGGGTCGATACTGCGCGTCTCGGAGCGCTCATTGCGCTTGCGGATCCAGTCTGAGGGGTTGACCTTGGGCAGGATCTTGGCCAACGCCAGTGCGGCGTACATGACGGTGTTTATCGCCACGAAGGTGGCAAGAACAGCGAACCAATGGGTATGCAACAGCGCCTCGGGAAACAGCAGTCCCGCGGGGACAGCGATGGCCATACTGCTCATGATCGTTCCGCTCCCATGGTTTCGCGCGGACGGGCATGGGTGACATGTTGCCAGCTGGCCGTCCGGCCCAGCGAGATGTCGGCGACGCCCTTGAGGTAAACCACATTGAGGAACATGTCGAAGAACAGCTCCGGGAACAGGGTCACGGCGAGAAGCCGGGCCCGCCATCCGCCCCTCCACACCGTGGCAACCCGTTCAACCATGAACAGGACGCCCAGCCCCAGCCAGAACGGGAACCAGATCCAGGTATCCAGCGAGAACACCATCAGGAAGATCAGCAGCAGGTAGGACCCCAGGGCGATCACGCCGTAGCCGATCCCCAGTTGCTGGGCCCAGTAGCGCAGGGTCTGCGGTGTGATGCCGTAGGCGCCGATGTTCTCGAGTGCCCCGCGCTGCCACCGCAGCCGCTGGGCCCAGAGCGTGGACCAACTGGGCATCAGCTCGGTCACCACAGTGCACTGCGCGGGCGAGACCATCAGCCCGCCCAGGGACTTCAGCGCGATGGTCAGTTCGTTGTCTTCGGTGAGCGCGGCGGTGTCGTACACGTCGCCGGGGGTGCCCGGGATGGAGGCCCCGCGGCTCTCCGCCACGGTGCGCAGCGCCCGTGACCTGAACATGGAGGCGGTCCCGGTCAGCACGAACACGCGGCCGCGCCGGCGCCCGATCTCCCTGCTGTAGCGAAGGTATTCGTTGCGCTGGAACTGCCCGATCAGCCCGTGGCCGTCCTCGCCGTAGAACAGGCCGCCGACCGCCATCAGCGCCCGGTCGTGACTGAAGCGGTCCACCGCCGCGGCGAGGAAGCCGTCGTCGAGCCGGGTGTCCGCGTCCATGATCATCACGACGTCGTTGTCGCCAAGCCCGGGAAGCAGCCGCTTCAGCACCTGGTTGAGTGCGCCGGCCTTCTTCTGGGTGTTGTCCACCGATTCGACGACCTCGACGCCGGCCCGCTGCGCCAGGGCGACGGTGGCATCGGTGCAGTTGTCCGCTACGACAATGACGCGGTCCGGGCGGCGGGACTGCTCCAGCAGGGAGGCGATGGTCAGGGGAAGCGAGGTTTCCTCGTTGTGGGCCGGGATGAGCACCGTGACCGTCACCGGACCGGCATAGACGCCGCGCGTCGCGGACATGACCACTCTGGGGGCCAGCGGGCCGGTGAGCGGATCGAGGGACCGGCGTGAGCGGTTGGCGATCCTGCGATCCACTGTGGCCACGCCGGCGGCCATGAGGAGGGCCAGGGCCATGGCGGCCAGGATCACTCGGGGGGCCGGTGCGTCCGTGTTGTACAGGATGCTCCAGAAGCCGAGCAACAAGCCTTGGGCCGGGGACTCGCTCAACTCCGGCCCGCCGGCGGCGACGGCGAACCAGAGGAGCGCCGCCGCGCCGCTGGCCGTCAGGGCAATGAAGATGCCGACGGCCCGATTAAATCTTCCTTTTCGCACCGGGCACATGCTACCAGCGCAACTTGTGTCCCTCCTGTCACTGTGGCACCACTCCCGAGCGTGGTTCCGGGACGCAAAAGAATGAGCATGCCCTCCGTCCGGGCTGAGCGGTGGACATATACGCAATATGTCCACCGCTGCAGCCCGGGGGAGGGCATGCTCACTGGTGCGGGGCTAAGGGATTAGCCCCTAAGGCACTTCTGGTACTGGAACCAGGCGACCGTGTACTTGATCCAGGCCTTGAAGTCGTACCACTTCGTCGGCGGGACCGGCGCGGTGCACTTCGGCGGGACCGGGGTGCTTGCCGCAACCAGGACGCTGGCCTTCACCACGGTGCCGGACTCGACGGCGGTGAGCACCAGGGTGCCCGTGCCGGCTGCTGCGCCGGCGGGGACCGTCACAGCCACGGTGGCAGCACCGGCGGAGACCGGGACTGTGCCGAGGGACGTTACGGTGCCCTTGGCATCCGTGAACTCCGCGGCCAGCGAGGTGTTGACCGGGCTGCCCAACGAGGTGAGGTCCAGCTTGGAGACAGCCAGGGTAATGGCATCCCCACCCTTGACCTCTGCTGCGGTGGTGTTCACCACGGCCACGGAACGGCGGGCGAAGTCCGGCGACACGGGGTTGTGTGCCTGCAGGTACTTGATCCACGCGTCGCGGTCCACGAGCCCGGAGTCCTTGGTGCCGGTGCCGGACGTGAAGATACGGAAGTTGTCGCCGCCCGTTGCCAGGAAGCTGAACGTTCCGATCCGGTAGGACTTCGCCGGGTCGATCAGTGCGCCGTTGATCCGGATCGAGGTGATCCGGTCACCGGCTGCGCGGGCGGCGTCGTAGGTGTAGTTGACGTTCTTGGACAGGCCCAGCTGCTGGTACGCACGGCTGGGAACCGTACCGTCCGGGTTGGTCTGCCACTGCTGCTCCAGGAGCGTCTTGAACTGCTCGCCGGTCAACGAGGTGGTCCACAGGTTGTTCACGAACGGCAGGACCGCGTTGGCCTCGGCGTAGGTGACGGTCCCGTCCGGCGCGTAGTACAGCTCGTTGCGCAGGCCGCCCGGGTTGACGACGCCGATCTCGGCGCCGCCCAGTTCAGGGGCCTTGAGCGAATCCACGAGGGAATCCGCCACCAGGTTGCCCAGGGTGGACTCGCTGCCGCGGTCATCCCGGGATGCCGGGGTGGTGGCGGTGGCCGGGGTGAACGCGGTGGTGATGTCCTTGGTCACGGCGCCGACCGGCTGGTTGCCGACCACTGCTGCGTCGGCCAGGGCCTTGTCAACGATGGTCTTGACGGCGGCGACCCGCGGGTACTTGGCCACGAGATCGGCGGCCGGCTGGTCAGCGGAGGTGGTCCGCTTGACGTTGGCTGCCTTGTAGCCGGTGACCGCCATGGTTTTCGTGTCGATGGTGAGCTGGATCTGACCGATGAACTCGCCGTAGTTGCCGGTCTGGACGATCGGGCGGGTCTTGCCCTCAACGCCGGGAACGGGGGCATCCCAGGAGTACTGCTTGTGCGTGTGGCCGTTGAAAATGGCCGCCACATCGGGGGTGACCTCGGTGACCATCTTGGCGAAGGGGCCGCCGGCGGCGACTTCCTGCGCCAGGGTGGAGCCTTCGGGCGCGCCGGAACCGGCGCCGTCGTGGTTCTCCACGATGATCACGTCGGCGAGCTTCTCCGCCTTGATTTTCGCGGCGACGCGGTTGATTGCGTCGACGGCGTCGCCGAATTCGAGGTCGGCGATGCCCGCGGGGGTGACCAGGGAGGGCACTTCCTGCGTGACAGTTCCGATCACGGCGACTTTGACGCCGTTCATGTCGAGCACCGTGTACTCCGGCAGGACCGGCTCGGTGGTGCCCTTCTTGTAGACATTGGCGCCCAGGTACGGGAACTTGGCATTGCTGCCGCCCGCGACCACACGGTCGCGCAGGTCCGCATAGCCGCCATCGAACTCATGGTTGCCCACCGCAGAGGTGCGCAGGTCCAAGGCGTTCAGCACATCGATGGTCGGCTGGTCCTTCGCGATCGCGGAGGCGAACAGCGAGGCGCCGATGTTGTCGCCCGCGGAGAGGAACGCCGTGGCGCCGGGAGCAGCCGCGGCCCGCAGCTTCTCGATGGTCCCCGCAAAGAAGACGGTGTTGGAGTCGATGCGGCCGTGGAAATCGTTGACGCCTAGGAAGTTCAGCTCAACGCTGGCGGGGGTGACTGGCAGGTTCAGGCCCACCACCACCGGGTCGTGGTCGCTCGCCCGGAACTGGTCCGGAGCGTAGTAGTCGGTGACATTGTTGTTGTACCGGCTGTACTCCAGGGCTACGGACTCCACGGAGTTGATGTTCCAGATGTCGGCGCCGGTGACGACGGCATTGGCGCCGGGGGAGGCCAGGATGTGGTCCAGCGAGCCCACCAGGCCGCCGAAGAGGTAGGAGTGCTTGGCGGATCCGTCGGCGTTCTTGGCCTTTTCGTCCTGGTTGACGTAGCCGGCGGCCGTGAGGACGTTGATCGGATCTTCCTTGGCGTAGGAGTTGAAGTCGCCGATCAGGAAGACCTTGTCCGTGCCCTTGGACTGCTGCAGCTCCTCGGAGAAGGCCAGCAGGGACTTCGCCTGGGCGGTGCGGGCGAGGTTCGAGGCGCCCTGGCCCTTGTCGGTGTCCTCCGGAGTGGCGGCCGAGCCCTTGGACTTGAAGTGGTTGGCGATCGCGATGAACTTCTTGTCATCCGCGGCGCCCACGGGCTTGAAGACCTGTGCCAGCGGTTTGCGGGCATTGGCGAAAGCGACCGTGTCGTTGTGGATGATGGACTCGCCCACCGGCTCTGCTGAGGCCTTCTTGAAGATGAAGGCGGTGCGGATCATGTCCTCGTCGGACAGCGGGGGTGCGTTGGCGGGTGTGCGGACGTAGTCCCAGATCCCCGGCGTGGCGATGTTCAGGGCATCAGCCAGCTTGGCCAGGGCATCGTCACGGTTCTTGCCGAACTGTGCGGAGTTCTCGACCTCCATGAGGGACACGACGTCGGCGCCGGACTTCGTGATGGCGGCGACGATCTTGTCCTGCTGGCGCTGGAGGTTTGCGGCGTTGGCCGCGCCCCGGACGTTGCAGCCGCCGCTGACGGTGATGGGGTTGCCCTGGCGGTCGTTGTAGAACTTGCAACCGGCGATCGTGTCGCCGGTTGTGGGGAAGTAGTTAAGCACGTTGAACGAGGCGATTTTGAGGTTGCCCCCGACTGCCGCCGGAGCGTCCGTACGGGTGGTGGCGCCGAAGCTGACCGGCTGGACTGACTCCGCATTGGCGGGGGTCAGGTGGGTCAGGGGCTGGAACTTCCACGAGCCGTTGGCGTAGCTGAGCACAACGTCGGTCTTAAAGCTCACCGGTACGCCCACCCGGACGGGGTCCGCCGTGGTCAGGTACGGGAGCACCTCGGCCTTGGTAGCGGAGTCCTTAAGGAAGTTGGTGGTGGCGCCGTCGTCGAGTTTGATGCCGCGGGCGGCATTCTCGGCGACGGTGGCGGTGTACGTGGCGGAACCGTACTCTGCGACGGCGGTGGGCTGCTCCAGCGGGGTGGTGCCGCCGGCCAGGCCGATTTCGCCGTACTGGTTCAGGGAGTAGTTGTCGCTGACGGTCATGGGACCCTGCGGGGTCAGAAGCATGCCTTCGAGGGACTCCCGGAAGGCTTCCTCGGCCGGCAGGGCAAAGCCGGTGGCCTTGACCTCGGGTGCTGCCTCGGTGAGCTTCTTCATGTCCGCCGCGGCGGCCACCGTCACCTGGGTCATGTCGAAGAATTCGCTGACGGTGCCGGACACCTCCACGTAATCGCCGGCCTGGACGGAACCGGCCGTTGCGGCCGAGTACACAAAGACAGCGTCCGACGCCGTGTGGTTGGCCGGGGTCAGGTCCCCGCCGGTGCCGGGGGTCTGGATGTAGTAACCCGCGAATCCGCCGGTGGGGAAGGTGGCGGTGACCTTGCCGCGGGTGGTGACCGAGGTGCCCACGAGGGGGCTGGCGGTACCGGTGCCCTGGATCTCGGCGATGGTCTTGGTGGCCGGGGGAGTGACCGGGCCCGGGTCGACGGGAGGATCGACCGGGGCGGCTGCGCCGTTGGCGGCCTTGGGGGTGATCGTGGCGTTCAGCGTGAAGTCTGCAGAGTTGTTGTTGCTGTCAACACCGTTGCTGCGGTTCAGGCTCTTGACGTCGGTGTTGCTCGTCGGAGCGGTGGCCGCCTGGGTTTCGAAGGTGTTGGAGGTGCCGTAGCCGAGGAGATCGGCCACGTTGGAGGATTCGACTACCGAGCCGGACGCCAGCGGGTTCAGCGCGGCGGCCTGCTTGGCCAGGACGATGGTTCCCGCCCCGCCCGCGGGGTTGAATCCGGTGGCGGTGACGTCTGCGGCGGGGAGTTCGGCGCCGACGGCGGCAGTACCGCCGTTGGCGGCGCCCTTGAGCAGGTAGTAGCCCTTTGCCGGAATTGTGCCGGTCAGGGCAGCGGCGAAGCTGGGGGCCGTGGTGCTCGTGGATGAGCGGTACTGGAGCGACCAGCCGTCCAGCGAGACCGGGGCGTCCGAGGCGTTGTACAGCTCAACGAACTTGTTCTTGAAGGCTGCTCCGCTGCTGCCGCCGCTGAGGTACGCCTCGTTGATGATGACTGGCGAAGTGCCAGCCGCCGGGGAGACCTCCACGGCGAACGCCGGGACAGCGGCCAGCGGGGCTGCGATGAGCCCCGCCGACAGCGCTGTGCCGAGCGCGGTTTTCCAAGGTATGCGTTTCATCCGCTCTAACTCTCATTAGGTGCCCGGGTAGGGGCTGGGTGGAATGTGTCCGGGTGATGCCCGCGGACCGCCGGTCACTGCTCCTGGTCAAGCAGTTTCCGGCACAGCAAAACAGGGGTGAATGAACACGATGTGTACGGCATGTGCATTCGGCGAGACGCCCCCCAGCGGAACGTGTCACAGCCTCCCCGGAACGGCTCGAACGCCCGGGTCAGGGTTTTAGGTGGTGCCTGTGAGTGGCGACCGGGTGACCTCGCCGGGCGCTCCACAGCAGAATACCGGCCAGTAGCCCTTGCGAAAGGGGCTGGCCGGTATTTCTTACAACAATTTTGTTAATTAGCGGGAACGGGCTGTCCGCGCTTCGCGGCTAGGCGTCCGCGGCGGCTTGGGACCCCTGCCCGGTGTCGGCCACGATTTTGAACATGGCGCCGGTGGGGTCGGCCAGGGTGGCCAGCCGTCCGAACGGGGAATCGTCCGGTCCGTCGACCACCCGGGCGCCCATGGACTGGGCTTTGGCGATTGAGGCGTCCGCATCTGCAACGGCGAAGTAGACCTGCCAGTTGGACGGGACCTCCGCGGGAAGGTAGCCCGAGGCGTCCATGATCCCTGCCTTGGCGGCGTCCCCGGCGCCCAGCGTGGTGTAGCGAAATTCAGGGGTGTCACTCATGACGTCGGTGTCCCACCCGAACACGTCCTGGTAGAACTTCACCGCGGTGGCGTACTCCTTGGTGTGTAGTTCGTGCCAGGCGGGGGTCCCCGGTTCGGCTGCCAGCCCGTAGCCCTTCATTTCGCCGGGCTGCCAGACGCCGATGGACGCCCCGGTGGCATCGGCGACCATGGCCATGCGTCCCTGATCCGGCACGTCCATGGGTTGCAGGTAGATCTGTCCGCCGTGCTCCGCCGCACTGGAGACAGTCGCACTGGCATCATCGGTGCGCAGGTAGGTGGACCAAACATCCGGGAAGCCGGCCTGGTCTTCTTGCTTCTGCATGATTCCGGCGACGGGCTTCCCGTTCTTCGCCGCCATGATGTACCCGCCGTATTTCTCCTGGTCACCCGTCTCGAAGGTCCAGCCAAACAGCTCACCGTAGAACTCTTTGGCCTTTCCGGTGTCGGAGGTCATCAGATCGATCCAGCATGGCGCGCCGTTCGTGTGGTCCGGTGTAGGCATAGTGGGCTCCTGCTCTGCTCTGCGGCGGAATGGCCTTTGGCGGCGCTGCCCGCCGCCGGAATCATATGGGTGGTCAAGACACAGTGAGACTATGCCGGGGCACTGACGGTTTCAATGGGTCCGCGTGATCGGCTCCGGCGGCATCCCGCGGCGTCACGGTGCCAGCCCGCACGCAAAAATGCCCCCGGTTCCACGGCAAGCGCAGAACCAGGGGCATTATTCGCGGAAGGTAAGAGATTCGAACTCTTGGTACGGGGTCACCGCACACTGGTTTTCAAGACCAGCTCCATCGGCCGCTCGGACAACCTTCCCTAACGAGTAGTGTTTCATAGGCAGTCGGCAGCAACAAAAAACGCGGTTGCGCTCGCGGACACGGGTAAGTCCTCCGCCTACTCTGGGAGAAGGCGCTTCGGACGTGGCGTGCTGCAGGCGCATCCCTGTAAGAAGGCTGCAAGAAGTTCGTTAGGAATCGGGAGCTCTCCATGAAGGCTGTCTACATCTCAGAGCCCGGCGGACCCGAGGTCCTGGAGGTCCGCGAGGTCCCGTCGCCGGTGCCCGGCACCGGCGAGGTGCTGATCGACGTCGTCGCTGCGGGGCTCAACCGCGCCGACGTCCAACAGCGCAAGGGCCATTACCCGCCCCCGCCGGGGGCCTCGGAGATTCCCGGGCTGGAGGTCTCTGGCCGGATCGCCGGGTTCGGCCCCGGCGTGACCAAGCCGTTCTCCGTCGGGGACAAGGTTGTCGCCCTGCTGTCCGGCGGCGGCTACGCCGAACAGGTGGCCGTGCCAGCGGGACAGGTTCTGAGGATTCCCGACGGCGTCGACCTGGTGACCGCTGCATCGTTGCCGGAGGTTGCGGCCACCGTCTACTCCAACCTGGTCATGACGGCGCAGCTGCAGCCGGGTGAGACCGTGCTCATCCACGGGGCGACCGGCGGCATCGGCACCATGGCCATCCAGCTCGCGAAGGCGTTCGGCGCCGTGGTGGCCACCACGGCGGGCACCGCGGAAAAGGTGGGCACGGCCAAGGCGTTCCTGGGCGCCGACATCGCGATCAACTACGCGGAGGAAGATTTCCCCGAGAGCCTGCGGGCGCAGAACGGCGGCAAGGGCGCGGACGTCATTCTCGACGTCGTCGGGGCGAAGTACCTCACACAGAACGTGGACGCGCTGGCGGACTATGGGCGGCTGGTGGTGATCGGCCTGCAGGGCGGCGCCAAGGGTGAACTGGACCTGGGCAAGCTGCTGAGCAAGCGTGCCGCGATCATTGCGACGGCGCTGCGTCCGCGGTCCGTTGCGGAGAAGACCGTGATCATGGACGCTGTCCGCGATGCGGTATGGCCGCTGCTGACGGACGGACGGGTCCGGCCGCTGGTGGCGAAGACTTTCCCGCTGGACCAGGCCGGCGCCGCGCACCGGTATTTCGACACCGGCGACCATGTGGGAAAGATTCTGCTGGTCAGATAGCACATATGCCAGATACGACATATGCCGAATTGCTTTGGCGCGCAGAATAACGGTAATGTAATTCCATACGCGGTATACACGCGTCTTGGGGCGCGTGTATGCTGTCGTCCCGCTACCCTCCGGGAGCATCATGTCCATCCGTCACAGCCTCCTCGCCCTCCTGCAGGACCGGCCACGCTATGGCTACCAGTTGAGGATCGAATTCGAGGACCGCACCGGATCCGCCTGGCCCCTCAATATCGGACAGGTTTACACCACCCTTGACCGCCTGGAGCGCGACAGCCTGGTCCGCAAGGACGGAGCCGACGGCGAAGGCCACGTCATCTACAGCATCACCGCCGAGGGGCGTGCCGAGGTCCGCGGCTGGTTCACGTCGCCGGTGCCGCGAAGCAGCCCTCCGCGGAACGAACTGGCCATCAAGCTCGCCCTCGCCCTGACGCTTCCCGGCGTCGACGTCGGCGCCGCCATCCACTCCCAGCGCGCAGTCTCCATCCGGGCGCTGCAGGACTACACCAAAGCCCGGCGCGACATGGCGTCTCACCAGCGGCCGACGGACACCGCCCGCCTGCTGGTGCTGGATTCACTGATCTTCCAGACCGAGGCCGAGGTACGGTGGCTGGACCTCTGCGAAGCCCGCCTGATGCAGTTGGCCGGCCCCGGCTAGGCTCCATTTCCGGGCGAACCCCTCCCTAGGAACGCGCCGGCAGTAGCCAGGCCAGTCAGTCTCCTCGCCGGCGGCACCGCTCGTCGCCCCGGCGGGCCCGCCTGGCGCAAAGCCATACCCATGCATCGCTGCCGTTGGTAGGGTGCCTTGGGGCACATCTGTCGAGTGGATTTGCCCCAGTCGGGGTTTCTCAAGGAGGAGACATGGGCAAAATGCCAGATGGCACGCCAAAGAACGTACTGGTCGAGGACGGCATTACGCCGGATCCGGCCCTGCCGCCCACATCAGTGGACGAATCCGTGCGCGACGCCGAAGACCGCAAATGGACGCCGGCCAAGATCGGGCTGTGGGTGGGAATCTCCCTGCTGGGCGCCGTGGCATGGTTCATGCTCGCGATTGTCCGCGGTGAAACGGTCAACGCCATCTGGTTCGTGTTCGCCGCCGTGTGCACCTACCTGATTGGCTACCGCTTCTACTCCAAGGTCATCGAGCGCTACCTGCTCAAGCCGAATGACCGCCGGGCCACACCCGCGGAGTACAAAGCGGACGGGAAGGACTACGTCCGCACGGACCGCAACGTCCTGTTCGGCCACCACTTCGCCGCCATCGCCGGCGCCGGCCCCTTGGTGGGCCCGATCCTCGCCGCCCAGATGGGCTACCTGCCGGGCACCATCTGGATCATCATCGGCGTAGTCTTCGCCGGGGCCGTCCAGGACTACGTGGTGATGTTCTTCTCCATGCGCCGCGGCGGACGCTCCCTGGGCCAGATGGCCCGCGAGGAACTCGGTGTCATCGGCGGCACCGCCGCGCTGATTGCCACCCTGCTGATCATGGTGATCATCGTCGCCATCCTCGCCCTCGTCGTCGTCAACGCGCTGGCCGAGAGCCCGTGGGGTGTCTTCTCCGTCGGCATGACCATCCCGATCGCCCTCTTTATGGGCGTCTACCTGCGCTTTATCCGTCCGGGCAAGATCATGGAAGTTTCGCTGATCGGTTTTGTACTGCTCATGGCCGCCATCATCGGCGGCGGCGTCGTCGCCGCGACCGAATGGGGCGATGCCCTCTTCACCCTGGACAAGGTCACCCTCGCCTGGTCCATCATCATTTACGGCTTCGTCGCAGCCATCCTGCCGGTCTGGCTCCTCCTGGCACCGCGTGACTACCTCTCCACCTTCATGAAGATCGGTGTCATCGTGATGCTGGCCCTGGCCGTCATCGTGGTCCGCCCGGAAATCTCCGTCCCGGCGTTCAGCGAATTCGCCAGCCGCGACAACGGTCCCGTCTTCCCGGGCGCGCTGTTCCCGTTCCTGTTCGTCACCATCGCCTGTGGCGCGCTCTCGGGATTCCATGCGTTGATCGCCTCCGGCACAACACCGAAGCTGATCGAGAAGGAACGCCAGACGCGTTTCATCGGGTACGGCGGAATGCTGATGGAGTCCTTCGTGGCCATCATGGCCCTCGTGGCAGCCATCTCCATTGACCGCGGCCTCTACTTCGCGATGAACTCGCCGGCGGCACTCACCGGCGGCACCGTGGAAACCGCGGCCGCCTGGGTCAACAGCCTGGGACTGTCCGGCGTGAATATCAGCCCGAACATGCTCGCGGAGACGGCCGCCAACGTCGGCGAGGAAAGTATCGTCTCCCGGACCGGCGGCGCCCCCACCCTCGCCGTCGGCCTGGCGCACATCATGCAGCAGTTCATCGGCGGCACCGCCATGATGAGCTTCTGGTACCACTTCGCCATCATGTTCGAGGCGCTGTTCATCCTCACCGCGGTCGACGCCGGCACGCGCGTTGCGCGCTTCATGCTGCAGGACTCGGTCGGCAACTTCATCCCGAAGTTCAAGGAGCACTCCTGGCGTCCCGGCGCCTGGCTCGCCACCGCCGTTATGGTAGCTGCCTGGGGCGCCGTGCTGTTGATGGGCGTCACGGATCCGCTGGGCGGCATCAATACGCTGTTCCCGCTGTTCGGCATCGCCAACCAGCTGCTCGCCGCCATCGCACTGTCCGTCTGCCTGGCCATCGCGGCGAAGAAGGGCTCCTTCAAGTTCCTGTGGATCGTGGCGATTCCGATGGCCTTCGCGGCGGTCGTGACCATCACGGCCAGCTACCTGAAGATCTTCTCCTCCACCCCGGCGGTTGGCTACTTCGCCAACAACGCGGCCTTCTCCAAGGCACTCGCGGAGGGCCAGACTTCCTTCGGGACGGCCAAGACGGTCCCGGCGATGGAAGCCGTGATCCGCAACACCGCGATCCAGGGCTGGCTGTCGGTCATCTTCGTGGTGCTCAGCATCATCGTCATCACGACGGCGCTGATCGCCACCTACAAGGCGTTCCGCAATGCCAAGGCCGGTGTGGCCAACACAGACAACGAGGATCCAGCGCTGCCGGCCCGTGTCTTCGCCCCGGCCGGCCCGGTTCCCACGGCATCCGAGCGTGAGCTCATGGTCCAGTGGAACCAGTTGCCGGCGGACAAACGGACCGAAAAGGCCGGCCACCACTAACGGGGAGCCAGAAATGAACACAATAGTTGCGGGCTTCCGGGGATTCTCCCGATACCTGGGCAGTGTGATGGGTGCGGACGCGTATGCGAAGTACCTGGCACATCACGCCGAAGCAGGCCACGGCTCCCCGCCGATGACCGAGCGGGAATTCTGGCGGGACCAGACGGACCGCCAGGATGCCAATCCGCAGGGCCGGTGCTGCTGACCGGTTTCGACCGGTCCGATTAGCCTCCGGCCGGGGCGCCGCCGGGCACATGAGTGCCCGACGGCGCCCGCAGCTGTTTTTGGACCCTTTGGCGGGCCGTGTGTTGCGCCAGATGTTGTGCCGTGTGCTGTGCCATGTGTTGAACCGGGGATGCCGCCTGCGCGGCTCCGGGCTCGTGAGAGTATGAAGCCATGAGCGATCCGCACGACACTCAGCCCGCAGACGAGGTTCCCGTCGAAGGCGCCACCTTAGACCGCCGGACGGCGCGCGACGGCGGCCCGGAGGCGCGGACGCGGGAACAGACGGCGGTGCCCGCCCGGCCCAGCCGGCTGCAGGATCTCGTGGATGAACCCGCGAAGGTGATGCGGATCGGCACCATGATGAAGCAGCTCCTGGACGAAGTGAGGACCGCCCCGCTCGACGACGCGGCGCGGGCACGGCTGGCCGGCATCCACGAACGCTCGATCAAAGAGCTGGAAGACGGCCTCGCCCCGGAACTTGTCGAGGAGCTGGAACGGATCACGCTTCCATTCCCCGCTGACGGAACGCCGTCGGACGCGGAGCTGCGGATTGCGCAGGCGCAGCTGGTCGGCTGGCTCGAAGGCCTCTTCCACGGTATCCAGACGGCCCTCGCAGCGCAGCATGCCGCCCGGGACCACGCTGCCGCGCAGGCGCAGCTCCGCCAGTTGCCGCCCGGAACCGTGATCGCCCCCGGCGTGATCATCGGCGAAAACGGCGAGCCCCAGCGGGCCGCGGCGCCCAGACCGGGTGCGGATCCCGGGCAGGCTCCCGTACCAGTGGACCCGGACCACGGCCCCGGCCAGTACCTCTAGGGCAGCCTTGGGACTCTTCAGTGCCGCCCGGCAGGGACGGAAAGACGACGCCGAGCTTGGCAAGGGACTCTGGCGGCGGGCCCACGACCGCTTCACCCGCGGCCTGGACCGCTACCACCAGGTCCTCGAGGGGGTAGAGGACGACGCCCTCTACGCCGAGCTCCTTGAGATTGCCAATGAGCTGTCTGCGCTGTCCGGGCGGGTCCGGCAGGTCTGCATGGAGGCCCAGCGGCGTGTACCCAGCGAGGGACTCGACATACCGGGTAGCCTGGCCGGGGTCCACCGGGCCCTGTCCACGGCCGGAAACTCCTTGGCCACCACGGCCGAGGCGGCGGCAATGCTCCGCCTCGCCGTCGGTCCTGTCCCGGCCGGCGCGGAGTCGGTACGGCGCCGTGCCGCATCGGTGATGGAGCAGGTCAACGACGCGGAACGCCGGCTTGCGGAGGCGGGCGCCGCGCACTGAGAGCTCTGCACCGCCCCTGACCCGCGCCTAAAATTCCCGGTTAAGCGCCTAGCTTAGCGGCGGGCTTTGCGCTGGCGGTCCCTTGCCGGCGTTGGCAGGATGGCTGGATGACACTTTCACCGGTACTGACTTTCAATGACGGCAACACCATTCCCCAGCTTGGCTACGGAGTGTGGCAGGTTGAAGACGACGTCGCCGAGAAGGTGGTGGTCCAGGCCTTCGAAGCCGGCTTCCGCCACATCGACACCGCCAAGATCTACGGCAATGAAGCAGGAGTGGGGCGTGCGATTGAGCGCTCGGGCCTCTCTGCCGCGGACATCTTCATCACCACCAAGCTGTGGAACGCTGACCAGGGCTACGAGTCCACGCTGAAGGCTTTCGAGGAATCCATGGAGCGCTTGGGCCTGGAGACCCTGGACCTGTACCTGATCCACTGGATGCAGCCCAAGCAGGACAAGTACGTGGAAACCTGGAAGGCGCTCATCGAGCTGCAGAAGCAGGGCCGCGTCAAGACCATCGGCGTCTCCAACTTCACCAAGGAAGGCCTGCAGCGCTTGATTGACGAGACCGGCGTCGTGCCGGCCATCAACCAGGTCGAGCTGCACCCCTTCTTCAACCAGTCCGAGCTGCGCGAATTCAACGCCTCCAAGGGCATCCTCACCCAGGCCTGGTCGCCGCTGGGCCAGGGCGGCGAGCTGCTGGAGAGCCCGGTCATCGCCCAGATCGCTGCCAAGCACGGCGCCACTCCGGCGCAGGTGGTTATCGCCTGGCACCTGGCCATCGGCAACGTGGTCATCCCCAAGTCCGTGACCGAGTCCCGCATCCGCGAGAACTACGCTGCGCTTGAGGTCAGCCTGGATGAGACCGATGTGCAGGCCATCAACGGCCTGGACAAGTCCGCCGAGGGCGCCGGCCGCATCGGCCCCGACCCGGCAGTCTCCGACTTCGCCTAAGCCTTACCCGGCGAAGAGGCGTAGACCGTAGCAGGGCCTTCATCCGAACCGGATGGGGGCCCTGCTGCTGTCCGGTTACCCGGCGACCGGGCTAGGCTGCCTTCCGGCTTTCCCGTACCGGCGCCGCGTCGATGGTGGCCCAGCCGTGCTCGTCGGCGGCCTGGCGGCTGGCGAAGCGCTCGGCGTCCGCGAGGTGATCGAAGGTCTCGGTGCGGATGCGGCCGCAGTCAGTGTCCAGATACGTGACTTCGAAGTACTGGTTGGTGTCCATGAATTAAGTGTCCTGCCGGCCTCTGACACTTTGTGGTCATGAGTCCGGCGTGTTGCCAAGCCGCAGCACCCGTTCCCGGGCAAGGTCCGCGGTGCGCACGGCTCTGGCCGCTGCCCGGGCTGACTGCTGGGCCCGGGCGGTGGCCAGCTCGCGCCGTTTCCGGGCGGCCGTGAGTTCCTGCTCGCACCGGGCCAGCTGTTCCCGCAGTTGCCTTACGGTGTCGGTGAGCTCCGAGGCTTGCATGGTGGCCGATGCCAGCTCCTCCTGATGCTCCCGGGCTTCCGTTGCAGCGGCACTCGATGCTTCTTCCGCGTCCTTGAGCAAAGCCCGGGCCCGCTCCACTGCAGACGGAGTGGATTTCCGCGTGTCCGGCCGGACGGCCCGCAGCCGGGGCTGGTCCGCGTCTTTTGTGGCCGGGGTTCCGGCGCCGCCGGATGTTCCGGTGCGTTCCGCAGGCGGGCGAAGCGAGGGACCCCGCGGAGGTACCACGAGGCCGGGCAGCGCAACGGCACCCGAAAGATCCACGACGTCGACGCCGTCGGCGGACAGCCCCCGGAGCAGGCGGCCCGACTGTACGGCAGCGGCGGCCCCCTCATCCGCCGTCGCCGCGCGCAAGGTCTCCTCCACCTCCGCCGCAATCGTTCCGCTGATCTTCCGGCCCAGATCTTCGGCGACCGCCTGCGCGGCCTTGACCGCACTGACCAGCAGTTGGCGCCGCTCCTGTCCCAGCCGTCGGAGCTCCGGGGCGTCGAGGGCGGACTGCGCGGCGCGCATCGACTGCCCCAGCGCGGCGAGTTCGCGGACGACCTCCGGCCGCCGGGCCGTGAGCATGTTCACTGCCCACGCCGCCACGGACGGCTTGGGCAGGGAACGCACGTCCGCGGCGAAGAACCGGTCTTTCGTGGCGGCTGCGTCTTTGGCGGCTACGGTCCGCTCGGCAACAAATTCGTCGAAGGGGAGGGCATAGAGCTGCGCCGCAACGTCCGCCAGGCCTCGCTCTTCCATGCAAGAATCATAGAAGCCCGGCCCCGGCAAAGCCGCGCCACCGGACGGTAATTCAGGAGGTTAGGCACGCATGATCGACATCGCAGGGCTCCCTGCGCACATCCTGCTCATCCACGGCGTCGTGGTGCTGGCGCCGATCGCCGGCCTGGCCGCGATCCTGTTTGCCGCGCTGCCCCGCTGGCGCAGCTACCTGGCCTGGCCGCTGGGAGTGCTGTCCCTGGGCCTGGTTCCCCTGTCCTTGCTCACGGCGGAGGCCGGGGAACAGTTGGAGGAGACCCGCCCCGCGTCGGCCCTCATCCGGGAACATGCGGAGCAAGGGGACGTGCTCAGGGCCGTCTCCGTAGTCTTCTTCGTGGTCGTCGCCGCGGCGCTGATCGCGGCCTATGACCCCATCGGCCGGCGCTTCTCCTTCCTGGGCCGCCTGCGGACAAACCGCGCCGTCCGGATAACCCTCCTGGTTGTCTCGGCGGCAGTGGGGGCCTTCTTCATCTACCAGAGCATCATCACCGGCCACTCCGGCGCTGCCTCGGTCTGGGCCGCTTAGCGTCGACAGTGCCGTGGTTCGACGAGAACTCCGCACAATTGCCCTCCGGAGGGGCTAGCGGCGCGGGTCCCGCGACGCCCTGCCTGCTAGCGGGGCTTCCGGACATCCAGGAACGCCCCGGCAATAACCAGCAGTCCACCACATGCCAGGAGGACCGCGCCGGCAAGGCCGCCGGCAGCCAGGTCCTCGGACGCGGGCGTCACTGCGGACACGAGGCCCTCTGTCGCAGGCGACGGTGGCGCTGCCGGCGTCGGCTTCGGCGCTGTCGAGGCCGGGGTGCTGTTAGCGGGAGAGGCCGTGGCCGACGGAACTTTGGCCGGCGTCGGAGTGCCAGCGCCGCCGGTTTGCGTTGGGGCCTGCGTGCCCGCCGCGGCGGTGACTCCTGGGTTTTGCGGAGCAGGGGCCGTTCCGGACGGGATTGACGGGGCGGGCGGCCCGGCGGTGGCGCTTGATGTCGGGGCCGGCGTCGCGGTGGGAACCGGACTGCTCGGGGGCGTCGGGCAGATGAGTGCCGGGACGATCCCGCCGATGTGATCGCAGGGGCCTGCGGCGGCTGGCGGGGCGAGGACCAGCGGCACGGCTGCCAGCATCAGCGCCGCGGCAGCGGTGTAGGAGGCCCCTTTTGTGGTCTTCACCCGATCCATCGTAGGGGCACGGACCGCGCCCAGACGGGACCCCGGAAGGGAGCGTTGGCAGAAAAACCGTTGCTAGTCCAGGGGCAGCGTTACCGTCACACAGGTTCCCGTGGCGGCCGAATCGATGATCATTTCTCCGCCGGCAAGCCCCACGGACGCTCGCATGAGTCGCAGTCCCATACCGGTGTGCCGGCCAATCATGGTTGCCGGCACGTCGAAACCTCCGCCGTCGTCGGTCACTTTGAGCTGGACGCCGTGGCTCGTGCCGTGGGTGACGCAGCCCACCCGGATCGTCACCGCTGACGCCTGGGCGAAATTGTAGACGTTGCTGAGGAGCTCCTGCGCCGCCCGGTACAGGAGCGTTGCAGATTGCCGGTCCACTTCCATCCCGTGGTGCGGAGCCTCCAAGTGCACCACGATGCCGCGTTCGCGGAGGGGAAGAGTCAAGCGGTCAATTGCGCCGGTTACCCCAAGTACATGGAAATCGACGGAGTGTGTATCGGTGAGGACGCCACGTACGGCGACGACTTCATCGCTTCGTAGTGATTTCATGCTCTTACTGTGCGCTTGCGTCCTTGGCTTTTTCTTGTGCCGCGCCGAGGACGGCGTATCTCGACTCCGCTGGCTCGCGCCGGGCGCCAAGGAGGCGGGTTTTCGTGAACGACAGGAACGCACCAGCGGCCCGCGTGGCACCGCGCGGAAATCTCTCGGCGGCATCATGGACAACGACAGAACCCCCGGAAATCGTTGATTTCCGGGGGTTCTTTCCGAGCTTCCTGCCAGAATCGAACTGGCGACCTTCTCATTACGAGTGAGACGCTCTACCAACTGAGCTAAGGAAGCAACCGCGTGAAGGGTCCGGGTGGCCCGGCCGCTTCATGCCAGAGACAACTGTAGTAGAGTCCTCAGGCCCGGGTCAAAATGAGTGCGGAACGCCTCAGCAGACGGTGTTGTCCGCAGGGGTCTTGCCGTCGACGAGGTAGCCGTCCACGGCATCGCCGATGCAGTCGTTGGAGCGGCCGTAGGCCGTGTGGCCCTCGCCCTTCCACGTCAGCAGCGCTGCGGTACCCAGCTGCTTGCGCAGCTCGGCGGCCCACTCCACCGGCGTTGCCGGGTCGCCCGTGGTGCCGACCACGAGGATGTCGGTGGAACCCTTGTAGTCCGCCGGAGCGGGGGTCCGGACGTTCTTGTACGGCCAGTCCTTGCAGTTGGTGCCACCGTAGGCGAAGTAGGAGCCCAAGGTGGGGGAGTCCTGGCGCAGCTGCTGCGCGTCAGCCCGCATCCCGGCCGTGTCCGTCACCATCGGGTAGTCCAGGCAGTTGATGGCAGAGAAGGCGAAGCTCGAATTCCCGGAGTAGCTGCCGTTCGGCTCCCGGTCCGCGCCGAAGTCAGCGAGCCGGAGCATCGGCGTCACGTCGCCCTTCAGCGCGCTGTCCAGGGCCTGCGTCAGCAGGGGCCAGTTGTCATCGTTGTAGAACGGCAGGATCAACCCGCTGACAAACATGGAGGCGTTGACTACCCGGCCGTCCTTCGCGGCCCGCGGGTCCGCTTCCACGGCCGCGATGATGTCCTGGATCTGGGCGACGGCGTCGTCCGGCGTGCCGCTGAGCGGGCAGTCGCTGCCTTCGAGGCAGTGAGTCACGTAGGCCCGGATGGCCTTCTCGAACGCCTTCGCCTGCCCGCTGGTCAGCTCCTCATAGCTCAGCGAAGGATCCATCGCGCCGTCGAGGACCATGCGGCCGACGTTGTCCGGGAACAGCGAGGCGTATGTGGAGCCGAGGAAGGTGCCGTAGGAGTAGCCCAGATAGTTCAGCTTGGCGTCGTTGAGCACGCCGCGCAGGATGTCGAGATCCTTGGCGGCACTGGCGGTGTCGATGTGGCCCAGGACGGGACCGGTCTTCTCCGCGCACTGGGCGGCGATGGCCTTGTTGTCCGCGATGGCCTCGGCCAGCCCGGCGTCGGTGTCCAGTTCATAGACCTTGGCCCGGGAGGCGTCGCGCTCCTGGTCGGTCATGCACTTGACCGGCGCCGAGCGTTTCACGCCGCGCGGATCGAATCCGACGATGTCGTAGTTGGAGCGGACCTTTTCCGAGATGTTGGTGGAGCCGGCGTCCCGGACGAAGTCGTAGCCGGAGCCGCCGGGGCCGCCGGGGTTGACCAGCAGGCTGCCCTTTTTGTTGCTGCCCTCGCTGGGCAGCCTGAGCGCCGCGATTTCAATGCTCTCGCCGTCCGGCTTGCTGTAGTCGAGCGGGACCTTGATCTTGGCGCACTCGAAGTCTGACTCGCATGGGGCCCAATCGACCTGCTGCGTGTAGTAGCTGCGGAGTTCGGCGGGAGCGGCGGCGGCGATCTCGGGATTCGGCGTGCTGGAGTCTTTCGCCCCGCTGCCGCCGCCGAAGAGGGTGCACGAGGAGAGCGTCAGGGCCAGGGCCATGGCACCGACTGCCCGCATGCCGATCGCTGCGGATCGGGATCTGGCGGGCACGGCTCGTGCAGACTTCATACGGTTCTCCTTTGACGGGACGGGGTCACTTGATGGTCCCTCAGATGAGGCTGGCGGCCATGGACTCGATGGTCAGCAACGGGGCCACGTTGGAAGTCGTGATCCGTTTGCGGGCCTTGTTGATGGCGTCCATGCGGGCGAGGGTGGTTTCGGCGGAGGAGTGGCGGGCGAACTCCACGAGTTCACTCCTGAGTTCAACGTTGACCAGCTCCACGGCGTTCCCCATCTGGATGATCAGCACGTCCCGGTAGAAGGACAGCAGATCGGTCAGCGTGCGGTCAAGGGAATCGGTCACCGAACGCTTGGCGCGGCGTTTCTGGTCATCCTCGAGCTGCTTGACCTGGCCGCGCATGGCCGGCGGCAGCGTGCCGCTTTCGGGCGCTCCAAGGGTGGCGAGCAGGGCAGCCTTCTCCGCCGCGTCGCGCTCATCGTTGGAGCTGTTGGCTTCCTCTGTGGCGATCTTGACGAGCTTTTCGGCCATCAGCACCGCGGCCGTGACGCCCCGGAGGCCCAAGGGGAACCGCACAGTTTCGAGCCGCCGCTCACGGGCTTCGGGATCGCGGGCCAGACGCCGGGCGATCCCGACATGGCTTTGCGCGGCCCGGGCCGCACGTTCGGCGACGGCAGGATCGACGCCGTCGCGCTTCACCAGCAGCGCCGCGACGTCGGCCGCGGGCGGAAGCCGCAGCGCCACCGGACGGCAGCGGGAACGGATGGTGACGAGGACATCGGCCGGGGACGGCGCGCAGAGCATCCAGACGGTGCGGGGAGTCGGTTCCTCGATCGCCTTGAGCAACACGTTCGTGGTGCGCTCGGCCATCCGGTCCGCGTCCTCCACGACAATGATGCGCCAGCGAGCCGAGGACGGCCGGTTACCGGCGGTGGAGACCAGATCGCGGGCCTCATCGATGGTGATGGTGACCTTTTCGGTGCGCACAAAAGCCACATCGGAGTGTGTTTCGCCCAGGATCGTCAGACAGGCCGCGCATTCGCCGCAGCCGCGCCTGCTGACGTCGTCCTGGTCGCAGTTCAGGGCGGCGGCAAAGGCCTTCGCCGCGTTGGACCGGCCGGAACCCGGCGGGCCGGTGAAAAGCCACGCATGGGTCAGGCCCTCGCCCTGGGCCGCCTGGCGCAGTTGGTCCACGACGGCGGGCTGGCCCTGGAGGTCGTCCCAGACGCTCATGCTTGCACGCTCCGGGGGAGGGGCAGCAGGGCCTCGACCCGTGCCAGGATCCGCGCGGCCAGGTCCTCGACCGGGAGGCGGGCAGGGAGGACGAGGTACTGCTCCGGCCTGGCCGCGGCGAGGGTGAGGAAGGCGGTCCGGATCCTGGCGTGGAATTCGTCGGCCTCGGATTCCAGCCGGTCCTCGGCGGCGTCGCCCGCGGTGCGGCGGCGGCGCCCGACCTCGGGGTCGACGTCGAGCAACACGGTGAGATCCGGCTGCAGTCCCGACGTGGCCCAGTGATTGATGTCCCGGACGGCGTCGATGCCGAGGTCCCGGCCCGCGCCCTGGTAAGCGACCGAGGAGTCGATGTAGCGGTCGGTGAGGACGATCTCGCCGCGCTCCAGGGCGGGGCGGATGATTTGGCTGGCGTGGGCGGCGCGGGACGCCGCAAAGATCAGGGCTTCGGTATGCGCGTCGATGTGGCCGTGGCCGTGGTCCAGGACCAGGGAACGCAGTTTCTCGCCGATGGGAGTGCCGCCCGGCTCCCGGGTCCGCAGCACCGTGAGGCCGCGCGACTCAAGCGCCGCGGCCAGCGCAGCCGCCTGCGTGGACTTGCCGGCGCCGTCACCGCCTTCGAAGGCGATAAACAGTCCGGGGTTCTGGGTAGTCACTGCTCTAGCCTACCGACAATCCCTGACAGAAACGCGCCGCGGCGTAACGCCTTGGGCGCCCTGCCGGGCCCCGAAGTACCCTGTGACCATGAGTCTTTCCGAACAACAGGCAGCCGCGCTTTCCGCAGAAACAGTCGTTGTGGCGGCCGGCCGCCCGCCGCGCGAACGCGACGAACCTGTCAATCCTCCGCTGGTGCTGTCCTCCACGTATTTCGGGACGGGTCCGCTGGGCGACGGCGACCGCGGCTACGGGCGATACTCCAACCCCACTTGGGACCCCTTCGAGGAAGCCCTCGGCCAGCTCGAAGGCGCCGCGCTTCCCGGCCTCCTCTACGCCTCCGGCCTTGCCGCCGTCAGTTCGGCCCTTTCCCTGGTTCCCGCCGGAGGCGTGCTGGTCATGCCGTCCCACAGCTACGCAGGCTCCCTGGTGATGGCCACGGAGCTGGCCGAGAAGGGGTTCCTGGAGCTGCGCACCGTGGATATCGCGGACACCGATGCCGTCCTGGCGCAGCTCGCTCCGGCGGGCGGGCGGCCAGCCAGCATGCTCTGGCTGGAGAGTCCCACCAACCCGATGCTGGGCGTCGCGGACATCCGTGCGCTGACGGCGGCCGCGCACGCGGCGGGCGCCGTCGTCGTCACCGACAACACCTTCTCGACGCCGCTGGTGCAGCAACCGCTGGCCTTGGGCTCCGACGTCGTCCTGCACTCAGTGACGAAGTACCTGTCGGGCCACTCCGACGTCGTGCTGGGCGCCCTGGTGACTTCCGACGCCGGACTCCGCGCCTCGCTGCTGCACCACCGCACCATCCACGGCGGCATCGCCGGGCCCTTTGAGGCCTGGCTGGCGCTGCGCGGGTTGCGCACGCTGGCCTTGCGGGTTGAGCGGTCGCAGGCCTCAGCAGCGGTGCTGGCCGAGCGGCTGCGCACGCATCCGCGGGTCGGCAGCATCCGGTTCCCGGGACTTCCCACCGATCCCGGCCACGAACGGGCCAAGAGCCAGATGAAGGGGTTCGGCTCGGTGCTGTGCATTGAAATGGCCCCGGTGGGCGGCCTCAGCGGAGCCGACGCCGCGGACCGGATGATCCGTGCCCTGAAGCTGTGGCTGCCGGCCACCTCCCTGGGAGGCGTGGAGTCGCTGATCGAACGGCGGCGGCGGCACACGGCCGAGCCGGCCAGTGTGCCGGACAACCTGGTCCGGATGAGCGTCGGGATCGAGAACGTCGAGGACCTTTGGGCCGATTTGGAGCAGGCTCTGGCCACTCTGGGCGGTTAGGCTGGGGGGATGGACGGAAGAGCGCTTATTTACTATGTCGAAACAGGGATCTATTTTCTCCTGGCCCTGGTAGCCCTTGCCCTTGAGGTGTGGGCGTTCTTTGACTGCCTGCGGCACAAGGCGAACGCCTTCGAAGCCGTGTCCAAGCGCACCAAGACTTTCTGGCTGGCCGTCACTGGCGGGGCCTTGGCCGTCGGCCTGCTCTCCCTCCTGGGCGGCGGCGGTGGCCTACTGGGTCCGCTGGGACTGTTCGGACTCGTCGCCGTGACGGCGGCGTCCGTCTACCTCGCCGACGTCCGCCCTGCCGTCAAGGACGCCGGCCGCGGCGGCAGCCGCAACATGGGCCCCTACGGACCCTGGTGACCCTTCCACATTAACCCGGCGCCACCGCGTCCCAGCCGACCGTAAGTTCTCCCAGCCGCCACCGGGACGGGCCGTCCTGGACCGGCCAGCCGCCGTCGCGCAGTGACCGACACATGGCCGTCCAGCGTTGCCGGTTTCCGAAGGACGCGAGCGGAGCCGCCTCCAGCCAGGCCTTGTCCATGGCCTGCAGGAAGCCCTGAATCCGCTCGCCCGGGACATTCCGGTGGATGAGGGCTTTCGGTAGCCGCTCGGCGGCTTCCGAGGGCAGCGCAAAACTGCCGAACCGCATGGACAGGCTCAGGCTCAGCGGCCGCTCGGCGTCCAGCGCCACCCACGTAACCCGGCGGCCGATTTCGTCGCAGGTGCCGTCAATGAACAGCCCGCCCGGCGCCAACCGCCCCTGCACCAGCCGCCAGATGGCCGCGACGTCGGCTTCCTCATACTGCCGCAGCACGTTGAAGGCCCGCACCAGGACGGGGCGGCCGGCCACGGGCAGTTCGAATCCGCCCAGCTCGAAGCTCAGCCCGGGCCGTTCCAGTTCCCTGGCCAGCCGGACCCGCTCAGGCTCGATTTCGATTCCGACCACCCGCACGTCGGGCCGGATCGCGGACAGCCGGTCAAAGAGTTCGACGGCGGTGGCCGGGGAGGCGCCGTAGCCCAGATCCACGACCAGGGGATCGGCCGCCGCGCGCAGCCGCCAGGCCTGCGTGCCGGTCAGCCAGCGGTCCAGCCGGCGCATCCGGTTGGGGTTGGTGGTGCCGCGGGTAATGTTGCCCACCGGGCGGCCGGCGCGGGGTCCGCTTTTCGCCACGCCGCGTTTGTCCATGCCGCGTTTGTCCATGACATGGGTCTGCGGGGGCACCACCCGCTCAGCCTTCTGCACCACCTGCCCACCTTATCCTCCAGCGCGGGTTCAGTTCCGGCCCATGAGGCACCCGGCGGAACCGGCGCGGACTGACCCGCGTTGCGTTGTGGCGGGGGAGATGTAATGCACGGCACTGCCCGCGGCCGCTCCGCTAGGATGAAAACCATGACTTATAAGCTGATTCTGCTGCGCCACGGCCACAGCGAATGGAACGCCAAGAACCTGTTCACCGGCTGGGTGGACGTTGACCTCAACGACCAGGGCCGGGCCGAGGCGATCCGCGGCGGCGAGCTTCTCGTGGAGAACAACATCCTCCCGGACGTCGTTTACACGTCCCTGCTGAAGCGGGCCATCAACACCGCCAACATGACCCTCGACAAGGCCGACCGCGGCTGGATTCCGGTCAAGCGCGACTGGCGGCTCAACGAGCGTCACTACGGCGCCCTGCAGGGCAAGGACAAGGCCCAGACTCTCGCCGAATACGGTGAAGAGCAGTTCATGACCTGGCGCCGGTCCTACGACACCCCGCCGCCGCCCCTGGCCGACGACTCCGAGTTCTCCCAGGCCCACGATCCGCGCTATGCGGACCTCGGTGACCACCTGCCCCGCACCGAGTGCCTCAAAGACGTCCTGGTCCGCCTGATGCCCTACTGGGAATCGGACATCAAGGAAGACCTTAAGGCCGGCAAGACCGTCCTGGTTACGGCCCACGGCAACTCCCTGCGCGCCCTCGTCAAGCACCTTGACGGCATCAGCGACGAGGCCATTGCCGGATTGAACATCCCCACGGGCATCCCGCTGGTCTACGAACTGGACGAGAACTTCCAGCCGCTCAATCCGGGCGGCACGTACCTCGATCCCGAGGCCGCGGCCGAAGCCATCCAGGCTGTCGCCAACCAGGGCAAGAAGTAGCGTTCGGCTCACGCAACCACTGAACGTACGACGCCGGCCGGTCACCTCTGAAGGTGACCGGCCGGCGTCGTACGTTGTGCGGTCCGGCGCTGGAGTCCGGACAATATTCTCCCGACCCGGGGAGGGCTAGCTGTGCTCGATGCTGTTCGGCTGCCACGCACCGGTGACCAGGTAGGTGACCTTCTGAGCCACGGAGACGCCGTGGTCCGCGAAACGTTCGAAGTAGCGGCTGGCCAGTGCGACGTCGACGGTTGTGGCCGGGGACTCCTGCCAGTCGCTGCGGGCGATCGCCTTGAAAACGCTCAGGTGCAGGTCGTTCACGGCCGAGTTGGCCTTCATGATGTCCCGTGCCACTTCGAGGTCCCGGGTTTCCAGCAGCACCGTGAGCTTCTCAGCGATCAGCAGATCGTGTTCGGCGAAGCTCTTGAACGTCTCGCGCAGCTGCGCGGGAACCACGGTCGCGGGATAGCGGAGGCGGGCGAGCTGGGCGAGGTGCCGGGCGAGGTCACCCATGCGCTCCAGGGAGGCGCTCATCCGGAGGGATCCCACAATCATCCGCAGGTCACTGGCCACGGGGCCCTGCAGGGCGAGGATATCGATGGCGCGCTCGTCGAGGCTGTTCTGCAGGAAGTCGATCCGCGCATCGGCCGCGATGACGTCCTCGGCAAGATCGATGTCGGCGCCGTCGAAGGCAGTCGTGGCTTTCTCGATGGCCTCACTGACCAGCTTTGAGATTTCGACGAGCTGTTCCCCCACTTGGGCGAGCTCTTCCTGAAAAACCTTGCGCACGTGTGCATCCTTTCCTCGGAAATATTGCCGGCCACCAACAGTGGCGGGCCCATTTCGGTCACCTCGCGGCGCTCCAACTGTCAAGTGTTCCAGCATCCGGTGAACTGTTACGCCCCAATAGGTGAACGTTAGCTGAACCGGAGCGGCAATAGCGGGAGATTACAGTTTCCGACGCGGGGCAGAGCATAAGCTGGAGCCGTGGATCCAATGCTTATCGGCGTGATCGCCGGCCTGATCGGCCTGGCGCTTGGCGTCTTCGGAGTGCAGGCGTTCCGGGTCAGCGAGCGGCAGCGCAAGCTGGTGGACGTCGAGTTCGAGGACCCCTCGCTTCCCGAGGGCGCCGCCGAGGTGCTGGCCGCCGTCGGACGGGCCTTCGTGGTGGTGGACGCGATCGACGGCGTCGTCCGTGCCAGCCCCGCCGCGTACGCTTACGGCCTGGTGCGCGGCCACACCTTGGTCCACGAGCAGCTGCTGGAAATGACGGCCAAAGTCCGGCGCGACGGCGTCATCCTCGAACGGCTCCTGGAACTCCCGCGAGGTCCGCTGGGCCAGGGAACCATCGTGGTCCAGGTGCGGGCGGCCGTGATCGCGGAGGAATATATCCTCCTGCTGGCCGACGACAGGACCGAGGTCACCCGCACCGAGGAAGTCCGCAACGACTTCGTCGCCAACGTCTCCCACGAACTGAAGACGCCGGTCGGGGCCATCTCGCTGCTGGCCGAAGCGCTTGAGTCCTCCGCGGATGACCCGGAAGCCGTGCGGCGCTTCGCCCGGCGCACGCACAAGGAATCCGCCCGGCTGGCCGCCCTGGTGCAGGACATCATCGAACTCTCCCGGCTGCAGGGCACCAACGTCGCGCAGCAGGGGCGGGCGGTGGACATCAACACCGTGGTCGCCGAGGCGGTGGACCGCTCGCAGCTGCCGGCAGAGAGCAGGAACATCGAACTCGTGGTCGGCGGGCATGCGGACGCGATGGTTTACGGCGACCAGGACCAGCTGGTGACGGCGCTGCGCAACCTGATCGACAACGCCATCCGTTACTCCCCGGAAAATACCCGCGTCGGGATCGGCATCCGGTCCAAGGACGGCCTGGTGGCTGTGTCCGTGACGGACCAGGGCGAGGGGCTCAGCCCCGAGGACCAGGAGCGCGTCTTTGAACGCTTCTACCGCGTGGACGCGGCACGGTCCCGCCATACCGGCGGCACGGGCCTTGGCCTGAGCATCGTCAAGCACGTGGTCGCCAACCATGGCGGTGAGGTGACTCTCTGGTCACAGCCCGGCCAGGGCTCCACCTTCACCATCCGCCTTCCGGAACTGGAGGGCCAGGACAATGACGCCGCTGCCGGGGAGCGCGACCCCTCGGCCCGCGCGGCCACGGAGTCCGCGGCGCACGGCTCGTCCCAGAACCCAAGACCCGTACGACGTGACGCCGCAGGCGCCCATGAGCAAGGAGCTACCGCTTGAGCAGGATTCTAGTTGTCGAGGACGAAGAGTCGTTCAGCGACCCTCTGTCCTATCTGTTGGGCAAGGAAGGGTTCGAAGTGGAGGTGGTGGACAACGGACTTGACGCCATCATCGAATTCGACCGCAACGGAGCCGATCTGGTGCTGCTGGACCTGCAGCTGCCCGGACAGTCCGGCACTGAGGTCTGCCGGCAGCTGCGGCAGCGCTCGTCCGTCCCGGTCATCATGTTGACGGCGAAGGACGCGGAGATCGACAAGGTCGTGGGTCTGGAACTCGGCGCCGATGACTACGTCACCAAGCCCTACTCATCCCGGGAACTGGTGGCCCGTGTCCGGGCTGTGTTGCGCCGCCAGGGCGAACCCGAGGAGCTGGTCTCCAGCACGGTGCAGGCAGGACCGGTGCGCATGGACATTGAGCGGCATGTGGTCACCGTCAGCGGCGAGCAGGTCTCGCTCCCCTTGAAGGAGTTCGAGCTGCTGGAGATGCTCTTGCGGAACTCCGGCCGGGTCCTCACCCGGGGGCAGCTGATTGACCGGGTGTGGGGCTCGGACTACGTGGGGGACACCAAGACCTTGGACGTTCACGTCAAACGGCTGCGCAGCAAGGTCGAGCCGGATCCCTCCGCGCCGCGACACCTGATCACAGTCCGCGGCCTGGGTTACAAGTTCGACCCCTAAACCAGCTCCGGGCCGCCAGCCCGCCCGCGCATAGCGCAGAAAAGGAAGGGCACCCGCACTGAACGCTCAGTGCGGGTGCCCCTACCTTCTGTGTGGAAGCTAGTGGTCTGTGGTGCTCGTCGGCGACGGCGTCGGCGTGGCGGTGCCGGTGGGCTCGCTGCCTGCCGGCAGGTACTGCTGGTAGTCGGCGATCGTCCCGTCCAGTACCGGAACCTTGAACTTCGTGTCCTGGTTCGTGCCGTCCTCGCTGATGCTGACCTCTACGAGGGATCCCGGAGCGCCGCCGGTGGTGCTCAGGATGGCCTCGTCCGTGGAATCGTTGAGCATCGTGTAGGAGTTCGGCTTGACCGGGACCTGGGTCTGGGAGCCGGCGGTACCGAGGATGGTCAGGGTTACGTCCTCGCCGGACGTGTTGTAGACAGCGCCGATCACTCGGCCGGGCTTGTCCTCACCGGCGGAGATGATCATCATGTTGCGCAGCTGCAGCGGACCCACGTTGGCCTGCGTTCCGTCCGACGCCGCGTACTCCGCGCCGGTCGACTGGGGGTTGATGTAGCCGCAGCCCGTTACAGACAGCAGGGCGATGCCCAGAGCCGCCGTTGCCATTGCCAGCTTGCCGCGCTGGCCCCGGTTCATCGCAGTGAAACCCACGTCACGCACTCCTTGAGAGTCTTGGAACAGTATTCAGCCATAGCCTATCGGCAATCCGTCCCAAACGATGATTCGGGTCGCACATATTGCCCCTCGGATGCGGACCCGGCAGGCCGCTCGAAGGGATGCCACCGGCCCTTGGCAAAGGCGGGGTGATGCACTAATATCCGCATTCGTCAAGGGGTTTGAAGGGCCGTTTGGGGCCATTTTCCGCGTATTCATGCGGTTCTTGGGTGCGTTCCATGGCAGTCGTATGCCTTAAACGTGATAAACTGGTCTGCGGGAAAGGGGAATGTCCACATGGTTTTTGAGGTCGGCGAGACAGTAGTTTACCCTCACCACGGTGCAGCCAAAATTGAAGAAATCAAGATGCGCACTGTCAAGGGCGAAGAGAAGATGTATCTCAAGCTCAAGGTGGCTCAGGGTGATCTGACCATTGAAGTTCCAGCAGAAAACGTTGACCTAGTTGGGGTCCGGGACGTAGTGGGCAAAGAAGGTCTGGAGCACGTGTTTGAAGTGCTGCGGGCCGAGTTCACTGAAGAACCCACCAACTGGTCACGTCGATACAAGGCAAACCTGGAAAAGCTTGCTTCCGGTGACGTCATCAAGGTGGCAGAGGTCGTCCGCGACCTGTGGCGCCGCGATCACGACCGGGGTCTCTCCGCAGGGGAGAAGCGCATGCTGGCCAAGGCCCGCCAGATTCTGATTTCAGAACTGGCGCTGGCTGAGAAGACTGATGAAGAGAAGGCTGCAAGCGTTCTCGACGAGGTCCTGGCTTCCTAAGCAACACGTCGAACAGACAAGAATCGAACCCCGGTGGCCTCAGGCTGCCGGGGTTTCTTCTTGCCCGCTTCCCCCGCACCCGGGGTTGCGCTATCACATATGGTCCCTAACAGCGCCCCGGAAGCACCAAAACTGATAGCTCACTGGGATGCTGCGGGCGCAGGGACGTAGTCTTGTCCGCATGGATACTGCACCGACGAACACGTCACCGGCCGGTCCCGTCGTGGCCGTCATCGTCGTGGCTGCCGGCTCCGGCCAGCGCCTGGGCTACGGCATGCCGAAGGCCAAGGTTCCGCTGGGCGGCGACACCATCCTCACCCACGCGCTGCGGGGCGTCGCGGCGGCAGGTATAGCGCAGCAGATCTGCGTCGCCGTTCCTCCCGGGGACACGGAGCTCCATGCCCTCTGCGACGCCTTCGCGCGGGACCTCAAGGCGGAGCATCTCCGTATGCCTGCCACGGGCGGCGGACAGCCCCCGGTCGTGACCATTGTCGACGGCGGTGCCAGCCGGGCCGAGTCGGTCCGCGCCGCGCTGGCAGCGCTCCTGCCGGCCACGGAAGCCGTCCTGGTCCACGACGCCGCCCGCGCCCTGGCGCCGGAGGCCGTCTTCCACCGTGTCGCCCACGCCCTCACGGCCGGCGCCCTGGCTGTCATCCCGGTGATCCCAGTGGTGGACACGGTCAAAACGGTGGAACCGTCCACTGGCGACGGCGCCGCGATCGCCCCCGAGATCGTCACCGGCACCGCGGCCCGGGAGACCCTCCGGGCCGTGCAGACCCCGCAGGGATTCGACCTTGCCACCCTCCGCCGTGCCCACGAGGCCGCTGCCGCGTTCGACGCCGGCCAGGCGGCCGCCGTCACGGACGACGCCATGCTGGTGGAACTCCTCGGCGTCCCCGTCCACGCGGTCCGCGGCGCCAGCCAATCACTGAAGATCACCACGCCGCTGGACCTGATCATCGCCGAGGGGCTCCTCGAAGGTCCGCTGGGTGCCCGCTGGGTGGAAGGCTGAGCATGTCCGGACCCCAGCCCGCGCATCTGCCCGTCATCCCGCGGACCGGAATTGGGATTGACGTCCACGCCTACGCTCCCGAGGACGCGCCCCAGCCGCTCTGGCTTGGAGGGCTGTTCTGGGACGGGGAGCGCGGACTGTCCGGCCACTCCGACGGCGACCCGGTAGCCCATGCTGCCGCCGACGCCCTGTTCTCCGCCTGCGGCGTCGGAGACCTCGGGACGCATTTCGGCACCGACCGGCCGGAGTACGCCGGCGCCTCCGGCGTGACGCTGCTGGCCGAGGCCGCGCGGATCGTCCGTGCCGCGGGCTTCGAGATCGGGAACATTGCTGTGCAGTTTGTGGCCAACCGGCCCAAGTTCGGCCCCCGCCGGGAGGAATCCCAGCGGGTCTTGAGCGAGGCAGCAGGCGCTCCCGTTAGCGTCTCGGCCACCACGAGTGACGGACTGGGTTTCACTGGCCGCGGCGAAGGCATTTCGGCCACGGCGACGGCCCTCGTCTACCCCGTCCCATCCGCGTCGCCGGAGCCCGTCGCCTAGGCTTAACGCAGATCCCTTCCCGCGAAACACCAGGAGACTCCCCGTGAAAAAGCTGCTGCCCGCCGTCGTAGTTGTGGCCGGACTGCTGCTGGCCGGCTGTGCCGGGACGCCGAAAATGAGCGTCCCGGACAGCTGCGCGTTCCTCAACCAGGACACCTTTGTCCCCACCGGCAACCAGCAGCAACAGGCGGAACAGATCGCCAAGCATTACCAGGAGGTCGCGGACAAGGTGGCTCCGGAGGTGGCAGCCCCCATCCAGAAGATGGCCGACGTCATGGAAGACGTCTCCGGCTCCTCCCTGGGCGCCAAGAGCGACGAACAGACCAAACAGCTCGCAGAACAGATGAACAAGATCGGCGAGTACTGCAAGTAGGCGCCCGCACCGGTCCGCGCGCCCGGGCCGGACCCCATCGGCTAATCTGGAGCGGTGACCCTGCGCTTCTATGACACTGCATCCGCCGAAGTCCGCGACTTCGTCCCCCTGGTTCCGGGCAAGGTGAGCCTGTACTACTGCGGAGCCACCGTGCAGGGCATGCCGCACGTCGGGCACATCCGTTCGGCCATCGCGTTTGACCAGCTGACCCGCTGGCTGCAGTACCGCGGCTTCCGCGTCACCGCGGTCCGCAACGTCACCGACATCGACGACAAGATCCTCGCCAAGTCCGCCGCGTCCTTTGGGCCTGACTTTGAAGACGAGCCCGGGGCCCTGCGCGACGAGGAATGGTGGGCACTGGCCTACCGCTATGAGCAGGAATTCCTCACGGCCTACGACACCCTCGGCGTCTCCCGCCCCACCTATGAGCCGCGCGCCACCGGCCACATCCCGGAAATGCACGCCCTCATCCAGCAACTGATCGACCGCGGCCACGCGTACCCGGCCCTGGACGACTCCGGCGATGTGTACTTCGACGTGCGCTCCTGGGCCAAGTACGGCTCCCTGACCCGGCAGAAGATCGATGACATGCAGGGGGCTCCCGACGCCGACCCCCGGGGGAAGAAGGACCCGCGCGACTTCGCGCTCTGGAAGGGCCACAAGGAGGGGGAGCCGACGACGGCGGGCTGGGCCTCGCCGTGGGGCACCGGCCGTCCGGGCTGGCACCTCGAATGCTCCGCGATGGTCACCAAGTACCTCGGCACCGAGTTCGACATCCACGGCGGCGGGCTGGACCTGCGCTTCCCGCACCACGAAAACGAAATGGCGCAGTCCCAGGCGGCAGGCCACGGCTTCGCCAACTTCTGGATGCACAACGGCATGGTCACCTACGCCGGCGAGAAGATGTCCAAGTCCATTGGCAACACCGTCAGCCCGGCCGACATGCTCGAACTCGCCCCGGCCCGCGTCGTCCGCTACTACCTGGGGCAGGCGCAGTACCGCTCGGTCCTGGACTACCAGCCGACGTCCCTGGCGGAAGCGGCCGCCGCCGTCGAACGCATTGACGGGTTCATCAGCCGGGCACTTCGGAGCACAATGACGCATGACGGCGCCGTCGGCTTCTTCAGCCACGGCACAGTTCCGGATGCCTTCGCGGCGGCCATGGACGATGACCTCAACGTCCCGCAGGCCCTCGCCGTCCTGCACGACACCGTCCGCGCCGGTAACACCGCGCTCACCGACGGCCAGCTCGACGACGCCCGGCAGGCACTGGCCAGCGTCACGGACATGCTGCGTGTCCTTGGTCTCAACGACACCGCGGCCCCAGCAGCCGACGAGCGCTCCACCACGGCCCTGGGGGTCTTGGTCGATGCGCAACTGGAGGCGCGGGCACAGGCTCGGGCCGCCAAGGACTGGGCGGCGTCCGACGCCATCCGGGACACCCTGGCCGCCGCCGGCGTCGTCGTCGAAGACGGCCCGGACGGTGCGACCTGGAGCCTGAAGCGCGGCTGAACCTCGTTGACGGCGGCCGGTGAAGCGGGCCGCCGTCGTCCCCTCCGGTCGAGGATTTACCTCGAGTCAGTAGACTGGAGGTCAGACTTATCAACGAATCGCGTATTTAAAGGGTGAAACTCATGGCCAACAACGGTCGCCGCTCGGTCAAATTGAAGAAGGGCCCCTCCGTCGGAACCGGCGGTCACGGCCGCAAGGCACTTGAGGGCAAGGGCCCCACGCCGAAGGCGGAGGACCGCCCC
Organism: Arthrobacter sp. Leaf69; assembly: GCF_001422645.1. Taxonomy (GTDB): domain Bacteria; phylum Actinomycetota; class Actinomycetes; order Actinomycetales; family Micrococcaceae; genus Arthrobacter. The sequence goes on along the minus strand of NZ_LMLR01000010.1, from coordinate 15,742 downwards.
TACCACAAGGCCCACAAAAACAAGCAGCTCGCGGAACGCTCCGCAGCCAAGCGGCCGGGCGCCCCGCGCAACGCCGGTGCCCGCTCCGGCCCCAAGGGCCGTGCCACGGAGGAAGTCGTCACCGGACGCAACTCCGTCGTCGAGGCACTGCGCGCCGGCATTCCCGCCAAGGCCCTGCACGTTGCCATCCGCATCGAGATGGACGATCGTGTCAAGGAGTCGCTCAAGCTGGCGGCCGAGCGCGGCATCCCGCTGCTCGAAACCGGCAAGCCCGAGCTGGACCGCATGACGGACGACGCCATCCACCAGGGCCTCGTGCTGCAGATCCCGCCGTACGAGTACCAGGACGCCTACGAACTGGCCGAAGAAACCCTCGAAGCCTGGAAGAGGGGCCACGTCTCCAACGCGCCGCTCTTCGTCGCGCTCGACGGCATCACCGATCCGCGCAACCTCGGCGCGATCATCCGCTCGGTCTCGGCCTTCAGCGGCCACGGCGTCATCGTCCCGGAGCGCCGCTCAGTCGGCGTGACCGCCTCGGCCTGGAAGACCAGCGCCGGCGCAGCCGTCCGCGTCCCGGTGGCCCGCGCGGCCAACCTGAACAACACCCTGAAGGCGTTCAAGAACATGGGCATCTATGTTCTGGGGCTCGACGGCGACGGCGACGTCTCGTTGCCCGATCTCGCCCTGGCCACCGAGCCGGTCTGCATCGTCGTGGGATCCGAGGGCAAGGGCCTCAGCCGCCTGGTCCGCGAAAACTGCGACCAGATCGTCTCCATCCCGATCGACTCGGCGATGGAATCGCTCAACGCCTCCATGGCCGTCGGCATCTCCCTCTACGAGATCTCCCGCCAGCGCGCCGCCAAGTAAACTTCGCTTCAGGTGGCGGTTCAGTTTGCAGTCGCCTAAGTCGTGGTTTGGTGCGCCGGAACCCGGAGCATTGCCGTCGCGCAGTTGTGGCTGGGTCCGCCGGAACCGGAGCCTTGGCGTCGCTTAGCGGTCAGCCCCTTCCTCCCGACGCTCCGGTCGGCCGCGGACGGCCTCACTCCGCTATGGTCGGCGATGCGCTCCTTGCAAAACTCCGGTACCGGCTCTGACGCTCCCGCACCTTTAACGGGTGGATAGCCAACGCTCCCTCACCTTTTGCGGTGATTGGGCAAGCGCTCCCTCGCCTACGGTGAAATTACGGCAACGCTCCCTCACGTCTCGTGAGGGAGCGTTGCCTTTTAGACGGCGAAAGGTGAGGAAGCGTTGCCGGATAAATCGCGAAAGGTGAGGGAGCGTCGTTTCTTTGCAGTACCTCGATGCGGGGTGGGCCGAATACGAGCGGGCGGCGGGGTCTTGCCAGGAGCGCATCGCCGACCAGAGCTTTCGCAGGCCGCCCGCGGCCGGAGGAAGCGTCGGGAGGAAGGGGCAGACCGCTAAGCGACGGCAAGGCGCCGCTGACCGCGGACGGTGACCTCGGCGAAGGTGACCGCGAACGAAACGACCGGAGCAGCCTAGAACTTGTGGCGGTTGGCTAGCACCGGGAGCTTGGTTCGGGCTTGTTTGACGACGGCGGGGTCCAGGTCGGCGAACAGCAGGCCGGGGGCGCCGTCGAGCTCTTCGAGGACTTCGCCAAAGGGGGAGACGACGGCGGAGTGCCCGACGCCGGTGGGCGCCGCACCCTTCGGCTCGATGCCCTGGCTGGCCGGATCGCCCTGGCCGCAGGCGAGGACCAGGGTGGTGGAATCCGCGGCGCGAGCCCGGGCGAGGAGCTTCCACTGCTCGGCCTTGCCGGGACCGGAACCCCAGGAGGCGCACACAATATTGACCTCGGCGCCGCGGTCGGCGTTCTCGGTAAACAGGCCCGGGAACCGGATGTCGTAGCAGGTGGCCAAGCCGAACGTCACGCCGTCGAACTCGAACGTGACGGGCGTGGTGCCGGCGTCGACGGTATCCGATTCCGCGAAGCCGAAGGCATCGAACAGGTGGATCTTGTCGTAGCTGGTCTCGATGCCGCGGCCGGTGACCAGCAGGGTGTTGCGCACTTTCCCGCCGTCGTCCGCCGTTCCCGGGGTGAACATCCCCGCAACGATCACGATGTCCTGCTCCGCCGCGATGGCGCGCACCGCCGATGCCCAGGGGCCGTCCAGCGGCTCCGCGATGTCCCGCAGCGAGTTGCCGAAGGAGCGCATGGTGGCCTCGGGAAACACCACAAGCTCGGCGCCGCCTGATTTTGCCCGGGCCGCATAGTCCGCGACGAGGTCCAGATTTCCGGCCAGATCGCGTCCGGTGATGATTTGAGCGAGTGCAATCCGCACTATTACCTCCATTTTCGGCGCTTGTTCCAGTATGCAACGCCGCTATTCCGTACACTGCACTTCGTCAGGAAAACAGAATCCGGGGCTATTTGTTCGGCCCGGCTAAACTTGAAGCAATGGTTATGCCCTACGTAGACACAGCTTCCACCGTAGACGCCTCGCGTGCGTTTCCGCTGGGAATCAGCGTTCCGGTCACCGGGTCGCCGGCAACGGACGATCCTCGGGGTGCCTTCGCGAATGTGGCTGTTTACGCGCCCGGCGTGACCACACTGGAGATCGCCTACCGGGCGCCGGGGGCTGTCTGGCAAGTGAAAACCCTGCCGAACGTGACCGACGGCGTGCACCACGGCATCGTTGAAGGCATGCCGGCCGGTTCGCGGTACGGCTTCCGGGCGACGCCGGACCACGAGGCGCTCCCGCTGTCCATGCCCGCCACGGATTTCGACGCCGGCAGCGTGCAGCCGCTGCTGCTGGACCCCTACGGCCGGGCGGTGGACGAGCGCGAGGATTTCATCACGAGCGTCCGGATGGAGAGCGACTTCGATTGGGGTGCCGACCGCGGTCCAAGGATTCCGTGGCGCAACACCATCATCTACGAAGCGCACGTCCGCGGCCAGACCAAGCTGCACCCCGACGTCCCCGAAGACCTCCAGGGCACCTACGCCGGACTGGCGCACCCGGCCATGATCGAGCACTTGATTGCGCTGGGGATCACCTCCGTGCAGCTGCTCCCGGTGCACTTCCACGTGGACGAACCGCACCTGCAGAACCTCGGCATGACGAACTACTGGGGTTACAACACGGCCGCGTTCTTCGCCCCGCACCCCGGCTATGCCACCGAGGCGGCGCAGGCCAAGGGCGCGCAGGCCGTCCAGGATGAGTTCAAGGGCATGGTCAAGCTGCTGCATGCCGCGGGCCTTGAGGTCATCCTCGACGTCGTCTACAACCACACCGCGGAGGGCGGCCCGGACGGCCGGACGCTCAGCTTCCGCGGCCTGGGCGAGATGACCTACTACCGAAATGACGGCCACGGCAGATACGTGGACACCACCGGCTGCGGCAACAGCCTGAACTTCGGCGAGCCCCGCGTGATCCAGCTCGTGCTGGATTCTCTGCGTTACTGGGTGACCGAGTTCCACATCGACGGCTTCCGCTTCGACCTCGCGGTGACACTGGCCCGCAACGCCGCCAACGAGTTCGATCCCCGGCACCCGTTCCTGGTCGCGATCGGCGCCGACCCGGTACTGTCCGCCACGAAGCTCATCGCCGAGCCGTGGGATATCGGCTACGGGGGCTGGCAGACCGGCCGTTTCCCCGCCGGATGGGTGGACTGGAACGACCACTTCCGCGACGCCGTCCGCACCTTCTGGCTCGCAGACCGCGCCTCGATCGACGCCGGCGGGCAGGGCGGTTCGGTGGCCCGCCTCGCGGACGCCCTCTCCGGCTCCGCAAGCCTGTTTGAGCCGTCCGGCAGGTCCCGGCTCGCCTCCGTCAACCTCGTCACCGCCCATGACGGTTTCACCCTGGCCGACCTTGTGTCCTACGACCGCAAGCACAACGAGGCCAACGGTGAACAGAACCGTGACGGCCACGGCGACAACCGCAGCTACAACCACGGCTTCGAGGGTCCCACCGAGGACGAGGACATCCTCGCCCGGCGGGCCCAGTCCAGCCGCAACCTGATGGCTTCGCTCATGATCTCCCAGGGCGTGCCCATGATCACCGCCGGCGACGAGATCGGCCGCACCCAGCAGGGCAACAACAACGCCTACTGCCAGGACAACCCCATCACCTGGATCGATTGGACCAGCACTCCCGAGTCGCACTCGATGCTGCGCACCACCAAGCGCGTCATACGGCTCCGGAAGGAGTTTCTTGCCGGGCAGCCGCATGACTACCCGACGCGCGAAAAGCAGTCCTACTTCCATTGGTTCGACGAGCGCGGCGAGCCCATGGCCGGGGACCGCTGGCAGGATCCGGGACACCGGGTGGTGCAGCTCCTGCTCGGTTCCGACGACGGCCACGTGGACGGACTCGTGGTGGTCAACGGCGGCGCCAAGGACATCAAGGTCACGCTGCCGCAGCTGAGCAATGAGGACGGGACCGGCAACCGGATCTTCGAACTCCGTCTGACCACCTCCGGGCTCCACGACCGGCGCCAGGGCGTTCGCGTCGCTTCCGGGGAGCGGGACGTGGTGCAGGCCAATTCCATCAACATCTACCGCACGTAGTCCGGCGGTGCTCACCCAGGCACGCGGAACAGGCAAAACAAAGGAACCCATGAAGATCTACTCCGCAGACACCTGGACCATCGAGGAGCTGCAGGCCTTGGCGGCCGACGCCGGCCGGCGGACTCTGCTGGTCCCAGCCGCCGATACCAAGCGGGCCGTCCTGGAGACGTTCGCGGAGACGCTGGACTTTCCGGAGGACTACGGCGTGGACTTCGACGCGCTCAACGACACCCTGCACGACTTCGCTGATGCCGTCGCCGACGACGGCCAGGCCCCCATCACCTTCATTTGGGAGGTCCCGGCCGCCTTCCGGGCCGACCGTTCCTTCGGCGTGATCTGCGAAGTCCTGCAGGACGCCGAGCGCTACGCCGGAGAGAACCTGGCCGTCACCGCCGTCTGCCTCTAGCGGAACGGCGGCCCTAGGCGTTCACGATCAGGCCCAGTTCGGCTTTCGACGCGAGGGCCGTGTGCTTCGGGAGCACCCGGACCGTGTAGCCGAAGGAACCGGACCGGTCGATCACGACGGTTCCGCTGAAAAGGTGCCGGCCCTTGCCGAGGTCTTCAATCGCCTTCAGCTCCGCCACCGTGACATCGGCCAGCTCGTCGCTGTCTTCAGCCTTGCCGTACGCCACCTCGACGGACACATCATCCGGGGTGAGGTCGTGCAGGGCCACGTAGGCGTTTACCTGGAGCATGTCGCCGATCTGCGGGTCCTCCGACACACCCACCGAGTCCACATGCTCCACCTGGATCTGGGGCCACGCGGCGCGGACCGCGGAAGTCCACGACGCCAGGGCCTTGGCCTCGGCAAAATTGTCCGCCACGGCCCGCCGGCCGGCGACGGCGGCCGGCCGGTACAGGACGTTGACGTAGTCCTTGAGCATCCGGTCTGCGGAGACTGCCGGACCCAGGTGGGACATGGTGTGCTTGATCATCGAGACCCAATGCGTGGGGACAGCCTGCGGTCCGGGCTGCGAAGGTCCGGCGGCGCCGGCGCCGTCGGACACCGTCAGGCCGTAGAAGCGCGGTGCCACCTGCGTCTCCAGCAGCTCGTACAGCGCCGCAGCCTCGATGTCGTCGCGTTCCTCGGGGGATGCTCCATTGTTGGCGGTCGGAATCGCCCAGCCGTTCTCGCCGTCGTACATCTCGTCCCACCAGCCGTCCAGGACGGAGAGGTTGAGCGAGCCGTTCAGGGCGGCCTTCATGCCGGAGGTGCCGCACGCCTCAAGCGGACGCAGCGGGTTGTTCAGCCACACATCGCAGCCCGGGAACAGGGTCCGGGCCATGGCGATGTCGTAGTTCGGCAGGAACGCGATCCGGTGCCGAACGGCCGGGTCGTCGGTGAACCGGACGAGGTCCTGGATCATCTTCTTGCCCGCGTCGTCGGCCGGGTGCGACTTGCCCGCGATGACCAGCTGGATCGGGTGGGTCTTGTGCAGCAGCAGGGCCTTGAGCCTTTCGGGCTCGCGGAGCATAAGGGTGAGCCGCTTGTAGGTGGGCACCCGCCGGGCGAAGCCGATGGTCAGGATGTCCGGGTCCAGCACGGAATCCGTCCAGGCGAGCTCGGCGTCGGCCGCGCCGCGCTTCTTCCAGGCGGCCCGGAGCCGGCGCCGGACGTCCTCCACGAGGGACACGCGCAGCTCGCGGCGGAGGGCCCAGACGTCCTCGTCGCTGACGTTGTAGGTGAGGTCCCAGCGGCCCGGCTCTTCGGCGTCGGAACCGAACTGGTCACGGGCCAGGGCGGAAACGCGCGGGTCAACCCACGTGGGCACATGCACGCCGTTGGTGACCGACGTGATGGGAACCTCGGAGTGGTCGAATCCGGGCCACAACGCGGAGAACATTCCGCGGGACACCACGCCGTGCAGCTTGGCCACCCCGTTGGCGCGCTGTGCCAGCCGCAGGCCCATAACGGCCATGTTGAAAACGAACGGATTGCCGTCGGTGTAGTCCTCGCGGCCCAGGTTCAGGATCTTGGCCACCGGCACGTCCGGAGCCAGGCCGGCGTCGAAGAAGTGCTGGATCTGCGAGACCTCAAAGCGGTCGATGCCGGCAGGGACCGGCGTGTGGGTGGTGAATACGGTGGAGGCGCGCCCGGCGGCCAGTGCTTCGTCCCAGCTCAGCGGACTCTCCCCGGACATCAATTCCTGGATGCGTTCCACTCCCAGGAAACCGGCGTGTCCCTCGTTGGTGTGGAACACCTCAGGCGCGGGGCTGCCGGTGAGCTTCTGGAAGGCGCGCAGCGCCTTGACGCCTCCCATGCCCAGCAGGAGTTCCTGCTGGAGGCGGTGGTCGCCGCCGCCGCCGTACAGACGGTCGGTGATGCCGCGCGCGGCTTCGTCGTTGCCGGGAACGTTGGAGTCCAGGAGCAGAAGCGGGACACGCCCGACGTCGGCGCGCCAGACGTGCGCCAGCAGCCGGCGGCCGTGGGGGAGCGGAAGCGAGATCTGGAGGGGCTTGCCGTTGCCGTCCGCGGAGGCCTCGCGCAGGAGGGTCAGCGGCAGCCCGTCCGGATCAAGGACGGGATAGGTTTCCTGCTGCCAGGCGTCACGGGACAGTGACTGCTTGAAATAGCCGGCCTGGTAGAGCAGCCCGACGCCGATCAGCGGCACGCCCAGATCCGATGCTGCCTTCAGGTGATCGCCGGCCAGGATGCCGAGGCCGCCGGAGTACTGCGGCAGCACCTCGGTGATGCCGAACTCGGGGGAGAAGTAGGCGATGCACGCCGGTGCCCCGTCGCCAAGGCTCTGGTACCAGCGGGGCTGCTCGAGGTACCGGTCGAGGTCTTCGGCGGCAGCATGGACCCGGCGCACCACGTCCTGGTCCGCGGCGAGGCGTTGCAGTTCCTCCCGGCTGACAAGGCCGAGGAAGCTCACCGGATCGTGCGAGCTTTCGGCCCAGATCTTCGGATTCAGGCTCTCGAACAGCTGCCGGGTGGGCCGGTGCCAGGACCACCGGAGATTGGTGGCGAGGCGAGCAAGCGGCCGGATCGGCTCGGGAAGAACGGTTCGGACGGTAAATCTGCGGATTGCCTTCACCTGCGAAACACTAACGGACAAGTCGGAGGCCCGGAACCGGTTTAAGTTTCTTTTGTATAAATGACGGACAGGCTTCCGGAAAACCATTGGAAAAACGGAGCAGCCTTAGCAATCTGGCCGATTTGTCGATAACGTCGAGCCTGTGACTAACTCGCGAACCAGTGCCGTGTCCAAGCAAAAGCCGAAGGCCCTGATCACGGACGGCCTTCGCTTTGGCCGTTTTCCGATCACCGCCGTACAGCCGGCGGTTGACGGCGGGAAATTCCCCGCCAAAGCCGTTGTGGGAGAAACCCTGGTGGTGGGCGCCACCGCCTTCCGCGAAGGCCACGACCTGCTCGGCGTCAGCGCCGTCCTCCTGGATCCCCGCGGCAAGGAACGCCAGCGCGTCCGTCTCGCCCCGCCCCGCGGCGACCGAGGCAAGGGAACCGACCGCTGGGAAGGTCTGCTGACCCCGACCACCACGGGCAACTGGTCCTTCGTGATCGAAGCCTGGCACGACCGCTACGGCACCTGGCACCACAACGCCGAGGTCAAGGTGGAAGCCGGCATCGACGTAGAACTCATGCTGGCCGAAGGCGCCGCACTGCTCACCGAAGCGTCCGAGGACTCCTCGCGCCCGTCCGCCGACCGGCGAACGCTGCGGATGGCCGTCGTCGGGCTCAACGATGCCGGCAAGACGCCCGAGGAGCGGCTCGCCGCCGGTTTCAGCCCGGAGGTGGCCGCCGTCGTCGACCGCCAGCCGATCCGCGAACTGGTCACCGTCTCCGAAAATTACCCCCTGCTGGTGGAGCGCGAGCTCGCAGGCCGGGGCTCCTGGTACGAATTCTTCCCCCGGTCCGAGGGCGCCGTCCAGGATCACGCCACCGGCGAGTGGACCTCCGGCACCTTCCGCACCGCCGCCAGGCGGCTCGACGCCGTCGCAGCCATGGGCTTCGACATCATCTACATGCCTCCGATCCACCCGATCGGCATCCAGCACCGCAAGGGCCCGAACAACACCCTGCTGGCCGGACCGCACGATCCCGGTTCCCCGTGGGCCATCGGCGCCAAGGAGGGCGGCCATGACGCCATCCATCCGGACCTCGGCACCTTTGAGGACTTCGACGCCTTTGTGGCGCGGGCCGGGGAGCTGGGGCTGGAAGTCGCCCTCGACCTGGCGCTGCAGGCTGCGCCGGACCACCCGTGGGTCGCGAGCCACCCCGAGTGGTTCACCACCCGCGTCGACGGCAGCATCGCCTACGCGGAGAACCCGCCGAAGAAGTACCAGGACATCTTCCCGCTCAACTTCGACAACGATCCCGCAGGCCTGTCCAACGAGATCCTGCGCATCGTCCTCCTCTGGGTAAGCCACGGCGTCAAGATCTTCCGCGTCGACAACCCGCACACCAAACCGGTGTGGTTCTGGGAATGGCTGATCGCCAAGGTCAACAAGAAGCACCCCGACGTCGTCTTCCTCGCCGAGGCGTTCACCCGCCCGGCCATGATGCACGCACTGGGACGCGCCGGCTTCCAGCAGTCCTACACGTACTTCACCTGGCGGAACACCAAGGAGGAACTGGAGGAGTACTTCCAGGAGGTCAGCCACGAGTCGCCGGCTTTCTTCCGGCCGAACTTCTTCGTCAACACCCCCGACATCCTGACCGAGTTCCTGCAGTATGGCGGGCCGCCCGCGTTCAAGATCCGGGCGGCGCTGGCTGCCACGGCGAGTCCCATCTGGGGCGTCTACGCCGGCTTCGAACTCTACGAGCATGTGGCCCGGCCCGGCGCCGAGGAGTACATCGACAACGAAAAGTTCGAGTACAAGGCCCGCGACTGGGACGCCGCGGCCGAATCCGGCCGCAGCCTGGCCCCGTACCTGACCCGGCTCAACGCGATCCGCCGCGCCCACCCCGCCCTGGGGGACCTGCAGAACCTGACGGTGCACGCAAGCACGGACAACGCCACGGTGGTCTTCTCGAAGCACAAGACCCTTCCCGACGGCACAAAGGACACCCTGATCATCGTCGTCAACGTGGACCCGCACGGCATCCGTGAGAGCACGGTGACCCTGGACCTGGCAGCGCTCGAGCTGGATCCGGAGAACCTGACGCACAATGGCCGTTTTATGGTGGATGATCTGCTGACCGGCGAGAGCTGGGAATGGGGGGAGTACAACTACGTTCGACTGGACGCCCATGTAGAACCCGCACACATTCTTAGCATCCGGAGGTAGAACGAGTGAGTTTCGGCCCGACAAACCCCAACCAGCACTTCAGCCCGAAGGGGACCTTTGAACTGAACGCGCCCGGCCTCCAGCATGATCCGCACTGGTACCGCAAGGCGGTGTTCTACGAGGTGCTGGTCCGGGGGTTTGCCGACGGAAACGGTGACGGCTCCGGCGATTTCCACGGGCTGATCGACAAGCTGGATTACCTGCAGTGGCTCGGCGTCGACTGCCTCTGGCTCCCGCCGTTCTTCCAGTCGCCGCTCCGGGACGGCGGCTACGACATCTCGGACTACAACTCCGTGCTTGACGAATTCGGCACCATCAGCGATTTCAAGCGCCTCGTCGCGGAGGCCCACGCCCGTGGCGTGCGCGTGATTATTGACCTTCCGCTGAACCACACCTCGGATCAGCACCCCTGGTTCCAGGAATCGCGCAAGGATCCGGACGGACCCTTCGGCGACTTCTACGTCTGGAGCGACACGGACGAGAAGTACGAAGACGCCCGCATCATCTTCGTGGACACCGAGGAATCCAACTGGACCTTCGACCCGATCCGGCGCCAGTTCTTCTGGCACCGCTTCTTCAGCCACCAGCCGGATCTCAACTTTGAGAACCCCAAAGTCATCGACGCGCTCTTCGACGTCGTGCGTTTCTGGCTGGACCAGGGCATTGACGGCTTCCGTGCGGACGCCATCCCGTACCTCTTCGAGGAAGAGGGCACCAACTGCGAGAACCTGCCCCAGACCCACGAATTCCTGCGCAAGCTGCGCAAGATGGTCGACGAAAGCTACCCGGGCCGCGTGATCATCGCCGAGGCCAACCAGCCGCCCGCTGAAGTCGTCGAGTACTTCGGCACGCAGGAGGAACCGGAATGCCACATGGCCTTCCACTTCCCGATCATGCCGCGGCTGTACTACGCGTTGCGCGACCAGAAGGCCGCGCCCATCATCGAGACGATGAAGGACACCCCGGACATTCCGGACGGCGCCCAGTGGGGCACTTTCCTGCGGAACCATGACGAGTTGACCCTGGAAATGGTTACCGCCGACGAGCGCGCCGCCATGCTCGGCTGGTACGCGCCGGACCCGCGTATGCGCGCCAACATCGGCATCCGGCGCCGGCTGGCGCCGTTGCTGGACAACTCCCGCTCCGAGATCGAGCTCATCAATGCCCTGCTGCTCTCCCTGCCCGGCAGCCCGTTCCTGTACTACGGGGACGAGATCGGCATGGGGGACAACATCTGGCTCGAGGACCGCGATGCCGTCCGCACGCCCATGCAGTGGAACCCGGACCGCAACGCCGGGTTCTCCCATGCGGATCCCGGCAAGCTGTACCTCCCGGTGATCCAGTCGCTGGTCTACAACTACAGCATGGCCAACGTCGAAGCTGAAGCAGCCCATTCCGGTTCGCTGCTGCGCTGGACGCGCCAGATCCTCAGTGTCCGCAAGAACCACCCGGCCTTCGGCCTGGGCGGCTTCGAGCACGTCGAAGCAGACCACGACGTCGTCCTCGCTTACCTGCGGGAACTGAAGGAAGGCAACTCAGCCGGCGAGGACAGTGAGACCATCCTGTGCGCCTTCAATCTGTCCCAGCACCCCGTGGCCACCACCCTGCGGGTACCGAGGTTCGCCGGCCGGGGCCTCCGGGACGTGTTCGGCGGCCAGGCGTTCCCGGGGATCTCCGACGACGGAACCCTGACGCTGACCCTGGGCAGCCACGACTTCTTCTGGCTGCGGATCCGCTCGGCCGCCTCCAACCCGGCGTCGCCCTACACGCAGGCCATGCCGATCCTGTCCATCGAAGGCTGAGATGACCCGACCCACCCTTACCCCTGCCCTGAGCGGACTGCTCGGCGGCTGGCTCCCGCGCCAGCGATGGTTCCCCGTCAAAAGCGCGGCGTTCAGCTTCGAGCCGGCCGGGCGCCTGAGCCTGGCCGGCGAACCCGGCGGCGCACCAGCTGCGGCCGGACTCGAGGTGCTGCTGCTGGCCGTGAGCTACCCGACGCCGGACGGCTCCCGTACCGACGTCGTCCAGGTCCCGCTCAGCATTCGGCGTTCCCCGCTAGGCGGGGCGGAAGCAGGGCTGATCGGGCGGATATCCGTACCGGGCCCCGCCGGGGCCGCCGGGGCGCCCGACGCCGTGGGGGCGCCCGACGCCCGGTGGATTTACGACGGCGTCCACGACCCCGAGTTCATCGCCGCGTGGCTGGAGCTGATGCGCCTCGGCGGCACCATTCCGACCGGGAACGCCTCAGGCCACCTCGTTGAGTCCGGCTACATCCTGCCACGGGCCACCGGCGTCGTGAAGGTCCTCTCCGGCGAGCAGTCCAACAGTTCGGTGATCGTCGAAGACGGCCAGTCGGCCGCGATCCTGAAGTTCTTCCGGGTGCTCTCCGAGGGCCAAAACCCGGAAGTGGAAATCGGCGCAGCCCTGACCGCCGGGCGCACCTTTGAAGTGCCGGCAACCCTGGGGTGGGTCACCGGGGAGTGGGACGCGCCGGCCGGGGAACAACGCGACCGCCCCGCTCGCGGTGAACTGGCCGTGGCGCACGAGTTCCTCGCCGGCGGACTGGACGCCTGGCGGCTGGCCGTCAACGCGGCGAGCCGCGGCCAGGATTTCACCGCCGAGGCACACGCACTCGGCGCCGCCACCGCGACGGTGCACCGCCGCTTGGCCGAGGCGCTTGGCGTCGCGTCCGAATCCGCCCCGGGAAGTGACATCGCGCCCGGCGTCGCCCAGAGGGTGCGGCAGTCCTGGGCCCAGGCCGGGGCCGCCGTCGGCCCCTACGACGACGCGCTGGACCGTCTCCTCCTGCGGCTTGAGGGCAGCGGCGCCGGTTCCCTGCAACGGATCCACGGTGACCTCCACCTGGGCCAGATCCTCCAGGTTCCGGGTGGCCGCGGGAAGTCGCCCCGCTGGGCCATCCTCGATTTTGAGGGGGAGCCGCTCCGGCCGATTTCGGAACGGAATTTCCCGGACGTCCCACTGCGTGACGTCGTCGGAATGCTGCGGTCCTTTGACTACGCCGCCGGCGCGGCCGTCCGCGAGCACCCGGACGCAGACGTCCCGGAAACCTGGGTCGACGACTGCGCCGAGGCCTTCCTGGCCGGCTACGCGGACGTCATTCCCGGCAGTATCGACCGCGATTCGCCTCTTTTCGTGGCACTGTGGCTCGACAAGGCACTCTACGAAGTCATCTACGAACTACGGAACAGGCCGGACTGGCTCTCCATTCCGGTCAACGCATCACGTCGTCTCCTCGGCAGTACAGGCTCCGGCGTTCCGGCCGAAGCCGCAGCGGAAGGTATCAAAATGACAGGTTCAGCACGTATCGATCGTCCCGGAAGTCCACTCCAGGTGGATGCGGAGACCCTGGCGAGGGTCGCCGCCGGCGAGCACCACGCCCCCCACTCGGTCTTGGGCGCGCACCTCGATGACCACGGGCATGTCACCATCCGCACGGTCAAGCACCTCGCCGAAGCCGTCGCTGTTGTGACCGCTGCCGGCACCTTCCCGATGACACATGAGTTCGGCGGCGTGTGGGTTGCCGTGCTGGAACCGCTGGAGCAGGGCCATGTGCCGGACTACCGGCTGGAAGTGACGTACGAGGGCCAGGCGCCGCAGCCGGCCGATGACCCCTACCGTTACCTGCCCACTATTGGCGAGCTCGACCTGCATTTGATCGGTGAAGGCCGCCACGAGCGTCTCTGGGATGTGCTCGGCGCGCACGTCCAGCACTACAAGTCCGGCATGGGCGACGTCGACGGTGTGTCCTTCGCCGTGTGGGCCCCGAACGCCCAGGCGGTCCGGGTCAAGGGCGACTTCAACGGCTGGGACGGACGGCAGCACTCCATGCGGTCCCTCGGCTCCTCCGGGGTCTGGGAACTCTTCCTCCCCGGCGTTCTAGCAGGGGCGTGCTACAAATTTGAAATCCGGACCAGAGACGGCTACTGGGTGGAGAAAGCGGATCCGATGGCCTTCGGCACCGAGGTTCCGCCGCTGACGGCGTCGCGCGTCGTCGAACCCTCCTACGCCTTCAAGGACGCGGAGTGGATGGAGGCCCGGGCCGGACGGGATCCGCACAACTCGCCGATGAGCGTCTACGAAGTGCACCTCGGCTCGTGGCGGGTAGGCCTCAGCTACCGGGAACTGGCCAAGGAGCTGGTGGCCTACGTCAAGTGGCTCGGTTTCACGCACGTGGAGTTCATGCCGGTGGCCGAGCACCCCTTCGGCGGATCCTGGGGCTATCAGGTCACGTCGTACTTCGCCCCGACATCACGCTTCGGCCATCCCGACGAATTCCGGTACCTCGTGGACGAACTCCACCAGGCCGGCATCGGCGTGCTGCTGGACTGGGTCCCGGCGCACTTCCCCAAGGATGAATGGGCGCTCGCCCGGTTCGACGGCGAAGCCTTGTACGAGCATGCCGACCCGAACCTCGGCGAACACCCGGACTGGGGAACGCTGATCTTCGACTTCGGCCGCAGCGAAGTCCGGAACTTCCTCGTCGCCAACGCGCTGTACTGGCTCGACGAATTCCACATCGACGGCCTGCGAGTGGACGCCGTCGCCTCGATGCTCTACCTCGACTACTCCCGCGAGGAAGGGCAGTGGCAGCCGAACCGTTTCGGCGGACGGGAAAACCTTGAGGCGATCTCCTTCCTGCAGGAAGTCAACGCCACGGTCTACAAGACCCACCCCGGAGCGGTCATGATCGCCGAGGAATCAACCGCGTTCCCGGGTGTCACCGCACCCACGAGCCAGGGCGGCCTGGGCTTCGGGATCAAATGGAACATGGGCTGGATGCACGATTCGCTCAAGTACATTTCCGAGGACCCGTTCAACCGCCGCTGGCACCACGGCACCATCACGTTCTCCATGGTCTACGCCTACACGGAGAACTTCCTGTTGCCGATCAGCCACGACGAAGTAGTGCACGGCAAGGGTTCGATGCTTCGCAAGATGCCCGGTGACCGCTGGCAGCAGCTGGCCAACCTGCGCGCCTTCCTGGGCTACCAGTGGGCCCACCCGGGCAAGCAGCTGATCTTCATGGGCACCGAATTCGGCCAGGAAGCCGAATGGTCCGAGCAGCACGGTCTGGACTGGTGGCTGGCCGAAATCCCCGCGCACCGCGGAATGCAGCTCCTGACCAAGGACCTCAATGAGCTGTACAGCGCCACCCCGGCGCTCTACGAACAAGACAACGACCCCGCCGGCTTCCAGTGGATCAACGGCGGGGACTCGGACCGCAACGTCCTGACCTTCATCCGCCGGGATGCCGCGGGAAACCCGCTGGTGTGCACCTTCAACTTCTCCGGGGGACCGCACGCCGACTTCCGCCTCGGCGTCCCGGTGGCGGGGGAATGGCAGGAAGTGCTGAACACCGACGCCGACACGTACGGTGGCTCCGGTGTCCTGAACGGGGGCACGCTGACGGCCACGGAGGATGGCACCGACGGCCAGCCCGCGACCCTTGCCGTCACGCTGCCTCCCCTGGGAGCCGCGTTCTTCAAGCCGGTGAGCTGACGCCGGCCCGCGGTCCCTGCGGGCGCTGGCCTGGGTGTCGCTGAAGAGCCCGGAATCCCCGTGATTCCGGGCTTTCCAGCGCTCGACCGGAGGGCCCGCCGGCGCCCCTTTGTCACCAGGGCAAAGTGGTGGTAGAGTTTATTTCCGCGCTGCTCCCCGGAGTTGATCCGCCACGACGACCCAGATGCCTCACGGCGAGACTGAGTCGGAACGCGGATTTGACAAGGGTGAAGCGGCCCGGTAAGTTTGAAAAGTTGCTCCGGAGCGATCCGCGACCGATTGGTTGTGGTGGTGCCGGGTGTGTCTGTTGTTTGAGAACTCAATAGTGTGCCAAGTTTGTTGATACCAATTTATTGTATTGAATTGGTTGAATTTGCCGGGCCCGCCACCCCGTGGTGTGGTCTGGTGTTTTTGGCTGGTTTTGGGAGGTACGACGGTGGG
>NZ_LMLR01000009.1 GCF_001422645.1 Arthrobacter sp. Leaf69 | reverse complement strand
CTTTGCCGCTGCGTCGACCTCTGTTTGGTTCGTGGCAGCCGAGATGGCCGCAGCCGCCGCGCGCATCGTCACCGCGGTACCCGAGATGGCCGACGCGAATGCGTTCGCCTGGCCGCGAGGGAGGGTTCGACCGGCCGCTTGTGCGTCGCTAATCTCTTGAAGGGACAGGTAGTAAGCCGCGCGAAGTGCCCCTCGCTGCTCGCTAATAGTGCCGAGGGCCGCAACGACGTGAATCCTGCCAGGGACCGTGAGGCTTGCATGAGCTGGAGGGGCTCCGAGGGAAACCAACGCGAGCACAAGTAGCCCCACTGACAAGGATCTCGTGAGCGGAATCATTAGGGCCCCCGGAGTCGCCGACACCTTCGCCGAGCACTACCGCCCGGCTCTGTAAGGAAACCGTGACACGCAAGAATGGGGTCAACAACGAGTGGCACTACCCGACTTATTGTCATGAGGAAAGTCGGGTACACCGAGCAAGTGACGTCTGGGCATGATGTAGGTATGGGGCGTGAGCGGTAAGTAATACCACGCCCGGGAGAGGGTACGGCATCGGGTAGCTAAGGCGGTCCCCGCAGAGGCAGGATTCGAGCCTGCTGCCAATGTTTGCCGCCGGCTATGGATCGGGCGGGCCCGGCATCAGCCCGGCAACTCAACCAAGGTCGGCGATCTCCGTGGGTGTGATCAACCGCAACTCGAATCCCGGTACAAACAGAGTCTTTTCATGATGGACGCCCCCAATGGGCTGCATGAATACACCCGAACTGATCGCCCGTCCTTGGGCTCCAGAACCTGGTGTGGTTCACGGCACACCGCAGGTCGTCCTGAGTCGTGGGGGTTAGTGGAGGGCTGCGGTGAGCGTGAGTGCGGTGACTTGGGGGAGGGTCAGTGTTATGAGGGTGAGTTTGGCGCCTGTTGAACTGGTTTCGGGTGCCGGGACGGCGGTGAGCCGGGCTGTGGTGGGGGCGCCGGTGAATGTGATGGACAGCGTTTGGCCTGATTTGGTGAGTGTGGC
>NZ_LMLR01000008.1 GCF_001422645.1 Arthrobacter sp. Leaf69 | reverse complement strand
GAGAGTAGGTCACCGCCGGAACATCATTAAGGTCGAGGACCCCCAACCACGTTGGGGGTCCTCCCGCATTTAAACCCCCCATCCCACCACCAGGACACCCGGCCCCGGTCAGCGCGGGAACATCCTGCCATGGATCCAGGCCAGAAGCTCGACAGCGAGCCCCCCGCCCAGCGCAGCCGCCCCGGCAGCCCGCAGTAAGTCCGCCGGCGGACGCGCGAGATGGAAGAAGTCCTGGACGAGCGGCTGGGTGATCAAAATCAGGAGCATGGCGCACATGGCGAGGACCACCGCCACCTTTTTCACATCAAGCGGGCGTGACACCACCGCGAGAATCCACAACCCCAACACCGAGAGCGTCAGCACAGATGCGGACTGCAGCGACTCCGGCGCTGCCCCAGCCGCTCCGGTCGTCTGCGCGTAGAGGTTCAGGCTCAACAATGAAGCCGCGACAATGAGCCCGGCGGGCACAGAGAACAATAGCGACCTGCGCAGGAACCCGGGACGGTAGCGGCTGGAGTTTGCCATCAGCGCCAGGAAGAAGGACGGAATGCCAATCGTCAGACCGTCAGTGAAGGAGAGTTGGCGGGGTAGGAAGGGGAATTGGAGACTCAGCAATCCGAAGCTGACCGCGATTGCGATTGAGTAGGACGATTTGCTAAGAAAGAGCTTCGACACACGCTCGATGTTGGCGATGACCCTGCGGCCCTCAGCCACCACAGCCGGAAGCCGGTCGAAACGACCATCCAGCAGCACCAGCCGTGCCACTGCCTTCGTGGCAGGTGCCGCTGAGTTCATGGCTATGCCCAAATCCGCCTCCTTCAACGCGAGTACGTCATTGACGCCGTCTCCGGTCATCGCGACCGTGTGCCCGCGCCGCTGAAGTGCTGCCACCATGTCCCTCTTCTGGTGTGGAGTCACCCGACCGAACACGGTGTTGTTGGCCACTACCTCTTCTAGCCGCCGGGGATCGGCCGGAAGTTTCCGGGCATCGTATCCCTCCGCAACGTCCACGCCCACGGAGCGGGCAATCGCCGCGACCGTCCGGGGGTCGTCCCCCGAGATGATTTTCAGCTCCACGCCCTCATCACGGAAGTAGTCCAGCGTCTGTCGCGCCTCGGGCCGAATCTGCTCCCGAAACGTGAGCACAACCACCGGTTCAACAACTGCCGGCAGGGTTGCGTTGTCGGCTGTGATGGTCGTGTCGGCGGCGTAGGCCAGCACGACGGTCCGCAGGCCGGATTCGGCGAGTCGGCCGGCCCTGCCCAGAGCGGCATGCGCTGCCGGCGCTGCGTCTGCGCCACCAGAACCGTCGGCCAACACAACTTCCGGGGCGCCAAGGATCCATGTGCCTGACCCTGGGGTTCCGCCGCCGTCGAACGTCACAGCACTCCACTTCCGGGCGGAAGAGAACGGAACCGATGAGACCGCAGGGTTACCGCCGTCGTGCTCGAATGCCGCTTCAAGGCAGCGAGACGTCGCGTTCGCCTCTGGATCCTTAGCGAACCAGCCGAGGGCCCGCTCCCAACCAGGTTCCGCTGGCTCGGCAAGCTCATGCACACCGTCAAAGATGATGCGGCCCTGAGTGAGCGTTCCGGTCTTGTCGAGACAGAGGACGTCGACGCGGGCCAGGCCCTCCACCGCCGCCAGCTCCTGTATGAGAACCTTGTTCCCCGCCAGCCGGATCCCGCCGACAGCAAAAGCCACGCTCGAGAGCAAGACCAGGCCAAGCGGAATTACGGCGATGACGCTCGCAATCACCCCCACCAGCGCGGATGTCCAGGCGCCGCTGGCGATCGCTTGCTCCCAGCCGCCCCTGGACTGCATCTCGCCGTTGGCAACGATGAGGGCAACTGGCAACAACGCCCAGCTGAGCCAGCGAAGAATTCGGTTGAGGCTGTTGCGGATCTCGGAGTTGACCAGCGAGAACCGCTTCGCATCTGCGGCGATCCCGCTGGAGAAGGAGTCAGCGCCCACCCGGATCACCCGTGCCATGCCCCGGCCGGCAACAAGGATCGAACCGGACAGCACTACGGTCCCCGCCTCCTTATCCACCGGGTCCGATTCCCCAGTCAGGAGGGATTCATCTGCTTCCAGTCCGCCGCTCTCGAGGACAGAGGCGTCGGCTGTGACCTGGTCGCCAGACCGCAGGACCAGGACATCGTCAAGCACGACGTCGGCGGTCGGGACCTCCTGCACGGACCCGTCACGCAGAACTCGGGCCACCGGAGACTCGAGGACCGCGAGGCGGTCCAGGGAACGTTTGGCCCGATACTCCTGGACGACACCTATGACGGAGTTGCCCACAGCTGCCAGCCCGAAGAGGGCGTCCTGCCAACTGCCCAGCACAAGCAGGACGACAAAACTCGTTCCCACAATCGCATTGAACAGAGTCAGCACATTGGCGCGGACGATCTCCCACAGGCTCCGGCTGGTTGAGTCCGGTACAACGTTGGCCAGGCCATGCCTCATTCGGGAGGATACTTCGCCGCCGGATAACCCGGTGGCGGCCGGTCCGGACACTCGCCGGTGGAGGAATTCTGGCCTGCGGCGCCGGCGTTCTGCCATCACCCCCTGATCGTAACCGGAGAGAGCCCCGGACGCAGGTGATGCAGCCCACAGGCAGGGTTTTCCGGTCGATGGAGTGCGGTGCTGCACTACGGGGGCTTGTTTTCCGTGTGGTGGCGGGGTTTTTGGGGTGTGGGGCTGGTGGTGGGGGTGGATTTGTGTGGGGGCTGTGTCGCGTGTAGAGTTATTCGAGTCGCCGCCGCTGATGCGGAAAGATTGCGACCGACCCCCTGATAAACGGCCTGAAATATGGTGCGCTGTTGAGCGTGCCGGAGTAGGGTGGGG
>NZ_LMLR01000007.1 GCF_001422645.1 Arthrobacter sp. Leaf69 | reverse complement strand
ATTCAACCGCCCCACCGCATTCTTCGACTTCGACACCACCCACACCCCGCCATCATTCAACTCCACCTCAGCAGTCTTAAACCCCGGATAAATGATGGCAGCGGTCACCAGCACCGCGGCCGCGGAGGCGATGGCGGTGCCGGCGATGAGCTTCTTGCGCTGTTTGATGGGGCCGGGGCTGTTGGGACGCGGCTTTTGAGACCCCAGCGTGGCGAGCAGACGTGTCACAGCTTCAGATTTCCTTCAGGATGGTGTCGTGATTCCCGTGGTGGACCCGAGACAAGGCCCTCAGTTCCCGCGACAGCCTACCGAACTGTCCGGAAGTGCGCGATGGGCAGGTCTGCCCGTTGGCCGGTGCGCCCACGGCTGCCGGGGCGGTTATGGTGTCGCTCCGGTCGGGAAGGTGCAGAGCGGGACGCCGCTCTGCCCGGGCGAACCAATTGAGGTGTGGGTGGAGTTGATCCAGCGGGTCTGGTTCGGCGAGCCGCGCATGATGTAGTACCACTGCCCGTCACCGCTGTAGTAAGTGCCGTGCGGCTTCCAGCACATAACGTCGAACACATCCGACGGGCCCATCCAGGGCCGGTCGGTGCCGCTCTGGCCGTCGCAGGTGAAGTTCCCCGGCTCGCTGTTGTCGTAGGACGTGGCTCCGGGCAGATCGGTGCAGCTGCGGCTCATCCCGCTGTTGAGCCGGGTGGTCCAACGGGTCTTTTCAGTCCCGGACCGGGCGGAGGCGGAGGCGATCGGGCCGCCGGTGCCGAGGGAGTTGACCGTCTGGACCCGGATGGAGTGCGTTTCGCTGAAGCCGCCGGTGTTGACTGTCCGGCTTCCCGCGGCGGGCACGCGTTCCCAGCCGCCGTTGTCGATGCTGATCTGGGTGTAGGCAACGTCGTTGGTGGTTGTCGACGGGGAGCTCCAGCTGAAGCTGAGGTTCCTCTGGTTTTCGGCGCCGTCCTGGCCGGAGGCGGACGGTGTTCCGGGTGACCCGTGCGGCGTGGCGGTGGCCCCGGCGCTGGCGTCGGAGCTCGGCGCGACGGTCGAGTTGGCCGTCACGGTGATCGTGGTGGCCTGGCCATTGGTGAACCCGCCCACCTTTTGGCCGGGGCGGATCGCGCCGGTCTTTCCGCCGGGGCTTGCGTAGTAGGTGTAGCTGACCTCGCCGGGCTGGGATCCGTTGCGTCCGGCGGCATCCAGTTCCCGGAAGTTGATGACCAGGGCCCGGCCCGCACCGCCGGTGTCCGCCGCCGTCGCGCTGACGCCGGAAACCTGGCCGAGTTTGCCGGTGGCGCGGCGGGGGGCCGAGGCGGCGCTGACGGCGCCTTTGCCCGCCTTGTTCTCGGCCTGGACCGTGAAGGTATACCCGGCCTCGGAGTTGTTCGCGGTGAAGTTGGCGGTCCGCACCGTCCCGGCGACCATCTGGGTCTCGGTGGTGCCGCCGCCGCCGCTCATCGTGACGAAATAGTTCTTGATGGCGTCGCCATTGGTGTCCGGCTCGTTCCAGTTCACCTGGAGCTGGTTGGAGGTCCCCACGGAGGACGCCACCGCCGTCGTCGGGGCGGCCGGGGCGGCGGGAACGCCGGCCGGGTTGTCCTCGGCCGAGTAGGCACCCCACTCGGAGGGGCCGAGTTCGTTGACGGCCTGGGCGCGGACTTTGTACCGCACACCGTTGGTCAGTCCGGGCCACGTGTAGCTCAGGCCGGCCACACCGTTCTTCACGGCGATGCCGCTGGCCGGCGGCGGTGAGATCTCCAGGTTGTAGTTCTTCACGGCCGAGCCTTCGGTTTTCGCTGCGGGCCAGGTGATGACCATGTTCTTGTCCCCGGCCTTGACCGTGGGCGACTCCGGCGGCGAGGGCTTCTCATCCGGCCGGATTTCGTTGGAGGCCTGCGACGGCACCGACTCCCCCACGTCGTTGGTGGCGGTCACCGTGAAGACGTACTTGACGTCGTTGGTCAGTCCGCTGAGGGTGCAGGTGGTGGTGGCGCAGTCCTGGCTGAACCCGTTCGAGCGCACCGTGTATTTGCTGATGGTGGCGCCGTTGTCCGACGGCGGCGCCCACTTGAGCACCGCGGTCCGGCTGCGCACGTCCGTGGCCGCCGGTGCCGAGGGCGCATCGGGTTTGTCCCGGACCGTGATCCGGACCCGGCCGTCGGTCTGCCGGGAGACGTCGCCGGTCTTGTCCATCACGGTGTAGCGGAGCACCATAACGCCCTTGAAGCCCCCGGCCGGGGTGACCGTGATCGAGTCGCCGGCTATCGCGGGCTGTCCGGCGGCGGAGCCGGTTTCCACGGTGGCGGACACAATTCTCAGCGGGGTCTCGCTGAAGGGGTTGAAGTCGTTGGCGAGCACGTTGACCGTTTCGGTCTTGCCGGCGTTGGCTTTCTCGATCACGTCCTCGTTCGCGACCGGCAGCGGCCGGTTGGACGCCACGACGGTTGCCGCGATGCTGGCCTTGACCGGCTCGGAGCGGCCGTCGGTGACCTTGAGCGGGATGCTGCCTTTCCAGCCGGCAGCCCTGGCGGAGTCGGCGGTGACTTTCAGGATGGCACCGTCCAGGGTGGCCTTAAAGCCCTCGGGCAGGGTGCCGTCCAGCTCGAACTTGAGCTTCTCCTGGTCCCCGGAGTCCACGTCCTTGGCCAGGTTGCCCAGGTCCAAGGTGGCGGATTCGGCCGTGGGTACCTCCAGGGTGGCGCCGCTGAAGCTCGGCTGGTGGTTGGCGTTCGGGTCGGGGACGACCTTGGTGATGATGCTGAGGGTGGATTTGAGGCCCTGCGGATCGTCTGGGCCCGTGCCGTCGGTCACTTCGAACGTGACGGAGCCGGGGCCCACGTAGTCCTTGAGCGCGGCGTAGCGCAGCGCGCTTCCGTTCCCGGCCACCACGTTCTGCGGATCGGCGCCCTGCACCCGGACCTTGTCCACCTGGGTGATCCGCGGGGTGCGGCCCTCCCTGACCCGGACGTAGTCATTCAGGTCCAGGTCGATCTGCTTGCCGGCCATCACTTCGACGACGTCCGCCCGGGCCAGCGTCGGGTGCTGTTCGCCCTGCCCGGGGACCCAGATGACCGCCGTCGCGCTCTTGCCGTCGACGTCGGTGACGGTGTACGGGACCAGCTGGTCCTTCGGCGCGAGGGCCACCCGGACACTGCCGTCGCCCGCGCGGGCATTCGGGTTGCCGTCGGGCAGGCTGATCTTCAGCTCGGCGGCAACGCCGTCGGGATCGGAATCGTTCTTCAGGACCGGGACGTCGACGGCGGACTTGCCCAGCGTCTCCGCGGGGGTGACCACATCGTCCTTGGCCAGGGGCGGTTTCAAGGCGGCGTCCGGACTGATCCGGACCCGGATCACGGCGCTGCCCTGGGCCTTTTTGTCGTCCTGGATCTTGTAGCTGATGCTTTCGTTGCCGGCGGTGGCGGGGGCGGTGAGGAGCACCTTGCCGCCGTCGGCGGTTTCGACCCCGAGTTCGGGGCGCGCCTCGAAGGCGTTGCCGACCAGGCTGATCGGGTCGCCGTCCGGGTCCGAGTCGTTCTGGAGGGCCTCGACGGCGACTTTGCGTCCGGGCCGGACGTCCACGGCATCGTCCACGGCGATGGGTTTTTGGTTGTTGGCTTCCTGCGGGGCGATGCCGACGATCACGGTCCCGGTGTTTTCGGCGCCGATCCGGTCCCGGACACGGTAACTGAACGTGTCCGTTCCGGCGCCGTTGCCGGCGGCGGTGAATTCCAGGTAGCCGTCCTTGACCACGGCTGTGCCCATGGCGGGAGCCTTGTCCACGCCGGTCAGCTGGACTGAGTCACCGTCGGTGTCGACGCCGTCGAGCGGCACGGGGATGCGCACGGTCATGCCGGCCACCACGCGGGCGGTGAGGTTCTTCGGTTCCGGGCGGGTGTTGCGTTCGTCGTCGCGGGCCCGGATGCGGATGGTGACCTGCTGGGAGTCCGATTGCCCGGAGGCGTTGGTGACCTTGTAAATGGCGTACACGGTCTTCGGGACTTCGCCGGCGATGAAGCGCAGGGCGCCTCCCGCAGTGAACATCCGGCCGTCGGCGGCGTCCGGCTGCTGGGCCAGCACCGGTTCCAGGCTGAGTTTGCCGCCGTTGGGGTCGGTGTCGTTCTCCAGGACCGGGATAGTGACGACGTCCCCGGCGCGGACCGTTGCTTCGTCCGGTTTGGCCTGCGGCGCCTGCAGTTTGGCGGGCGCGGGGACCACCAGGACGGCGATCTCGCCGCTCGCGGAGGATTTGCCGTTGGAGATGGTGTATTTGACGCTGAGCTGGCCCTGCGCACGGATGTCGGTGACCCGGACCACGGAATGGTCCAGCACGGAAACGCTCACGGGCAGGCCGTCAGCGGCGGTCACGGACTGCACCACCAGGACCCCGCCGGACGGGTCGGAGTCGTTGCCGAGGACGTCCACCAGGACGCTGCCGCCGCTGGGCAGCAGGGCGGTGTCGCGGACAGCCACCGGGGCGCCGTCCCCGCCGCCGGGGACGACGTCGACCCGGACCAGCTGCTGGGCGCTGGCCGGTCCGTTGGTGACGAGGTAGGTCACGTAGTGGGCGCCCTGGGCGGTGGAGTTGAACGTGAAGGTCTGCTGGTCCGCGCCCATCGTGGCGGTCGAGTTGCCGTCCGGGGTGACCTGGGCGAGGCGGAGGGCGCCGCCCTGCGGGTCAGAGTCGTTTTTGAGCGGAGCGATGACCGTGTTCACCCCGGCGACGGCGACGACGTGGTCCGCGTTGGCGATCGGGGGCAGGGCGCCCGGGGCGCGGACGTCCACGGTGACCTTGCCGTCGGCGGTGGAGCGTCCGTCCGAGACCGTGACGGTGACGGTCTTGCGGCCGGGCTCGGAGCCTGCGTCCTGGAAGCTGAGCAGGCCGTCGGGCCGGACCTTGACCTGGTCGCGGGGATCGCTGCTGGCCGCGCCGACGACGAACAGGTCGTCGCCGTCGGGGTCAATCCAGTCGGTGAGGATGTTCTGGCTGACTACCTTGCCGGACTGCACGACGAGGGTGGTGTTGCGGTTGGGTTTCTGCCGCGGGGCGGCATTCTCTCCCGGCGGCACGATGTTGAGGGTGACGTCGGCGGTGGCGGAGAGGCCGCGGCCGTCGTCCACCGTGTATTTGAAGGTTTCCGATCCGGCCTTGTCGTCCCCGACGCTGACCTGGAAGCCGGTGGCGCCGTAGATCGGCGCGAGGAGCCCGGATGTGAGCGGGTCCGGGCTGCGGACGGTGAGGATGTCGCCGTCCGGGTCTGTGTCGTTGTCGAGCACGGGGAGGATGGTGGTCTTGCCGGCGCGAACGCCGAAGGTGTCGGGTTTGGCGACGGGCGCGCTGTTGGGTTTGGTGCGGTCCGGCAGCACGGTCTGCTGGACTTCGTCGGCGGAGTCCTTGTCCGCGTCGTCGGAGGTCTGCTGCGGCGGGATGACGTCGTCCCAGTTGTTGACCAGCTGCATGTTCTGGTTCACCAGCCACACATTGCCGGAATTCACATCGTTCAGGACCACCAAATCCCGGTTCACCCG
>NZ_LMLR01000006.1 GCF_001422645.1 Arthrobacter sp. Leaf69 | reverse complement strand
GCTCATGACCGATACCCTGGTCGAACGCACCACCGGCACCTCCGGCGGGATCACCGGCATCGAACTCCAGCTCGTCATGACCGACCGCACCCTCCTCCAGGGCGACAGCGAACCCGCCCGCCTCCCCGGCTACGGCATCGTCCCCGCCGCCTGGGCCCGGGAACTGCTCCAACATGGAGGACAAGCCACCCGCGCGCGAACCGAAGACACGAATACGACAACTGATACGGCCAAGAACTCGGACGGGGACGTGGACAAGGCCTTCAACGTCTGGCTCCGCCGGCTCTACACCGCCCCGGGCACCGGCGAACTCACCTCCATGGACTCCCGCGCCCGGCTCTTCCCGCCCGGACTCCGCCGCCTCATCCAGGCCCGGGACGACACCTGCCGCACCCCGTACTGCGACGCCCCGATCCGCCCCTTCGACCACATCATCCCCTGGCACCGCAGCGGACCCACCACCCAGGCCAACGGCGCCGGCCTCTGCGAAGCCTGCAACCACACCAAAGAAAACCCCGGATGGAGTGTCNTCGACCACATCATCCCCTGGCACCGCAGCGGACCCACCACCCAGGCCAACGGCGCCGGCCTCTGCGAAGCCTGCAACCACACCAAAGAAAACCCCGGATGGAGTGTCTGGCCCCGCCCCGGCCCCAGACACACCATCGAGATCCGGACCCCCACCGGCCACAGCTACCAATCCACCGCACCCCCACTGCCCGGGACGGGTCTGACCGACTCGCCTCCGCTGCCCAACACGGCCGTGCCGGCCACCGACACCAACCATCACCGCCGCAAACTCCGACACCGTTTGAAGACGGTCAGGCGGGCGCAGTCCGCGAAGTCGCTCGCGGCCTGAGTTGCGGCAGGACAGTCACGGGCGGCAAGCGGGCGGCAAGAGGTGAACCGTCGTGGCGCAAGGTCCGCCAGGCGGGCGGGCCGGTCAGCGCGCGGCGACTTCCTCGGGCTCAGGCTCGCCGACGTCAGCCGTCGAGGTTGCAGGTTTGCGCAGCTTGGCGCCCTCCACATCGACGTCCGGGAGGATGCGGTCCAGCCAGCGCGGCAGCCACCAGGCCTTTTCGCCCAGCAGATACATCACGGCCGGGACGATCGTCATCCGGACCACGAAGGCATCAATCAGCACACCGAAGGCCATGGCGAAGCCGAGCGGGCGGACCATGTTCAGGTGCGAGAAGATGAAGCCCGAGAACACGCTGACCATGATGATCGCGGCCGCGGTGACCACGGCGGCGGCGTGGCTGAAGCCGGAGCGGACCGCATGCTTGGCCGATTCGCCGTGCATGTAGGACTCGCGCATGCCGGAGGCGATGAACACCTGGTAGTCCATTGCCAGGCCGAACAGCACGCCGATCAGGATGATCGGCAGGAAGCTCAGCACGGCGCCCGGGTTCTCGACGCCGAAGATGGTCCCCAGCCAGCCCCACTGGTAGACGGCGACGACGGCGCCGAACGCGGCGGCGAGTGAGAGCAGGAATCCGCCGGTGGCGAGCAGGGGCACCCAGATGGAGCGGAACACGAGGAGCAGCAGGATCAGCGACAGTCCCACCACGATGGCCAGATACGGCGGCAGTGCGTCGCCGAGTTTGGTGGACACGTCGACGTTGCCGGCGGTCTGCCCCGTGAGGCCGATGCTGGCGCCGGTGGTGTCCTTGATCTGGCCCTTTTCGGCGCGAAGTTCGGAGACTACCTGGACCGTGCTGGCGCTGGCCGGCCCTTCGTTGGGGATGACCTGGAACACCGCGGTGCGCCGGTCATCGCTCAGCGCCAGTGGCACGGCGGCGGCGACGTTCTCCGTCTCGCGGAGGATGTCCGCGACGTCGAACTGTTTGGCCTGCGCCTCGGCGGCGGTCAGTCCCGCGGGGAAGTCGCCCACCACGATGATCGGGCCGGTCATGCCCTCGCCGAAGCTTCGTTTCGTGACGTCGTAGGCCTGGAACGCCGGCGAGGCGACGGGTTCGGAACTGGCGTCGGGCAGGGCGAGCCGCAGCTGGCTGGCGGGCAACGCCACAACTCCCAGCAGCACAACCCCGGCCAGCAGGGCCAGCCACGGGTGCTTGGTGACAATGCCGCCCCAGCCGTGGCTGCTGCGGTATTCATCCCTGGCCCGATCCTCGGTTTCGTGGCCGGGAGCGGCATTGTGCTTGTCCGCCTTGGCCCACGCCCGCTTGGAGATCAGCTTGCGGCCCACGAGGGAGAGGACGGCCGGCGTCAGGGTCAGGGCGACGACGACGGCGACTGCCACCGTCCCGGCGGCGGAGAGACCCATGACGGCCAGGAACGGAAGGCCCGGAACGACCAGGGCCGCGAGGGCGATGATGACGGTCAGGCCGGCGAAGAGCACGGCATTTCCGGAGGTGCCGGTGGCCAGCGCCACCGACTCCTCGTGGTCCATTCCGGAGAGCAGCTGGCCGCGGTGCCGGTTGACGATAAACAGGGAATAGTCGATTCCGACGGCCAGGCCGAGCATGAGCGCCAGCATGGGGGAGATGGAGCTCATGTCCACGGCGCCGCTCAGGGCGAACGTGGCGCCCACGCCAACGGCGACGCCGACCAGTGCCATCAGCAGCGGAAGGCCCGCGGCGATCAAGGTGCCGAGCATGATGATCAGGACCAGGGCTGCCACCGCGATGCCGATGATCTCGGCGGTGCCGAAGAGCTCGGAGATGTCCTCGCTGATTTCCTTGCTGGGCAGGGCGGTCACGTCGGCGGCGGAAACCTCTTTGACGATGTCCTGGACCTGCTGGCGGACCTCGGGGTCGAGGCCGTTGATCGAGGTCTTGAACTGGACCTGAGCGATCGCGGCCTTGCCGTCCTCGGAGACGAAGCGGAGACCTTGGGAAGCCTCCAGCTGCCGGGCGCCGAGCGCCAGCTGAGCTTCGCCGGCTTCCAGTTCCTTGGTGCCGGCGTCGAGCTTTGCCTGCCCCTCGGCGAGGGCCGCCTTCTGCTGGCCGAGCTGCTGCTCGATCGCAGCGGGGGGCATGCCGGCAGCGGTCATCTGCTGTTCGGCAGCCGCCAGCTGGGCCTTGCCGGCGGCGAGTTCGGCGGCGGACTTCTCCAGCTGCGCCTTGCCGGCGGCGGACTGCTTTTTGCCGGCGGCGAGGTCTGCGGCGGCCTTGTCCAGCTGAGCCTGGGTGGCGAACGGGTCCACCGTGCCCTGAACGTCGGGCAGGGTTTTGAGCTTGGTCAGTGCCGCGG
Source organism: Arthrobacter sp. Leaf69 (assembly GCF_001422645.1). Classification (GTDB taxonomy): domain Bacteria; phylum Actinomycetota; class Actinomycetes; order Actinomycetales; family Micrococcaceae; genus Arthrobacter. The sequence continues at coordinate 12,375 of NZ_LMLR01000006.1, read as the reverse complement.
TGACGGCGTCCTTGCCCGCCTGGCTGAACTCGTCACCGTTGGCTTCGAAGACAACGCTGGCGGAGCCGCCGGAGGAGGAGGGAAGCTCAGTCTTGAGCTTGTCCGCCATCTGCTGGGTTTCGGTTCCCGGGATCTGGAAGTTGTTGGACAGGGTGCCGTGGAACGCGGCGGCCGCGCCGCCCACCGCCACCATCACTGCGAGCCACACGGAGATGACCAGCCAGCGGTGGCGGTACGAGAACTTGCCGAGACGGTAGAGCAGTAGGGCCATGTCAGTGCCGATCTGGGGAAGGGGCGGAGGTGTTAGCCGGGGTGGCTGCTGCCGGAGTGGTGTCAGGGCGGGCGAACCCGGAGCCCAGCAGCGTCATGGAATCGATCAGGAGTTGGCGCAGGCTGGACAGGGATTCCGGCGTAAGGGATCCGCCGCACCGGGAGAACCAGACGTCCATGGCGGCTTTGCCGCACGAGATAACGGAACCGGCCAGGGCGCGGAGGTACAGTTCGTCGAGTTCGACGCCGGCCGCCCCGCGGGAACGCTCGCGGGCCGCGCTGATGATCTGGACGGTGCAGTGGTCCCAGGCTTCCAGCTCGGACCGGCTGAGCTGCGGATTGGCCTGGCCAAGGCTGTACAGCTCGGCCAGCGGGGCCACGGTCATGGGGTCTGCGAGCGCCACGAGGGCGGCCCGGGCCGATTCCATGAACGGTTCCCCGGCCGGACGCAGCCGGAACTGCTGGAGTGCCGTGTCCAGGAATCCGAAAGTGACGGCGGCGATGGCCGCTTCGGTACTGCCGAAGTAGTTGAAGAAGGTGCGGCGGGAGATACTGGCGGCGTCGGCGATGTCCTCGACCGTGAAGTTGCCGGGGCCGTTGGACCGGAGCAGCGCCAAGGCGGCGTCGGTGATGGCCTGACGGGTGGCCGCTTTGTTCAACTCACGGCGCGACAGTACTGACGGTGGTTCAGCCGGCGCAGGGGATGCCGAAGGTGCGGTTGGGCTGGCAGGCGGGGAGGCGGGCACGCAATTACACTACGTGCATGTTTGCACTCAGGGCAACTTTTTGTCAGCTTCGGGCCTTGTCAGGAAAACGGACTGCCCGGTGGCGCCCGGTTCGCCTTCCGGGAGGGGGATGGCGAAGACGGCGGTGCCGTAGGCGCAAACCTCGGTCCAGGTGGTGCCCAGCTGCGAATTGTCGAAGCGCATGGCCACGATGGCGTTGGCCCCGCGCTGTTCCGCCTCCTTGACCATCCGGGCCATGACCTCCTGCCGGCTCTCGTAAAGCATGCGCGTCATTTCGGGCAGTTCCCCGCCGCCGATCGAGCGGAAGCCCGCCATGACCTGGCCGCCGATATCGCGGGCGCGGACGGTCAAACCCATCACTTCGCCGAAAACGGCGTCGATCCTGTGGCCGGGGATGTCATCGGAGGTCACGATCAGCATGACCCGAGCGTACCCAGTCCGGGGCCGTCCGGACCCGTAAACCTGCGAATAAGCCCGGGAAAGTCTTTCGAACCAGGTGCGAGGGACGCTCCGGAACCTTCACAGGAACATGAAAGGTTCCGAACAGCTCCCGCTGAAGCGGTCCCCGCAGACTTGAACCACGTCTTGAACGAGACAATCACCGCTACCAGCCGTGGCAGCACGGCCGAACCAGGAGACAGCAGATGTCACGCACCAAGAGAATGACGCTCGCCATTTCGGCCGGGGCCTTGGCCCTCGGCGCCGGGCTTGGAGTCACCGGGATGGCCTCCGCCGCCACCACCACTCCGACGCCGACCCCCAGCGCCTCGGCAGAGGCGACGCCAGGGACCTCCGGCGCCGACGGAATGCGCGGCCACGGCCACGGCAGGGGCGGGGAGCGCGGCGGCGCCCAGGCCGCCGACCTGGCCGCCAAACTCGGCGTGGAGGAGGCCAAGGTCACAGAGGCGCTGCAGGCCTTCCGCGAAGCCAACAAGCCCACCACCCCTCCCGCCGAGGGCACCAAGCCGGACCGCGCAGCCAGGGACGCTGCGCTCGCCAAGTCGCTGGCGGAGTCGCTGGGGATTGAGGAATCCAAGGTCACCGCGGCGCTGGAGGAGCTGCGGACCGCGGCCCAGGCTGACCGCGCTGCGGCGTTGAAGACAAAGCTGGACAAGGCGGTCACCGACGGCACCTTGACCCAGGCTGAGGCGGACGCCGTTACCAAGGCCGTGGAGAAGGGTGTCATTGGGGGCGGCGGACACTAGGACCCTGTCTGGCTGCAGCCGCCGGCTCACAGCGGACACGGCTTAGCAGCACGTCAAAAGAGAAGAAGTCCCCGGGAGCTTCCCGGGGACTTCTTCCGTGATGGCTTGTAACGGCGGTTAGGCCTTGGCGTCGGCCAGTTCGCGGCCTTCCGGCGACGCCGCGCCGGCAGCGGCGGCGGAAGTACCGCCGTCGGCTGATCCGGCGACTGTGGTGTCGGCGTCGGCGTCGTCGCTGAACGGGTCACCGGAGCGCGGTGCGTTGTACAGCGACTCGTCCAGGATGCCCTGGCGCTTGGCCACGATGGTGGGGATCAGGGCCTGCCCTGCCACGTTGACGGCGGTGCGTCCCATGTCCAGGATCGGATCGATGGCCAGGAGCAGCCCGACGCCGGCGAGCGGCAGTCCCAGGGTGGAGAGCGTCAGGGTCAGCATCACGACGGCGCCGGTGGTGCCGGCGGTCGCGGCGGAGCCCAGCACGGACACGAGGGCGATCAGGAGGTACTGGGTGAAGTCGAGCTGGATGCCGAAGAACTGGGCCACGAAGATCGCGGAGATGGCCGGGTAGATCGCGGCGCAGCCGTCCATCTTGGTGGTGGCGCCGAGCGGGACAGCGAAGGAGGCGTAGCCGCGGGGGACGCCCAGGCTGCGTTCGGTCACGCGCTGGGTCAGCGGCAGGGTGCCCACCGAGGAGCGGGAGACAAAGGCGAGCTGCACGGCCGGCCAGACGCCGGAGAAGTACTGCCGGACGGACAGGCCGTGGGTGCGGACCAGGACCGGGTAGACCACGAACAGCACCAGGGCCAGGCCCACGTAGATGGCGAACGTGAACTTGCCGAGGGAACCGATAGTGTCCCAGCCGTAGATCGCCACGGCGTTGCCGATCAGGCCGACGGTGCCGATCGGGGCGATCCGGATGATCCACCAGAGGACCTTCTGGATCACGGCGAGGGCGGAGGCATTGAGGTTCAGGAACGGCTCGGCCGCCTTGCCGACCTTCAGCGCGGCGATGCCGACGGCGACGGCGATCACCAGGATCTGCAGGACATTGAAGCTCACCGTGGTGGTGGCGACGTCCTCGGTGATGGTGGTGCTGGCGCCGAGGCCCAGGAAGTTCTTCGGGAACAGGCCGGTCAGGAACGCCCACCAGCTGCCCACCTTGGACGGCGCTTCGCCTTCGCCGGTGATGCCTGTGTTGGCGCCGGGCTGCAGGAGCACGCCCAGGCCGATGCCGATCAGCACGGAGATCAGCGCGGTGATGGCGAACCAGAGCAGAGTGTTCCAGGCCAGCCGGGCGGCGTTGGAGACGGCGCGCAGGTTGGAGATGGAACTGACCACGGCGGTGAAGATAAGGGGCACGACGGCGGTCTGCAGCAGCGAGACGTAGCTCGAGCCGATGGTCTGCAGTGTGGCGCCGAGGGCGTTGGGGTCCGCCTTGGTGCTGCCCGTGTATTTGGCCAGTAGGCCGAGGCCCAGGCCCACGATCAGGGCGGCGATGATCTGGAAGCCGAACGAGCCGGCCCATGTGGGCAACTGGAAGCCGGTCTTTCCGGCGGGTGCGGGGGTGCTTGTCTGAGTGGTCACCGGATCACGCTAGGACCAGTGCAACTATCACGTCGAAAGGATGTTGAGAAATATTACGCGCCCAGCGTTCGGTCCCAGCCGCCGGATCCCCGGAACCACGCCGCAAAACCACCCGTCTGTGAAGTTATTCCAGCCTCCGGTGTGGCGATTGTCTCCCCTGTTTTCGCCGAGGTGAGAGTTCGCGCCCATGACCCTCAAGGACATGGGCGCGAACTCTCACCTCGGCGGTGCGACGGGGTCTCGACCTACCCCAGCAGCGCGCGCTTCAGGGTGTCGAGGCCTACGGAGCCGATGTTGAGGGCTTTCGTGTGAAACGCCTTGAGGTCGAAGCCCGGGCGGGATTCGAGCTCGGCGCGGATCTGCTCCCAGAGCCGCTGGCCCACCTTGTATGACGGCGCCTGGCCCGGCCAGCCGAGGTAGCGGGTGAACTCGAAGTTGAGCTGGCCTTCGCTGATGGCGAGGTTCTGCTTCAGGAACTCGTAGCCCTTGTCCGGGGTCCAGGTGCCGGACCCCCAGCGGGCGGGAACTTCGAGCTCCAGGTGGACGCCGATGTCGAACACCACGCGGGCCGCACGCATCCGCTGCATGTCCAGCATGCCCATGTGGTCGCCCGGATCCTTGAGGTAGCCCAGCTCCTGCATGAGCTTCTCGGCGTAGAGTGCCCAGCCTTCGCCGTGCCCGGAGGTCCAGCAGACATTCCGGCGCCACTTGTTGAGCAGCTCGCGGCGGTAGGTGGCGGTGGCGACCTGAAGGTGGTGGCCGGGGACGCCCTCATGGTAGACCGTGGTGGTCTCGGCCCAGGTGGTGAAGGTGTCTTCTCCCGGCGGGACGGACCACCACATGCGGCCCGGACGGCTGAAGTCGTCCGAGGGCCCGGTGTAATAGATGCCGCCTTCGTCGGTCGGGGCAATCTTGCACTCCAGGGTCTTCATGACGTCCGGAATGTCGAAGTGGACGCCCGCGAGGTCGGCCACGGCCTTGTCCGAGAGCTCCTGCATCCACGCCTGGAGGGCGTCAGTGCCCTTGAGCTGCCGCGCGGGGTCGTTGTTCAGGACCTCCTTGGCTTCCTCGATGGTGGCGCCGGGGCGGATCTCCTCGGCCACGCGCTCCTGCTCGGCGATCAGGCGGTCGAGTTCCTGCACGCCCCAGGCGTACGTTTCCTCGAGGTCCACCGTGGCGCCGAGGAAGGCGCGGGAGGCCAGCGAGTAGCGCTCGCGGCCGACGGCGTCCTTCTCCGGGGCGACGGGCAGCAGTTCGGACTCCAGGAATCCGGCCAGCCGTGAGTAGGCCACCCTGGCGGCGGCAGCGCCGGCGTCGAGCTTGGACTGTACGTCCCCGGGCAGCGGTCCGTCCGCGGTCGTGGCGCCGGCGGCCAGCTTCGCGAAGAAGCCGTCCTCGGCTGCGTGCTTGGTGGTCTGCTCGATGACGATTTTCACCTGCCGCGCGGCGGCCACCTTGCCGTCCTCCTTCGCGGAGCGCAGCGACTCGATGTAACCGTCCAGCGCGGCGGGGACGTTGTGCGCCCGCCCCGCGATGTGGTCCCACTGTTCGGCGGTGTTTGTCGGCATCAGGTCGAAGATCGCCCGGATCTCCTGGGCGGGGGAGGCGATGTTGTTCAGTTCGCCGAGGTCCCAGCCGGATTCGTGGAGTTCCAGCTGCAGGCCCAGGCGCTCGCGCATGGCGTCCAGGGTGACGGCGTCGACGTCGTCCACCGGCTCCAGTCCGTCCAGCGCGGCGAGGGCCTCCCGCGCGGCGGCGGCGAACTCCCGGTGCCCGGCGGGGGAGAAGTCCTGGTATTCGGTCTCATGTCCGGGGAGGCCGAGCTCGGTGGCGAAGCTCGGGTTAAGCCGGATCAGGGTGTCCGTGAAGGCGTCGGCGACGGCATCGATAGCGGTCTGCGGGCGCACGGCTGATGTGTTTTCAGTGGTTTCGATAGTCACCCGAAAGAGACTAGCCGGGCTGCCGCCGTTATGAAAGGGTTGCTGAACTTTTCGCCCAGGACTGTGTCTTAGCCGCGGCTGCGCTTCCACGAGCCGGGACCCGGCCTCGGCGCCAGCTGCAGCTGCTGACGGCGGATCCAGTGCCGGGCGCCGGGCTTTTCCGGTGCCGGCGCTGCGCCGCTGTCCAGGGAGAGCACGACGGCGGACAGCGCCGCGAGCTCTTCCGGCGTCGGGTCGCCCTTGGCCACGGCGAACAGGGGCCGCTCCGCCGCCGCGGCTTCCAGGGGCTCGCTTTCAGGCGTCACAGCGGGATGTTCCCGTGCTTCTTGGCGGGCAGGCTGGCCCGCTTGTCCCGCAGGGCACGCAGGCCCTTGATGATCTGCATCCGGGTCTCGGACGGCGCGATGACCGCGTCCACATAGCCGAGCTGGGCGGCCTGGTAGGGGTTGAGCAGTTCTTCCTCGTACTGCCGGATGACCTCGGAGCGCTTGGCCTCGACGTCGCCGCCGCTCTCCGCCACTGCGGCGAGCTCACGGCGGTACAGGATGTTGACCGCGCCCTGGGCGCCCATCACGCCGATCTGAGCGGTGGGCCAGGCCAGGTTGAGGTCCGCGCCGAGCTTCTTGGAGCCCATCACGATGTACGCTCCGCCGTAGGCCTTGCGGGTAATGACGGTCAGCTTCGGCACGGTGGCCTCCGCGTAGGCGTAGAGCAGCTTCGCGCCGCGGCGGATGATGCCCTGGAACTCCTGGTCCTTGCCCGGCAGGAAGCCCGGGACGTCCACAAGGGTGATGATCGGGATGTTGAAGGCGTCGCAGTGCCGGACAAAGCGGGCGGCCTTCTCCGAGGCGGCAATGTCCAGGGTTCCGGCGAACTGCATCGGCTGGTTGGCGACGATGCCGACGGTGTGGCCCTCCACCCGGCCGTAGCCGATGATCACGTTCGGGGCGTAGAGGGACTGCATCTCCAGGAAGTGCGCGTCGTCCACGATCTGCTCGATGACCTTGCGCATGTCATAGGGCTGGTTGGCCGAGTCCGGGATGAGGACGTCCAGGGCGAGGTCGTCGTCGTCGAGCTCCAGCTCCTGGGAGTGCTCCAGGACGGGGGCCTCGGAGAGGTTGTTGGAGGGAAGGAAGTCCAAGAGTTCGCGGACGAACTCGACGGCGTCGGCCTCGTCGGAGGCCAGGTAGGTGGAGGTACCCGTGTTGGCGTTGTGCTGGCGGGCGCCGCCAAGGGTTTCCATGTCCACGTCCTCGCCGGTGACGGTCTTGATGACGTCCGGGCCGGTGATGAACATGTGCGAAGTCTTGTCCACCATGACCACATAGTCGGTCAGGGCGGGGGAGTAGGCCGCGCCGCCGGCGGAGGGGCCCATGATGAGGGAGATCTGCGGGACCACACCGGATGCATGGACGTTGTTGCGGAAGATGTCCGCGAACATGGCCAGCGAGGCGACGCCTTCCTGGATGCGGGCGCCGCCGCCGTCGAGGATGCCGACCACGGGGCAGCCGTTGCGGAGCGCGAATTCCTGGACCTTGACGATCTTCTCGCCGTTGACCTGGCTCAGCGAGCCGCCATAGACGGAGAAGTCCTGGCTATACACGGCCACGGGGCGGCCGTCCACGGTGCCGTAGCCGGAGACCAGTCCGTCGCCCAGCGGCTTCTTCTTCTCCATGCCGAAGGCGGTGGAGCGGTGCACGGCCAGAGCGTCGAATTCGACGAAGGAGCCGGCGTCCAGCAGCAGGTCGATGCGCTCGCGGGCCGTGTTCTTGCCGCGGGCATGCTGCTTCTCGATCGCTTCCGGGCCGGAGGGCTGCTCAGCACGGGCCTGGCGGTCGCGGAAGTCGGCAATCTTTCCCGCGGTCGTGGTCAGATCGTGGCTCATCAAGTGTCTCCGGCTCTGTCGCTGATGGTTGTGGTGCTGAATCGTGTGCTGCTGGTAGTGCTGTGCTGCTGATAGTGCTGTGCAGGCCCTGTCCTCGTGGCGTTTTAGTCGGTATCCACAAAAGCCGGGCCCTGAGGGCAAGTCTAGTGACGGCATTGGCCCACGCCGCTGTAGAAACCCTACAATTTTCGCCCCCACCCTCCCGGGGACCACGTCAGCTTCTCCCGAAGGGCGCCCCATGAACCCTGGCCGACTGCCGCCCCGCCGCGCGGGACCTTCCTGCCCGGTTGCCCGGTCCTGGAGGGGCTATCCGCTAAGCGAATCCCCGGGATTCCGCGGGTCCGCCGGCCTGTCGGCACATCGTGTCCGGAGGAACCGGGCGGGAGCGTCGGAGGAGGCCGGCGGGGCAGGCCGGCGGGGCGCGGCGCTCGCGCCCAGAAAATGTTACTCACCAGTAACATGAGTCGGCTAGAGTGTCCTCATGACTTTGAGCAACGACGCTTCGGGCGCCGCCCCGCATCCCCAGCAGCCCGCGCCACAGCAGTCCGGGCCCTACCGAGCCGCCGGTTCCCTCCAGGGCCGCACCGTCCTCATCTCCGGGGGCAGCCGCGGGATTGGACTGGCCATCGCCACCCGTGCCGCGCGCGACGGCGCCAACATCGTCCTGATGGCCAAAACCGGCCAGCCGCACGCCAAGCTGGAAGGCACGGTTTACTCCGCGGCCGAACAGATCGAGGCGGCCGGCGGTCAGGCCTTGCCGCTGGTGGGGGATGTGCGCAATGACGCCGACGTCGCGGGCGCCGTCTCCGCCGCCGTGGAACGCTTCGGCAGGATCGACATCGTCATCAACAACGCCTCCGCGATCGACCTGTCCACGACCGACGACGTCGACATGAAGCGCTACGACCTGATGCAGGACATCAATGTTCGGGGCACCTTCCTGCTCTCCAAGCTCGCCCTGCCTGCCCTGCGCGAATCCGGTGCGGGGCAGATCCTGACGCTCTCCCCACCGCTGAACCTGGACCCCAAGTGGGCCGGCATGCACCTTGCCTACACCATGGCCAAGTACGGCATGAGCCTGACCACCCTGGGCCTGGCCGAGGAACTGAAGGCCGACGGCATCAGCGTGAACTCCCTGTGGCCCTGCACCCTGATCAACACGGCCGCCATCCGCAACATGCCGGGCGGCGAAAAAATCGTGCGCGGCGCCCGGGGCCCCGAAATCATGGCGGACGCGGCCCACGCCGTGCTGACCAACAGCCACGCGGTCCCGGAGTCCGGCAGCAGGAGCGGCAATTTCTACACGGATGAGCAAGTCCTGGCCGCCGCGGGCGTCACCGACTTCACGCCGTACAGCCTGGGCGCGCCGGAAGACCGGCTGATCCCTGACATTTTCCTCTGAGTTTCCTGTGGGCTGGTCCGGAGCCGACGACGGCGTAACTCGGTAGGATTCAAAGCATGGAAGCCGCGCAGGAAGCCCCGGACCGTCCGCCCCTCGACGTGAACGCCCTCAGTGATGAGGCGTTCCTCTCAGCCAACGGCATTCCGCGGCTCACAATCGTGGAGTCCACCGGGTCCACCAACGCGGACCTGCTGCGCGGAGTCACCGAGGATCCCTCGGCCTATCCGGACCTCACCGTGCTCACCGCCGAATACCAAAGCGCTGCCCGCGGCCGGCTGGACCGCCGCTGGGAAGCACCCGCCGGCAGTGCTGTCTCCGTGTCACTGGTGCTGCGTCCGGTCAACGCGGACGGACGTCCGCTGCCGACCCAGAGCTACTCCTGGCTCTCGCTCCTCGCGGCACTTGCCCTGCGCGAGGCGCTCCTGGAAACCGCCGGGATCCCCGCGGAACTCAAGTGGCCCAACGACGTCCTGGTCCGCGGACGGAAGATCGCCGGCATTCTGGCCCAGATGGGCCCGATGCAGGGCGGCGCCGTACCGCCGGTTGTGCTGGGGACAGGGCTGAACGTCACGCTCACCGAGGCCGAACTCCCGGTGCCCACCGCCACGTCCGTCCTGCTGGAACAGCCGACGTCGGTGGACCGGACCGGGCTGCTGAAGAGTTATCTGTCCCGGTTCGCGACGCTCTACCGCAGCTTCTGCAACGCCGACGGCGACCCCGCCGCGGGGATGGCCGGCGGACCGTCGCTGCACAAGCGGATCGAGCACGTCCTCACGACGCTCGGCAAGCAGGTCCGTGCCCAGCTTCCCGGTGACCACGAAATCATCGGCCACGCCACACGCCTGGATGACTACGGCTCACTCATGGTGGTCGACGCCGGAGGACACGAGCACGTGGTGACGGCCGGAGATGTGGTGCACCTGCGGCCCTGGACGCCCCCCGGCCAGGATTCGGGCCACGAAAGCGGCTATGCGTAAAGAGCTCCTCCCGGGCGAGCAAGTGATTGTGGTGACCCGGCCGCAGCCCCGGACCCTGATTTTTCCGGCGCTGCTGTTCATCTTGGTTCCGGCGCTGGCCGCCTACGGCAGCGCCTGGATTGTGAAAGGCGGCCCGTCCCACCTCATGCCGCTGATCAAGGAGTCGGCCAGGCAGTGGACACCCTGGCTGATCGGAGCCTGCATTGGACTGGCGGCCTGGGTACTGCTGGGCTACTGCCTGCCGCGGGCCATGACTTGGCACGCCACGAAGTACACCCTGACAAGCCAGCGGCTGGTTGCCCGTTACGGCATGCTCCGGCGGCGCGACCAGCAGGTTTCCCTGGCCACCGTCCGTAATGCGGTCATTCATCAGTCGTTGCTCCAACGCATATTGCGTTCAGGGAACATATCCTTGGATACCGGGTACCCCAACAGCACGGTGGTCCCCGACGTTCCGGAAGTCGCGACGTTCCGAAACTTCATCCTCGACGCCATCGATGATCTCCCGCCTGCCGGGGACCTGGGCGTCGCGGATGTGCCCTACGACCACGCCAGCCCCTGGCAAGTAGAGCCCTGGCCGATAGAGACGAGAGAAGGTGGAAGAGATGAGCGCTGAGAACGTTCACCGGGAAACGGGACTGCTGGCGAACGAGCCGTCGCACGTTTCGGATGCCTTCGTTGAGGCCGCCAGCCTCGAAGCAGCGGTCCTCGACTCCCTGGCCGAGGCCGCGGATGACGTTCCTGCGGAGTCCGCTACTGTGCCGGACCAGACTGTTGCAGCGCCCGACGACGCCGATTCGGACGAGACGGACACAGACGCCGATTCGGCGGGCACGGACGCCGACGCCGATTCGTCTGCGGGAGACAGCGACGCGGAAGACAGCGACGCCGACGACAGCGCGGAGCAGCCCCCTGCTGCAGCTCCGCCCACCGGGGCCATGTCCGCCGAACGCATTGCCTTGAAAGCCCTTGAACAGAGGCTGCTAGGCGGAGAACGCAAGCTGCGCCGCCGTGAAGTCGCATCCGGCGCGGGACTGTCCCTGCTCTCCGCCCGGAAACTGTGGCGGGCCCTGGGCTTTCCCAACATCGGTGACGAGGACGTGGCCTTCACCGAACGCGACCAGGCCGCGCTGAACACCATCGTGGACCTGGTCCGCGGCGGCAAACTCACCGAGGAAGCCGCGATCTCCGTCACCCGTGCCATCGGCCAGATGACAGACCGCATGGTGGTCTGGCAGGTCGAAGCCCTCGTGGAGGACATGGTCCAGAACCAGGGTGTCACCGACGCCGTCGCACGCAAGCGGCTGGTTGGCGAACTGCCGTCCCTCGTGGACGCTCTGGAGGAAATGCTGCTTTATTCCTGGCGCCGCCAGCTCAACGCCGGTGTCCAGCGACTTGCCGTGCGCGCCGAGGCCGGGCTCGCCTCCAGCGAGGAAGGCCGCGAAGGCGACGAGGATGACGCCCCGCTGCCGCTGGCACGCGCCGTCGGATTCGCGGACCTGGTCTCCTACACGAGCCTGTCCCGCCGGATGAACGAAAAGACCCTCGCCCAGCTGGTCCAGCGCTTCGAGAACAAGTGCGCCGAAATCATTTCGGTGGGCGGCGGGCGGCTGGTCAAAACGGTCGGCGACGAAGTGCTCTACATTGCCGAGACCCCCGCGGCCGGCGCCGAAATCTCCCTGGCCCTGTGCCAGGCCTTCACCGAGGACGAAATCCTTCCCCAGGCGCGCGTCGCCATGGTGTGGGGCCGCATCCTGTCCCGGCTCGGCGATATCTACGGTCCCACCGTCAACCTCGCGGCGCGGCTCACGGCACTGGCAGATCCGGGAACGGTGCTGGTGGACTCCATGACCGCGGCCGCGCTGGAACAGGACGAGCGGTTTGTCCTGCTGCCGCGGCCGGCCGAGGACGTCCGCGGCTTCGGCGAAATCCACCCCGTTCAGCTCCAACGCGGCAGCGGCCGCGGACTCGTCCTGGATTAAGCGCCCCTGAGCTGCATCGATGCTGATCCTGCCGGACTTGACTCCGCCGGGGTTTCTCTAATCGATAGCTAATATGCAATAGTCGAAGCTATCTGGCACCAGCACGGGCGATGCCCCCTGCGTGGCGGCCGTGATCTTCCGGGGGACACAGCACACATGAAGACTTTCCTGACAGCCCTGCGGCCCAAAACCCGCAGGCCGGAACCATCACGCCCGCTCACTGCCGCCCGCCGCCGTTTCCTGAGCGCGGCCGGCCTTGCCGTCGCCTCCGCGGTCCTCATCACCGGCGCCATCATTTATCCGGGGTTTAAGACTGCTGAGGTGGAGTTGAATGATGGCGGGGTGTGGGTGGTGTCGAAGTCGAAGAATGCGGTGGGGCGGTTGAAT
>NZ_LMLR01000005.1 GCF_001422645.1 Arthrobacter sp. Leaf69 | reverse complement strand
GGGGAAACGCCCGGTCCCATTCCGAACCCGGAAGCTAAGACCCACAGCGCCGATGGTACTGCACCCGGGAGGGTGTGGGAGAGTAGGTCACCGCCGGAACATCATTAAGGTCGAGGACCCCCAACCACGTTGGGGGTCCTCCCGCATTTAACCCCGAAATCAACAGCGGGAACGTTGGTCAGCCCGGCGTCGTTGTGGTTCGGTAGGCTCGATGTCGACAGCCAGTTACCGCTTCCTCACAAAGGACTCCTTCATGACCGCTCGGACCATTGTCATCACCGGCGCCAGCGACGGCATCGGCGCGTCCGCCGCACGCACCCTCAGCAAACGGGGGGAGCAGGTGGTGGTGGTCGGGCGCTCCGCGGAGAAGACCCAACTGATCGCGGCAGAGATCGGTGCGGACCATTTCATCGCCGACTTCGCGGAGCTGGCCCAGGTGCGCCGGCTTGCAGCGCAGCTCAAGGAAAAGTACCCGCGGATAGACGTCCTGGCGAACAACGCCGGCGGCATTATGGGCAAGCGCGAACTCACCGTGGACGGCCACGAGAAGACCTTCCAGGTCAACCACCTGGCCCCGTTCCTGCTGACCACCGAGCTGATGGACGTCCTCACCGCCAGCAACGCCACCGTCATCAACACCTCCAGCGCCGCCAACGGATTCGGCAAACTGGACCTGTTCGACCTCGACTCGGCCCAAGGCTACTCCACCAACCGGGCGTACGGCACCGGGAAACTCGCGAATATCCTTTTCACCAGTGAGCTCCACCGTCGCTTCAGCGCCGAAGGGATCAGGACTGCGTCGTTCCACCCCGGCGTCGTAGCCACCAACTTTGCGGCGGAGTCCACCAGTCCGATGCGGCACGCCTACAAGACGATCCTCAACCGTTTCCTGCTGAGCCCCGAACAGGGCGCGGACACACTTGTGTGGCTCGCCACGGCCACGCCCGGGCAGGACTGGATCTCCGGTGCCTACTACGCCAAACGCGCGCTGGCCAAAGCCAACAAGCAGGCCTACGATGCCGAACTGGCACGGGAGCTGTGGGAGCGCAGCGCGGCCATGGTGGCGCAGGAGCTCGACAAGCTGGATCCGCGCGGCTGACCTTGTCCCGCATGGGCGGAAATCTGGGTTAGCATTTCATTGCGCCTCGCCGACACGCGGCCGAGGGCTTCTATTGGGGGAGGGCTCTCGAACGTGCGCCTGAAAAAACTGCTGATTGGCTCGCTCGCGGCCAGCGCCGTCGTGCTGAGCGGCACGGCCGTGCCGGCATCTGCCGCACCCGCGCCCAAGTCCTACAAGAACTGCACGGAGCTCAACAAGGTCTACCCGCACGGCGTGGGCCGCAAGGGCGCCAAGGACAAGACCACCGGCAAGCGGGTCACCAACTTCCGCGTGGACAACACCCTCTACGGGTACAACGACGGCGGCGCGGTCCGGCACCGCGGCGAGTACGACCTCGACCGTGACAACGACGGCATCGCCTGCGAAAAGCGCTGAATCGAATGCGCACAAAGGGCCCCGGCCACTGGCCGGGGCCGTTTGTGCTTAAAAGTGGCCTGAGCGGGCGTCGGGGTGGCCAGGACAGGCCCTGGGTGCGCCTGTTCCCGCTATCGGTCCGCGACGATGTTCCAGCCCAATTCCTGGCTAGGGCGCACGGAGACGTCCGCGCCAGGTCGCGGTGCAACGGGCTGACACCGGGTTGCAGCGAAGTACAAGTGGGCAGGAACGTCGGGCGCGCAGCGGTGGTCGCGGAGGGTGACTGGCAGACCGGCGCCACGGCGCCCCCGCAGACGCCCCCGTGCTGTTCAGCCAAGGGCGCCGTTCCAGCCCAGTTCCTGGCGGGGGCGCACGGGGAAAGCCGTGCCATGACGCGGCAGACCGGGCGTAACGACGTCCCGCCGGATCTGCGGGAGCGTCGGCGGTAATCCCGCCGGATCTGCGGGAGCGTCGGCGGTAATCCCGCCGGATCTGCGGGAGCGTCGCCGCCAGGCCCGCAGAACCTGCTGGAGCGACGCCGGAACTAACGCCCGGCGTCGACCTTGTCGATCGCCGTGAGCGCGCTCTCCATCGTCCCGGCCAGCTCGCTGGCCGGGGCTGGCTTGGCGAACAGGTAGCCCTGCAGGGAGTCACACCCGCGCTCCATGAGGTACCGGGCCTGCGCCGGCGTTTCGATGCCCTCGGCCGTGACCTTCAGGCCCAGGGCATGGGCGGCGTCGATCATGGTTCCGAAGAACGGGAGCTGTTCCTGGCCGGTCTTGATCATGGCCACGAAGGAGCGGTCGATCTTGACCTTGTCCAGCGGCAACTCCTTGAGCCGGCCCAGGGACGCGTAGCCGGTGCCGAAGTCGTCCATCGCGATCCGCACGCCGGCCTCCCGGAGCTGCCGCAGTTGGCGGAGCACGTCGGAGTCCGACTCGAAAAATACACTTTCGGTCAGTTCCAGCATGAGCTGGCGCGGATCCACGCCGGTGGACGCCACAATCGCAAGCACGTCGGTGGCGAAGTCGCGGTTCTGGAACTGCAAGCCCGAGACGTTCACCGCCACGCTGTACGCGGCGTCGCCGGCCAGCCAGGGCCGGATTTCGGCGCAGGCCCGGCGCATGACCTCGTCGCCGATCTCGCGGATCAGGCCGCTCTGCTCGGCCACGGGCAGGAACTGGTTGGGCGGGACCAGCCGGCCGTGCCGCTCCCACCGCGCGAACGCCTCGAACTGCACCACGGCCCCGAGCCCGGGGGACACCACGGGCTGGTAGTGGACCGAGATCTGGCCCAGCTCCACCGCCTGCCGGAGCCCCGCCTGACCGTCCGCTTTGGCGGTCACAGTGTTCAGCATCTCCGGCCGGAACCGGAGCCACGCGTTCTTGCCCCCGGTCTTCGCCGCCGTCATCGCTGCGTCGGCCTGCCGCAGCAGTTCCGCGCCGTCCAGCGTCTGGGCGGTCCTGGACGCCAGGCCCATGCTGACGCCCGGCCGGACCAGGGAGCCGCCCACGCGCAGCGGCTCGTACAGCGACTCGGAGATCCGCTTGGCCACGGCGTCGGCGTTGAGGCATTCGGTCAGGAGCACCACAAACTCGTCGCCGCCGAGCCGGGCCACAGTGTCGTGCGGCCGCACACAGTTGCGCAGCCGGCTGGCGACCTCCACCAGCAGCTCGTCCGCGGAGGAGCGGCCCAGCATGTCGTTAAGGTTCTTGAAGTCATCCAGGTTCAGCAGCAGCACATCCACCGGGTCCGGCCGGCGCAGCGCCGCGGCGAGCCGCTCGTTGAACAGGGTGCCGTTGGGCAGCGACGTCAGCGGATCACGCAGCACCCCGGCCCGCAGCTGGTCATCGTGCCCGGCGAACGCGGCGGGTACGGCGGCGGAGGCCGCCAGAGTACGACGGCGGTGCGCCGCGGCATCCGCGGAAGCCCCCGCGGCGACGTGAAGCGTGCCGGCGGTCCCGGTGTCGGCCGCACTGTGGACTGCACTGCCGGAGGCCCGGGCGCCGGCAGACCCCGTCGTGCCGTTCCCGGAGGGCGCAACCGGGCGGTGCCCGGTGCCGCGGACCGAAAGCGCGACGGACCGCGCCGCCGGCCCCGCACCGGCGTCGGGCGGCAGCAGTGAGCAGGTGATTTCGACCGGGAGCTCGGTGCCGTCGGCGCGGCGGCCGGAACCGGCGAAGGGCTTAGGGGAACGGGGCGCGGAGGCGCCCAGGCCGGCGAGGACACCATGGAAGGGTTCGCGGGAGGCCTCGGCCAGGAGCAGGGACGAATCGGCGCCCAGCAACTGGGCCCGGGAGTAGCCGAAGAGCTCCTCGGCGGCGGCGTTCAGGAAGGAGATGGCGCCGTCCGGATCGAGCAGCAGCAGCGGGTCGGGGCTGTGCTCCAGCAGTAGTTGTGCGAGTCCGGATTCCATGTGTTTTGCCTGCCCCCAAGCGACGAAAGTGAAGTGGCAGCCACCCCTTGCGGAGAACAAGGCCGGCTGCGCTCACTGAATCATATGTGGTGCGGGCGCTGCACGTGATACGCGTCATTCAGCGGCCATCTTTGTGTCGCCCCCGCGGGCCAACCAAGCGGTTTAACGGACCACGGCACCCAGCGATACAACGCCAGTCGGAACCGGCCGGCTACACGGGCAGCGGAACACCCTCCAGCGCCGCGATGGCGGCGAGGGAGCTGCGGATGCCGAGCTCGCGCCGCGATTCGGGCTGCGGACGGGAGAACAGGTAGCCCTGCAGGGCGTCGCAGCCGTGATCCATCAGGTAGCGGGCCTGCTCCGGGGTTTCGATGCCCTCGGCCGTGACCTTCAGGCCCAGGCTGCGGGCCATGTGGATCATGGAGGTCAGGATGGGCAGCTTTTCGGTCCCGGTGCGCAGCATGGAGACAAAGGACTTGTCGATCTTGACGACGTCCACGGGGAGCTCCTGCAGCCGGCCCAGCGAGGAGTAGCCGGTGCCGAAGTCGTCCAGGGCCACCCGGATCCCGGCCCCGCGCAGGGTCACCAGCTGGGTGATGACGTGGCACTGGGCGTCGAAGAAGACGCTCTCCGTCACTTCGAGCACCAGCTGGTGCGGGTCCACGCCGCTCCACGCCGCGATGTCCAGGACCCGTTCGGCGAAGTCCGGGTGCTGCAGCTGCACACCGGAAACGTTCACGGCCAGGGTCCGGCGCGGGTCCTCGGCGAGCCAGGGCTGCAGCTCGGTGCAGCTGCGCCGCAGCACTTCCGCCCCGATCTCCCGGATCAGGCCGCTGCGCTCCGCGGTCTGGATGAACTGGTCCGGCGGCATCAGCTGGCCTTCCCACTGCCAGCGGGCCAGGGCCTCGAACTGCACCACCTCCAGCTGCTCGGTGGACACCACCGGCTGGTAGTGCACGGTGATCTGCCCCAGTTCCACGGCCCGCCGCAGACCGGCCGTCAGCTGGGTGCGCTCCAGCAGCGCCGCGAGCATCTCCGGCCGGAAATGCACGTAGCAGTTCTTGCCTGCCTCCTTCGCCGCGTACATGGCCAGGTCCGCCTGGCGCAGCAGCTCCGAGGACGTCATGGTCCCGGGGCCGCGCGAGGCCACCCCCAGGCTCAGGCCCGGCCGCATCAGGGTGCCTTCGATGGACACCGGGGCGTTCAGGGCCGCCACCACGCGCTGGGCGACGGCGTCGGAATCGTTGCAGTCCACCAGCAGGACGACGAATTCGTCCCCGCCGAGGCGCGCCACGGTGCCGTGCGGCCCCACGCAGTTCTGCAGCCGCCGCGAGACCTCCACAAGCATCTGGTCCCCGGCGTGGTGGCCCAGGACGTCGTTGACTTCCTTGAAATCGTCCAGATCCAGCAGCAGCACGTGCACCGGCCCGGGGGTCAGCAGCGCGGCGGCCGCGCGGTCATTGAAGAGCATCCGGTTCGCCAGGCCCGTCAGCGGATCCTGGAAGGCCAGCTCCTTGAGTTTGTCCGTCTGCTCGGCGAGTTCCTCCATGGCGCGGCGGGCCTGGTCCTGGGCGCGCTGCCGCGTGGTGATGTCGCGGAAATTCCAGATCCGGCCCACGATCACGTCCGCGACCTTCTGCGGCCGGGAGTAGAGCTCCACGCTGCGGCCATCCTTGAACTCCAGCACGTCGTGGCTCTGCTTCACCCGGTCGGTGTGCAGCTCCGCGACCTTCTGCAGGAAGTAGTCCGGATTGGCCAGCTGGCGGGAGATGAAGGTGACCAGCGCCGTCGGGTCCTCCGCCGCGATCAGCTCCGGCGGCATGCCCCACATCTTGAGGTACTGGTCATTGACCCCGGTGATCTGGCCGTCGTTGGAGACCACCACAATCCCGTCGGCGGTGGTCTCCAGCGTGGCATCGAGCAGCGAAACCGCCAGCCGCCGGCCCGAGTCGGTGTCCTCCCGGTGGCTGCCGTCCCGGACGGCCACCGCCATGGCCGGGCCGCCGTCGACCGTTACCAGCGAGCACGTGATCTCCAGCGGCAGTTCGCTGCCATCCCGACGCCGGCCTGCCGCCGCGAACGGCCGGCGGCCCGCCGCGCTGCCGCGCCCCAGCCGGCCAAAGACCCGCAGGAACCCGCCGCGCTCGTCCTCGGAGAGCAGGATGTTGTGCCCGACGCCGAGCAGCTGTTCGCGCGGATAGCCAAACAGTCGCTCGGCCGCCGAATTCACGAACGCGATGGTTCCGTCCGCGGTCAGCAGCAAGAAAGCATCGGGGCCCTGCTCGAGCAGGCTTTCTTCAATCCCAGTTCCCACGGCGTTACCGGCCCCCAAAGCGACGGATGTTGACAGACATGACGAGCAGTCCGACGGCGGCGCCGCGGACAAAGTGTTTCCTGCATCATAGGGTCCGTAGCGCCTGTGTCCAGCATCACAGGGCCGGACTTTTCGCAGGTCAGCGGCGTCCGGCCACCCGGTCACCGCGGAGGGCGGCGAATGCGCCGGCGGAACGGGCGATAGCGGCGGCCAGGGCGGGCTCGGCTTCGGGGCCGGAAAACAGGAACCCCTGCAGGGAATCGCAGTCCAGGTTCATCAGGTATTCGGCCTGCGCCGCCGTCTCCACCCCCTCCGCCGTGACGGTCAGGCCCAGGCCGTGGGCCATGCTGACCATGCAGCTGAGGATCGGCAGGTTTTCGTTGCCGGTGTGGATCATGGACGTGAAGGACTGGTCGATTTTGAGCGTGTCCACGGGCAGGTCCTGGAGCCGGCCGAGGGAGGAGTAGCCGGTGCCGAAGTCGTCCAGGGCCACCCGCACCCCGGCCTTGCGGAGCCCGGTGAGCTGCTGGATGACGTGGCAGTCGTCGTCGAAGAACACGCTCTCGGTGACCTCCAGGACCAGCTGCCGCGGATCCACCCCGCAGGATTCGGTGACGGCCAGCACCAGCTCGGCGAAGTCACCGTGCTGCAGCTGGACCCCGGAGACGTTGACGGCGAGCGACCGCGAAGAATCTTCCGCGAGCCAGGGCTTCAGCTCGGTGCAGCCCTTCAGGAGGACCTCGGTGCCGATCTCGACGATCAGCCCGCTGCGCTCCGCCGCCGGGATGAACTGCTGCGGCGGGACGGTTTCGCCGTCGCGCTCCCAGCGGGCCAGCGCCTCGACCTTGACCACAACGCCGAGCCGGGACGAGACGATCGGCTGGTAGTGCACGGCGATCTGGCCGGCGTCCACGGCCACCCGCAGCCCGGCCTCCAGCGCCGTGCGCTCCACGAGTGACTTCATCATCTCCGGCCGGAACCGCAGGTACCGGTTCTTTCCGGCAGTCTTCGCGGCGTACATGGCGACGTCGGCGCGGCGCAGCAGCTCGGAGGCGTCCACGGCGTCCTCGTTGATGGACGCCAGCCCCAGGCTCAGGCTGGGGCGCAGCATGGTCCCGTCGATCCAGAGCGGGACCCGCAGGGCTTCGACGATCCTCTTGGCAACCGCCTCGGCGTCCAGCGAGCCGACCAGGAGCACTACGAATTCGTCGCCGCCCAGGCGTGCTACAACGTCGTTCGGGCGGACACACTCGCGCAGCCGGCGGCCCACCTCGATCAGCATCTGGTCGCCGGCGTGATGGCCCAGGATGTCGTTGACTTCCTTGAAGTCGTCCAGGTCCAGGAGCAGGACGTCGACGGCAGTGCCGTACGGCCCGCGCAATGCCGCCGCGAGGTGGTCGTTGAAGAGCTGGCGGTTGGACAGGCCGGTGAGCGGGTCCTTGAACGCGAGGTCCTTGAGCTGCGCGGCCTGCTCGGCGAGGTCGGCCATGGCCTGGGTGATCCGGTCCTGCGCGATCCGGGCCGGGGTCACGTCCCGGAAGCTCCAGACGCGGCCCACCACCTTGTCCGCGACCTTCTGCGGGCGGGAGTAGCGTTCGAAGGTCCGGCCGTCGCGGAAGTCCAGGACGTCATGGCTCTCCGCGGAGGGGGCGGCGTAGAGCGCGGTGACTTTCTCGACGAACTGCCCGGGATCCACCAGCTGGTCCAGGACGAAGCCCAGTACGGCCTCGTCGTCCTGGGTGGCCAGGAGCTCCCGCGGGATGCCCCACATGGAGATGAACTGGTTGTTCACGCCGGCGATCCGCCCGTCGCCGCCGACCACCAGAATGCCGTCGGCCGTGGACTCCAACGTGGCGCTGAGCAGGGACATGGCTTCGCGCAGGCCCGCGTCGGCGGCCTGCCGGTGGGAGGTGTCACGGACGGCGACTGCCATGCTGACGGGGGCGTCCTCGCTATCCTGGGCCAGCAGCGAGCAGGCCACTTCGCCCTGGAACTCGGTGCCGTCGCGCCGCAGCCCGTAGGCCTCGACCGGGTGGAAGGAGGGGGTGGTGTCGGTGTGGGGGGCGGCGGGAGAGGCGTCGGCGTCCTTGCGGAGGGCGAAGAAGATGCGCTGGAGGCCGCTGCGGAAGCCTTCGGCGAGGAGCATCCGGTGATCCCGGCCCAGGAGCTCGTCGCGGGTGTAGCCGAACATGCGTTCCGTGGCGGCGTTGACGCGGAGGATGGTGCCGTCCTCGGTGACCACCAGGAGGGCATCCGGGCTGGATTCCAGCACCGCCTCGATGCCGGGCGCCGGGTATGGGGAAGCTGTCACGCGGCAACCGCCGAGCGAATGTGAGACCACCGGTATTTCATTGAAAAGCCCTCCCCTCAGGAAATCATAGGGGTCGCACCGCCGGGCGGGGTCCAAGAAGGGATGGCGCGGCGTTTTGGGGGACGGGGTTTGGCGGGTTCAGCGGGGGGCCGGTTATCCCGGCCGGTGCCCCGCGGCGCTCAGGCCGGTGGTGATGGTTCCGGCGGTGTGCCCCCGGCCCAGGCCGCGGACCGTCCAGCCTTCCGCCTCCCAGACGGAGGCGTCCAGCACGTTGCGGGCGTCCAGGAGGGCCCTGCGCCGGACGAGTGGCCCGGCGCCGGCCGGTGAGAGCCCCGTGTACTCATCCCACTCGGTCAGCAGCAGCACCAGTTCCGCGCCGTCCAGCGCCTGGGCCGTGGACGGCTCGAAACGCAACTGCGGGAAGCGCAGCCACGCGTTGTTGATCGCGGCGGGGTCCGTCACGGTGACATGCGCGCCGGCCGACGCCAGCTGCAGGGCGACATCCAGGGCAGGGGAATCGCGGATGTCGTCCGTGTCCGGTTTGAAAGCCGCGCCGAGCACCGTGACACGGCGGCCGCCAAGCTGGCCGCCGCACAGTTCCCGCGCCACCGCGACCGTGCGGGAACGCTGGTCCCGGTTGATGGCATCCACCACGTCCATCCACCGGTTCACCGAGTCCACGCCCAGTCCCGCCGCCTGGACCCGGAGCGAACGGATGTCCTTGGGCAGGCAGCCGCCGCCGAACCCCAGCCCGGCGTGGAGGTACCGGCCGCCGATGCGCGGATCGAGGCCCATGGCCGCGCCCAGCTGTTTCACGTCGGCGCCCGTAGCGTCACAGAGCTCGGCCATCGCGTTGATGAAACTGAGCTTCGTGGCCAGGTACGCGTTCGACGCCGACTTGATCAGTTCCGCCGTGGCGAAGTTGCAGACCAGCCGCGGAATCCCGGCGGCCAGCAGGGGAGCGTAGACGGCGTCGAGGGCCGCGGTGAGTGCTGCGCCGGAGTCCGCTGGGCGGGTGTTGCCCGTGTTGATGGCGGGGCGAGTGAGGCCGGGGCGGGTAGCGCCGTCGTCGGAGTTGTTGGGGCGGGCGGAAGCGGGGTCCCGAGGCTCGCCGTCCTCCGGGACGCCGTAGACCAGGCGGTCCGGGACCAGCGAGTCCTTGACCGCGGTGCCCTGGCGCAGGAATTCGGGGTTCCAGCCCAGGAGCACGTCCGGCCGCGGGGACAGCACACCGCGGAGCATGTCCACCGTTCCGACCGGAACCGTGGATTTGCCCACGACGGCGGATCCGGCGGCCAGGTGGGGGAGCAGCGCATTCGTGGCGGCGACGAGGTAGCTGAGGTCGGCGCCGTCGGACGTCTTGGACTGCGGCGTGCCCACACAGAGGAAATGCAGCTGGGCGCCGGCCGCGTCCGCGAAGTCCGTGGAGAAGCTGAGCCGGCCGGTGGTGATGCCGTCGCGCAGGAGCTCGTCCAGCCCGGGTTCGAAGAACGGCGCCGTGCCGCGGCCCAGCTGCCCGACTTTGCCGGCGTCGACGTCGATCCCCACCACGGTGTGGCCCATCGACGCGAGGGTGGCCGCGTGCACGGCTCCCAGGTACCCGCAGCCGATCACGGAAATTTTCACAGGGCGACTCCTTGAGGGGTGGTGCTGGTTGTACGGCTTGCACGGGGGACACTGGCGAGGACCGCCTCGTAGTGCTGGACCAGCTCGGCGCCCAGGGCGGACCATGTCCGGCCCTGGACCGAAGCGTGGGCCGCCGCTGCGAAGGCGCGGCGCTTGGCGTCGTCGCCCATCAGGTCCGCCACGCGGGCGCGCAGCGCGGCCAGGTCGCCCGGCTCGTACAGCCAGCCGGTGCGGGAGTTTTCGACGAGGTCCAGTGGGCCGCCGCGGCCCGTGGCGACCACCGGCACGCCCGACGCCATCGCCTCCTGGATGGTCTGGCAGAAGGTCTCGAACTCGCCGGGGTGCACGAAGAGGTCGAAGGATGCCACCGCGCGGGCCAGCTCCTCGCCGCCGAGGAACCCGGTGAAGACCGCGTCCGGCAAGGCGTCCTCGAGGGCCTGGCGCTGGGGGCCGTCGCCCACAATCACCAGCCGGGTGCCGGGGACATCTGCCAGCACGGCGAGGTCCTGCACCTGCTTTTCGACCGCGAGCCGGCCCACGTAGCCGATGATGCGCTCGCCGGCCGGGGCGACGCTGCCCCGCCAGCCGGCGTCGCGCTTGTCCGGGGAGAACCGCTGCGTGTCCACGCCGCGCCGCCACATCTCGACGCGCGGAATGCCGCGTCCGCGAAGCTGGTTGAGCGCGAAGCTGGAGGGCACCAGCGTCCGGGCCGCGAGCAGGTGGATGTTCTCCACCCGGTTCCAGGCCCAGTTCTCCAGGAAGGGGACGCCGTACCGCCCGGCGTAGCCCGGGACCTCGGTCTGGTAGATGGCGATGGCGGGGATCCCCAGCTGCTGGGCGGCCTGCGCAGCCCGCCAGCCGAGCACGAACGGCGACGCCAGGTGGACCACGTCCGGTGCATACTCGGCAAGGATTCGCTTGACCCGGTAGACACCGCCCATCGCCACACGGACGTTCGCGTAGCCGGCCAGCGGCACCGAGGGCAGCCGATGGACATGCGCCCCGTAGACCTCGGTGGGAGTTCCCGTGTCCTGCGTGGACGGCGCGATCACGAGCACCTCGTCCCCGCGCTCCTGCAGATGCTCCAGGACCCGCAGAATCGAGTGGGTTACCCCGTTCATCAGCGGCAGGAATGACTCAGCAACAATTGCGATCCTCACCCCTCCACCCTGCGGGGGCTGGCTTGCGGTGCGGGGTGGGCAGGGTGGCGGCCGGGCGAAGAGTGGGTTAACGGGGTGTGCGCTGGGTGCTGGGGTGAGGCGGGAGGTGCGGGCGTGCGCCCGCTGGGCATGCGGATACGGAACCGCTGGGCATGCCCTCCGGCCGGGCCAGAGCTTGGACATAATCCCCATGTGCCCTTCGTGCGGAGCCAAGAATGAGCATGTCCACCCGATGCGCGCTCCGCTGATTGTTGCCTGGCCACCGGGCCACTGGGCATGCCCTCCGGCGGGGCGCCACCGGGCCACTGGGCATGCCCTCCGGCGGGGCCAAGGCTTGGACATAATCCCTATATGCCCTCTCGAGGCCGCGAAGAATGAGCATGTCCACCCGCGGCGGGCAGTGTACCGAGCGTGCCGAACCTGGGATGGCGCTTCTACACGGGGAAGTCCTTCCTCAGGACATCCGGCAGTTCATCAACGTAGACGGTTTGTGGGGGCTCGTAGTAGATCACCAGGACCTCCTCGCCCACGCCGAAGACACTGGTCTTGTCGAACGGGTGGGCGTGGAAGGCGCTGGTTCCGCCACGGAACGGGAGCATGACTTCGCCGATGGTGCCCGGCGCGATGCGTCCGGTCACCCGTCCGATTTTGCCGGTGAGGCTCCGGTCAACGTCCCTGTGCATTAGGCATCCGGGGCTTTCGGCGGCCGCTTTGCATCCTCCCGGCCGTTCCTCAGCGAGGACCTGAGCGCGGGGAGATAGTCGCCCACCTGGGACAGGATTCCGCCGATCATGCGGTTGATGCCCTCGCCGCCGTTGAGGACGGTGAACTGGCCGACATGGGCGAAGGGCTCAGCTGCAGCCGCGATGATGGCCGGCATGTTTTCCGCCAGCTGCTGGGAAATGACGGCGTCCTGGTTGGTGCCCAGGGCTTCGGCGCGTGCCTTGATGCCGTCCGCCTCGGCCAACGCCTTGGCCTTGATCGCCGAGGCGGCAGCATCGCCGCGGGCCTTCGTGGCCGCAGCCTCCGCCTCGCCGGTAACCCGGGTGGCTCCGGCCGCGGCGGCCGCAGCCGTGGCATTGGCGTTGGCCTGGAGTTCCGTGCGCCGGGCATTGACCTCTGCTTCGAGTTCCGTGCGGCGGGCCAGCGCCTCGGCGGCGCTGATGTCGGCGGACTTTTGGCCCTCGGCCTCGGTACGCTTCGCATACGCCTTGGCATCGGCGGGCTTGCGGACGCTGGTCTGCAGTTTCTGTTCCTCCCGGTCGGCCTCGAGCTTGGCCACCTCGGTCTCCTGGACCACCACCTGCTGGCGGGCTGTCGCGTCGGCGAGGGGCCCCGCCTGGGCGGCGTGAGCTTTGGCCCGTTCGGCATTGGCCTGCGCCTCGGATTGCCTGATGGCCGAGATGCTCCGTGCGTCCGCGATCAGTGCCTCCGCTTCGGCTTCCTTTTCCGCAGCCTCACGGTTCCTGGTGGCCTCGGCGATGCGCGCCTCCATCTTGACCTGGGCGATATGAGGTTTGGCGATGTTCTCGATGTAGCTGGTGGGATCCTGCAGGTCCTTGATCTGGAGCGAGTCGACCACGAGTCCGAGCTTTTCCATTTCGACGCCGCTGGCGCTCCGCACCTGTGACCCGAGTTTGTCGCGCTCGCGGATGATTTCCTCCATGGTCATGCTGCCGATGATCGAGCGCAGGTGCCCCTCGAAGACGTTGTAGACCTGGCTTTTCATTTTGGGCTGCTGGCCGAGGAAGCGCCGCGCGGCGTTGGCGATGAACGGCGGGGCGTCCCCGATCTTGTAGATGACAACACCTTCGACAATCACCTGGATGCCCTGCGACGTCACGCAGGAGACTTTGAGCTCGGTTTCATTGAGGGTCAGGGACAGGGTCCTGACGGTCTGCAGCCCGGGAAACACGAGCGCGCCCTTGCCGGTGACGATCTTGAAGTCCATTCCCTCCCTGGTATCCAGGGTTCCCCGCGTCAGCCCCGAGATGATGAGGGCCTCATTGGGTTCAGCCACTTTCCACATCAGTTTTGTCGTCATCCAAATAACGGCGATGACAACCGCCGCCGTGATGAGCGTGGCAATTAGCGGGAAGAATACTGAAAAATCCGGCATAACCAGGTCCTTTCGCGATGCTGGAAAAGGTGGTGCGGCACGGCCCCCAACGGCGCCGCTGATAGAACCCGGCCGGACCGGAATGCGGAAGTCCAGGGCCGCCAATCCGGCTGTTGTAGACAGTCTGATGCGCTCCCCGCCGTAAAGTCCAGCGATTGGATGGCGCGGGGACGAAAGCCCCTGTGAGGGCATCTGCCGGCGTGGCAGGGTGGGCGTGGGGCCGCCGGCCAGCCCGGAAAGGTGATTCGCGATGCGTGGTGTCTTTGGAACGACGGCGGCGATCGCCTGGGATGTCTGGCGCGCTGAGGGGGAAGGCCCGGAAGGGATCGCCCGCCGGCAGCAGGCCCGGCTCGCGGAACTCGTGGCTTTTGCCCGGTCCGCTTCGCCTTTTTACCGCCACTTGTATCGGGACGCTCCGGACGACGTCGCGGATGCGCGGCAGCTCCCGCACGTAGGCAAGCGGGAGCTGATGGAGAACTTTGATGACTGGGTGACGGACCCGCACATCACTTTGGCGAGGCTGAAGACAGAGTTGCTCTCCGACCTCTCCCACCTTGGGAGGGCCTACCGCGGGAAGTACCTGGTGGTGACCACGTCCGGCACAACGGGGGAGCCGGCCGTCTTGGTTCACGACCGGATCTCGTGGGTGGTGGTGAATCTGGTGGTCCGGATCCGCGAGCGACGGACCCTGGTCAGGGCCGGGGAAGTGCGAAGGCTTCTGCGGCGGGGGCCGCGGGCCGCTGCCCTTGTCGCCGGAGGCGGCCACTTCGCGGGTGTGGTCCTGACGGAATCCGCCCGACGTCGGGCCGCCGCCGTCGCCCGGAGGGTCCGGGTCTTCTCCGTCCTGAGGCCGCTTCCGGAGCTGGTGGCTGAACTCAATGAATTCAATCCCACCCTGCTCTACGGGTATCCGAGCGCCATGATCCAACTGGCCTCGGAGCAACGGGCCGGGCGGCTCAGGATCCGTCCCGTCCTGGCCATCAGTTCCGGCGAGAACTTGTCGGCGACCGGACGTGCGGCCATCGAAGCCTCGCTCGGCTGCCGGGTGACTGAACGCTATCTTTCCTCGGAGGTCCCGGCCCTGACCAGCCAGTGCCGGAACGGCGCGTTCCACGTCAATGCTGACTGGTACATCCTGGAGCCGGTCGACGAGAACTACCAGCCCGTCCCCGCCGGCGTCCGGTCCTACACGGCGCTCGTCACCAACCTGGCCAACCGGGTGCAGCCCATCATCCGCTATGACCTCGGCGACCGGGTCACGCTCGCGACATCCCCGTGCCCCTGCGGCAGTCCCTTCCCTGCCGTGACAATCGAAGGCCGTGCCGGGGACCTGGTCTCCTTCGAGGCGCCGGACGGGCGCGCGGTCACCGTCCTCCCGCTGGCACTGGGCACGGTCATCGAGGAGACTGCCGGAGTGCGCCGGTTCCAGGCGATCCGCACCGGGCCGGGAACCTTGCGCCTGCGGCTGGAGACGGAGCCCGACGCCGACAGGGCACAGGTGCAGACGGCAGTCGAGCAGCGATTGGGCAGCTTCTTCGCGACGCAGGGGACCGGACCGATCGCCATCGACCATGCAGATGAACCGCCCCGGACCGACCGCAGCGGCAAGTTCCGGCAGGTCTGGTCCGCTTAAGGGCGCGCCGCGGACGGGTCGACGTCGTCACGGCGCGGAGGTCGACCGGCACTGCCGGGGCAGGCATGCGTCGGCTACTGCGGTCCCAGAAGCTCCCGGGCGGCGCGCTGGGCTTCCAGCTCTTCGGGACTGACGGTGGTTCCGCGGAGGAAACCGGCGTCGCCGATGATGCGGCGCAGCTCGGCCACGGTCCGCGGCGTGCTCACGCCCTGGTGCGCCATGGCGTGGCAGTTGGCGCAGAGCGGGACGAGGTCCGAGATGGGATCGAGCTGGTAGCCACTGCCGAGCTGGGACACCGGGACGAGGTGGTGCACCGGGATGAAGTCCCTGCCGATCTGGCCGTACTTCTGCTCGAAGGAGAACCCGCAGGCGGCGCAGCTGGTGCCGTGGTGGGCGATGCAGGCCCGCCGCGCATCCGGGTCCTGTTCGTAGCGGTTCACTTCCACGCGGGTGACCGCGTCCCGCGGGTAGGTGCCGGGGCCGGGGTGCGTGGGGTCCGGGCCCGGCGGCGGCCCGAAGTCGCGCCACAGGGCCCTGATGATTGCTTCCTCGGCCGGCTCGACGGCCAGCCCGGCGGCATCATCGCTGTCCCACGGGATCCCGGGCAGCGCCTCCGCCAGAACGTCGACGGCAATCTGCTCGCCAGGCGGCAGGAAGGAATCAAACGCCACCTGTACGTACATCGGCTCCGGCGCTGCCGCGCTCGACGCGGGAGAGTGATGCCCGGGTTCGGCGTGCTCCGAGAGCACGACGCCGTGGCCGATGAGTCCGCCGCCGCGGTCTCCCTGGAGGAGCAGCCAGGCGTCCGCTCCCGCGGCAATGTTCCGGTGGCGGCCCACGCTCCACCGCTCAAGGTGCAATCCGGTCGCGGCCACGCGCTCGACGACGGCGGCGTAGTTCCAGTCGTTCCAGCGGTCGGGGTTCCAGCCCAGGATGATGGCGGTCATCCGGCCATTCTCGCAGGCGCGGACCGCAGTAAAATGGATATCAGAGGTGTTGGACATGACCGGGTCCTTTGTAGTCCTGCTGATCATCCTGGCGGCGGTTGCCCTGTACGCCATCGTTGGCACGGTGGTGATGGTGGTCCGCGACGGCCGCGGGCACCTTCCGGCGGAGAAGTCCGACCCGCCCTGGACCGCGGGGAACCTGCCGAGCCTGCCGTACGCCCTGGTCCGCTTCTAGGTGTACTGAGCCATCAGGTTGGTGACACCCGGATGATGGGTGTGGTTCCGATGCCGGTGTGGATGCGTTCAGTGTTGTAGTGCTGGAGCCAGGGCGTGCTGGAGCCAGGGC
>NZ_LMLR01000004.1 GCF_001422645.1 Arthrobacter sp. Leaf69 | reverse complement strand
TCAGGCCGTTTATCAGGGGGTCGGTCGCAATCTTTCCGCATCAGCGGCGGCGACTCGAATAACTGTACACGCGACACAGCCCCCACACAAATCCACCCCCACCACCGGCCCTACACCCCAAAAACCCCGCCACCACACGGAAAACAAGCCCCCAAGCCGACCTCCTCCGGGCGAACCGGCGAAATCCGGCCTTGTGCGGTGCATCACTCACCCCTGCCCGCGAAGCAGCTACCGCTCTCAGCACCGCTGTTGCCCGGCGTCGGACCCTAAATGCAAAAAGGGCCGGCGCCACTAGGCGCCGGCCCTTTTCAAGCCACTGGCTTCAGGGGTACTGAATTACCAGGAAGACTTCGTGATGCCCGGGAGCTCACCGCGGTGAGCCATGTCGCGGAAGCGAACACGGGAGATGCCGAACTTCTGGAAGGTACCGCGCGGGCGGCCATCGATGATGTCGCGGTTACGCAGACGTACCGGTGAGGCGTTGCGGGGCAGCTTCTGCAGGCCGAGGCGAGCGGCTTCGCGAACTTCGTCGGTCGAGTTGGGGTCAACCAGAGCCTTCTTCAGTTCGAGGCGCTTTGCAGCGTAACGCTCGACGATGACTTTACGCTGTTCGTTCTTAGCGATCATTGACTTCTTAGCCATGTGTTTAGCGCTCCTCTCGGAATTCGACGTGCTTGCGGATGCGGGGGTCGTACTTCTTCAGAACCATACGGTCCGGGTCGTTACGACGGTTCTTGCGCGTCACGTAGGTGTAACCCGTGCCCGCGGTCGACTTGAGCTTGATGATCGGACGTACGTCCTTGTCCTTAGCCATTAGAGCTTCACTCCTCGTGCCAGGATGGCGGCTACGACGACGTCGATGCCACGCACGTCGATGGTCTTGATGCCACGTGCAGAGACCTGCAGGGTGACATTACGGCGCAGGGACGGAACCCAGTAGCGCTTCTTCTGGATGTTCGGGTCGAACCGACGCTTGTTGCGTCGGTGCGAGTGCGAAATGCTGTGTCCAAAGCCCGGCTCGGCTCCGGTCACCTGGCAGTGTGCTGCCATGACGACTCTCCTCAAAATAAATGAAACGGTTGCGGAGTTCCCGCGTAACCGTGCGACAGGCGGCGTCCGCGTCCAGCGCCCGCACGTAGTTCCGCGGTGTTCAGGCAGACGGGGAAAACCGGCTACATTCAACACTGCGGCGAAGTTTGCGGGCCACGGCGACCGGGCGGCGGAACCTTTCGGAAAGCCGCTGCGAAGTGCCGGGATGCTGGGCGAATACAGGAGTGCACGCAACTTGAGCCCCTAACTACCGGCCATCAGGACTGTCGACATTGCAGACAGATCCCGCCAACCGGAGCAATTGCACACGCTCCGCGCCACCTAGCGCCTACCAAGTCTACGAGCTTGACGAATTAAAGGCCAATCCGGTATTCGGAGGTGTATAAGGGCCTCCTGCCGATCGGGCCGAAAGTCACATCGGCACCCCAGCGCATTCACAGCCAATTGATAGGCCACGGGCGGACCGTGGAACCATGAATTCCTCACCCCAGCAGGCCGTGCCGGCCGCGACGATCCGGACTCCCGTAGAGCGGTTCCGTGGCCGGGCCCGGAGCCGCTTGCTGCGTGAAGATCTGCTGACTGTAGCCGCCTGCGCTTCGGTGGCCCTTGCCGTGGCGCTGTGGCTGGCCGACGGCGGCGCCGGCGGTTTCTCGACCCTCGCCGGCTCCTTCACGGCATTGGGTATCGTCGCTGGCCTCGTCGGGATGGATCTTGTGCTCCTGATGCTGCTGTTGGTGGCACGTATTCCGTTGATCGACGGCGCTGTCGGGCATGACCGCGCCCTCGAATTTCACCGGCGGCTCGGCAAACCGTCGCTTTACCTGCTGCTCGCGCACGGAATCCTGATCGCGATCGGGTATGGGCTGGCCGAAGGGCTCGATCCGGTCAGTGAGCTCGTGGCACTCTGGGTCCTGGTTCCGGACATGTGGCTCGCCATCGTATCCATCGTGTTGTTTACAGCCGTGGTGGTCACCTCTGTCGTGACGGTCCGGCGCCGGCTCCCGTACGAGTTCTGGTACGTCGTCCATCTGCTGACCTATGCGGCGGTGCTGACCGCGATCCCGCATCAGTTCAGCGTCGGCGGTCTCTTCGCCGAGGGCACCTGGCAGCGCTGGTACTGGCTGGCCATCTGCGTGATCACCGGCGCCGCCCTGGCCCACTACCGCTTATTGGAGCCGCTGGTGGCCAGTGTCCGGCACCAGCTAAGGGTGAGCCGCGTCGTCATGGAGGCTCCCGGCGTCGTCAGTGTTGAACTGACCGGCCGCCACGTCGACGAATTGGCCGGGAACGGCGGCCGGTTTTTCATCTGGAGGTTCCTGGCCCCGCGCATGTGGTGGCATCCGCACCCGTTCAGCCTCTCCGCAGAGCCCGTGCTGTTCGACTCCGCGGGCCGGGGCCGACTGCGGATTACCGTGCGCAATCTCGGCCGGGGGTCGGCACAGCTTGCGGGGCTGAAACCCGGGACCCGGGTGGCCGTCGAGGGGCCCTACGGGCTCTTCAGCACAGCGGCCCGCAGCCGGAACCGCGTCGTGCTGATTGGCGCTGGCATCGGAATCACCCCGATCCGCGCCCTGCTGGAGGGCACGCCCTTCGACCCGGGCAACGCAACGGTGATGCTCCGCGGCCACAGTGAGCCAGAACTCTACCTGGGTGACGAAATCCTGGAACTTTGCCGCCGCCGCGGCGCCACTCTCTTCCACCTCACAGGCCCCCGGTCCGCCGGCGAACAGAGCTGGCTTCCTGAGTCGGCGGTTGATTCGGGGCACCGGCTGGCCAGCTACGACCCGGACATCGCCGACGCCGACGTGTATATCTGCGGTCCCGATGCCTGGGCGCGCAGCGCGATCAGGGCGGCCCGCGCAGCCGGTGTCCGCGACGAACAACTCCACTACGAAAGGTTCGACTGGTGAGAATACGGGCAGCGGTTTCTGCAGCATTGGCATCCGCCGGGATTCTTCTGGCTGGCTGGCAGTCAGGAGCGCACGTCGCGGACACGGGAAGCGCGGCGGCGGCCGCGTCAACCGCCACGTCGTCCGGCGCGAGCGGGATCAGCGGAGGCGCCCCGGGAAGTAGCGGAGGCAGTCCCGGGGCGGCGACGACGGCCACCGGAACCTTTGCCGGCAGTGCGGTGCAGACCCGCTTCGGCACCGTTCAGGTGCAGATCACCGTGAACGCGGGGGCAATCACGGATGTCACCGCGCTGCAGTTGACCGACGACGACCGCAAATCCGTGCAAATCAGCAACCGGGCGGCGCCCCTGCTCCGTGACGAGGTGATCAAGGCACAGTCCGCCCAGGTGCAGACGATCAGCGGCGCCACCGTCACCAGCGACGCCTATCTAAGTTCACTTCAGGGAGCCCTCGATGCAGCCAACCTTTAAGCCCTTGCCCGCCGCACATCCGGCGCAAAGCGCCACCAACCCGAACGGTCCCGCCCTGAAAAGCAGGACCTTCCATTGCATGGGAACCGTGATCAGCCTCGCCCTGCCGGCCGGCGCTGCGCCGCAGGACACCGGACGCGTGCTGGACGGTGCCGCGGCCGCCGTCGAACGCGTGTTTGCCGGCCTGGACGAGATGTTCAGCCTTTACCGTCCTGATTCCGAAGCGAGCCGGCTCGCCCGGGGGGAGGTCACGCTCCGGGACGCCTCGGCGGCATTCCGCGCCCGTTTTGCGGACGCCACGGGGTGGCGGCTGCTGACGGACGGTTTCTTCACCCCCGAACGGCCCGACGGCGTGCTGGACCTCTCGGGAATCATCAAGGGCTACGCGATCGACCAGGCGGCTACGGCCCTGCAGGCGGCCGGCGTCGAGGACTGGTGCCTGAACGCCGGCGGCGATGTGCTGGTGAGCGGCTCGCCGGCACCGGGGACCGGGTCCCCGTGGCTGGCGGGCGTCGTGGATCCGCTGGATCGCGCGGCGCTCCTCTCGGGCTTCCCCCTGGGCGCCGCGGGCCGCTTCGCCGCGCTGGCGACGTCCGGAACGGCTGAACGCGGAGACCACATTTGGCGGGCCGGAGTGGGCCGTACGGAATTCCGCCGCTCCGAATTCCGCCAGGCGTCGGTGGCGGCCGCGGACATTGTCACGGCGGACGTGCTGGCAACGGCCATCGTCGCCGGCGGACGGCCGATGCTGAACTGGGCCACGGACAGCTGGGACGTCGAGGTGCTTGCCGTCCTCGGCAGCGGGGAGCTGCTCGCGACGCCGGGGTTCCGTGCTTAGAGGTGCGTGAGCCGGGGGTAGCGCGGTGCCAGACCGTCGCCTGAGGACTTCCCCGTGACCCGGCGGACCACCCACGGTCCGGCGAATTCCCGGACCCAGCGGGCGTTGGCGCGGAGTGCCTCGGCCCGGCTGAGTTCCGGAACCGGGGTCATGGGCGGAACGTCGATCGAGTGGTCGTGCTCCAGGACGGTGAGGACGCGCTTGGCCATGTTCGCGTGGCCGGCGGCGGACATGTGCATCCGGTCGGTGGCCCACATGCCCCAGTCGTAGTACTCGCTGAAACGCCAGTAGTCCACCAAGAGGGCGCCGTGATCGCCGGCGATGCCGCGGACCAGTTCGTTGTAGATGGCGGTCCGGCCGCGCGTCGTGCCAAAGATCTTCGAGCCACGGGAATCAAAGCCGGTGAACATCACAATGGTCGCGCCGGTGGCTTTGAGCTTGCGGATGCCGGCGTCATAGTCCACCAGGAGGTCGTCGATATCCACCTTGGGCCGGAGGATATCGTTGGCCCCGGCGTAGATGCTCACCAGGGTGGGGTTGAGGGCGACGGCGGCATCGACCTGTTCGGCCATGATCTGGCGGACCTTCCGGCCGCGGATGGCGAGGTTCGCATACCCGAAGCCCGGATCGGCGGCGCCGAGCTGCTCGGCCACCCGGTCCGCCCAGCCCCGGACACCATTGGGGCGGGTGGGGTCGTCGTCGCCGACGCCTTCCGTAAAGGAATCGCCAAGGGCTACATAGCGGGACGTGAAATCCATAGTCCCAGTCTGCCAGCCGTTGCCCCAAGCAAACAAAGTGGGGCGCAAACAACGTGTGAAGCCGGCGGCCGCTACTCGCGGATCCGGACCGCCGACTCGCGCAGGTACTGCTCCACCCGGGTGTAGGCGTCCCGGGTCAGGGCCTTCCAGAGGGCGATGGCCAGGCGCGGGTCGGCGCTTTCCAGCTCGGAAATGGCCTCCGCGCTGAGCACCATGAGTTCCACCGGCCCCATGGCCCGGACCGTGGTCTCCTGCCTGCTGCCGCTTCCCAGCGCCAGTTCGCCGAACGTCATGCCGGCGCTGAGGGTATTGAGCTGGACCCGTTCTGCGCTGGGTCCCGGGGAGGTGCTGCTGACCTTGCCGGAGGTGATGAAGTAGACCCCGCCGAACCGCAGCCCGACACGGCGGATGACGTCGCCGTCGTCGAACGATTTTGGGGTCATGAGGGCTTCCAGCGCCGCGGCATCCGCTTCGTCCAGCGGCGCCAGGGCCGGCGACGCGGTGACCGGCACGTGGTCCGGCAGCAACAGCCGGTTCCCGTAGCGTTCCAGCAGGCGGTTCTCGCAATATTCGACGGCGGCGTTCCGGCTCGCGAAGGACGCCACCGGCTGCTGCGCGGACTTCCCGAGGGCCTCCGACACGGACCCATGGGCCTCGATGAGCACGAGCTCCCGGCCGGCGCCGGCGAGTCCGTCCCGTGACGCTTCCAGCATGCGCAGGGCCACCTCGCTGACCTGGTCGGTGCGGCGCAGGTCCAGGACCACCAGCTCGACGTCGTCCTCAAGGCTGCTGAGTTCCCGGACCATGGACTCGGTTCCGGCGAAGAGGAGGTCGCCGTTGAGCTCGATCACGCGGGCGCGGTGGCCGTGCGAGCGGAGCACGTCGGCGGCCTCGTCATTGCGGCGGATGCCCGAGGGCGTCTCGGTGACGTCGTAAGCGGCAAGGATTGCGGACCGGCCGGTCCGGGCAGCGCGGACGAAGTGCAGTTCCATGTCCCGGGAGAGGCGCTGGGCGGTGGCGAGGCCGCGGACGCTGCTGCCGTGCTCATCCAGCGGCGGTGAATAGACCGCGAGGCCCACCTGGCCGGGCAGCACGGCGATGATCCCGCCGGCCACCCCGCTCTTTCCCGGCATGCCCACGCTGCTGATCCACGCTCCGGCGTCGTCGTACATGCCGGAGGTCATCATGACGGACAGGACGCGTTCCACCGGGCCGATGCCCAGCACCTGTTTGCCGCTGAGCGGATTCCGGCCGCCGTTGGCGAGGGTCGCGGCCATGATGGAAAGGTCGAAGCAGTTCACCAGGACGGAGCACTGGCGGAAATAGTCCTCCAGGACCGGCGTCGGGTCATCCTCAATGATGTTGAACGAGCGCAGCAGGTACGCGAGCGCCGTGTTGCGGTGACCGTGCTTGAGCTCGGATTCGAAGACCTTCTCGCTGACCGAGAGCTGACGGCCGGCGAAGGCGGAGTATGTGCTGAGGATCCGTTTGAAACCGGACTGCCCGCCGGACCCGGTGATCAGCGAGGTGGCTGTGAGGGCGCCGGCGTTGATCATCGCATTGGCGGGCCGGCCCGTTCCTTCGGCCAGGGAGATCTCGTTGAAGGAGTCCCCCGACGGTTCCACATCCACTTTGGCGTCCACGGCCTCGCTGCCGAGGTCCTCGAGGGCCAGCCCATAGGTGAAGGGCTTGGAGATGGACTGGATGGTGAATTCCTCGCGGGTGTCCCCGATCTCGTACACCGTGCCGTCCACGGTGGCGAGGGCGATGCCGAAGTTGTTGGGGTCCACATTGGCCATGGCCGGGATGGTGTTGTACGGCGAACCGTCCTTGAGCTGGGCGATTTCGGCGTGGACCCGGCGCAGGTAGCTGTAGATCGGCGATTCCATAAGGCCAACACTAAGCGACGCCGTCGCGGGGCGGTCGGTGCGGCGGACCCTAGACCGGCTTGCCGTCCCGCAGGATCCAGTGGTCCTTGTCCAGGCGGCCCACGATCTTCTCGCCGATCCGGGCGAGGTCGGCAACGTCCTCCTCGCTCAGGGCGTCGAGGAACAGCGAGCGGACAGCCTCAACGTGGGCGGGGGCGAGCTCCACGATGGTTTCCATCCCGGCGTCGGTGAGGTGCGCCGTCGTCACCCTGGCGTCCCCCGGGTGCGGGCGGCGCTCCACCCAGCCGCGGGTCTGCAGTTTGGTGACCACGTGCGAGAGCCGGGACAGGGAGGCGCTGGTGCGCGCGGCCAGTTCGCTCATCGGCAGGAAACGGCCGTCTGCCTCGGAGAGCATCGCCAGGACGTTGTAGTCGAAGAGGGAGAGCTTGCGCGCGTGGTGCAGTTGGGTGTCCAATGCCGCCGGCAGGAGGGTGTTGATGCTCACCTGGGCCAGCCAGGCCCGGCGTTCGTCGGCGTTCAGCCAGCGCGGTTCAGTCATGGATACAGTCTAGGAGCATTGAAGCTTGACGGTTCAACTTCACGGGAATCCGTGACAGGGGAATTGCCCGCCGCGGTGGTGCGCGCAGGCGCTAGGCTGGCCCTATGTATGTAGTCTCCCTGACCTACAAGGTCCCCGAAGAGATCGTTGACTTCCATCTCCCGGCCCACGTCACGTGGCTGCAGGACGCCTTCGACCAGGGGATCTTCTTGGTCGCGGGGCGGAAAATCCCGCGCACCGGGGCGCTCCTGCTCTCCACCGCTGACCGCGATGCCCTGGATGCTTCCCTGGCTAAGGATCCGTTCTATGTCAACGGCGTGGCCGAGTTCGACGTCGAGGAGTTCCACGCGAGCCGGGTGGCCCCGGGCTACGAGAACCTGCTGGACAGCTGAGCTGCCTGCAGGCCTGTTTGGCCGTTCAGCCTGCAGGGACCTTGGCGGCCAGCTTCTTCAGTCCGGCCTTCGGCGGGACCCTCACCGGTTCCGGCCATCGCGGGCTGAGTTCGTCTCCCAGCGTGACGCCGCGAAGCTTGCGCCCGAAGAGCGGCAGGACCCAGTCGTGGACCCAGCGGCGCTGCCGGCGTTCCCAGTCCCGGAGTCCGCTCTTCGACGGCGGCTCCCACTCCTTCGGCTTGATCCTGTGCGGAACCCCCAGCTGGTCCAGGACCTGGCCCGCGAGATACTTATGCCCCGCCTTGGACATGTGCAGACGGTCCGAATCCCACATCCGCGGATCGTAGAACGCGTCGAAACACCAGTAGTCCACCAGCACAGCCTCGTACCTCGCGGCTACCTCGCGCACCCGCTGGTTGTAATAGGCGTTCCGCCTCTTGAGCGGTTCCAGCAGCGCCGAGACCCTGACGTCGAAACCGGTGAAGAGCACCACCGTGGCTCCGGTGGCGGCCAGCCGGGCCACGAGGAACTCGTAGTCCTTCATCAGGGCGTGGATATCGGCCCCGATATCCAGGATGTCGTTCCCGCCCGCGTACAGGGTGACCAAGGTTGGCTCCATGGCCAGCGCGGGTTCCAGCTGTTCGGCGATGATGTGCCGCAGCCTCTTGCTCCGGATGGCGAGATTGGCGTACTCCCACCCCGGGTCCGCCTTGGCCAGTTGCTCCGCCACCCGGTCCGCCCAGCCGCGCACCCCGTTCGGCAGCCGGGCACTGTAGTCCCCCACCCCCTCGGTGAAGGAATCCCCCAGGGCCACATAGAGGCGCCGGCCATGAGCGCCCGGGGCAAGAAGGTTCTCAGCCATGCCGCCCACGCTAGCCAGCCCGGACGACGTCGGGGTTAACAAGCGGGGCACGCCAGGTGAGCAGAAGACAGGCCCCACCGGCGAGGGGCGCCGGTGAAGGTGCGGCCGGCGGACGAAAGGTGAGAAGACCACAAGGCCGCTGCCGGTGCTTTGCAAAGGAGCGCATCGCCGACTAAGGCCGCCCGCGGCCGCGGGAGGAAGGAAGGCCGCGAGGGGCCCGAACTGAGCTTGCGAAGTTTGGGAAGCGGCCGACCGCTAAGCGACGGCAAAGCAGCGGTTGCGGCCGAAAGCCCGGCAGGAACTGCGGGAGCGTTGGAACAATAGGAGCAACAACTGCGGGAGGGTCGCTTACAACTCGGCCTTCCCCTGCCGCCAGTACCCCATAAACGCCACCTGCTTCCGGTCGATCCCCACGTCCCGCACAAGGTACCGGCGCATCTCCTTGACGACCCCAGCTTCACCGGCGATCCAGGCGTAGAACGGCATGGCCCCTGCAGGCTTGTCCGGATTCCTGCTGGCGCTGATCGCCGCGGCATCCATCCGGGCGGGGGTCTCCCACAGGATGTCGCGGTCCACGTTGACGTCCTCGGGTTCGGGCCCGGCGGCCGGCTCGGGGGCTGAGCGGAGCCCCACCCAGCCGGGGAGCGTGACGGCGGCGCGGACCGCTTCCTGCAACAGTTCGCCGTGCGGACGCGACCGGCCGATCGCCGCGCCGCGCGCCAGCCAGGTGATCTCGACGTCGGCGGCTGTTGTGATGCCTTGGAAGTCGCCGGCTTCCGGGACCTCCAGGATGGCGTGGCCGCTGACGTACGGCGGCAGGCTCTCGAGAATGGCGCTGATGGCAGGAACGGCCGTCTCATCTCCGGCCAGCAGGACCCGCTGGGCCAGCCCCGGACGCCACTCGATCCCGGAGTAGGTTCCGGCCGTGACGCAGTGCGCGGCCCGGTTGTTGGGTCCGATCAGGGTCAGGGTGTCCCCCGGCTTGGCGTTGAGGGCCCAGTTGGCTGCCGGCCCGCCGTGGCCGGCGTCGTCAAAGTGCAAAACGAAGTCGACGTCGAGTTCCGGGTAGACGGCATCAAGGCGTTCCTGGCGCACGGTGTAGGTGCGCATGGAGCCCCGGGTCTGCGGATCCATGGCCAGCCATTCGCGGTACCAGCCGGTCTCCTCCATCCGGAACTCCGGCAACGGCAGCGCGGTGCCGTCCGGGGCCAGCGAGGGGATCATGAGTTTGATGCGCAGGTCCAAGGTGCTGCCGTGGACGCCGAAGTTCCGCAGCGAATAGCCGCCCAGCGTGACGCGCCGGAAGTTGGGGCCGAGCTGCTGGACCGCCGTGACCTGGACGTCGAACGCCAGGGTCATGGGTTCGGTGGCGAGCGGGGTCCGGAGAGCCGCCGGGGCGCGTTCCGTGGTGGGTTCTTTGGCAGTCATGGGACCAGCTCCAGGGTTGTGGCGTGCGTGGATTGGGAGTGGTGGCGGCCCAGCGGGATGATCAGGGGTGCGCCGGACACCGGGTCGGGGAGCACCCGGGACTCCAGACCGAACACGTCGCGGACCAGTTCCTCGGTGACCACGGTCCGGGAGGTTCCCTCCGCCACGATCTGTCCGTCTTTCATGGCGATGATGTGGTCCGCGTACCTCGCGGCGAGGTTGAGGTCGTGCAGCACGATTGCCACGGTGGTGCCGCGCTGCCGGTTGAGGTCCGTGATGAGGTCCAGGACCTCCACCTGATGGGTGAGGTCCAGGTACGTGGTGGGCTCATCCAGCAGCAGCACACCGGTTTCCTGGGCCAGGGCCATCGCGATCCACACCCGCTGCCGCTGCCCGCCGGAGAGTTCGTCGACGTTCCGCCCGGCGAGTTCCAGCGTGTCGGTGGCAGCCATGGCCTGCTGTACGGCACGCTCGTCCTCCCTCGAGCCGCCTGCCGGCCGGGACCGGAAGAATCCTTGGTGCGGGTAGCGGCCGCGGCACACGAGATCCCGGACGGTGATGCCATCCGGCGCCGTGGGATGCTGCGGAAGCAGGCCCAAGGTGCGGGCCACCTCGCGGGCCGGACGGCTGTGGATGTCCCGGCCGTCCAGGGTGACGGTGCCGGCCGCGGGCTTGAGCAGCCGGGCCAGGCCCCGGAGCAGGGTGGATTTGCCGCAGGCGTTGGCGCCGACAATCATGGTCACCTTGCCCTCGGGGATATCCGCGCTGAGGTCCTCGATCACCACCCGCTGATCGTATTTCAGCGTCAGGCCGGAGGTCTGAAGGGTTGCCATCTCAGGCGTCCTTTCGATTGGAAGTGACGAGCAGCCAGAGCAGGAACGGGGCACCAAGAGCACCCGTGATGACACCGACCGGAAGCACCGTTCCGTCCAGCACGAGCGGTGCGATGTTGGCCGCGACGTAGTCGGCGGCCAGGACGATCAGCACGCCGGTCAGGGCCGACGCCGGCAGGCTGGCCTTGCCCACGACGCGGCGCGCGATCGGCCCGGCGAGGAAGGCGACGAACGCCACAGGCCCGGCTGCCGCCGTCGCGGCTGCGGCGAGGCCGACGGCGGTGATCACGATCGCCAGCCGGGCCGCACCCACCCTGACGCCGAGGCCCGCGGCGGTGTCGTCGCCGAGTTCGAGGATGCGCAGCGGTCCGGCGAGCAGCGCGACGGCGGGAATCAGCACCAGCAGTGCGAGGCCGAGAACCCCGACCCGGTCCCAGTTCGCGGAGTTGAGCGAACCGTTGAGCCACACCAGGACGTCGGCGGCGGTGCGGATATCCGTTCTGGTCAGCAGGAAGCTGACCACGGCATGGAGAGCCGCGGCGATGCCCACGCCGGCCAGGATCAGCCGGCTGCCGGCGGCATCGCCCCGGTGTCCGCCGGAACCGAGCGATCCACTGCGGGAGATGGCGTAGATGAGGGTGGCCACGCCCAGCGCGCCCGCGAAGGCGGCGCCCGAAACCGCGGCCCCAGTGGCGCCGAACACGACGATCGCCGTCACCGCCGCCGCGCTGGCCCCGTAGCTGATGCCGATCACGTCCGGGCTGGCGAGGGGATTGCGGAGCATGGTCTGAAACAGCGCCCCGGACAGCCCGAACGCGGCGCCGATCAGGGTTCCCACGACGGCGCGCGGCAGCTTGTGCTCCATCACAATGAAGCTGGCGCCGGGGATCTTCTCCCCGCCGGTGAGGTGTGCGCCCAGGATCCGGAAGAAGTCGGGGATGGTGACGGTGTAGCTGCCCAGGAGCACGCACGCGGCGAAGAGCGCCACGACCGCCAGGGCCAGCGCGCCCGTCCGCCGGTGTTGCACTATCAGTTTTGGTCGCTCAGCCGCCGTTTTGGCGACGGTAAGTGAGAGGTCAACGGGGGTTTTGGTTTCGGCGAGTGTCATAGCCCGGCCCCCTTGCCGCGCCGGACCAGCCAGACGAACACCGGGGCACCGATGAGCGCGGTCATGATCCCGGCCGGGACTTCACCCGGAAGCAGGATGACGCGGCCGGCCACGTCGGCGGCCAGCAGCAGGGCCGGCGCGAGGACCAGCGAGAAGGGCAGGATCCAGCGGTAGTCGGGGCCCGTGAGGAAGCGGACGGCGTGCGGGATGATGAGGCCCACGAAGCCGATCGGGCCGGCGAGGGCCGTGGCTGATCCGCAGAGCAGGACGATGCCCAGGGCGGTAACGCCGCGGACCAGCCCCACCCGCTGGCCCAGCCCGCGCGCGATGTCGTCGCCAAGGGCGAGGTTATTGAGGACCCGGCCCGCGGCGAGCACAATCGCGGCTCCCAGCAGGAGGAACGGCAGGGCCGGGAGGATCACGGACCAGTCGCGGCCGGCGATCCCGCCGACCTGCCAGAACCGGAACCGTTCCAGGGTGTCCCGGCTGGACACCAGGATGACATTCATGAGCGAAAAGAGCCCCGCACTCAGGGCCGCGCCCGCGAGGGCGAGTTTCACCGGCGTCGCACCGTCCCGGCCGAGCGACGCGACCAGATAGACCAGCACGGCAGCGGCCGCGGCCCCGAGGAACGCGAACCAGATGTAGCCGCCCAGCGAGGCCACGCCGAAGACGTAGATCCCGGTGACCACTGCCAGCGCGGCGCCGGCGTTGATGCCGATAATGCCCGGGTCCGCGAGGGGATTGCGGGCAACGCCCTGCATGGCCGCGCCGGCCAGCCCCAGGGCGCCGCCGGCAAGCAAGCCCAGGACGGTGCGCGGGATGCGGGCGTGGACCACGGCGTGGTCACCGTTGGCGGGATCGAAGTGCGTCAGCGCCTGCCAGACGGTTTCCAGGGCAAGGCCCCGGGCGCCGATGGCGAGCGACGCCGCGGTCACGAGCGCAAGCACGACGACGGCGGCCAGCAGCCAGACTGCACGGGGCCCCCGGGCGGGGAAGATCCCAGCGATGTGGGTCTCCGGTGCAGGTCTGGCGGCTGCGGGGGCCGCCGTCGTCGTAAGTGGGCTCATGGAGGAGTGGCTACTTTGCTACTTTGTCCGCTGCACCGGCGAGCTGCGGCAGGAAGGTGTCCAGGGACCAGGGCAGGCTCAGCGGCGAGGACGCAGAGATGGACAACGTGAGGGTGTTGTCCGAGTCCGCCACGAGCGCGCCGGTCTTGACGGCCGGGATCTGGGCCATCAGCGGGTCGGCCTGGACGGCCTTGGCGGCGGCGGCGTCGGCGACCCAGGTCACGAAGATATCCGATTCCAGTTCGTTGGCCTTCTCGGCGGACCAGGGGATGTAGAACTCCTTGGATCCCTTGGAGTTTTCGTCCACGACGGAGGCCTGCTTCATGCCGATAGAGCTGAGGAACCGGGGGCGGTTGTCGTTGGCGGTGTAAAGGCCGATTTTCTCGGTGGCCGCGGGGTCCAGGTTGCCGTAGATGAAGGTCTTGCCGGCCAGCTGCGGGTATTTGGAGGCCTTGTCCTGGATGGTGGCCTCGGTGTCGGCGACCAGTTTGGCGGCTTCGGTTTCCTTGCCGAGGGCCTTGCCGATGATGGTGGTGGAGTCCTGCCAGGACGTTCCGTAGGCCACCTCGGGGTGGGCCACCACGGGGGCGATTTCGCTGAGCTTCTTGTAGTCCTCCGCCGTGAGGCCGGAGTAGGCGCCCAGGATGACGTCCGGATTGAGCTTGGCGATTTCGGTGA
Source organism: Arthrobacter sp. Leaf69 (assembly GCF_001422645.1). GTDB lineage: Bacteria > Actinomycetota > Actinomycetes > Actinomycetales > Micrococcaceae > Arthrobacter. The sequence goes on along the minus strand of NZ_LMLR01000004.1, from coordinate 26,799 downwards.
AGTTGACACCGTCGGCCTCGGAGAACTGTGCCGGGGCCTTGTCGGAACCGAAGCCGGCTCCGAGCTTCTCCAGCGCGGCGTCCTTCCACGGGGTTGATCCCTTGTCGTTGCCGCCCCATTCGTTCTTCGGGACACCGACCGGAACCACACCGAGGGCAATCGCCACGTCGTCATTGACCCAGGAAACGGTGACGACCCGCTGCGGCTGTTCCTTGATGGTTGTCTCGCCAAACGCGTGCTTGAGGGTCACCGGGAACGCGGAGCTGGCCGCCTGGCTGGGGGACTCTGCCGCGGTGGAGCTGGCCGGGCCGGTAGAGCAGGCGGTCAGCGCGAGGGCGGCAGCGGCCAGGACCGCGGTCGCCTGCCCGGTGGCGCGGAGGAAGCGGCGTCGGGGCAGAGCGCGGCTCGGGGTCGGGAGAGGCATGGGATTCCTTAGGTCAATGATGCGAACCTAAGTAAGGCTAGCCTATCCTCTGGGTAATTAAGCAACCCTTTCGTAACGTAATTGCCTCGATGGCTCGCTGCGCGGAGGTGCGGCCCGAAACTGGACACGCGTCACGGAGGTTTGCGAGGATGGGCCGGACCGGTCGAATCGGAACCGGTTCCGTGATTGAGTGATTGGTAGGGGAAGTGAGCATGCACATCGAGATGATGTCTGCTGCCACGGTCAGCGGGGTGGCCGTTCTGGCCTGCAACGCGCCCGCACAGTTGCCAGCCCTCCCCCGGCAGTCGGGCACCGCTGCGGACTAGATCCGCGGGAACACCCTGTCCCACCGGAATCGAAGGCTGGCTGCATCCTGCCCCCTTTACCGCCCTGGCGGCTGCCTCATGCCCGCCGGGCCGGACCCATCCGATTCCGAAAGATTCCGTCATGCAAAAACTCTCAGCGCAGCAGATCCGCTCGTCGTTTATCAATGCGAGCCGCTCCGAAGCCGCCAAACTCAACCTGCCGCCAAAACTGGACGCCCTGGACTGGGACAGACTGGACTTCCTCGGCTGGCGCGACGGGAAAATGCCGCTGCGCGGTTATCTGGTGCTGGCCGGCCCGAACGGTCCCATCGGAATGATGCTCCGGGCCCCCGAAGGCGGCGCCAAGAAGAACCGCGCCGTCCTTTGCGAGCTATGCCGCGACATCTACTCCAAGGACGACGTCCTATTGTGGGTGGCCAAACGTGCCGGGCAGTCCGGCCGCAACGGCAACACGGTGGGCACCCTGATCTGCGCCGACTTCGGGTGCTGCCGCAACGTTCGGGTGGAGCCTCCGGTGAACGAGATCAACCCGGACCCGGCCGCCGTAGTGCGCCGACAGATCGACGACTTGGCAGGCCGGACCGCCCAGTTCCTGGACCGCGTCAAGGGAACGTAGCGCCGCCAACAGCCTCCGGCAACGCGCGGTCAGCGCAGGACGATGTCCACCGGGTTCGCCTCGGAGCGCCAGCTGCCGGCCGAGGCGGGCCCCGGGGCGATCACCGGGGCCGTCAGGACCCCGGAACGGTTGGTGCGTTTGTCCCGCAGGATCTCAGTGACGGAGCCAAGGTGCCGGGACAGGTCGATCACGTTTTCCGGCGCGGCCAGAAGCAACTGGAAGCCGAACTCATGCAGGGCCTTGATCCCGGCGCCGGCGAATTCCTCCGAGGCCAGGACAAAGGCCTCATCCATCATGACCGTGCCGTAGGTGGTGAACCCCTGCTCGGCGATGCCCAGCTGGTAGCTCAGCGCCGCGGCCATGATGAAAGCGGTGAAGCGCTGCCGTTCGCCGCCGGACATCGAGCCGGTGTCCGCATGCATAAAGACCTCGGTCTTCGCTGCGCGGTTCTTACCGCCGCCCTTCGACGCCGCCCTGGAACCGGAGCCCGCGACCTCGCGGTGTTCCTTGCACTGGATGAAGACGTGTCCGCGGACGTCCAGCACATCGGCCCGCCAGCGCCGGTCCTCCGGGGTCTGCGAGCCGAGCCGCTTCACCAGCGTTTCGAGCGACTTGTAGCGGTTGGTCAGCTCGACGTCGTCGTCCGCCCCTGCGCCGGCGGCGCCGGATGCGGCAGTGCCCGCGGCACCGGACGCTGCAGCGACCGCCTTCCCCGGCCGGGTGTGCCGGACTTTCAGCGCGTTCTGGATGGCGTCCTTGAACTGCTTCGCGCTGGCCGGCAGCGTCTGCTTGATGTCGAGTTCCAGGAAGCTGCCTTCATGGAAGTTCACCTCGGACAGGATCCCGTTGAGGGGCAGGATGCGGCTGGTGATGGAGCGGCGCTCCTCATCGAGCAGGTGCAGCAGGGTGCTGAAGGATTCGTGCGTGCGCTGGTTGAAGAACTGCCGGAATTCAGCCTCCTGCGCGGGCAGCCCGTCGCTGACAATGGCGTGGTACCGGGCTTCGAACTCCCCGGCGGCGCCGATCGACGTGCCGTGGTCCGCGGAAATCGACGTCCCCCACTCGCGTACGAAGCCCTCGAAAATGCGGGTGAGTCGCTCCGAAGTGGCCTGCCCGCGTGATTCGGCCGTATGCAGCTCGGCGAGCAGCCGGGTCCGGACCTGGTTGGCGAGGTTGTCCAGCTCATGGATCTCCGTGATGTCGCTGACGCCGCCGACGGCGGCAAGATACGGCGCCAGGGCCGTGACGGTGGCCTCCGACGGCGGCGACTGCGCCAGGCGTGCCTGCGCGGCGTCCAGCAGCGAATCGGCCGTGGACAGCTGGGCGTCGACAGCCTTGTATTCGCTCTGCAGCACGGCCGCGGCCTCGGTGCTGGACTGATGCTTGCGCCGGGCTGTCTCGATGTTGGCGCGCAGCGGCTCGAGGTCCGCCTGCGCGGCAAGGGCGCCCTTGAGGCGCTGCTCGATCCGGGCGAGTTCGTCCGCCGCCACAACGGCCGAAACCTGCTCCCAGGGCCGGTGGTCCTCGGCCACGCGCCGCAGGGCCTCCAGCTGCCGGGTCATCCCCTGGTGCGATTCCTCCCGGCTCTGCGCGAGTTCCGCCGCCTTGGCCAGTTCCTGCTGCAGGTCCTCCACCTGGGCTGCCACGAGCTCAAGCTTGGAGGCGTTGTCGAAGCCGAGGACATAGTCCTGCCTGCCGGTGAAGCGGTCGTCCTTTTCCACCGTGTGGCGGTTCCGCTTGACCACACCGCCCAGGCTCAGACCCTTGTCCAGCCCCGCCAGCTCGTCCGGGTTTTCGACGCACGGGTACGCGAAGTCGAGGGCGATCCGTTCCCGGATCCACTCACCCGCCTGAGCGCTAGGGCCCAGGGTGAGGATGTCCAGCTTGGTAAGCAGATCGCCGTCGGCCGCGTCTTCCACGGCCAGCGCCCCGCCGGAGAGGGGCTTGGAGACATCGACGGCGCGCAGGGCGCCGCGGACGGAGTGGTCGTTGAGGTAGCGGGTGACGGCGGCAAAGTGCTCGCCCGGGACCAGCATGGTCGTAGCGAGGCTGCGCAGCGCGCGCTCCGCGGCCGGGCGCCACTGCTCCTGGCCCTCGGCAAGGTCGATCAGCTCGCCGCCGAACGGCATCTGTTCCTCGGGGACACCGGTGGCCGCCGCGATCGCGCTGCGGTTTTCAATGCTCGACGGCGGCAGCAGGGACTTGCGCGTCTTGAGCGAGACCAGCTCCTGCTGGGCCGCGGCGAGCTCGCGTTTCCTGGTCGCGTGACCGTCGAAGGCTTCGAAACGCAGCTCCTTGAGGGCCTCCGAGTCGTCCTTCAGTTCGGCCGAGCGGGCGGCGGCGTGCTCATGTGCCTGCTCCCAGCCCGCCGCGGTCCACTGAAGTTCCAAGCCGGCGTCGGAGAGCGCCTTGCGGGCCGATTCCTCCACCTGCTGGCGGAGCTTGAGCCCCACCCGGGCGTTTTCGAGCGACTGCTCGATCGCGGAGATCGCGTTGCCGCCCTGGTTGTTGTAGTCCGCCTCCAGCTGGCGCAGCTCCTTGGCCAGGCCGTCCCGGATACCCCGCTCGGCGCCCAGTTCCTTGGCCTTCGCCTGGGCCAGGTCCTTGAACCGGGCCAGCGTTTTCTCGTGCACGGTGACGGCCAGTTGCTGCTTGTACGCCTCGAATTCCTCGCCGGCCAGCTCCCGGAGCCGGTTCGCGTCGAGCAGGGACTGGGCGTAGTCCTTGTTCAGCCCGGGGACCGGTGCCAGCTGGTCGCGCTGCTGCCGGACGTCCTCGAGGCGCTGCCGGATGGACATCAGGTTGCTGAATTCCTCGACGACGTCGTCCGCCGCGGTCAGGGTGGCGGGCGCGTCCAGGACCTGGTCGCGGAAAAAATTGTTGACGCTGCCGCCGAGGCCCTTGCCGGCCTGGATGACCCGCAGCAGCGGCAGGGCCTGGTCCGAATTGATCCCGAGCAGGCGCCGGAAGCGCTCCGCGAAGGCCTTGTGCACGTCGAAGATCTGGGCGTCCGGGAAGACCGCATCCAGCGCCGATTTGGTGAACCGTTTCTCCGCGATGCCCTCAAGTGCCGTGAGGTCCAGCGGCTTGTTGTCGATCAGGTAGTACCGGCCGACGCTGGACTCGGTCCCGTTCTTGGGCAGGTCGAACAGCGCCGAGGCCGTCACCCGGGTTCCTGCGGCGTTGTCGAAGGTCAGGGCGACGGCGGACCACGTGGCGCCGGGTCGCTGGAACGCGCTGGCGGAGCCCTCGCCCACGGCCTTGTCCCCCACTTTGCCGCGCATGTACGTAAACGTGGTGCGCTTGTCCTCCACGGCGCCGCCGGCGCGCTGGGCCGCAGCCTCGTTGGACCGGGGCCGGGCGTCGAAGACCCGTAGCATCGCGTCGAACAGCGTGGACTTGCCGACGCCCGAATTGCCCGTGAGCAGGGTGCCGTTGCGATCCACGTGCATGGTGTGGGCACCGTGGAAAGTGCCCCAGTTGACTACCTGCACGAGGGCGAGGCGCATCTGGCCGGGGTTGGTGAGCTCGCCCATGGGCAGCATGGAGGCGATGCTCACTTGGTCTCCTCGGTCTCTTCAGTCGTGGTTGCGTCCGACGACGACGGCGATGCCGCCCCCGCCCCTGCGCCGCGCAGCTGATCTTCGATCAGCTCAGCGCGCGGCTCCGACAGGCCCGATGCCACTCCCTGGGCGGCATCGCCGTCGTCGTCTTCGTTTGCCAGGTCACTTTGGGCGGCATCGGCGTCACCGCCGTCGTCGTCGCTTTCTGCCTCGTCCGCGTCGGTGTTCGCCTCGTTGTCGCCGTCAAGCTCCAATAGTGGCTCGGTGCCGGACTGGTCTGTGGAGGCTGCGACCAGGGCGTCGATCTGGGCGGGGATGTCGCCGATGTTTTCGAAGGGGAGGGCCAGGGGGAGGGCGTTGGAGATCGTGTAGACCTCGTCCAGGCCGGTGGCGAGGAGGAGTTGGCGGGCCAGGAGCTTGGTGATGGCGCGGTTGACGACGTCGGAATCGCGGAGGGCGTCCTGCTGGCCGGAGGGCTGGTAGTGGGCCACCAGTTCGGCGATTTCCTCGCGTGTGATGGTCGGATCTGTCTGGGCCGTGACGTGGCGGTCCAGGAGCAGGCGCAGGCGCAGCAGCACGATGGTTTCGACCCGGCTGAGGGCGCGCTGCTGGCGCAGGATGCTGGAGCGGGTGCCGCCGCCGATGGCTTCGGGGTCCACGGGGCGCAGCACTGCCACTTTGCGGTCGTGGTCCAACTGCAGGGTCAGGAACAGTTCGGAGAGGCGGCTGCGCAGGATCAGCTGGTTGTCCAGCAGGGTGGTCCACAGCTTTTCGTCCCGGCCGCCGTCGATGTACGGGCCCTTCAGGAGTTTCACGAGAGCCTGGCGGACCTTCATCGGGAGGACGCCGGTGTCCCCCGGGAACAGTGCGGCGCCGTCGACGAACGTGTCGCGCGGGGTGAGCGTGAAGGGGTCAGCGTGGACGTGGCGGGCGGACTCGGCCGCCGGTGCCGCAGCGCCGGCCGCCTCGGCGGTGGCTTCCACGGTGTCGTGGGAAAGTTCAGTCATCTTCAGTCCTTCTTGAGCGTGACGACCGGCAGGTACGCGGTGCGCGTGGAGCCGTCGATCTGTTCGAAGTCGAGAGTGTCCCAGGCCTCGCGGTCGAAGCCGGCCCCCTCGTGCAGGGCGTGGGAGAGCAGGCCGCGGATCGAGTTGATGTGGCGTTCCCCGGCCGGGAGCCGGTCCCAGGCCTCGGCCAGGGTGGAGGCGCCGGCGAACGCGGCTCGGATGGCCTCCGGCCGGGCCTTGCCGGTGCGCGGCGAGCGCACCCGGTCCGAGTCGCTGAAAGCGATCGGGTCGGCCAGCTTGGGCGGGGCCGCGAACTCGTCCGGGTCAAAGAGCTTGACCATGGCCAAGGACTCGAAGCCGGCGTTGAACAGCACCGGGCCGCGGACCAGTCCGGGGCGTTCGCGTTCGTACGGCAGGGACCGGATGGCCTGTTCGGCTTCCCGGAGGACCTTGCGGAGCCGGACGGACTGGCGGAAGTCGTCGCTCTGGACGTAGGTGTTCAGGCTTTCGCTGAGCTTGCCGTAGATCCGCTGGATCTGGCTGTGCTGGTTGCGCAGTTCCGCCACAAGGTTCTTCAGCGTCTCGCGTTCCTCGTGGCTGAGGTCATCCGCGAACTGCCGGCTCAGCACTTCGCCGATCGCCGACCGGAAGCGCAGCTGCTGCTGCGGATCCTCCAGGAAGGCCGTGAAGGAACGGAAGGTCCTGCCCTCGGGGCTCTGCCGGAGCCGCTTGTCCGCCTCCAGCACCTGCGCCATCGTGGCGCCCTTGCTCAGGGACTCCTCGATGATCTGGTTGCGGAGCTCCCCCACGAGCTCCTCGATCCGGTCGCGCATCTTCTTGTAGTCGGCGGGCAGGCTGGCGGCGAGGTCCAGGATGTTCCCGGCTGCCTCAACGGCTTCCTCGTCGTCGAGCAGGCCGTCAAAGTCACCGGAGCTGATGTCCTCGATCAGCTGGCGCCGTTCGCCGATTTCCTCTTCGAGGGACTCCAGCCGGGCACTTTGGTCCGGGTTCGTCTCATTGGCGAGCTTCTCAACGTCGCCCAGCAGCGTGCCCAGCCGCGAGCCGTTGAGGGTGGAGCGTTCGCTGGAGAGGCTGTCCAGGAAGGCGAGGACGCGGGCCGCGGCTTCGGTGACTTCGTACACGATCTGGCCGGACTGGTTCCGGCGGGTCAGGAAGTTCTTCCGGGTCCACTCGTCGCCGAACGTCTTTCCGTTCGCGGAGCCGCCCAGCCCCGGGTCCTGGCGGCGGAGCTGCTCTAGGAAGGCGTCGACGTCGGCGTGGAACTGTTCCAGCGGCAACTGCGGCCGGGTGCGGGTGAAGGAAGCCTGCAGCACGGCGATCACCCACGGCGCCGAGCGCGTCAGTGCCCAGGCGGGTCCCTTGGTGAGGAGTTCGAGGTCCCGCAGCCGGGCGCTGATGGCGTCGGCGGAGGACAGGGCGGAGCGGGACACGCACTCTCCTTCAGCTGCCGTGGGATATGGACCGGGCAGCGGATGAGGAAAAACTGCCAGCTACAAGGTTAACGCAGGCCCCGGATTCCTTTCATCGGGTGGACGGCCGTGTGTGCAGCCGAGCTGCAGCCGCAGCCAGCACGCTGACCGCAGCCGGTGAGGTTCCCGCGACCCCGCTGTGACCTACGGCCCGGTAGCATTTCGATCCCGCATCAAGAACCGCGGCACGGGCTCGCGACTCTGGCTAGCCCACTTCCCCCGCCCTACGCTCGGGCTACTGACTCAGCCGAAGCAATGGTGCAGGGGGAAGAATGCAGTTCGACCTAAGCGCAGTGGAAACGGCAACGCTGGTGTTCATTGGAACACTCGTGTTTGCCCTGCTACTCACACTCTTTATGATGACGGCATCGTTCGCGGCCCTGGTGCTGGTGGGCATCGGCCGGCTCGCCTGGATCATCGCGGCAAACATCCTTCTGGGGCTTGTCCACGGCATCAACCACGCCTGGGACCGGCTGGTCCACCATGCGTCCACGGTGGAGCTGCCGGGCGACTTCGCCGGCGAGTTCGGGGATATGGCGGCCGAAATTATGGGCCAACCGGCCCCTAGTACCGGCACCTACCCGCGGGTAGTATTGCGGGACAGCTGAAGGGTCCTCCACCCACGGCGGATCCAGGGCTCGAGCCGGTAACCCCGGTTAGAGGAGATGCCCGATGAGCTCCGCCGTTGAAAATCCTGCCACTGACAATCCGGCCGACACCGAAGTCCCGGTTCCGCCCCAGACGCTGGGCCACGATGCCACCGCAGCGGACGCGCGGGCCGTCAGCGAAGCGGCCCGCGAGACCAGCTGGGACCGGCCCAGTTTCGCCAAGGGACTGTACCTCGGCAGTTTCGACCTCAGCCTGATCCACCCCTGGCCGGAGGCTCCGGCGGACGACGTCGAACGCGGGGAAGCGTTCATGGCCCGCCTGACCGACTACTGCCGCACCATGTCCGGACGCACCATTGAGCGGGACGCCCGCATCCCGGATGAATACCTCAAGGGACTTGCCGCACTGGGGGTGTTCGGCATGAAGATCCCCCGCGACTACGGCGGGCTGGGCCTCTCCCTCGTCTACTACGGGCGGGCGCTGGCCCTGCTGGGTTCCGTCCACCCCAGCCTCGGCGCGCTGCTCTCCGCACACCAGTCCATCGGCGTCCCCGAACCTGTCAAAGTCTTCGGCACCCCGGCGCAGAAGCAGGAATACCTGCCGCGTTGCGCTGCGGGGGCTATCACCGCGTTCCTGCTGACCGAACCCGACGTCGGTAGCGACCCCGCCCGGATGGGAGCGACCGCCGTCCCTTCCGACGACGGGGAGTCCTACGTCATTGACGGCGTGAAGCTCTGGACCACCAACGGGGTCATCGCCGAACTGGTGGTGATCATGGCGGTGGCCCCCTCCCGCACCGACGCGGACGGCACTGTTCACAAGGGCGGCATCAGCACCTTCGTCGTCGAAATGGACTCCCCCGGCATCACGGTGGAAAACCGCAATGCCTTCATGGGACTGCGGGGCATCGAGAACGGCGTCACCCGGTTCCACCAGGTCAGGGTGCCCGCGGCGAACCGGCTGGGCGCCGAGGGCCAGGGCCTGAAGATCGCCCTCACCACACTCAATACCGGCCGGCTCTCGATTCCCGGGCTCTGCGTCGGCTCCGGGCGGTGGAGCCTGAAGATCGCCCGCGAATGGTCCAACGCCCGCGTCCAGTGGGGCCGGCCGGTGGGCAGGCATGAGGCCGTGGGCAAGAAAGTTGCCTTTATCGCGGCCAGCGCCTTCGCTTTGGACGCGGTATTTGAGCTGTGCGCCGAAATGGCCGACGCCGGGCAGAAGGACGTGCGGATCGAAGCGGCCCTGGCGAAACTGTGGTGCACCGAGATCAGTTGCCGGATTGCGGACGAACTGGTGCAGATCCGCGGCGGCCGCGGCTTCGAAACCGCGGACTCCCTTGAGGCCCGCGGTGAACGTGCCGTGCCGGCCGAGCAGCAGCTCCGAGACCTGCGGATCAACCGGATCTTTGAGGGATCCTCGGAGATCATGAAACTGCTGATCGCCAGGGAGGCCGTGGACGCGCACCTCGCGGCCGCCGGTGACCTCGCCTCCGAGGAAGCCAGCTTGTCCGACAAGGCCAGGGCCGCGGCAGCCGCTTCCGGTTTCTATGCGAAGTGGCTGCCGAAGCTCGTTGCCGGGGCCGGGATGGACCCGCGTTCCTACAGCGACTTCGGCCGGCTGGCCAAGCAGCTGCGCTTTGTTGAGCGGTCCTCGCGGCGGCTGGCCCGGCAAACCTTTTACGGGATGGGCCGGTGGCAGGCGAAGCTGGAGCACAAACAGGCGTTCCTGGGCCGGATTGTGGACATCGGGGCCGAGCTGTTCGCCATGGCCGCCTGCTGCTCCCGGGCCGAAATGCTGCTCCGGACCGAGCCGGAGAAGGGAGCCTCCGCCTACGAACTTGCCGAGGCGTACTGCGAGCAGGCCCGGGTACGCGTGGACGAGTACTTCGACCAACTCTGGCGGAACACAGACGACGGCGACCACGTGCTCGCCCGCAACGTCCTGGCCGGCGACTACGAGTGGCTCGAGGCCGGGGTTCTGGACCAGTCAGAGGGCACCGGGCCCTGGATTGCCGATGCCAGTCCCCGCGCCTCGGTCAAGGAGAACCTCCACCGGAAGTACCGCTGACAAGGGCCGCACCGCCCGGCAGGTGCCGTCAACCGAATAGTAAGCATCCTTGCTACCTTCTGCTGCCCGTGGTTAGGTGGATGTGAGACCCGCACGCCGGTCTCCGCCTTGCGGTGCCCGGCCCAAACAATGGGCCCGGGTCAATCAGTGAAAGTGAGCAGTCCTCATGAGCAGCCCAGCCGGCCCCGAAGATCGCACTCCCCGCCACGCCGGTGACGGGGACGCGGCCGCACACCAGGACGCCCGGATCCACGATGCCCGGCAGGACGCTGCACCGCAGGCCGCACCCGGCACCAACGACACACGCGTGATCCCCACGGGCACCGCCGCCAGCGACGCCGCCACGCGGAGCCAGGACTCGGTCCGCACGGAACCGACCAGCCCGTCACGGAACCGACCCGCAGCCAGCCCGTCACGGAACCGACCCGCAGCCAGCCCGTCACGGAACCGACCCGCAGCCAGCCCGTCACGGCCGTGCGGCACAACGGGACCGGCCACGACAGCGTCGACGGGCGGGACACGGTGGTCGACGAGGTCCCCACCCGGGAAACCGTGGTGGCCCGCGAAAAGGAACAATTCGGCGGCATCAAGATCGGCTCGGCCTTCTTCGGCTGGCTCGCCGCCACGGGTATGGCCGTGCTGCTGACCGCGCTGGTCGCCGCCGCCGGCACCGCCGTCGGGCTCGCCACCAATACCGATGTCAACACGGCCGTGAACTCCGGCGACCAGACCGTGGGAATGGTTGGCATCATCGTGCTGCTGGTCATCCTGTTCGTGTCCTACTACTCCGGCGGTTACGTCGCCGGCCGGATGGCCCGCTTCAACGGCGCCAAGCAGGGCTTTATGGTGTGGGTCTGGGCCCTCATCGCCGCTGTGGTGGTCGCCATTCTCGGCCTGATGGCAGGCCAGCAGTACAACATCCTGGCCCAGCTCAACAGCTTCCCGCGGATCCCGGTCAACGAAGGCGAACTGAACACCACCAGCATCATCGCCGCAGTGGTGGTGGCTGCGGTGGCCCTCGTAGGTGCCGTCCTCGGTGGAACCGCCGGCATGCGCTTCCACCGCAAGGTGGACCGCGCCGGTTTCACCCCGGTGGACACTGTCGAGGAACGCTAGGCCCTTGTTCAGCCGAACCCGGCGGCGGCCTCCGCCTCAAGCCAAGTAATACCAGCGGCGGTCGACCCGCAGGAAGCGGCTCGTTTCGTGGTGGACTCCGCGTTCGCCGTCGTGCCGGAAATGGGCCTTGAACTCCACGGTCCCTTCGGTGTCCAGCGGACCGCCGCGCGTCGTGGCAATGATGTCCAGCCGACGCCACTGCATGTCTGGATCCAGATCCAGGGCAACCGGCCGGGTCTCAGGGTGCCAGGTGCGCAGGAGGTATTCGGCGTCCAGCATCACGAAGGCGCTGTACCGCGAGCGCATCAGCTGCTCTGCCGTCGAAGCCTCCGCTTCGCCCGAGTGGAAGCGGCCGCAACAGTCCCCGTACTGCTCCCCGGACAAGCACGGGCAGTTTCCCCGGAAGCGGGACCGCTCGGGCTGGTCATGGGCCCCGGTACTGGCGGCGGCTGGGGGCGTCACAATTGTCCTTTCGGGGCCGGACCACGCCGGCGTGGCTCCTTCAGACTATAGACGCACGGCCCGGCAGCGCCCGGCAACGGAACCCGTACCAGCTCGGACACGGCCCTGCGAAGAGGCCGGATGCCTGCGCGTCCACGGAAAAAGTCCGTATGGTTAAGGGGTGCTGTTACCCGCCGCTCTTGGCGGGACACGCCGCGGCAAGGCCAGCTAGGAGAGGTGACATGGAAGATCCGACAACCATCGCCCTCAACCTGACCTTCCTCGGGACGCTGGCAGTGGCGCTGGTCATGTTCTTCGGCTTGTTCCTCGCCCTGGTAGCCACGCTGGTGATTGCCGGCCTCGGCCGGCTGGTTGCCGTGACCATCATGGCCGTGGGACGCGGCGTGCTGAAGGTCGCCGGCGGAACAGCCCGGCCCTCCGGGACCGTCCAGGCCGGCGCGGTCAGGGCCACCGGAAGCACCCAGCAGGGCCGGCCGCCAGCGGCCGCGAAACCGGCGAAAGCCGCGAAGACGGCCAAGCCCGTTAAGCCCGCCAAGCCTGCGAAGAAGGAACCCGCACTGTCGCCGGACTGGGTGGCCGCCGTCGCGCAGGCCGATGCCCGCGCCGCCGCACGTGCCAAGGCGGAGGCGGCCCCGGCGGTCAAGGTCTCGGTCCGCGAACTGCCCAGCCCCACGGCCCCGGCACGGGACGTGGAGGCCGTGGCGCCCCTCGTCGAGTCGGCCACTGACAGGAACGGCCAGCTCGGCAATGTCCCGCCGGCCTTCAAGAAAGCCCCGATGCCCGCCGCGAAATCCCTGCTGGACACGGGCTCGTTGGTCTCCCATCCCGGCCGCTTGCCGCTGCCCCGAAAGCCCCAGGGCCAGCCCCAGAACCATCCGCGCAACACGCCGCAGGCTCAGGAGCGCAAAGCCGGCTGAGGCCTTACCCCCGGCAGGCAACTCGGCTACGGTGAAACCCATGGAATTCAGATACCTCGGGAACAGCGGCTTCAAGATCTCGGAAATCACGTTCGGCAACTGGCTCACGCACGGCTCGCAGGTGGAGAACGAGGTCGCCACCCAGTGCGTCCGGGCAGCGCTCGACGCCGGCATCAGCACCTTCGACACCGCGGACGTCTACGCCAACACGGCCGCGGAGACCGTGCTCGGCAAGGCGCTCCGGGACGAGCGGCGGGAGTCGCTGGAAATCTTCACCAAGGTCTTCGGCCCCACCGGTCCCAAGGGCCATAACGATCTTGGCCTCTCCCGCAAGCACATTATGGAGGCCATCAACGGCTCACTGACCCGTCTGCAGACGGACTATGTGGACCTCTACCAGGCCCACCGCTACGACTACGAGACCCCGCTCGAAGAGACGATGCAGGCCTTCGCGGACATCGTGCGGCAGGGCAAGGCCCTCTACATCGGGGTCAGCGAATGGACAGCCGGCCAGATCCGCGACGGCCACGCCCTCGCCAAGGATCTCGGCTTCCAGCTGATCTCCAACCAGCCGCAGTACTCAATGCTGTGGCGGGTCATCGAGGCCGAGGTGATTCCGACGTCCGAAGAGCTGGGCCTCTCCCAGATTGTCTGGTCACCGATTGCCCAGGGTGTGCTCAGCGGCAAGTACCACCCAGGCAAGCCGGCCCCTGAGGGCAGCCGCGCCACGGATTCCAAGGGCGGCTCGAAAATGATCGAGCGCTGGATGTCCAATGAGGTCCTCACCGGTGTCCAGCAGCTCAAACCGATCGCGGAGGAAGCCGGGCTGACCATGGCCCAGCTGAGTATCGCCTGGGTGCTGCAGAACCCGAACGTGGCCTCCGCCATCATGGGCGCATCCCGGCCGGAACAGATCGAGAAGAACGTGGCGGCCGCGGGCGTGAAGCTGGACGCCGGAATCATGGAAAAGATCGACGCCGCGATCGGCTCCCTCGCCGAGCGCGACCCGGCGCAAACCAAGTCGCCCGCCTCGCGGGAGCGGTAGGCCCGTGGCAACCGCGCCGACGCTCGCCGTCACCGGTTCCACCGGGCACCTGGGAGGGCTGGTCGCGCGGCAACTGGCCGGCGCCGGCAGCCCGCAGCGTCTGCTGGTCCGCGATATCGGCCGGGCGCCGGAACTGGCGGACGCCGTCCCCGTGACGGTGGCCTATGCCGATCCGGTGCTCGCGAAAGCCGCCCTCGACGGAGTGGAGACACTCTTGATGGTTTCCGCCGCAGAAACCGAGGACCGGCTGCAGCAGCACTGCACTTTCGTGGACGCGGCGGCCGCGGCCGGCGTGCGGCACATCGTGTACACCTCATTCTTCGGCGCGGCAGCCGATTCCACGTTCACCCTGGGCCGGGACCACTTCGCCACCGAGGAACGGATCAAAGCGTCGGGGATGGACTACACCTTCCTGCGGGACAACTTCTACCTGGACTTCCTGCCACTGCTGGCAGGCGAGGACGGGGTGATCCGTGGACCCGCCGGGAACGGCGTCATGGCGGCTGTTGCCCGCGCCGATGTCGCCCGCGCCGCCGTGACCGTGCTCCGCGACCCTGCCCTGCACGTCGGCAGAACCTACGATCTCACCGGACCCGAGGACATTTCCCTCTCGGCGGCAGCGGACCTCCTCACCGCCGGGACCGGCCGGCGCATCACGTTCCACCACGAGACCCTCGAGGAGGCCTACGCCTCGCGGGCTCCCTATGGCGCCCCGCCGTGGCAGGTAGATGCCTGGGTGAGCACCTACACTGCCATCGCCGCGGGCGAACTGGCCGGCCCGACGTCGGCCGTGCACGAACTCACCGGCCGCGAACCGCTGGGCCTGGCGCAGTTCCTGGCCGAGTCGCACACGATTTAGTCCCGCGTCCCGTCCCGGGCTGCCGGGCTGCCGGGCTGCCGGGCTGCCGGGCTGCCGGGCTGCCGGGCTGGCCCAGTATTGACGGCTTCCGGGCCCAGGCGTAGACCTGACTACAGGTGACACCGGTCCAAAACCGGGCTGGTCCGGAGCAGAATCGCAGTGCCATGCCAAAACAGATGTCCCGACACTCATCCATCCTGAAGACACCGCGCCACGGACGGAAGCTCACGCCGCACCCCGGCGAACCGAGCCACGGCCCGCTGACCGCGGAGGAACTCCAGCTCGCGGTGCGGAACCACTCCATGCCGCTGGAGGCCCTGCGGAACGACATCACCCCGCCCGGGCTGCATTATCTGCTGAACCACTTCGACATCCCGTTCGTCGATGCCGAGCAGTGGCACCTGCGGATCGGCGGCGCTGTGCAGCGGTCCCTGGAGCTGAACCTCAAGGCGATTCGCCGGGCGCCGACGATCAGCATCCCCGTGACCTTGGAGTGCGCCGGCAACGGCCGCTCCCTGCTGCGGCCCCGTCCGCTGAGCCAGCCGTGGCAGCTCGAGGCCGTGGGCACCGCCGTCTGGACCGGCGTCCCGCTCGCCTACCTGCTGACCCAGGCCGGAGTGGAGGACGACGCCGTGGAGGTGGCGTTCACCGGCGCCGACAGCGGATTCCAGGGCGGGGTCCGGCATCAGTTCGCCCGGAGCCTTCCGATAGCGGAAGCCCTGCGGCCCGACATCGTGCTGGCGTACCAGATGAACGGCAGCGACCTGCCCCCGCAGCACGGTTATCCCCTGCGGCTGGTGGTCCCCGGCTGGTACGGCATGGCGAGCGTGAAATGGCTCTCCTCGATCCAGGTGCTGACCAAACCGTTCGAGGGTTTCCAGCAGACGGTCGCGTACCGCTATCAGCAGGACGCGGACGACGCCGGCAGTCCCGTCTCCTGGATCAAAGTCCGTTCGCTGATGGTTCCGCCGGGTGTGCCGGACTTTTTCACCAGGAGCAGGATCGTGCCGCCCGGCCCGGTGATGCTGACCGGCCGGGCGTGGTCCGGGGAGGGCGCGGTGCAGCGCGTCGAGGTCGGGATCGACGGCAAGTGGGCGCCGGCGCAGCTGCAGCATCCTGCCGCGCCCTTCGCTTGGTGCGCCTGGTCCATGCCGTGGGTTGCTGACCCCGGCGAACACGAGCTTGCCTGCCGCGCCACGGACGCCACCGGTGCGGCGCAGCCGCTGGAGCAGGCCTGGAACTACCAGGGCATGGGCAACAACGTGGTGCAGCGGATCAAGGTGACGGTCGGGCAGCCGGAGGCGCCCCGGACCTAGTAGTCCACGATCGCGCCGGCGGAGATGTTGACCGTGGCGTCTGTGATGGCCCCGGCCTTGTCCGAGGCCACGAAGCAGGCGACGTTTCCGACGTCGGCCAGAGTGGCGGTGCGGTTCAGGTGGGCGGCCTTGGCAATCTCCACGATGATCTCCTCGCGTCCCTCCGCCTGCCACGGGATCGTCTCGATGATGCCGCCGGACACCATAGTGACCACTCGGATGCCGTGTTTTCCCAGTTCCAGGGCCCATTGGCGGCGCAGCCCCTCCATCGCGTCCAGGGCCACCTTGAAGCCACCAAGCCCGGGAATGGTCTGGGGTCCCGAGCCGCCGAACATCAGCACCACGCCGGAGCGTTGTTTGATCATGCGCGTCGCCGCGGCCCGGGTGGTGATGAAGTGGGTGCGCGTGGCCAAGGTGATGGGCTGGGTGAAGTCGTTGACGTCGATCTCCATCAGCGGTTGCTGGATGTCGCCAAAGGAGATGAGGTTGAAGGAGATGTCGATCCGTCTGTGCTTCTTCGCCACGCGGTCCACGAATGCGTCGACCTGTTCCTCGTCCAGGGCGTCGACGACGGCGGTTTCCGCCCTGCCGCCGTCCTCCAGGATGTCCCGGGCCACCTTTTCAAGCCGCGACTCGGTGCGCCCGGCAAGGTGGACGAAGGCGCCCTCCGCAGCGAAAGCCCGGGCCACGGCGCCGCCGATGGAACCGCCCGCACCGTAGATCAGCGCCGTTTTGCCCTGCAGCAGTCCGTTGCCGGGGACCTCATTGTTCAACATGGCCGCCTGCCTCCCGCGGTGGAGTGGTAAATTCCCTCAACTATGTTCTCGCCGGGGGTTGCTGGCAAGAGGGGCCGGTCTGTTCAGGAGGCGAGGGTTCCGCGGACAATGCTCACGCTGGAGTGCGCGGGGTTGCCGTCCACCGGCTCGTCGGAGACGTCCACGATCGGATATTCGGCCAGGTCCAGCCCGGCGGGAACCGGGAACGAGCCGGACTCGGACGTCATCACGCCCAGGCTCACCAGCCGTGTCAGATCGGGCGCGATCAGCCAGACCTCCTGGTAACCGCGGGCCTCGTTCTTGTCTACCCGCACTTCCAGCGTGCGCTGTCCGTCCTTGGCTTCGACCACCTGGGCCGAGCCGGTGGCGGAATGCTGGTCCACCGGCGCGAGCTCGGTCTGGGACAGCGGCGTGACCACCGGCTGGTTCTGCTGAACGGACCAGAAGACGCCCGCCGCCAGCAGCGCTGTGGCCGCGGCGGCTGCCAGCCATACCCCGGGACGGCGGAGCCAGCCGGAACCGCCGCTGCGGTCAGGCTTCCCGCGGGCCCCGGCTTCCCGGGACGGGAGCGGAGTCACGGACCCGGACGACGGCTGTTCCGGTGACGGCGCAAACGGCGGCGGGGAGCCGGACGCCGTCGGGGATCCCAGCGGGTCGGCGGCGACGGCGGGGGAAAGCCCCAGCGCGCTGTGAATTCCTGCCCATACCTGCGGCCCGGGCGATTCCAGTGCGGCGACGTCCGGTCCGGGCTTTGCTGCCACGACGGCGCGGCGGAGGCTGGCGTATTCCGCTGCGCAGCTGGCGCAGGAGCGGAGGTGTTCCGCGGCGTCGTTTCCGAGCTCTTCGCCGAGGGCCAGCAGGCTCAGGGACTCCGGATCAAGATGTTGCACGGTCTACCTCCAATCGGCTTCTGAGCTGGGACAGGCTGCGGCGGATGTGGCTCTTGACCGTACCAAGCGGCAGGTCCAGTTTCTGTGAAATCTGCGAATGCGTCAGGTCATCGTAGAAGGCCAGCTTGAGGATGGATCCCTGCGGCTCCCCCAGCCTTTCCAGCTCCCCGTCCAGCAGCAGGCGGTCGGCCAGCACCTCCGCGGCCGCATGCCCGGCGGGATCTTCCGGGGCCGGGGAACGCTCGACGGCGGCCAGCACCTTTCGGGTTTCCCGCACCGAGGCCGCCTGCGCGTCCGTGATCACGTTCCGGGTGATGCCCACGATCCACGCCGGCAGCCGCGCTTTCCCCGGATCGAACGCCGACCGCGAGCGCCACACCCGGATGAACACCTCCTGCGTGACGTCGTCGGCCGCGGAACTGTCGCGCAATGAGCGCAGCGCCAGCGTGTGGACCAGCGGCGAGAACTGCCGGTACGCCTCGGCCAGCGCGGTTTCGTCACCGGCGGCGAAGGACTCGTTCAGTCCGGCGTCCCAGGCGGAAGGGGCCTCGAAGGGGGCCAAGCCAGGCTCCTTCCCGCTGCTGGTGGTGCTGATGAGCGCTGTGTCCTGGATCATGCCGGCACCGCTGTGACAATCACATTGTCGCCGTAGTCCTGTTTCTCGTCCAGCCATCGGCCGCCGCAGGTCACCAGCTTCAGCCGGGGAGGGCCGTCGCGGCGGAAAATGGACGCTCCGTCGAACGCGTCCTTGGCCATAAGCTCCACGCCGGTCACCCGGAACGTCACGGGCGGGGCCCCGTCCCGCCGGACGGTCACCAGCGTTCCCGGCGCCAGCGACTTGAGCTGGGAAAAGGGCGCCGAATCCGAGGTCGTGTCGACGTGCGCCGCGACCACCGCGGTTCCGGCTGCGGCTCCGGGGGCCGGGCCGAAACGGTACCAGCCGGCCTCGTTGAACGGCTCGGGGATCTCCATGGCCCCGTTGGGACTGACCCCCACGTCCACGACGGCCATGTTGATGGTGGTGCCCTCCACGGTGAGGGCGCGCGGGGCCGGGTCCTTAGGCTCCCGGGCCGCTGGAGCTGCCGGACGGACCGGGATGGCTGCACCCGGGACCGGGGCAGCCGCAGCCCGCGGCTGGGACTGTGGAGTTTGGGACTCCGGTGGCCGGGACTGCTCGGCTCCGGATCGCGGCCCGTCAGAGCCAGGTGCCTGGGCGGCTGTTCCCTCCGCTGCTGATCTCTCCGCGGCCGGGGGCTCAGCATCCGTTCCGCGGGGCGCGGCGGAACCGGCGATCGACAGCGCAACCGTTACGACGACAGCCGCCGCGATCCGCGCCGCCGATCTCTGTCCGACAGACCAACGTGCGGCCGAGCAACGCGCAGCCGTCCGCCGCGCCGTCGACCGCCGGCCAGAAGCCGGGGGAACCCCGGTGGGCTCCGCCGCCGTCGTACGGTTCATCTCGGGCCTCCCCTTGTCGGATTGGATGTCAGGGGCCGGCCGCCCGGGGTGACCGGGCGGCCGGTACACGCGGTTGGTGCCTAGCGGGTGCGGCGGAGCGCCGGTTGCTTCCGGGTCACGGCGAACCCGCCGGCCAGGAGCAGGAGGAGCGCGGCTCCGATGCCTACCGTGGTGGCTGCCTGACCGGTTGATCCGGTCGCGGCGTCAGCTGCGCCGGATCGTCCGCCGGGAACGCCGGCCGGGGCGGAGTGCAGACCCTCAATGTTCTGCACGGCCAGTTGCAGGTTGTTGTCCGCGAGGCTGCCCCACGCGTACACCACTGTGTGGGTGCCTTCCGCGACCGTTACGTCGGCCGGGCCGATCACCGGTTCGGTGGTGCCGGCCGCGGCCACCGCAACGGAGAGGGTTCCGGGATCCAGCGTGAGGGTCTCCTCATTGGGGTTGGCCAGGCCGGAGATCACGGCGGTACCTCCGGCGAGGATGTCCACGGCCGGCGCAGCTGCCGTGTGGCGGACAGTGAGCTTGCCCTTGCCGGGATCGATTTGCGAGACGTCGTTCGTGAAGAAGTTGGCCGTCGGGTTGCCCTCTGCGTCGAGGTTGGCCACGGCCGTGTAGTTGCCGTTGGCCGCGAGGCTGACCGTGACGGGCCCGATCACAGGGGCAGAGGCGTCCGCGGCATCGGCGGCCGTGATGGCAAGGTCATAGTCGCCGGGCGGCAGGGCGAGCGGGCCGGCGAGGGTGCCGGGCGTGAAATCGTCCAGGGTGCGTTCGCCGTTGACCCAGACGTCAACGGTCAGCCCCGGCACGCCGTGGAGGACGGACAGCTGGGCGTCGGACTCGGCCGCCTGGGCAGGGCCGGCAAGGGTGAGAGCTGCCGCGATCGCCACGGCGCCTGCTGTGAAAAGGCTGGTACGCATTTACATCTCCTTCAACGGCCCGCCACGCGGGCGATTTATTGCTTACACCCCTACTACCGGCGTTGGAGGCTGTTTGGATGCACACGCATGTAAAAGTCTTTTGAAGAAGGTGCCGCCGGGCAGCGGCGACCGGGCAGGCAGGACCCGCGGGCCCGCGGAGGGTTGACGCCCGTCCCTGCGGGAACCGGCAAGCGGACACAGCGACGCGGCCGGGCTGCTCTAGTGAGCTGCCCGGCCGCGGCTGTCGTCGTTCCGGATGTCCTAGGCCGGCGGTGGCTTGTCCGGGCCGGAGGTGGCGCCTGGCTGATCGGGCCCGGCGGCTGACGAGGCGTCCGGCTGATCGGGACGGGCGGCTGCGGGCCCGCCGATACCGTAGAAGCCCGGCTGGCCCTCGGCTGGCCCGGCCGCGGCCGGACCGGGCTGGCCTGTCACACCAGGACCAGGCTGGCCGTAGAGGGGCGGCGGGCCGCCCGGGACACCCGGCATGCCGGTCCCGCCCGGCAGCGGCGCGTACCCGGGGCCGGGAGGAGTCACGGCGGGAGGCGTCGCAGCGGCTTCCCCGGGGTCCCGGGGCCCCATGTCCAGGTGGAACGGCGGGTATTCGTCACGCATCAGCGCAACGTAGGTGGTGACGCGGTAAATCCAGCGGTTCAGGCCCAGCAGGAAGTCGAAAAGGCCCCGCGAGTACACCCCGGTGAACAGCAGGATGACCCCGGCGATGAAGACCAGCAGCCCGAACAGGGACATCCCCGCGCTGACCTGCACCCATTCGCCGTCGTGGTACACCCAGGTCTGGGCGGTGCCGGTCAGGAGCGCGATGATCAGCAGGTGTGGAAGGGCCAGCAGCCAGGACTTCACGAGCACCAGGCCGTGGGAGAGCTTCTCCGGATAGTCGACGTCGAAGTCGGCCGGGTAGTCGGTGCGCGCCAGGGTGAAAGGCGGGTAGCGGTCCGTGCCGAGCGCCCCGTAGGAGTAGAAGGCCACCCGCCAGCTCCAGCGGATCACCCCGACGTTGAAGTTGAACAGCGAGCGCGGGTAGTGCCCGGTGAAGAGGATCGCGAACCACGCCACGATGGTGACCACACCGAAGGCAAACCAGAGGAAGAAGAGCACGATGAAGTGCGGGATCGCCAGGAACCACTTGAACAGCCACTTCCACCGGGACAGGTTCGGGTCCAGATAGCCGTTGAGCCGGGCCGGATATACGACGCCGGCACCCGGCGGGGTGGACGGTGCAGCACCCGGCGGGACGGCAGGCGGCGCACCGGCCCCATACGGCTGGGCGGCATATGCCTGCTGTCCCGGGACTGGCTGCCCGGCATAGGCCCGCGCCGGAGCTCCGGGGCCGGCGGGCGGTACGCCCTTGCCCAGCCCGGCGGCGCCAAACACGATCAGTGGCACACCGATCAGCAGGAACAGGATTCCGCCGATCAACAGGCCGACGAACACGGGCCACAGGAGGTCAGAGCGGGCTCCGGCTCGAAGGTCCACGGCCACCGGAGCGGTGGCGTCCGCGTTCATGATGACCACGGCCCAGGCCCCTGGCCGCAGGTCCCACTGGAGCTCCTGGGTCCCGGGCCCGGTGGCGAGCGCGGTCCAGAAAGTCTGATCCGCGGGCGGCGCCGGAACACTCGTGCCGGGCAATTCACGGTACTGCACCCGGAAAGGCGCAAATCTGACGTCAACGATTTCTGAGTGGTTGACGCCAGCCAGGTAGGCCGCCACATCGGCCTGTGGAGCGATGCCGATGAAGATGGCCTTCGCCGGATCGGCCGCCGAGCCGCGGAGCATGATGCTTCCCGGCACCACCGGGGACGTTTCAGGGAAGCTGCTTTCCGTCATGATGTCGAGCCGTGGAGAAGTGAGGGCGTAGGAATCGGCAGCAAAACGCTCCACCGGCGTGGTGAAAAACCCGTTGTCGCGCTGCTGGTAGTTGGCCCACCCGACGGCGCCGGCGCCAGCCAGCAGACCCAAGCCGAGGAGTGCGCTGAGCGTACCCAGCACGAGCATGACAATCCGGCCTGGTCGCATGAGCGCCGTCCTTTCACATGGCCCTTGTCAGGACCCTCCGGTTCAGCATGGACGCCGGTTAGCGCCCTAGCGAGGTAAGCAGGCGGCGTCCCCAGCCCTGGGCCTTTTCGATTTCGCCGTCACGCAGCGGCCCTTCGCTTCCTTTCACGTAGAACGGCATGGGTTCGGCGATGATGTCTGCACCGCCGGCCTTGAGGGCATGGGATATCTTCTTGGCTGCATCGCCGTGGATGAACATCCGGACGCGCGTATCGAACGCCGCGGCGTTCACGCCCTTGAGGGAACCGTCTCCCAGGGCAGCCAGCAACGAGGTGATTTTCGGCGTCGGGCGCCATCCGTTGATCGGGCTGCCGACCACAAGGAGGTCCCCCGCCGCGAGGGTTTCGGGTTTGAACTCGCCCACCGGAACGGAGCTCGCCTGCACGCCGTCGAGCGAGCCGGCGATCGCCTCCGCGACCGATCTGGTGTTGCCGTACGCCGAATCGTAGACAACCAGGGCTTTCATGCCGTGATCACTACCTTGAGCGCCTTCGTTTCCGCGGCGCGGGCGAACGTGTCGTAGGCCTCCAGGAACTGGTCGAAGCTGAAGTGGTGGGTGGCGAATTTTTCCGCCGGCACCTTGTTCTGGGCCACGAGCTTGAGCAGCATCGGTGTGGTGTTGGCATTGACCAGGCCCATGCTGATGTTGATGTTTTGGATCCAGAGGTTTTCCACATGCAGCTCCACGGACTTGCCGTGCACGCCCACGTTGGCCACATTGCCGCCGGGACGCACTATGTCCGTGCACATGTTGAACGTCGCCGGAATGCCGACCGCCTCAATGGCCACGTCCACTCCCTGCCCGTCGGTCAGCGCGAGCACCTGCTCCTTCCAGTCGGCGTCGCTGGAGAGGACGACGTTGGTGGCGCCGAACTCGCGGGACTTCTCCAGCCGGTTCGCGTCAAGGTCCACGGCGATGATGGTGGCGGCCCCGTAAAGCCCGGCGGTGGCGATCGCGGCGAGGCCCACCGGTCCGGCACCGACGACGGCGACCGTATCGCCAGGCTTGACCCGGCCGTACTGCACACCGATTTCGAAACCGGTGGGAAGGATGTCGGAGAGCATCACGGCCCGTTCGTCGGTGACGCCTTCAGGAAGCAGATGGAGCGAATTTTCGGCGTACGGGACGCGGACGTACTCGGCCTGGGTACCGTCGATCAGGTGGCCGAAGACCCAGCCAATGCCGGATGCCCCTTCCTCGCCCATGCAGTGCGAGTAAAGGCCGGTCTTGCAGTTCGCGCAGTGGCCACAGGACTTGATGCAGGAGATGATCACGCGGTCCCCCACCTTGAGGCTGGTGACCGAGGAGCCCACTTCGGTGATGGTCCCGACGCCTTCGTGGCCCAGGATCCGGCCCTTGGTCACGGCAGGAACGTCCCCCTTGAGAATATGGAGGTCCGTTCCGCAGATCGTGGTGGTGTCCACTTTCACGATCACGTCGCTGGGATTCTGGATCTTGGGATCGGGAACGTCCGTCCAGGACTTTTCCCCGGGACCGCCATAGACGAGGGCTTTCATGCGTTCTCCTTGACTCTGAGGATGTTCGGCGGGTCCACGATGCGCAACCGGCACGGCGTCACGGACGCGTCGATGCCGGATGACACAACGGAGCGGCGGGCGTGCTCGTGAAGTTCTTCAATGGCATCGGCGGTCACGCGGGCGTGGGCGAGGTTGATGACGATTTCGTAGCCGGGAAGTTTGGCTGCCACACGGCGGCAGACAACATAGAGGGCGCGGATATTTGCCGGCGTGACGACGCCCCGCACGTCGACCCGAGACGATTCCGCAACGGAGTCGATCCGGATGAGGACTTTCATGCGGGGATCCCCGTGGGAGGGGTGCGCGTAGTAGGCGCTACTTCGGGAGCTGTGTTGTCTGTGGGTCACGGGGCATCAGAGCTCCCGGGCTGCCCCTGGACGGGTTCAAAAAGGTGAAAATCGCTGGTGACAGTCATGTTGGCCGCGGCCCCCTGCCCTGGTCCCGCAGACACGGACCAGCGCAGAACGCCTTTTCCTTCCCCAAGGTTCGAGCGAGACCGAACAACTGCTGTAGCAAGCGGTTCATCCCCCAATGGCCGTGCAGGAACCGCCCCAAATCAAGCATGGAGGGTGCGTATATACGGGGCAAGGGGCGAAAGTCCCGTGTGCGGCCGAAAGCCCGGCTCCCCGTGGAATCCCAAGGATCCTGAGCGGCCTCGGCGGGTCAGGATCGGCGCGGCGGCGGGTCCTCATTGGCGCGGCGCGCGCCGGCCCATAGCCTGTTTCGTATGCCTGCATCACTTGCCCCCGCCGTGAATGACCTCGTGCTCGCGTCCGCGCGGATCCCCGGCGGGACGGCGCTGTATGACGTGCACGTGGTGGACGGCCTGGTTTCGCGGCTGGCTCCCGCGGGGATCCCGGGCAACACCGCCGCTGCGAGGGTGGTGGATCTGGACGGCCGGTACCTCATCCCGGGATTGTGGGATGAGCATGTCCACATGACGCAGTGGGCCCTCGCCGCCAACCGGATCGACCTCTCCCGCGCCGCCTCGGCGGGCGAGGCGGCCGACGTCGTGCGTTCCGCGCTGTCCGGCCGCGGACGCGAAGGCGACGACGCCGTGACGGCGGTGGGCGTGGGTTTCCGGGACGCGGTCTGGTCGGATGTTCCCAGCCTGGAGCTGCTCGACGGCGCCACCCGGGGCGTGCCGACGGCGCTGCTGAGCCATGATCTGCACTGCGTCTGGCTCAACAGCGCGGCGGCTTCCCGTTACGGTGTGGCGGTGGACGCGTCCGGGCTGCTGCGCGAGGAGCCGGCCTTTGAACTGACCCGTGAGCTGGGCAACCTGCCCGACGCGGTGGTGGACGGCTGGGTGCGGGAGTCCGCCGAAGCCGCGGCCGCACGCGGGATCGTGGGGATTGTCGACTTCGAAATGACGTGGAACCGGGACGTCTGGCTGCGCCGCGTGGCCGGCGGATTCGACGCCTTCAGGGTGGACGCCGGCGTCTATCCGCAGGACCTTGACCGGGCCATTGCGGCGGGGATGCGGACCGGTTTGGACGTAGCCGGCGGGGCGGGGCTGCTGCGGGTGGGTCCGCTCAAGGTGCTGATTGACGGCTCGTTGAACACCCGCACGGCATACTGCGTGGACCCGTATCCGCATGGCGGCCACGGGCTACTCACTGTGACCGCGACGGAACTGCTGGACCTGCTGGTCCGGGCCCGGGAGTCCGGATTCGTCCCCGCCGTGCACGCGATCGGCGACGCCGCCAACGAGGTTGCGCTGGATGCCTTCGCAGCCGCGGGGATCACGGGCCGGATTGAGCATGCCCAGTTTGTCCGCAGCCAGGACTTCGCGCGTTTCGGCGGACTGGGGCTGACGGCAAGTGTCCAGCCCGCCCACGCGCTGGATGACCGGGACGCCGCCGATTCCAACTGGGCCGGCCGCACGGACCGGGCGTTCCCGCTGCGGTCGCTGCTGGCTGCCGGGGCCACCCTGGCGCTGGGATCGGACGCGCCGGTGGCGGCGCTGGAGCCGTGGACCGCGATGTCGGCGGCCACCACCCGGTCACGGCCGGACGGCCGCGGGCCCTGGCACCCCGAGCAGGCCCTCACGCGGCAAGAGGCCCTGACAGCGTCAACGCGCGGGCGGGGCACAGTCCGGGCGGGCGATCCGGCGGATCTCGCGGCGCTCGACGTCGACCCGCTGGCGGTATCCGACACGGAGTTCGCGGCGATGCCGGTGGCCGCGACGATGGTGGCGGGGCGGTTCACGTACGGCGCCTTCTGAGTGGCCGGGGCTAGCTGCCCTTGACCCGCGCCCGGACCAGGTTGGCGAACGGAAGCCGGCCGTACTCCTCCACGAACCCAGCATGATATCCCGCTTCGGCTGCGCTGAGCTCCTCGGCGGGCAGCATTTTCCACGCGATGATCAGATTGCCGACGGCGGCGAGCTGCCAAATCAGCCGGCCGTCCCAGTGGCCGGGAGGTTTGCCCTTGCCGAAGTCGACGAATTCCTGGATCTGCCGGCGGAGCCCCCGGTTGCCCTTGCTGCCGGGCCCGGCCTTGCCCACGTACAGGACCTCTGCGCCGTCGACCCATTCGGCGGTGAGCGCTTCCGGCTTCAGGGTGGGGTCCTTTTTCTTGAAAATGCCGGCCGTGCTCCTGGCCAGGAACTGCGGCCGGAAGCCCTCCGGCTGGAGCACCACAAAGATCCCGGGTTTCTGCGGAATCCGGTTGATTTCAAGGTCCGCCAACTGCCGGAACCCGGTGAACCCGTCCTGCTTCAGTGACTGTCTGTTGATGGGCATGGGTTCCTTGGATCGGGGCGCGGGCGGTCCTCTAAAGCTTACGGAAGCGCCGGTTCCGCGGTTGCCTTTAATTGTCGGCGGTGACCGATAGCGTGTTTTCTATGAACGGCGAGCAGGAGCCGGCAGTGGCTCGACAATCGGATGCTGCAGAACCGGCGGCCGGGCAACCAGGGCGCGGATCCTGTCCGGCGGATTGCCTGTCCGTCCGCACCGGTTCACCGTCTAAATGTCGGAGCATCCATTGTCGGAGCATTTAATGTCGGAGCCCAAAAGTAGAGTTTGATCATGGACGGCGACCAGGGGCCCGACGCATTTCAACCGGCTGGATCACTTCATCCGGCTGGCGCCGTTGAGCCGGAAGTGGCTTCAGGAACGGCGGCAGGCGTGACGGTCGCGGAGGTGGCCCGGGCGCTGGCGGCTGTCCGGCCCGCCTCCGACAGTGCGGGACTGATCAGCCAGATCCGTGAGCTGGAAGACGCGAAATCTGCCCTGGCTGCCCGTCAGGCACGTTTGTCCGTCGCGTTCGATCTGCTGCAGCGCCGTGAACAGGCCGACGCCGGGATGCCGGCGGCCGAGCTCGGGGCC
>NZ_LMLR01000003.1 GCF_001422645.1 Arthrobacter sp. Leaf69 | reverse complement strand
CCCTGGTCACCGAAATGCCCCACACTTTCGCTGCGTTGGAGGCCGGGCAGCTCAACGAATGGCGCGCCACCCTCCTGGTCCGGGAGACCGCGTGCCTGACCGCGGAGGACCGCACCGCCGTCGACGCCGAACTCGCCGCCGACACCGGGACGTTCGACGGCGCCGGAGACCGGCGCATCATCGCCGCGGCCCGGGCCGCGGCCTACCGCCGGGACCCGCGAACCGTCACCCAGCGGGCCAGCCACGCCGCCACCGACCGGCACGTCAGTCTCCGCCCGGCCCCGGACACCATGTGCTACTTCACCGCCCTGCTCCCCGCCGGTCAGGGCATCGCGATGTACGCCGCCCTGACCCGGCACGCCGACACCCTCCACAACAACGGTGACCCCCGCACCCGCGGCCAGCTCATGACCGACACCCTCGTCGAACGCACCACCGGCACCCCCGGCGGGATCACCGGCATCGAACTCCAGCTCGTCATGACCGACCGCAGGCGACAGCGAACCCGCCCGCCTCCCCGGCTACGGCATCGTCCCCGCCGGCTGGGCCCGGGACCTCCTCCAACATGGAGAACAAGCCACCCGCGCGCCCCAGGAACCGGAACACGGCACGGGAACAGGTGTAGACACGCCGGAAATAGTCGTGGGCCTGGCGCGAACAGGCATCGGCCGCGCCGGAGCAAGCGCCGGCGGCGCGCGAACCGCGGGAAGGGAGACGGACGTGGACAAAGCCTTCACCGTGTGGCTGCGGCGGCTCTACACCGCCCCCGGCACCGGCGAACTCACCTCCATGGACTCCCGCGCCCGGCTCTTCCCGCCCGGACTCCGCCGCTTCATCCAGGCCCGGGACGACACCTGCCGGACCCCGTACTGCGACGCACCCATCCGCCACATCGACCACATCATCCCCTGGCACCGCAGCGGACCCACCNCGATGCCACGAGCGGGATAATAACCACCGGCATCATGCCGAGGTCCGCTGGAGTGAGCTGGTGGACCAGCTCGAGGGACGGCTGGACATCCTGGCCCAGGCTTTCACCGCCCGGACTCCGCCGCTTCATCCAGGCCCGGGACGACACCTGCCGGACCCCGTACTGCGACGCACCCATCCGCCACATCGACCACATCATCCCCTGGCACCGCAGCGGACCCACCACCCGGGCCAACGGCGCCGGACTTTGCGAAGCCTGCAACCACACCAAAGAAAACCCCGGATGGAGTGTCCGGCCCCGGCCCGGCCCCAGACACACCCTCCAGATCCGGACCCCCACCGGCCACACCTACCACTCCACCGCACCCCCACTGCCCGGGCTGCTTCGTGGATTNCTCTGCGAAGCCTGCAACCACACCAAAGAAAACCCCGGATGGAGTGTCCGGCCCCGGCCCGGCCCCAGACACACCCTCCAGATCCGGACCCCCACCGGCCACACCTACCACTCCACCGCACCCCCACTGCCCGGGACGGGTCTGACCGGCTCGCCACCGCTGGGAAATGCCGGCCCCCTGATCAAAACCAGGAACCACCGCCGCAAACTGCGACACCAAGCGAAGACCCTCAAACGTGCCGGCAGACGCCTATCCTCGGCCGCGTAGAGGTCAGGGTGGCGGCTTCCGGGACGGTGTCGGAGCCAGTGCGTGGACAACTCCCCGGCGTCCCGATCGCCGTGGCCTACCGGGTGATGTTCAGCGGTTTCATCGGTATCACGCACGACACCCGCTCAAGGGCGAGCGCCGCTCCTGCCCCGGTGACCCGGTTGTTCCTGCCCGTGTCGTCGCACCAGTCGATGTTGAACGGCATCGCCGTGATGAGCGACTCTCCGGCTGCGGTCCTCGCCGGTACTGCAAAGGAATAGGTGAAGCCGCCGGCGCCGTCCATTGGGGCGGTCGCAGCCAAGACCTCCACGCCGGCGACGTCGGTCATGGTCACCTGGATGCGGGCCTTCCCGCCGTAGCGTGGGTCGCAGTTGGCGTCCGGCGCTGTGACGGTGACAGTATCGCCCGGTTTCGCACTTGAGGGAGTCACGGTAAATGCCGGCGGGAAACACGGCGACTCCCCGTTCCAGGGGAAGGAGGACGCACAACCTGAGGCCCCGGAAGCCAGAAGCAGGACACCCGCCGGCAGAAATGCCTGGGACAAGCGGCTCATGCGGCGGCCTGAATGCCCGGCGCGGGCGGTCAAAGCTTCACGCATGGCGGGGACCGCCGCCAGCGGATTGCACACGAGGGTCCGGTAGGCGCTGGCCACTAGTGGACGATTCTCATCTCGTGCGAGGTCTGGTTGAGTCGCCGTCCGCCGTCGGGAACTACCGTCACAATGTCCTCGATCCGCACGCCGAACCTGCCGGGCAGGTAGATTCCGGGTTCGATCGAGAAGCACATGCCGGGGTGGAGGATCTGGGTTTCGCCCTCCACCATGTACGGCGGCTCGTGCGTCGTCAGTCCGATTCCGTGCCCGACGCGGTGAATGAAGTAGTCGCCGTAGCCGGCTTCGGTGATCACCGCCCGGGACACGCGATCGATCTCCTGGCACTCGACGCCTGGCCGCACGGCCTCGAACCCGGCCTGCTGTGCGTGTCTGACGACGTCGTGAACCTCGCGCTCCTCGGCGGTGGGTTCGCCGACGTGCACGGTCCGCGTCGTGTCTGAGCCGTAGCCGTGTTTGAGGCCTCCGAAGTCGAGTACCACCATGTCTCCGTCCTCGATGATCCGCGGGCCGATCTCGTGGTGGGGGTTGGCCCCATTCGGACCCGAACCGACGACGGTGAAGTCCACCTGCGAATGACCGAATTGGCGAAGCAGGTCGGCGAGACCAGAGCCGACGTCGGTCTCGCTGCGCCCGGCGAACCGCACTTTGACGATCTCCTCGTACGCCTGGTCTGCTGCCGCGCCGGCCGCCGCGAGCCGCTCGATCTCATCGTCATCCTTGATCGCCCGAAGCATCGGCAGGGCGGTCGTCATCGAGACATAGGACGACTTGGGCACCCGACCCTGCAGGCCGAGGAGGTGCATGGCCCAGGCCGAGTCAGAGACGGCATAACGTCCGGTGCCGGCCAGCAGTCTCGCAGATTCCGTGTAGGGGTCGCTCCCGTCGGTCCAGTCGGTGATCCGTAGAATCGAGGCGCTGGCGGCCGCTTCCGCGTCGGGCCTCTCGAGCCTCGGAACGATCATGGCGGGCTCCGCGTCGACCGGGACCACGAGCATGGTGATGCGTTCAGTGATGGCCACGGGTGCATACCCGGTGAGGTACAGCAGGTCGGGTCCGGGAGTGACCAGGATGCCGTCGAGCCCGGCATCTTGGGCGGCGTGGGCTGCTCGCCGCAACCTCTCGGCGAAGTCATCGGCGGTGAACGGCGCCGGCTCGGAATGGCTGCGATGGTCACTCATGGTTCGCATTCTCGTGCGCGGGGCAGCACTGGTCAACCCATCGCCCGGACAGCCCCTGCTTCGGTGCAGCCGTTGCGGCAAAAGTAGCAGGACCATCCGCGATTCCCCGGGAAGCGGAGCACTGGCAGGCGCGCAGCCTTAGAAACTTGCTGGGCACGTTTCCCGACGATGGCTATCCTGACGATATGGACGTGCTGATGGCGCCCGGTGCAGGCCTGCTGTGATGGGTTCTGCTGAGTACAACCGGGCGACCCCGGCGGAGGGGTGGCCGGACGGCCCGGTGGTGCTGGGCGTGGCCTGGGAACCGTCCGGGCAGTTGATCCGCGCAGCCGCGGACCTGGCGGCTACGCTGGGCGCACATTTAATTTGCGCTTACGTGGATCCGGCCAGTTACCTTACGGAGTGGGAACCCGCAGACCTACGGACAAGCGCATCGTTGGATCCGGCCGACAACAGTGAGACTGACTTCCCATCGAGCCACGTTCGTGGGGTTCTCCAGGTTCTCCTGGGGCCGCCTGGCGAGGAGTGGTCGTTTCGGGTGCTGAACGGAGCCGTTGCCCGGGCCCTTGGCCGGCTTGCAGCGAGCACGGACGCCTCGTTGCTCATTGTCGGCGGGCAACGGCCCGGGCGGCTTGCTGCCATGGAGCGGATGCTGGAGGGATCGGTCGGAATGGATCTGGCCGGTCAGCAACGCACACCCGTGCTGGTCATTCCACGGCCGGGTGGCTAACGCCTGGCGGGCCCGCAGGCGCCTACGTCCAGCGGAGGGGCGCGGGGGGAGACGAGCTCCACGCGCCGAAGAATTTCCGGCGGGATTCCTCGCCAGCCAGCTCTTCCAGTGCGTGCAGCCGGCCATAGGTGAAAGCACTGGTGCCGGGAGCGCTGGCGGCCAATTCGCGCAGCAGGTCCCGGGTGACAGCGCTGTCGTGGTGATCGCCGAGATGCTCCTGGATCTCCTCCGCGGCCCGCGCCAGAGTGGAGGCGCGCTTCCCGAAAATCGGGGTGGCCGCTTCCGCCGCGTAGCGGAGTCTCTTTGCGCTCTTCCGGACTTCGTGGAGGGCGGCGTCCGCGGCCGGAGTGGAGGACTCGGCGTCGAGTGCACGCACCTCCTTTTTCAGGCGCTTGCGCTGCTTCGAGACGAGCCGACCCACTGTCGGAAGGGCGTCCTTCCCGGCTGTTTCGGTCAACGGAGGGTCCGCCAGGAAGTCGTCCAAAGCATCGAGGAGGCGGAAGTAACGGGAACTCTTCAGGGCAGCGAGACCCTTCGCGCGGGCACGGTGAGCGGCAGCATCGAAGTGCTCCTCGACGGTCTTCGCTACCGGCCCCAGTAGCAGCTCCGGCGGTTCGGCGCCGATCAATTCCAGCAGCCGCGCCCGCATCACCTCGTTGTCCCTGGCCTCTCCCACGGTGCCTGCCAGCCATTGAAGCTCTGAACGCAGGGATCCGGTGACGTCCGGATCGGCAAGTTTCCGGAAGGTCGCCAGCGCGGATCGGATCCGGCGGGCGGCCACCCGGAGTTGGTGGACGGCGTCCGGCGCGTTTTCCCTGACTCCGGGGTCATGATTCTTGAGTGCCTCGACCTGTTGCCTCAGGTAGGAAAGGAGGACTGCCGACGCCGGCCCCGTGGGTTCAGGACCGGGGGCAGGGTCCGCGCCAGCAGGATACTTCCTGCCCAAGCCGCGGGCGAGCTTGGAGGGCAGCGCCGACGGATGGTGGCCCGTCGAAGCGAACAGCGCGTCGGCTCCCTTGAGTAGCCCCTTGGGGCCGTCGATGAGCTCGATTTCCCACTCCCGCCAGGTGGCCCGTTCCTGGGGCGCCAATAGGGTTTGGGAATCCACCCGGTCATCACTGAAGTCAGCCAGGGCGGTCCCGTCGGCCGCAAAGAGACGCTGCGTAGTGCGCCTGGTCTTCAGCCTCGCAACCGGAATCACGTCATGATCCCTCGTATGGACTTGGACGAGTCGTCGCAGCCTCCGGGGCACCGACTCCGGGTTTTTGCCCAACCGCACCGTGAATTCCTGACGTTCCCCCACCGCGACAGGGAGCTTCAGGTGCCACCCGTC
The DNA here is from genome assembly GCF_001422645.1 of Arthrobacter sp. Leaf69. Classification (GTDB taxonomy): domain Bacteria; phylum Actinomycetota; class Actinomycetes; order Actinomycetales; family Micrococcaceae; genus Arthrobacter. Next base: position 44,652 of record NZ_LMLR01000003.1, on the reverse strand, counting down.
GTCGTGTCCACCGGTTCTCCGGCGCAGCGTGATCCCACGGGACGACAGCGCCAGCCCCGCGGTATCGAAATAGACGGCGTCAAGCGACTCGTCCTCGGGTGCCTCCACCCGGTCCACCCCCGGCAACGACTCCAGAACCGGCAACTCGTCGCCCTCGCCGACGTCGTACTTTCGCTCCACTTCGAGCACCTCGGAGTCGGTCATGGCACAGCCTAGGCCCGCTGGCGAGCCAGCGGGATGAGTCAAAGGTCCCGGTCTTGAGGCCCCTGATCCGGTGCCGCAACGCCCGAGGGCCACGCACCAGTTCGAGGCGGAACCCGGCGTCCCGGCTTTGTAGGCACAATGGAAGCGTGACTTCTCCGCCGGCCCCTGCTCCCGTGCCCTTCGATCTGGGGGCAATCGGTGCCGGCCTGGCGTTCGGGCGCGCCCTTGGCGAGCTGGCAGACGTGCTGCGGGCACGGGTCCCCAATGCAACCGCCGTGGTGCAGGCGCCTCCGGGAACGGGCAAAACAACTCTCGTTCCGCCGTTGCTGGCCAACCTCGCCCTGGGCGCCGTGCCGGGCCCGGGACGGGAGAACCGTCCGCGCATCATTGTCACCCAGCCGCGCCGGGTTGCAGCGCGTTCGGCGGCCCGGCGCCTCGCAGCGTTGGACGGCAGCCGGCTGGGGGACCGCGTGGGGTACACGGTCCGCGGGGAGCGCCAGACCGGCCCCGGCACCATCATTGAATTTGTCACGCCGGGCATCCTGTTGAACCGCCTGCTCGCCGATCCGGGACTGGAAACCGTCAGCGCCGTCATCCTCGACGAAGTGCACGAACGCGGACTCGAGTCCGACCTGCTGCTCGGCATGCTTAGCGAGGTCCGCCAGTTGCGTGGCGACCTCACGCTTGTCGCCATGTCCGCCACCCTGGACGCGCCGCGCTTTGCCGCGTTGATTGGCGAAGCGGGAGACACCGGAAACCACGACGGCGGCGGGCTGGCACCCGTCGTCGACTGTCCGTCCGCGCTGTATCCGCTGGAGGTGGAGTGGGTGCCGGCCGCGGCGCCTCGGCTGGATGAGCGGGGGGTGACGCGCACCTTCCTGGACCATGTGGCGGACACAGCTGCCTCGTCCCACGCCCAGGCACTCACCTCCGGCACGGACCTCGACGCCCTGGTGTTCGTACCGGGGGCATGGGAAGTGTCCTATGTCGCCGGCCGGCTGCGCGGCCGGGCGGGCGCGGAGATCCTGGAGCTTCATGGGCAGGTGGGCCCCGCGGAGCAGGACCGCGCCGTTTCCGGGCGGGAACCCGGGGGAAGCCCGCGGATCATCGTGGCGACGTCCCTTGCCGAATCCTCCCTGACGGTCCCGGGAGTCCGGCTGGTCATCGACTCGGGGCTGTCGCGGGAGCCCCGGCGGGACGCCGGCCGGGGTATGTCCGGCCTCGTCACCGTGTCCTGCTCCCGGGCCTCCGCCGAACAGCGGGCCGGGCGGGCGGCCCGCCAGGGACCTGGACGGGTGGTGCGCTGCTACGACCAGAAGACGTACGGCGCGGCCCCGGCCCACCCGACGCCGGAGATCGCCGTCGCGGACCTGACCGGGGCAGCCCTGGTTCTCGCCTGCTGGGGGTCTCCCGGCGGCCGTGGACTGTCGCTACCCGACGTTCCGCCGAAGGCTGCGATGGACGAGGCCGTCGAGGTGCTGCGGGAGCTCGGTGCGGTCGGTACGGACGGCCTCGCCAGCGATCTGGGCAAGGCACTGGCCCGGGTTCCCGCCGACCCCAGGCTGGCCCGGGCCCTGCTGGACGGGGCCGCCGTCGTGGGTGACCGCACGGCCGCGGAAGCTGTCGCCCTGGTCGCCGGGGACCAGCGCGCCCCGGGCGCCGATCTCCCGCGCCTCCTGGCCGCCCTGCGGGCGGGCAAGGACCCGGCGTCCCGGCGCTGGGCGGAGGACGTCCGGCGGATGCAGACGATCGCGCGCCGGGAGGGATCCGGTGGCGCCGTTCCTGCCATGCCGGCGGAGGTGACCGCCGCAGAGGCCGTCGGTTTCGTCGTCGCCCTCGCGTTCCCGGACCGTGTCGCGCGCAGGGTCCCCGGCGAAGGGCCGGAGCGGTACCTGCTCAGCTCCGGCACGCGGGCCGGTCTTCCGGCCGGAAGCTCCCTGTCCGGGCACGAATGGCTCGCCGTCGCCGAGGTCTCCCGGGCCCAGGGACGCGACGCGGCCGGCACCGGCGCTGTCATCCGGTCCGCGGCGCCCCTGGCGGCGGACACGGCCGCGGCCGCTGCCCGGCATCTCCTGAGCGACACCGTGGAGGCCCGGTTCAGCCAGGGCCGGGTCACGGCCCGGAAGGAACGCCGGCTGGGCGCGATCGTCCTTTCCTCCACTCCGGTGCGCCCCTCAGCCGAGGAAGGCCGCGCGGCGGTTGCCCGGGCGCTGGAAAAAGACGGGTTGGGAAGCATCGGGTGGTCCGCTGCCGCGGACGCGCTGCGCCGCCGGCTTGCCCTCGTGCGGCGGGAACTCGGGGACCCCTGGCCGGACGTGTCGGAGCAGGCGCTGCTGGCCCGGCTCGAGGAGTGGCTGGCACCGGAACTGCAGGCGCTGGCGGGCGGCGCCGCCACGAACGGTATCGACCTGGCCGAGCCGTTGAGGCGGCTTCTGCCGTGGCCCGAAGCCGGCCGGCTGGGGCAGCTGGTGCCGGAACGGCTGGAAGTGCCGAGCGGCTCCTGGGTGAGAATCGATTACCCGGAGGTGGACGACGACGGCGGCCGCCCGGTGGTGGCCGTCAAGCTGCAGGAATGCTTCGGCTGGGACCGGACGCCGCGGCTGGTGGGCGGCAGGGTGCCGGTGCTGTTCCACCTGCTGTCGCCCGCCCGGCGGCCCCTGGCCGTGACGGACGACCTGGCATCGTTCTGGTCCGGGCCCTATGCGCAGGTCCGTGCCGAGATGCGGGGCCGGTACCCGCGGCATCCCTGGCCGGAGGATCCGTGGACGGCTCCGGCGACCGCCCGGACCAAGAGCAGGAGCTGATTCCGGGCGGCTGTTACGCCATTGTGACGTGGCTCACGGCGTGTTGGGTATCCTGATAGCGGTCAGGAAGTCGGCCGTTCATGCTTCACAGGGGATATATATTATGACCAGCAAACTCGACATCAACGTCGCTGTCGATCTCAGCTCCAAGGCCGCACTCGTGTCTCCGGAGGGCCAACTGCCCGGAACAGGCAAGGCCGGCCGGGCGGGTGCCGCATGAGGCCCGCAGCGGCTCTCGGCGGTTCCCTTACGCATAGCCACGGTGCGGAATTGATGTTCGATTCCTTCCGCCGTTGGCCCCTGGTGCCCTCCTCGCAGTTGGTGCGGCTCCGCTCGGCGCTGCTGCAGTGCGTTGAGCTGGCCTCACCGGACACCGGCAGGGATCTCTCGGAGTCGGCCGGAAAACTACTGCAGCTTGTCACCGACGAGCTGGAGCGCCGCAATGACCCCTCGGCCGCGCCTGCAGTCCTGCCGGCACGGTTTCGGCGGGCGGCCCGGCGGCTACCCTACGCATAAATCGTGGGAATGGCCGGTTCGCCTCGCTGGAGCCGGTTGACGACGTCGGGCAGTTCGGCCATGGTCGCGCTGTGCCGCTCCCGGGCCCGCGCCACAGCCTCCGCCCCGGTCCATCCGGGCAGAAGCTCTCCAGCCCGGATGAACTGCCGCAGCAGGGGCCTGCTGCGGGGTTCTTCCGCCGGCGGGTGGCCCACCCCCAGAACTTCGTGGGTGGCCGTGCCCGAGCCGTCGAGTCGGCGCACCGCGTACTTCCGCCCGCCAACATTGATCTTGTTCTTGGAGCTCTTGGCGACGGCGACGAACTCTCCGGAGTCGTTGGTGCGGCTGACCAGTTTGTAGACCATGCCCGCGGTGGCGGCGCCGGAACACGTCACCAGCGCCGTGCCGATGCCGTACGCGTCGGCCGGGGCGGCCCGGAGCGCCGCGACGGAGTATTCGTCCAGATCGGACGTGACCACGATCTTCGTGTGCACGTTGCCCAGCCGGTCCAGCAGCTCACGGACCCACGTCGCCTGTGCCACCAGATCGCCGGAATCGAGCCGGACCGCGCCCAGTTTGTCCCCGGCGAGCTCGACGGCGGTACGGACGGCCGTCTCGACGTCGTACGTGTCGACCAGCAGCGTGGTTCCGGGTCCCAGCGACTCCAGCTGCGCCCGGAATGCGTCACGTTCGGTGTCGTGCAGGAAGGTGAAGGAGTGTGCCGCCGTGCCGACGGTCCGCAGGCCGAAGCGCCGGCCGGCTTCCAGGTTCGAGGTGGCGACGAAGCCCGCGATCACGGCGGCGCGAGCGGCCGCGGCGGCGGCTTCCTCATGGGCCCGGCGGGAACCCATTTCAAGGCAGGGCCTGCCACCTGCCGCGCTGACCATCCGGGAGGCCGCCGAGGCAATGGCGGTGTCGTGGTTGAGGACGGACAGCACCAGGGTTTCCAGGATGCAGGCCTCGGCGAACGTGGATTCCACAATCAGGACAGGGGAGTAGGGGAAGTACGCCTCGCCTTCCGGGTAGCCCCAGACGTCGCCGGAAAACCGGAAGTCCGCGAGGCGGTCCAGGGTATCGCCGTTGACGACGCCGGTTCTTGCCAGAAACTCCAGCTCCGGCGGGCCAAAGCGGAAACGGACGATGCCCTCCAGCAGTCGGCCCGTTCCGGCAACGATCCCGTACCGCCGTCCCTCCGGCAGCGCGCGGGCGAACGCCTCGAACACGGTCTTCCGCCCGGACGCCCCGGAGTGGAGGGCGGCCTGCAACATGGTCAGTTCGTAGTGGTCGGTGCAGAGGGACGTAACGGGGCCGTCCCGGGACGGCAAGGTGTCCATGATTCACCGTAGTCCTCCGCGCGCCCGCCGTCAGCGGCTATTCAGTTACCTGGCCTGGGGGTACCGTGTCCCCATGGTCAGGGAAGAAGCCACCGTCACTGTCAGCAGCCCCAGCGGAGAGCGCGAGCTGCGGATTTCCAGCCCCGGCAGGGTCCTCTGGCCGCAGCTCGGGCTCACCAAGCTGGATCTCGCCCGGTACATCGTCGACGTCGGGGATGCTTTTCTGGCGGCGAACGGCGGCCGTCCCGTGACGCTCCAGCGGTTCGGCGGCGACATCGACGGCGAGCAGTTCTTCTCGAAGAACCCGCCCAGGGGCGCCCCTGACTTTGTGCGGTCGGTCATGGTGGTTTACCCCAGCGGCCGCTCGCACCCCCAGCTTGTGATCGACGAGGTTGCCGCCGCAGTCTGGGCCGTGCAGATGAACACGGTGGTCTTCCACCCCTGGGCGTCGCGGGCCGGCAACCCGGACAATCCCGACCAGCTCAGGATCGACCTCGATCCGCAGCCCGGCACCGGCTTCGAGGAGGCGGTCCCGGCCGCGCAGGCACTGCGGGCCGTGCTGTCCGAGGCGGGGCTGGAATCCTTCATCAAGACGTCCGGCAACCGGGGGCTCCATGTGTTCGCCCCGATCGATCCCGTCCGCGAGTTCCTCGACGTGCGGCATGCGGTGATCGCCGCCGCCCGCGAACTGGAGCGGCGGATGCCGGAGAAAGTCACCACCGCCTGGTGGAAGGAGGAACGGGGAACACGGATCTTCGTCGACTTCAACCAGGCGAACCGCGACCGCACCATGGCCGGGGCCTACAGCCCGCGCGCCCTGCCCGGTGCCACGGTTTCCTGCCCCATCAGCTGGGAGGAGCTGGAGCACGTCAGCACCAAGGACTTCACTATCGTTACCGTGCCGCAGCGGCTCAAGGCCACGGGGGACCCGTGGGCGGCCATGCATGCGAACCCTGGCACGATCGACGTTCTGCTGGAGTGGTGGGAGCGTGACCTGGCTGCCGGGCTGGGGGAGTTGCCCTTCCCGCCGGACTTCCCCAAGATGCCGGGTGAGCCCATGCGGGTCCAGCCCAGCCGGGCCAGGACCACGGACTAGTTCTTAGGCGGACTAGACGCCCAGCAGCCGCTGCCCGTTGAACCAGCAGACAACCCGCAGCCAGTCGTCGTCCAGCCGTGGCTCCTTGTCCCGGAGCCGTTCCAGCGCCTCCAGCTGGTGGGCGTACGGATACGGGATGTTCGGGAAGTCGCTGCCGAGCACAATCCGGTCGGGCATCCCGGCCAGCCGTGCCAAAAGCTCAGGCGGGAAGGGGGCGGCCGCCTCGAAGAAGTCCGTGAAAACCATAGTGGTATCCAAGTGGACGCGCGGATACCGCTCCGCCAGGTCCAGGAACTCGCCATACTCAGGCGCCCCCAGATGGGCGACGACGGCGGTCAGCCGGGGATGGCGCCGCATCACACCCTCGAGCTTGTCGGGGCCGGTAAACCCCGGCCGTGGCACCGGCCCGCTGCCGACGTGCACCACCACCGGAATGCCGGCCTCGGCCAATACGCCCCACACCGGGTCGAGTATCGGCTCGCGCAGATCGAAGCCGCCCACCTGCGCGTGGATCTTGAACACCCGTGCGCCGCGTTCCAGGGCCGACTGTACCTGCGCCAGGACGCCTTCTTCGGGGTAGAACGTCGCGCTGGGGACACAGTCCGGCTCGGCTGCGGCCAGCTCGAGCGCGAAGTTGGTGAGGTCCGCCGCCATGCCCGGGCGGTGCGCGTAGGTCAGCGCGGTGAAATGCCGCAGCCCCAGCCGGCGCAGTTGGGCCAGCCGGCTGGCCTCGTCCGAGCGGTAGGTGATGGGCCAGGGCCGGCCGATGAGTGGACCGGCCTCATCGAAATGCGCCCACACGCGCTGCAGCATCCGTTCCGGGAGGAAATGCGTGTGGATGTCGATCAGGCCCGGGAGTCCGAGCGCTCCCCACCACTGCGGCACGTCCGTGTCCCGCATCGTTTCCACGTGGTCTCCTCTTCGACGTCGTCTCCGCTAGTCCCGGCCACTCGGCCCAGACCAGTCTGCCATTAGAGACTGGCAGCGGAAAACTACCGTCGCTGCGGTCGGAGGATCCCCCGCACGGTGTACCCGACGGCACAGACAAGTGGTGCCAGCCCCGCGAGCAGTGCGATGGTATTGGGCCGGAAAGCCACCTGCCCGCTCCCGTTGCGGCTGTAGACGCCGAGCGGGAGCACGAAGCCGCCGCCTCCTCCTCCGGCCGCATTCTCCGGGCCGCCGTCGGTGGCGATGCTTTCGGCTTCGGAGGCTCCGCCACCGCCAAACCCAAAGGTCACCAGGGCAACCGGGATTATTTCCTGCCCGTCCACCTTGACGGCCGGGCCATAGGCCCGGGACACACCCACATTCTTGAACGTCTCCGTAAGGGACGAAAGTGCTTCAGTCATGGCTACGACGATAGGCGTGCAGCCCGTGGGAGCGCCAGAGCCGTTCGCCCCGGAGTCGCTATGCCGTGGAACGCGTAGATCCTGGACCGCTTATGTCCTGCAACGCCGTGGCCGGCAGGGCCTTCCGACCCCTATTTTCCCGCCGGGCGTCGAAATAGATTGGGACCGGACTATCGCACCGGAAGAAAGGCCATGATCATGACGAAACAGACCGGGGTGGCGCCGCGGCTGGCGGAAGTGCTCGCCATCGTCCTGGGCGCTGAGGAAATCCCGCTGCGGCTGAAAGCCTGGGACGGCTCGGAGGCCGGACCGGCCGGCGCGCCGGTCCTCGAGTTCCGGTCCCGGCGGGCTTTGCGCCGGATGCTGTGGTCTCCCGGTCAGCTGGGCCTCAGCCGAGCCTACGTTGCAGGGGACGTCGACGCCCCGGGCGACGTCTTCGCCAGTTTCGCCGCTCTCAGCTCCACCGGCAAGTTCGCCGAGCCCGGTCCGTTCCGTCGTCCCACCGTCCGCGAACTCGCGACAATCCTGAAGAACGCCGCCCTGCTGGGCGCGCTAGGACCCAACCCGGCACCCCCGCCGGAGGAAGCGAAGGTGGTCCGCGCCGGCCGGCGGCATACGCCGACGCGTGATGCGGCGGCCATTTCCCACCACTACGACGTCGGCAACGATTTTTACGCTCTTGTCCTTGGCCCGTCCATGGTCTACTCCTGCGCGGTGTGGGAGGACGAACCGACCGGGCTCGAAGCCGCGCAGGACGCCAAAATCGATCTGGTCTGCCGGAAGCTGGGACTGCAGCCGGGCATGAGGGTGCTCGACGTCGGATGCGGGTGGGGGAGTTTCGCCCTGCACGCCGCCCGGAACTACGGAGTCGACGTCGTGGGCGTGACGCTTTCCGGCGAACAGGCGACCATGGCCGGCAAGCGGGTGGCAGAGGCCGGCCTGACGGACCGTGTGGCCATCCGCGTCCAGGACTACCGCGACGTCGACGACGGGCCGTTCGACGCGATCAGTTCCATCGGGATGTCCGAGCACGTGGGCCGCGAGCAGATGCCCGCCTACGTCGCCAGGCTGCACGGGCTGCTCCGGCCGGGCGGCAGGCTGCTCAACCACGCCATTTCCTGGAACGCGGGCCCCACCGCGCCGGATCCGGACTCGTTCATCCCGCGCTACGTGTTCCCGGACGGCGAGATGCTGGGCCTCGCGGAGATGGTGGGGGCGCTGGAGGCCGGCGGACTGGAAGTGCTCGACGTCGAAGCCCTGCGCCGGCACTATGCGCTCACCCTCCGGGCCTGGGTGCAGAACCTGGAGGATCACTGGAGTGACGCCGTGCAGGCGGTAGGAGAGGGGCGGGCCAGGGTCTGGCGGCTCTACATGGCCGCCAGCGCGCTGGGTTTCGAGTCGGGCATCACCGGCGTCAACCAGATCCTCGTCCAGCGTCCCGGCGGCGCCGAGCCGCCGCTGCGCCGGACGGCCTGGCTGTGAGGCCGCCGACGCCTCAGCCTGGGCCGTGGGCGGTGATGAAGGCCGCGGCGGACGCCGCCAGCGAGGCTCCGACGTCCTCCGCGCTGCGTTTCGTTCCGGCGACGTCGAAGGTATGGCCGCCGCCGTCACGCCACTCCAGCGTTGCCGAGGGGCCGATCCGGGCCACCACGGCCTCCAGCAGTTGGGGAGTGGCGAACGGGTCGCGGGTGCCCTGCAGGAAGAGCATGGGTAGCGTCACCCCGTAGAGGTGTTCATCCCGGAGTTTCTCCGGCTTGCCCGGGGGATGGAGCGGGTAGCCCAGATAGATCAGTCCTGCCGCCGGCATCCCCTCGGCAACCGCCATGGAGGCCATGCGTCCGCCGAAGGACTTGCCCGCGGCCCAGAGCGGCTCSCCCGCTGACCGGCCAGCAGCCTCGGCCATGGCCGCCCGCCACGTGGCGACGGCAGCGGGAGGCCGGTCCGGGAACTTCCGGCCGGCTTCCCGGTAGGGGAAGTTGAAGCGGAGCGTGGCGATGCCCAGTATATTGACGGCGCGGGTGAAACCGGCCAGGAACGGGTGTTCCATGCCGGCTCCGGCGCCGTGGGCGACCACCAGCGTGGCAGATGGCTGCTCAGGGCGGGCATAGACGCCCGATACGGTGGACTCGCCAACGGCGATCATGACGGGAGACTCGGGGATGGTCATGACTCCATCATGACGCCTGCGAGACGGCTAGGCTGGTGGCATGAGCAATACCGAGGTGGCCCCTCAGGAGATACTTTGCGGGACGGATAGCGACGGCGGCAGCGTGGAAATCCTGGTTCCCCGCCAGGTCCCTCTGGGCGGGCCGCGGGCCATGGACGTACGACGGACCCTGCCCCAGCGCCAGCGTAGCCTCATCGGCGCCTGGTGCTTCCTGGACCATTACGGCCCGGACCGGGTGGGCGACTCCGGGGGCATGCGCGTGCCGCGCCACCCGCACACCGGACTGCAAACGGTCAGTTGGCTGTTTACCGGTGAAATCGAGCACCGCGACTCGGCCGGTTTCCACGCCGCCGTGCGGCCCGCTGAGGTTAACCTGATGACCGCAGGACGCGGCATCAGCCACTCGGAGTTTTCCACGCCGGCCACGGAGCTACTGCATGGTGCGCAGCTGTGGGTGGCGCTGCCGGACCGGGCGCGCGGGATGGAGCCCACGTTCGAGCATTTCCGCCCCGAGCCGCTGTCCGGTCCCGGCTGGACCATCCGGGTCTTTCTGGGATCGATCGCCGGCGCCAGTTCGCCGGTCACCACCCACACGCCGCTGCTCGGCGCCGAGATTCGCCTGGAACCGGGAGCCAGGCTGACGCTGGATACGGATCCGTCCTTTGAGCACGGTCTGCTGGTGGACGCCGGAGCTCCCCTGGTGGATGGCCGTCCGGTTGCCAAGGACCACCTCGCTTACCTGCCCGTCGGGCGCACGTCCCTGACCCTGGAGGCCGGCGTCGAGCCCCTGCGCGTGCTGCTGATCGGAGGCGAGCCCCTGGGCGAGAAGATCGTCATGTGGTGGAATTTCGTGGGACGGAACCATGAAGAAATCGTCGGATTCCGGGCTCAATGGCAAGCGGAAATCGGCGTCGAGGCCCCTCCGTCAGTCCATCCGGAATCCGGTGGCGACAATGGCGGCCCGCGTTTCGGCACGTTCCCTCCGGGCGAACCGGCACCGCTGCCGGCCCCCGCCCTCCCCAACGCCCGGCTCCGCCCCCGCGACTGATGCCCGGTACGGACACCGTGCGCTGCGCACTCCGCGCGCCAGAAACGAGAAGTCGTTGAGCGATATCACCATCCGCAATAATCCGGCACGCCTGCGCTTTGAAGTGCTCGACGGCGACTCCGCAGTCGGCCAGGCTGCCTACGTCGACGACGGTGCAACCCACCGCATTTTCTACCACACGGTCATCGAGGACGGATACGGCGGCCAGGGGCTGGCCGGACGGCTCGCGGCGCACGCTCTCGACGAGACGGTCGCCGCAGGCCTGAAGATCGTTCCGGTGTGTCCCTACATCAAGAAGTACCTGGGAAAGCACCCACAGTATGAGGCCATGATTCAGAAGCCCACGCCGGCGCTGCTGGCTGTGCTCAAGAACGCCTTGGGGCAGCACGCCCGCGGCTGACCCGGTGCGCAGGAGGAGTTCCGGTCGGCGGGCCGGCTCAGGAGTCCGGGGTGTCCGCTCCGGCCGGGGGCTGCAGGCGGGCGCCTGCGGCAAGGAGGGCCTCGATGAGCGCTGCCGGCGCAGGACGGGACAGCAGGTATCCCTGCCCCAGGCGGCAGCCCAGGCCGCGGACCAGGGCCAGCTGCGCGGGGTCCTCGATGCCTTCGGCGATCGCGTCGAGGTTGAGCCTGCGCGCGAGGCCTAGAATGCCCTCGAGCATGGCAGCGGACGGTGCGTCGGCGGAACTGCCGGAGAGGAACGACCGGTCGATCTTGAGGATGTCCGCGGGCAGTTCGGCCAGGGCGCTCAGCGAGGAGTAGCCGGTCCCGAAGTCGTCGATAGCGATGCGGACGCCGAAGCCCTTCAGCCGGTTGAGGGCGGTGATGCCCCCGTCGACGCTGCTGGCCAGGGCCGTCTCGGTGACTTCCAGTACCACTTTGTCCGCCTGCGCGCCGGGGTCCCGCAGGATGTTCTCGATCGCGGCGAGGTTCCGGGGGCTCGGCAGCTGCAGGGTGGAGAGGTTGATGGAAACCCAGAGGTCGTGGCAGTGGGCCATCGAGTCACGCCACCGGGCGGCCTGGCGGCTGGCGGTGCTCAGCACCCAGCAGCCGATCGCTTCGATGTCGCCGGTCTCTTCGGCGAGCGGGATGAACTCGCCGGGCTCCAGAAGCCCCAGCGTTGGATGATCCCACCGCACCAGCGCCTCCACGCCCAGAATTTCGCCGGTGCGCAGGTCGGCCACGGGCTGGTACTCGAGCCGAAGCTGCCGCTGGGTCACTGCGGCAGCCAGGTCGGCCCGAAGGGCGGCGCGGTGCGTCATCCTGTCATAGCCCGCGGCGTCGAAGCGCTGATAGCGCCCCTTGCCGTTTTGTTTGGCCGTATACATCGCGAAGTCGGCCTGCCGCAGCAGCTCGGCGGGATCGCCGGTTTCCGGGCGGCGCTGCGCAGCTCCCATGCTGACTGAAACCTTCAACCGGACTTCCCCGACAGAGAACGGGGCACGGAGTGTGTCATGGATGCGCTCCGCGATCCCGGCGGTGACGGATCCATCGGCGTCGTCGCTGACCACAATCGCAAACTCGTCGCCGCCGAGGCGGGCGGCGAGATCGTGGGACCGCACGCAGCCCTGCAGCCGGCCGGCCAGTTGGACCAGCAGGGCGTCGCCGCCTTCGTGCCCGAGTGAATCGTTGACGTCCTTGAAGTCGTCGACATCAATGATCAACAGCCCCTCGTGCCGGGAGCGGCGGTCCGTACCGGGTTGGAAAGTCGCTGCGAGACGCTCGGTCAAGGCCGCACGGTTTGCGAGCCCGGTCAGCGGATCATGGGTGGCACGGTGGGTCAGCGCGAGGTGGCTGTCGTGGACGGCGGCGGCCATGGAGTTGAAGGCGTCGGCCAGCTCGCCCAGCTCGTCCCGACGGACGACGTCGATGCGGTGGCTGTAGTCACCCGACTGCAGCCTGAGGACACCATGCCGCAGGGCTTCCACGGGCCGGATCAGGAATTTGACGATCCTGGCGCGGAAGTAGACCACGCCTGCGGCCGCCAGTCCGAAAAGTGCGCTGCGGGCTGCGATCACGATCTGCTGGAGTTCGGCGCCGTAGGCCAGGCCGGAGTCCATCGATTCAAGGGCGGAGCGCTGGATCCGGTCCAGGAGTGTACGGACGCCCGCGCCGGACGCGGCGAGGCCGGGTGAATCGGCCACGCGGTCTCCGGTGAGGGACTCGACCTGGCTGCCCCAGAGTCCGTGCTCCGCGAGGCCGTCCTGCCACTCGTCGCGGGCCCGGCTCGCGGAGGCGCGCATGTCCCGCTCGGCCGGCAGCAGGAGGATGGCGTCCTCGAAGCGGCGGGTGACGTCCTGCTGCTGTTGGCGGTACGCCGAGCGGTCGGCCTGCGCACTGGACAAAAGGCGATGGCCGGCCTGTTCATGGGCATCGAGGGCAGAGCGCAGATCCGCGACGGTCTCCGATTCACGATGCAGGCGGGCGGCCGTTTCCTCAATCTGGTCCGCTACGGCCCTGACGCCGACAATCGTGGCCAGGGCCCCCAGGAGAAGCGCCACCAGCATGAGGGCGAAGGCCCTGGACCATTCGGCCTTCAGGCTCCAGGTCCGTCCGGGGCGCCGGCCTTCGCTGCCAACGGGGACAGCCCCGGTACCGGCAGGACCGGCGCCAGGGCTGCCAATGCCGGAGCTGTCGATGAGGAGCTGGCCATCAGCGGCGGCGTCATCCGCCATCGGAGGAGGTCCCTCCGGCATAGTGATCCAGTCCCGCATGAGTTCCGCCTCCGGCTACGTGCCGGCACGCCCCGCATCGTCTGTGAGGAGCGTATAGCAACCTGCCATGCAGGGCATGCCCGGCGGTGTTGTTGCGGAAATGTGAAGCTGAACGCCTGCTAGCTCATGCAGTCAGCGCAGTACGAATGACCCGCCTTTTCGCGTGCGAGCTGCGAGCGGTGCCGGACCAGGAAGCACGAGTAGCACGTAAATTCGTCTTCCTTCTGTGGAATGACGGTGACCGTCAGTTCCTCGCCGGACAGGTCGGCGCCCGGCAGTTCCACGCCCTCGGAGGTGTCAGCTTCGTCGAGCTCACGGGTGACGCTGCGGGCGTCCGGCGCGTTCGCGGAGCGAAGGGCCTCTAGTGAGGCGTTGCGTGATTCCGCAACGTCTGATCGGACTTCGTCATAATCGGTTGCCACCTGGTTGATTCTCGATTCCGTTGTTCTGGGTTTCCCGGGATTGAACCGTACAGCATCTACCCGTTAATTTGCTGGGTGTAAAGGGGCGGCATGCAGTGACGCTCATGACACGTGCGTGTGGCCGGCGAGACGGGCCCGTCGCCGCGTCCCGGCCCGCGAGGTGTTCGAGGATAGTCGTCGGGAGTTAATGCGCCGTTCATGGTGCGAACCTAGGCTGGTTCCTTAGGCACCACCCGCCCGAAGGGAATCATGATGGCCGATATCGCAGCAGTGCTCGGACGGCTCACGCCGGAAGAACTCGACGGCCTCCGGGCTCTGGGGCCCGCGGGTCACCTGCCCAGACACCTTACGGATGCATTGGACCGTGCAGCCGGTGGTCCGGGTGCCGGACGCGGGTATTACGTTCCGACCGGCAGCGTGAGTGCCACCGGAGGGCCCCACTTGGTCCTGCGCAGCGACGTTTCCGGCTGGCTGTTCGGGTCCCCTTCCCAGGTCCTGAAGGCCCCGAGGGACGCCTAGAGTCAGGACAGTGGCGTAACCCTGAGCCAGACGAACTGCTGCGGTTTGAGCACAATTCCTTGGCCAAGCCCCAGGCGGGTCCCGGTCAGGAGATCGAAGGCGTCCGCGGCGAATCCGGAGAGCGTCACCGCGGCCACTGCCTGGGCCAGGTCGCTGAAGTTGGCGAGCGCCAGGATCCTGGTCCCGTCGCCGGGCCGCTGATAGCCGAGGACACCCCGGTTCTGCGTGTCGAAATCCAGCAGCCTGGTCCCGGCCAGTTCCGGCGTGCGGGACCGGACGGCAATCATGTTCCGGAGCCCAGCGAACACCGCGCCCTCCGGAGTGGAGGGGTCATGGCGCCGGGCGTACCGGGCAGCGGGATAGGGCGGGCGGTGGACCCAGCGGCTGTCGGTGCCGTGGCCGTCCTCGAGGGCATAGCCATAGTCGTTGAGCTGTCCCACCTCGTCGCCCAGGTAAAGCAGCGGGACGCCGCCGGTGCTGAATGCGACCGAATGCGCCAGCAGGATGCGGTCCACAGCCTGGCCGGTGCCGCCCTCCAGCCCGCAGAGTGACGCCGTCGTGCCGGAAATGCGGCAGTCTCCCGTCCGCGGGTTGTCCTGGAACGGGACGCCCCGGGCGAAGCTGTCCGGGAAGCGGTTGACGTAGAAGGAGTTCAGGAACCTCCGGTGGTCGAAGCCGTTGATGCCCAGCTCGGCGGCGTCCTCGTCGGCAAACGTCCAGCCGATGTCGTCGTGGCTCCGGACGTAGTTGACCCAGGATGTTGCCTCGGGGATGTTGTGCCGCCGGTCCAATGCCTGCGCCAGCAGGGAAACATCCCGTGTGGCCATGGCTTCCCAAATGAGCGCCATCTGCAGCGGGTTGTAGGAGAGCTGGCATTCCGCGGGATCGATGTACTGCGCCACCTCGTCGGGGTGCACGATCGCCTCGGACTTGAACAGGAGGGACGGCGCCGCCAACCGGCACACGGCGTTGAACGCCCGCAGCAGCAGGTGTGCTTCGGGGAGGTTCTCGCAGGGCGTTCCGAGCTGCTTCCAGATGAAGGCGACAGCGTCCATCCGGAGGATGTCCACACCCTGGTTGGCCAGGAAGAGCATCTCGCCCGCCATGGCCCGGAACACCTCAGGGTTGGCGTAGTTCAGGTCCCACTGGAAGGTGTGGAACGTCGCCCAGACCCAGCGCCCGTCCGGCATCGGCACAAACGAGCCCGGGTGATCGTCCGGGAAGATCTCCCGTACCTGTTCCTCAAAGGCGTCCGGCATGGTCCGGTCGGGATAGATCCAGTAGTAGTCGCTGAAGCCGGGATCGCCGGCGGCGGCCTTCCGGGCCCAAACGTGTTCATCGGAGGTGTGATTGAAGATGAAGTCCACGACGAGGCTGATGCCGTTGGCCCGCAGCTCGGCGGCAAGAGAGCGCAACTCCTCCATGGTGCCGAGCGAGGGGTTGACTTCACGGTAGCTGGAGACGGCATAGCCGCCGTCGGAGTGCGGCTCCGGCGCCAGGAACAGGGGCATCAAGTGCAGGTACGTGAGGCCAAGTTCCTTGAAGTACGGGATCCGGCGGCGGACGCCATCCAGGTTTCCGGCGTAGCGGTCCACGTAGCAGACCCCGCCGAGCATCTCGTTGGACAGGAACCAGCCGCTGTCCTGCTCGCGGGCGGCGTCGAGGGCTTTGAGCTCCGCTGGCCGCTCCGCCCACGAACGGGCGGCCTGCTGCACCAGAGCCGTCAACTGGTCCAGCCAGTCCGTGCGGCTCCCGTAGAGACTGTGGAACAGCAGGGCGAGGTCCGGGAGGTGGGCATCCAGGCGGCGCCGGAAGGCAGCCCGGTCCTTGTCCCCGGGCATCGATCCCGCGGCCAGCCCGGCGAGCACGTGCTGCAGGGCCGTTTCGACATCGTCCGCGAATTCCACCATGAATGTCCTCCCTCTTCGGTTTAGCCGGGAACCCGGATGACGAGCGGATCCATCGGCTGCCCGGCCGCATACTGGCCGTCGAAGAGTTCGGACCCGTCCGGAGAAACCACGACGTCGACGTGATCCCAGACCAGGAAACCGCCGGCGTCGCGGGGTTTCGAGGGGCTGAGGAAGCCGACGGCGGTGCGGTCCTGGCCGCTGTCGTCCCCGGTGCTGATGGACAGCACGCCGCTGCCGCTGGAAAAGGTGACCCAGGGGTCCAGCAGCCGGACCAGGAGCATGCCGTGGTGCCCGGCGAGCCGAACGTCGCCACGGAAGCGCAGCACGCCGGTACCGCGCGCGACGTCGTAATCGGAGGTTTCGGGGCTGAAGCAGAACAGCGAAGTTCCGGCCACGGTTGCCCCGTCGGTCGCTGAAACGGACCCGTCCGGCAGGCTGGCGATGTAGTCGACGAAGCTGCGCTTGATGCCCCAGCTCAGGCCCAACGGCGACAGCGGATCGGGTGAAGCGGACGCTGGGTTCACGCGGGTTCTCCTGTGGCTCAAAGGCGGGTCTCCTCTGAGCCTAGCGGCCGATTGCCTGCGGTATGAACTGCCCTCCGGGCGGCGTGTCATGGAGCGTATTCTGGACTTGCCGTTTCCAAGGGGTGACCAGGAAGTTTCGGTTCCGAGCTGCACGCTGAAAAGCCGGGCACATGATGCGGCAATGGCCTTCTGAATTGTTTTTTTGCAGTTGGAACATGACCTTCCGCCGCTCGTCAATTTCCAAGGGAAAAGGCAGAATATTGAAATTTCCCTGCCGGACCGGTGCGGCATTCACTGGTATGGCGGATGGGTTTATTTCCGCCCGCAGTCGTGGGATGCCGGCTGTCGCGGGCGACACGAGAGTGGCCAAAAGACGGTCGCTTCCGGTCTGCGTCTGGCCTGCGGCGACAGTTGCCAGGTCCCGGGATTGCCTACTCGACACCGTACCGTCGACGGACAGCCGTGATACTTGCCAATCGACCGGAGTACTCACTTTAAATTCGCCGGTTACTTGGTGGCGTTCCCAGGGTGTACTCGACTTTACGCACGGTAAAGGAACGGGTAGCTTCATTGCTTGTTGTCCCCTGTTTTGCATGTCACGGTTTCCCTAGAAAGTCGGATGGAAGCGAGTCTCAGCACGACGTTCCAATAATTCTTTCCGGCTCTCCGAATAATGATTAAGTTGTAAATGGGGAAATCGGAGATCGATGTGGATAACTTGCGCGGCGCAACGCCGGTAATTTCTGTACGACTATTCGGCGCATTTGAGATCCGGCGAGATGGCGCAGTGCTCACGGCTGCGGACCTGGGTGGCTGCAAGCCCCGGCACATTCTGGAAATTCTTTTGCTGAATCTGGGGACACCTGTTTCCAAAACGCGCCTTGTGGAGATCCTGTGGGGGCCCCGGGCCAGCGGCGGCGCCGTCGCCACCCTGGAGAGCTACGTCAGTGGCATTCGCAGGGCGATCCAGCCGGGCAACACCAAGACGGGTCCGCTGCGCACCGCGAACAGCGGCTACGTACTGGACCCTCAACTGGTGGAACTGGATCTCTCGGCGTTCCAGCAGTTGCTCAATGCGGCCCGGCATGCCGCTCCGGCCGAGGCCCATACGCTGTCCATGCAGGCCCTGGAAATGGCCGCCGAGCCGCTGCTGGGATTTGAACTGGTGGCTGACTGGGCCGAAGAGGCCCGGTTGCGGCATGCTGCCGAGAAGGTCGCCGCACAGGTCCTCGCGGCCGAGACCGCGGCCTTTCTGGACAAACCAGACCTGACCATTTCACTGGCGCAGTCCGCTGTCCAGGCCGAACCGCTCAACGAACGTGCGTGGACCATTCTTGTTGCGGGATACGAACAGGCCGGTCTTCCGGTGGAGGGGCTGTCGGCCTATGAGCGCTGCCGCCGGCTCTTTGACCGCGACCTGGGCTGCACGCCGGGCCCCGCCCTGCAGGCCGCCCACCTGAGGCTGCTCCGACAGCGCGCCGAGGGAAACACCGAACTCTCGGAAGTCCTTGCGGCGCTGCTGTACCTGGGGGAGCGGCTGCACGGACCCAAGTGCACGCAGCACCCCGCCGAGGAATCCCGGCGCATGCAGGAGAACGCCGGCAGGGTCCTCGACTCGTTCCTGCAGCAGGCGCTGGCCGTCGCCGTCTGACCGGTTCGCGCGGAGCCTTTCCCGCAGTCGGTGTTGCCCGCCAGGGTGGTCACGCGGCTTTGACCACGGGGAGTTCTGCCCAGTGCGTCGTGTACCGCGGGGACAGCATGTCCCGCTTCATGCTCCAATCCGGTCCGCCCCGGATCCCGGCGAAGCCGAGGCCGATCGACCCCCGCCCGTATCTCCGGCTGACGTCCTCCAGCAGTGGGCCGATGCCTCGTTCCTCGTGCGGATTTTCGAAGATTGCCAGCGGCGCCTGGTTGCCGGTGGGGCGCAGATCGGTGACCATGATCCCCGCGCGGACGTACTTGACGCCGTCGTCAATCCGGGGGAGCAGGGCGTACGCCGCCCTCGCCAGGAGGACGGGATCGGCGGTGGGCATCGGCAGGGGCACGTAGACGGTGGGGTACGAGTTGTCCTGCGGGTTGTAGAAGGACGTGGCGGCGAACGCCGTCAGAAGCTTGGCCTGGAGCCGGTGCCGCGCCAGCCGGGCGCTGGCCTGCTGGGCGTAGATGCCCAGCACCTGGCGCACCCCGGCGCCGGTGGTGATCGGCGTGGCAAAGGAACGGCTGAAGATGAGCTGGTCGCGGCCGATCCGTTCCTCTTCCAGGGGGATGCACGGTGTTCCGTTGAGCTCCAGGACCGTCCGCATCAGCACCACCGAAAAGCGGTCCCTGATCTTGATGGGGTCTGCGCGGGCGAGGTCCAGGACCGTGTGGATATTCTGTGCGTTCAGCCGTTTGGTCAGCCGTGCTGCCACTCCCCAGAGCTCGACCACGGACAGGCCCGCCATGAGTTTCTCCCGCCGGGCGGCGGGAACAGCGTCCCAGTGGCAAACGCCGTCGAACGCCGGATTGTGCTTGGCCCACTTGTTGGCCAGCTTCGCCAGGGTCTTGGTGCCGGCGATGCCGACGCAGACGGGGACGCCGACGTTGCGGCGCACTGCGGTTTTCATGGTGTGGCCCAGCCGCTGCAGCTCCTCCGGGGTGCCGTTGACGCCGAGGAAGGCCTCGTCGATGCTGTAGACCTCCAGCCAGGCTGAGTAGCGGCCGAGGAGTTCCATCACCCGGGCGCTGATGTCCCCGTAGAGCTCGTAGTTGCTGGACCGAGCCACCAGCCCCCATTCCTTTGCCCGCGGTGCGAGCTTGAACCATGGCTCGCCGAGGCTGATTCCGAGTGCTTTCGCTTCGGGGGAGCGGGTGACCGCGCAGCCGTCGTTATTGGAGAGCACCACCAGCGGACGGCCCTCCAGCGAGGGGTCGAAGGCGCGTTCGGCGCTGGCATAGAAGCAGTTCACATCAACAAGGGCCACGCTGCCCCGGCCCGGCATGGCCCTAGACATGGTGCAGGCAACGGGTCGCGACGCCCCAGATGACCAGGTCCGACAGTGCCGGCACCCTGATGTCCGGGTACCGCGGGTTGTCGGCCTGCAGCACGACGCCGGACGCCGTGATGCGCAGTCTCTTGACTGTGAGCTCGCCATCGAGGACCGCGACGACGACGCAGCCGTCGCGCGGCTCGAGGGCGCGGTTCACGATCAGCTCGTCGCCGTCGCTGATCCCGGCACGCTCCATGGAGTCCCCGGACACCCTGACGACGTAGGTGCTGGTGATGTCCTTGATGAGGTGTTCGTTGAGGTCGATGCGGCCGTCAAAGTAGTCCTGCGCCGGAGAAGGGTAGCCGGCGGCAACCGGCACCGGCGAGATAAGGACCGAAAGTAGAGAAGTGCCCGCGTCTATCACGCGGGGCCCGATGATTACGCCCACAACACACCCTCGCTACACCCATATTCGAATATATGTTCGATACTTCAGTGTAGCTCCGGACGCCGACATTGGGCATTCTTTGCCGCATTACGCCTAACGCATGGTTGGCGCCATCTGGCGTTGCATGAGGTTCCTCGGACTGCCGTCCGGGTCCACTGTCACCGCGGACTCCTCAGGACTCTCCCGCGTCTCATGGAGGAAAGTTGCGGCTGAAGGGGGCTGGTTGCTTCTGAGTTGGGCCCGGTGTGTCCGACGCTAGACTCCGGTTATGACAATGGGGGAAAACCGGACCAAGAGTGAGAGCCAGAGGCGCCTGGTTTGGATTCTTGTCACTGCACTGCTGCTGGTGGGGCTCGCCACCTGCCAGGGGATGCGTGACCCTAACCCTGTGATCCAAAGGTGCAAAGACGCTGGCGGAACGTGGATCGGCGCAGAATTCAGCCCCAACCCTTACTGTGCTCTGGGCTAGCATGCGCCCAGGGCGGGCCGATTTGGGGACAACGCAACATGAGACGTAGCGAGATCTGGGGTTCAGCCCTGCTCATTCTTACTGCCGCCATCTACACGTGGGTGACCTTCTACTTCTCGGCACATCCGTTGGCTCCCGATGGTCAGCGGCTCATTTTCTTCTGGGGGATTGACGGGGATGCCGTAGTTGGCCTGACCTACCTGGTCGGCGGCTTAGTCGGCTGCGCCGGGCTACTTCTCCTGGTTCCGTCGCTGATTCGCCGGGTCTCCCTCCGCTGGCTTCGAGTGCTCACAGGGTGGGCGACAGCCGTTGCCGGCATTGCCGCAGCCCCGTTCGTTGGGCTTTTTCTGCTGGTCTCGTTGATCCTCTGCTTCGGAACTACCGTCCGTGAAGTAGCCCCGGACGGGCGCTCGATCATCGTCACCCAGGATGAATTTGATGGCGATGTAGTTCATATCTACTCGGAATTCGATGCCTTCCACTACAGGTGGTCCGGGGAAGCGCCAGAGCTCTCCGGCCCGCGGACCATCAGCAGCGAGAACTGCCGCCTCGAAACTTCCGGGGAAGCGCTTGTACTTAGCTGCGGCGCAGGCACTGTGACGATCCATTCCGACCAGCGCCCCGCTGGCTGACAAAAGCACCGATGAGCCACCGAGGGTTCCCTTCCGGAAATCTCCGTTCCCTTCGGAGACCTATTCGTTCTAAAGCAAATCCGCAAGTTGCCGAGATGCCTCAACATGTTGCATCTGACGGAGGATCAGATCCGCGCTGCGGCGCAGCTTCCGCCTCCCGTCCTTAATGTGCCGACTGCCGTAGCTTTGACTCTCAGCGCTGGGCAGGGGAGGGACTCGAAGTCTGGCCGACGGCGAAAAGTATTTTGGCGGAGCGGGAACCTTTTCGGGTCCTGCGGACACTACAAGGCATGAGGCTAATGGGGGACACCGACGAAGACCTGTGGCGTAAGTGCATTGCAGGCGATGCTGATGCCTTCGGGGTCCTGTTCGACAGGCACGCCGATGCGGTCTTTCGGTACTGCCTGTCCCGGTGCGGTTCCTGGCACGACGCGGAGGAACTCGTCTCGATCACCTTTTTGGAGGCGTGGCGGCAGCGGAACAAACTCAGGCCGGAGAGGGACACTGTCCTGCCGTGGCTGCTAGGAGTGGCAACGAACGCGAACCGCAATCGTGCCAGGGGATCGAGGAGGCACGCCGACTTCCTGGCCAGGCTGCCGCACTCCGATCCCCGGCACGGCCAACCTGCAGCAGACCATGCGGAGGCAGTCGCCTCGAGGCTCGACGCAGAACGTGCCGTCCGCGAATTGCTTGACACGACCGCGGGCTTGAACGATGGGGAACGTGACGTCGTGATTCTGTGCCTGATGAACGGAGTTGGTCAGGAAGAGGCCGCCAAGACCCTCGGCGTCCGAATCGGGACAGTGAAATCGAGACTGCATCGCGCACGGGCCAAGCTGGCTGCCACGAACCGGGACCTGGAGCCCAAGGAACAACTCGACACGACGATCGTTGAAGCGAGGCTCTCATGAACCTGTCTGAAGTGACCTACCCGAAAGACACCAAAAACCGCGTCCAGAACCTCCTCGTCCAGGAGGCCCGCCGGACGCCCAAGCCGACCCCCCAGTGGCGCAAACCCGCAATGCTGACCTTCGCCGGGCTGGCACTGGCCGGCACCACCGCCGCCGGCGTCTACGTGTCATTGGCACCAGTGGAGGATAAACGGGACATCCGCTGCTACTACCACGCCGACATCACCACCAGAATGCCCGTCATCGGCTCGCCCGGGGAGACAAGGCCTCCTTACATCACCACCGGGACTTTCATCGCAGGTTTCGACACGGAGAACAACCCAAACCCGGACGATAGGAACGCCGGAATGAAACAGATCAACGACCCCATCAACCAATGCAGCAAAGCGTGGGATATCGGGACAATGAACCAAAGCGGAGAAACCGATGACCTCATCCCGGACGGTTTCGTGTCGCCTCCCCAAGGTCCCAGGGGCGACCGTATCGTCCCTGAGGACGCGAACATGGACCAGAATGGCAATCCCCTCTACCCCGGACCGGACAACCTGGCATTGGGACACTACGTTCCATTCCTGACCCCGTGCGTCGTCGACAACACCGTCGCCGTCATCCCCGGCCCAGCCGAAGTCTGCGCCCGGCTCGGAATCCCCGCGCTCGAGAAATAGCCGGAAGCAATCTGAGCGCTGGAACGCGTGCCCCCGGGGCCCGCCGGAACGAGTGCGCCCATCCGCCGACATCGGCGTCACTGCGGCCATCGTCCTGCGTCCTCGGGGGCCATGCGTACAAAAGCTCCTCCGCAGGTTACCGGCAGACTCTGCGGACTGCCGACCGCCCAGGACGCTGAGGCGGACAGGTACCAGCGGCCGGGATCAGGTGGGCTCATATGGAGTGCGGAAGAGGGTGGCTGTCCACTCCGGGTCGTGCAGGACGATGACCCTGACCGTGCAAGAAGCACACGGGAACCGCACCGTCATCAACGGGTGACCGGTTAGGCGGTATCGATCCAGTAGCGTCGTTTGCCGTTGCGGGTGTCCTCGTATACGCCGCCGTTCTTTTCGATGGTCGCCCGGGAGCCGGTGTTGTTGTCATCGCAGGTGAGCAGAACCCGGGGAATTCCCAGGTTTCGCGCTACCGGCAGGGCGTCGGCCAGCGCGGCAGCCGCGTGGCCGCGGCGTCTCGCGGAAGGCCTGATGCTGTAGCCGATGTGCCCACCCTCGTTGAGGAGGAATTCGTTCAGCTCGTGCCTGATCGCCAGTGAGCCAAGGAACGTGTCACCCTCCACGATCCACAGGTAGGTGCAGGGCACGTATCCCGGCTTCCGCGGGCTCTCCGGCAATGCATCCATAGCAAGCGCCTCCACAAACCGGTGGAATGTCAGGGCATCCCTGAGTTCTTCCAGCGGCCAGTCCTCCGCGCCCCCGCCGTCCCTGCGGGCGCCGGAAAATTCAGCGGATCCTTCCAGCCAGGAGGAGTGGTATCTGACGTCCGGAGCGGTAAGGCGAGGCATCACAAGATCGTATGCGCAGGATCCCCGTTTCCCGTGCCGCCGGCCCGGCATTTCACGCCCTCTGACAAGGGGAAATCAGATTTTCAGGTTCAAGCTGGTTCGCGACGCCGTCCCAGCAGCCGCTCGCCCGCACCCAGGACGATGGGCGCGATGTGGAGCCGCAGTTCCACCGCCCGGCGGTTCAGGGCAGGCTCGGCGAAGGAATTCGCAGCGACGTTCGTTAGCTTCGTCACGTCGCGGGCATTCGACGAAAATCCGGTTGCGGCGGGCCCCATACTTGGAATGACCCCGGCGGATTCTCTCCACCGCCAGGCATGAGGAGGGTCCATGAAAACCTTGATGATTTTGCAGAGCACCGTGAAAACCACTGTCTCGAGCGAGTACTTCCCCGCGGCAGCGGTATTGGCCGGCGTGGTCTTGTTTTGGGGCATCGGGCTCCTCGGCGGGCTCTCCCTGCTGAGCAACCACCAGACGCTGCTGACGACGCTCAGCTGGTTGCTCTTCGTCTACGTCGCGGCCGTGCTCACGCCCCTCGCAGGGCTTGTCGCCGTAGTGGATCTGTCGCGCCGCTTGCTCCGGAACCGGGCGTCGGGCGACGCCGGTTCGGCCGGGACCGCTTCCGCGTAGGTTCCCCCGGCGGGGTTATTCGAAGCGCGACGGGTCGCCCATGCCGCGCCGGACGACTTCCGCCGTGCCGCTGGAGTAGTCAATGACAGTGGTCGGCTCCGCGCCGCAGTCGCCGGAGTCGACGACTGCGTCCACCACGTGCTCCAGCCGTTCCTTGATTTCCCAGCCCTGCGTCAGCGGTTCTTCCTCATCCGGCAGCAGCAGCGTGCTGGAGAGCAGCGGCTCGCCCAGTTCAGCCAGCAATGCCTGCACCACTTTGTTGTCCGGGATCCGAACGCCCACCGTCTTTTTCTTCGGGTGCAGCAGCCGCTTTGGGACCTCCTTGGTGGCTGGCAGGATGAACGTGTAGCTTCCCGGTGTGACGGCCTTGATGCTGCGGAACACGTCATTGTCGATCTGCACGAACTGGCCCAGCTGGGCGAAGTCCTTGCAGACCAGCGTGAAGTGATGTTTGTTGTCGAGGTGGCGGATGGTCCTGATCCGGTCCAGAGCATCCTTGTTGCCCAGCTGCGCGCCGAGCGCGTAGCAGGAATCAGTGGGATAGGCGATCAGCCCGCCGGAACGGACGATTTCCACCGCCTGGGTGATGGACCGTGCCTGTGGGTTCTCGGGGTGAACATCGAAGTATCTCGCCATGGCACGAGCTTACGCCCGACGGCGGGCGGCGCGGCGCGGCGCGTCCAGCCGGCAGTCACCGACGCTTGTGCACAGACAGTTCTGTCTGGTAGCTTCGTGCCCGACCCGGACAAATCTGTCTAAGTCCGCTGACGGAAGTGTGTCCGGCGAACGAGCACCGAGAGCGAGACCCGAATGCAATCAATGGCAGGAAAAACCGTCCTGATCACCGGAGGCACCGGCGGGATCGGCAAGGCCACAGCGCTGGGACTGGCCGCCAGGGGTGCCCGTGTTGCCGTCACCGGACGTGATGCCGCCCGGGCCGCCAGGGCGGCGGAGGAAATCCGCGCTGTTGCCTCGGCCCCGGTCGACGTGTTCATCGCAGACCTCTCCTCCCAACAGGAGGTGCGCCGCCTGGCTGGCGACGTGCTGCAAACTCTGGACCGGCTCGACGTGCTCGTCAATAACGTGGGTGGGTTCTGGAACACCCGGCGCCTCACGGCCGACGGGCTCGAGCACACTTTCGCCCTGAACCACCTCGCGCCGTTCCTGCTGACCAACCTCCTCCTCGAGCGGTTGAAAGAGAGCGGACCGGCCCGGGTGGTGACAGTCTCCTCCGGAGCCCAGGCCATGGGCCGCATGGACTTTGCGGACCTGCAGGCCGAGCGGTCCTACTCCGGACAGCGGGCGTACAACCAGTCGAAACTGGCGAATGTCCTGTTCACCTACGCACTGGCCTCCCGGCTCTCCGGCACCCGGGTCACCGCCAACGCGCTGCACCCAGGAGTTGTGGCGACGGCGTTCGGAGCCGAGGACCCCGGTTCAGTGCAGGCGTTCCTGACGCCGCTGGTCCAGCGGTGGATGAAAACTCCGGAGCAGGGTGCCCTGACGTCCATCCATCTCGCCTCGGCTCCGGAGCTGGAAAACCTCACTGGCCAGTACTTTGCCAACAGCAAGCCCAAGAGATCATCAAAACGCAGTTACAGCCAGTCCGATGCTGACCGTCTTTGGCAGGTCAGCATGGCCCTGGTCGGCCTCGGATCCGATTCTGAAAGAAGCACAATCCATCCATGACTCCACACCGCACCCTCGTCATCGTTGCCCATCCAGACTTGGCGGCGTCCCGGATTACGGCACAACTCACCGACGCCGTCAGGGACCTCGACGGCGTGACCATTCGTGACCTCCCATCCGCTTACCCGGACCGGCGCGTCGACGCCGGCCGGGAACAGAAGCTCCTGCGCGAGCACGACACCATCGTGTTGCAGTTCCCCTGGCACTGGTACTCCGTTCCCGGGGTACTGAAGGAATGGATGGACCAGGTCCTTACCTACGGGTTCGCCTACGGGGCCGGCGGGGACGCTTTGCACGGTAAGCGGCTGCAGCTGGTCACCTCCACCGGCGGCCCGGAATCGTCATACACGGCCGAGGGGCACAACCGCTTCACCATGACCGAGCTGTTGCGGCCCCTGGAAGCCACCGCGCACCTCTGCGGGCTGAACATGGCAGAACCCCTGGTTCTGCATTCCGCGCGCCAGGTGTCGGCCGAGGAGCTGGCGGCGCACGCCGCGCGCTACCGGGAGTTGCTCTCTCCCGTGGCGGCAACTGTCGGCAGCTGATTATCCGGATGCAGCCCGTGCCGGCGTCATGCCGCGAGCGCCGCGAACATAACGGCAATGGACGCCGAGCCCGCGAGTTCCAGGAGCGCTTCCCCGCTGCGGGGACGGCCGGGGGTGCTGAGCCGCCGAAACAGGAGCAGGCACCACACGGCTCCCGCAAGCCCGAAGGCGAGCGCCAGGACGACGGCGGACTGGCTCACCCAGCCTTGCTCCGCCACGGGAAGGGCACCCGGCAGGGACAGCGCCACCGCGGGGCCAGCGTGGTGCGGCGCCTGGTCAGGGATGCCTGCGGCATCAGAAACCGCCAGCGTTCCATAGGCGCCGTGTAGGTCCATGGCCACCAGCATGTAGGCCATGGCGGCCATGGTCAGCGCGTCGTACAGCAGGCTGCCGCGGCCGGCTCGTTCCGCGCGGCCGCGCCCCGGACTGGCGGCGGGCGCATGCATCCCTGCAGGCGCCGGCCGCCAGGCGACGGCCCGGAGGACGAACCACCACGCGGCGAGGCCGAAGAGCAGGATCTGGGGGAGTGCGGGCCACTGGAGTCCGGGAACGACCATCAGCACCATGGCGAACATCATCCCGGCATGGAGCCCAAACCCCACCCGGGTGGCGGGAGGCGACGGGCGGCCGGCGCGGAACACCGCATAGAGAGACGCTGCCAGCAACAGAGCCGTCAGCCCCCAGCGCAGGAACTCGCTTCCGAACACGGTGCCCCGTCAATGCTGCTCGTCGTGGTGGATGCGCTCGCCGAGCCGCCGGAGGGGTTCCCCACTCCCGCTCCACTGCTTCGCGATGAACTCCGCTGCGATGGACACGGCTGTCTCCTCGGGGGTCCGGGCGCCGAGGTCCAGGCCCACCGGGCTGTGCAGTCGGGCAAGCTCCTCGGCGCCCAGGCCGGCCTCGCGCAGCCTGGCGATCCGGTCCGCATGCGTCCGGCGCGAACCCATGGCACCGATGAAGGCGACCGGCCGGCCGCGCAGGGCTACCTCCAGCAGCGGAATATCGAACTTCGGATCGTGGGTGAGGACGCATATCACCGTGCGCTCATCCACCAGGCCCTGTTCCAGCTGCTCTGCAAGGTAGCGGTGCGGCCAGGCGTTGACTACCTCGGCGGCATCGGGAAAGCGCGCGGGCGTCGCGAAAACTGCCCGGGCGTCACACACCGTGACGCGGTAGCCCAGGAAGGTGCCCAGCCGGGCCAGCGCCGAGGCAAAGTCGATCGCGCCAAAGACCAGCATTCGCGGCGGCGGGGCGTAGCTTGCGAAAAAGACGCGCATCCCGGCGTCCAGACGCTCCCCATCTGGTCCGTAGCTCAGGATGCCGGAGCGGCCGGCGGCCAGCAACCCTTGGGTGTCATCGCCCACTGCATGGTTGGCCCGCTCGGAACCGAGGTCGCCCTCGAAGCCGTCCGGCCGCACGATCAGGTGCCGGCCCAACCAACTGCTGTCGGGGTGCTCGATCACCGTGGCGATGCCGACGCGGCGCTCGCCGGCGATGTCCGCCCTGACGGCGTCGAGTTCGGCGAAGCTGTGCCGCGACACTGGCTCGACGAAGATGTCGATGATCCCGCCGCAGGTCAGGCCGACGGCGAACGCGTCGTCGTCGCTGATTCCGTACCGCACCAGGACGGGCGTGCCGTCGGCCTTGACCTGCGTGGCCAGCTCGTACACGGCGCCCTCGACGCAGCCGCCGGAGACCGAGCCGACCGCTTCGCCGTCGGCAGTCACGAGCATGGACGCGCCGGGGAGCCGCGGGGCCGATTTGAACGTGCTCACGACGGTGGCCAGGCCGGCGGTGTCACCTTTCCGCCAGCCGGGCATCATGGCTGCCAGGACATCACGCACGGTCGGTCTTCAGCCTCCCGATCGCCCGGATCAGCCGGAACGCGGAACACCGGCCCGCCCAGTACGAGACGCACGCCACCACCGCCACGAGGGCCAGAACCTTCCCCGGGCTGGACAGCTGCTCCGCCGCGATCCCCTTCGCGAGGCTGAGCGCGTCCAGGCTGCCAGCGGGGGCGGGCACCGGTAAGGGCGCGGATGCCCGTGAGGGTGCCGCGGGAACGGCACCCGGCGGCACGCCCGGAAGTTCCGCCGCCGGGGCGGGGGCCGTCGCTGCGGAAACCTTCGCCGCAGCGGCTGCCGCTTCAGCCTCCGCGTCCAGCCCGGGCGCGGGCGCCCCGGCTGCCGCTTGTTCTCCGGCTTCCGCTGGTTCTCCGGCTTCGCCGGGAGCCGCAATCATGGCCTGCAGGTTGCCGGCGAACAGGCCCATCATCTGTTCCGTCACGCTGCCGATCACACCCTTTCCCATCGCGGCGGCCTTGCCGGACAGCGACAGATCGGCGCTGACAGTGCCGCGGGTGGTGCCGCCGGCCACTTCCGCCAGGAGCAGGGTCACCGTGGCCTCGGCCGTGCCCTGGCCGCGGGTTTCCTGGGCCTTGCCGCCCAGCACGGCGCGGTGTTCGGCGGCGTTCCGTTCGATGACGTTGAGCAGCCCCTTGTATTGCATGTTGACCGGGCCGAGCTTCACGGTCATGCCCACCTGGTAGGCGTCGTCCGAAAGCTTGTTCAGGATCCGGGCGCCGGGGACGCAGCCGGCCACGCGTTCAAAGTCCATGATGGTTTCCCAGACCGTGTCGATCGGCGCGACGACCGAGAATTCGCTGTTTATCTGCATTGGGTCCCTCTTCCCTTGAGTGATGTCCGGCCGTCGCCGCGGATTGCGGCCGCCACTTCCGCCAAAGCCGTGTAGCTGTGTCCGCTGACGAACGCGTCGCAGTAGGGCAGGGCCGCTGCCATGCCACCGGCCAGCGGCCGGTAGCCCGAGGCCGCCTTACGGGGATTGACCCAGATGATCCGGTGCGCCAGGCGCCGCAGCCGCGCCATCTGGACCGCCACCTGGTCGGGGTCCTCCTGCGCCCAGCCGTCGGAGAAGATCACCACTACCGCGCCCCGGGCTAGCCCGCGGCGGCCGTACTCGTCGAGGAAATGCCGGATGCTGTCACCGATCCGGGTCCCGCCGGCCCAGTCCGGCGCGGCCACTGCGGCGCGGGCCAGGGCCTCGTCCGGGTCGCGCAGCGCCAGTTGCCGGGTGAGGCGTGTCAGCCGGGTGGAAAAGACGAAGGCCTCGGCACCGGCCGTCGCCACTGCCCCTTGCAGAAGGGAGACGAAGATGCGCGCATACGGTTCCATGGAACCGGAAACATCGCACAGCATCACCAGCTTGCGGCGCTGCTCCCTGCGCCGGGCATACAACAGTCGGGTGGTGTCGCTCCCCGAGCGCCGGGCGGCGCGGACGGTGGCGCGGACATCCAGGCGGGCGCTGCTGTGGGCTGACTTGCGGGTGCGTCGGCTCAGGCGCGTGGGCGTGGCGAGCAGCAGCCGGGACGCCAGCCGCCGGATCTCCAGCACTTCCGCCTCGGTCAGCCGGGCGAAGTTCATCCCATGCAGCCGCTCCTCGGTGGAGGCCATGGCCAGCACGGCTTCCCGTTCGGGGACGTTGCGGTCCCCGGCGCTGTCCGGTCCGGCGGAGGCAATGGCCGGTGCAGTGGGCAGGTGGGCCGGCGCGCGTCCAGGGGCGCGGTCCTCGGCCGGGGAAGGACGGGTGCGTGCTTCCTCGGGGAGGGCAGCCGGGGACGCGGCCGGTGCCGCGGCTTTGCGGGCCGGGGCGGACGGGTCGAAGCCGCCGCGGAATACCGCGGCGAAGACGGCGTCGAACACCGGGAGTTGCTCACGCGAGGCCACCAGCACGACGCGGGACGCCCAATAGAGCGATTCGACGTCGGACGGCGGGACCAGGCGGAGGGCCTCGGCCAGCCGGACCGCCCGGTCCGGGGAGCATGACAGCCCGGCCCGGCGCAGGGCGGTGACAAACGCCGCAGCCACGGCGGCTCCCTCCACCACGGGGAATGCGGCGGCCGTGTCCGGTGTGGTCCCGGCCATCACCGGGCTCACCCGCCCGTCCCGGCCACGAGCCAGTCAGCCCCGCGGGCGCCGACCAGTTCCAGGTCGTCGCGGTTCTTGACGATCGAGCCCAGGGTCCGGTCCGCCGTTGCGGCGTCGATGCGGTCGATGCCCAGCACGGCGAGCGCCGACACCCAGTCGATCGCCTCTGAAATCCCCGGCGGCTTGGCGAGGTCCAGGGTGCGCAGCTTCGTGATCACCGCGGCGGCTTGCAGCGCCAATGGGCCGCTGCTGGCGGGCACGCGGCGGCGGACGATTTCTGCGATCCGTTCCGGGCCGGGATAGTCGATCCAGTGGTACAGGCAGCGCCGGGTCAGCGCGTCGTGCAGGTCCCGTGTCCGGTTGGAGGTCAGGATGACGATCGGGGGGTGGGTGGCCCGGATGGTGCCCAGTTCCGGGATGGTGACGGCGGCCTCGGCGAGCAGTTCGAAGGTGAAGGCTTCGAATTCGGCGTCGGCGCGGTCGATCTCATCCAGCAGAAGGACGGCCGGGCGAGGACCGGGATGTTCGATCGCCTGCAGCAGCGGCCGGCGCAGCAGGTATTCCGGGCCGAAGAGGTCCGTTTCGGTGACCGCGGCGTCACGGACCTCGGCCAGCCGGATCCCGAGCAGCTGCCGCTGGTGGTTCCACTCGTAGAGGGCCTCACCGGCGTCGATCCCCTCGTAGCACTGCAACCGGTACAGGGGCGTGTCCAACAGCCCGGCCAGGGCCTTCGCCGCCTCGGTCTTGCCCACGCCGGCCTCGCCCTCGAGCAGGATGGGCTGCGGCAGCCGCACGGCGAGGAACAGCGCCGTGGCCAACCCGACGTCGGCCAGGTAGTCGCTGCCGTCCAGCGCCGAGATGAGGGTTGCGACGTCGGGGATCCGCCGCTGGACGTCCTCCTCCGCTCCGGTGCGAGACGGTGTGCTCATAGCGCCCCCGCCAGAACGGCCAGGACGCGCCGGTAGTCGTCTTCCGTGTCCACGTCCAGGGGCACCGCCCCCGGCACGGCGAGTTCGACGACGTCGTCCGCCCGTTGCTCCAGCAGTTTCCAGACCGCCTTGTCGCCGTGCAGGCGGGACAGCTCCGGGAACATCCGCCGGGTGAACGCCATAGGGTGGCCGACGCCGTCGGCGTAACGGCAGACGGCGATGCCGGGGGAGTCCTGGCCCCTTTGCCCGGAAGTTGCCGGCTCTCCGGTGAAAAGCAGCTCCAGCAGTGCCCACGCATTGACGGCCACGACACCGGGCTGGTCACCGAGCAGCAGGACCACGGCGTCCGTGTCCGGGTGGAGCGTCTTGATGCCGGCGGCGATCGAGGAGGCGCAGCCGGCACCGAAGTCCGGATTGAGCACGATGTCGCAGCCTGTGGTGTCGACAGTGCGCTGCACTTCCGCGGCCGAGCCGCCCAGGGCCAGCACCGTCTGGTCAAAGCCGCAGTGCCGGGCGGTCTCCAGCACGGCGTCGAGGAGTGCCCCGTGCCCGTAGGGGAGCAACTGCTTGGCCCGGCCCAGGCGGCGGGAGGCCCCGGCCGCGAGGACCAGCCCTGCCGTCCGGTGCTGTGCGGGGGTGTGTTCAGGGGGTGAGGGCATAACGCTCCGGATCTTTGCGGAAGGCCGCGCGGCAGCCGGGGGAGCAGAAGTAGACGGTGACGCCGTTGTACTCGATCTGCAGTGAGGATTCCATGGCGGGGACGGTCATGCCGCAGACGGGATCGACTGCCGTCGGTGGAACGGCCCCTGCAGCCGCCTCCGCCCGGTCCGGGGACAGTGCCGCCGGGGCCGTGTGCCGGGACGTCGCCCGTTCCTGGATGAGCTGCGCCAGGATCGACAGCGCGATCTCGCCGGGGGTGCGGGCGCCCAGCCGCAGCCCCGCCGGCGTGAAGACCCGCGAGCGCTGCGCCGGGTCGACGTCGAGCGACTCCAGCACCGCAGCGCCCCGCGTCCCGCTGGCCACCAGCGCCACATACGGGACCCCGGCGCGCAGGGCCGCCTCAAGCGCGGCTTCCTCGGCTTTGCCGTGCGAAGCCACAATCAGCGCCGCGTCCCCGGCCTGCGGACGGGCGGATTCCCCGTCCATGAGTTCCACGGCGAGGCCCACGCCGGCGCCGAGGGTTTCCAGGGCCTGCGCCACCGGGGTGGTGCCGACCACGAGCACCCGGGGAGCGGGGACGCGGGGCTGGAGGAAGATCTCGATGGCTCCGCCGCTCAGGCAGGGGTTGGACACCTCCACCGCGCCTTCCTCTGCGGTGCGGGACGGTTCACCGGGGACCACGCGCAGCAGCAGGGGTTCCCGGGACGCCAGGACCTGCAGGCTGTATTCCCGCACCGAGGACTCCACGCAGTTCCCGCCGACGAAGCCCAGAATGTCGCCGCCGGGCATTACGAGGGCCGTATCCCCGGCGTGGGCGCTGGTGGGGTGCTGGGCGCGGACCACCGTGGCGTGCACAAACGGCTCACGGCGGGAGGCGAGGTCGTTCGCCCGGGCCGCGAGGGAATCTGCCATCGACGTCATGTCAGATCGGCGGCGTCGCCCGGCCCTGCATGGCGGCCCAGACCCGGGCCGGCGTGCAGGGCATGTCCATGTGGACCACACCGTAGGGAGCCAGCGCGTCGACGACGGCGTTTACGATCGCCGGCGGTGAGCCCACCGTGGCGGACTCGCCGATGCCCTTGGCGCCGATGGGGTGGTGCGGGGACGGGGTGACGGTGAACCCCGTCTCCCAGTCCGGCACTTCCATCGCGGTGGGGATCAGGTAGTCCATAAAGGACCCGCCCAGGCAGTTGCCGTCGGCGTCGAACTCGATGATCTCCATCAGGGCCATCCCGACGCCGTCGGTCAGCCCGCCGTGCACCTGGCCCTCGATGATCATCGGGTTGATCCGGGTGCCGCAGTCGTCCACCGCAATGAAGCGGCGCACCTTCACGTGCCCGGTGCCCGGATCGACGTCGACCACGCAGATGTAGGCGCCGAACGGGAAGGTGAGGTTTGGCGGGTCGTAGGTGACTTCGGCGTCGAGGTTGCCGTCAACCCCTTCGGGCAGGGTCATGGTGCCGTGGGCAGCCATGGCGATTTCGGAGATGGTCTTCCCGGCGCTGGGATCGCCCTTGACGAACCAGCGGCCCTTTTCCCACTCAAGGTCGTCCGGCCGGGTCTCCAGCATGGCCGCGGCGATCAGCTTCGCCTTCTCCCGCACCTTGCGGGCCACAAGGGCGACGGCGCCGCCGCTCACCGGCGTCGAGCGGCTCCCGTACGTGCCGAGGCCGAACGGCGTCTGGTCGGTGTCGCCGTGGACGACGTCGATGTCCTCCGGCGGGATGCCGAGCTCCTCGGCCACGATCTGCGCAAAGGTGGTCTCGTGCCCCTGCCCCTGGCTTTGCACGGAGAGCCGGACCACGGCCTTGCCGGTGGGATGGACCCGCAGTTCGGCGCCGTCGGCCATGCCGAGTCCCACGATGTCGAAGTGCTTGCGCGGGCCCGCGCCCACGGTTTCCGTGAAGAACGAGACGCCGATCCCCATCAGCTCGCCGCGCTCGCGCTTTTCCCGCTGCTCGCGGCGGAGCTCGTCGTAGCCGGCCAGCTGCATGGAGAGCCGCATGGCGGGTTCGTAGTTGCCGGAGTCGTACACCCAGCCGGTCTTGTTGGCGTAGGGGAACTGTTCGGGCTTGATGAAGTTCTTCAGCCGCAGTTCCGCCGGATCCATCTCGAGCTTGCGGGCCAGGATGTCCACCATCCGTTCGACGAGGTAGACGGCCTCGGTGACGCGGAAGGAGCAGGCGTACGCGACGCCGCCTGGCGCCTTGTTCGTGTAGACGCCCGTGACGGAGCAGTAGGCTGCCTTGATGTCGTAGCTGCCGGTGAAGATGGAGAAGAAACCGGCGGGGTACTTGGTGGGCTGGGCGGTGGCGTTGAACGCGCCGTGGTCGGCCAGGACGTTGGTGCGCACCGCGAGGATCTTGCCGTCCTTGGTGGCCGCGATCTCGCCCTGCATGATGTAGTCGCGGGCGAAGGAGGTGGACATCAGGTTCTCCGAGCGGTCCTCCACCCATTTCACCGGCTTGCCGGTGACGATCGAGCCGACGACGGCGAGGATGTAGCCGGGGTAGATGCCCACCTTGTTGCCGAAGCCGCCGCCGATGTCCGGGGACACCACGCGGATCTTGTGCTCGGGGATCCCGGCGACGATCGCGAACAGGGTGCGGTGGGCGTGCGGGGCCTGGGTGGTTTCGTACAGGGTCAGTTTGCCGTCGACGGCGTCGAAGTCGGCGATCGCGCCGCAGGTCTCCATCGGGGCAGGGTGCACCCGCGGGTAGACCATCTCCTGGGAGACGACCACGTCGGCGCTCGCGAAGACAGCCTCGGTCTCGGCCTTGTCGCCCATCTCCCAGTCGAAGATGTGGTTGTCCGTCTTGCCCTCGATCTCGTCGCGGATCACGGGGGCATCGGCGTCGAGGGCTTTCCGGGCGTCGATGACCGGGGGCAGGACGTCGTACTCGACGTCGATCAGTTCCAAAGCGTCGCGGGCCGCGTAGCGGTCCTCGGCCACGACGAACGCGACCTCCTGGCCCTGGAAGCGCACCTTGTCGGTCACGAGGACGGCCTGGACGTCCGCGGAGAGGGTGGGGGCCCAGGCGAGCTTGAGGCCGAGCAGGTCCTTGCCGGTGATGACGGCGAGGACCTTGGGGTGGGCCAGGGCGTTGGTGGTGTCGATGGAGACCAGCCGGGCGTGCGCCACCGGGGCGCGCAGGATGGCCCCGTGCAGCATGCCGGGCAGGACTATGTCGTCCAGGTAGTTGCCTTTGCCGCGGACAAACCGCGGGTCTTCCTTCCGCTGGATCCGGCCGTAGCCGATCGGGCGGTTCTCGTCGCCGGCCGCCGGGTTGACGGGGCGTTCGTGGATGACGGTCATGCCTTCACCTCTGTGTCTTGTGTCTGCGCCGGGATGTCCTCGATGACGGTGTCCGTGCCGTCGATGACGTCGGCTGCCGTGGCGTCGCTGTCGCCGCCGGCCGGGTGGGCGGCGGCCCACTGCACCGACCGGACGATGGTGGCGTAGCCGGTGCACCGGCAGATCTGGCCAGAAATAGCCTGCCGGATCTCCGTGGTGTCCGGGTGCGGATTCTTGTCGAGCAGGGCGCGGGCGGTCAGCATCATGCCGGGGGTGCAGAAGCCGCACTGCAGCCCGTGTTCCTCCATGAAGCCCTGCTGGACGGGATCCAGCGTTCCGCCGCTGGCGAGCCCCTCCACCGTGCGGATGTCGTGTCCCGCGGCCATGGCCGCGAGCACCGTGCAGGACTTCACCGGCTGGCCGTCCATCAGGACCACGCACGTGCCGCAGTTGCTGGTGTCACATCCCCAGTGGGTGCCGGTCAGGCCGAGGACCTCGCGGATGTAGTGGACCAGGAGCACGCGGGGCTCAATGTCGGACGTGACTTCGTTGCCGTTGACGGTCATGCTGATCTGCATCCGCTTCAGCCTTCCTGTGTCTGGGCGGCGCGGGCACAGGCCTGTCGCAGGACCCGCCGGGTGAGTTCGTCGGCGAGATGCCGTTTGTAGTCAATCGGGCCGCGCTGGTCGGCCACCGGGTCGCTGGCTGCGGCGGCCAGCCGTGCGGCCTCCGCGAAGAGTTCCTCTCCGGGTTGCCGGCCGCGGAGAAGCTCCGCGGCCCCGGCGACCGTGTGGTCGAGCCCGAGGGCCGTGAGCCCGACGGCGGCGTCGGCGATGGTGCCGTCCTCCGCGAGGGTCACGGACGCGCCGGCGGCGCCGACGGCCCAGTCGCCCACGCGGCGTTCGACTTTCTCGTAGGCGCTGCCGGACCGGGGCCGGACGGGAAAGCGGAGCTCACACAGCAGTTCGTCCTGGCCCACCGCCGTCTCATAGGGCCCGCGGTGGAAGTCCGCCATGGCCAGGATGCGCTCGCCGGCCGGTCCGCGGATCACGGCTTCCGCGCCGAGGACGTCGCAGACCGTGGAGAGGTCCTCGGCCGGGTCGGCCTGGCAGAGCGAGCCGCCGATGGTTCCCCGGTTCCGTACGATCGGATCCGCGATCACGGCCTCCGCGTCCCGGACGATGGGGAAGAGCGCCGCGATTTCGTCCGACTCCAGCAGCGTGGTGTGCCGGGTCAGCGCGCCGATGCGCAGTTTGTCGCCGTCGCGCAGGATGAAGTCGAGTTCGTAGAGGTCATTGATGTCGATCAGCCACTCGGGCCGGGAGAGCCGGAGCTTCATCATCGGCAGGAGGCTGTGGCCCCCGGCGACGACCCTCGATTCCGGGCCGTGGCGCGCGAGGAGTTCGAGTGCGTTGTCCACGGACGTGGCGCGCACATAGTCGAAAGGAGCCGGAATCTGCATAGTCCCTACCTCACTCCAGGGCGCTGGCAACGTCGCGCAACACCGGTGTGAGGTCAGTCTTGCCCCGCCTGATACGGAGTGTCAATATCGTCATAAGCGAAAGGTTATGACGCCGTGTCGATGACATTGAGCCAGCTCCGCACGTTCGCCCTGGTCGCCCGCCTGGGCTCGCTGCACGCTGCCGCGGAGGCCCTCGGCGTCAGCGAACCGGCGGTGTCCTCGGCCCTGGCGGCACTCCGGCAGGACCTCGGCGATCCGCTGTTCGTCCGGGCCGGGGGCGGGATCGCGCTGACCCCGGGCGGCCGGGCGCTGGCCGACTACGCCCAGGACATCGTGGGGCTGGCGGACCAGGCCCGCTGGGAAGTGTCCAACGCCCAGAACGACGCCGGACGGCTGAAGATCGTTTCGACGGCTCCCTTTGCCGAACACGCGGCGGGCCGCCTGCTGGACCTCTTCACCAAGCGCGTCCCCGGCGCGTCTGTGGACGTGGTGGTGGAATCCGCGGAGGACCTGGGCTCGCTCCTGCAGGAACGCGCCTACGACATTGCCCTCGGTGCCCGGCCGACGGCGCCGGCCGGTACCGCGGTTACGGAGCTGCGCCTGGAGTGTGTTCCGTTCCTGCGCTACCAGCGCGCCCTGGTGGCGTCGGCGGCGCATCCGCTGGCTCCGCTGCATGGACCCGTCTCCGTCGCCCGGCTGCTGGACCGGCCGTGGTTTGCCGGACCGGCGGGGATCCAGGACAGCTCGGAGGAGGGACGCTGGCTGGCGTCCATGGGGGTGGCGCCGGAGATCATCAGGCTCAGCAGCGAGACGGAAGCCCTCGCGGCGGTGCGGGCCGGGGAGGGCATCATGCTGGCGCTCGGCCACATTGTCCGGGCCGACATCCAGGCCGGGGTCCTGGTGCGGCTGCCCGTCGTCGGGACACCGGTCACAGGCCTGTGGTGGGCCAGCACACTGGACCACCGCCGGACCACCACCTTGGCCAGGACGCTGCAGCGCTTCGCCGGGACCGCGGATGCGACGGCCGCGATGGTGGCCCCCGGCGGCTCGCGGGGCCTGGAGCGCCGCGGGTCGAAGTTCCACGTCGCGCTGTGGAGCTGAGGCAACTCCACAAGGCCGCTCCGGCGTCGGACTGTCCCTGTGGACTTTTCGCCGCGGACTTTTGTCGCGGACATTTCGCTGCGGACTTTTCGCTGCGGATTTTTCGCTGCGGATTTTTCGCTGCGGATTTTTCGCTACGCGGTGTGCCTGTGTCGCGTTGCGGAACGCAGGTGTCGGTGCTAACCCTTGTGGGGGTACGCGATCGACTGACGCGCCCTACGAAGAGGAGTAACAATGACTTTGCCCCGGGACGAAGACAGCACGCTGCGGCACTGGAGCGCCCGCCTGATCCAGGCGCTGCAGATCCTTGACCTCGAAGTGGACCACGAGAAGATCGTCCAGGTCGCGGATGAGTCACTGAAATCCGTCGGGCCGCACGCGGACGCCATCAGCGCCTTCATCGTCGGCTACGCCGCAGGAACCGCGTCCACCGAGGGCCGGAAGAGCACGCAGGACGCCGTGCACGCCGCATCGAACAAGGTCCTCGAATTGTGCGAGCATGGCGAGTCCGGCGGCCCCGACGAAAAGGGCTGGGCCAAGCGGGCCCAATAACCCCGGCCGCGAGCCGGCCCCGGGGGGACATGCCCTCCCTGTGCGCGCGTGGATGGACATATTGGTGTTCTGTCCATTGGTCGCGTCAAAGACTGGGCATGTCCCGTGGAGCCGGAATTGGGCCACTCAGGACATGCCCTCTCTGTGCGCGCCGGACTGGACATATTGGTGTTCTGTCCAGTGGTCGCGTCAAAGACTGGGCATGTCCCGTGGAGCCGGAATTGGGCCACACAGGACATGCCCTGCCTGTGCGCGCGTGGATGGACATATTGGTGTTCTGTCCATTGGTCGCGTCAAAGACTGGGCATGTCCCGTGGAGTGCGCGCGGGGGAGCCGGTGCCCTAGTGCATCCTGGCGGCGCCGGATGCCACGGCAGCCGCACCGTCGGGGGTCTGGTCCGCGCTGGGTTCCAGCCGGACAATCACGGCCTTGGAGACGGGCGTGTTGCTGCCCTCGGCCGTGTGGTTCAGCGGGACCAGCACGTTGGCTTCCGGGTAGTAGGCGGCCGCGCAGCCGCGGGCCGTGGGGTAGGAAACCACGCGGAAGTGGCGGACCATACGCTCAGCACCGTCCTTGTACTCGCCCCGGATGTCCACGAACATCCCGTCGGCCAGGCCCAGTTCGGCGATGTCCTCCGGATTGACGAACACCACGTGGCGGCCCTTCTTGATGCCCCGGTACCGGTCGTTGTGGCCGTAGATGGTGGTGTTGAACTGGTCATGGGAGCGCATGCTCTGCAGGATCAGCGTCCCTTCCGGCTTCTCCACGTGCTCCAGGTGATTCACGGTCAGCACCGCTTTGCCTGTGGGGGTGGGGAAGGTCCTGGAGTCCCGGGGCCCGTTCGCCAGGATGAAGCCGCCCGTCTGCCGGATGCGCTCGTTGTAGTTCTCGCAGCCGCCGACGACCCGCGAGATGTGGTCCCGGATCAGGTCGTAGTTCTTCTCGTAACCGTCCCAGTCGGCCTTAATCTTGTCTCCGACCAGCGCTTTGCCGAGCCGGCTGACGATGGCCGGCTCGGAGAGCAGGTGGTGCGAGACCGGTTCGACCCGGCCCCAGGAGGGGTGCACGGCGCAGACCGTGTCCTCCACTGAGACGAACTGCGGGCCGGACTCCTGGATATCGATCTCGCTGCGGCCCATCGTGGGCAGGATAAGCGCTTCCGCGCCGGTCACGGTGTGGGACCGGTTGAGTTTCGTGGAGATCTGGACCGACAGTTCGGTGTTCTGCATGGCCGCCTCGGTGGCGTTGGTGTCCGAGATGGCACCGACGAAGTTGCCGCCGAGTGCGACGAAGGCCCGGATCCCGCCGTCGCGCATTTTGTTGATGGTTTCCACGGCGTCCACGCCGTGTTCGCGGGGCGGTTCGAAGCCGAACTCCTCGCCGAGGGAGTCCATGAAGGACTGCGGCATCTGCTCCCAGATGCCCATGGTGCGGTCGCCCTGGACGTTGCTGTGGCCCCGGATGGGGGAGGCGCCGGCGCCCGGCTTGCCGATGTTGCCGCGCAGCAGGAGCAGGTTGATGATCTCCTTGATGGTGGCCACGCCCTTCTTCTGCTGCGTGATGCCCATGGCCCAGGTGATGATGACTTTCTCGGCCTTCAGGTAGCGGGCGGCGAGTTCATCGATTTCCTCGGTCCGCAGGCCCGTCGCAGCCAGCACGGCGTCCTCGTCCAGCAGGCTGAGGTGTTCCTTGAGTTCCTCCAGCCCCTCGCAGTGCTCGGCGAGGAACGCGTGGTCCAGGACGGTGCCCGGGTTGCGGTCCTCGGCGTCGAGCACCCGCTTGGAGAGGGCCTGCAGCAGCGCCATGTCGCCGCCGATCCGGATGTGCAGGAACTGGTCGGCGATCTCCGTGCCGCGGCCGATGATGCCCTTGACCTTCTGCGGGTTCTTGTACCGGCGCAGGCCGGCCTCCGGCAGGGGATTGACGGCGACAATTTCACCGCCGTTGTCCTTGCACGCTTCGAGTTCGGTCAGCATGCGCGGGTGGTTGGTGCCCGGGTTCTGGCCCATAACGATGATGAGGTCCGCGTGGGCGTAGTCGTCGAAATTGACGGTGGCCTTGCCGATGCCGATGGTCTGGCCCATGGCCCAGCCCGAGGACTCGTGGCACATGTTGGAGCAGTCCGGCAGGTTGTTGGTGCCGTAGCCGCGGACCATCAGCTGGTACAGGAAGGCGGCCTCGTTGGAGGTGCGGCCGCTTGTGTAGAAGGCTGCCTCGTCGGGCGAGTCCAGGCTCTTGAGCTTGTCCGTGATGATCCGGATCGCCTCCGGCCAGCTCACCGGCTTGTAGTGGTCCTCGCCGGCCGGTTTGTGCACCGGTTCGGTGAGTCGGCCCTGCATCCCCAGCCAGTACTCGGAGCGGGTCCGCAGTTCGCTGACGGAGTGCTCCGCCCAGAACTCCGGGGCGATGACCACCGGCGTTGCTTCCCACGTGACGGCCTTGGCGCCGTTTTCGCAGAACTCGAAGGCTTTGCGG
The DNA here is from genome assembly GCF_001422645.1 of Arthrobacter sp. Leaf69. Taxonomy (GTDB): domain Bacteria; phylum Actinomycetota; class Actinomycetes; order Actinomycetales; family Micrococcaceae; genus Arthrobacter. The sequence continues at coordinate 3,854 of NZ_LMLR01000003.1, read as the reverse complement.
TGGTTGGGGTCCGGCCACGCGCAGCTGGGACAGTCGAAACCGTCCTTCTGGTTCATCGCTAGGACGGTCTTGCGGGTGCGGTTCAGGCCCATGTGTTCGATCGCGGGCTTCATGGAGTGCAGCACCCCCGGGATGCCGGCGGCCCAGTCCTTTGGACCGTCGCCGACCACGAGGTCCTTTTCGTCGTTATCCTCGACCATGGGATTCTTGCGGGTCACGTGAACTTCCCTTCTGCAACCACCGCCTGTTCAGGCCGGCGCGTCTCTACTACCAAGCACCCTACCTTTAGGCCCATTACAGGCCTATCAGGTGGCCGGGAGTGCCGCAAGGGATTAGTGCCGTCGACGGCGGCCCCGCTGTTCCGTAGCATGTGCGGTACGCGCGGTGGCTGAAGTGAACCGGACAGTGCCGCCCCGGAACCGAAGGGGGCCTTGCATGCCGGAGCAACAGGAAACGCTGGAGGGCTTCACAGAGTCGACCTTCAGTCACGGAGGCATCCATCACCAGGTTTTCCGGGCGGGAGCGGGCCCGGCCGTGGTCCTGATCCACGAAGTTCCCGGGATCCATCCGGGGGTGCTGGACCTCGCCCGGCGGCTGATCGGGCGGGGCTACACCGTCTACCTTCCCTCCATGTTCGGGAAGCCCGGCGAAGCAGCGGGCGGCCGTGCCATCGCGAAGTCCATCGCAAAAGTGTGCATTGCCCGCGAATTCGCCGTGCTGGCGGACCGGAGCAGTCCGGCAACGGGTTGGCTGCGCGCCCTCGCCGCCCAGGCGCATCGGGAATGCGGCGGTCCCGGCGTCGGAGCGATCGGCATGTGCATGACCGGGAGCTTCGCCCTCGCCATGGCCCTCGAACCCGCCGTCCTGGCGCCGGTCATGAGCCAGCCCGCGCTGCCGGCGGGCCTGACCGCGCGGCGGAGGGCCGCCGTCGGGCTGGATGACGAGGAGCTGGCGCGGATGAAGGACCGGACCAGCCAGGGGCTTCGAATCCTGGGACTGCGGTTCAGCAATGACCGGGGGTGTCCGGCGGCGCGTTTCGCAACCATGCGGCGCGAATTCGGTGAGAGCTTCGAAAGCATCGAAATCGACTCCTCGCCGGGCAACCCGTTCGGGATCGCCCGGTCCGCGCACTGCGTCCTGACAGTGGACCTGGTAGACACCCCGGGCCACCCGACGAAGGCCGCGCTGGACCGGACCATCGAGTTCATCGGCGAGCGCCTGCACCCTGAGCCGGCGTCAACGACGAAAACCGAGGAGAAGTGATGAAACTGATGACAGTGGTGTGGACGGCGGCTGCGACCGCCGCGACGGCGGCGGCCGGCGGAGTGGCGACGGATCCGGAGAGTGCCTGGTACCGGCGGCTGCGCAAACCGGACTGGCAGCCGCCCGCCATCGCCTTCCCGGTGGTCTGGACGGCGCTCTACGCGGACCTCGCCGTGAGTTCGGCCGTCGCGCTGGACAGCAACGATGTGCCAGACGTCCCCGGCGGCAAGACCGCGGAGCAGGAGATCCGCTCCTACCGGGGTGCTCTGGCCGCGAACCTCGTCCTCAACGCAGCGTGGAGTTGGCTCTTCTGGCGCAGCCGCCGGCCGTGGCTGGCTGCGGCGGAGTGCGCCGTGCTGACGGCCAGCAGCGCCGACCTGGTGCGGCGGACGTACAGACTCAACCGCGGCGCCGGGGCGTCCCTGGCCCCCTACGCTCTGTGGTGCGGCTTCGCCACTGTCCTGTCGACGGCAATCGCGGCACTCAATCCGCGGGCGGCCGGCCGGCAGGGATAGGCCGCCGCCTCAGCGCCCTGCCACAAGCGTGTCCCGGATCTCCCGGCGGAGGACCTTCCCGATCAGCGAGCGCGGCAGGGAATCCAGCACCACCACCCGGCGCGGCACCTTGTAGGCGGTCAGGTGTTTCCGGGCGAAAGCCAGGAGCGCGTCAGGATCGAGGGTGGTTCCCGGGATCGGCACGACGGCGGCCACTACGTCCTCGCCGCCCCCGGGGCGCGGCAGCCCGACCACGGAGACGTCTGAGACGCCCGGGAAGGTGGCGATAACATCCTCCACCTCACTGGGGGAGACGTTGAAGCCTCCCGTGATGATGAGTTCCTTGATCCGGTCCCGGATCGTCACGAAGTAGTCGTTGTCGACCGAGACGATGTCGCCGGTCCGGAACCAGCCGCCGTCGAGGAGTGCCTCCTCCGTTTCGTCCGGCCGGTTCCAGTAGCCGCTGAACACCTGGGGGCCGCGGATGAGGAGTTCGCCTTCCTCGCCTGGTGCCACGTCCAGGGCGGTGTTCTTCGGGTCCACCACCCGGATGTCCGTCAGCGGGAACGGCACTCCCACTGTTCCCGGTTTGCGGCTGGGGCCGAAGGGGTTGCCGATCGCGATGGGCGACGTTTCGGTCAAACCGTAGCCCTCGATCAGGTAGCCGCCGGTCGCCTTCTCCCAGGTCTCCACCGTCGCCGCCGGCAGGTTCATGGCGCCGGAGATCGAGAAGCGGATGCTTTCCAGCCCGATCCCTCGTTCCGCCGCCGCGGCGGCGATCCGGTCGTAGATCGGCGGCACCGCCGGCAGGAAGGTCGCCGGTGACTTTTTGAGCGCCTTCAGCACCAGATCGACGTCGAACTTGGGGAACAGGACCAGCTTCGCGCCGATGCTCAAGGCAAAGGTCATGCACAGCGTCAGTCCGTAGGCGTGGAACATCGGCAGCACGGCGTACACGGTTTCCCGGCCGTCCTTGAGTCCCGGCACCCAGGCCCGGCCCTGTGCGGCGTTGGCCTGCAGATTGGCATGGCTGAGCATGGCGGCCTTGGGCTGGCCGGTGGTGCCGGAGGTGTACTGGAGGACGGCAAGGTCCTGCGCCGCGGGACGCGGATGTCGCTTCTTGAGTTCGCCGGCGTGAAGGAGCTCGCGCCAGGGCAGCACCGGCCGCGCGGCAGGAGCCGGCCCGCCCTTCCGCTGCCCCGTGCCGCCGGACAGTGCGGCGCGGGCCTTGCGGGCCGCCGGGACCGGAAGCCGCAGCGCCAGGCGCTGCAGCAGCGGCATCTCCGGGATCAGCTCCACCGAGACAATACTGCGGAGCCTGACGTCGGCCGGCAGCTGGCGGACCCGCTCCACTGCCTTGTCCCAGACGATCGCGACGACGGCGCCGTGGTCCTCGAACTGGTGGCGCAGCTCCCGGTCGGTATAGAGGGGATTGTGCTCGACCACGACGGCGCCGAGGCGCAGGGCGGCATGGAAGGCAACGATGTGCTGCGGGCAGTTCGGCATGACCAGGGCCACCCGGTCACCTGCTTTGACTCCGAGTTTCTGCAGGCCGGCGGCCGCCCGGCTGATCAGGGTGCCCAGCTCGCGGTAGCTCGTGCGGGCGCCGAAGAATTCCAGGGCGGTCTTGGACCCGTAGCGGCGCACTGAGTTGTCCACGAGGTCCACGAGCGACCCCTTGGGGAGGGCCGGGCGCGCCGGCACACCGGGCCCGTAGGAACGGGTCCACGGGCGGTCGCTCCAGCGCGGCTCCGGCTGGTGGCCCGCGCCGTCCGCAGGCGGGGCCGCGGCGCTGGCATTGGCGCCAGCCCGCGTGGATTTCTTCTTCATGATCAGTCCTTGCCGCTTCAATCCGCCGGGTGTCCGCGAACCAAAGGGCCCGCCGGAAAATCCTACCGGTGCCCACGGCCGCATGCGGCGGCGGCCGCGTGCGGCGGTGGCCGCCGCCGAGCCTGCCGCGGGCCCGGTGCGGCCGCGAAGCGTTCGTGACTTTCGGCCCTAGGTGTACTGAGCCATCAGGTTGGTGACACCCGGATGATGGGTGTGGTTCCGATGCCGGTGTGGATGCGTTCAGTGTTGTAGTGCTGGAGCCAGGGC
>NZ_LMLR01000002.1 GCF_001422645.1 Arthrobacter sp. Leaf69 | reverse complement strand
GGTCGCGCATCATGCGGTCTTTGGCGTCCCGGACCAGATTGGCGTTGGTCACAATCGAGGGACCCGATGCAACGGTGACCGGGCGGAACGAGACCTGCGCTACCGGAAGAGCACACCCACCGGCGAATCCCACCCAGCCCGCGGCCGGGGTGATGAGCCCTGAACCTGACTTGAGCGACGCGAGAGGTGCTTCAACTGTCAGGGGTGGGGAAGCTACCGCTTTGCCGACCGTCTGTAGTTGAGTATTGACGGCCACTGAGAGGAGCGTGCTGAAAGCGGCTGCTCTCGCATCCAGCTCGGCGTAAGCCTGGCCCGAGATTCGCCCGGCCAGCTTGTCCTGCACGGCTTCGGCCGCGACAGCGGTTTGTTCAAGCCGCATCTGCTGGAGCCTGACCAGCTTCGTAGCCGCCTGCTTGGCCGTGGACGAACGAACGGACTCTATTTTCACAAGCTTTGCCGCTGCGTCGACCTCTGTTTGGTTCGTGGCAGCCGAGATGGCCGCAGCCGCCGCGCGCATCGTCACCGCGGTACCCGAGATGGCCGACGCGAANTTTGCCGCTGCGTCGACCTCTGTTTGGTTCGTGGCAGCCGAGATGGCCGCAGCCGCCGCGCGCATCGTCACCGCGGTACCCGAGATGGCCGACGCGAAGGCGTCCGCCTGGCCGCGAGGAAGCGTGCCAGCGGCACCCCTCGCATCTTCCAGTTCCTGAACTGACGTGTAGTACGCCGCGCGGAGCGCCGCTCGCTGCTCCACGATGGTTCCGGTGGTCGTCAGTTCGACCGTGTTGGGCTGACGCATCGGGCTTGCATGGCTTATGGACGCCCCGGGGCCGCATAACGCGAGCAACAGTGTTCCAACTGAAAGCGATCTCGTGAACCTATTCAATATTATTTCGCCCCTGGTGACGCCGACGTTTACGTCGGGATATGTAGATGGTCAGCGAAGTCTGCTCGGCCCGTCCGGTAAATCACCGACGCTATCGGAATGAAAACTCACGCAACAACCGACAAGTTCATCCGGATGCCAAATATCAATCTACCGAAGTGAATATGTGAATGGAATAGCAGTCTGGGCCGTGTCGAGGAAACGGGTGTCAGGGACGTCGAGTAATCATAGAAGGAACCGATCCAGATGTTGTTTGATAGCTGGGGTGAGTTCTACGACGGTTCTTCATTACCTGCTCGGGTTTGGCCGCAGCAGCAGGGAGCAGAGCTGAACCATCACCCGTGTTGCGCCCGCTTTGTAGCAATCCGCTGTGCCTGGACACCCAACGTGCATCTCATCATCTTCAGCAGCCCAGTAAGTCCATTGCGCGCCTAGTCAGGGCAAGCGCCGCAAGAAGCGGGCCTCTTGCAGGTGATGGCTGAACTCAACAGGCGTAGGCGGTCCATGCCGCTCTAGCTCGGAGTCGTATAGTACGAACTTCTTGCTACCGTCCGAACTGCTGCCGCTCGGGGCGCTGCGATCTAGGTACACACTTTTAAGGGGTCGGTAGTGCTCTTTGATAAAGGTTGGATCGTTCAAGTTCTGCAAGTAGTAAACACAGTTTCCGGGACGGCGCGAGTCGTACAGGGCGGGCATCGAAAAACGCATCGGGTCGCCAGCTACGACGTCGCGACGATCGCGACCCGGCCAAACTGTCTTGAAATACTGTTCGACGGTTCCTGGTATCGACTTTTCGATGTCGGTAGTTGGTGATTGCACGAAGGCTGTCGACTCGTTCAACATTGCGGATAATCGCAAAGCAGGATGTCCTCCGCCCGAGCCGCCGACGAAAAGAACATGTTTGGCCCCGCTGACAGCCATGGCGTTGCGAATGATTTCCACCATCTCTTGCGCTGGGTCCCAACCTGGACCGCCTACGTACCAAGTTAAGAGCAAGCCCTTCTTGTACAAAAGTGTGGGGTCGGCGAACGCTAGCAGCGCGGGTGCGTCGTCCTTGAACGACTGAATACGTTCGAATCTCGGGTATGAATGTCGAACCATATTTGCGCCGTGAAAGGTCACAACGAGCTCGCTGGCCGGCTTGAGCTTCGCGTAAAAATCTATCGTGAATGCCCCGTGCGAGGGGACCCGATGTAGGGCAATTTCATGGCCATCTAGCCTGAGACTGTCCATATTTCTCTGGCGAACCCATGGAACGTCGAAATAGCTGTTGTGGGTTTGCTCAAGACCGGTGAGTTCGTTGGTTGTGACTGACACTGGCAAGACTCTACCTCCTGCCGAGGAAGCGGACTTCGCTCGGAGTCCAGCACGGGGTCCCTGATGCTTCAACTACTCAGTCCGCCGACTGGTTTCCAGGAAGACCGCGGAGAACCCCCTTGAGGGAGGCTGGATCATTTGTCCGTGAGGACGGAAGTGGCGTTCATGTGATTACCGACGCAGCGTTCATGCCGCGGGCGTCGAAGAACGTGACGGCTCGCGGCCAGAAGGCGGCTGCGACTTCTCTGGTCTCTTTTGAGGCCCCCCGACCTCGCTAGACGTGAGTGGGCATCGACAGCGTGGCGTAAGTAATGCGCTCTCGGTTCGTGTCCGGAGACTCCGTCTTCCGAGCCCGCCCAAGGGTGCCGGTGCCTGCTGCAGTTCGGGACGCGGTCGAGCATTCTTGATGTCCATGCGTAACAGGCCATCAGGACGGTCGCGTTGGAACCTGTTGAGGAGAGCGATGCGTACGGGGCAATCCCTCTTCTTGATCCAAGCGGGCAAGCGGGGGTTCAGATACTTGGTCACGACCTTGCGGACCGTGGAAGGGAAAGGGTCGGTGGGCGGCCGCGACGCGGCGGGAACCCTCCGGTGAATGAACCGCACGCCACTACCCGTCGCTCTGTCCCTGGAATGGTGCGATTCGGCTCCGGGGCAGCCAAGATGGCATCTCCGCACGCCGGCGGCGCAAGTATAAATTCTGTCTGTCCACTTCGTCGTCGCCGATTGGCATTTGAAGCGTGCGCGCGCCCCGCCTCAGGGCCCAGCGTTCGGGGTGGGCCAGACCAGTGAGATTCCCACCCGCCGTAGGTGCAAGATCGCGGCGAGACGTAGGGCACGGAGGTCTCTTGACGTCGGGATGAGTATGGTGATCCAACCGACAACGGAGGCTACGCCCTTCAAAACAGCCAACGCTGTTAACTACGTCCGTGGAAACTAGGGGTTGCAGGTGCATATGTCGGGCCCCCAGCTGCCATCCCCAAACTCAGCTTCATCCGACCTGGTGCCCGAGGCCTAGCAGGCTCGCTGTCCACGGAAATATTCCCAGGCCTCGTTTTACCGAAACCCAATGCGCAGTCACGACCTGCTTCGAGCAACGGCACCGACGCTCTCATTGGAACCCGCTTGTGTAGATCGAACCGGGTTTGTAACCCGCACACAGAATGCCAAGAAATTTCAATGTCGGTGGAATCACAAGGCAAACGCTTGGATCCACTGCTCTGGGCGCTCGGCGACCTGTTTGGTGCACGGCTATGAGTGCGATCTTTGGAAGCCAAATGGGCGCTCCGGACGACTACTGCGCGGAGTCAAGCACACTCTGCTTACGGTATAGAATCATTCGGGACAAGTCATCCTCTGCCCGAACAGAGGCCCGCACGAACCCGGCCCACACCCTGCCCACACCCTGCCGACCAGGGCGATGAGCATGGCGGATTGGTAAATTAGTTGCTGTGAGTGTCGTGGGACTAACCGGGTCCTTCGCCTGCAACCACTCAAAAAAAGTTATTCGTGAGAGGTGCGTAATGACGTGCTAGTTAGACTACTGCGTGTTTTGACAGTTTTAGCTCCTGTATTTTGCGTGGCGCTCATCGCCTGGATTTGGCTCGGTTCTCTAGAGGTCCGCCTTGCGTTGAGTTTCATTGTGGTGCTGGCATTGGCTATTATTCTCGGCGTAATCGGGTTGTGCCTTCTCGTCGCGCAGCGCTCAACTAAAGCAATGGTACGAAGCGATACCAATACGCACAAGGTGAACACCTCAAACCTCGAACTCCTGGAAAGCATCAAGGGACTCGGAACTGCTCTCAGGGAACATATCGATGCAGCTGAGCAAGCATCGCTAGTGCGGTTTGAACGTGTTGAGAAGCGGCTTGGGCGGCAGGGACGCCGCATTGAGCGGACCTACCAATGCATCGAACGGCATCTAGGGCCTTCGGAGTCAACAAGCAATGTCACACCCCTTCCAACGCGGCTGGCGGAGACCAACGACATTCTGGATCGAAACAACGCGAAGCTTGACAGGCTCCGAACCGAGATTGACCAGAGTTCTAAACGATTGCGGGACCAATCGGCCCAGCTACGGCTAATCGTGAAGGAACAGTCGAAACTCAGTTCTAACGAAGTTCTAGTCGCCAAGGCCGCTGTCATCGAGGAATTGCTGGAGGGCATGGACTCTCTTGTCAGCCACGGTCCTGGAAGGGAAGCGCTGTGAATTCTCAGGAGGAACATTCGAGGCACAATGATGATGGGCTGCGGCCCCCCGAAGTACTGATTCTGGCTGATTTGACAACCCTAAGTGAGTCCTCAGCTAGGGAATATATCCGGATAGCGGATAGTCGAACCGCAAGAGTGGTCAATACGGCGAATTCATCTGAAAGCATCTCTGGCGTGCACTTCTCTCGGGCTGCGCTCTCAATGATCAGTGGCCCGATCAGACTCGCCACTCCCGGAGAAGTCGCGCTGCCGGAGATAATTATCGTCGACAGTTCGGTTATCGTAACCGACGTATTCCAAGTTAACATGCTCATTAGAGCTTCCACAGTGTTGGTCATCCACGACGGTGATGATGTAAGTCGTCTGCTGAGACAACAGGTTATTGACCGCTTCTTTGGGACCCGTTCGCAGAGCGCATCCAGCCTCGCTGATGTAGCCGAAAAGCTCCTGATCCACGAGCACGTCGAGTCAGCTCTCGATTATCCGGGGAGCGGTGAATCCACGGTTACGCCAGAAAAAACCATGCCCAAGAAGATTGCGTTGGTTACGAGCAACGGTGCCGGCATGGGGCATCTAACTCGGCTTCTCGGAATTGCGAGGAAAATAACCACAGGCGTGGAGGTTCGATTCATTTCTTTGTCCCAAGCCGTTCCAGTAGTCGCGGCACAAGGATTCAGCTACGAATACATTGCGTCCCGTGGGGACATGGGTTGCACGCCATCGGAATGGAACCGATATGCGGCGGAACGGTTCACTCACGCATTTGCGGACTTCGAGCCAGATGTAATCGTATTTGACGGCACGTGGCCGTACGCAGGGTTCATGTCGGCACTAAAAACCACCCAGGCGAAGAAGGTCTGGTCTCGTCGCGGAATGTGGAAGAGCGCGGTCACGGATAAATCGATTAAGATGAGCTCTTCTGCATTTGATCTCATCGTCGAACCCGGAGAATATGCAGCCAGTTTCGACGAAGGCGTGACGCCTGGATATAGCGATGCTGTTCGCGTCGCCCCAATCACTGTCTTGGATGAGACAGAGTGCCTTTCCAGGGCGGATGCCCGGACGGAGCTGGGGATAGGTCAAGTTGAACGCGCTGTCTTGATCACATTGGGCGCTGGCAACATCAACGCCATCGACTCGACGGTGAGGACGCTAATAGGCAGCATTCGCGCTCAACCAGAGCCGTGGACCATTTTTCTGACCAAAGCGCCAATCGCTGTTTCGGATCAAACCTTCGATGGCGTGCGAGAGATCGCTGAATACCCCTTAGCGAGGGTAGCCCGAGCATTCGATTATGCTGTTTCAGCCTCTGGATACAACTCTTACCACGAGTGGGTGCAGTTGCGTCTTCCGACGTTATGGTTGCCGAATACATCTACATCGACAGACGACCAAATTGCCCGGGGGAGATATGCTTCGCATGTTGGAGCGGGGCTTTGTCTTGTTGAACCCAGCGAAGAGGAGATAGACCTGGCGATTTCGGAGCTTTCTGAACATGAAACTCGTAAGAGGATGCGACAGGTGATGGCGGAAACAAGTTTTGTCAACGGCGCTGCAGTGGTTGCAGAACTTCTCGAAGAGATGGCGGGGTAGCGTGGGAACTCTTGTCACCCAGATGTTTGATGGACGCACTGGAATGTCTAATGGACCGTCCGGCGGACCCGCCGCATCGCTCCAACGCGAAGGCCTTCTGGGTGAGACGGGCCGGAGTTCCCGGATCCATTTGGGGGCTACCGCCGGGGAAGCGGTACCGCCGATTGTGCTCCTGCCTCTGGTCTCGACCAGCCCCGAAGTCGTTAAGTCTGTTTGTCAAACCGTCTATACGATGGTCGAAGCCACGAAGTCCTTTCAAATTGTGGTCTTGACCGATATGGCCTTGTTCAAAGATCTGCGTCGCTTTGGCTGGCCAATCGAGCACATTGGCGTAGGCGGTAACTCGGCCGGAGCGAGCGGATCTAGCGAAGCTCTCGGCCTGGCCGTTCGTAGAACCATAGGCCTTTACGGCGTTTCATTCGTCTTGGAGTGTGACGAGTACGGCGTCGCGTCGCGGTCATGGCAGTCGCTACTGGAATTTATTGGAGTTGAAAGCGAAGGGCTGCTTCAGTTGGCGAAAGTCAGGCGGCCAAAGGTCAGGCGACGAGTAGAACTGTGCTCATGGTCAGGTTGGCGTGGCCGGGTCAACCGCGAGGTTGAGTCCCTCACAGTAGGAACCCGCCCCGAACTTGCTCTGACCCTGTCTCTAAAGTTGGCGGAAGGGTCTTCATTTGGCGCCCTCGTGGTTACTGACAGTGACTCCGAGGTCATTCGTGAAGATCTGTCTAAGCGTCATTGGAACGCTGCGGTATGTGAGTCAGTGCCCAACAAGTCAGGGGCCGAGCTTATGCGAGACTATGAGTCCGCACTGGACGGGTTGGCCTTAGCGGGCCTTGGCTTCCTATGCGTTGTCCGCGGAACCGATGACGGACGATTCGGCCTCGATTTTCACCTCTTGACGGCATCGGGCCTTGAAGCCATGAGACAGGGCGAAGTGGACTCGGCAGCGAAAGTGCGCGACGAGATCTCGCGAGTGCAGAAGCAGCTAGAACGTGTCGCTTTGGCAGGTCTGGCAACATCCACGTTCACACTTGTTCATTGAACCCAAAACCGCAGAGGGGATGATAGCGGAGGGATAGACGTGGAGAGTCCGTCGGATTTCGTGAGTTCACCCGAAATTCGTGGGACAACCTAGGGACGGTCAAGGACCGGGGCGGGTAGCGCTGGGCCGGAACCCCGCCAACCCGTGTCCTGCTGACGAGCTTCTCGTTGTCCGTGGGTACACATGCGGTGCCCGCCCAGAAGCCGGGGGAGGGCGCCGGGACCACGATCCGACACCGGGAGCACGCAGATCAGGTCACGAACAGGATAATCGTCACCCCGTCTGGGGTCCGTGGCCGTGCTGGGATGTGTTTGTCTAACCATTCAACCAGGATCAGGACCATAAGCCTTCTTGGCTGGGGTAGATGCTGACGCTGCCGGCAGCCTATCTGTTCTGCCCCGTGGCCCGACTGCGGCAGGGCGCTCATCGGGGGATCCAAATCCCCACGAGCGCTGAAGGGCTGCTTTTGTGCGCCCATTCATCGTAATCAACCCCAGGGATAGGCCCCGCCACCAAGAATGCGGGTGGTCCATTAGGAATCTACCAGAGCACTTGGGCGCCGGCGGGCAGCTCTGTTGGCCGTCGGTTCGTACTTTCGTGGCCGCCAGGCGCTAGCCTCCCGGCTGTGCAAAGGCTGGCTGCGAGACGCCAACGCGAGTCCGCAGCGAGAAACATGGTCATGAGGTCAAGACATCTATTGCTGTTTCCGGCGGCGGATTGTGCGTGGTTCAGCTCAGCCTGTAAACTCGTCGTCCCTGATCCCGACTCCGAGCAACTGCGCGATGGCCGCAACTGTCCTGTTGGAGGCCTTGCCGTCACCGTACGGATTAACAGCATTGGCCATGGAGTCATAGTGGTACTGATCGTGCAGCAGCAGGTCAATTTCCTTCACGATTCGTTCTTCATCTGTCCCTATAAGGGCAACAGTGCCAGCCTCTATCGCTTCAGGGCGTTCCGTGTTGTCTCGCATTACGAGGACTGGCTTGCCCAGGCTGGGAGCCTCCTCCTGCACTCCGCCGGAATCGGTCAATACGATGTGCGACAGGGACAGCAATCGGGTGAACTCGCCGTACGCTAAGGGCTCGGTCACAATGACGTTGAGCTTGCCCTTCAGTGCTGGCAGAACAGCTTCACGCACGGCAGGGTTTTTGTGGACGGGCAAGACGATAACGAGATCGGGCTCAGCATCTGCGATTCGTGCCAGTGCACGACCCACGGCGCGCATAGCCTCACCTTGGTTTTCACGCCGGTGCGTTGTCACCAAGAGAATCTTCCTGCCACTGGCGGCCACTTCTTCCAAGTGCAGATCGGCGAAAGCGATCGGCTTGTTCACCGTGGCCAGAAGGGCATCGATAACCGTGTTGCCCGTGACGACTATGTCTTCCGGCCTCACCCCCTCGGCAAGGAGGTTCGTTTGGCTGGTCCTTGTCGGCGCCAGGTGCAAGCTGGCGATCTGGCTTATCATCTTTCGGTTGGCTTCCTCTGGGAACGGCGACATTAGGTCTCCGCTGCGCAGCCCGGCCTCCACATGAACGACAGGAATGCCGTGATAGAAGGCCGCAATGGCGCCCGCTGTGGACGTAGTTGTGTCGCCCTGGACAATCACGGCATCCGGTTTGGCCTTAGAGAAGAGTGTGTCAAGGCCGTCCATAGTGCGGGTCATGATTGAGGACAGAGACTGACCTTGCCGAAGGATGTTCAGGTCATGATCGGGGACAATGCCGAAAATCTCGTTGACCTGATCCAGCATGTCGCGGTGCTGGCCTGTGACCGTCACGATGCAGTCGAAAATGGTTGAAGCGTCCAAAGCGTTGATAATAGGTGCCATCTTGATGGCTTCCGGGCGCGTCCCAAAAATTGGCATGATACTGGGCATTCAGGTTCCCCCAATTGAGACGTAGCCGCGGACCATTGAATGCTACGCGACGAATGGGTCAAGGCAGGAATTGCGCCCATCACGCTAGCAAGTGCACGCCTCGCCTCATCGGACGGGTGCTTCCAACTCGAAGAGGGCTGGCCGTCAACACGGCACCCGTTCTCATCCTGCGAGTAATAGGGCGAGAACCAAGGCAGGGATGCTAACCGAAACAGCTATTACGACAATCAGAGCGATCAGGCGCTTGCGCCTAAGATTGCTCTCTCTGGAATCGGGCACCTTCGCAACCCGCCTTTTCGGTGGAGCAGTGTCGCCGGGGACTATAGCTAGAGGATCCACTCCCGGAACCAGGAGCGTGTCCGGGATCTCCTCGTGGAACACACGGCGTCTCAGGTGTCGCGGGGCGGCAACCAGGGGGGGAGCGTCATCGGCATGATCATCCAATAGCCCATCCTCCTCGCCTCAATAGACCGCCAGCACTGTGGCGGATTCGTCGTCAATGGCTTCAATTCTTACATTCCGGTCCGCTGATCGGCGCATTCCGACAGCAGCCCGGCATCATCCAAGCCGCCTGCCTGATGTCAAACTGCCCAAGTCGCCGAGTTGGGCTGGGCACGGGAGTCAAGGCAATCAACTCGACGTCCGCCGTCGTGCGCCGGACGATCAGCGGGGCCCGTCGGCGTGAGGAGGGAGCCCCACCCGGGCCGGGGAAACGCGTCTTTCGCGGGTGCTATGGAGCGGTGAGCCAGCCTCCAGCCGGTCCGCCCAAGCGGCCGTGACATACTGGACCGAGCAATTTTTGTCCCCTGTTGGAAACGTTGGGAAGCATCACATGGTCTTTGTCGCCGAGAATCGGGCTCCTTCCGAGGAGCCGCAGCGGCCCCGGACGAAGAAGAAAAGGACCGCGCGGAACGTGCTCCTGGGCGTCGTGGCGATCTTTCTGGTCGTAGCAGTCGGTGCCGGGGTTTACGCCTTCAACCTGGCCAGCAGCTTCAACTCCAAGTCCCAGAAAATTGAACGGGCGTTCCCCGACGATGCAGGCCGGCCCGCGAAGGGACAGGAAGGTGCCACGAACCTGCTGCTCCTGGGCAGCGACAGCCGGGCCGCCGCATTGGGATCCGCTGAAGCCGGCGATGCATCGGACCAGCGTTCCGACACCATGATGTGGGTCCACATCCCCGCGGACCGCAAGAACATCTACATGATGTCCATCATGCGCGACACGTGGGTGGAGATTCCCGGCCACGGCGAGGCCAAGATGAACTCCGCCATGGCCCTGGGCGGCATTCCGCTGGTAGTGCAGACCCTCGAAGGGATGTTCGACACCAGGCTGGACCACGTGGCCGTCGTCGACTTCGAAGGCTTCAAGGCGATGACCGACGCCCTGGGCGGGGTTGACGTCAACGTGCCCGTGGCGTTCAACACCAACGACTTCTCCTTCCCCGAGGGCAAGCAGCAGTTGACCGGCGAACAGGCGCTGGCCTTCGTCCGCGAACGCAAGGCGTTCAGCGACGGCGACTACCAGCGCGTCAAGAACCAGCAGGTCTTCCTGAAGGCCCTCATGGCCAAGTTCCTCACGGCCGAGACGCTGACGAATCCCGGGAAGATCAGCAGCCTGGTGGACAACGTCTCGCCGTACATCAGCACCGACGAGTCGCTCGACGCCGCGGCAGCCGGCGGCCTGGCCCTCGGGCTCCGCGACGTCCGCAGCTCCGACGTGGTCAGCTTCACGCTGCCGACGCTCGGAATTGGCACCTCGACCGACGGCCAGTCCATCGTCCTGCGCGACGACGCCGCGATTGACGGCATGAGCAAGGCCCTGGCCGACGATTCGTTCGGTACCTACGTGCAGGACGCCGGACTCACCAAAGCACCCTAACGCGGACAGAACCCGCATATGCCGTGCTGCGGCGCGCCATCCCGCGTGCGGCAACGTCCGGTCGAACATGTATGATTACGCGTTGGCGCCGCTGTCTCCTGGCGGTGCCCACGCAAAGGTTCGATGACGAACACCACGACGAACCGAACTGCACTTGCTTTGGGGGAGCTGTTGAAAACATCACATGGGGCGTTCCCCCGAGCCACACGGGTGACCCTGCTGGCACACTCCTACTGGCCTGAAAACAGCCCGCCGCAGCGCCGGTGGACCGCCCTGCTGAGGGAGTTCTGCGCCTACGGCTGGGAATTCGACGTGGTGACCCCGGTGGCGCACTTCCCGGTGGGCAAGCGTGAGCTTCCCGCCGACCTGGCAGGACGCGCCTTCCGGCGGCAAAAGGGCCAGTTCACCGAGCTGATCCGGCGGGTGCCATACCTGCCGCACGGCAACTCCCACCTGGCCAGACTGCTGGACCAGTGCTTCTCCGCCGCCATGTCCGTGCCCCTGGGCCTCCTGACGCGCCGGCCCGACGTGGTGATCGCCACGGCGCCCAGCCTGCCGATCCTCGCCGCGGGGTACCTGCTGGCCCGGCTCCGGGGCGTTCCCCTCATCGTTGAAATGCGCGACGCCTGGCCGGACTTGGCCCGGGACTCCCGCATGGTGCGCGGGCGCGTGAAGAGCGTCGTCGAAATGGCGGTGGAGTTCGTCCAGAAGCGTGCGGACCTGGTGGTCACGGTAACGGAGGGCTTCGCCGACACTTTGCGCACGCGCGGGCTGAAAAATGTCAAAACCGTGAGCAACGGCCTCCACGTTGACACCATTCCGTCCCTGGGATCCCCGGACCCGGAGCGGGATGTCTTCGAGGCGCTTTACCTTGGAAACCACGGCGAAAGCCAGCGGCTCGACGTCGTCATCCGCGCCAGCGCCCTAGTGGGCGATGCCATGCACCTGCATCTGGTGGGCCACGGCACCCAAAGCCCTGCCCTGGAAAAACTGGCCGCCGAACTCGGCGCCCCCGTCACGTTCCATCCGTCGCTGCACGGCCAGGACGTTATGGACCGCTATGCCTCGGCGGACACCTGCATTGTCTCGCTGCGCGATGACTGGAAGTCGTTCGAGACCACCGTCCCGTCCAAGACCTACGAGGTCCTGGCCCTCGGCCGCCACGTCACCGCAATCGTCAAAGGTGAGGCCGCACGCATCATCGAGGATGCGGATGCCGGCGATATTGTGCCCAGCACCCCGGAGGCTGTGGCCGCCCTGTGGCGCGAACTGGCAGCGGACCGCTCACGGCTGGTCCGGTCCGATGCCAGCCGCCAGTGGGTCAAGGAGCACGCGGACTACACGCAGCTGGCGGAAAAGTACATGGAACTCATCTCAGAGCTCCTGGGCAAAGAACCTGTCACTCAGCGGTAATTCGGCTCTTCCCCGACGGCGTCGCTCACGCTCTGATCCGTCTGATCCGCGCATTCCGGCCGCAGGGACACATCCAGCAGCCCGCCGGTCTCGATGACGAACCGCCGCAGCCACTGCCCCGCACTCAGCTGGGGGTGGGAGTTCACCATCTGAACGTCCGCCGTCGTGCATTGCTCCATCAGGCGCTCCGCCCGGGACAGGTGGTAGCTGGACGTCACCACCGTGATGGATTTCCATCCGTTCGCCCGGGCGATTTTGCCGATGGCCCGCGCCTCGCCGCGCGTGTCGTACTCATCGGGCTGGAAGCACAGGAGCTGGATACTCGGGAAGGCAGCCGAGTTGCAGGCAGTGTCGGCCGCAACATTGCCGGGCGTGTCCGTGTGGGACAGGACCAGGACGGGGATGTTGTAGTCACGCTGCATCTGCTGCGCCACCGGAAGCCGTTCGGAGGCCGCGCCGCCCAGCATGATCACGGCGTCGGTCCGGTGCACGGTCAGGGGATCCACGTTCACAAAGAGTTGAACGGCCAGGACCAGCCAGACCAGGGCGGCCCCGGAAATCCAGGCAACAATCCGAGCCGCCGGGGGACTCAAGGTTGGCAGCGGCAGGGGCATGAGTAAGAGTCTCGCACGCGGCCCGTTCCGCCGCGAAAACGGTTCGCCGAACATGCCCGACGGCGGCCGGGACCGGGATCCGCCTACAGCAGCCCGAGCAGATACGAGCCGTAGCCGCTTTTGGCCAGTGGCTCGGCCCGTGCCCGCAGCTCGTCATCACTGAGGAATCCCTGGCGCCACGCAACTTCCTCCGGCGCACCGATGATCAATCCTTGCCGCTTCTGGACGGTCCGGACAAAATTTGACGCGTCATTGAGGTCGTCGAACGTGCCCGTGTCCAGCCACGCCGTTCCCCGGGGAAGGATCTCGACGTGCAGCTTGTCCACGGCAAGATACGCATTGTTGACGTCCGTGATTTCGAGTTCGCCGCGGGGTGACGGCTTCAGCTCGCCGGCGATTTCCACGACGTCGTTGTCGTAGAAATAGAGTCCGGGCACTGCGTAGTTGCTCTTCGGCAGCGCGGGCTTCTCGTCCAGCGTCAGCACGCGGCCGGAGTCGTCGAACTCGACCACGCCGTAGGCCCCGGGATCCTGCACCCAGTAGCCGAACACCGACCCCCCGTCCACGTCGACGTACTTGCCGAGCTGGGTACCCATTCCCGGGCCATAGAAGATGTTGTCGCCGAGGACGAGGGCCACGGAATCGCCGCCGATGTGTTCCTGGCCAAGGATGAAGGCCTGGGCGAGCCCGTCCGGCGACGGCTGGACTTTGTACGTGATGCAGACCCCGAACTGTGAGCCGTCACCCAGCAACCGGCGGAAGGGGTCCGAGTCCTGCGGCGCCGTGATCACCAGGATGTCCCTGATTCCGGCCAGGATAAGGGTGGACAGCGGATAGTAGATCATCGGTTTGTCATAGACCGGGACAAGCTGCTTGCTGATGCCGAAGGTAATCGGATGGAGCCGTGATCCTGTTCCCCCGGCCAGAATGATTCCGCGCATGGGCACATCCTTTATGTTTCTTGGGGCAAGCGCAACAGGTATGGTCTGAGTCATGCAGCGACTACTCGTCACAGGTGGCGCAGGCTTCATCGGCGCCAGTTTTGTCCACCATGTCATGACGCAGGGCCGGGACCATGTGACGGTCCTGGACAAGCTCACCTACGCCGGCAACCTCGAGTCGCTCACCGGCCTGCCGGGGGAGCGCTTCCGGTTCGTCCGGGGAGATATCTGCGACGCAGCCCTGGTGGACGGGTTGGTTGCTGACTGCGACGTCGTGGTCCACTACGCCGCGGAGTCCCACAATGACAACTCGCTGCACGATCCGCGCCCTTTCCTCGACACGAACATCATTGGTACGTACACGCTGATCGAGGCGGCCCGGAAGCACGGCAAGCGTTTCCACCACATCTCCACGGATGAGGTGTACGGCGACCTGGACCTGGACGATCCGGAGCGGTTCAGCGAGAGCACGCCGTACAACCCCTCAAGCCCGTACTCGTCCACCAAGGCGGGATCGGATCTGCTGGTCCGGGCCTGGGTGCGTTCCTTCGGGCTGCAGGCGACCATCAGCAACTGCTCCAATAACTACGGCCCGTACCAGCACGTGGAGAAGTTCATTCCGCGCCAGATCACCAACGTGATCGACGGCATCCGCCCGAAGCTGTACGGCAAGGGCGAGAACGTCCGCGACTGGATCCACGCGGACGACCACTCGTCCGCGGTCCTTGCGATCATTGCCAAGGGCCGGATTGGCGAGACCTACCTGATCGGCGCCGACGGCGAGAAGAACAACAAAGACGTTGTCGAGCTGATCCTCAAGCACATGGGAGAGACGCCGGACGCCTACGACCACGTCGTGGACCGGCCCGGCCACGATCTGCGGTACGCGATCGACTCGGCCAAGCTTCGCGACGAACTCGGCTGGGAGCCGCAGTTCTCCAACTTCGACGCCGGCCTGGAGGCCACCATCGCCTGGTACCGGGACAACGAGGACTGGTGGCGCCCGCAGAAGGCTGCCACGGAAGCCAAGTACACGGAACAGGGCCAGTAGACGATGGGAACCGAGTTCTCGAAAAAGCTCGCAGCGCACACAACACCAATTCCCGGCGTCGTCCTCTACGATCTTCCGGTCCACGGCGACAACCGCGGCTGGTTCAAGGAGAACTGGCAGCGCGAGAAGATGATGGCCCTCGGCCTGCCGGACTTCCGGCCGGTGCAAAACAACATTTCATTCAACGAGAAGGCCGGCACCACGCGCGGGATTCACGCGGAGCCCTGGGACAAGTTCATCTCCGTCGCCACGGGCAGGATCTTCGGGGCGTGGGTTGACCTGCGCGAGGGGCCGTCCTTCGGTGCCGTGTTCACCGCGGAACTGGACCCCGGCCAGGCCATTTTCATCCCCTGCGGCGTCGGCAACGCGTTCCAGACGCTGGAGGACAACACGGCCTACACCTACCTGGTGAACGACCACTGGTCCGCCGACGCCCAGGGAGAGTACACCTTCCTGAACCTCGCGGACGAGACGGCCTCCATCGCGTGGCCGATCCCGCTGGAGGAGGCTGAGCTCTCCGACAAGGACAAAGCCAATCCCCGCCTCGCCGACGTGGTCCCGATGCCCCGCAAGCGAATCCTGGTGGTGGGCGCGGACGGCCAGCTCGGCAAGGCGCTGCGGAAACTGTACGACGGCGATTCCGCCGTCGAGTTCGCCGGCCGGGCGGAGTTCGACCTGGGCAGCGACGCCTCCTTCGGCGCCCGGAACTGGCAGAACTACTCCACCATCATCAACGCAGCGGCCTATACCGCCGTCGACGCCGCCGAGACCCCCGACGGACGCAGGACGGCCTGGGCAGTCAACGTCACCGCCGTCGCCCGGCTGGCGCGGGCCGCCGTCGAGCACAACCTGATCCTGGTGCACGTCTCCTCCGACTATGTCTTCGACGGCACCCGCGCCACACACGAGGAGTCCGAGCCCGTCTCACCGCTGGGCGTATACGGCCAGACCAAAGCCGCGGGAGACGCCGTCGTCAGCGTGGTGCCCCGGCACTACATCCTGCGCACCAGCTGGGTCATCGGTGACGGCAGCAACTTCGTCCGGACCATGGCCTCCCTGGCGGAGCGCGGGGTGGAGCCCTCGGTGGTCAACGACCAGGTCGGACGGCTCAGCTTCACGGAGGACATCGCCGCCGGCATCCGCCACCTGCTCACAACGGGCGCACCCTTTGGCACGTACAACCTCAGCAACGACGGCGAACCCCAGTCCTGGGCGGACATCGCAGCGGAGGTGTACGAACTCACCGGGGGAGCCCGGACGGCGGTGACCGGTGTCAGCACGGCGGAGTACTTCAAGGACAAGTCCGCGGCCCCCAGGCCGCAGACCAGCACGCTCGAACTGGGAAAGATCGCGGCCCAGGGATTCCACCCGCCGTCGGCCGGCACCAGACTCCGCGACTACCTTGGGCGGGACGTGCGCACGCACCCGGAGGACGCCGGCGTCGGACCGTCGCGGTAGCGTGGGGCTGTGCCTGAACGACTGAACGAACCGCCCCTGAACGAGCAACCACAGCCCGCCTCACCGCAGACTGCCCCGCCCTTGACCGTCGCTGAGCTCTCCGAATCCCAGCTCCTGAAACGGATCTTCCCGCGCCTGCACTACGGCCAGGAACACAACCCGGCGCTGATCCTGGGCCCGGGGGACGACGCCGCGATCGTGGCCGCCCCGGACGGCCGGGCGGTCCTCAGCATCGACACCCAGGTGGCGGACCAGGACTTCCGGCTCGAGTGGAACAACGGCTACCGGACCACCGGCTACGACGTCGGCTGGAAAGCCGCCGCGCAGAACCTCAGCGACATCAACGCCATGGGCGCCCGCGCCACTTCGCTCGTCGTCAGCCTCACCATGCCTCCGGAAACCCGGGTCGCCTGGGTGGAAGACTTCGCCGACGGGCTCTCGGAGGCCATCCGCGACCTTGGCGCCCCCCACTGTGCCGTGGCTGGCGGCGACCTCGGCAGGGGCCGCGAACTGGCCGTCAGCGTGGCGATCCTCGGCACCCTCGACGGCCGGGCGGCGGTGCTGCGCTCCGGGGCCCGGCCGGGGGACACCCTGGCGCTGGCCGGCACCGTGGGCCGCGCCGCGGCGGGTCTCGCGCTGCTGGAGTCGGCCACTCCCGTCGAATCGCTGAGCAGGGAGCAGCGCGGGCTGCTGGACACCCAGTGCCGGCCCCTGCCCCCGCTCGCGGCCGGCCCGCTGGCCCGGGACGCCGGGGCAACGGCCCTGATGGACATTTCCGACGGGCTGGTCCGCGACGGCCAACGCATGGCGTCCGCCAGCCACGCCGTCCTCAACCTGGACCCGGCCGCGTTGAAGGACCTCGCGGTTCCGCTCCAGCCGGCCGCCGACCTGCTGGGCATGGATCCCATGACCTGGGTCCTGGGCGGCGGGGAGGACCACGGACTGCTCGCCGCATTTCCCGCGGGCGTTCAGCTGCCTCACGGTTTCACTGCGATAGGCTCGGTAGAAGCCCCTGCACCAACGGACAGCACGGGCGTCAAGATAGCGGGCAGGCCCGCTGACACTGTGGGATGGGATCACTTTGCAGACTAAAATTACCGCCAACGCGCAAGCGATGAAGCGGTGGTTGAGCAAGGCAGAAACAACGCTTGGAAACCACAGCGACCGCCTGAACGCCATCAACATCTTCCCCGTGGCCGACGGCGACACCGGCACCAACCTGTACCTGACGGTGCGCGCGGCCGCCCGGGTCCTCCAGAGCCTCGATACCTCCGCGTTACCGCAGATCAGCGCAGATTCGACAGTGCATTCGTTCGGCCCGCCGGATCCGGCCCTGAACGACGTCGGCGCCGTCCTGGCCCAGGCTGGCGAGGCCGCCATGGAGCAGGCCCGCGGCAACTCCGGCACCCTGTTCGCCGTGTTCCTCTGCGCCGCGGCCGAGCCTCTCGCCGGCCACCACCGGTTGACCGCGTCGCTGCTGGCCGCCGCCTTGAACCGTGCCCAGATCCGGGCTTGGTCGGCGTTGAGCGATCCGGTTCCCGGCACCATGCTCTCCGTGATGGAGGCCTGCGCACGCGCGGCGGCCGCCGTGGACTCCGCGCACGACGGCGACGACAGCAACCACACGCTCGGCCTGGCACTTGACGCCACCGTGAACGCCGCCGTCGCCGCAGTGGTCCGCACCGAAGACCAACTGGAGGCGCTGCACGCCGCCCACGTGGTGGACGCCGGCGGCGTCGGGATGCTGCTGATCCTCGACTGCCTGCGCTCCGCCGTCCTGGGCGAGGAACTCCAGGACCAACTCCTGGACGGCCTGCACGGCTACGACGTCCAGGACCCCCACATCCACGCCGCCATGCCGCGGGACGAGGGGGTGGAAGTCATGTGCACCATCACGCTGTCACCGCTCGACGCCGCCATGATGCGCCAGCGGCTCGACGAAATGGGCGACTCCGTCATCATGAGCCAGGTGGGCGGGGCCCCTGACGCGTCCGGCGCCTACCGCTGGCGTGTCCACGTGCACGTGCCGGACGCCGGGCCCGCCGTAACCCTGATCCGTTCCCTCGGCGAGCCCTCGGACATCAGCGTGAGCGAGCTTGCCACGCCGCGGAACCCGGACGGGCATGGAAGCTGAACCGCACAGCGCTGCGCATGGCGGTGGAGAAGTAGGCGGCGCCGAAATGCACCTCGGCCTGGAACGCCGGATCGGCAAGCGTTCCGCGGCCGTCATTGAAAAGCACCTGGGCATCACCACCGTGGGCGGGCTGCTGAATTACTTCCCCCGCCGCTACCTGAACCGCGGCGAACTCACCCCCATCAGCGAGGTCCCGCTCGACGAGGAAGTCACCCTGATTGCCCGGGTGGTCTCCAACAGCACCCGGGCCATGCGCGCCCGCCGCGGTTCGCTGACCGACGTCGTCATTTCCGACGACGCCGGGACCGGGCTTCCCGGCACCCTGAAGGTCAGCTTCTTCAACGGCTTCCGGGCCAAGGCCGAGCTGCAGCCGGGCCGCCGCGCCATGTTCTCCGGAAAGGTCACCCGGTACGGCGGCGCCCTGGGGCTGACCAACCCCGACTTCCTGCTGCTGGACGAGGACCCGGAGACCCCGGGCATGGACCCGGAGAAGCTCGCGGCCATGCCCATCCCGGTGTATCCGGCCACCGCCAAGCTGACCAGCTGGTCCATCCAGAAGGTCATCGCGACGCTGCTGGACACCGTGGACCTGGAGGTACTGCCGGACCCGCTGCCGGCGGAGATCTCAGGCCGGGAGAAGTTCCTGCCGGTCGCGGACGCCTACCGGCGCATCCACGCCCCGCAGACCGCTCCGGACTGGCAGCGCGCCCGGGACCGGTTCCGTTACCAGGAAGCCCTGGTGCTCCAGTCGGCCCTCGCCCGGCGCCGCGCCCTGCTTGCCGCCGAGGAGGCCACCGCCCGCCGGCCCGCCGCGGACGGTCTCCTGACCGCGTTCGACCGGCAGCTGCCCTTCACGCTGACGGCCGGCCAGACTGCCGTCGGCAAGACCCTGGCCGCGGAGCTCGCGCAGGACTCGCCGATGAACCGCCTGCTCCAAGGCGAAGTCGGCTCGGGCAAGACGATCGTGGCGCTGCGGGCCATGCTGCAGGTGGTGGACGCCGGGGGACAGGCCGCGCTGCTGGCCCCCACCGAGGTCCTCGCCGCGCAGCACTTCGACTCGATCCGCCGCACGCTGGGGCCGCTGTCCCGGGACGGACTCTTGGGCGGATTCGGTCCCGACGCGGTCCAGGTCACGCTACTCACCGG
The DNA here is from genome assembly GCF_001422645.1 of Arthrobacter sp. Leaf69. Classification (GTDB taxonomy): domain Bacteria; phylum Actinomycetota; class Actinomycetes; order Actinomycetales; family Micrococcaceae; genus Arthrobacter. The sequence continues at coordinate 58,370 of NZ_LMLR01000002.1, read as the reverse complement.
CTCCATGCCCACTGCTACCCGGAAACAGGCCATGCTGGATGCCGCGTCCGGCACCGCCGGGATCGTGATCGGTACCCACGCCCTGCTTAGCGACAACGTTTCCTTCTACGACCTCGGCCTGATCGTGGTGGACGAACAGCACCGCTTCGGGGTCGAACAGCGCGATGTGCTCCGGTCCAAGGCCAGCAAACCCCCGCACCTGCTGGTCATGACCGCCACCCCCATTCCCCGGACCGTGGCCATGACCGTGTTCGGCGACCTGGAGACCTCCATCCTGGACGAGCTCCCGGCCGGCCGCGCCCCGATCACCACCCACGTGGTGGGGCTGGCCGAGCACCCCGCCTGGTTCGGCCGGCTCTGGAGCCGCTCCCGGGAGGAGATCGACGCGGGCCACCAGGTCTACATCGTCTGTCCCAAGATCGGCACAGACGACGACGGCGACTTCAGTCCCGGCGAGGCCGAACCCTCCGCCGCGGACCTCGAGGGGGAGAACGGGGCGCGCGAACTGGCGTCGGTGACCGCCGTCGTCGAACAGCTCCGGGACGAACCGGCGCTGGCCGGGGTGCCCGTGGCGCCGTTACACGGCCGGCAGGACCCCGTCCTGAAGTCCGACACCATGGCCTCGTTCACCGCCAACCAGACCAAGGTCCTGGTCTCCACCACGGTGATCGAGGTGGGCGTGGACGTGCACAACGCTACGCTGATGGTGATCCTGGACGCGGACCGCTTCGGCATCTCGCAGCTCCACCAGCTCCGCGGCCGGGTGGGCCGCGGCGGCCTGCCGGGCACGTGCCTGCTGGTGACCACACTGGAGCCGGGCCACCCGAGCCGCCGCCGGCTCGAGGCCGTGGCTGCCACCACCGACGGGTTCGAGCTCTCCCAGGAGGACCTCAAACTGCGCCGGGAAGGCGACATCCTGGGGGCCTCCCAGTCCGGCGGCCGGTCCACGCTGAAGCTGCTGCGGGTCCTGGAACACGAGGACGTGATCGCCCGGGCGCGGCAGGACGCCTTGCAGATTGTCGGCGCCGACCCGTCCCTGGGCGCGCACCCCGACCTGGCCGCGGCGATCGACGAATACCTCAATCCGGAAAAGGAGGCGTTCCTTGAACGCGGCTAACAGAATCCAGGCATCCGTGCATGTGTCCCGAGCGGCACGGCCATGAGTCGCATCATTGCCGGCGCCGCCGGCGGAACCACCTTGGTCAGCGTCCCCGGATCCTTGACCCGCCCCACCACGGACCGGGTCAAGGAAGCGCTCTTCTCCCGGCTGGACGCCTTCGAGGTCATCGCCGACGCCCGCGTGCTGGATCTCTACGCCGGCTCCGGGTCGCTCGGTGTGGAAAGCGCCAGCCGCGGCGCGGAGTCCGTGGACCTGGTGGAATCCGACGGCAAGGCCAGCGAGGTCTGCCAGCGCAACGCGGACCTGGTCAACACGGTGGCGCGGCGCAAGATGGTCTCCGTGCACCGGTCCAAGGTGGAATCGTTCCTGGAACGGACCCAGGCCGCTGTCCGCTGGGACCTCGTCTTCCTCGATCCGCCCTACCCCCTCGACGAGCCCGCGCTGGCCGGGGTGCTGGCCAAGCTGCTCCCGCACCTGGCCGAGGGCGCCGTCGTCGTTGTGGAGCGCTCTTCCCGGACCCCGGAACCGTCCTGGCCGGAAGGTATGGAGCGGTTCGCGGAACGGAAGTACGGGGAGACCAAACTCTGGTTCGCCGAACCCGGCGTTGAAGAAGGGCCGGCGGACGACCTCTTGGCGGACGAAAGCCGGGACGCCGGCGCTGCGGACGACGCCGACTAGTCAACGTCGTACCCACCGGTCGCCCTGGCTCGGGAATGAGAACGCGTGCTACGTAGACACGCCCAGCTAAACATGGCCAGGGCGAAAAGCCTCGCCGCGGGGTTTATGAAAAGACAGCGATGCCGTAGACCGCGAAGACCACGAGATGGGCTGCGCCGTGCATGGCAGTGACCTTCTTGGAGGCAAGCGTTGTCACCGACAGCATCAAAGTGACGCCGAGGAACAAGAGGTTGGCCGGCGACTCGCCCAATACGACGGCCTGTCCGGTGAGGGCGCCGATGATGAGTACGGCGGGAATCGTCAGGCCGACTGTGGAGACCAGGGCTCCATGGCACAGATTGCTGACTCGCTGGATCTCACCCTGCAAGGCTGCACGCACTGATGTGATCGACTCGGGCAGGAAAACAATCATGGCGATCAGGATGCCCGAAAGCGCCACCGGCGCACCGACGCGGTCAAGCCCGTCGTCCAGGAGCGTGGCCATGTCATGCGAGAGCAGCACGATGGGCACGACGGTCACAATAAGCAGCGTGATCCGCAGCAATATCTCGGTGCGGTGCTCTGCGATGACCTGGGTGACGTTTCGGCGGCTCTGAACGGCGGCGCCGCTGCCGCGCGTCGCAGTATCGGCGGCGAAGCGTTGATCGACTTCGCGGAAGTCGTCGGCCTGCCTGCCCATCTGCCGGTACAGGAAGAAGGCATACAGGGCAAGTGTCAGCACGACGATAGGGATCGCCTGCCCGGGTGTGAAGGAGCCGTCACGCCCGATCAGGGTCGGGAGGGCGAAGGCCAGCGAGACGAGCACGACTATCAGGGCGAGATACGAGGAAGTGCCGGTGCGGTTATGGCCCAGGTTGCCGTGCTTGATCGCCCCGACGAGGACAGAGAGCCCGATCACGGCGTTGAGAATGATCATTGATACGGCCATCACGGAGTCGCGTGCGATGGTGGTGTGCTCGCCAGGCCCAAGCATGACGGCGGAAATGAGCACCACCTCGATCAGCACAATCGAAAGTGTGAGCACCAGGGAGCCATACGGATCACCAAGCCGGTGGGCGAGATGTTCAGCCTCATGGACCACCCCGAAGGCGCAGACCAGAACGACTCCGACGATGAGCACGAGTGCAGCAATAAGCAGCAGGGTGGGAACAGGCGGTTCAAGCAGGGGTCCGGCAAACACCAATCCGAGAACGGCGCCCCAACCGACCACGACGCGGACTGTGGCGGCGGGCGTGATAACGGATCGTGCAGTAGAGGAAACCAAGGGTTGACCCCCATTCCACGAGGCCGTCCCCGTGCCGATCGAAACGAACGGGCCGTCCCGTCCGCAGCGCTGGTGTTACACTCTGCCGTTCATGCTACTGCAGAGCAACCAGGGCCCCGCGAAACCGCAATTCTGAACGAGGCGGCGCACCCCTCTCCTTGGAGGATGTGGTCCCCGTTGATACTGCGGTCGCCTGACAGGTGGACTCAAGCAGCATTGACATTCCCAAGTGCATGCGCGGCCGTGAATTGGTGCCACTCCGGGAACGGGTCTATGGGCAGTTCCAGGTCGGGGTCGCAGCCGGGATCAGGGGGAATGCCTTGGTTGGGCCAGTGGGGTGGTTCCCAGTCCTGGTGTTCGCTGGGGTAGGTCCGGCCGGACGGTGAGATCCATCCCGGCGGTTCGTCCTTGGTGGCCATGGTGGGGGTCCAGGCGGATCCGTGTTTGAGGCGGTGGTGTTTGCGGCAGGGCTGTCCCAGGTTCGAGATGCCGGTGGTGCCGCCGTCGGCCCAGGCCAGGAGGTGGTCCGCCTNCCCGGGAAGGAGCACTTGCCGTCGCGGAGCCGGAGCCATTGCCGCAGGGCCTTCGTGACACGGTAGCTGGCCCGGCCGATTTCCAGCGGCGCCCCGTCGCGCGGGTCGGTCAGGACACGGTAGACGGAACCGGCGCCGTCGGCGACCAGCCGGCGCGCCATCGACGGCGGGATCGGCCCGTACCCGTCCAGGACGGCGGGTTCGTCAGTGACGCCCAGCAGCGACATCACCGGGACGGTGACCAGCACCTGCGCCCGCGGCGACGGCACACCCCCGCCCGCACCACCCAGCCCGGTCCGGCCGCCGGCGGTACCGCCATCCTCAAGTCCGGCAGTGAGGAGCCAGGTCGCGGCGATGTCGGCGCGGAGCTGGGTCAGGGTCCGGGCCTCGCCCGGGCCCTGCAGGGCCCGGGCCTCGGCGGTGGTCCGTTCCCAGACCCCGCGGCGGCGTCGGCCGGAAGGTAGGCATTGAGCCAGGCCATGCCGTCCCGGTCCGGAACGAACTCCACCCTCCGGTCCGCCGCACACTTCGTATGGCGTTTCTCGATGCTCACCGGGTGGTGGCGTTCGCGCCAGGTGCGTGCCTTCACCCGGAACCTGCCCGGCACCAGCTCCCCGGCCGGGCACCCCCGGGCCGGATCCGGGACATCGGGGTCCAGGAAATGCGCCTCCAGCCCCGCCGCGCCCGCCGGATCAAGACTGGCGGTTTCATCGACCATGATCCGGGCGTGCTGCCAGGAAATCGTCCCCGCCTGCAACGCCTCCAGGGTCAGCGGCAGCGCCGTCGTCAATACCTGAGCGTCAGACAGAAGTGCGGAGGCGGACCGTTCACTGACCGTGAGGACACACGCGACCTCCGCGACCACAGCCATCTCCTGCGCAGTGCGNGCCAGAGCCCGGGAAACCTCCGCGTACGCCGCGGCCAGCCGGACCTTCACCGCCGCCGACCGGGCATCCAGCCGCGCCACCCCGGCCATCCCGTCCAGACACGCATCCGCCAACTCCCGCAACAGATCAGCACCAGGCAAATCTCCGCGTTCCTCCGCTGCGTTGATCAAGGCAGCCAGCGCAGCAACGGACCCGGTAACGGCGTCCACCGCCTCCCGGCATTCCGCACTCCACCCTGCCCTGCTTTCCACACTCTTATGATCCCGCGAGCCACCGACAATAAAGGGGCCGCTGCGGTATTGCACTGGATGAATGATCCGCCGGACCCCGCGAGTGGTGCACTGAAAGGTACGACGGCCGTAACGCCGACGAACGGCCTCAAACGTGCAGACGCGCCCCGCGCCAGCCCGGTTACTTCAGTGCAGCGATCGCGATCAACGCACCGACGGTTTCGTCAAGCGGCCGCCTCGTGTCGAGTTTGTGCGTGGAACCGGCACGCAGCAGCGGCTCCACTTCCGCGACGTCGCGCATAATTTTCGCCCGCTCACCAGCAGACTTCCCGAAATCGTTGGTGGTCCGCGTGCGCAGGCGTTCCAGGATCACTTCGCGGGGCGCGCTGAGGAGCACCACCGCGTTGAACCGGTCATAGAAGTGCCCTTGGTTTGCGACGGTGCCTTGCACAAATAGGGGACGCTGCCGCGAACTGGACAGCAACGCCTCCATCAGGGGCTCATGCCACAACTGCTCGCCACCGTCCCGCCGGATCCAGCCGCCGTCGTCCGTGTCCACCGTGTCAAAGCCGCGCCGGGCGAGTTCTGCCAGCACCGAAGACTTGCCGACGCCGGACATGCCGGTCAGGAGGATCGCAACCATCAGATCCCAGCCGGGCTAGTCCGAAATTTCGTCGAGGCCGACGCCGGACAGCACCTTCGCGGGGTGCGGCCCGCGAGCGGTGAGCGCCGCGGTCCACACTTCCGGCCAGGGCCCCTGCGTCCCGGTGAGGATGATGTTGCCGGGATAGCGGCCGCTGAACATCCCGGCCTCGGCAAAGGCGGCGACGTCGACCATCGCCCGGCGCAGCGCGGCCACCTGGCTCCGGACCAGCGTGAGGCCCGGTTCGTCGCCCACGTTGACGATCAGCACCCCGCGGGGGCTCAGCTTCGCCGCCGCCTCGAGGTAGAACTCCGTGCACGCGATGTGCTCCGGCGCCTCGGGACCTGAAAAGATGTCCAGGATCACGACGTCGAAGCGCAGCTCCGGCGGCAGCTCCGCCAGGGCGTCCCGCGCGTCGCCGATGATGGTGTGCAGCTGCGTGCCGTCGGGCAGGGGGAGCTGCTGCATCACGAAGTCCAGCAGTTCCCGTTCCAGCTCCACCGCGTACTGCACGGAGCCCGGCCGGGTGGCCTGGATGTACCTGGCTAACGTCAGGGCACCCGCCCCGAGATGGAGCGCCGTGACGGGTTCGCCCCAGGGCGCCGCGAGGTCCACCACGTGGCCGATCCTGCGCAGGTACTCGTAGAAGATGTCCGAGGGGTCTGCCAAGTTGACGTGCGACTGTTCCGCCCCGCCGATGCTGAGCACAAAGCCGCCCTCGGTGAACTCGTCGGGCTCGATCGCGGCGTGCTGGCCCGTGGTGCGGAGGAAGCGCGAAGCGTCGGGGGTGTCAGCCATCAGAGGAGGTCGCGGAGGGTCGCGAGCCGTCCGGCGGCTTCCTGCAGGACGTCAATCCGCTTGCAGAACGCGAACCGCAGAAGGGTCCGGGTGCGTTCGGCGCCTTCGGGGTGGCAGAACACGGGCACGGGAATGGCGGCGACGCCCACCAGCGCGGGGAGCCGGCGGGCCAGGTCCAGTGCGTCGGTGATGCCCAGCGGCGCGGTGTCCACGTTCACGAAGTACGTCCCCTGCGGGGTGAAGACGTCCAGCCCCGCGGCGCGCAGTCCCTCGCTGAGGATGTCCCGTTTGAGCTGGAGGGTATCGGCGATGCCGGTGTAGAACTCGTCCGGCAGCCCCAGCCCGGCCGCGATGGCCGTCTGGAACGGGGTGCCGGAGCTGTAGCTCAAGAACTGCTTGACCGTGCGGGCGGCCGAGACGAGGTGTTCCGGGCCGCAGAGCCAGCCGATCTTCCAGCCGGTGAAGGAGAAGGTCTTACCGGCCGAGGAGATGGTCAGGGTGCGTTCCGCGGCGCCCGGCAGGCCGGCCACCGGGATGTGGCGGACACCGAAGGTGAGGTGTTCGTAGACTTCGTCGCTGATGATGACGGCGTCGTACCGGGTGGCAAGCTCGACGACGCGTTCCAGCACCTCGCGGGGGAACACGGCGCCGGTGGGGTTGTGCGGGTTGTTGATCAACACCACCTTGGTCCGGCTGCTGAACGCCGCTTCGAGGGCGTCCAGGTCCGGCATGAAGTCCGGGGCCAGCAGCGGGGTGGTGACGTGGCGGGCGCCGGAGAGGCCGATGATCGCGCCGTAGGAATCGTAGAAGGGCTCGAACGTGAGGACCTCATCGCCGGGGCCCACCAGCGCCAGCAGCGAGGCGGCAATGGCCTCGGTGGCGCCGGTGGTGACGATGATCTCGGTCTGCGGGTCCGGCGTCAGGCCGTAGAAGCGTTCCTGGTGCAGGGAGATTGCCTCGCGCAGTTCCAGGATGCCCTTGCCGGGTGCGTATTGGTTGGCTCCGGCGGCGATCGCGGCCTGGGCGGCGGCCTTGATCTCCACCGGGCCGTCCTCGTCCGGGAAACCCTGCCCCAGGTTGATGGCGCCGGTCTGCAGCGCAAGGGTGGTCATCTCCTCGAAGATTGTTACGCCGAGGGTGCCGTCGGGGGAGAGCAGGTTGGCGCCGGTCGCGGTCCGCTGCCACGGGAGGGGTGTCGGGGAGTTCATCGGGTGCCCGCCTTCTGGTCCCGGCCGGTGAACTTGTCCATGGTGGAGTAGATCCCGAAGACCTTCCCGCCCACAAAGTCCCAGGCCCGCACCGGCAGCAGGCCCCGCAGGACCTTGCCCAGTTGCGCTGTCGCCGGGGCGATCAGTTGCGGCTGTCCGGCAAGGGTGGCCCGCCAGGCCCGGTCCACGGCGTCCTCCGGAGTCATCAGCGGTGTCAGCAGCGGCCCGCGGGCGCCGTCGAACATCCCGGTGGAGATGTAGCTGGGACAGAACGTAGTGACCTTAAGGTGGCCGAAGCCCTGCTGTTCGAGTTCCAGCCGGAGCGAGTCGCTCCAGCCGATAACCGCCCACTTGGACGCCGCGTAAACGCTCATCCGCGGGTTGGACACCGTGCCGGCCGCGGAGGCGATGTTGAGGATCCGGCGCGGCCGGGCGGCGTCGGCCATCATGCCCGGGAGGAACGCATGGGTGACGTACATCGGCGCCAGCGCATTGATGTCCATGGTCAGGGCGATGTCCCGCTCCGGGCTGTGGTCCCAGAAGAGCGCCCCCCGGACAATTCCGGCGTTGTTAACCAGCAGCGTCAGCGGACCTTCCGACGTGCACTCCGCGGCGGCCTCGGCGATGGCCGCGCGGTCGGCGAGGTCCACCTGGCGGACGACGGCGCGCGCCCCGAGCGCAGTCACTTCGGCGGCGGTGTTCGCCAGGCCGTCGGCGTCGACGTCCCAGAGAATCACGACGCCCGCGCCCTCGCGGGCCGCTCGCAGGGCGTACAGACGGCCCATGCCCATGGCGGCGCCCGTCACGAGGACCACGCCTCCGGACACGGTGAAGGGAAGGTTCGATGCTGACATTCAGTCATGTTATCCCGGGCTGAGCCGGCGATACGGTAGGTTCGGAGCATGAGACGCGCCGTATGCCCTGGCTCCTTTGATCCCATCCACAACGGACACCTGGAAGTCATTGCCAGGGCCGCCGGCCTCTTTGATGAGGTCATTGTGGGCGTCTCCACGAACTACGCCAAGAAATACCGCTTCACGCTCGAGGAACGCATTGACATGGCCCGGGAAACTTTGGCCTCACTGCGCGGCATCGTGGTGGAGCCGGTGGGGGAGGGACTCCTCGCCGAGTACTGCCGGCAGCGGGGCGTGGACGCCATCGTCAAGGGCCTCCGTTCCTCCTCCGACTTCGACTACGAACTGCCGATGGCGACGATGAACCGGCAGCTCACCGGCGTCGAAACGGTCTTCCTGCCCGCCGAAAGCCACTACCTCCACTTGTCCTCGACCCTGATCAAGGAAGTGTTCACCCTGGGCGGCGATGTGTCCGACTTTGTGCCGCGCTCCGTGCTGAAACGGCTGCACGCGGGCGAGCCGGTCCGGGACCAGCCGCGCAGAGGGTAAGCTTGATCGGTACTCGGCGGCCTGCTGCCGGTGCGCGGCCCTTTCCGGGGCCGGACCGCGGTGCGAACCGCCGGCGTGTCCCCGGTTTGAGTCCGTCCGGAAGATCAGGCTAAGATGGTACGTCGGTCATATGTTCAACAGGAGTTCTCATTAAACGAGATGCTAGTTCGCCCTTGGCGTTCGACGTCAAGGACCTCGGACGCAGTCCGGGAAGCATGCGGACGCTGACAGAACATGTACCCGCACCGAGTGATCTTGGTGTGGCACTCATTGGCGTGCAGGAAGGCTCGGATGTCGAGCTGGACCTGCGGCTGGAGGCCGTACACGAAGGAATTTTGGTATCAGGTACCGCGAACGTCGAAGTAACCGGCGAATGCGGCCGATGCCTGGATCCCCTTGCGTATGACCTTGAGGTCAATGTGCAAGAACTTTTCTTCTACGAGGACGCTGAGTTCTCGGATGAAGAAGACGAAGAAGAGCAACGTCGAGTCGAGCACGATCTGATCGATCTTGAGCCGGTGTTGCGGGACGCAGTTGTAACCATGCTGCCGTTCCAGCCGGTGTGCCGGGAAGACTGCCAGGGCCTTTGCTCCGAATGTGGAGTTCGCCTGGAAGACGAGCCGGGGCATCACCACGAGGTGGTAGATCCTCGCTGGGCTGCCCTAGCTGACTTGGCTAAGCCTGACCGGCAAAACTGATTTGTAAGTGTTGGACTAGAGAGAAATGAGTTAGCCGTGGCTGTCCCGAAGCGGAAAATGTCTCGCTCGAATACCCGCGCCCGCCGCTCCCAGTGGAAGGCAACCGCCCCCCACCTGGTGAAGACTGTCGAGAACGGCCAGGTCACGTACAGCCTGCCGCACCAGGCAAAGGTCGTTACCGACTCGGCTGGCACCGCGCTGTTCCTTGAATACAAGGGCCGCAAGGTCGCAGACGTCTAATCCGCCAACTGGCTGACTAAGATGTCTTCAACTGAAGAGCTTCTGAAGCGTCTCGGTGTCACTATTGACGCCGGGACGCTTCGTCTTGCGCTCACACACCGTTCCTACGCCTACGAAAACGGCGGCATCCCCACCAACGAACGCCTTGAGTTCCTGGGTGACTCCATTTTGGGGTTCTCGGTCACCGACGCTTTGTACCGTGACAACCCCACGCTGCCCGAAGGTGACCTGGCCAAGCGCCGGTCCGCCGTCGTCAGCACCCGGGCACTCGCGGGCATCGGTCGCAGCATCGGCTTGGGGGAGTACATCTACCTCGGACAGGGCGAAAAGCTCACCGAGGGCAAGAACAAGGCGTCCATCCTCGCGGACACCATGGAGGCGCTGATCGGCGCCACGTACGTCTCCAACGACATTGAGACAGCACGCCAGCTGGTCATGCGCCTGATCGGGCCGCTGCTGAAGGACGCTGCCGCGCTCGGCGCCGGCACCGACTGGAAGACGAGCATCCAGGAGCTGGCGGCCAGCCGCCAGCTGGGGACGATCAACTACGCCGTGGAGGGCTCCGGCCCGGACCACGCCCGGACCTTTGAAGCGGTTCTGCGTATCGGCGGCAACGACTACGGCACCGGCAGCGGAAACTCCAAAAAGGAAGCCGAGCAGGAAGCAGCCGCGGATGCCTGGCGCAGGCTGTCCGCGCCGTCGGCTGCGGCTACGGCTGCGGCTACGGAAGCAGTAGCTGCGGAAGCTGCCGGGGAGGACGGCTCCCCGTCCGCCGGAACCGGGCCGGGCGCAACGCCGTCCGCCGGATCCGCCGCGCCCGGCGCGCAGCAGCTGCGCTCCCAGACCGGCGCCTAGGCACGCACCGTGCCTGAACTGCCCGAGGTCGAAGTGGTTCGCCGCGGTCTGGTGAGCTGGGTGCGGGGCCGGACCATCACCGCTGTTGAGGTGGTGGATCCGCGCTCCATCCGCCGGCACGCACTGGGCCCGGAGGACTTCGCCGGCAACCTTGAGGGCGCCCGCGTCCTGGACGTGGTCCGGCGCGGAAAATTCCTCTGGATGCCCCTGGCAGACACCCCCGCAGACACCCCCGCGGCTGATCCCCGCGGCGGGGCAGCGGAGGCCGTTCCCGCCGTCGCGCTCATGGCGCACCTGGGCATGTCCGGGCAGCTCCTCATGCAGGACGCCGAGGCCGCGGACGAGAAACACCTGAAAGTGCGCCTGCGCCTCAGCCCGGCCGACGGCATGCCGGAGCAGCTCCGGTTTGTGGACCAGCGGATCTTCGGCGGCCTGTTCCTCACCTCGCTGATCCCCACGGCCGACGGCGGCCCCGGCGGACTCGCCGAAACGCCGCTGCCGCTCATTGCCGAGGAAGCCTCGCATATCGCCCGCGACCCGTTGGACCCCTACTTCTCCTTCGACGAGTTCTACCGCCGGCTCCGCGCCCGCAAAACCGGCCTCAAACGCGCCCTGCTGGATCAGGGGCTCGTCTCGGGGATCGGCAACATCTATGCGGACGAGGCTCTCTGGAAGGCCCGGCTGCACTTCGCCAGACCCACGGACACCCTCCGGCGGGCTGACGCCGAGCGGGTCATCGACGCCGCCCGCGAGGTTATGACCGACGCCCTGGCGGCCGGCGGCACCAGCTTCGACTCGCTGTACGTCAACGTCAACGGCGCATCCGGCTACTTTGACCGTTCCCTCAACGCCTACGGGCGGGAGGGCAAGGAATGCACGCGCTGTGCCCAGGCAGGCCGGGTCAGCTTACTCCGGCGGGACCAGTTCATGAACCGTTCGTCTTACACGTGCCCGGTCTGCCAGCCCCGGCCCCGGAACGGGCGCTGGTAGCGGACGCCCGTTAAACAGGTAGTCCTACTCTTACGCAGCCGTTCCTCCCGCTGAAAGACTGTGGCGATGGGTGCTAGGGGAAAAACAACCATGGTCTCACCGGATGCCTGCGTCCGTGCCGGGGACAGCCGGTGAAAGCCAAGCGGCTGGTCATCGCGGGGATTGGCCTCGCCGCGCTCCTGGGAGGCGCCGCCGTCGTGCTGGACCAGATGACCGCAGACACACCCCCGGCGTCGAGCGCCGCGCCGCTGGCGCGCAGTGGCCCACAAACCGCCGGCGCCAGTGCCGCCCCGGAGGCCACAGCGTCTGAGGGGGCCGGCAAAGAAGCCCCAGCCTCGCCCGAGGGGTCGGCTGAGAGCCCGGCCTCAGCCCCCGCGGGCCGCGAAGTCCTTCCCCCCGTAAGTGCCACCCCCTCCGGGTTGCCCGTGCCCTCACCACCGGCGGCCCTGGTCAGCGCGCCCCTGCCGAAATCGGCCTCAGCCCAGGGCAAGGTAGTGGACGGGTACCCCGCGGATGTCCTCCCCTTTCCGGAAGGAACGGTGTTAGTTTCGACGGCGGTGTCCCCGGCGGAGGGAACCCTGCAGGTGGCCGCCGACGCCATCGTCGGCTTGAGCCAGGACTCGGTGACAGGGCACTACCAGCAGGTGCTGGGCAGCCGGGGCTTCTGGTCCGAACCCGTCCCTGCCGCGGAGGGACAACGGGCCCTGCGGTTCGGCCGCGGTGCTGACTCCGTGACCCTCACGGCCTCCACGACGGGCACGGGAGGCACCCGGTTTATGCTCCTGGGAACTCTGCACGTGGCGGCCGGGGGATAGCGCCGTGTACATCTCCATGTCGGATCGCAACGGCGGCAAGAAGGACCAGCAGCCGGGGGATTGGACCCCGGCGGGACCCGTCACAAAACCTTTCCGCCTCTCTCCGGTCATCCTCTGGCTGGGTGTGGTCAGCATGCTCACCGACGTCTCGTCCGAATCCGTCTCCGCCATCCTGCCCCTGTACATCACCGCGTTCCTGGGCCTGTCCACCATCGCGTTTGGAATTCTTGACGGCATCAACCAGGGTGCCAGCGCCATTGTCCGGATCGCCGCGGGTTACGCCTCGGACCGCACCGGACGCCCCAAGCGTGTGGCCGTCGCAGGCTACGGGCTTTCCATGGTGGCCCGGATCGGCCTGCTGTTCGCCAGCGGGTTCTGGGCCCTGACCGCCGTCGTGACGGCAGACCGCATTGGCAAGGGCATCCGCACGGCCCCGCGCGATGCCTTGATCTCCGTGTCCGCCCAGCCCGAACACCTCGCGCGGCACTTCGGGGTGCACCGGATGCTGGACAACATCGGTGCGGCGGGCGGCCCGCTGCTGGCCTTCTTCATCCTCATGCTGATCCCCAACGGTTACGTCACCGTCTTTGTGGTCTCGCTGGCGTTCGCCGTCATCGGCGTCGCGGTGCTGGTCCTCCTGGTGCCGAACCTGAGCACCCGTCCGAAGGACAGGGCAGAGAAGGGCAAAGCAGAGAAGGGCAAAGCAGAGAAGGGCAAAGCAGAGAAGGACAGGGCAGAGGCGGCGGAGGTGCCGCCGGCCGGCAAACCCGGTCCTGTTTGGGGATTCCGTTGGCGCCTGCTGCGCGAGCCGGGCCTGGGCAGGCTTCTGGCTGCCGCGGGGATGCTGGGCCTGCTCACCGTGGGGGACGGCTTCATCTATCTGGTGCTGCAGGACAGGGACGCCTTTGCCGTGCAGTGGTTTCCGCTGCTCTACGTGGGCACGAACGTGGTGTTCCTGCTCCTGGCCGTACCGGTGGGCCGGCTCGCGGACCGCTGGGGCAAGGCGCGGGTCTTTATCCTCGGGCACGTCGCGCTGATTGCCTGTTACCTGCTGGCCGCGGCCCCGGTCGGGGGATTCGGCCCAACCCTGGCCTGCCTGGTGTTGCTGGGGGCTTTCTACGCCGCGACGGACGGGGTGCTGGCGGCCCTGGCCAGCCAGCTGACCCCGCCGGACAAACTTGCCACGGGACTCGGCGCCGCGCAGACCGTGGTGGCGCTAAGCCGGATGGCGGCCTCGGTGGGCTTTGGTGTCCTGTGGTTCGCCCTGGGTCCGGCCGTGGCGATGCTGGTGGTTGGCACCCTCCTCGCCGCCGGCGTCGTGGCGTCCTGGTTCATGCTGCGCGGTGGCCTGCTGCAGAGGGCCGCAGCTTGACCGCCGCCGTGGGCAGGGCCCGCTGGGGGATTCTCCTGGTGGTCACGATGCTGGTTATCGCCGCGGCCGGCGCCTACGCCGCGAATGCGTTCGGGCGCTTCCAGGAGAGCCGGACGGCGGCGTCGACAGTACGGGTGGCCTCCGGCGCCGCCGTGCTGGAAAAGTCCTCGGTCCTGTTCCGCAACACGGCGCCCGGCCAGGGCTACGGGACAGTCGGCGTCGTCCCCCTGTCTGACCCTGCCGGTGAGCGGTCCTTGGCGGCGGTGGCCTGCGACCGGGTCTACGGAACGCTGCAGCACATCGTCTGCCTCAAGACCAACCGCGGCCTGGTCACCAACTTCGAAGCCGTCATGCTGACCCCGGACTGGCGGCCGGCCGGGAGCTGGTCCCTGCCCGGCATCCCCAGCCGGACCCGGATCAGTCCGGACGGTTCCCTCGTCGCGACAACAGTCTTCGTCTCCGGGCACTCCTACGGCAACGGGAGCTTCTCGACGGCGACATCCATCTCCGCGGTGCAGGGCGGCTCCGTCACGGGGAACCTTGAGGACTTCACGCTCCTGGTCAACGGCGCCCGTGTCACCGCTGCGGACCGCAACATCTGGGGCGTCACCTTCGTCCCGGGCCAGCGCGACACGTTCTATGCGACGGCGGCATCATCCGGCCGCATCTGGCTGGTCAAGGGAAGCATTTCGGCGCGCACCTTGACGGCAATCCACGACGGCGTCGAGTGCCCTTCGCTGTCACCGGACGGCACCCGGATCGCCTACAAGAAGAACACCGGGAGCCCGGTGGCCGCGCACTGGGGCGTTGCGTACCTCGATGTGGCCAGCGGGAAAGAAACCGTGCTGTCCGAGCCGCGCAGCGTCGACGACCAGATCGAATGGCTCGACGAGCAGACACTCCTCTACGGACTCGCCCGCGACGGTGCCGCCGGGGACAGCGACATCTGGCAGATCAACACCAACCCGGCGTCCCGTTCCTCGATCTTCATCGAGCACGCCTGGTCGCCGTCCGTGATCCGCTGACCAAACCACCGAACCCCCATCGGCTGCTCCGTAACTGCCGTTTTCAGCCGCCAAGGGCCGTTACGGAGCATCCGATGCAAACCGGCCTGTAGTTAGAGCCCGCCGGCTATGCGGATCGTTGCGCCTGTGGCATAGCTTGCGTCGTCGGAGAGCAGCCAGGCAACGGCTCCCGCGATTTCGTGCGGTTGTCCGGCACGGCCCATTGGGATTGTTGGTGCGATCTTCGCCGGACGGTCGGGGTCCTGATGAAAGTCGGTCCACAATGTCCCGGGAGCGACAGCGTTCACCCGGATGTTCTTGCCTGCGAGCTCCTTGGAAAGGCCGACCGTGAGTGCTTCGACGGCAGCTTTCGCCGCGGCGTAATGGACGTAGGTGCCGGCGCCGCCCAGCGTCGCGGCGGCGGAGGAGATGTTGACGATGGAGCCGCCGCCGGCCTGGCTCATCGGGCCGATGGCGTACTTAATGCAGGAGATCACGCCCAACAGGTTCACGTTGAGATCTTGGCTGATTGCCTGCAGGCTATTACCCTCAAGCGGACCGACTGCAGATGCCGAGCCGGCGTTGTTCACCAGTCCCGTCAGGGGGCCGAACGCCTGGGCCCGGTCAAAGAGCTCGACGACGGAGTGTTCCTCGGTCGTGTCGGTCTGCAGGACGAGGGCGCGTTGACCCAGGCGTCTGACATCTGCGGCCACCTCGTCGGCCGCATCGCTGTCCCGCAGGTAGGTGATCACGACGTCCTGCCCTTCTGCCGCCAACCGGCGGCAGATCGCAGCGCCGATTCCGCGGCTCCCGCCGGTGACCACGGTCAACTGGCCCGCCATCAGGCGCACCGCCGTGCAGGCGTAGGGGAGTCGGTCTCCCGGTTAGCCGCGGGAAGCGCTTCGGCCATGAACAGTTCGAGGGATTCGTTGGTCATGGTCAAGGGTAGGTCGCCCACACCGGATCCGGGTCAGGGGGCGGCGGGTGCGAAGAGGATATCGACGAAATAGTTGGTGGCGTTCCAGGAGTTCGACGGCATGGAACCGCCGGCCCCGTACTCGTACCGGCCATTGTTGGTGCCGGGCGCCGTCAGGAGTCCGTTGATCCAGGGTTCCGCGAAGAACGCCGCCGTGTAGGCGTAGCCTCCGTTGGGGGCCAGGTAGGACACGACGTAGCTCTGCCCGGGCTCGAGTGCGACGGGATCAGCGAACAGGGCTGTTTGCCAGCCGGTGGCTGTCTCATCCGTGAACGTCACCTGGGCAAGTCGCTCTCCGGCGGCCGTCCACAG
This sequence comes from Arthrobacter sp. Leaf69, assembly GCF_001422645.1. GTDB lineage: Bacteria > Actinomycetota > Actinomycetes > Actinomycetales > Micrococcaceae > Arthrobacter. The sequence goes on along the minus strand of NZ_LMLR01000002.1, from coordinate 42,344 downwards.
CGAACCGACATGTGTTCCGGTGTTGCCGGTGCCTTTGTAGAACCTCACACCCGTGGCACCGCCCGCTGCGGACACCGAGAAGGCGGTGCCGAGCTCCACGGACGACGAGTCCCCGGCGGCGGGCACTGCCGGGAGGAGCGGGCCGAACAGCGACTGCCCGGGGCTGCTGGGATTTGCCGTTGTGAACTGCCACGTGAGCGGTGCCAGCGTCGCGCCCTGGGCAGAGACGAGGTTGCCGACGCTGGCGGAGAGCACCGTGGCGGCCGGCAGCGGCTGCGCCGGCGAGAACGTGATGGTCCTGGCATCCGCCGAAAGGGCGGTGGTGCCGGCGACGGCGGAACCGTCGGCTGACAGCTCAAAAGTGAAGCCCTCCTTGATCGGCGCCGACAAAGTCACCGACGGGTCCGATGTCAGCGGGAAGCCGACGGAATCGGCCGCCGGCATCTGGGATGTCACAGTGAGCGGCGGCACCGTCGCGACGAAGTCCACGTCCACGAGGTAACTTGCGGTCGAGGAGGAGGATGGGAAATCGCCGTTGTACGTGTACGCGCCGGAGTCGAACGCCGTGCGCAGGGGTCCGCTGGTGATTCCAGAGCCGAAACCGCTCGGTACCGCCGAATAGACACCGGTGGGCGAGCGGTAGGCGGCCACGTACTCGGTGTCCGCGGCGATGTCCACCGGCTGGCTGAAGGAGGCAGTCTGCCACCCGGTGGAGGATTCGCCGGTGAACGTGACGGCGGCCAGCTGCTGCCCGTCGGCGGTGTACAGGGCCCCGGCGTGGGCGCCGGTATTGCCCGCCGATTTGTAGTACCGGATGCCCGTGACCTGGCCCGGGGAAGCGCTGGCGAACCGCACGCCCAGCGTCAAGGGCACGCCGTCGTCGAATTCCGGCAATCCGGGCGTCACGGTGTCCTGGTACAGCGAGCAGGGGCACACACCGTCGGGCCGCGGGGCCGGAACGGTGGTGAAAGTCCACGTGCCGCCGCCGAGCGGCTGACCCGTCGCCGACGTGGCGGTCAGCGTGGCCGTGTAGGTGGTGGCTGCCGCCAGGGGGGACGACGGCGTGAAAGTGACCTTGCGCGTCGGCGCGTCATAGGCGGCTGTGCCCGGAACTTCGGCGGAGTCCTTGCCGGTCAGGGTCAGCGCCGCATCCGAAGCAGGCTTGGACAAAGTGGCGGTCACCGTGGCGTTCAACGCGACACTCGACGAGCCAGGAAGCGGTGCCTGCGCGCCGGCCACGAACGGTGCATCCGGGTACTGGACCACCACGTCCACAAGGTAGCTGGCGCCGGAGCGGGCACCCGGGAAGTCATTCGTGTAGGAGTAGGCCCCGGCGTCGGAGACGGTCCTCAGGTTCCCGACGCTCAGCCCGGATCCGAAGCCGTTTACGGTCGCGGAGTAGGATCCCGTGGTGCTCTTGTACGCCACGATGTACTCGGTGTTCGCCGCCATGGCAACGGGCTGGTTGAAGTTGGCTGTCTGCCAGCCGGATGAGCTCTCATTGGCGAAGGTGACTGTGGCGAGCTGCTCGCCGGCCGCGGTGAACAGGGTGCCGGTATGGGTGCCCGTGTTGCCGGCCGACTTGTAGAAGCGGACGCCCGTGACGGTCCCTGCCGCGGTGCTTGAGAAGCGGACCCCCAGTGTCAGCGGCACACCGTCCCGGACCTCCTGGATTCCCGGGACAACCGAGTCGTCATAGAAGCTGCAGGGGCAGCTGCCCGGCGTGGGCGGAGACACCACGGTGGTGAACTGCCACGTGGTGCCGCTGGTCAGCGGGCCGCCGCTGACGGCTGTGGCACTGAGCGCAGCCGCGTAAGCTGTGCCGAGTTCCAGGCCGGCGTCGGGGGTGAAGGTGACTTTCCGCGTGGCGGGGTCGTAAGCGGTGGCGCCCGGCACCGGCGTGCCGTCCGCCGTCAGGGTGAGCTTCACACTGTCCGCGACGACGGCCTTGGACAGCACTGCCCCCACTGTTGTGGCCTGCGGGACGCTTGACGAGCCGTCCAGCGGCCACTGCCCGGACGCCGTCAGGTCGGAGGTGTCGACAGTGTCGAAGAGGGCGTCCACGAAGTAGTTGCCGTTGTTGTAACTGTTTGCCGGGAACGAACCCGGCCCGGCGTACACACCGGCCGGAGCGCTCCCGAAGCCGCCGGCGACGGTCAGGGGTGCGTCGGTCAGGCCGAAGCTGGCCCACTGGTAGTCCTTGCTGGCGTAATGGCCGTTCGGTGCGGTGTAGGAGATGACGTACTTCTGCCCGGCGGAGACGGCCACTGGCTGGGCGAAGCGCACTTCCTGCCAGCCGGTCGCCGTTTCCGACGTGAACGTTGCCGAAGCGAGCCGCTGGCCCGTGGCGCTCCAGAGCGAACCGCTATGGGTGCCGGTATTGGCTGCGCTCTTGTAGAAGCGGGCCCCGGTGATGAAGCCGTCCACACTCGGGGTGATGTTCAAGCCAAGTTCGTAGGCCTCGCCGTCTTGGGCATCCGGCACGGCCGGCACCTGCCGGCCGAAGACCGAGTACGGTCCGGTGAGCTTGAGGTTGCGGGTGGAAGGGGCGCCGATGTTGGCGCTGTCATCGACAGCGCGCACCCGGATGCTGGCCGCGGCGAGGCCCTTCTGGATGTAGGTGTAGGTCCAGGTTTGCTTGCCCTGGGCCGGGTGCCAGCTGGTTCCGCCGTCGGTGGAGACTTCGACGCCGGCGACGATGCCGCCGGTGTCGGTGGCCGTTCCGGAGACCGTGACGGCCGTTCCGTGCGGGACGGTGGTTCCCTCGGCGGGGGAGGAGATCGCAACGGACGGACCGGCCGTGTCGGTGCTGGCCGACGCCGGGGACAGGGCGGCATCGCGGGTGGCTGGCTGGGCGCCCATGTCTGCCAGCAGGTTGACCTGCGCCTGCTGCATCCGGGGATCCGCCGGCGCGCCACCGCCGTCGTGCTCCTGGTCCAGGCCCCACGTCCACTGGACCGTGCCTGCGGAGAAGACCAGCGCCCCGCTGGGCGCCCGGTACATGGTGGTGTTGTGGGTGGTGGTTCCCGGCAGGACGGAGTTGCCGAAATCCTGCATGTACTGCGGGGTTGGCCCCGTGGTGGTGGAAAGCCGGATCAGCCCCGCGGGCCTGAACCCGTTGTCCAGGTCTTCATTGGATTCGTAGCCGATGGTGTGCGGAGCCAGCTCCGCGGAGCTGCCGGCGGCGAGGGACGCCAGGGCGGTGTTGCGCCACAGGCGCGATTTGCCTTCGGCGGCGCTGACCGTGACGGCCAGGTCCGTGAAGTTGGACACGTACATTGTCCCGGTCAACGCGTTTTCCGGCAGCCCTCCGCCGTTGGCCGGGGCGGCGTAGCGGGGATCGCGCCATGTTCCCGTCCACCCGGTGGCGGGGTCGATCTTGCCGTTGGCCCAGGTTTCCTTGTAGGACGTGATGGTCCGGCCGGCCGCACCATCCACGGGTGAAGGCTCCAGCCGGGTCCGCCAGTACATCTCATTGCCGGAGAGGAACTGCAGGTTCACGCCGGCGTCGCGTGCTGCCTCCACGTTGGCCCGCTGCGCGCCGGACCAGTATTCGTCGTGGCCCACGGAGAGGAACACTTTGTGGTTGAGCAGCTGCGCGCCGTTCCGGTCGGTGTCCACCCCGCTGAGGTAGCTGACGTCGTACCCGTTTTTCTCCAGGAAACGGACCAGGGGATACTCGTTGCTGAAGTAGAAGTCGCGGCCGTCCACTCCGCTGCGCGTGTTGACCGGACGGTTGTAGCTGATCTTGTAGGCCCGGCCGTTCCCGGCGCCCTGGTAGAAATTCGAACCGCCGTAGCTGTTGTAGGCCTGCCAGGTTGTGTCGGAGGTCTGGAACACGACGTCGGAATGGCTGCCGTCCGAGCGGACCACGAAGGTGATGTGGCTCTGGCCGCCGGTGTCCGGCCGGGTCAGCAGGGCGATATAGACGCCGGAGACGGCCGCCGCGGGGACCTGCCAGGTCGCGGACACCGCCCACGTCCCGCAATCGTAGAGTTCCGTGGTGACGTCAGAGAGGCACTGCGGCTGGTTCTGCCGGAAGGCAGATGGCGTGATGTCGGCAATCTTGCGTGCGCCGAGGCCCTGGTACCAGCCGGTCCGGTAGATCCCGATCGTGTAGCTGGCCGCGGTGGTGTCCACCTTGAAGCTGATGGGCTGGCCCGCGTTGACACTGATGCTGGTCGAGAATCCCTGGATGTCTGGATCGCCCGCGCCGGAGATGTCCCATTCCGACGGCGGGCTGCCGGGCTTCGAATTCTCACATGCCACGGCGTTCAGAAGCGGGGAGCAGGGATCGGCCGCGCTGGCGGCGGGCAGCAGTGCCGGCGCCGCCGCAACGGGCAGGAGCGCTGCCACGAGGGCCAACGCCAGCGGGGCGGCGACCCGCTGGAGCGCTTTCAGTGTGCGGCCGGCTGCAGAAACGGACATGTGAACTCCTGAGTGGGCGCTGCGTCGGTATCGGACCGGCACGTCATGCGCCGCCCCAGTGCCGCACCCCCCCCGGGCAGCCAACCGAGTTTCCAGTTGTCCCTACACCGAGCTGCCGGCCACGCGCCATGCGCCCCTGGCAGAACACGGATCCACCTGCGTTCTGCCACGTCGGGCCGGCGTGAGCCCGCCGGCCCGAGCTGTGTCCAGCAACTCTTGGCGCCAGCCTATGGTCCGGTTCGGAAGCGCTCCAAAGGATTTCCTTGGGAAAAGCCTAAATCCGCTGAATTTGGTGCGGTGGCGGTAGATTTAGGGCAGGAACAGCCGTTTCCGCCAGCCAGGAGAACCGAAACACCTTGCACCTCAAAAGCCTGACCGTCCGGGGATTCAAGTCCTTCGCTTCGGCGACGACCTTCGAATTCGAACCAGGTGTCACCGCCGTGGTGGGCCCCAACGGCTCCGGCAAGTCCAATGTGGTGGACGCCCTGTCCTGGGTGATGGGCGAGCAGGGCGCCAAGACACTCCGTGGCGGCAAGATGGAGGACGTAATCTTCGCGGGCACGTCCGGCCGCCCGCCGCTGGGCCGTGCCCACGTCTCACTCACCATCGACAACAGCGACGGCGCCCTGCCGATCGACTACAGCGAAGTCACCATTGCCCGCACCCTGTTCCGCACCGGCGGTTCGGAATACGCCATCAACGGCGCCGGCTGCCGGCTGCTGGACATCCAGGAACTCCTCTCCGACTCCGGCCTGGGCCGGGAAATGCACGTGATCGTGGGGCAGGGACAGCTGGACAAGGTGCTGCACGCCACGCCGGAGGACCGGCGCGGGTTCATCGAAGAGGCCGCCGGGATCCTCAAGCACCGCCGCCGCAAGGAAAAAACGGTCCGCAAACTCGAAGCCATGCAGGCCAACCTGGCCCGGCTCAGCGACCTCACCGGCGAAATCCGGCGGCAGCTCACGCCCCTGGGCAAGCAGGCGGAAGTCGCCCGGCGGGCCCAGACCGTCCAGTTCGAGGTCCGCGACGCGCGCTCCCGCCTCCTCGCCGACGACCTGGTCCAGCTGCAGTCGGCCCTGGCCCAGGACGTGGCGGACGAGACCGCGCTGAAAGCCCGCCGCGGCGTCGTCGGGCAGGAACTTGAGCTCGGCAGGCAGCGGCAGGCCGGCCTCGAACAGCTCGCCGCCGAGGCCACACCGAAGCTAAGCGCCGCCCGCGACAACTGGTACCAGCTCTCCGCCGGGCGGGAGCGGCTGCGCTCCCTAGGCTCGCTCGCCGAGGAGCGGCGACGGCTGCTGGGGGCCTCCGACGCCGTTCCCGATTCCGGCCGCGACCCGGACAAGCTCGATCGGCAGGCCGCTGGCGTCCGTGCGGAACAGGCCGGGCTGGAGCGCCAGATCCTGGAGCGCCGCAGCACCCTGGACACCGCCACGGCCGCGAAGCAGGATGCCGAAAACGCCGCCGCCGCCGAGGACAGGCGCCTCGCGTCCCTGCTCCGCGCCGCCGCCGACCGCCGCGAGGGCCTGGCCAAACTGGCCGGGCAGGTGGGCGCCGCGCGCTCGCGGGTGGAGTCGGCGCAGGCGGAACTCGGGCGGCTCCGTGAGTCCCTCAAGGCGGGGGAGGAGCGCCGCAGGCAGGCCCAGAGTGAGTTCACGGCCCTCGAATCCCAGGTGGCCGGCGTGGAGGACGGCGAGGAAACCCTCGACGCCGACTACGAGGACGCCAGCGCCGCGCTGGACGCCATCATCATGGAGATTGACGCCCTGAAGGCTGCCGAACGTGAGGGCGACCGGGAGCGCGGCGCCCTGATTGCCCGCCGCGATGCCCTCCAGCTCGGCCTGAACCGCAAGGACGGCTCGGACCACGTGCTCGGCTCCGGGATCCCCGGGGTCCTTGGATCCCTGGCATCCATGATCACGGTGGAACCGGGCTTCGAGGCCGCCATCGCGGCGGCCCTCGGCGCCTCCTCGGATGCCGTTGTGGTGCAGGACGGTTGTGCCGCCGCCGCCGCGGTCCAGCGGTTGAAGGACGACGACGCCGGACGCGCCGCCCTGCTGCTCGCGGGGACGGACACCGCGCCGGCAGCTCCCCGCGCTGAGCTCAGAGGAGAGCTCCCCGGGAACGCCCGGTGGGCCGCCCTGCTGGTCACGGCATCAGACAAGGAATCCGGTGCAGAGGATGCCTCCGGGCTGCCGTTGGCCGGACTGCTGGCTGGGATCGCCGTCGTCGATGGGCTGGACGACGCGGCGCAACTGATCGCGGCGCGCCCGGACCTGACAGCAGTGACCACGTCCGGCGATGTCTTCACCGCGCTGACGGTCAGCGGCGGCTCCGCCAAGGCGCCGTCGCTGATCGAGGTGCAGGCCGCCGTCGACGACGCCTCTGCGCGGCTTGCCGCCGTGACCGCCGAGCTGGAACGCCAGCGGTTCGCCCTCGCCGCCGCGCAGGCCAAGCGTGCCGCGGCGCAGGACCGCGCCGATGCCGCCCTGGAACGGCTGCACGATTCGGACGCCCGGCTGGCGGCCGTCGCCGAGCGCCTGGGGCACCTGAACTCCGTGCTGCGCAGCGCCGTCGGCGAAAGCGAGCGGCTGGCCGCGTCCCTCGCCAAGGCCGAGGCCAACATCGTCAGCGAACAGGAAGCGCTCACGGCGGTAGCGGCCAGGCTGGCCGCCGCGCAGGAAGCGCCGGCCGAGGAGGAACTCTCCCCGGAACACCGTGATGCCCTGGCCCTGGCGGCGTCGCTGGCCCGCAGCGCCGAAATGGAAGCACGGCTGGCCCTGCGCAGCGCCGAGGAACAGCTCACCGCCACCCGCAACCGGGCGTCGTCGCTCGAACGCGCCGCCGCCACCGAACGGCGCGCCCGCGAGGAAGCGGCTGAACGGGCCCGCCGCCGACGGCTGCAGGCCAAACGCGCCGCAGCCGTCTCCGCCGCCGTCGGCCGGGTTATCGGCTTCATTGACGTGTCCGTGGAACTCGCCCGGCAGGAACGCGACAGTGCCGAGGAACGCAAGGAACAGATGGACGCGGAGCTGGCCGCCGTTCGGAACAGCAACGATGCGCTGGCCCGCGAGCTGGCCGAACTGACGGACTCCGTGCACCGCGACGAACTGGCCCGCGCCCAGCAGCGCCTGCGGATCGAAGCCCTCGAGCTCAGGAGCGTCGAGGAGCTGGGCCTGACCGCCGACCAGCTCGTGGCGGATTTCGGCCCGGACCAGCCCGTTCCCGTGCCGGCCGGGGAATCGGGGGACAAGTGGGCTGCCCTGCGCGCCCCGGTGGACGAGGACGGCCGCGAGATTGTGGCTGGCAAGCCCTTTGTCCGCGAGGAACAGGAGAAGCGCCTGAAACGGGCCGAGCGGGACCTGTCCGCCCTTGGCCGGGTCAACCCCCTGGCGCTGGAGGAATTCGCGGCCCTCGAGGAACGTCACCAGTTCCTCAGCACCCAGCTCGAAGACCTCAAATCCAGCCGCAAGGACCTGCTGGACATCATCAAGGAAGTGGACGAGCGCGTCCAGAAGGTCTTCGCCGAGGCCTTCGAGGACACCGCGGCGCAGTTCGTCCGGATCTTCGCGCGGCTGTTCCCCGGCGGCGAGGGCCGGCTGGTCCTCACTGATCCCTCGGACATGCTCACTACCGGCATTGAGGTGGAGGCGCGCCCGGCCGGCAAGAAAATCAAGCGGCTCTCCCTGCTCTCGGGCGGGGAACGATCCCTGACCGCGGTGGCCCTGCTCGTCGCGATCTTCAAGGCCCGGCCCTCGCCGTTCTACGTGATGGACGAGGTGGAAGCGGCCCTGGACGACACCAACCTGGGCAGGCTCATCACCATCTTCGAGGAACTGCGCGAATCCAGCCAGCTCATCATCATCACGCACCAGAAACGAACCATGGAAGTCGCTGACGCCCTCTACGGCGTCACCATGCGCGGCGACGGCGTCTCCACCGTCATCAGCCAGCGCCTCGGCGCCCAGGTCTGAGGCCCGGTCCGGCGCGCTCCCGTCGGCGTTTTCCGGGCTCCGCGACGGCTTTCCGGTTTGTGAGAAGCTAGGGGAGTGAACGACATCCTCCCTATTCTTCTGCCCATTCTCGCCGCCCTGGTGGTTCTCGGTGCGCTGATTCCGGTCCTCATGAAGACCCGGAAGAACATCACCAACTACCCCGAAAAGCGTGACGCGAACGATCCCGTGGAGCCGCGCGCCGGCGGCGGTACCCTGCTCGACGACCGCCACGCGCCGGCGCCGGACCGCGTGTCACCTGACGACGTAACCGTCACGGCCGACGTCGAGGGCCTGGAAACAGTCGAGGTCCCGGACAACGTGGCCGGCCTGGAAACCATTCCGGTGGAGACGCCGCTGCCGGTGGCCGGCCGCCTGATCCGCCTGCGTGAACGCCTGGTCAAGTCCAACAACATCCTGGGCAAGGGGCTGCTGGCGCTGCTGTCCGCGGACAAGATCGATGAGAACGTCTGGGACGAGGTGGAGGAGACCCTGCTGCTCGCCGACCTCGGCACCGAGCCCACCCTGCAGCTGGTTGACGCGCTCCGCGAACGCGTCAAGGTGCTGGGGACCCGCTCCCCGGAGCAGGTCAAGGCCCTGCTGCGCGAGGAACTCATCAAGCTGGTGGACCCCACGATGGACCGCAGCCTGCAGGTGGAGCGCCACGCCAACAAGCCCGCCGTCGTGCTGGTGGTGGGCGTCAACGGCGTCGGCAAGACCACCACGGTGGGCAAGCTCGCCCGCGTGCTGGTCGCCGAAGACAAGGATGTCCTGCTGGGTGCCGCGGATACCTTCCGCGCCGCCGCCGCCGAACAGCTCGCCACCTGGGGCCAGCGCGTCGGCGTTCCCACGGTGAAGTCCGACGTCGACGGCGCGGACCCGGCGTCCGTCGCCTATGAAGCGGTCAAGGCCGGCATCGACCAGGAAGTCGACGTCGTGATGATCGACACCGCCGGCCGCCTGCAGAACAAGACCGGCCTGATGGACGAGCTCGGCAAGGTCAAGCGCGTCATCGAGAAGCTGGCCGAGGTGGACGAGGTGCTCCTGGTACTGGACGCCACGACGGGACAGAACGGCCTGAACCAGGCCCGGGTCTTCGCGGAGGTAGTGAACATCACCGGCATCGTCCTGACCAAGCTGGACGGCACGGCCAAGGGCGGCATTGTGGTGGCCATCCAGAAGTCGCTGGGTGTCCCGGTGAAGCTGATCGGCCTCGGCGAGGGCGCGGACGACCTCGCCCCGTTCGACGCCGAGAACTTCGTCGACGCCATCCTGAACTAAGCTCGCCGCGGTACCTCTAAAAGCCGAAGTACCGTCTTAAACCCTGCTGGCTCCCAGTTGTTGTCGAAACGACAACAACTGGGAGCCAGCGGTTTATGGTGACTAGTGCTTAAAGTTCAGCACCGTCACCGTTCCGGCCGTCAGTTTGAAGGTCTGCGTCTGTGAACCGTATTTGAAACCTTCAACGGTGGCGCGGCCGCCGAGCGGAGTCGGATCGGACTTGGCGCCGTCGATCACCGTACCGTCTTCGGCCGCGTAGCTGGGCCCGGACAGCTGGGTCATGGTTCCCGTCAGCGCCGGCCCGGGCAGTTCGAGGGTGACCTGGGTCTGGGCCGCCTTCTCCGGGTCGTTCTTGTTGACGATGACAACCGTGGTGCTGCCGTCCTTGTTCTGCAGCGCGTAGCTGTTGGACAGCCCGCCGCCCTTGCTGTCGAGGCCGAGGAACTTGCCCGGCTCCAGGTCGGCCACCATCGCCATGCCAAAGTAGTTCGCCCGGGGGGCCATCTCGCCGTTCGGCTTGAGGTAAGCGCCGCCGCTGCAGATCACGGACATCGGCGGCCCGCCTTTGCAGGTCAGCATGGAACTGTGGAAGCCCAGCCGGGTGATGCCAAGGCGGGCGGCATTCAACGCATAGTCCGCGGCCCACAGGGCCGTCGAATGGGTTTTGGTGGTCTGGTTAGAGCCGGGGCACGCGGACATGCCCGTCTCCGCGAGCCAGGTCTCAAGCCCGGCCGATTTTGCGGCGTCGAGGGCGTGCTTCTGATAGTCCTCGGCGCGCTGGTGGGTTGCCGCGCCCAGCAGGTTGGGGATAGTGGGGAAGGCGTTCGACTTCGAATCCTTGCAGCTGAAGAGCGGGTAGTTGTGGAACGACAGGACCTTCTTCTGCGGCAGGTCGGCGTCGATAAACGGCTTCCACCATTTCTGGTCGTACACACCGGGCCCGGAGATCACGACGCCGGGGGCGGCCGCGTGGATGGCTTCGGCATAGGCCTTGAGCTCCACGGCGTATTCCTCGATGCCGTAGCTGGCCGGACGCAGTTTTGTGTAGGCAAACCCGTTCGGTTCGTTGCCGACGGTGAAGCTCAGCAGCCTTTTGCCAAAGATCCGGGACGCGTGCTTGATCATGTCCGCTGCCCGGGCCGGGTTGTAGTGTCCCAGGTCCACGGTGAGGCTGACCTTGGCGTTGGTCGCGTCCAAGAGGGTGGCCACGCGTTCCAGGTCCTGTGGGGTGACCACCTTGGCCGGGTGGGCCTTGTCTCCCTTGTAGTCCGACGGCAGGGCTTCGCCCGAGGAGGTCCAGAAGAACCGGCGGTCGACGGCGTTGCCGCCGAAACGGAGCACAGTGTCGTCGGAGTCCTTGAGGAGCGTCACCATCGAGGCATTGGCGGAGCTCAGGGTGGGATCTGCGAGGTCGGTCGCTTCCAGCGAAATTCCTACAGTGCCCTTGTTCAGGGTGGTTCCTACGGGCTCGTTCTTGACCGTCAGCTCCAGCGGTTCCACTTTCTCCAACGGCGAGCCGGCGGGGGGCGGTGTCTGCTTGTAGTAGGTGACTGCCGGTGCCTTGCCAAGCGGAGTGGCCGGCGTGGTCTGCGTCGGCGTGACCTGGGGCGCGGCGTCGGCGTTCCCGGAGGCCTGGTTCGGGTTTCCGGACACGGTGAGCAGGACGGCGATCAGAGCAACGACCGCCAGGGCCGCGATCACCCCGATCAGCCGCAGCCTGGCCCTGCGGGAGGGGCGGGGCCTGGTGGAGGCGGGCTCCGTGCCGTTCGGCGGATGGTCAGTATCGGGCATGACGGATTCTCCAGCAGTTGTGGTTGGTTTGCACCCAGCCTAGCCAATACCGGAAGGCCCGCCGACCGCGACTCAGGACGACGGACGCTTGAACGTCTCCCGGGCCAGGAGCCAACCGGCGGCGGCCGCCACCAGGACGCCGCCCGTGACGCCGAAAGCCCAGCCGTAGCCCAGCCGGTCTGCGAGGAGCCCGGCCAGCACGGGGCCGACGATCGCGCCTGTGTCTGCCGTCATCTGGAAGATGGCGAGCACGCGGCCGCCGGAACGCTCATTGCCGATCACATCGGCCATGGCCGCCTGCTGGGCCGGGCCCAGCAGACCCGAGCCGATGCCGGCCACGGCGGTGGCCAGGAGGAACCACAGCAGTTCGTGCGTGAAGCCGATGGCCGCCGTCGCGGTGCCCGTCACCAGCAGGCCGGAGATCATCAGGGGTTTCCGGCCCAGGCTGTCCGCCAGTTTGCCGGAGAACGTCAGCGCCACGGCGTTGGCCGCGGCAAATACCGCCAGGGCCCAGCCCGCCGATTCCGGGCCCGCGTTCAGGGCGGCGACGGCGAAGAGCGGAACCGTGGCCATCCGCACGCCAAAAGTGGCCCAGCCGTTGGCAAAGCTGGAGAACAGTCCCGCCCGGTACGCGCTGTCCCGGAGTGCCTCGCGCAGTTCCATTGCCGGCGCAGTGCTGCCGCCCGGGCGGGAGGCGGCCGGCACGTGGCTCAACTGCGTCTGCACCACCAGGGCGGCCAGGACCAGGGCGGCCGCGTAGACAAGGAAGGGCACGCGCAGGCCGAATCCTGCCAGCAGGCCGCCCACCACCGGCCCGCACACGTTGCCGATCAGGAAGGCCGAGGCGTACGCCCCGGAGACCCGGCCGCGGCTCTCCGGCGGCGCCAGCCGGACCACAAGGGCCATCGATGCGACCGTGAACATCACCGAGCCTGCGCCGCCGAGACCGCGGAAGATCAGCAGTTGCCAGTAGTCCTGGGCGAAGGCGCAGGCCGCGGTCGACGCCGCGACAATCAGCAGGCCCGCCACGTACACCGGCCGTTCCCCGAGCCGGACGATCAGCGCCCCGCCGGCGGGGGCGAACACCAGCCGCATGAATGCGAAGATGCTCACGATCACGGCGGCCGCCGTCGCGCCGACGTCGAACGTGGTGGCGAACTGGGGGAGGACCGGGGCCACCAGGCCGAAGCCGAGGGCGATGAGGAAGGCCGCGACCAACATCACCTTGATGTCGCGGGGCAGCACCGGCTTGCCGGTGTTCCGGGCAGTGGCCTGCGGCGGGGAACCCGCGGGGCGGGGGGTCTTACTCATCGTGATGGCTTCCTGGCGATGCGGGGGTGCGGGAGAGGCGGTGTTGGAACGCGTGAAACATAACCGTAACAAGAAGGATTTACACCATTTACTTCCGGGAGGTTCTTGTAACAACCCGGCAATCTAATTCCTCCACCGGCGAAACACGCCACGGACAAACTCTTCTTAGAACGCAAACAGCGTTGAGGCATGCGGAGAACTCCGCAAAACACCCAAAAGATTCGCTTCTAAAAGGGAGGACGTGCACCATGGAACTTACCGCAGGTCACGTATGGCTGATGGTGGCAGCAGCGCTCGTGCTGTTCATGACACCAGGACTCGCATTTTTCTACGGCGGCATGACGCGCGCCAAGGCTGCACTGAACATGATGATGATGAGTTTTATCTCCATCGGCATGGTCGGTGTGGTCTGGGTGCTCTGGGGCGCCTCGATGAGCTCCGGCGAGGGCTTCATGCAGATGGTGGGCAACCCGTTCGCCACCTTCGGGCTGGAGGGCATCGACACTCCTGACGGACTCATCAAGGTGGGCTACGCAGCCACCTTCGCCATCATCACCGTCGCCCTGATCAGCGGCGCGATCGCTGACCGCGCCAAGTTCGGCGCCTGGACCGTCTTCGTCCCTGTCTGGGTCACGCTGGTGTACTGCCCGCTGGCTTACATGGTCTGGGGCGGCGGGCTGTTCGGCCCGGAAGGCGCAATCGGCCAGGCTCTCGGCCCGGCGATTGACTTCGCCGGCGGCACAGTAGTCCACATCAACGCCGGTGTCGCCGCGCTGATCCTCGTGCTGATCATCGGCAACCGCAAGGGCTTCGGCAAGGACCCCAACCACCGCCCGCACAACATCCCGTTCGTGATGCTCGGTGCCGCGATCCTGTGGTTCGGCTGGTTCGGTTTCAACGGCGGCGCAGCAACGACGGCGGAGCAGGGCGGCCTGATCTGGGTCAACACCCTCGCAGCCCCCGCAGCGGCCATGCTCGGCTGGCTCATCACGGAACGCATCCGCGACGGTCACCCGACATCGCTCGGTGCCGCCTCCGGTGTGGTTGCCGGCCTGGTTGCCATCACCCCGGCCTGCGCCAACGTCAGCCCGATCGGCGCACTGTGCCTCGGCGTCGTCGCCGGTGCGGCATCCGCCCTCGCCGTCGGCCTCAAGTTCCGCTGGGGCTTTGACGATTCGCTCGACGTCGTCGGTGTCCACCTGGTCTCCGGCATCATCGGTACCGTCGCTCTGGGCTTCATTGCCCTCCCAGTTGAGGGTGTCGGCGGCGGCCTCTTCTACGGCGGCGGACTCACACAGCTCTGGGCCCAGCTCGCAGCTGCCGGTATCGCTATCGCGTACTCCGCAGTGATGACCGCGATCATCGCCTACGCCATCCACAAGACCATGGGCTTCCGGGTCTCCCAGGAGCAGGAAGTGGTGGGCGTTGACCTCAGCCTGCACGCCGAAACCGCATACGAATTCGGTGTGGGCGGTCACGGCGGAAGCTTCACCCCGCTGCACGAGCTCATCACCGGCAAGGCCCAGGGCGCAGCCACGGCAGCCCCGGCTGCCGAGACGGTGGACGCCTCGTCCAATGGCAAGAAGACCGCAGCAGCAGGCAAGGAAAGTGTGGAGGCATGAAACTGATCACAGCAATCGTCCGGCCGGAAAAGCTCGACACCATCCGCGAAGGGCTCGAAGCCTACGGCGTGCAGGGCCTCACGGTCAGCGCCGCCAGCGGCTACGGCAGGCAGCGGGGCTACACCGAGGTGTACCGCGGCGCCGAGTACAACGTGGACCTGCTCCCCAAGATCCGGGTAGAGGTCCTGGCCACCGACGAACAGGCGGACGACATCCTCGATGTCATCATCGCCAGCTCGAACACCGGCCGGGCCGGAGACGGCAAGGTCTGGACGATGGATGTGTTTGAGGCAGTACGGGTCCGCACGGGTGAACGCGGATCGGCTGCCATCTAACCAGCAGCTACGCGCCACTCAGCTTCAAACAAAACAGCGGGCCGGGAACCTGAAAAGGTACCCGGCCCGCTGTGTTGTGCCCGCTGGCTTCGGGATAACGCCCGACGGCGGGCCGCACCTTACGCCGCTTCCCGGGGCGCCCCGGCACGCGAGTGGTCCATCGGCGCGCGGGGGTCTGGCGCGGCGTTCGACGTGCCTGGCGACGCGCGGAGTGTCCATCGACGCGCAACGGGCCCCTCGACGCGTGAATTGTCTGACGCGGCGGTATTCGGGTGTCGTCCGGTTAGTTGCGCGTCGTGGAGGGGGAATCGCGTCGCCTGGAGATGAGGTCGGCCAGCACTCGCATCTCCACGCTGCACAAACGGCCTGGTGCTGCGCGAAGTGTCCATCGACTAGCGATGTGCTTGCCGTTGCACAAAGGGCGCGGCGCGCCGCGATTGGTCTGGCGCTGCGCGAATTGTCCGACGCGGCGTGCAGGTCCTGACGACGCGCGAATTGTCTGGCGCGGCGGTATTCGAGTGTCGTCCGGCTGATTGCGCGTCGTGGAGGGTGAACCGCGTCGCCAGAAGGCCCGACGCCGGCCCGCACCTGTGCACCCCCACCACCCACACCCGCACCAGCCCGCGGATGGTCGGCGCCCGTCAGTCCGCCTGCCAGCCTTCCGGCCCGTCGCTCCCGGCGGCGTATTCTTCCAGCGGGGCGCTGTCCCTGGCCCAGGCCTTGAGGACGGGCTCCAGGATCCGCCAGCAGTCTTCCGCAGTGTCGGCGCGGACGGAGAGCAGGGGGTCGCCGGTCAGGACGCCCTCCAGGACCTCCCCGTAGGGCAGCAGCTCGGAGCCGCTCAGTTCGGCCTGGAGGGTGGCGCGGTCCAGGCTGAGGACGTCGCCGGGGCCGTTCACATCGACGTCGAACTGCAGGGTGTCCGGCCCGAAGCCGATCCTGAGCTGGTTGGGGGAGTCCACGCCGGTGAAGCCCCGGGGCAGGTGCGGCACCGGCCGGAACGTCACCACGGCTTCCTTGCGTTTGAAGCCCAGGGCCTTGCCGGAGCGCAGGATGAACGGGACGCCCTGCCAGCGCCAGTTGTCGATCTCCACCACCACCTCGGCCAGCGTCTCGGTGCCGCGGGCGGCGTCGACGCCTTCTTCCTTGGCGTAGTCCGGCACTGTCCGGCCGCCGATCGAGCCCGCGGTGTACCGGGCCCGGCGGGTGCTCTTCGCGTAGGGGGCCTTGATGCTGCTGGCCCGCAGCACCGTGGCCACGGCGTCGCGGAGGTCCCGCTCATCCACCGAGGCGGGCGGTTCGATCGCCATCAGGGCCATGATCTGCAGAAGGTGGCTCTGGATCATGTCGCGCAGGGCGCCGGCGCCGTCGTAATAGCGGGCGCGCCCCTCCAGCGCGAGGTCCTCGTCGAAGACAATCTCGACCTTTTCAATGTGCCCGCGGTTCCACACCGGCTCCAGGAAGGTGTTGGCGAAGCGCAGTCCCAGGATGTTCAGCACCGTCGCCTTGCCCAGGAAGTGGTCCACCCGGTGGATGTGGTCCTCCGGGACCAGGGCGGCCAGGGTTTCATTGAGCTGGCGGGCGGACGCCTCGCTGGAACCGAACGGCTTCTCCATGACCAGGCGCGTCCCGGCGGGCACCTGGCCCGGGTCCAACGCCTCGCAGGCCAGCTGACTGACGCGTGGCGGCAGCGCGAAGTAGACGGCCACGGGCCCCTCCAGCTGCGCCAGCAGGCCGGCGAGCTGCCCGTCTGCCGTGACGTCCAGCTGGTGGTAGCTGGTGGATTCCCGGATCTGCTTCAGCTCCCGACGGCCGGACGCGCCGGCCTGGGAGGTGGCGTCGGCGAAGGACTCCTCGAGGCGCTCCAGCCACTGGTCCGGGGTCCAGTCATCCGAGCCGGCACCCACCAGGGTCAGGCCGTCGGCGCGGCCCCGGGACACGAGCCGGGCGAGGCCCGGCAGCAGGAGCCTGCCGGTGAGGTCGCCCGAGGCGCCCAGGATGAGCAGGGTTTTCACTGTTGTTTGGCTGGTCACCTAAGTCAGCATGCCATCTTGAACGCGCGTCTTGGTACCCTAGATAGTCGAGTCCCGTTGTCGAGGCGGTTCGTTCAGGCGAACTTCAGTCGCGACGCTGGCGTGCCGCACCGGCCGCCATCCGTAGATCCACTGAAAGAAGTGCACGGCGCGTGTTCAATTCACTCTCTGACCGGTTGACAGCAACCTTCAAGAATCTCCGTGGCAAGGGCCGCCTGACCGAGGCGGACGTTGACGCCACAGTCCGCGAGATCCGGCGTGCCCTCCTGGACGCTGACGTTGCCGTGCCCGTGGTCCGCGAATTCACCGGACGGGTGCGCGAGCGTGCCCTCGGCGCCGAGGTGTCCGCGGCGCTGAACCCGGGCCAGCAGATCGTGAAGATCGTCAACGAGGAGCTCGTCGAGATCCTGGGCGGTGAGACTCGCCGGATCCGCCTCGCGAAGACCGGTCCCACCATCATCATGCTCGCCGGCCTGCAGGGTGCCGGTAAGACCACCCTGGCCGGAAAGCTCTCCAAGTACCTCAAGGCGCAGGGCCACAGCCCCATGCTGGTGGCCTGTGACCTGCAGCGCCCCAACGCCGTCACCCAGCTCCAGGTGGTGGGCAAGCGCGCCGGGGTGCCGGTCTTCGCCCCGCACCCGGGCGCCACCTCCACCGAACTGGAGCACCCGGCGGGCGACCCGGTCTCCGTCGCCCGCGCCGGCGTCGAGGAAGCGCGCCGCACGCTGCACGACGTCGTGATCGTTGACACCGCCGGCCGGACCGGCGTCGATGCGGAGATGATGGAGCAGGCGCGCCAGATCCGCCGCGCCATCGTTCCGAACGAAGTGCTGTTCGTGGTGGACGCCATGATCGGCCAGGACGCCGTCAACACGGCCATGGCCTTCGACGAAGGCGTCAACTTCACCGGCATTGTGCTCTCCAAGCTCGACGGCGACGCCCGCGGCGGTGCCGCGCTCTCGGTTTCCTCCGTCACCGGCAAGCCCGTGATGTTCGCGTCCACCGGCGAAGGCCTGGACGACTTCGAACTCTTCCACCCGGACCGTATGGCCTCACGCATCCTGGACCTCGGTGACGTCCTCACCCTGATCGAGCAGGCTGAACAGAACTGGGACAAGGACGAAGCCGCCCGGATGGCGAAGAAATTCGCCGACCAGGAGGACTTCACCCTGGATGACTTCCTGGCCCAGATGCAGCAGATCCGCAACATGGGTTCCATGAAGAAGATGCTCATGATGATGCCCGGAGCGCAGAACATCCGGCAGCAGCTGGAGCAGTTCGACGAGCGTGAAATCGACCGTGTCGAGGCGATCGTCCGGTCCATGACACCGCACGAACGCGTCGCGCCAAAGATCATCAACGGCTCCCGCCGGGCCCGTATTGCCCGCGGTTCCGGTGTGCACGTCTCCGAGGTCAACGGCCTGCTGGAACGGTTTGCCCAGGCCCAGAAGATGATGAAGAAGATGGCTGCCGGCGGCGGAATGCCCGGAATGCCGGGGATGCCCGGCATGGGCGGCGGCGGAGGTGCCCGCAAGGGCGCCAAGAGCGCGCCCAAGAAGAAGGCGCGTTCCGGCAACCCGGCCAAGGCCGCGCAGGAGCTCAAGGACGCCGAGGCCCGGCGTGCCGCGGGCGCCAAGGCCCTTCCGACCGGTGCCTCGTTCGGCCAGCAGGGCGGCGACTTCGATGCCTCCCAGCTGAACCTGCCCAAGGGCTTCGACAAGTTCCTGGGCGGCGGGAAATAGGCCCTGCCGGCCGCAATGTCGCCGGCCCCGTTGCGGGGCCGGTGCCATAGGGTTAGACCATGTTCAAGCAGCGCGTAGTCTTCGTCCACGGGGCGGGCAGCTTCGGCGCTGCGGCATGGCCGAAACAGCACGGCATGGCGCTGAGCTACGATGCGCTGTTCCTGCGCCGCCACGGGTTTGACCCGGTCGCCGAGCCGCTGGAAACCGACTTCGCCGCCGATGCCGCCATCGTCCTGCGTGCCCTCGCCGACGACGGCCGCGGCGAGGCCGGCGGTCACGTCGTCGCGCATTCCCAAGGTGCCATCGCGGCGATGATGGCCGCCGTCGAACGTCCCGACCTGGTGCAGTCGCTGACCCTCGTGGAACCGGCGTGCCTCTCGCTCACCGCGGAACTGCCGGCCACCGCGGCGCACCGGGCGCTGATGCAGCCGCTTTTCGAGGTCCGCCACCACCTGGGCGACGAGGATTTCCACCGAGAATTCGTCCGCCGGGTGTTCGCGGCCCACACCCCCGCGGAAGCGACCCTTGGCGCCCCGCGCCCGGAGGACCAGCGCGAGGCGCGCCGCCTGCGCCTGCAGGCCCCGCCGTGGGAGGCCCCGCTGCAGATCGTCCCCGGCGTCCCCACCCTGGTCCTGACCGGGGGGTGGGAACCGCTCTACGAAGAGATCGCCGGCTACCTGCGGGAGACCGGCGCCCTGCACCGCACCGCGGCGGGCGGGCACCGGCCCCAGGATTCAGCCGAGGGCAACCGGGTCATCCGGTCGTTCATCGCCGACGTCGGCCGGCAGCAGCACGCGCACGCGTCCTAGCCGGTGGCAGGTCCGCCCACCGCAGGCGCCGGCAGGTAGACCTTGCCGCCCGAGGCGAGGAACTCGCTGCTCTTCGCCCGCATGCCCGCCGCCACCGCGGCCTGCGGGTCCGCCGCCACCGCGGCCTGCGGGTCCGCCGGGCCGTTGCTGCCGGTGCCAAATTCGTCCCGGATGTCTTGGCTGATCCGCATGGAACAGAACTTGGGCCCGCACATCGAGCAGAAATGGGCCGTCTTGGCCGGCTCCGCGGGGAGCGTCTCATCGTGGAAAGCCTCGGCCGTCACCGGGTCCAGGGACAGCGCGAACTGGTCCCGCCAGCGGAACTCGAACCGTGCCTTGGACAAGGCATCGTCGCGTTTATGCGCTCCTGGATGGCCCTTGGCGAGATCGGCGGCATGGGCGGCGATCTTGTAGGTGATGACCCCGGTCTTCACGTCGTCCTTGTTGGGCAGTCCGAGGTGTTCCTTGGGCGTGACGTAGCACAGCATGGCGGTGCCGTAGCGGGCAATTTCGGTGGCGCCGATCGCGGACGTGATGTGGTCATAGCCAGGTGCAATATCGGTGACCAGCGGCCCCAGCGTGTAAAACGGGGCGCCGTTGCAGAGTTCCTGCTGGCGCTCGACGTTTTCCCGGACGAGGTGGAACGGGACATGTCCCGGACCCTCCACCATGACCTGCACATCGAATTCCCAGGCCCGCCGGGTGAGCTCGGCCAGGGTGTCCAGTTCGGCGAACTGTGCCGCGTCGTTGGCGTCCGCAGTGGCACCGGGCCGCAGCCCGTCGCCCAGCGAAAAAGCGACGTCGTAGCGGGCGAAGATCCTGCACAGCTCATCGAAGTGTGTGTACAGGAAGTTCTCCTGGTGGTGGGCCAGGCACCAGCCGGCCATGATCGCGCCGCCGCGGGACACGATGCCGGTGACCCGGCCGGCTGTCAGCGGCACGTAGCGCAGCAGGACCCCGGCGTGGATGGTCATGTAGTCCACACCCTGCTCGCACTGTTCGGTCACGGTGTCCCGGAAGATTTCCCAGGTGAGGGCGTTGGCCTCGCCGTTGACCTTCTCCAGCGCCTGGTAGATGGGGACCGTGCCGATGGGTACGGGGGAGTTGCGGATGAGCCATTCGCGTGTCGTGTGGATGTCGTCGCCGGTAGAGAGGTCCATCACCGTGTCCGCACCCCACTGGGTGGCCCACTGGAGCTTGTCGACTTCCTCGGCGATGGAGCTGGTCACTGCTGAGTTGCCGATGTTGGCGTTGATTTTCACCAGGAAGGCCTTGCCGATGATCATCGGCTCGGACTCGGGGTGGTTGACGTTGCTGGGGATGATGGCACGGCCCGCCGCCAGCTCGCTCCGGACCAGCTCGACGTCGCAGTTTTCCCGCAACGCGACGAACCGCATCTCCTGCGTGATGATTCCGTCCCGCGCATAGCGCATCTGCGTGACGGTCCTGCCGTCGACGGCGCGGCGCGGCACCGGGCGGGCGCCCCGCCACTCTGCGGACGCGGCTCCCCGGCGGACCGCGGACTTGCCGTCGTCGAGCAGCTCCCGGGGACGGCCGGCGTACGGTTCAGTGTCGGCCCGGGCGGCAATCCAGGGGGCGCGGAACGGCTCCAGCCCGCGGACCGGATCGCTGCCGGGACCGGCGGTGCGGTACGCCCGGAACGGGGCGTTGCCGCGGCCGTCCGGCGAGTCGGCCAGCGCGATTTCGGTCACCGGGACGCGGATGCCGTGTTCGGCGTCGGTGGTGAACGCCAGCGAATGGGACTCCAGCGATTGGGTGGGGGCCTGGTTTTGGACAGGGCTGTGCTGTGTTTCTGTGGTGCTCAAGGGACTGCTCACTTCCTTCGCCGGCATTACCCGGACAGGTTCAACGGTCGCAGGCTGCGTCAGCCCGATCTCAGCCCCTGCAGGGGCACCCGTGTGGTCGTAGACGAAGCTACCACGTGCCGTCCGAAAGGCCTGCGAGTGTGACGGCGGCCGTCGCGCTTAGGCTTTAAGCCATGACCCGCATCATCGAGTTCAGCGGCACCGTTCTCACCGGACCCCACACGGAACATCACGGACTGTGGTCCGTCGATGGTCTTTTGACCTTCCGCCGGCCCGCCGCCGCCCCGGACCTCACCTTGGCCGGCTGGGTCATCCCCGGGCTGGTCGACGCGCACTGCCACATCGGGCTGGGCCCCGGCGGCGACGTCCCGGAGCAGCTGGCAGAGGAACAAGCCGTGACCGACCGCGACGCCGGCGCCCTGCTGGTCCGCGACGCCGGAGCCGTCCATGACACCCGCTGGATCCAGCAGCGCGCGGACCTGCCGCGCCTCATCCGCTCGGGCCGGCATATCGCGAGGACCCGGCGCTACCTCCGGGGGTTCGCCGTCGAGGTGGAGCCGGAGGACCTGGTGGAGGCCGTGCGCAAGCAGGCCCGCGCCGGGGACGGCTGGGTCAAGCTCGTGGGGGACTGGATCGACCGCGACGCCGGCGACCTCGCCGCGAGCTTCCCGGCCCGGACGCTGAAGGACGCCGTTAAGGCCGCCCACGACGAAGGCGCCCGGGTCACCGCCCACTGCTTCGCCGAAGACACGCTCGATGACATGCTTGACGCCGGGATCGACTGCATCGAGCACGCCACGGGCCTGCTCCCGCGGCACCTGCCGCGGTTCGTCGAACAGGGCGTGCCGATCGTCCCGACGCTGATCAACATTGCCACGTTCCCCGAGATCGCCGCCCAGGCCGAGGCCAAGTTCCCGCGCTATGCGGCGCACATGCGCGCTCTCTGGGAGCGGAGGGCCGAACGCGTCCTGGCAGCCTTCGAAGCCGGCGTCACGATCTACGCCGGAACGGACGCCGGCAGCGTCATCAAACACGGGCGCATCGTGGACGAACTCCAGGCGCTGCATGCCGCCGGACTCCCGGCCGGGGCGGCACTCGACGCCGGCGCCTGGGCCGCGCGGGACTGGCTGCGGGCGGACGGCATCACCGAGGGCGCCAGCGCCGACGTCCTGGTCTGCGCCGAGGACCCGCGCCTTCATCTGGCCACCCTGCAGAACCTGGAGAAGATCGTGCTGCGGGGGCAACTGGTCCGGTAGGAACCTGCCGGCTCCATTAGGAATAAATTGAAGCTTCAAGTAATTTATATCTATGAAGGGTCATCGACGGACGGTGGCCCCCGTAGCACCGGAGCGATGAAATGACCCCAGAAGCCAGCACCCAGGATCTCCTTCCCGCCGAACTCACCATGGGCACTGTGATGCTTAAGGTCGGCGACATGAAGCTCATGACCGACTACTACCAGCGCGCCCTCGGCCTCGACATCGTGGCCGAGCAGGACGGCGGCCTCTACCTCGGCCGGCGGCAGAAGCCGCTGGTGCACCTGGCCCCGGCGCCCGGGCTGAACCTTCCCTCCCGCGGCGAGGCCGGCCTCTTCCACACCGCCCTGCTGTTCGAGGACCAGTCCTCGCTGGCCGCCACCGTCGCCAGTGCAGCGCAGTTCGAGCCGCAGTCCTTTACCGGCAGCGCCGACCACCTCGTCAGCGAGGCCTTCTACTTCAATGACCCCGAAGGCAACGGCATCGAGCTCTACTGGGACCGGCCCCGCGACGCCTGGTCCTGGGACGGCAAGAACGTTGTGATGGACAGCCTCGCCCTGCCGCCGCAGCGCTACCTCGAGCAGCACCTGACCGAGGCGTCCCTGGCCGGCCAGCGCGAGGCGGAGGCCGGCGTCGGACATGTCCACCTGCAGGTGGGCGACGTCCAGTCGGCGCAGGACTTCTACGTCGGCACCCTCGGGTTCGAAAAGACGGCGGGCTGGCACGGCCAGGCACTGTTCGTTTCCGCCGGCGGATACCACCACCACATGGCCATGAACGTTTGGAACAGCCGCGGCGCCGGTCCGCGCCGCGACACCCTGGGCCTCGGCGAGGTGCTGATCGAAGTACCGGCCGGAGACGACCTCGGATCCCTCGCCGACCGACTCAAGACCGCCGGCGTCCAGTCCCACCACACCGGAGCCGAACTTCGCTTCGAAGACCCGTGGCGTAACCGGATCCGCGTCGCCGTCCGCTGAGTGCCAGTCTTTCCTTGCGGCGCCGGCCTGCTGTACTCGGAGTGCTGGACTTTGTCGCCCTGACTTCAGGGACATGTCCAGCGCAGGAGTCAGCGAACGGACATAGTGGGTCTATGTTCATTCGCGCAGGCCAGGGGAGGGCATGTCCCGTCCGGGCGCCGGAGTGGCTGGCAGGAACGCGGCGCATGTCCAGTTCTCGCCGGCAATAACGCGGAGCATGCCCACGGGGCGCGGCCAGGAATGGACAAAGTGGCTTCATGTACATTGGCCACGGCCAGGGGAGGGCATGTCCCGTCCGGGCGCCGGTGTGGCTAGCAGCAACGCGGAGCATGTCCACTTTTCGCTGCCAGGAACGGACATGGTGGGTCTATGTTCATTGGCCGCGGCCAGGGGAGGGCAAGTCCCGTCCGGGCGCCGGCGTGGGCTGAAGCGGCTAGGCTGAAGCGACGCCTCAAACAGCGGACCAGCGCCGCCGAACAGCTAAGGACGAGTTCCATGGGATTCACCGAAGTCTTTGTCTCCACGCACGCCGAAGCCCTCAAGCGTGCCGCCGCCCTCGACGGCGGGGCCGCTGCGGCGCCCGGGGCCGTCCGGATCGCGGACAT
The DNA here is from genome assembly GCF_001422645.1 of Arthrobacter sp. Leaf69. Taxonomy (GTDB): domain Bacteria; phylum Actinomycetota; class Actinomycetes; order Actinomycetales; family Micrococcaceae; genus Arthrobacter. The sequence continues at coordinate 18,339 of NZ_LMLR01000002.1, read as the reverse complement.
CACCGACTTCGAAGTCGAGCGCCTGGGTGACCTTGCCGGTACTGCCGTCCACGCGTCCGGCGCCGATTACGAGCTGGCCATGGTGGATGTGGCCAGCGACTCCCTTCTCGGCGTGCCGCCGGCGATGGTCCGCGCCCTGGCCGAGCTGCTCACCTATGAGACGGAGGGCGAGGAGGTCGTGCTGGACGACGTCGCCGAATCCTGGGCCGCCGAGGAGGACATGCCTTTCGGCGCGGAGCAGGCTGCGCGCTACGTCCGGCAACTCGCCGAACTGGCCACCGCCGTCGATCCCGCCAGCAAAACCGGCCTCTACGTCTGGACTTCCTGACGCACCTGGGGCACTGACAGGCCACTGAATGGACCGGTTGCGGGTGTCAAGTCGAAATCCCGCCGCTGATCTGGCACAATAAACAGGTACTCGATCTGCGTGGCCCCTCTCTCCGCGTCTGGATCTTGTCCTTTTAGAACCCCCTAGTATGGCCCGCCCCACGGGTGCAGAACGCCGGGCTCGACCCCGTTTCAGAAACAGGAGTGACCACAAAAGTGGCCGTAAAGATTCGCCTTAAGCGCTTTGGCAAGATGCGCGCACCGTACTACCGTATCGTCGTCATGGATGCACGCTCCAAGCGTGATGGCCGTGCCATCGAAGAGATCGGCAAGTACCACCCGACCGAAGAGCCCTCGTACATCGAGGTCGACACGGACCGTGCCCAGTACTGGCTCGGCGTCGGCGCACAGCCGTCCGAGCAGGTTGCCGCGATCCTCAAGATCACCGGTGACTGGCAGAAGTTCAAGGGTCTCCCGGGCCAGGAGGGCACCTTGAAGACCAAGGCTCCCAAGGCTGCCTTCGTTGCCCCGGAAAAGGGTTCCGTGATCATCCCGGAAGCCATCACCAAGAAGGCCAAGAAGGACGACGCAGCCGAGGCTCCCGCCGACGCCGAAGCAGAGACCACCGAGGCTGAGTAAATTGCTGGCAGAAGCGCTCGAACACCTCGTCCGCGGGATCGTTGACAGTCCTGAGGATGTCAAGGTCAGTGCGAAGAACAACCGCCGCGGGGACACCCTCGAAGTGCGCGTTCATCAGGACGACCTCGGACGGGTGATCGGACGCCAGGGCCGCACCGCACGCGCACTGCGCACTGTGGTGGCAGCACTGGCGGATGGCGAGCCGGTCAGGGTCGACGTCGTCGACACCGACCGCCGCCGGTAACGCTTTCAGCAACACTTGTCTTGAGTCCGGCCCCTTCACCAGATAATGGTGGAGGGGCCGGACTGTTTTCCCCGGATTTCCCGGTCATTACCAGTAGACCCAGACTCACCAACCCCGAACAGAGGAACAGATGCAGCTTCAGGTGGCACGAATCGGCAAGCCCCACGGCATCCGCGGCGAAGTAACCGTCCAGGTGCTCACCGATGCGCCCGGCGACCGCTTCGTCCCGGGCACCATGTTCGTGGTTGAGCCAGCCTCGGCCGGCCCGCTCACCATCCTCAGCGCCCGCTGGAACAAGGACATCCTGCTGCTCGCGTTCGAGGAGATTGAGACCCGCAACGAGGCGGAGACCCTGCGCGGCGCCAAGCTGTTCATCGAAACCGAAGACCTCGACGACGATGACGACGACGAAGGCTGGTACGAACACGAGCTCGAAGGCCTGGAGGTCCGCGTGGGTAACCAGGTGGTGGGCAAGGTTTCCGGCCTCCACACCCTCCCGGTCCAGGACCTGCTGGTGGTTACCGCGACCGACGGCAAGGAAATCCTGATCCCCTTCGTGGAGCAGATCGTTCCCGAGGTCAACGTCGGAGAGGGCTATGTGCTGGTCACCCCTCCGCCGGGCCTCTTTGACGTCAACGCCGAGGACGAGGCCAAGTCCGGCGACGCGCAGACGTCCGCAGCCGCCGGCACCTCCGGAGACCGCGCCGACGCCGGAGACAACGCCTAAATGAGGATCGACGTCGTCAGCATCTTCCCCGAATACCTGGCCCCGCTGGAACTTTCGCTGATCGGCAAGGCGCGCCAGGACGGCCTGCTGGAGCTGAACGTCCACGACCTCCGGGACTTCACCACGGACCGCCACCGGACCGTGGATGACACCCCGTACGGCGGCGGCGCCGGCATGGTCATGAAGCCCGAGCCGTGGGCGCAGGCGCTGGCCACGGTAGCGGCCGCCGGCCAGCACGCGGCCGGCGAGGACACTTCCGGGCAGGGCGCTGCCGGACCCGACGCCGCCGGACAAGCGGAAGCCGGGCCGGAAGCGTCGAAGCCGGTCCTCATTGTTCCGTCGCCGGCGGGGGAGCGCTTCACCCAGGCCGCGGCCCATGAACTGGCCGGAGAAGACCGGCTGGTGTTCGCCTGCGGACGCTATGAAGGCATCGACGAGCGCGTGATGGAATGGGCCGCCGAGCACTTCACCGTGCGGCCGATGAGCCTGGGCGACTACGTCCTGAACGGCGGTGAAGTGGCGGTGCTGGCCATGGTGGAAGCCATCGGGCGTCTGCTGCCCGGCGTCGTCGGCAACCCCGAGTCCCTCGTGGAGGAATCGCACTCGGACGGGCTGCTGGAGTACCCGGTCTACACCAAGCCTTCCAGCTGGCGGGACCGCGACGTCCCGGCCGTGCTGCTCAGCGGCAACCACGGCAAGATCGCCCAGTGGCGCCGGCACCAACAGTACCGGCGCACCGCCGAACGGCGCCCGGACCTGCTGGAGGAGTTCGACGCCGCCAAGCTGCCCCGCGCGGACCGCACCGCTTTCGCGGACCTCGGGTACGACGTCGTCGACGGTCACCTCAAGCGCCGCGCCGACGCCGTTGGGGACTCCGCCTGACCGGATTGGCTGGAAGGCCCCGGGTGTGGCAAAATTAGTCCTTGTGCCTGCTGGGTGCGAACCTGCCACAGGGGGAGCGTCACCAACAGCGCGGCACCCCGGCCGCCGCCAAGTCCTGGCGGAGCCGGATCGACAAATTTTCGGCGGGAATTTCCGGGCCGTATCCGCGCCCGGGCTTGGCCGCCGTGACCCAACGTGAAGGACCTGTGGCGTTCACCAGGAGTGAATCAATGCATATTCTCGATTCCGTAGACGCAGCCTCGCTGCGCACCGATGTTCCCGTCTTCCGTGCGGGTGACACCCTCAAGGTTCACGTGAACATCATCGAAGGCAAGAACTCCCGCGTCCAGGTCTTCCAGGGCTTCGTCCTGGGCCGCCACGGCGACGGCCTGCGCGAAACCTTCACCATCCGCAAGGTCTCCTTCGGCGTCGGCGTGGAGCGTACCTTCCCGGTGCACTCCCCGATCATCGACAAGATCGAGGTCGTCTCCAAGGGTGACGTGCGCCGCGCCAAGCTGTACTACATGCGCAACCTGCGCGGCAAGGCCGCGAAGATCAAGGAAAAGCGCGACTTCCAGACCGGAAAGTAAGACTCTTCCGGCTTTCTCCGGAGTCTTTCTCCGGAGTCTTCCATCGCGGGTCCACGGACCGTGTCCGGCCAGCGCCGGAGCATCCGCAACAGCGCTGTTCACTTCAGAAAAGCGTTAGAAGGATACGGCTCATGGAACACACAAAACGCCAGCCCAGGAAACTCGGCTGGCGTTTTGTGTTGCCGGCCGTGGTCCTGGCCGTCCTCATCGGCGGGCTGGTCCGGTCACTGTGGCTCGATGTCTACTACATCCCCTCTGCCTCGATGGAGCCGCTCTTCCAGGAGGGCGACCGGATCGTTGTGTCGCGGACGGACTTCCGGGACGACCCTGTGGGCCGCGGCGACATTGTCGTCTTCGACGGACGCGGCTCCTTCGCCCCGCTGAACAGCGGCAACGGCCCCGTGCTGGACTTTCTCAGCGGCGTCGGGCACTGGATAGGCCTGTCCGGAGGCGACAACACCTACATCAAACGGGTGATCGGGCTCCCCGGAGACCGGGTCATCTGCTGCGACGCCGGTGGCAAACTCACCATCAACGGACAGCCGGTCGCGGAACCCTACCTCCACGAGGGCGACTCCCCGAGCAAACTGCAGTTCAGTGTGATCGTTCCCCCGGGCCGGCTCTGGCTGATGGGGGACCACCGCTCACAATCGGCAGATTCCCGCAGTCTTCTGGGTGCCCCCGGCGGAGGCATGGTGCCGCTGGACCGGGTGATCGGCAGACCCGTACAGATCATCTGGCCGCTTGATAGATTTACGGCAGTAGAACGGCCTCCTGAAACCACCACGACCACAGCGAAGAACGGACAGTAGATGCCCGAGACCGGACCCCGGACTCCTGATCCGCGGGGGCAGGACCAGCCCCGGGTGACCTCCTCCCCGATCCCCGCCCCGGAGGCCCCCGTGGACGGCGGCTACGGTGCTGCCCCGGACGCCCGGTCCCGCGTCACTTCCGGCCCCGACGCTACTGGCCATGGCACTTCTGACACCGACGCTTCCGGCACCGGCGCCACTGGCCCCGACGCGTCCGGCCCCGATGCCGATGTCCGGGACGTTCCGGCCGCGGGGGGACCTGCCCATGCGGGCGCCGCGTCGAAGCGGGCGCGCCGGGCGAAGGCCCGGGAGAACCACAGCCCCATGTTCCTCTGGGCCAAGGAAGTGGCCACGGTGGTGCTCGTCGCGATCGTGCTGTCCTTCCTGATCAAGACCTTCCTTTTCCGGGCCTTCTACATCCCGTCCGAATCCATGGTCAACACCCTGGACGTGAACGACAGGATCTTCGTCAACCTGCTGGTCCCGGAGCCCTTCGCCCTGGAGCACGGCGACGTTGTGGTCTTCAGGGACACACAGGGCTGGCTGGTTCCCGCGGCCGCGAAGGATGCGGGTCCGTTCACGTGGGTGCAGGACGGGCTGACATTCATCGGGCTCCTGCCGGACAACTCGGAACAGCACCTGGTGAAGCGCGTTGTCGGACTGCCGGGTGACCATGTGGCCTGCTGCGACGGCGGCGGCCGGCTTACCGTTAACGGCGTCCCGCTCGATGAGCCCTACATCAACTCCGCCGAAGTGCCCCAGGTTCGCGAGTTCGACGTCGTGGTTCCCGACGGCAAGGTCTGGGTCATGGGCGACAACAGGAACCATTCGGCCGATTCGCGCGCCCACACGGACACCAACGGCGGCTTCGTGGACATCGCCGACATCGAAGGCAAGGCCGCCGTCATCGCCTGGCCGCTCAACCGCATCACCGCCCTCGACAACTACCCCGACGTCTTCCGCGACGTGCCCGCCCCGGCCGGAAAGTAGCGTCACGAGTTATGTCCGAAGCCCCCACCCTCGACTACGAGCGCCGCTTCCTCGGGTCCGGCGCCCGGCTCCTTGCCGGCATCGACGAGGTGGGCCGCGGCGCCCTCGCCGGCCCCGTCAGTGTGGGAATCGCCGTCGTGGACCTGCACGAGCTGAAGCTGCTCGCCGATGTGCGGGACTCCAAGCTGCTCAAGGTGGCGGACCGGGAACGCCTGGTACCGCTGGTCCGGAGCTGGAGTGTGGCCTCCGCCGTCGGGCATGCCTCGGCGAAGGAGATCGACGACGTCGGCATTGTGGCCGCGCTGCGACTCGCCGGCACCCGCGCCTGGCTCGCGGTGCTGGCCGCCGGCGTGACCCCGGACGTTGTGCTCCTGGACGGCAGTCACAACTGGCTCTCGCCCGAGACCCAGCCCTCCCTGTTCGACGACGGCCCGGCGGAGCCAGGCTGCGACGCCCCGGTGCACACGCTGGTCAAGGCGGACATGCAGTGCCTGAGCGTCGCCGCGGCGTCCATCCTGGCCAAGGTGGAACGCGACGGCATGATGCGCGCGCTGCACAGCGAATACCCGGCCTACGGCTGGGACGTAAACAAGGGCTACGGCACCGCCATCCACAAGGATGCCCTCCGCGCCGCCGGCCCCACGCCCTACCACCGTGTGAGCTGGCAGCTGCTCGCGGACTGACGCCGGCTCCGCGATAGTCCCGCGGGCGCCGCGGGACGTCCCGTGGCGCGCGGGCGGCGCCGGATGGTGCAAGATGGAACCATGAGTGCCGAGGACCTTGAAAACTATGAGACCGACATGGAGCTGCAGCTCTACCGCGAATACCGCGACGTTGTCGGACTGTTCAGCTACGTGGTCGAGACCGAACGGCGATTCTATCTGGCCAACCACGTTGACCTGCAGGCACGCAGCGCCGACGGCGAGGTCTACTTCGACCTGACGCTGCAGGATGCCTGGGTCTGGGACGTCTACCGCTCCGCCCGCTTCGTCAAGAGCGTCCGCGTAATCACCTTCAAGGACGTCAACGTCGAAGAACTCCCGCGGAGCGAGGAGCTCGCCCTGCCCAAGGTGGAGGGCCTCGGGAACTGATTTTGGTGGTGGCCGGGCAACGTCTGTGAACTCTTCCTCCACACCGCCACCCTCGAGCTCGGTTTCCCACATAGCGGCCTGACCCTCTGTGCTGCTTGCGCGTGGCGGCGCAGTCTGGGGTCATGAGAGCTAAGGACGTGCTGGGCCGGCGCGGGGAGGAACTCGCCGCCGGATACCTCGAAGCCCAGGGCATGCGGATCGTGGACCGCAACTGGCGGTGCTCCGAAGGCGAAATCGATATTGTGGCGCTCGACGGCGACGCGCTGGTCATCGCCGAGGTGAAGACGCGCAAGTCCCTCGCCTACGGGCATCCCTTTGAGGCCGTCGGTGTGGACAAACTGGCCCGGCTGCACCGGCTGGCGTCGGCTTGGTGCCGCGACCATGAACTCCGCATGCCGCTGAGGAGGGTCGACGTGGTCGCCGTGCTCGACGACGGTATCGGCGAGCCCGCCGTGGAGCACCTCAAGGGGGTGGGGTAGGTGGCGCTCGGCCGGACCTACTCGGTGGCCCTCGTCGGGCTGAACGGCTACATCGTGGAGGTGGAGGCCGATATCGGCCAGACCCTGCCTGCATTTATCATCCTGGGGCTGCCGGACGCCTCGCTGAACGAGGCCAAGGAACGGATCCGCTCGGCCGCTCAGAACTCCGGTATTCCCCTGAGCCGCCGGAAGATCACGGCCAACCTCATCCCGGCGTCGTTGCCTAAACGGGGCTCCGGCTTCGACCTCGCCATCGCCATGGCCGCGCTGCTGGCCTCGAACGATGTCCGGTCCACGGGCCGGACAGTGTTCATCGCCGAGCTGGGCCTCGACGGCAGGCTGCGGCCGGTCCGTGGAGTCCTCCCTGCGGTGATGGCCGCGGTACGCGCTGGCTATGCCGATGTCGTCGTGGCGCAGGCGAACGCCGCCGAGGCGCAGCTGGTGCCAGGCGCCCGCGTGCAGGGCTACGCCACCTTGGCCCGCCTGGCGTTCGATTTCGGCGCCGATCCGCAGGACCTGGCCTTGGACTTCGATCCCGCGCCCGAGTCTAGCGAAGCGGAGGCCGAAGCTGGAGTGCCTTCCCTGGTGCCGCCGGACATGCGCGATGTCTCCGGGCAGGGAGATGCACGGAGGGCGCTGGAGGTGGCCGCCGCCGGCGCGCACCACCTGCTGCTCACAGGTCCTCCGGGGGCGGGTAAAACGATGCTTGCTGAACGGCTTCCCGGGCTCCTGCCGGACCTGGGAGACGCGGAGGCCATGGAAGTGACCGCCATCCATTCGCTCTGCTCGCTGACCTCGGCCTCCCTGCATCTCGTGCGCCGGCCGCCCTATGAGAACCCGCATCACACGGCCACTCCGGCGGCCATCATCGGAGGGGGCTCCGGGCTGCCGCGGCCCGGGGCGGCGTCCCGGGCCCACCGCGGGGTGTTGTTCCTCGATGAGGCCCCTGAATACGAACGACGCGTCCTCGACGCGCTCCGGCAGCCGCTGGAGAGCGGAGAGCTGGTCCTTCACCGGTCGGCGGGCACAGCGGCCTACCCCGCCCGCTTCCAGCTGGTTCTTGCCGCCAACCCGTGCCCTTGCGGTAAGGCCACCGGCAAGGGAGTCGACTGCATCTGCACTCCCACCATGCGCCGGCGGTATTTGGCGCGCATGTCCGGCCCGCTGCTGGACAGGGTGGACATTCAGCTACAGGTGGAACGGGTGTCGCTGGCGGACTTTGGCCAGCCCGCGGCGGAGGAGGATACCGCCACCATCGCGGCCCGTGTCCAGGCCGCACGGGAGCGCCAGCTCGGGAGGCTGCTGCCGTTCAGCCTGGAAACCAACGCCCAGGTACCGGGGCGGGTCCTCCGGGGTGCCCTGCGGCTCGGCGCCCCCACTACGCGTATCCTGGACCACGCCCTGGAACGAGGGGTGCTGACAGCACGCGGCTACGACCGCGTGCTGCGTCTGGCGTGGACACTGGCGGATTTGGCCCTCCGTGAGGTACCGGAGGCGGACGATATCGGGCTTGCCCTCAACCTTCGGCAGGCCGCCGTCGCCGCCTAGCAGGGCTCTACGCCCATGGCGGTGCCTCGAACGCCGCAGTGCCACCACCCATCGCAGGCCCGTGAAAGGACCACACCATGACAGAGAGCGAGCGGACCGCGCGGGCGGCGTTGTCCCGGCTGTTCGAACCGCAGGACGCCGCGGGCCTCGCGCTCGTGCGCGTCGCCGGGGCCGAGGACGCGTTGAGGATCGCCACCGGCCAGCTGACAGCCGGTGCCGAACTGGAACAGGAGCTGTTCCGGCTTCTGGACGAGAACGGCTCGGGCGGTGGCTGGACGGGCCTGGGGACGGCCCGCAAACGCTGGGCGCCGAGGATCCAGGATCTTGCACCGGACCGGGACCTCACGACGATGCAGCGGCTCGGCGGACGCATGATCATTCCATCGGACGGACTCTGGCCCCGGCAACTGGCCGACCTTGGACTGCAGGAACCGATCTGCCTCTGGTGGCGCGGCATCGAGCAGGAGCTGCCTCCGGCCGCCACGTCCGTCGCGCTGGTCGGTTCCAGGGACAGCACCTCCTACGGCTCGTCCGTGACGGGGGACCTCGCGTATTCGCTGGTCCAGAGGGGGTTCACGATCATCTCGGGCGGCGCCTACGGCATCGATGCGCACGCCCACCGGGCGGCCCTGGCCGCCGCCACCTCCGGGAGCCTGCCCACCATCGCCGTGATGGCAGGGGGAGTGGACCGCTTCTACCCGTCGGGCAATGAGGATCTGCTGCGGGCCGTCGCCAACCAGGGCGCAGTCCTGGCCGAAGTTCCGCCAGGTTCGGCGCCCACGCGGTATCGGTTCCTGCAGCGCAACAGGCTGATCGCCGCGCTGGCCTCAGTGACGGTCGTTGTGGAAGCGCGGTGGAGGTCCGGCGCCCTGAACACGGCCCACCATGCGGAGACCCTGGGCAGGGCCGTCGGCGCGGTGCCGGGCTCGGTACACAGCGCCAATTCCGCGGGCTGCCACCGGCTGCTCCGCGAAGGCGGGGGAGTCTGCGTCACCGACGCGGGCGAGATCGCGGAGCTCGCCGCGCCCAGTGGCGAATCGCTGCCCGAGGTTAGGTCCGGCCCAGCGGCCATCCACGACGGACTGACCCTGGAGGACCTCATCCTGCTCGATGCGCTGCCGCTGCGGACCACCAGTTCAGTCGAAAAGCTCACCGCCGTGGCGGGACTGAGCGCTGACTCGGTCAAGGCCGGACTCGGCCGGCTTGGGCTGCTGGGCCTGGCCGAGTCGCGCGGCGGGGGCTGGAAACGGTCGGGCAAGGCAGGATGACCGGCGGGTGGAACCCGGAGGCATGGCTCCGGCCGCATCGGCTAACAGGCAGCGGTGGTACGACCGGACCCGCGGCTCGCCGCCGGGCTCCTTGATCGCCGGGTGAATCCTGCGAGAGTAGGGGAGTGCCCACACAGCAGATCCCGGCCGCACTGGCCACCGCCGCCCAGGGTTTCGGCCGCTACCTGGAGGCCGAACGCGGCCGTTCGGCCCACACCGTGCGCGCGTACCTCGCCGACGTCGGAAGCCTTTTGGGCTTCGCGGCCTCGGAGGGAGTGGAGGACCTCGCGGGCCTGGAACTGGGAACCCTGCGCCGCTGGCTCGGCTCGCAAAGCGAATCCGGGATGTCGCGCGCCACTCTGGCCCGCCGCTCCGCCACTGCCAGGGCGTTCACGGCCTGGGCCGTCCGCGAGGAACTGATCGACGCGGACCCTGCGCTGCGGCTGAATGCACCGAAGCGGGAGAAGTCCCTGCCCGGTGTGCTGCACCAGCAGCAGGTCCTCCGGCTCGTCGAAGGCACCGAAGCCGCTGCCGCCGAGGGTGGGCCGTTGCCCCTGCGTAACCGGGCCATGGTTGAGCTCCTCTACGCCACGGGCATCCGGGTCGGCGAACTGGCGGGCCTCGACGTGGACGACCTCGATCCCGACCGCAGGACCCTCCGGGTACTCGGCAAAGGCAACAAGGAACGCACGGTGCCTTACGGTCTGCCGGCGGCGCTCGCCGTCGACGACTGGCTGCGCCGGGGCCGGCCCGCCCTCGCCACGGAGACCTCCGGCCCGGCGCTGTTCCTTGGAGTGCGCGGCAAACGGGTCGACCAGCGGCAGGTCCGCAGCGTTGTCCACGACTTGCTGGCAGCGCTGGGGGACACCGCCGCCACCGGACCGCATGCCCTCCGGCACTCCGCCGCCACGCACCTGCTCGACGGCGGTGCCGACCTCCGCGCGGTGCAGGAAATCCTGGGCCACAGCAGCCTGGCCACCACCCAGATCTACACCCATGTTTCGGTCGAGCGGCTCCGGCAGAGCTACCAGCAGGCCCATCCGAGGGCCTGAAGTCGCCACCACGGGCCGCGCCGGCTGCCTCGAACGATCCGCGCCAGGACACCGCGCGGCGCGCCGGAAAAGACGCGCCGAATTGCACTGGCGTAATTAGGTAGGGTACGGCAGAATAAGACTCATGCCCGGCAACTTTCAAGTGTTGCTTGAAGCTCCCACGCATCAAGTCGCACGGAGAATCCGGGCAATAACTTAATAGTCTGGCCAGGACCACCGCATCACTACGGACCCGCGCAACAGACAGACATCCAGGCAGAGGTCGTTGGGGAAGACGTACCTACAGCTATGGAGGATGGAATGTCTGTTGCACTGACCCGCGGTGTGTTGTTCGTTCACTCGGCCCCGACTGCCCTGTGCCCCCACGTAGAGTGGGCCATAGGGTCGGTTGTGGACAAGCGGACGGACCTTGAGTGGACTGCTCAGCCAGCAGCGCCCGGAATGTTCCGGGCTGAGCTGTCGTGGACCGGTAACCCGGGCACGGGGGCTCAATTGGCATCGGCTCTCCGGGGCTGGGCGCACCTGCGCTACGAAGTCACGGAAGAGCCCAGCCAGGGCGTTGACGGTGGCCGCTGGTCCCACACGCCCGAACTTGGCATCTTCCACGCCGTCACGGACGTGCACGGCAACATCATGGTCTCCGAGGACCGCATCCGCTACGCCTACGAATCCGGCGCCGGCGACCCCTCGGCGGTCTACCACGAGCTGTCCCTGGCCCTCGGCGAAGCGTGGGACGAGGAACTCGAGCCCTTCCGGCACGCCGCCGAAGGCGCTCCCGTGCGCTGGCTCCACCAAGTGGGCTAAGCCTCCTCCGCAGGACCGGCAACAACACTCCATAGCTACGGCAGATGACAGATGGCGGCAATGTTCACCAAGAACATTGCCGCCATCTGTCATCTCGGCGTGCTGCGCGCGGGTCGGGCTAGATGCTCCGCACCGCGATCACGGCGTTGTGGCCGCCGAAGCCGAAGGAGTTGCTCAGCGCCGCGATGCTGCCGGACGGCAGCTCGCGGGCGGTGGTGACGACGTCGAGCGGGATCTCCGGATCCTGGTTCTCCAGGTTGATGGTCACGGGGGCCTTGCGGTCGTAAATGGCCATAACGGTCAGCACGGCTTCCACCGCACCGGAGGCGCCCAGCAGGTGGCCCATCTGCGACTTCGTGGCCGAGACGGCGACGCTGTCCAGTTGTTTGCCGAGGGCGGCCTTGAGGGCCGCATACTCGGGCTTGTCGCCGACCGGGGTGGAGGTCGCGTGCGCGTTGACGTGCACCACGTCCTCCGGCTGGATCCGGCCGTCGAACATGGCGGCCTTCAGTGCGCGGGTGGCGCCGAGGCCCTCGGGGTCCGGGGCAGTGATGTGGTAGGCATCGGCGGTGACCGACGTGCCGGCCAGCTCGGCGTAGATCCGGGCGCCGCGGGCCAAGGCGTGTTCCTCGGCTTCGAGCACAAGGGCACCGGCGCCCTCGCCCATAACGAAGCCGTCGCGGTCAATGTCGTAGGGGCGGGAGGCGTGCTCGGGATCGTCATTGCGGCGCGAGAGTGCCTGCATGGAGGCGAACGCGGCGATCGGCATCGGGTGGATGGCGGCTTCGGCGCCGCCGCAGACGACGACGTCGGCCTTGCCGGAGCGGATCAGGTCCAGGCCCATGTGAACGGCTTCGGTGCCGGACGCACAGGCGGAGACCGGGGTGTGGGCGCCGGCGCGGGCACCCAGGTCAAGGCTCACCGCAGCGGCCGGGCCGTTGGGCATCAGCATGGGCACGGTCATCGGCAGGACGCGGCGCGGGCCCTTTTCGCGCAGGGTGTCCCAGGCGTCCAGGAGCGTCCAGACGCCGCCGATCCCGGTGGCGAATGCCACTGCCAGCCGGTCGTGGTCGATTTCGGTGATGCCGGCGTCGGCCCATGCCTCGCGGGAGGCAACCACGGCGAACTGCGTGGAGGGGTCCATGCGCTTGGCCTCGACCCGGCTCAGGACCTCGGTCGCGGGGTTGGAAGCGCGGGCGGCAAAGTGGACGGGCAGCTCATACTTGGCCACCCAGTCGTCCTCAAGCGTGTGCGCGCCGGAGACGCCCTTCAGCGCGTTCTTCCACATCGTGGGGACATCGCCGCCAATGGGTGTGGTGGCACCCAGACCGGTAATGACTACTTTGCGTGCCATGGGATCACTCTCTGTCGGTGCGCCTGCTTTATCCGGAACCTGGGGGCGGTTGCCGGGGCCTGCGTTTGAAAAACTCTGGGGTGGTGCAGTGGATGGTGCTGCAGAGGGCGCGGTCCGGGGGTGCAGCTGCGCCCCCGGACCGGCCCGGGCCTGAATTAGGCCTGTGCGCTGGCGATGAAGCTGACAGCGTCGCCGACGGTCTTGAGGTTCTTGACCTCTTCGTCCGGGATGCGCACGCCGAACTTCTCTTCGGCGTTGACAACGATCGTCATCATCGAGATGGAGTCGATGTCCAGGTCCTCGGTGAAGGACTTGTCCATTTCGACAGCCTCGGTGGCCAGGCCGGTCTCTTCGTTGACGATTTCAGCCAGGCCGGCCAGGATCTCTTCGTTGCTAGCCATTGATGGCTCCTTTTCTAGTTGTTGCCGTGGGCTGCCGGTGTGCCGGCGGCTTCGGGCGGTAATGATTCAAACCGAGGGTTCGGTTTGCTGTGGGATTTGAAGACAGGAAAAACAGGAAAACGGAAAGCAGGAACGCCTACGGAAGCACGATCACTTGGGCACCGAAGACCAGACCGGCGCCGAAGCCGATCTGCAGTGCAAGCCCGCCGCTGAGCTGCGGGTTTTCCAGCAGCAGGCGGTGGGTAGCCAGGGGGATGGAGGCCGCGGAGGTGTTGCCGGCGTCGGCGATGTCCCGCGCGATGATGACGTTTTCCGGGAGTTTGAGCTTCTTGGCCATCTCGTCGATGATCCGCATGTTCGCCTGGTGCGGGATGAACGCGGCGAGGTCCTCGGCGGAGATGCCGGCGGCGTCCAGCGCCTGCTGGGCCACCTTGGCCATTTCCCAGACGGCCCAGCGGAAGACCGTCTGGCCGTCCTGGCGCAGCGTCGGCCAGGAGGCCGCGTCCGTGACGGCGGCTTCCTCGGCGCTCAGCGCGCCGCCCTGCTTGCCCGCTGAGGCGAGCTCGCGGAGGTCCAACATCGAGTGGGTCATGCCGATCGCGTCCCACTTGCTGCCGTCCGAGCCCCACACTGACGGGCCGATGCCCGGGGTGTCGGAGGGGCCGATCACCACGGCGCCCGCGCCGTCGCCGAGCAGGAAGGAAATGGTGCGTTCGGTGTTGTCGATGACGTCGGAGAGCTTTTCCGCACCGACCACGAGGACGTACTCGGCGGCGCCGGAGCGCACCAGCGCGTCAGCCTGGGCGATGCCGTAGCAGTAACCGGCGCAGGCGGCGGAGATGTCGAAGGCCGGGGCCGGCGTCGCGCCGAGGCGGTCGGCGAGGCTCGCGGCGGCGGACGGCGTCGCGTAGGGGTGGGTCACCGTGGAGACGATGACGGCGCCGAGCTGGGAGGCCTCGATCCCGGCCTTCTGCAGGGCCTCGCGGGCGGCGCCTTCGGCCATGTCGATCACGCTGACGTCGGCGGGGGCCCGGTGCCGCGTGATGATGCCGGTGCGCTGGCGGATCCACTCGTCGGAGGAGTCGATCCACTGGCAGACGTCATCGTTGGTGACGATCACGTCGGGCCGGTACGCGCCGACTCCCATGATGCGGGTGTTCTCGTGCAGGGGCGCCTGCTTCAGGGTGGGAACGCTCATGCCTGTCCTTCCAGTTCTGCGAATAGGGCCAGGGCGGCGGACAGATCGTCCGGGGTCTTGACGGTGACGGTCTTCACGCCGGGCATGCCGCGCTTGGCGAGTCCGGCCAGCGTCCCGGCTGGGGCCAGTTCAATCAGGCCGGTCACGCCGCGCTTCACGAGCGTCTCCATGCAGAGGTCCCAGCGGACCGGGCGGGAAACCTGGGCGATCAGGCTTTCGACGGCGGCGGCACCATCGGTGACCTCTGCGCCGTCGAAGTTGGAGAGCAGGGGGACCTGCGGGTTCCGCGGGTGCAGTGTCGGCCGGAGGGTCTGCAGCGCCGCGACGGCGGGGGACATGTGCGAGGTGTGGAACGCCCCGGCGACCTTTAGCGGGATGACGCGGGCCTTGGCCGGCGGATTGTCGGCGAGGGCCTTGAGCTGGTCCAGCGTCCCGGCCGCGACGGTCTGGCCGGCGCCGTTGACGTTGGCCGGGGTAAGCCCGCAGGCTTCGATGGCCGCGAGGACCTCGGCGGGGTCGCCGCCCACCACGGCGCTCATGCCGGTGGGGGTGGCAGCGGCCGCGGCCGCCATGCCGTTGGCGCGTTCGCGGACGAAGGTCATGGCTTCGGTTTCCGTCAGCACGCCGGCCAGGGCGGAGGCGGTGATTTCACCGACGGAGTGGCCGGCGAGGATCACCGGCAGGGTGCCGAGCTCGACGTCGAACAGGGACTTCGCGGCCACCAGCCCGGCGGCGACGATCAGGGGCTGCGCGACGGCGGTGTCCTTGATGGTCTCTTCGTCCGAGGTGGTGCCGTGGGCGGTGAGATCGATGCCTGCGATTTCGCTGAGGGAGGCCAACTGGCCTGCTACGGGGGGGAGTTCCAGCCAAGGGGCCAGAAAACCGGGGGTCTGGGAGCCCTGTCCAGGGCAGACGATTGCAAGCACGTATCCAGCTTTCCAAATTGCGGCGTGATTATCGGTGCATTCATACACCAAGCTCACAGGGTCACTTTGTAGGAAGTCTACAACCGCTCAGGTGCTGTTGCGCGTCGGCTGCCGTTCCGTGGCGGGCTTCGGCGGGGCCGCAAGCCGGCCGACGACGAGGGCCGTCTGGAGGACAAAGGCCTCCCGCGGCAGCAGCGGATCCCAGCCCGTGACGTCGCAGACCCGCTTGAGCCGGTAGCGCACGGTGTTGGCGTGGACGAAGAGCTCGCGGGCCGTGGCCTCCAGCGAATGGCCCAGTTCGAGGTAGGTGCCGAGGGTCTCCACGAGGCCGTTGGACGCCGCGAGCAGGGGCCGGTAGATGTTCTTGACGAGGGAGCGCCGGGCGGCATCATCGCCTGAGATCACGCGCTCCGGCAGGAGGTCATCGGCTGCCACCGGGCGCGGCGCGGCGGGCCAGGCGCGCGCGGCGGTCAGTCCCGCGAACGCGGACTGGGCAGAGCCGCTGGCTTCGAGCAGCGATCCGGCTTCGGCGCCGTAGACGACCGGTCCGGGCGCGAAGAGTTCGGCGAGTTTCAGGTAGGCGGTCTCGCGGTCGTGGACGCCGCCGAGGATGAGGATGAGCCGGTCGCCCTGGATGCCGACGAGGGCGTCCTCGGCGAAGCGCCCGGCCGTGCGGCGCAGTTCGCTGACGTAGCTGGCGCTCGGTTCGGACGGGGAATTGCCCACCATAACGGTGAAGCGCTCCTGTGCCTTCCAGCCCAGGGCGGCAATCCGCGACCGCAGGGCATCGGTGTTTTCGCCGCGCAGGATGGCGTCCACAATGAGGGCTTCCAGCCGGGTGTCCCACGATCCGCGGGATTCGGCGGCGCGGGCGTAGACGTCGGCCGCGGCGAAGGCCACCTCGCGGGAGTATCGCAGCACCGCTTCACGCAGCGCGCCCTGGTCCGCCTCCGGAGCAATCACGGGGACCTGGTCCTCCACCACCTCCACGACGATCCGGATCAGCTGGAGGGCCTTCTGCAGGCTGATGGAACGGGTGAGCTCGGTGGGCGCGGTGCCGAAAACGTCGGACAGGATCCAGGACGGTGAGCTGGGCCGTTCGTACCAGGTGACGAAGGCGGCGATGCCGTTCTGGGCCACCATCCCCAAGGCCGAGCGCTCGTCGGAGTTCAGCCGGCTGTACCAGGGCAGGGATTTCTCCAGCTGGCGGAGGGTGGTTGTGGAGAGCTGGCCGACGCTCGAACGGAGCTTCTTGAGGGTTTCCACCTTCTCCGGGGGCATCGCCCTGGATGTGGGCGTGCGTTTTACAGGAGTGGTGATCGGCTCGGCCATGCATTGAGCATACGGTGCCCGCCGTCCAAGCTCCATTTGTGCAAAGGCTACAACGCGCCTTGTGCTGGATCACAGAGCTGGATCACAGAGCTGGATCACAGTGCTGGATCACAGTGGGGGACCGCAGCGCCGGACCGCAGTGCCGGACCGCAGTGCCGGCGCCCGGCTGGACCGGCGTGCCGCGCGGGTGCGGCCATCAGGGTTAAACGACGACGGCGGCCCCCGCCTTCCGGTGGGGACCGCCGTCGTACGTTGCGGGGAGGACCTAGGAGTCGCCGCCCGCGTTGCCGGTGGTGCCGGCGTTGACGTTGTGCAGGCGGTACTTCTCGATTGCCTGGGCCGGAGCCTGGGCATCCACCTCGCCGCGGCGGGCCAGCATCTGCAGTGAACGGACAACCACGGAGTGGATGTCGTTCTTGAAGAAGCGGCGCGCTGCGGCGCGGGTGTCGGAGAAACCGAAGCCGTCGGCTCCGAGCGAGGCGAACTCGTTCGGGAGGAACTGGCGGATCTGGTCCGGCACGGCCTTCATGTAGTCGGTGACTGCCACGATCGGACCGGTCGCGCCGGCGAGCTGTTCGGTGACGAACGGCACGCGGGCGGGCTGGCCGGGGTTGAGGAAGGCTTCTTCCTCGGCGGCCATGGCGTCGCGGCGCAGTTCGCTCCAGGACGTCACGGACCAGACATCGGCGGAAACGCCCCAGTCCTCGGCGAGGATCCGCTGGGCCTCGAGGGCCCAGGGGACGGAAACGCCGGAGGCGAGGATCTGCGTGCGGGGGCCGTCAATCTTGGCGGGAGCCAGCAGGTAGATGCCCTTGACGATGCCCTCGACGTCGATTTCCGCCGGCGCCGCCGGCTGGGAGATCGGCTCGTTGTAGACCGTGATGTAGTACATCACGTTCCGCGACGGGTCGTTGTCCGCCGGTCCCGGGCCGTACATGCGGTTGAGGCCGTCGCGCATAATGACGCCGATCTCGTAGCCGTACGCGGGGTCGTAGGTGAGCACGGCCGGGTTGGTTGCGGCCAGGATGGGGGAGTGGCCGTCGGCGTGCTGCAGGCCTTCACCGGTGAGGGTGGTGCGGCCGGCGGTGGCGCCGATGATGAACCCGCGGGTCATNCGGGTCATCTGGTCCGCGGCGGCCCAGAAGGAATCGCCGGTGCGCTGGAAACCGAACATCGAGTAGAAGACGTAGATCGGGATCAGCGGCTCGCCGTGCGTGGCGTAGGACGTTCCCGCGGCAGTGAACGCCGCCACCGAACCGGCCTCGTTGATGCCGGCGTGCACGATCTGGCCGGAGATGGACTCCTTGTACGCCAGGACGAGTTCGCGGTCCACGGACAGGTAGTTCTGGCCGTTGGGGTTGTAGATCTTCGCCGTCGGGAAGAACGCGTCCATGCCGAACGTGCGGGCCTCGTCGGGGATGATCGGGACGATCCTGTTGCCGAACTCCTTGTCCCGCATGAGGTCCTTGAGCAGGCGGACGAACGCCATGGTGGTGGCGGCCAGCTGCTTGCCGGAGCCGCGGTTGGCGACTTCGTACACCTTGTCATCCGGGAGGGTGACGTCGGTGTGCTTGGAACGGCGTTCGGGGACGAAGCCGCCGAGGGCGCGGCGGCGGTCCATGAGGTACTGGATCTCGGGGGAGTCCATGCCGGGGTGGTAGTACGGGGGCCGGTA
>NZ_LMLR01000001.1 GCF_001422645.1 Arthrobacter sp. Leaf69 | reverse complement strand
GGCATGCCTGAGGTCGACGATTCCGTGCGGGTCCGGTGGATCGGACCCCTGACCTGCATGCTGTTCGACCACGACAACTGGGTGGATGGCCCGACGAACGTCTCAGGGGTCAACGATTCYGCAGCGTTTCTTGCCGCGGTGGCTTTCCTGAAAGACCGGCCCGCCCAGTCAGCAGCCCTAGCCAAGGCAGCTCTTACAGCAGTCCAGCCGTCGCTCAAGACGATCACAGCTGACGGAGGAACGTACGAGGGACCCGGGTACTGGAACTACCAGAGCACCGCTGTGTCATCCCTGTACTCCACGGTGGCAAACGTCTACCAGAGCCCACCCGTGCCCCTCCCGTCACTCGCCCGCGTGTCCAAATACGCCATCGATGCTGTGACGCCGGCCGGGCAGGGTGTGGCCTTCGCCGACAGCTCCCCGCAACGAATGTCCGCACTCATGCCGGCCTGGGATTCCTTCGCCCGTCAGGACTCCGCCGTAGCCGGCTGGGTCGCCGGAGAATACCAAAAAGCGAGGGATGTCCGGCTTCTCTGGTGGTGGGCCAGCCCCGGAACCGTGCGAAAGCCCGCCTCCGCCGTTTTCCCAGCCACAGGCCTCGCGGTCCTTCAAAGCACCGGAAAGACCGCCGCGCTCAAGGGCGGCGTCAACGGATCCCTGCACAGCCACCTGGATCTGGGAACGTTTAGCTACAGCAGCAAGGGCGTCGACTGGATAGTTGATCCGGGCCCAGGCTCCTACAGCCTCCCCGGATACTTCTCCACCACCCAGCGGTGGACGTACTGGAAAACCAGCACCTCCAGCCACTCAACCATCAGCGACGCCGGCAAAAACCAGCCCACCACCGCGTCCGCCGCCCTTGCCGTCCCCTCCCCCACAGGCGCCGTGGTCGACCTTCGCGCCGCCCTCCCCGGAACCACCAAAGCCCTCCGCAGCGCCACCCTGACAACGTCGGGCGTCAATCTCAAAGACTCCATCCAAGCCCCCAAACCACGAGACCTGAAGTGGCAAATCGTCACCGACGCCACCGTCACGGTAACCGGAACAAAAGCCACACTCACCAAATCAGGCCAAACGCTGTCCATCACATTCACCGGCGCCCCCACCACAGCCCGGCTCACCGCCGTCCCGGCACCCGAAACCAGTTCANCCACACTCACCAAATCAGGCCAAACGCTGTCCATCACATTCACCGGCGCCCCCACCACAGCCCGGCTCACCGCCGTCCCGGCACCCGAAACCAGTTCAMCAGGCGCCAAACTCACCCTCATAACACTGACCCTCCCCCAAGTCACCGCACTCACGCTCACCGCAGCCCTCCACTAACCCCCACGACTCAGGACGACCACAGCCTCCGTCACGCAACCAGTGCCGAGTCTTCGGGTAGACTCGCCTCGGCACGATGAAGGCCTGTGGGGGATCGGCCCGACTTATCTGCGTGCGTAGAGCGTCCATGGATGCAGATGCTTCTGGCGTGACGAGTCCTCCGCCATACCAGTCACCGGATGAATTACTTGTGGGCTGCCCAGACTTTGGATGCGTTGAGAACGGATGAAGAATTGAAGAACCTCGTAGTAGTTGGCCAGGGATACGTGGGACTTCCACTCGCCCAAGGCGCGGTGTCCGCTGGCATGAACGTTGTTGGGCTGGAGTTAAACCCCGCAGTCGTGGAAAGACTCAATGCGGGCATCTCCCATGTTGACGACCTCTCGAATGCCGATCTCCAGACGATGGTGGACGCAGGATATCGCGCGTCGACCGACGCAGCGGTTATCCGCGACGCCGATGTGGTGGTCATCTGCGTGCCAACGCCATTGGGAGAGGCGGGCAGCCCCGACCTAAAAGCGGTGACCTCGGCTACGGAATCGATCGCGGCGAATCTTTCTCCGGGCACACTGGTGGTTCTCGAATCGACAACGTACCCCGGTACCACCGAGGAGCTTTGCCAGCCAATACTCGAACGTCACGGGGCTCAGGTGGACAGAGACTTCTATCTGGCATTCTCGCCGGAGCGAATTGATCCTGGAAACGAGACATACGGATTGCAGAACACCCCAAAGGTGGTGGGCGGAGTCACGCCGGAATCGACTGAAGTTGCAGTGATTTTCTATAGCAAGTTCGTGGACACGGTTGTTCCTGTAAAGGGCGCCAAAGAAGCGGAAACAGCCAAGCTGCTTGAAAATACTTACCGCCACATCAATATTGCGCTGGTCAACGAAATGTCGAAGTTCTGCCATGAGCTGGACATCGACCTTTGGGACGTGATCTCAGCCGCCAAGACCAAACCGTTTGGTTTTCAAGCTTTTTACCCGGGGCCAGGGGTCGGTGGACACTGCATTCCAATCGATCCCAACTACCTCAGTTACCAGGTCCGCCGCTCATTGGGATACCCGTTCAGATTTGTTGAACTGGCCGAAGAAATCAACAACTCTATGCCGCGCTATGTCGCTGACCGGGTCCAATCCCTCTTGAATGATGTGTCTAAGCCGCTGCGCGGGGCCAAAGTTCTTCTGCTGGGGGTTACCTACAAGGCCAACATTGCCGACGAGAGAGAGTCGCCCGCTGTAGATGTGGCCGAAGTCCTGCTGAGCCGAGGAGCCATGATTAGCTTCCATGACCCCAAGGTCGATACGTGGACTGTCGCAGGTGCCACGCACACCGTCGTCACGGACGTGGACGACGCTGTCGCGGGCGCCGACGTTGTCGTTCTCCTCCAGAATCATTCGGCCTACGACGTCGACTCATTGAGCGACAAATCGACTATTTTCTTCGACACTCGCGGAGCAACTTCCACTTCGTCCGCGAACCGGCTCTAAGGCGGGGGCGGGGTGTTTCACGGCTTCGGTACTTGGCAACTGCGCGTTTCTGGCATTGGATACGCCGGCGCTGTCGGTGCAATTTTCGGCGCTGCTATCGGAAACGTACTGATCCTCACAACCGGCATTTCCCTTGGCCTGATGGCGGTGATTCTTCTCGTTTTGTCTGCTGCGCGTGGGCAGAACAGGAGAACTCAACAGATTAAATCGTCACTGGCTCGATTGGAAGTGCAAGCCAAGCGTCCGGGGGCGTTACACCCCAAAGAGTCCGCAGTGGGCAAAGGAAGTGACGCGACATCTCAGGCGCCTACCATGCCGAACGGCGCGGAGTTTGAGTATGCGAGCCGCATGAAGACAATGCAGTCCCACTTTGAGACCTTCGCTCTGCGCTCGCGCAGCCGCGTTATTCGGGATTCCTTTGCCCGGGCCGCCACAGCCGGGACCATGAGCTACGCCGACTTGGCAAGGGCCTTGGCCGTAATCGAACTTGGATCCGCGTCTGAAGAATCAATCCAGCAGGTCAAGACTTGGCGGCCAGAATCTTTGCTCGCACTGGCCAGGTTGGCGGCCAACCAGAGGTCCGCTGAAAGGGACCTCGAGGATGCTGTTCGACTTTTCGCGTGCGTAGAGAAGATCTTCGGCACCAAAGCCCTTGGACGCAACGACCGCCTACTTTATGTGGAGGCATTGGGTGACCTTGGATCGACGAAGGCTCTTCGCCTTGCAATCAAGCGCTTCCGTCTGGGAACAAAGTTCCCGGTCCAAAGTGCTTTCCTATGGCTGAATGCCCTGCGTGCGGCGGATCAGGATGAAATAGCCTGGCTGGAAGCGCTGAATCGGGTATTCCAAGATGGCGGTTTGACCGGCATCGGCCTGCGTCCGGGTTCGATGGATCGAATTGACCGGCTAACAGCAACGGCATCGGTTCCGGTCTCGGACGGGCCCTTGGTCAGCATAATCATGCCGACGCACAACGGTTCGGGGCTCATTGAGACAGCAATTACCTCCCTCGTCAATCAAACATGGCAGAACCTCGAGATCATTGTCGTAGACGACTGTTCCGACGGATACCATCGGTCGCGCCTAGAGCAGGTTCGTCAACTGGATTCCAGGATCGTATTGCTCCACCAGGAAACCAATCTGGGGGCCTACTGCGCCCGGAATCTCGGTCTCGAAGTTGCCAAGGGGCAGTTTGTAACGGTTCATGATGATGACGACTGGTCACATCACCAAAAAATTGAACTTCAGGTGCGTCACCTGATGGACAACCCGGAGTTGCCGGGAAACATGAGCCAGCACGCCCGTTGCACCCCAGAGCTCAACTTCCTGCGCATTAACAACAATCCCCAATTTTGCCAACCGAATTTCTCTTCGCTGATGGTAAAAACGTCTGTTCTGAGAGACTTGGGTGGTTGGGACACGGTTAATCGGGGCGCTGACGCCGAGTTCCGTGATCGCTTGGCAGCTGTCTATGGGACAACAATTCCCGTCGTCGGTGAGGTGCCGATGTCGTTCACCAGAACGCGGGAAGGTTCGCTTACGTCTGGAGAAATGTGGCGCGGATATGTGGATTCCTCCAGACTCCTGTATCTCGCGGCTTACCAGCGATGGCACAAAGAGGCCGATGGCCGCAGCTCTTACACCCTTAATTCCCAGACGGAACGTGCATTCTCGGTCCCGCGGTCGATGCTACCTGGCATGAGAGGCCAGTTCTTGGGACGCTTTGACGTCGTTTTTGCGACGGATTTCAGGTTCCCCGGGGGAACTTCCTCGCTTACCTTGGCCGAAATCACTGCTGCCGCCGGTGCCGGCTTGCGTGTCGGCGTCATGCAGCTCGATTCGCCCTTGAACAAGGCGACGGACCCATTGTCTGATCGTCTTTTCGAAGCCCTTGAGCTCCCTCAGGTAGAAGTTATCGGCCTAAAGGATCTTGCGGACGTGAGTCTCTTGGTGGTCCGGCACCCGTCCGTTGCCACCTTCCTTGATGCGATCGAAAGCAATCTTTCTGTCAATCGCTGCGTCTTGATTGTCAATAACCCTCCGGTTTTGCAGGGTGGTAAGGGCATGGTGTTCGATCTTCCTACCTGCGTCGCCAACCTGGACCGGCTCTTCCGCCTGCGAACACTCGTCGTAGCAGAGTCACATCTAACCCGGGACCTGTGCCGAGGACTTGTTGCTACATCCAGGCTGGCCATTGACACGTGGCCTGGACTCGTGGAGATGCGTTTGAAATCCCCGACTTGTCCAGCTCCAGGATCGGCCGTGGTGGGCCGGCACTCACGCGACCATGACCTCAAATGGCCCACACGAGAGCAAGACTTCAATGCCGCCTACAAGTCAGTGGATGGCAGTTTTAGGACTGCCATCCTCGGTGGGACACAGTCATTGACTTCGAAATTTGGACCTAACACCGACGCGGGAATCACTGTTTATCCCTTCGGTTCCATGGACGTCAGCGATTTCCTCGATTCGGTACATTTCTGGGTATATTTTCACGATGACAGGCTCACCGAGTCGTTCGGAATGGCAACAGCAGAGGCGATGGCTGCCGGAAAGGTTGTCATACTGCCTCCCTATATGGAGAAGACTTTCGGGGCCGGGGCCGTCTATGGGCAGCCTAAAGACGTCGCTGCGATAGTCGAAAGGTTTACGGCCCAGCCGGAATTATTCGCGCAACAGTCAAAGCTCGCCCAAGAAACCGCACTACAGGAGTTCTCCAGCTCAGCGCTTTTTGCGAGGATCGACCGCTTTTCTGGAAAGTCAGTAGCGGCTGTATGAGCAAGAGAGACCAAGGCCTAGCGTCAGTGGTGCTGGGAGGCCTTGTCGTGTCCGGCGCACTCTGTGTCGCCGCCATGCTCTCGGCTGATCTGCTATATGCAACCCGGCTTATCGGAGCGGCTGGCTTCGTTCTAGGCGCAACGGTCGTCCTTCTCCTGATAGTAGTCGCGCATCGTCAACAGCGGCTGACGGAGACACTCCGTCTGCAGCTCTCTGCTTTCAGCAAGGCAGAATCCCGGCACGATTACGGCCGCAAGGTCCAACTTGATCAGCTTCAGCAAATGCTAGGCAGGCTCCGTTTCTTGACAGAGGGAATCAGCGGCAATCAACGGCCTATTGACACCCGGTTGACGCTTCCCTTCGACAAGGAATCGCTACTGCCGCGAGTACTCTTCGTCACGAGTAACGGTGCCGGGATGGGCCACCTCACTAGATGCCTCGCTGTTGCGCGCAGTGGGCGGAAGTACTTTCAAGCCCAATTCGTTTCCTTGTCATCATCCGCTGAAATAGTCAGGCTCTTCGGTTTCGAGGTCTTAAAATTCCGAAGCCAGGCAGCGACGGGGCAGGCCGCCGCGGCCTGGAACGACAGTTTCGCGGTCTTCTTCGACGACATCTGCAGGATCAACCGCCCCACGGCTATCGTTTTCGACGGAACCTGGATTTATCGCGGAGTACACGAATCCGCGAAGCGACACGGGGCTTCGCTGATTTGGCTCCGACGCGGACTTTGGATGGAAGGAGCGGATGTCACCCAATTGGAGACGGCACACATGCTGGCTGACCATGTTCTCGTTCCTAGGGACGTAGGAGACAGCGCCGACGAGGGTCCTACATCTAGGCTTCGGGACACCCTTGTGCCAGCGCCTACACTCATTGAGCCCTCCGAGAGCTTCGCCCGGGATGCTGCCCTGACTGAACTCGGGCTCGATACAGCGAGAGCATACGTCCTCGTGCAGCTCGGTGCTGGCGCCATCAACGACGTGTCAGATGCGAGGGAGCGTGCAATTTCCCGGATTCTTTCGCTGTCGCCCACGACTGATGTCGTCGTAGGACTCTCGCCCTTGAGCAAGCACTACGTGGACGATCGGCCTAGGGTCCACGTCGTTAGGCAGTACCCTATCGCTAAATATTTGTCGGCGTTTGACTTCATGGTGATTGCGGCTGGCTATAACTCGATTCACGAGTCGGTCCGTTTCAAAGCTCCCGCCGTGGTCGTTCCGAATCTGCAAACGTCCACCGACAACCAGGCACTACGGGCGTCTGAATACGAACGACTGGGCTACGGCATCTCGGCCAATACTCTCGAGGAACTTGACAAGGCTATAGCAACATTTGGCGACGCAGAAGTCCGTCTTCGTTTCAGAGATGCCCTGCTGTCAGCCGCTCTGCCCCTCGATTCCGGCGAGGGCGCGGCAACGAAAATAAATGAATGGATAACCTGCAACTAGTCGATTGATCGTGCCCGCATTCTGGTGGCAGTCACAATGGACGCAAGGATACCTAAGGAAGTAATGGCCACGGACAACCTTGGAGCGAGTGGCTCCATACCCGCGCAACTGGACCCGCACTATCAGGTTCCATTGCGGCAGCATTCGAGTCTGGAGGCTCTTGAGTTGCAGCCAAACACAAGCAACGTCAATGAAGTCGACTTCGCCGATGGCGCGAAACTGCACTTCTTTGCACAGCTCGACCCGTCGGATACGCTCTACGTAGCATTTCATGGTGCCATGCGTATCGACCGCGATACTTATCCGAGGTTCGAACGAGTCAACTCCCTCCATAAGCGTTCATCAACATTCATATCTTTTGCCGATCCCACCTGGTATCTCAACCCCAGTATGAACTTGTCATGGTTCCTGGGAGGCCCCAGCTGGGATGCACTGGATCCGATTGAATATGTCGTAAGGCGGGCCCTAGACGTCACAGGGGCCACTTCTGTCGTGTTCGTAGGCGGTTCTGGGGGCGGTTTCGCAGCCCTGCGTATCGGGGTTCGGTTCCCAGGATCTTTGGCCTACGTGCAGTCCCCACAGACCGTTGTTACTCGCTATCTGCCGTCGACGGTGGATCTATATTTCCAGTCTGTATGGGGCGCACCCAAGAGCGACGTAGTTAAACGCGCCCCGCACAAGTTCGACCTCACCGGGCTGTACCGGGCTCACCCGGGCGTCAACTTTGTCTATTATCTTCAGAACTTGAACGATCCTGCGCATGTCCGAGATCACTATCGGCCATTCAAGCGCGTGCACGGCATCTCCGAGGCTCAGGGAACGAGCGGTGACGCCATGAAGCGATTCTATCTCTCAGACTCCGAACTGCTTAGACACGGCCCCCCGACGCCCTCGGAATTTGAGTTGAATTTCAACAGAGCGATTAGATTCCACCAAGCAGCAATTGGTGGCGCGGAGCGTGCCGGCTCCTAGCAAGCTTGCCGTTGGAAAGCAAAATTTGCTGAGCCCACGGCGAAGCTGTTCTGATTCTCAGCGGCTCGCGGTCCGAAGTGATTACGATACGCGGAGTTTCCTCCCGGTCAGGTCATCGAGATCGACTGCCTGACTGAGCCGGCAGCTGCACGGGTCAAAGAAGGGCCTCCGGCATACAACCGCCGCCGCCCATCTGCCCTGACCGGTTCTGGGCTCTCCGTGGTTGGTGTGGTGAATTCGGGTTCGTGTTTTTAGACGTGAAGAGCCCAAAGCCTGTCGTGTTGGATGTTCTTGTCCCATTCATCGATGACAGGACTACGAGCCTTGACCGAGCTTACTTGCCGGTGCCCTGACGCTGCCACCGCCATCTTCAACCCTGCCTGATTGCTGTGCTCTTTCAACCGAGATTCTGGGCTTCGGCCAACGCAGGATCTTGGTCGAGAGCACCGTCGGGGCCGGATGTCCGGACTGCGGTGTCATCGGTGCCCGGCGGCTCTCACGGCGCCGGCAGGGGATCCGCGACATTCCCGTCGCCGGACCAGAGGAAGTCATCTGGTTCATGCACCGGTACTTTTGCGACGAATCCGAATGCCCCAGCGGGACGTTCATCGAGGCCACAGTCGAGGTCCCGAGGCGTGCCCGCTCCACCCAGGGGGCTGCGGAGTATGCTTGTCTCTGCTGTCATCGATTCCGGTCCCGGGGCAATCTCGGCTTCGTACAAGGTCGTCTCAGCGGACAACGGATCTGCGCTTTCAATAGCCCTAACAGGCAGAAAGAGCGGGTGCGTGACCAAGTCTGTGACCAGTTATCCTACGGCGCGGGCTACCAGGTAGGACGCCCAATTCGCCTCCCCGGACACTTGCCCAGTCTAGGTTCACTTGGACTTCCCCTAGCTCCACACGCTGGCGGGGTAATTCAATTTCGGGGCCCCGGGCAGCCTCCCGTGCTGCCGGATTCGTCCTGGGCGAGCAAGAACCTCGGGAGTCTATCGCCCCAGCGGATTCCGCGCGGTGTTCGGGGCAGCACCGGTATTATTCGATGTCCCATTCGGAGTTGGTGACGCGGCGGACGTGGCCGGCGGGTATCCATGCCCAGTGGGAGTCGTGGCCGTCGTCTTGCCAGGACACAAGAACGTGGGACGGGTTCAGCGTTCAGCGACGGCGCACATGTCGATAGTGCCAGTCGAGAGTGGCAGCGTTGCCATAATCTTGGGGTAGTTGCCGTAGTGCCATGAGTGCGTGGCGCTCGGGTTGTGCCCAGGGTCCGGGCGCAAGTAATCGTAGGACTGCCCGTCGAGGGTGAACGATGCCACCGCGCCATCGTAGCGCCTAGAAAAATTGCTGGTTGCGCTCATACTTTGGCTTCGGGACGTGGCGCTCTTCGGCGACGGCGCCACACGGCACGGCCCATCGATGTGCCGTTACCCAAGGTTGGCTGCATGTCCCCCAAAGAGAGTGGAGCCAGCCTTCGGGGGCGCGATCTACTAGGTAGCCATCGCTAGCTGGACTGGGCCCTGCATTCCCCACTCAACGTAGCTGAGACCTCTGGGCCAAGTTCTCCTTGACGACGGCACGGAACTGCTCAACATCGTCTTCCTTGGAATCCATGACGGGTGTGATGTCGAAGGCGCGGAAGGCTTCTTCCTGCTCGGCTGTCATCTTCGGAATGTACTTAGCCATGGCCTCCGAAGTGACCAGCCGATACCGCTCCGGCACCATGGGATCGATTGACGGCCCATACCAGCTGTGAAGGAAAGAGACATCCCCAGTGACTGCCGAAACTCGGTCCTGAAGTGCAAGCAGCAGCGGGTCGTTCCCTTGGTATTCGGACATAGAAGCAGCAAGAACAACTTCCATGCTTATGGGGAAGCCTGACAACCAGTTGCGGATGGGCTTCGCCGCCATCATTCGGCTCACCTCTGACTCGGCCGGCCAGTCGCCAGACATGGACGCCTCGATAAGGGATTTCCGGAAGCACTTGATGCAGGACATGCACGGAGCGCCGACCAGGCCGCGGATGCAGGGCTGCGCTAGGTACCCGAACTTGTACTGGCGTGCGATCGCTGAGGTGCACATCTCACTGAGCCCGGCCACGCCGTTGTAGAAGCTCATATCGACACTGTGGAGCATCGCTTGCCACTTGGTGAAGTCTGCCCCCTGCGCATAGTCGTCGAACCTTCGCCCTCCGGTCGCATAATAGGCGGTCTCGGCTATCGTCCCGAAGCCGATGGCGTCGATTTTGAGATAGCCAGCGAGAAGAATGAGCGGTAGTCCCGGGGCCAGGTCGCATGTGAATCCCACGGGTCCCCTGACCCATTCGTGGTCAGATTCAATGAGTAGCGTTTCATTCCCCGCTGCGTTCATTTCCTCGACAGCATGCAGGGCGGCGTCAGCCTTGTAAAGAGACCCAACTCCTGGAGGGGGTGCGCTCCGGTAAGAGAACATGGGCAGGGTATTATCCGGCATGATGGCGAGGGCGGCCATTGAATCTACGCCAGCGGAAAACGCTAATCCCGGGCGAGCGTCACTGCCAGAAGCGCGCTTAGGGATCCGTGGCGACGTCAGTGGAATGTGGATGTTCAGGGCCTTTGCGGCAGCCTCAGAAAAGCCGCTACTCACAGGGAAC
The DNA here is from genome assembly GCF_001422645.1 of Arthrobacter sp. Leaf69. Classification (GTDB taxonomy): domain Bacteria; phylum Actinomycetota; class Actinomycetes; order Actinomycetales; family Micrococcaceae; genus Arthrobacter. The sequence continues at coordinate 972,951 of NZ_LMLR01000001.1, read as the reverse complement.
CCGAAATCTAGGCGGCTACCAATCCATGGGAAAAATATTACAAGCCCGGCAAGCGCGATTAGGTCAGGGTGAGTTTCGTCTAATTTGAAGTCTTCGGGGAGCTTGAATGTAGCGGTTGGTCTGACCATTGTTGCGGTTCCGTCGAACTCAAGGTCATCTACGGCCAGGCTTGAAGTGAACGTGAGTTCACTGCCAACTTGGCTAACATCGATCTGCATTGGTTAATTCTAACTTGGGTGTCGCGTCGGAGTTTACGGCTGCGGGCCTTCACACGTCCAGCAAGAACGCGGCGGATATCGCCAGCCCAAGCTACGATCGAATCAGCGGCGCAACGCCCCGTTACATTTATTGGGTTCCCGAAGGTCGGGGATTTGGTCGCTGGGCCCGGTAGGACTTTCTTAACCTGTCTTTGATGATCCGGGGGGGTGTTGTCGCCGGGTTCGGAGGCAAGGGTTGACTGCTGATAGGGACACGGCCGGCTCCTTCCACTGGTGCCAGGTCTCTAGGTAACGTGGGTGCCAGCAGCGGGTGTCGTGACTGCGGCCATTAGTGGTGCAAAGGGGCGCCGGATGGACGAAGGATACGACGTCTACTGCGGCCTCGATGTCGGCAAATCCGAGCATCACGCCGCCGCGTTGAACGCCGCGGGAGAACGGGTCTTCGATAAGCCCGCTCCCGCAGGATGAGACGCGGTTGCGCGAGCTCTTCATCGGTCTGCAGCAGCACGGCCGGGTTCTGGTGATCGTGGGTCAGCCCAACACCATCGGGGCGCTGCCGATAGCCGTGGCGCCGGACTACGGCTGCACCGTGGCCTACTCTCCGCGCCTGGCGATGCGCAAAGCCGCGGATCTATATCCGGAGAAGTCCAGGACGGACGCCCGGGATGCGTTCATCATCGCCGAGACGGCCTGGTCGATGCCGCACACCCTGCGTGCCGTTGACCGGGAGAGCGAGGTGCTCGCGGCACTGAAAGTCCTTTCCGGATTCGACACAGATCTGACTCATGAATGCACCAGGGCAACCAACCGCTTGCGTTCCTTGCTGCTGCAGATTCTCCCCGCCCTGGAGCGGGTCTTCCCCGGAACGGTACTAACCCGTTCCCTGATGCTGGAGTTGTTCATCAAATATGCCGGACCCACGGGCCTCCGAGCCGCAGGCCGGGGCAACGTGCTGCGTTGGGCCAGGAACCACAGCCGCAAGGACCCGGTGAATCTTATCGATACGGTCTTTTCGGCTCTGGGTGAGCAGACTGTCACCGTGATCGGCACCGAGGCCGTCGAACTTGTCATCCCCCGCGTCGCGGCGCTAATCAGGGAGCTGAAGCACCAACGGGCCATCGTGGCCCAGGAAGTCGAAAAGCTTCTCGATGACTTCCCTCTTTCCACGGTCTTGATGTCCATGCCGGGAGTCGGCATCAAGACCGTAGCGACGATACTCCTGACCATCGGCGACGCCGGCGCCTTCACATCTGCCGGGCACCTGGCCGCCTACGCCGGGATCGCCCCGGTGACGCGGCGATCCGGCACCTCGATCCGCGGCGAATTCCCCGCACGCTCCGGGAACAAACAGCTCAAGAACGCACTCTTCAGATCCGCTTGGATCGCCAACTGCCACCACCCGGCCTCGATGGCCTACTACCAAAAGAAACGAGCCCACGGAAAGAAGCACAACGCCGCCGTGATTTGCCTGGCCCGGCGCCGCTGCGACGTCATCTACTCCATGCTCAGACACGGCACCTTCTACGAGGAAAAACCCGCCCAAGCCGCTTGACCAAAAGCATAGGACACCCCCGTCTCATGGAAGTACTCACCCAGGCCGCAGGATACTCAGGCGATAGTACACCGGCAGAAAATGGTCGCCCAGACGCACTGTGACATTGACTCACACCTGAACGAGCTTATTGACATTTGTGTCGGCAGGAGGATGACAATCCTGCTGCCCTCTCCACCTGACTGTCGTCGTGCAGGGGGCAGTAATTAGCGGCTGGGTTGTCGGCACGCGTTTCTTGGTTGGGGGCATACCAAACAACTCGATGAGGGTTGACCACGAAGCTAGCAAGGCGATTCGGAGAACCAGTAAAGCGAAGGCCGCAGTGAACGCCGAGTCTCGGGCCGCCGGAGAGTTGCGACCGCACGCCTACCTAAACTTCAAAGACGCCACCATGAGGTCCGAAGGGGCCTCGTACAGTGTGCCGCTCATCCGGGTGAGCCTTCGGCACGTCTCGGCTCCACGGCTCCCAACTAAACCACGACGTACAAATAGAAGACCCCCTGCCCCAAAGTTGGCGAGTTCTAGCGGTCGTTGCAACACCCAGACTTTTGGGAGTTGCAACGACCGTGGTTCGTTTAAGCGGGGATTCATCCCGGCCCGTGCGGTATGGGCAGGATCAGAAGAAGGCGTTTTTCGAGGTCTTTGACCGCCTGGGGAGCACGACGGCGGCCGCTAGGGAGCTCGGTTTCAATGCAGCGACATGTGCCGGCTGGGTCCGCGGGGCCGGGCTGAAGAGCCGCGGGAAAACGGGGATCGGGCCGCACCCTGGGCGGGAGGAGTTCTTCCGGCTGCGCAGGGCCGGTGTCGGCCGCGGGGAGGCCGCCAAGACAGTGGGCGTGCACATCCGCACGGCGCGAGACTGGGACCGCGGAATCCGAGCGTCGAACAACCGCCGCTTTTACCCGGATGGGCGGGTGATCGATTACAAACAGGGAGTGACCACATTCCACTCGCCGGCCCCGGGCTCCCGGCCCGCGGAGAAGCCCATCGACCCGCGCTTCCTGTCGCTGCAGGAACGGGAGCTGATCCGGGACCTGTCCGCGGCCGGTTCGTCCATGAGAGCGATCGCGCAGGCGATGGGACGGGCGCCCTCAACCATCAGCCGGGAACTGGGCCGCAACAGCGATCCCCGCTTCGGTTACCTGCCCCACGGCGCACAACGGCAGGCCGCTGCCCGTCGGACACGTCCCAAAACGGCCAAACTGGCCGCCCACGAGGCGCTGCGGGCATATGTGCAGGACAAACTGGGCTTGGAGTGGTCTCCGGAGCAAATATCGCACAGGCTGGTCACGGACTTCCCCGATGACCAGGAGATGCGCGTGAGCCACGAGACGATCTACCAGAGCCTCTACCTGCAGGCCCGGGGCGGACTCAAACGCGAAATCCAGGCAGCTCTCCGCTCCGGCCGTGCCCGCCGCCGGCCCCGCCAGGAACCGGGGCAACGCCAGCCCCGGTTCACAGACCCCATGGTCATGATCTCCGAACGGCCGCCCGAAATCGAGGACCGGGCAGTGCCCGGGCATTGGGAATCTCAATGTTTCTGTCAAGCAGCTTGAGCGCGGATTCTTGGCGTTGGTTCCTGGTAGATGGTGTGGTCGCGGAGCATGGCCCAGAGGACGTTGATGCGGCGGCGGGCGAGGGCGATGAGGGCCTGCTTGTGGGACTTTCCTTCTCCGCGTTTCCGGTCGTAATAGGTTCTTGAGGCCGGGCTGTTCTTCAGGCTGGAGAGGGCGGCGAGGTAGCAGGTTCGCATGAGCCTGCGGTTGAAGCGACGTGGCCGGTGAAGGTTCCCGCTGATTCGTCCTGAATCTCGTGGGACGGGGGCGAGGCCCGCGACGCTGGCGAGCCGGTCGACGGAGTCGAACGCTTCCAGATTGCCGCCGATGTTCGCGAGGAAAGTTGCTGCGAGTACGGGGCCGAACCCCGGCATGGTGAGGATAATGTCCGCGCTGTCGTGCTGCCGGAAGAGCTCGGTGATCTGGGCATCGGTGGCGGCGATCTCTTCATCGAGAGTGCTGATTTGCTCGGCCAGCCGGATGACCAGGGCAGAGCCTGTGGTCTGAGTTGGCAGGACGGTGCGCTGGGAGTTCGCTGCCATCAGTGCCTTCTCGGCCATCTTGGCACTGTTCCGGCAGCCGCGTTTCCTCAGCCAGCCGGCGAGCCGGGTCAGGTCTATCCGCCGGATGCCCTCTGGGGTCTGGTAGCCGCCGAGGAGGATCAGGGGCGCCTTCTTGGAGTAGTCGAACGCGCGCTCGAGCGCAGGGAAGTATTCCAGCAACGTGGCACGAAGCCGGTTGATCGCCCGGACACGGTCACAGATCAGGTCGGTGCGGCGGGCGGTCAGCAGCCGCAGGTCCACGCTGATCTGGTCCGCACCGCGAACGGGTTGGAGGTCGGTGCGCATGCGTGCCTGGTCTGCGATGATCCGGGCATCTTTCGCGTCGGTCTTGCCATCCCCGCGATAGGTCGCCGCGGCGTGATGCACGATCCGTCCGGGGATATAGAGCACCTGCTGGGTGTGCGCGGACAGCAACTCGATCAACAGCGCCGCGCCGCCGGCGTTCAGATCCGTAGCCCAACAGACCTCACCGCCGGCTGCGATCTCCGCAATCGTGGCTATCAGGTCAAGCAGCACAATTTCGTCGTTCTCGACCCGTTTCGAGAGCAGCACCGTCCCTGTCTGATCGATCACGACGCAATGATGAGCTCTTTTGCCCGAGTCGATTCCTACCCAAAATGCCGGCATATTCAGTCCCCTTCGATCAGCTCCAATCTCGTTGGCCCTGTCGATAACCACGCCGGCACGTCCTTACCCAACGATCAATGTCGTAATTCTCAATCAGCGGTCGAGTCATCGGCGGGCAGCGGGCGGCCATTCCCAGTGAGCCGTCCAAAGCGGCAGGGCGACCTGGGCCATACCCGCCACCCGAGGGTGATCGAAACACTACGACAGCTCCGAAATCACCCACAACAACACCGTAAGGAAGGAGACCTGATCACCGGGACGCTGAACCAGTCCGCGATCGCCACCTTGGTCGAGCGCACCACCCGGTATGTGATGCTCGTGCACCTGACCGCGGACCACGGTGCCGAGGCGGTCCGGGACGGGTTGGTCGCCGCGATGAAGGACCTTCCCGCGCACCTGCGAGGATCCCTGACCTGGGACCAGGGAGCGGAAATGGCAGCCCACAAGTCTTTCAGCGTCGCCACGGACATGGACGTCTACTTCTGCGATCCTGCCAGCCCCTGGCAGCGCGGCTCCAACGAAAACACCAACGGCCTGCTGCGCCAGTACTTTCCCAAAGGCACTGACCTGTCCGGCTACGGACCCGAAGACCTCGAGCTCGTCGCCCAGAAACTCAACGGGCGCCCACGCAAAACGCTCGGCTGGGAAACCCCAGCCGAGCGTCTGCGTGATTTACTACTAACCACCTAACCAACAGGTGTTGCAACGACCCCTAGAAACCGCCAGTTGCGAGCAGGGGGTCTTTTTGCCGCGATCTAATGTGCTACAGCCGGCTGAGCTTTCAGACGGGCCGCAACACCTTTCGCGTTCTCACTTAGAGTGTCGAGCCAGTCCTCAACGCGGACGTTTTTCGATTCCAACTCGGAGGCGAGGTCGAAGGTATGGAACGCCTCTTCTTGGGTTGGCGTCATCTGGGGGAGGTACTGGCTGGCGGCTTTTATGGTAGCCGCCCGGTACCTTTCCGGGATGAGGTCCATAGCGGGGGCATACCAAGCCTGCGTGAAGGACACGTCCAACTCCTTGGCTGCCAGTCTGGTTTGCAGGGCAAGGAGTAGCGGATCGTCCCCGTCGTAGGATGCCATGGCATTGGTGAGGACGATCTCGAACCTGATTGGATGCATGTCAAGGAATCCCCTGATCGCCCTATTCGCCATCATGACGCCGACTTCCGCACGGTCCGGCCACTCGCCGGTAAGGGAGGCTGTGATGAGTGACTTGCGGAAGCACTTGACGCACGCCCGGCACGGCCGGCCCGGCACGCCCCTGATGCAGGACTGCGCGAGATATCCGAACTCGGACGTGCGCACGATGGTGGAGGATCCTACTTCGCTGATGCCCGCGGTGGCGTTGTAGGACTCCAGCCCGACAGCTTCAAAGAGTGCGCCCCACCGGGTGAAGATCACCCGGTCTTTGTAGTCAGCCCAGTAGCCCTTGCCTGTGAGGTAGGCAGACTCCGCAATCGTGCCGAACGTGATGGCGTCAAGGTTGAACTTGTCGGCCAGGAGGATCAGTGGAACGGCGGGTGCTGGGTCGATGGCGAAGCCGACAGGATTGCGCACCCATTCGTGGTCCGTCTCTATCGCGTGTACCTGCGTTCCTGCCTTGCCCATCTCCGCTATGGCATGCAGCGCAACGTCTGGCTTGTAGAGGCTGCCTGCGCCTTCCGGGGGCGGGGTGCGCAAAGTGAATACAGAGACCGTGTCCTTGGGCATCAGCGCCAACGCAGCCATAGAGTCCACGCCGCCTGAGAAGGACAATCCTGGATGTGATCCCTCGCCTGCGGTGCGCTTCGGTATCCACTTCGAGGAATTCGTGACGTCGATCTTCGAGACCTTCATGACCGTGTCCGCGAATGCCTGGCTCACCGGGAAGGGTAGCTCCAGGCGCTTGCCGATCCACACGTAGAAAGTGATCAGCGCCGCGAGCGCCAGCAGGTCAGGGTGCGTGTCATCCATGCTGAAGTCATCGGGGAGCTTGAGCGTGGCTGTTTTCCTTGCGAGTGAGGCTTTGCCCGCGAGTTCGCGGTCGCCTTCTTGGAGTTCGGCAGTGAGTGTCAGCTCATTGCCGACTTGATTTACGTCGATTCGCATTGGGCAATGGTAACTGTTTGGGCTTCCCGCTAAGTGACAGACGGCCCCCGCCATCCGTAAATGACTGCCCGTGGGGGCTACTTCCTCTCGGGTGCGGGTCACGGGGCGAACTGCCGGATCAGGCCGTCGACGGCGGGGAGCGCCATAACGCGGGTGATGCCGGCGGCGGTGGTCAAGGTGTCGCCGCCCGCTCGAGGCCAGAGTCGACGCCGGCGGCCTGGATGAACAGGGCCCATGCGGCGGCAAGGCCCACGATGAACGCAAACACGGTTCGGACGGTTGCCCGCCACGGTTGCGGGTCCGGGTGCTGGTGGCTGTGTGGTCGTCCATCACTTGCCTCCTGCCACGTTGACGTCGACGGTCACGATGCCGTCGGTAAGCCCCGCCTTTACGGCCAGCCGTGATATGCACGGCGTCAAGTTCCGGGGCTTTGGAGAGGGCGACGAATGCGGCGCGGAGAACCTGCGCCCCAGACTTCGTGTCGGCAACCTCCCGCTTCTCAGATACGTTTTTGCCAACGCGGAACACGGTCTCCGCCCATATGGCTACAGCAGCTGTTCGGGACCGCCGAGACCCGCGCGTCGAGGTACTTGACGCGATCGTAGATGGCCTGCTGCTGTTCGTCGGTGAGTGCCATGAGGAATCTCTTGCGGGGCAGTGGTGGTGCCTTGCGGGGCGACGGCCGCGGAGCCGGCATAGTCGGGGTTGAGGTTGCCGTAGTGCCACGGGGTGGGGTCGATGCGGCCGCGTGCCTGGTTGTTCAGGTTGATGCCCTTCAACGGCAGCATCCCGAGGTGGAGGGTCGCGGCACCGGTCTTGCCTGCCCTGACGAGGCCGCGGCCGTAGTCGATGCCGTTGTGCCCGTCCCGGCTGCTGCTGTTGTTGTGTAGATGCCACCGGGGTAATCGACGCCGCCGCCGCCGTCCTAGTCGTCGAACGCTACGCCCCACGCCTGCTATATCCGCCGCGACGTGGGAAGCGTGAAAACCCCCATGGGGTCGCCTGTTCTGGCGGGGGTTTTTGAGTGCCGGCCAGGGGCGCACCTTGTACTCGGGGACGCCGCGGTCAAGCAGGTCCGGGCGCAGGCCGAAAGCGCACTCCTCGGTCGGCGGCCGGTTGCGCGCCTCCCGGTCGGCGCGGGCGTCGGACTTGGCAGCCTCGGCCCAAGCCGCATTCCGTTGTTCCTTCATGCCCGTGTTGCGGATTTTACTTCGCCCCGGCGGTGCCGTTGATGTGCATACCAAGGCTCTAGGTCACTACGCCCAGGAAAGAGAAGAGGCGTGAGCCGCCTCCAAAACGGGCTCTCCGTGTTCAGGTTTCGTTGTCCTGTCATCGTTGAATGCGTCGAGAGCACGCCACACAGTCGAATGCTGGCATTCAGGCATCACCCGACACGGCAGTGGCTCAGGTACCGCCCTTACCCAGGTCTAGTCCCGTTAACCGCACCGTAGGGTCGTTTGAACTATCCGGGGTGGGCGACCGTTCACATGCCCTTGGCTATCTCCGCGAGTCGATTGCCGACGAAATCGTAGAAGGCCTGAACATAGTGAAAAGGCGCCAATCCCCATTTGTGGTCCGGGTCGCTGACGGTCACTTGCGCAGGAGGTCGGATGACTTGGCCTTGGGGAATCTTGGAGCAAAAGTACTCGCGATACCTCGCGAATAGTTCGTTTGCCGCCTCAGGTGATCGCCCTGCATGCGATAGTTGCCCATGATCCGCTCCGGGTCTTGCAATGCTAGTAGCCCAGCCCGCATCCAAGAAGGCCACCGGAACGCGCGTTGGCAGACCGCTAACGACATTCAGCATCCTGTCCAGCGCATCTGCCCACGCGTCAAAGTGCTCATCTGTGCCACTATCGATGCGCCGCCAACCCGCGGCCCTATTTGCCAAGAATTTGGACTCGCGTAGCGCCGGAGAGTCCGTCAGCCTCTCCTCCCCCTTAGCAAGCACGTTGAACCGCTCATCGACAATGTCGACCAGTAAAAGATCGTAAGGCGATGAACGCAGAACCTTGGGGAGACTCTTCCCGGCATCTGCCTCGAGCATGCGACGCTGAAAGCTCGAGCGAACTTGAGAAGACGCCCCTGACAGATCCGTGGGCCGACGCGCAAAGGCCGAGACCACTGACGAACGCGCCGAATAGCCAGCCAGCTGGATGCCCTGTCTTGGAGCGAGTTCGAGGCTGTCCCTGGAAATGCAGCTCCCATAGATCAATACGCGCACTCTAAATCACGTCCAACACCAGCGGTGCCACAACCGCAGGCCGGGACCAAAGACCACACACATCTACAACCTCCGCGGCCCCCATTTCCTCACGTATCAATCCCTTGAATACGCTGTGATCCACTAAGACCGCCAACACTCCTTGTTCGGCCCCTGCTGCAGTCCAACCCGCAAGCCGAACATTCTCCAACTGGTCCAGACCGGTAGGGAGAAGTGAAATGTGGGGCTCGACCACATTGACCTGAACGTCTGGGAATGCGAGAGCCACGTCGCGTGCGATTTGTACGGAAGGAGACTCCCGAAGATCGTCGATATCCGCCTTGTACGACAACCCAAGCAACGTGACGGACAAGGCTCCAGATTCTCGTACCGCGGCCTCTATGTTGGCTACGACTTGAGTAGGCTTTGCATCGTTTGTGTTCCTTGCCTGACGCATGAGAGGTGTCTCGTCCGGCGCTGCACTAATGAGGAACCATGGGTCTACTGCGATGCAGTGGCCGCCCACGCCGGGGCCAGGCCTAAGAATGTTGACGCGCGGGTGGCGGTTGGCCAACTCGATTACTTCCCAGACATCAATGTCAAGAACATCGGCGACGTTGGAGATCTCGTTGGCCAGTGCGATGTTCACGTCCCGATAGGCGTTTTCAACTAGCTTGGCTGTCTCCGCTGTTTCGGCCGTTGTGGTCAGCACCTCACCTTTACAGAAAGTTCGGTACATGGCTGAAGCCATCTGAGTCGAGGCAGCAGACAAACCGCCAACTATTCGATCGTTTTCGATCATCTCCGTCATGATTCGACCAGGCAGAACTCTTTCCGGACAGTGCGCGAAGTGCACGGCGGATGGACCATGCTCGTCGTCTAGAGCCATTTCCAGGTCCTGACGCAGGTCTCCTATAGCGCGAGCCAACCGTTGCGTTGTGCCAGGCGGAGACGTCGATTCCAAGATGACGAGCTCGGCCCCCGTCAGTACAGGAGCGATTGCTCTTGCCGCTGCCTCCACGAAGGACAGATCCGGCTGGCGGCCAGCCCGGAATGGCGTTGGCACAGCGACAACAAAGATATCGGCACGGGGCATCTCAGCCTGTGCTGACAGCCAAGATCGGCTGACAGCACCCGCCACGGCAACGTCGAGGTCCGGCTCCACAAATGGCACCTGCCCAGCATTGACTGCGGCCACAACATCGGGATTAGTGTCCACACCTATAACTTGGAAGCCGTGGCTCGCGAGAACGGCGGCCGTTGGCAACCCTATATATCCGAGTCCTACAACGGCTACGGTCTTGTTTTCCATCGATTTCCTTAATCTAGAGTAGAGGACTGCGCACGAACGACGTCTTGCGACGACGCGGCGCATCCACGGTCACAAGAAAACGTGACCGCTAAAGTCGCCATAAAGTTCCACGTCGCCGGTAGATATGGCATCCATGTCGCTTAATCTCCACGTATGCGTGTGAGGCCCCCGCACCTGGACGAAATTATAACGATCTGCCGCATAGATCTTGCCTCCAGCTGCCCTCACGCGGGACAAGAAATCAGTGTCTTCCCCTCGTGCTAGGTCGCCAAACGGTATCTCTGAGAACAAATCCCGCGACCCTGTTATCGTCGGGCCCATGACTTGGCTAACGAACCGGTGTTCGTTGTCACGGAACCTTCGAAGCAGGATCCCCGACTCCTGCAAATGCATGTAGTGCGCGGACTTACCGACAACTTCTGCACCGCTAAAAGCCCGCGCATACACCAAATCGCTAAGGTAGTGATGCCCGTACAAATCATCATCATCCATTTTCGTCACAAGCGTGCCGTCTGCGGAGGAAACAATCGCATTCAAACAAGCGCCCAAGGAGTGCGACGCGTCGCGGTTCAAATGGACGAAGCTTTCGATGCCGTGCCGCGAGGCAACAGCCTTTAGCGACTTGGCGTCCGGCGCGAAACCATGAGTGAGGAGTACCAACTGTTTATGCGCATAGATCTGCTGCGAAAACTGTTTGAAAATATGGTCCAACTGACTCGGTCGGTTAGTCGAAATCATGCACGATATTTCAGTATTCAGGTCTGACTCTGGGACCGAAATTCCCACGTTATCCAAGACCGACTGCACCCTGTGTGAATAGGTGTGAGCACTCCAAACCCGCCGCTGCGCCAAATGGACAGCCCGCTCGCCAACGCTGCTATTCCTCACCAGCGCCCTGATGATTCCGCGTGTCTCCTCTACATCGGAGGCCACAAATACCTCTTCAGGGGGGAAGAACTCCCGAATAGCCAGGCTGGGTGCGCTCACAACAGGCGTCCCCGACGCCGATATCTCAAATATTCTTCGCGCACACATACTTGGAGACTCAATTACTGAATTAACATTAAGGAAAACCTTGTAGGCTTTATACGCCGTCAACATTTCCGGATAGGGAAGCTGGCCGACCACCTTGCTAGCAAAGGGTTCAGGAAACTGGTATCTCTCATCACCGCCAAGCATTCTGGAGAAAATCTCCAGTCCAAAGTCCATACCAGTACTGCCAGCCATCGCCCCGCTGAGTAGAAACTCCATTTGTTCACGTCGTTCGGGAAACTTGTGACGGAAATACATTCCTGCGAAGGCGATGTCTCGTGAGTGCCATCCGTATTTAGGGCGAATAGGGTTATGAACCTTCGGCTGGGCGGCAAAAGGCAAAACACAAACTCGGTCGTGTCCAAGATCTCGAAGGTAATGCGGAATTCGTGTTGCGTCACTTGTAAATACGGAATCGAACAACCGGGCAGTTTCGAGGAAATCAGTGTAGTGAGGAGGGTCTTCCTTATTCCAAAATACGGTCGGAATACCCCGTTCGCGGCACCAGTCGACCAGCATTATTAGGTCATCCGACGGTCCCTTGGATCCCGTGAGGTGATATTTCCACGCTCCCGAGTTTCCAGCCCAGGCCGACTCGACGAAGAGGATGTCGACTGGATTCTCAGTGATCTGCGACCGCCAGTCCTCCGGTGTCACGGCAACACTGTTCCACTCGAAGTCAAAACACATGGACGAAAACTCATCCAGTATCACGGCCGCCCGAATATTGTAATTGGGCTGATCTACGCCGGCTAGAACTGCAGGCGTAAACGACAAGCCTTTGGCGCTCCGCATTCGTCTGAAACGTCCAACATCCCGGGGGCGAGCGGAAGCAGAACTTGCCATCACAGTGCTGTGGCGGTTCATCCAAGTCCTGAGGCCGTCCACTCCCCCACGGCGTAAGTGCCAGAGGCCCGTTCGCAGGCGAGCCAACCGCTTCTCGCTCACTTCCACCTCCTCCGTCCGGCGGCACGCTCGGTAACCTCAACCCGGGTCATTTCGCGGCGGGCCGCTCGCCGAATCTTCTCAGCGGAAGCTTGGTCGTCGCGCCGGAGGTACCAGATGAACTTTTCGTAGAGAGTAACCACTCGCTCAGTGTCGCCATCGTGAAGCATCTCACCCTTATCCAGCCAGATGACCCTGGTGGCAAGGTCCCTGATGGACGACATGCTGTGACTGACCAGGAAGACACAGCCAGCCTGCTCCCTCAACTCCGTCATACGGGCTCGGGTGCGTTCGCCGAACTCAGCATCGCCGGTATTCAACGCTTCGTCCAAAATTAGGATCTCCGGGTCCACCGCGGCCGCAATCGCAAACCGAAGCCGCGAGGCCATACCTGAAGAATAGGACTTCATAGGAAGGTGAATTGCTTTGCCCAGAGCCGAAAGTTCTACGATGGACGAGAACTTTGCATCGATTTCAGCCCGCCCAAGACCCATCGCCAGGCAGCCGAGCATAACGTTTGCTTCGCCCGACATATCTGGAACTAGTGCTGCGCTAACGCCCAGCGCGATTGGGGTGCTCGTGGCCAGAACGCTACCGGTTGTTGGGCTCTCCTGTCCGCTGATGAGCCTCATTAGCGTGCTCTTGCCGGAGCCGTTTCGGCCAATGACACCGATGCATTCTCCATGCTGCGCGATCAGCGACATTCTATGCAGCGCATCGACCGCTACTGTTGGGCGACGATGTCGTATTCGCGTCAGCGCTCGTCCGAAAATGTCCTTCGGAATATCGGCCCTCTGCTCAGAGCTTATGACGCTGTAGGTCATACTCACGTCATCGACAACTACGGCAGGCGATGAGACCAGAAGTTCAGCCACGTCCATAGCGCTCCTCCGCTCGCCAAAAGAAGACAATCCCGACAGAAAGACTCGCCAAAGCCCACGTGCATAACGTAAGCCACCGCACCATACTGGGCCACGTGTCATAAATTAGGCAGTCCCTGGCAATGTCCAGGACTATAAACATCGGATTAGCATTCATCATCGCCATAATCCAAGGATTGTCCGCAAATCTGTCAACGGAAAAAAACACAGCCGAAAAGTAGAGCCAGGCGCGCAGTCCAAAACCAAGCAAATGAGCGACATCTGGAACGAAACCAACCACCCTTGCCATGATCAGCGAAATGCCCAGATGAAATAGCGATTGAAGCCCAACGACGAGTATCAAAAACAGCCATTTGACGGAAATGACTTCGACCGGTGGAATCAAGATTATCAAAAGCAACATGACGATCAGAGTGGGAACTGACGACAGCGCCTCTCGAACATTGACGGCGATGGGCAGCGTCGCCCGTGGAAATCTAAAAGCCTGCAGTACGTTGCGATTTGAGATCATCGACCGCGCAGAAGTCGAAATAGACCGTGTACTGTACTGAAACAGAAAGAGTCCAATAATAAGGTAAGAAATGAAGTTTTCGATTCCGCGGCCGGTGCCAAGTAGGATACCGAATATCAAGTAATAAACTGCCCCATTTAGCAGCGGCGTCAACAGCAACCATGCCCCGCCCAGCCGATCCTGCGAATTGCCGCTCATGACGCGTGCGCGCGAGTCGTAGTAGACGAAGTGGCGATAGTCCCAGAGGGTGACGAGGTAGTCCAAGAACTTGGGTCGGGAGCCCACGCGCTGTAGCAGTCGTATGTTTACCGGAGTTGGAGTGGGTGCCGGCACAAGTGGATCATACTGACTCATTAGGCTTGCTCTCTGGTGAGGCGGTCGTATTCGCCGGCGAATCTCTTAGCATTAGATGCCCATGTTCTATCCCGAAGCACTTCCGACCGTCCTGTAGTTCCAAACTTTGCCCTCATCGGTTTCGAACCGAGCAACCAATTCAATTTTTCCGCCAGGTCACTAGGATCGCCGGGTGTGGCAAAAACACCCGTCATTCCAGTGGTGACTATTTCGTGGAGTGCGGGCAGGTCGCTAGCAACGACCGGCCGCGCGCACGCCAAAGCTTCTACCGGTTTGAGTGGCGTCACCGAACGGGTGACTTCGAAGTCTTTACGCGGAACAACAAAGATGTCCAGCGCCTGATGGTAGCGGACTGCGTCGTCCTTCGACACGCGCCCTGTGAAGATGACACGGTCCGCAAAGCCGCACTGCTTGGCTTGCTCCCGCAACGACGGGAGCGACACGCCGTCTCCCACGATGAGCAACCGCAGGTCCGGGTGGCGGCCGGCCAACTTTGCGAAGGCTGCTATGAGGTCATCGATGCCCTCATAGGCTACCAAGCTACTCACAGTTCCGATGTACTGCCCGTCTTCATCGAGACCAAGCTCACGCCGGGCCAAGGAAGGTTCCATCGGCTCCAGCAGGAACCGCCCGCCAACGGCGTTGGGCGCAATCAGGATCTTGTCAGCATGGACTCCGGCGGCAACTATGGAGGCCTTCATGGCCTCCCCGAGTGTCACCACCAGGTCGGCCGCGGCCATGACGTCCGCCTCGCGCTGCTGAAACAGCTGATACTTTTCGCTGGCGAGGGCGGCCGGACCACGGGTGGAGGCCCAGGTGTCCGCCAACTGACCACGAACTTCGTACACCCAAGGGATGTCCAGTGCCTCTGCCACGGCCCGGACCACCATGCCGTTGACGAAGTGCGTGGTGGTATGGAGAACGCTCGGCCGGAACTCCAAAGCCACGTTCAGCAGTTCCTCGGCCTGCCGCTGGAGACGCGCATCCAGCGTCGCGGCCAGGTGAGTGGGGAGGAGCCGCCGGTAGCGCACGCCGTCCACCACGTCGCTGGAGCGGGCGCGCAGCTTTCCTACCTGCACGGGATAGCCGAGCCGTGTTACCGCGAGGACGTCCCAGCCCTCCTGCTGCTGTGCCGCCATGGTCGAGTGGGACCGCTGGGCGTAGCCGCTGGCCGTGTGGGGCAGGGAATTGGTCAGCAAATGAAGAACTCTGTTGCGAACCGGCGTGTAGTCTCGCCGGGCCAGTGCTGGCGCAGTCCCTTGGAATACCGCCAGTTCGCCCGCCAAACGGGCCTGCAGGCGCCGTCCGGACGCACCGGAGCCTTCGAGGGCAGCCACGGCGGCGGTCATGGCGCCGTCATGCCAGTGCCTCCGCGCTTGTGCAGACTGATAACCCCGTGAATCTTGTGCACCGGCCAGCAGCGCATCCGAAAGCGCCGGTAGATTCGCGGCGGTTGCGATGTCGGCGAGTCTTCTTGCGTGCACGCCCGCGACCTTATGGTCAGCGCCGAGTCGGAGCCGCCGGGTGACGTCGCCCTCGTCACCCAGTGTGAGTGAGGAGAGCAAGACCGGAACTGACAGGGAGTTCTTCGGGGCGATTGCGCACACCAGCCGTGCCGCCGGGTGGACGATTGACGCAGGCAGACGCCGGGACAGCTGGAGGGACAGCACCATGGGATCGTCCGTCAGGTGCTGCAGCACGGTATGCGCGGCGAGCCGCGCATTGGTCAAAAGCTGGATCATAGGGATACTGCAGACCGCAGCCCACCGGGCGCCGGCTGGCCAGTCAGGGCCGGCCCAACGGCTGCTTCTTGCACCACGATCAATTACTTTCCTGCTCTGGCGGCCAGGCCGCGGCTCTTTCCGCCAAGAAACCGGAAGTAGGCAAAGCCCAGCCCCAGCAAAATAAGAACAGTGATGATCTGAATCGACAGGGGGCTGCCGGTGGCGGTGGCCACGGCCGCCTGAATTTCGGCCGTGACGATCACCGGAGGCTCAGCCGGAGCGGCCGCTACAGCAGGTTCTGTTGTTCGTGCGGGTTTGGGCGTCGGCGAAGCTGAGGGTGTCGCCGTTGCGGTTGCACCTGCTTCCTGGGAGGGAATCTCTGCGGGCGGCTGTACGGCAGGCAGAGAGCCCGGCCGCGGCGCAACCACGGCACCGGGAGCCTGTGGAGCGGGGAGAGGCGCCCCAGGCGCCACGAAAGCAGGCGGAGGCGTGAAGGCCACCGGCGGGGTTACCACCGGAGCCGGGGTGAAAACAGGGGGCAGGACAACAGGAGGCTGGACGGGCGCAGGCTCCACGGGCGCGGGCTCCACCGGCGCAGGCTCAACCGGCGCGGGCTCCACAGGGGCGGGCTCAACCGGCGCGGGCTCAACCGGCGCGGGAGGCGAAATGACCGTGAACGGATCCGTAAGAGCGGCATCGTCGGCGTATGCCGCCGGGGCCGCCGCACCCACGCAGAGGGCAAGCAGGAGTGCGCACGCGCCGGCGCGTACTGATCTCATTTTTTGGCTGCGCGACGTCATCGACAGGCCCTCCCCCACGTCCGAGATTGAATTCAATGTGCGCGGTTGTGGCCAGACCTAACGTCGTTGTCGGCAGCGCCCCAGAGTTGCACGGTTCGACCCAAGTGTACTCGACGGTACGGCGCCAGATAGTCAACCCCCTGCCCGGGGCGGCCGGGCTGGCAGCAGCGGATGTTTGGCAGGGATAGGCTTAATCAATGCAGCTCTTCCCTCTCCCGGCTTCCGCACGTCCGCTCCGCATTCTGGCCACGGCGGCAGCCGCAGCGATCATGCTCAGCGCCTGCTCCCCGGTGGTGGACGTCACTCCGGCCAAGGACGCGGCGAACGCAGCCTGTGCCCCCATGATGGTGGCGCTCCCGGATGCGATCGGCGAGGCCAAGCTGCGCAAGACCAACAGCCAGGCCACCGCCGCCTGGGGCGATCCGTCCCTGGTCATCCTGCGCTGCGGTGTAAACGTTCCGGGGCCGACGACGGACCGCTGCGTCAGCGTGAACGGCGTGGACTGGGTCATCAAGGAAGGCAACCCGGTGTGGACCCTGACCACCTTCGGACGCGAACCCGCAACGGAGATCCTTATGGACCCGGACAAGATCAGCTCCGCCACCGTCCTTGCAGACCTCGCCGCCGCGGCCGCGAAGGTGCCCGCGGAGCGGAACTGCGTGGGCCAGGCGGACCTGCAGAATCTGCCGCCCAGCCAGTAGGCCCTACCGCAGACCGGTTCTGCGGTGCAGCGCCAAGTGGATCAGTTCGTCGATCAGCTCGGCGTAGCCCAGGCCGGAGGCCTTCCACATTTGCGGGTACATGCTCTTCGGCGTGAACCCGGGCATGGTGTTGATCTCGTTGACGATGAGTTCGCCCTCGGGTGTGTAGAAGAAGTCCACCCGGCTCAGGCCCTCGGCTCCGACGGCGTCGAACGCGACGGCGGCCAGCTCACGGACCCGGGCGATGGCTTCGTCCGGGAGGTCGGCCGGGCAGCTGAGGGCCGCGGCGTCGTCCACGTATTTGGCGTTGAAGTCGTAGAACTCGTGCCCGCCGCCGGCCACGGAAATTTCGCCGGGCATGGACGTGCGGGGAGCGTCGGTCCCCCGTCCCTCCAGCACGGCGCATTCGATTTCACGGCCCACGATGCCGGCCTCGATAACAAGCTTGGGATCATGTTCGCGGGCGGCCTCGATCGCGGCGTCCAGGCCCCCGAGGGAGTCCACCTTGGAGATGCCCATGGACGAGCCGGCGCGTGCGGGCTTGACGAAGACCGGGAAGCCGAGCTGGTCCACGCGCTTACGGACCGTCTCGGGATCATTGCGCCACTGCCGGTCCGTGACGGCGATGTACGGCCCCACGCGGAGTCCGGCGGATTCAAACACCACCTTCATGAAGTGCTTGTCCATGCCGACAGCGGAGGCCAGCACACCGGCGCCCACGTAACGGGTGTCGGACAGCTCCAGGAAGCCCTGGATGGTGCCGTCCTCGCCGAACGGGCCGTGCAGCAGCGGGAACACAACGTCCACGGCGCCGAGTTCCTGCGGAACCTCGTTCGGGGCTGCCACGATCAGCTGGTGTGCGCCACCGATTTCGGTCAGCGCCACGGTCTTGGCCGAGGCAGCAACCTCGGGCAGGGACGAGGCCGAGAGTGACCAGTCGTGGGTGTCGCCGGAGGCCAGCACCCACTGGCCGGTCTTGGCGATCCCGATCGGGATGACCTCATACTTCGTCTGGTCGATGGCGCCGAGGACCCCGGCCGCCGTCACGCAGCTGACCGCGTGTTCGCTGGAACGGCCGCCGAAGAGCACTGCCACGCGGGGCCGGGAAGCCTGGCCTTCTGGGTTCACGTTTTGTTTAGTCACGCTCAGTAATCGCCTTCGGGTTTCAGGTCCCGGGACAGCAGCAGCGGTCCCAGTTCGTCGACGGACAGCTTTCCGGTCAGCACGGCGACCACCGCCGCGGTGATGGGCATCTCGACGCCGAGCTTGCCGGCCAGCTCATGGACAGCCTGCGCGGACTTGATTCCCTCGGCGGTCTGCGTCATTTCGGCCGTCACCTCATCCAGGGTCAGGCCCCTGCCCAGCAGCCGTCCGGCCGTGTGGTTCCGGGACAGCGGCGAGGAACACGTCGCCACGAGGTCGCCGAGGCCGGCCAGGCCGGCCATCGTCTGCACTTCGCCGCCCAGGGCGAGCGAGAGCCTCGAGGTTTCCGCGAGGCCGCGCGTGATGACCGACGCCTTGGTGTTGTCGCCCATCCGTTTGCCCTCGCAGATGCCAACGGCCAGCGCGATGATGTTCTTGACGATCCCGCCGATCTCGACGCCGACGACGTCGCCCGTGGTGTACGGGCGGAAGTAGGGTGCGGTGCAGCTGCGCGCGATCCAGCCGGCAGCAATCGGGTCAGAGCAGGCCACCACGGACGCGGTGGGCTCCTCCCGGGCGATTTCCATGGCCAGGTTGGGTCCGGAGACCACGGCGATCCGGCTGGCGGGGACGCCGAGTTCCTCGGAGATAACTTCGCTCATCCGGGCGTCGGAGTGCAGCTCGAGGCCCTTCATCAGGGAAACCACCAGGGCTCCCGGTTCCACCAGATTCTTCCATGCCCGCAGTTGCGGCCTCAGGGTCTGGGCCGGAACGGCCAGGACCACCAGCTGGGCGCCCGCGAGCACTTCCGCGACGTCGGTGGACGCGGTGATGCTCGGCGGAAGTGCGATGTCCTTGAGGTACTGCTCGTTGCGGTGCTTCAGGTTGACCTGGTCAACAACTTCGCCGCGCCGGCCCCAGAGCCGGATGTCGCGCTCGACGCCGGAGGCCGTGGCGGCGTCAGCCAGGATCTTTGCGAAGGTGGTCCCCCAGGACCCTGCCCCGAGGACGGCCACCGTAGTGGCGGTGCCTGTCCCGCCGAAGTCCGCCGTCATTTGGCTCCGTCCGCGCCGGTAGCCGTCCCGGCGTCGGACGTTCCGTCGTCGGGCGTGCCGCTTGCGGTTCCCCCGGCTTTGCCGCCCTGTTCGATGAAGCGGCCGTGCGTGGACTGGTTGTGGGCCGTGGGGTCCCAGCGGACCAGCGGAGGCTGTCCGCCGCGGAGGGTCGCCAGGAGCTCGGTGATGGCCTCCATGATCACGTTGGTTGCCTCAGTGAGGGTGGCCTTGTCCAGCGGACGTCCGGCGAACGCGCTCAGGTCCACCGGGTCGCCCACCACCAGGCGCGAAGTCTTCCGCGGGAAGATATACATCCGCTTGGCATAGCGCGGAAGGACCTCGTGGGCACCCCAGTGCGCAATCGGCACCACGGGGATCCCGCCTTCAAGCGCCATGCGCGCGGCACCGGTGTGGCCCTTCATCGGCCACAGCTCAGGGTCCCGGGTCAGTGTGCCCTCGGGGTAGATGATGATGGCGCCGCCCTCGTCCACCACTTCCTTGGCGATCTGCAACGAGCGGTTGGCTCCCGACGTCGAGCGTTCCACCGGGACCTGCTTGGTGGCGCGGAGCACGAAGCCCAGCACTGGCACCTTGAAGAGTCCCGCCTTAGCCAGGAAGCGCGGCATCCGCTTCTGGTTGTAGAGCATGTGCCCCACCACCAGGGGATCGATTTCGGTGCAGTGGTTGGGTGCTGCGATGAAGCCGCCGGCAGGCAGCTTCTCCAGGCCCATCCATTGCTTGCGCATCAGGAGGTTCATGATCGGCCGGACGATCCCGGCAACGACGACAAACGTGGTGTGGCTCTTGGCCGATTCCTTCACCGGGTTCCCGCTACTCGGCCGAGGTGATGTCGAAATCGGCGCCCAGGCCGGCGAGCTTCTCCGTAAAGCGCTCGTAGCCGCGGTTGATGATGTCGATTCCGGTGACCCGTGACGTGCCGCTGGCGGCCAGTGCCGCGATCAGGTGGCTGAAACCGCCGCGCAGATCCGGAACGTCGATGTCCGTGCCGGTCAGCTGGGCGGGTCCGGAAATCACGGCTGAATGCAGGAAGTTGCGCTGGCCGAAACGGCACGGGACGCTGCCCAGGCATTCGCGGTGCACCTGGATGTTGGCGCCCATCCGGATGAGGGCATCCGTGAAGCCGAACCGGTTTTCGTACACGGTTTCGTGGACAATCGACACGCCCTCGGCCTGCGTCAGGGCAACGATCAGCGGCTGCTGCCAGTCGGTCATGAACCCGGGGTGCACGTCCGTCTCGAGGACCAGCGGGTTGAGCTTGCCGCCCTTGTGATAAAAGCGGATGCCGTCATCGCCGATGTCCATTCCGCCGCCCACCTTGCGGTAGGTGTTGAGGAAGGTCATCATGTCGCGCTGGGTGGCGCCCTCAACGAAGATGTCGCCCCGGGTGACCAGCGCCGCGGAGGCCCAGGACGCCGACTCGTTGCGGTCCGAGAGGGCGCGGTGGTTGTAGCCGCCGAGGTCCGGGACACCCTCGATGCGGATGGTGCGGTCCGTCTGGACGCTGATGATGGCGCCCATCTTCTGCAGCACCGCGATGAGGTCTACGATCTCCGGCTCGGTGGCCGCGCCGGAGAGCTCCGTGATGCCCTCGGCCCGCGTGGCGCTCAGCAGGACCTGCTCGGTGGCGCCGACGGACGGGTACGGCAGCGAAATCTTGGCGCCTTTAAGGCCGCCGGGCGCGGAGATGTGGATGCCGCCGGGGCGCTTCTCCACCACGGCGCCGAACTGCCGCAGCACGTTCAGGTGGTAGTCGATGGGGCGATCGCCGATCTTGCAGCCGCCCAGATCGGGGATGAAGGCCTCGCCGATCGCGTGGATCAAGGGACCGCACAGCAGGATCGGGATGCGGGAGTCGCCGGCGTGCGCGTCGATGGCCGTATGGGAGGCCGTCTTCGCGTTGGTCGGATCGAGGGTGAGGTCCCCCGTGATGGGGTCCTTCTCGACGGTGACTCCGTGGAGCTGGAGCAGGCTGGTGACAACCTCGACGTCCTTGATCTCTGGGACGTTGCGCAGCACGGACGGCTCGTTGCCCAGCAGGGCAGCCACCATGGCCTTGGGGACAAGATTCTTGGCCCCACGCACGGTGACGCGGCCAGTCAGCGGGACGCCTCCGCGGATTGTCAGAACACTACTCATATACCGGTTTCCTCACGACTACTCGCCCCCAAATCCTTACAAAGGCACTTGCTAAGCATAGGAGCTAGCGTTACCGATCTGAAATACGGCACAGTTTCGCAGCCCTGCCGACGGCACGCGTGCGCCCTGGACAGGTTCAGCTTAGCGATCCGCTAATATCACGAAGTCCGCCGTCGCGGATACATACTTTGGCGGTCATCCTGGACCGCACTTAACTGGGGGCCCTTGATCTTCGTGAACTCTAGATCCACTTCATCTCTCGCTTCGATTGCGATGTCGCTTGCCTTAGCAACGATTCTTTCACTGGTAGCGGCGCCGACAGTTTCCGCCGCCTCGGATGTGTCAGGGCCAGTGCTCCATGGCCCTACCGTGTCACCAACTTCACTGAGCATCGCCACCGGGCCGGCCACCGTGAAGGTAACCCTCCGGCTGACTGATGCCACCGGCGTCAGCGCACCGTTCGTGCTCCTCGGCCACGACGCCACCGGCCAAAGCCACGGCTTCGGCAGCATGACGCTGATCTCCGGCACCACCAAAGACGGAATCTGGGAACGCTCCATGACGATTCCCCAAGGCGCCGCAACCGGCACCTGGAACGTCACGCTCTACCCGCTGCGCGACACCCTCGGAAACTCATCCACCAGCTTCCAGGACCTCGCCACCCTCAACGTCACCGGTCTAGCCGCGGACGTGACAGGTCCGGTGCTCCATAGCCCGACCGTGTCGCCAACGTCACTCAGCATCGCCACCGGGCCGGCAACCGTAAAAGTAAAGCTCCGGCTGACGGATGCCACCGGCGTCAGCGCACCGTTCGTGCTCCTCGGCCACGACGCCACCGGCCAAAGCCACGGCTTCGGCAGCATGACGCTGATCTCCGGCACCACCAAAGACGGAATCTGGGAACGCTCCATGACGATTCCCCAAGGCGCCGCAACCGGCACCTGGAACGTCACGCTCTACCCACTTAGCGACACCCTCGGAAACTCATCCACCAGCTTCCAAGACCTCGCCACCCTCAACGTCACCGGTCTAGCCTCGGATGTGACAGGGCCGGTGCTCCATAGCCCGACCGTTTCACCAACGTCACTGAGCATCGCCACCGGGCCGGCAACCGTAAAAGTACGCCTTCGGCTGACGGATGCCACCGGCGTCACCGCACCGGTCGTGCTCCTCGGCCACGACGCCACCGGCCAAACCCACGGCTTCGGCAGCATGACGCTGACCTCCGGCACCACGAAAGACGGAATCTGGGAACGCTCCATGACGATTCCCCAAGGCGCCGCCTCCGGCACCTGGAACGTCACGCTCTACCCACTTCGCGACACCCTGGGAAACTCATCCACCAGCTTCCAAGACCTCGCCACCCTCAACGTCACCGCAGTGGCGATCAACCCGTCGCTGACGGCAGCTACTGCACCCAAGATCGCAGGCACGTCCAAGGTCGGATACACACTGACCGCGACGCCGGGAACCTGGTCCCCGGCCCCTGTAACCCTSACGTACCAGTGGTACCGCTCCGGCATCGCCRTCACCGGCGCCACCGCCTCCACCCACAAACTCACCGMCACGGACGCGGGTAAGACACTCACCGTCCGAGTCACCGGACGAAAAACCGGCTACACCACTGCCTCACGGACGTCCGCAGCAACACCGGCCATCACAGCGGGCACACTGTCTCCTGCCGCACCAAATATCACAGGCACGTCCAAGGTCGGATACACACTGACCGCGACGCCGGGAACCTGGTCCCCGGCCCCTGTAACCCTGACGTACCAGTGGTACCGCTCCGGCATCGCCRTCACMGGCGCCACCGCCTCCACCCACAAACTCACCGCCACGGACGCGGGTAAGACACTCACCGTCCGAGTCACCGGACGAAAAACCGGCTACACCACTGCCTCAAGGATGTCCGCAGCAACTGCAGGTGTCAGCCGGTAGCTCCGGGGGGTACCTCACACGATTCAAGAACAGAGTGCCGCCGTCGAATATCTCGACGGCGGCACTCTGTTGTGAAGGACCGAACTGGCCCTGAAGCCTCAGGACAGCTTGGCGGGCAGCGTCTTCGGCTTGAAGCTGGGCCGGGTGGCCTCGAACGCGGTGATGTCTTCCTCGTGCTGGAGGGTCAGGCCGATATCGTCCAGGCCTTCGAGGAGGCGCCAGCGGGTGTAGTCGTCGATTTCGAACGGCGCCACGATGTTGCTGCACCGGACGGTCTTGGAGACGAGGTCCACGGTGACCGCGGTGCCGGGGGCGTTCTCCAGTTCCTTCCAGATGAGTTCAATGTCATCCTGGGCCAGCTCGGCGGCGAGCAGTCCCTGCTTTCCGGAGTTGCCGCGGAAGATGTCCGCGAAGCGCGAGGACAGCACGGTCTTGAAGCCGTAGTCCTTAAGCGCCCAGACGGCATGCTCACGGGAGGATCCAGTGCCGAAGTCCGGGCCGGCCACCAGTACGGAGCCGGCGTTGAACGGTTCCTGGTTCAGGATGAACGCGGGGTCCTTGCGCCAGGCCGCGAACAAGGCATCCTCAAAGCCGGTGCGGGTGATGCGCTTGAGGTAGACGGCCGGGATGATCTGGTCCGTGTCGACGTTGCTCTGGCGCAGCGGGACGCCGACGCCGGTGTGGGTGGTGAACTTTTCCATGGCGGATCCTTCGGTGCTGGGTGGATCGGGTGCTGTGCGGATCAGGGACTGTGGGACGCTACGCGGCGTCGGTGCTGAGCGCAGCGGATTCCGGAGCGGGGTCCAGGTCCGAGGGAGAACTCAGGGTGCCGCGAACCGCCGTCGCCGCCGCCACCACCGGGGAGACCAGATGGGTGCGGCCGCCCTTGCCCTGGCGGCCCTCGAAGTTGCGGTTGGAGGTGGAGGCGCAGCGCTCCCCCGGTTCCAGCTGGTCCGGGTTCATGCCCAGGCACATGGAACAGCCGGCGAAGCGCCACTCGGCGCCGAAGTCCTTGAAGACCTTGTCCAGGCCCTCGGCTTCGGCTTCGAGGCGGACGCGGGCGGATCCCGGGACCACGAGCATCCGGATGTTGGGGTCCTTGGTGCGGCCGCGGATGATGTCCGCCGCGGCGCGGAGGTCCTCCATCCGGGAGTTGGTGCAGGACCCCAGGAAGACGGTGTCCACCCGGATGTCCTTCATCGGGGTGCCGGCCTCCAAACCCATGTACTGCAGCGCTCGTTCCGCCGCGGCCTTGGCGTTCTCGTCGCCGAAGTCCTCGGGGGACGGCACCTTGGCGGACAGGGACACGCCCTGGCCGGGGTTGGTCCCCCACGTTACAAACGGTTCCAGGGTGTCGGCGTCGAGGTCCACTTCGACGTCGAACGTTGCGTCGTCCTCGGAGCGCAGGGTGTTCCAGTACTCGACGGCGGCGGCCCACTCGGCGCCCTGCGGAGCGTGCGGGCGGCCGAACATGTAGTCGTAGGTGGTCTGGTCCGGGGCGACGAGTCCGGCGCGGGCGCCGGCTTCGATGGACATGTTGCAGATGGTCATCCGGGCTTCCATGGACAGTGCCCGGATCGCGGAGCCACGGTATTCGAGCACGTAGCCCTGTCCCCCGCCGGTGCCGATCTTGGCAATGACGGCCAGGATGATGTCCTTGGCGGACACGCCGGGGCGCAGGGTGCCCTCGACGTTGATGGCCATGGTCTTGAACGGCTTCAGGGACAGCGTCTGGGTGGCCATCACGTGCTCCACCTCGGACGTGCCGATGCCCATCGCCAGGGCGCCGAACGCCCCATGGGTGGAGGTGTGCGAGTCGCCGCAAACCACAGTCATGCCGGGCTGGGTGAGGCCGAGCTGCGGGCCGACGACGTGGACGATGCCCTGCTCGGCGTCGCCCAGGGAGTGCAGGCGGACGCCGAATTCCTGGCAGTTGTTGCGCAGGGTCTGGATCTGCGTGCGGCTGGTGAGATCGGCGATTGGCTTGTCGATGTCCAGCGTGGGAGTGTTGTGGTCCTCGGTGGCGATGGTGAGGTCGGGCCGGCGCAGCGGGCGCCCGGCCAGGCGGAGGCCCTCAAAGGCCTGCGGCGACGTCACCTCGTGCACCAGGTGGAGGTCGATGAAAAGAAGGTCGGGCTGGGCGTTGGCTCCTTCGCCGTCGCCCTTTCGCACCACGTGCGCGTCCCAGACTTTCTCGGCCAGTGTCTTTGCCACGGCCTGCTCCCTTCACTGCGGTCTACGTACTTGCCAGCTTGCTGTCTCCACTGAATCAGCACTCCCGCGTAATACGCCAGCGCGTTGACTTGCATCTCAGATAATGAGACGGCAATATCATTACATGGACAATTCTAGTGGAGTCGGTGTCATCGATAAAGCGGCCCATGTGCTTGACGCACTTGAGGCCGGCCCCACCACCCTGGCGCAGCTTGTTGCAGCCACGGGACTGGCGAGGCCCACCGTGCACCGGCTGGCACTGGCGCTGGTCCATCACCGGCTGGTCAGCCGTGACATCCAGGGCCGCTTTGTCCTGGGCAGCCGCCTCGTGGAGCTCGCCTCGGCAGCCGGCGAGGACCGCTTGATCGCCTCCGCCGGCCCCGTCCTGATGCAGCTCCGCGACGCCACCGGCGAAAGCGCCCAGATCTTCCGCCGGCAGGGCGACTGGCGCGTCTGCGTGGCCTCCGCCGAACGGCCCATCGGCCTGCGCGACACCATTCCCGTCGGCACCCAGTTGTCCATGAAGGCCGGCTCTGCCGCCCAGGTGCTGCTCGCGTGGGAGGACCACGACCGCCTCCTGGAAGGCCTGCAGGCCGCCCGCTTCACCCCCACCGTCCTGGCCGGAGTACGACGCCGGGGCTGGGGCCAGAGCCTCGGCGAACGCGAGCCGGGAGTCGCCTCCGTCTCGGCGCCTGTGCGCGGCCCGTCCGGCCGGGTGATCGCCGCCGTATCGATCTCCGGCCCCATCGAACGCCTGACCCGCCAGCCCGGCCGGCTGCACGCCGAAGTGGTCTGCAACGCGGCCCGCGTACTGACCGAGGCGCTGCGCAAAACCAACGACTGACGGCATAGGCTGTCCGCATGAGCAGCTATGCGGTGTTCCTGCGCGGAGTCAATGTCGGCGGCATCACCATCAAGATGGGCGACCTGAAGGAAGTCCTGAAGTCCCGTCCGTTTACGGGCGTGAAGACGCTCCTGGCCAGCGGGAACGTTGTGCTTTCGAGCGAGCTGTCCCCCGCCGGAGTCAAGGAGCAATTCGAAGCGTGCCTCCGGGAGGCCTTCGGATATGACGCCTGGGTGGTGGTCCTGTCGGCGGACCGGGTGAGTGAACTCGTGGCGGCGTGCCCCTACCCCGCGGACGACACCTCCACCCACACCTACCTCACCCTCGGCTCGGACGCCGGAGTGCTGGGTGAGCTCTATACGGCCGGCTCCGCGTTGGACGGCACCGAGCTGACCCGGCTCGGCCCGGAAGCCCTGGCCTGGCTGGCGCCGGCCGGCGGAACCCTGGACAGCCCGTTCAGCAAGCTGTCCTCGAAACCCAAGTACAAGGCGTCCACCACCACGCGCAACCTGCGCACCATGATCAAAGTCCGGGACGCCGCAGCGTTGTTGTAGGCGCAGCAGCACTTTTTACCAGAACGGTGCAGCAGCCCAACGCCGCCGCCGCTGGATCAGTCAGCGCGCCGCCGTCTGCAGTGCCTTGTTAAAGGACGCCAGCCGGCTCACCTCAAGCGCCACCGGCTCCACAACATAGTCCTCCGCCACGGCCGCGACGGACCCCTTGAGCCGTTTCCGGGCCGTCGCGCCGCGTGCCCGGGCGGCTGCGCCGGCGATGAACTTCGCCAGGACGGCCAGCACAATCCCCAGCAGCGCTCCGCCGGCGATCATGACGGTCGGCACCGGCCAGCCCTCCACCAGCGGAACCTCCGGCACGGGCAGCTGCAAATAGCCCAGCGCGGCAAGAACTCCCAGCCAGGCGAAACCGCCGAAGGCTGTCAGCAGGGCAAACCACTGGACGATGTTGAACGGCGTCCACCACCAGGATGTGCCGCCCGCCTTCAGCTCTGTGGACGCGATGGCCTGGTCCAGGGCATCGGGAAGCTGCTCGCGGCCCTCGCGGGCGGCACCGCGGATGACGGCTCGCCAGGGCCCCGGGGCGCCGTCGGACGTGGCGTCGGCAAATTCACGGACGGCGGCGTCCGCGCGGGCCCGCTCCGGGGCGCCGGCCGGCGGCAGTGAGGTGCGGTTCAGTTCGGGGTTGGCGCCTTCCCGGCGCAGGTTGAGGCGCCGCAGCGGATCGGGCCGGAACCGGACCAGCCAGCGCGTCACAGGCCATCCGGTGCGGCGGGTCGCCTCCAGCCGGTACGACCGGACCACGGCGTCCACCACCACCGGAACGTTGGCGGCGACCGCCAGCTCCTCCGCCAGCCGGGCCTTCGACGCTGCGCTGACCCCGGCCGCCTCACCGCTGCCGGACGCCTCGGCCAGCCGGGCCGAGGCCGCCGTGACGTCCGCCCCCAGCCGCTGGGACTGGGCCTGGCGCTGCGTGGCCACCTGGCGGATGGCGGCGCGGACCTTGTCCACGCCGGTCCCTGCAACGGCGGAGGCGCCAAGGACCTGCACCTTGCCCAGCCCGTCCCGGGCCAGGATGCCCTTGAGTGACTCCAGGACCGGGGGCACGTCCCGCTCCGGGAGCCGGTCCACCTGGTTCAGCACCACCAGGGTGACGGCGCCGTGGGAGGCCAGCGGGGTGAGGAAGTCGTTGTGGACCGCGGCGTCGGCGTATTTCTGCGGATCGAGCACCCAGACCAGGACGTCCACCAGCCCCACCATCCGCTCCACGATCTCCCGGTTGGCGGCGCGGGTGGAGTCGAAGTCGGGAAGGTCCAGGAGGATCAGGCCAGTGCCTTCATCGGCGAATCCGGGCATGGGCGCGGCATGGTGCCGGTTCCGGACGTCCAGCCAGTCCAGCAGCGCCTCGCTGCCCTCGGCGCCCCAGATGCCGGCGAGCGGCTCGGAGGTGGTGGGCCGCCGGGCGGCCGCCGTCGCGATTTCCTCGCCGCTGACGGCGTTGAAGAGGGAGGATTTTCCGCTGCCGGTGGCCCCGAAGAAGCCGACAACGGTGTGGTCACCGGAGAGGGAACGTCGGGAACTGGCCCGGTCCAGCACCTGGAGCACGCTGTCCAGAACGTCCTCCGGGAGCGCCCCCGCGGCCAGTTCGCGTGCCTCATTCAGTGCCTCCAGCCGGCGGTCCAGCCGGGACGCCTGTGCGGCGGCGCCGTGGCGGCTCATGCGGAGGCCGCCAGCCGGCGCAGGGCCACAGCGTGGCCGGCGAGCACCGCCGGAGCGACCCCGTCGGAGAACTCAAGCCGGGCCAGGAAGCGCTCCTGTTCCGCCTCGAGCAGCCGCTGGCAGCGGGCGTGGAGGTCCTCGCGGGCGGTCTTGGCGAGCCGGCGGACGGCGTCCTCGCCAAACACCGCTTCCAGCAGCCGCTGTCCGACGACGGCGGTTCCGCCGGCGACGCCCACCTCCAGGCCGGTCAGCCCGGCCGTCATGGAGAACACGACAATCATCAGGGCGGCGCCGAGTCCGTTGATGCCGAAGGACAGCCAGCGGGCCTGCGTGCGCTTGCCCTGGCCCTCGGTCCGGATCAATTCCATGAGGCTCCCCTGCCAGGCCCGGATCTCGGCGGCAGCCTTTTCGGCGAAGCCGTCGGAGGTCCCGGAGAGGTCGTCGCCGCCCAGCAGTTGGCGGCCGGCCGGATCGGAACGCCAGCGCCGGTCCGTGTCTTCGGCCGCGTTGGCGGCCTCATCGATGATGACGGCCTGCAGTCCGGTCTCGATCGCCGTCTCCACCCGCACCGCCGGTGCCGGTTCGCCGCGGAAGAAGGCACCCAGCCGGTCCCGGAACCGGCCGATGTTCTGCTCCATCGCCCGGAAGAACTCGCCGGTGCCCACGAAGTCCTGCCAGCGGGCCAGGACCTCGCCCCGCAGGAGGGCGCCGTCCCGGGTGGCCTCAAGGATCCGTGCCACAGCGTCCCGGTAGGCGTCCCGGGCGTCCCCGGCGAGGACGTCGGCGGCGTGTTCCTGGTCCCCGGCGGCCTTGGCCACTGCCTCGACCCGGCTTCCCAAGGCTTTGACGGTCCCGTTGAGCGTCCGCCGGGCGATGTCTGCCCGGCCGGCAGCATCTGCGGCGAGTTCCTGCACCCAGACGCGCAACGGATCCACGGCTTCGGGCGGAAGCATCCCCATCCCGTCCAAGGCCGTCTCGGGGACGACGAAGAGGCGGGCGGTGCCCAGGCCTTCCCTGCTGAGCATGGACTGCAGGTCGGCACTGACCTCGGCCTCGGCGGCCGGCGGGACCCGGTCCAGGACCACGGCCACCATGATGTCCCGGGAGGCGGCGTCCAGCAGCAGGCGCCAGGGGACGGCGTCGGCATAGCGGTTGGCGGTGGTGACGAACACCCACAAATCGGCGGCGGCCAGCAGCTGCCCGGCGAGCTGGCGGTTGTCAGCGGACACCGAGTCGACGTCGGGAGCGTCCAGCAGGGCGATCCCCTGCGGTACGGCCGGATCGGCGACCAGCACCAGCGAGGTGATCGCGGCGGCGTCCGGCGTGGGCCCGGCCTGGCTGGCGGGCCGGGGTTCATGGTTCACCGTTCCGCGGATCCGGCTCAGGCTCGGCAGGACTCTCTGGTCCTCGAACCACCGGCCGTCGGCGGGGTGGTGCAGCAGTATGGGCTGGCGCGTTGTGGGCCGGATGGCGCCGGCGCGGGTGACGGCGTGCCCCACGAGGCCGTTGACCAGGGTCGATTTCCCGGCGCCGGTGGATCCGCCCACGACGGCGAGGAGCGGCGCGTCCAGGCTCCGGTAGCGCGGCAGGATGTAGTCCTCCAGCTGGGCCAGGGCGTTGCGGATGTCCAGCCGTGCCTCGTCCGAGCCGGGCAGGGCCAGCGGCAGCGCGGTCGTCGCAAGGTCGCGATGGACGGCTTCCAGCAGGTCAACGGCCGTGCCGTGGTTTTCTTCGGAGCTCACCGCATCATCATGCCATTTCATGGCGGTGCCAAGCGCCGGGCAATACAAAAGGTCCCCGCATGCTGGGCGGCGGGGTCCTTGTGCAGCCGCGGGGAGGCCGGACTGACCGTCTCCAGGTATGTCACTGCCGTCAGCTGATGGTGATCGTCGATGCGACGCTGGGAACGCCTTTTGAGTCCATGGCGAAGAGGAGATAGGTGCCCGGCACCAGCACCCCGCGATCAGCGGGCAGTTTCAGCGTTGCGGTATTTCCGGACACAGCGGTTGCGGTGACCGGGATCCGCCGCTGGTCTGTGTTGACGGTGTGGGTGACGGTGCCCATCCGCATCAGGGAGAACTTGCTGACCGGCGCCCCGGTGGTCACCGCAATCGTGCTGCCGGCCGGCGCGGTGGCCGGTGCTGTCACGATCGTCGGCCGGGAGCGTTCGCTGCCGTCGTCGTTCAGAAGGTAGGGCGGTGTGAAAATCTCGCCGTCCAGATGATTGGTGGTGCAGTTGCCGCAGAGCCCGCCGCCGCCGACGAAAATCCGGGCATCAGGGAGCAGCAGTGCGACGCTGTGGTAAGTCCGGGGAATGGCCATGGGGGCCAGGGTGGTCCACTCCCCCGTGGCCGGGTTCCAGATTTCCGGGGACATCCTGGCGTCGGTATCGCTGAACGGAACCGGAATGGGCTGACCGCCGGCGACGAAAACCTGCCCATCGGGCAGAGCGACACCGCTCGCGAAGGACCGACTGACGGCCATGTCGCCGGTCCGGGCCGCGGTGACCCCGTTGTTGATGTCGATGGTGTAGGCGCGTGCCGTGGCAGGAGAGTCGTCGTAGGCCGGCGCCCCGCCCACGGTGAGGATCTTTCCGACGTCGTACATCACGGCGTCGCCGTTCATGGCGTCGGCGCTGTCCGAGCGGTTGCCGGCCGAGGTGATGCTGCCGTTGCCGGTGGTGGAGATCCAGTTCATCTGGCGGCTGGGCCCGGCCTGGAACACCCGGCCGCCAGAGGCGGCAAACAGCCAGGTGTGGTTGTCGGCCCGGTACGCGCCGCGGGGATCGGCGGTCATGGTGCTGTCAACCGGCACGTCCGGCAGGAGGCGCCAGCCGCCCTCCGCAGACCAGACCTCGCCGTGTTTGCTGCCCGACCCGCCCGACCACGAACCGCCGATGGTAAAGACCTCTCCGGTGGACGTGGTGACATTGCTCTGGTAGCCGCGGGGGATCATCATGTCCGGCCCGGCGGACCAGGCGTTCGTCGCAGGGTTGTAGAGAGTGGTTTTCGAGCTGTTGCTGCCGCCGCTGATCAGGATTTTCCCGTCCGGCAGCATCGAGGTCCCGGGGCAGAACATGTCGTGACCGGTGTTGACCACCTGGGCCGGGCTCACGACACCGGTAGACAGGTTCAGGATGGACGCCTGCGTGTAGCCCCTGCTGCCGCCAAAAGCGGTGGGAGAATACGCGGACCAGGTCAGCATCCGGTTGCCCGGCAATAGCGCGGCCGCGGCCGGGACCAGCGGGAAGTTGATCGTCGGACCCCAGGAACCAATGGACGGGCCGAGGAGGTTGATCTCGGCGGCGCTGCTCCACGGACCGCGGTTGCCGGCCTCAGTGGTCGCGGTCAGCCGGACGTAGCGGGCGCTGACCGCGGTGAAGTTCACCGTCTTCTCCGCACCGGTGTCCGGCCAGGTGCCGCTCGCGGCGTCGCTCCATGTGGTGCCGTCGTCGCTGACCGCGATCTTGAAAGTGCCGACCCGCCCGTTCGTGCCGTCCGTTCGCGGGAGATAGCGGAGCCCCGCGATGGTTCGCGCCGCCTTGGTGTCGATGGTGATGGTGTGCGGCAGCGGTGCGGCCGGGGCGGGGGACCACCTGCTGTGCCAGATGGTGGAGGTACTGCCGTCGAGCACATTGCTGGCCCTGCCGTTGATGCGGGAGGTCTCCGCGTCGCTGGCCGTCGCGGTCCACCCTACGCGGGGCAATGCACCCGAGGCGGACACAGTTTGCCCTACCAGCAGATTGATCTCGGCGGCGCTGCTCCACGGACCGCGTTTCCCCGCCTCGGAGCTCGCGGTCAGCCGGACGTAGCGTGCAGTCACGGCCGTGAATGACACCGTCTTCTCCGCGCTGGTGTCCGGCCAGGTGCCGCTGGCGACGTCGCTCCAGCTGGCGCCATCGGCGCTGACCCTGATCGAGTAGTTTCCGACGCGCCCGTTCGTGCCATCCGCACGCGGAAGGTAACGGACACCCCCGATGCTGCGCGTGGCCTTGGTGTCGATGGTGATGGTGTGCGGCAGCGGTGCCGCGGGGGCCGGGGACCACCTGCTGTGCCAGATCGTGGCGGTACTGCCGTCAAGCACATTGCCGGCCCGGCCGTTGATGCGGGAGGTCTCCGCGTCGCTGGCCGTGGCCGTCCATCCGGCGCGCGGCAGCACGCCCGACGGGGATGCCGATTGCCCGGCGAGCAGGTTGATCTCGGCGGCGCTGCTCCACGGGCCGCGGTTGCCCGCCTCGGACCTCGCGGTCAGCCGGACGTAGCGGGCGTTCACCGCGGTGAAGGACACCGTCTTCTCCGAGGCGGTGTCCGGCATGGTTCCGGTTGAGACGACGGTCCAGTCAGTGCCGGTAGTGCTCACCCGAATTTCGAAGGTGCCCACGCGACCGTTCGCGCCGTCCGTCCGCGGGAGAAGACGGAAACCCCCGATGCTGCGCGTGGCCTTGGTGTCGATCGTGATGCTGTGCGGCAGCGGTGCCGCCGGTGCCGGCGACCACCGGCTGTGCCACATCGTGGAAGATTTACCGTCCAGCACGTTGCTGGCCCGGCCGTTGATACGGGCGGTCTCGGCGTCGCTGGCCGTGGCCGTCCACCCGGTCCGCGACAAGAGAATGGGAACAGCCTCCGTCGCCGCGGCGGGCTGCGCCGCGTTATGAATGTGCGGTCCGACCAACGACGAGGAGTCCTGCCCGGCGGCTGGCCCCGAATTATGCGCGTGCAGACCGGGCCCCAAAGAATTCGGCAGAGCCACCGCCCCATATCCCGCGATCAGCAGGAACCCAACCAGGAAAGCCACCCAACGACGAAGCCGAAGGCGATGCACCACGGCTGGCACGGCCTTAGCCGCTTCCCGCCTCGCGTGGAATCTGACCGCCGTGCCAGTCAACCGATGCATCTGCGCCCCCCTCGTGGCACGACCCGTCGTAATAGGACTGACCCTAGGGAGGAGGACTTGTGAAAACCTTGGGTGACCAGCAGGAAAACTTACGGTGCGGGAAGGGTGGGGTGTCCAGGTGGCGAACGGCGGGGCAGGGCCAACCCTGGGCACGGATCGGGGCACAACGAAAAACGGCCCCGGGCTAATGCCCGGGACCGTTTCATCTGTGACCCCAGCGGGATTCGAACCCGCGTTACCGCCGTGAGAGGGCAGCGTACTAGGCCGCTATACGATGGGGCCGCGTACTCTCCAGAACAGCATTTCTGCCATTCGCGCTAAGCGATTGTTTCATACACTCAGCAAGTGTTTCAAATCGGCGAACCGATCCAAAACCCCTGATCAGCCGCGGAAATCCGCGGAATTATCAGAGCTGGGATACCAGGACTCGAACCTAGAATGACGGTACCAGAAACCGTAGTGTTGCCAATTACACCATATCCCAATGGAACTTTCGGGCCGGATCCGTGGGCCTAAACCCTCGCTCCCGGCGCCTCAGCACGAGTAATTACTTTACCCGAGAGTTTTCGTCTGCACAAATCGGCGGCGCAGTGGGCGGCACTACCCTTGGGCGGCCGCTGGAACCGTCTCCTGCTCAGCGAAACCCTTGCCAATCCGGGGCTGACAAGTTTACGCTCGGTAAGTTACCAGTGAGTAACAACCCCTCCCCCACTCCGCTGCGGGCAGTTCTACGGGCATTTTCGAATGTTAGCTGCATCACAGCCGGGGACCGGCGGCAAGCTGCCGCCGGTAACACCGTCGAGAGGAACCATCTGTGACACAGCGCCGTGCCGCTTCCGGCAAGACCCCTTCCCGCACCCAACAGATCGCCATCGCCGTCCTCGCTTTGCTGCTGATTGCCCTCCTGGGGTTCTACACCCTCGTTACCGGCCGGATCGCAGATGGCTCTGCCCGGCTCAACGAGGGAGCAGGCCAGGCCTCCGCCGGGGCATCCAAGCTAAAAGACGGGGCCGGCAAACTTGCCACAGGGGCCGGTCAGGCGGACACCGGCGCCGGCCAACTCTCGGCGGGCGCTGACAAGGTCCACGCGGGGATCAGCCAGAAGCTCGCTCCCGGGGCCCAGAAGCTCCAGGCCGGTGCCGACCAGTTGGCCACGGGCGCCGCAAAGATCGAAACCGATGTCAACAACAAACTCGCCCCCGGGGTATACAAGGTGGACGACGGCGCCCGGAAGCTAGCGGCTGGAGCCAAACAGCTCTCCGCCGCCCTCACCCCCACGGCTGCCGGCAACGCGGACAACAACCTGGCCGACGGCGCCACGCAGCTTGACGCCGGCGCGGCCCGGCTTGCGGCTGGATCCGGTGATCTTGCGGCCGGAACGGACCGGCTCAAGGGCTACCGGGGCGCCGGCAACGACCCCGCAGCCGGCACCGGAACGGCCGCCCTCGCGCAGGCTCTCGAACTCCTCGAGGCCGCGGCATCGGATCCGGTCCAGGGCCTGGTGCCGCTGTCCGTGGTCAAGGACAAAATCGCCAAAATCCGCGCCGGCGCCCAGAAGCTTGACGCCGGAGCGGCACAGCTGCAGGCAGGCGCCGGGCGCTTGGAGACCGGCGCGGGCCAGCTGCACGCGGGCACGGGTCGGCTAACGGCCGGTTTCGTGACGCTGGCCGGCAAGCTCAACAGCCGGAACCCCGACACCCCGGGCGTGGTACTCGGCACTGAACTCCTGGCCGACGGCACGTCAAAGATCCGGACGGGTATGGACGGCGTTCCCGGGAATCCCGCACGCCCGGGGCTCATCAAAGCCGCCGCAAAGATGACGGAAGGCAGTTCCCGGCTGGCCGACGGAACGGCGGCCATGAACGCCGGCATTAAGGGCGACCCTACGGACCCCGCCAACCCCGGTCTGCTCAACGGATCCCAGGCCTTGGCCGCGGGCGCCTCGCAGCTCTCGGCGGGCAGCACCAAACTGGCATCGGGCTCGTCGCAGCTTTCCACCGGCGCGGACAAGCTCGCTGCTGGGAACGCCCGGATTGCCGAGGGAACGGGCACGCTGCATTCGAGCGCTGCGGCTGTCTCGCCGTCAGACATGGCCGGGCGGTCCGACGCGGCCATGGCCCTCGGGATCGTCGGCGTCCTGGGCCTGGGCTCGGCCGGCACGTTCCTTGTGCTGCGGAACCGCCGGACCGGAGCCTCCAGAGCCCCGGCGGACGGTTAGGCCAACAGCTCCAGCAGGGAACCGATCTCGCGGCCGGCGAAGTCCGGGGCCGGTTCCCCGCCGCGGTTCAGCCAGACACCCAGCAGGCCGGCCGCCGTCGAGCCGTCAGCGTCGAGGAGGCGGTTGTCCCCCACGTAGAGCGTCTCGCCGGCGCCGGTGCCAAGCCGGCGGACGCCCTCCAGGTAGATGGCCGGATCCGGCTTCGCCGCACCCACCGTGTCCGTGCCCACCAGCACGCTGATTCGCGCCAGGCCTGCGGCGTCCAGCTTGACCCGCTGGTAGTCGTGGACGTTGTTGCTGACTGCGCCGTAGGGGATGCCGGCGGCATCGAGCGCGTCCAGGATCGGGGTGACGTCGTCGAAGGCGCGGATGTAGCCGTGCTGCCGGCTGGCGTAGGAGCTGACCCAGTGCTGGGCCTGCTCCCCCTCCTCCAGCTCAACCCCGAAATGCCCCAGTGCTGCCCGGCCGCGGAGGAGGCGCTGTTCGTTGAAGGTCAGCTCCCCGGCGAGGTAGCGGTCATAGAAGTGGGTGGTCTCGCGGGTGAAGATCCGCCCGAACTTCTCCCACCCGGTCTGGTCCAGGCCGGGCAGGAGGTGTTCGCTGACGTCGCGCAGGGCCGCCGTCATGGAGAACTCGAGATCCACCAGGGTGTCGTCGATGTCGAACAGCACACCGCGGATGCCGCCCAGGCCCACGGCGAGGGCGCTGGGCCGGGCATCGGTTCGGGCCGCAGGCGTGCTCATCGTCAGCCGCGGAACGCGCGGAGCCGGGCCAGGGACGAGTCCTTGCCCAGGATCACCATGGATTCGAACAGTGGCGGCGAAATCCGGCGGCCGGAAATCGCGGTGCGGACCGGGCCGAAGGCCAGCCGCGGCTTGACGCCGAGTCCCTCCACGAGGGCCTCCTTGAGCGCGGACTGGATGTTCTCGGCGTTCCAGTCCGCGATGGGCTCCAGGGCGGCCAGGGCGGCGTCGAGCACCTCGGTGAGGTTCTCCGGAAGCCCCTTGCGGGCGTCGTCCGCGACGTCGATCGCGTCGTCGTTCTTAAACAGGAAGGCGAGCATCTCGGGAGCCTCGCCCAGCAGGGAGATGCGCTCCTGGATCAGCGGGGCCGCCTCGGCGAGGATCTCCTCCTGGCGGGCAGTGAGCGTGTCGCCGAGGAACCCGGCCGTGCGCAGGTACGGGACCAGCCGGCCGCGGAAGTCCTCGGCATCGAGCATCCGGATGTGCGTGCCGTTGATGGCCTCGGCCTTTTTGATGTCGAAGCGGGCCGGGTTTGCCAGCACGTCGTTGACGTCGAAGTGCTCGATCAGCTGCTCCACCGTGAAGATGTCCTCATCGGCGGAGAGGCTCCAGCCCAGCAGCGACAGGTAGTTGAGCAGGCCTTCCGGGATGAAGCCACGGTCCCGGAGCAGGAACAGGTTGGACTGCGGGTCGCGCTTGGAGAGCTTCTTGTTGCCCTCGCCCATGACGTAGGGCAGGTGGCCGAAGACCGGCAGGTAGCTGGCGACGCCGATGTCCATCAATGCGTTGATCAGCACCACCTGGCGGGGCGTCGAGGAGAGCAGGTCCTCGCCGCGAAGCACGTGGGTGATGCCCATCAGCGCGTCGTCCACCGGGTTGACCAGGGTGTAGAGCGGGGAGCCGTCGGCGCGGACGATCACGTAGTCCGGGATGCTGCCGGCCTTGAAGGTGATCTCGCCGCGGACCATGTCGGTGAAGGTGACATCCGAATCCGGCATCCGGACGCGGAGCACGGGCTGGCGGCCTTCGGCCCTGAACGCGGCCAGCTGCTCCTCGGTGAGCTCGCGGTCGAAGTTGTCATAACCCAGCTTGGGGTCGCGGCCGGCGGCGCGGTGGCGCGCCTCGACCTCCTCCGGGGAGGAGTAGCACTCGTAGGCGTAGCCGGCGTCGATCAGCTTGGCGACGACGTCCTTGTACAGGTCCAGACGCTGGGACTGGCGGTACGGCTCGTGCGGTCCGCCCACCTCCACGCCTTCCTCCCAGGTGATGCCAAGCCACTTCAGGGCCTCGAGCAGCTGCTGGTAGCTCTCCTCCGAGTCGCGCGCCGCGTCCGTGTCCTCGATGCGGAACACGAAGGTGCCCTTGGTGTGGCGGGCGTGGGCCCAGTTGAACAGGGCGGTACGGATCAGGCCAACGTGCGGGGTGCCGGTGGGCGACGGGCAGAACCGGACACGGACCGGGGTGTCAGCGGTGACTTCGCTGGTCACGCTGGGGGCGGAGCTGGAGACGGCGTCGGGCGCAGAAGGAGTAGTCATAGTGACTCCAACTTTACCGCGTGCTGCCACGCGCTTTAGCGCTTGCGGCTCCGCGCGGTTTGCGGGCGGGACAGCGCCTTCACCAGGTAGTATCCGGCCAGCACGAGGCCCGCGGCGAGGAAGGCCAGCGCCAGCCAGGACGGCCCGTCCAGCCAGCCGACGGCGCGTGCCGCCATGGTGAACGTGCCGATGGACCCCAGGGCAAAGAGCAGGAAGGAACGGCGCCGGCGTGAACCGCGCAGGGCGCCGCGCCATCCGCCACCGCTCATGTCCCGCTCCCCCGCCCGGCCCCGCTAGCGGCGGACCACCGGGTTGGAGAGCCGGCCGATGCCCTCGATCTCCACCTCGAAGCGGTCGCCGGCCTCAACGAGTCCGACGCCGGCCGGGGTGCCGGTCATGATGACGTCGCCGGGCAGGAGGGTGAAGGCCTGCGAGACGATCGAGACGAGTTCCCGGACGCCGCGGATCATCTGGCTGGTGCTGCCGTCCTGGCGCAGTTCGCCGTTGAGGCGGCCCCGGATCTGCAGGTCCTCGGTGTTCAGCTCGGTCTCGATCCACGGCCCCAGCGGCGCGGAGGTGTCGAAGCCCTTGGCCCGGGCCCACTGCAGGTCGGTCTTCTGGACGTCGCGGGCGGTGAGGTCGTTGCCGCAGGTGTAGCCGAAGACGACGTCGTCGACGCGCTCCTCCGGGACGTCCTTGCAGATCCGGCCGATCACGACGCAGAGCTCGGCCTCGAAGGACACTTCCTCGGAGAACTCCGGCAGGATGATCGGATCATTGGGCCCAATCACGGACGTGTTGGGCTTCAGGAACAGCAGCGGCTGGGCCGGGACGTCGTTGCCGAGTTCCTTGGCGTGTTCCACGAAGTTGCGGCCGACGCCGATGACCTTGCTGCGCGGGATGATCGGGGCGAGCAGGCGCACGTCCTCGAGCTTGTGCCGCACGGCGGTTCGTTCCACGCCTTGGAAGAAGGGGTCGCCGTTGATGACAGTGACTATCTCACTGCCGGGCTCACCTTCAACAATGCCGTAGAGGGGATCAGAATCGACTACAAACCGGGCGATACGCATGGCTCCAAGCGTACCGTCTCCGAACGGTTAGGCGGTGCCGCTGTCCGTGCGCAGGTAGTGCAGCTGGGCGGCGACGGACAGTTCCGCCGCGGGCCGGACGGCGGGGTCGACGGCGGCGTACACGGCGTCGGCCACTTCGGTCACCTCGGCGCCGGCACCCAGGCCGTCGAGGGCGGCGCGGATCTGCGCGAGGCGGTCCTCGCGGTGGTCCCGGTAGGCGCGGACGATCGTGTCCAGAGCGGGCAGCATGGGCCCGTGGGCCGGGAGGACGGTGGCGGCGCCCAGCTGTTCCAGCCGGTCCAGTGAGGCGAGGTAGTCCCCCAGCGTGCCGTCGGGGTAGTCCAGGACCGTGGTGCCGAGCCCCAGGATGGTGTCGCCGGTGAGGACCGAGCCGCGGGCGCCGTCGTCGGGCAGGTGGAAGCAGACCGAGTCCGAGGTGTGGCCCGGGGTGGCCACGACCCTGATTTCCGTGCCGGCGGCGTGG
Source organism: Arthrobacter sp. Leaf69 (assembly GCF_001422645.1). Lineage (GTDB taxonomy): Bacteria > Actinomycetota > Actinomycetes > Actinomycetales > Micrococcaceae > Arthrobacter. The sequence continues at coordinate 933,357 of NZ_LMLR01000001.1, read as the reverse complement.
ATGACTTCGCCGTCGGCGAGGGGTGCTCCGCCGTGGCAATGGGCCGGGTCCTTGGCGCGCACGGGTGCGCCGGTGAGCTCAGCGAACCTGGCGGCGGCGGCCGTGTGGTCCGCGTGCCGGTGCGTGATCAGGATGAGTTCAACAGTCCCGGCCCCGGCCAGCTCCTGCAGGTGCGGCTCGTCCAGCGGTCCGGGATCGACCACGACGGTGCCGGCCGCGCCGGGGGCGGCGATGACGTAGGAGTTGGTCCCATGCAGGCTCATCGGCCCCGGGTTGGGGGCCAGCCTGAAGCGGGTCAGCTCTGTGCTGCGCACCATGGCGCGGGGGTCATCCGGGATCACCATTCCATCTTCCCACCGAACCGGACGGGATGCAGTGCCCGCGTCATACAAGCAGCATCACAGCAATGACGGCCGGCAGCAGCGCCTCTGCGATGGCGCTCGCCCACAGCCGCCGCTCGGACAGGACCAAGATGATGCCCAGCAGGACGTGGCCCAGACACGTGAACAGCAGCAGCGCCTCGCCGGCTGCGGGTTGATCGCCCGTCAGCATGACGGCACCCACGATCGCGCCCACGCCCCAGGTCATGTTGTAGAACCCCAGGTTGAAGACCCACATCCGAACGGTTTCCGTGTCCTCCGGCTTAATGAGGAACAGCCGGTGGAAGCGCTGGTCCCGAAAGAAGAAGGACTCAAGGATCCCCACGAGGATCAGCAAGATTCCGAAAATGACACCCAGAACCTGAATAAGTCCAGTCATGCGCCATATTGTGCCCCCGCGTCCGGGACGTGGCTAGGGGCTTCCGGCCGGGCGCCGCCGGGCCAGTGGCCTGTCGGTTAACGACGACGGCGGCCCCGCACCGGAAGGTGGGGGCCGCCGTCGAACGCTGCCTACAGGTGAGGCGCTACCGCTCAGGCGAGGCGGGTCAGCCAGCCGTGGGTGTCCTCGACGGCGCCGGTCTGGATGCCCAGGAGCTGTTCGCGTATGGCCATGGTGGTCTCCCCCGCTTTTGCGTCCTCGGAGCCGATGAATTCGGTGTCGTCCTTGAGCACACCGATGGGGGTGATCACGGCGGCGGTGCCGCAGGCGAAGACCTCGGCGATCTCGCCGGAGGCCACACCGTCGCGCCATTCATCCAGCGTGATCTTGCGTTCGGTGACCTCGCGGCCCATGTCCTTGGCCACCTGGATGACGGACATCCGGGTGATGCCCTCCAGGATGGTGCCGCTCAGCGCGGGGGTGACCAGGGAGCCGTCCTTCATCACGAAGAACACGTTCATGCCGCCGAGCTCTTCCACGGCGTTGTCATTGAACTGGTCCAGGAAGAGGACCTGCTTGCAGCCGTGGGCCTCGGCTTCCTGCTGCGCGATCAGGGACGCGGCGTAGTTGCCGCCGCACTTCGCGGCGCCGGTGCCGCCGCGGCCGGCGCGGGCGTATTCGCGCGAGATCCAGATGGAGACGGGCTTGAGCTCGCCGCCGAAGTAGTTGCCGGCCGGGGAGGCGATGACGCGGAAGGACACTTCACGGGCGGCGCGGACGCCGAGGAAGGCCTCGGTAGCGATCATGAACGGCCGCAGGTAGAGGGCTTCGCCGTCGCCGGAGGGGACCCATTCCTTGTCCGCGGAAACGAGCTCGCGGATGGCGCCCAGGAAGTACTCTTCGGGGAGTTCGGGGAGGGCCAGGCGGCGGGCCGACTTGTTCAGGCGGGCGGCGTTGGCCTCCGGCCTGAAGGTCCAGATGGAGCCGTCGGCGTGGCGGTAGGCCTTGAGCCCCTCGAAGATTTCCTGGCCGTAGTGCAGCACGGCGGCGGAGGGGTCCAGGGAGATGGGGCCGTAGGCCTCCACCCGTGCATCGTGCCAGCCGCCCTTGCCCTCGGCGTTGACGCTGTAGTCGACGATCGCGGTGTGGTCGGTGAAATAGTTGCCGAAACCCGGGTTCGCCAGGATGGCAGCACGTTCTTCAGCGGACTTCGGGGTTGCCGAGGGCTGCTGGGTGAATTCGACGCCATGGGCAGTCTGAGTCATGGTTCCTCCACGGTCGGCTGCCTGGTGTGTGAACGTGGTTCATCGTCGGACCACGGCAGCATATTGGTGATTCGAAACAAGCTTACGCCCGTTGGCGGGGCCGCCGGCCCGGTGCCTCGTGGCGCTTACAGGGCGGCGGCGATGGCGTCACCGATCGCGCTGGTGCTGCGGGCTGCGGCGTCCGGAGCTGCCGTGCCGCGGGCCGCGATGTCGGCGACGACGGCCGCCTCAATCTTGCGTGCGGCGGCGCCGTAGCCCAAGTGGTCCAGCAGCAGGGCTGCGGAGAGGATGGCCGCCGTCGGGTCAGCCTTTTGCTGACCGGCAATGTCCGGAGCCGAACCGTGGACGGGTTCGAACATGGACGGCGCGGTGCGTTCCATGTTGATGTTTCCCGAGGCGGCCAGGCCGATGCCGCCGGTGACGGCCGCGGCGAGGTCGGTGATGATGTCGCCGAAGAGGTTGTCCGTGACGATCACGTCGAAGCGCGCCGGGTCCGTGACCATAAAGATCGTGGCGGCGTCGATGTGCAGGTAGTCATGGGTGACGTCCGGGAACTCCTGGGCCACGGCCTCCACGGTCCGCTTCCAGAGGTGGCCGGCGAAGACCAGGACGTTGTGTTTGTGGACGAGGGTCAGCTTCTTGCGCGGGCGGTCGTTGGCCCGGCGGAAGGCGTCGCGGACCACGCGCTCCACGCCGTGGGCGGTGTTGAGCGAGACTTCGGTGGCGACCTCGTGCGGGGTGCCGGGGCGCAGCGTCCCGCCGTTGCCGACGTAGGGGCCCTCGGTGCCCTCGCGGACCACGATGAAATCGATGTCGCCGGGGTTGGCGAGCGGGCTGGCGACGCCCGGGTACAGCCGGGACGGGCGCAGGTTGACGAAGTGGTCCAGGCTGAAGCGCAGCTTGAGCAGCAGCTCACGCTCGATGATGCCGGAGGGGATGCGGGTGTCGCCCGGGGCCGCGCCGACGGCGCCGAACAGGATGGCGTCGCGGGTGCGGAGATCGGCGAGGGTCTCCTCCGGCAGGGTCTCCCCCGTTTCGAGCCAGTGCTGCGCGCCCAGCTTGTAGTGGGTCTGCTGCAGCACAATGCCCTCGGCGGCGGCGGCCTTCTCGAGGACCTTCACAGCCTCGGCGGTGACCTCGGGGCCGATGCCGTCGCCGGGAATGACGGCCAGATCAATGGTGGATGCGCTCATGTTTTCAGCGTAGCCAAGTGATCCACATGCTGGTCAAGTTGTCTCACTATTCGAACACCACTCCGACGCTGCCGCACTTCAGACGGGCAAAAGCGAAACGCTCCCGCTCCTTCAAGTCGGAGGTGCGGGAGCGTCACTCGAAAGGCCGCGGGATCTGCGGGAGCGTCTGGCGGCGGTCAGGCCTCGGCAGGCTCCTCGTACTTCGGGAAGACCGGGGACGGGGCGGGCAGCGGGGTTCCGGCCACGATCGGCGTGCCCAGGGCGGCGAACTCGCGGGCCTCCCCCTCCGGCTGGCCCAGCGTGTCCAGGATGGCCGCCGTCGCCGCCGGCATGACCGGCTGGGCGAGGATGGCGACGATGCGGAGCACCTCGAGGGTCACGTAGAGAACGGTGTTCATGCGTTCGACGTCGGTCTTCCGCAGCACCCACGGGGCCTGCTCGGCGAAGTAGGCGTTGGTGTCGCCCAGGACATTCCAGATGGCCTCGAGGGCACGGCTGAACTCCTGCTTTTCGAACGCGGCCCGGGAAATGTCCAGCAATCCGTTGGCCTGACCCAGCAGCGCGGCGTCCTCGGCGGTGAAACCTCCGGGGACGGGTACGGCGCCGTCGCAGTTCTTCGCCACCATGGACAGCGAACGCTGGGCCAGGTTGCCGAAGTTGTTGGCGAGGTCGGCGTTCATCCGGCCCACGACGGCGTCGTGGCTGTAGGAGCCATCCGCGCCGAACGGGACTTCGCGGAGCAGGAAGAAACGCACCTGGTCCAGGCCGTACTGGGCCACCCAGTCGGCCGGGGCCACCACGTTGCCCAACGATTTGGACATCTTGACGCCCTGGTTGTGCAGGAAGCCGTGGATCATGACGCGCTTGGGCAGTTCCAGCCCGGCGGACATCAGGAACGCGGGCCAGTAGACGGCGTGGAAGCGGGAGATGTCCTTGCCGATCACGTGGACGTCCGCGGGCCAATACTTCCGGAACAGCTCGGAGTCGGTGTGGGGGAAGCCGACGCCGGTCAGGTAGTTGGTCAACGCATCCACCCAGACGTACATGACGTGCTCCGGGTTGCCCGGGACGGGAACGCCCCAGTCGAAGGAGGTGCGGCTGATCGACAGGTCCTCGAGGCCGCCCTTGACGAAGCTGACCACCTCGTTGAAGCGGTTGTGCGGGGCGCCGAAGGACGGGTGGTCCGCGTAGAGGGCCAGCAGCCGGTCCTGGTAGGAAGAAAGCTTGAAGAAGTAGCTCTCCTCCTCGGTCCAGGTCACCTCGGTGCCGGTCTCCGACGCGTAGCGGAGGCCGTCGGCCTGCACCTCGGTCTCGTCCTCGACGAAATAGCGCTCGTCGCGGACCGAGTACCAGCCGGCGTACTTGGAAAGGTAGATGTCCCCGTTGGCTTCCATCCGCTGCCAGAGAGCCTTGGCGGCCTCGTAGTGGTCCGGGTCCGTCGTGCGGATGAAGCGGCTCAGGGAGATGCCGAGGTCATCGCTCATCTGCCGGAAGGCGGCCGAGTTACGGTCGGCGAGTTCCTTGACCGGGATGCCTTCCTTTTCCGCTGTCTGCTGCATCTTCAGGCCGTGCTCGTCCGTGCCGGTCATAAAGAACACGTCGTAGCCGTCCAGGCGCTTGAAGCGCGCCATCGCGTCCGTGGCGATGACCTCGTAGGCGTGGCCGATGTGCGGCACGCCGTTGGGGTAGCTGATGGCCGTGGTGATGTAGAACGGGGTTTTTTCGGAAGCGGTCACAGTTTTAACCTAGATCAGTTCGGTGAGGGTATCGCTCTGGCGGACCAGTTCGTGGTCATGTGACGCCACCAGGACGGCGATTCCGTCCGAGGTGGTGTCCTTGAGGATGCTGATGATGCGGTTGGCCGAGGACCGGTCCAGGCTGGCGGTGGGCTCGTCCACCACCAGCACGCGGGTGCCCAGGATCAGGGCCCGGGCGATGGCCACGCGCTGGCGTTCACCGCCGGAGAGCTGGGCCGGGCGGTGGCGCATGCGCCGGCCCAGGCCCACGAGGTCCAGGAGGTCCTTGGCCATGTCGCGGCGCTTGTCCACCTCGCCGTCGGGCACGGCGGGAAGCAGCACGTTCTCCAGAGCGCTCATCCCGTCGATCAGGGCGCCGCCCTGGTCAACGTAGCCGATCAGGGCCCGGCGGCGGTCGGCGATTTCGTCGTCGCCCATGGTCTCGAGGGAATCGCCCTCCCAGAACACCCGGCCCGACGTCGGCAGGGTCAGGCCCGCGCCGACCGTCAGGATGCTGGTCTTGCCCGAGCCGGAGCGGCCGGCGACGCAGTGCATCTCGCCGGCGTGCAGGGTCATGTTGAAGTCGTCGACGACGTTGACGGCTTCTGCGCCGCCCTTTCCGCCGCCGTAGTGGATGGTGATGTTGCTGAGCTCCAGCGGCGTGGCGTGGTCGGCGGCCTTCACGATCGTGTTGGCGCGGGTCTGGTGGGCACCGCGGCGGGTGCTTGCCGTCATCCCCTCGTGAGCCTCACGGTCAAGGTTCAGGTCGTTGTTCATCGGACCACTTTCGTTGCAATCGGAATCCAGCAAAGTACAGCCACGAGCCCGGCGATAGCGGCCCAGAGCGCGGCATAGGGGGCGAGGAGGAGGCCAACGCCGAGGGCGCCGAGGATACCCAGCGGCAGCGCGACCGTCCCCACCATGGCATTTTCGAAGAGGCGGACCTGGCCCAGCATGTCCGGGTTCCAGCCCATGGCCTGCAGCGTGCCGAGGTACTGGCGCTTGGCCTGCAGCTCGAAGCGGCCGGTGACCATGGTCAGCAGGAGGCCGACGGCGACGCCGGACAGTCCGAGGATGATGCTCGGCAGCGCGATGCTGCTCGCTGCCAGCCCGCTGAGCGCGCTGGCGCCGGCGGCCCGGGGAATGTCGATCAGGAGTGCGACCATGCCGCCGACCGCTGCGGCGAAGACGCCGACGGCGACCGCCAGGGAGATGGTGTTGAACTTGTTGGTGCTCAACTGCCGGTTGGCGAAGGTCAGCGGGGAGTCCACCGCGATGAGGCGCTCATCGTGCTGAGGTTCCTGGTCCACTACCTCGCGGTGGCGCAGCTGCTGGGCGGCGAAGAAGGCCGCCGCGGCGTAGAGCACCAGCACGGAGGCGGACACGATCGCCGTCGCCGGGTTCCAACTGACAAGGCTCAGGACAATTCCGGCGACGGCCAGCAGGGCGGCGCCGACGCCGAATTCGGCGAGCACCCAGGACCGGATGCGGCGCTGGGTCCAACCCATGGCGCGCAGGGTACCGGCCTCGGTGCGGCGTTTCCGGACGTAGCTCACGGTCGAGGCGCCGGTCAGCAGGGCCGCACCGATGAGGGTGAGGAAGAGCAGGGTCAGGTTGGTGGAGGTGAGGGAGCCGGAAACGGCGTCAGCGGCGTCCTGGCGGACCCACGACTGCTGGACGGTGCCGAGCGGGGTTTCCTTGCCGGCGTCGTCCTTGGAATAGCCGGGGACGAAGATGCTGGCGTCCTCACGGGCGGAGCCGGCAACAATGGTCGCTTCCAGGCCCATGTCGCGGATCTCGTTGGCTAGCTTCTCCACCTCGGGCTGGGCTTCTTTCCAGCTGCCGGGCGCCTTGGCACGGATGCGCACGGCGTCGATCACGGCGGCGTTGTCCTCGTAGCCGCGGGCTGCGGCGAGGCCGTAGAAGTCGGTGATGGCGCCGGCGGACTGGCTGGCCAGGCCCGTGGCGCTGAGCGAGGGCTTGAGCTCGGTGTTCTCGACGTCCTTGCCGGAGGCGTCCTTGGTGAGCGTGAACGGGGTGGGGTCGTAGCCGCCCAGGGGCAGGCGGTTGACGTCGCCGGCCGCTTCCTTGACCTTCTCGGCGTCGAACGTGCCGTAGACCATGGCGAGCGGCGTGGCGAGCTTCTTGCCGGTCTCGAGGTCAGTGCGGTAGGAGCGCTCGTCGACGGGCTTGCGCTGGGTCTGGTCCACGGGGTCGCCGCTGGCGGATTTCTCCGGGAGGCGGTTCACGGTGACCCAGTCGCCGGGGGTGGCGCTCTTGTCCACGGCGCCGTTGCCTGCGGTCTCGCCGTCGGTGTACTTCGGGGCGGACGCGAAGTCGGTGCTCCACGTCGCGGGGTTGTAGAGGCCCTGGCCGAAGCTGGCGGTGTCGCCCAGCAGCGGCGTGAGGTCCTTGGACCCGGGCCAGGCCAGGGAGAACGGGGACTTGGAGACGAACGGGAGATAGTCCTTGTCCAGCGACCGCGTTGCGGTGCCGACTTCCTTGGTGACGTTGCCGGAGGCGTCGATTTCCTCGATCTTGACCGAGTACTTGAGGTCAAGGGATGTGCCGGAGCGGACAATCAGCGGAATCGCCTGGGAGTCCTCGGTCAGCTGGCCGTTGCGCTTGGCCTGCTGGTACTGGCTCATCAGCGGCGCCCAGTACTTGAGCTTGACGCCGAGGAAATCGGGGCCTTCCTTCAGTTCGTCCATGCTGATGCCGGTGGTGAAGAGGCTTTCGAAGTGGCGGCCGATCGCTCCGGCGTTGCGGGCGTCGGCGGGCGGCGCTTTTTCGAGCGGGGCGAGGAAGTCGCCGGCGCTGCCGAGGAGGGCGCGCTCGGAGACGGGGTCGACGGCGACGACGGATTCCGTCACCTGCGGGGCGAGGGGCAGGGAGACGGAGAGGTTGAAGAGGTTGTGCTCGGAGCCGCCGGCGGGGGCCGGGAACTTGATGCCGGTCTCCCCCTCGGGGCCCGCGATGCGGACGTTCTTGCCGCCGGCCACCTCCTCTTCGATGATGCGGGCCTTGCCGAGTGATCCTTCGGCCGTGGTCTTGAACAGGGTCTGCTCGGAGTGTCCGTCGGAGCTGACGGCGCTGGCGGTCAGCCGGTAGGTCTTCGGTGTGTCGGACAGGACCGACTCGGCGGCAGGCCATTTGCTCGGGTCCGTGGCGGTGGGGTCCCCGGCGGTGCCGGCGAGTCCGGCCTGGTAGCCGAGGTAGTCGGTGGCCTCCAGGCGGGGGGACTCGAGGTCCTGGGTGACGCGGGAGACGAGGCTGATGGGCGCCGCCACGGAGGTTCCGGAGAGTTTCCGGAGGGCGTCCAGCTGCTCGAAGCTGATGCCGCCCTGGCCGGCGGCGATTTCCGGCTGCATGAGCCCGCCGTTGTCGTCGGTCTTGGCCTGGACAAGGACGTCGTAGAGCCCCCGCGAATTCTGGTCAACGGTCCGGTTCAGGGCGGCCTGTGACTGACCCTGAACGAGGACCGAAAGGCACATGGCCACGATCAAAATGGACGCGGTCAGCAAAAGCACTCGGCTTCTGATGAACCTCTGGACGGCGTTCATTGGGCTCCTGAAAGCTGGATTGCGTGCGCACACCGCTGTTCATTCCAAAGCGGAAGTGAAGGCGTCCCCTGCCGGGTGTGCAAAAGTAAAGGCCGGGCTGCCGGCCGGATCCGAAAATCGGACGTAGCCATTGTACGCAGACCAGCCATGTGTTCGCGGACACCGGCGGCGGCCCGAGCCGCCGCCGGCATCCACGGTGAAGACATCAGTCCTCGAGATCCACCTCGCGCACCATGTCAGCGCCGATTCCGGCCTTGATGGCCTCCAGGACCTGCTGCGGAACGGAGCTGTCGATGGTCAGCAGGGCGAGCACCTGGCCGCCCTCGTCCTGCCGCGCAACCTGCATGCCGGCGATGTTGATGTTGTTCATGCCCAGGATGTGGCCGATGGTGCCGATCACGCCGGGGCGGTCCGCGTAGGCGACCACCACGAGGTGTTCGCTGATGGGGATCTCCACCTCGAAGCCGTTGATCCCGACGAGCTTCTGGACCTGCTTGGGTCCGGTCAGGGTTCCGGCCACGGAGATCTGCGAACCGTCACTGAGGGCGCCGCGCAGGGTCAGGACGTTGCGGTACGACTCGGTGTCCGGCGTCGTGATCAGGCGGACGTTGATGCCGCGCTGCTCGGCGATCACGGGCGCGTTGACGTAGGAGACCTGCTCGGTCACGACGTCGGCGAAGATCCCCTTGAGGGCCGCGAGTTCGAGCACCTTGACGTCCAGCGAGGAGATTTCGCCGGCGACCTCGACGTCGAACTGGGTGAGCGAGGCGTGCGTCATCGCGGTGAAGATGCGGCCCAGCTTTTCCACGAGCGCGATGCCGGGCCGGACGTCCGGGGCGATCACGCCGCCGGCCACGTTGACGGCGTCGGGAACCAGTTCCCCGGCGAGGGCGAGGCGGACGGACCTGGCCACGGAGACACCGGCCTTTTCCTGCGCTTCGTCCGTGGACGCGCCCAGGTGCGGGGTGACCACCACGTTGTCCATCTTGAAGAACGGCAGGTCGGTGCTGGGTTCCTTGACGAAGACGTCCACGCCGGCTCCGGCGATTTCGCCGGCCTCGAGCGCCGCGTAGAGGGCCTCCTCGTCGACCAGGCCGCCGCGGGCGACGTTCACGACGTACGCGGTGCTCTTCATCTTCTTGAAGGACTCGGCGCCCAGCATGCCGACGGTCTCCGGCGTTTTGGGCATGTGGATGCTGATGAAGTCCGACTGCGCCAGCAGCTCGTCAAAGGTCACCAGCTGCACACCGAGCTGGGCGGCGCGGGCCGAGGTGATGTAGGGATCGTAGGCGAGGATCTTGGTGTCGAAGCCCTTCAGGCGGGCGGCGACGAGGGCGCCGATCCGGCCCAGGCCGATGATGCCGATCTTCTTCTCGAAGAGTTCGATGCCGGTGTACTTGGAGCGCTTCCACTCGCCGTCCTTGAGCGCGGCGGATGCCTGCGGGATGTGGCGGGCGAGGCTGAGGATGTGGCCGACGGTGAGTTCGGCGGCGGAGACGATGTTCGACGTCGGGGCGTTCACCACCATGACACCGGCCTGCGTGGCGGCCTTGATGTCGACGTTGTCGAGGCCGACGCCTGCGCGGGCGATCACCTTGAGCTTCTTGGCGGCGGCGATGGCTTCGGCGTCCACCTGGGTGGCGGAACGGACCAGGATCGCGTCGACGTCGGCGATCGCAGAGAGCAGCTGGGAACGGTCCGCGCCGTCGGTCTGCCGGACTTCAAAGTCCGGGCCAAGGGCGTCGATCGTGGCGGGCGAAAGTTCCTCAGCGAGGAGTACTACAGGTTTGGTGCTTGTCACCGGTGACCTCTTTAGCTCTCTTGTATATCAGGTGGGGATTTTGGTGAAACGGGTGGTGCGGGTGGTGCTTCACAGCAGGGAAGCCGGACCCCAGAGTTGGTGTCCGGCTCCCCTGCCGGTCAGTGCCTAGCGGGCCACTGAGCCTTCGGTGTAGTCGTCTTCGTTCTTGATCCAGGAGAACAGCTTGCGCAGTTCGCGGCCGGTGGCCTCGATCGGGTGGTCTTCACCCTTCTTGCGCAGCGCCTTGAACTCGGGGGCGCCGGCGTCCTGGTCGTCGATGAAGCGCTTGGCGAAGGTACCGTCCTGGATGTCCGCCAGGACGGCCTTCATGTTTTCCTTCACGTCCGGGGTGATCACGCGCGGGCCGGAGACGTAGTCGCCGTATTCCGCGGTGTCAGAGACGCTCCAGCGCTGCTTGGCGATGCCGCCTTCAACCATCAGGTCCACGATGAGCTTGAGCTCGTGCAGCACCTCGAAGTAGGCCACCTCGGGCTTGTAGCCGGCTTCGGTGAGGACCTCGAAGCCGTACTGGATCAGCTGGGAGGCGCCGCCGCAGAGGACAGCCTGCTCGCCGAAGAGGTCCGTTTCGGTCTCTTCGGTGAAGGTGGTCTCGATGACGCCCGCACGGGTGCCGCCGATCGCCTTGGCGTAGGACAGTGCCAGTTCCCGGGCCTTGCCGGACGGGTTCTGCTCGACGGCGATCAGGTCCGGCACACCGCGGCCGGCCTCGAACTCGCGGCGGACGATGTGGCCCGGGCCCTTCGGGGCAACGAGGGCGACGTCAACATCTGCCGGCGGCTGGATGTAGCCATAGCGGATGTTGAAGCCGTGGCCGAAGAACAGGGCGTCGCCGGCCTGCAGGTTCGGGGCGATGTCCTCGGCGTACACGTGGCGCTGGACCTGGTCCGGGGTGAGGACCATGATCAGGTCGGCTTCGGCGACTGCGGCGGCGACGTCGACGACGCGCAGGCCCTCGGCTTCGGCCTTGGCGCGGGACTTCGAGTCGGCCTTCAGGCCGACGCGGACGTCAACACCGGAATCGCGCAGGCTGAGGGCGTGGGCGTGGCCCTGGGAGCCGTAACCGATGACGGCGACAGTGCGGCCCTGGATGATCGACAGGTCGGCGTCGTCGTCGTAGAACATTTCAGTCACTGGGGTGTCTCCTTTTGAGTGGATTCTTGGGTGGTGCTTGTCTGTGAAACTTTGTGGTGTGGTGCTGCGGCAGGAGCTGCTTGATGCTCAGGGACTATGCCTAAGCGCTGCGCAGAGCCCTGTCGCTCATGGAGCGGGATCCCCGCCCAACGGCCAAGGTGCCGGACTGCACGATTTCGCGGATGCCGAAAGGCTCCAGCACTGAGAGCAGTGCCGTGAGCTTTTCCGGGTGGCCCGTTGCCTCAATGACCACCGACTCTGTGGAGACGTCGACCACTGCTGCGCGGAACAGGTCTGCAGCCTGGGTAACCTGCAGCCGTGTAGCGGCATCCGCACGTACCTTGACCAGGATGTGGTCGCGCTGTACGGAAGATTCGGAGGTAAGTTCAACGATCTTGATCACGTTGACCAGCTTGTTCAGCTGCTTGGTGATCTGTTCGATGAGCTCACCGTCGGCGTCGACGACGACGGTCATCCGGGACATGCCCGGGACCTCGGTGGGGCCGACGGCCAGGGAGTTGATGTTGAAGGCCCGGCGGGCGAAGAGGCTGGCGACGCGGGTCAGCACACCGGGCTTGTCTTCGACCAGAACGGACAGTGTGTGGCGGGTCATGTTCAGTCCTCCTCTTCCCATTCCGGGGTCATGTTGCGGGCAACCTGGATCTGGTCGTTGCTCACTCCGGCGGGGACCATCGGCCACACCATGGAGTTGGGGCTCACGACGAAGTCAATGACCACGGGGCGGTCGTTGATTTCCAGGGCCTTCTGGATGGTGGCGTCGATGTCCTCGTCGCGGTCGCAGCGGAAGGACGCGCAGCCGTAGGCGTCCGCCAGCTTCACGAAGTCCGGGATCCGGACGGTGTCGTGGCCGGTGTTGAGGTCGGTGTTTGAGTAGCGGCCCTCGTAGAAGAGGGTCTGCCACTGCCGCACCATGCCCAGCGAGGAGTTGTTGATGATGGCGACCTTGATCGGGATGTTGTTGATGGCGCAGGTGGCCAGTTCCTGGTTGGTCATCTGGAAGCAGCCGTCGCCGTCGATGGCCCACACCACGCGGTCCGGGTTGCCCACCTTGGCGCCCATCGCGGCCGGCACGGCGTAGCCCATGGTGCCGGCGCCGCCGGAGTTCAGCCAGGCGTGCGGGCGTTCGTACTTGATGAACTGTGAGGCCCACATCTGGTGCTGTCCCACGCCGGCGACGTACACGCCTTCGGGGCCGGTGAGGGCGCCGATGCGTTCGATCACACGCTGCGGGGCGCTGAGCCCATCGTCCGGTTCGGTCCAGCCCAGCGGGTAGGTTTCCTTGAGGTTGTTCAGGAAGGCCCACCAGTTGGTGTAGTCCGGGGTGCCGGAGACGGCGAACAGGGTGCGCAGGGCCTCGCTGAGTTCCGGAATGATCTCCTTGACCGAGCCCACGATCGGGACGTCGGCGGTGCGGTTCTTGGAGATTTCGGCCGGGTCGATGTCCGCGTGGATGACCTTGGCGTTCGGCGCGAAGGTCTTCAGAACGCCGGTCACCCGGTCATCGAAGCGGGCGCCCAGCGTGATGAGCAGGTCGGACTGCTGCAGGGCGGTCACGGCGGAGACGGTGCCGTGCATGCCCGGCATGCCGACGTGCTGCGGGTGCGAGTCCGGGAAGACGCCGCGGGCCATCAGGGTGGTGACCACGGGGGCGCCGGAGAGTTCCGCGAGCTCCAGCAGTTCCGCGGAGGCGTGCGCCTTGACCACGCCGCCGCCCACGTAGAGCACGGGCTTGCTGGCCGCCGCGATGAGCCGGGCCGCTTCGCGGACCTGCTTGTTGTGGCCGCGGAGCACCGGGTGGTAGCCGGGCAGGTCGATCTTGGGCGGCCAGGAGAAGGTCATCTGACCCTGCTGGGCGTCCTTGGCGACGTCCACCAGGACCGGACCCGGGCGCCCGGTCGAGGCCAGGTGGAATGCCTCGGCCATCACGTGCGGGATGTCGTTGGGGTCGGTCACCAGGAAGGAGTGCTTGGTGATCGGCATGGTGATGCCGACGATGTCCGCTTCCTGGAAGGCATCGGTGCCGATGACTCCGCTGGAGACCTGGCCGGTGATGGCGACCATCGGCACGGAGTCCATGTGGGCATCCATGATGGCTGTAACGAGGTTGGTGGCACCCGGGCCGGATGTGGCGATGCAGACGCCCACCCGTCCGGTGACCATGGCGTAGCCTTGCGCGGCGTGGCCGGCTCCCTGTTCGTGACGGACCAGAATGTGGTTCATTCGGGAAGCCATCAAGGGGTCATAGGTGGGCAGGATCGCGCCACCGGGCAAACCAAAAATATCGTCCACGCCGAGTTCTTCGAGCGAGCGGACAATTGCTTGTGAACCGGTCATCACCGTCGGGGGTACGACGTTGTTCGGTCCAAGGACAGGAGAGACGGCAGCAGTGTCGACGCCGGCGTCGGCCGGGCGTTCGACGCGTTCAGAAGCCTTGTGGGCTCCAGCGGACTTAGTGGCCATCAGCGAGGGGCTGATCGGCGATCCTTTGCTCATCGGACTCTTCCTTTGTGGATCTACGGTTGGATCTTCGGTGATCGTGGAACTGCTGGTGCTGCATGATGCTGGTGTTACCGGTGGTGCGGAAATAAAAAAACCCCTCAGCCTGACGGCTCTTCGAGGGGTTTCCGCGTGACGGTTCGTTACCGGTTGCGGCTATGGAGCCACGCGCTTGGTAAGTACGACGGAGACGCCTGCAGTGACGCCAGCGGTAACGAATGCGATCATGCGTTCAGTTTTCCCTCTTAGTAAGACACGTGTCAACGAGCCTCCGCCCTGTCTCACTATATGGACTTCGTTGTCCACTGGTTGAACGCCTTCCCAACCGGCTCGCAGCTAAGGCCGTCTTGACCGCTCAAAACGGCCTTAGCTGCTAGCTAGTTGGGTTCAGCGCGCATCACCCGCAATAAGCGCCCGTGGAGGCGCTGTGGACGAGCTTGGCGTATTTTGCGAGGACACCCTTGGTGAACTTGGCCGGCAGCGGCTCCCAGCCGACCTTGCGGGCTTCGAGCTCCGCCTCGTCGACCAGGAGGTCGAAGGTGCGGGCGGCGATGTCCACGCGGATCCGGTCGCCGTCCTTGACGAAAGCGATGGGGCCGCCGTCGACGGCTTCCGGGGCGACGTGGCCGATGCAGAGGCCGGTGGTTCCGCCGGAGAAGCGGCCGTCGGTCAGCAGCAGCACGTCCTTGCCCAGTCCCGCACCCTTGATGGCGCCGGTGATGGCGAGCATTTCGCGCATGCCCGGTCCGCCCTTGGGGCCTTCGTAACGGATGACGACGACGTCACCGGCCTTGATCCGGCCGTTGTCGAGGGCGTCCAGGGCTCCCTGCTCGCGCTCGAAGACGCGGGCGGTGCCCTCGAAAACGTCGGCGTCGAAGCCGGCGCTCTTCACGACGGCCCCCTCGGGAGCCATGGTGCCGTGCAGGATGGTGATGCCGCCGGTCTTGTGGATCGGGTTGTCCATGGCGCGGAGGATCTTGCCGTCCAGGTCCGGCGGGTTGATCGCTGCGAGGTTCTCCGCGACGGTCTTGCCGGTGACGGTGAGGCAGTCGCCGTGCAGCAGGCCGGCGTCGAGCAGTGCCCGCATGATGACCGGAACGCCGCCGATCTTGTCGACGTCGGTCATGACGTAGCGGCCGAACGGCTTGAGGTCACCCAGGTGCGGGATCTTGTCGCCGATGCGGTTGAAGTCGTCCAGGGTGAGCTCCACCTCCGCCTCGCGGGCGATGGCGAGCAGGTGCAGCACGGCGTTCGTCGAGCCGCCGAAGGCCATGGTCACGGCGATCGCGTTTTCGAACGCTTTCTTGGTCATGATGTCGCGGGCGGTGATGCCCTTACGCAGGAGGTTGACCACGGCCTCGCCGGACTTGCGGGCGAAGTCGTCGCGGCGGCGGTCGGCCGAGGGCGGCGCGGCCGAGCCGGGCAGGGACATGCCCAGCGCCTCGCCGATGCAGGCCATCGTGTTGGCGGTGTACATGCCGCCGCAGGCGCCTTCGCCCGGGCAGATCGCCTTTTCGATGCGGGTCAGGTCCTCCATGCTCATCTTGCCGGCGGCGCAGGCACCCACCGCCTCGAAGGCGTCGATGAGGGTGACTTCCTTTTCGGAGCCGTCCTCCAGCTTGACCCAGCCGGGCATGATGGAGCCGGCGTAGAGGAAGACGCTCGCCAGGTCGAGGCGGGCGGCGGCCATCAGCATGCCCGGCAGCGACTTGTCGCAGCCGGCCAGGAGCACGGAGCCGTCGATGCGCTCTGCCTGCATCACGGTTTCAACGGAGTCGGCGATGACTTCGCGGGACACCAGGGAAAAGTGCATGCCCTCGTGGCCCATGGAGATGCCGTCCGAGACGGAGATGGTGCCGAACTGCATAGGGAATCCGCCGCCGGCGTGCACGCCTTCCTTGGCGCCCTGGGCGAGCCGGTTCAGGGAGAGGTTGCAGGGAGTGATTTCATTCCAGGAGCTCGCGACGCCGATCTGCGGCTTGGCGAAGTCGTCGTCGCCCATGCCGACCGCCCGGAACATCCCGCGCGCGGGCGCGGCGTGAATTCCATCGGTGACGACCCGGCTGCGGGGCTTGATGTCCGGTTGGGTGACTGTCGCTGTTTGGGTGTCCTCACTCATGGGTCAAAGTCTAGGGCTCCGCCGCAGGGCGCAACGACCCGGATTCGCGCATTAAGCGGAAAACCGGGAATGTTGCGACCAAATAGTGGACTTGCGTCTCACCTGATGGACTCCTGCGGCTCAAATCTCCGACTGAGCCCGGGTGAGGCCTGCTCATGTCTCAGTTGAGGTGAGCGGCGTCACGCAGTTCCGGCGCCTCGGCGACGGACTGCGCCTCGGCCTTGAGCAGGGTGAGGACCTGCTGGATGGTGGTCCGGGCCGCGACGTCCGGGCGCGCGAGGGCAACGATGCTGCGGCTGGCCTTGACCCCGGCCAGCGGGCGCAGCACGAAGCCCCTCCCCTGGTTCTTCAGGGCCGTGTACCGCGGCAGCAGGCTGAGCCCGTGCCCGGCGCTGACGAGCGCCTCGAGGACCCGCAGGTCCGGGAACAGCTGGGCGCGGAGGGCCGGGGAATCGGCCTGCACTTCGATCTGACGGAGCACCGTGTCGAACGGGAACCCCTCGGGCACCCCCATCCAGGGGTACCCGGTCACGTCTTCCGCCCGCAGCGTCTCCTTGCCGGCCAGCACGTGGCCTTCGGGGATGGCGACGTCGAGGGGTTCGTCCAGGAGCGGCACCACCGTCAGCCCCAGCCGGGCAAAGACATCGGGTCCGTCGACACTGTGGGCCAGCACAATGTCGTAGTCGGCCGTCAAGCCCGCGAAGCCGGCCACGTTGGGATCCTCGAAGTGCGCTTGGAAGCGCAGGCCGTCGATGGCCTTCACGCGGTGCAGGAGGCCGGGTAGGAACATCTCGGCGGCGCTCGGGAAGAATGCGGCCTTGACGTGGGTCTGCCAGCCGCGCCGGTAGGTATCGATGGTGGCCTCCGCACGGGCCATGGCCGTGGACACCTCGGCGGCTGCCCCCGCCATCGCGAGTCCGGCCTCGGTGAGGCGCACGCCCCGGCCCGACTTCTCCACCAGGACCACCCCCAGTTCGTCCTGCAGGGTCTTGAGCTGCTGCGAGACCGCCGAGGGCGTCACCCTCATGGCCTCGGCCGTGGCCCCGACCGTGCCGCGGTCGGCCAGTTCCCGGAGAATCCGCAGTCTCTTGAAATCCATGAACAGAGGCTACAGGGCGGGCGGCTTGAAGGGTGGACAGCCCCCTTGAGGCGGACGTACCGTCAAGCAATGGCAACCTTGCCTTATGGACAGAAGGGCTCTGCTATGGATTGGATCATCTGGCTCGTCGTTATCGCGGTGATTGTCGCCGTCGTCTGGTGGTTGCTGAACCGCAACAGCTCCCGCGCCCGTTCCGGCTCCGCCGGTCCAAAGACCGGGGCCGGGGCCGCCGCCACCGACGATTCCACACCTCCCCACCTGCACGACGCCGACCACGGCCCCAGTCACCGCGGCGCCCTGTCCGGCGGCGGCTCCTCCCCGTCAGCGGCGGCAGCCGGACTCGCCTGGATGCCTGCGTCCGCGGGCTTTAACCACGCGGAACCCGGCGCCGAACCCGAACCGGCCCCCGACCCCGTTGCCGAGGCTGAGGACCGGGCGGCCGTCGAGGCCCACTTGAAGGCCCGGGCGGCGGCAGCGGCAGCGGAGGTGTCGGGCACCGAGGCGTCGGGTGCGACTGCATCGGGCGCTGACGTTGCGTCCACACCCGCTGCCGAAGAGGCGCCGGCCGAAAACCCGGAATGGGAAACCCAGTGGTCCGAGACCCCGCCGGCCGAACCGCATACGGCCGTTCACCCAGAGTCTGTCCACGGCGCCGGTGCGCACGTCGCGGGCGCCGCTGCGGGTGCCGCCGGTGCTGCTGCCGCGACCGGTGCCGCAGCAGCACCGGCAAGCGCCCCCGTGCATCACCCTGAATACACGGAGCCTCATGCACCGACCCTCCCCGGTGCCGAATCGGCCGCGGCGGAGGCAGTCCTCGACTCGGAGCCCGCCTCCACCACGGACGCCGGATTCATGGCGGAAGCAAGAGACCAAGGGAATGCCGGACAGGCAACCCAGGCGCCGCAAACGGCGGCCGAGTCCCCTTTGGCAGAGGCTGAGGCCCGGCAAACCGCAGTGTCGTCCGCCGCGTCCGAAACCGCTGCCAGCCATGAGGCCGAGCCCGCCGGCCATCTCGCAGCCGACCAGCCGTACGGCGAGGGGTCGGCGGCAGCGTCAGCCGACGGCAGCGGCCCCGAGGGCTTCACCGTCAAGGGCAACGCCTCCTCGATGATCTACCACGAGGAGACCAGCCCCGCCTACGAGGAAACCCGCGCCGAGGTCTGGTTCCTGTCCGCGGCACACGCCGAGGCCGCGGGCTTCCGGCCCCCGCGCCGGACGCGGCAGTAATCCGTGGCGCGGGAAACCGAAAAATCACCGGCCGGCACCGGACCAGCGATGACCGGGACACCGGCAGGGCGCCGGGAATCAGCTGATCCGCGGCACCCCGCGCCGCCGGCCGGACAGTCCGCGGCCGGCCGGCCCGCGGGCGCACAAGTCTGGGTGGGCCTGGCGGCCGCCGTCGCGATCATGCTCAGCGGCTGCACGGCGGGCGGCACCGATGTGCCCGCCGGCACCGCTCCCCCGCCCAGCGGCGGCACCGCCACCCCGGGCCTGGAAGGGCCGACGCCGGCAGTGACCCGGACGGGCGTGGACCGGCCCACGCTTGCCGAAAAGATCGACGCCGAGTTGCAGCTGCCCTGGTCCACGGTCTTCCTGCCCGACGGCACCGCCGTGATCTCCGAACGCGACAGCACGCGGCTCCGGACCATCGCGCCGGGAGCGCGCAACGGACGGGCCGGCACGATCGGCACGGTGCCCGACGTCGTACCCGGCGGAGAAGGCGGACTGCTGGGGCTGGCACTGTCCCCGGATTTCGCGAACGACCGCTACCTGTACGCCTACTTCACCGCTGCGCGTGACAACCGGATCGCGCGGATGCGACTGGAGGAGCGGGGCGGGACGCTGGTGCTGGGCCCCTCGGAGGTCATCTTCTCCGGAATTCCCAAGGCCGCCACGCACAACGGCGGGCGGATCCGGTTCGGACCGGACGGACTCCTTTATGTCGGCACCGGCGATTCCCGGCGCACGGAGCAGCCGCAGGACGTAAACACCCTCGGCGGCAAGATCCTGCGCATCACGCCGGAGGGGCGCCCCGCGCCGGGCAACCCCTTCGGAGACAACCCGGTGTACAGCTTGGGCCACCGCAACGTGCAGGGCCTCGCGTGGGACAGCGCCGGCCGGCTGTGGGCAAGTGAATTCGGGCCCGACGTCGACGACGAGCTGAACCTCATCGTCCCCGGCGGCAACTACGGCTGGCCGGCGGTCACGGGCGCCCCGCGCCGTGAAGGCTTCCGGGACGCGAAGGTGGTGTGGCCGTCGACGGCGGAGTCTTCCCCCAGCGGGCTGGAAATTGTCGGCGACACGGCCTACCTGGGGGCGCTGCGCGGCCAGAGAGTGTGGGCGATTCGCTTGAACGGCGAATTCGCCGGGGATCCCGTGAGCTATTTCACACGGGAGTACGGGAGGATTAGGAACGTTTCACTGGCCCCGGACGGCCGCCTCTGGGTGCTCAGCAACAACAAAAACCCTGATTTCGTGCTGGTTTTGGAGCTGCCGGAGTAGCCCCCAGGGCGGGCGCCCGGCCCGATTTCACACTCCGCCCAAACTCGTGTAGAGTTTCATGTCGTTGCGGAGAACAACGCGGGAACAAAAAGACCGCGAAGAACGAAAACAACAGATGCACCTCTAGCTCAACTGGCAGAGCAATTGACTCTTAATCAATGGGTTCCGGGTTCGAGTCCCGGGGGGTGCACCACCAAGAAAAACCGCTCCACCACCGGCGAAAGTCGGGTGTTGGAGCGGTTTTTTGTTTGCCTAAGAACAGGCCTACTCGTCGTTTAGTCGCCGTATGAACGATTGCCCAACGTGGGCATTATTGGACCAGGATGACGCGCTGGTTCAACTGGCCGATGCAGCCGATACCGTCACCCGGGACGAAGCCGAGACCTACGCCGGCGGACGATGCCCTGGCCGCCTCGGACTGAGGTCAGTAGATGGTAACCACCGGTTCCTTGATATAGACGCGCTGCTCGTACGTCGGCTGGAGCGTGCTGCTACCCGATCCGCGGTAGAGCCCGCTGTGCCAGACGACCCACTGGGAGTCCCACGCTTCGGCGTCGTGACACCACGTCTGCTTGCCGACCTCAACGCCCGCAGGGTCGAGGCTGACGCACGCAAGGGACTGCACTGGGCCAGCACGGTACGTCACCATCGCGTACGTTGCGTAGCCGTCCACGTACGGCATGAGCGGAATGCTCCATGCTTTGACATTGGAGCCGTCGTCGCCCCACAGGCGCCAGTATCCGTTCTCCACGCGGAGCGCGACCTGGGCGTAGCGCCAACCACCATCCTTGTCGGGACCGTGCAGCTGGACCAGGGAGTGCCATGACCTCCCGTCGTTCTTCGCAGGGCCAAGGACCGGCTTGAGCCAGCCCTTCCACTGCGTCTTCTTCCCGGGCGCAGACAGCGTCGCAGCCGCCTGCGACGCTCCGACCTTGATCTCACTGCGGCGCTTGAGGTCAGGCGTCGCGTCAGCGGGTGCGCCGGTGATCCACCAGTCGGTCGTCCCGTACTGCGCGGGCCTCATTCCGTTCCACTGCGAGGATGTGTACCACGCGGGCTGACCCACGCGGTTTGGTGCGGTCATGGGCCCGTAGGTTGAATTGCCAGCCGCTGATGCGGTGACCATGGGCGCGAGCGTGAGAACAACCGCCAACATACCCACGATGATGCGTCGAATGATGAACACGGTCCAGCCTCCTGCTACTGCAAGACTGAGACCGTTGTAAAGGTTATTGATTAACTGTCCGCGCCAAGAGCGTCGTCAAGAGCTTTCTCGGACACGAAACTCTCGCAAGCAGCACTGGACTCCTAAATGGGGACCCAACCAGCCACGATGGCGACGGAAAATGCTTTGACGGTCAAAAGCACTGCCAGGCAAGCAGTGCATGAAGCTCCTAAAGGTTCACGTTGTTTCCCGTCACCGAGATGTAGCGGCCGGACGAATAGAACTCAATGCAACGCTCGCCGTCGCGGATCTTTCGGCCAGGCCCTTCGGGAGCCTTGACGAACACGTGGACGCCTTCACCGGACTGGCTTACTGGGATCTACACGCTCACGCCGGCAGACCTCGGCTCCCGGGTGACGGTAATTCTCACCGGTTCACTGAAGGGCTACGCCGACACCATCATGGAGGCCCAAACCTCAGGCGCGGCCGTTCTGCCCACCCGGCCCGCAGCCTCCATGCCGGTCGTCACCGGCAACGCCGTGGTCGGGTCAGTTCTGACCGCGACCTGGAAGGCGGCCCCCAAGGCGGCAACGTACACCTGGTTCCGCAATTACATGCCCATCAGGGGAGCGACCGCGGCGACCTACAAGCTGACGGCCGCAGACAAGGGGTCGGTGATCATGGCCGTCGCGAAGGTGAAGGTCCCCGGCTCTTCCTGGCCGACGGAGATGCCCGGCCGGGGGTCTTCATCCGCTGACCCGTCCGGAAAGGGCCAATTGTGCAACGGCCTGTTGCGCAATTGGCCCTTTCTCATGCCCGGGGCACGGTCATCCGGTGTACGAAGAGATTCCTGAGGAGTTCTGGGCCGGACTGGAGGCTGAGTTCACCCTGCCGTCCCTGGAGCAGGTCCGCGCCAGAATTGAGCTGCTCACGGCGGATCCCGAACCGGTAATGCGCCGCCTGGTGCGCGTCTTAGTCGGAGACGGGACTTTCTGTCCGGGGTTCCAGTTCCTGCCCGGCGGCGGGCTGCATCCGGCCGTGGTCATCGACTCTTAGGGGGTGGGGTTTTGCGCAGGTTAGAACCGGTTTTCGGGTCATCAGCTGTGATAGCTGGGGCGCCGGTGTGGAGCTGTTCGAGCGCGCGGTGCGGCCGCTTACTACCCACGAGAAGCTGGCCCTCGAGCTTGACGTGGAGGCCATGCGACCGACGGCACCGGCCAAGGCAGGCTGCGCATAACTGAATAGCGGGCGCCCCGCGGCGGTCTCCCTGCCTTATCCCTGGCGCCGGAGATCAGGCATCCCGGCGCTTCACGGTCACTAGCGCGCCGGCCAGGGCCACCGCAGCCCAGGCGAGGACGACGAGGCCACCCTGGACTTGGGTCAGATGGTCCTGGGCAGTGCGTATCGCGACCATGTCCATGCCCGCGGAGGTGGGCAGGAAGAGCCCGAGGTCTTTGAAAGAGTCGTTCAGTCCGGAGAGGATGGCAACGAGGATCGGAAGGATGGTGAGAATGCCCAGGATGGTGACGATGCCACCGGCGCTGTTGCGAAGCAGCGCCCCGATGCTCAGGCCCAAGACGGCGATCAGAGCGAGGTAGGCGCCAGCGCTGATGATGCCTCGGATGACCCCGTCTGCGATGAGCGGGTAGTTCAGGCCGTGCGGTTCCAGGAGCGGCTGGGCCACCGCGTACGAGATGAGGGCCCCGACCACGCCGACGGCGAAAGCGCTTCCGGCGATGACGAGTGTCTTGGCCAGCACTGCGGTGATCCGCCGGGGCACCGCAATGAGGGTCGTGGTGATCATGCGGGTACCGTATTCGGAACCGATCTGCATGACGGCCAGGGAGGCAACCAGGAACTGGGCAATGACGGTCCCGGCGGCAGGGACCTCCCGGGCCATGATCCCGAACTCATCCACGAGGCTCTGCTGTCCGGCTCCACCCTGCTCGGCGTCGATGGCAATAAAGCCGGAAACCATGGCGGTCAAGGCGAACGTGCTGAGCAAACCGACCCCGACCATGCAGACAAGGGAGATGGTGAGGATGATGTAGCTTGAGCGCAGCGAAGTCAGCTTGAGCCATTCGGCGTGCACGGCTCTGAGGAAGGTCAACCCTTTTCCGCCGTCCTGACGGGCGGCTGCCGCGCCACGGCGACTGGCGGGTGCAGTGGTGGTCATCGGGTTCCCTCTCCTGCCCCGGCCAGCGCGGCGGAACGGTATTCAACTTCATCTCGGGTCAGTTCCATGTACGCCTCTTCGAGCGAAGCCCGGACCGGTGTCAGCTCATGGATCAACGCATCGTGCTCACGGGCGATCCAGGCGATCTTCCGGGGCTCGGCCCCGGAGACTTCCAACAGGCCAGGTTCCAGTTCACGGAACGCGATCCCGCCGGCGGCCAGGCCAGCCCGCAGCTCATCCAGCTGGTCGCTGCGGACCAGTGACCTGTCCCGCCCTTGGGCGAGGATCTCGGCAACGGGAGCATCGGCGATGATCCGGCCCCGGCCGATGACGATCAGGTGGTCAGCGGTCTGCGCCATCTCACTCATCAGATGCGAGGACAGGAACACTGCCCTGCCCTCGGAGGCGAGGTGACGTGACAGATTGCGGACCCACTGGACGCCTTCGGGGTCGAGCCCGTTCACCGGCTCGTCGAAGATGACGGTTCTGGGATCACCCAGCAGCGCGGCGGCGATGCCGAGACGCTGGCCCATGCCAAGGGAGAAGCCCTTGATCCGCTTCCGGGCGATTTCCGTAATTCCGGTCATGGCCATGACTTCATCTACGCGGTTGCGGCTGATGCCGTGCGTGGCGGCCAGGACAGACAGGTGCTTGACGGCGCTGCGGGCCGGGTGAAGCGCCTTGGCGTCCAGGAGGGCACCGACTTCTCTCAGCGGCGCCGCGTGCTCCACGTACGGGCGGCCGTTGACCAGCACCCGGCCGGAGGTTGGCCGGTCCAGGCCCAGGATCAGGCGCATGGTGGTGGATTTGCCGGCGCCGTTCGGTCCCAGGAATCCGGTGACCTGCCCGGGCTGGACGGTGAACGTTACGCCGTCCACGGCGGTGCGCTTCCCGTAGGTCTTGGTAAGGCCGTATGCCTCGATCATGGTCCAGCTTTCTTCTAGGCGAGTGTCTGTCCGTCAATGCATGAGGACCAGCCCACAACTCACCGCCCCCTCGCCATTATTCATGCGTAGGCGCATGTCAGGCGGGAACTCAGGCGTCTTTACCCGCATTTCTTTTCTCTGGGGCAATGGCTGGGTCTTCGGCCGCGTACTGCCGGTCAGAACGGCCAGCCAGCTGGCCAGTAGTGTTCCACGACCGAGGGGCCGGCAGTGACACTGCCGCTTCGTTCTCAGCCATCTCACGGAGACCCAGGTCGAGCGCTGGCGGCCATTCTGGCCAACGGCAACGTCTGAGCCCGGTGGGTCGGCGACCCAACAGACTCCTCGCCGCATGGACTCCACGGCCCGCGGAGAGACAGAGAGAGATGTTCGGGGCCGTACACATGAGATTGAGAGCGGACGTTTACGTCATCGACCGGCCTTTCACACTGGGGCCGGATGCACCGAATCGAAGATTGGACCAGGCTTCAACTCCTGCCTGTTATGGGACTTTCTGCGGCTGCTGTGGAGCTGATACCTCGCCCACGAAGAGAACACCGGGTCGTCCAACGGCGGCCCGGTTTCATTATGCCCGCGGCGGAGACGCCCTCGAGGTAGGCCTTGAGTTCGACGGCACGGACGACCTCCTCGAAGGTCTTCTCGATCGCTGCTGCGGACTTGGACATCTTGACCTGTTGGATGGCAGCGACGCCCTCCTGGAAGCCGCCATTGTCACGGTAGGCGGCCGCCTCGTCGGCGGGCCATTGGCGTACGTCAAGGCCGCGGCCGCGGAGGATTTCGGCGAGAGGCTCGATGAGATCGGGCCGGATAGGGGCTGGTGTTTTCGGTTTCTTGGGCATGGGGGCCATGTGTGCGGCGGCGGCTCGGACGATGCCCGCCGGGTCCGACGGCCCCGAAGCCTGCGCATGGCTGCCGGCAGGCCGCTTACCTGCCTGACCTGCGGCAACGTAGGATCCTGTCTGGACCGGACACCTGCTCGTCCGGCACGAATCTCTGGGGGAAAATTGAAAATCAGCAAAGCGCTAGGAGCATCGCTGCTCACGGCAGCACTGGTGGCCGGCCCGATCTGCGGAGCCTCGTCGGCGCCCGCTGCGGTGCCCGTGGCCACACAGTCAACATCGACGGACTCCCTTGGCCTGTTCCAGGAGAGCAATCGGCAGGTTCTCATTGACACCTTCGACAGGATCAACGCTTTCCGCGCGACCAAGGGGCTGAAGCCGCTCAAATTCAACGTGAACATCGCCACCGTCTCCCAGAAGTGGAGCGATGAGATGGCGGCGACCGGCCTGTTCGCGCACAACGGCGACTACGTCACGGGCGCCCCTGAGGGCTGGACGTCGGCGTCGGAGAACATCGCCTGGTACACCTACGCCCCCAGCGGGCAGCGGTTCGTTAACTTGTGGATCAACTCTCCGGGCCACAACGCAAACATGTCCCGCCCGGACGACCAGTACATGGGCATCGGCATCAGCTCCGTGGACGGCCGCATTTACGCAACCGCCAACCACTTCCGCTACCAGGACGGCGTCGTGCCCCCGGGGTCCTACAACAGCCCGCGGGACTTCTTCAACGGCCTGCCCGAGCTCGGCGCAGGCAGTGTCGTCATCGTCAACGCCCCCGAGCCTGCCTGGGATACGGCGAAGCGCACGTACACGATTCCGAACGCTTCCGGGGTCGAGTATCGGCTCTACTCCGGCGACGACCAGAGCGTGAAGGCCCCGGGCACCTACCCTGCCGTCACCGGATACAACGCCATCGTCGCAACGGCGAAACCGGGGTACCGGTTGAGCAACACCGTGTCGTACTGGAGCCGGACCTTCGAGTCCGCCCCGGTCACGCCCCGCGCGCCGGTGTTCGACAAAACCGCCCGGACCGTCACCATCCCGTCCACCACCGGTGTGCAGTACCTGCTCAACGGCGTCGCTGTCCCGGCCGGCGTCCATTCCTTCCATGACACTGCCAAGGTCGAGGCCCGGGCCTTCAGCGGGCACACGCTGACCGGTCTCTCGAGCTGGAGCGTCACCGTCCCCCTGGTCAACATCACCGTGCAGGCCGCCCCGACCGCCAACAAGGCAGCCGGAACGTACACGATACCGGCGCGGCCCGGCGTGGAGTTCCTCATCGACTACAAGCCGGTTCCCGCCGGCACCTACAAGAGCTCCGTCGACGTCACTGTTTCCGCCCGGGCCACCAACGGCTACACGCTCACCGGCACGTCCCAGTGGGTGCTCCACCCGGGCCTCGAAACCGTCTCCGCGGCCGGTCCGCTCTTCGTGGACTACAGCAACCTGTTCCTGATCCCTGACCGCCAAGGCGTCCAGTATTTCCTGAACGGCAAAGCTGTAGCTCCGGGGCGCTACACCGGCACCGGAAAAGTCGTTGTCACTGCCGCCGCCAAGCCCGGCTTCCGGCTCGAAGCCGGGGCAACCTCCTGGTCATACGACTACACCCAGCCTGCTATCAAGGTCACCCCGGCCGTCCCAGCCTTCAACCGGGACCGGGCGACCTACACCGTTCCGGCCCGCACCGGCGTCCGCTACTTCGTCAACGGTGCCGCGAAAGCGGCCGGCACCTACCCCAGCTCCACGAAAGTTATCATCACGGCGCAGGCCGCCACCGGCTACATCCTCACCGGCACCGCTTCCTGGACCTACGATCTGGCACCCCTGGCGGTGACCGCTGCGGCCCCCACATCCAACCTGGCAGCCGGAACCTACACCATCCCGAAGCGGACCGGCGTGACGTATCTCGTGGACGGCAAAGCCGTGGCTGCCGGCACTTTCAAGGGCAACAGCCGCCGGGTTGCCGTCACCGCCAAAGCCGCCCCCGGCTACCGGCTCGCCGGCACCTCGAGCTGGACACTCGACTTCCGAAGGGCAGTGACACCGGTCAAGCCGGCCATGAACGCCGCCACCAACCGCTACACAATCCCGAAGCAGCCCGGGGTCGCCTACTACGTGGACGGCAAACTGACGGCCGCCGGAACCTTTGCGGTAGCCAACGGCAGGACTGTGAAGTTCACCGCCAAGGCCTCGGTGTCCACGTACCGGCTCGCCGGAACGTCCGTCTGGTCTTTCCGCTTCTGACGCCAGGGGCGCCGGCTGCCGGGAAGAGCCGGCGTCCCCTCCGCACACATCAGGTGCCTGAGTAACCACCCTGTATTGAGCCCCGAAGACTTCGTGATCACGACCGGTGAGGAGCCGGAGGACTGGCCGGAGCGCTTCGCTCCCGGCTCCTGCGCCAAGGTTGCGACCAACGGCGAGGGGCTCTGGACGAAGATCGCCGAGGATGACGCAGAGATCATCCCGGCCACGCTGGCCAACAACCCGTTCGGAGGCTTCACTGCCTTCGGGGCCTGGTCGTGTACAAGCGCGAGAACGGCCGCGAAATCCAGCCGCCGAAGGTCGACTAGACCCGAGCGAGGCGGCTCCTAAAGTGGTCGAGCCGCATAGACTGCGTGGCAGTGACGTACCGAACGCTTTTTGGGGGATCAATGAATGAATTGCACAACGCACCCGGAACTGTGAGGGCGGGGAGCCGGCCATGAGCAAGTCGAAGATGGTCGTGCGCAGCTACAAGAGCCCGCGTGGCCCCCGTCCGAAGCAGCTCCCCGTGGCTGTGTCCAGTCTTCGCTGGGCGCTGGCGCGGAGGCTGCTGCTCGCAATTCCTGCCGGCGTGTTCCTTGGCGGCATGCTGACCACGGCGCTCAACCTGGAGACTGCGGACCCCTCGGGCGACGCGGCGATGCTGGCCGGCCTGGCCCTATCTTTCGCCTTGTTCCTGACTGTTCTGTGGCTCCTTGGCCGTAACCGGCGGAAGGCTTTTGCCGCATCAGGAGGCGATCCGCAGGCCGCCGGCGTGCTGCTCTTCGGTGTGCTCACTCCCCGCAGGAGGAACTCGAAGTCGCACAGCCAAGGCTACGGCGGCGACGGAGGCTACAGCTCCGGCGGGGATTCCTCGGGTGACTGTGGCGGCGGCGACAGTGGCGGCGGATGCGACTAAACGAACCCCGCGCACGGGCGGCCGTCAGGCTCCGCGCCGGACAGCAACCGCTAGTTGAAAGTGGATGGGCAGGGCCAACTGCACCGGTGACGCCCCGACGGGCTCGTCGAGCAACTCGTTGATCGAGGTCTGCCCTTCCAGCTCAGCAATCGGGTTCGTGTCCATCCCTTGAGCCTATTCGCAGTCGGGGCCCGCACCGGTGAGGGACACGGGACGCGGCTCGAAGGGCCTCGGGATCAGTGTCTACGACGGGGAATGGATTGCCTTTTGCCGGTGTGCTCGTGTGGTCCCGCCACGGCCGGCGCTGATGCTTCGGTGCCTGCGGGGTGCGGGTCGCACCCTTCACAGAACACGGCATCAGCAAATTCACCACAGCACTGGCAGCGATGTTCCAGGGATCTCGCTTCGAGAACGTAGCTAGTCATGGGCCCAATGCTCCTCCGGAGCTCCCGAGTCGGAACGAGTAATCTGTACTCGTTTGGGGCACCGGGCTACTTGCCGGAGGAGGGGCGCCTCGCCGCACCGAAGGCGGGATGTTCGACGTCGGGCACCGTGCGTCGGCGAAATGGCCGCCTAGTTAGCCTCGACGGGCAGGCTCGGATCCTGTGTAGCGACGATTGCTTTCACCTCAGGAGAGGAAATCTTGGTGGCCAGTTCGGTGACCACCGCCTGTAGCTCCTGCCTGAGGACGTCCGGATCGATGGAGGCGGCAGCGAGCACGGAACGTTCCATGTCTGCGGCCTGGGCAACCGCCTCGCGGCCGCGGTCTGTCAGGGACACCACGTGGCTGCGGCGGTCGGAGGCGCTGCGCTGGCGGGAGATATGGCCGTGGGCTTCCAGCCGGCTGAGGGTCTTGCCCATGGTCTGCGCCTGTACGCGCACCAATTGGGCAAGTTGGGCCTGGGTCATCGGTCCGTTGACGGAGAGCACTTCCATCGCGATGACCCCGGCATGGGTCAGGCCAATGGCCCCCAATTTTTCGTTCCAGGAGTGTTCAACAAGGCGTGCTGCCGTGGACAATAGGCGGCCCGTGGGCCAGCGATCCATATCAGGCATACCAAAGAGTATAGCGAGCGTACGATTCGGCGCGGCCACCGACTCTCACTAGGCTGGTATATCGCCACCAAGAAGCCACACCGCGTCCACCCCGAGAAGGAGCACAACTTGCCTGAACGACTCATCCCCGGTGATCCGGCGCCAGCTTTCACCCTGAAGGACGCCGAGGGGCACGAAGTCTCCCTCGCGGACTTCCGGGGCCGCAGCACCGTGGTCTATTTCTACCCGGCGGCGTCCACCCCGGGCTGCACGAAGCAGGCCTGCGATTTCCGGGATTCCCTGGCATCCCTGCGGCAGGCCGGTTACGACGTGGTGGGCATCTCCCCCGATCCGGTGGACAAGCTGGCCAAGTTCGCAGCTGCGGAAGGACTGGACTTCCCCCTGCTGTCCGATCCGGACCACGCCGTCGCCGAGGCCTACGCGGCCTGGGGCGAGAAGAAAAACTACGGCAAGACGTACCAGGGACTGATCCGGTCCACGGTGGTGGTGGACCCCGACGGGAAGGTCGCCGTCGCGCAATATAACGTCAGGGCCACCGGGCATGTCGCCAAACTCCGCCGGGACCTCAAAATCGACGCCTGAAGACTCCTGACCACTGGGCTGCCGGCACTCACCCCTTGGGTGATGTGTCGACGCCGCGCTCCGGCTTACATTCGCTGAAAGTCCAGGTCCCTCCGGGTTCATGGAGCGGATCAGGCCCTGGAACCCAGTGGATACGGAATCCTGAGGAGGAAACCGGTGCCGACGACGGATGCGGGCTCCGCTGCCCGCGGTGGGCACAGCGCGTCGACGGATCAGTGCACTGGACCTCAGCGTGCTGGAACTGATTGCGGAACTGGTACCCCAGGCCATCGGCATGGCGGCCAGTCCGCTCCCGCTCATAGCGGTGCTACCGATAATCCTTTCCCCGAACGGCAGGGGCCGGAGCATCGCCTTTGCCGCGGGCCGGGTCCTCGCGGTCCTGGCCACGGTGCTTGCGGTGGCCGCCTTGTCCGACGCTGCCACGCAGGGGTCAGGCGGTACACGCCTCGGCGCAGCCATCCGCCTCTTGCTGGGCGTGGCGTTCGTCGTCCTGGCGCTCTCCAAGTTCCGCTCGCGGCCTAAGAGTGAAGCGGAACAGAAGACCCCCGGGTGGATGCAGGCCCTTGACGGTATGAAGCCCGCGAAAGCCCTGCGGACGGGGTTCTTGGTGACCGCGATCAATCCGAAGGAACTGATCTTCGGCATCGCGGCCGGCGTTGTGATCGGCAGCTCCTCGCTCCCGCCCGGTATGGTGTCCGCCGCCGTGCTCATCTATACGGGAATCGCCACGATTACCGTCGTGGGCCCGGTGGTGGCGTATATCATCATCGGCACCCCGGTGCGCAGGGTCCTCGAACCTGTGCGGACCTGGCTGGACCGCTACTACAACGTCATCATCGCGGCCGTCCTCGCCATCATTGGCGCCGTCATGATCGGCAAGGGCGTCGCCGGGCTGTAGGTGTTCCCGCTCCGCCCGGCGCACCCCCGGAACCCCCCGCCGGCCGCCGTCGACCGCTGCCCCGCGATAAGTCGCCGCAGCGTGTGCCGCGAAATGTACAATGGAGCCTGGCATCCGCCCCCGACGGTCGAAGGACCCGACAGACGGCGGCGCCGCGCGCGAGTGGTGAAATTGGCAGACACGCAGGATTTAGGTTCCTGTGCCTTCGGGCGTGGGGGTTCAAGTCCCCCCTTGCGCACATAGAAAGAGAGTCCCGGTCTTCGGACCGGGGCTCTCTTTCTGGTTAGCCGCCCTTTCCTGCGGGTCTGGCCCGGTATTGGCGGCCCGAATCGCCGCGCCTGCACCCACCTCCGCCAGAAACCCCGCAAAACCGGGCCAGTCCGGCCGTAAATCACCCAATAGCAGGCCCAATTCGGCCGCTAATCCACCTCATAATCCGGCATAAAGCGACCCAACAAAAAGAATTTCCATCCCACACCCATCCGTTTCCCCCCAGCCCGCGAATACCCATTGAGACACCAACCAAGGGTCGGTGCCCACAAGTCGGAAAAGGGCCAAAGCGGCAACAGTTCGCCGCGGCAATGATCGGCACAACAAAGGAGAAACCGAAATGCAGACCATCAAGCGCACGACTCTTTCCGTAGCAGGAATCGCTGCTGCAGCCATGCTCAGCCTCACCGCCTGTGGCGGATCCACCACCGCGGCCCCCAACTCCTCGGCTCCGGCCTCCGCTCCGATGGAATCGAGCATGGCACCGTCGCCGTCCGCCAGCTCGGCAGCCATGGATCCGGCCGCCAACCTCGTCGGTTCCGGCTGCGCCGCCTACGCCGAGAAGGTTCCCAGCGGCGCCGGCTCCGTCTCCGGAATGGCCCTCGACCCGGTAGCGGTCGCGGCGTCCAACAACCCGATCCTCACCACACTGACGGCCGCAGTTTCCGGCAAGCTCAACCCGAAGGTTGACCTGGTGGACACCCTGAACGGCAGCGAATTCACTGTCTTCGCACCGACGGACGACGCCTTCAAGAAGATCGACGCCGCCACGATCAACACGCTGAAGACGGACGATGCCCTGCTCAGCAAGATCCTGACCTACCACGTAGTCCCCGGCAAGATCAGCCCGGACGAGATCGTCGGCACCCACAAGACGGTCCAGGGCGGTTCCGTGACCGTGACCGGCACCAAGGACGCACTCAAGGTTGACGGCGCCAACGTGGTCTGCGGCGGCGTCATGACCGCCAACGCCACGGTCTACATGGTGGACTCCGTCCTGATGCCCAAGTAGGCTCCGCTAAACGCTCCTGCTCCGGTTCCAGCCTGACTCACTGGACCATCTGGGAGAAACGAAGGCCCGCACCCCTGGTGCGGGCTTTCGTTTTGCCTGCCGCCGCCTGTGGACTCGGCCGCGGCTGATGGCGCTACTGGGCTCCCAGCTACCGCCCGGGCGGGTCAACTAGAATGAGCCTGTTCCGCAGCCGGCGGTCCATCCAATCCCCCGAGGTGATTACCGAGTGCCCAGAAGTACAGTGCCCAGCCGCGCCCTGCGCCGCAGCAGACTGCAGGCCGGCAGTGCGCACGCCAGTGGAGTGCGGACCGGCGCAGTGCGCCGCATGGCTGCCGGCGTGGCCGTGCTCCTGGCACTGCCCCTCGCCGCCTGCACCGGAACCCCCGGCCCCGGCCCGGGCTCCGCCACCGCCTCGCCCAGCTCGTCGGACGCCGCCCCCAGCGCGGTGTTCAACTTCGGCACGGCCTCCCAGCCGCTCGGGCTGGATCCGGCTGTGGTCTCCGACATCGAGTCCTACCGGATCACACGCCAGGTCCTGGAGGGACTGGTCGGCGTGGACCAGACCACGGGACAGCCCACGCCGCTGCTGGCCACCGAGTGGACCACCAGCGCTGAAGGCCGGTCCTACACGTTTAAACTGCGCGAGAAGGTGACGTTCCAGGACGGGACGGCCTTCGACGCCGCCGCAGTCTGCAGCAACTTCGACCGCTGGTTCAAGTTCCCCGAGGCGCTCCGGAAGCAGGCTCCCGGAACCACGTTCAAGGGCGTTTTCAAGGCCCACGCCGATCAGGCGTCCCTGTCCATCTACAAGGGATGCACCGCCCTGTCACCGGACAACGTCAGGATCGACCTGACCCAGCCCTTCACCGGATTCCTGCAGGCCCTCACGCTGCCCGCCTTCGCCATCTCCTCGCCCAAGGCCCTTGCGTCCAAAAACGCCGATGAGCTCAACCAGAGCCGCGACGGCCAGCCCGTCTCCGCGTACGGGCTTCATCCGGTGGGAACCGGCCCCTACGTCTTCAAGTCCTGGGATCCGAGCAGCATTACCCTCGCCAGCAACAAGGACTACTGGGGCGACAAAGGCCAGATCGGCACCATCAACTTTGTCACCTACGATCACACCCAGACCCGCATGCAGGCCCTGCTGGACGGCAAGATTGACGCGTACGACGCCGTGACCATCGGCAACTTCGACCAGCTGGTGAAACGCGGACAGCAGATTGTCCAGCGGGATCCCTTCTCCGTCATGTACGTGGGCATGAACCAGGAAGTGCCCATCCTGCGCAACATCAAGGTCCGCCAGGCGATCGAAATGGCCCTGGACAAGGACACGCTGATCCGCAGGTTCTTCATTGACAACACCGCCGAGGCAACGCAGTTCGTCCCGCCCAAGCTCAGCGGCTTCAACAACAACGCTCCGGCCCTGGGCCACAACCCGGCGAAAGCCAAGGAACTCCTCGCCGAGGCCGGCTACAACGGCCAGGAACTGAAGTTCTACTACCCGTTGAACGTCACCAGGCCCTACCTTCCGACGCCGGAAAAGGTCTACGCGGAAATCAGCAAACAGCTGACCGCCGTCGGGCTGAACATCAAGCCGGTGCCCGTCGAGTGGTCCGACGGCTACCTGCAGAAGGTCACGTCCCCCGGGGACCACGCCCTCCACCTGCTGGGCTGGAACGGCTCCTACGCCGATCCGGACAACTTCGTCGGCCCGCTCTTCGGCGAGAACACCGGCGAGTTCGGCTACCAGGACCCGCAGGTCTTCTCCAAGATCGCCCGGGCCCGCGGCCTGCCCGACGGCGAGGAGCGGACGGAGCAGTACCAGACCATCAACGCCCAAATCGCCGCCTCGGTCCCCGCCGTGCCGATCGCTTTCCCGATCTCGGCCCTGGCCCTCTCCGACCGGGTGGTGAAGTACCCGGCGTCGCCCGTTCTCAACGAAGTTTTCACAAAGGTGGAGCTAAAGCCTTGACGGACGGGGCCAATTTCAGTAAGAGGCCGGTGCGGGATATTCTGTGACAGCCAGACCCGCTGCTAATCGGAGACTGATTGTGACTTTCATTTCCAAGACCCAACATGCCGACGTCGTCCTGATTGGCGGCGGCATCATGAGCGCCACCCTCGGTGCCTTCCTGAAGCAGCTCGAGCCGAACTGGACGATCTCCCTGT
The DNA here is from genome assembly GCF_001422645.1 of Arthrobacter sp. Leaf69. Lineage (GTDB taxonomy): Bacteria > Actinomycetota > Actinomycetes > Actinomycetales > Micrococcaceae > Arthrobacter. The sequence goes on along the minus strand of NZ_LMLR01000001.1, from coordinate 899,377 downwards.
TCGAGAAGCTGGACGAGCCCGGCCTGGAGAGCTCCGGCCCCTGGAACAACGCCGGCACCGGACACGCGGCGCTGTGTGAGCTTAATTACTCCCCCGCCGCCAAAGACGGCTCCGTGGACCCCGCCAAGGCGCTCCTCATCAACGAGCAGTTCCAGCTGTCCCGCCAGTTCTGGTCCCACCTGGTCACGAACGGCATGATCGGCTCCCCCAAGGGCTTCATCAACACCGTCCCGCACATGAGCTTTGTGATCGGCGAGGACAACACCAAGTTCCTGCGCACGCGCTACGAGGCGCTCAAGCCGAACCCGCTGTTCCGCTCGATGGAATACTCCGAGGACCACGCCCAGATCGCCAAGTGGGCCCCGTTGATCGTCAAGGGACGCGACCCGAAGCAGCGCATCGCCGCCACCCGCGCCGCGGAAGGGACCGACGTCGACTTCGGCGCCCTGACCCGGGAACTGACCACCTACCTCGGCAACAACGGTGTGGAGGTCAACTACGGCCACGACGTCTCCGGGATCAAGCGCGCCCCCGGCGGCGGCTGGGACCTGTCGATCAAACACCCCACGTCCGGCGAACACGGGTCGATCCGCGCGAAGTTCGTCTTTGTCGGCGCCGGCGGCGGCGCCCTGCACCTGCTGCAGGCCTCCGGCATTCCGGAAAGCAAAGGCTTCGGCGGGTTCCCCGTCTCCGGGCAGTTCTTCCGCTGCACCGACGAGACGCTCGCGGCCCAGCACAGCGCCAAGGTCTACGGCCAGGCCTCCGTCGGCGCCCCGCCGATGTCCGTCCCGCACCTGGACACCCGCTACGTCAACGGCAAGCGCTCCCTGCTGTTCGGCCCGTACGCCGGCTTCTCCACGAACTTCCTGAAGAACGGCTCCTACCTGGATCTGCCGCTGTCCATCCGGCCCTCCAACATCATCCCGATGCTGGCCGTGGCCAAGGACAACATGGACCTCACCGCGTACCTGGTCAAGGAAGTCGCCAAGCGGCACGGTGCCAAGGTGGAAGCCCTGCGCGAGTACTACCCAGCGGCACAGGACGGCGACTGGGAACTCATCACCGCCGGGCAGCGTGTACAGATCATCAAGAAGGATCCGAAGAAGGGCGGCGTGCTCCAGTTCGGCACCGAAGTCATCGCCGGCCGCGACGGCTCCATCGGCGCCCTGCTGGGTGCGTCCCCGGGCGCGTCCACCGCAGTGCCCATCATGATCGAACTGCTCCAGAAGTCCTTCCCCAAGCAGTTCAAGGGCTGGCAGTCCAAGTTCAAGGAGATGATGCCCGGCTACGGCGTCAAGCTCAACGAGAACCCGGACCTCGCCGCCAAGCTTGAAGCCGACACCGCCAAGGCACTCCAGCTGGACACGGTCAACGCCTCGCGCGGCTGACGCCCGCTCCGGGTTAAGGCCGTCTTGATCGCTTTGCAGCTTAGATCCCGTTGAACAACGTCCGCCGACCCATCAGGAGACCATGAGATGTTCCGGCTCGCAAAGCTGTCGCTGGCAAACCGGGCACTGATCGCGCTGATCACCGTCTTCGCGTCGGTGTTCGGCGTGATCACGATGTCCTCGCTCAAGCAGGAGCTCATCCCGTCCATCGAGTTCCCGCAGATCACGGTCATCACCTCGATGCCGGGCGCCTCGCCCGAAGTCGTGGACAAGCAGATCAGCGCTCCGCTGGAGACCGCGCTCAAAGGCGTTGAGGGCCTGGAGTCGACGTCGTCCACCTCCCGCAACGGGGTTTCCCAGATCAGCCTGGCCTTCACCTATGGTTCGAACCTGGACCGCGCGAGGAACCAGATCGACCGGGCCATCTCCAACGCCAAGCGGTCGCTGCCGGACGACGTCCAGCCCCAGGCCATCGCGGGCAGCATCAGCGATTTCCCGATCGTGTTCCTCGCCGTCTCCTCCGACAAGCCCCTCAGCGAGCTGAACGCCGATCTCGCCCGGCTCACCGTCCCGCAGCTGCAGAAGCTCAACGGCGTCCGCGGCGCCGAAGTGACCGGCGGCGCCACCCAGCACATCCAGATCCTCCCCCGGCCCGCGGCCATGGCTGCCTCCGGCGCCAGCATCCAATCCATCCGCGAGGCGCTGACGAACAACGGGGACCTGGTTCCGGCCGGGACCATCGAAGACCAGGGCAAGACGCTGTCGCTGCAGATCGGCAGCCCGGTGGACTCGCTGGACGCCATCAAGGCGCTCCCGCTGGGCGGCGCCGGCAAAGCCGCAACGATTGGCAGCGTCGCCGACGTCAGCATCGCCGAGGACGCCCGCACCTCGATCACCCGGACCAACGGCAAGGAAACCCTTGCCCTGTCCGTCACGAAGAAACCCGAGGGCGATACGGTCGGCATCTCCCATGCGGTGAAGGACGCCCTCCCCCAGCTCGAGGCTGAACTTGGCTCCAACGCCCGGTTCACACCGATCTTCGACCAGGCGCCGTTCATCGAAAAGTCCATCAAGGACCTCACCACGGAGGGCTTGCTGGGCCTGGGCTTCGCCGTCGGAGTGATCCTGGTGTTCCTGATGTCCGTCCGCGCCACCCTGGTCACGGCCGTTTCCATTCCCCTGTCCCTGCTGATCACGTTCATCGGGCTCTCGGCCACGGGCTACTCGCTGAACATCCTGACCCTCGGCGCCCTCACCATCGCGATCGGCCGCGTCGTGGACGACTCCATCGTGGTGATTGAGAACATCAAACGCCACCTGAGCTACGGCGAGGCGAAGATCACCGCGATCCAGACGTCCATCCGCGAGGTTGCCGGCGCCATCACGGCGTCGACCCTCACCACGGTGGCCGTCTTCCTGCCGATCGCCTTTGTCGCCGGCCTGGCCGGTGAGCTGTTCCGGCCGTTCGCGCTGACCGTCACCATCGCCCTGCTGTCCTCGCTGCTCGTCTCACTGACAATCGTGCCGGTGCTGGCCTACTGGTTCCTGCGGAACCCCGCCGACAACCCGGGCACTGCCCGTGAGACCACAGCCAGGAGCGCCACAGCCCCGGACGCGACAGCCCGGGACACCGCCGGCCGGGAGTCCACTGCCCGGGACATCGCGGCGAAGGCCCACGAGGCCGAGCAACGCACCGTCCTGCAGCGCGGTTATCTCCCGATTCTGACCAAAACCCAGAAGCACCCGGTGGTGACCCTCATTGCGGCCGTGCTGGTCCTCGGCGCCACCGCCGCCATGACCCCGCTGCTGGCCACCGATCTGCTGGGCAACTCCGGCGAAAACAGCATGACCGTCCGGCAGGCCCTCCCGGCCGGCACCAGCCTCTCCGAAGCCAGCGCTGCCGCGGTCAAGGTCGAGGACGTCCTGTGGGAGATCGACGGCGTCAAGGACGTTCAGGTCACCACGGGCAATGCCCAAACCGGATTCTCCGCGCTGCTGTCCTCCGGCGCCTCCAACTCCACCTTCACCGTGGTGACGGAGGAGAAGGCCAACCAGGCCCAGCTGAAGGACACCGTCCGCAGCGAGCTCGCCGGCATCCCCGATTCCGGCAAAATCACGGTGGGCTCGCAGCAGGGCGGATTCGGCACGTCGTCGACCGTGGACATCACCCTCAAGGCCGCCACCACCGCCGATCTGCGGACCGCGAGCGACGCCATGGTCAAGGCCATGGACGGCGTCCCCGGCGCGTCCGAGGTGGCTACGAACCTGGCCGCCAGCCAGCCCGTGGTGCAGGTCAAGGTGGACCGCGCCAAAGCCGTCGCTGCGGGCCTGACCGAGGAACAAGTAGCCGGCGTGCTTGCCTCCACCATCAGCCCGATCCCTGCCGGGACCGTGCGCATCGACACCAACGACTTCCCGGTCCGCATCGGTGAAGGCACCCGTTTCACGAGTATCGACGCCGTCAAACGGACCCCGCTGCCGACGGCGGCCGGCCCCGTGCCGCTGTCCAGCATCGCCGCCGTGGAGCAGGTGGATGTCCCCGTCTCCATCACCGCCAGCAACGGCCAGCGGACCGCACGCGTGTCCGTCACGCCGTCCGGCGCCAACCTCGGCGCGGTGAGCACCGAAGTGCAGGCCCGGCTTAAGACCGTCCAGCTGCCGCCGGGCGTGACCGCCGAAATCGGTGGGGCCACCACGCAGCAGGCTGAATCGTTCGGCCAGCTGGGCCTCGCGCTGCTGGCGGCCATCGCGATCGTCTACGTGATCATGGTGGCCACGTTCAAGTCGCTCGTCCAGCCGCTGATCCTGCTGGTTTCGGTGCCCTTCGCGGCCACCGGCGCCATCGGGCTGCTGCTCATCACCGGGGTGCCGCTGGGCCTGCCCGCACTCATCGGCATGCTGATGCTGGTGGGCATCGTGGTAACAAACGCCATTGTGCTGATCGACCTCATCAACCAGTACCGCCAGCCCCGGAACGGCGAGCCCGGCATGAACGTGGCGGACGCGATCACGCACGGCGCGCGCCAGCGTCTCCGGCCGATCCTGATGACGGCTCTGGCAACCGTATTCGCCCTGACGCCGATGGCCCTGGGCCTGACCGGCGGCGGCGGTTTCATCTCACAGCCGCTCGCCATCGTGGTGATCGGCGGCCTGATCTCCTCCACCGCCCTGACCCTGGTCCTGGTGCCCGTGCTGTACCGGCTTGTCGAGGGACGGCGCGAGCGGAAGGCCCTGACGAAGGCCGCGGCCGGTACAGGAGCCGGTTCGGGTGCTGGTTCTGGTGCCGGGGCAGATGCCGGCCTTGCACGTGCCGGTGCCCGAGGCCGCCGGGCGGCCCCCGGGGCTGTCCCGGACGATTTCCCGGACGACCTTCCCGAGGACGCGCGCGTTCCCAGCGGCTCGCAATAGCAGCCGACGGGCGGCCGGCGTCCTGTCAGTTCCGGACCGCTTTGCCGCGGCGCGGGGCGTGGGCGCCAGGACGATACGGCCGGATTTGAAGGTCCCGTCTTCCAGGGAGTGGCCTTGGAGGACGGTTCCTTCGTTGAGCGCGCAGTCGTCACCGATGGTCACCAGGGTTTTCTCCGGTATGCCGCAGCCTGCATCGTAGAGCCGCGCGCCCACCTTGCCGCGTCCGGACCGTTGCCTGGTTCCAGCCGCCGGGCGGTGCACCGGACGACAACAGGCTGACGGCAACCACGAGTGCCGCCGCGGTCCGTCCCAGTCTCAGCGTCATGTGGGCATCCTCCAGGCTAAGAAGATAGCGCCCCGGCCGTTCCAGAGAAAACCCGGCCTCACTTAGTGCTAACCGGTTTAGTGCGAGCCGGTGGGAAGCGGGACGGCGGCGGGCGCGGGGTCGGAAAACGCCAGCCTCGGCACCAGGAGCAGCACGCAAGCCGCGGCCAGGCCGGTCACGCCGCAGACGGCCCACACCGTGAGGTACCCGGCCAGCGGCGCCGCGGTTTCGCCGGCCCCGGCCGTAACGGCCCCGGCCTCGCCGAGGACGTGGCTGAGCAAGGCGATGCCAAACACCGCGGATGCGAAGGCTCCGCCGATCGTTTTAGTGGTGTTGGTCAGGCCGGTGGCCATCGCGGTCCGATTAAGGGGTGCGGCGGCGGCCGCCGCGGAGGGAAGCGCGGCAACGAGGGCGCCGGAGCCGATGCCGGCAATGGCCATGTTGACCAGGGCCTCGGCAAGGCTGCCGTGGAACGGCAGGAACAGCAGATACCCCGCGCCCACCAGTACCGCTGCGCAGACGAGCGTCCAGCGCGGGGTCAGCCGCCGCGTCACGAGCGGGTAGAGCAGGGCACCCACCAGCAGTGCCAGCACATAGACGCCGATGATGATCGAGACCTGGCCGGCGCGCAGGCCCAGCCCGTAGCCGTGGATGGCCGGGTCGGTCCGGGCGAACGTGGACAGCGGGGCCTGCGCGCCCAGCACGGAGACACCGAACAGCCCGGCGGTCAGCTGGACCGGCCACATGGACTTGCTGCGCAGCATCCGGATGTCCACCAGCGGATCCTCACGGCGCAGCTCGTAGCGCGTGAACGGGATGAAGACCAGGATGCCGGCGGCCACCAGCACCCACGGCCACCACGCGCCGGGGCCGTTGAGCCGCATGAAGGTCAGCCCGGACGTGATCAAGAGGAGTCCGACGGCGAGCAGGCTGAAGCCGCGCGTGTCCACCCGTCCGCCGCTGCGTTCGGTGGACTCCGGGACACCGAAGCGGATGGCAAACCAGCAGGCGGTGACGGCCACGGCGGGGATCATCAGGACCAGCCGCAGCTGGCCGGCGAGGACCTCCACGAGCGCTCCCGCGGCCAGGGCGCCCGCGATGACGCCGAATTCCAGCGCGCCGACCAGGAGCCCGGCGGCGCGGCGGGTGCGGGCGGCGCCGTCGGGCAGCTGGTGCACCCGGCTGAAGATCAGCGCGATCTCCAGCGGCAGCCAGACCACGTAGAAGCCCTGCAGGGACCAGGCCGCCAGGAATGTCCAGAAGTCCGGCGCGAGCGCCACACCCCAGGACGCCGCGGCGGTCAGCACCGTGGAGACGAGCAGGATCCTGCGGTGCCCGTACATGTCGCCGAGCTTGGCCAGCACCGGGACGGCCAGGGCGCTGACCGTCAGCTGCGCGGCCTCGAACCAGTTGACGTCGCCGTCGTGGATGTCCAGGTGCCGGGCGATGTCGGTGAGGATGGGTGTGTAGTAGCCCTGCAGGATCCCGCTGGTGATCTCGACCAGACACAGAAAAGCGAGGACGCGGCGCATGGCAACCTTCCGGGCGGGCTGAGCACCTGGAGGCCAGCCGATTGATTGCATCCTAGGCCTGCACTTGGCCACAGGCGGGAAACCGGGCCGCGGCAGGGCGGGGAATATTTGGACGCGGCGGGCGTTGTACCGGTCGATAGATGCAAATGCATGTACATCGGATATAGTAGGAAACAGCTCCCGGAAGTCTCCGGCCACGGAAAGGCACATCATGCAAATCGGCGTATTCAGCGTCAGCGATATCACCACCGACCCCACCACGGGCCGCACTCCCACGGAACACGAGCGCATCAAGGCGTCCGTGGCGATCGCCAAAAAGGTCGAAGAAATCGGCATGGATGTCTACGCAATCGGCGAGCACCACAACCGGCCGTTCTTCTCCTCCTCCCCCACCACCACACTGGCGTACATCGCGGCACAGACCGAGCGCATCATCCTGTCCACGGCCACCACGCTGATCACCACCAACGATCCCGTGAAGATCGCCGAGGACTTCGCGATGCTCCAGCACCTGGCCGACGGCCGTGTGGACCTGGTCCTGGGCCGCGGCAACACCGCCCCGGTCTACCCCTGGTTCGGCAAGAACATCCAAGACGGGATCGAACTCGCGATCGAGAACTACTCCCTGCTGCGCCGCCTCTGGGACGAGGACACGGTCAACTGGTCCGGCAAGCACCGCACGCCGCTGCAGAACTTCACCTCCACCCCGCGCCCGCTCGACGGCGTCGCCCCCTTCGTGTGGCACGGTTCGATCCGCACGCCGCAGATCGCGGAAGTGGCCGCCTACTACGGCGACGGGTTCTTCGCGAACAACATCTTCTGGCCCAAGGAGCACTACCAGCAGCTGATCGGCCTCTACCGCGAACGCTACGAGCACTACGGCCACGGCAAGGCCGATCAGGCGATCGTGGGCCTCGGCGGGCAGTTCTTCATGCGGAAGAACTCCCAGGACGCGGTCAAGGAGTTCCGCCCTTACTTCGACAATGCCCCGGTGTACGGCCACGGCCCGTCGCTCGAGGACTTCACCTCGCAGACGCCGCTGACCGTCGGCAGCCCGCAGGAAGTCATCGAAAAGACCCTGACCTTCCGTGAATACTTCGGCGACTACCAGCGCCAGCTGTTCCTGATCGACCACGCCGGCCTGCCGCTGAAGACCGTGCTGGAGCAGCTGGACCTGTTCGGCGAAGAGGTCCTGCCGGTGCTGCGCAAGGAATACGCCGAGAAGACCCCGGCCCACGTGCCCGAACCGCCCACCCATGCCGGCCGCGTCGCGGCGTCCCTCGCCGCAGCCGGACAGTCCGCCGCCGCCACCTCCAGCCCCGCCGGCACACAGGGCGCGTGATGGCCACCAGGACCGAATCCCCGGTGCGCCTGGCCGCCGAAACCTGGGAATCCCTGTTCCGCGCCCAGGTGGCGGTGATGCGCAGGCTGCAAGCCGGCCCGGCATTCAAGGGCCTCGCCATCAACGAGTACGACGTGCTCTTCACACTGTCGCGCTGCCCGTCCGGCTGGCTCCGCCAGAACGAGCTCAACGACCACGTGCTGCTGAGCCAGTCCAGCCTGAGCCGGCTGGTGGAGCGGCTCGAAAAGCGGGGCCTCGTGGAGCGCATGCCGGCACCCGACGACGGCCGTGGCGTCCTGGTCCGGCTCACCGAAGCTGGCCTGGACCTGCAGAAGCAGATCGGCCGGGAACATGTCCGCGACATCGCGGCCCTCGTGGGCCCGGCGCTATCGGCGGCCGAGCAGCAGGAACTGCTGCGCCTCACCGAGAAGCTGCGGGCCTCGGTGGCCGCGCGCTGAGCTGCAGGGTTTCCGGCCGCTAGTGGAGGGTGACGGGCTTCGTCGGATCCTCATCCGGCAGGTCGCCGTCGACGACGGCGGTCACCTGCATCTGCGTCAGCGACAGGCTGCCGCCCACCGTCGACAGGAACGCGGTGTCCGAGGAGTCCCGGCCGGCGGTGATCCGCAGCATGCTCTCCCGCGGTGCCAGACCGGTGGGATCGATGACGTGCCAGGCACCGTTGACATGGGCCTCGGCCACGGCGTGGAAGTCCATGGGATTCAGCCCCGGGGCGTACACGGCGGCCAGCCGGGCCGGAACGTTCTTGGCGCGCAGCAGCGAGATGGCCAGGTGCGCGAAGTCGCGGCAGACCCCGCGGCGGTGCAGCAGCGTCTCGACGGCGCCGTCGGTCCCGCGGGAGGAGCCGCTGATGTAGCGCAGCTCGCTGAAGACCCAGTTGCGCACCGCATGCACCAGCTCTTCGCCCTGCAGCCCGCCGAACTCCGCGTAGGCGGTGGGCAGGAGCCGGTCGGACTCGGCGTAGCGGCTCGGCCGAACATAGCGGATGAGTTCCATCAGCCGGGGTTCCTCCGGCAGGGCGGACCCGGAGACGGCGGCCGTGTACTCCACCAGCACGTCGGCGGGCTCCGCGAATTCCATGTAGTGGAACCGTCCGCCGTGGTGGTCGGAGAGCTCGGTCAGCGGGACATCTTCGCCGCCTGCCGTCACGGACAGGGACTCCACGAAGCTGCTGTAGCCGGCGTTTCGTGCCACGGACACCGCCAGGGCGACCTTGGTGTCGGCCACGGTCTTGAAGGCCAGGCGGGCGGCTACAGAGCGGTGCATGTATCTCCGGGGTGTGAGGTAGCGGCGGGTCGCGTCGCCGTCGCCCCCGCCGGTCCGATGGTGTGCGGGCGGCGGGCGGTGCGGGACTAGTTTTTGATCTCCAGAGACATTAGCATCCGCTGGACGTTGGCGAATTCCGAGCCGTCGTTGACGTATTTGGCCGCCTGGTCCAGGGTGTCGAAGGCCTTGGCCGGCGCCACCTTCTGGTCGGGCGCGAACGCCTTCAGCGCCGTCAGGTCCGCGAAGGAGTAGTCCCCCATGCCTTCGGGGCCGCGGACCAGGTTCTGCAGCACGCAGGCTTTTCCTGCCGCGCCGCCGACGATGTTGGTGATGCCGTAGGAGCCGAAGTACTTGTAGCCCTGGATCACCCGGAACACCACGTGGGGGTCGATAGTGCCCTCGCCGCCGCGGTGCGGCAGCTCGACCGGGACGCTGCTGACCACGACGTACGGTTTGGCGGCCTTGTCCGCGCAGGCCGGGGCGGGCTGGGGCCGGAGGCCGGTCTGCAGGGTGGCGAGGTAGCCGCCGTCGGCGTCCTTGACCTCGATCTTGAGCGCGCCGGGCAGGGTGCCCTGCTCCGGAGGTACCGACTGCGCAATCCATTCCCGTGGCAGCTCGAAACTGATTTTTTTCTCCGGATCCGTAAAGACCTTCCAGGCCGCCGCCGTCGAACCCGGCGACGCCGCGACGGTGGACCCTGGTGAGGCGCCCGGCGTCGGGTTGCCTGCGGAGGGTTCCGCGGATGGGTCCGACGGCGCCCCGCTCGCCCCGGGACTGCCGCCCGCCGTCCAGGCGGGCGTGCCCTTGCCGTCGCCGCTGCAGCCGGCCAGCGCCGCGGCGGCGAGCGCCAGGGCGGCGGCGATCCGGAGGCCGCGGGCCGCGGGCCGCCGGAAGGTGTCCGTCCCAGTCATGGTGCCAGCGTAGCGGGACATCGGGCCTCTTAGAGTGCCCGGATCAGCGTTTCGTAGAAGGTGACGCCGCGCTCCAGGGTCTCCAGCAGGATCTTTTCGTCGACGGCGTGGATGGAGGACCGCGCCTCGGTGTCCATCGAGAACGGGGCGAAACGGTACACGGCGGCGCAGATCCCGGTGAAACGGCGCGAATCGGTGCCCCCCATCATGATGTACGGGGTGACCAGCGCCTCGGGGAAGACCGCGGTGATGGCGGCCTCCAGCAGTTCCCATTGCGGCCCGGAGTAGGGCGAGACCGGGGAGGGGTCGTTGCCTTCCACCACGCGCAGCTCCACCTTGGGGTCCCGGATGATCCGCCGCAGCCGCTCCACCGTCCCCTCGACGGTTTCCCCCACGGCCACCCGGATGTTGGCGTTGGCCCGGGCGGTGGCGGCCAGGACGTTGGCCCCGGCGCTGCCCTCCAGGGTGGTGATGGCCACGGTGGTGCGGGTCATCGCGTTGGTCTCGTTCCCCATCCGGCCGAAGAGCAGCGTCACCGGGGTGCGGAACAGGGACAGCCTGGCGAACACTGCCCGCAGCGGCGCCGGGGCGTGCGGGCCGAACCGCCGGAGCGTCTCCGCGGTCACGTCCGGCAGCGACTGCGGGAACGGGTTCCGCTCGATCCGGGTGATGGCGCGCGCCAGCCGCGCCGTCGCGCCCATCCGGGGAGGGGTGGAGGCATGGCCGCCGGGGTCCCGGGTCAGCAGCTCCACATCGAGGATCCCCTTTTCGGCCACCCCGACGACGGCGGCCGGCCGGGTCACGCCGGGGAATGCCCCGCCGGCCACGGCGCCGCCCTCGTCCAGGACCAGCCAGGGCTTCACTCCCCGGCCGGCCAGCAGTTCCGCCGCGGCGGCGGCGGAATCCCCGGCGGTCTCCTCGTTGTTGCCGAAGGAGAAGTAGAGGTCGCGGGCGGGGGCGAACCCGGCTTCGAGCAAGGATTCCGCCGCTTCCATCACGGCGACCAGCTGGCCCTTGTCGTCGAGGGTGCCGCGGCCCCACAGGTGGGTGCCGTCAATGTGCCCGGAAAACGGCGGGTGGGTCCAGGCCTCCGGGTCGCCGGCGGGGACGACGTCGTAATGGGCCATCAGTACCGACGGACGCGCAGCGGGATCCGGTCCGGTGCCGGGCCAGCGGAACAGCAGCGCGCCGCCGTTGACGCGTTCGAGGTCGAGGGCGGCGTGCACGGCGGGATACCGGCGGGCCAGCGCGGCGATGAATCCTTCGAACTCGGCGGCGTCCACCTCATGGTCCAGCCGGGAGGACACGGTGCGGAACCGCACAAGTTCGGCCAGGGCGGCTGCGGCGCGGCTGACGGGAGGCCTGGGGCTGGTCTGCATGCGCGAAAGTCTACGGCCGCGCCGTCGCCGGGACGTGCCGCCCGGGGCGCGATTCGCCGCCGGGAAAGCGGGATACGCTGGGGACATGGCGGATCAGGATTTTGACTCCACAGATTTCGGAGACCAGGACAGCGTGGCGGATATCTCCGCCGTCGACATCGCGGACTGGCGGCTCCGGACCTTTGCGCTCTACGCCAACGTGCGGAAAATCGCGGCCGAGGATCCGGCCGAGGCGCATTCGTACTGGCGCCAGGAGCGGGACCGGATGTTCGGCACGCACCCCGCGTCGCCGCTCACCGCGGCCGCCAAGTCCAGCTTCGGCGGGCTGAAGACGGCGGACTACGATCCGATTTACCGCTTCCACATCCCGCTGACCAGCGAGGGTGCCGGGCGGGAAATGAACGTTGAGACCGGGACCGACGGCCTGGTGCGGTTTGTCCGGCTGGGCACGTTCGACCTGCCGGAAATGGGCCAGCTCGCCGTGTGGAAGCTCCGCGGCTACGGCGGCGGCATCTTTGTGCCCTTCCGTGATGCCACGGCCGGGCAGCCCGGCGGCAGCTACGGTGCGGGCCGCTACCTGCTGGACACCATCAAGGGTGCCTTCCACGGCGTGCAGGGGTCCGGCCCGGAGGCCGAGTTCGTCGTTGACTTCAACTTCGCCTACAACGCGTCCTGCGCTTACAACGAGGCGTGGGCATGTCCCCTCGCCGGCCCGTCCAACCGCCTGGCCGTGGAGATCCCTGTCGGCGAGCTGTACTGAGCGGATGGACACAGAGCTCGATCAGCACACCCCTGCCCCCGGCCCTGGCGCCGGATCTGCCCCCGTCGGCACGGTCAGTCCTCCCCGCCAGGCTCCCGTCCGCCGCCGGCACCGCGGCGTCCTCCGCTATCCGCTGGTCCGGCAGCTGCTGAGGTTCACCGCCGTCGGCGTCGTCTGCACGGCAACGTCCCTGGCGCTGTACGCGTTCCTCCGGCCGTACTTTGGCTCGCAGCCGGCCAATGCGACCGCCCTGATCCTGACGTCGCTGATGAACACCGCCCTGAACCGGCGGCTGACCTTCAAGATCACCGAACGCCACCGGATGAAGCGCGACCATCTCAACGGGCTGATCGTGATTCTCGTGGCGCTCCTGATTACCGGCGGCAGCCTCGGCGTGCTGCACTGGATCAATCCCGCCGCCACCGTGGCCGACGAGCTGTGGACCACCACACTTTCCGGCTTCGCGGCCACGGCCGTGCGCTTTACCCTGCTGCGGCACTGGATCTTCCGCCGCGCCCGGCACCGCTAACCCCGGTTGAGCTATCAGATAACGTCCCTCTGAGGGTCCCGGAACAGCATTAAGTGATAGCGCAACGCGGGGTCAGGGGGCGCCGAGGGCACGGACGCTGCCGACGGCGGTGCGGACCGCGGCCGCCGCCTCCTGCAGCTCGGCGGCCGTGATGGTGGTGTCGAAACTGAAGCGGACTGCGGTCTGGGCCACTTCCGTTTCGATGCCCAGGGCGCGCAGCACCGGGGACGGCTCGTCCGACCCAGCCGCGCAGGCCGAGCCGCTGGAGCAGATGACCCCCTGGCGCTCGAGTTCCAGCAGCACGGACTCGCCGCTGGTCCCGGGGAAGCAGAACGACGCGACGGACGGCAGCCGCTCCACCGGATGGCCGGTGAGGACCGCGCCCGGAACGCCGGCCTGCACCGAGCGGATGAAGTCATCCCGCAGGGCCGCGACCTGGGCCGCACGGTCCCCCTGCGAGCCCCGGGCGAGGGTGAGCGCCGTCGCAAGCGCCACAGCCCCGGCCACGTTCTCGGTCCCCGACCGGCGTCCGCGTTCCTGCCCGCCGCCGTGGATCACGGGCTCCAGCCGGGTGCGGCTCCGCACGAACAGGGCCCCGCTTCCTTTCGGGGCGCCTAGTTTGTGGCCAGAGATGCTCAGGGCGTCCACGCCCAGTGCTGCGGTGTCGAGCGGCAGCCAGCCGGCGGCCTGGACCGCGTCGGTGTGGAAGGGTATGCCCTGCGCGCGGGCCAGCGCGGCCAGGCGGGCGACGGGCTGCACGGTGCCCACCTCATTGTTGGCGTACATGATGCTGGCCAGGGCGGTTTCCGGCCGGAGCACGGCGGCGAGCGCCGCCTCGGTGACGCGGCCGTATGAGTCCACCGGCACGACGTCGACGGCGAAGCCGTGCACGCGCGCCAGGTAGCGGGCGGACTCCTCCACGGCGGGATGTTCGACGGCGCTGATCACCACCCGGTCCAGCCGCGGGTCAGCGGCCCGCCGGGCCAGCGCTATGCCCTTGACGGCGAGGTTGTCCGCCTCCGTGCCGCCGGAGGTGAAGACCACCTCGCCCGGGCGGCAGCCCAGTGCCTTGGCCGTTGCTGCCCTGGCCCCGGCGAGCGCCGTGGCGGCCGCGTCGCCGAGCGAATGGTGGCTCGAGGGATTGCCGAAGTCCCCGCTGAGGTACGGCCACATCGCTTCGAGCACCTCACGGCGGACCGGGGTGGTGGCCGCGGCGTCGAGGAAAATCATGGCGTGGCCTGGCCTGCTGCCTGTTCGGTGTTCTCCTCAGCGCGGTGCTGGTTCCTGCCGGATTCAAGTTCAATGTCGAGTCCCAGATCCAGGGCGGCCACGCTGTGTGTGAGTCCGCCGATCGAGATGACGTCCACCCCGGTGGCGGCAATGCCGGCGACGGTGGCCAGGTTCACGTTGCCGCTGGCCTCGACCCGCGCCCGGCCTGCGACAAGGGCCACCCCCGCGGCCAGCTCGGCCGGGGTGAAGTTGTCCAGCATGATGGTGTCCACCCCGGCGTCCAGTACCGGTCCGATCTGGTCCATGCGGTCCACTTCGACCTCGAAGTGGGTGGTGTGCCCCAGCCGGGCTTTGGCCTCCCGCAGCACGGCGGTGAGTTTCGACGGGTCTCCCCCGGTCAGGACGGCCAGGTGGTTGTCCTTGGCCAGTACAGCGTCGGAGAGTCCGAAGCGGTGGTTGGCTCCGCCGCCGCAGCGGACGGCGTAGCGTTCGAGCACCCGCAGCCCCGGCGTCGTCTTGCGCGTGTCGGTGATGCGCGCCCGAGTGCCGTCCACGAGGGCGACGAACTCCGCTGTTTTGGTGGCGATGGCGCTCATTCGCTGGACCAGGTTCAGGGCCACGCGTTCGGCGAGCAGCACAGCACGGGCGTTCCCGGAAACCCTCGCGAGCGCCGTTCCGGCGGCAAAGGCGGCACCGTCGGCCACGAGGAGTTCGACGACGGCGTCGGGGTCGGTGAGCTTCATCGCGGCCGCGAACACCTCCCCGCCGCTGAGCACGCCGGGCACCCGGGCGGCCAGCACCGCCGTCGCGCGAGTGTCCGCGGGAATGAGCGTCTGCGAGGTGATGTCGCCGTAGGGTGCGTCCTCCAACAGGGCGGCCCGCAGCACGGCGTCCACGGCAGCTGCGGGGAGAGTGCCGGCGAGCGCGGCGGTCACCGACGGCGCGGCGGCCACGGTGGTGGCCAGCGTGGAGGTCGGAGCGGTGGTCGGGGCTGCAACGGGTGCTGTCATGAGGAAATCCTTTGTTTCGGACGGGACGCGGCGGCAGGCCGGTGGCCGTGCGCGCCGGCCGGCGGGGTGGAGCGGGCGGGCGCTACAAGCAGAGCGGGGGCCGCGGGCACAGCGGGCGCGGCGGCTGTCGCGTCGGCCCGGTAGTGGGCGCCGATGGAGCCGGTCCGCTGCCGGGCGGCTGCCACAAGGAGTTGCGCGGCGAGCAGCAGGTTCCGGTCCTCGTGCTCCCGCGGGTCCGTTCCGTCCGTCACGCTCTGGGGACGGACGACGGCCGCCCACGAAGCCAGGACGTACTCCGCCTCCCGCAGCTGCTCCCCGCTGCGCAGGACCCCGGCGTCCGCAGTCATCAACCGCCGCAGGGCCTCGCGCGAAAATGGCCCGGCACCAGCTTCAGTCTTCACAACACCAACGGGCAAGCCGGCCGGGTGATATTCCCGGCCGACACTCAGTGCTGTCTGGCCGCCGTCGTTCGACGGTGTTCCGGAAGCGTGCGTCAAGGGGAGGCCGCCAGCGGCCGAGACAGCACGCGGAGGAACGGCGTCGGACGACGCCCAATCCGACGCGCAGCCAGTTTCGCCAGCCAAGAACGCCTCCACAGCGCGGCGGCCGAAGACCAGCCCCTCCAGGAGTGAATTGCTCGCCAGCCGGTTGGCGCCCTGCGCACCCGTGCATGCGACCTCGCCGGCCGCGTACAGCCCCGGCACGGAGGTGCGCCCCCACAGGTCGGTGGACACGCCGCCCATCCAGTAGTGCGCCGCCGGGGACACCGGAAGCCTCTGCGCCGTCCAGTCGTAGCCGGCGGCGCGGGTGGCGGCCGTGATGCTGGGAAAGCGCCGGGCGAGGAAGCCGGGCCCGCGGGCGGCCTCGATCCCCCGGGCGTCCAGGAAGACGGGGCTGTCCGCCGGCGCGCCCGTGGCGGCGAGGTGCAGGGCAATACTGCGGGAGACGACGTCACGCGGGGCCAGTTCGGCGTCCGGGTGGTAGTCGGGCATAAAGCGGTAGCCGGCGGCGTCGAGCAGGATGGCGCCTTCCCCGCGGACCGCCTCTGAAATGAGGAGCGCCGGCGCGCCGCCGGGCACCTCGTCTGCCGCGAGCGTGGTGGGGTGGAACTGGAAGAACTCCAGGTCGCGGACTGCCGCTCCGGCCCGCCAGGCCAGGGCCAGTCCGTCGGCAGTGGCGACTGAGGGGTTGCTGGTCCGGGCGAAGAGCCGTCCGGCACCGCCGGTGGCCAGGAGCACCGCGTCGGCCTGCAACCGCCGCGGCTGCCCCTTGGACAGGTAGGCGACGCCGGTGACCTGCGCGGGGACCGCCGTCGGGCCCGGTTCGGGAGAGTCGGTGAGCAGGTCCGTGACGAACGCGCCGGTCTCGACCCGCAGCCCGCCCTGGCCCACCCGGTTCAGGACGGCGCGCTCCAGGACGGCGGCGACCAGGGCCCTGGTAATGCGGGCGCCTGTCGCGTCCCCGCCGGCATGCAGGATGCGGGCGGCAGAGTGTGCCGCCTCCAGTCCGAGCGCCGGGCCTCCGCCGGGTCCGGCGTCGAACTGCACGCCGAACCGCTGCAGGCCGGCGATGTCCCGGACGGCCTCGGTGCACAGGACCCGCACGGCGTTGGGGTCGTTAAGCCCGGCGCCCGCGCCGAGGGTGTCGGCGATGTGCGCCGCCACGGAATCGCCGGGAGCGGCCTCCCCCGGGGCGAGCACCGCCGAGACACCGCCCTGGGCGTAGAAGGTGTTGCTCTGCTCGAGGGCTCCCTTGCTCAGGAGCACCACCTCGCACGCGGGCCCGCCGTCGCGGACCGCGTCGGACGCGAGAAGCGCGGCATACAGCCCCGCGATGCCGCTCCCGACAACAACCAACCGCGGCGGCCTGGTCACGGCCGCGCCGCCAGCATCCGTTCGAGGGCAACCTTTGCCGGGGCGGCGACGTCGTCCGCCACCGTGATCCGGTTAACTGCCTCACCCCGGACCAGCGCTTCCAGGACCCAGGCGAGGTAGCCGGGGTGGATGCGGTACATCGTGGAGCAGGGGCAGATCACCGGGTCCAGGCAGAAGATGGTGTGCTGCGGGTATTCCGCGGCCAGCCGGTTAACCATGTTGATTTCGGTGCCAATCGCGAAGGTGGTGGGTTCCGTGGCGCCGGCGATGGCCTTTCGGATGAAGTCCGTGGAACCGGCGGAATCAGCGGCGTCCACCACTTCCATGGGGCATTCGGGGTGCACAATCACCTGGACGCCCGGGAACTCGGCGCGGGCCTTTTCGATCTGGCCCACGTTGAAACGCTTGTGGACCGAGCAGAAGCCGTGCCAGAGGATCACGCGGGAATCGAGCAGGGTCTGTTCGTTGTTGCCGCCGAGGTCCTTGCGCGGGTTCCACATGGGCATCTGCTCCAGCGGCACGCCCATGGCCTTGGCGGTGTTGCGGCCCAGGTGCTGGTCAGGGAAGAACAACACGCGCTGGCCGCGCTCGAAGGCCCATTCGAGGACTGTGGCGGCGTTGGAGGAGGTGCAGACGATCCCGCCGTGCTCGCCGCAGAAGCCCTTGAGGGCGGCGGAGGAGTTCATGTAGGTGACGGGGATGACCGGGACCCGGCCGTCGGCGTCGGGCTCGGTGCCGAACAGTTCCTCCAGCTGTTCCCAGCACTCGGTCACGGAGTCGATGTCCGCCATGTCCGCCATGGAGCAGCCCGCGGCCAGGTTGGGCAGGATCACGGCCTGGTCCGGCCGGGACAGGATGTCCGCGGTTTCGGCCATGAAGTGCACACCGCAGAAGATGATGGCCTCGGCGTCGGGCCGGGTCAGTGCGGCATTGGCCAGCTGGAAGGAATCCCCCACGAAGTCGGCGTATTCGATCACTTCGTCGCGCTGGTAGAAATGCCCCAGCACGACGGCGCGGTCCCCCAGTGCCGCTTTGGCGGCGCGGATCCGCAGGTCGAGTTCGGCGTCGCTGGCCAGCTTGTACTCCTCCGGAAGCTGGCCCTGCCGGGGAGTTGAGGCGGGAGCGACGTCCGCGACGGAGGCGCCGGGACCGTAGGCGGGCACACCGGCGAGGGCCTCGGCGAGATCGTAGTCCCAGGGTCCTCGGGCCAGCGCGGGACTGCAGGTGGAGGCGCCCGTCGCAAGGCCCGTGGCGCTGCTGGCGGCCTGTTCGCGCGTGATCAGCTGGATGGCCGTATTGACGCTGCTCATGGTGTGCTCCTGTTGTCTGGGTCAAGGCCTGGGCGGCCGGTAAAGCGGTAGAGGCGGGGCGGGCGGTGTTTGCCGCCCTGCAGGTACTGGTCGGTTTCTTCGATCTCCGGTGTGGCCTTGACCTGCCGGCGGAAGTTGGCCGGGTCCAGCTCGCGGTCCAGGACGGCCTCGTAGACCTCCCGAACCTGCGCCAGGGTGAAGTACTCGCCGAGTAGGTGGTACGCGATGGACCCGTAGGCCATCTTGTTGCGCAGCCGCCAGAGCGCGTAGTCGATGATCGCGTTGTGGTCGAAGGCCAGTTCGCCGAGCCGGTCGGCCCGGAACCACTTGACGTTTTCGGATTCGTCCGCGAGCGCGGCCTCGGTGGGCTGCACCAGCGCCCAGTACACAATCGAGACGACCCTCTGGGTGGGCGAACGGTGCAGTCCACCGAACGCGTAGAGCTGTTCGAGGTAGCTGGGCGCCAGGCCCGTGGTCTCCTGCAGGTTCCGCGAGGCGGCGTCCGGCAGGGACTCGGAGTGGGTCAGCGGGCCCCCGGGCAGCGCCCACAGTCCCTTGAACGGTTCGCGGATCCGGCGCACCAGCGGGATCCAAAGGGTGGGCCGTCCGGAGCACTCACTGGGACGGAGGGCGAAGATCACCGTGGAGATGGCCAGCGACGGCGGCGCAAGCTGGCGCTCGGAGACGTTGGCTGCTGTGGTGTAAACGGTGATTCACCCGCCTTCTGAGGCTCCGGCCGGTCCCTGGGGACTGTCCTGACGCTCCGGCCCGACCGCCGGATTAGTTATAGTCAGATTGACTAGAACTAATTCTACGACCTCACGCGCCGGGTGCAAAATGTTTCAGGTCACATGGGGCTGCGGCCTTTCACCTGCCGGTGGCTGCGGCTTCCAGCAGCGGGAGCGTGCGGCCCTGGAAGTGAGTGTTCAGGACAATGACCGAGGACGAGCGCAGCACCGTCCGCGTGGCGATCATGGCGTCCAGCACGCGCTGGAGGTCCGAATTGGAGCGGGCCGCAATGCGCGCCATCAGGTCCGAACCGCCGGAGACGGTATGGATTTCGATCAGCTCAGGAATCGCCGCGAGGGCCTCGACCACAGCGTCGTGCCCCAGGTCCTGGTTGATCGTGAGCGAGCAAAACGCCACCACCGGAAATCCGAAATGCGCCGGATCCGGCTGCGGCACCCAGGAGCCGATAACGCCGCTGTCCTGCATCCGGTCCAGCCGCGACTGCACGGTGGCGCGGGCAACCTTGAGCACCCGGGACGCCTCCAGCACGGAGGCTCGGGGGGAATCCGTGAAGAATCGGACAATTTTCGCGTCCAAGGGATCAACGTTCATCGAATTTTCCTCCCGCCGCGAAGTACGCACGACAAACCGTTACGGTAACCCCGAATATAGCCAACAAACTGCCACCATCCTCTCACGGTGGGCGCATGGAGACCCTGCCCATTCACGGTAAATTCAATAGGTCCCATAAGGACTTAGAGATCCAAACCACACGAAGGTTCGCCAGTATGACAATGAAGTCCACCGCGGAGCGCCCCGGCCTGAAACTGGGCCACAGCATGAAGCCACGCCAACTCACCATGATGGGACTCGGCAGCGCCATCGGCGCCGGCCTGTTCCTGGGCTCGGGGGCCGGAGTCCAGGCCGCCGGACCCGCCGTCCTGATCTCCTACCTGGTCGCGGGAACCCTGATCATCCTGGTCATGTGGGCCCTCGGCGAAATGGCCGCCGCCAACCCTAACAGCGGCGCGTTTTCCGTCTACGCGGCCAAGGCCATGGGCCGGACCGCGGGAGCCACCGTGGGATGGCTCTGGTGGCTGCAACTGGTGGTGGTGATTGCCGCCGAGGCCCTTGGCGCCGCCGCCCTGCTGTTCACCGTGTGGCCGGTGGTTCCGGTCTGGGCCCTGTCCCTGATCTTCATGGCCGTGTTCACGGCCATCAACCTTGCCGGGGTGAAAAACTTCGGCGAGTTCGAGTTCTGGTTTGCCATCCTCAAGGTTGCCGCCATCCTGCTGTTCCTGGGCATCGGCACGGCACTGCTGCTGGGCTGGCTGCCGGACGTCGAGTCCCCCGGCCTCTCCAACTTCACCGCCGATTTTGCCCCAGCCGGACTGGGCGGGATCGCCACCGCGCTCTTCGTGGTGATCTTCGCGTTCGGCGGCACCGAGATTGTCAGCGTGGCCGCCGCCGAGACCGAGAACCCCCAGCACAGCGTGGGCCAGGCGATCCGCACCGTCGTCTGGCGGATCATGGTCTTCTACATCGGCTCGGTCTTCGTCATCGCCGCGGTCCTTCCCTACACGTCGGAAGAACTGGCCTCGCCGTTTGCCGGCGTCCTCAACGTGGCCGGCATCCCCGGAGCCGGCGCCGCCATCACGCTGGTGGCCGTCGTCGCACTCCTCTCGGCCCTGAACGCGAACCTGTACGGCGCCTCCCGGATGGTGTTCTCACTGTCCGAACGCGGCGAGGCTCCCCGGTTCCTGTCGAAGATCAACAAGGCGCGGGTGCCGGTGCTCGCCGTCGCGGTTTCCGTGGCGTTCGGCTTCCTGGCCGCCGTCCTGGAACTGGTCTTCCCGGAGCAGATCCTTCCGGCACTCTTCCAGCTGGTCGGCTCGACGTGCCTGATGGTCTGGGGCTCCGCGCTGGTCTCCCAGCTGATCCTCCGCCGCCGCGCGGACCGTGAGGGCACTGTCCTGCCGCTGCGCATGAAGGGCTTCCCGGGGCTGACCATCTTCGGCCTGGTCCTCCTGGCCCTGATCTTCGCCGTGGGCTTCAGCAGCCCGGACAGCAGCAAGCAGCTCTTCAGCACCATTGCCCTGGTCGCCGGTATTGCCGCCGCCTGCTGGATCGGCGCCCGGCTCACCCGCAACCGCAGCGCGGCGCCGGCCGAGCAGGCCGACCGCGTCGACGTCGGGAAGTAACGGGCCCTCGGCGCATCAACTGACCAGGCTGCACAAACTGCAAAGCCGGACGCCCGTCCTGCTAGCACTCTTGTGCAGTCTGGTCAGTGTTTTTCCGGCTGATTGCCCACTGCCCCGCGGGTGACTAGGGTCACAGCCATGGATACACTTCCCGTGGCTTCCGGCGTCGCCGCCGAACCGCTCACTCCCGCCCAGCTCCGCGAGCTCTATTCGCTGATGGTGGCCGTCCGCCACCTCGACACCTCGGCCATCGCCTGGCAGCGCCAGGGCATCATCCCCGGCTATGCGCCCGAGCTCGGCCAGGAGGCTGCCCAGGTGGGCAGCGGCTACGCCGTCGACACCACCCGGGACTTCGTCTTCCCCACCTACCGCGAGATGGGCGTCGCCCGCACCATGGGCGTGGACATGGTGGCGTACATGTCCACCCACAAGGCCACCTGGCACGGCGGCCTCTACGACCCGGTGGAATCCCGGCTCGCCCCGATCCAGGCCGTGGTGGCCGGCTCGGTGCTGCACGCCGTCGGCTGGGCGCACGGCCAGACGCTGTCCGGCACCCCCGACGGCAAGCTCGGCGTCGCGATGACATACTTCGGCGACGGCGCCTCCTCCCAGGGCGACGTCCACGAGGCGCTGAACTTCGCCGCTGTGATGAAGGCCCCCGTGGTGTTCTTCGTGCAGAACAACGGCTGGGCGATCTCGGTCCCCACCGAACGCCAGGTGGCCGGCGGCTCCGTCGCCGCCCGCGCCGCCGGCTACGGCATGCCGGCCCTGCAGATCGACGGCGACGACGTCGTCGCCGTCGTCGAGGCCACCCGCCGCGCCTTTGCACACGCCCGGGCCGGGAACGGCCCCGTGCTCATCGAGGCCATGACGTACCGCCGCGGCCCGCACTCGACCTCCGACGATCCGGGACGCTACCGCTCGCTCGACGAGGAGCGCGACGGCGCCGGCCTGGACCCGCTGGAACGGTTCCGGCAGCGGCTGGTCGCCGACGGCATCGCCGACGAGGCGTTCTTCGCCGAGGCCCTCGCAGCGGCCAAGGCCGAGGAGGAACAGATCCGCAACGGCATCCAGGCCCTGGGTTCCCGCCCCGGCACCGAAATGTTTGACCTGGTCTTCCAGGAAACCACCCCTGCCCTGCAGGCCCAGGCCGCCAACTGGCGCGAGGAGTCCGAACATGTCTAACTCGATTCTCGAAGGCGCTGCTGCCGCGGGCCCCGCCGCGGCAGCCACCACCGTGATGTCCATGCAGCAGGCCCTCAACCGGGCCCTCGACGAGGTGCTCGCCGAGAACCCGAAGGCCGTCATCTTCGGCGAGGACTGCGGCCGGCTCGGCGGCGTCTTCCGCATCACCGACGGCCTACAGGCCAAGCACGGCGAGCAGCGCGTCTTCGACACCCCGCTGGCGGAATCCGGCATTCTCGGCATGTCCGTGGGCCTGGCGATGGCCGGGTTCCACCCCATCCCCGAGGTCCAGTTCGACGGCTTCGCCTACCCGGCGATCAACCAGATTGTCTGCCAGATTGCCCGGATGAACTACCGCAGCCGCGGCACGATGCCGATGCCCATCACCCTGCGCGTTCCCAGTTTCGGCGGCATCCGCGCCCCCGAACACCACGGGGAGAGCCTCGAGGCACTCTTCGCGCACGTTCCCGGGCTCAAGGTGGTCTCGCCGTCGAACCCGCACGAGGCGTACCACCTGCTCAAGTATGCCGCCACGCGGCCGGACCCGGTGATTTTCATGGAGCCGAAGTCGCGGTACTGGCAGAAGGGCGACGTCGACCTTGCGCACTGCGATGCGGACGGCGGCACCCCCACCGGTGCGAAGGTCATGCGCGAGGGCCGCCACCTCACGCTTGTCGCGTGGGGTGCCATGGTGGCGCGCTGCCTCCAGGTGGCGGAGCTCGCCGCAGAGGACGGGATCGACGTCGAGGTCCTGGACCTGCGCTGGCTCAAGCCGATCGACGCCGAGGCGCTGGCCGCGTCCGTGCGCAAGACGCGCCGCGCCGTCGTGGTCCATGAGGCGCCGCTGACGTCCGGGCTGGGCGCCGAGGTGGCACAGCTGATCACCCAGAGCTGCTTTGACACGCTCAAGGCGCCCGTGGAGCGCGTCACCGGCTTTGACGTCCCGTATCCCTCGGGGGACCTGGAAGATGAATACATCCCGAACATTGACCGGATCCTCTTCGGGATCCAGCGAGTATTGGAGTACAAACGTGGCTGAAATTTCCTTCCCGCTCCCGGACCTCGGTGAGGGCCTCATCGAGGCGACCGTGCTGGAATGGCTCGTGGCCCCCGGCGACCAGGTGGAGCGGAACCAGCCCCTCGTCGAGGTGGAGACCACCAAATCCGCCGTTGAATTGCCCAGCCCGCAGGCAGGTAAGGTTGTGCGTATCCACGGCGGGCCCGGTGACAAAATCAATGTCGGCGAGCCCCTGATTGTGTTTGAGGTGCCGGACAACACCGCCGGCATCGTGGGCACGGTCCCGAAGGAAGAGGCACCAAAGCGCCGGGTCCGCCTGAGCGCCGTACTTGATGAGGACTGACACCATGAGCGGCAGACACACCGGCGAACAGCATTCGCACACCGTCGAGGGCACCGACCCCCAGCTGTACGTCGGGGTGCATGAACCGGAGTCCGATGCCGGGCTGCGGCCGGTCCTGCTGCTGCACGGTTTTTCCTCCTCCTCCAAGCTCAACTGGGAGGACACGGGCTGGATCAGCGCCCTGCTGGAGGCCGGCCGCCGCGTCATCACGGTGGACCTGCCCGGCCACGGCCGCAGCGGCGCCCCCGAGGACATGGACTCGTACACCCCCAGCAGGATCCGCGCGGACCTGCTGCAGATCGCGTTCGACGCCGGAGCCGGCCCCCTGCGCGACGGTGACCCTTCCAGCGGGCTGGACCTGATCGGCTACTCGCTCGGTTCCCGGCTCGCCTGGGAGTTCGGCGCCACGCAACATGAGCTGGTGCACCGGCTGGTCCTGGGCGGCCCCAACGTCGCCGATCCGCTGGCCGACTTCGACCTCGTTGCCGCCCAGCGCTACCTGGCCGACGGCACGCCGATCGCCGACGCGTCCACCGCCGGGCTGCTGAAGATGGCGCAGATGCTGCCGAGCAACAACATCTTCTCGCTGCTTTCCCTCGTGGAGGCCATCAAGAGCGAGCCGTTCGATCCGGCCGAGGCCGTGCCGCGCGTTCCGATGCTGCTCGTGGCCGGCGAGAAGGACGAGCGGGCCGCCTCCATGCCGGACCTCGCCGCGCTCGGGCTCAAAGCCGGGGCCATGGTGGAACAGCTCGTCCTGCCGGGACGGAACCACACCAACGCCATCACCAGCCGGGCCTTCAAGCAGGGGGCCGTCAGCTTCCTGGGCGTCTAGTCCCCCGGCCTCCCCGACGCAACGCGGGGTCAGGTCCCGTCCATCCGCCGCTACGGCGATGGGCCGGAGCTGACCCCGCGTTGGTTTAGGTGGCCTAGTAGTCGACGCCCGGCTTTGGCTTTCCCTCCATCTGGAAGCACGCGGACGAGGACAGCACGTTGAGCGCGTTCCGCTCCGGGTTGTACTCGATCGCGTGCCGGAAACCCGCCTGGCTGACGATCACGAGTTCAGGGTCTCCGTTGACGCTGGTCTTGTCCCTGACGGTCCAGCCGCTCTTGGCGGACCAGTCGGTCTTGATCTGCTCCAGCAGGGCCGCGCCGTCGGCGTCCCCGCTGAGGAGTACATCCATCGTGCCCGGCCAGTAGTAGCCGCCGGTCTCGCATTCAAAGAGGGCGCGCGACGTCTCGGTCTGCTTGGTCGTCGCCACTACAGCCGGCGGGACCACCGACATCAACTCGTCCTGCTGGCTGCGGGTGGACTGTTTCGCGGTGGCAAGATCCATACCCGGGCTCCGAGGTTCGGCGGCGGGCGCGCAGGCAACCAGTGCGCCCGCCAGGCAGAGGACGGAAACGGCTGCCGGCAGCCGGGCGGGAGGCCTGGCGGTGTTCACCCGCGGCTCCCACAGATCACGCGGGCGATGCGCAACTGCGCCCGGCTCCGCGCCATAAACGGAGCGCCAAAAAGTCGCAGCCATTGATTCCCCCAAGTTATTCCCCATAGGCGGGAGCACCGGTACGTCCCGCCCATGGACATGCTACGGGCGTTACTCCATTCGCTGGATGGATAGAACTGCCCGCCGGGAGGATTGCTGGCACCGGTCTCGCGCAGCTACCCCGGCGGACGTAGGCTGGCCACAGCAGAGAGGGCGGAAACCGGAAGAGGGACGCCATGGGCATGCGCTTCACAGACCGCGGGCAGGCCGGCAGACTCCTTGCCGGCGCCCTCCCCCAGTTCCGCGGGCGCCCGGACACCGTGCTGCTGGGACTCGCACGTGGCGGTGTCCCGGTTGCCGCCGAGGCCGCCGCAGCGCTCCAGCTGCCCTGGGACGTACTTCCGGTCCGCAAGTTGGGGATTCCCGGACACGGGGAGACCGCCTTCGGTGCACTGGCAACAGTGAACGGCCGGGTGGTGCGCGTGGTGAACCGGCCCTTCGTGGACGCGCTCCTGGAGTTGGGGATCCAGCAGTCGGCGCTGGATGAGGTGGTGCGGCTTGAGCAGGCGGAAGTGGAGCGCCGCGCCGGAGCGTATCCGGGGCCGCGGCTGACACTGACCGGCAAAACCGTCATCGTGGCCGACGACGGGATGGCCACCGGTTCAAGCATGCGGGCCGCCGTCGAGGCGGTGCGGGCGGCCGGCGCGGCGAGCGTCGTCGTCGCGGTTCCCGTCGCGTCGCTGGAGGCCCAGACGCCCCTGCAGCAGCTCGCCGACGCCGTCTTCAGCCTCTTCATCCCCGGCCAGTTCCGCGCCGTCGGCAGCTACTACCGCGAGTTCCGGCAGGTGCGGGACGACGACGTCGTCCGGCTGCTGGGCACCCGGCGCGCCTGAACGCCGACGCGGGGTCAGATCGCGCCTATTCCGGGCCGTCGGATGGGCGCGGAGTGACCCCGCGTTGGGTTTAACGGCAGAGGGGCGCGGACCTTGCGGCCCGCGCCCCACTGGCGTGCTTGGTGACTAGTGCCTTGCCGCTACATCAGTTGTGCCGTGGCTGACGCCGAGCGGACGGCCCTTGGTTTCTCCGGCCAGCAGTACGCCGGCCGCGGAGATGGCGCAGAGGATCATGATGTAGATACCGATGGAACCGGTCCAGCCGGTGCCCTGCAGCAGTGCCTCAGCGATCATGGCAGCAAACGCGCCGCCCAGGATGGCACCGAAGGCGTAGCCGATCGAAATGCCGGAGTAGCGCACGTTCGCCGGGAACATCTCGGCGTACATCGCGGACATCGGGCCGTAGGACAGTCCCAGGCCGATGGTCAGCACGAACAGCGCGACGCCGTAGAGCACGATGTTCTTGGTGTCGATGAGCGCAAACATCGGGATCATCCAGGCGAAGACGATGCCGTAGCCCAGCAGGAACGTCTTGACGCGGCCGATCTTGTCCGACAGCCAGCCTCCCACCAGGGTGAAGATCAGCCAGCCGAAGGATGCCAGCGTGGTGGCCAGCAGGATCTGCGCGACGGGCATCTTCAGGGACTTGGTGGCGTAGGAGATGAAGAAGGCGATCAGCAGGTAGCCGGCAGCGTTGTTGCCGATGAAGATCATCGTCGAGTAGAGGACGGCCTTCTTGTGCTTGCGGATGAGCTCGCCGAGCGGAGCCTTGCTCTGTTCCTTGCGGTCCTGCATTTCCTTGAAGACGGGGCTTTCAGCAACCGCGCGGCGGATGAGGTAGCCGACGACGATCAGCACGATGGAGAGCAGGAACGGCACACGCCAGCCCCACGCGGCGAAGTCTTCCTTGGACATGCTGGTGTTGAGGAAGTACAGCAGGCCGGTGGCGAGGATCATGCCGACGGGAACACCGATCTGCGGGTACGCGCCGAACAGGCCACGCTTGCTCATGGGAGCGTGCTCGACTGCCATCAGGGCGGCGCCGCCCCATTCGCCGCCGGCGGAGAAGCCCTGAATGACGCGGAGGAGGATCAGCAGGATCGGAGCCCAGACGCCGATCTGGGCGTAGGTCGGCAGCATACCGATCAGCGCCGTGGCCGCTCCCATCATGATGAGGGTGAAGACCAGCATGGCCTTGCGGCCGAGGCGGTCACCCAGGTGGCCGGCGACGATCGCGCCGAGCGGGCGGAACAGGAAGCTGATGCCGATGAGGGCAAAGGAGAGGATCTGTGCCAGGCCAGGATTGGAGGCGTTTAGCGGCGCGAGGAACAGCGGTGACAGCAGCGTTGCCGTCAGCTGGGCGAAGATGAAGAAGTCGTACCACTCGATGGTGGTCCCGACCAGCGTGCCTGCGAGGACTTTGCGTTCCTCATGCTTGCTGCTGGGACCCGCCTCTGAGTCGACACTTGAAGTTGCGGTCATTGAAACTCCGTTGCTGGGGGCAGAAATCCTGCCCGGGGATGGGTGCGAAGTGAATAACTGAATGCCTCTGGATTTACTGATCGAACGGTCAGTTAGTATTCAGAATCATACTATGAAATGTGTGATAGGGCACACACCTTTTGGAAAAAGCTTTGCCGTGCCCAAATCGGCGGCGGCCGCGCCAGGCCGGGCGCCGGCACGCGCAGACACGGCACGTGCCGGCGGCGCGGTTCAGTCGGCACGGTGCAGGAACTCCCTGACCCTGGCCCGGACGGGCTCCCGGTCATAGCCGTTCACCATCGCCCCGGCCATCCGGACCGGATCGCCGAAGAAGAAGTATTCGTAGAGCGACTGCCGGCCGGAGAAGCCGGAGACCGAGGCGTCAAAGGCCAGCTTGAACAGCCGGACACGCTCGGGACCAGTCAGGGACTTGCCCTGCAGGTACAGGTCAATGTCCGCCCGGGCGTCGCTGTTGACGTCCGCCTCGCCGGGAAGGGCCATAAGCCCGGAGGCGGAAAACTTCCGGATGATCTGCGGGAAGCGTTGGGCCACTTTCGGGTACCAGTTGCGGGCGGCGTTGAGTGTGGACCACTTCGGCAGCATCACGCCGGCCTCGTTGAGCTCTGCATCCGCCTCGGAGGCCCGGACCAGGGCCTTGCCGATTTCGACGACGACAATCAGTTCGGCGATGTCCTCCTGGATGTGCTGGAACCCGTCGATGCCAATCGACTCGGCGAGTTCGGAGGCCAGGCCCAGGTAAAACTCGCTCTTGGCGATGGTCCGGGTGACCACTTGGTGCGTCATCAGGGCGCCTGCACCGGTTTCGGAGTAGAAGCCGTTGCACAGCTGCGGGTTGCCGAGCATAAAAACCCGCTCACTGGGGACGAAGACATCGTCGAAGACCGCGACGGCGTCCATTTCCTCGTAGCGGGAGGCCAGCGGCTCGTCGTGGGTGCTGCCGCCGTTGTACAGCGACGTGCGGCAGAGGTACCGCAGGCCCGGTGTGTCATTGGGAATGGCAAAGGCGTAAGAGTACGGGGCATCGTCCGGAGTGCCGCGGAGCACTGTCGAGGGGAAGACCAGCAGCTCGTCGGCGATCGGCGCGATGGTGGCCAGCATGCGGGCGCCACGGATGACGATGCCGTCCGCGCGCTCCTCGACAATCCGCGCCGAGAGCTGGCCGCCGAGCTGTTCGGAGCCGGAGACGGAGCGGTTGGCCTGCGGCGGGATCAAGGTATGCGTGGCGAGGACGTCGTTTTCCCGGGCCCATTCGTAGTACCTGCGGATGTTCTCGCCGAACCTGGGGTCTGCCTGGGAAAACCACTTCCGGGCCGTGCTGAGGGCGGTGAGCGAGGAGTTCATGTAGTCACCGGACCGGCCCAGGAAGCCGTTGGAGGACTCGGCCCAGGTGGAGATGGCACGGCGCCGGCGCTCAAGGTCCTCCACGGTCGTCGGCACCAGGAAGGAGGCGTTCACCAGATCCCCGGTGCTGGGCGAGGTGTAGGTCAGCGCGTCCTGGTACCGGGGGTCGTGCTGCATGTCGAAGAGCTTGGCGTAGGAGCGGGCCACGTTGCGGAACGCGGGGTGCTCCGCGATCTCCTCGCTGACCACCTCGCCGTCAATCATCACGTGGGGCCTCATGCGGTTGAGCTTGTCGAGGTACTGCTGTCCGGTGCGGATGCCCATGGTTGCTTCTCCAGTCGTCATTGAGCTGAGTCGTCGGGCCGGGGCCCGGTGTTGCGGAGTGTCAGAGCAGGTCTTCCATGCCCAGTTGGCTTTCCGGGATGGTGGTGAACGCGCTGTTGGCGTAGGCCAGCGCGTCGCCGTTGCGGTAGTTGAAGTCCGCGACCTCGCCGATGTAGAGGGTGTGGTCGCCGCCGTCGTACGCCGCCCAGGGCTTGCATTCAAAGTAGGCGAGCACATTGGAGAGCCGCGGAGCCGTTTCGCCTTCCACCCAGAGTGGCTCGGGGCCGGGGCGCCCGGCGAAGTGCAGCGCGAGCTGCCGCTGTTCCGCGCCCAGGATGTTGACGGCGAACGGCCGGCCGGCCAGTTCGTCGTGCGCCTTCGCGGTCCGGGCGATGCAGACGAGCACCAGGGGCGGATCCATGGATACCGAAGTGAAGGAATTGACGGTGATGCCGTGACGCTTGGTGACGCCGTCGAAGGTCACGATCGCGACCCCGGTGGCGAACCGCCCCAGGCTGCCGCGGAATTGGTGGGCACGCGCGGCGGGCATGCGGCCCGGGGGCCCGGCGCCGGGCGTGGCAATCATCATTGATCCCTTGCGGCTGGTGATGGCTGTTGCTGGGATGCACTGCACAGGCATGTGTTCTATAATCGAACAGATGATTCTTATATAGAACGCTAGCGCACCGTGCGGCGGAGCACAAGGGCCGCCCGGGTGCATCCCGGATTCACCACCGCCCGCCCTTAGGATGGACCAATGACCCCGACCGCCGGCAGCGCGCAGGCTTCCCCGTCCCAGACGTTGTCGCGCGGCATCCGCGCCCTGGAGATTCTGGCCGACGCCCAGCACCCGCTCACCATCGCCGAACTCGCCGACGCGATGGGCGTGCACCGCTCAGTCGCCTACCGCATCCTCCGCACCCTCGAAGACCACTCACTGCTGGTGCGCGACGACGGCGGCCGGGTCCAGCCTGGACCGGGCCTTGCCGTCCTGGCCCGGGGAGTGTCGCGGAACCTGCAGACGGCGGCCCTTCCGGAGCTCACCCAGCTCGCCAACACGCTGACCATGAGTGCCTTTGTTGCCGTCTGGGACCACGAGGAGTGCGTCACCCTGGTGACCGTGGATCCGCGGCACACCGGGGCCACGGTGGTCCAGCATCCCGGTTCCCGGCATCCGATCAGCGCCGGCGCCCCCGGCATCGCGATCCAGTCGGCCATGTCGGAGCAGGAATGGACCGCCGCCGCCCCGGGCATCCCCTACCGGGCCGAAGCCGCCGAGGCCCGCCTCCGCGGTTATGCGGCCAGCCACGACGAGGTCATCTCCGGCGTTTCCTCGCTGGCGGTACCGATCCGGGTTCCGGGCGGGCGGCCGGCGGCTCTCGCCGTCGTCTACATCCGGGCCGCGCAGGATCCCCGGGAAGTCGCGGCGGCCCTCGCCGCAGCGGCCGAACGCATCGAGAGCCAGCTGGGCTGACACCCGAGGTACATTCCGCCGTCGCCCGTTCCCCCCGGTTGCCCTATCACTTATTGTCCTTCCGGGCCGGTTTAGGGCCAGGAAGTGATAGCGCAACGGGGGTGGTTGGGGCTTAGGCGGCAGCCGCCGCTGACTTCTTCCGTTGCCGGAGTACGACGGCGGCTGCCGCGCCCAGGAGGAACAGCGCCGCCGCGGCGCACACCGGCACCAGGAAGGCCGCAGAGTAACCCTGGTGCTGCGCCAGCTGCCCCGCGATGGAGGAGCCGATCGCGGTGCCGGCGACGATGCCGCTGGCCAGCGCTGTCATGACCGTGCCGAGTTTTCCGGCCGGGGCCACCAGTCCGCCGATCGCGAAGACCGTGACCATCAGCGGGCCCACGGGCAGTCCCAGGACCAGGAGCACGAGGATCATGGGCAGGGCGGTCGAGGGGAGCAACAGGAGCAGCGCAAGGCCGGCCATCAGCGCCGCGCAGGCCAGCCAGCGGGCGTTCACCGTGAACCGCTGGGGCCAATACGCCACGGACAGGGCCGCCGCGGCGGAGCTCAGGCCCATCACCGCGTAGAGCAGGCCCGCGAGCTCGGATGTGGCGAAGGTCGCGGAGAAGGAACTCAGCGCGGTCTGGGTGGAGCCGAAGAACGTGCCCATGCAGACCATTGCCAGCACCGGAAGTCCGACGGCGGCGAAGGCACCGGCGCGCTGCCCGGCCGTCAGGGACGCCCGGAGCTGCTTCTTCTGCGCCGCGCCGGCCGCCGTGGGGGCCGGCGTCCGGACCACGGCGTTATGCGTGGCATGCACGGCGAAAGCCGGGACCAGGGTGATGGTCAACGCCGCGGCCAGGGCGAGCGGCAGCCACGGGGCGATGAGGCTGGCGAGGATGCCCACCAGGGCAGGGCCCAGGACGAACGTCAGCTCGTCGGCTGTGCTTTCGTAGGACAGGGCCGTGTCCAGGTCCGCGGTGTTCGCGTCGCGTCCCCCGCGGGAGGTCAGCGCCATCCAGCGGACCCGGGCCAGGGAGCCTACCTGCGGGCAGCTTGCGCCGGCCACGAAGGCGGCGGCCAGGACGGGGGCGGCTGCCGCGAGGTCCTGCCCGCCGGGGATCAGGTAAGCAGCCAGGATCAGCGCGATGACGGCGACGGTGTTGAAAACAGCGGAGAACAGCAGCACCGGGCGCTGGCCCAGCCGGTCCGCCAGCGCGCCGAACACGGGGGCGCCGAGGGCGGAGCCGATGCCCACGGCTCCGGCCACCACGCCGCCCACTGCGTAGGATCCGGTAACGGCCGTGGCGAGGGTGAGTGCTCCGACTGTGAGCATCGCGAGCGGGAGCCGCGCGAAGAGCCCGATCGGAATGAAACTTCTGCCGGCCAGCAGCGGCAAACGGGAGAACCGACCGCCGGTGCGCGGCGCCGGCGGTGTGGCGCCGGTATCCGGTGTCGACAGCGTGGCTGGCCCGGGAACAGGGGCAGCGGTGTCAGGGACGAGGGGCGTAGGGGAAGCGGGCGCGGACGAATCGGGCGCCTGGGAAGTCGTTGAGAGAGTCATGATTCCGGGTTCGTTCAATGGTGCGCATCGTCCCTCCTCCCGATGCGCGCGACCCGGTAACTCACCAACTATACCCGGAACTGAAGCAGAATGCGCGGGCCCGGCCGCCACGGTTGCCCGGCCCGGCAGCTGCAGCAACCGGGCCCGGGAGGCGTGTCAGGCCGGCGTGTCGTCGGAGATGTGCAGTGTGGACCCGTTCCTTCCCTTGACCACCTGGAGCTGGGTGCTGATGCGCTGCTTCATTTCGCCCACGTGGCTCACCAGACCCACCACCCGTCCGCCGTCCCGGAGCCCCTCGAGGGCGTCCATGACCTGCTCGAGGGCTTGTTCGTCCAGGCTGCCGAAGCCCTCGTCCACGAACAGTGTCTCGATGTCCACTCCGCCCGATTCCTGCTGCACCACGTCCGCCAGTCCGAGCGCCAGGGCCAGCGAGGCCATAAAGGACTCACCGCCGGACAACGTTGCCGTGTCGCGCCGCTGGCCGGTCCACTGGTCCACCACTTCCAGGCCGAGGCCGGATTTCGCGCCGCGGGCCGCCCTGGCGTCCGTGTGCTGCAGGATGTAGCGGCCGTCGCTCATCCCGATCAGGCGTTCCGAGGCGGCGACGGCCACCTGTTCCAGCCGCGCGGCGAGCACGTAGCTATTCAGGCTCATGCGGTAGTTGTTGTCGCCTGCGCCGCGGGCGGCGTCGGCGACCGCTGCCAGCAGGTGCGCTCGTTCGCGCGGTTCGCGCCCGTCCTCCGCGAGCTTGGCAAAGTTCGCGGCAATGGTGCCCAGGGTCCGCACCGACTTTTCCGCGAGGCCTGCCGCCAGTGCGGCGTCCCGGGCCGCGCGATCCGCTGCGGCCGCGTCAGCGCGGAGCTGTTCCACCAGCTCCGCGTCGAGGGGACCCTCCGTTTCCAGCTCGTGTGCCGCCAGGACGAGTTCCTCGCTGGCGAAGAGTTCCCCGATCCGGGCCGCTTCGTCCTGTCCGGCGCGGACGGCGGCCTCCAGCGCCGCGGCGTCCCGGGCAGAGAGCAGGACGGCCCGGGCAGCGTCGGGGGATTCGAAGCCGGTGCCCGGAAGCGCCAGCTCCAGCTGCTGCCGGGTCTCGGCGGCGAGGGCTGCGGCCTGTTCCAGCTGCGTCCCCGCCGCGTCGGCGCGTTCCAGCACGGCAGCGGTGCCGTCCAGCGCGGTGATGCGGCGGGCCAGGACCGGGTGGCCCGCCCGGAGATTGTCCAGGGCCACGTCGAGGGAATCGGCCTGCTCCCGGACCTCTGCGAGCGTGGATTCGGTTTGGGTGATGTTTGATGCCGCGTCCACCAAGGCCCGCTCGGCGTCGGCGATCTCCTCGTCCAGTTCGGTGTGCCGCGCGCGGTTGACGGCAAGATCCGCCGCCGCGCGGCGGGCTTCGGCCGCGCGCTCAGCGGCGAGGGTGGCTTCCCGGGCCGCGTCGTCGGGGGCGGTGTCGCCGCCCTGGGCGGCCAATACGGCGACCACCTGCTGGGCATCGGAGAGTTCACGTTCGAGCGCCGCAAGGGCGGCCTCCGCGGCCTCGCAGGCGAGCTGCGCGGATTGTTCGGCCTCGGCCACGTCCAGGGCGGACGCGGCGGCCGGGGCGGGGGCGGGATGCTCGGGGCTGCCGCAGACCGGGCACGGGACGCCGGCCTGCAGCTGGGAAGCGAGTTCGGCCGCGGCATTGGCCAGCCGTTCCTCGCGGAGGTCAAGCCAGCGCTGGCGCCGGTCCTGGTACTCCTCCCGGGCCCTGCCATGGCGTTCGGCGACGGCTCCGCAGTCCTTTCCTGCCTCGGCGTAGCGCCGGACCAGGACCAGCAGTTCCTCCGCGGCGGCGGCCTCCTTCGTCCGCAGCTGCAGCTCCGCGGCGAGTTCTTCGAGAGGCCGCAGTCCGGCGACCAGGTCCGCTGCTTCCTGGCGCAGGACCAGCAGTGCGGCATTCCGGGAGGTCCGTTCGTCTTCCAGCCGGGTCAGGCCCAGGCGAAGCTGCGCGCTGCGGCTCCGCAGGCCGGCGAGCCTGGCCTCATCGGGCAGCCGCTCCTCGAGCACCGCGCGCAGGGAGCGCAGCTCCCCCAACGCGGACCGCAGCGCTTCACCGGACCACTGGCCCGCTCCGCCGTCCGCGGTCCGGTCACCCAGCGCGGCAAGTTCGGGGTCGGTGAGCGCAGCCGTGCGCAGCTCGTCGACGGCGGCGGCCATAGTGGCCGCGGCCGCTTCCTCCGCCGCCCGGGCACTGTCGGCAGCCTGCAGTTGTCCGCCGAGGACTTCGGCCTTGCGGTGCAGGCCCAGCTGTTCGATCTTGGCCGCGACGGCGGGCGCGGCGGCTTGAGCGTCGGAGCGCCGGTGTTCGGCCGCGGCGAGCCTGGCCTGGCGGGCAGAACGCGCTGCTGCGGCGTCCCGTGCGGCCACCTGGTCGGCGCGCAGCCCCTCTGCCTCCACCGCGGCCGCACGCCGCCGCTCCGCGGCAGTGGTGGCAGCGGCCCCCAGCCACGTGAGGAAGGTGTCCGGCTCGGCCCGGTCCGGGGCATCGGCCGAGTCGAGTCCAAGTGTGGCTGTTTCGGCTTCCGCCTGGGCGAGCAGGAGCTCAAGCTGGCCGTTGAGGCTGGCGACCTCGGCGCGGGCAGCCTGCGCCTTCCGGCCGAGTTCCTGCTCCACGGCTTCGAAGCGCCGGGTGCCGAAGAGGCTCTGCAGCAGCTCGAGGCGGTCGGCGGCCTTGGAACGTAGGAAGGCCGCAAAATCGCCCTGCGGCAGCATGACGACGCGGGTAAACTGCTCCCGGTTCATGCCGAGCACGTCGGCGATTTCGGCGCCGGCTTCGTCGCTGCGGCCGGATTTTTCGGTCCATTCGCCGTTGACGCGTTCGCGCAGCACGGTGTTGGCCTGCTGCACGGTGAAACCGTTTTTCCCCCGGGCGCTGGGTTTGTCCCAGGCGGGCGAGCGGGAAACTTCGAAGTGCCGCCCGCGCGCCGAGAACTCGCACGTGACCCGGGGTTCCGCGGCAGCCTCGGCGTGGTCGCTGCGCAGCCGTTTTCCGTCCTGCCGCGCCCCGGGCACCGAGCCGTAAAGCGCGAAGCAGATGGCGTCCAGCACGCTGGTCTTGCCCGCTCCGGTGGCGCCGTTCAGCAGGAACAGCCCGTGCGCGCTCAGCCGGTCGAAGTCGATATGTTCGGTCGCGGCGAAGGGTCCGAAGGCGGAGATCTCGAGACGGTGGATCCTCACGGGGATACCCCTTCCAGGCGCACGGCTTCCAGGGCTTCGGCAAGGACAGCTGCCTCGACGTCGTCGGCTGCCCGGCCGCGGACGTGCTCCAGGAAGCCGCAGCAGACGGACAGGTCGTCCTCGGCCTCGGCCAGCCTGCTGCTGTAGCTGGTTGTGGCGGCGACGCCGGCACCTTCCGCATCGAAACCCAGCACGAGAGTGTCGGGGAACCGCGAGCGCAGCCGTTCCATGGCCCGGGCCGGGCGCTGCGCGTCGGTCAGGGTGATCTGGCAATAGGCGGTCTCGGCCCACACGAATTCCTCGGCGGAGAGCAGGTCCTCCAGTTTGCCGCGCAGCACGGCCAGGGTCCGGGGCGCTTCCCACAGCACTTCACGGACCGCGCCGATGCCGTCCGCGTCGACGTCCACGAGCCAGCTGCCCTTCTTGTGCTGCGCTTCAGAGAAGGAGTACGCGAGCGGCGAACCCGAATAGCGGACCGAGGGCGAGAGTTCCTGCCGTCCGTGCAGGTGGCCCAGCGCCGTGTACCCGAAGCCGTCGAAGAGATCCAGCGGGACAGCGCCGACGCCGCCAATGCTGAGGTCCCGTTCGCTGTCCGAACTGATCCCGCCGCTGGCGAAGGTGTGCGCCAGGACCACGGAATGCACGGTCCGGGCGGCGGAACGGCCCCGCAGGTCCTCCCGGATCCGCGCGGTGGCGGCGCGGGTCACTTCGAAGTGGCTGGCCGTTTCGACGCCGAGCTGTTCGGCCACGAGGCGTGGTTCCAGCCAGGGGATGCCGTAGATGGCGAGCACCGGCCCGGCGTCGGGATCGGCGGCGTCGAGCGGGTGGAGCACGGGCTGGTCCAGCTCGGTGAGCCGCGTGCGCAGGTGCACTCCCCCGCGCTCCAGCAGCCGGGAGGCGAAGCCGAGCCGGATGGCCGAGTCGTGGTTGCCGCTGGTCAGCACCACCTGCGCGCCGGCGCCGGTCAGGCCCACCAGCGCGTCGTCCAGCAGCCGGACGACGTCGACCCCCGGCAGGGCGCGGTCGTAGACGTCGCCGGCGATCAGGACCACGTCAACGGACTCGTCCCTGACGAAGGAGACCAGCTGGTCGACGAACGCGCGCTGGGCGTCAAGCATCCCGACGCCATGGAACGACCGGCCCAAATGCCAGTCCGAGGTGTGCAATAACCGCATGTTCCTACGGTATCGGCTGCCACCGACAGGAATGTGCCACCGCTCCGGAAGAACCCTCGGTGGACCCTGGCTCAGCGTCCCAGCGCAATGGCGGCGACGGCGCTGGCGCCCAGCACAATGATGCCGGCGGCGGCCCAGCGCATCAGGGAGGCCGGCGGGGCGTAGGAGGAATGCCGGAGTTGCCGCACCCGGGCCAGGACGCAGAGGCCCAGCACCGCGGTGGCGACCATTGCCGCCAGGGCACAAACCCCCAGATAGTCCGTGGTCGCGGCCCCCGCCCACCGGACATAGTCAGGGTCCGGGTCTGCTGCGGCAGGCTGCGTGGCTGCGATCGCCCAGCTGCGCCAGATCAGCAGGTCGGCCGCGAGGAGGGCCAGAATCGTCCGGCCCCATGACAGCTCGGTCCGTTCCGGCTGCAGCCCGGTGTCCCGCACGGCCCCGGCGCTCACCGCGCCACCACGAGCAGCACGGCCAGGATAAAGGCCGCGGCGGCGACACCGACGGTCATCACCAGCATCACGCCGGAAAACGGCAGCTCGCGGTCGTTGCGCATGGCCTCTTCCATCTGCCCCCAGCGCCGGTAGGCCACTATTGCGAGCACCGCGCCGATGACCGCCAGGGCAACACACATGGCCACCCGCAGCGGGGCGGGAGCGATGTCCGGGAACAATTGGTCGATGCCAAGGGCCCCCACGATCAGGGCCAGCGATGTCCGGATCCAGGCCAGGAACGTCGTTTCGTTGGCGAGCGAGAACCTGTAGTCGGGGGTGGATCCGGTTTTCCGCCATGCTGGTACACGCATTGCTCGCCTGCTGTCCCGGTGTTGACTTGTGGCACCCGCTCCGACATGGGGCCGGGGTAAAATTCTAAGTCATGAGCAACGAGCCCGTCATCACCCCCGCGCTGCGGTCAGCACCCTCCCGCGAATCCCGGATCCACGGCTGCCTGCTGGGCGGCGCCCTGGGTGATTCGCTGGGGTACGCCGTCGAATTCGACGACATTGCCACGATCCGTGCGACGTACGGACCGGACGGTCTGCGGGACTTTTCAGCGCTCGACGGCGGCAGCCACTTTTCCGACGACACGCAGCTTACGCTCTACACGGTCGACGGGCTGCTGGAGGCGCTGGAGTGGGCCAACTCGGGCGTGGCCGCGGACACCAACGCGTGCCTGTGGCTCGCGTACCTGCGCTGGCTCGCGACCCAGGGTGTCCCGGTTCCGGACGCGGCGCCGTTCCAGCCGCCCCGCTGGATCGATTCCCATGACGTCCTCAAGCACCGACGCGCTCCGGGCAACGCGTGCCTGAGCGGACTGGCCACGGGAGAGATGGGAACCTTCTACCGCCCCGTCAATCCGGACTCCAAGGGCTGCGGCACCGTCATGCGGTCGGCCCCCTTCGGCCTGGTCCCGTACATCCCCGCCGAAGCCGTCTACAAGCTCAGCGCGGATGCGGCCTCCCTGACCCACGGGCATCCCGCGGCCCGGCAGAGCTCCGGCATTTTCAGTCTCATCATCCATGCCCTGGCCGGCGGCCAGGACCTGCGCGAAGCGGCGGACTCCGCGATCGGGGAACTGGGCGCGGGCCACCTGCGCAAGGGTGAAGAGCCCGACGCCGATCTGCTTGCGCGGCTCGAATCGGCCCTGCGGCTGGGCGCCGCGGGAGAACTGCTGGGCCCCGAGGAACTGGTCCGGGAACTCGGCGAGGGCTGGGTGGCGGAGGAGGCACTCGCCGTCGCGCTTTACGCCGTACTGGCCACGGCGCCGGAGCCGGCGACGGCTGACGGACACCCGGAGGCCCACTTCCGCGCGGCTCTCTCCGTCGCCGTGAACCACAGCGGGGACAGCGACTCCACCGCATCGATTGCCGGCAACATCCTGGGCACGTTCTACGGCGAGGCCTGCCTGCCGGCGGAGTGGCTCGAGGTGCTGGAGGCTCCCGAGGTCATCCGGGGCATGGCCGCGCAGCTGGCAGCCGTCACGGGCGCCTGACCCGGCACACGTCTCTGGCGGGTGCCGGCCGCTGCTGCTGTTATTCCAGGCGCCCTAGGCGCGGCGGAGCGAGATATTGTTGCAGGCCTCGCACACGTCCTCGCGGATCAGGCCGCGGCGCTGCAGGAAGCCGAAGATGGCGCAGCCCAGGCAGAAGCCCGCGAACGCTTCGAGGGAGGCGGCCACAATCAGGACCGCGAGCAGGATCCACGCCGCCGGCGCCAGTCCCGCAGCCAGCAGGACCGAGGCGGTTGTGGACATCGCCGCGCCAATGCCCTGCGCGAAGCGCTTCGGCGGTCCCGGGACCAGCCGGGTCTTCCCCAGGCGCGGCGCCAGGACCTTGACGGACAGCAGGGCGAGCGGGGAGATCCGCGGGCCGAACAGAACCCGCAGCCAGAACCCGGCGGCAATCGCGGCCGGGCCCCAGCCGAAGCCCGTCACCAGCGTCACCGCGGACAGCAGCACCACCAGTCCGGCGGTGATGCGGGCGGCGTACTCATTGACCGGGTTCGGAAACGCGAAGACCGTCCGCCAGTCGATTCCGCTCGTCCGGGCAGATGCGGGGGCCGGAGTCCCGGAGGGTGCCGAGGTCAGTCTGCTCATCGTCCAAGGCTAGGAGCAGGCCGCGCCCGGGCGGAATGTTTGTTGCGCCGTATGACCCCTCACGTGGCTCAGCGGCTTGTTCAGGCGATCGCGGCGGAGGGGATGTGGCCGCCCACCATCTGCAGGAATTCCCCCTCGGAGAGGACCTCGATCCGCCGGCCGCGCTCATGCAGCTCCAGCACGCGCCGGGCTTTGCCGGTGAGGCGGCCGGAACGCAGGTCGGCGGCCACGAACCCGTCGCCCACCACCAGGACGGTGGTGCGGGCCGTAACCCGGCTCTCCGGCCTGGCGCCGAACTCGGCCGAACGGATCTTCGCCTCGGGCCGCGGTATGGCGAGTTCGCCGGTGAACACCACGGTCTGGCCGAACAGCGGGTGTCCGGGATCGGCGAAGGCGTTCGGCAGCGGGTTGGCGCCTTCCTCGGGCCAGCCCGGCTGGTAGGCCCGGACCGGGGCGACGGCACCCGCTCCCCCGGCGAGTGCTTCCAGCGCTGACTGGCTGGCCTTGGAGAGCGGATCGAGCAGCGGGTCGAACGCCGGCTGGCGGGACACGGCCAGGCCCAGGGACAGGTGAAGCTCCGCGATGCTGCCGGCACCATTGCGCGCAGCGATGTCGATCAGGATCCCGGCGCACGCCCGCGCGTCCTCGGCGGCGTCGTGGTGGTTGACCAGCGGGACCCCGGCTTCCTCGGCCGCATACGGCAAGGAATTGGACACCAGCGAATAGCAGCGGCGGGACAGCATCACCGTGCAGACGTAGTCGTAAGCGGGTCCGGCGAGGCCGGAGACCTCGAGGGCGGAGCGGATCACGCCGAGGTCGAAGGCGGCGTTGTGGGCGGCCAGGATGTCCTCGCCGATGAAGGCGCCGATCTCCGGGAACAGCTCACCGAAGCGGGGCAGCCCGGCCACCTGCTCTGGCCGGATGCCGTGGATCCGGACGTTGTGGTGGTCGAAGCGGTCATGGTTTTCCGGCGGCCGCATGAGCCAGGACGCTTCCTCGACCACAACGCCGCCGCGCACTTTCGTGAGCCCCACAGCGCAGGGTGATCCCCGGAAGCCGTTCGCGGTCTCAAAGTCGATCGCCGTAAAGTCCAAACCCACGCTCCAACTTTACCGTCGGATTCCGGCCGGCCCGGGCC
The DNA here is from genome assembly GCF_001422645.1 of Arthrobacter sp. Leaf69. Taxonomy (GTDB): domain Bacteria; phylum Actinomycetota; class Actinomycetes; order Actinomycetales; family Micrococcaceae; genus Arthrobacter. The sequence continues at coordinate 858,942 of NZ_LMLR01000001.1, read as the reverse complement.
GCACCGCGCCGCGGCCTGCGGCGGACCGCGGGAACCAGCCGGAAGCGCATGCGGAAACGCCCGGCGGCGGCCGTCAAGTACCCTTAACAAGTGAACCTTCTAGCTTTGAGTGACTTTGCCGTGTCCACGATCGGCGGCGCAGGACCGGTCCAGCCGCAGCTGGCCTCCTTCCTGCCCGACTGGCTGAACCCCCAAGTCTTCCTGGCCGACCCCGCCCTGGCGCCGTGGGTCGTCCTGCTGGTCTGCGGCATCATCTTCGCCGAAACCGGCCTGTTGGTGGGCTTCTTCCTCCCGGGCGATTCGATGCTCTTCACGGCCGGGCTGCTGGTGGCCACCGGGACCATCAAGGTCAACATCTGGGGTTTCGTGGCGCTGATCATAGCCGCGGCGATCATCGGCAACCAGATGGGGTACCTGATCGGGTCCAAGGCCGGCCCGGCCATCTTCAACAAGCCCAACTCCAGGCTCTTCAAGCGCGAAAACGTCGACAGCGCCCACGCGTTCTTCGAGAAGCACGGCGGAAAGGCACTGATCCTGGCCCGCTTCGTGCCGATCATCCGGACCTTTGTGCCGGTCATTGTGGGCGTCGCCCAGATGGACAAGCGCAAGTTCTTCTTCTTCAACGTCGTCGGCGCCGTGCTGTGGGGCGGCGGCGTGACCCTCCTCGGCTACCTCCTGGGCGACACGTTCCCGTGGGTCCGGGAAAACCTGGACATCATCTTCATCGTGATCGTCCTGGTCTCCGTGATCCCGATCGGCATAGAGGTTGGCCGCGGCTTCATCGCCAAGCGCCAGGCCGAGAAGTACGGCACGGACCTCGTTGAGGAATTCATTGAGGAGCACGAGCCGGAAGAGGAACGCAAGACGCCGTAACTCCAGCTCCGGACGAGCTGGCCGGACTAACAGGCTAAAAGGAAGGCGCCCCACGATGTGGGGCGCCTTCCTTGCTTATCTGTCCGTTGTCGGACAAGGCGGCGGCTGCGGTCCGGGGGGCACTTTGACACGGACACGCCGCGGACGCGGGGCCTAAGAGCCGGAATCGTGCCCAAAGGCGCCCCGGACGGTGGCAGCGGCTACCGCCCGGACAACGCCTCCACGATCGCCGGGAGCAGCGCCCGGAAAGCGTGCCCCCGGTGGCTGATGGCGTTCTTCTCCTCGGGGCTCAGTTCGGCGCAGCTGCGGTCCAGTCCGCTGGGCTGCAGCACGGGGTCGTAGCCGAAGCCCCCGGTACCGCGGGGTTCGCGCAGCAGGGTCCCCTCGAGCTGCCCGTACTCCACCACTTCCCGGCCCTCCTCAGGGGCGGAACCTGTGCCTAAGCCGGGCACGGCCAGCGCCGCGGCACAGACGAACGCGGCGCCCCGGAACTCATCCGGGACGTCGGCCAGCTGGTCCAGCAGCAGCTGCAGGTTGGCGGCGTCGTCCCCGTGCCGGCCGGCCCAGCGGGCCGAGAAGATCCCGGGCGCCCCGCCCAGCACGTCGACGGCGAGCCCGGAGTCGTCGGCGATCGCCACGAGCCCGGTGGCCTGCGCCACCGCGCGCGCCTTGAGCAGCGAGTTCTCGGCGAAAGTCACCCCGGTCTCGGCGACGTCGGGGGCCCCGACGGCGCCGGCGTCCACCACCTGCGTGTCGACGTCGAGGCCCGGCACCTGCCCGCGCAGCAGTTCACGGAGTTCCCGGAGCTTGCCCTGGTTGTGCGTCGCGAGAACCAGCCTCGGACTGTTTTGGTGCTGTCCAGCGTCCTGCTGGGCTGCATCCTGCTTGTCTGCGCTCTGCTCCGCTGCGCCCTCTGTCACGGTGCTTCCGCCAGGGTCTCGCGCTGGATGGCGGCGAGCTGCTCGGTGCCCATGAGGGCGAGGTCCAGAAGCTTGTTGAGTTCATCACGGTCGAAGGGGGCGCCTTCGGCGGTGCCCTGGACCTCGACGAACTTGCCGGACCCGGTGACCACAACGTTCATGTCGGTTTCGGCGCGGACATCCTCGACGTACGGCAGGTCCAGCATGGGGACGCCGTCGATGATGCCCACGGAGACGGCGGCGATCGTGTCGGTCAGGGGCTGGGCGTTGCGGGCGAGCATCTTGTTCTCGCGGGCGAAGCGGATGGCCTCGGCGAGCGCCACGTAGGCGCCCGTGATGGCGGCGGTGCGGGTCCCGCCGTCGGCCTGCAGGACGTCACAGTCCAGCACAATGGTGATCTCGCCCAGGGCCTTGGTGTCGATGATGGAACGCAGGGACCGGCCGATCAGCCGGGAGATCTCGTGGGTGCGGCCGCCGATCTTGCCCTTGACGGATTCGCGGTCGGAGCGGGTGTTGGTGGCGCGCGGCAGCATGGCGTATTCGGCCGTGACCCAGCCTCGACCTTCGCCCTTGAGCCAGCGCGGCACACCTTCAGTGAGGGACGCCGTGCACAGCACCCGGGTGTTGCCGAACTCGATCAGGGCCGATCCCTCGGCCTGCTTGGACCAGCCGCGGGTGATGCTGATCGGGCGGAGCTGATCGGGCGTGCGGCCGTCTGCGCGGATGATGGGGGCGGTAAGGGCATCGGAAGTCATGCCTTTAGCTTATCGACCCCGGCAGGGACCTCCGCGCGGTCCGCGTTTCGGTCAGAGGGTGTGCCGAGCGCGGGTCAGAGCCTGAGGCAGGGCGTTCGTCAGACCGTGTAATGCACGCCTGCCACGGCCACAGCCACGTGCTGGCCGAAGACTCCCTTGGCTTCCGCCATGACGGTGGTCGGGGACGTCCACACGGGGATGTGTGTCAGCAGCAGGCGCCGGGCACCGGCGGCGACGGCGGCCTCCCCCGCCCGCTTCCCGGTCAGGTGCACGTCCTTGATGCCGTCGTCGCGGCCTTCCTCGAAGGCCGCCTCGCAGAGGAACAGATCGGCGTCGCGGGCCGCGTCTTCCAGCCCGGTGCACGAGTCGGTGTCCCCCGAATAGCTGAGCACCCGGGTGACAGGGGTGCCGTCCTTGTCCGGTTCGGTGACCTCCACGCGCAGTGCGTAGGCCTCCTCCACCGGGTGGTTGACGGTGTACGGGGTGACCGTGAAGGGGCCCATGGTCACCGGCTTGCGCTCGGACCAGTTGCTGAAGTCGAATTCCTCGTGCATCCCGGGGTCCAGTTCCAGGCCGTAGGCCGTGGCCATCCGGTCGGCGGTGGCGGCGGGCCCCCACACCGGAATCCTGCCCCGTCCCCAGCCGCCCGGCTTCCAGCGCACGGCAACGTGGAGCCCACACAGGTCCATGCAGTGGTCCGGATGCAGGTGGGTGAGGAAGATCGCGTCAATGTCCTCGAGATCCGTGTAGCGCTGGATGGCGCCGAGCGCCCCGCTGCCGAGGTCCAGGACGATCTTCCAGTCCCGTTCGCCGTCGTTGGCGGTCAGCAGGTAGCACGACGCCGGCGAGCCCGGACCCGGAAACGATCCGGTACAGCCCACGATGGTCAGCTTCACAGCAGATTTCCCCCGCCCGCGGATCCGCCGACGAAGTTGGAGATCCGGGGACGACCCGCACCGGCCTGGGCGGCGGCGATCATTTCCGGCGTGATCCTGGCGAGGCTGCCCGTGGGGTACTGGGCCGCGACGTGGTCCACGTGGCGGACGCTGAGGACCTCGGGTCCGAGGAAGCGGCGGGCGAGGTGCTCGAACTGTGCCGCGTCCCCCGTGGCGATGAAGTTGTGGGACGGCTCCGTCGCGTCGGTCCGTTCCAGGCCGCGGGACGCCAGGGCCCGGTAGACGTCCTTGGCCGTTTCCTCGGCGCTGGAGACGAGGGTGACGTCCTCCCCCATGACATAGGAGATGACGCCGGTGAGCAGCGGATAGTGGGTGCAGCCCAGCACCACGGTATCCACACCGGCGGCCTTGAGCGGTTCCAGGTACTCGCGGGCGACGGCGAGCAACTCCGGGCCTGTGGTAATGCCGGCCTCGACGTAGGGCACGAACGCCGGGCAGGCCACCGAGGTGATGTGCAGGTCCGGGGCGGCGGCGAACGTGTCCTCGTAGGCGCGGGAGCCGACGGTGGCGGAGGTCCCGATGACACCGACGCGGCCGGTGCGGGTGGCGGCGACGGCGCGGCGCACGGCCGGTTGGATCACTTCGATGACGGGGATCCCGTAGCGGGCGGTGTAGCGTTCGCGGGCGTCGCGCAGCACGGCGGCGGACGCGGAGTTGCACGCGATGGTCAGCAGCTTCACGCCGGAATCGACCAGTTCGTCCATGACGCCCAGGGCGTTGGCCCGGACCTCGGCGATGGGGAGAGGTCCGTAGGGCCCGTGGGCAGTGTCGCCGACATAGAGGATGGATTCGTTGGGCAGCTGGTCGATGATGGACCGGGCGACGGTGAGTCCGCCGACGCCGGAATCAAACACACCGATGGGACGCGACCCCATCTGGCTGGCGGTCTGGCTGCTGGCGGTGTTGCTCGCTGGGGAGTCCGCAACAGCTACCGCTGCCGGATCCATGCTCGATGCTGAAGTCATGATTATTCGAGGATAGGGCTTACCCATGGGCGCGGCCATTACATTGTGTTGTCGGACTCATGTCGGATCGGTCACACGCCGCGGCAGGCTCGGCCGCCCGCCGGGACCGGGCGCCGCTACCCCGCCGCAGTTAAGCTGCCAGTTCAGCGGCCGGTTCAGCCGCGTGTCTCCAGCGACTGCAGCATCGCCTGGACCAGGGATTCCTGGAGCCACGTGGTGAAGTTGTACACGAGGGCCAGGTAGCTTTCGACGTCTTCGGCCTGGGACCAGTCCTGCATCAGGTGCACGTGCCCGGCGTCCTCGTCGTCGCGGATGTCCAGGCGTTCGGCCAGCACCAGCCGGACATCGTTGAGCGCCATGGACCAGTGCCTCGCGTCGTCGGGGGTCAGGACCAGGTCGTCCTTGTCCAGTCCGAGGGACGCGGCTTTCAGCGCGCCGATCTTGCTCTCCCGCAGGGAGCGCTCGGTGTACCGGCGGAACTCCAGCGAGGCGGCGGCGTCGTTCTTCGAGACGCTGGGCAGCAGCCGCCGCAGGGCCCGGTCCGAGGGTTCGCGGGCCTCGGCGTCGAGTCCCACCAACGCGGCGAGGGGGTCCTGGTTGGCGCGTTCCTCGGGCTCGAGCATAGATACAACGTCGTCGAAGAGGCTGCGCAACAGTTCCCGCTCGGCCGGTTCCAGGTAGCCGGTGATGCCCTTGATGCCGTATTTGAATGCCTTAGCCACGTTTTCCCTTGCCCTTGCCCGATCCCTTGCCGTCGCCGCCGCCGGTGGCTTGTTCCACCGTGGCCCAGAGACCGTAGCCATGCATGGCTACTGCGTGCTGCTCCACCTGCTCCTTGCTGCCGTGCGCCACGATGGAGCGGCCCTTCTTGTGGACTTCCAGCATGAGCTTGTTGGCCTTGGCCTCGGAGTAGCCGAAGTAGCTCCGGAACACGTAGCTCACATAGCTCATCAGGTTCACCGGATCGTTCCAGATCACCAGGTTCCACGGGATGTCAGGGGCAGAAAGGACATCGGTCGACGTCACTGTTCCGGTCTGGGTGCTCTCCTGGGTGTCAGGGCCGAGCGCAACGCTAAGGGTCATCTGTCCATTCTATGGGGAGGATGCGCCCACGCCGGCGATGGCCCCGCGGCGAAGCGAAGCGAGACGTGGGAGCCGGTGGGTGGGCCCACGCCGGCGAKGGCCCCGCGGCGAAGCGAAGCGAGACGTGGGAGCCGGTGGGTGGGCCCACGCCGGCGAGGGCCCCGCGGCGAAGCGAAGCGAGACGTGGGAGCCGGTGGGGACTAGAGTGAATTCGTGAGTACCTCAGCTGGCTGGGACCGTCCCCGCACGTCCCTGTACACCGATCATTACGAGCTGACCATGCTTCAGGCCGCGCTGCATTCCGGCGCCGCCCACCGCAGGTCCGTGTTCGAGGCCTTCGCCCGGCGTCTGCCGGACGGGCGCCGCTACGGCATTGTGGGCGGCACGGGCCGGCTGCTGGAGGGCCTCGCGGACTTCCGGTTCGGCGACGTCGAAATCGACTTCCTCCGCCGCACCAATGTGGTCAACGAGGAGACCCTGGAGTACCTGGCCGGGTTCTCCTTCTCCGGCGACATCTGGGGCTATGCCGAGGGCGAAGCGTACTTCCCGAATTCCCCCATCCTGATCGTCGAGTCCACCTTCGCCGAGGCCTGCATCCTCGAGACCTACCTCCTCTCGATCCTCAACCACGACAGCGCGATCGCCTCAGCGGCTTCCCGCATGATCACCGCGGCCGGCAGCCGCCCCTGCGTGGAGATGGGCTCCCGCCGCACCCAGGAGGAATCGGCCGTCGCCGCCGCCCGCGCCGCCATCATCGCCGGCTTCGACAGCACCTCGAACCTGGAGTCCGGCCTGCGCTACGGGCTCAAGACCGTGGGCACGGCCGCGCATTCCTTCACCCTCCTGCACGACTCCGAGCGCGAGGCTTTCGAGGCGCAGATCGCCTCCATGGGCGCGGGCACGGCCCTGCTGGTGGACACTTACGACGTCGAGGCGGCCGTGCGCACCGCCGTCGAACTGGCCGGCGACAAGCTCGGTGCGGTGCGCCTCGACTCCGGCGACCTTGTGGCGCAGGCGCAATGGGTACGCCAGCTCCTGGACGATCTGGGCAACGAGCGGACCCGCATCATCGTCACGTCCGACCTGGACGAATTCGCCATCGCCGCCCTGCAGTCCGCGCCGGTGGATTCCTACGGCGTCGGCACGTCCCTCGTGACCGGTTCCGGCGCCCCGACGGCCAGCATGGTCTACAAGCTGGTCAGCCGCACCGACGACGACGGCGAATTCGAACCCGTGGCCAAGGCCGCCAAAAACAAGACCAGCAAGGGAGGGCGCAAGTACGCGCTGCGCAAGCTCAACGAGCGCGGCACAGCCACCCAGGAAATTGTCGGAATCGGGCACCGCCCGGAGGACGACGGCAACGACCGTCCCCTGCTGCAGCAGTTCGTCAAGAACGGCGAACTCCTGCCCGGCTGGACCGGCGCGGAGGGTGTGCTGCGCGCGCGCCAGCGCCACGCGGACACCATGAAGGAGCTTCCCGCTGTCGTCAACCGGCTGCAGCGCGGCGAAGCAGCCATCCCCACCATCTACGAGGAGAACTGATGTCCCGCGCCCTGATCATCGTCGACGTCCAGAACGATTTCTGCGAAGGAGGCTCCCTGCCCGTCGAAGGCGGGGCGGAGCTCGCCGGCGCCATCAGCGAATACGTCGACGCCCACCACGGACAGTTTGACCACATCGTGGCGACCCAGGACTGGCACATTTCCCCGGGCGCGCACTTCTCGGAAGACCCGGACTTCGTCGACAGCTGGCCGACGCACTGCGTCGCAGGAACCCGCGGCGCCGAGCTCCACCCGGATCTCGACACCGAATACATCCAGGCCTACTTCCGCAAGGGCCAGTTCACCGCGGCCTACTCGGGCTTCGAGGGGCTGCTGGCCCCGGACGACGCCGTGCCCACCGGTGACCGGAAACCCGGCGCCATGCCGGCCTCCGGCACCGCTGCCGGCAGCAGCGAATCCGACGGCTCCGACGACGGCGAGGCTCTTGCCGGCGACTTCGCCGCCGGCGAGGACGCGATCGGGCTGGACGACTGGCTGCAGAGCCACGACGTCGAGGACGTAGTGGTCGTCGGAATCGCCACCGACCATTGCGTTAAGGCGACTGCCCTGGACGGGGTGCAGGCCGGGTACTCCGTGACCGTGCTTCGCGATCTCACCGTCGGGGTGGCCGAGGATCTCGACGACGCCATTGCCGAAATGGAACTCGGCGGGGTCGACATCGCCTGAGCGGCGCGCGGGCCGGCCCGGCCGCGTATCGTCCTGTTTGTGTCGGCGCCTGTTTGTGTCGGCGTTCCGACGGACGCTGGCCGCAACATCCGCACCGCCGCAGTAGACTCGAAATCCTTGCCAATATCGTCTGACCAGTAAGAACCCCGGAGTACATCATGAAGAAGACCCTTACCGTCCTGATCGCTGCCGGGGCCCTGCTCGGTGCCGCCGGCTGCTCGGCCCCGCAAGACACCACCGAGGAAACCTGCGCCCGGATCCAGACCGTCGGCGCGGGGCCCACGTCCGCGGCGGACAAGGCCGGCATGATCCGCCTCGCCAACCGGCTCCGGCCCATCGAGGCCGCCGCGTCGGGAGAGATCCAGGCTCCGCTGCACTCCATCATCGAATACCTGGACGCGTCGGCTCAGGAGAACCCGGACTCCGCCAAGCTGGAGGAGCTGCAGGGGTCCTACACCGCTGCGGGCCAGAAGCTGAGCGCGCTCTGCGGCGCCGGCGGCCAGTAGCGTCGTACCTGCAGCCGCGAAGAGCTGTCAAAAAAGGACCGGGAAACCCCGGTCCTTTTTTGTGCTATTTGTGCCTGTTTCTTTGGGCCTGCGGCCGTTACTTCCGGCCGATGAACCAGTCCTGGAGCTTCCGCAGCCGGGTCTGCAGCTGTTCCTCGTTGGCCTGCGCCACGGCCGGGCCGCCACAGACCGTCCTGAGCTTCGTGTGGATGACGCCGTGCGGCGTGCCGGTGCGCGCGGACCAGGCGGCGACGTTCTTCGCCAGTTCGGTGCGCAGGTCCATCAGCATGCGGTGGTCCGGCACGGCGGGTACGGCCGCGGCAGCGGCACCCTGCGGCGCGCGCGCGTTCTTGCGGTTGAGCTGCTCGTGCTGGCGCTGCCGCAGCAGCGTGCCCACCTGTTCGGCGTCGAGCAGGCCTGGAATGCCGAGGAAGTCGAGCTCGTCCTCCGAGCCCACCTCGCCGCCGGTGCCGAACTCGCCGCCGTCGAACAGCACACGGTCAAAGGAGGCCTGCGAATCCAGCGCCTCGAACTTTCCCTTGGTCAGCGAATCGGAGGCTTTTTCCTCGCGGTTCGCCTCGTCCATCAGCGAGTCCTCCGGGTTGAAGAGGCCGTCGCCGTCTTCCTTCTCCGGGCGGTCCAGGGCATGGTCGCGCTCGGCCTCCATGGAGTTCGCCAGTGCCATCAGCTGCGGCACGGACGGCAGGAACACCGATGCCGTTTCTCCGCGTTTCCGCGCGCGCACAAAGCGCCCGACGGCCTGGGCGAAGAACAGCGGCGTGGCCGTGGAGGTCGCGTAGACGCCGACGGAGAGCCGGGGGACGTCAACGCCTTCGGACACCATACGCACGGCCACCATCCAGCGCTTCTCGCTGGCGGTGAACTCCTCGATCTTGCTGGAGGCTTTCGCGTCGTCGGAGAGGATCACCGTGGGCGACTCGCCCGTGATCCTCTTCAGCTGTCCGGCGTAGGCCCGCGCGTCCTCGTGGTCGGTTGCAATGACCAGCCCGCCGGCGTCGGGAACGGTCCGTCGCACCTCGCTGAGGCGCTTGTCCGCCCCGGCGAGCACAGCGGGAATCCATTCGCCTGCAGGGTTCAGCGCGGTCCGCCAGGCCTGGGACGTGACGTCCTTGGTGACGGCCGCTTCGCCGAGTGAGGCCGCCATCTCCTCGCCGCCGCTGGTGCGCCAGCGCATCTGGCCGGAGTAGGCCATGAACATCACGGGACGGACCACGTGGTCCCGGAGCGCCTTGCCGTAGCCGTAGGTGTAGTCGGCCTTGGAACGCCGGATCCCGTCCCGGTCCTCAGCGTATTCCACGAACGGGATCGGCGACGTGTCGGACCGGAACGGCGTACCCGTCAGCGAGAGCCGCCGCGCTGCGGGTTCGAAGGCCTCGCGGAGCCCGTCGCCCCACGACAGGGCCTCGCCGCCGTGGTGGATTTCGTCGAGGATGACCAGCGTGCGGGCGGCCTCGGTCTTGGCCCGGTGCAGCATCGGTTTGCTCGCCACCTGCGCGTAGGTGACAGCGACGCCGATGAAGCCGCGGCCGTGCTGGCCGTCGGCGTTTTTGAAGTTCGGGTCGATGGCGATGCCCACCCTGGCGGCAGCATCGGCCCACTGGCGCTTCAAGTGGTCCGTGGGCGCCACGATGGTGACGCGGTTGACGATGTTGGCCTCGATCAGCATGGAGGCCACCCGCAGCGCAAAGGTGGTCTTGCCGGCGCCGGGCGTGGCGACCGCCAGGAAATCCCGGGGATGCGTGGTGAAGTAACTGTCGAGGGCTTCCTGCTGCCAGGCACGGAGTTTCGGCGCGGTGCCCCAGGCTGCCCGCTCCGGATACGCGGGAGGCAGCACGGGACCGCCAAAGAGTGTCTCTGTCACCTAGGTGCCCTCCATTCCGCGTACTGCCGCCGCTGACGGAGAAACCCAATTAAGCACAAAAACACCAATCTCTTTCGGATGAACCGTGAGTTGCCACTGGCCAGCATGGACCGGGCATCATTCGCCGGAAGAACAGCACTCCCGGGGCAGGGCGGCGCGGCTGAGCGCGGAACGTGCGGAGCTGTTGCGCCCCCGCAGGGCTTGGGCCGTGCTACTTGTCGCCGGAGCCCTTGCCGCCGTCGTTGCCCGGGCGGAGGCCGTCGTAGACCTCTTTGCATTCGGGGCAGACCGGGAACTTCTTCGGATCGCGGCCCGGCGTCCAGACCTTGCCGCACAGCGCGATGACGGGTTCACCGGACAGCGCGGATTCCATGATCTTTTCCTTGCGCACGTAGTGCGAGAAGCGTTCCCGGTCACCGGGTTCAACTTCCTGGCGCAGTTCCTCGCGCTCGATAGTGGCCGTGGACGTCCCCGCTCCGGAGAGCTCGCGCATCGGGTCGTTTTCGAGAGGATCGGTCATGCTGTTCATGAGATCCATCTTAGCCGCTGGATCGGACAGAACGGCGCCGGCAGGGCGGAGGCCCGACGGCGTCAGGGCTGCGGCTGGGCGCCAATACAGGGCGGCTACAGCCCTACAGCCCCTGCCACGACGGCTTGTTTTCGTAGCTGTGGCGGTAATAATCGGCGAGCCGCAGTGACGACGCCGCCGCTTCATCGACCAGGATTGTGGCGTGCGGATGCAGTTGCAGGACGGAGGCCGCGCAGATGGCGGCGACCGGCCCTTCCACGAGGTCGCGGACCGCCCGGGCCTTCTGCGCGCCGGTGGCAATGAGGATCACATGCCGGGCCTCCAGGATGGTTCCCAGTCCCTGCGTCACAACATGGTGCGGAACGTGGGACAGGCTTCCGAAAAACCGTGCGTTGTCCCGGCGTGTCTGCTCGATCAGGGTCTTGATGCGGGTCCGCGAGGCCAGGGATGAGCCGGGCTCGTTGAATCCGATGTGGCCGTCGGTACCCACTCCCAGCAGTTGCAGGTCCACTCCCCCGGCGCCGCGGATGGCGTCCTCATAGGCCTGGCAGGCTGCGGGGATGTCCGCGGCCGAGCCGTCCGGGCCGTGGACGTTTGTGGGGTCGATGTTCACCCGCTCGGTGAATTCGCGCCGGATCACCTCCCGGTAGGACTCCGGGTGGCCGGCCGGCAGCCCCACATATTCGTCCAGGGCAAAAGCCCGCACCTGGCTGAAGTCGAGTCCGTCCCGTTCGTGCCGCAGGACCAGCTCGTTGTAGACCGGCAGCGGTGATGAGCCGGTAGCGAGTCCCAGGACGGCGTCGGGTTTGCGCCGGAGCAGTTTCTCTATCGCGTCCGCCGCGAGGGCCGCGATCGGCTTAGTGCCGGACAGAATGACGACTTCCATGGCCCTGCCTTTACCTTTGCGTTGCCCTTCGCCTTAACTTCGCCTCTACCTCGCCGCATCCGTTGCCGGACGTCCCTTACTGGCAGGTTATCCCAGTCCGGTCCGCAGCGCCCGCGTCAGCGGTTGACAGCCAGCTGGGCCAGCAGCTCCGGCCCGCGGGCATCGAGCCACTTGCCGCCCAGCCGGACCCCGGCGGCCAACAACGCGAGCCCCAGGACCGGGCCCAACACCACATTGATCCAGCCCGGCAGGGCGCTGCCGGTGACGAACTGCGCCGCCAGCAGTGCCGCCTCGGGGATGACCAGCACCAGGAGCACTCCCATGCCGCCGAACTGCACCGCCAGGGTCTGCGCCACATTGCCGGGCGGCTTCTTGAAGGGGCTGTCGCCGGGGAGCGGCACCGCGACGGTGTAGCGCGCCGAGACCACGGACGAAAGCCCGACCCCGCTGAACAGGACCCCGAGGGACAACCCGAGCACTCCGGGCAGGAGCTGCCAGTCCGCACCAAACAGGAACGGCAGGACGCTGAGCCCCACCACTACCGGCAGGGCGAAGACCAGGCACGCCACCGCGCGGCCGAGCCGGTCGTGGACCCCGCGCACGCCCGTGGCGACATGCAGCGCAAAGGCGGTGTTGTCATAGGACACGTCTGTCGAGATGGACCAGGCCAGCAGGAACGCGGTCAGCGGACCGACGAAGAGAAGCAGCCCGTAGGACCCCGTCTGCGTGGCTTGGAACAGGAACAGCACGGGCAGCAGCGGGACGACGACGAGGGAGCCGGAGTACCGGGGGTCCCGGAGCCAGTAGCTCAGGGACCGCGCCGCCACCGCGCCGGCAGGCGTCGCCGGGAACAGCCTGAAGAAACCCAGGCCGCCGGCCCTCTTTTTGGAGGTGCCGGCATAGGGCGTCGTCACGAGCGCCCGCTGCAGGAGGAGCTTCCAGCACAGCGCGAGTCCGGCGAGGGTGGCCAGGGCGATCAGGAACTTCAGGCCTGCAGCGCCATAGCTCCCCACGGCAAGCTCGCCGCCGAGGGACCACGCGGCCCCGGCCGGGGTCCAAGACAGCGTGCGGGCCAGCGCGGCCAGGAAGTCCCCGGATCCGGCAATCCCTTCGGCGACGCCTGTCACGATCGGGCCCATCAAGACGAGGGGAATCAGGAAGACCACAGCGCTGGCGTCCTTGAAGCGGCGGGAACTCGCAAGCCCCGCCGTGGCAGTGGTGACCACTTTGGACAGCACAATGCAGCTGAGCACACCGAGGACCGCCCCCACCAGCGCGCCCGCTGCGGCGGGGAGGCTCCGAGACCAGGTCCCGACGGTGCCGAGTGCCACCAGGGCGGTCGCCGTGCCCGGGATGCCGATCAGCCCGCCGAGTGCCAGCCCGGTCAGCAACTGCGGCATCGGCACGGCGAAGGTGGTGAACCGGGCCGGGTCCAGTGTCATATCGGCGGCCGCGGCCGCGACCGGAATAACCGCCCAGCCCAGCAGCGCCGCGGCGCCGCCCAGGACCACCACCGTCTGCGCCAGCCCGGCGTCCTGTCCGCGGAGCACCAGGAGCCCCGCGATGGCGAGCCCTACGAGTCCCAGCGCATACAGCACGCCGATGCCGAGACCCACCAGCTGCCAAGGGCTGCGCCGGACACTATTGCGCAGCAGGGTCAGCTTGAGCCTTAGAAGGTGCGCAACCATTCCAGCCCTTCCGTGTGGTTGCGGCCGCCGACTAGCTGGACGAAGCGGTCTTCGAGGGACGCGCCCGCGCGGACCTCGTCGACCGTCCCGGCGGCCAGCAGCCGTCCGGCCGCCACGACGGCGACGTGGTCGCACATCCGCTGGACGAGGTCCATCACGTGGCTGGAGACGATGACAGTGCCGCCGGAAGCCACGTAGCGGTCCAGGATGTCCCGGATGTTGGCGGCGGACACCGGGTCCACGGATTCGAACGGCTCGTCGAGCACCAGCAGCCGGGGCGCGTGGATGAGCGCCGAGGCGAGGGCGATCTTCTTGGTCATGCCGGCGGAGTAGTCCACTACCAGTGTGCCGGCGTCGGGGCCCAGGTCCAGGGCAGCGAGCAGTTCCGCCACGCGTCCGGACACAACGTCCTTATCCATGCCGCGCAGCAGCCCGGCGTAGGTCACCAACTGCTCGCCGGTCAGCCGGTCAAAGAGCCGTACGCCGTCCGGCAGTATGCCCATCAGCTTCTTGGCTTCCAGCGGCTGCCGCCATACATCGACGCCGTGCACGAACGCCGTGCCGAAGTCGGGCCGCAGCAATCCCGTGGCCATCGACAGTGTGGTGGTTTTGCCGGCGCCGTTCGGGCCGACGATCCCGAAAAAGGATCCCGCCGGAACGTCCAGGCTGAGGCCGTCGACGGCGATCTTCCCGCCAAAGCGTTTGGCCAGCCCGCGCAGGGACAGGGCCGGGACCGGCGGGGGCGGCTGGTTTTCAGGGGCATGCGGACCCGGTTGCTGAAAAGTCATGTCGTCAGACTAACCGCCCTATGGCGCGGAACGGATCGTCCGCAAGGCGTACCCCTGCGGGCGGACCTTACTCTCCCTGCGGGAGGGCCTGCGAGAAGGCCCTGCTAGAAGGAGTGGCGGGGAATCGCACGTTCGTACTGCGGCGGCCAGGCCAGCTCATGGCCCAGCTCGAACGCAGCGCGCAGCCACCAGTGTGGATCGCGGAGGGCGGCGCGGGCGATGAAGACCCCGTCGGCCTGGCCGGTGGCAACGGCATGCTCGGCTTGACCGGCCGACGTCAGCAGCCCCACAGTGCCGGTCCTGACCCCGGTTTCACGCCGGATGCGCGCGGCGAAGCCGGTCTGGTAGCCGGGTCCCGCGGGGATCTGCTGCCATGCCACGGCGCCGCCGCTGGAGACGTCCACGAGGTCCACTCCGTGTTCCGAGGCTGCCTTGGCCATCCGGACCGAGGCTTCCGCATCGATGCCGCCCTCGGCCCAGTCCGAGGCGGAGATGCGCAGGAGCAGCGGCATGGAGTCGGGGATGACGTCCCGCACGGCATCCACCACGGCGAGGGTCAGCCTGTTCCGGCCGGCCTCGTCGCCGCCCCAGCGGTCTGTGCGGTCGTTGACGAGGGGACTCTGGAACTGGTGCAGGAGGTAGCCGTGGGCGCCGTGGATTTCGATCGTGTCGAAACCGGCGCCGACCGCCCGTTCCGCCGCAGCGGCGAAATCGGCGATCACGCCGTCGATCTCGTCCTCCGTCATTGCCGACGGCGCGTCGTAGCCGTCAAAGGCTGAGGTGCCGGGACCCACGGTGGGCCAGCCGCCGTCGGCGGCAGCCACCGTACCCTTCTGTCCGGAGAACGGCCAGTACGACGACGCCTTCCGGCCTGCGTGCGCCAGCTGGGTGCCGATCTTGGCCCCTGCGGCTCCGTGCCGGTGGACGAAGGCCGTGATCCGCTCCCAGGCCGCAGCCTGGTGGTCGTTGTAGAGTCCGGCGTCACGCGGGCTGATCCGTCCGGCGGCGTTGACGGCGGCCGCCTCGGTAAGGATCAGTGCTGCACCCCCGGTGGCGAACGAGCCCAGATGCATCAGGTGCCAGTCGGTGGGGACCCCTTCCCCGGTTTCGGGCTCGCAGCTGTACTGGCACATCGGCGACACCCAGCCGCGGTGCTGAAGGTGCAGGGAGCGCAGTTCCAGCGGCGTAAAGAGCGCCGACCCCATCAGAAGAGGACCCGGGCCAGGTTCTGGCGCGCTTTTGCCACGCGGTCATCGGTGGCGCCGACGACGTCGAACAGTTCCAGCAGCCTGACCCGGGCCGTTTCCCGCTCCGGGCCGAAGTTCCTGCCAATGAACGCGACGATCCGGCCCAGTCCGTCCTCGACGTGTCCGCCGGCGACGTCCAGGTCGGCCACGCCGAGCTGGGCCTCAAGGTTGTCCGGCTCGTCGGCGGCGAGCTGGCGCAACGCGTCAGTGTCCGCGGCGGAGAGCGGCTGGAGCCGGCCCATCAGCTCCACCTGGGCGAGCCCGGCCTTGGCTTCGGCGTCGGCGGGCATTTCCAGCAGGGCCTGGCGGTACGCGTCCGCGGCCGCTGCGTAGTCCCCGGCTTCGATCGCGTCAAACGCCTTCTGGTGCAAAGGAGGCAGCGGCGGAGCCTCGGGGCCGTCCGCGGCGGGTCCGCCCGCACCGATCCGTCCGGTGACGCCGTTGGCTGAGGCCACCTTGAGCAGTTCATCGAACAGGCTGCGGACCTGCGGTTCCTCGGCTCCGCCTTGGAACAGGGGCACCGGCTGGCCCTTGACCAGCGCCACGGCGGTGGGAACGGCCTGCACCTGGAACGCCTGGGCGAGCTGCGGGAACACCTCGACGTCGGCGGCACCGAGGACCAGCCGGCCGTCGTAGCTGTCCACGATCCGCTCGAGGACGTCGACCAGTTCGGCGGAGCCGGGCGAGTAGGCCGCCCAAAGCGCGACGACGACAGGAACCTGGGCCGACAGCTCAACGAGTTCCTGGAAATTGGCTTCGGTGATGTCCACCCGGAGCGGACGGCCGGCGTGGTCCTCGTCCCCGTTGCCCGCGGCCGGGGATCCCGGTGTGCCCGCCGTGCCTGAGGCGGCCGGCGGCGCGACGGGCCGCTGTTTGAGGGAGGACAGGTCGACGGCGCCCCGCAGGTTGAGCGGGTTGGCAGCAGCGGGCGGGACCGGGCGGGAGGCTGGCGAAGTCATGGTTCCACTCTAGCCATACCGGCCCCTCCCGGTGCCACTTGAACGAGCCCGGACAGCAGAAAGGACCCGGCCAGCGGGCCGGGTCCTTTCTGTATCTACTGGTACCCCTGCGGTCCTACTTGAAGCTGGCCCCGACGAGGCCGCGGGTGGCGGCAACAAGTTTCATCGGGTCCGACGAGCCTGCCGGCGGGATGTAGACAGCGGCGGATTCGGCGAATTTCAGCACCATGCCGGTGCTTGTCTCCTTGCCGCCCGCGAGGGCCGCAGCGTCGTCGCCGATGGTCAGCTTGTCGCCGGAGGCCTTGGGCGTGCCGTCGAACGAGAAGTCCAGTCGGCCCAGGGCCAGGGCCCCGCCGTCGGCGGTCCGGAAGACCACAACGCTCTCCGGAACCAGTTTGTGGCTGAAGGCGAATTTGCCGTTGACGCCGGACTTCACCACATCGGCCTGGTAGGCGAGGGTGTCCGCGATGTACGGCGAGGACTTACCTTCCGCGAGCTTGTCCTTGAACTTGGACCCGGCGGAATTCAGCCGGTCACCCAACCCGGTCAGCGCTTCCTGGCCGCTGTAGAGGAGACCGGTTTTGTCCGTCGGTGCCAGTGTCCCGGTGCCGTCGCGCTCGATCCCAGGGAAGGTGGTGCCGGGCTGGAGCGGGGTGGTAAGGACCAGCTTGTAGTTCTCCCGCGGGGAGGCCTGGGTCAGGGTGAGCAGCTGCGGAACAACATTGCCCTCGCCCTGGGTCACCGCCATGACCTTGCGCGGCCAGGCGCGGTCCTCGGTGACCACCGTGGTGAGGAGCTTGGTGGCGCGGACCGGCATCCGGGGCTCGTACGAGCCGACGCGGGAGCGGATCTTGTAGTTCTGCGAGCGGACTTCGAGCTCAGGACCGGCGACGCGGGGCTTCAGCTTGTTGGCGTCCTTGGCCGCGTCTCCGGCGTCGGACGCGCTGGCAACCTGCTCCAGGATGCGGCGGAACTGGGTATCGAGCAGCACCGGGGATGCCGATGCCGGCTCTGCGCTGGCCGAGGCCTCGCCCGGTGTCGGGGCGGGCGTCTGGCTGGCCTGTGCGGCCACTCCGCTGCCTGCGACGGCGGTGGCGGTCAGCACGGCGACGACCGCTCCGGAGCGCCGCAGCCGCTGCGCCGCGGTCAGTGGTGCGGCGGAGGACTTCTCGGCGGTGTTCGTGGGGGCCGCGTTCGTCGGGGCGGTGTTCGTGGGGGTTGCGCCCTTGGCGTCAGCACCCTTCGCATCAGCCGCCGGCGATCCGACAACGGGCACCGCGGACGTGGCTTCGGCGGACTTCCGGGCCTCGCTGCGGGCCGCGGCCTTGGCCTGCGCACGACGGGCAAAGCTGCTGCCGCCGTCCGAATCACCGGTTGAACCGCCGCCGGCGCCGGGACGCGCACCGGACTTGGACTTGGGCTTGAGCACCATCAGGGCGATGCCGGCCAGGATCAGCAGGCCGCCCAGGACCATCAGCGGGATGGCCCACGGAGTGGAGGTGTCGTTCGGGAAGGTTATGGTGATCGAGGTGGGGGCCGGCTTGGTGCCGTCCGTTGCGAGCAGCAGCGACCAGTCGCCGTCGGCCGGTGCGTTCCAGTTGTACGTCAGCTCTCCGCTGGCGTTCTCTGTGCTGACCCAGAGATCGGAACCTGCCGGTGAGGGTGAGGCGGCTTCACCTTCCGCGTGCGTCAACTGCAGCGCCTTGCCGTCCTCGGAGACGCCCGAGACCGTGTTGTGCGCGGTCTTTCCGACCCAGGCGTCAACGTCGTCCGGACGGCCCGCGGCCAGCATAAAGCTGCCCTCCCCCTTGACCGTGATGGTCACCGTGCCGTCGCGCATGGTGCGCAGCTTCTCGTCAAAAACGGTCAGCGGAGCAGCGGTGGCACCCTCGGGTGCGGTGGCGGTCACGGTCTCGGCCGGAGCCCAGAAAGTCTTCTGGCCGACTCCTGCCAGCAGTGTCAGGAGGCCGAGCAGCACTAATGCAACTGCAGTCTTGAAACGCAAAATATTACCTATCATCAGCGGACACGTAGCTTCAATAGTAACCGTTTTGTTACCACCGAGTCAGATCGAGGCTGTTGTCAACCCCCTCCGGGCCACCCGCCGGAGCCGCCTGACCCCTCCAAAACAAGCCTGCTGATAGTGTTTGCGGTGATCATCACACAGGGGCCGCCGCGGCGTCTCCGCCGGGGATATACAGAGATTAAAGGGCTTTCAACGCAGTGACTGGACACACGGACTCGTCCCCCTCAGGACCGGAAGAAGACCTGGAATCCGGCAGCACGGCGGGAAGTCCGCAGGAGCAGGTTTCCCCTCGCCGCGCCGCCCTGGCCGGAGTGCTGAGTTCGATGGCGCACCGGCTTCGCCAGCCTCTTCCCGGAGCACAGCCACGGCTCCGCTTTGAGATGCCGCCGGAACAGGAAAACGACCCGACGACGCCGGAGACGGAGACGGGCACCCGCTTCGGCAACCCCGGCCCGCGGATGTCCTCCCAGCACCCCCTCTACGTCGGCTTCATGGGGACGGTCGGCGTCGGCGTTGCCCTGCTGGTCTACTGGATCGGCTCCAACACGACGCAGCTGATTCTCTGGATCGTAGCGGCGCTGTTCATCGCCTTGGGCCTGGACCCGGTGGTGCGCTGGCTCGAAGGAAAGAAGGTCCCCCGCGCCGCAGGCATCGTGATTGCCGTCGCCAGCCTGGCCCTGGGTGTCGCCGCCTTCTTCGCCACGCTGATCCCGACGATCGTGCAGCAGGTCACCCAGATCGTCGAGGAGGCGCCGCGCTGGATCACGGAGTTCATCAACTCTGATTTCTTCCGCAGCATCGACAACCAGTACGGCGTACGGGAACGCATCTCCCAGGAGCTGGAGAAGTTCGTCAATGATCCCGCGGCGATGGGCGGCATCTTCGGCGGGGTGGTCGGGTTCGGCTCCACCGTGGCGAACGGCCTGTTCGGCGCCCTGATCGTGCTGGTCCTGAGCCTCTACTTCCTGGCCGCCCTGCCGGCCATGAAGAAGTGGGGCTACCGCCTGGCCCCGCGGTCCCGCCGGGCCAGGGTTGAGGCCCTGTCCGAGGAGATCACCGGTTCCGTGGGCAATTACGTGATCGGCCAGGCCGTCGTTGCGCTGGTGAACGCGACTTTCGCGTTCATCGTGATGTCGATTGTGGGCGTCCCGTTCGCCGTCCTGCTGGCCTTTGTGGTGGCCCTGCTGGCATTCATTCCCCTGGTCGGCGGCCTGATCGCCGGTGTCATCGTCACGCTGATCGCGCTCACTGCAGGCTGGCAGACGGCAGTGGTCTACGCCGTCTGCTATTTCGCCTACCTGCAGTTCGAGGCGTATTTCATCTCCCCGCGCATCATGCAGAAGGCCGTCGCGGTTCCCGGCGCCGTCGCCGTCATCTCGGTGATCGCCGGCGGCAGCCTGCTCGGCGTGCTCGGCGCGCTCATCGCGATCCCCACCGCCGCCGCCATCATGCTGTTGGTCAAGGAAATCTTCATCGTCCGCCAGGACAACCACTAACATTTTCCGCTACGGAAAAGGACAGCCGCTGCGTGGATCCACGTAGCGGCTGTCCTTTTCCGTAGCGGAAACCCTCAGGCGTGGGCTGTGGCCACCGGGCCGTCCCAGGACTGCGGCAGTTCGGTGCTTGTTCCGCCCGGCAATACCTCGTCGACAATCTCGTTGAGCACCCGGCCGGCGTACTTCTCCCCCACCCACAGGTGCTTGGCCCCGTCCACGCCCACGACGCGGGCCTGCGGCACCACCTCGAAGCGCTCCCTGGCCCCGGCCGGCTGGAGGTAATCGTCCAGCTCGGGAACCAGGACCTTGAGCGGTTTGCCGGAGGCAGCCCACTCCTTCAGGTGCACATCCGTGGCCCGGTGCAGCGGAGGGGACAGCAGGATGGCGCCCTCCACCTCGGAGGCCACCGGCTCGGACGCCCCGTACATCAGCGCGAGCTCGGTGCCGAAGGACCAGCCCACCAGCCAGCGGTTCGGCAGTCCGCGGTCGACGGCGAACTTCACGGCCGCCTCGACGTCGAGGCGTTCGCCGATACCCTCCTCGAACGCTCCCTCGCTGGTTCCCCGCGGCGAGCCGGTGCCGCGGGTGTTGAACCGGAGCACGGCGATACCCGCGAGGGCGGGCAGCCGGTAGGAGGCCTTGCGGTAGACGTGCGAGTCCATGAATCCGCCGTGCGTCGGCAGCGGATGAAGGGTGATCAGGGTGGCCTTCAGCTCGCCGGACTCCGGGAGCGCCAGCTCCCCGACGAGCCGGTGCCCGTCGGCGGTGCGGAGCTCCACGTTTTCCCGGCGGGCCGGGAGAACGGTGGAGGCGCGGATCGCGGTCGGTCCGGAAGGCTGGCTGAAGACGTACGACGCCGGGTCAAAACTCATGCGTCCAGCTTAGCTAAAGCAGCCGGCGGCGCTGCCCCTGCAACAACTCCGCTTCCGGCAAACAACCGGCGGAGCAGTCAGCGATACCGGTAGCTGCGTGACGTCCAGCAGTTGGTATGCCAGTGCCGCCGCTCCGCCAGCCCGGCTGCCGCCCCGAAGAGGTGGTCCTCGGACCACACGACGAGGTGCGCCACACCCGGCAGCACCGCCGTCGAACAGCCCGGACAGATGTACGTCTTCTCGGCGCGGCTGGCGGTGATCGGCCGGACCGACCACTCGCCGTCCGGTGCGCTTTCCCGGCGCGCGAAGCCCGACCGCGCGCGTTCCAGGTCCAGCTCCGGCACCGGCCCTCCTTTGGCGCCGGGCTTGGGCAGTTTGCCGGACCCGGCGCGTCCTGACACGGCTCGGCGGGGGCGGTTGGAACGGGGCATGGTTCCATTCTGCCCCAGCGCGGGTGCCCCCTGTCGCCGCAGACGGTAGTGTTGACCGGGTGCGTTTAGTCATAGCCCGTTGCTCCGTTGATTATGTCGGCCGGCTCAAAGCCCATCTCCCGCTCGCCACCCGGCTCCTGCTGGTCAAAGCCGACGGTTCCGTGCTGGTCCATTCCGACGGCGGATCCTACAAGCCGCTGAACTGGATGAGCCCCCCGGCGTCCCTGCGGGTCTCCACCCCGGACGAGGTCGACGTCGAAATCGGCGTGGTGGAGCAGTGGACCGTCCAGTCAGCCAAGACCGACGACCGGCTGATCATCAACATCCATGAACAGCTCCATGACACCTCGCATGAGCTAGGCCAGGACCCCGGGCTCATCAAGGACGGCGTGGAAGCGGATCTCCAGCGGCTGCTGGCCGACCAAATCGAACTCCTGGGCGCCGGCTTCTCCCTCATCCGCCGCGAGTACTTCACCGCCATCGGCCCGGTGGACATCCTCGCCCGGGACGCCAAGGGTGCCACCGTGGCCATCGAACTCAAACGCCGCGGTGACATCGACGGCGTCGAGCAGCTCACGCGCTACCTCGAACTGCTCAACCGCGACCCCCTCCTGGCGCCGGTCCGCGGCATTTTCGCCGCCCAGCAGATCAAGCCCCAGGCCAAGGTCCTGGCAAACGACCGCGGCATCGACTGCGTCACCCTGGACTACGACGCAATGCGCGGCGTCGACGACGTCGAATCCCGGCTCTTCTGAGGCCCGCACTGCGGCTCCGGAAGAGAACCCGGCCGGCGGTAATGCACCGTTGATAACGTTGGTCGACCCTTTGTACAAAATTTATGCCAATTGTGCGCCGTGCCCGTTGACCTGACGCAACTGGCATGAAATTCTTATACGAGTCTTTGTGTAGGTGTTTTTTCATGCTCGCAAGACATGTTGCGAGCGTGAAGCGCCTGCCGCCGAAGCCCGGATATTCCGGCCCCACAGCCCAGGTTCTTCTCGCGGAGTGACCAAGTCCGGCACGAAGTGTGCCGGCCTTAATCAAGATCCATAATGAGGAGAAATACATGGCACAGGGAACTGTCAAATGGTTCAACGCTGAAAAGGGCTTCGGCTTCATCACCCCGGACGACTCCGATGGCGATGTCTTCGTTCACTACTCCGAGATCCAGACCGGCGGCTTCAAGACCCTCGACGAGAACGCCCGCGTTCAGTTCGAAATCGGCCAGGGCGCCAAGGGCCCCCAGGCAACCGGCGTGACGCTGGTCTAGTACCGCGTCGCGGAACTGCCTATGGCAGTCTCCGCAAAGAATGATCCCCGGCCCTAGTGCCGGGGATCATTTTTTTTGCTTTGTTGGCGGACTGTTCCGCGCACGGTGCATTGTTTTAGGGAACGTTTGGGCGCCCGCCCAATTGACGGGTCCGCATTGCTGCGGGACGTTTGTTGCACCCACATTGTTGAACTCGGCCGTGGCACGTGCCTTTCTGCACTGCGGCGCGTAACGGCATTAGCGCACGAGGGTCCTCAGCAACCGGGCGCTTTGCCGCACGGACAGGCCCGGAAGATAGGCGCGGCTCAGCGCCCTGCCCATGGCGGGCAGGTGCAGGGGGTCCTGATAATAGAGGTACAACGTCCGGTACTCGGGTTTGAAACGGGACTTGAATGTTGCCAACGAACGGAACCCGTAGATGGGCTCGAGCGCTTTCCCCACGACGTCGAGAATTCCCGCCAGCCCGCCGGATCCGGCCTCCTGGCCGGCAACGTCAGCCACCGTCGCGGTGTCCTTCGCCAGCGGCGATCCGGACAGCGAAATCACGTCCACCGTGCTCCGCAGCTCCAGCACCGCGGACGCGATCAGGAATTCCATAACCCCGGGGAAGGCGTCGCCGCGGCGCCGCATGAAGTCCAGCGTCCAGCTCACGAGGCGCCCGTCCGCGTACACCGGCAGCCAACTCGTGACGCCCTGGACCTGGCCCCCGGCGTCGACCGCCAGGCAGCAGAGCACCTCTCCGTCCTCCAGCTCGTCGATCCCGCCGAGGGTGAACCCCATCTCCGGGACGGATTTCTGTGCGGCCCACTCCTCCGAGACCTCGACCAGCTGGGCGCGGAGCGCAGGCGCAAAGTCCGCGTAGCGGCCCCACACCGCTTGCACGCCGGTTTTGTCCGCCCGGTTGAGGGCGGTACGGACGTTTTGCCAGTCCTTGCCCTTGAACTCGAGCATGCGCACCGCGAGCCTGGTTTCCTGGGCCACCGCCACCCGCCGGAAACCGCGGCCCTTCAGCATCGGCCACAGCTCGTCCGTGCAGGAGTAGAAGCAGGGAATGAGTGCGTGTTCGGCGCAATACCGGATGAAGCCCGTTGCGGTCTCCTCGCGGAACGCCGCCGGGCCGAACGGTCCGGCCAGAGTCAGCGCGACGTTGCCGTGCTGCTGGTAGGCCACTCCCCCGCGGCCATCCGGGGCGAACCAGTACCTGTTGGGCTCCCACAGCGCCATCCAGGACAGCGAGTCGCCGCCCTGGCGGATCAGGCTGCGGGCCGCGTCGCGGTCATCGGCTGCGGCGTCGGTACGATGCAGCCTGCGCTGCAGAACCACCCAGACGGCGGCCAGGGCCACCGCCCAGAAGATGATGCCGGTCGTGGCGAAGAGGAAGGCCTCGGCGGCGTTACGGCCCTGAAAGATGCGGCTGTAGATTCCGGGGATGGGAAGCGGCAGGTACTGCCGGGAGAGCTCTGCGGCCAGGCCCAGGAGGCCGCCGTCCCGGTCCATGCCGCCGGCGGCCAGCCAGACCCCTGTGTAGCAGGAGGCCAGCACCAGCCAGGTGCCGCCGACGACGGCGGCGAGGGCACGGCGGGCCCGGGGGCTCGTTTCGACGCGGAACTGGCGGCGGTTGGCGGCGAGCAGCACCACAAGCACGAGCGGAACCACTACGAGCGGCAGGACGTGGACCACCCCGGATCCCAGCAGGCCGGTGCGCGGGCGGTCGGGGTATTGGTGGATCCTGGCGAACAGCGACAGGTAGACGGCGGCCATGACCGTGACGGCGAGCTGGAGGGTGATCGCGATCCGCAGCGCGAGCCGGCGCCCGTGCCGCATGCCGTCGGCGCAGATGAGCAGCAGCACCACCGGTACCACGGCCAGTGCGAGGCCCAGCGGCCCCGCGAAACCGGCGCGTCCGGCCTCCAGGCACGTGACGTCGACGCTGCCCCCGCAATATCGTTCCATCTGGGTCAGCGTGGGGAGCGGATTCAGGACGACGTCCCGCAGCAGCGCCAGTGGCCCGGTGGGGGTCCGGACCATGGCCGTCAGGATGGGACCGACGGCGAAAATCGCGACGGTCAGGGCCAGGAGATTGCGGGTTTCGCGTCCCGTGGAGCGGTGGCGGTGCAGCGTGCCCCGGTCGCCTTGGATCCACCAGCCGGCCGCCAGCCCCGCCAGTGCACCGGCGAACCCGACGACGGTCTCCGCGTGCCCGACATACAGCACGAGCATGAGGGAGATGGAGACAACCGCGGTGCGCAGTCGGCGTTGCCACAGCGTGGGCAGCAGACCGCTGGACGCCAGCGAGACGCCGAGGACCGCCGCGTACGGGCCCATCAGCCGCGCGTCAACCATCCGGCTGAGCCATCCGTCGTCGGCGTAGCGGGCAAGCTGCGTCAGCAGCAGGAACAGCGTCACCGCGGCGAACTGGGCGGCGAAGTAGAACATGGCGGTGCGCCGGGTCCCCAACTTCCGCTCGGCCAGGCCCAGCAGAAGCAGGATCATCAGCGCGGCCGCGGCGTAGGCCAGCAGGTTGGTGGCAAAGAACAGGGAGGTGAACAGCGACCACCACTGTCCGGCTTTCAGCGCGGGGGCGCTGACGGAGGCCACGTCCAACAGCGATTCCGGCGGCCCGGAGAGAAAGCTTCCGGTGGCCGCACCAGTGACCAGGAAGACCGCCAGGACTGTCAGGGTGAACGGTACGGCGCGCAGATGCCCCAGTGATTGGCGCAGGCCCTCGCGTCCCAGGCCCTGGAGGGAAGTGGCCCCGGTCCCCCGCGGCTGTGGCGTTGCCCCCGGACTCACTGCCGGATTCCCCAGCGGGACGCAAGGAAGTCGAGCCCGGAGGTCAGCCCCTGGGACGCCGTGTCCCAGGAGTGCCCGGCACCGGCAACGGGGCGAGACTCCACCGTGAACCCGGCGGCGCGCGCGGCGTGGGACAGGATCTCCATGTAGCCGATGAATTCAGGGTCCCGTTCACCGGCGCCGAAGTAGATGGCATGCCCGTCGAAACGGCGGTCCTGCATGAGCCGCAGCGGTGTCTGGCGGTCGAAGGTTTCGGTGTCTCCGTCGAAGGAGGCGGCGATGGTTTTTTCGCGCTCCTTGGCGAGGGCGGGTTCCTTCTCGCTGGAGAACGCCAGCGCGGAACTGTAGATGTCGGGGTGCCGGGTCACCATCTGCATCGCGCAGGTTGCGCCGAAGGAGAAGCCGCCGGCCGCCCACCGCGAGGGGTCCTGATCCACGTCCAGGGTCTGTTTGATCCAGCCAGGCACGTCCACGGAGAGGAAGGTGTCGGCCCGGGCGATCCTGCTGTCCATGCAGAGGGTGTTGCCCGAGGAGTAACCGTTGGGGTCCACCACCACCACCACCGGGGCCACACCGTGGTGCTCCGCCGCGTACCGGTCCATGCGGCCACGCAGTGCGCCGCCTGTGAGCCAGTCCGCCGGCGCGCCCGGCTGGCCGGCGAAGAGGACCAGTACGGGAAGGGCAGGCCGCGGGCTGGCCCGGTAGGCCGGCGGGAGGTAGATGTAGGCCTCGCGGCTCTCGAAGCCGGAAGTTGTGCCGGGGATTGCAGCGCGCCGCAGCACGCCGCCGTCGGGCAGCCCGGCCGGCGGGCTCCACCCGGCCAGGCTGCTGCCGGCAGGGGCTCCCGGCGTGCGTTTCAGCCCGTCTTCCAGTGGCTGGACCCGCGCCACGGCAGTGCCCAGCAGGTCGCTGACGGTGTGGTTGAGGCCAAAGTAGATGTTCGTCTGGACGGCGGAGAGGATGATCACGCCCAGCAGGGCGCCCGTTGACAGCGCGGCAATCCGCGCCGGGCGGGGCCGGTCTCCGCGCCCAGGGGACCGGATGTATCCGGGCCGCCAGGTTCCCCACAGCCGCGTGAGCCAGAGCAGCAGCGCCGTGACCGCGGGAAGGGACCAAGCCAGGACCTCACCCGGCAGTTCCCCGGGGACGACGGAAAAAACGTAGATCATCAGCCAGTGCGCACCGGCGAGCAACGCGGCGGCGGACAGGATGGCAACGGCGACGGGAAGGAGGAGTTCCGGCCAGCGGGGGCCGGCCGCGTCCCGGCTGCGGCGCCGTCCCGCATGCCGGACGAGGTAAGCCGCGCCCGCAGCACCCACAGCCCAGGCGATCCACACCACCGGCCCGTCCACGAGCCGGAGGTCTTCGATGTAATGCACCCGGGTTAGCGCCAGGTGCCGACGCCGATGACCGGCCCGGCCTCAAGCCAGGAGGACAGCCCGGTGTAGGCGTCGAACCGCATCGCGAGCAGGACGTCTTGCCCTTCGTACCGGAGTTCTACAATCACGGCGTCGGGCTGGACCTTGACGAGCTCGGATTCGGTGGGCTTGCGCCGGCCGACCAGTTCCAGGGAGCTCCGCCGGAATGAGTGCTTGGGCCGCATGCTCAGCGAAGCAAGGCGGAACCACTCAAGGTCGTTGTCCTGATAACGACAAACCCCCATCTGCCAGCTGTTTCCAGCCGTGCAAATGGAGGCGTCCACCGTGCCCAGGGCGCGCCGCAGATTGAAGCGGCGCACCCCGGAAAGGCACAGTGCAAGTACCAGCAACGCAAAGATCGTTGCCAGGACGATGAACGGAATAACAGTATCGTTCATCAAGGTCGTGCTAGCGGATCCCCGCAGTAGCCGCGTCGCCCATTTGGGCGTTGTCAGCAACAATGACGACCCGGTTGTTGTCGACGGAGAAGAAGCCGCCGTCGACAACTACAGCAATGCGGTCACCGGACACCGGCTGAATTGCCAGTTCACCTTCGGCCAGAATCGCCAGCAGGGGCGAGTGGCCGGGCAGGATTCCGATTTCACCATTGCTGGTGCGGGCCTTGACCATCTGGGCCGCTCCGGACCACACGAAGTGGTCCGCTGCGACAATCTCAACCTCAAGCTCAGCCATATTACTTGGTCTGTTCCTGGATCTTGGCCCACTGGCGCTCGACGTCATCGAGGCCGCCGACGTTGAAGAACGCCTGCTCTGCGATGTGGTCCAGCTCGCCGTCGCAGATCGCGGTGAAGCCTTCAACGGTGTCCTTGATGGACACGGTGGAGCCTTCGACGCCGGTGAACTGCTTGGCGGTGTAGGTGTTCTGCGACAGGAACTGCTGGATGCGGCGTGCACGCGACACGACGATCTTGTCTTCTTCAGAAAGCTCGTCAACGCCGAGGATGGCGATGATGTCCTGGAGTTCCTTGTTCTTCTGCAGGATCTGCTTGACGCGGACGGCCGTATTGTAGTGGTCGTTGCCGATGTACTGCGGATCCAGGATGCGGGAGGTCGACGTCAGCGGGTCAACGGCCGGGTACAGACCACGGGAAGCGATTTCACGGGAAAGTTCCGTGGTCGCGTCGAGGTGTGCGAAGGTCGTGGCCGGGGCCGGGTCGGTGTAGTCATCTGCGGGGACGTAGATGGCCTGCATCGAGGTGATCGAGTGGCCCTTGGTGGACGTGATGCGCTCCTGGAGGAGACCCATCTCGTCAGCCAGGTTGGGCTGGTAGCCCACGGCCGAAGGCATGCGGCCGAGGAGGGTGGAGACCTCGGAGCCCGCCTGGGTGAAGCGGAAGATGTTGTCGATGAAAAGCAGCACGTCCTGGTTCTGCACATCGCGGAAGTACTCCGCCATGGTCAGGGCGGACAGCGCCACGCGCAGACGCGTTCCCGGCGGCTCATCCATCTGGCCGAAGACAAGGGCGGTGTCCTTGAGGACGCCTGCCTCTTCCATTTCAACCCAGAGGTCGTTACCTTCACGGGTACGCTCGCCGACACCGGCGAACACCGAGGTGCCACCGAAGTTGCGGGCCACACGGGTGATCATTTCCTGGATCAGCACGGTCTTGCCGACGCCGGCACCACCGAACAGACCGATCTTGCCACCCTTGATGTACGGGGTGAGAAGGTCGATGACCTTGATGCCGGTTTCCATCATCTCGGTGGAACCCTCAAGCGTCGCGAAGGCGGGAGCCTTGCGGTGGATGGGCCAGCGCTCGGTGATCTCGAGTTCCGACTCAGCCACGTCAAGCGGCTGTCCGAGGACGTTGAAGATGTGTCCCTTGACGACGTCGCCGACAGGCACGGAAATGGGGGCACCCGAGTCCACTACGGCGGTGCCACGGACGAGTCCGTCGGTTGCCTGCAGGGAGATGGCACGAATGACGTTGTCGCCGAGGTGCAGCGCAACCTCGAAGGTGATCGTCTTGGTCTCACCGTTGAGAGTAATCTCGGTGGTGAGTGCGTTGTAAATCGAGGGGATTGCGTCAGCCGGGAATTCGACGTCGACAACCGGGCCAATAACACGTGCAATACGGCCGGTAGCACCGGTCGTCGCGGCTACGTGTTCGGTAGCAGTGGCAGTCATCTCTCTCACTTCACTCAGTAGATGGCGTTGGGGTTAAGTTTACTTTGGTGCAGGTACAGCTGGTTCCGCGCTCGGGGAGGCTAGGACGCGTTCAAGGCGTCGGCACCGGCCACGATTTCGGAAAGCTCCTGCGTAATTTCAGCCTGGCGGGCCGTGTTGCGCAGACGCGTGAACTTCTTGATGAGCTCCGTGGCGTTGTCGCCGGCGGACTTCATTGCCCGCTGGCGGGCAGCGAGTTCCGAAGCTGCTGCCTGCAGCATCGCGGCGAAGATACGTGATTCGATGTAGCGCGGCAGCAGAGCATCGAGAACCTGCTCCGTTTCCGGCTCGAACTCGTAGAGCGGCAGGAGGTCCGACTCGGACGCAGCCTGCTCTTCGACAACCTCAAGCGGGAGAAGACGGACTACCGTCGGCTCCTGCGTGACCATGGACTTGAAGCGGGTGTAGACGACATGGATCTCGTCGACGCCGCCCTCTGCGTAATCCGTCGCAAAGTCGGCCAGCAATGCCTCGCCGATTTCCTGCGCGGTGGCAAACTCCGGTGCGTCCGTGCCGCCGGTCCAGACGCGCCCGTAGGGACGGTTCCGGAAGTCGAAGTAGGCCTGCGCCTTGCGGCCGACCAGGTAGAACTTGACTTCCTTGCCCTCCTCGACGAGCAGCTCGTTGAGGCCTTCCGCCTGCTTGAGCACACTCGCGGAGTACGAACCTGCAAGGCCACGGTCCGAGGTGATTACCAGGACGGCGGCCCGGCGGATCTGCTCCGGCTCGGTGGTCAGCGGGTGGTCGATTTCGCTCTGGCTTGCGACAGCAGAAACGGCACGCGTGATGGCGTTTGCGTAAGGCAGTGAAGCTGCTACGCGTGCTCGGGCCTTCCCGATGCGCGAGGTAGCGATCAGTTCCATCGCCTTGAAGATCTTGCGCATCGACGTCGTCGAGCTGATCTTCTGGCGGTAGACCCGGATCTGGGCTCCCATACTTATCCTTTCCTAAGATCCCGGTGGCCGGGACTGCCGGAACCCGGTGGGGTTCCGGCAGTCCCTGCCAGCGAAACTAGCGCTTCTGCTTGACGATTTTTTCCTGGTCGACCTGTGCCTCGTCGATGGCGGCGTGCTCTTCGTGCCCCGCACCAACCAGGTGGTTGTCTCCCTCGCCGAAGAAGCCCTTCTTGAAGTCCACGATCGCGGTCTTCAGCGCTTCTGCAGTGTCATCGCTCATGACGTTGGTCTGGGCCAGCGTCGTCAGGATGGAGGACTTGTGCTTGAGGTGCTCCAGGAACTCGGTCTCGAAGCGGTTGATGTCCTCAACCGGAACGTTGTCGAGGTGCCCGTTGGTGCCGGCCCAGATGGAGACGACCTGGTTCTCAACCGGGAACGGTGAGTACTGGCCCTGCTTGAGCAGTTCCATCAGGCGTGCACCACGGGTCAGCTGCTGGCGCGATGCGGCGTCGAGGTCCGACGCGAACATTGCGAATGCCTGCATGTCGCGGTACTGGGCCAGTTCCAGCTTCAAGGTACCGGAGACCTTCTTCATGGACTTGACCTGGGCGGCGCCACCAACGCGGGACACGGAGACACCCACGTCGACGGCGGGACGCTGGTTGGCGTTGAAGAGGTCCGACTGCAGGAAGATCTGGCCATCGGTGATGGAGATCACGTTGGTCGGGATGTAGGCGGAGACGTCGTTTGCCTTGGTCTCGATGAGCGGCAGGCCGGTCATCGAACCTGCACCGAGCTCGTCGGAGAGCTTGGCACAACGCTCCAGCAGACGGGAGTGCAAGTAGAACACGTCGCCCGGGTAGGCTTCGCGTCCCGGCGGGCGGCGCAGCAGCAGTGACACTGCACGGTAGGCCTCGGCCTGCTTGGAGAGGTCATCAAACACGATGAGGACGTGCTTGCCGCCGTACATCCAGTGCTGGCCGATTGCCGAACCGGCGTACGGTGCCAGGTACTTGAAGCCTGCGGGGTCGGATGCGGGGGAAGCCACGATGGTCGTGTATTCCAGTGCGCCGTTGTCCTCGAGGGTCTGGCGGACAGCCGCGATGGTGGATGCCTTCTGGCCGATGGCCACGTAGATGCAGCGCACCTGCTTGTTGACATCCCCGGAAGCCCAGTTGGCCTTCTGGTTGATGATCGTGTCGATCGCGATTGCCGACTTGCCGGTCTGGCGGTCACCGATGATCAGCTGACGCTGGCCGCGGCCGATCGGAATCATGGCGTCGATAGCCTTGAGGCCGGTCTGCATCGGCTCGTGGACCGACTTGCGCTGGGTCACGCCGGGCGCCTGGAGTTCCAGCGCACGGGTGGTCTCGGCCTTGATCTCGCCGAGGTCATCAATGGGCTCGCCCAGCGGGTCGACTACGCGGCCGAGGAAGGCGTCGCCCACCGGCACGGACAGAACCTGTCCGGTGCGGTGAACTTCCTGGCCTTCTTCGATGCCGGTGAAGTCACCGAGGATGATGACGCCGATTTCGCGGACGTCGAGGTTCTGGGCCAGGCCCAGCGTGCCGTCTTCGAAGCGAAGCAGCTCGTTCGCCATGACCGAGGGAAGGCCCTCAACACGGGCGATGCCGTCACCTGCGGTTGTTACACGGCCGACCTCTACGCGCTCTGCGTTTCCGGGTTCGTAGGACGCCGCGAACTCGTTCAACGCATTACGGACGTCGTCGGCGTTGATGGTCAATTCGGCCATCTGCAGTCCCTGCTCTCCTGTTTTCGTGATCATCGTTGCTCACGATGACCGGGGTTTTATCAGTTAAGTTGTGCTTGTCCGGCTTGCTAGGCAAGCTGACGGTGAAGCTGGCCCAGGCGGGCAAGAACCGAAGCGTCAACCACTTCGTCACCCACCTGGATCCGGATGCCACCGATGAGCGCCGGGTCAACATTCATGTTGATCTTGAGCTCCCGCCCGTAAAGGGCATTCAGCCCCGCCTGCAGGCGGCTGGTCTGCGTTTCCGTCAGCGGACGGGTGACACTGACCGTTGCAATCCAGCGCTGCTGGCGCTTGGCTGCAAGCTCGGCGAAGCGACGGACGAGCTTGGTCGCCTTGAGGCCACGCGGCTGCGACACTGCCTGTCCAATCAGGACTTTCGCTTCCTCGCTGGCACTGGGTACGAGCTTTTCAGCGAGGGCAACCTTGGCAGCCGGGCTCGCCTGGGGTTCGGACACAGCACGCTGGACCTCGTGGTTGGACTCCACAGCCTGGTTGAAGGAGAACAGATCGTTCTCCAACGCTTCCAGGCCGCTGATTCCCGAGGCAGAGACGGCAGACTTGTTCTCAGCAACGGCGATGACCACCGAAGCGGCAAGAGTCTCGAGTGCATCGCCGATATCCCGGGCGGAAGCCCAGCGCGAGCCGGCCAGTCCGCTCGCGATTTCCACAGCATCCGCGGAGACTTTCCCGCTGAAGAGCTGCTTGATAAGCGCTGACTTTTCGTCGCCGCTGCGGGACGGGTCAGTCAGGGCGCGGCGCAAGCCAGCCGAGCTGTCCACCGTTCCCAGGATTCCGAAGAGTTCCTTAGCCAACTGCAGCGAGGCAAAAGGAAGCTTGGCTTCCAGCGCCACCAGCGCCGCGGTCAGCGATTCGCTCGATACACCTGCCATTACTTAGCTGCACCTGCGTTCTGGTTCTCCAGATCTGCCAGGAAGCGGTCAACCACACGGGCCGAACGCGCGTCGTCCTCGAGCGACTCGCCGACGATGCGGCCAGCCAGCGTGGTGGCAAGGGTGCCCACCTCCGTGCGGAGCGACACAACGGCCGCCTGACGCTCGGACTGGATCGCCGCGTGGGCCTGCGCCGTGATGCGGGCAGACTCTACAGCTGCCTTCTCCTTCAGGTCCGCAAGGATCTGAGCGCCTTCGGCACGGGCTTCCTCGCGGATGCGGTTTGCCTCGGCACGGGCATCGGTGAGCTGCTGCTTGTACTCTTCGAGTGCAGCGGAAGCCTCTGCCTGTGCCTTTTCAGCCTTGGCGATGCCGCCTTCAATGGCCTCAGCACGCTCTGCGAAGGTCTTTTCGAACATCGGGACAACGTACTTGACCACGATGAACATAAGAACAGCAAAGCCGGCGAAGACGACAAGCATTTCCCAGGGATTGGGAACCAGAGGGTTGGCGCCCTCCGTGGCGGCTGAGATGATCAGCTGATTCATAATTCACCCGTCCTTATCTACTCGGTTCTGGATGTTCGCTTAGTTCTAAAGATCAGACTAGAGAACGAAGGCGAAGACCAGGCCGAGGATGGCGAGGGCTTCAGTCAGCGCGAGGCCGAGGAATGCGATCGGCTGGAGCACACGCTGTGCCTCCGGCTGACGTGCGACGCCGTTGATGTAAGCGGCGAACACGAGACCAACACCGATACCACCGCCGATTGCGGACAGACCGTAACCTACGAGGTTGAGATTGCCTTCCATTTTATTCCTTTCAAGATGCCATCTATGTGGCAGGTTGTTTGGTGTGCTTCATCCCCAGAGGGGAAGATTTTGGGGTGCCTAGTGGCTGTCCGCGTGCAGCGCGCCTTCGATGTAGATCGCGGTCAGCAGGGTGAACACGTACGCCTGCAGGACCATAATCAACGCTTCCAGCATGTACATGGCGATCGCCCCGCCAAGAACGAGAACCGACGCGCCCTTCAGCAGGAGGTTTTCCTGCGTGACGAGGTACTCGATTCCGGAACCGGCGATCATGACGATGAGGTGGCCGGCCAGCATGGTCGCGAACAGACGGAGGCTGTGCGTAACCGGGCGGACCAGGAAGTTGGAGATAATCTCGATCGGAATCACGATCGGAAGAATGTAGCCCGGGACTCCGGACGGCACAGTTGCCAGCTTGAAGTACTTCAGGCCGTTCTTCTTGATGCCGATGGCGATCCACGTGACATACACGATCCCGGCCATCACGTAGGCGCCGCCGACATGCGAGAAGGTGGGGAGCTGGATCAACGGAATGGCGCCGTAGATGTTGTTCACCAGGATGAAGAAAAACAGGCTGAACAGCAGCGGGACGTACTTCATGAAGTCTTTGCCGCCGATGATGTCCTTGCCGATGCCGTTGCGGACGAAGCCGTAGGCGGCTTCACCTGCAAACTGCAGTCTGCCGGGAACAAGCTGGCCCTTGCGGGCAGCCATCAGAAAGAATGCGGCGATAATAACGACCGAAAGGATTACCAGCAGCATCTGCTTGGAGAATCCGTCGGCCGCCCCCCACGGCACGATTGCCGGCAGGTGGATTTCTTCAATTCCAGGAGGCGTAAAAGTTCCTGAATCTTGGGCCGGGAGCGCAAGCGCGATCAACGCGTTTCCTCTCTGCAGTGTCCATCATTGGGCGTTGGTAGGTGAAAGGCGGCGTTGCGGCCAGCCTCTCCCCCTGTGAAATTATTTGGCATTACTGATCCTCGTCCTCGGACGGGCCACGTGCAGCATTGTCCCCGCCAGCGGAATTATCCGGGCTGGTGAGGCCGTGCATATGAGAAAGATAGAACCCTCCCGCGGCTCCCAGCAGGGCGCCTGCGAGCACAATCCAGCGGGTTCCCCACAGATTATCCAGACCCCACCCTATCAAACTCCAGACGAGGATTCCGCCAACAATGTAGCTGAAGACGGCGATGCCGGCGTTGTATCCGCCGTCGCGTCCGTTGTCCGAAACACCGGGGGCTCCGGCGGTGGTTTCAGGGGTGCCGGGCTTGTTCTTCTGCCGGTCTTTGCGGCTAAACATCGGTGCCGCCTTCCGGAGTCTCGGGGTCGTTATAGAGCTGCAGCCGCGCCTTGCTGAAACCGTAGATTTCTGCGGCCTGCCACAGGACCACTGTCACGACGGCGCCGGCCAGGAACCAGCGCCCGTTCAGCCACTCGGGACTGCCGATGGCGAACAGCACCACGGCAAAGCCGACGACCTTGATGAAATACGTGGCCGCGAACAGGCCGATGGCACCGGAGGAATGGTTTCGGCCGCCGAAGTGGCCCACCAGGAGGCTGATCGCGAAGAAGGCAATCACCAGGGCCCCGCCAAAGACGGACGAAAGCGCAGCCTCCACGCCGTCGAGCATAAGTGCCGCCAGGGCGGTGAGCAGCAGCGCTCCGCCGCCAACGGCCGAACTGATGGCCAGCAGGCGCAGCCACAAGGATTTCGTGGGACCTGAGACACCAACGGGTCCGGCGCCGGACACGGGTCCGGGTTCGGCGTTGGAGGTCATTGGATCCCAATCGTCGAGGAGTTGGCTGCTGTTCAGAAGTCGCGGGCGTCAACCCGCACCTGAATTCTACACGAGATAGAACATAACCTGGCCCGCGGCCGGGCCAGGCGGTGCTTGGGGGCTTATGAGGCGGGCACCCGGGTGACCTTGTGCCGGCGCCGGAAGCGCCGGATCAGGTCCGGGGAGGCGAGGTAGAGCACCAGCACGGCCAGGCTCCCGGCGGCGCAGAGCACCACGATGGCCAGCGGCGCCGTGGCGGCGATGAAGCCAAGGACAATCACTGCCGCGGTGCAGACTGAGACCGTGGCGGCCGATTGCAGGTGAGAGAAGCCGACGTCGGTCAGGCGCTGGTAAACGTGCTCCCGGTGCGATGCGTACCACCGTTCGCCGGCCTTGATCCTGCGCAGCAGGGTATAGCCGGTGTCCGCCAGGTAGACCAGGAGCGGTGTCAGGAGGTATTCGACGTAGACGCCGCTCAGGAACCCCGCCACCGCCAGGGCCGCGGCCGAGGCGCCGAGGAGGTAGCTGCCGACGTCGCCGAGAAAAACGGATCCCCGGGAAAGGTTCCAGGGCAGGAATCCCAGGAAGGCCATGGCCAGCACGGCGCCGCCGGCGGTGAGCCACGGCTGTGCGGCGAGCACACCGGCCACCGCATAGGCGCCGCCGGTCAGGATTCCGTGGAAACTGGAAATGCCGTTGATGCCGTCCATGAAGTTGGCAATGTTGATGTAGGCCGCGATGGCCACCGCTGCCAGGGGCAGCCACCAGAAGGACTGCCCGGTGAGGACGAGCAGCGCCGCCGACCCGGCCGCACCGATCCCCAGCTGCGCGGCGGCGCGGCCTCGGATGGAGAGGCCCCGGAGGTCTTCGATCCATCCCACGGCCGCGCTGGCGCCGATCACCGCAAAAACTACCAGGAACACTGAGCGGTCCACCGTCACCGCCCCCAGCAGGAGGGCGGCCGCGTATCCGACGGCGGTGGCCAGGGATACGGCCACGCCCATGCCGCGGATGGTGGTCCGGCTGTGGGAGGACCTGGCCGACGGAACGTCGACGACGCCCATCCTGACAAGCCACGGCTTGACCGCGAACGGCAGCAGGATGCTCGCAAGAAGGGTGATGCCGGCCGTGAGGTACAGGGGCATCACGACGCTGCCGCCCTGATGCTCTCGCCCGGTTCATCGGCCTCGTCGTCGGGGATGGACTCGATGTCCAGGCCCTGCTCGGCCTCGCAGCGGGCCAGCCAGACATTAAGGTCCAGCCCGGCAGGGTCCTGCTCGTGGGCCCGGGTGTGGGAAATTTTGGGATGCAGGGGCCGCTCGTCCAGCTCGCCGGTTCCCACGAGTTCCTCGTGGAGCTTCTCGCCGGGCCGAAGCCCGGTGTAGATGATGTCGACTTTCTTGCCGGACATCGCGATCATGCGCTGGGCGACGTCCAGGATCTTGACCGGCTCCCCCATGTCCAGGATCATGACTTCGCCGCCCCGACCGATCGCGCCGGCCTGGATGACCAACTGGCAGGCCTCCGGGATCGTCATGAAGAAACGGGTGACTTCGGGGTCCGTCACCGTCACCGGACCGCCCACGCGGATCTGTTCCGTGAACAGCGGCAGCATGGAACCGCGGCTTCCCATCACGTTGCCGAACCTGACGGAGACGAATTTGCGGCCCGTCTGGCCTGCCATCCAGGCCGCAAGCTTCTCGGCAACGCGCTTGGAATGGCCCAGCGCCGTCGTCGGGTTGGCTGCCTTGTCCGTGGAGATATTCACGAAGTGGGAAACGCCGCTACGCTCGGCCGCGCGCAGCACGTTGAGGGTGCCCAGGACGTTTGTCTTCCAGGCCTCCACCGGATATTGCTGCAGCAAGGGAGCGTGTTTGAGGGCGGCGGCGTGGAACACCACCTCCGGGCGGCGGTCCTGGAAGATCTCCTGCAGGGCGGCGCCGTCACGGATGCTGGCCAGGACGGTGTCGCGGCCGGCGAGAAGTCCCCGGCCGGTGATGGAGATCTGGGTATGCTGCAGCCCTGTTTCGTCATGGTCGAGCATGATGAGTTCCGCCGGCGAGAACTGGACGATCTGCCGGCACAGCTCGGAGCCGATGGATCCGCCGGCGCCGGTGACCAGGACGCGTTTGCCCTTGATGTAGCCCGCAATCTCGTCGACCTTGATGTCCACCGGTCGGCGCCCGATCAGGTCCTCCACCGCCACGTCACGGAAATCGGAGAAACCTTCGGGTGCGCCGCGGCCGAGCATGTCCCGGAGCGGAGGCAGGACCAGCACCCTGACGTTCAGCCCTGCGACGGCGTCGGAGATCCGCCGGACAACGGACGCCTCGACGTTGGCGAAGGCCAGCACCAGCACGGTGGCGCGGGTGCGCCGGATGAGGGCCGGCAGGTCGTCGCCGCGGCCCAGGACCTGGACTCCGGATAGCCGCAGGTGCTTCTTGCCGGGATCGTCGTCGATTAGGCCCACCGGGAAATACGGTGAATCGGCGTCCTGCAGCATGCGAGTCAGGAGGGAGTTGCCCAGGAAGCCCGCACCGTAGATCAGGGTGTTCTGGGCGCCCTCGCCGGGGCGGTTCTTGCCCTCGACATATAGCCTCTTGGCGTAACGGGCGGCTCCCATAAAGAGGCAGGCGAACGGGAACGCGATGAGCCCGACGCTGCGGCCGATGCCGATGGCCTCGTATAGCACCAGCAGGCTCAGGGTGATGGAGGCGGCCACGATCACGGTGACGAAGACGAGGGCCTTGGCCTCCTGGAAGCTGCCGAAGGGATACCTGCCGCGGTACAGCGCCAGCGCGTAGCCGGCCGCGGCCTGCACAACGATGGCAATGGCCATGATGATGATGGCACTGGCAAGCTGTTCTTCCCGGATGCCCATTTCATAGCGCAGCAGCAGGGCAAGGACGATCGCCACGACCCACGACATCGAGTCGAGGAAAAGCTGGATCCAGATCCAGAGCGGCGGCTTCTTCTCGTCCAGTGCCGCGGCAGGTTCGCGCGCTTCAGATTTCGTAGTCAACAGAGATTGCAACCGACTTCCACTACCACGGCGGCCATGCGCCTGTTTCAAAAATTACCCGCCGTGCAACTGTCGGACGGCACCCGGGTCTCAGACGATACTAATAGGTATCGCGCCGGCAACCCGGGTCCGCGTCGTCCGCGAGGGGGTGGTTCACCCGGATCCGCGCCTGGGTCAGCCCTGATCCCCGGCCGTTGCAGGAGGCACCGGCGGCATGGGTAGCCAGTTGGAATCGGCGAGGATGCCGCGCGATTCGCGCCACCCCTGCCACAGGGCACCGGTCCCCTTCAGGCGGCGTTCAACCAGCACCAGGCGCACAATTTCCTTCAGATACGTCAGGGCCGTACCGGCCCCGAATCCGAACCGGTTGTACTTGCCGTAGACGCGCAGGTACTGCGCCACGTGGCCGCGGTTGCGCATCACGTAGCGGCGGCTCAGGTCGGACGAATCGTTGAGGTGGCGCACGCCCAGATCCACCTGGCGCTGGGCCCGGACCTTCTTGATGACAAAAGCGTTGACGTAGACCACCGGGGTCTGCTGCGCCGCCAGCCAGCCGTAGATGAGGTCGTCCCAGGTGATAAAGAACCGCGGGTCCGGTAGCCCGATGCTGCGGGCCAGGGACGCCTTGATCAGCATGCCTTCGAAGTTTCCGACGTTGGTGCGGAAAACGTCGGATTTGCGGAAGACGTCGCCGGTGACGGGCAGGAACACGCCGAGGGCTTCGACAAAGTGGTGCTGCCAGAAGAATGGCTTGCCGGCGGCGTCGTAGCGGCGGCCAATCATGCACGAGTAGTCCGGGGTGAACTTATCGAGCGCCTCGACCGCCCCGGGGAGCACCTCGACGTCGTCGTCCATAAGCCACAGCCACTCGGCGCCGGCGCCGAGTGCGAGCTCCACGCCGCGGGAGAACCCGCCGGAGCCGCCCACATTCGCGGACAGGCGTTCGTAGTGGATCGGCACTCCGCCGGCGGCAACGGCGCGTGCGACCACGTCAGCGGTGTGGTCGTCGCTGGCGTTGTCCACCACCACGATCCGGTCCGGGCGCGTGCTCAGGCGGCTGAAGGACTCGAGCAGGTTCTGCAGGAAGTCGGCCCGGTTGTAGGTGACGACGACGGCAAACAGGTTTTTCATGTCCGGCCTAGCTGTTGGTGGACATGAGCTGGGCCGGTGAGCCGAAGCCCTTTCCGCGGAAGCCGGTGGAATAGGCCCGGAACCAGTGCGCGAGGCCTTTAAGGTCGCGGGTCTTCAGGAAGTAGAACGGGAAGCCGACGATGTCCGCGCCGAACCAGCGAACGTTGCGGTACTTCCGGGTGAGGTAGCCACGGTTGCGGAAGTAGCAGTACCGCTTGAAGTCCCCTTCGGGGATGACCGGGGTGATGAAGCCGCCGAAGACCGGCTTCATCTCGGTCCAGGTGGCGGGGTGCTGCACGGCAACGGTGGCCAGCGTGCCGTATTTGAGGCCGGCCTTTTTGACCCGCGAGAGGAAATCGACTTCATCGCCGCGGATGAAGAACTTCACGTCGGGGATTCCGATCTTGTAGAAGACCTCCGTGCGGATCAGTGCGCCGTTGAAGAAGTGCACCATGTCAGGGAGGAAGCCCATGGGCGCCAGCCGGGTGCGGTCGTTGGTCAACAGCCCGTTGATCCGGAAGTTGAAGGAGAGCCGGTTGGGGTCTGCGGTGGCGGCGACGAGCGGGCTCACGATATCGAGCTGGTGCTCCTCGGCGGCCGAGAGCAGTTCGGCGAGGCAGCTTGCATCCTCGGGGTGGCCGTCATCATCCATCATCCAGATCCACTCCGCGCCGCTGGCCATCGCGGCCAGGATCGCGTAGGCGAATCCCCCGGCACCACCGAGGTTCGCCTCGGAGCGCAGGTAATTGATGTTGTCCCCGCCGGCGCGGACTACGTCCGTGGCC
The DNA here is from genome assembly GCF_001422645.1 of Arthrobacter sp. Leaf69. Classification (GTDB taxonomy): domain Bacteria; phylum Actinomycetota; class Actinomycetes; order Actinomycetales; family Micrococcaceae; genus Arthrobacter. The sequence continues at coordinate 819,098 of NZ_LMLR01000001.1, read as the reverse complement.
GGGACGGTGCCCGAGTCAACGAGCGCGATCGAGTGGATGGCGGCGGTCTGTTCGGCCAGCCCCTTGAGGAGGAGGGCGAGTTCCTCATGGCGGTCAAACGTTACGGCCGCGACGGCGACTTTGGGCTGCATGTCAGTTCCTCGGGGAATCGTCGACGGCGGGCGTTTCGGGGGTTTCGGCGGTCTCGGAGGTTTCAGCGGTTTCGGGGGTTTCAGGCGGTTCGACGGCGGAAGGCTCCTCGCCGACGCCCAGCACGCCCGGGACAACTTCACGCAGCCGCTCAAGGCTGATGGCGCCCTGGCGGACCACCCGCAGCGGAACGGCGGTGGCATCAACGATGGTGGAGGGCAGGGCCTCGGCACCTTCGGCCGGGCGGGGCCCGCCTTCGAGGTAGACCTCCACCGATTCGGCAAGCTGGGCTTCGGCGTCGGCGGCGGTCTGCGCCGCCGCCTGGCCCGTGCGGTTCGCCGAGGAGACGGCCAGCGGCCCGGTGAGCGTGAGCAGGTCCTGGGCGACGTCGTCGGCCGGGATCCGCAGGGCGACGGTGCCCTTGGTTTCACCGAGATCCCAGTCCAGGGACGGCTGGGCGTGCAGGATGAGCGTCAGTCCCCCGGGCCAGAAGGCCTCCGCGAGGCGCCTCGCCTCGGCCGGGACATCCGTGGCGAGGCCGTCGAGGGCATTGAGCCTGGGGATGAGGACGGGCGGCGGCATCTTGCGGCTGCGGCCCTTGGACGCCAGCAGCAGGGTCACGGCGAGGGGCGAGAACGCGTCGGCGGCGATCCCGTACACGGTGTCCGTCGGGAAGACCACGCATTTGTGCTCCCGGATGGCCCGCTGGGCATGTTCAAGTCCGGCAGCGCGTTGCTCGGCTGCCGTGCAATCGTAGCTAGTGGTCACTGGCCTATTCTTTCATCACTTCGTGCGTTGCCCGGCCCACGCTCAGGCGGCCGGCCCGGCCAGGACGGCGCTCGTGGCCCGGTCCTTGCCGTTGAGGTCGTGGTGCGTGGTCACTGCGTCCCACAGCCCGGAGCGCTCAAGCATGGCGGCGATCCAGCCGGCCTGGACTTCGGCGTGTTCCATCACGAAGTACCCTCCGGGGACCAGCAGCCGGGCCGCGGAGGTGGCCGCCGCCGTCGGAAGTTCCATGCCGTCCGCTCCCCCGCCGTACAGCGCCTCGGGCGGATCGTGCAGCGCCACCTCGGGTTCGTTGGGGATGGCTTCGGCGGGGATGTACGGAGGATTGGAGACGACGACGTCGAACGTCCCGTTGTGCCCGGGCAAGGCGTCACGCAGGTCGCCGCGGATGAGGTGGACCCCGAGTGGCAACAGGTTCCTTGCGGCCCAGGCGTGCGCAAACTCGCTGAACTCGACGGCGTGGACCTCCGCGTCGGGGACCTCGTGCGCGATCGATCCCGCGATGGCCCCGGACCCGGTGCCAAGATCCACCACCTTGGGATGCGCCATGCCCTGCAGCCGGTCAATCACCAGCTGCACCACGGATTCCGTTTCCGGCCGGGGAATGAAGACTCCCGGTCCGACGGCCAGTTCCAGGTAGCGGAAATGCGCGACGCCGGTGATGTGCTGCAGCGGAATGCGCCGGGCCCGCTCGGCGATGAGGTCCTGGTACCCCTCCGGCGCCGGCGTGTCGCCCAGCATCAGGGCGCGCAGCCGGCCGAGCCCGACGCCGAGGAGGTGCTCGGCCAGGAGTTCGGCGTCGACGCGGGGGCTCGGGACGCCGGCGGCGGCAAGCGTGGAGGCGGCCTCGCGGACTGCCTCCGCGAGGCTCTGCCCGGTTCCTTCTGTCATCACGACGGCGGCCGGACTAGTCGCCGATGGCGTCGAGCCGGGCCTGTTCGTCCAACTCGATGGCCGACTGGATGACCGGCTCCAGGTCGCCGTTCATGACCTGGTCCAGGTTGTAGGCCTTGTAACCGGTGCGGTGGTCCGCGATCCGGTTTTCCGGGTAGTTGTAGGTCCGGATGCGCTCCGAGCGGTCCATGGTGCGGATCTGCGACTTGCGCTGGGCCGAGTTCTCGGCGTCGATCTGCTCCTGCTGGTGCGCCAGGATGCGGGCGCGGAGGACGCGCATGCCGGCCTCGCGGTTCTGCAGCTGCGACTTCTCGTTCTGCATGGCCACCACAATGCCGGTGGGAAGGTGGGTGATCCGGACGGCGGAGTCCGTGGTGTTCACGGACTGGCCGCCGGGGCCGGAGGAACGGTACACGTCGATCTTCAGGTCGTTCTGGTTGATCTCGAGCTCTTCGGGCTCGTCCACTTCCGGGAGCACCAGCACGCCGGCGGCCGAGGTGTGGATACGGCCCTGGGATTCCGTCACGGGCACACGTTGCACCCGGTGCACGCCGCCTTCGAACTTCAGCCGCGCGTAGACCCCCTCGGCGGGATCGTTCGAGGTGCCCTTGATGGCCACCTGGACATCCTTGTAGCCGCCCAGGTCGGATTCGTTGGCAGAGATCATCTCGGTCTTCCAGCCGCGGGATTCCGCGTACCGGGTGTACATGCGCAGCAGGTCGGCCGCGAACAGGGCAGCCTCGTCGCCGCCTTCGCCGCCCTTGACTTCGAGGATCACGTTGCGGGCGTCGTCGGGATCGCGGGGAATCAGGAGCCGGCGCAGCTTCGCCGCAGCAGAGTCCAGCGCGGCCTCAAGCTCCGGCACCTCCGCGGCAAACTCGGGGTCCTCGTCCGCCATTTCCTTGGCAGCCGCAAGGTCATCCTGGATGCCGTGCCAGGCATGGTACGCCTCAACGATGCCATTAAGCTGAGCCGAGCGCCGCCCCAGTTTCCGGGCAAGCTTCTGGTCAGCGTAGACAGCAGGATCCCCAAGCTGCGCCTGGATAGCATCATGCTCATCCAACAGGCCCTGTACGGACTCAAACATTTTCAAAACCTCTTTCGACTCTTACAAGTCTAGTTACGCCAACAAAACTGGAGCGCGGCTGGCGAGTTAACGACGAAGCCGCACGGATTCTTCCGCCCCGGGAGTGGCATCGGGCCTGCCGGAGCCGGGTGGCCTGCGATCGTAGATCGCAAGCCACCCGGCGTAGGGGCGGGGGCGGAAGAATCCGTGCGGCGTTAGCGCGCGGCACCGCCACTATCGAGCGGTGAGCTCAGCTACTTGTCGTTATCGGACTTCGCACCAAGCGTCGTCTTCTGCACCTGCATGAGGAACTCGACGTTGCTCTGGGTCTCCCGGATCTTGTTCGTCAGCAGTTCAAGGCTCTGCTGTGTTTCGAGTCCGGAGAGGACGCGGCGCAGCTTCCACATGATCTTGACTTCCTCGGCGGAAAGCAGGTTCTCTTCGCGGCGGGTGCCGGACGCGTTGACGTCCACGGCCGGGAAGATGCGCTTGTCGGCCAACTGGCGGGACAGGCGCAGTTCCATGTTGCCGGTGCCCTTGAACTCTTCGAAGATGACCTCGTCCATCTTGGAACCGGTCTCGACGAGCGCGGTGGCCAGGATGGTGAGCGAGCCACCGTTTTCGATGTTGCGGGCTGCACCGAAGAAGCGCTTCGGCGGGTACAGCGCGGCCGAGTCGACGCCACCGGACAGGATGCGGCCGGAAGCCGGTGCCGCCAGGTTGTAGGCGCGGCCCAGGCGGGTCATGGAGTCGAGGAGCACCACTACGTCCATGCCCATCTCGACGAGGCGCTTGGCGCGTTCGATGGAGAGCTCGGCCACGGTGGTGTGGTCGTCGGCGGGCCGGTCGAAGGTGGAGGCGATGACCTCACCCTTGACGGTGCGCTGCATGTCCGTGACTTCTTCAGGACGTTCGTCAACGAGCACCATCATGAGGTGGACCTCAGGATTGTTGGTGGTGATGGCGTTGGCGATGGACTGCAGGATGAGCGTCTTGCCGGCCTTCGGCGGCGAAACGATCAGGCCGCGCTGGCCCTTGCCGATCGGAGCAACCAGGTCGATGACGCGGGGGCCGATCTTCTTCGGGTCCGTCTCGAGGCGCAGGCGCTCGGAGGGGTACAGCGGGACGAGCTTCGCGAATTCGACGCGGTCCTTGAGTTCCTCGGGGGTCTTGCCGTTGACCGAGGTGACGCGGACCAGTGCGTTGAACTTCTGGCGGGCGGACTGCTGCTGGTTTGCCTGCTGGGACTCGCCTTCGCGCGGTGCACGGATGGCGCCGACCACGGCGTCGCCCTTGCGCAGGTTGTACTTCTTGACCTGGGCGAGGGAGACGTAGACGTCGTTGGGGCCGGGCAGGTAGCCGGAGGTGCGGATGAACGCGTAGTTCTCCAGCACGTCCAGGATGCCTGCGACGGGCAGCAGGACGTCGTCCTCGGTGACCTCGACGTCGTCGACGTCCGGTCCCTGGGCGCGTCCCCGACGGCGGTCGTTGCGGTCGCGGAAGCGGTCGTTGCGCGAGGTGTTGTCGCGGCTGTCCTGCCCGCCGGAGCGGTCGGAACGGTCGTTGCGGTCGCGCCGGTTGCGGCGGTTCCGGCGGCTGCCGCCGTCGCTGTCGTCGTTGTCGCGGTTGTCGCGGTTGTCGCGGGCGTTGTCGCGGCTGCCGGCAGCCTCGTCGCGGCCGCCCCGGGTGCGGGTGTTTTCACGGCGCTGGCCGTCTTCGCTGCCCTGTTCGGCCTGGCGCTGATCGGAACGCTGTTCGGTGCGCTGATCAGAACGCTGTTCCGCACGCTCGGCCTGGCGCTGATCGCCGGACGCCTGCTCGGCAGGAGCCTCGGTTGCCGTGCCCTGGGCAGTCCCCTGGGCAGTCCCCTGGGCAGTCCCCTGACCTCCGGTCTGCTCGGCCACTTCGCCGCGGCGGCGGTTGCGGGTGCGCGGCTGGCGGGTGCGTTCGCCGACTTCGGCGGCAGAACCGGTTTCAACAGACTCGGCGGGAGCCGCCGGGGCCTCTGCCGGAGCGGATGTTGCCTCGGCGGCGGGGGCCGTGATGACGCCGTCGCTGCCGGCGCGGCGGCTGCGGCCGCGTCCACGGGCACGCGGGTTTTCCTGGGCCGGGGCCTCGGAGTCGGTGGCGGGTGCAACAGCCGGAGCCGCGGACTGGGAGACGGTGCCGTTGTCGGTCGCCTTCTCAGCAGCGCGGGCCGGGGCCTTGCTCACGGGAGTGCCGGCGCGGTGGGCGGAAATGGCGGTCACCAGATCGCCCTTCCGCATCCGGGAACCGCCGGAAATCCCCAGCTGGCTGGCGAGAGCCTGGAGCTGGGCGAGCTTGAGGCCGGCGAGGCCGCTGCTCTTGGCGGGTGCTGCCGTTGACGATCCGGCAGCAGAAGATGATGTTTCCACAGCTGAAGACAGCTCAGTGGTTTCGGTCACGAAGGATCCTTCCCCCTCGACGGCGTCCAGGCTAGGAGCTGGACGCGATGATTTTGATCCGGGCTGCAGTTCAGATCTGCAGCCGCGATTTCGGCCTTGCCGGATGGATATTGGCCGACACGGCCGGATACTGCATTCACCTGGCGCGTTCCGGAACATAAGGAACGGCGGGCTGACGTGTCAGGGGTGCAGAGATAGTTTTCTGCGGATTCCTGCGTCAGACCAAAAGCAGGTGGCACCAGAAAATATTGCGCAGTGAAAGATGAGAGAGGCAACTAGGCCAACATCGCGGTCTTATGAACGGTATTTTACCTACCGCCTGCGTGATTACCGCCGGTGCACTTCCACTTTAGCACCTTCAACGTCCACAGCCAGCTTCATCACACGCCAGCCCACGCCCGGCGTGTTGCCTGCCGTGAAGGAGCCGATGAACTCGACGGCGGCCTCGGCCTGGGCCTCTCCGTTGGCCAGGACCAGCACGGTGGGACCGGCTCCGGAGACGACGGCGGCAAAGCCGGCGCGCCGCAGCGCGGCGATCAGGTCAGCGCTGGGCCGCATGGCCTCCGCGCGATAGCTCTGGTGCAGGTAGTCCTCGGTGCCGGCCAGCAGGAATTCCGGCTTATGCGTCAGCGCGTGGATCAGCAGGGCCGCCCGTCCGGAATTCATCGCCGCGGCGTGGTGGCCCACCGAGGCGGGCAGCAGCGCCCGGGCCACTTCGGTGGAAAGTTCAAAGTCAGGTACGGCCACCACGGGGATAACCTCGGCGGCTACCTCTGCGCACGTGCTGCTGTACTGGTCACTGTCCTGCCATGACAGCGCCAGTCCGCCGAAAATCGCAGGTGCGACGTTGTCCGGATGGCCTTCCATCTCACTCGTCAGCTGCAGGACCCAGTCCCTGTCCCGGCGCGATGCCTCGGGGACGAGGGCATTGGCGGCGGTCACGGCGGCCACCACGGCACTGGCCGAAGAGCCCAGTCCCCTGCCGTGCGGATTGATGTTGTCTGCGGTAATTCGCAGGCCCTCGTGCCGGAAGCCCAGGCGGTGCAGGGCCTCCGTGAGGGCCTTGACCACCAGATGGCTGGCGTCGCGCGGCAGGGACTCCGCGCCTTCCCCGCTGAGCTCGAACTCCAGCTCGCCGCTGTCCAGGGTTTCCACCGTCAGGGTGTCGAACAGCGTCAGCGCCAGGCCCAGGCTGTCATATCCGGGACCGAGGTTCGCGCTCGTGGCCGGCACGCGGACCGTCACGAGCTGACCGGCCGGAACCGCCGGCGTGTCCGCGGCGGACTCGGCCGGGATGGTGAGGGTGGTTTCCACGGTTATTTTTCTTCCAGTCCCAGGGCTGTGGCCACGGTGACCACGTCGTTCGCGACCTTGACCGGCTGCACTTCGCTGCCGTCCTCGGTGCGGAGCGCCCACTGCGGATCCTTCAGGCCGTGGCCGGTGACCGTGATGACGATGGTCTTGCCCGACGGCACTTCACCGGCAGCATGCTTCTTAATCAGTCCGGCGACGCCGGCAGCGGAGCCCGGCTCGACGAAGACGCCTTCACGGGCGGACAACCAGCGGTGGGCAGACAGGATTTCCTCGTCGGTCACGGCCTCGATCACACCGCCGGACTCGTCGCGCGCGGCGACTGCGGTGTCCCAGGACGCGGGATTGCCGATCCGGATGGCGGTCGCGATCGTGTCGGGTTCCGTGATCGGGTGGCCTGCGACGAACGGGGCCGCGCCGGCAGCCTGGAAGCCCCACATAACCGGGGTCCGGGTGGAGACCGCGGCCAGCGTGCCGGCGGTGATGGACTCGAAGGGCACGCAGTATTCCTTGTAGCCCTTCCAGTACGCGGTGATGTTGCCCGCGTTGCCAACCGGGAGCACATGGAAGTCCGGAGCGTCACCGAGCCAATCGACCACCTCGAAGGCACCGGTCTTCTGGCCCTCGATCCGGGCAGGGTTGACCGAGTTGACCAGGAACACCGGGTAGGACTCCCCCAGCTTGCGGGCGATGTCCAGGCAGTCGTCAAAGTTGCCGTCAACCTGCAGCAGGGTTGCGCCGTGCGCGATCGCCTGGCTCAGCTTGCCCATCGAGATCTTGCCTTCGGGTACCAGGACCACACACTTGAGACCGGCCGCGGTGGCGTAGGCGGCGGCGGAGGCGGACGTGTTGCCCGTGGAGGCGCACACCACGGCCTTGGCACCCGCGGCAACCGCAGCCGTCATGGCCATGGTCATGCCGCGGTCCTTGAAGGAGCCTGTCGGGTTCATCCCCTCGACCTTGAGGTAGACGTCACTGCCGGTGAGCGCGGAAAGCTGTTGCGCGTAGACGAGCGGCGTGCCACCCTCCCCCAGGGTGATGACCGTCGTCTCCTCGGTCACGGGCAGACGTTCAGCGTATTCGCGGATGACGCCGCGCCATTGGTGAGCCACTTAGACTCCTTCTACCCGCAGTACGGATGTAACGGAATTGATGACGTCCAGGCCCTTGACGGCCTCGACGGTGGCTGCCAGTGCAGCCTCGCTTGCGCGGTGGGTCACGATCCGAAGTTCTGCTGATTCAACGTTGGAATCGGCATCGCGGTGGATGGTCTGCCGCATGATTTCAATGGATACCCCGTGCTCCGCGAAGAGACGGGCGATTTTTGCCAGCACACCGGGCTGGTCGGCGACGTCCAGGCCGATGTAGTAGCTGGTGACCGCGGAGGTGATGGGAAGCGCAACAACCTGGCCGGTTGTGGTCTCTGCGCGGCCGGGGCCGCCCAGGACGATGCTGCGGGCGGCGGAGATCAGGTCGCCCATCACGGCCGAGGCGGTGGGTTTGCCGCCGGCGCCCTGGCCGTAGAACATCAGCTCGCCGGCGTTTTCAGCCTCGACGAAGACGGCGTTGAAGGCGCCGTGGACGGCTGCCAGCGGGTGTTCGCGCGGCAGCAACGTCGGGTGCACGCGCACGGAGACGCCGGTGTTGCCGTCGGCTGCTTCCGTGCTTGTTTCCCCGCCTGTGGCCTCCAGCTTTTCGGCGATCGCCAGCAACTTGATCACAAAACCGGCGTCCTTCGCCGCGGCGATGTCCGCCGCGGTGACGGAGCTGATGCCCTCGCAGTACACATCGTCGAGGGAAAAGCGCGTGTGGAAGGACAGTGAGGCAAGGATCGCCGCCTTGGACGCGGCGTCGTGGCCTTCGACGTCGGCGGTGGGGTCGGCTTCCGCGTAGCCCAGGCGCTGGGCCTCTGCCAGGGCGTCGGCGAACTGGGCCCCGGTGGAATCCATCTGGTCCAGGATGAAGTTGGTGGTGCCGTTGACGATTCCGAGCACCCGGGTGATCCGGTCGCCGGAGAGGCTGTCCCGGATGGGCCGCAGGATGGGGATCGCACCGGCGACGGCGGCTTCGTAGGACAGCTGCACGCCGGCCTTGTCCGCTTCCTCGTGGAGGGTGGGACCGTCCTTGGCCACGAGCGCCTTGTTGCCGGTGACCACGCAGGCACCGTTCCGCATGGCGGTCAGGATCAGGGTCCGGGCGGGTTCGATCCCGCCCATCAGCTCAATCACCAGATCGGCGTCCTTGACCAGGGTCTCGGCGTCGGTGGTGAACAGCCCGCGCGGCAGCTCGACGTCCCGGGGTGCGTCGAGGTTGCGCACGGCGATGCCGGCCAGCTCGAGGCGGGCGCCGGCGCGGGACGCCAGCATCTCGGCGTCGTCAAGGAGAATCCGCGCAACCTGGGCCCCGACGTTGCCACAGCCCAAGAGGGCTACTTTCAGGGTTCGCAATTCGGTCATTCAGACTCCCATGTCGCGGTTGAGCAGATCTTCTTCGGTTTCCCCGCGGACAATGAGCCGGGCAGATCCGTCGCGCACAGCGACTACGCCCGGCCGGGCCAGATAGTTGTAGTTGCTTGACAGGGCCCAGCAGTAGGCGCCGGTACCCGGTACAGCGAGCAGATCACCGGCTGCCACGTCCTCGGGCAGATATACATCTCTAACAACTATGTCGCCGCTCTCGCAATGTTTGCCCACTACGCGGGACAGCTCCGGGGCCGCGTCCGAGGACCGCGAGGCCAGAATCGCCGAGTAATCCGCGTCGTACAGCACCGGACGCGGGTTGTCGCTCATACCGCCGTCCACCGACACATACCGGCGCGGGTACGTAACGTTTTTCTCCGGGTCGCCGGATTCGCCGGCCGCCGGGGCGTCGACCCGGACGGTCTTCAGCGTACCCACTTCGTACAGGGTGAACGTGGTGCTGCCGACGATCGCGCGCCCCGGTTCGATCGAGATCCGCGGTGCGGTGATCCCCAGTTCGGCGCACTTGGAGCGGACGACGGCGGCCATCGCCTGGGCGATTTCGGCGGCCGGCCGCGGGGTATCCACAGGGGTGTAGGCGATGCCGTAGCCGCCGCCGAGGTCCAGTTCGGGGAGCACAATCGAGTACTTGGCCTGCATCGCGGCGAGGAAGTCCAGCAGCTTTTCCGCGGCGAGGGCGAAGCCGTCCGGTTCGAAGATCTGCGAGCCGATATGGCAGTGCAGGCCGAGCAGTTCAATGCTGGCGTAGGCCGACGCCGCGGCCACGGCCTCCTCCGCCGCAGACAAGCCGGCCTGTTCGGTGGAGTCCCCGGCCATGGAAAGGCCGAACTTCTGGTCCTCGTGGGCCGTGGCGATGAATTCGTGGGTGTGGGCATGGACGCCCGGGGTCAGGCGCAGCATAACCCTGGCGGTTTCTCCGCGGGCTTCGGCGATCTTGGCGACGCGCTCAAGCTCGGCGAGGCTGTCCACCACGATCCGGCCCAGCTGCAGGTCCAGCGCGCGGTGGATCTCGCTGTCGGACTTATTGTTGCCGTGCAGCGCGACGTCGGCGCCGGGGATCCCGGCGCGCGCGGCGACGGCGAGTTCCCCGCCCGATGCCGTGTCCAGCCGCAGGCCCTCTTCCTCCACCCAGCGGACGACGGCGGTGCACAGGAAGGATTTACCGGCATAGTAGACGTCCACTCCCCCGCAGATGTCCGCGAAGGCGTCGTTGAAGGCGTCGGAAAAGGCGCGGGCACGGGCCCGGAAATCGTTCTCGCTCATCACGAACAGCGGCGTGCCGAACTGGCGCTGGAGCTCGCTGACGGGAATGCCGTCAATGGCGAGTTCGCCGGAGTCGTCCCGGGTGACCCCGGCCGCCCACATCGGCTCGTGCAGGGCATTGAGGTCCTCGGGGACCTGCAGCCACTTTGGCGCGAGAGGGGAGGCTGCGCCGGCAGGGTGGGACGGGGCAGGGTTGGACGGGTTCGTGGTCATGGCGGTTACATCCGTTCCGGCGCCGAGACGCCCAGCAGTTCCAGTCCGTTCGCCAGCACCTGGCTCGTGGCATCGTTGAGCCACAGCCGCGTGCGGTTAAGGTCGGTTATCGGCTCGTCGCCCTGCGGAGCCACCCGGCAGGCATCGTACCAGCGGTGGTAGGCGCCGGCGATGACCTCGAGGTGGCGGGCCACGCGGTGCGGCTCGCGCAGTTCGGCGGCCCTGGCCACGATCGACGGGTAGCTGCCCAGGTGGGACAGCAGTTCGTTCTCGGTCGCGTGCTCCAGGAGGGACGCCTCGAAGCAGTCTTTGCCGTCCACACGGCGCTCCACCCCTGCCGCGACGGCGTTGCGTGCGGTGCCGCGGGAACGGGCGTGCGCGTACTGGACGTAGAACACCGGGTTCTCGTTGCTGTGCTTCTTCAGCAGCTCCGGGTCCAGCGTCAGCGGCGAATCGGCCGGGAAACGCGCCAGCGAGTAACGCACCGCGTCCTTGCCCAGCCAGGAGATGAGGTCCTTGAGCTCAATGATGTTTCCGGCACGCTTGGAGAGCTTGGCGCCGTTGACGGAGACCAGCTGGCCGATCAGGACCTCGATATTGACCTCGGGGTCGTCGCCGGCGGCGGCGGCAATGGCCTTGAGCCGGTTGATGTAGCCGTGGTGGTCGGCGCCCAGCAGGTAGATCTTTTCCGTGTAGCCGCGGTCTTTCTTGGACAGGTAGTAGGCGGCGTCAGCGGCGAAGTAGGTCGGCTCGCCGTTCGCGCGGATCATCACACGGTCCTTGTCGTCCCCGAAGTCCGTCGTGCGCAGCCAGACCGCACCGCCGTCGTCGTAGACGTGGCCCTGCTCCCGGAGCCGTGCGACGGCGTCCTCGATCGCTCCGGCGTCGTGGAGTTCCTGCTCGGAGAAGTAGACGTCGAATTCGACGCCGAACTCGGCGAGGGTGCGCTTGATGTCGTGCAGCTGGGCCTTGTACGCCGCGCCGCGGATCACCGGCAGCGCGGCGACGTCGGTCAGTTCACGGATGTCCGGATGCTGGGTCAGTACCTCGTGGCCAAGATCGGCGATGTATTCGCCGGGGTAGCCGCCCTCCGGGACGCCGCGGCCGTGGAGCCGCGAAAGCACGGAGTGCGCGAAGACGTTCATCTGCGATCCGGCGTCGTTGATGTAGTACTCGGCCGTGACGTCCGCGCCGGAGGCCCGCAGGACGCGTGCGATCGCGTCGCCCAGGGCAGCCCAGCGGGTGTGCCCGATGTGCAGCGGCCCGGTGGGGTTCGCGGAGACGAACTCCATGTTGACCGTGTGGCCCGCGAGCGCGGTGTTGGTGCCGTAGGCCGGCCCGGCTTCGACGATGGCCTTGGCGAGGGCGCCGGCGGCGGCGGCGTCAACGGTGATGTTCAGGAACCCGGGGCCGGCGATGTCGACGGCGGACACACCGTCGATGGACTTCAGCCGGGCGCTCAGGACCGAGGCGAACTCCCGAGGGTTGGTGCCGGCTGTTTTGGCCAGTTGAAGGGCGATGTTGGTGGCCCAGTCGCCGTGGTCCCGGTTCTTCGGCCGCTCAACGCGCACCTCATCCGGGACGTCGGATGCGGAAAGCCCGATTTCACCGGCGGCGACGGCGTCCTTCAGGCAGGCGGATATGGCGAGGGAGAGTTCTTCAGGGGTCACAGTTCCAGCCTACCGGTGGCCCGCAGGGTGGCGGAATTTGGCGCCCGTCATACCCCGCCGGCGGCCTGCGGAAAAACCACAGCTTGTAGCGGCAGGATCACAGGGTGAACCACTACGCTGAAAGAAACGTCGTCATCGGAGTGTCAGCTGCGGGCCGCCCCTGGCGGGCTTCGGCGTTCACTCCCCATCCGATCGTCGCCAGAGAAATGAGCCGCTGCATGAACACCTCTCTCCGAAAAAGCGTAGTCGTCGGCATCGCCGGACTTTCCTTGGCCGGTTCCGCGGCTGGTTGCGCGCCCGGACAGGCCTCCGGCCCGCAGAACACCTCCGCCGCGCCGTCTGCCGCAACGGGCGGCAGCTACCAGGACGGCACCTACAGCGCCGACGGAAACTACGTCTCACCGAACGGCAACGAGACCGTGGGCGTCGAACTGACGCTTGCCGGCGGAGCCGTGACCGACGTCAAGATCACCCAGCACCCGTCCAACCCGAACACCCGGAAGTTCCAGGGCGAGTTCGCCGGCGGCATCCAGTCCCAGATCGTCGGCAAGCAGCTCGACGAGATCAAGGTCTCAAAGGTGGCCGGTTCGTCGCTGACCAGCGGCGGCTTCAACCAGGCCGTGGAAAAGATCAAGTCCGAGGCCCAGGCGTAGCAGCAAGTCGTAACCTGCCAGTAGCAGGAGGAGGAAACGTGCCGCATCCGGGCTGGACGGGCTTCAGCTTCGACGGGATTGGTACCCGCTGGGAGATCTCGACGCCGTCCCCGCTCTCCGGCGCGCACCGCCGCCAGCTGCTGGACACCGTGGCAGATTACGACGCCGCCTGGTCCCGTTTCCGGCCGGACTCGCTAATCGCGGGCGCCGCGCGGCAGCCGGGACGCTACGAGCTTCCCGCCGGGGCCGCGGCCCTGGGGCCGCTCTACGAAACCCTGTACCGGCTCAGCGGCGGGGCCATGACCCCGCTGATTGGCGGCAGCCTGGAACACCTCGGCTACGACGCCGGCTACTCCCTGCGCCAGGATGGCCCGCCGCAGCCCGCCCCGCCCTGGGACGACGTGCTGGACTGGCAGGGCACCGTGCTGACCACCCGCGCCCCGGTGGTGATCGACGTCGGGGCGGCCGGAAAGGGGCAACTGGCGGATCTCTTGTCGGCCGTGCTGCGCGAAGGAGGCGTCCGAGAGCACTTCATCGATGCGAGCGGTGATTTGCTCAACGCCGGGCCCGCGCCGGTGGACGTGGGCCTCGAGCATCCCTACGATCCGGCCCGGGCGATTGGAATCGTCAGCCTCGGGACCGGCGCACTCTGTGCCTCCGCCGCCAACCGGCGGGCCTGGGGCGACGGACTGCATCACGTGCTGGACGGCACCACCGGCGCGCCGGTACGCACCGTCGTCGCAAGCTGGGCCATGGCGGCGAGCGCCATGACGGCCGATGCGCTGGCAACGGCCCTGTTTTTCGTCGACGGGTTCCGGCTGCAGCAGGAGTTCGACTGTTCGTGGCTGACCGTCTACTCGGACGGCCACGCGGAGTATTCGGCCGATTTTGAAGGGGTGCTGTTCTCATGACCGCCACAATTTCCACTCCGATCGGTTCACGGCTGGACACGGCGCTGGGCCGCTTCACGATGTACCGGCTGGTCCTCTGGGTCCTTGCCGTGCTGGCCGGCTACAGCCTGCTCCTGAACGTGCTCGGGTGGCTGACGTTCGGGCTCCCGGAGATGATCGCCCATCTGGCGCTCTGCCTCGGCCTGACGTATGCCTCCAACCGTGCCATTGCAGCGCTCTTCCACGTGCGCCCGCACTCTGAATCCTCGCTCATCACGGGGTTGCTGCTCTATTTCCTCTTCTGGCCGACGCAGTTCTCGGCAGGGCTGCAGTACCTGGACCTGGCCGGTGTTGCCCTGGCCTGCGTGCTCGCATCGGCCTCCAAGTACGCCCTGGCCTGGCGCGGCCGGCACATTTTCAATCCCGCCGCGGCCGGAGCCTTCATCACCGGGCTGACGGGACTCAATATCGCCACCTGGTGGGCCGCGACCCCCGCGATGCTTTGGCTCGTGCTGCCCGGGGCCCTGCTGGTCCTGTACCGGGTCCGGAAGCTGCTGATGGGGGCGGTGTTCACGCTGGTGGCGGTGTCAACCGTGGCCGTGGAACTACTGCGCGCCGGCATGTCCCTGGGCGAAGCGCTATGGCAGCCCATCGCCCAGCGCCCGGTGCTGTTCTTCGTCGGCTTTATGCTGACCGAGCCGCTCACCCTGCCGCCGCGCCGGTGGCAGCAGCTGGCGCTGGCCGCCGTCGTCGGCCTGCTGTTCGCTGTCCCCTACAACCTGGGCTTCGTGGCCAACTCCCCGGAGCTTGCGCTGCTGGCGGGCAATGCGCTCGCCTTCATCGCCGGGCAGCGCGGCCGCGTCCTGCTCCGCTTCCGCAGCTCCCGGCCGTTGACCCCGACGACGACGGAGTTCAGCTTCCAGCCCGAGCGCCCGCTCCGCTTCACCCCGGGGCAGTACATCGAACTGAACCTGCCACACGGGAAGGCCGACCACAAGGGCCGGCGGCGGGTGTTCAGCCTGACCAGTCCCCCGGGCTCCGCCGAGCTCAGGATCGGTGTGGGAACGGCCGGTCCGCTGTCCACCGCCAAGCGGGCGCTCCTTGACCTGGAGGCCGGCGACGAGCTGACGGCCACGACTGTGGGCGGGGACTTTGTCCTGCCGCGGAATCCCGGAACGCCGGTGCTGCTCATCGCGGCGGGCATCGGCATCACGCCATACCTTGCCCAGCTGTCCGACGGCTCCGCCGGGGACCGCGACGTGGTCCTGCTGTACCTCGCCCGGACCACCGGCGAGCTCGCCTATGCCGAAGAACTGGAACGTGCCGGGGTGCGGGTCATCGCGAGGCTTTCCGACGGCTCCCCGCCGCCCGCCTTTATGCAGGACGCCGGCGCGGCCCGGATCGACGGCGCGGCGCTGAAGGAGCTGGTCCCTGACATCGCCGGCCGTGAAGTCTACGTGTCCGGCTCGCCCGCGAGCGTCCGTTCCCTCCGCACCGCCGCCCGCCAGGCCGGGGCGCGGCGGGTCCGCGTGGACTCCTTCTCCGGGTACTGAGGTGCCGGGAGTGTCGATTTTCCCTTGGAGCCCACCTTCCTGCTAAGCTCTAGGACGTCCCGCCGGTAACGGCAGGAACCCTGACTGCCCTCGTAGCTCAGGGGATAGAGCGTCTGCCTCCGGAGCAGAAGGTCGTTGGTTCGATTCCAATCGAGGGCACACACAAAACCCCGCCGTTTCAGTGAAACGGCGGGGTTTTCCCTTGCCCGGAAAATGCCCGGCAACTTGCCGGCAACCACCTCTTGGCATCCGACAGTGTTTGTGGCGGGAGATGCTGGTCTCCGGCTTTGGGGATAAGGCAAAAAGACCCTATTTCCAGGCGCGTTGCGTATGCAATGGTGTAACCATGTGGATCGTCGTGCTGCTCGCCCTTGGGGTAGTGGTCGCTCTCTGGCAAGTCATCTTGGCGGGGCTCATCCTTTGGGCACTTGTAACCTGCATCAGGTGGTGGATCGCGTTCGCTGCAGGAGCGAAGCCGAAGCCGATCCGCCCCCGCAAACCCGTCCAGACCCGGCCGGAGGTCAAGCGCAAACCCGTCCAGACCCGGCCGGAGGTCAAGCCCAAACCTAGGCCCGCACAGACCAGGCCAGAGGTCAGGCCCACGCCGGACTACCTGCCCAGGTGGACTGCCAGCCGTCGGCTGGACTCCGACCTCGAGCATGCCCGGTGGCAGGACGCATTCGACCGCCGGGCCGCCTGACCCGGCCCGACCTGGCGTCGGGCGTTGATGGCGTCGGGCGTTGATGCCGCGCGTCGGCCGTTGATACGGCGTCAGTTCCGGGTTTCGACGATCTCCTTGAGCTTCTCCAGGGCAGGCGGCCAGGCGTCGTCGAACATGGCGACGAATTCGTCCTCGCTGTCAAGCTCCACGTCCACCGTGGTTGCCCCTTGGAACTCGCTGAAGGCGTACTTTTCGTGGGAACCCATAAAGGCCTTCGCAGCCTCGCTCGTGGTGTCATCCTCGCCGTTGACGACCTGCCCGGTGTAGCGCAGGGAGATCAGCTCGTTCGGCCGGTTTTCCTCCACCGTGGCGATCATCCCCGCCACGGAACCGTCGCCGTCGTGCCCCAGGAAACGGATTTCGCTCCCTTGGTTCCAGTCCCCCTCGTAGGAGGACTCGCCGAATACGCTGGTCCACTCGCGGTACGTGGCTTCGTTCAGCATGGTGGTCCACACGTCCTGCACGGGGGCGTTGATCGTCACCGAATACCGTAACTTTTCCATGCGTGATTTTACGTCCGGGCTCAGCCGGCCACCAGTACGAAGTGCAAGACGCAGCACAGCGGACCGAAGGAGCGGGCGCGGCACCCTGCCAATTGTCGGCGCCCGCTCGTAGGCTGTCTGCATCGGCAGCGGGATTCCGGCGGCCGGGCGACTGGACTGGGTGCCGGCTGCCGCACCACGTCGGGATCCCGCCGAAGCACAAAGGGGTCTCACATGCACTGTTCCATCATTCCGCCCTACATGCTCCGCCGCCTGGCGGCCCAGCGCGTGCCGGAGCTCTCCGACGCCGCCCGCGCGGCGAAGGAAGCCCTGCACCACGTCCCGAGCTTCCAGGCGTCCCGGGCAATGCCCGGTCCCGGCAGCCACCCGGGATTGCGCGAGCCCAAGCCGGCCGCGCCGGAGCGGACGGTCTACGACGCCAAGTTCACCGACCAGCTCCCCGGCAGCGCGGTGCGCAAAGAGGGGGAACCGCCCACCGGTGATCCCGCCGCTGATGAGGCCTATGACGGGCTGGGGCACACCCACCGCCTCTACGCCGAAGCCTTCGGCCGGAACTCGATCGACGGCAACGGCCTCCACCTTGATGCCACGGTCCACTACGGCCGCCTGTACGACAACGCATTCTGGGACGGACAGCAAATGGTTTTCGGTGACGGCGACGGCCAGGTGTTCCAGCGGTTCACGAAGTCACTGAGCGTGATCGGCCACGAGCTCGCCCATGGCGTCACCCAGTACTCTGCGGGGCTGGTGTACCGCAACCAGGCCGGCGCGCTGAACGAATCGATGTCCGATGTCTTCGGGGCGCTTGTTGAGCAGTTTGTCCAGCAGCAGCCGGCGGCCGCAGCCGGTTGGCTGATCGGCGAGGGCCTGTTCACGGACCAGGTCCAAGGGACCGCTTTGCGTTCCATGAAGGCCCCGGGAACGGCCTACGACGACGACGTGCTCGGCAAGGACCCGCAGCCGGACTCGATGGACGGCTATGTCCACACGAGCGCCGACAACGGCGGGGTGCACATCAATTCCGGGATCCCCAACCGCGCGTTCTATCTGGTTGCCACGACCCTCGGCGGCAACGCGTGGGATGCGCCGGGCCGAATCTGGTACGAGACCCTGACAGGTGGCACCCTGTCTCCTACCGCCACGTTCGGCGCGTTCGCCAAGGCCACCGCCGCGTCTGCCAAGGAGCTCTTCGGGGCGGACTCCGCCGAGCATGACGCCGTGCGCTCCGCGTGGGAAACTGTGAAGGTAAAGCTCCCCGGAGCCCGGCGAAAGCCCAGCTCATGACCATCCGGGACCCGTGAAGTTCACCGCCCCATGAAAATCACTATCTTGAAAATCACCGTCCCCAGTAAGATCACCGCCCCATGAAAATCACCGTCCCATGAAAATCACCGTCCAGCGCAGCGGCGGCATAGCCGGCATGAAACGGACGTGGACCGTGCAGCCCACGCCACCGGAGGACACGGACCTCTGGCAGCCGCTGATCGAAGCCTGCCCGTGGGACGCCGTCCCACGGGCAGGCCGGGGCGCCTCCGTGGGCCAGCCGGACCGGTTCCTGTACAACATCCGAGCCGGACAGCACCGTGCAACCCTGCCCGAGCAGGCCGTCACCGGGCCGTGGCGGGATCTCGTCGAGACAGCCCAGGCCGCGGCAGAGCCGGAGCCGCGCCTCCCCTAGACTGCGGCGGCCAGGTGCCCGCGGAATGTCCGGCGGTAGGACTGGGGGCTCGTGTCCAGCACCTTGGCGAAGTGGTGCCGCAGCAGCACCGAGTGGCCGAATCCGGATTCGCGGGCGATTTCGTCGATGTTGAGGTCCGTGGTCTCAAGCAGCTCCTGGGCCCGCAACACTCGCTGTGAGTTGAGCCAGGCGGCCGGGGTGGCTCCCGTTTCGGAACGGAAGCGCCGGGCAAACGTCCGCGGAGACATGTGGACCCGCGCGGCGAGTTCGTTGACCGAATGGTCTTCCCCCAGATGACGCACCATCCACTGCAGGAGTTCCTCCATGGGCTCGGAACCGCACCGCGGGATCGGCCGGTCGATGAATTGGGCCTGGCCGCCGTCGCGGTGCGGTGGAACCACCATGTCGCGGGCTATGCCCGCCGCCACGTTCGCGCCGAATTCCACCCGGATCAGATGCAGGCAAGCGTCGATGCCGGCGGCCGTGCCAGCGCTGGTGATGATCCTGCTGTCCTCGACGTAGAGGACGTTCTCATCCACTATGGCAGCGGGGTACCGGCTGGCGAGCTCCTGGGAGTAGTGCCAGTGCGTGGTGCAGCGGCGGCCGTCCAGCAGGCCGGCCCGGGCCAGCGCAAACGCCCCGGAGCAGATGGACATAACCCAGGCGCCGCGGGCGTGGGCATCCCGCAGCGCGTCCAGGACGGACTCGGGGACGTCCTCGTCACGGCCGAAGGGGGTCATGATGACCAGGTCCGCGTCCGCTGCGGAGTCCAGCCCCAGACTCACCTGCATGGACAGCCCGGACTTCATCGGGACGTCGCCCGGCACCGGGGTGCAGACGCGGAAATCAAACGCGGGGACGCCGTCGCCACGCGCCGAGCGGTCGATGCCGAACACTTCGAACGCGGTCGCAAACTCGAAGACCGAGAAGTTGGGGACCACGATCATTGCCACTGATTTGATCATGACTCCATTGTGGCAGAAACAGTGGCAGAAATTATAGCTTTTTGGGCATTTCTGCCACTTCTTTTGCCCGTGCCACCGGAGAACCATGGAGGTATGGAACTCATCGGAATCGCACTCATCGTCCTCATCGTCGTCGGCGTCGCCGCCACCGTCGCAGCCCTCCGCAAGGACGGCCTGGGCCACAACCCCCCGGTCCGCTCGGAGGACTACTGGTCCGCACTGGACCTCCCCAGCAGCAACTACACCTTCCGGATTTTCTGATCCGGCCCTGCAGCCGGATCGCGCCGCACCCAACGGAACGCTTACCCAAGAAACAAACCCGCCCCCGCTGCCCGGCCCCGCCAGGGACCGGGCACTTCCCTGCCGGGAGGATTGCCGCGGAACCGCCACCGGGACAGTTCCCAGTAGACTGTGTGCAGCCATGACACTGCATATCTCCTACCCCGCCGAGCTGCCGGTCTCCGAGCGCCGCGAGGACCTGATGGCCGCCATCGCGGCCAACCAGGTGACCATCATCGCCGGCGAGACCGGTTCCGGTAAGACGACCCAGATTCCCAAGATGTGCCTGGAGCTTGGCCTCGGCGAGAACGGCCTCATCGGCCACACGCAGCCGCGCCGGCTGGCCGCCCGTACGGTCGCCGAACGCATCGCGGAGGAACTCGGCGTCGACATCGGCCAGGAGGTGGGCTTCCAGGTCCGGTTCACCGGGGAGGTCAGCCGCAACACCAAGGTCAAGCTCATGACCGACGGCATCCTGCTGGCCGAGATCCAGCGGGACAAACTGCTGCGGAAGTACAACGCCATCATCATCGACGAGGCGCATGAACGCAGCCTCAACATCGACTTCATCCTCGGATACCTCAAGCGGATCCTGCCGCAGCGGCCGGACCTGAAGATCATCATCACCTCCGCCACCATCGACCCGCAGCGGTTCGCCAGGCACTTCGGCAGCGAGGAAGAGCCCTCGCCGATCATCGAGGTTTCCGGCCGCACCTACCCGGTCGAGATCCGCTACCGCCCGCTGTCCCAGCCGGCCGGCGGGGCCCCCGGTGACGATGACGTGGCCGCCTCCGAGGACGAACTGGAGGAGGACCGCGATCCGCTGGACGCCGTGTGCGACGCCGTCGACGAGCTCGCGCAGGAAGCGCCCGGCGACATCCTGATCTTCTTCTCCGGCGAACGCGAAATCCGCGACGCCGCCGAGGCGCTCAACGGCAGGATCCAGTCCAACCGGAGACTGGCCGGCACGGAGGTACTCCCCCTCTTCGCCCGGCTCAGCCTGCAGGAACAGCACAAGGTCTTCCACCCCGGCAACAAGCGACGGATTGTCCTCGCCACCAACGTCGCCGAGACCTCGCTGACGGTCCCCGGCATCAAATACGTCATCGACACCGGCACCGCGCGCATCTCCCGCTATTCACACCGCACCAAGGTCCAGCGCCTGCCGATCGAGCGCGTCTCGCAGGCCTCGGCCAACCAGCGCTCGGGCCGTTGCGGCCGCGTCTCCGACGGCATCGCGATACGGCTGTACTCGGAGGAGGACTTCGAGTCCCGGCCGCTGTTCACCGATCCGGAGATCCTGCGCACCAACCTCGCCGCCGTCATCCTGCAGATGACCGCAATGGGCGTGGCCCGCGGGCCGAAGGACGTGGAGAACTTCCCGTTCGTGGAGCCCCCGGACTCCCGCGCCATCAACGACGGCGTCACCCTCCTGCGCGAGCTGGGCGCCCTGAGCGCTGCGCGCCCGCAGGAAGAAACGGGCGACGGCGACGGACGCACCGGCCGCCGGCCGGCGGGCGCTGCAGGCAGAAACGGCGGCGGGTTGACCGCCGTCGGGCAGCAGCTCGCCCAGCTGCCCGTGGACCCGAGGCTCGGCCGGATGATCGTCGAGTCCGGCAAGCGCGGGTGTGTTCGCGAGGTCATGATCCTCGCCGCCGCGCTGACCATCCAGGACCCGCGCGAGCGTCCCACCGACAAGCAGCAGCTCGCCGCGGAGAAGCACGCGCGTTTCCGGGACGAGAATTCTGACTTCACCGGCTTCCTGAACCTCTGGAACTACCTCCAGGAGAAGCAGCAGGAGCTCTCCTCCACGGCCTTCCGCCGGCTCTGCCGAGCCGAGTTCATCAACTACCTGCGCGTCCGCGAGTGGCAGGACCTCTTCGCCCAACTGCGCCAGCTGGCCCGGCCGCTTGGCATCAGCCTGGACAACAAGCGCCTGGCCGATCCCGTGGGCAACCATGAGGGCATCCACATCAGCCTGCTCTCCGGCCTGCTGAGCCACGTGGGCATCCTCGATGAGCGCAAGCGTGAATACGCCGGCGCCCGCGGCAGCCGCTTCGCGATCTTCCCCGGCTCGGCCCTGTTCAAGAAGTCCCCCACCTTCGTTATGGCCGCGGAACTGGTGGAGACCAGCCGGCTGTGGGCCCGCGTGGCGGCGAAGTTCGACCCGCTGTGGGTTGAGCAGGTGGCGCCGGATCTGGTCAAGCGCAGCTACAGCGAACCGCACTGGTCCAAGAAAATGGGCTCGGTGATGGCCCATGAGAAGGTGACGCTGTACGGCGTTCCCATCATCCCGAGCCGCCGGATCAACTACGGAAGGGTGGATCCGGAACTCTGCCGCGAGCTGTTCATCAGGCATGCCCTGGTGGAGGGCGACTGGCAGACCCACCACAAGTTCTTCCACCGCAACCGGGCCTTGCTCCACGAGGTCGAGGAACTCGAGGCACGGATGCGGCGCCGGGACATCCTGGTGGACGACGAGACGCTCTTCGAGTTCTATGACGCCCGGATCGGCAAGGACGTTGTGTCCGAGCGGCACTTCGACAAGTGGTGGAAGGACGCGCGGCAGCAGGACCCCGCCCTGCTCGATTTCGACCAGGCGCTGCTGATCAGCGAAGACGCCGACGCCCTGGACGACTCGGCCTACCCGCAAGCCATGCTGCACAAGGGATTTGAGCTGCCGCTGAGCTACGAGTTCCATCCCGTGGCCCCCGGATCGCCGCCCAATCCGTCCGACGGCGTCACCGCCGAGGTGCCCGTGCTGTTCTTGAACCAGCTCGACGACGCGGCCTTCCGCTGGCTGATTCCCGGCCAGCGGGTGGAGCTGGTCACCGCCCTGATCAAATCGCTACCCAAGCAGGTGCGCAAGAACTTCGTGCCGGCCCCGGACGTCGCCCGGCAGGCCGTCGCGGCCTTGCAAGCCGACTTTGATCCGGCCACCGACGAACTGGAGGCCTCCCTCGAGCTGGTGCTGCGCCGGCTCCGGGGCCAGGTCATCCCGCCGAATTCCTGGAACTGGGAGGCCGTTCCGCCGCACCTGCGGGTCAGTTTCCGCGTCGTGGACTCCCGGGGGAAGGTGCTGGACGAGGGCAAGGACCTGACGGCGCTGCAGGAAAGGCTGGCACCGGCCACGCGCCGGGCGATCGCCGAGTCGCTGGGCGCCACGCCCGCGACGACGGCGCCCGCGTCGAACGGCAGGTCCGGCGGGAAGTCCGCCGGGGCCGGTGCGGCACCAAGCTCAGCAGCTTCCGCGGCGGCTGCGTCGGCGGCCTCGACCGGGTTCGCCGAGAAGTCGGGGCTGACCTCCTGGTCCTTCGGAACGCTGCAGCGCCAGGTCAAGGGCACGGTGAAAGGGCACACCGTCACCGGCTATCCGGCGCTCGTGGACGAGGGAACGTCCGTGGCCCTCCGGCTCTTCCAGACCAGTTCCGAACAGGAGCAGGCCATGCGCGGCGGAGTTATCCGCCTGCTCGCCCTGAAGGTGCCGCCGCCTGACCGCTACGTCCTGGAGCACCTGAACAACACCGAGAAGCTGACCTTCAGCCAGAACCCGCACGGCTCGGTCACGGCTCTGATCGCGGACTGCGCCCTCGCCGCCATCGACAAGCTCACCCCGGCCGAACTGCCGTGGGACGAGGCGTCCTTCACTGCACTCTACGAGAAGGTCCGCGCCGAGCTGATCGACACGGTCTTCACCGTCACCGCGGTCGTGGAGCGCATCCTCGCCAGCACCCGCCGGATCGAGAAGGCCCTCAAGGGAACCAGCAGCCTGGCCCTGATCAGCGCCCTCAACGACATCAAGAGCCAGCTGGAGCAGCTCGTGTTCCCCGGTTTTGTGGCACGCGCGGGCTACAGCCAGCTCAGCCAGCTCCCGCGTTATCTCGCCGCGATCGAGAAGCGCATGGAGAAGCTCCCGACGAACGTCCAGCGGGATGGGCAGCACATGGCCGCGGTCCAGGCCCTGGAGGACGACTACGACGACGCCGTGTCGGCGCTTATCCCGGGCCGGCGGGCCGGCGCCGAGTTAACCCAGGTCCGCTGGATGATCGAGGAGCTCCGGGTGAGCCTCTTCGCCGTCGAACTCGGAACGGCGTATTCAGTTTCCGAGAAGCGGATCCGCGCGGTGCTCAACAAGGCGCTGGCGCCGGCGTAGCGGGCCTCAGGCCTCCGGAACGTGGGCCGCGTGCCCGGCGTTCCGGAGGCCTTCGCGGAGCTTCTCCGCGTTGGCGTCCAGCCGTGCCGGATCAGGGTGCTGGTCCGCCGAACCGAAGTCAAAGTCCGCCATCGTGTTGGACGGCCACACGTGCACGTGCAGGTGGTTGATCTCGTAGCCGGCCACGATGAGGCCGGCACGTGCCGCGCCGAACACGCCGACCTGCACGGCACCGATCTTCTGCGCCACCTGCATCACGCGGGCCAGCAGTTCGGGCGACGCGTCCGTCCACCGGTCCACTTCCTCGGTGGGAACCACGAGGGTGTGGCCGTCGGCGAGCGGACCAACCGTCAGGAACGCCACGACGTCGTCCTCCCGCCAGACGAAGCGGCCGGGGATTTCGCCGTTGATGATCCTGGTGAAGAGAGTGCTCATGCGTCTGCCCTTTCCGAGGGTGTTCCGAGGGTACTGGTGTCCAGGACAAAACGGTACTTCACGTCTCCGGCCACCATGCGGTCGTAGGCGTCATTGAGCTGGTCCGCCCTCACCACCTCAACGTCCGAGGTGACGCCGTGCTCGGCACAAAAGTCCAGCATTTGCTGGGTCTCGGCGATGCCGCCGATCAGCGACCCGGCGTACGCGATGCGGCGCCGGATCAGCGCGCCGGGGTTCACCGGGGGCATCTTTTCCGAGGGCAGCCCGAGCTGGAAGAGGGCACCGTCCACCCGCAGGGTGCGGAAGTACGGGTTGAGGTCGTGGGGCGCGGCGACGGTGTCGATGATGACGTCGATGCTCCGGTTCGCGGCGTCCATCGCGGCCTCGTCCCGGGACAGGATGACCTCGTCCGCGCCGAGTTCGCGGGCTGCGGCGAATTTGGACTCCGACGTGGTGAAGACCTTCACTTCGGCGCCCATGGCCTTGGCCAGCTTCACGGCCATATGGCCCAGCCCGCCCAGGCCGACGACGCCGACGACGTCGCCCTCCTCGACGTCGAAGTGGCGCAGCGGAGAGTAGGTTGTGACGCCGGCGCACAGCAGCGGCGCGGCCGCGGCGGGATCAAGGCTTTCCGGGACGTGCAGCACGTAGCGGCGGTCGACGACAACGGAGGTGGCGTAGCCGCCCTGCGTGATGGCGTCGCCGTTCCGGCGGTCCTTGGCGCCGTAAGTCCCGGTCATGCCGTTTTCGCAGTACTGCTCCAGGCCGTCGAGGCAGCTGTCGCATTCGCGGCAGGAATCCACCAGGCAGCCGACGCCGACCAGCTCACCAAGGGTGAAGTCGTCGACGGCGGAGCCCACCCGGCTGACCCGGCCGACGATTTCGTGGCCCGGGACCAGCGGGTAGTTCTGGCTTCCCCACTCACCGCGGGTGGCGTGGACGTCCGAGTGGCAGAGCCCGCAGAACTCGATGGCGATCTCGACGTCGTCCTCTTTCGGCGAGCGGCGCGCCACCGTCAGCGGAACCAGGCCGCTGTCGCTGGCTGTGGCACCGTAGGCGGCGGCAAGGCGGGGGCCCGGCGTTCCCGTTACGTCCGCGGTGCCTGTGGCGCCTTCGGTGTCGGCGGCGTCCGCGGACAGATCGGGCAGCGGCTTGGCGAGGGGCGGCGGTACGGGGCGTCCAGGAGTCATGACTTGACGCTAACCCGGGCGGCGGGAGTTGGCCAATCAGAACGAGGGCTTTCGTTCCGTGCCTGCGACGATAGTGACGTGGAATCTCAACCAGTCACCGCAGCCGATGTCCAGGCAGCTGACCGCATGTGGGGCGCTTACGCCGCCGCGCATCCCGAAGCCGTTGCCGCGTCCCCCGAATACACCGTGGAGCACTTCGGTGATTCGAAACGGCTCGCCAACGATCTCCTCGGTATTGTTCTCAGCGGAAGGAAACGCGCGACGGCGGAACTCGTCGCGGACTTCATCGCCCGCGGCGACCAGGTGCCCCGGATCGGATCCCACTGGATTGCCTGCGACGGCGATGGGCTGCCCCGCATCATCATCCGCAGCAGGGAACTCCGCATCGGCCCCTTCACGAGCGCTGACAGCGCCTTCGCTCGTGATGAGGGCGAAGACGACATGACGCTGGAAAGTTGGCAGCGTGAACACCGCCGATACTGGACGCGGGTCTCCGCCGCCGCCGGGCGTGAATGGTCAGAAGACGACGAGATCGTGTTTGAGCGCTTCGCCGTGGTCTGGCCGCCCGAGCACGCGGACGCACGCTCGGTTTAGTGTCAGAGGGCGTCGGGCCGACCGGCCCGTTCCGGGGGCTTCCATTGGTTGTCGGTGGTGCCCGGTACGTTGGTTTTATGGACGGCGAGCAGAAGCCCGGCGGGGTTTCAGAAGCATCGACAGACAGCACGGCCGCTGACACGGCCCGTGACGTCGCCGGCGCGGCCACGGGCAGTGAGAGTGCTGCGCTGATCGACCAGATCCGTGAACTCGAGGACCAGAAATCTGCCCTGTCCGCCCGGCAGGCCCGCCTGTCCGTCGCTTTTGACCTGGCCCAGCGCCGTGAACAGGCCGCCGCCGGGATGCCCGCGGACCAGCTCGGGGCCGGGGTCGCCGTGCAGATCGCCCTGGCCCGGCGCGAATCCCCGGCCAAAGGCGGCCGGCTCCTCGGCCTGGCCAAAGCCCTGGTCACCGAAATGCCCCACACTTTGGCGGGGCTGGAGGCCGGGCAGATCAACGAATGGCGCGCCACCCTGATTGTGAAGGAAACCGCGGGCCTGTCCGCGGCGGACCGGGCCGCCGTCGATGAGGAGCTCGCCGCGGACACGGGAACGTTCGACGGCGCCGGAGACCGGCGCATCATCGCCGCGGCCCGGGCCGCGGCCTACCGGCGGGACCCGCGCACCGTCACCAAGCGCGCTGCCCACGCCGCGACCGAACGGACCGTGACCCTCCGCCCGGCCCCGGACACCATGTGCTACGTCACCGCGCTGCTGCCCGTCTCCGCCGGCGTCGCCGTGCAGGCCGCCCTCACCCGTCACGCCGACACCGCCCGCGCCGCCGGAGACCCGAGGACCCTCGGGCAGCTCAAAGCCGACGCCCTGGTCGAACGCATCACCGGCACCCCCGGCGGGATCACCGGCATCGAACTCCAACTCGTCATGACCGACCGCACCCTCCTCCAAGGCGACAGCGAACCCGCCCGCCTCCCCGGCTACGGCATCGTCCCCGCCGGCTGGGCCCGGGACCTCCTCCAACATGGAGAACAAGCCACCCGCGCGCNCCAAGGCGACAGCGAACCCGCCCGCCTCCCCGGCTACGGCATCGTCCCCGCCGGCTGGGCCCGGGACCTCCTCCAACATGGAGAACAAGCCACCCGCGCGCGAACCGCGGGCAGGGAGACGGACGTGGACAAAGCCTTCACCGTCTGGCTGCGGCGGCTCTACACCGCCCCCGGCACCGGCGAACTCACCTCCATGGACTCCCGCGCCCGGCTCTTCCCGCCCGGACTCCGCCGCCTCATCCAGGCCCGGGACGACACCTGCCGGACCCCGTACTGCGACGCACCCATCCGCCACATCGACCACATCATCCCCTGGCACCGCAGCGGACCCACCCCTCTGCGAAGCCTGCAACCACACCAAAGAAAACCCCGGATGGAGTGTCCGGCCCCGGCCCGGCCCCAGACACACCCTCCAGATCCGGACCCCCACCGGCCACACCTACCAATCCACTGCACCCCCGCTGCCGGGCACCCAACTGACCGGCTCGCCACCGCTGCCAAACACAGCCGCGGCCACCGACACCAACCACCACCGCCGCAAACTTAGACACCGCGCCAAAACCCTCAAACGCGCACGACTGGCAGAGTTTCCGGCCGCATGAGCGAGCCGTCATTCCGGAGGCTGCGCCCGAAGGCCTTGGATCACACGAAGCGTCCTACCAATCGGGGTGGGCGGTTCACAGGACCTTCCGAAGAACGGGCGGCGCCTCTATGGTGCAGCGGCCTCATCCGGATCAGTTGCGGCTCCTGCCCCGTCCGGATACGGCGCAGCCCCGGTCACGACTTCGTTGGCGTCGTTATTAGACCACTCGGAGAACGACCCGGGATAGAGAGCGGCAGGGAATCCGGCGATTTCCAGGGCCGCAATTTCGTGGGCCGCCGTGACGCCGGATCCGCAGTAGACGGCGGTGGGGACATCGGCGCGCACTCCGAGACTCGTAAAGCGTTCGCGCAACGCCTCCGGTGAGAGGAACCTGCCGTCCACACCAACGTTCGCCGTCGTCGGGGCGCTCACGGCCCCCGGGATGTGGCCCGCCCGCGGGTCCACTGGTTCGAACTCGCCGCGGTAGCGCTCCCCCGCCCGGGCGTCCAGCAACAGCCCGCGCCGGCCCCACGCGGCAGCCTGTCCGGCGTCGATCACGGGCAGGGCGCCTCCCGTCAGGGCTCCTCCCGTCAGCGCGTCTCCTGTCAGGGCGGCACCTGTCAGGGCGTCGTCAGTCAACTCAACGTCGCCAGGTTCCGCCTGCCGCTCGCCGCTTTCGACGTCGAAGCCCTCGCCTCGCCAGGCGGCGAGACCGCCGTCGAGCAGGTAGACCTTCGGAAAACCCGCATTCCGCAGCATCCACCAGAGCCTCGCGGCGGCCAGATTGCCACTGTCGTCATAGGTCACCACGACGTCTCCGCCGCGGATGCCCCAGGCACGCGCTGACGCCTGGAACTGTTCCAGGGTAGGGAGCGGGTGGCGGCCGCGGCTGGGGTCCGCCGGGCCGGCGAGTTCAGTGGCGAGGTCCACGAAGACGGCGCCGGGGAGGTGCTCCGCGAGGTAGTGCTCCCGGCCGTGCGGGTCCCCGAGCGCCCACCGCACATCGAGCAACACCGTCCGTGGGCCAGCCGTGCCGGCGGCATCCAGCCGGTCCTTCAAGGTGACAACGTCCATGAGGGTCTTCATCCGCCCACTCTATCGATGCGGAACCTGCCCCCGCCGGTAGGCTGGTGCGGTGATCAGAGAACGACAGCAGGACAGGGTCTGGGCCGACGAGGCCATCCGGAGAATCAACGCCGAGAACAACCGGTCCGCGGACACGCATTTGTACTCCGTCCCCCTTCCGGAACACTGGGGCGTCCAGCTGTACCTCAAGGACGAGTCCACGCACCGGACTGGCAGCCTGAAGCACCGGCTGGCCCGCTCCCTGTTCCTTTTTGGACTGGTCAACGGCTGGATCTCGGAAGGCACGACCATCGTGGAGGCATCCAGCGGCAGCACGGCCGTGTCGGAAGCCTATTTCGCCGAATTGCTCGGGCTGCCGTTCATTGCGGTGATGGCCCGGAGCACCAGCCGGGAGAAGATCGCCCTGATCGAGCAGTTCGGCGGCTCGTGCCTGCTCGTGGACCACGCTTCAGAGGTCTATGAGGCCGCCGGAGACCTCGCCCGGCGCACCAACGGCCACTACATGGACCAGTTCACCTATGCCGAGCGGGCTACGGACTGGCGCGGCAACAACAACATCGCCGAATCGATTTTCGGACAGCTTGCCCTTGAGGAGCACCCGATTCCGCGCTGGATCGTCGTGGGCGCCGGCACCGGCGGCACCAGTGCCACCATCGGCCGCTACCTCCGGTACCACCGCCACAACACGGAGCTCGCAGTGGTGGATCCGGAGAACTCCGCGTTCTACCCCGGCTGGCTGGAGAGCCGCCGGACGGGAGCCACAACTCACGCGGCCCCGGGTGCCAGCGGCATGCCCTCGCGGATCGAGGGTATCGGCCGGGCGCGGCTGGAACCCAGCTTTGTCCCGGCCGTCATTGACCATATGGTCCCGGTCCCGGACGCTGCCTCGGTAGCGGCCATGCGCCATCTCAAGGACTACGCCGGCCTGCACGCCGGCCCCTCTACCGGCACCAACCTGTGGGGCGTCTGGCAGCTCATCGCCGGGATGATCGCCGAGGGCCGCCGCGGCAGCGTGGTATCGCTGATGTGCGACGGCGGTGACCGCTACGCCGGCAACTACTACAACCCGGACTGGCTGCGGTCCCAGGGCCTGGATCCCGAACCGCATGAAGCGACCATCCGGGATTTCTTCGCCAGCGGGACATGGCCCGCCTAACCGGGTGCGCTCCTATACCTCCACGGTGTCTCCGCTGGACAGGTGCCGGTATTCGGTCCCGTACCTGGCGCCGAACCGGGTCACATGCCCTTCCACCAGGCCGCGCCCGTTCTCATTGAGCAGGGCGTCGTGGATCGGGAAGGCCTTGGGGGCGCGGACACCGATCACGAAGTCCACTACCTCCCCCACCTTGTTCCAAGGTGCGTGGATCGGCACCAGCAGCGTCCGCACGGTCACGCCGTCGGGAACTGTGAAGGAATCGCCGGGGTGGTAGACGTTGGCGTCGACGAAATAGCCGATATTGGCCACCACCGGGATCTGCGGATGGATCACCGCGTGCTGTCCGCCAAAAGTCCGGATGGAGAATCCGGCCGCCTCGAAGTCCTCGCCCGGGGCCACCGCATGGACCCGGTGACCGGCGTCGGGTGCTTTCTCCCGCAGTTGCGCCGCGACCCCGGCCGGGGCAAAGAGCTGCAGCGCATCATCGGCCAACAGGGCGGCGGTGACGGCGTCGGCGTCGATGTGGTCGGGATGCTCATGCGTGATCAGCACGGCATCGGCGCCGGCGAGGGCCAGGTCCGTCTCCGAGAAGTTCCCCGGATCGAACACCAGCGCCTTGCCGTCCTTCTCCAGTCGGACACAGGCATGCGTGAATTTGGTCAGCATCATCCGGCCAGCCTAGGGTTCTAGCAAAGCGCTGTCCACGTGCCGGCTGGTAATCTGGGACCTTGCCACAACCCCTTATCAAGCCCACCACTGAAGCGAGTTCCACGATGTCCCAGGGCGCCACAGCCAACGGCAGCCGGACAACGGCCGCGCCTCCCGCCGCGGCCAAAGAACAGCGTGTCACCAAGCAGCGCGTTGCGGTCAGCGCGGTCCTGGACGAGCTGACCGACTTCGTCAGCACCCAGGAGCTGCACCGCATCCTGCAGGAGCGCGGCACGTCGGTGTCCCTCGCCACCTCCTACCGGATTCTGCAGTCCCTCGCTGATGACGGCCTGGTGGACGTCCTCCGGAATACCGACGGCGAGGCCGTGTACCGCCGCTGCGCCGTCACCGGCCATCATCACCATTTGCTGTGCCGCAGCTGCGGCAAGGCCGTCGAAGTCGAGGCACCCGCGGTGGAGTCCTGGGCCGCGCGAACGGCAACCGAGCACGGCTTCACCGCAGTGGAGCACACCGTCGAGATATTCGGGCTGTGCCCGGAGTGCACGGCCCGGAATACCGCCTAGCTCTTGGACCCCGGGGCCGAAACGAGAGCCTCGTCGTCGGCGTCGTCGGCCGTAATCAGGATGTTGCCCTCCGCAATGGATTCGGACAGAACATCGTGCTCGATGGCGGTGGCCAGCGGCTTCTGCTTGACGAAGCACATCAGCACCGCGGCCGCCAGCGCAAGCGGCACCATCCAGACGAAGATGGGCGTCAGCGCGTCGTTGTAGGAGGAGATGATGGCGTCCTTGATTGGCGCCGGCAGCTGGCTGACCACTGCCGGAGTCAGTGAGTTCGATCCGCCCGGAGCGCCTCCCCCGGTTGCCGCGGCCGGCAGGCGCTCGGCGAGCAGCTCGGCCAACCGGCTCGCAAAGAGGCTACCCACCACCGCGGAGCCCAGGGTGGCCCCGATCTGCCGGAAGAAGTTGTTCGACGCCGTTGCGGTCCCGACTTCGCGCAGTGGGAAGGAGTTCTGCACGATCAGCACCATGATCTGCATACTCAGGCCCAGCCCCAGCCCCATCACGGCCAAGTAGGCGCAAATTTCCCAGAGCGGCGCTTCCGGCTTGAGGGTGGAGAGCAGCACCAAGGCGATCGCGACCAGGACGCCGCCGGCAATTGGCATCCACTTGTAGCGGCCTGTGCGGCTGACCAGCTGCCCGGACACGACGGAGGCGACCAGCAGGGCGCCCATCATCGGGATCATCAGCAGCCCCGATTCGGTGGCGTTGACGCTGAAGGCCATCTGCAGATAAGTGGGCAGGTAGCCGATCGCGCCGAACATGGCCACGCCGATCAGCAGCCCGGCAATGGTCGAGAGGTTGAAGTTGAGGTCCTTGAACAGGTGCAGCGGAATGATCGGCTCGGCTGTGCGCCGCTCCACCAGGACGAAGGCAACCGCACTGGCAATCGTGCCGGCGATGAGGCCCAGGATGATCGGATCATTCCATTCGTACTTGCCGCCACCCCAGGTCGCGAACAGCACGAGGCAGGTCGTTGCGATCGCGAGCAGCACCATGCCGCCGAGGTCCAGGCGCGGTTTGCCGCGGTGCTTGGGCAGCTTCAGGAAGAAGACGGCTCCGGCCAGGGCCAGCAGGCCGAGGGGGATATTGATCCAGAACACCCAGCGCCAGCCGGGACCTTCAGTGAACCAACCGCCCAGCAGCGGGCCGGCGACCGAGGCGATGGCGAAGACGCCACCCATCATCCCCATGTATTTACCGCGTTCGCGGGGCGGCACGACGTCCGCGATGACGGCCTGGGAGAGGATCATCAGACCGCCGCCGCCGAGGCCCTGGACCACGCGGGCGGTGATGAGCACACCCATGTCGTTGGCCATGCCGCCGATGACGGAACCGATCATGAACAGGATGATCGCGGCGATCAGCAGGGCTTTGCGTCCCATGAGGTCGCCGAGTTTGCCGTAGATGGGCATGGTGATGGTGGACGCGAGAATAAAGGCGGTGATGACCCACAGCATGTCGCTGACGCCATGGAGTTCTCCCACGATGGTGGGCAGTGCCGTACTGAGCACGGTCTGGTTCAGTGCCGCCAGAAGCATCGAGAGCATCAGGCCCACGAACATCAGCACCATGTGCTGCTTTTCCCCGGCCGGTCCCGTGACGGGGACAGCTTGCATGGTCATGAGAGTTTCCTTAGTAAATGGTGAAGTAGGGCCAACGACGGTTGGAGCGTTTCCGCGGAGATCCCCTCGACGGGGTCGAAATCGGCGGAAGTGAGTTTGAAGCGGATGGGGACGCCGGCGATCATGACCACCATGCGTGCGGACTCCCCGGGGCCGAAGCCTTCGACGCCGTCCGCCCAGTCGGAATCCTCCGCCAACAGGCCGGCGAGCCCCTGGCAGACAAGCGTCTCGGCTTTCACCATGTAGTCCATATGCCGGCGGCCCAGATGGGGATACCGGGCAATCAGCTGGCGGCGCCGCGCGCGGTCTGTGCCTCCGATTGCCGTCCAGGCAACGGTCATCAGCAGACGCGACACCTGGCCCACTAGATCATCGGCGGTGACGGAGATTTCGGCGAGCAGCGAGGCTTCCAGTACGGGCTCACGCAGGCCAAGGATGGCGTCTTCCTTCGCCTGGAAATAGTTGAAGAACGTTCGCGGGGACACACCGGCACTGGCCGCGATGGCCTCTACCGTGGTCTGTTCGACACCGTGTTGCAGGGCAAGCGACGCGGCCGCCTCGTGGAGGGCCATCCAGGTCTCAGCCTTTTTGCGCGCACGCAGGGGCATCGACACGTCTTCAATCATGGGCTAAATAATTGCACGAGTGCAACGATTGCACAAATGCATACTTGCAGTGATGCACACTTTGGGTTCCCGGGCTGCGGCGTCTTAGGCCGCCGGCACCGCCGAATCACTCAGCACCCGGCCGTTCAACCCGCGCCGGGCACGTACGCCGCCGATCACCCGGCACACGACATAGATAAGGAAGGACAGCGTGGTCACGTACGGACTGATCGGGATCCGGCCGCCGAGGGCCAGCAGGATACCGCCCACCGTCGCCGTCACGGCGAACACGACGCTCAGGATCACCACCAGCCGCGGCGACGACGTCACCCGCATGGCGGCCGCAGCGGGAGTGATCAGCAGCGCCAGCACCAGCAGGGCGCCGACAATCTGGATGGAGAGCGCCACGCTGACGCCGAGCAGCAGCATGAACCCGATGGCCAAGGCCCGCACGGGCACGCCGCGGGCCGACGCCACGTCGGGGTCCACGCTGGCAAAGGTCAGCGGACGCCAGATCGCCACCAGGGCGATCATCACAACGACGGCGGCCACCGCCAGCACCTGCAGCTGGACGGTGCCGACCGAGACGATCTGCCCGGTGAGCAGGCCAAACTTGTTGGCAGCCCGCCCCTCGTACAGCGACAGGAACAGGATGCCCAGGCCCAGGCCGAACGGCATGATGACGCCGATGATCGAGTTCTTGTCCCGGGCACGGACGCCCAGCAGGCCCAGCAGCAGCGCCGCCACGACGGACCCTGCCAGCGAGCCCAGGACAATGTCCGCCCCGATCAGCAGGGCGAAGGCCGCACCGGCGAATGAAAGTTCAGAGATCCCGTGCACGGCGAAGGCCAGGTCACGCTTCATCACGAATGTTCCTATCAGCCCGCCGAGCAGGCCCAGCACCGCGCCCGCCCAGAGGGAGTTCTGGACCAGCACGAGGAGTTCGCCGTAGTTTTCGAAATTGAAGATTGAGTTGAGCAGGTTGTCCAGGTCCATCTAGCCCATCTCCCCCGCCACTGCGTGGGCGTCCTCGTGGTGATGAGTCGTGGCGTCGGGGAGCCCGACGACGATCAGGCGCCCGTTGGCGTTGATCACTTCGACGTGGCTGCCATAGAGGTCGGACAGCACCTCAGTGGTCATGACCTCCTCCGGAGGCCCCACCCGGAACCGTCCGCCGGCCAAGTACAGGACCCGGTCAACATAGTCCATGATCGGGTTGATCTCGTGCGTGACGAAGACCACGGCGCTGTCCCGGTCGTGGCACTGCTTGTTGATCAGGGCACTGACCGCCTGCTGGTGCTGCAGGTCGAGGGACAGCAGGGGTTCGTCGCAGAGCAGCACCTTGGGGTCGGCAGCCAGAGCCTGGGCCACCCGCAACCGCTGTTGCTCCCCGCCGGAGAGCTGGCCCACGGGAACCTTTGCGTATTCGGCGGCTCCTACGAGCTCGAGCAGTTCATCGATTCTGCGGTTAACTTTCGCGCCGCCCAGCCGCACGCCCCAGCGGTGGCCGTCGACGCCGAGGCCCACGAGGTCGCGGGCGCGCAGCGGCGTGTCAGGGTCGAAGGACTTCTGCTGCGGGACATAGCCGATCCCCCGGCTGCCCCGCTCCACGGGCCGGCCGGCAAGCGTGGCTGAACCGGAACTCAGCTCCTGCAGGCCCAGCAGAACCTTGAGGAAGGTTGTTTTGCCGCTGCCGTTGGGGCCAAGGACAGCGAAAAATTCACCCGCATTGATGTCCAGATCAAGGCCCTCCCACAGAGTGCGCTTGCCGAACGCCAGGGAGGCTCCACGGAGGCTCACTACGGGTGTCAACTTGGGTTTCCTCGAATTCTGCGCAAACCGCGGCTCGCGCGCTGCGCCTGGGGTGTCCGGCTGGAGTGTCTGGCTGGTTTGCGCTGGTCCGTCCGACGGGTCTACCTCGCGGGGCGGTCGGCCCACACTGTCCCGCTAATCTTAGGCCAGTGCCTTGCCAATGTTGTCGACATTCCCGGTCATCCACTGCAGGTAGGTCTTACCCTCCGGCAGGGTCTCGCTGAAATTCACCACCGGGACGCCGGCAGCAGTTGCCGCATCCTTGACGTCGACCGTTTGCGGGCCTTCGGTCTGCTGGTTGTAGGCAAGGAGCCTGATCCGGCCCGACTTCATAAGGTCGGTGGTCGCCTGCAGGACTGCCGGCGGAACGTCGGTGTCTTCTTCGATCGCCGCGGTGTACTCATCCGGGGTCTGGTTGTCCAGGCCGGCGGCCTCGAGCAGGTAGAGCGGCACCGGTTCCGTCACGGCGACAGGCGCCGCGCCGGCCGAGGCCTTGATGCCCGCCAGCTTTGCTTCGAGGCCGCCGAGCGACTCCTTGAAGGCCTCGGCATTGCTGCGGAACGTCCCGGCGGAGGAGGGTTCAAGCTCGCCCAGCTTGGCCGCGACGGCGTCAGCCAGCCGGGCCATGGCCGGCAGGCTGTACCAGACGTGCTCGTTGAATCCCGCATGTTCGTGGCCGTGGCCGTGGCCGTCAGCTCCGGCGGATGCGCCGGGAGTTTCTGCCGGGGCCAGCCCGGAAACTTCCACGGCGTTCAGGACGCTGCCCTCGTCGAGCCCCGTGTCTTCGGCCAGCTTGTGGATGAAATCGTCATAGCCGCCGCCGTTTTCCACCAGCAGCTCTGCCTTGGACACCGCCAGCTTGTCCTGGGTGGTCGCCTCGTAGGAGTGCGGGTCCTGGCTGGTCCGATTGATGATGGAGCTGACACGCACCTTGTCGCCGCCGATGGTGCCGACGATGTCCCCGTAAACACTGGTGGAGGCGACGACGTCGACAATGCCGTCGTCGGCGCTTCCCCCGGGGTTCTCCGACGTCGGACCGCAGGCCGTCAGGAGCACGCTCAGGCCGGCAAAAGCGGCAACGATGGCATGGGCAGCAGGACGACGCACGGGAAACCTCGGATCTGTTATTGAGAATCAGGAGCAATAGCAACAGCTTTGAGTGTAGCCCTAAATAGGAATGATTCCTATTTAGGGCTACCTCCGAGCCTGAACGCTGCTACTGGTCCTGCCCGAGCCTGCGGTAACCGGTGGCCTGCGTGGCGTCCCTGATCTCGCCGACGAGCTCCTCGATGACATCCTCGAGGAACAGCACGCCCTGGGTGTTGCCGTCCGGGCCGATCACGCGGGCCAGGTGCGATCCGGTCCGCTGCATCACGGACATGGCCTTCTCGATTTCGTCGTCCATGGACAGGTTCGCCAGGGACCGGATGTGGCTCTCGGCGATCGGCTGGTGGTACGCCGCATCCGGAATGGAGAGCACATCCTTGATGTGGAGGTAGCCGGAGAGCATTCCGTCATCGTCCAGCATCGGGAAGCGCGAGAACCCGGTCCGGCTCACGGCCTTTTCAAATTCCACCGGTGTGGTGGCTGACTTCATCATCACCAGCTTGTCCAACGGCACCATCACGCGCGACGCCGTGTGTTCGGAGAACTCCAGCGCACCGGTAATGAGTCCGGCGTCGTCGTCCACCAGCCCGTGGCGGGTGGATTCCTGCACGATCGACTGGACTTCTTCGAGCGTGAAGGAGGAGGTGACTTCATCCTTGGGCTCGATCCGCATCAGTTTCAGGATGTGGTTCGCGGACCAGTTGAGCGCCACAATCACCGGCTTCACCAGCCGGGCGATGAACATCAGCGGCGGGGCCAGCAGCAGTGCTGCCTTGTCCGCCACGGAGACCGAAATGTTCTTCGGCACCATCTCGCCGATCGTGACGTGCAGGAACGTGACCAGCAACAGGGCCACGGCGAACGCCGCAACGTCCGCGACCTCGGCCGGAACGCCGACTGCCTCCAGCGGCACCACCATCAGGTGGTGGATGGCCGGTTCCGCGACCTGCAGGATCAGCAGCGAACAAACGGTAATGCCCAACTGGGCGCAGGCCAGCATGAGGGAAACGTTTTCCATCGCCCGCAGGGTGGTTTGCGCGCGCTTGGAGCCTGCCTCGGCGAGAGGCTCGATCTGGCTCCGGCGAGCGGACATGACCGCAAACTCGGCGCCAACGAAGAAGGCGTTGCCCAGCAGCAGGACAACAAGCCAGAGGATTCCTGCCCAGTCACTCATGCGGCACCGACCTGGCCGTTGGAGCGCTCATCGTGGTGTACCCGAACGGGTTTGAAGCAGATCCGGTCGATCCTGCGCCCGTCCATCCGGGTGACGGCCAGGGTGCCGCCATGGACGTCCACGGTGTCCCCCACCGCGGCGATCCGGCCCAACTTGCTCATGACGTAGCCTCCCACCGTTTCGTAGGCAGACTCGTCGGGCACGGTCAGGCCCGGGATCTGTTCGGAGAGTTCGTCCGGGCGGAGCAGGCCCGGGAAATACCAGTCGCCGGAAGCGCTCTGCAGCAGGCCGGGCCGGACCTTGTCGTGTTCATCGGCCACTTCGCCAACGATTTCCTCGACCAGGTCCTCCAGGGTGGCGATGCCGGCGGTTCCGCCGTACTCGTCCAGGACCACGGCCAGCTGCAGGTTTCCTTCGCGCAATTCCGCCAGCAGGGCGTCGAGGTGGATGGTTTCGGGGACCCGGAGCACATCGGTCATGATGGCACCGGCTTCCAGCTTGGCGCGCCGGTCCGATGGAACCGCGATGGCCTTCTTGATGTGCACCACGCCGCGGATATCGTCCGAGGATTCCCCGATCACCGGGAACCGCGAATAGCCGGTGCGGCGTGCGGCCTCCACAATGTCGGACACCGGTTGGTCGCCGTCGATGGTCTCAACCCGGATGCGGGGCGTCATGACATCCGCTGCTGTCCGGCCCGAGAACTTGAGCGTCCGGGCGATGAAGTTGGCGGTGCCGGCGTCGAGGGTCCCCATCGCCGCCGAACGGCGCACGAGGGACGCCAGCTCGGCCGGAGTCCGCGCCCCCGAAATCTCTTCCTTGGCCTCGAGGCCGAAGATGTTGAGCACCTTGTTGGAGAAGCCGTTGAGCACCACGATGGCGGGTTTGAAGATGGCCGTGAAGATCAGCTGCGGGCGGGCCAAAGCCTTGCCGACCTGGAAGGACAGCGCAATGGCCATGTTCTTCGGCACCAGCTCGCCGATCAGCATGGACAGGAGAGTCGCGAACGCCATCGCAAGGATCAGCGACACCGAGGAAATAGCGGCTTCAGGCAGCCCCAGGGCGGCCAGCGGGCCTTCGAGCAGCGCGCCGACCGACGGTTCCATGACGTAGCCGGTGAGCAGGGTTGTGATGGTGATGCCCAGTTGGCAGCTGGAGAGCTGCGTGGACAGGGACTTGAGGCATTTGAGCAGGGGGACGGCGGCACTGTCGCCGTCATCAACGGCCCGCTGGACCGTCGCCTGGTCAAGGGCAACCAGCGAGAATTCAACGGCTACGAAGAAGCCGGTTCCGAGGATGAGCAGCAGGCCTGCACCGAGAAGGAGCCACTCCATTTAGCGGCCCGCTTTCGGAGCTGCCAGGAGTGGCTGCTTGGGGAAGATGCTCTTCTTCTGGAAAGTGCCTGGCGGAGGGTGGTCGGCCGGGGCCGACCCTTGATCTTTGTAGGCACTGGCTTCCTGGGAGGCACGGCTTTCCTGGAAAATAAGGGGCCGGTGTGCCGCCGGAGAGTGATGGGCGCGTGAACGGGGTTTGCCGGCTCTTCGGGTGGACTGCGCGGGAAGGGTTTCCGTTCCCCGCTGACAGCCCCCAGGCCGGCACCTAGATTTACTGTCCATAAGAATGTCAGTCTACAGGAGCGCCGGGCACGGCCGCCGTCGTGTCACTACAAGCGCGGCGTCCGACGGCGGCCGGCTGCGGCCCCGTCTGCCGGCAGCCCCTCACCAGCTTTGCGGGACCGGGCGGCCTTCCTCGTAACCGGCCGCGGACTGGAT
This sequence comes from Arthrobacter sp. Leaf69, assembly GCF_001422645.1. GTDB lineage: Bacteria > Actinomycetota > Actinomycetes > Actinomycetales > Micrococcaceae > Arthrobacter. The sequence goes on along the minus strand of NZ_LMLR01000001.1, from coordinate 780,094 downwards.
CCCCGCCACGGCGCGTTCCCGGAACTGCGCAAGGTCTGCGGCGCCGGCGTAGCTCATGGAACTGCGGAGCCCGGCCGTGATCATGTCCAGCAGGTCCTCGACGCCGGGCCGCACCGGATCGATGAACATCCGGGACGTGGAGATGCCTTCCTCGAAGAGGGCCTTGCGGTCCTTTTCGAAGGCGCCCTCGCGCTGGTTGCGGTTCTGCACGGCCCGGGCGGATGCCATGCCGAAGCTTTCCTTGTACTGCCGCCCGCCAGCATCCTGCTGCAGGTCCCCCGGGCTTTCGTGCGTGCCGGCGAACCAGGAGCCGATCATCACCTGGCTTGCCCCGGCCGCCAGCGCCAGGGCAACGTCGCGCGGGTAGCGGACACCGCCGTCGGCCCAGACCCGGCCCCCGGCCGCCCGCGCCGCGGCCGAGCACTCGAGCACGGCGGAGAACTGCGGCCGGCCCACGGCGGTCATCATGCGGGTGGTGCACATGGCGCCGGGGCCAACACCGACCTTGACGATGTCCGCCCCGGCCTGGATGAGTTCGCGGGTCGCATCCGCGGTGACCACGTTGCCTGCCACCACGGGGACGCCGGGGTTGAGGCCCTTGACGGCCGCGAGGGCCTCAAACATTTTCTGCTGGTGGCCGTGAGCGGTGTCGAGGACCAGGACGTTGACCCCGGCGGCGAGGAGCTCCGTGGCCCGCCCGGCGACATCGCCGTTGATCCCGACGGCGGCCGCCACCTTGAGCCTGCCGTCAGCGTCCAGCGAAGGCCGGTACAGCGTGGAGCGCAGGGCGCCCTTGCGTGTGAGGACGCCGGCCAGGACACCGTCCCGCTGCACGGGCGCAAAGTCCGTTCCGGCAGCGTCCATCGCGTCGAACGCGCGGCGCAGGCCGGCCCCGGACCCGCCGTCGGGCGCGCCGTCGGGTGTGCCGTCCGGCAGGGCCCCGTCCAGCGATGCCGCATCCAGCACCAGGGGCTGGTGGCGCATGACGGACGCCAGCGAGGCGAAACGGTCCTGGCCCTCGCAGTCGGACGCCCGGATGATGCCGGCGACGGCACCCGAGTCGTCAACCACCATGATGGCCCCGTGCGGACGTTTGCCCATCAGGTGCAGGGCGTCAATGACCGTGCTGGTGGGCGACAGCGTCACCGGCGTCTCCAGGACGGGGTGGCGGGTCTTGATCCAGGCCGTCACGTCGCGGATCACGTCCAGCGGCACGTCCTGCGGCAGCACCGCCAGCCCGCCGCGCCGGGCCATCGTCTCGGCCATGCGTTTGCCGGTCACCGCCGTCATGTTGGCGGCGACCAAGGGGATCGCGGAGCCGGTCCCGTCGTCCGCGGCCAGGTCCACGTCCAGCCGGGACGTGACGTCGGAACGGGACGGAACCAGGAAGAGGTCCGAATAGGTCAGGTCGGTGGTGGGGTCGGTCAGGAAACGCACGGCTGCTCCTTAAAGTAAGCAAAATAAGCATTCCGGTACTCATCGGGTTCTCAGGGTGATTCTAGCGAGCCGTCGAACGGCCGCGGCACCCGCCCGGCGCGGTGACGGCGGGTCTTGCGGGCCCTCCGGCGGCTGCCCTCCGGGGCCCGGATGACGTGCCGCGCGGGTGCTTTGAGCCGACTTGATGATTTGAGTCACCCTTATTGGCGGTTTGGCAAGAATCGTCACTAGACTGGCATGGGTCTGGGTTCACTGGACGCGGAGACTGGTTCAACTGTTGTGCTGAGGCACCGTGAAGCCAGTGGGAATCAAACTCATGGAAGAGGCGTAATTCAAGTGCCAGAGCAGCCTAGCCACCGTCTACCAGAGGAATTTGGCGGAAACGAGTGGCTCGTTGACGAACTGTACGAGCGTTATCAGCAGGACAAGAACACGGTGGATGCCAAGTGGTGGCCTTTGTTCGAATCCTTCGACGCCGGTGACAGTTCCTCCACCAACGGAGCCTCGGGCGCAGCGGCTGTTGCGCACCCCGCCACCCGCGAACTTCCCGTTGTAGCTCCGGCTGCTGAGCCAGCAGCGCAGCCAGCGGCGCAGCCGGCCGCGCCCGCCCCGGCTGCAGCGGCCCCCGCCCCCGCCGTCAAGAAGGCCCCGGCCACCGTCGCCCGCGACGGCGCCAAGACTTCGGAAGCCGGCCCCGGCACCCAGCCGATCCCGGCCCAGCTGCCCAAGAACATCAAGGCCCCGACCGCCCCCGAGGAAGACGTCGTCTCCGTCCTCCGCGGCCCGGCCAAGGCGATCGCCACCAACATGATCACCAGCCTGGAGGTTCCGACCGCCACCAGCGTGCGCGCCATCCCCGCAAAGCTGCTGATCGACAACCGCGTGGTCATCAACTCCAACCTTGCCCGCGCCCGTGGCGGCAAGGTCTCCTTCACGCACCTGATCGGCTACGCCGTCATCCGCGCCCTCGCCCAGTTCCCCTCGATGAACGTCTACTACGACGAGGTGGACGGCAAGCCGGTGGCGGTCCAGCCGGCGCACGTGAACTTCGGCATCGCCATCGACATGCCCAAGCCCGACGGCACCCGCCTGCTGATGGTCCCGAACATCAAGAAGGCGGAGACCCTCAACTTCTCCGAGTTCTGGCACACCTACGAGGACCTGATCAAGCGGGCCCGCGCCGGCAAGCTGACCGCGGACGACCACTCCGGCACCACGGTGTCGCTGACCAACCCCGGCGGCATCGGAACCGTGCACTCCGTGCCGCGCCTGTCCAAGGGCCAGGCCGCCATCATCGGCGTCGGCGCGCTGGACTACCCGGCCGAGTTCCAGGGTGCCAGCGCGAAGATCATCGCGCACAACGCCATCAGCAAGGTCCTCACCCTGACCTCCACCTATGACCACCGCGTCATCCAGGGTGCCGGCAGCGGCGAGTTCCTGAAGCTCGTGCACCAGCTCCTGCTGGGCGCGCAGAACTTCTACGACGAGATCTTCGAGTCCCTGCGGATCCCCTACGAGCCCGTCCGGTGGAGCCCTGACCTGCAGGTGGACCCGGCGGACGAGATCAACAAGGTCGCCCGAATCCAGCAGCTCATCCACGCCTACCGCGTCCGCGGCCACCTCATGGCGGACACCGATCCGCTCGAGTACGTCCAGCGCAAGCACCCGGACCTCGACGTCCTGACGTACGGCCTGACGCTGTGGGACTTGGACCGCGAGTGGCCAACCGGCGGCTTTGGCGGCAAGCCCATGTTGGCATTCCGCGACATCCTCGGCGTGCTCCGTGACGCTTACTGCCGCACCACGGGCATTGAATACATGCACATCCAGGATCCGGAAGAGCGCAAGTGGTTCCAGGACCAGCTGGAGCACCCGTACTCCAAGCCGAGCCGCGACGAACAGCTGCGCATCGTCTCCAAGCTCAACGCCGCCGAGGCCTTCGAGACGTTCCTGCAGACCAAGTTCGTCGGCCAAAAGCGCTTCTCGCTCGAGGGCGGTGAGTCCCTCATCCCGCTGCTGGACGCCATCATCTCCGATGCGGCCGACGACGAACTCGACGAGGTCGCGATCGGCATGGCCCACCGCGGCCGCCTTAACGTGCTCACGAACATTGCCGGGAAGACCTACGCCCAGGTTTTCCGGGAATTCGAAGGTACCCAAGATCCGCGCTCCGTGCAGGGTTCCGGCGACGTGAAGTACCACCTCGGCACCGAGGGCACGTTCACCTCGGACAACGGCAAGGAGACCAAGGTCTACCTCGCTGCCAACCCGTCGCACCTCGAAGCCGTGGACTCCGTCCTCGAAGGCATCGTCCGCGCCAAGCAGGACCGCCTGGACCAGGGCGAAGCCTTCCCCGTGCTGCCGATAATGGTGCACGGCGACGCCGCTTTCGCCGGCCAGGGTGTGGTGGCGGAGACGCTCAACCTCTCCCAGCTGCGCGGATACCGCACCGGCGGCACCATCCACATCGTGGTCAACAACCAGGTCGGCTTCACCACCGCGCCGTCCTCGTCACGGTCGTCCACCTACTCCACGGACGTCGCCAAGATGATCCAGGCGCCGGTGTTCCACGTGAACGGCGATGACCCGGAGGCCGTGGTCCGCATCGGTCAGCTCGCCTACGAGTTCCGCCAGCGGTTCCACAAGGACGTTGTCATCGACATGGTCTGCTACCGCCGACGCGGCCACAACGAGGGCGACGACCCCTCGATGACCCAGCCCCTGATGTACAACCTGATCGAGGCCAAGCGCTCGGTCCGCAAGCTGTACACCGAGTCCCTGATCGGCCGCGGTGACATCACCGAGGAAGAGGCGGAGCAGCTGCTGCGCGACTACCAGGAACGCCTGGAGCGCGTCTTCGCCGAGACCCATGCGGCGCAGACCTCCCCGATTCCGATCATCAAGGCGGATTCCGCCGCGGTGTCCGATCTGGAGCGTCCGTTGGCCCAGCAGTCCGATTCCGGCATCAACGCCCCGGCGTCGACGGCAATTTCCGCCGAGACACTGGCGCGCATCGGCAAGGCGCACGTCGACATCCCCGAAGGCTTCACGGTCCACGCCAAGCTCAAGCAGCTGCTGGAGAAGCGCGAAGTCATGTCCCGCGAAGGCGGCATCGACTGGGGCTTCGGCGAACTGGCCGCCTTCGGTTCGCTCATTATGGAAGGCGTTCCCGTCCGGCTCGCCGGCCAGGACTCGCGCCGCGGCACCTTTGTGCAGCGTCACGCCGTCTTCCACGACCGCGCCAACGGCGACGAGTGGCTGCCCCTGGCACACCTCTCCGATGACCAGGCCAAGCTGTGGATCTACGACTCCCTGCTGTCGGAATACGCGGCCATGGGCTTCGAATACGGCTACTCGGTGGAACGGCCCGATGCCCTGGTGCTCTGGGAAGCGCAGTTCGGTGACTTCGTCAACGGCGCGCAGACCATCATCGACGAGTTCATCTCCTCGGCCGAGCAGAAGTGGGGCCAGCGTTCCTCGCTCGTGCTGATGCTGCCGCACGGCTACGAGGGCCAGGGACCGGACCACTCCTCCGCCCGGATCGAGCGCTTCCTGCAGATGTGCGCCGAAGAAAACATGATCGTGGCCAACCCCACCACGTCGGCGTCGCACTTCCACCTGCTGCGGCGCCAGGCTTACAGCCGGCCGCGCAAGCCGCTCATCATCTTCACCCCGAAGCAGCTGCTCCGCCTCAAGGCCGCTGCCTCGTCCGTGGAGGACTTCACCACCGGCACCTTCCGGACGGTCATCCCCGAGCACGAGGAACTGCAGGCCGACGCCGTCGAGCGTGTCCTGCTGGTCTCCGGCCGCCTGTACTACGATCTGCTGTCCACCCGGCAGAAGACCGGCGACAAGACCACGGCGATCGTCCGCGTCGAGCAGCTGTACCCGCTGCCCGCCGCCGAGATTGCCGCGGAGCTGGCGAAGTACCCGAACGCCGACGTGGTCTGGGCGCAGGATGAGCCCGCCAACCAGGGCCCGTGGCCGTTCATCGGCCTCAACCTTCCGGACGCGCTGGACCGCCGGGTCCGCCTCGTTTCCCGCCCCGCCTCGGCTTCCACCGCGGCAGGATCGATGAAGCGCCACGCGGCCGAGCAGGACGCACTGCTCAAGCAGGCATTCGCACGTAAGTAAGGTCAACGCTGCCCGGCCGGAGATTGAAACACGCAACTCCGGCCGGGCAGCCTTGTTTAACCGGCATTGTCCCCCGGCAGCGTGACCGTCCGGGGGCGGTTTCAATGGACGCTCTGGAGTGAAGAGGTAGTCGTGGAAGATCGAAAGCTGCGGATCGCAGCCGTGGGCGATGAACTGCTGGCCGGCCTGGGTGATCCCCGGGCGCTCGGCTGGCTGGGCCGGGTGCTGGCACGCACGCCGCAGGACGGGCTGACGCTCGAATGCTATTCCCTCCCCTGCCCGCAGGAGGGAACGGAAGGCCTGGCCTCCCGCTGGCTCGAGGAAGCCGGCCGCCGGTTCAACAACCACCATGAGAACCGCCTGGTCATCGGCCTCTCCGGCCGCGACATCGAGTTTGGGCTGTCGACCGCCCGCAGCCGGCTCAACCTCGCGAACATCCTCGACTCGGCCTCGCAGAACAAGATCGAGGTCTTTGTCGTGGGCCCGCCGCCCTCCCTGGACCCGGCCCAGAACCGCAGGCTCGGCGAGCTCAATACCGCCTTCGCCGACGTCACAACCCGCCGCAAGCACCTCTACGTCGACACGTTCTCCCCGCTGCTCAACCACGAGCAGTGGCGCCAGGACCTAGCCGCCAACGGCGGGACGCCCGGCCAGGCCGGCTACGGCCTCATGGCGTGGCTCGTGCTGCACCGCGGCTGGTTCCAGTGGCTCGGCATGGACACGCCGGAGTAGAGCCTCCCGAATCTCCGCCAGGAAATTCGCGATATATCTTGACCCTCCGAAGGCGGCGATATATCGTGACTGTATCGTCACGATATATCGCAAGTATCCGCATTGAAGTATCGCCTTCCCGGAGGAACCATGTCAGAGAACACCAGGGCAGAGGACAACTGGACCGTCACCGGTCCGCAGACCATCGACGTCGACGGCGTCCGTTCGCTCAAGCTCGGCATCGTCCGGGGACGATTCGACATTGTCACGCATGAGGAGGCAGTCGCCCGGATCGAGGTCTCCGAGGTCTCCGGGGACCCGCTGGCCATCAGCCTGGTCAACGGTCGCCTTGAGATCCGGCACCAGCTTCATGGCCCGCAGGGCTGGTTCAAGAACCTGATGAACACCGTCAACAACGGCAGCAGCAACTCGGTGGTCATCAGCATTGCCCTGCCCGCCGGCGTCGAGGTCGAGGCCGGCACGGTCAGCGGGGACGGCATGGTGTCCGGGATCAGCGGGCACACCCGGCTCAATACGGTCTCGGGTTCCGTCCTGGCCGACGGCACGTCCGGGGATCTGGCCGTCAGCACTGTCAGCGGCGAAGTGATCGCCCGCAACCACCACGGTGTGCTGACAGCCAAGAGCGTCTCGGGCGAAGTCACGGCCTCCGGCGAGTTCAGCCACATCCGCGCCAACACGGTCAGCGGTGACCTGAGCTTCGACCTGCACGGTTTTACCCAGGACTTTGGCGCCAATTCCGTCTCGGGCGACGTCACCATCCGCGTGCCGTACGACGTCGGCGTCGACATCATCGCCAAGTCCGCCAGCGGCGCCGTCGTCATCAACCACACGAAGTACAACCAGCCCGGCGGCGCCGTACAGACCATCGCCGGGCCGGATACCCAGCTCATGCTGGTCCGTACCAACTCCGTGTCGGGCAAGACGTCGGTCTTCCACGGCCAGCCGAGCACGGACACCGAAACGAGGCCCTGATGCCTCCGGTCTTTGCCCACGGGGCCCTGCGGCTCTATCTCCTCGCCCTGCTGGAGACCGGTCCCAAGCACGGCTACGAACTCATCAAGGCGCTCAGCGAACGGTTCGGTGGCACCTACTCCCCCAGCGCCGGAACGATCTATCCGCGGCTTGGCAAGCTCGAGGAGGAAGGGCTGGTGGCCACGCACGCCGAGGGCCGGCGGACCTACTACAGCATCACCCCGGCAGGACTCGCGGAACTCAACAGCCGGCGGGACGAGCTGGCCGGCGTGGAAAACGACATTTCCGCCTCGGTCCGGCGGCTCGCGGACAATCTGCGGCAGGACATCAAGGACAACATGCGCGGCCTCCGGGCGGACCTTGCCGCAACGGCCGAGGCCGCGCGTTCCTCGGCCCGCGCTGCCGGATCAACCGTGGCCTCACTGGCTGGCCAGCGCTACTCGCAGGAGGGCGACAGCCGGCTGCGGGAAGCGGAGATGCTGGTGCAGGCGTTCCGGGACGACATCCGGGTGGAATTGCGCCGCCACGGCGGCCGGCATCCGATCACGCCCGTAACGCTGGAGACGGTCAAGACGGTGCTGGACCAGGCCAGGATCTCCATCCGGAATTCCCTGGAGTGATGCACTCCCCCGCGCCCGGTCGGCCGGTTCGCGGCGGGTGCCCTGATGTGGGAGACTTGAGGGCAGCTCTTTTGAGTACCAAAAATTAAGGAGGCCAGCTATGAGCAAGCGTGCACGTAAACGTCGTGACCGTAAGCGTGGCGGCGCGAACCACGGCAAGCGCCCCAACACCTAAGCAAAGCTTGGAATACGGCTTTAGGCGAATGACCCCGGAAACCTCACGGTTTCCGGGGTCATTCGTTTTCTGGAACGTGGAGACGGGCGGAGCCCGCCGGGTCAGGCCTCTACGGGGTTGCTCGAGTGAATCCGGTCAAGGATTGAATTCTTGAGGTTCTCCGGGGCGGCCTCGGTGCAGGAACGCTTCACCATCACGCGGATCACACACTCAAGGTCGTACTGCTCAAAACATTCGGGGCAGCCGTCCAGGTGGTCCTTGATCTCGGAGATGTCCTCGTGCGTAAGGGCACCATCCAGATACTCGTAGATACGTTGCATCCGGGCGTCGTCGCAATCGCCCAGTCCCTGGCAGTCGCTCATTTCCTGTTCTCCTGTTTGTTACTTCCGGCCGCCGCGGTGGCATCTGCAGCCTTGAACCCGCGCTCGGCGGCGTAGTCGGCGAGCATGTCCCGCAGCATTTTCCGGCCCCGGTGCAGGCGGGACATCACGGTCCCGATCGGGGTGTTCATAATGTCGGATATTTCCTTGTACGCAAATCCCTCGACGTCGGCGAAGTACACCGCCAGCCGGAATTCCTCCGGGATGGCCTGCAGCGCACGTTTGACGTCCGAATCCGGCAGGTGGTCCAGCGCCTCGGCCTCGGCCGAGCGCAGCCCCGAGGACGTGTGCGACTCCGCGCGGGCCAGTTGCCAGTCCTCGATGGTGTCGGAGTTCGACTGCAGCGGCTCACGTTGCCGCTTGCGGTAGAGGTTGATGTAGGTGTTCGTCAGGATGCGGTACAGCCAGGCTTTGAGGTTGGTGCCGGGCTTGTACTGATGGAATGCGGAGAACGCCTTGGTGTACGCCTCCTGGACCAGGTCCTCGGCATCGGCGGGATTCCGGGCCATCCTCATGGCCGCGGAGTACAGCTGGTCGACATACTGCATGGCGTCGCGTTCGAACCTTACCCGGCGTTCCTCCGGGGTTTCAGTCGCAACGTCCAGTGCCTGCCCGTCCACGATCGTCTCTTGGGCGGCAGCCTCGTGCATGGCCGCAACGGCCGGATCCATGGTGCTCATTGCCTTCAAGTCTACTGTCACGTTCCGGCGGGCGGCCGGAATTGCCGGCACGGCGCCATCCTGCATGGCCATGGACCACAACTCCACCGGTTCCGCAGCACGCTGCGCGTCCTCCACAAGAATCAAATCTCCACCTTTCTGTCTGTCGTCCGGTTGGTCGTTGGGCCCCTACTCCAGCCGTCCTCCAGATCATCGTCAGGCCGCAAACCGGCGGCCGGGACCTGTCTTCCACAACCCCCTCGGGCAGGCAAATATTCCACAAAAGTGCAAGACTAGAACCGGTTCTCCCGCATTGATTCCGCGGCTCGTCCATCCAGGAGGAAATTCATGTCCTTTGTCCGCTTTCTCGCCCGGCCCATGCTCGCCTCCAGTTTCGTCCTTGCAGGCATGGACAAGCTCAAGAATGCGGACGACACCGCGACGCAGCTGTCACCCCTGCTGCGCCGCGCCGCCGAGTCCCTGCCGTTCCAGACCAACGAGAAGGTCCTGGCCCGCGTTATCGGCGGAACCCAGGTGGGAGCCGGCGTCCTCTTCGCGCTCGGCAAGTCAGCCCGCATGGCCGCCACCGTCCTGGCCGTCATCTCCGCTCTTAACGGCTACGTTGAATGGCGCAGCGCGGACATCACCTCCAAGGACGGCCGCGATGCCCGCCGCAAGCAGCTGCTCAAGAACGTCTCGCTGACCGGCGGCGTGCTCCTGGCCGCCGTGGACACAAACGGCCGGCCCAGCCTGGCCTGGCGCGCCGAGCACCTCGCCGCGGATGCCAAAAAGAACGCCAGCCACCTCGCCGCGGACGTCCGGAAGACCACCGGCAAGCAGTGGAAGAAGGCCGACAAGGCCGTACGCAAAGCCGTAGACCACACCGCTGGAGCCTAAGACAGCAATGACAGGCACCACCCCCTCCGCAGCCGCCCACCCCGTTCCGGCCGGCACCGCTCCGCTCTGGCGGGCGCCGTTCGCCGGAAAGCCCGTCGACGCGACGGTCACCGTCCCGGGATCGAAGTCCCTGACCAACCGGTACCTCGTGCTGGCGGCCCTCGCAGACGGACCCTCGAGGTTGCGTGCTCCCCTGCACTCCAGGGATTCCGCCCTCATGATTGAGGCGCTGCGGCAGCTCGGGGCCACCATCACGGAGGTTCCCGGCGACGGCGCCTTCGGTCCTGATCTGGCCGTGACGCCCATCCGGCTGGATGCCTCCGGGGCGAGGACCGGGATCGACTGCGGCCTGGCCGGGACGGTCATGCGGTTCGTGCCGCCCGTCGCGGCCCTGCGCCGGGGAGATTCATTGTTCGACGGCGATCCGCACGCGCGCAAGCGCCCGATGGGCACCATTATCGAGGCGCTGACCGGGCTGGGCGTCGCCGTCAGCGCGCCCGACGGCGGTCCGGCGTCGTCGCTGCCGTTCGCCGTCGAGGGCACGGGCGAAGTGCGCGGCGGGCACCTCGTGATCGACGCCAGCGCCTCCTCGCAGTTTGTGTCCGCCCTGCTGCTGGCCGGAGCCCGCTTCACCGAGGGGCTCCACCTGGAACACCGCAGCAGCGAAGACTCAGGCAAGCCGGTGCCGAGCCTGGACCACATCAACATGTCGGTGGCCGTGCTGCGCGGCGTCGGAGTGGCCGTGGACGATTCCCGCCCGAACCACTGGGTTGTCTCCCCCGGTCCGATCCGCGCCTTTGACCAGCGGATCGAACAGGACCTCTCCAACGCCGGGCCGTTCCTCGCTGCGGCCCTCGCCACCCGCGGGACCGTGCGGATCCCCAACTGGCCGGCGGAGACCACGCAGGTGGGTGACCTCTGGCGCGGCATCCTCGCCGCGATGGGCGCCACCGTCACACTGACGGACGGCACCCTGACCGTCACCGGCGGCCCCGACATCAAGGGCGCCGACTTCGACGAGACCAGTGAACTCGCCCCCACCGTCGCCGCCCTGTGCGCCCTCGCCACGGGACCGTCACGGCTGAGCGGCATCGCCCACCTCCGCGGCCACGAAACGGACAGGCTCGCCGCCCTCGTGGCCGAGATCAACCGGCTGGGCGGCGACGCCGAGGAGACCAGCGACGGCCTCATCATCCGGCCCGCGCCGCTGCACGGCGGCGTGGTCCACAGCTATGCCGACCACCGCATGGCCACGGCCGGCGCCATCCTTGGCCTGGCCGTACCGGGTGTCGAGGTCGAGGACATTGCCACGACGGCCAAGACCATGCCGGACTTCCCGCAGCTGTGGGAGTCCATGCTGGCCCAGGGCGCACCCGCAGGGAAGGACCCGGCCGGTGGCCCGCAGCACTGATTCCTGGGACGAATCCGACGTCCGGATCCGCCCCAACAAGAAGGGCACCCGGCCCCGCACCAAGGACCGGCCCAGCTACGACGACGCCGTGACCGGGCGGATCATCACCGTTGACCGGGGACGCTACACCGCCGTGGTCGCCGAAGGCACACCCGAGGAGCGCAAGATCATCGCCGCCCGCGCCCGGGAACTGCGCCGCAACCCCGTGGTCGCCGGCGACTTCGTCTCCCTGGTGGGCGACGTCACCGGTGAACCCGACACCCTGGCCCGGCTGGTCAAGATCCAGGACCGCAAGACCCTGCTGCGGCGCAGCGCCGACGATACGGATCCGATCGAGCGCGCCGTCGTCGCCAATGCCGACACACTGGTGATTGTGGTGGCGGCCGCCAATCCGGAGCCAAGGACCGGGTTCATCGACCGGGCCCTCGTGGCCGCGTACGACGCCGGAATCGAGCCCCTGCTGCTCGTCACCAAGGCCGATGTCAAGGATCCCGCGGAACTCCTCTCCAACTACCAGCACCTGGCCTTCCCGGTGATCATCTCCAAGACGGCGGACTCCGCCGCCTCCGGTATCGATGCCCGTTCGGACGACGGACTGTCCGCCCGGCTGGACAAGGATGCCGTCTCACAGCTGCGCGGCCACCTCGATGGGAAGGTCACCGTCATGATCGGCCATTCCGGCGTCGGGAAGTCCACGATGGTTAACGCCCTGACGGGCGCCGAGCGCGCCACCGGCGGCGTCAACGCCGTCACCGGGCGCGGCCGCCACACGTCCTCCTCGGCCCTGGCGCTCAAGGTCAACGATGCGCCCTCGGGCAGCTGGATCATCGACACCCCGGGCATCCGCTCCTTCGGACTGGCCCACGTGGACCCGGACCGGATCCTGCGGTCCTTCCCGGACCTCGAGCCGGGCACCGACGACTGCGAGCGGGGCTGCAAGCATGATTCCAGCGCCGTCAACTGCGGCGTGGACGCCTGGGTGGCCGCCGGCCATGCAGGCGAATCCGGCCCGGCCCGGCTCGCATCCCTCCGCCGCCTGCTGGGGACGGACCCGCGGATGGAAGCCCAGGACGTCAAGGAACTGGGCACCGTCTCGTAGCCGGCCGCGGTGCCGCCTACCGCTCCCCCGCACGCTTTGACGGTAGTTTGGAACCATGAGTCAACCCGCTTCAAGCTACAACGATGACCTGCGCCTTGCCCATGTACTGGCAGATTCCGTAGATTCCCAGACCATGAGCCGCTTCAAGGCGCTCGACCTTCGGATCGAGACGAAGCCGGACCTGACGCCGGTGACCGACGCCGACAAGTCGGCCGAGGAAGCCATCCGCGGCCAGCTGTCCCGCTCCCGTCCGCGCGACGCCGTGCTCGGCGAGGAGTTTGGCAGTTCCGGCCACGGCTCCCGCCGGTGGATCATCGATCCCATTGACGGGACCAAAAACTTCGTCCGAGGCGTCCCCGTCTGGGCCACGCTGATCGCCCTCGTCGACGAAGGCGAGCCTGTGGTCGGCGTCGTAAGCGCCCCCGCGCTGGGCAAGCGCTGGTGGGCCGCCAAGGGCGCCGGGGCCTACACGGGCCGTTCGCTGGCGGCCGCCACCCGTCTGAAGGTGTCCAACATCTCCGAACTCTCGGACGCCTCGCTGTCCTACTCCAGCCTGGGCGGCTGGAAGCAGCGCGGCAACCTCGATGAGTTCCTGGGCCTGACCGAGGAAGTCTGGCGCACCCGCGCCTACGGGGACTTCTGGTCCTACTGCCTCGTGGCCGAAGGCGCCGTCGACATCGCCTGCGAGCCCGAACTGAACCTCTACGACATGGCGGCGCTGGTGCCGATCGTCACCGAGGCCGGCGGGCGCTTCACGTCCCTGGAAGGTGAGGACGGCCCCTTCGGCGGGAACGCCCTGGCCACCAACTCCATCCTGCACTCCGAGGTCCTCAAACGGCTCAACCCGGGGCTGGACGACCTGCTCTAGCAACTGTTCCCAAGGATTCCCCAACCTCCCTGCACAATTCTGTCCAAGACGGCGGCCCGACGGCGGCCTCTAGGGTAGGGCATCTTTTTGGGAGGAGAGCAGCCTTGTCTAACGCACTTCACGCCTCGAATCGTGGCACTGCCGGGACCGGCCCCATACTGCTGGTGCTCGTGGCGAAATACCGGGACCTGGGCCCGGAATCCGCCGCCGCCCTGCACAGCGCGTCCGCCCGACTTGCGCCGCACCTTGTTTCCGGTCTTGTCTCCGGTCTTGTCTCCGGTCTTGTCTCCGACGGGGCGCGCATCTCCGCATCCGTAGTCCTGTCCACCTGCAACCGGTTCGAAATCTATTGCGAGCTCCCGTCCCTGGCGGGCCTCGACGCCGCGCGCGGGGACATCCTCGATGCGGTCGTCCTCTGCTCCGGGCTGCCGATGATCCATCTGGCGGCCCTTTTCGAGGAGCTCCGGGGAGCCGCCGCCGTCGAACATCTCTTCGCCGTTGCCGCCGGCCTGGATTCGGTGGTGGTGGGTGAGCGTGAAGTCGCAGGCCAGGTCCGCCGAGCCCTCGCCGACGCACAGGCCGCCGGAACCGCCAGCGGGCGGCTGGGCAGGCTGTTCCAGGCCGCGTCCCGAACGGCCAAGGACGTGGGGGCACAGACCGCGCTCGGCAGCGCCGGCAGATCCATCGCTGCTGTTGCCCTGGACCTTGCCGCCGCCGGAACGTCGGCCGTTCTCCTCGGTACCGGTGCTTACGCCGGGTGTGTGGTGGAGCTGCTGAAAACCCGCAGATATTCCGACATCTCGGTCTTCTCCCACTCCGGCCGCGCGGATGCTTTCGTGGCGGCCCGGGGAGGCCGCGCCGTCTCCGCCCGGCAGCTGCCGGCAGCCGTTGCCGGGGCTGACCTTGTCATTGGCTGCAGCGGTTCAGGGGCCCGCATCGATGCTGCCGCCCTCGCGCGCTGGCGTGTGGGTGCGGACCGTCCGCTCACCGTCATTGACCTGGCGCCCAGCCATGATTTCGACCCGCAGGTGGCGGAACTGCCGGGAGTGGAGCTCATCACGCTGGAATCAGTCCACCTCGCTGCTCCCCCGGCCGACGCCGAAGCGCTGCGCCACGCCCGCGCCCTGGTCCGGCAGGCGGCCGTCCGCTTCGAGGAACAGGATGCGGTCCGCGCCGTGGACTCGGCCGTCGTGGCCCTGCGCGAGCACCTCCATCAGGTCCTCCGCAGCGAAATGGAACGCGTCGGCAAACAGCGTGGCCGGGTCGCCTCGGCTGACGACGTCAACCTCGCCCTCCGGCACCTGCTCCGGCGCCTGCTCCATACCCCGACGGTCCGCGCCCGGGAGCTCGCCGCCCTCGGCCGGCAAGACGACTACACCGCAGCGCTCGAGGCGCTGTTCGGCCTCAGCGTCCAGGCCGACAGCCGGAGAACCGCTGTGAGCGGGAACCCGGCCGGGCCGGCCCGTGTGCCCGCCGAAGCGACTGAAGAAACGGCGCCCGAACCAGCCGCTCCGGTCTGCGGCGGAACCCGCGGCCCGGGCGCCGGATGCCCCGGAAGCTGTTCAACCTTCCAGCTCCTGATGCGGCCGCCAGCCGGGATCGCTGCTCCCGCCGCGACCTGCCGCGCGTAACAAACAGCTTCACATTCAGCCGGCTCCTTTCCGCCGGAACGGGGAATGTCCTAGGCTCGAAGCAGGTCACGAGTGCCAGCGCGAAACCCCGGTTTGCTGGCCGGCAACCCTCCTTTCGCGGCGGGGTGCCCCGGGTGACGACCTGGCCGGTCCGGAACGGACCCGGCAAGCGCGGATCCCCGGCATGTGGGGTCCTTTTCGAGCGAGGTCCCATGACGACTGCCACCATTCCCGCCACCACCGAACGCCACGCCGCCGACGCCCAGGCCGGCCCCGAGACACGGTCCGCCATCGCCCGCCGGCCGCTGGCCGCAGTGACGGGCGCCGAGATCCAGGCGCCGCTGATCCAGGGCGGCCACATCCGCTACGCGAACCTGGACTACGGCGCCTCGGCCCCCGCGCTCTCCGTCGTTTCGGCCTACCTCAACGAAATCCTGCCGTTCTACGCCAGCGTCCACCGCGGGGCCGGCTACGCTTCCCAGATCAGCACGTCCGTCTACGAGAATGCGCGCACTATTGTCCGCGATTTCGTGGGCGGCCGCCCGGACGACGCGGTGATCTTCACCCGCAACACCACGGATTCCCTGAACCTGCTGGCCGGCTGCCTGCCCGTCGTCGACGGCGTGCACAGCGGCGACGTGCTCTACCTCGACATCGAACACCACGCCAATCTCCTGCCGTGGCAGGGCGTGCCGCACCGCAGTGTCATTGCCGCACCCACCCTCGCCGGCACGCTGGACCTCCTCCGTGGGGAACTCGCCCACGGCGGCGTCAGCCTGCTCGCCGTCACCGGCGCCTCCAACGTCACCGGTGAGGTCCTGCCGATCCGGGCACTGGCAGCCCTGGCCCACGAATACGGCGCCCGGATCGTCGTCGACGCCGCCCAGCTGGCGCCGCACCGGCGGATCGACATCGCCGCGGACGACGTCGACTACCTCGCCTTCTCCGGGCACAAGCTCTACGCACCTTTCGGCGCCGGGGTGCTGGTGGGCCGTCCGGACTGGCTCGACGCCGGCACGCCGCACCTGGCCGGCGGCGGAGCCGTGCAGGACGCCCGGATCGACACGGTCAGCTGGACCACCGGGCCCGCCCGGCACGAAGGCGGCTCGCCCAATGTCCTCGGCGCGGCCACCCTGGCCCGGGCCACCCAAGTGATCGCCGATCTTGACGTGGACCAGTGGCACGCGCACGAAAACGCCATTCGGTCCTTCCTGGTCGAGGGCCTCGCCCGGATCGACGGCGTGACCGTGCACCAGATCTTCTCGGACAGTGCTTCTTTCGACGCTCCAACAGTCGAGGGGCCGGGGGGCGGTGCTGGCACCGGCACGATCGGCGTCGTCAATTTCTCCCTCGAGGGCTACGACGCGGGCCTGGTCGCGGCGTACCTGTCGGCCGAACACGGCATCGGGCTGCGCGACGGCCGCTTCTGCGCGCACCCCCTGCTCCGGCGGCTCGGGCTGCCTTCCGGTTCGCTGCGGGCAAGCTTCGGCCTGGGTTCCCGGCTGGAGGACGCCAAGCGGCTGCTCACCGCACTCCAGCAGCTACGCCAGACCGGCCTGGGCTGGGACTATGTGGTGGACGCGGGACGCTGGGTCCCGTCCAACGACACCCGCACCTACCCGCACTGGGCACCCAACACGCCCGGCACCGCGGGCGCGGCCCCCTGCACCCTGGACTGACTCTGCGGTGAGGAGCCGCGGCCCCTGCCGCGTGCGGTAAATTCGAAAGGTACCCATCCGGACCTGCCGAAGGAGATCGCACGTGGCGCGCGGTGGCCCCAAACTGCATCAGGAACGCCGCCAGGAGCTCGGGCAGAGCTTCCGGGACGGCGGGGAACACTACGAACGCGTCCGCCCGGGCTACCCCGGCGATTCCGCCGACTGGCTGATTCCCGCCGGCGCCAAGGATGCCGCGGACCTCGGTGCCGGAACGGGCAAGTTCACGGCGCTGCTGGCCGGACGCGGCCTGCACGCGGTGGCGGTGGACCCGTCCACAGACATGCTGGAGCAGCTGCGCAGGACGCTCCCGGACGTCACCGCCGTCGAGGGTACCGCGGAGCACACGGGACTTCCCGCCGGGGCTTTCGACCTCGTCACCGTCGCCCAGGCGTGGCACTGGTGCGATCCGGTCCTGGCCAGCTCGGAGATCGCCAGGATCCTCCGCCCCCACGGTGTCCTGGGGCTGGTCTGGAACCAGCTGGACACCTCCGTTCCGTGGGTGCACCGGCTCTCGCGCATCATGCACGCCGGCGATGTCCACAAACCGCACTTCACTCCGCCGGTGGGCCCGGAATTCGCCGGTCTGGAGAGCCACCTCACCCGATGGGAAGATCCGGTGCGCACCGCCGACATCATGGAGCTGACAAAGTCCCGCAGCTACTACCTGGCGGCCGGCGAGGCCACCCGCGCCAAGGTGCTGGGCAACCTCGACTGGTACCTCCACGAACATCTGGGCCACGACCCCCGCGAGCTCCTCCCGCTCCCCTACCTGACACAGAGCTGGCGGGCAGTCAGGGCCTGACACCGCCAGCGCCGCCTGACGGTAGGCTTGAGGCTGTGAAGACCAGTCTGCCCTCCTCCTCGATCGAGGACTACGTCAAGGTCATCTACTCCTTCACGGAGTGGCAGGACAAGCCCATCACCTCCACGCAGCTGGCCCAGCGCCTCGGCGTCGCGAACTCGTCGGTCTCCGAGATGGTCCGCAAGCTCAAGGACCAGGGCCTGGTTGACCACCAGCCCTACAGCGCCATCACGCTGACGTCCGACGGCGTCCGGCTGGCACTGTCCATGGTGCGGCGGCACCGGCTCATTGAAACGTTCCTCGTGCGGGAGCTCGGCTACCGCTGGGACGAGGTCCACGACGAAGCCGAACTCCTGGAGCATGCCGTCTCGGACACCTTCATCGAACGGATGGCAGCGAAGCTCGGGAACCCGGCGAGGGATCCGCACGGCGATCCGATCCCGGCCGCGGATGGTTCAGTCCAGATGCCCGCGGCTCACCGGATGAGCGAACTCGATGACGGCCACACCGGCCTGATCACCCGCATCAGCGACGAAAACCCCGAGCTGCTGCGCTACCTTTCCGCCGAGGAAATCGCGCTGGACGCCGACGTCGAGGTGCTGGGCCGGAAGCCCTTCGGTGGCGCCCTGATGGTGCGCATCGGTTCCGGGACGGCCCGGCGCGAGTTCGATCTCCCCGAGGAAGTCGCCTCCGCACTCTGGGTCCACAGCGAGGCGGTCCATCCCGGCTGCAGTCTGGAGCTGCGCTGAATGCGGACTGCAGTGCCGGCTGGACTGCCGGGCTGGCGGGCGTGGGCGGCGGTCGCCGTCGGCGGGCTGATCGGGACGGAACTGCGCTACGGGGCCGGGGTGGTGTTCCCCGAGACCGCGGGCAGCGTCCCCTGGACCACCCTGGTGATTAACGTCGTCGGAAGTTTTGTCCTCGCGACCCTCACCACAATCTGGATCGCACGGCCCAAGACCGCCTTCTGGCTGCGCGCCGGCCTTGGCCCCGGGCTGCTGGGCTCCTTCACGACCTTCTCCGCGGTGGTGTTCACCATTGACCAGCAGATCCGCGGCGGCTTCCATGCCAGCTGGCTGGCCTATCTTGCGCTCTCTCTGGTCCTGGGCCTCGGCGCCGCGGCCGCCGGGTGGAAGACCGGCAAAACCCTCGCGGACGTGGCCGGCGGGGCATCGTGATCACCGCCGTGCTGGTGGGAGCCTTCGGCGTCGCGGGCGCCCTGTTGCGCTTCGCCGTCGACTCCTGGTTTGCGCACCACCCGGGGCGCCATCCGCACTGGCCCTGGGCGACGCTCGCGGTCAATGTGGCCGGCTCCTTCATCATCGGCGCCGCAGTGGGGCTGACAGCCCGGCTGGGGCTGGGCGCCGAATGGCAGACCGCTCTCGCGACCGGGTTGGCGGGCGGCCTGACCACCTTCAGCTCCTGGACCACCGCCACCGTGCGGCTGGTGAGTGAGACGCGCTACCGCGCCGCCGTCCTCAACATCGCCGCCAACCTCACCGCAGGCCTGGCCGCGGCAGCGCTCGGGCTGGCCATCACAGCTCTGTGACGAGGGTAACCCCGGCCCCCACGGGCGGATTACGTCCCCTCCCATCCCGTATCGTTGAAGGATGATTACCCGTCGTGTTGCTGCCCAGATCCTTGATATTCCGCTGGAAATGGCCCACCGTCACGGCATCCCGCCCCGGCTCACCGACGCCGAGCTCGGCGACCTCCTGGACAACCCGCCGGCGTGGCTGGTGCAGTCCAAAGCCAACCGGACCGGCAAACGTCCGGTCTGGGTCCAGCTGACGTGCGCGGTCTGCGGGTTCTCGGAGGCGGCCCGGCCGAAGAAGTGGTGGCCGGACTTCACCTATGTGTGCTGCGCTCACCACGCCCCGTACGAGGTTCCCGGCGTCGGCTCCGGCCTGGTCCGCAGCGAGTACGAGGGCGTCGGCAGCCGCTTCGTCGGCATCGTGGACGTTGCGGTGCCCGAGGCGTAACTTAGTAGCACGGGGCCATCCCGGCCCCCTGCTGTTAGGGAGCGCCCACATGCCTGACAAAACGCCGCACCGGAGCGCGGTCAAGAAGCCCGTGAAAACCATCAAGGAAAAACGGGCCGAGAAGAAGTCCAAGAACGTCGCGGAGACGCACGCGGACCCCGTTGCCCACATCAAGAAGCGCTGATTCAGCGCCAGGGCAAAGCAAAAGGCCGGAAGCTGAGGCTTCCGGCCTTTTGTGTGTGACTTTACGGGGTGGAGCACCGTTTCCGGGGCTCCGATGGTGGAGATGGGGGGAATTGAACCCCCGTCCGATGTCGTGTTGTCAGGGCTTCTCCGGGCGCAGTTTGCGTCGGATTTTCTCGGCCCCGGCCATGCTGCAAACAGCTGGCCGATCCGGGCCCAGTCATCTAAGAGTCCCGTTCACCCCGATGACGGAGGTAAACAGCAGTGGCTATCTAAATGACGCCAGGATCCGGGGCAATAGCAACCTCGGGCTGACGGACTGTCTTACTGCTTAGGCAGCGAGAGCGAAGTCAGTGCGTTTTGATTCGGCACTTATTGGTTTGCAGACAGCGTTTACGAGATAATTCTGCATCCTCGGCCCGCTTCACCTGTCGCGACTAACATCGTCGAAACCGATCATCCCCGTATTTTTTTATCAAACCGGCCAGGTCTGCCGCTGAACCCTGGTGCAGCTGTGCTGCGGATCCTGCGCCGGACCTTCCCGGACTATCAAGCATAACGCACCCCTGCGGGAAATCATTCCCGCGGCCCGCGGCAGGTCCGTCAGCGCCGGTTCCGCTCACGCATAACGCGCAGGGCCTCGCGCTTGTCCTGCTGCTCGCGCAGGGTCTGGCGCTTGTCGTATTCCTTCTTGCCGCGGGCGACGCCGATCTCCACCTTGGCCCGGCCATCCAGGAAGTACAGCTGGAGGGGGACGATGGTGAAGCCTGATTCGCGGATCTTGTGCGAGATCTTGGTGAGCTCGTCGCGGTGCAGCAGCAATTTCCGGCGGCGGCGTGCGGCATGGTTGGTCCAGCTCCCCTGGTGGTACTCGGGGATATGGATGCCCTCCATCCACAGCTCGTCGTTGTAGAAGGTGCAGAAGCCGTCCACCATGGAGGCGTGGCCCTCGCGGAGGGACTTCACTTCCGTCCCCATGAGCGCGATCCCGGCCTCGTAGGTATCGAGGATGTGGTAGTCGTGCCGGGCCTTGCGGTTGGTGGCCACTACCTTACGGCCACTTTCTTTCGGCACGGTAGAACTCCTTGGATCGATGGGTGGGCCCTATGCCGGGGCGGCGCAGGCTCTTTCCAGTTTACGGCAGAGGAGCCGGGCTGCCGGGAGGCGTCCGCTCCGGGCTGATCAGAGCAGGTTCATGGGGTCAACGGCCCGGCCGTTGAGCCAGGTTTCGAAGTGCGAGTGGCACCCCGTGGAGTTGCCGGTGGTTCCCGAATAGGCGATCAGCTGCCCCTGGCTGACCTGCTGCCCGGCGGAGACCACCACGCTGGAGTTGTGGTAGTAAACGGTGGTCAGCGAGTTGCCCTGGACGACGCCGTGGGAGATCTTCACGTTGTTGCCGCCGCCGTCGTTGGCCCAGCCGGCAGAGAACACCGTACCGGCCGCCGCGGCGTAGACGGGCGTGCCGCAGGCGGCGGCAAAGTCGATGCCGGTGTGCATGTAGCCGCCCTGGCCGTAGAAGTCGATGGTGCCCGGCGGGGTGGCGCGCCATCCGAAGCCGGAGCTGATCGGGACGCCGTTGAACGGGTGGCGCAACCCGAAGGCTGACGGGGGTCCCGGCGGGGCGGGGACATACGGGGCCGGCTTGGCCGCAGCCTGGCCCCGGGCCCTGGCAGCCGCAGCGGCCGCGGCAGCGGCAGCCTCGGCGATGCGGCGCTGCTCGGCTTCCCAGGCTTCGCGCAGCTTGCGGTCACGTTCGACGATTTCGGCCGCGACAGCATCCTGCCGAGTCTTGACCTGGGCGAGCTGGCGCTGGATTCCCGGCTTCGCGGCCTGGAGCTCCCCCTCAAGCCGGGTGGTGTCGGCGATCAGCTTGTCCACCTGGGCCTTCTTGGCTTCCGCCTCGTCACGGGCAGCCTGTTCGCGTGCCAGCGCGGCATCGGCCTTCGCCTTGAGGTCCTTGATCTCGCCTTCCACCGCTTCGAGGCGGGCCTGCGAGTTGACGTTGGTGGCGTTCTGCTGGGTGAGTTTGTCCATCGCGGCGTTCTGGCTGCGCATCGCCTGGTCGGCGAGGTCGATGGTGTCCGTGAGGCTCCCGCCCTCGTTGGAGCCGAAGAACAACGAGAGGTTGGAGGGCACGCCGCCGGACTTGTAGGCCTGGGTGGCGATTTGTCCGATCAGCTTCCTGGTGCCGGCAATCTTCTTCTGGTCCGTCTCGAGCTGCTGGGTGATCTTGGCCTTGTTCTGCTGAGCCAGATCCACGCGAGCGGCGAGGGCCTCGGCTTCCTTGACCGCGGTGGCGACGCGGCCCTGGGCGTCCAGCAGGGCCTGCTGCGCACCGGGAAGCCTGCCCTGGTAAACGACGAGGTCCGAGGCGGTCTTGGCGATCCGGGAGTCCACGAACTCCAGGGAATGCTGGACCTTGGCGGCTTCGTCGCGGAGGGCGGCCTGCTGGTCCTCGAGGGTGTCGGCGAACGCGACCGGGGATGATGCGCCCATGCTCGCCGCCAGGACGAGCGCCAGTGTGGCGCTGACGAGGCGGCTGCGGCGGCCGGCCACGCGGAGCCGGGCCGAACTCGGGTTCGGGGCGGGCTGGTGCATCGGTGTCATGGGCATTCCCTTTTCGTTGCGCATGCTAGACCCGCAAGTATCGACGGAGGGTCAGCAGAGATGATACGCCTGCCAGCAGAACACCGAGGCCGATCAGGGCCGGCACCAGAATCAGCGTCTGACCTGCGGAGATGAAGGCGGTGTCAGGATACTGCTTGGACAGATAGCCGCCGAGGAAGAAGTGCGCCACGGCCCACAGCGTTCCCGACGCCAGCGCGGCGCCAATCACGGCGGCAATCACGCCCTCGAGGATGAACGGCAGCTGGATCACCATTTTCGACGCCCCGACGAGGCGCATGATCCCGGTTTCCCGTCGCCGGCTGAAGGCCGACAGCCGGATGGTGGTGGCGATGAGCAGGATGGCACAGACGATCATCACGCCGGCGACGCTCACGGCCACGAGGGAGGCGGCGTTCATGACGGAAAAGAGCCGTTCCAGGAGCTGGCGCTGGTCGATCACGGTTTCGACGCCGGCCTGCGACGAAAAGGTCTCGCTGATGATCTGGTACTTCTCCGGATCCTTCATGTTGATCCGGAAGGAAGCCGGGAGCTGGTCCGGCGTCACCGAGTCGACGATCGGGGAATTGGAGAACTGTTCCTTGAAGTGCTTGTAGGCGTCGTCCTTGGACTCAAACTGGAAGTCGTTGACGTACTGGGCCACCGCGGGGGAAGCCAGGACCTTCCGCAGGTTTTCCTGCTGTTCCGCGGTGACGGGGCCGGTGGCGCAGCCGGCCGCCGTCGAACCGTCACTGCAGAGGAAGATGGCAACCTGGACTTTGTCGTACCAGTAGCCCTTCATCTGGTTGATCTGCAGCTGCAGCATGCCGGCGGCGCCGACGAAGGTCAGGGACACAAACGTCACCAGGATGACGGAGACCACCATGGAAAGGTTGCGGCGCAGGCCGCTGGCGATCTCGGCGAGGATGAACTGGAGCCTCACAGCTGGTGCTCCGCTGCGGCGCGGGCTTCGGCCCGGGTGGTGACGGGTTGGGCGTCCCGCCCGCTGGCATCCCGCAGCCGGCGTGACTGTCCCACCACCGGAATCATGGAGGTGTAGAGGGCCTTGGCCTCGTCGCGGATGATGACGCCGTTGCGGAGTTCAACAACGCGTTTGCGCATCTCGTTGACGATGTCATCGTCGTGGGTGGCCATGACCACAGTGGTACCGTTCTGGTTGATTTTGTCCAGCACACCCATAATGCCCATGGAGGTGGTGGGGTCCAGGTTGCCGGTGGGCTCATCCGCCAGCAGGATGCCCGGGCGGTTGACAACGGCGCGGGCAATCGCCACGCGCTGCTGCTCACCGCCGGAGAGTTCGTGCGGAAGGCGGTTTTCCTTGCCTTCGAGGCCGACGGTCTTGAGGACCTCCGGCACGGTCTCGCGGATGACGCTGCGGCTCTTCCCGATGACCTGCATGGCGAAGGCGACGTTGGCGAAGACGGTCTTCTGCGGCAGCAGGCGGAAGTCCTGGAACACGACGCCGATCCCGCGGCGGAGCCTGGGGACGCGCCAGCTGGAGATGTTGGCGACGTTCTGCCCGGCCACGTACACGGCGCCGGAGGAAGCGCGGTCCTCCTTGAGGACGAGGCGCAGGAAGGTCGATTTGCCGGAGCCCGAGGCCCCGACCAGGAAGGCGAATTCGCCACGGTCGATCTCAAGGTTGATCGCATCCAGCGCGGGTCGCGCCTTCTGGTCATAGACCTTGGTGACATTTTCGAAACGGATCATGGCCCTAAGTACCCTGCAGACGTGGACGGGTACGGCCCAGTTCTGCTGCCGGTGCGCGGGCTTTCTAGTGGGGGAAGTAGAGCTCCGGCTTCTCGACTATACGCACGGGCCCCGGCGGATCGGCCCGAGTGCGGGGGCGTGTCGCAGGATTAGACCGGAGGGACAGGTGTGACGCAAGAGGCGGATGGTGCTACTTGTTCGCGTTACGGTTGTCGTTTACTTGTCCGCGTTGCGGTTGTCGGTCCGCCAGCGGATGCCGGCGTCGATGAAGTCGTCGATCTCGCCGTCGAACACGGCCGAGGTGTTGCCCACCTCGTGTTCCGTGCGGAGATCCTTGACCATCTGGTACGGGTTCAGGACGTACGAGCGCATCTGGTCGCCCCAGGAGGCCTTGACGTCGCCGGCGAACGCCTTCTTCTCGGCGTCCTCCTGTTCCTTCTTCAGCAGCAGCAGCCGGGACTGCAGCACGCGCAGGGCGGCCGCACGGTTCTGCAGCTGGGACTTCTCGTTCTGCATGGACACCACCGTGCCGGTGGGGATGTGGGTCAGGCGCACGGCGGAGTCCGTGGTGTTAACGGACTGGCCTCCCGGGCCGGAGGACCGGAAGACGTCGACGCGGATCTCGTTGTCCGGGATGTCGATGGAGTCGGTCTGCTCGATCAGCGGGATGACCTCGACGGCGGCGAACGAGGTCTGGCGGCGGCCCTGGTTGTCGAAGGGACTGATCCGGACCAGCCGGTGCGTGCCGGCCTCGACGCTGAGCGTGCCGTAGGCATAGGGGGCCTTGACCTCGAACGTGGCGGACTTCAGTCCGGCTTCTTCGGCGTAGGAGGTGTCCATGATGGTGGTCGGGTAGCCGTGGCGTTCGGCCCAGCGCAGGTACATCCGCATCAGCATCTCGGCAAAGTCCGCGGCGTCCACTCCCCCGGCGCCGGCGCGGATGGTGACCACCGCTTCGCGCTCGTCGAACTCGCCGGACAGCAGGGTCACCACTTCAAGGTCTTTCAACGCCTTGCGGATCGATTCCAGTTCGGTGGCGGCCTCCCCCATGGAGTCGGCGTCGTCCTCGTCCTGGCCCAGCTCCACGAGGACTTCGAGGTCGTCGATCCGGGCCGTGAGGGAGTCCAGGCGGGCCAGCTCGGACTGGCGGTGCGAGAGCCTCGAGGTGATCACCTGGGCGGCCGCGGGGTCGTCCCACAGATTGGGTTCGCCGGCCCGTTCGCTGAGTTCGGCGATGTCTTCCTTCAGCGCCTCGACATTCGAAACGTTCTCGATCGAGGCGTAGGTGGCGCGCAGGGCGCGGATTTCTGCGGGAAAATCAATGTTTGCCATGGTTTTTTAAGCCTACGCTATCCGCGCGGGCCGCCCGGACTTGAGGCAGGGCCGGGTCCGGCCGGGTCCGGGTTGGCCGGGTCCTGGCCGGCCGGCCTGGCCGGGTCCGGGTTGGGTCCGGGCCGGGTCCGAGCCGGGTCCGGGCCGGCGGCGGAGCTACCGGGTGAGCCGGGAACGCGCCGTCGAGCTGGCCTCGATCCTGATCCCGTCCGGAACCAGGAAGCTGACCACGGGCGGGTGCACGGCGGCACTAAGCACCACAACGGCGGTGGAACCGTCCGGGCTGCCCGTCCCTGGCCCGACGGCCAGGCCGCTGAACCGTGCGAACGCGCTGCTGCGGTCCAGGAACTCGACGGCGGCGCCGCGCACACGCGCGCCGGTCAGGACGGCGGTGGGACTGCCGCCGGCGGTTTCGAGCTGTCCGAGGGTGAAACTGTCCGCGGCCGCCACGGAAGCGCTGTCGGCCAGCGAGAGGAGCTTCTTGTGCTCGATGTAGACGCTGGAGGCAGCCGTGACAACGGTGGCCAGCAACAGGGCCAGCAGGACAAAGCCGATGATCGGCACCATCAGTTGCCCGTCCTCGGTGCGGGCTGCCGGGTTCCGCGGCGGACGCAAGGACGCCGTCACCGGAAGCGGCCCACCAGTTGCGTGGCCGAGGCGCTCAGCTGCCCCGCGTTCAAGTGGAGGGCCTCGCTGAACGGGACGAACGGCAACGGCACCGTCAGGTGCACAGTGACCGTGACCGCCGAGCCGGCAGCCATGCAGTCCGCCGGGGCGCAACTCGTCTCGACCCGGGCATTCGCCGCGGGGTGCCCGTGGTCGGCGAGCGCCACGAGAACGGCCTGCTCGGCGGCGGCCCGCCCGCCGGCGGCGTCAGGCTGGGCAACGAACACCTTTGCAGCCTGGTCCGCGGCGCCGACCACCGCGAAGGAGCCGCCCTGCAGCTGGCCCATCGTGATGATGAAGTAGACCAACGGCACCATCAGCAGGAGGGACAGGAATGTGAATTCGACGACCGCGCTCCCTTGCTCCCGCCGGTCCGTTGCGTCAGGGCTGGATGGCCGCATGCCCCTTCACCTCCAGGACGGCGCGGGGACCGATCAGCCCGATGACGGGCAACGGCGCGCGGACTGTGACCTCCAGGGTCCGGATTCCTTGGTATGTGACTTCGCCCGTGGTCACGTCCGTGGCGAACTCAGGGTTGAGCGCCACCCCGATCAGCTGCGCGGTCCGGTCCCTGGCATCCCCGGCGCCGCGGTCCGCGAGGGTGCCGTATCTGGCGCCCGAGGCCGCGGCGTCGATCAGGGTGTTCCGAACATGGAGCACCAGGGTGAGCTGGACGATGGCAAGGAAGAACAGCGTCAGCAGTCCGCCCACAAGGACGAAGTCCACCACCGCCGAACCCCGTTCGTCCGTATGGCCCCGGCAGGCGGCGGGCCGCCGCACGTGCTACTGCCCCACCTTGTCCATGGCCTGGTTGAAGAGTCCTTCCGGCGCCGGGCCGGCGAGCGCGAGGAGGGCGGCGACGAGGACGGCCGACATCAGGGTGATCATCACCCAGCCCGGCACATCGCCCCGCTCGCGGTGATCGCCGGGTCGTCCGGACTGTGGTCCAGTGGCGGCGTGCACCCGGGCCTGCCCGGGCACGAGGTTGATAGTGCAGAGCACCAGCGCCATGCGGTTCAGGATCTGTTTCACTGTTCTCCCTTTTCTCGGTGGTTCGGTGGTTCGGTGGTTTGCCTGCTGTTTCCGTGCGGTTCCCGTTCCCTATTACCCCGTGCTCTTACAACCCCATGCTGATGGCGGCCAGGCCGGGAAAGACCGCGAACACGACCGTCAGCGGCAGGACGCCGAAGACGACGGGCACCATCATGCCGATTTCCTTCTTTCCAGCCGACTCCATGAGCTCGCGCTTTGCCGTATCGCGGACGTCCTGGGCCTGGGCCCGCAGCACATCGGCGAGGGGCGTCCCCCGCTCCACTGCCACGATCAGCCCGTCCACGAAGCGGAGCAAGGGTCCGAGCTCCGTCCGTGACGAGAACTCCTGCAGCGCTTCCACGAGCGGTTTCCCGGCCCTGGTCTCCGCCAGCACGCGGGTAAAGTCTTTGGACAGCTCACCCCGGGCGCTGCGGCACACCCGGTCCAGGGCGCCCGTAGCGCTCTCACCTGCGCTGACAGCGAGCGCCATAAGCTCGGCGATGCTGGGAAACTCCGCCATCATGCGCGCCTCGCGCCTCCGGACCTGGGCGCCCAGCAGGTAATCGCGCAACATGTAGCCGCCGGCCGCGCTGCCAAGCACCAGCACAACGGCGAGAAGGGGGCTGAAACGTCCGGCTGCACCGAAAAGTACAACTGCTCCGACCGCCGCGACAAAACCGCCCGCGCCCCACAGGAGCTGTTCTGCCCGGAAATCGGCAGGCGACTTGTCGGTTCCGGCCCTTGCCAGCCGGCGGCTCAAGGCCGTGGATCCGGGGTTCAACCTCCCCAGCCACGTCACGGCATCGCCGATGACCGGCCGCAGGATCCGTTCCAGGGGTCCGAACGGCGTGATGTTTCCCGGCACCGTGCGCAGGAGCCGTGATTCCAGGTTGTGCGACTTCAACTGCGGCGCGATGCGGTCAACAAACGTGGTCGGCCGCATAAACGGCAGCCTGACCAGCAACAACCAAACACCGCTGCCAAGGATTACTCCACAGGCCACTGCGGCGGCCATGAGCGCGGTCACCGGAGCACCCTCTCGTCTTCCGGCAACGCCCCGATGCGCAGCATGACGGCATAGGAGATCAGGGAGACCGACAGGCCGCCCAGCAGGACGGCGGTGCCGACCGGGGTATTGTAGGCGGCCACTGCTTCGGGCCGGCTTGCCAGGAGCACCAGGACGATCCAGGGTGCGGCGACCGCGAGCCGGGCGGCGTTGACGGTCCAGGACTGCCGGGCTTCCAGTTCGCTTCTGGTGCGTGCACTCTCCCGGAGGAATTCCGCCAGGGTGCCCAACAGCCGGCCGAGATCCGAGCCGCCCACTTCCCTGGTCAGCCGGAGCGCCTCGACGATCCGGTCGGCCACGGGATCCGCCAGACGGTCCTTCAGCCTCGTGAGTGAGGGATCGAACTGCCCTCCCGAACGGTAGTCTGAACCAAAATGGCGGAACACGTGGCGGAGTTCCTCCGGACCCTTGTCGCCCAACTGGATGAGGGCTTCCGGCAGCGAAAGACCGGCCCTGATGGCCGACCGCAGGTGATCGACGACGTCGGGCCAGAGTTGGCGCAGCACTGCGGCGCGCTTCCGCGCCCGCCATTTCACGATGGCCATGGGCAGCCAGCCCCCAAACAGTCCAAAACAGCCCGCGATGGGCCACGACTTGGTCACGGCGAAAAACACCAGCGTGGTGAACACGCCGACGCCGACGCAGCTCGCCAGCAGGCCGGGGCCGCTGACCTTTTCGATTCCCGCGGTCCGCAGCAGGTCCTCGAGACGGCTCCGCCGCGGGGCAGACCGGAACTTCCCGGGCCGTTCCCACGCGGACCACCAGATCAGCAGGAGGCCCGCGCCGGCGAGCATGCCGAGCATCGCCGCCATCAGCGCGGCTCCAGCAGGCGCGCGACGTCGTAGCCCGAACGGGCGAACTTTTCCGCCGACGGCATCGAGTTGGCCTTGGGTTGCAGCTGTCCGTCTGCCAGGGCGAAGACCATGGACGACTCGATGATGCCGTTTTCCACCCGTCGGCCCAACGACAGGATCTCCGTCACCTCCCGGCGTCCGTTGGCCTGCCGGGCGCAGTGGACCACGAGATCGATGCAGGAAGCAACCGTCGCCACCACGAAGGCGCTGGAAATGTTTTCGCCCGCAAGCAAGGGGAGGGTGCAGATCTTCGTGACGGCGTCGTGGGCCGAATTCGCGTGGACCGTGCACATCCCCGGCAGGCCCGAATTCAAAGCGATCAACATGTCCAGGCTCTCAGCTTCCCGGACCTCGCCCACCACCAGCCGGTCGGGGCGCATGCGCAGTGCTTCCTTGACCAGGCGGCGCATGGGAATTTCGCCTTCGCCTTCCAGATTTGGCTGCCGGCACTGCAGTCCCACCACGTCCCGCAGCGGAAACTGCAGCTCGAAGATCTCCTCGACGGTGATGACGCGCTCGCGGGTTCCGATGCTTGCGGCCAGGCAGTTGAGCATGGTGGTTTTGCCGGCCTGGGTCGCGCCGGAGACCAGGATGTTCAGGCCGCTGGCCACGGCGGCGCCGAGGAACCGGGCAGCCTGGGACGTCAGCGTGCCCAGCTCCACGAGATGTTCGAGCCGGCTCGCCCGCACGACAAACTTGCGGATGTTGATGGCCCAGTGACGCCGCGTGACATCCGGGATCACCACATGGAGGCGGGAACCGTCGGGCAGCGCCGCATCCACGAACGGGGACGACATATCGAGGCGGCGCCCCGAACTCTTGAGCATCCGTTCCACGAGGTCCCGGACCTGTTGGTCCGTGAACGAGACCGACGTCAGCTCAGATTCACCGTTACGGGCTACGTAGACCTCGTTGGGAGCGTTGAGCCAGATTTCCTCGATGGCGGGGTCGTCGAGGAGCGGTTGCAGGGCGCCGAATCCGGCCACGGCATCGAAGACGAATCTCCGGGCGGTCTCCAGCGGACCGATGGGCGGGAGAGGCGCCAGCAGGGCCCGCTCGTCATAGTCCATGACCGCTGCTTCGACGAGGCGCCGGACTTCACCGGCCTGCCTCGAGGGGTCGAGGCCGCGCCGGCGAATCAACTCGCGGACTTCGTCCTCGACAATGCGCACAGCCTCCACGATGGCCCCCAATATGACTGCCGCCCTGTCCCTGGGCGCTGCAATTGGGTTAAAGCTAGAGGAGCCGGGGCGCGCGGGCAAGGGTGCCCGTCGCCGTATGTGGATAAGCCGCGGGCAGCGGCGCCGGCCGGGCGGCGGACGCCGCTGCCCGGAGCGCTACTTCGCCATTACCCCGGCAGTTTCGGGAACAGTGGCGTAGCCCTGCGGGTTGCTGCTCTGCCAGCGCCAGTGGTCCTCGCACATCTGCGCCAGGCTCCGGTGCGCGGACCAGCCCAGGTCGGCGAGCGCAGCCGACGGATCGGCGTAGCTGACGGCCGCGTCGCCGGGCCGGCGCGGGGCAAATTCGTAGGGCACGGCGTGGCCGGCGGCCTTGCCGAACGCCTCGATGACCTCAAGTACGGAGGAGCCGCGGCCGGTGCCGAGGTTCCAGCGGAACACCCCGGCTTTGTCGCGCAAATAGCCCAGCGCGGCCAGATGCCCGGCGGCCAGGTCCATCACGTGGATGTAGTCGCGCACCCCGGTGCCGTCCGGCGTCGGGTAGTCATTGCCGAACACCATGACCTTCTCGCGGCGCCCCACGGCCACCTGGGCCACGAAAGGCAGCAGGTTGTTGGGGATGCCGCGGGGGTCCTCGCCGATCAGGCCGGACTCGTGCGCTCCCACCGGGTTGAAGTAGCGCAGCAGCGCGATGCTCCAGCGCGGGTCTGCGGCACCCACATCGGTAAGGATGTCCTCGATCTGTTCCTTGGTGCGGCCGTACGGGTTGGTGGCGTCCAGGGGGGCCTTCTCGATGAGCGGCACTTCCTCCGAGGCGCCGTAGACGGTGGCCGAGGAGCTGAAGACCAGACGGCGGACGCCCGCCGCGTCCATGCTGTGCAGCAGGTTCAAAGTTCCCACCACGTTGTTCTGGTAGTACCAGAGCGGTTTCTCCACCGATTCCCCGACGGCCTTCAGCCCGGCGAAGTGGATCACGGCATCGAAGCCTCCCTCGGCGAAGACCGCGTCGACACCCGCGGCGTCGAGCAAATCGACCTCGCGGAAGTCCACTTTCTTGCCCGTGAGCTCCTCCACCCGGCGAAGGGATTCCTGGTTGGAGTTCATCAAGTTGTCGAGGACTACAACGTCGTGCCCCTCCTCGAGGAGACAAAGCGCCGTGTGGGATCCGATGTAGCCGGCGCCGCCGGTAACCAATACCTTCATGGGTTCCAGTCTAAGTTGCTTCGCCGTGGTCGCGGCGCGGCGGGCGCACAACGGAATGATTACAAGTCACACAGTTAACACTGGCAACTCTGGCCTCACTGACATGCCGGTGCTACCGTGGCCGCGTCAAGACCCACCGATATTGACTTTTCGGTGTCCGCTGAGCGGACCACCGGTCATCGTGAACTAGATGACGTGTTTTCCGGAGCGCGTCGTTGCTCCGGAGAGACACATGAAGCCGAACCCGACCCTGGCAAAACGACGCACGTCGCTGGTCACATCCCTGGCAGCCCTGGTTGTGGCCACCGTTTCCGTGGTGGGCCTTCCGGCGCCGGCGGTCGCCACCGCGCCGACCCCCACGCCGTCGCCCTCAGCAGGCAGCGCAGCGCCGACGTCGGCACCCGCTCCGACGGCGACGACGACGTCGGTTCCGGCCACGACGGCGTCGGCGGTTCCTTCTCCGACGGCGACCCCGCCGGCCGCCACGACCGAAGCGGCCCCGGCGCCCGCGCCAACCACCACAAGCTACCGGGATGCCATGGCAGCGGCGGCCGGACCTGCTGGCGCCGAGATGGGCCAAAGCCTCAAGGACGCGCGCGCCGCGCAGGCCGAGTCAGCGCCGGCGACCGAGGGGACCTGGTCACCCACTTTTGGCGTCAAAGGCCTGGACGTCAGCAAGTGGCAGGCGGACGTCAACTGGCAGACACAGTGGAAACTGGGCGCACGCTTCGCCTACGTGAAGGCCACGGAAGGCAACTACTACACGAGCGCCACTTTTGCTGCCCAGTACAAAGGTGCCCGCCAGGTGGGCATGATCCGGGGCGCCTACCACTTCGCCAACCCGCTGGCCTCGTCGGGAGCTGATCAGGCCAGGATCTTCGTCCAGAACGGAGGGGGCTGGAGCGCGGACGGCTATACGCTCCCACCGGTGCTCGACTTCGAGGCCAACCCGTACGCCGGGCAAACGATCGACGGGTTCTACCAGGGCAACAGCTGCTACGACCGGTCTGCCAGCCAGCTGACGAGCTGGGTGCGTGACTTCGGAAACACCATGAAGGCGCTGACCGGACGGCTCCCGGTGATTTACACCAACACCAACTGGTGGAAGCAATGCGTGGGCGATGCCGCGGGTTTCGGCGACTACCCCCTCTGGACCGCGTATTGGCCGAGTTCGGCCAGCAACTACGCCGGCCCGCTGCCCTCAAGCTGGAGCGCCTACTCCCTCTGGCAGTACAGCGAGTCCGGCCCGTTCGCCGGCGACTCCAACGTCTGGAACGGCGACTACGAAGGGCTGCGGCGCTTCGCCGATAATTCCGGCGCCAGCCTGAACACCCCGGTGGATGATTTCAACGGCGACGGACGCAACGATCTGCTGAGCATTGCCGCTGACGGCACGCTCTGGTTCTACCCCGGCAACGGCCAGGGCGGATTCACGAGCCCCGTCCGCATCGGCTCAGGCTGGAGAATCTACTCCCGCATCGTCGGCGTCGGAGACTTCAACGGCGACGGCAGGAACGATTTCACCGCCATCAAACCGGACGGTTCCATGTGGTTCTATGCGGGAACAGGGACGGTTGGTGCCGGAAGCCAGGGCTATGCTTCGGCCATCAAGATGGGCACGACCAACTGGAGCGCCTTCAGCCAGGTCGCGGGCGTCAGGGACTTCAACGGCGACGGCAGGAACGACCTTGTCGCTTCCAAGAAGGACGGGACGCTGTGGTTCTTCGCCGGCACACGGGCCGTGTCATCGACGCAGAGCGGCTACGCTCCGGAACTAAAGATCGGCTCGTCGGGCTGGGATGCGTACATCAGTATCGTCGGCGTCCGGAACTTCGGCGGCAAACCGACCAACGATCTGCTCGCCACGAAAACCGACGGCAGCCTGTGGTTCTACGACGGAACAGGCGCTGTCTCAGCGACGAACCCGGGCTACGCCCCGGGCACCCGGATCGGTACCTCCGGCTGGAACAATTTCCTGGACGTGCTGGGAGCCGGCGACGGCAACGGCGACGGCAAGGCGGACCTGCTGACCCGCCGTCGTGACAACGCGCTGCTTTTCTACGCGGGAACCGGCATGAATGAAGCGGGGTACAAACCGGCCGTCAACATCGGCACGTCCAGCTGGAACAACTTCCCCATCGTGGAGTCCGTTCAGGACTTCAACGGTGACAAGCGGCCTGATCTCCTGGCGGTAGCCAAGAACGGCGCTCTCTGGTTCTACGCCTCAACCGGGACCAACGGATATGCCGCCGGCCGCCAGATCGGGACCGGCTGGAACGCCTACACCAAGCTCGTCGGCACTGGCGACATCAACGGCGACGGGAAAAGTGATCTCCTCGCCGTCAGGCCCGACGGAAGTCTCTGGTTCTACGCGGGCACCGGGGATCTGTCCGCCGGCCGTGAGGGCTATTCCCCCGGCCGGAAGGTGGGCACGGGTTGGAATGTGTACAGCAAGCTCGTCGCAACCCGTGACTTTGACAAGGACGGCAAGAACGACCTGGCCGGTATCCGCCCGGACGGCACGCTCTGGTTCTACCACGGCACCGGGAAGGTGTCCGCAACAGATGAGGGGTACTCCCCCGCCGTCAAGGTCGGATCCGGGTGGTCAAGCTTCCACTCCGTCGCCGGCGTCGAGGACCTTGACGGAGACGGCATCAACGATCTCGCCGGCATACGTCCCGATGGAACCCTGTGGTTTTATGCCGGAACCGGGAAGGTCTCGGGCACCAGCCCCGGCTACCGCCCCGGGCAGAAGATCGGCACCTCCGGGTGGAATGCTTACTCCATCCTGCTGGGGGCGGGCCGGCTCAACGCCGACGGGACCCCGGACCTGGCAGCTGTGAATCGGAACGGAAGCCTGTGGTTCTATGCCGGGGCGCCCGGGCGCAACAGCGGCTACTGGCCTGCAACGCAGGTGGGCGCGTTGCCCTAGCAAGGGACGGGCGCCCGGGCACCAGCCCCGGGCACCAGCCGAGGCTCAGGAGGCCGCGGACTCCGCGGCAGGCAGCAGGTCGCGGATCGCAGCTTCCCAGATTTTCACCTGCGACTCCGCCGCCAGCGGTCCCGCGGCACGGTCCGCCGCCCGCTTCCACTCCATGATCTGCTCGCGGTCCAGCGACTGGATCGTCGTGGCCAGCGCGGACGGTGAGAAGTCCGGGGTGACGGTACCGAAGCCGTATTCCTTGACGATTTCCACCATCGAAGGCGAGGGTCCCACCACCACGCCCAGCCGGGCTTGCACCGCCTCAAAGAACTTGTTGGGCAGGGCGTTCTCCATATTGAAGTTGGTCGGCGGGAGGAACACCAGCGAGACGTCGTAGCCGCTCAGGGTCTTGACCAGTTCGGCGTACGGCACCGGTTCGCGGAAACGCACCGCAGGGACGTCAGCCGCCGCCTGCTTCAATTCGGCGACGTAGGCCGGCTCGTTGGGCATCACGATCATGTCCAGTTCAACGCCCGGCGGCGCGCTGCGCATCGCCTCGATAAGGTTTTCCAGTTTCCGGTAACGCTGGCCCGCGGCGCTGTGGATCAGCCGGATCGTCTCACCGACAGGCTTCGGGGTTCCCGCCGCGAAGGGAGCCGCATTAGTGACCACCTGCGCCGCAACTCCAAAATCTGAGGTGTACTGCGCCGCGATGCCGGGAGCCACGGTGGTGAGCGAGCGGGCCTGGGGCAGGTAGGTTCGGCAAAGCCACCGCATGAACGGTGCCACGAACAGGCGCCACTTGAGGTCGTCGTCCTTTTCCTTCGGCGCAAACTCGTGGAGGTCGGAATGCACCCCGTACTTCGGCTTCAGGTCCACCGCCACCGGCAGCGTGTTCAGGTCGTTGGCGAGCACGACGTCGACGGACAGTCCCGCGAGCAGCTGCCGCGCCTGCTGGACCGCGGACATCTTTTCGTAGGCGCGCCGGTACAGGCGCCCGAGCAGTCCGATCCTGTCCGAGGGCCACCCGACCGCATCCGCCGACAACGCAAAATGTTCGTCGGCGCCTTCCGGTGCAGCACCGTAGCCGCACGTGATGAGGTGGTACTTCCCGCGGAAGAGCGCCACCTGCTTGAGCACGCGGGGGTCAGACCGGATCGGTGAGAACGAAATGATGAGAAGTCGGGGCAAGGCTGTCATGCCTCCATCATTCCAGACCGGGAGGCCGCCCCTCACGTCCGGCCGCTCCTCACGAGCACCGGGGCGCCGAAGCCTGCGGCTAGAAAATACTCCGCACGAAGCGAATGCGGGAGGCAAGGACGGCTACGGCGAAGCTCAAGGCCAGCGTCACCGCGTAGCTGGCGAAGCCCGCCACGATCGACCTTCCGTCGTAGACTGCGGGCACGTTCAGCCTGATGATCTCGAAGATCAGCAGATGGACCAGGAACACTCCAAAGGAAGCGCTGGAGAGGGTGATCAGCATCCGCCCGGTCACCCGTCCCGGCGTGAGCCGGCTGAAGCTGGACGTGGCGGACAGAAACACGGCCACGGCAAGCAACATCACGGTCAGCGAGACGTAGCTGACGGGCGCCACCGCGTTCAGCACGCCCGCTTGTCCCCGGTGTCCGTACTGCCACAGACACAGCGCCGCCAGGCCGGCGACCGCCAGGAGGGCCACGAACAGCGACCGGCCCCTCAGCCTGACGTCCCGCAGCGCGCGGCCAGCCACGAAGTAGCCGACGTAGGGCAGCCAGTGGGTGAAGATGTTCAGGCTGATCGGCCGGGCGAAGCCCAGTGACGCGGCAATTCCGGGCACCATATACACCAGCGCCGTGGCAGCCAGCAGGAAGGCCGCGAGGGCCTGGGCACGTCGCGGTCCCCCGTCCTGCAGGAAAGCCGAGATAAGTGGAGCGACCGCATAAAGGCCGAGAATCAGCCAGAGGAAATACAGCTGGGTGAAGACGGAGCCGTCGAGGAGCAGCTGGACCACCCTGGCCGGCGATAGGTCTTCGCCGCGCATGAGCCCCCGGACGCCGATCAGATAGACCAAATGCCACACGATCAGGGCGGGCAGCAGCCTTACCGCGCGTTTCCGGTAGAAAGACCGGGGCTCCAGGGCCGTGTTCCGGGGCGCCAGCAGGAGGGCGCCGGAGATCATCACGAAGACCGGGACGACCCAGATGAAGGGGATGTCCAACCCGGCCGCCAGCCACCAGTTGCGTGACTGGGGCGCGGAGTGCCCTAGGACGTACCCAAAGAGGTGGATCGCGACGACGCCACAAATGCTCAGAATTCTCAGGATGTCGAGGGAGTAGTCACGCGAGGCGGCGATGGCCTCTTGTTTGTCCGAACGCGTCCCGAGGTCCGTCATTCAGTTTCCTGCACTCGTTCCGAGAACACGGTCGACGGCGTCGCCGGCGCATCCTTGAGCCAGGGACGCGGGGTCTCGTCGATAGCGATCCGCCGGGAAAGCTGCGTCAGCGTTGTCTCCATGTGCCGGAAGCGCTGGTAGGTCGTGGCCATAAAGACCATGAAGCTGACGACGAGTCCGTAAAGGACCAGATCGGTTCCGCGGCCGATTCCGAGGGACCGGGCGAGCATGGTGAGTAGCTCCGGAAAGAAAATCGACAGGGCGGCCACAACCGCGAAAATCACCAGCATGATCCGGCGGATAGCCAGGTGCCGGGCATTTGAACCGCCCCGCATAAGCGCCAGGGAGACGACGATGACGGCAAGGACGAGAACTATTTGGACGATGATTTGCAATTTCTCACCTAAACAGGAGGTCAGCGATGATGTTGACGGAGTTCAGCAAGGACTGGCCTTTTGCCTTTGAGTAATCGGTGTAGATGATCTCAACGGGGTGTTCCACCCACCGAGGGCTGATCTCGGACACCTGGTGGATCAACTCGGAGGCGTGCGCCATCCTGTTCTGGGTGAGGTGGATCTTGCGGGCCACATCGGGCCCGATGGCGCGCAGCCCGTTGTGCGCGTCAGTAAGCGCCATTCCGGTGGCCATGCGGGACTGGACCGCAGCGGTCCGCAGCACCAGCCGCTTCGCCGGGGAAAGTTTCGTGCGGCCGTCGAGGAACCGTGAGCCGAGTACGAGGTCGGCTTCGCCGGTCCGCACGCGGTCGGCCATGGCCTTGGCGTCCTCAACCCGGTGCTGCCCGTCGGCGTCGAACGTTACGATGCAGTCGAGTTCGGGATCCTGCAGCGCATACTCGAACCCTGTCTGGAGCGCAGCGCCCTGGCCCAGGTTGACCGGGTGTTGGACAACTACCGCGCCGGCCTGCCTGGCCACTTCCTGCGAACCGTCGCTGCTTCCGTCATCGACGCACACGACGTGCGGAAATTCCTTCCGGAGTCCGTCGATCACCCCGCCAACGACGGAGGCCTCGTTGTACATAGGTATGACTATCCAAGTGCGACTCACCCATCAAGTATTCCACAGACGGCACGTTTGACTGGGGCGGCTCAGCGTTCCGCTATCCGGCGCAGGGCGTGCATCATGGCAATCGGGCCGTGTACGAGCGGGGCGGCCGTGCGGCGCCTGAGCTGCCAGACGGCCCGGTTGGCGGCGACGTCGGCGGCGACGACCACATCGGCTCCGAGCAGCGCCGTCTGCAGCCCGGCGCTGCGCGCTATGGCCTTGGCCAGCTGACGGGATTCCCAGTTGTCCCTTGCCAGCCTCCCCGCGATCCCGAGCGGACCACCTTTGCGGGACAGGGCATCGAGGACTGCCGCGAGACGTCCCGGCCCGGCCGGCACCACGGGCACCAGTTCCAGTCCGGGGGCGGACGGCACCAAGGCCGGACCGGCGCCGGCAACGTAGGCGGCGGTGACGCTCAGCTGACGGTCCGCTGGTTCAACGGACTCCAGGGCACGGCTCCAGAGGTTGTCCAGCGTGGCCTGAGGGTGCGAGCTGCGGCCTACAACGATGCCCAGGCGGAGATTTCCGGTTGGTTTCATGGCTAGGGGTTACTCTTTTCTTCCGCCAGCGGCCTCTGGACCGGGTGGCCCACGAGGTCGCGCAGATCCGAAATGACGGGTGCCAAGATGGCGCTGCGGGCAAACTTCTGGCCGTATTCCCAGGCGGCATCCCACACGGCGCTGTCCGGATGAGCCAGCGCGTCGGCACATTCCTGCAGGGCTGAGGCAATGCTCCCCGGAGAGAGGTCCTTGGCCGGAAACCACAACGGATAGTCGCGGAGCAGCTCCGTGGCGGCATTGCCCAGATCGTGTACCGAGACGATCGGCAGCCCGGTCGCCAGGTACTCGGCGGTCTTGCCTCCGGTCACAAACTTTCCGGTGGACAGCAACAACAGGAGCGCGTCTACCGAGCCGTAGAAGCGGGCTACGTCGCGCTTCGAAATCGGCCCCTCGTACGTCAAGCCGTTCCGCGACGCGGACCCGAAGGTCTCAAGGACCTCGGCGCCAGCCGCTCCCGAGGCACTGAGCTTGCCACGGAACACCGCCTCGGCCTTGGAATCGGGACCAGGAAATGCTATGCCCCACCCCTGCAGGAACTCGGCCATCGGCATGTTGACGTACTGCAGGGTTCCCAAATACCCGAAGCGCGGGTGTTGGGTCCGCCGGATTCCGGGCGCGGCGTGTCCCGGCTGTGGGTCGAAGCCGTTGGGCACCACCAGCATTGTCGCTGCGGATTCGGGGTACCTGGAGGCGTATTCATCCCTGATCTGGTCGTTGACGAACCACGAACCGGCGGCCTCGGCCAGGAACTGCGCTTCCAGTTTTCCGCGCTCGCTCCCTGTGTCGAAGTCTTCCGCCCCCGTGATGGTGTTGAAGGCCCAGGCATCGCGGTAATCCATGATGTAGGGGACCCCCTCCAGGCAACGCGCGACCCCGAACGCCACGTAAGGGCTCGCCGACGCCATCACGAGATCGACCGGTTTGTCGGCGTGGACTTCCCGCGCGGCCTTGCTGGCGGGGGCCAACCACGCGCCATGGAAGTCTTCCGGGAAGTCCCT
This sequence comes from Arthrobacter sp. Leaf69, assembly GCF_001422645.1. Lineage (GTDB taxonomy): Bacteria > Actinomycetota > Actinomycetes > Actinomycetales > Micrococcaceae > Arthrobacter. The sequence goes on along the minus strand of NZ_LMLR01000001.1, from coordinate 740,814 downwards.
CCGCCCGCGGCGCCGCATGACTTCCTTCCAGACGTAGGGCGCTTCAATCCGCAGCCGGGAGAACCGGCGAAGGTCGCCGCGGGCAGGCTCCTCCGATCCGCCGTCGTCCACCTGGACAATGCGGATCCGGGGATCCACCGAGTCGGCCAGTTTCTGGTCAACTCCGGAAATTTCGGACCAGATGTTGCTGTCCAGGGTCAGCACCGTGACGTCCCAGCCATCCTCGGCGAAGGCATTGGCCACCGCCGTGCAGCGGTAGACGGACGAGGCGGTGCTCGGCGGAAACGCGAATGCGATGTACAGCAGGTGCGGCTTGCTCATGCGGACCTGCCCAGAACCTTGGCATAGCCCGCCTCGAGCGTCGGGATCATGCCCGCGGCTCCGTGGTGGACCCGGATATATTCCGGACCCTGCAGCTTCTGCGACGTCGTCACGGGATCGGCCAAGGCCTCGCGCGCCGCCTGGCCGACGTCGGAACGGCTGACACTGATCGTGGCCAGATCCGCGCTGTAGCCGTCCACTTGGTCTGCGAAAATCGTCGGAACGCCGATCCCCATGGCCTCTAGCTCACTCGTGGCCAGGATGCCGGCCACCTGCCCCACCGCCACATGGGCCTGCGCGATTTCCTGCAAGAACTGCTGCTTGGGCATCTTGGGAATGAGTCTGACTCCCAGTTCCGCGGCCTCGGCCGCCCGGTCGCCCCAATCCAGGCCGACGATGTCCGCCCCGTTGGGGCCCCCGACGGCGGCGACGACGTCGGCCGCGACCTGCAGCAGCGTGTCCCCTCCCTTGGAGGCGTCCCAGCGGGACGGGAAAATGACCCGCGGCCGGGGCGCCGGAACCCACGCCGGCAGCTCCGCCATGTTGACGGGGATCGGCAGGTACTCCGCGTCCGGCCGGGCACGTTCGGCCTTCTCGCGCAGGTCCGGGGTGGCGTACCAGACGTGGCCCGCGCCGTCGATATCGGCTTTCATCGCCTGGTGGTGCTGGTCCTGCCAGTAGTTTTCCCTGATATCGGTGCCATGCAGGGTCAACGCATAGGGCCGGGACAGGGCGCCCCGCGCCCAGACCGCACGCCCGCCCATATTCACGTGCCACATGCTGGTTCCCGGGTACGCCAGAAGCTGTTCGGCCCGGAACCGGTAGTAGGCGGCCTTGCCCCCGCCGCGCGTCCATGGTCCCTGGATGAGCCTCCACGGCTGGCCCTGCCTGCGGCCTTCGGCCACGAGCGTTTTCGCGACGTCGGCGCAGTCGAACAGTTGGGTGACTCGGATCTTCTGACTCATGATGTCCATCATCTCATTTGGCCGCGGGTGGCCCGTCAGGCCCCTCCTGCAGCGGATCCGCCACTGTTTCACAGCGGCACCCGTCCCTGACGGGAACGGGGGCCGCGGCAGCACGCCGCGTAGTATGGGATGGATTCTTCCCACCGCCGTCTTGGAGTACTCCTTGAAACACCTGCGCCGCACGATGCGCGAGCTGCTGCCTCTCTTGCCCGCCAACGCCAGGCGGTTCCTACTGCTCTTTGGTGTGCTCTCGGCGGTTCTTTCGCTCCTCGACGCGGCAGCATTGGGCGTTTTTGCGCTTGTCCTGAATCAGATCCTCAAGGGCGGAACGATGACCCTGCCGGTCTTCGGTGACGTCACCCAGGAGTTCAGCCTGCTGATCCTGGTCGGATCCGCACTGGTGATGATCCTGAAATCCGTGCTGAATATCTGGCTCCAGTGGGTGTCCACCCGCAAGTTCGCCGACTATGAGCTGGAGATTGGCTCCATTCTCTTCCAGAGCTACATCCGCGCCCCCTGGACGGAACGGATGAAGCGCTCCACCACGGAACTCGTCCGGATGATCGACGTCGGAATCGCGAACACCGTCTCGGGCGTCCTCTTCCCTGCGGTGACGCTTCCGGCACAGGCCCTGACCTTCGTATCAGTCCTGATCGTCCTGGTCGTCGCGTCGTGGCAGACCGCTCTGGTGACGGTCATCTACCTCGGCATCATCGCCGCGTTCCTGTACTTGTGGCTCTCCAAGAAGTCGTATGAGGCCGGACGGGTGAACCGTGATGCTGCGATGCGCATGTCCACCCTCGTGGCCGAAATGCTCGCTGCCCTCAAGGAGATTACTCTCCGCGACAAGGCCCAGGAAGTCGGCAACATCGTCCTGCACAGCCGTGAACGGGCCGCCCGGTCGCGGTCGAATATCCGGTTCATGAGCGCGGTCCCCAAGTTCGTCATCGATATGGCCCTGATTGGCGGCTTTTTGCTGATCGGCGCGGTCGGCTTCATGATCGGCGGCATGGAAGCCGCGATGTCGTCCGTGGCTATCTTCGGCCTCGCGGGCTTCAAACTGGTGCCCGCCCTGACCACGGTCCAGGGACAGCTGACCCTGGTCCAGTCGACCCTCCCCTATACCGAGACTGTGATGCGCGACATCAAAGACGCTGCGGTACTGCGGGAGAACGCCGAGAAACTCGGTAAGACTCCGATCACCAACGAACCGAAGCTGCTTGAGCTGAAGGATGTTGAGTTCACCTACCCGGGTGCCGAAACCCCGGCCGTCACCAAGATCAATCTCAGTCTGCCCATCGGCTCGTCCGTGGGAATCGTGGGGCAGTCCGGAGCCGGCAAATCGACCCTGATCGACATCTTCCTCGGTTTGTTGACCCCGTCGAAGGGCAGCATGACGCTCGACGGCGTGCCGCTCGAGGAAGTGCTGGCTGACTGGCGCAAACGGGTGGGCTATGTACCCCAGGACGTGGCGATTTTCGACGGCTCCGTTGCCCAGAATGTGGCCCTGAGCTGGGGCGGCGACATCGACGAAGAGCGCGTCCGGACAGCCTTGGAACGCGCCCAGCTCCTCGAGACTATCGATGCCCGCGCCGGCGGAGTCCATGGCCGGGTGGGCGAGCGGGGCCTGGCATTGTCAGGCGGTCAGCGTCAGCGCCTGGGCATCGCCCGTGCACTGTATATGGACCCCCTGGTGCTGGTGCTCGACGAGGCCACCAGTGCACTGGACACGTCCACGGAAGCCGCGGTTGCGAACGCGATCAGCGAACTGCACGGTGAGATCACGGTCATTTCGGTGGCACACCGCCTTTCCACCGTCCGGAACAACGACCGGATCTGTTTTATGAAGGACGGCAGCGTCATTACCCAGGGAACGTTCGAGGAAGTCATCCGCGCCAATCCCGACTTCGCCCAGCAGGCCGCCCTCGCGGGTCTCCACGACCCGGCGGCGGGCTCCCCCGCGGCGGGGGAATCGGCACGCCCGGAGGCACGCGCGCTGTAAGCGTCCGTGGCGTTAGCGCCGCTCCATCCGCTGCGAGGATTCCTCAGCGGCCCGCGATCCCCCGGTAGAGATTCTCCAGGCGGTCCACGTAGGCTGCCGCGTCGTAGCGGGGCAGCGCCCACGCTGACCCGCCGAGCGTGCTCGCACACCCCCGGGGGTCCTTGAGCGCTTCGAGGACCTGCGCCACGACGTCGTCCTCTGTTCCCTCCAGGACCGGGGGCGTGGAGCCGTCGTCCGGCCGGGAAAGGCGTGTCCCCACTGCGGCGAGCGGCAGCCCCATACAAAGGGCCTCGAACTCGCTGGTGGCGAAGTTGTTGGTGGCCTGGCCGACGGCGACATGCGCACCGGACATCACACGGTGGTATTCCTCCTGCGACATACGGTCCAGCAGCGTCACGCCTGCCTCGGCCGCGCGCCCGGCACCCGGTCCCCAGTTCAGTCCAAGGATTCTCACGTCCGGACCGGCGGCCCGGCGGAGCTGGCGGGCGAGGCTCAGCTGCCGCTCCATCCCTTTGTCCTCGTCCCAGCGCGAGACGAACAGGATGTTCGGGCGTGCGTCCGGCTGCCAGGCGGGGAGGCTGGCCGCATCGACCAGCGCAGGCAGGAACTCGGCATCCGGCCGTGCGGCCACCGCGTTTTCGGCGGTGTCATTGTTCGCATAGAAAACGTATGCGGCGCCGTCGATGGCGCGCTGGATCTCATCGTGGAAGTGGGGGTCGGCCCACTGTTTGCGGATGTCGGTACCGTGCAGCGTGAGGGCGTAGGGGCGCTTCGGCATCCCCCGTTCGCGGAGCAACCGCGCGCTGGTGGCGTAGTGGACGTGGACAACATCCGCCGTCCACAGCTTTGCCGCCCGCCGGGCAACGTACGGAACAAAGCGTGCCCGGGCCAGGACCGGGTTGGCGGGCGCGGCCGTCATGGGGCGCACCTGCTCCGGCGGCAAGTAGTCCCATTTCTTGCCGGCCCGGGCGGCCGCCCGGACCATGTTCCGGGCCACAAAAGCGCAATCGTTGAATTGCAGTACCCGGGGATCGGGTGTCTTCCCAGCCTCCGCGCTTCGGACAGCGGGGGACGTTCCCCGGGCGGCGTGGACGGAATCCCGAGTTTCGTTTTGCACCCAGTAAGGTTATCGCGGGACTCCCCAAATACCCTCGCTCAGGAGTTTGTAGTCCATGACCCAAAGCATCGAAGTCGTCATCCCGGTCCATGACCCGGCGCGGCCGGTAGCGCGCGGAATAGCGTCCGTCCTTGACCAGCGCGCTGCGCTGGCCGCCCGCGGTGTCGATGTGCACGTGACGGTGGTGCTGCACAACCTTGCCGCGGACAGCCTGTCCGGCCCCGGGTTTCAAACCGGCGTCGACGGCGTCACCTATCTCAGCCATTCCGACGGCGTGGCGTCACCGGCCGGCCCCCGCAACTACGCCCTGGGCCGCAGCGGCGCGGCCTACCTTAGCTTCCTTGACTCGGATGACTACCTGGAACCCGGTTCGCTGCTGGCCTGGTGGGAGGTGGCCGAGGCTCATACTGCCGCGGCCGTGATCGCACCGCTGCGGACACCTGCAGGCAACATTCTCCCGTCGCCGCGAATTAGGCCGTCGAAGCCCCTGGTACTCCACCCCCTCCGCGACGGGCTGGCGTACCGCAGTGTCCCCTACGGCCTGTTGCGCCGCGAGAGCCTGCTCGCCCTTGGGTTCGGCTACACCGAAGGCGTCCCGACCGGCGAAGACATTGAACCTACCTTGAGGCTGTGGTTCCGCTCCGGAGCCATCTGCTACCCGTACGGCGCACCGGCATACCGGCAGACCGATGACTCCGGGCCGGCCCGCGTGACGAGTTCCATCCGGCCGCTACAGCAGGAGTTCGCGTGGCTGGAACACCTGCTTGCCGCGGACTGGCTGCAGCAGGGGTCGACGGCGGAACGGCGCGCCATCGCCCACAAGATCCTGAGGGTGCACGGCATCGGGGCCTTGCTCCGGCGCGCGGATGCGCCCGACTCCCCCGGCCGCGCCCCGTTGTGGGATCTCGGGGAAAGCCTGTACTGGCGCGGACTGGCCGCAAGGGTCCTGTCTTTGGCCGGCGGTTCCATTCCCAGCATCAGCCGGCGTGACGCCACCCTTATCCAGGCGGCCGGCTCGGCCGGCGACCTTCGGCAGCTGCGGGTCCTGGCGGCGGAATACCGGGCTTCCGGCCGGAGCGGGGAGCTGCTCACCCCACGGATGCTGGACTCGCTGTCCGGCGATTCGATCATTCGCCACTACGTCAGCGAGCGACTGCGGGCCGCGACCGGCGTTTTCCGGGCACCGCCCGCCGCGCCTTAATGACGGCACCCCCGCCGCCGTGCCGCCCGCTGCCGGAGTCGCCCGGGCGCAAGGGCACCGGCCCGGCTTGCTAGACTCAAGTCGGTAATTCGGACGGGCAGGAGCATTAATGAACTGGTGGCAGGCGTTTCCCGCTATCGCCGTGGCCGCACTCCTGCTCTTCTTTCCCGGGCTAATTCTTGCGCGGGCACTCGGCACCAAGGGCTTCGCGTCCGCGGCGATGGCACCCCTGGCGTCCTGCGGGCTCATCGGGCTTGCCGGCGTTGTCGGAGGTCTGCTCCGGCTGGACTGGGGGATTCTCAGCTACCTGCTGGTGACAGCCGTGTGCACCGGCCTGGCATTCCTGCTTCGGCGGTTCTTCACTGGCCGGGTTGCCGCAGTCGCGCCGGCCTCGGCGGCGCCCGTCGTCCAATGGGCGGCAATCCTGGGTGGCATGGCTGCGGGCTCCGCCCTCATCGTCAGCCGCTTGTGGCCGGCCGTCGGCAAGCCGGGAAACTTCGCCCAGGTGTACGACAACATTTTTCACCTCAACGCGATCCGGTACATCCTCGAAACCGGGAGCGCGTCGTCGCTGACGTTGGGCCGGATGCTCAACCCGGATGCCGGGATCGCCATCTACCCCTCCGTGTGGCATTCCCTGGCTGCCCTCGTTTCCCAACTGACCAACAACGACGTTTTCGTCAGCCAGAACGCCGTGATCGTGGCGGTCAGCGTGATCTTGTGGCCCTTCGCCTGCATCATGCTGGTCCGGGGCATCATTGGCCCCCGCGTTCTGCCGCTTGTTTTTGCGGGTGCCCTGAGCGGCGGTTTCTGGATGTTCCCGCTGCAATTGCTCCAGTGGGGCCCGCTGTATCCCAACACGCTGGCCTACAGCCTGCTGCCGTTGGCGCTGCTGGTCCTCGTGGGGCTGTTCAATGCCGGGCGCGAACGATTCATGGACAACGTCAGCCTGTGGTCCTTCCTGCTCATTTCGGTTGCGGCGTTGTTCTTGTCGCAGCCCAACGGTGTCACGGCGCTCCTGGCATTCTCCGTCCCGCTCATTGCCGCCGCGTGGTTCGCCCAGCTCCGCGCCCGCATCCGCGCCAAAGCGGGCGCCCGGGCAATCGGACTCGTGGTCCTCTGGGGGTTCGCCGCGGCTGCAGCCTTCCTCGTCGTCTGGCAGGCTTTGCTCCTCAGCTTTGACAACTGGAAACCCAGCCGGACGCTGGCCCAGGCGGTGGAAGACGTGGCGACGGGCACGCTCCTTGGCGGCAGCGCGACAATGGTCGCCTCCGTAGCGGCCCTCTTGGGAATCGTCACCATCATCGTGCGGCGGCGTGGTGGTTGGATGATCGCCTGTGCCCTGATCGCCGCCGCCCTCTACATCGTCGCGGTCTTCATGTATCAGGGCCGCTTCCGGCACTTCACCATCGGCAGCTGGTACCAGGACCCCTACCGGCTCGCGGCTTTGGTGCCCCTGTTTATGATTGTGCTCGCCAGCGTCGGCGCTGACGGCCTGGTGTCCGCCGTCAGGGGATGGCTTGGGCGCATGGCCGAGCGGCGATCTCCCGGCCGGCGTCTTGGCCTGCCGCAGTTCCGGGGATCCGGAAGCCTGTACGCCGTCGCGGCGGCGGCCATTCTTGCCCTTGCCTTTTCCACCCTGGTGGGACGCGTCCATGATCCCGGGCTGACCGCCGTGTCCACCAAAATCCGCGACACCTATTCATTCGTCCCGGGCTGGGCGGTTTCCAATGATGAATTCGCCCTGATGTCCCGGCTTGGCACGACTGTCCCGGAAGACGCCGTCATCGGCGTCAATCCGTTCAATGGCGGGGCGCTGGCCTACGCCGTCTCCGGCCGCCACGTTACGCAGTACCATCTTGCGCCGGGACCCGATGCCGAACTGCGCAAGATCGCGAAGGATATCACAACGGCGCAGACCGGATCTGAAACCTGCCAGCTCGCAGGGAAAGAGCACGTCCGGTACATCCTCGACTTCGGCCACTTCTACATGCTCAACTTCCCGGAGGCCAGGTCCTACCCCGCGTTCGTCGACGTCGCCACTGCCGCGGGAGCCAAGGTGGAACTTGTGGACAAGCAGGGCGCGGCCAAACTCTACAGGGTCACCGCGTGCTGACCGGGCACGGCCTGCTAGGTCCGGTGGGCCGGATCACAGCTGCCAAGGCCGGGCGCGGCTTTCGCCTAAGCTAGGACCATGCGTATTCTCAGCGTCGTCGGCGCAAGACCACAGTTCGTAAAGCTCGCACCGATCGCATCAGCCATTTCCGGCCGGGCAGAACACCTCATCGCCCACACAGGCCAGCACTATGACGAGCTCATGAGTGATGTCTTCTTCCGGGACCTGGGTATCCCCGCCCCCGACTTCAACCTCGGGGTGGGATCCGGCAAGCACGGGGCACAGACGGGCGCGATGCTCGGAGGCCTTGAGGAAATCCTGGAAGAGGCCAAGCCGGACTGTGTCCTGGTCTACGGCGACACCAACTCCACACTGGCCGCGGCCATCGCCGCGGTCAAGATGCACATTCCGCTGGCCCACCTCGAAGCGGGGCTGCGTTCCTTCAACCGGCGCATGCCGGAAGAACACAACCGTGTCCTGACGGACCACGCGGCGGACCTGCTTTTGGCGCCCACCCAGGTTGCCGTGGACCACCTGGCCAATGAGGGCCTGGCCGGCAAGACGGTCCTCGTCGGCGACGTCATGACCGATGTCCTGTACCAGGTCCGGTCGCTGCTGGAGCGCCGCAACGAGCCCCTGCCCCTTGATATGGAGCCGGGCGGTTACTACGTCAGCACCATTCACCGTCCCGACAACACGGACTCGCCGGCCCGTCTCAAGGCCATCCTTGACTCTTTGGCGTCCCTGGACCGTCCGGTGCTTCTGCTGGCCCACCCGCGCCTGGTCAGCCTGGCCGAACGTCACGGACTGACACTCGAGCAGGGAAGCATCCGGGCCTGCCCGCCGCTGGCCTATCCGCAGCTGGTCAACGCCGTGCGGAACAGTGAAGGCGTCGTCACTGACTCCGGCGGGCTGCAGAAGGAAGCATTCCTGTTGCGGGTGCCATGCACCACCATCCGTCCCGAAACGGAGTGGGTGGAGACCCTCGAATCACGCTGGAATGTCCTGGTCAGCGATGACCTGTCCATCCTGGCCGATACCGTGAAGCGGCCCGCCCCTGAGCCCACGGACGCCGCCCCCTACGGCGACGGCCACGCCGCAGAGAAGATCGTGGACGCGCTGCTGGAGTTCAACACGCAGTCGGGCAGGTAGCAGGACCCGGTACTGCCGGTGAGGGCGGGCGCTGACGGCAGGACGTCAGCGCCCGCCCCTGTTGTTTTTCGGTGCCTGGAGGGGCACCGTAGGGCACGGAGTACGGCTAAAGCAGCGCGGACGCTGCCATGAACCGCACCGGCGCCTCGGGGTCGAGCTGCGCTGTTGGGCTGGATGCAATCATGGTCTGCGGCCGTCCGAACCTGCGGCGCCCCGCGGCTGCCGCCAGCATCTCGGCCAGGGGTCCCGGGGTAAGGATGCTCCGGAGCAGCCGGGCATCCGCCAGGGACAGGGGCCGATCTGCCCCCGGCGCGGCGGCCAGGAGCGTTCGGGTCACCTGTGCGAATTCTGCGCGATCAGCGTCCGTCCAGCCGCCTTGTTCCCCACGCGGGAGAACCACGCCGAAGACGTGGACCCGGAGCAGTTTGGTGACCAGCGCCCGACGATGGGCTAAGGGAAGAGCGACGAACCACGGGTCGGCGACGAGCTCCAGGGCAAAGGCAAACAACTCGCCGATGTCCCGCCGCTGTCCGGTGACCCGGTCCCGCGCGTCGTCGCCCACGACGTACTTGCCTGTCCCGCGGGCATAGTCGATCCGGCCGCCACCGAACCAGAGTTTGGCAGAGAATATCTGGTCCTCCCCCGTGCGCAGGTCCGCGCTGAATTCCAGGCCCAAGCGCTGGATCTCGCTGCGCCTCAGGAGGCCGAGCGGGGCTGTGCGGTAGCTCAGGCGGTCCTTGACCGGGTCCAGTTTGAACCGCCTGCGGACCCGGACCGGCGGGGTCCGCACCGGTGCACCGCCGGCATGGCGCTGGGGCGCGATGACCATCGCGGACGAATGGGTGCGGGCCAGCTCCAGCCATTGGCGCAGGGCGCCGGGCTCCAGGGAATCGTCGCTGCCAAGAATGCAGACAAATTCAGCCGTCGCCCGCGCAAGCCCATAGTTGAACGGCCCGGCCGGGCTGGGTATCCCGTCGCGGAGTTCCAGGAACCTGGTGGCTGAGGCCAGTTCGGGCGGGACGTTCCCCGAAATCTCGTGCGGGGAGATGTTGTGGCACACGACAGTGGCCCGGACTCCATCGGGACCGTTCAGTTCAAGGCCGGCAGCGGCCACCGACGAGAGTGCCCTCGCCACAGGCCGCGTGCTGCTGTGCACAGCGATGACGACGTCCACCGCCGGGACTGCTGCACCGGTTGCATCCTTATCCATGCCTGCTCCCGGTGGCTCCGGTGCCGGCAAGCACGCGGCCGTAGACGTCCTCGAACAGCATGCCAACCGTGCTCCGGCTGAACCTGGCCCGGATGGGCGCGGCAATAGCCGACGGGTCGCCACCGGCGAAGGTCAGCCGGGCCGCCTGGATCGCGGCGGCCAGGGACTCCGGGGACGCGTCGTCCACCAGGACGCCGTTCGCCTGCGTCACGTAGTCGGTGAAGCCGCCGACGCGGGGGACGACGACGGGCCGTCCGGCGGAAAGTGCCTCCGCCGCGGACGTGAAGAAGTTTTCATGGGCCGTCGGAAGGAAGAACAGATGGGCCTGCTCGAAAAACCCGAACACCTCGGCCGGCGGGACCATGCCGACCAGCGTGACGTTCTCCCCGAGCTGCAACCCGGATATCAGGTCTTCGGCTTCCCCACGGAGGGGTCCGTCCCCCACCCAATTGAGGTGCACATCGTGGCCCGCGTCCCTGAGCGCTGCTATGGTCCTGATGGCCAGCAGGGGCCTCTTCCCCGGAACAAGCCCGCCGACAGCGACCAGGCGCAGCCGGTCGCCGCGGGGCAGCGGCTTCAACGGCCGCTCGTTGGCAACAACGCACGGAACCAGCACCGCCGCGTCGGGCCGCGCGAACGCCTGCAGCTTCTCGACCAGTTCCGCCGTCACTCCTGTCACGGCGTGCGGAAGACGCAGCACCCAGCGCAGCCAGGCGAAACGTGGCCACATCCCGGCGACATTCCGCGGGTTCGTGACACCGCTCCAGTGCTCGGAGTGAACCCACGGCTTCCGTGTCAGGACTGCCGGCAGGGCCGCCACGAGTGCCGAGGAAAAGGCCATCGTGTGCAGCACGTCCGACGTCGAGCTTTCCCTCATCAGTGTGCGAAGCACGGAGACGGCCGTCCACGGCCTGCGGGGGTTGAGGGAGACTCGCTGCACGGGGAGGCCGGCATAGGTTTCTGCGGCTGCGGGCAGCCTGCTGCCCAGCCGCACATGCACGACGCTGACATCATGCCGGAGCTGGATTGCTTTCGCGTGTTCCAGATTGAACGGGGCCTGCGCCGGCGAATCGTGGCTGGGGAACCAGGTGGTGACCACAAGGATTCTCATGGTTGGGTCCTCCCCACCGACGCGACGATCGCGGCCGCGGCCTGGCCGGCGGCGGCCAGTGAGGCGTTCTCCCCCACCCACTGCGAGCGGTGTCCCCGGCCGGTGTCTTCCTCTTCGAGCGCGGCGATCATCGCAGCCGCCACGGCATCCGGGTCATGGTCAACAGCGTCGCCAAGGCCGTTGTTGGCCACCACCGCGGCTCCCTCGCCGGGACCGGCGAAGATGACCCGGGCGCCGCAACCTGCTGCCGCGTAGATTTTGGTCGGCTTGGCGAAGTCGTAGCCCTGACCGGGTTTGATGCTGACCAGTGCTGCCACGGCCCCGCGGAGCCAGGCTGCAGCCTCCCGGGGCGGCACGACGCCGCCGAAGACCACGCTGCCGGGAGCGACCTCGTCCGCCAGCGCCCGGAGTGCCGGTTCGTCGGTGCCCTGCCCGAAGAAGCGGATCTCCGCCGTCGGATATTTCCGCTGCACCAGCGGCAACGCCCGGATGAAGACGTCGGCTCCCTGCCATTCCGAAATCGTTCCGGTGTAGGCGAAGTAGGGCCGGTCGCTGTCTGCGGCATCGCCCTGGGGATTGAAGACTGAGGTGTCCACCCCGTTGGCCACGACCTGCACCCGCTCCGCCGGCACGTCGAACCTTGCCACCTGCTCGGCAACCGCGTCGGAAATGGCGATGACGCGGGCGGCGCGCCGCAGGACGAATCCCTCGACACGGCGCATCAGGCTGATGACGAAGCCCGGCACGTCCGTTGCGGACAGCGCCTCACTCCAGACGTCTGCCGCGTAGTAGACGAAGGGCCGGCGGCGCAGCCAGGAGCTCAGGGCCACCATCAGCCCGGTGGTGGGCGGTGGCTCCGACACGACCACATCGGCCCGCTGCAGCAGCAAGCGGAAGAAGGCCGGCACGTCGAAACTCAGGTACTGGACGTAGCCGCGGACGTTGCCGCCGCCGTCGCGCAGCACGGGCCAGCGACTGATCCTGAAGGGAACGTTGCCGGCCGTGGCGCCGCCAGGGGCGCGGGTGGTTACCACCGACACGTCCGCCCCCGCTGCCACCAGCCCGTCCACCAGTGCCTGGAGACGAAAGGCCGCGGCACCCACTTCCGGCGTAAAGAGCCGGGTGGCCACCACAACCCTCAAACGGGGATGCGCCGTCACGAGGCGGCGACTTTGACCATCCGCCCGCTGCGCGCGGACTCCAGCACGGCTTCGGCAACGCGCAGCGTGTCCAGGCCCTCGCGCATGGTCACGACGTCGGTGCGCAGCCCCAGGACCGCGTCGCGGAACGCTTCGTGTTCCGTGCGCAGCGGTTCCGGTTTGGCGATGGCAAGACGGGTCATGTTGCCCTCCGAGACACCACGGAATGCCGCCATGGACTCCCACTCGGTGGCCACGGTGCCGTTCTCGAAGAACGTCAGGTCCGCGGTGACCGTATCGGCCACAAAAGCACCCTTTTCGCCGGTGACGATGGTCAGGCGCTCTTTCATGGGGGAAAGCCAGTTCACCAGGTGGTTCGTGATGACGCCACTTTCCAGCTGCCCGGTCGCTGCAACCATATCCTCGTGCGGGCGGCCGCTGCGCGTGGTGACCTGGGCGAAGATCGAATCGAAACGGCTCTGGGCGAGCCAGGCGGTCAGGTCGATATCGTGCGTCCCCAGGTCCTTGACCACACCGACGTCGGCGATGCGCGACGGGAACGGGCCTTGGCGCCGGGTGGCGATCTGGTAAACGTCGCCGAGTTCGCCGGCTTCGATCCGCTTCCGCAGGGACTGCAGCGCGGGATTGAAACGCTCGATGTGGCCCACGGCCCCCACGAGGTTTTTGGCCTCGAACGCATCCACGAGGCGCTGGCCGGCCTCCGTGCTTGCGGCAATCGGCTTCTCCACGAGGGTGTGGACGCCGGCGTCGGCCAAGGCCAGTCCTACCTCCTCATGCATGCCCGTGGGGACGGCGGCGACCGCCATGTCCAGGCCCTCGGCAATAAGCTCTTCCACCGAGGACAGCACGGTCAGTCCGCCGGCTACTCCGTGCGGATCGCCGTACGCGTCCGCTACGGCCACCAGGTCGACACCGGGCAGCTCGCGGAGGACGCGGGCGTGGTGCCGCCCCATCATCCCCAGCCCGATCAGGCCTACGCGCAGGTTCGCCATGTCAGGCACCGGCCTTGGAGACGGCGTTGACTGCAGCGACGATGCGCTCGAGGTCGTCCTGGCTCAGGGACGGGTGGACCGGCAGGGAGAGCACTTCTTTGGCCGCCGTTTCGGTATTGGGCAGGTCTTCGGTCCGGTTGAAGGACGGAAGGCGATGGTTCGGGACCGGGTAGTACACACCGGTTCCGATGTTGTATTCGTCCCGCAGTGCCTTGGCCAGTCCGTCGCGGTCCTCGGGCACACGGATCGTGTACTGGTGGTAGACGTGGCCTGCCCCGGCCTTGACCAGCGGCGTTCCCACGTTCTCCAGGTTAGCGTCCAGGAACGCAGCGTTCTGCTGGCGCTGCGCGGTCCAGCCCAGCACCTTGGTGAGCTGGACGCGGCCAATGGCGGCGTGCAGGTCGGTCATGCGGGCGTTGAATCCGACGATTTCGTTCTGGTACTGCTTCTCCATGCCCTGGTTGCGCAGCAGCCGCAGCCGGTGCTCGACGGCGGCGTCCGACGTCGTGACCATGCCGCCCTCGCCGGAGGTCATGTTCTTCGTCGGGTACAGGCTGAACATGGCGAAGGTGCCGAAACTGCCGACCTTCTGGCCGTTGAAGCTGGCTCCGTGGGCCTGGGCTGCGTCCTCGTAGAGGTCGATGCCGCGCTCCGCGGCAAGCCTGCCGAGGCCTTCGACGTCGAACGGGTGCCCGTAAAGGTGCACCGGCATGATGCCCTTGGTCTTCTCGGTGATGAGCGACGCGACGTGGTCCGTGTCCAGGGTGTAGTGGTCCAGCTCGATGTCGGCGAAGACGGGAGTGGCTCCGGTCAGCGCGACGGAGTTGCCGGTGGCGGCGAACGTGAACGACGGCACGATCACCTCGTCGCCGGGGCCGACGCCGGCGGCCAGGAGGCCGAGGTGCAGTCCGGAGGTGCCGGAGTTCACGGCAACGGCGGCGCGGCCATCGACCAGCACCGAGGAGAACTCCGTTTCGAAGTCCGCCACCTGCTTGCCTTGGGCCAGCATTCCGGATGCCAGTACGGCGTCGACGGCCGCCCGCTCTTCATCGCCGATGATCGGCTTGGCTGCGGGGATAAAGTCCAGGCTCATGCGTTGTCCTCTGCCTCTTTCAGGAAGTCTTCTTGCTCAACATATTTGGCCCCTGTCTCGGGGCAGACCCAGAACCCGTCCTCCTCGCGCAGCGGGAAGCCGGCCTTGCCGACCCACCCGAGCCGCTTGGCCGGCACTCCCGCCATCAGGGCGAAGGCCGGTACATCCTTCGTGACCACGGCGCCTGCGGCGATGGTCGCCCAGCGTCCGATCGTCACGGGGGCCACACAGACGGCCCGCGCCCCAATGGACGCCCCATCCTCGATGGTGACGCCCACCGGAGTCCAGTCGTGGGCGCTCTTCAGGGATCCGTCGGGGCTGATGGACCGGGGGTAGGTGTCGTTCGTCAGGACCACTGCGGGTCCGATGAAGACGCCGTTTCCCAGCCTGGCGGGTTCGTAGACCAGCGCGTAGTTCTGGATCTTGGTGTTATCGCCAATCTGGACACCGGTGCCGACGTAGGCACCGCGGCCGACGATGCAGTTTTCTCCCAGGGTGGCGTCCTCGCGCACCTGGGCCAGATGCCAGATCTTGGTGCCGGCGCCCAGCACGGCGCGGTCCGAAACATCAGCGCTCGGGGCAATGTTATTCATCGTGGATCTCCTGTCAAAGGGAAAAGTGTTCGGCGCGCGGACTCAGGTCAGGCCTTGCCGATGACACGGTACTCGACGCCGACCCATGCCTCCGGGCTGCTCACCCGGCGGCCGTCGATGAAGACCCGGACACCCGGCAGGTCCTGCGGGCCCAGCGTGCGGTACTCGGCGTGGTCCGCCTGGACCACGGCCGCGTCGACCGGCTCACCCAGATGGTACGGCTGGAAGCCCAGCTTCTGGAGTTCCTCGTCGGTGTACAGCGGGTCATGGACCAGCGCGGCGGCACCACGCTGCTCGAGTGCCCTGACGGCGTCGAAGACGCCGGAAAACGCGGTTTCCTTGACGCCGCCGCGGTAGGCAGCGCCAAGCACCACCACGCGGGCGCCGGCGAGGTCGCCGTAGGCCCCCTCGAGCAGTCCGATGGTGTAGGCAGGCATGTCGGCATTTGCTTCCCGGGCCGCGCGCACTACCGTGGCCGCCGGATCGTTCCAGAGATACAGCCTCGGGTAGACGGGGATGCAGTGGCCGCCGACGGCGATGCCCGGGGTGTGGATGTGGCTGTACGGCTGGGAGTTGGCGGCCTCGATGACCTGGTAGATGTCGATGCCCGCAGTGGCGGCATACCGGGCGAACTGGTTGGCGAGTCCGATGTTCACATCGCGGTAGGTGGTTTCGGCCAGTTTCGCCATCTCGGACGCCTCGGCGGAGCCCAGGTCCCACACGCCGTTCGGGCGTGCCAGATCCGTCCGCTCGTCGAAGTCCAGCACGGCCTGATAAAACTCGACGGCTTTCGCTGCCCCGGCGTCGGACAGTCCGCCCACGAGCTTGGGGTACTTGCGCAGGTCTTCGAAGACCCGGCCGGTGAGGACACGTTCGGGAGAGAACACCAAGTGGAAGTCCCGTCCTTCGACCAGGCCGGAGGCGGATTCCAGGGCGGGCTTCCAGCGGCTCCGGGTGGTTCCGACGGGCAGGGTGGTTTCGTAGGAAACCAGGGTCCCGGGCGTCAGGTGCTTTGCCAGTTCCGCGGTGGCCGCGTCCATCCAGCCGAAGTCGGGGTTCGCTTCGGCATCGACGAACAGCGGCACGACGAGGACAACGACGTCGGCTTCGGGGACCGCGTCCGCGTAGTCGGTGGTGGCCCTGAGCTTCCCTGCCGGCACCAGTTCGGAGAGTTTTTCCTGCAGGTGGGCTTCGCCGGGAAACGGCTCCGTACCGGCGTTGATGAGGTCCACGACCTGCCGGTTAACGTCCACGCCGACGACCTCATGGCCCTTGGAGGCAAACTGGACGGCCAGGGGCAGGCCGATCTTTCCCAACGCAATTACAGCAATCTTCACGATACTCGTGCCTTTTCTCTCATACCTGATGGCGGGGCCAGGGGACCTGTCTCCACACTAGCTGCTGCTTCGCCGCGACGGCGCAGCAGCAGGGTCTGCCGACTAGCTGCGGAGCCTGCTAACGGCCTCGCTGATCGGCCCGTCAAACAAAACATTTCCCTGCTCCAGCAGGACACCGCGGGCGCAGATCCGGGAGACCAGGTCCAGGTCGTGGCTGACGACGACGAGCGTCTTGCCCCGTTCTGCCAGCTCCTGGATCTTGCCGATGCACTTGCGCTGGAACGGTTCGTCGCCCACGGCGAGGATTTCATCGATCAGGAAGACCTCGGGATCCGTGTGGACGGCCACGGAGAATGCCAGCCGCAGGTACATTCCCGAAGAGTAGAACCTGACTTCGGTGTCAATGAACTCGCCGATCTCCGCGAACTCGACGATCGCGTCGAAACGGTCATTGACCTCCTGTTCAGTCATCCCCAGGATGGCACCGTTCAGGTAGACGTTGTCACGGCCGGAAAGGTCGTGGTGGAAGCCTGCGCCGACTTCGATGAGCCCGGCGACCCGTCCCCGGGTCCGTACGGTGCCGGAATCGGGGAGCATCACACCCGAGATGTGCTTCAGAAGCGTGGATTTACCCGACCCGTTGAGGCCAAGCAGTGCCACGGTCTCCCCCGCCTCGACGTCCAGTGACACGTCTTTAAGGGCATGGAATTTCTTGGAAAGATCGCCCCTCCTGCCCTTGGCCAGCCACACAACGGTTTCTTTGATGGAACGGGTATGACGGAGGACAAACTGCTTGCTGATGCCGGAAACTTCGATTGCGTTGGCCACTCAGAGCTCCTGTGCGAAGCGGCCCTCGAGCCGCCGGAAAGTGATTTGCCCCAGGACCAGGACAAGGAACGAGATGACCAGGCCCACCGGAAGCCACAGGCTGAAAAGGTCGGGCGGCATGGGTGAGGAACCGTTCGTCGTCGGGAACCAGAACGCATAGTGGAAGAGCTCGACACCGACCGTGATCGGGTTGGCTTGATAGACCGCAAACGCGACGTCCCCCAGCTGTCGCTGCACCATGGTCCACGCATACAGCACGGGTGAGGCCCACGTGGCGATCATCAGGAGCATGTCCACGATGTTCTCCGAGTCGCGGTAGTACACGTTTGCGGCACCGAAGAGCAGCCCCAGTCCGGCGGCCAGCAGCGCCACGATGGTGAACCCTGCAATCGCCGCAAGCAACTCGAACAATCCGGGGTGCCAGCCGGTAAAGATGCAGGCGATCACCAGAACCACGATCTGCGGGAAGAAGTGCACCGCCGAGACCCACACGGACGCGATCGGGAAGAGCTCCCGAGGGAGATAGATCTTCTTGATCAGGTTCCCGTTGTGCACGATCGACCGCGCAGCATTTCCCAGCGCCTCGGTGAAGAAGTTGATCAGGATGATGCCGGAGAACAGGTACACCGCGTAATTGTTCAGACCGTCCGGATTCCGGGGGCTCTTCTCGAGTCCCAGGAACACGCCCAAGGCGATGTAGAAGACGATGAACTGGACGCCGGGCTTGACGTAGGACCACAGGAGTCCCAAAACAGAACCCCTGTAGCGGACCTTGAGTTCCTTGCGGACCAGCAGTTTCAGCAGAAATCTCGAGCGGGCCACGTCGGCAAGACCTCTGCCAAGCCCCGGTTGTACCAGTTCCTGGGTGGTGGAACTCATCTACCGTCCCTGTCCCCGCTGTTGGCGTCGAACGTCTTCTTCCACGCATCCATGGAGGTGATCTCGGCGAGGGCGCCGCGATACTCCTGCTTCAGGGCGGGCCACCTGCGCAGCACCTCGCCGTAAACCTTCAGCCCTTCGGCCATGAGTTTGCGGACCCGGCTGGGATCCCGCTTGTACCAGGACGCAGCGGTCCCCTCGGCATTGGATACCAGGGCGCTGTCGAACTGCGACACCCGCCACCACTTGTTGTCCTGATGCGCCACGAGGGTCTCGGGATGAGATTTGCTGGACTCCGAGACCGGGAAACCTACTTGCCGGACCACTGTCTTCGCCACCCACGGCAGAAGCTGCAGATAGGACGGCACCGAGACACCTTTACCGCGGCGGGGAACCTTCGTCGACCTCACAGACGGGAAATCGTCAACGCTCGGCTTGAACTGCGCCTCGGAAAACTGCTGCGCCATGGCCCGGATCTCCGGCAGCTTGGTGGGCAGCATGTCATGCAGGCCGGCCGGTCCCCGAAGCAGGTCCTTCATGGCCTCGATCCGGCCCTGGACGGTGTAGTACTGCATTGAAATGTTGTGCTTGAGGTCCAGCTTGATCGAGTTTTCCACGAGGCCGCCGCCGAACTCGTACGGGCTGTGCAGCAGCGCGTAAATGAAGCGGTTCCGGGTGTGGAAGTACGACTGCCACCCCACGAGGTCGTCCTTGTCGATCCAGGAAACGTGCCAGACGGCCGAACCGGGCAGGGAGACTGTGTTGAAGCCGGCGGCCTTCGCGCGGACGCCGTATTCGGTGTCATCCCATTTGATGAACACGGGCAGGGACAGACCGATCTCGCGGATGACTTCGGTAGGGATCATGCACATCCACCAGCCGTTGTAATCCACGTCCACGCGCCGGTGCATCCACGGAGTGTCCCGCAGGTTCCGCTGCGCGAAGTTGTGGCGCATTTCCTGGTCGGAGTTCGGTTCGGCGGGGCCGATGATGTACGGGTTGACCACCTCGCCGAGGGTGTGGAGGACGTTCCGGTCGTGGAGGTCGAACATGTGGCCTCCCACCAGGGTGGGCTTCTTGCAGTAATCCGCAAAGATGCCCAGCCGGGTGATGCTTTCAGGTTCGATAACGACGTCGTCGTCCAGCAGCAGGACGTAGTCGCTGTTGTTTTCCACGGCCTCGTACATGCCGCGGGCGAAGCCGCCCGATCCGCCGAGGTTGTTCTGGTCGATGATGCGGAGCTTGCCGCCGAGCGCACTCTCGACCTCGGCGAAACCGTCGGCTTCCGCCACTTTTTCGGTGCCTTGGTCGACGACGATGACCTCTTTGACCTGCTCCAGCGCCTCGGGATGCTGTCCCAGGATGCGGAGGTTGTTGATGCAGTAGGCCGTCTTGTTCAGGGTAGTGATTTCGAGGGTAATCGAGCCGGTCAGCCGTCGCTGCGCGTTGGCCTGCCATTCCGCTCCGACAAACTGCATCGCGTCAGTTCCGGCGGTCACGTCGAACCAGTACCAGCCGCCGTCGCCGAAGGGGGCCAGAGACAGGTTGAACTCCGTCTGGGCGTCGCCGACGACCCTTTTGGTCTCCACATGCTGCAGCGAACCGCGGGCGTTGGAGCGGTAGACGCTGACAGTGCCGCGTCCGGAGGTCCGCACGTTGAGGCGGATCTCTTCCACCGTCGTCCAGCGACGCCAGTAGCTTGCGGCGAAGGCGTTGAAGTAGGTGCCGAAGGAGATGCGTTCGCCCGCGCGCACTGAGGCGCTGGTCCGGGACGTCACGTCGTCGGGGTGGGCAGCCCGCGGTGCGTTCAGGACCTTGATCGGAGTTTTCGTCCGGCCAAGCCCGGACAATTCCGAGGAGACATCGGAGCTGCTGCTGACCACTCCGGAGTCCATGTAGAGCGGAAGCGTCTCAAGCCCGCGCTCCCCCGGGAGTATGACGCGCTGGACGGTCTGCCAGCCGGCGTCGTTCCCTGCTGCGGCCGGGACGGTCTCCTTAACTTGCTGGTCTCCGCTCACGCGTCCACTCCTCCGCTTTCAATTTGGGCGCCGGCCTCGAAGTGGGGGCGGATCGTGTTGTCGAACATGGTCAGGGCGGACCCGATGGCCATATGCATGTCCAGGTACTTGTACGTGCCGAGGCGTCCGCCGAACAGGACGTCCTTCTCGGCGGCCGCGAGGTCGCGGTATTTGAGCAGGCGTTCGCGGTCCGCAGCCGTGTTGATGGGGTAGTAGGGCTCGTCGCCCTTCTCCGCGGCGCGGGAGAACTCGCGCATGATGACGGTCTGTTCCGTTTGGTAGTCCCGCTCCGGGTGGAAGTGGCGCGGCTCGATGATGCGGGTGTAGGCCACATCGGCGTCGTTGTAGTTCACCACGGACGTTCCCTGGAAATCGCCGACGTCGAGCACTTCTTCCTCGAAGTCGATGGTGCGCCAGGAAAGATCGCCCTCGGCGAAATCAAAGTAGCGGTCCACGGGGCCGGTGTAGACGACGGGGATGTTTCCGACGACCTTGTTCTTGCTGTACTCGTGCGACTCGTCAAAGAAGTCGGTGTTCAGCCGGACCTCGATGTTCGGGTGTTCCGCCATCTTCTCGATCCACGCGGTGTAACCGTTGGTCGGCAGGCCCTCGTACTTGTCGTTGAAGTAGCGGTTGTCGTAGTTGTAGCGCACCGGGAGGCGCGAGATGATGCCTGCGGGCAGGTCCTTGGGATCCGTCTGCCACTGCTTGCCGGTGTAGTGCTTGATAAACGCCTCGTACAGCGGACGTCCGATGAGCTGGATGCCCTTGTCGTTCAGGTTCTGCGGGTCGGTACCGGCGAGTTCGCCGGCCTGTTCCTTGATCAGTTCCTGCGCCTGGCCGGGAGTCAGGTTGGCGCGGAAGAACTGGTTGATCGTTGCCAGGTTGATGGGCAGGGAGTAAACCTCGCCCTTGTGGACGCCGTACACCTTGTGCACGTAGTTGGTGAATGTCGTGAAACGGTTGACGTACTCCCAGACACGCTCGTTCGACGTGTGGAAGAGGTGCGCGCCGTAACGGTGCACTTCGATGCCGGTCTGTTCGTCCTTCTCGCTGTAAGCATTGCCGCCGATGTGGTGGCGGCGGTCGATGACAACGACCTTCAAGCCCAGCTCCGTGGCGGCCTGTTCTGCGATTGTCAGGCCGAAAAAGCCTGAGCCTACGATGACAAGGTCAGCGGTCACAAAATCTCCTGGTTCGAATGTGGGCAGCCCAACGTCGTGCATTGTCTGCTGGTCCAGCCTACCCGAGACAAGGCCCGAACCCGCGAATCGGGGTCCCCGGCCGGGCACGCCGCAGGCCCCGCAATTTGATTGTTCTCCGAGGTCAGCACCGCTTTCCACATAGCAGCATTTCCCTGTCGCCAGCCACCGCAGCCAAGCCCTAGCGTTGGATCCAAGCGGCGCCGCGGGAAAGGACCCTCAGCCGATGATGCTGCACTGCTCCCTCGTTCCGGCGCCGGGATCTTCCCTCCGTTCCGGCGTTCTGGAATTAGCCATCGAGGTGCCGCCCACGTGCCCCGGGGCGGAGCTGCAGTCGGCCATCTCCCGGCGCTACCGGACCGGGGAGCTGACCGTGGACCGCGTTCCGGTCGCTGCATGCACCGTCGGCGAGCGCCCCCTCGTCCACGGCGCGGTCTTGGTGGACGGGGCACTGCCGACGGGGGGCGCAGTACTGACGGGCGGCGCAGTACTGACGGGCGGCGCGGTGCCGCTCGTGCTCGCCGTGCACAGCGGGCCGGGCGCCGGCCTGATCGTTCCCCTGCGGCGAGGCCGGTTCCGGATCGGACGCGGCGGCACGGAGATCGACATTCCGGACCCCGAGTTATCCCACGAACATGCGCAACTGGACGTCTCCGACTCCGCCGTCACCCTCCTCGACCTCGGCAGCGCCAACGGGATCACCGTCGACGGCCGGAAGGTGCAGGCGGCCACCATATCTACCGACGCCCTGATCGGGTGCGGGGGTTCGTCGATGTCGCTGGTTTTCGGTGCGCCGCTGGACTCCGGCGCCCTGCGCTCCGCCGGTTCCGACGTTTCGGCGCCTCTCGTGGTCAGCAACCCTGCGGCGAACAGCAACAGGGCGGCGCTCTTCCTGGCGGCCGGACTGCCCCTGGCCATCGGGACCGGCCTGGCCGCTGTGACCGGAATGTGGATCTTCCTGGCCTTCACCGCCGTCTCCGCGGTGTCGGTCCTGGTGCCGGTCGTGTCCGGCAGACGGCAACGCCGCGAACTCAGGGCGGCCGTCGCGGCGGCCGTCCTCGCGGACACGGATCGACGGCGGCGGGCCGCACCGTCCGCGGGCGAATTGTCCCTGCGGGGTTTGTCCGCGGCACCCGGCCCCGGCGAGGTTTCCACGACGCCGGGCCCTGTCTGGTTGCGGCTCGGACAGGCACAGAGCGCCGCGAACATCCGGCTGGAACCGCCGGACCCGGGTTTCCGGCCACCATCGCTGGGTATGGTCCCCGTAACTCTGGACCCGGCGACGGCGGTGACGAGCCTCCGCGGCCCGGAACCTGCTGTCGCCGGGCTGCTCAGATCTTTCGTGCTGCAGCTTGCCTCCTACCCCGCGGCACTGCGGACCAGGATCCTCATTCATGGGCCTACCCCTTGGCTCCTGCCGGCACGCTTCCTGGCCACGGCAACTCTCTCGGCGCATGAGGCCACTACCTTGGAAATTCTCGCGGACTGCCCGGACGGGGACTTTGAGCGCGGGGTGCTGATCATTGCTGACGCTACCGCCTCCCGAACACTGCGCGCGGTGGCGGCCGGCCGCGGCTGGCAGGTGGTCGACTGCACCGGCGAACCGGACGCCGGCGCGGCAATCACCCTTACTGAGCGCACCGGACGGCTTTCAACCGCCCGCTCCTCGCTGGAGTTCACTCCCGATCTTGTTCCGGCCGGCGTCTTCGACCGCAACTGCCGCCGCCTTGGGGCCAGGGCACCCTTGTCGGCTCCCCGGACGGGAATCCCGGGCGCTTGCTCACTCAGCGGGCTTCTCCCGTTTTCAGCGCGGGACATTTCCCGGCGCTGGAGCGGCTCGGCAGGCACGCCGGGGCTTCGGGTGGTGGTCGGCGTCGGACGTTCCGGTCCTCTGCAGCTGGATCTGCAGGCGGACGGTCCCCACGTCCTCGTGGCGGGCACCACCGGTTCAGGCAAATCAGAGTTCCTCCGGACCCTGGCGGCTGCGCTGGCGGCCGCCCATTCCCCCGGGCGGGTCAATCTGCTGTTCATTGATTTCAAGGGCGGCTCCGGCCTGCGGCCGCTGGCCGGTCTCGCCCACTGCGTTGGGCTCCTCACGGACCTCGATACGTCTGAGGTGGCGCGCACCCTGGTCTCCCTGGCGGCCGAAGTGCGCCGCCGGGAGGAACTCCTGGCCGCGTTCCGGGCCGCCGACCTCACGGCCTACGAGTTGCTTGATCCATCCGGGCCGCCGCTGCCCCGCCTGGTCCTCATCATCGACGAATTCAGGATGCTCGTGGACGAGGCCCCTGCTGCCCTGGCCGAGCTTATGCGGATTGCCGCCATCGGCCGCTCCCTCGGCGTGCACCTCGTGATGGCAACCCAGCGTCCCCAAGGCGCCGTGTCTGCCGATATCCGTGCGAACGTGACCAGCTGCATCGCTTTGAGGGTCCAATCGGACATGGAGTCCCTCGACGTCATCAATTCCCGGGTGGCGGCAGGCATCCCGATCACCCGCCCCGGGCGCGCCTACCTGGTCCGCGGAAACGGGGAGCCGGAGGAGTTTCAGACGGCCACCGTCACCCCACCCGGGCAAGGGACAGCCCTCGGCCCGCATGTGATGGAGGTGATGGAATTCCTCAACCGCCGGACAGCGGACCGGTCCACCCTCCCGGCGGAAGACCCCGCTGCACCATTCGCGTCAGCGGCGGCCCGGCTGACCGACGAAGTACGCGCCCTCTGGGCGTCGTCAGGCGGCGGCCCCCTGCGACGGCCGGTAGCAGCGCCCCTCCCCACGCAGCCGGCCTTTCCCGTGGATGGTCGCCTCGACCGGATCAGGCTCGGGCTGTTGGACATCCCCGAAGAGCAACGGGTCACTGAGTTCGGGTGGGTTCCGGGCACACACGGCCATCTGGGACTGATCTCGGGCAGCACCGGCGGTAGCGACGCCGCGCTGCGGCTCATCGTGGATCAGCTCCTGAGCTGCGGGGACGAATCCCACCTGTATCTGCTGGACGCTGCCGGTGCGTTCAGCGCTGCGGTCACCTCGCCCAGGGTGGGGGCCGTTGTGGGCGTGCACGAACTCCGCCGGGCCGTGCGCGTCCTGGAGCGGATCTCGGAAGAAATGACCCGGCGCCTTAGCGCCGCGGACACGACCCACGCACCCGCGCTCGTCCTCGCACTGTGCGGCTGGGGAACGTGGGTATCGTCGATTCGGGCCAGCCCCTTGGCCTGGGCCGAGGACATCGTCCAGGACCTGATGCGCGACGGCGCCAGGGCCGCGATCACGGTGCTTGTGGCAGGTGAACGCGAGCTGGTGACCGCACGGTTCTTCGCCGCGATCCCCAACCGGATCTTCCTGCCTGCCGGATCGACGGACGAGGCCCTGCTCGCCTGGCCGCGGCTGCCCGACATCGACGCCGCCGCGGGCCGCGTGGTGGTTCTTGGGCCCGTGTCGCCTGCTGCCTCTACTGAGGGTCACGTGGGACAGCTCTTCGGGACCCTGCCCCCTGCCCTCCGGGACGGGGCTGTGACACCGGGGACCCGGCCCTTCCGGGTCGAGCCTCTCCCCGGGCTGGTTTCGGTCGCTGACGTCCGATCCCGGGCACCAGGCCGTCCTCCCCCGCCCGGCCCCCTGTGGCTTGGAGTCGGAGGCGACGAGCTCCTCCCGGCAGGCATTCACCTGCCTCGGGGCGCTGTCCTCGCCGTCCTCGGCGGTCACGCCTCCGGAAAGAGCTCGCTGCTTCGCGCCCTACCCGGCCTCAACCCTGAAGTCAGCTGGGTTCACGCTCCGCCCGTCACGGATCCGGAGCGGCACTGGTCCAGGACCCACGACGCCGCGCTCGCCGGCACACTGGATCCGGCAGCGGTTCTCTTGGCGGACGACCTCGATCTGCAGTCGTCCGAAACCAACAGCCGGCTGCTCCTGTTGAACAGCCTCGGATGGCGGGTGGTCCTCACGGCCGGCTACAACCCGGGCATCCGGCAACGTGTTCCACTGGTTCAGAACGCGGCCGCCCAGGGGCGGGGCGTGTTGATCGCACCGCGGGGACTAATGGACGGAGAACTGTTTGGAGTCCGGTACGAACCCGAGCCGAGTCCTCCGCCGGGGCGCGCGGTCGTGATTGCGGATGGGCGCTCCCGGGTGGTCCAGCTGGCGTTCGATCCTGCGGCAGACCTCAGCGGGTGAGGACCGTGAGGCGCGGGTTACAGGGCGGGAGGAGCTCCACCGGGGCGTGATGCGAACGCGATGACGCGTTTGTCAAACAGCAGCACGATGGCGAGGGCCGCCGGCACCAGCATGGCCAGGCCCGCCAGGGGGTATCCGCCCGACATAGTGGGAAAGCCGATGGTAAGGGTGAAGAGCTGCGCCACCAGCGCACCTGCCCGCGGCCACCGGTATCCGCGGAACAGGAAGGTGGCCACCGCAAAGAGCCAGGCGGAGAAGGCCACCAGGAGCACCAGGGTGAACACCGCACCCCAGAAGGAGAGCACCGGGGCGCCGGTCAGCAGCTGGCTTCCGTACCAGATGGCCGCAACCAGCAGCGCCGCCGCCTCCAGCGCCACGACGATCGCAATCACCAGGATGCCGGCGGGCCGGGCGGGAATGCCGGGGCCTGCAGGAACAGGCTCGGAGGGGTTTTCAGAGGCTCTTGACACACTGGCACAGTACCGGACATAGTCGTCTAAATGTGAGGGCGCCGCCAGCTGATGTGATGCATCGCTCACGATCCCGAGGCATATTGAAGCGGGTTATCCCTTGTTTACGCAGCGTTAACATGACACGCTTTAAACCAGATGACCGAGGGGGCCCCAGAGGGCCCCTTTCTTATGAAGCCTCTAGTGAATAGTTTCACAAAGGCATTTAACGAGTGCCCAGGAAATGGAGTGACTGATAAGCATGGATTGGCGTAACCGCGCAGCGTGCCTTGACAAGGACCCGGAACTTTTCTTCCCCGTAGGAAACACCGGCCCCGCCCTCCTGCAGATCGAGGAAGCCAAAAGTGTGTGCCGGCGTTGCCCTGTTGTCGACACCTGCCTGCAGTGGGCGCTGGAGTCCGGCCAGGACGCCGGCGTCTGGGGCGGCATGAGCGAAGACGAACGCCGCGCCCTGAAGCGCCGCGCGGCCCGGGCCCGCCGCGCCTCCTAGGACCGGGTTCCTGACGCCGGCGCACCCGGCGGTTCGCTGGCAGCGACAGGACAGCAATGGCCGCAGACCTCAGTCTGCGGCCATTCGCGGTTTAACCGCCGCTAAACCCTGCGGCCGGCTACCGTTTGGCCAGGCTCAGGACAATCTGGACGGCCGTGCCGCCGCCTTCCCTGGCCTTCCACTGAATAGTCCCGCCCAGTTCGCTCATCACGAGGGTGCGCACGATCTGCAGGCCGAGGCCCTCCACATACGGTGTGGCCGGGATGCCAACGCCGTCATCCGCGACGGTCACGGTGAGCAGCTCTTCGCTGTCCTCGCTTTCGGAGCGGTCCGCGATCAGCCAGACAGTTCCGGTCCGGCCCTCGAGACCGTGCTCGACGGCGTTCGTCACCAGCTCGTTGATCACCAGTGCCAGCGGGGTGGCAAAATCGCTGGGCAGCTCGCCGAAGAGTCCCGAACGCGCCGTCTTCACCTGCTGCGACGGGGAGGCGACCTCGGCCGAGAGCCGGAACTGGCGGCCAATGAGCTCATCGAAGTCGACGCTCTGGGTGAGGCCCTGCGACAGCGTCTCGTGCACAAGGGCAATGGTGGCCACCCGTCGCATCGCCTGCTCAAGTCCCTGCTTGGCCTCATCGCTGACCATGCGCCGTGACTGCATCCGCAGCAGCGCAGCCACGGTCTGCAGATTGTTCTTCACCCGGTGGTGGATCTCGCGGATCGTGGCGTCCTTGGTGACGAGTTCCATCTCCCGCCGCCGCAGCTCGGAGACATCACGGCACAGCACCAGGGCACCGAAGCGCTGCTGTTCGTCACGCAGGGGAATCGCCCGCAGCGACAGGCTGACGCCGCGGGACTCGATTTCGCTGCGCCACGGCATGCGCCCCGTAACAACGAGCGGCAGGGTCTCATCCACCATGCGGCGGTCCTTGAGCAGTCCTGCGGTCACTTCGGCCAGGCTCCTGCCCTCAAGCGACTCGCCGTCGCCCAGCCGGCGGAACGCTGAGACTCCGTTGGGGCTGGCGTATTGGACGATGCCCTCGGCGTCGAGCCTGATGAGACCGTCACCGACGCGGGGCGCGCCGCGCCGGGAACCCGTGGGCGAGGCGAAGTCCGGCCACAGCCCGAGCGTCCCCATCCGCAGCAGATCGTAGGCGCACTGCCGGTAGGTCAGCTCAAGCCGTGACGGCATCCGGGAGCTGGAAAGGTCCATGTGGGTCGTCACGATCGCCAGCGTCCGGCCGTTGCGGACCATCGGCACAGCCTCGACCCGGAGGGCCATGTCGCTGCTCCAGTTGGTCTCGTTGGAGCGCTCGATCGTGCGGCTCTCCCATGCCTTGTCGACCAGGGGCTTCAGGTCCGACCGGATCCCCTCCCCCACGAAGTCGGCATGAAACACCGTGTGCGTGGTGGAGGGGCGGACGTGGGCCAGCGCCACGTAGCCGAACTCCGGGTGCGGAAACCACAGCGCCAGGTCCGCGAACGCCAGGTCCGCGACCATCTGCCAGTCGCCGACGAGGAGGTGCAGCCACTCGGCATCCCCCGGCCCGAAATCAGCGTGCTCCCTGATGGGGTCCGTAAAGATTGCCACTACACCTCCAGTTGCGACGCCGGCAGTTGGCTAGCGTCGGACGATTGACCTCAAGAGCCTCAATGCTACCGACAGCGAGGCCATGTCATCGGCCTCGAGGGCGTTCACTTCGTCAAACATGCTCTTCGCCCTGCCCAGCTGCTCAACATTCTGGCTCTCCCAGGCCGCGAGCCGTTCCTCCGCGGGCATTCCCGGAGTGGTCGCCTCCAGCACCGCCGTCGTCATATCCGAGACGGTTGAGTAGAGATCGTCACGGAGGGCGGCGCGGGCCAGGGCCTGCCAGCGGTCCTCCCTGGGCAGCTTTGTGATGCGCTCAAGCAGGGAGTCGGCATGGAACCGGTTGAACACCGTGTAGTAGACGTGTGCGATGTTCTCGACGGGTTCCGGGCTGACGTGCACAATCTTGGCGATGTCCAGCAGCACGAAGCTCTCGAACAGTTCCGCCCAGCGGTGGGCCAGGTCCTCGGGGAGTTCCCAGCCGCGCGCCTTTTCGAGCCATTCGGTCACCCGGGCACGGTCGTCGCCGCGCAGGTAATCCAGCAGGCGCGCCCGCATCGGATCCATCAGCGGCTTGAACTCGCCCACGATCTCGGCAATGGGCCGGGCCGCGTTGCCCTGGCTCAGGACCCAGCGCACGGCCCGGTCCAGGAGCCGGCGGATGTCCAGGTGGACGGTGCTCCAGTGTTCCGTCGGGAAGGACGCGGGCAGCTCGTTGAGTTCCCCGACCATGATGTCCAGTTCGTAGACTTCACGGAGCGCCACGAACGCCTTGGCGACGGCGGCCTCGGTGGCCGAGGTCTCCTCCATGGCGCGGAACGCAAAGGTGATCCCGCCCATGTTGATCATGTCGTTCGCCACGACGGTCGCGATGATCTCGCGCCGCAGCGGGTGGGTGTCGAGTTCGGCGTCGAACCTGTCCCGCAGCTGCTGCGGGAAGTAGGCCCGCAGGGTATCCCGGAACCACGGATCTTCGGCCAGGTCGCTGTCCCGCAGCGCCGAGGCGAGTTCGATCTTGGCGTAGGCGGCCAGCACGGACAATTCGGGCGAGGTCAGGCCCTGGCCCTGTTCAAGCCGCTCCCGCAGCGTGTCCGTGGTCGGCAGGGCTTCAAGGTCCCGCTTCAGCCCGGCGTGGGTCTCCAGCCAGTCCATCAACCGTTCGTAGCTGGGGCTCCATTCGGAAACCCGCATCCGGTCGTTGAGCAGCAGGATGTTCTGGTCAATGTTGTCCTCGAGCACCAGGCGGCCGACTTCGTCGGTCATCGAGGCCAGGAACTCCGAGCGCTCCGCAGGATCCAGCTTGCCTGCGGCGACCATCCGGTCCACGAAGATCTTGATGTTGACCTCATGGTCGGAGCAGTCAACGCCGGCGGAGTTGTCGATCGCGTCGGTGTTCAGGATGACGCCCTGGAGGGCGGCCTCAATGCGGCCCCGCTGCGTCATGCCCAGGTTGCCGCCTTCACCGACCACCTTCACACGCAGTTCCCGCCCGTCGACGCGGATGGAGTCATTGGCCTTGTCGCCGACCACGGCATTCGTTTCCGTGCTGGCCTTGACGTACGTGCCAATGCCGCCGTTGTACAGCAGGTCGGCGGGGGCAAGCAGGATCGCGCGCAACAGTTCGGGCGGGCTGAGCCGGGTGGTTCCGTCGGGCAGCCCGAGCGCGGACCGGACCTGGGCCGAAACCGGGATGGACTTCGCCTGGCGGGCAAACACACCCCCGCCTTCGCTGATCAGTTCCTTGTTGTAGTCGTCCCAGGAGGAACGGGGCAGCTCGAAAAGGCGTTGGCGCTCGGCGAAGGAGACGGCCTCGTCCGGGGTGGGGTCCAGGAAGATGTGCCGGTGGTCGAAGGCCGCGAGCAGGCGGATGTGCTTCGAGAGCAGCATGCCGTTGCCGAACACGTCGCCTGACATGTCGCCGACGCCGACCACCGTGAAGGGCTCGGACTGCGTGTCCAGGTCCAGCTCGCTGAAGTGGCGCTTGACCGACTCCCAGGCACCGCGGGCGGTGATGCCCATGGCCTTGTGGTCGTAGCCGACCGAGCCGCCGGAGGCGAAGGCGTCTCCCAGCCAGAAACCGTACTCCGCGGCCAGGCCGTTGGCGATGTCCGAGAATGACGCCGTCCCCTTGTCGGCCGCGACCACGAGGTAGGAATCGTCGTCGTCATGCCGTACGACGTCGGCGGGCGGCACCAGCCGCTCGCCTTCCGGCGACGTGACGAGGTTGTCGGTGACATCCAGGAGGCCGCGGATGAAAGTTTTGTAGCTTTCGACGCCCTCGGCCATCCAGGCGCTGCGGTCCGCGGCGGGATCCGGTAGCTGCTTGGCGTAGAACCCGCCCTTGGCCCCGGTGGGCACGATCACGGCGTTTTTGACCGTCTGGGCCTTGACCAGGCCAAGGATTTCCGTGCGGAAATCCTCGCGGCGGTCAGACCAGCGCAGGCCGCCGCGGGCCACCTTGCCGAATCGCAGGTGCACACCCTCGACGCGGGGCGAGTAGACCCAGATCTCGAACATCGGAGTGGGGAACGGGAGGCCATCGATGGCGGCCGGGTCCAGCTTGAAACTGAGGTGCGGCTTGTTCTGGTAGTAGTTGGTCCGCAGCGTCGCCAGGATCAGGTTCTTGAAGGTGCGCAGCACACGGTCGGCGTCGAGGGTTGCGACCTGTTCGATCGCCGCGTCCAGTCCGGCGAGGACCTCCTTCTGCCGGAGCCGGCGCTCGTCCTCGCCCAGCGAAGGATCGAAGCGGGCCTCGAACAGGGCGCTGAGCCCGCGGTTGACATCAGGGTTGGCCAGCAGCGTGTCAGCCAGGAACCCGTAGGAGTTGGTGTTGCCCATCTGCCGCATGTACTTGGCGTAGGCGCGCAACACAACCACCTGGCGCCAGTGCATCCCCTCGCGCAGAACCAGCCGGTCGAAGCTGTCCGATTCCACGGCGCCGGACACCGCGGCACCAAAGGAATCCGCCAGCAGCTGCCCCGTTTTGATCGGGTCCACCCCTGCCGGGTACTTCAGGCCCAGGTCGTAGAGGAAGAAGTCGCGGTGGTCCGACGTCTCGATCTCGAACGGGCGCTCGTCCAGGACCTCCAGGCCCAGGTTGTGGAAGAAAGGCAGGATCTGGCTCAGACTCTTGGGGTCCAGCATGTAGAGCTTGACCCGCGCGTCCTCTTCGAGCGTCGCACCGGCGCCCTGGGGCAGATAGACGTGGACGCCGGGCTGTTCCTCAACAGTCTCCCCGGCCCGCTCTGCGGCGGCTCCGTACTTCTCGAAGCGGGCGATGTCCTCCAGGGCATCCTCCACCTCATAGTCCACCCGGTAGGTCGCGGGGAAGGCCTCGGCCCACACGGCGGCAAGCTCCTGGGCGCCGTCGTCCTGAACGCCCTCGGCACGGGCATGCAGGACCTCGGCGATGCCCTCGCTCCACGAGCGGGCCGCCCGGACCAGGCGCTTTTCAAGGTCGTCGCTGTTGACGTTGCTGACATCGGCATTCTTGGGAAGCCGGATCCGGAAGAAGAGCCGGGCCAGGGCGGACTCCGTCATCCGCGCCTCGTAGTCGATGGACACGGCGTCGAAGGTCTCGCGCAGCTCTTCCTCGATGCGCAGGCGCACATTCGTGGTGTACCGGTCACGCGGAAGATAGACGAGGGCTGACATAAAACGTCCATAGATGTCCGGGCGGAGGAACAGCCGGGTCCGGCGCCGTTCCTGCAGCCGCTGGATACCCGTCGCGATCGCGGCCAGATCAGGGATTTCGATCTGGAACAGCTCGTCACGCGGGTAGGTTTCGAGGATGCCCAGCAGATCCTTGCCGGAGTGCGAGTCCGGCGGGAAGCCCGCGTCACTCAGGACGGCGGCGACCTTTTCGCGGACCACCGGAATGTCGCGGACGGATCCGGCGTACGCGGTGGTGGCGAAGAGCCCGATGAAGCGGCGTTCGCCGTTGACGTTGCCGGCGGCGTCGAAGCTTTTGACGCCGATGTAGTCCAGGTACGCGGAGCGGTGAACGGTGGAGCGGGAGTTGGCCTTGGTGATGACGAGGGCGCGCTTTTCGCGGGCCTTCCTCCGTCCGGCCTCGGTGAGGTGCTGGATCTGGTGCGGGGTGTCGGCTCCGCCGCGCAGCAGGCCGAGGCCGCTCTCTTCCCGGGGTTCCAGGACGTCCTCGCCGGATTCGTTCTTGAGGTCATACTCGCGGTAGCCGAGGAACGTGAAGTTCCCGTCATCCAGCCAGCGGAGCAGCTCCTGGGCCTGGCGGAGTTCGGCGATCTGCGCAGGGTTGGCCAGCTTGTCGAGGTCCTCCGCGATCTGGAGTGCCTTGTGCCGCATTTTCGGCCAGTCTTCGACGGCGGCCCGCACTCCGTCGAGCACCCGGCCGATGCCCTCCACCAGCGCCGCGCGCTTCGCGTCGTCGACGCGGTCGATTTCGACAGCGATCCAGGATTCCATGTGCGAGGCGTTGTCGCCCTGGGCGATCAGGTGCGAGAGATTCGGCATGGCCGCCGTGTCGCCACTGGAGATGCCCAGATGTGAGGGAACCCGTGCGACCTTGACGAGTTCCCCGCTCTCGCGGTTGCGGGTCACGACGAACAGCGGGTGCATCACGAGGTGGATGGGGGACTTCTGCCGGACCAGTTCGGCGTTGACCGAGTCCACGAGGAAGGGCGTATCGTCGGTGACGATATAGACGACACTGCGGTCTGCCTCGTCGGCGATGGTGATGTTGGCGATACCCGGGAACCGCTGCGCCGCCGTGTCGCGGTGCGTCTGCGCCCGTGCGGCGAGCAGCTCCGCCGGGTAGGCGCGGGCATCCTCTTCAGCAAGGTGCTCGTAGTAGTCCTTCAGGTAGCCTGCTCCGGCACCGATCGAAACGGGTTGATCCTCCACGCTGGACCCAGACGACATCGACAAACGCCTCCATAAAGAAAATTCACGGCCGCTTCGTTGCGGCCCTCATGGCGAGCCTAGTCCTTTGGGCGGCGCTTCGATGTGGAAGAAAATACAGAGGATCCGCGGTTTCGCTGGGCGGGTGCACAAACCAAGGCGGCGATACCCCGTCGGAGGGGCGAATCCGGCGCAGTCTCCAGTAAGAGGGACCCTGACAGCAGTGCCGCATCGGTCGAGACCGGATCCGCCGGGAGGAACCCCGAAACCGGGACGGCAGGGCCGTACCTCTCCCACGCATCGCGGAGTCGCCGCTCCGGGGAGCGACCTACCGCGGACTGGCGGACCTTGTTCAGCACCACCTGCGGACACACGTGCGGAACGGCCGCTTCCAGCTCGGCGAGGCCACGGACCAGCCTCGGAACGCCAATCGAGTCCGCCGCCCCGACGGCGAACACCGTGTCCGCCAGCTCAAGACTCCTCAGCGTCGCGGCGTTCCGGCGCGGCGCCATGGTGTCGAAGCTCAGCTCTTCGTCGGATTCAAGGCAGAAGCCCGTATCGATGACAATAACCTCAGCTACCTGCCGGGCCCTGGCCAGCACAAGCGAAAGCGCCGCGGCGCGGAGCTCAGTCCAGCGGTCCGCACGAGTGATTCCGGTCAGCACGTGGAAAATTCCTGTTTTGGTGACCACCGGCACCGCCACCCTGAGCAGGGCCTCCCCGTCGAGAAGACCCTGGTCCGCCAGGCGGCAGGCCTGCGCGAGCCCGGCCGCCTCATCCAGCAGACCAAGCATGGCAGCAATGCTGGCACCGTAGCTGTCGGCATCCACCAACAGCACCGATTTTCCCTCGGCTGCCAGTTCTGCCGCCATGTTGGCCGCGAGCATGGTCCGGCCGGGCGAACCGGCAGGGCCCCACACGGCAATGATCCGCCCCTCGGCGGACCGCTCCGCCGCTTCCCCTGCTGTCCCGCCTGACCTTCCGGCGGCAGTGCTGCCGACGGCCTGTACGGCGTTGTCCCCCTGGCGGAGCCGCGGGTCTGCCGCCAGCAATGCGACAGCCGCTTCGATCCGGTTGGCCAGCGCCGCGGCGTCCACTCCGGTCAGTTCGGCGGCCACACCGATGCCCCGGAGCCGGGCCGTTTCCTCCGGTCTGTCGGTCAACGCAACGACGACGACGCCGACGGCGGACAGCCGGTCGACCAGCGACGCCGTCAGTTCCTCGCTGCCCTCAGCCACAACGGCGGCACGGGCCAGCCCGCCTTGGCAGGCCGCCAAGAGTTCCGCCAGTTCGCTGCACCGCCGCACCACGGATACCGGCCCGTGGAGCCGCTCGAGCCGGCCGACGAGGTCTTCGCGCGAGTCTCCGACGGTGACGACCGGGATGCTCACCGGCCCGCCCCTCCCGGGTTCCAGACCACGGAGATCTTTGCCTTGTTGGCCTGCGCTCCCAGCAGCTTCGGCATCTGCTCGTCCGCAACCAGCACCATGACGACGGTGGACCGGGCGGACCCCAGGGCGCTGCTGCCCGGCGTAATCTGGGCAATTTCTGCGCTGGGCAACAGCAGGGTGGGCTGGCTGAACCCGTTCCGGGTGTCGGGCAGTGCCACCCAGACGTCCACGCGGGAGCCCGCCACCGCCTGGGCCGGCAGTGCCTCATCGATGGTGACCGCGACCGGCTTCCGGTCCAGGCCGTCCGGCTGCCCGAAGCTCTCGCGGGGCACCAGCTGGTCCTTGCCGATTCTCTGGGCGGCAACGAGTCCTTCAGCCACACCGGTCGCCGGCGTCAGATAGTGCTGTTCGACGTCGCCCAGGCGGACCCGGACGCGGTTCAGTTTGTCCACGGTCAACGTTTCCCCCACTGCGATCGCTTCCCGTGCGGTGTACGCCTCGGCGGTCTGGTCCGCGGCTCCGACCAGGGAAATGACCCCCACAACGGAGGCGAGGACGAGCAAAACGCCAACAAGGAGCTTGGGATCTTTCCACGATGGTTTCTTCAGCCGCGCCCCGCCAGCCACCGTGCTCGCACTCATGCGCCCGCTCCCCCCGTAGTCGCCGCCCGACACTGGCCGGGCATGATCATTGTTACGCCTTCGTGCCCTGACGGGAAGCCTCGGGAACAAAGAAGTGCAAACTGTGGATAAAGGCCTCAGATGGAGCCATCGGTGGCAAAATGGTGTCATGCCCCGATTCCTGACCCTTGCCGACGTCGCAGAGCAGCTCCAGATCAATGCCCCGGCAGCTTACGCACTGGTACGCAGCGGCGAGCTGAAGGCCATCCAGGTGGGCGGACGGGGCCAGTGGCGTGTCGAGGAGAAGATGCTCGAGCAGTACATTGAGGAGCGGTATGCGGAAGCAAGCCGGATGATCGAAGAGGCCAAGTCCAAGACCCGCTGAGCCGGACGCGCCGCAGGCGGCGGTCCCGCCATTGCCCGGCTGCCTAACAGCCGGCTGCCAAGGAGCCCGGAGTCCGGGCCGACCTGATTCCCGCCAGCGCGGCTAGGGGAATGGTCGCCAGCTGCCGGACGTTGGCCGCCCTTCGCTCCTCGCCATCCCCGGTGACCGCCAAATCGAGGTAGTCGCGCCCGACCCGGTCAATCACGCCGTGGAGCGTCGTCTCCCCTGCCGGGCCGCCCGAAATCAGCACCGCCAGGGCCGCGCGGTCCCGGGCCAGGCCGCGCAGGGCGCTGGCCAGGCCGAGCCGTTGCCGGACTCTGGACGGCTCGGGAACGGCCAGCCGGGAAAGTCCGAGGTAACGGACTGCCGACGCGTACGGAACCAGCACCTGATGCCGCGGTTCATCCAGCACCAGTGCCTGGCTCCCCGCGTGACTCAGGGTCCCCTCGAACGTCGACCCGGACGCCAGCCGGACCGTAATAGGCAGACCGAGCGAGCCGCGAAGCCTGTCCGCGAGCTCCACCGCCGCCTCCTCCGTCCGGGTGCGCTCCGTGATTTCCGCGTCGAGATCCAGCCGCTCTCCGGCGGCCAGTTGAGTCTCCAGATCGTCAAAGAGGGCATCCCAGCGCATGGCGTCAGCGTAGGCGAGCCGGTCTTAGCGGGTCAACCGCATCCGCTCGGATCAACTGTAGACAAAACAAGCCAAAGGGGATCAAACTACTTACAACAGCATCAAACTGCACCAAACACTAACCAATTGCAGTCACGTCGATGTGAGGCAGGCACAACATGAGAGCAGCGGTAACCCCGGGATCCACGCCCCGGCAGGTGCTTCGAGCAGACTTGGCCATGGCCATCGTCGTGTTGTTGCTGGGATTGTTCCTCGCCGGTACGGGCAGCAGCATGGTGCAACGCTGGCGGATCTCCTCGGCACGCCACGAGTCCCTCGGGTTCGAAGACCAGCTGGGCCTCGTGGCGAACACGGCCGGCCTGATCGT
This sequence comes from Arthrobacter sp. Leaf69, assembly GCF_001422645.1. Lineage (GTDB taxonomy): Bacteria > Actinomycetota > Actinomycetes > Actinomycetales > Micrococcaceae > Arthrobacter. Next base: position 704,532 of record NZ_LMLR01000001.1, on the reverse strand, counting down.
GACGGTCTGGTGGGCCATGTCCCTGGTCATTGCTGTTACCGCGGCGCTCCTGGAACGGTCCGGGAAGGTACGTGCCGCCTCGGCTACCGGGAAGTTCGCCCCCGGATTCATGCGCCGCCTCGCCTTGGCCGCCGTCGGACTCCAGCTGCTCACCGCACCGCTGGCCACGGCATCACCCGCGCCGTCCATGTCGACAGCGTCGTCGCTCCCTGTTGCAGCCTCCCCCGCCCCCTCGGCGTCTGCCGCGTGGACCCGGACGCCGGACCCGGCCGCGACTGGCGCTCCGCCCGGCGCGCCCGCCGTTGCCCATCCGCAGTGGCGCCCGCTCCCCCCGGTCATTGAACCCGGCCCGTTGGCGGGCGGGCCGCGGCGCCTCCAGCAGCCCGCCGGCCGGGGGGTTGAGGTGACAGTACGCTCAGGGGATTCGCTGTGGGGCCTGTCCGCGGCCCGGCTGGGACCCTACGCCTCCGACGTCGACATCGCCTTGGACTGGCCCCGGATCTACCGGGCCAACAGGGACGTCATCGGCGACAACCCCCATCTCCTGCGGCCCGGCCAGGTACTCCGGGTTCCGCCGGCGCCCTAAACCCGATAGCTGCCAGCGCCACCATGAACCACCGTGATCCGCACCAGCCACCCACAACAGCAAAGGAAGCCCCATGAGCGCCATGCCCCGCCCCCGCGCCGCCGCGGAACCCCTACCCTCCGCGTCATCCCCCGTGCGCCTGGTCCCTGGCAGCGAAGCTCCGGCGGACCGCCCGGACACTCGGCCCGTTGCGCCGCCACTTCTGCACGCGGCCGTCGAAGAACGGGAGATCTGTGCCATTTCTCGCAGCACGGTTCAGGCCGCCATCGAGGTGCTGGCGGGCACCCGGCCGGCGCAGCAGCTTGCCCGCAGGCTTGACGAGCGCTGTCTCGCGGCCCTGCAGCACCGGGCAGCACTGACCCGCAGGGTCCCGTGCGGGGCGTCGCCCACCGCAGGACGGCTGCACCGCAATCCTTCCGTCCGCTCGGTCCGGGCCTGCCAGGTATCCGCGGATGTCTATGAAGCCAGCGCCGTCGTGGCTGAGGACTTGCGGGTCCGGGCGGTCGCTTTGAGGCTGGAGCGCAGCAGGCTTGCCTGGCGGGTCACTGTGCTGGAAATCGGGTGACCGCAAACGCACGCGTCACCGGAAGCACGCTGGGGGCTGACTGACCGAACTGACGGAAGGAGGAGACAGCAGCAATGAAAGAGGACCGGAACATGTTCCGGTCCTCTTTCATGGTGACTCTCACCGCGGTGCCTGTCTGGCCTCGCGTCAGCGAAACAGCCCGCAGGCGACCGTCTAGCGCCGCTTCTTCTTGTTCGCGCGGCGGGGGGCGTCCTGCGCCGCGGCCTTGGCGGGGTTGCCGGAGCGTCCGGAGGCCTTCGCCTCGACACGGGTCTGGGCGGAACCGTCCTCGCCGGGGGCCGTGTACTGCAGCTGGGCCGGCTTTTCGGGTGCTTCCAGTCCCGCCGCCCGGATCTGCGGTTCGTGATGTTCGGTGTGCTGGCCCGATTCGTCTGCCACCACAACGTCCTCGGCGGGGGTCACTTCAACCTCAAGGTTGAACAGGAAGCCGACGCTTTCCTCCCGGATTGCCTCCATCATGGCCTGGAACATGATGAAGCCCTCGCGCTGGTACTCCACCAGCGGATCGCGCTGCGCCATCGCGCGCAGGCCGATACCTTCCTTCAGGTAGTCCATCTCATAGAGGTGTTCCTGCCACTTGCGGCCAATGACCGAAAGGACCACGCGCCGCTCGAGCTCGCGCATGCTCTCCTGCCCAATGGCATCTTCGCGCTCCTTGTAGACCAGGCGCGCATCGGAGAGGATCTCTTCCTTGAGGAAGTCCACGGTGATCCGCGACTTTCCACCGGCCTCGTCGATGAGGTCCCGCGGCGTGACGCTCACGGGGTAGAGGGTCTTGAGGTTGGACCAGAGCAGGTTGAAGTCCCAGTCGTCTCCGGTGCCCTCGGCCGTGGCCTCGTCGATAAACGCAGTGATCGTGTCTTCCAGGAAGTACTGGACCTTCTCGTGGAGGTCGTCGCCTTCGAGGATGCGGCGGCGGTCGCCGTAGATGGCTTCGCGCTGGCGGTTCAGGACGTCGTCGTACTTGAGGACGTTCTTGCGCTGTTCGGCGTTGCGGCCCTCCACCTGGCCCTGGGCCGAGGCGATGGCGCGCGAGACGAGCTTGGATTCAAGCGCCACATCGTCCGGCACGGAGCTGTTCATCAGCCGTTCTGCCGCGCCGGAGTTGAACAGGCGCATCAGGTCGTCGGTCAGGGACAGGTAGAACCGGGACTCGCCGGGGTCGCCCTGGCGGCCGGAACGGCCGCGAAGCTGGTTGTCGATCCGGCGTGATTCGTGCCGTTCGGTGCCCAGCACGTACAGGCCGCCGAGGCCCAGGACTTCCTCATGCTCGTCCTTGACGGACTGCTTCGCGGCTTCGAAGGCCTCGGGCCACGCGGCCTCGTATTCTTCGGAGTTCTCTTCCGGGTCCAGTCCGCGCTTGGCCAGTTCCGCGACGGCGGTGAACTCGGCGTTGCCGCCGAGCATGATGTCGGTACCGCGGCCGGCCATGTTGGTCGCCACGGTCACGGCGCCCTTGCGCCCGGCCTGCGCCACGATGGCGGCTTCACGGGCGTGGTTCTTCGCGTTGAGGACCTCGTGCCGGACGCCCTCCTTGGCGAGCAGCCGGGAGAGGTATTCGCTCTTCTCGACGCTGGTGGTGCCCACCAGAATCGGCTGGCCCTCCGCGTGCCGCTCGGCAATATCCTTGACCACCGCGTCGAACTTGACGGCCTCGTTCTTGTACACCAGGTCCGGCTGGTCGATCCGCTGCATGTCGCGGTTGGTGGGGATGGCTACGACGCCGAGCTTGTAGGTGCTCATGAACTCGGCGGCTTCGGTCTCGGCGGTACCCGTCATGCCGGCCAGCTTGTCGTACATGCGGAAGTAGTTCTGCAGCGTGACCGTGGCCAGCGTCTGGTTCTCGGCCTTGATCTCAACGCCTTCCTTGGCCTCGATCGCCTGGTGCATGCCCTCGTTGTAGCGCCGGCCGGCAAGGATGCGGCCGGTGTGCTCGTCGACGATGAGCACCTCGCCGTCGAGGATGACGTAGTCCTTGTCCCGCTTGAAGAGTTCCTTGGCCTTGATGGCGTTGTTAAGGAACCCGATCAACGGGGTGTTGGCGGACTCGTAGAGATTGTGGATCCCCAGGTAGTCCTCAACCTTTTCAATGCCTGCCTCGAGCACGCCGACGGTGCGTTTCTTTTCGTCGACTTCGTAGTCTTCCTCGGGCTTGAGCCGGGTGACCACCTTGGCGAATTCGCTGTACCAGCGGTTGGTGTCGCCCTGGGCGGGGCCGGAGATGATGAGCGGGGTTCGCGCCTCGTCGATGAGGATGGAGTCGACTTCATCGACGATGGCGAAGTTGTGGCCGCGCTGGACGAGTTCCGACTTGTCCCATGCCATGTTGTCGCGCAGGTAATCGAAGCCGAATTCGTTGTTGGTGCCGTAGGTGATGTCGGCGGCGTACTGCTCGCGGCGCAGGGCGGGGTCCTGGTTGGAGAGGATGCAGCCGCTGGTCAGTCCCAGGAACCGGTACACGCGGCCCATGAGGTCCGACTGGTATTCCGCCAGGTAGTCGTTGACGGTGATGACATGCACACCGTTGCCGGCGAGGGCGTTGAGGTAGGCCGGGGCGGTGGCTACGAGCGTTTTACCTTCACCGGTCTTCATTTCGGCGATGTTGCCCAGGTGCAGGGCGGCCCCGCCCATCAGCTGGACGTCGAAGTGGCGCATGCCCAGGGTGCGGGAGGAGGCTTCGCGGACGGCGGCGAACGCCTCGGGCAGGAGGTCGTCCAGCGTCTCGCCGTCAACGTGGCGTGCGCGGAGACGGTCGGTCTCCTCGCGCAGTTCAGCGTCGGTGAAGGTCTGGAAGGAGCTTTCAAGGGCATTGATGGAATCGGCATAGTTCCGCAGTTGCCTCAGGGTTTTTTTGTCACCCGTGCGGAGAAGTTTTTCGATAAGTGATGCCACGTGAAGTTGCTCCCAGTCTCAAGCTGCCGAATTCTGGCGTGTTTAGTCTACGGGAGAGACGCAGGGCCGGTTACGCCTGTTCCCTCAGAGCGGATACACCGCCTCCTGCCTTGGACACAGCGTCCGCGAGCGCCGGCGCCAGGTCCCCTTTCGGGGACACAATAACCCCGTCCAGTTGCAGCCACTCTGCCATGAGCTGCAGTTCCGCGGCGAGTTCGACGGCGGTGTCGTCCGGAGCGCCGGGCTCCGCGTGGGCTGCCCTGGCCAGCAGGAGGCCGTTGGCCCGGTCGGCCTTGAGGTCGACGCGGGCCACAATCCCGTCGCGCAGCAGGAACGGCAGCACGTAGTAGCCGAAACGGCGCTTCGGCTCCGGGGTGTAGATCTCTATGCGGTAGTGGAAGCCGAACAAGTCCTCAAGACGCCGCCGCTCGAAGACCAGCGAGTCGAAAGGGCTCAGCAGTGCCCGGCCCGTGGCCGCGCGCGGGAGTTTGGCCTCAGCGTGCCGGTAGACGGGTTTGTTCCAGCCCCGAACGGTGACGGGTCGCAGCCGGCCGGCGTTGACGAGGTGTTCCACGGCAACGGCCGACGCGCGCATGGGCGTCCGGAAGTAGTCCGCAAAGCACCGCAGCGTACCGATTCCGTGGGCGCGGGCAGCGGCATCAATGAGGCGAACCAGTGCGGCCGCCTGGTCCTGCCCGGTGTCCGCATTGGCTGCAGCGCCGGAATCATCGTCCGGCCGTTCGGGCAGGACCCTTGCGGTGAGGGTGTAGCGCCGTTCGAAGGATTCCGTGCGGGACGAGGCCGAGATGAGGCCCGCCTCGAAGAGGTGTTCCAGGACCCGCTTGACGACGTTCCAGTTCCACCCCCAGTTGTCCTGCTGCATGTCCTCCACATGGCCCAGGCGGACGGTGAGTTCGGCGGCGGTCATCGGGCGGCCGGCGGCAAGCGCCTCGAGCACCCTGGCGGCGACACCGCTGCGCAGCTCGGGGTCCATGGCGTGTGCCCCCACCCATTTCCGGCTCTGCCACAGGACCAGGTCCTGGAAGTGGTCCGGGCGGATGAAACTGGCCTCGTGGGCCCAGTACTCCATCATGCGGCGCGGGTGGGTGCCGGCCATTCGCTGGAGGATGGAGCGGTCGTAGTTCCCGAGGCGGGAAAAGAACGGCAGGTAGTGGCTCCGTGACAACACATTGACGGAGTCGATCTGCACCAGCTGCAGGCGGGCAAAGGTACGGCCCACCGCCCGTGCGGTGACGGGTCCGGCGGGCCGTACTTTGTCTAGTCCCTGGGCTGCCAGTGCGATCCGCCGGGCCTGCGGGAGGCTCAGCACTTCCTGCACGTCAGTCCTTTCGTTGAATGGTCAGCACCAGCTTAGGCGGTGGCCGGCACATCCTCGGAGCGGTAGGCGAGGATCTTCTCTTCCAGGGCAGACTCCCCGGGCTCACAGGTCTGGTCCAGGGAGATCACTCCATAGGTCCACCCGTCGCGGCGGTACACGACAGACGGCGCCTTGGTCTCCTTGTCTACGAAGAGGTAGAAGTCGTGGCCCACGAGTTCCATGTTGTCGACGGCGTCGTCGAGCGTGAGGGACGACGCGGGGAAGACCTTCCGGCGGATGAGCACGGGTGAGTCTCCGGCCGGGATATCGTTCTCGACCTCGTAGGGCGATTTTTCGGCGGGAGCCTCTTTGGGCTCCAGCCAGTGGTTCGCCTCTTCGTATATGGGCTCGCTGGTGCTCGCGGGCTCAAGTGTTGCCGTCGCCTCGGTGACGGACTTGGGGGTGTGCCTGCCGTGGTGGACCTTCTTGCGGTCCTTCGCCCGGCGCAGGCGCTCAAGAAGCTTGTTGTAAGCAAGATCGAACGCGGCGAATTTGTCTGCGGCGCTGGCTTCGGCACGAATCACGGGGCCACGGCCCAGGACAGTCAGCTCAACCGTGAGCATCTCGTCGGTCTGCCGGGCCTTGGTCTCCTTGGAAACCTTCGCGTCCACCCTCTGGACTTTGTCCCCCAGCGACGCGATCTTCGAGACCTTCTCGTCGGCGTACTCGCGGAACCGGTCTGAGACCGTCAAATTGCGTCCGCTGATCATGAACTCCATGGTGCCCTCCAAATGACTTCGGTGACACGACGGCGGCACTTCCTGGGGCTGGTCTGACTGACAGTCGAGCCCCTTTCCGAGCCGCTATCGACAGGTACATCTGTTCTTGGTACCCATCTTCGACGTTAGTTCATAGACACCTCTTATTCATCCTTTTTTGGTTTATTTTTTTCCTTGACGGGCCCGTTCCCTGCCATCTCGGGGTCAGCCGGGCCGAAGTCCAGCGCGACCGGCGGGCGTGTCGCAGCAAGGACGACGGCGCCCCTCACCAGCGCCCCGGCCGCACGCAGCGCCCGGGCCGCCTCGGCCAGCGTGGCGCCGGTGGTGAGGACATCGTCAACGATGATGCAGGGCTGTCCGTGCACCACTGGCGCCAGGACTCCGCGGCGGACCCGCATGGATCCTCGCACCCGCTGCGCACGCTCCCCGCGGCCCAGTGCCTTCTGTCCCCCGGCACCTCCGAGCGGTCCGGGCAGACGGCAGCGGGCACCGGCTGTAAGCACGGGCACCGTCAGCTGCGGCACTGCAGTCACCGGTACAGCCGCCTGCCCGGCCCGTGCGGAGGCGGACCCCAGGCGGGTCGTCCGGAGAGCGTGGGCAGTGGACAGACCTGATGGCCGGCCCGCTCCCGGCACCCGGTGCAGCCCGGCCCTGCCGAGCAGCACATGGACTGGACTGAACCCCCTCCTCCGGTAGGCGCTGCCGCTGGTTGGAACCGGAACGATCAGCAGTCCCGGAGACTCCCCCGCGGCGGCCCGGATGGCCTCCGCCAGGCCCTTCGACAACACTCCGGCGAGCTGCCTCTGGCCGTGTTTTTTGAAGGAGAGCAACGCCTGCGCCAGCTCCGCGCGGTAGGCGCCGGCAGCCACGACCGGCAGGAGTACCGAGCCGTCCACGGCCACCAGGGCGGGGGCCTGCGCTTCTGCCCGGAACGGTGTGCGCATCAGCAGCCGGAGCTGCCGTTCGCACCCGCCGCAGAGCGCGAGGTCCTCAGCCCCGCAGCACACGCAGTCCACCGGCGCGGCGAGCGCCAAAACTTCGGCCGCGGCTGCGGCGGCCAGGTCGGCCACGCGTGCCAGCGGCTGCCGGTAGGCACCACGGTGTCTTGCTGCAGCCGTGGCCGCCGGAGTCAGATCAGGGTCCGCAGCCCGCCGTGGCAGGGGCCGTCCGGTGTCCCGCCCGGCCGTTGAATCCGCCTGGGCCGGACCGGAACCAGGACCAGGACCGGCATCGGTCCCGCCGTGCACAACGTCGCGCAGTTGTCTGGAAATCACCACATGACAAGGTTCTCCCGGCGCGGCCCGCGGCGGGAAGCCCGGGAACGCCATGTGGAGAACCGCAGGCCCCGTCCGGACAGGCCACGCCCGGACAGGCTCCGCCCGGACACCGCAACCCGTCAGTCCCGACCGGGCCTCGACATTCCGCTATCCCGGATAGGACGGATCGATCGGTCCCTTGATTTGCGGGGACCAGCCGTTGCCGAGCCGCTGGAAGATGCCTTCCGTTGACTGGGCGTAGATTTCGTCCGCGCCGTTGCCCGCGCTGAGGGCTGTCAGGCCGGGCCAGGGTGCCAGCTGCTGGGGCTGGGACGAGGTGAGGAACAGCAGCTCGGGAGTCACTGTTGCGTTGGAGGAGCCCTTCATCACGGCCACTGTGGTGTCGTCCACCCACACGCCCTGATCCGGGTTGCTCGTCGCCAGAAGTGTCATCGGCTCGGTCAGGTCTTTGGGCGTGCCGTCTGCAGCCCGGACAATGCCCGCAACCTGGACCCGGCTCTTGCCGCCCTGTTCCGTGATGATGAGGGCGCGGGTGCCCTCGCGTGAGACTTTGAACTCCTTGACTGACCGCCCGGCAAGCCACGCCGGCGACACGGTCACGTTGGGCACGCCCGCTCCTATGGCCACGCCGACGGGCCGGAAGGCGATCAGCTCCGTCTCGCCCTTGGCTCCCGGCCCGGCTGTCCAGACCCAGTCGTACCGGTCGAAGGAGGGCCGCGTGAGGGTGGCGCGGCTGGTCAGCGCCCTGGCGGGCTGGCCGGGCACGATGGAGTACAGCGTGCCGCCGCCGGCGTTGAGGAAGGCCGCTGATTGTGAGACCGGGGACTCCGCCGGTGACCGGGGCGCCAGTGCCACGACGGACCGGATGTCCGGAAGCGGCGAGATCCTGTTGTTCTCATACCGGACAAGGCCGTTGTTGTTCACCGCGATCTGGCGGTCCGGCACGTTCTTGTCCCGGACCGGCGGGAGCACCGAACCGTTGTCCTCCACGCGCACGAGGTCCTGGTTGGCCCGGAGCTCGACGTTGATGACATCGGGCTGGCTGCGGAAGGTGAGGGCAAGCTGGGTCTGCATCCGCAGCCTGTCCTCGTTGGAGGCCTCCACGAGGTCCTTGGCCGTGAGGTCAACCTGGGCGGCCCCGGAAACCACAGGGACCGACTCGCGGGCCAGCTTGATGCCGGAGGGGAAGGCGCTCACGACGGCGCCCTTGAGATAAGGGGCCGGACCGCCGAGCAGCGCGCTGGTCATGGCCTTGACAGTTTTCTTCTTGATGAACCACCGGACATCGGGCACCGCGTAGGTGAAGGTGGGGTCGTAAAAATAGATCGGGTACGCGCCGTAGATGACCTTGAAGGTTTCTTCCGGGATCGCCGTTCCGTCCGGGAGCTCCGCAATCCGCCACTCCCCGTCCACTTGGGTCAGCGTCGCGGGAATGTTCTCCTTGGTTCCTTCCGGCAGCTGGGTGGCAACCCCATCCGCGTCGACGGAGTAGGACACGTCCAGTTCGTAGTTGAAGACGTTTTCGACGCCGGTCGGCACCACGCGCGCGGAGCGGAAGACGAGCACCCGCTGGTCCGGTTTCCAGGTGACCGACGACGCCTGCGTCAGGTACTGGCGTGCCACCGCGTAGTCGTCCTCGTAGCCGCTGCCGGCGAGATAGAAGTCCTCGATTACCGCTTCCGGGCTGGCCCCCGCACGCGGCGCGGTCGGAAAGAACACAGGAGCGTTTTTGGGGTTCCCCGCGCTCTCGTCCGTGCTTTTCCCCACCGGGCCCGAACGCGGGATCTGCGCGCACGAGGTCAGCAGGAACAGCAGCACCGCCAGCAGCGCTGCCGCGGCGCGCCTGGCCTTCCCTGTGGGACCGCTCATGAGCCCTCCTTCGTTCCGGTTCCCGCCGTGCCGGGGTCCGTCGCGCCGGGGCCGGACCCGTCGCCGGGGCCCTGGAACGCGCTGTCGGCGCGGGGGGCCGGCGAGTGGTCCAGCAGCAGCATGGTCCGCGCGCTCCCCCCGCTGTGAAGTCCGACGTCGACCGGCTCCAGCTGGAGGGGGGATTTCGTGATGGACTCACCCTGGCGCAACGGGAGGGTGAGGCGGAAGTTGGCACCGCTGCCCTTGCTGCCCCACGCCTGGAGCCAGCCATTATGGAGTTTTGTGTCCTCGGCGGCGATGGACAGTCCGAGGCCGCTGCCTCCGGTGGTGCGCGCACGCGCCGGATCGGCGCGCCAGAACCGGTCGAATACCCGTGCCGCTTCCGCGGGGGTCATGCCGATGCCATGGTCCCGGACGGCCACCGCAACGGCGTTGTCATTGGCGGCCACGGAGATGTTCACCGGGCGGCCTTCACCGTGCTCCAGGGCGTTCAGGATGAGGTTGCGCAGGATCCGGTCGATCCGGCGGTCATCCATGTCCACGATGATGCTGTCCGGCGGCGCGTTGAGGCTCACCACTGAACCGTACTCGGCAGCCACCGGGGCAACGCCCTCCATCACATGCGACACGAGCTGCCCGATATCGCCCGGTTCGGCGTCGAGCGTTGCCACGCCGGCGTCGAAGCGGGAGATCTCCAGCAGATCGGCCAGGAGGGACTGGAAACGCTCCACCTGGTTGTAGAGCAGTTCCGCGGAACGCTTGTTGATGGGATCGAAATCCTCGCGTGCGTCGTAGAGCACTTCTGCAGCCATCCGCACGGTGGTGAGCGGGGTCCGCAGCTCATGGGAGACGTCCGAGACGAACCGCTGCTGCATTTGGGACAGGGTGGCCAGCTGGGTGATCTGTTCCTGCAGGCTGGCGGCCATGTGATTGAAGGAGGCCCCGAGCCGGGCCACCTCGTCCTCGCCCTTGACCACCATGCGTTCCTGCAGTTGCCCCGCCGCGAGTTTCTCGGACACAACTGCCGCATGGCTGACCGGGCTGACGACGTTCCGGGTCACATACCAGGCCACGGCACCAATCAGCAGCGCCAGTACGGCGCCGCCGGCCAGCAGCACGTTCTGGATCTCGTCGAGCGTCTTTTGTGCCGTATTCAGGTCGTAAATTAAGTACAGCTCATAGACCGTGCCGTTGAAGGTGACCTTGTTGCCAACGGCTATCCCGGGCCGGTCTTCGGTGCCCACGGGGAACTCCGTGGAGGCCCAGAACTGCTCCTTGCCGGAATCCTGCACGGACTTGCGCAGTTCCGGCGGGATAACGCTGATGGTGAGCTGGTCCGAGGCCCGCGACTCGACCCAGCGGTTGCGGGGTTTGGTCTGCTCCGGCATCGCCTCAAAGACGTAGCGTCGCTGGATGACGGAGCCGCGGCCTTCGACCGCGTTCAGTGTGTCGTAAACGAGCGTGATGACGCTGGACTGATCGGTGACCTGGGCGCCGTCAAAGGTGTCCTGGACCTGCTTGACGTTGTAGCGCGTCTCCGACTCGGCCTGGACGAGCCGTTCCTGGAAGAGGTTGTGGGCGATCTGGTTCGACAGGTACGCGCCGACCACGGCGAAGGACGTGATCGCCAGCAGAAGCGTGGTCAGCACCGTTCGGAACTGCAATGACCGCCGCCATTTGCGGTGCAATGAGCGGAGCAGGTAGCGCAGGCCCGGGAGCAGGCCGGCGGCTCCGATCCGGACCAGCCTCGCCACTCGCACGCCTACAATCCGGGCGCGCTTCACCCAGAGCCGGGTGCGGAAGCGGGTGGCATGCCAGCGGGCGGCCGGACCGTTCCGGCGGGGGCCGGGTGCCGCCGTGCCGGGTTCGACCGTGCCGGGTTCGACGGCGGCGGGTTCCACGGCGTCGGGCGCGACCGTGCCGGGTTCGACCGTGCCGGGTTCGACGGCGTCGGGCGCGACCGTGCCGGGTTCGACGGCGTCGGGCGCGACGGCGTCGGGTTCGACGGCGTCGGGTTCGACGGCAGCGGGCGCCGCCTTGCCCGGCTCGCGGAGATCAACCGAAGTGCGGGCGGCGTTCTCGGCAGCGGCCCCGTCCACGGGGGCCCTCACCGGCCCCGGACCTCTTCCAAGGGGGCCGTCCGACGGTTCAGGACCCTGCTTTATAGCCGACACCACGGACCGTCAATACAACTTCGGGGGCTTCCGGGTCGCGTTCGATCTTCGACCTCAGCCGCTGGACGTGGACGTTGACCAGCCGCGTGTCGGCAGCGTGCCGGTAGCCCCAGACCTGCTCCAGGAGGAGTTCCCGGGTGAAGACCTGCCAGGGTTTACGGGCCAGAGCCACCAGCAGGTCGAATTCCAGCGGTGTCAGCGAAATGCGCTCGGTGCCCCGGCTGACGAGGTGTCCGGCAACGTCGATGGTGACATCGGCGATACGCAGCGTCTCCGGCGCCTTCTGGTCGCCGGGCCGGAGCCGGGCCCGGACCCGGGCGACGAGCTCGGCCGGTTTAAACGGCTTCGGCACGTAGTCATCGGCCCCGGACTCGAGGCCGCGGACCACATCGGAGGTGTCTGCCTTGGCGGTGAGCATCACGATCGGCACATCGGAGTCGGCACGGATCTGTCGGCAGACTTCAATGCCGTCCATGCCCGGGAGCATCAGATCCAGCAGCACGAGATCCGGCTTGGCGGAGCGGAACACGTCCATCGCCTGCGCGCCGTCAGCGCAGAAGACGGGCTCGAACCCGTCATTGCGCAACACAATACCGATCATCTCGGCCAGCGCCTCGTCATCGTCCACTACCAGAATGCGTGCCTTCATATGTATATATTCCCCTATTGAAATGGCTTTGTCGTATTCACCGGTGCCCGGGCATGGCGCCGACCGTGTCCGGAGCACTCCCGGTGCCGCCCGCGGGGGCGCTGTGACAAACTGCCGCCAGTACCGCATGCTGGCAGGAGCCCGCCAACCGGCCAGCAACCCAGGAGGATTCTGTGAGCACCCCAATCTACGAGCGTGCGCTCGGCGCTGACTTTGCCCGGTTGCAGCCGCAGCTGCAGGAGTACTTCGCGCTGGCTCCGGGTTCCGGCCGCTACGGCGTCGGCGAAGGAGTGTTCGAGGTGGTTGGCTGCCGGCAGAAGTGGCTCCGCCCGCTGCTGCGCCTGGCCAGCGGCGAGGAGTCCTTTTTCCCGGAGTACGGCGAGGGCGTCCGGTTCCGGATCGAGAACCACGCCCACGTGGACCCGTTCGGCCGCTCCAGCCTCACCGCCCGGCGCGAGATCTTTTTCCCGGACATTACCCGGTTGTTCCACGACACCACCAGCTTCGATGAATCCAGCACCCGCCACGGCCTGGTGGACTACGTCGGGCGTTACCGGCGGCTTGTCACGGACCTCAACCTCAGCGTCACCGCCGGGGGCAGGCTCCGGGGAGTGTCAGAGGCCTCGCGTCTCTTCCTGGGACCGCTGCGGATTCCCCTGCCGGCCGCCCTGGACGCCAAGGCCTACGCCGAACAGTGGTGGTCGCCGGACGAGGGCGCGGCAGGAAAGCACAGGATCCAGGTGAAGGTGATCCAGCCGCAGCTGGGGCTGGTCCTGGTCTATGCCGGGCACTTCGACTATCGGCTGGAACCGTACCCCGGCGGCCTGTCGGCCCCGGGGTACCTTCCGGACCGCGCCAGGCCGGACCGCTGGGAAGGGCGCAGCTAAGGCGGTGCCGCCCCTGCCCTAGCCAAGCGCGAGCTGGTTGAGGCCGTCGGCGACCTGGGTCAGCCGCGTCAGCACAGCCGTCGCGGACGACGGCGAATGGCCGGCCAGCCCGCCCGAGGGCGTGACCCGCAGGGCACTGAGGGTCGAGGCCGGCAGGCCCAGTTGGCGCCAGGGCCGCCAGACGGTCTCCACGACGTCGGCGACGCGGGGCGGCGCAGCAGTGACGTCGGAGACATCGACAGCACCGGCCCACAGCCGTTTGCCCGCCTCCACCGCGCCGGCGAGGGTTTCCCACTGGCGCGAGGTCAGCGCGCGCAGGGGCACGGCGATCCCGTCCGCCCCGGCCGCCAGGATCCGGTCGAAGGGCGCCTCGACTTCCGGGACGGCGACCACCACCTCGACGGCGCCGGCCGCCCGCAGGGCATCGATGACCAGCTGCCACGCATCGGTGGCTTCCCTGCCCGGCACGGAGCGCAGGGTCCGGTAGCCGCTGGACGTGGGAATGGTGCCGGCCAGCACCGAGGCGATCTCCGGCTCGTCGATCTGGACCACGATGCGGGCCCCGGGGGCCGCGGCAGCGACGCGGCTGAGGTAGCCGCCGGCACCCGCCGCCAGGGAGGCCGCGAGGTCGCGCCGGGCACCGTGGTCGATCAGGGCACGCTCGCCGTTGTGCAGATGCAGGCCCGCGGCGAGACTGAGCGGGCCCCGGAGCTGGACTTTGATGTCCAGCGCCGGGGTGTCCTCGGCGCCGATCACGTCTGCGAGGATGTTGATGTCGGTGGACAGTGCCGAGCGTGCCCGCCTGAAGTCCTTGCCGGGCCGGTCCACGATCCGCCAGCCGTAGGGCTGCACGTCCACGGAGAGGTCCACCAGCAGGGAAGCGGTCCGGCCCAGCGCATCGGAACCGACGCCCCGGTCCGGCAGTTCCGCAAGGAAGGGCAGGTGCGGGCTGCCAAGCTCACCACGGATGATGCGCGCGGCCTCAACCGGGTCCTCGCCGGGCCAGGGGCCCAGTGCGGTGGCGGTAACCTGCTCCGGCTGCGCTGTCTGAGGTGCGGCCACGGCTAGGCGGTGGCGGAGATGGTCGGGCCGGCGGGGCCGGTTGCTTCACCGGCGGGCCGGGGGCGCAAGGACTGCGTGGCCTGGTGATCGGCGGCCAGTGCCGCCTCGTGGCCTTCGGCGATGGCTTCGTGGTGCCGGATGACCTCGCCGATGATGAAATTGAGGAACTTCTCAGCAAAGGCCGGGTCCAGGTGGGCCTCGGCAGCGAGGCGCCGCAGCCGTGCGATCTGCGCCGTCTCCCTGCCCGGGTCTCCAGCGGGAAGCTTGTGGGTGGCTTTCAGGAATCCGACCTTCTGGGTCGCCTTGAAGCGCTCGGCCAGCAGGTAGACAAGGGTGGCATCGATGTTGTCGATGCTGGAGCGGATCGACAACAGCTCCGCCATCACCGCGGGGTCCACCTGACCGGCCAGCGAACTGGCCTCGGGGTCATAGGAATCGGCTTCAGGATGAGTCTGGTTCTGCTCGGTCATTGACCCAGTCTAGGGGCACCTGCGCTAATCACTTCTGCTGTTAAGCGCCGCCTGGGCGGCTGCCCGGGGAACCTTCCTGTGCCCTTTCCCTACCTGCACAAAGGGACATGCCCACCGTTCGCAGCGAACGGCGGGCATGTCCCTTCAGGCAGTTGCCGGAGCGGCCTAGCCGTGAAGGACGGCGCGGAATTCCTCGCGGCGCCGGGCCTGCTCGTCCGGATCCGGTACCGGCAGGGAGGCAATGAGCTTCTTCGTGTACTCGTGCTGCGGGTTGCCCATCACTTGGTTACCGAGGCCCTGTTCCACCATTTTGCCCTTGTAGAGCACCCCGACCCAGTGGGACAGGATATCCACGACAGCGAGGTCGTGGCTGATGAACAGTGCGGCGAAGCCGAATTCGGCCTGGATGTCCCTGAACAGCTCCAGCACCACGGCCTGCACCGACACGTCCAGGGCCGACGTCGGCTCGTCGGCGATCAGCAGCTTCGGGTTCAGGATGAGCGCCCGTGCGAGCGAGGCGCGCTGCCGCTGACCGCCGGAGAGCTCATGCGGGAACCGGTCGGCGTAAGCTGCCGGCAGCTGGACGGCTTCCAGCAGTTCCCGGGTACGTTGCCGGGCCTGGGCCGGGGTCGGGTTGGTGTGGATGATCAGGGGTTCGGCAATGCAGTCCCCGATGGTCAGCTGCGGGTTGAAGGACGCGGCCGGGTCCTGGAACACGAACCCGATCTCCTTGCGCAGCGGCTTGAACGTGCGCTCCTTCAGGTTGAGCATCTCGTAGCCCAGGACTTTCAGGCTGCCGCCGGTGGTCCGGTTGAGTCCGGCGATGGCCCGCCCGATCGTCGTCTTGCCGGAGCCGGACTCCCCCACGAGGCCGAAGACCTCCCCCTCGGACAGGGTGAAGTTGACCCCGTCCACGGCTTTGAAAGCGGGGCTTCCCAGCCGGCCGGGGTATTCGATGGTCAGGTTCTTGGCCTCGACCAGCACCTTGCCGCCCTGGTGGGCGCGCTCCGTCATGCCGGCCGAGGCGGAGTTCCGGCCCAGGTGCGGGACCGCGGCCAAAAGCTTCTTGGTGTAATCCTGCTTCGGCTCGGCGAACAGCACCCGCGAGGACGCCTCTTCGACGACGTCGCCCCGGTACATCACGACGACACGGTCGGCGAGGTCCGCCACGACACCCATGTTGTGCGTGATGAGCACGATCGAGGTGCCGTACTGGTCCCGGAGATCCCGCAGGAGTTCGAGGATTTCGGCCTGCACCGTGACGTCCAGGGCAGTGGTCGGCTCGTCGGCCACGATGAGCCCCGGGTTAAGAGCCAGTGCCGCGGCGATGACGACGCGCTGTTTCTGCCCGCCGGAGAACTGGTGCGGATAGTAGTTGACCCGGGTTTCCGGGTCCGGGATGCCCACCTTGCGGAGCGCTTCGATGGCGCGGGTCTTAGCTTCCTTGGCGCTGACCCGCGCACCTCCCCCGTGGCCGGCATGGGAGCGGATGCCTTCGGCGATCTGCCAGCCGACCGTAAAGACCGGGTTCAGGGCGGTGGACGGTTCCTGGAAGACCATGGCCACGTCCCGGCCCCGGATCTCCCGGAGCTTCGCCGGGCTGACGCTGATGACGTTGCTGCCGTTGATCAGCACCGCGCCGGAGCTGATGGCGGTTTCCGGCAGCAGGCCAAGGATGGTCTTGGCGGTGACGGTCTTCCCGGAGCCGGATTCGCCCACGATCGCCACGACCTCGCCGGGGTTGACCTGCAGGCTGACGTCCTTGACGGCGTACACGTCACCGGCGTCGGTGGCGAAGGTGACCTTGAGGTGGTCGATGTCGAGGACCGGGCCGGCGCCTGTGCCGGGCTTGTCGATGTTGATGGTCATGAACTTCTCACTTCTGCGTCGAGTGCAGCCTGGGCGCCGGTGGTGGAATCCGGGCCGCCCTTGCCGGAGACAGCCTTCTTGCGGCCCCGCAGGCGGGGGTCGTTGAGGTCGTTGATGCTCTCGCCGACCAGGGTCAGCCCGAGGACGGTCAGCACAATGGCAAGGCCGGGGTACACGCCGGTCCACCAGATACCGGATGTGGTGTCCGCGAGGGCCTTGTTGAGGTCGAAGCCCCACTCCGCGGCCGACGTCGGCTCAATGCCGAAGCCCAGGAAGCCCAGGCCGGCGAGGGTGAGGATGGCCTCGGAGGCGTTGAGGGTGAAGATCAGGGGCAGGGTGCGGGTGGCGTTCTTGAAGACATGGAGGCGCATGATCCGGATGTTGGAGGCGCCCACAACCTTCGCCGATTCCACGAACGGTTCGGCCTTGAGCCGGATGGTCTCAGCCCGGATGACACGGAAGTACTGCGGGATGAAGACGACCGTGATGGAAATCGCCGCCGCGAGGATGCCGCCCCAGAGGCTGGACCGGCCACCGCTGATGGCAATCGCCATGACGATGGCCACGAGCAGGGGCGGGAAGGCGTAGATGGCGTCCGCAATCACCACGAGGGTCCGGTCCAGCCCGCCGCCGATATAGCCGCTGACCAGGCCCAGGATCACACCGATGAAGATCGACATGACCACGGCCACAACAATCACGAGGACAGCCGTCTGGGCCCCCCACACGACCCGGGAGAAGACGTCATAGCTGCCGACGGTGGTGCCCCAGAGATGTTTCCCGCCCGGTGGCTGCTGCGACGGGAAGTTGCCTTCCGCGTCGGAAATCTGGGAGAAGCCGAAGGGCGCGATCAGGGGCGCGAAGATCGCGGTCAGCAGGAAGAGCGCGGTCAGGACGAGCCCTCCCACGAGCATGCCCCGCTGCAGTCCGACGCTCTTGTTGAACTGCGAGATGATCGGCAGGCGCCGGAACCAAGGTCCTCGGGGGTCCTTGACGGGTTCATTGACAGCAGTGGTGCTCATATCAGTACCTCACGCGAGGGTCGATCAGCGCGGCGACAATGTCCACGAAGAAGTTGGTCACGGCCACGATCACGGCAAGGAGGACCACGATGCCCTGGACAGCCACGAAGTCGCGGGCTGTCAGGTAGGTCGCGAGCTGGAAGCCCAGGCCTTTCCATTCGAACGTTGTCTCGGTCAGCACCGCGCCGCCCAGCAGCACGGCGATCTGGAGCCCCATGACGGTGATGATGGGAATGAGGGCCGGTTTGTAGGCGTGCTTGGTCAGGAGACGGTATTCGCTGACACCGCGGGAGCGGCCGGCCTCGACGTAGTCCTTGCCGAGCGTGCCGATCACGTTGGTCCGGACCAGGCGCAGGAAGATGCCGGCGGTCAGCAGGCCGAGGGCGAGGGCAGGCAGGACGGCATGTGCCATGACGTCGGCCAGGGCTGCCATGTTGCCGCTGCGGATGGCGTCCAGCCAGTAAATACCCGTGGGGGCCTCAAGCGAGGTCAGGGCGAGCTCGGTGGCGGGCGTCGCGCGTCCGGCGACCGGCAGCCAGCCCAGCCAGACCGAAAAGGTCAGCTTGAACAGCAGGCCCGAGAAGAAGACCGGCGTGGCGTAGCAGAGGATCGCGAAGACGCGCAGGCCGGCGTCCGGGCCCTTGTCGCGCCGGTGTGCGGCGATCAGTCCCAGCGGGATGCCCACAACCAGGGCGACCAGCAGGGCGTTGATGGTCAGTTCCAGGGTGGCTGCGCCATATGTGACGAGCATCTCCGCGACCGGGCGGTTGTCAGAAAGGGTGGTACCGAAGTTGCCCGTAAGGAGCTGGGACAGGTACTCGAAGTACTGCACGAAGATGGGCCGGTCGTAGCCGGCCGCGGTGATTCTCTCCGCGAGCTGTTCTGGCGGGAGCCTGCCGCCCAGGGCGGCGGTAATCGGATCGCCGGTGGTGCGCATCAGGAAGAACACCATGGTGACCAGGATGAGGATGGTCGGGAAGATCAGGAAGAACCGGATGAAGATGTATCGGCCCAGTCCCCCGCCGGTCGATTTCTTCTTCATCGGCAGGAGGCCTTCGCCGTCGGTTGGCGGCGCCTCGATAAGTGTTGTCATTGGTACCTAAATGTGTGTTCCGCGAACCTTGTGGGCCGCGGAATCGGTTGTCCTGTATCAGCACCAGAGGCGGGACGCCGTGAGGGCGCCCCGCCTCGTTGGCTGGTCAGAACCGGATGGGGATTGACCTACTTGGAGATAACACCAAGGCGGGTCTTGAAGGAAGCATCCAGGGTCTGGTCAACGCCCTTGACGTCCTTGCCGGCGACCATCAGCTGGGCGCCCTGCAGCAGCGGCAGCGTGGACAGGTCCTTGGCGACGGCGGTCTGGGCCTCGCCCAGGACCTTTTCACGCTCGGCCTTGTCGACGGTGGTCAACTGCTTGTTGATCAGGTCCGTGACAGCCGGGTTTTCGTAGTGGTTCTTCAGGAAGTTGCCGGGGACGAAGAACGGCGTGAGGTAGTTGTCGGCGTCGGAGTAATCCGGGAACCAGCCGAGCTGGTAGACCGGGTAGACGTCCTTGGTGCGGTCCTTGTTGTACGTGACCCACTCGGTGGACTGCAGCTCAACCTTGAACAGGCCCGACTTCTCCAGCTGTTCCTTGACCATGGCGTACTCGTCGCCCGAAGACTTGCCGTAGTGGTCCGGGTTGTACTGGAGCTTGATGGTGACCGGCGCGGTGACTCCGGCGTCAGCGAAGACCTGCTTGGCCTTGTCGAGGCTGGGCTTGCCGCTTCCGTCGCCGTACATTTCCTTGAGCGGCTGGATGGCACCGACGAAGCCGTCAGGAACGACGGAGTAGGCCGGCACGTACGTGTCCTTGTAGACCTGGCTGGCGATCGCGTCGCGGTCGACGACGTGTGCCATGGCCTGCCGGACGGCAAGAGCCTTCGCGGGATCGGCGTCGGCGCTCTTGGCGCCGAACGGCATGGTGTCGAAGTTGAACACGATGTAGCGCAACTCGCCGCCCGGACCCTTGTGGACCTTGACCTTGGAGTCCTTTTCGAGGTCCGCGGCGTCGGTGGCCGTCAGGCTGCGGCCCGCGACGTCGATGTTGCCCTGCTGGACGTCCAGCTTGAGGTTGTTCGAATCGGCGTAGTACTTGATCGTGGCGCCGCCGTTGGCCGGCTTGCCCAGCAGGCCCTGGTAGTCCGGGTTGACTTTGAGGCCGACGAGCTCGTTCTTCTTGTAGCTCTCGATCGTGTAGGGGCCTGCGAAGGGCTTGCCCTTGACGATTTCGTCGTCGGTCATCAGCTTGTCCGCCGGGAAGACCTCTTCGTCGATGATCGGCCCGGCGTTGGCTGCGAGGACGCCCGGGAAGACCTGGTCATTGCCGGCCTTGAGCTTGAAGACCACCGTGGTGTCGTCCTTGACGGTGACCGAGTCGAGGTTGCCCAGTAGCGAGGCCGGGCCGTTGTCATCCGCGATGCTGACCACGCGGTCGATCGAGAACTTCACGTCGGAGGACGTCAGTGCGTGGCCGTTGGCGAACTTGAGGCCGGGCTTGAGCTTGACGGTGTATTCGGTGGGGCTCGTGAAGGAAGCCGACTCGGCAATGTCCGGAGTGGAGTCAGCAGTGCCCGGCTTGGAGTTGAGCAGGAACGGATAGATCTGGTTCATCACCATAAAAGAACCGGCGTCGTACGAGCCGGCCGGGTCGAGGGTAACAACCTTGTCGGTGGTGCCGTACGTAATGGTGCCTCCGCCGGCCGCGCTGCCGGACGCCGTTCCGCCGCCGGAAGGTCCGGTGCAGGCGGTCAGTGCGAAGGCGGATACCCCGGCGAGCGCGATGGCGCTCTGCAGGGCCTTTTTGTTCATTGCCATCTGTGAACTTTCTGTTCGATGAGTACTGGTGCTCGCCCTGACGTACTTGAGACGACTCGGAGGGCGGCACGCTGTCCTGATCCCTCGATTCAACCAGACGACCAACAGGTGAATCGTTACATCTTGTGAGATGAGACACAAAATTTACACGAACGGGCGGAACTCATCATTATCTTCTGGAATCCCGCGTGAATTTCGGCAGAGTGCCGGGGGCTGCCGCGCAGCTCAGGCACTGCGCGGCCCAAGCGCTGCGAACCGACGAAAAGAGGCCGCGCACCAACGGTGCGCGGCCTCTTTCGATGGGCCATGGGATGGCCTGCGGCGGTGTCGTCCGATAACGGGTGACCTAGAGGGCCGCCCGCTGCAGCGAACGCGCCGCGTCGATGGTGGCCTGGCCCAGCACCCGGCTGCCCTGGTACAGCACCACGGTCTGGCCGGGGGCCACCCCGCGCAGGGGCTCCGTCAGGGTGACGACAAGGCTGCCGGACTCCATATGCGCCGTGGCGGGTACGGGGTCACCGTGTGCCCGGACCTGGGCATAGCAGTCGAATTCCTCGCCGTTGTGTACCTCGGCGATGGGCAGCCCCGCCCAGGAGACCTTGATGCCGCGGATCTCGTCGATGGCCAGGAGCGCCTCGGGCCCCACCACCACCTTGTTTTCCTTGGGGCGGATTTCCAGCACAAAGCGCGGCTTGCCGTCGGCGGCCGGGGTGCCGAGCTTCAAACCGCGGCGCTGGCCGACCGTGAACGCATTGGCCCCGGGGTGCTCGCCCACCTTGGCACCGGACTCGTCCACAATGTCGCCGGTGGTCATCTCGATCTTCTCGGCCAGCCATCCGGCGGTGTCGCCGTCGGGGATGAAGCAGATGTCATGGCTGTCCGGCTTGTTGGCCACGGACAGGCCGCGGCGCTCCGCTTCGGCGCGGACCTCGGCCTTGGACGGCGTATCCGCGAGCGGGAACATCGAGTGCTTGAGCTGTTCGTGCGTGAGGACACCCAGGACATAGCTCTGGTCCTTGGCCCAGTCCGCGGCGCGGTGCAGCTCGGGGTTGCCCTCGGCATCGTTGATGACCTTGGCATAGTGGCCGGTGCAGACGGCGTCGAACCCCAGGGCGATCGCCTTCTCCAGCAGCGCGGCGAACTTGATCCGTTCGTTGCAGCGCATGCACGGGTTCGGCGTGCGCCCCGCGGCGTATTCATCGATGAAGTCCTGGACCACGTCCTCCTTGAAGCGCTCCGAGAAGTCCCACACGTAGTAGGGAATCCCGAGCACGTCGCAGGCCCGCCAGGCGTCGCGGGAATCCTCGATGGTGCAGCAGCCTCGGCTGCCGGTGCGCAGGGTTCCGGGCATCCTGGACAGCGCCAGGTGGACCCCGACGACGTCGTGTCCCGCCTCGACGGCGCGGGCTGCGGCAACGGCGGAATCGACGCCGCCACTCATGGCTGCAAGAACTCGCATACTGACTTTCTCTGGGGTTCAGGGGGTTGTTGCCGGCCCGGGCGGCTGCTGGACGCAGAAATAGCACAATGCCGGCCGACCCATTCTATCGCCACGCCGAATCCTCACCCAAAAGGCCTTGACGGCCCTCCGGCGTGATTCTAAAGTCAAAAGTGACAGTTTTAGATACCCTTCCCGCGACAGGCGGCCCCGGGCGTGCCGGCGGCCGCAGGAATCGAGCACACTGTGGCCTCCTCCGAAAACATCGTGATCGTGGGCGGCGGCCTCGCCGGCGCCACCGCGGCCAAGACCCTCCGCGCGGAAGGTCACGGCGGGCCGGTGATCCTGCTGGCGGAGGAGCGGCACCACCCTTACCTGCGACCGCCGCTGTCCAAGGACTACCTCCTAGCCAAAGTCGACGACGACGCCCTGTCCGTCGTGCCGGCGGACTGGTACGCGGAGAACGGGGTGGACCTGCGGCTGGGCGCCGCCGTCACGCGGATTGATCCGGCAGCCCGCTGCGTGATTTTTCCGGACGGCCGGACGCTGGGCTACTCCTCGCTGCTGCTGGCCACCGGGGCACGTCCCCGGCACATTCCGCTGCCCGGCAGCGACCTGGAGGGGGTCAGCACGTTCCGCACCGTGGAGGACAGCCGCCGGCTGCGCGCTGCCCTGGCCGACGGCGGCCTCAACGTCGTGATGATCGGTTCGGGCTGGATCGGGATGGAGTTGGCCGCGGCGGCGAGCGCCTACGGGAATTCCGTCACGCTGCTGGGGCTGGAGGAGGTGCCGCTCAGTGCGGCGATCGGGCCGGAACTGGGCGGCTTCTTCCGTTCGCTGCACGAAGCGAACGGCGTCCGCTTCCGGCTTCCCGCCTCGGCCGCCGGGATCAGCGGCCAGTCGGGCCGGGTCACCGGCGTGGTCACGGATGCCGGGGACGTCCTGCCCGCGGACCTGGTGATCATTGCCGTGGGGGTGGTTCCCGAGGTGTCGCTCGCCGAGGCGGCGGGGATCGCGCTGGAGAACGGCATCCTCGCTGATGCCTCGCTGCGGACCTCAGTGCCCGGAATCTTTGCCGCCGGGGACGTCGCGAACGCCCTGCACCCCTTCACCGGCCAGCACCACCGCAGCGAACACTGGTCCAATGCCCTCAACGGCGGCAAAGTGGCGGCCAGGGCGATGCTCGGGCGGGACGCCTCCCTGGACACGGTCCCCTACTTCTACACCGACCAGTTCGACGTCAGCATGGAGTACTCCGGCTTCCCGGCACTCGTCTCGGGGCCGCCCACCATCCGGGGTTCGCTCGAGGGCAAGGAGTTCCTCGCCTTCTGGCAGCGCGATGGCCGGGTGGTGGCTGGCATGAGCGTGAACTGGCCTCGCTCCGGCAAGCCGCAAAAGCTGATCAAGCAGCTCATCTCGGCGAAAACCGCCGTGAGCCCTGCCGCCCTGGCCGATCCGGACATCCCGCTCGACGGGCTCCTGCCGCACGCCTAGTCCGTGGCGGCGGCCTGTCGGGCGACGGTGCCCGCGGTCTGGATGCTGGACTCGTGGCCGGCCATGCCGGCCTGCCGCGCGCGGGCGTAGGCCCCGGGCAGTGCCGCCAGCAGCGCGTCGACGTCGGCCTCGGTGGAGGAATGACCCAGGCTGAACCGCTGGGCGCCGCGGGCCGTGTCCTCATCCAGTCCCATGGCCAGCAGCACGTGGGACGGCCGGGGGACCCCGGCCGTGCAGGCCGACCCGGTGGAGGATTCGATCCCGGCCAGATCGAGCAGGAACAACAGTGAGTCGCCTTCGCATCCGGGGAAGGTAAAGTGGGCGTTGCCCGGCAGCCGCCCGTGGCCCGGGGTCCCGCGCAGCACAGCGTCGGGCACCGCTGCCAGGACGCCGTCGATCAGCCGGTCCCGGAGGACCGCAATGCGTGCCGCTTCCTTCGGAAGGTTGGCGGCCACGGCTTCGGCCGCCGCGGCAAAGGCTGCAATGGAGGCGGTGTCCAGGGTCCCGGAGCGGACGTCCCGTTCCTGTCCCCCGCCGTGCTGCACCGGGGTCAGCTTCACGGCCCGGCCCAACATCAGCGCCCCGACGCCGACCGGGCCGCCGATCTTGTGCCCCGAGATGGACATGGCGTCCAGCCCGGAGACGCGGAAATCCACAGGCACGGAGCCGAAGGCCTGGACGGCGTCCGAGTGGACCGGAACGCCGGCCCGGTGCGCCAGCTCGACGATCTCCGCCACGGGCTGGATGCTGCCGATTTCGTTGTTGGCCCACATCACCGTGACCAGGGCGATCGAGGCGGGGTCCCGGGACAGCTCGGCCGCCAGCACGGCCAGGTCCACGACGCCGTCCGCATCCACCGGCAGCCAAGTCACCTCGGCGCCCTCGTGCCGCTCGAGCCATTCGACGGTGTCCAGCACGGCGTGGTGCTCGACGGCGGAGCACAGGATCCGCGTGCGCTGCGGGTTCCCGGCGTGCCGGGCCCAGTACAGGCCTTTCACGGCCAGGTTGTCGGCTTCGGTTCCGCCCGAGGTAAAGATGACTTCGGAGGGGTGCGCCCCGGCCGCGGCAGCCAGCACCTCGCGGGCATCCTCGACGGCGCGGCGGGCGCGGCGGCCCGATCCGTGGAGTGACGACGGGTTGCCGGTGCGGGCCAGCTCACGGGTCAGCGCCGCCAGGGCCTCCGGGGCCAGGGTGGTGGTGGCGGCATGGTCAAGGTATACGGGCACAGGCCAATTCTACCCGCGGTCCCGGCACGGCCCTGGTGTACATTCGAGCGGTGAAAGCGTCCGTGTACCTGGTCCTGGCCACACTCTTCTGGTCCGGGAATTTCATTGTCGCCCAGGCCGCCGTCGCCTCGATGACGCCCCTGGACCTGACGTTCTGGCGCTGGACGCTGGCCGCCGTACCGCTGGTGCTGCTGGCCCACTTCGTGGAGAAGCCGGACTGGCGCGCGGTGCTGCGCCGCTGGCCGGTGCTCCTCCTTCTCAGCGTGCTGGGCATGAGCGGCTACACGCTTTTGCTGTACGGCGCCCTCGGCCACACCTCGGCAATGAACGCGTCGCTGATCACTGCGGCCAACCCGGCCCTGATCGTTGTGCTGGCGATGGTCCTGACCGGCGAGAAGACCACGCGGCGCGGCTGGTTCGGCATCACCCTCGGCCTTCTTGGCGTCCTGCTGGTGTTGACCCGGGGCGAGCTGCAGCGGGTAGTCAGCCTGTCCCTGAATATCGGTGAAGTCATGATGATCGGGGCGATCTTCGTCTGGGGCTGCTACACGATCATCGCCCGCAGGCTGGACGTGCCGGCCATAACGGCCACCGCGACGCAGGTGGTGATCGCCGGCGTGACGCTGGCGCCCTTGGCCGTCGCCGCGAACGTGCGGCTTCCCGAGACGCCGGCCGAGGCGTGGTCTCTGGCCTACATCGTGGTCTTCCCGTCCCTGGGCGCCTACCTCCTGTGGAATCTTGCCCTGAAGACCACAGCGCCGGGTACCGCCGGGAACTACCTCAACCTGATTGTGGTCTTCACGGCGGTGATCACCGTGGTGCTGGGGACGCCGCTCACCATCGTTCAGATCATGGGCGGCCTGTTGGTAATCGCAGGGGTGCTGCTGACCGGGACGAAGGGGCGGTCAAAGTCCCCGGCGCCCGCCGTCCCGACGCCGGCCTCCGACCCCGCCCCGACGGGCCGCCACACACCCTAAGGCCGGATCCGGGCGCAGCACTGCGCCGGCTGCGCGGCGCCCAGGGCGCGAAGCTCGTCGATGGCGAGAGCCTGCACCCGGTCCGGATCGACTCCGCACCCCGCCGCGGCCCCTCCCAGAAACGCACCGTTCATGGCACAGACCACATCGGTGTGGCCCTCGGCGATCCGGTGGAAAGGACAGTTGAGCAGCACCAGGCCGCCCTCGCCGTCGTCCTCCGGACGGTAGCCCTCCGCCGCGAGGAACCCGGCAAAGTCGGTGCCCGCCGCTGCCGCCCGGGCATCGTCCTGTTCCGTCAAGTCGGCCCTGGCATGGGCTGCCGCCACCCCCCTGGCGTAGGCGGTCCGCACCAGCGCTTCGCGGGCGGAACCGCCGTCGGCCGCCGACTCCTCGATGGCCGCGACCATCAGTTCGGCGGCCAGGTCGTAGTTACGGTCCGGCACCGACGCAGCAACTTCCCTGACGGCGGCCAGATACAGCTTTGCCGGCCGGCCCGACCCGGGCCCGCCCCTGCCCCCAAGCTTCCTGAATTCCACGGCCAGGAGCCCGTCCTGCACCAGCCGGTCCAGCTGGAAGGACGCCGTGCTCCGGGGCAGGCCGAGGGCTCCGGCGGCGTCGTCGCGACTGACAGCACGCCCGGCCGAGGCGACGAAATCGAACAGCTTCCGGCGGCTTTCGTCCCGCAGGGACGCGACGGCCGCAATCCTGCGGTTCCAAGGGGATCGGATCATGAAATCAGCCTAGCTCTAAAAACAAGATTCATTGCTTAATCGCTGGTTCCATTCTAAAATCAAGTCATCCACTTTTAGAAGGAGTCGTGATGAAATCCTCTGCATCCATCGCCGCGCCCGCCCGCCCACTGGCCGCGGCTCCCGAGCGGCAGGCCTTCCTGCTGCTCCGGACGGTGTTCACCGTTGCGCCGATAGTCTTCGGCCTCGACAAGTTCACGAACCTGCTCACCGACTGGACCATGTACCTGGCTCCCGTGGTCACCGATGTTGTGCCGGTGCCTGCCCAGACCATCATGTACATCGTTGGCGTCGTGGAGATCGCCGCCGGCCTGGCGGTTGCGCTGAAACCGCGCTTCGGCTCGCTGCTCGTGGCGGTGTGGCTCCTCGGAATCATCGTCAACCTGATCGTCCTGGGCGACTTCTACGACGTCGCCCTGCGGGACTTCGGACTGCTAGTCGGGGCGCTGGCGCTGAACCGGCTTTCGCCAAAGCTCTCGACCACGCGTCGGGACTGACGGGTTCCGCCCCCGACCCCGGGCCGGGTCGCAACCGGCAGCACTTCCCGACGGAGGACTCAGGCCGACGGCGGAACGACGGCGATCCGCGCTTCGGCGTCGGCCCGTGCCGCAGCCAGCGTCCGGGCGTCGGGGCACGAAACGGACAGGTACACAGAGGAGCCCGCTTTGCTGAACAACCGGGCGTAGATAGCGGTGGCCCTGGCGCCGGCCCGCTCCCCGCCCGTTATCACCAGCACCTCGACGCGCGGAGCGGGCTCGCCGGGCTCGCCACCCCAGCGCAGTGTCGCCGGCTTTAGATACCCGGGAAGGATGCTGGCATCCAGGTACTGGAAGAGCGCCTCGGTGGACGCCCTGTCGTTCCCGGTGACGGCGAGGGCTGACTGGTTCGTCCGTACCTTTGCCGATGCCACACAGCCGTCCTCTTTGACGTACCGGTTCGCGCCGGCCACGTTCTCCCCGCCGGGCTTCCATCCCCGCACCTCCCGCAACCCGTCGGACAGCTGGATGGGCACGCCGGCCGCCAGCGTTTCTCCGGCAGTGAAGGGCATGTCCTTCGCGGCGACGGCAGCGGCGTCATATCCGGGTGTGACGGTGGGGGTGGCGAGGGTCGGAGTCGCTGGTACCGCCTTGGGCGCTGCGGGGTCCGGAATGCCGACGCTGCAGCCGGCCAGCGCCGTCGCCACTGCGAGCGCCAGGAATGCGCGGCTCCCCCGGCGCACAGACCGCGCGCGGTGCGAACCGGCCCCTGCGGCCGCCGTCGCCGTCATCTCTGCTTCCCGCCTGCTTCCCATGCCTTGCCCCGATTCCGCTACGCCGGTTCGTTTTCCCGCCCGAGCCTCCGCACGATTCTAGACTCCCCCGGATCCGCGCCGCGGACGGCCCGTCCGGAGTCCCGCCCGCGGCTACGCCAGAACGCGGATCGCCCCGGGAACCACTTCGATGGTGAGGGGCAGCGGGCCGATCCGCTCCCCGTCGGCGTAGGCCACCACGTTGTCGGCGGACAGCTCCACTTTGCGGACCCGCCGGATGTGCACGGCCGGATGCCCGAGGTGGCCGCCGGAAAAGACCCTCGGAAAGACCTTCAGCAGGCCCGTCCGGGAGAGCGGGCCGACGATGAATAGGTCCAGGTAGCCGTCGTCGAGCACCGCGTCGGGCGTGACCTTCATTCCGCCGCCAATCGATTGCCCGTTGGCGACGGAGATCAGCATGGCGCCCTGCCGCCAGGTCCCGCCGTCGGCCGTGACGGTGTAGTTGATGGCCCGGAACGAGGCGAGTTCGCGGAGCATTGCCAGGTGGTAGCGCGCTTTGCCGCGGGGCCACCGCCAGGCGTTGGCCCGTTCATTGACGGCCGCGTCGAACCCGGCGGACACCACACCGGCGAACCAGCGGGACGTCCGGTCGGAGGACGCCCGTCCCGCGTCGATCATTCGCCCGCCGGTGGCCAGGGCGGCGAGCACGGCCGCACAGGCGCCGGGGATGTCGTGGGCCGGCACCTCCAGTGCGCGCGCCATGTCGTTTCCGGTGCCTGTGGGGACGATCCCCAGCGGGACCGCACCGAAGGGCATGCCCGATCCGGCCAGCGCATTGACGCCGAGGTGGACCATGCCGTCACCGCCCACCATCACGAGGGCATCCACGCCGGAGGCCAGCGCCTTTTCCACGGACGCCGCCAGCGCATCGTAGCTGTCCTCACACAGGAGCAGGACGTCGGCCCCGGCGGCCCGGAAGTACGCGGCTACTTCGTTGCCGGCATGCAACCCGCGGCCAAAGGATGCCCGCGGGTTGACGGCAACGGCGATGTTCATGCGCTGAATTATGCCAGCCGTCGGGAACCTTCCGTGCCGGTACGCTCGTTCTCCCCCTAGCCGGTTAAACTGGCCAGGCCGGACGTCCAGGATGGGCTGGCACCATCGACGCAAAGGATTCTTGCTTGACGCAGGGCAACAGCTCGCATTACCAGGTCCTTCGGATCCCCGTGACGGCGACGGACAAGGAAATCAAAGTGGCCTACCGCAAGGCCGCCCGCACCGCGCACCCTGACCACGGCGGGGACCCGGCCGCTTTCCGGCGCGTCACCCTCGCCTACGAGACGCTGATCGACGCCAAGAGCCGGGCCGACTACGACCGTTCCTACGGCAGCGGCACTGACTTTTCCAGCCGCACCGCCCCGGCCGAGGAAGGTGCCCACTTCGACGCACCGGCCGCTGGCAGCCGGGCCTCCGCGCATGTCCGCCGGCCCAACACACCGCGCAACACCGCCGCGGACGCCCCGGTCTACGTCCCGTCCTTCGAGGAGGTGGCTGCCGGCGGCGGAGTGCCGCTGATCCCACGGGACCTGGCGGGCCTGCAGGTCCACGGGCTGCCCCGCAAGCGGGGCATCTTCGGCGCGGAGGCAAGGATCCAGCGGGAAATGCGCACCGTGCAGCTCATCAGCCGCCAGGTGCTCCCCGCCATCCCGGCCGCCCGGCTCATCAACGGGCTGCAGTCCCCGGCGGACAACAGCCACATCGACCACGTGGTGCTCTCCGGCTACCGCATGGCGGTCATCGGCTCCATGCTGCTGCCGCCCGGCGCCTACGCCTGGAACGGCAGTGCCCTGACCCACGGCGGACGGTCCATCGCCCCTCCCCAGCTCGCCCACGTGGTGCGCCGGATGCAGGACATCTTTCCGGAGCTCAACGTCACCGGCTGGACCGTGGTCCACAGCACCGATGGCAACCTGCACGAACCGGTGATCGACCGGCACCGCCGCCCCCCGGGCCGGGACGACGGCCACGAAACCGTCCAGGTGGTCAACGCCGCCGGGCTGGCCCGCGGACTCAAGCAGTTCCTGAGTTCCGGCCCGGCCCCCAACACTGTCATCGTCCCCGTGCTCGCCCGGCTGCTGCGCGGGATGCACTAACAGGCTCGCTAGGATGGGACGGTGTTCCGCATCCTCTTCCACTCCCCAGAAATCCCCGGCAATACGGGCAACGCGATACGGCTGGCCGCCATCACGGGCGCGGAGCTGCATCTGGTCGAGCCTTTGGGCTTCGATTTCTCCGACGCGAAGCTGCGCCGGGCCGGCCTCGACTACCACGACCTCGCCGTCGTGACCGTCCATCAGGACATCGACGCCGCCTGGGCTGCCCTCGCCCCGGATCGTGTCTTCGCCTTCACCTCCGACGGCGAGGCTTCCTACACGGACATCAGCTACCGGCCCGGCGACGTTCTGATGTTCGGCCGGGAATCCGTGGGCCTGTCCGAGGAACTCAAGCATGACCCCCATGTCACCTCCCGCGTCCGGCTGCCGATGCTGCCTTCCCTGCGGTCGCTGAATCTTGCGAACGCAGCCTCGATCGCGGTCTACGAGGCCTGGCGCCAGAACGGATTCACCGGCGCCAAGCTGTAGCTGCCGCAACTTTTCCCGGGCCCCGCCCATCCGGTTCCACCGCTGTTCCGAATCACTTGTGAAGCCCAATCACACTGATGGGCCCCGGGAGCGGGGAAGGGAGCGAGGAGCGGCAGGTGACAGCATTGCAGGCGTACAGGCGCCCCGTCCGGCGGGTTGCGGGCGGCCACACCGCGGGTGACGCCCTTCATGACCCGCGATCGGCGGCGGGCACCTTATGCTTGAAGGTGATGGACACTCCCAACGCCCCGAACCCCGAGGCCGCCGCTCCCCCGGGCACGTCAGTCGATGTGAACCGCAGGCTCGGCGGATTGCTGGAACAGATTGCCCGCGGCGACCAGGCAGCCTTCGCAGAGTTCTACGAACTCACGTCCCGGCGTGTCTTCGGCATGGCGCGGCGGGTGCTGATCGACGTCGAACTCAGCGAGGACACCACCCAGGAGGTCTTCCTCCAGGTCTGGCAGAACGCCGCCAAGTTCAATCCCGAGGCCGGGAGCCCGCTCGCGTGGCTGATGACCATCTCCCACCGCAGGGCCGTGGACAAGGTCCGCTCCTCCCAGTCGTCCACCGACCGGGAAGCGAAGTACGGCGCCAGCAGCCAGGACATAGACCATGATTCAGTCTCCGACGAGGTCGGCAGCCGACTAGAAGCCGAGGCTGTGGTCCGCTGTCTGGAGACGCTGACCGATACACAACAGGAGTCCGTGCGGCTCGCCTACTACGGCGGCCTCACCTATCGGGAAGTCGCAGAGAAACTCAATGCTGCGGTGCCCACCATCAAGTCCCGCATCCGCGACGGACTAATCCGGCTGAAGACCTGCCTGGGGGTGAGTTGAGATGACCGACATGAACGCACATAACAACGGCCGTGTCCCCTCCGGCTTTGCCGCCGATATCGCCACCGACCTTGCCGCCGGCCGCGCGGCCGACCTTGCCGAGCTGTACGCCCTGAACGCCGTGGACGACGCCGAGCGTGCCGCCATCGAGGGATACCTCGCCTCGGCTCCGCAGACCGAGCGCGCCGCCTTTGACGAGCGCGTCCGGCAGGCCCGGGAGACGCTGGCCACGAGCTTCACCGCCGAGGAGGAACCCCCGGTCGGACTACTGGACCGGATCATGGCATCCCTTCCCGCCCAGGCCCCGGCCGCTGTGGCCGGCACGCTCCCGGAACAGAACCCGACGGCGGTACCTCCAGTCGTGGCCCGGCCCGTCCGGGAAGCACCAGAGCTCTCCGTCACCGACGAACTCGGCGCCGCCCGCAAGCGCCGGGAGGAACGGCGCCGGCCGCAGGGCATGCGCAACTGGCTCGTCGGCGTCGCTGCCGCCGCCCTCATCGCCGTGGGCGGAGTCGGCGTCGGCGCCTACGTGGCCAACCAGAACGATCCACTGAACCAGGTGCTGCAGGCCGGCGATGTGCGCCAGGCGACAGTCGATGTCACCGGCGGCGGCACGGCCACCGTGTCCGTCTCGCCTTCGAAGGACGCAATCGTCGTCAAGATGAACGACGTCCCGGCGCCTCCGCCCGGCAAGGTGTACCAGATGTGGCTTATTCCGAAGGACGGCTCGGCACCGGTCTCCCAGGGCCTGATGGACGCGGAAGCGCTGTCCAAGCCGGCTGTTGTCAAGGGCATCAGCACCGCAGCAGCGCTCGGCATTACGGTGGAACCGACCGGTGGCTCGACGTCGCCGACCATGCCCACCGTGGCTGCCGCCCCCTTGGGCGCCTAAAACCGGAACCGGCAAAACCGCGGGCGCAGCACCTTCTGAAGGTGCGGCGCCCGCGGTTTTTTGTCCCGCTGCGGCCAGGGTCCCCGCGGTTAGTGCCGGACGGCGTCGAGGTGGAGCCGGTCAATGATCTCCTGCGCTTCGTCCGCCGGCGCGGAACTGACGCTCAGGGTGATGGCGTTCTCCTCAGGAGTGGGGGCCTCGAGCGCCTCAAACTGGGATTCGAGCAGGGCCGGGGGCATGAAGTGCCCGTGACGGGATGCCAGCCGGTCCGAGATCCGGTCCCTGCTGCCGTCGAGGAAGACGAACACCACCCCCTCGCCGCGCAGGACATCCCGGTAGCGCTTCTTCAGCGCGGAGCAGGTGACGACGCCGGGCGTGCCGGCTTCGGTGTGCTGGCGGATCCATCCGGCGATGCTTTCCAGCCAGGGCCAGCGGTCCTCGTCGGTCAGGGGCCGGCCGGCCTGCATCTTCGCCACGTTGGATGCCGGGTGCAAATCATCGCCCTCCGCGAAATCCCAGCCCAGCCGGCCGGCCAGCAGGCCCGCCACGGTTGACTTCCCGGATCCCGAGACTCCCATGATCACGAGCACGGGGCGCTGTGCAGTCTTCGTCACTGAAGCCGCCTTCCTCAATTAAATATGATTTAAACAGAGTCCAGCTTATGGGAGAGGACCGGCAGGGGCAACACTAAAAGCCGGCGATGGTCCCCGCGCCGTTGACTTCCACGACGTGGAAGGCCTCGGCACTGCGGCCCGCCGGCAGCCCGCCGCGCTCCGCGGTCCGGACCATCAGTCCGCGGACCGTACGGTCCATGGCCTCGATGTCGGGGTGTTGGCTGACATGGATATGGATGGCAGCGAGTTTGCCCTCGACGTGGTCCGTGACGTCGACGAAGTGGTTCTCGCGTTCCTCCGGCCCGGCGAAGAGCCACAGCCAGGGCAGCTTGTAGGCCTCCAGCCCTGCCTCGGCCAGCTCCGGGTACGCGAACGGGTTCTCCAGCGCCGGATACACCGCCCGGGTCACGGCCTCCCCCACCGCCAGATGGTCGGGGTGGCTCTTCTGGATCCGGTTCCAGTTCCGTTCGGGGTGCATGGAGAGCACGACGTCGGGCCGGAGTTGCCGGATCAGCCGCACGACTTCGCGGATCACCCCGTGCGAGGGTTCGAGGTAGCCGTCGCGTTCATGCAGGTAGTGGATGTCGGTGACCCCGACGAGGGCGGCCGCACGGCGCTGTTCCTCGTTCCGCAGCCGGACCATCTCATCCCGTTGCGCGGGGTCGAAGCCGCCGGCGTCTCCGTCCGTCATGATGCAGTAGCTGACGTGAACGCCGGCGGCGGTCCAGGCGGCGATCGTGCCGGCGGCACCGAAGTCGACGTCGTCCGGGTGGGCAGTGAAACAAAGCACCCGCTCGACCCGGTGGTGTTCCGGATCGAACGGGCTTTGCGCCTGCGTGGCGAAGGTGTTCAAGGACTCAGCCCCGGCGCTTCTTGATTTCCTCGGTGGCCTGCGGCAGGACCTGGAAAAGATCCCCCACGATACCGAAGTCGGCGATTTCGAAAACGGGAGACTCGGCATCCTTGTTCACGGCCACGATCACCTTGGCGGTCTGCATGCCGGACTTCTGCTGGATGGCCCCCGAGATGCCCGCCGAGATGTACAGCTGGGGCGAAACGGTCTTGCCGGTCTGGCCGATCTGGGCGTCATGCCCGATCCAGCCGGCGTCCGTCGCGGCGCGGGAAGCGCCGATGGCTGCTCCGAGGGCATCGGCAAGGTCTTCCACCGGGCCGAAGTTGCCGTCGACTCCTCGCCCGCCTGCCACAACGATCCGCGCCTCGGCGAGGTCCGGGCGGCCGCTGGCGGCCTTGTCGCTGCGGGCGGTGATCCGTGCCGACGCCGCGGTGGCGGTCTCCGGCACTGCCACCGTGACCGTCGCCGGCGCCGTGCCGGTGACGGCCGGTTCCGGAGTGACGCTGTTGGACTTGACGGTCAGGACCGCGACGGGAGTGGTGGCCCTCGCCGTGGTGAGGTAGGAACCGGCCAGCACGGACTTGTGCGCGGTGCCGTCCGGATCCACGGCAACGACGTCGGTGATGACGCCGGCACCGAGCTTGATGCCCAGTCTCGCCGCGGTTTCCTTGGCCTCCGTCGAGTTCTCGGTCAGGACCACCGTGGCCTCCGCGGTCTGCACCGCGGCGGCAAGATAGGACGCTTTGGGGCCCACGAGGTAATCGTCGAGGTCCGCCGCGGAGGGCCGGTACAGCGTTTGAACGCCGTAGGCCGCCAGGGTGGCCGCGACGTCGTCGTGCAGTTCGCCGTTGAACGCGACCGCAGGCTCGCCCAGGGACCGGGCAATGGTGAGCAGCTCCAGGCTGGCCTTTTTCAGCGCCTGGCCCGGGTTGTCAATGAATACCAGTACTTTTGCCATGTCTGCGGATCCCCTTAGAGCAGCTTCTGGGCGGCCAGGAAGTCAACCAGCTTGATGCCGGCGTCGCCCTCGTCGGTGATGATGGTGCCGGCGGTGCGCGCCGGGCGTGCCTCGGCGGAATCGACGGCGGTCCAGGAACCGGAGCGTCCCACGTGCGCGGGGTCGACGCCGATGTCGGCAAGGGTCAGCGTGGTGATGGTCTTCTTCTTGGCCGCCATGATGCCCTTGAAGTTCGGGTACCGGGGGTCATTGATCTGGTCCGTGACCGAGACGAGGGCCGGCAGCGTCGCCTCGATGGTGTCGGCGTGGAGGTCGCCGTCGCGGCGGGCGGTGAGTTTGGCGCCGTCGAGCTCCAGGGAGGCCGCGAAGGTGACCTGGGGCAGGTCCAGGCGCTCAGCAAGCTGGGCGGGGACCAGGGAGGTCTCGCCGTCGGTGGAGGCCATGCCGGTGAGGATGAGGTCGGCGGGGATGTCCGCACCAAGGTGGCGGATGGCCGCGGCCAGGGCCAGCGAGGTGGCGGCAGCATCGGATCCGGCCAGTGCGTCGTCGCTGAGGTGGACGCCTTCGCTGGCGCCGATCTGGAGGGACTTCTTCACCGCGTTGACAGCACCGGCGGGACCCATGCTCAGGGCGATGACCTTGTTGCCGGCAGCCTCTCCGCCGCGGGCCTCAATCAGCTGGAGTGCGGCCTCCAGGGCGTACTCGTCCAGTTCGGACAGGATGCTCTCGGAACGGTCCGTCGTGTTGCCCTCGCCCGTGAGGTGTCGGTCGAACTGAGCGTCAGGGACGTGCTTGACCAGCACGATGATCTTCAATGTCTCTTCCACTGTGTTTGCAGCAGCCTTCCATGCGGGTGGACAGCCAGCCGGGTGGGGTCGTGGCCACGGAACGCCCGGCGTGCCGGGGTGCTCTTAGCTAACCATATCGGCGGTCCCCGGCGCGGCTTGGGTTAAGGCCTGTGTCACCGCCGGGCAGTGCACGGCATGGCGCTGTACGGCACAGCAAAGGCCCGCCAGCACGGCGAAGGCCGGGCAACACCTGATGGTGCTGCCCGGCCCCGGGCGGGATCGCTGTGTGTTGCTGCCGCCAGCTCTGCTGTTACTGCCAGTCCTGCTTTACTGCCGGTCCTGTTTTACTGCCAGTTTTGCTTTACTGCTCGGCGGCCGTGCCAAGGGTCACGTCGAGCTGCTTCTCCTCGCCGCCGCGGATGACGGTGACCTTGACGGAGGCTCCGGCAGGCTGCTCGCGCACGGCGGCCGTCAGCTGGTTCGGATCGCTGATGGTGAGGTCCTGGAACTTCGTCACGACGTCGCCGACCTTGACGCCGGCCTTGTCCGCGGCGGAGCCGGGCTCAACGGTGGCGACCTCGGCCCCGACGCTGAAGCCGGACGCCGAAGTGCTGGCGGTCTTCTGCTTCACACTCACGCCGAACTGGCCGTGCGTGGCCTTGCCGGTGGTGATGATCTCCTGGGCGACCCGCTTGGCGTGGTTGATCGGGATGCTGAAACCGACACCGATGTTGCCGCTGCTCGACGTTTCGCCGCCGGCCGAGGCGATGGCGACATTCACGCCGATGATCTCACCCTTGGTGTTGACCAGGGCACCGCCGGAGTTGCCGGGGTTGATCGCGGCATCCGTCTGGATCACGTTGATCGAGATGCTTCCCTGGTCAGCGGTGGTTTGGCCCTGCCCGCCGTCCGGCGGTGCGAACTGGAAGCCTTGGTCATCGCCCTGTGAGTTGTCCGCCCCTTCCTTGGGCGCGGCCGAGGAGGCAACGCTGATGGTGCGGTTCAGGGTGGACACGATGCCGTCGGTGACGGTCCCCGTGAGGCCGAGGGGCGAGCCGATCGCGACGGCGGTATCGCCGACGTTCAGCTTGCCGGAATCTCCCAGGACCGCCGGCACCAGTCCGGAGCCGTCCTTGATTTTCACTACCGCGAGGTCGGAGAGCGGATCAGTGCCCACAATCGTGGCGCTGTAGACCTTGCCATCACTCATGCGAACTTCGATGGTGGCGTTCGCGGCCGTGCCGTCCAGTGTGACGACGTGGGTGTTGGTGAGGACATGGCCTTCACCGTCGAGAATGATGCCGGAGCCCGTGCCGCCCTCGCTGCCGTTTGAGGCCTTGATGGTCACGACGCTGGGTGTCGCCTTCACCGCCGCCGCGGTGATGGCGTTTACTTCCTCCTGGTTGTTCACGATGACGGGTCCGGCGTGGCTGCTGTTGCTGGATCCGGTGGACGTGAAGGGCCGGTCGCCCATCAGCTGCGTGGTTCCTGCGACCACGCCGCCGCCGACGAGGCCAGCGGCAAGAATGCTGGCCACGAGCGTCGGGACACCGAAGGCGGCCTTGCGCTTCGGGGCGTGGGCCGGGTCGGAGGCGTACGGGGAACCGGACGGACCGCCAAAACTGCCGTGCTGTACCTGGTTGAAAGGGGGCTGGCCGTGCTGGAAGGTCCCCTGCTGGGTGCTGCCCGGGTGGGGCTGTCCAAAAGCGGAGTTGTTTGTTGCCTGGCCGTATCCCGGGGTGTGCTGCGGGTGCGGCTGGCCCGGCGTGCTGCCCTGGTGGGCGTACTCCTGCGGCGGGGCACCGAACTGCTGCGTCTCCGGCGTCGAGGGGCGGCCGTACGACGGCTGGTGCTGCGGGTAGACCGGCTGGGGCGGGTTGCCCGCGGCCCGGTCCAGCCGGAGGGTCGGATTTTCCGGGAGGCTGTCCTGGGAAGGATTGTCCTGGAACGAGTTGTCCTGGGGTGAGTCCGGCGCGGGGGCAGCCTGCGGGCGTCCGGATGCGCCCTCGTTCGGCGTGGCCGGCTCCCGGTTCTCTGGTGACGCGCCCTGCGCTGGGTTCTCAGTCATAAGACTTCCTTTCATCCGTGTCTTCATTAACTATGGACGATCTCACTGATACTAGAGCGCACGTTTGCTGAGAGGTTGCTGAACGTTAGGACACAGCGAAGTTCCGGCCTGTCCCGACCGTACTGTCACTGGTTGAGCGCTTTTCGCTGGTGGCATATTCCCGTTGGTGGACGGTCAATTGGGTGCACCATAGAATCAAATGGAATTGCCACAGCGACCTGCGGCTTTACATCTGCGTGGGGGCGCTGCTGCATTCTGTGACGACCGGTTCGGCCCGAACCGGTCGCAGAAGTGCTGAAGGGTTGCACATGCGGTCTACCTATAAACGTCTCCTCGCCGTCCTCGGCGTCGTCGGACTGCTGGCGCTTCCCGCCGCTCCGGCCCTCGCCGAGGATCCGGTGACTCTTGACCCCGTCACCAAGATTGTTGACTCCGCCGGCGTCCTCGGCGACCGGACGGGCGAGGTCGAGCAGGCCATCAAGCAACTCGGCGCCGACCACGCGATGACCTACCACGTGGTCTACGTGAAGAAATTCGAAAACCCCACCGACCGTTATGCCTGGGCTGCTGAAGTGGCGGACAAGGCAAGCCTCGGTGCCAACGCCATGCTCCTAACCGTCGCCACGGACACGCGGCAGTACCTGCTGAGCAAGCCCGCCAACAGCAAAATCACGGACGCCCAGCGCGACACCATCGTGAAAAGCGCGGTCGACCCGAACCTGCGCGACGGGGACTACGCCGGGGCCGCCATCGATAGCGCCGCAGCGATCGGTGACGCCGCCGGGGGCGGCAAGGGCACTGTCCCGTCTGAAGGTGGCGCTGGCAACGCCGTGCTCGTCGGAGTCGGAGTGGTCGCCGCCGGCGGCGCGGGAGCTTACCTCTACCTCCGCAACCGCCGGAAGAAGGCCGCCGCGGGCGCTGGCCACGGCCCGCAGGGCGCCGAGCTGGATCCGCTCGCAGGGCTCACGGTCGAGGAGTTGCGCCGCAAGAGCGGCTCCCTGCTGATCGAGGCCGACGACGCCATCAAGTCCAGCGAGCAGGAGCTGGGCTTCGCGCAGGCGCAGTACGGCGACGCCGCCGTCGGGAACTTCACGAAGGCCTTGGAGGACGCCAAGGGCCACATGTCCGAGTCCTTCAAGCTGCAGCAGCAGCTCGATGACCACATACCTGACACCGAAGAGCAGCAGCGGACCTGGCTCGGCGAGATCATCCGCCGTTCCGAGGCCGCGCTCGCCTCCCTTCAGGAGCAGAAGGCCGACTTCGATTCGCTCCGCGAGCTTGAGAAGAATGCTCCGAAGGCGCTTGCCGCGGTCAGTGCCGGCGCGAGCGAAGCGGAAGCCAAAATCGCCAGCGCCGAGCAGTCGCTCGACGACTTGCGGGCCAAGTACGCGGAAAGTGCGCTGGTGCAGGTGGGCGACAACATCAACCAGGCCAAGGAACGGCTCGCCTTCGTGCAGAACGCCTCCGTCACGGCCCAGGAGAAGCTCAGCGCCGGCGAAGGCAGCCTCGCCGCCGTCGCTGTCCGGGCTGCGGAAGAGAGCCTGCACCAGACCAACGTGCTGATCGGCGCCATCGCGAAGGTCGCCGGAACCCTTGACGAGGCTCGCAGCAGCCTTGAGTCCGCCGTCGTCGACACCGCCCAGGACCTGGCCCAGGCCAAGGCACTGGTCCAGTCCGGGGCGCACCCTGAGCTGACCGGACCGGTGGCCGCCGTGGAAGCCTCACTGGCGCGGGTCAAAGCCGAAATCCAGGGCGGGAAGATCGATCCGATCGCCACCTTGGAGCGCGTCGAGACGGCGCACCAGTCGCTGGATGCGGCCCTCTCCGGCATCCGGGACCAGCAGGATCAGGCCCGGCGTGCGCAGGCTTCGCTGCAGCAGAGCATCATGTCCGCACAGGCGCAGATCAGCGCCACTTCGGACTACATCACGGCCCGCCGCGGCGGCGTGGGCACCGAGGCCCGGACCCGGCTGGCTGAAGCCCAGCGGAACCTGGACTACGCGCTGTCCATCTCCCGCACCGATCCGGTCACCGCCCTGCAGTACGCCCAGCAGGCCCACGCGCTGGCGGCGCAGGCCGCGCAGCTGGCCCAGTCTGACGTAGACCACTTCGGCGGATATGCCAACCAGGGCTACGGGCGCGGCGGGATGTTCGGCGGCGGCGGAGGCGGCGGCCTGGGCGGTGCCATCCTTGGCGGCATCCTCATCAACTCCATCCTGCACGGCGGCGGGGGCGGCGGCGGCTGGGGCGGCGGCGGGGATTCCGGCGGCGGCTGGGGCGGCGGCGGAGATTCCGGCGGCGGCTGGGGCGGGGACTTCGGCGGCGGCGGCGACTTCTAGCAAAGCCCCTGCCTGGCACGCGGGCCAAGCCCATTCAGACTAGGCGCCGGCGGGGACGCTCCCGCGGGCGGATGGAAGAAGTACATTTTCACTGTTCACCGAATTCAGTGGGAACCACTGAGCAGGACGAAAGGTATCACCATGAAGCAGTCCATTTTCGGCCGCATGGCGCAGCTGGCGAAGGCCAACATCAACTCGCTGCTGGACCAGGCGGAGGACCCGCAGAAGATGCTGGACCAGATGGTCCGGGACTACACCAACAACATCGCCGAGGCCGAGTCCGCAGTGGCGCAGACCATCGGCAACCTGCGCATGCTTCAGGACGACTACAACGAAGACGTCAAGAACGCCCAGGATTGGGGCCGCAAAGCCCTCGCCGCGTCCCGCAAGGCCGACGAGTACCGGTCCAAGGGTGACGTTACCGACGCGGAGAAGTTCGACAACCTTGCCAAAGTGGCCCTGCAGCGCCAGATGTCCGCGGAGAACGAGGCCAAGGCCGCCGAGCCGAGCATCGCCTCGCAAACCGAGGTGGTCGACAAGCTCAAGCACGGCCTGGACCAGATGAAGGGCAAGCTCAACGAGCTCACCAGCAAGCGCAACGAGCTGGTGGCACGGTCCAAGACCGCCGCGGCCCAGTCCCAGGTCCACGATGCCCTCAAGAGCATCGACTTCATGGATCCCACGTCCGAGGTGGGCCGCTTCGAAGAGAAGATCCGCCGCGAAGAAGCGAAGGTCCGCGGCCAGCAGGAACTTGCCGCGTCCAGCCTGGACGCACAGTTCAACTCGCTGGAGGACCTCGGCGAACAGACCGAGATCGAGGCACGGCTCGCCGCGCTGAAGTCCGGCGGCTCCCCCGCGGCCATTGGCGCCGGCGAGGGCCGGCCAGCCGGATCAACCGTCGACGAAGCCGACTTCGACAAGCTTTAGGCCATCCCCCGGCGCGTTTCCGCCGGACGTGAGGTGCCGGATCTGAAGAGGCCGGGCCCGGAACCGTCGACAGGCGGTGACGGGGCCCGGCCTCTGCCGTGCCTGCCACGTGTACCGTGGATCCATGTCTTCGGGAACCCAATCTTCGACCCTTGTCTGGCTTCGCGACGATCTTCGGCTGGATGACAACCCGGCCCTGAGCGAAGCGGCCTCGCTGGGACGGCCGCTGACCGTGGTTTATGTCCTCGACGAGTCCTCCCCCGGCGTGCGGCCACTTGGCGGCGCCACAAAATGGTGGCTGCACCATTCGCTGACGGACCTCGCCGCCGGGCTGGAGGCGGCGGGCTCACGCCTGCTCCTGCGCCGTGGACCGGCTGCGGGCATTATCCGGGACCTTGCCCGGGAAACGGGAGCCTCAACGCTGCTCTGGAACCGCCGCTACGGAGGTCCGGAACGCGAGGTGGACGCCGGCATCAAGTCCTGGGCCGCGGAAGAGGGCCTCACGGCTGCCAGC
Organism: Arthrobacter sp. Leaf69; assembly: GCF_001422645.1. Taxonomy (GTDB): domain Bacteria; phylum Actinomycetota; class Actinomycetes; order Actinomycetales; family Micrococcaceae; genus Arthrobacter. Next base: position 663,672 of record NZ_LMLR01000001.1, on the reverse strand, counting down.
TTCCAGGCGAACCTGATGTTTGAGCCGTGGACCGTGCGCACCGGCGCAGGCGGGCCCTACAAGGTCTTCACGCCCTTCTGGCGGGCCTGCATGGATGCTCCGGAGCCCCGGGTCCCCTTGGACGCCCCGGACGGCCTCCCGGCCCCGGCTGTGGGCGCGGATGGCGGGCTCCCGGCCGGCGATGCCCTTGAGGGCTGGGGCCTGCTCCCCCGCCGGCCGGACTGGAGCGCCGGCCTTGCCGAAACCTGGCAGCCCGGGGAAGCCGGCGCCCGGGAGCGGTTGGAGGACTTCCTCGACGGCCCGGCAGAAAAATACGGCACCGGCCGGGACACCCCGGGCGTCGAGGGCACCAGCCGGCTCTCCGCGCATCTGCGGTTCGGCGAGATCAGCCCCTTCCGGATCTGGCATGCGCTGCGCGAACGCTACGGGCACGCGGCACCGGCCGACGTCGGGATCTTCCGCTCCGAACTCGGCTGGCGGGAGTTCTGCTGGCAGCTGCTCTACGAGAATCCGGAACTGGCCACCCGCAACTACCGTCCCGAGTTTGACCGCTTCGCCTGGCAGACGCCTTCCGAGGCCGAACTGACAGCCTGGCAGCAGGGCCGGACCGGATATCCCCTCGTGGACGCAGGTAGGCGCCAGCTCTGGCAGACCGGTTGGATGCACAACAGGGTCCGCATGGCCGCCGCGAGCTTCCTGGTCAAGAACCTGCTGGCCGACTGGAGGCTGGGCGAGGCCTGGTTCTGGGACACGCTGGTGGACGCCGACTCCGCGAGCAACCCGGCGAACTGGCAGTGGGTGGCCGGATCCGGCGCCGACGCCTCGCCGTACTTCCGGATCTTCAACCCGGTCACCCAGAGCAAGAAGTTCGACGCCGCGGCCCGCTACCTGCGCGCATACCTCCCGGAGCTGTCCGGCCTGGACGACAAGGCGATCCACGAACCGTGGAAGGCGGACGGCCGGGCGTCCGGCTATCCGGACCCGGTGGTCGGGCTGCCCGAGTCACGGGCCCGGGCGCTGGAGACCTACCAGCGGCTCAAAGACGGCTAGCGGGCTGCGCCCGCCGGACAATGGCCGGGCGAGGCACCGAACCCCGAGTTAGGGGACGGCGTCCGCCGGTGGCAGCAAGAAAGGCCCGGATCAACAGATCCGGGCCTTTCTTTTTCTTCTTCAGTTGCGGGGACAGGATTTGAACCTGTGACCTCTGGGTTATGAGCCCAGCGAGCTACCGAACTGCTCCACCCCGCGTCGCTTGATCAACACTACCCTACTTTTCGTGCCGCCCGAACCACCGTCCTGCGGACGGCACCGGGGTACCCGTCGCGGACTTAAAGCAGAAGGTCCGCAATGCTGTCTCCAGCATTCCGGACCTTCTCTTCAGTTGCGGGGACAGGATTTGAACCTGTGACCTCTGGGTTATGAGCCCAGCGAGCTACCGAACTGCTCCACCCCGCGTCGCAAGATCAACTCTACCTGCCGGTGAACTTAGGGCCAAATCGAGGTGGCGTGATGTGCGTCTCCCGGCGCCGGGGTGGCTGGTCCTCCGCGGATGGGAAAGTGGGATGGCAAAGGTGAAGGCCGGGTTCCCGCTCCACTGGAGCGGGAACCCGGCCTTCGACCGTGACTCAGCTAGCCGTGCAGCCTAAGCCGTGCATCAGCTGCTCGGCGTCGGCGACGGGGTGGGCGCCGGAGTGGCCGCCGGAGTGCCTGCCGGACCCGGCGTCGCCGCGATCTTGGCTTCGGCGTCAATGGCCCGTTGCAGTGCCGCGGAGAGCTTCTTCTGCTCCTCACCGTAGGCGGCGAAGTCGCCCTTCGCGAGGGCCTCCTGGCCGGCCCGGATGGCGGCGTTGGCGTCCGCCAGGGCCGCTTTCAGCTCCGCCTTGGCGTCGGTGCTGCCTGGAGCGGACGGGGTACCGCCCGGCGTCGTGGGCGAAGCGGGCGTCTTGCCGTTGTTGGCCGAGTCGCCGGCACTGGCCCCCGACTCACCGCCGAACAGCTGGTTCAGGGCCTCATCCAGGGTCGGGGCGAACCCGATCTTGTCACCAAACGCCACCAAGACTCGCTGCAGCGTCGGGTAGGACGTTTCGCCTGTTGAGCGCAGGTAGACAGGCTGGACGTACGCCATGCCGCCACCGACCGGCAGGGTCAGCAGGTTGCCGTTGAGCACCGCCGATGCACCCTGGCGCAGCAGGTTCAGCGCCTGGGAAACGGTGGGGTCGGAGTTGAATTTGTTCTGCGCCTGGCCGGGGCCGGGGACGTTGGTTTCCGGCGGGATCTGCAGGAGCCTAAGCTGCCCGTAGCTCTCCGCCTTGACGCCCTTCTCTTTGCCTGCATCGGAGTCCGCGGCCAGGAAGCCGTAGAGCACGTTGCGGGCGTTGCCGTTGACCACCTGCGGAATGAAGGACGATGTCAGCTGGAAAGCCGGCTTGTCCTGGTCAGGCATCTTCAGGGACATGTAGTACGGGGGCTGCTTGACGTCGCCCTGGACGGTCGGATCGTTCGGGACGCTCCAGGCATCATTGTTGGTGTAGAAGTTGTCCGGCTGGGTGACGTGGTAGCGGCCCAGGAGTTCCCGCTGGACCTTGAACAGGTCCTCCGGGTAGCGGACGTGGCTCATCAGCGCTCCGGACATTTCCGAGAACGGCTTCAGCGAGGACGGGAAGATGTTCTGCCACGCCTTCAGCACCGGGTCCTGGTCGTCCCAAGCATAGAGTGTCACTTTTCCGTCGTAGGCGTCCACAGTGGCTTTGACCGAGTTGCGGATGTAGTTGACGGAGGTGTTCGGCAACGAAGCCGTGCGGCCCGCGGTTGTCTGCGAGTCAGCGGTGGCTTCGGAAAGCTGCTCCTGCTGGGAGTACGGGTAGTACGAGCTGGTGGTGTAGCCGTCCACGATCCACTTCACGCGGCCGTCAACGACGGCCGGGTAGGCGTTGCCGTCCACGGTCAGGTAGGGGGCGACCTTTTCGACGCGTTCGCGGGGATTGCGGTCGTAGAGGATCTGGGATTCGGCGTTCACGCCGTCAGAGAGCAGCATGTCCGAGGACTGGAACTTGATGGCGTAAAGGACCTTGTTGAAGAAGTTGCCGACGTTCGGGCCGCCGTCGCCGGTGAAGGTGTACTGCGTTTCGCCGCCGCCTTCCTTGGCAGCCGGCCGGTCCTGCTCGCGGTTCGGGGCGCCGTCGGGGGCGCCGACAATCGAGTAGTCCGGCGAGTTTTCACCGAAGTAGACCCGGGGCTGGTAGCTCGAGTCATCACCCAGCACACCGGTGGACGGGATTCCGGCCTGCAGGAACTCGGGCTTGCCGTCGACGGTGAACTTGTTGCCCTTGGCCGCGACGACGCCATAACCGTGGGTGTAGACAACGTGGCGGTTCAGCCAGGACTGCTGGTTGGCGCTGAGCCCGTCCGGGTTGAGCTCGCGCACCGCAATGACGGTGTCCTGGATCTTCCCGTCAATCTCGTAGCGGTCCACGTTCAGGGCGCTGGGGAACTGGTAGTAGGGGCGGTACTGCTCCAGCTGGGAGAACGCGTCCGAGATCAGGTTGGGGTCCAGCAGCCGGATGTTGGCCGTGGTCTGCGCGTCGGGGGCCAGGGCGCCCGTGGTGGCGTTGGTGGTGGCGTTGTACACCGTCTCCTGGATCTTATCCAGGCCGTAGGCCGACCGGGTCATGTTGATATTGCGCTCGATGAACTGCTTCTCGAGCGTCTGCTCCGAGGGCCGGACCTGGAACTGCTGGATCACCCAGGGGTAAACGCCGCCGGCCAGGATCGAGGTGATAACGAGCATGGCGGTGCCGATGACGGGCAGCCGCCACTTGCCGATCACGGCAGCGACGATGAACAGCACGGCGACGAGGACTGCGGCGACGGCCAGGATGGATTTGGTGGGGATGACCGCGTTGACGTCCGTGTACAGGGCCCCGGCCCAGCGGCCGCCGCTGTTCTGCACCGAGGCGTAGCGGTCCAGCCAGAAGTTGGCGCCCAGCAGGAGCAGGAAAGCCGCACCGCACACGGCAAGATGGATCTGCGCCGCACGGCTGGTGAAGATGCCGCGTTCCATGATCCTGATACTGCCGTAAAGGTAGTGCGTCAGGATGCCCGCGATGCCGGCGATGATCGTGACGCTGATCAGGAAGCCGGTGACGAAGCCCAGGAACGGCAGGGTCATCAGGTAGAAGCTGATGTCGAGCCCGAACAGCGGATCGTTCTGGCCGAAGGGTTCCTGGTTGAAGAACAGGAGCACCTTCTGCCATTGGCTGGCCGCGGCGCTTCCGGCGAACAGGCCGAAGAGGATGGGCAGGCCGATCATGACGACGCGGCGGACCGGTTCAAGCTGGACCTGGTAGCGGTTCAGGTTGTCGCGGATGTCCGAGTCCGGCGCGTACACAGGGCGTGCGTGGTAAGCGATCCGGATGGCGAAGAAGACCGCCGCGAACATCAGGGCGAACCCGGCCAGGAAAATGACGATCCGTGCCAGGTTCTCGGTCAGGAAGACTTCGAAGAAGCCCAGCTGCTGGTACCAGAGGACGTCCGTCCAGACATTGGCGAAGAAGATGAAGCCGACCACAATCAAGGCCACGACAATCAACGTCGGCGTCAGTGCGCTTCGTCGTTGCGGGGGTCTTCCGGGCGGGACAGTGCTGGCGGGACGGGACAAACTCGGTACCTCATAGCTGGTCGTCAGTTACTGGTTTTTAGTTGTATATGCGGTGCTTCGATGCCGTAGCCCAAGGACCCCGCATCGAAGCAGCCGCCGGCACCTGCCGCCAGGGCGGCGAAGCCGTCATATGTGCCACGTATGGCAGCGGATCTTAGTTCCGCGGCCAGTCTAGTTGCTGGAGCAAACCGGAAGTCCCGATGTGTCGGCCCCTGACGCGGCCAGTTCTACTGCTTTTCGAGCTTCGGCAAGGTTCTCGACCCGAACCACCTGCAGTCCGTCCGGGATATTCCCGACCACTTCGTCGCAGTTTGCGGCCGGGGCAAGGAACAGGGTGGCTCCGCCGGACCGCGCGCCGTGCATCTTCTGGCTGATGCCGCCGATCGGGCCCACGGCGCCGTCGGGGGTGATGGTTCCGGTTCCCGCGATATGCTCGCCGCCGGTCAGATCGCCGGGTGTCACGGTGTCCACGATGCCCAGGGCGAACATCATTCCCGCGCTGGGACCGCCGACTTTTTCGAGGGAGATCTTGACGTCGAAGGGGAACTTGAACTTGTACTGCAGGAGGACTCCGAGGATGAACCGTCCGGCCGGATTCTTCGACGGCGTGATGCTGGCCGTCACATTTTTGCCGGCACGCTCGACGACGACATCCACCGGGGCGCCGTTTCCGGCCGCCAGTTCAGCTTGGACGACGCTCAGCGCTGACGCCGGCTTGCCGTTGACGGACACCAACACGTCGTCTTCCTGAAGTTTCCCGGCAGACGCGGAACCCTCCGGGATACCCGCGACCTGCATTTTCTGCTCAAACGCGATGCCCAGTTCCTTGAGGGCAGACGCCACGGCGTTCTCCTGCGAGGTGGTCATCGCGACGGCGCTTTCCTGCTGGGACTGTTCCTTCGTCACACCCGTGGGGAAAACGAGTTCCTCCGGATAGACGGCCTTGGCGCCGTTAAGCCAGGCCGTGAACGCCTCAAAGACCGTCACCGGACCGTTGGGGCCGCCGTCGACGTAGACGGTGGTGAGGTCCAGGTTGCCCTCCGCCGGAAACGACTCATGGCCGGTGACACTGATGACCGGCTTGCCGTTATCCGTGCCCAGGGTATTAAAGGTGGGGCCGGGTGATTCCACGACGTACGGGACAGGCAGGGTCAACGCGGTGACACCAAGCACCAGTGCGAGCAGCCCCGACACAAACATGGCGGATGAGCGCTTGTCCCGCTTCCCCCCGGAACGTGGTCCGGCGAGGCGGGCCCGTCGGCCCGGCGACCGGCCGGCTGCGGGGTCGCTGGCGGGCTGTTCGCCCTGCGTAATCGTCAATGAAGGACCTCTCCGTGCCGGCGCCCGGGGACCCTGCGGACCCACTGGTCAGCGCACCGCCTCCGCCGCTTTCGCCGCGGCTGCCGCCTGCAAATATTCCAGTCTCTAACACTACGCGCTCCCCTCCCCGCCGGGCTCTTTGCCGACAGCGAACGTGGCCGGGTTTCAGCAGACAGCCCGCTGGCAGCGGGGTACCGTGAACGTGAGAAGTAGCCACACCGACGATCGGCGGGATCATGACCTCCAACCCACTTAATCCGTCCAATGGCGACGAGGAACCCAAGGATCCGCTGGCGGAAATGTTGAAGAACCTGATGGGCGGCCAGGGTATGGGAAACATTGACCCTGCGGAACTGGCGAAGGCCGCGGGGCTTCCGGATGACCCGAACCTCCTCGCCCAGATGTTCTCCCAGGTGCAGGCTATGATGAGCGCCCCTTCAGAGGGTCCCGTCAACTGGCAACTGGCGCACGAGAACGCCCGGCGCGTGGCCGCGAGCGGCTCGGACCCGTCCGTCACGGCGCAGCAGTCCCGCGAAGTGGATGAGGCCCTCAGGCTCGCCGAACTGTGGCTTGACCAGGTCACTGGCCTGCCGGCCACCGGTCTGATCGGCCGGGCCTGGTCCCGGGCCGAGTGGGTTGAAGAAACGCTCGGCACCTGGAAGCGCCTGACCGAGCCCGTGGCCAACAGCATCGCCAATGCGCTGTCCGCCGCCATGACCGAGCAGATGCCCGAAGAGATGAAGTCCATGATGGGCGGAGCCTCGTCGATGCTGCAGAACATGGGAGGCGCGATCTTCGGCATGCAGCTGGGCCAGGCCATCGGCGCGTTGTCGGCAGAGGTGGTCAGTTCCACCGATATCGGCGTCCCGCTCGCCGACCTCGAAATGGCGCTGCTGCCCTCCAACGTGGCCAAGTTCGGCGAAGGCCTCAGCCTGCCGGAGAACGACATCCGGCTGTTCCTGGCCGTCCGGGAAGCAGCGCACGCCCGGCTGTTCGTCCAGGTTCCCTGGCTGCGGGGGCACCTCCTCGGCGCGATCGAAGCGTATGCCCGCGGCATCCATATCGACACGTCGAAGATCGAGGAGCTCGCCCGCGAACTGGATCCGAGCAACCCTGAGGGCATCCAGGAGGCCTTGTCGCAGGGTGTCTTCATGCCGCAGCGCACGCCCGCCCAGGATCAGGCGCTTGAGAAGCTTGAAACCGCTCTGGCACTTGTGGAGGGCTGGGTCGATGAACTGAGCTGGGCCGCCACCGAAAAGATGCTGCCCTCGGCTGCGGCCCTGCGCGAGACGGTGCGCCGCCGCCGCGCCACCGGCGGACCGGCCGAACACGCTTTCTCCTCCCTTGTGGGACTGGAGCTGCGGCCGCGGCGGCTGCGGGAGGCCGCCGCCCTGTGGGCCTCACTCAAGGTCGAACGCGGTGTTGATGGCCGCGACGCTATCTGGCAGCACCCTGATCTGCTGCCGACCGCCGAAGATCTGGAGGACCCGAAGGGGTTCAGCGAACGCCGGAAACTGGCCGAGGCCAGCGACTCCGAAGTTGACGATGCGCTGCAGAAGCTGCTGAGTGGCGGATTCGACGTGCCGGAGGATGCGGAGACTGCCGGGGACGACACCGCGGAGCCTGGCGAAACACACCAGGCTGAACAAGCGGAACACGACGAACAAGACGGTGAACCGGGAACGGATGACGCTTCCGGCGAGGGCGAGGGCGAAGGCGAGGGCCCGAAAGCCTAGCTGTTGAGCAGGAAAAGCCCCGGCCGGAACGTCAGTTCCAGCCGGGGCTTTCGCTGTCCACGTCGACGTCGTCGTCGCCCGCCGGCGTGAGGCCGCGGGACGTGGCGAAGGAAACCCCTTCGAGGAAGGCCTTGGCCCGGGCCGTGTCCGGGTAGGCCTCGAGCAGCCGCCAGAACGCGGCGTTGTGCCCGGCCACCAGCAGGTGTGCCAGCTCGTGGAGGAGCACATAGTCGATGACCCATTGCGGCATGGGCTGAAGCTTGTCGGACAGCCTGATGGTGCCGTCCGACGGCGTCGCGGACCCCCAGCGCGAGTTCTGGTTGCCCACCCAGCGGACCGAGGACGGCACGGCGCGGCCGCCGAAGTACTTGGCGGAGAGCTCGGCGGCGTGTGCCGCCAGGTCGGCGTCGTTGCGCGGCCGGCGCCGTCCCGCGCCGCGGGTCCCCCGCTCCCCCTGGAGCCGAAGCTTCTCAAGCATCCGGTGCACCCATTCCCGTTCCTGGGCGCGGCTGAAGGACGCCGGAATGGCGACCACAGCCGTGCCGTTCTCCCAGAACGCAGCCACCGTCCGCCGGCGGCGGGCGGAGCGGCGGACTTCCACGGGGGCGCCGTCGGCGGTGGTCAGCGGCGTGGCCGCGGGGGTGGCGGAACGGGTGGTGCTGCCGCCGGCCATCAGAGCGTGGTGCTTTCGGCCAGGACTGCCAGGACTGCTTCGCCGTATTTCTCCAGCTTGGACGGTCCCACACCCGGCAGTTTGGCGAGTTGTTCGAGGGAGTCGGGCCGGGCTTCGGCAATGGCGGTCAGCGTGGCGTCGGTGAAGACCACAAAGGCGGGGACGTCGGCGTCGAGCGCTGCGTCCTTGCGCCATTGCCGGAGCGCGTCGAAGGTCTGCTCCTCGTAGCTGGGCGGGCACTGGTTGCAGCGGCCCACCTTGCGTTCGGCGCCGGAGGAGAGCATGGTGCCGCAGACCCGGCAGGTTGCCGGTACCGCGGCCTTGCGGCGAGGCGCCGGTCCCTTGCCGCGGGCCGAGGAGCTGGCCACCGAATCTGGGCGCAGCCCGTCCAGGAAACGCGAGGGCTTCCTGTTGGCGCGCCCGCCCGGGGTGCGCGCGGTGGACCAGGACAGGAAAAGGTGCTCCCTGGCCCGGGTAATCCCGACGTACAACAGGCGGCGTTCCTCATCGACTGACTCCGGGCTGTCTGCAAAGGAGATCGGCATGAGGCCCTCGCTGAGCCCCACGAGGAACACGGCATCCCATTCGAGGCCCTTGGCGGCGTGCAGCGATGCGAGGGTGACGCCCTGGACGGTCGGGGCGTGCTGCGCGAGGGAGCGTTCCTGGAGTTCGTTGACGAAGTCCGAGAGGCTGAACTGCCCGCCGCGGCTAATCACGAGTTCGTCGGCCAGCGCGACGAGGGCCGCGAGGGATTCCCAGCGTTCCCGGAGGGCTCCGCCGCTGTGCGGGGCGGCGTCCGTGTAGCCGAGCGAGGCGACGATGTCGCGGACCAGCTGGCCCAGCGGCTCGGGGCTGGAGGTTTCGGCGACGGCCCGGGTGGCGGCCCGCAGTTGCAGGATGGCGTCGCGGACTTCCTTTCGGGCAAAGAACCGTTCCCCGCCGCGCAGCTGGTACCCGATCCCCGCAGAGGCCAGCGCTTGTTCGTAGGCTTCGGACTGGCCGTTGGTGCGGAACAGCACGGCGATCTGGCTGGCCGGGGTGCCGGCGTCGAGGAGCTCACGCACCTTGACCGCCACGGTGGCGGCTTCGGCCTCGTCGTCGGAGCATTCGGTGAACTGCGGCACCGGGCCGGTCGGGCGCTGCGCCACGAGCTGCAGGGGTGTGGCCCAGGCGGCGTCGGCGACCGGGCCCCCGCTGCGCCGGCCGGCCAGCAGCTCGTTGGCCAGCCTCACCACCTGCGGCGTGGAGCGGTAGTCGCGGATCAGCTTCACCACGGTGGCTTCGGGGTACTGGGCTTTGAAGCCGAGCAGGTGCTTCGGCGAGGCACCGGTGAAGGAGTAAATGGTCTGGCTGGCGTCGCCGACGACGCAGAGCTCGTCGCGGCCGCCGAGCCACAGTTCCAGCAGCCGCTGCTGGAGCGGCGAAACGTCCTGGTACTCATCGACGACGAAGTGGCGGTACTGCTCGCGGACGGTGGCGGCGACCTTCGGGTCCTCCTGCAGGATACCCACGGTGATCAGCAGCACGTCCTCGAAGTCGATGACGTTCCGGTCGGTCTTGACGTCCTCGTAGGACTGGAACACCCGGGCGACGGCGGTCAGGTCGAAGCCGCCCGGGGTGCCGCGGCCCTGGGCCTTTTCCAGGTAGTTGGCGGGCGTCAGCATGGAAACCTTGGCCCATTCGATTTCGGACGCCAGATCCCGGATCGAGGCGCGGTCCGTGCTCAGGCGCAGGCGCCGGGCAGCTTCGGCGATCATCTGTGCCTTGTGGTCCAGGAGGTTGGGCAGGACTCCCCCGACGGCCTGGGGCCAGAAGAACTGGAGCTGACGCAGTGCGGCGGCGTGGAACGTGCGCGCCTGGACATTGCCGACGCCGAGGTCGCGGAGCCGGCTGCGCATTTCGGCCGCGGCCCGTGCGGTGAACGTGACGGCCAGGAGCCGTTGCGGGCTGTAGACACCGGAGTGCACCCCGTAGGCGATCCGGTGCGTGATGGCCCGTGTCTTGCCAGTGCCGGCGCCGGCAAGGACGCACATGGGTCCCTGCAGGGTGCTGGCAACTTCGCGCTGTTCGGCGTCGAGGCCGCCGAGGATGCGCTCTTCGAGGGAGCGGTTGTCCGGAGCCAAGGGCTCCGTGTCCGGCACACCCCCGCCGGAGGTGCCGGGCGGGAAATCGCTGGACTGGAAGATATCTGTGTTCACTGTTGCTGCTCAGCCGTTCGAGGGTTTCCGGTGGAGGCGCCGCGGTGGTGGACCCGGGGGCCGGAGGTGCCGTTGTCTGGTGTCACGATCGCTTCACGGGTTGTCCGGGCGGTCGTGGATGACGCCGCCGTACCAGTGCTCAATCAGGGACCGCGCAATAGACAGTCTGCTGGAGATGACGATTTCGCCGCTGAGCACCGCCTCCTGCAGTTCGCTCCGGCTGAACCAGCGTGCCCGGGTGACTTCGACGCCGTCGGGCGTGGCATCGGTGTCCGCGGTGGTGGCCGTGAAGCCGAGCATCAGGGAGGCCGGAAAGGGCCACGACTGGGAACCGAGGTACTGGCAGGCGGTGACGCGCACGCCGACTTCCTCGCCGATTTCCCGGACCACGGCTTGTTCCAGCGACTCCCCCGGTTCGACGAAGCCGGCGAGGGTGGAATAATTCCGGGCGTCGAGCGGGCCGCCGCCGCCGAGCAACAGCCGGCCGTCGGCACCGACGACCGTGACAATGATGGCGGGATCGGTGCGGGGGTAATGCTCGGAGCCGTCCGAGGGGCAGCGGCGGACCCATCCTCCGGCCTCCGGCACGGTGGCTGTCCCGCAGCGCGGACAGTGGGTGTGGGTGGCGTGCCAGTTGGCGATGGCGCTGGCTTCAACAAAGATGGCGGTATCCGTGGGGTTCAGCGTGGCAGCGACATCACGGAAGCCCGCCCACTGCGCGCCATCGGGGATGCCGGCGATGTGGGCTTCGAATTCCTCGGCTTGGACCTCGAACTGCTGCGGCAGAAGGAACAGGACCAGTTCGGTGCCCGCCGCCAGGTCCGAGCCGGGCATGGCTGAGCCCAGGTAGATCAGCTGTTCCGGTGCATAGGGAGTGTCCTGCAGGTGCCGGGCCAGTTCGGCGGCGTCCAGCAGGACCAGGCTGCTGCCGTTGATCAGGGCCTGGCGGCCGGACAGCACCATGGCCCGCGCGGCGCCCGAGTGCAGGAGCTCCTCGAGCATCCCGGGCCTGAGACGGGCGGAGGAGCCGCGGTCAATCAGCGCCGGGCGCACCGGAAGGACCGTGTCCAGGAGATGGTTGGCGGCCGGGCCTGCGGCCGGGGAGACTGACGTGCCCGACGGGGCCTGACTGTTGGGTGCCGGTGACTCCGCAAGACTCATGTACCCACCGTACTGACTCGCGCTGACAAATGACATTTTTCCCCGGCGTATGTGGGCATCCGCACGCGCGCGGGCACCCTCGTCCCGGGCCCCTGCGGCGGGCACCGCCCGGGGCGCAATTTATTCCCGATCTTTCAGACTCGCCGTGGTGCATCGCAGTCTTGGGCGCCGCTCAATCTACCGTGGAAGAGTGAGAAGAAAACCAATCGAACTGGCAGCTGTGGCAACCGCGGCAGTCCCCGGACTGACCCCGACCGCCGTTAGCTCTGCGCCCGACGATCCGGCAGACTTCGACTCGGCCCTCCTCCTGGACTCCGAGGGCAAGCGCTGGCGAGTCCGCTCGCCGCGCCACGCCGAGGCCAGCGCCCGGCTGGAAACGGAATTCCTGGTGCTGCGGGCGTTCGTCCCCGGTATCCGGGCCGAGCTCCCGTTCCTCATGCCCACCGTTGCAGGCACCGTACGGCAGGGACCGCTGAGCACGTTTGTGTACTCCCACCTGGCCGGCTCCACCCGGTCCGTCGAGGACCTCGGCGCCGCATCCCCCGCCGTTGCCCGCGAGATCGGCGCGGCCCTCGCCGCCATCCACGACTTGCCCCACTCGCTGGTGAGCAACGCCGATCTGCCCAGCTACACGCCCAACGAGTTCCGCCAGCGCCGCCTCAACGAACTGGATCAGGCCGCGACCACCGGCAAGATTCCGCCGTTGCTGCTCCGCCGCTGGGAACACGCGCTTGAGGACGTCTCCCTGTGGCGTTTCAACCCCTGTGTGGTCCACGGGGATCTCCACGAGGACAACCTGCTGGTCGAAGGCGAGCGTGTCACGGCCGTGACCGGCTGGACCGATCTGCGTATCGGCGACCCTGCCGACGACATGGCCTGGCTCGTTGCGTCCAACGACCAGGACTTTGTGGATGCCGTGCTGGGGCACTACACCTCCTCCCGGCGCGACGTGCCCGACGCCCACCTGCTGCGGCGTGCGGCGCTCTCGGCCGAATTCGCCCTGGCGCAGTACCTCGTCAAGGGCCTCGCCGCCGGGAACCAGGAGATGATCGACGAAGCCGAATCCATGCTCACCGTGCTCGCCGAGGACGTCGCGGAACACGGCGGGCAGCCAATCAGCGTAGAACCTCTCCCCCAGCCTGCACCTGCCCCGGATCTTGGCGGGACCCCGTCCCGGGACAACGATCCACACAGTGCGCCGGATAAGGCACCGGACAGCACGCCGGTCCCGGCCGTCAGCAAGGTCACTCTGCTGGCCCCGGATGCGGTCTCCGGACTTGCCGCAGTTCCCACCAGCAGCGCGATGCCTGCCGTGCAGGTGACGCCGATCCCCGTCATCGAACCGGCAGCCGCCGACGGCGCCTCCAACGACGGCGTTTCCAGGGACAGTGCCGAGGACACCTCGACCCAATCCATCGCCGTTGTCCAGGAAAACAGTGCAGTCCAGGCGAGCAGCGCTGTTCCGGAAAACAGTGCAGTTCAGGAAGACAGCCCTGCCCCAGCAGACGGCCCAGTCCAAGCAGACAGCGCACTCCAAGCAGACGGCGCAGTCCATGCCGAGGCAGCGTCCTCGGCGGACGGCACGGCCCCGACGGACGCTGAGGACACGTCGACCACCGCTCTCACGGTGGTCGAGGCGAAGTCCCGCTAGCCCTTTCCCAGGGCCGCGGCCACGATCTGCTCGAGCCGCTCCGCTGAGCCCAAGTCGTGCGGCCGGACCACCTGGTTGTCAGCCACGTAGTAGAACGCCGCCCGGACCTGATCGATGGGGACGTCCTTCAACCGGGCCCAGGCCAGCCGGTAGACGGCCAGCTGGACCGCCTTGGTCTTCAGCTGGGCCGCCGACGGACGGCGGCCGGTCTTCCAGTCCACCAGGTCCCAGCCGCCGTCGGCATCGCGGAAGACGGCGTCGATCCGGCCGCGGACCACCACGTCACCGATCCGGGTCTCCACCGGCACCTCGACGTGGGCCGGCGCACGGTTGGCCCACTCGGACTGCCGGAAGGTCTCCACCATGGTGTCCAGGCCGTAGGCTTCGTCAATGTAGTCGTCGGAGCCCGCCGCGTCGCCGAGGTCCAGCATGCCGGCGGCGCCGAAGTACTCTTCCACCCAGGCGTGGAAGGCCGTCCCTTTCCGGGCGGACATCCCCGGTTCCCGCGGCACCGGACGCCGCAGCCGGGCAACAACGGAGCCGGCGTCGTCCTCGAGGTCCACCAGGGTGGACGCGGAAATGTGGCCCGGCAGGTGCACATCCTGTACCAGGGTCCGGCGCGAGCGGCGTTCCAGAAGGGTCGCGGCTTCGAGCGCCCAGCCGCCGGCCGGCCCGCGCAGCGGGTGGCGCCGTCCAGGCTCCGTGCCGCCCGCACTGGCAACGGCGTCCAGCAGCACCCCGGAGTCCAAGGAGTCCAGCACCCGGTCCGCCGCGGACTGCATCGCTGCCCGCCGGCCCGGAACCAGCCGCATCCGCGCGCCCGTGCGCGGATCGGTGGGCCCTTCGAGCGGGTCATACGGCCACCCCGCAACCTCCAGTTCCGATGTCAGCGGGCTCTCCGCCGGCAGCGATTCCTCGCTGACGGACAGCGGGTGGATCGAAGCGGTGGCGTCGGCGGCGAGCACTTCGAGTTCGGCCAGGAAAGGCGACATGCCCGCCATTCCGGCCCGGGAACCCACCCAGGCGGCGCTGGAAACCCAGAGCACGTGTTTGGCCCGGGTGTAGGCCACGTACGCCAGCCGCCGTTCCTCGGCCTCGCCGTGGACCTGCACGGCGGACTTGAATTCCTTCTCGGCGTCAAGCCAGCCTTTCTGGTCCGGGTGTTCAACGTCCCACTGCGGCAGGTCCGCGCGGTCCCCGCGCAGCGGCCAGGGCAACGCGGCGCTGCCGCTGCTCCAGCGCGAATCCCGGCTGCTGGGGAAGGCCCCGGCGTTGAGCCCGGGCACAAAAACAACATCCCATTCCAGGCCCTTGGAGGCGTGGACGGTCAGCAGCTGCACCGCTTCGTGGTTGACTTCCGGCGCGGCGGCGTCGAGGCCGTTCTCTTCGGCGGCCGCGGCCTCCAGCCAGGCCAGGAAGGCGAGCACATCGACGCGCTGGGACGTGTACAGGAACCCGGCGGCGGCGTCCTGGAAGGCGTCCAGGTTGCGGCGGGCCTGGTGGATGCTGATCCCGGGCCGTGCGGCCACTTCGATGTCAAGGAGCATGGCCCGCTCCACCTCGCCCAGGAGCGTTGTAAGGTCGTCTCCCATGTAGCCGCGCAGCTGCCGGAGCTCCGCCGAGAGCCGGTGGAGCCGTTCCAGCCCCTCGGGGCTGAGCTGGCGGCCGTGCGCGGACGTCCAGCCCTCGCGCGGGAGCCAGTCGAGGGCCTCGACGAGGCTGGCGGCGTCCGTGAGGTCGCCCTCGATCACGGGAGCCTCGGCCCCGCCGTCGTCGGCATCGTCATCCATGGTTCCCGGCCGGCCGCGGCGCCGGGCGAGGAAGCTGGACCAGTCCCGCAGGGCCATCAGGTCCGCGGCGCCAAGCCGCCAGCGCGCCCCGGCGAGCAGGCGCATCAGCGAATCCGAGCGGCCCGGATCGGCCAGCACCCGGAGGGTCGCGACGAGGTCGACTATCTCCGGGGTGTCCAGGAGCCCGCCGAGGCCGACGATCTCATACGGAATCCCGCGCACCTCGAATTCCCGCCGGATGCATTCCATCTGGGCGCGCCGGCGGCACAGCACCGCCATGGCGGGAGGCTCAGGCTCCGCCGCCGACCCGTGAAAGTCAGTCACCCGGAACTTCAACACGTCGCCCGCTATCGCAGCGGCTTCGTCCTCGTCGGTGCCAAAGCGCCCCATCACCACACGGCCCTGGACCGCGGCCGGGCTGGGTTGCAGCGGCGGAACCTCGACGCTCCCGGCCGTGTCCCGCTCGCCGGCCGGTCCCGTTTGGGCTGCGGCCTGGCTGAGGGGTGCGGAGATGGCGTTGGCGGCGGCAAGGATGTTCCGGCCGTTGCGCCACGCCGTGGTGAGGTACGACGTCGGCGCCACGGCGAAGCGGGCAGTGTTGCCGGCGTCGGCATCGCCGTCTCCGGCGGTGCCCAGATCGGGCAGCCGGACCGGGAACTCGCGGACGAAATGGAAGAGCTGGCCGGCGGAGGCGCCGCGGAACCCGTAGATGGACTGGTTCGGATCCCCGACGGCTGTGACGGCGTGACCGTCGCCGAACAGCCGGGAGAAGAGGACCAGCTGGGCGTGCGAGGTGTCCTGGAACTCGTCCAGCAGCACCACCTTGTACTTCTGGCGTTCGGTTTCCGCGGCCACCGGGATCTCGTTGGCGACGCGGGCGGCGAGGGCCACGAGGTCGCCGAAGTCCAGGGCGCCGCGGGCGCGTTTGGCGTCCGTGTAGCGCCCCACCATGTCCGCGACGCTGGCCCGGGTGCGCAACATTCCGCTGAGCTCGGCCGCGGCCTGGCTGGGGTTCTTCTTGGCCGTGGCGACGTAGGGCAGCGACTCGAACTCGGCCACCCGGTCCAGCAGCCAGCCGCGGACCCCGGACGGGTCCTGGAGATGTTCAGCGCACTCGCCGGCGAGCTGGATGACGGCCTTGACCAGGGTGGACTTGGCGGAGCGGAAGTGTTCGTATTCGCCGTCGAACGCTTCCACAACCTCGCTCGCGAGCTGGAAGGACTGCGCGCCGCCGAGCAGCACGACGTCCCGTTCCACGCCGAGCCGGAGGCCATAGTCGGACACGATCCCGCTGGCGTAGGAGTGGTACGTGGAGACCTTGGGTTCGAGCGCGTCGGTGCTGAGCAGCCCGGCGGGGAACACCTGGTTCTGGGTGTCGGCCGCGGCAATGCGCTGCAGCGCGGCCAGCTTGGCGCGGATACGGGTGGCCAGTTCCCCGGCGGCTTTCCGGGTGAAGGTCACGCCAAGCACTTCCTCCGGCCGGACCCAGCCGTTGGCGACGAGCCACACCACGCGGTCAGCCATGGTGGCCGTCTTGCCTGAGCCGGCGCCGGCAATGACCAGCCGGGGCGACAGGGGCGAGGAAATAATGTGCGATTGTTCGGCTGTGGGGCTGTTCTTCTCCCCCAGCATGGCGGAGAGCTCCTCGGGGGTGAACCGCGCAGCCGGAAGGGCTGCGGGCACAGCGGCGGACACACCGCCGGGAAGAGTCGGTTCGGCGCTCATTCGGTGACCTGCTTTCCCCGCACGCACAGCGGACAGACTTCGGGAAGGCGGCAGCCGTGGCCCCCGTGGCCGCCCTTGGACGGATCGTGGCGGGCCTCGAACGTGTTCCCGGACATGACCCGGGCGGCGTCGCCGACCATGTCCAGGGCCCAGTTCTCCGCC
This sequence comes from Arthrobacter sp. Leaf69, assembly GCF_001422645.1. GTDB lineage: Bacteria > Actinomycetota > Actinomycetes > Actinomycetales > Micrococcaceae > Arthrobacter. The sequence goes on along the minus strand of NZ_LMLR01000001.1, from coordinate 646,599 downwards.
GGGTCCAGCGGCGGCTGGGCCTGGATGCCCGGGCTCTTGGTGGTGGTGCCGAGCTGGGCCAGGACAGCACCGCCGGGCAGCGGTGGCGGTCCGTCGTCGGGCCCGGCAAAGCCGCCGGCCAGCACGGCCGCCTGGTAGGCGCCCAGCTGCGGGTGCCGGTCGAGATCGGCTTTACCCGGCTGCCGCTTACCGGTCTTGAGGTCCACGACCACCAGCCGGCCCTCGGCGTCGATCTCCAGCCGGTCGACCTGGCCCCGCAGCACCGCCGGACGGGGCGGCCAGGACCCGTTGTCGGAGTCAGGTCCGGTGTCAGCGCCGCTGTTTCCGGCCGGGACCACGTCGGGAAGTTTCACTTCGAAGTCCTGTTCGACGCCCACCAGGGACCGGCCCTCGCCGCGCATCACCAGCACGTACTGGGCGAGCTTCCGGACCATGGTTTCGGCGCGCTGGAAGTCCAGCTTGCCTTCCCAGTTGTCCTTCATCCCGAGCGCGGGCCAGCGGCGGACCAGCTCGGCCACGTATTCGGATCCGGAGGCATCCGGCAGGTCCTGCGCGATGGCGTGGACCAGGGTGCCCAGGCTGCGGGCGAAGTCGGTGGCTGCCTCTCCGCCGGCAGCCTGGACAAACCAGTCCAGCGGCGATTTCTGCACGGTTTCCACTTTCGACGGCGAGACGTAGACGGTGCCGCCCGGAGGGACGACGGGATCCTCGGTGGACAGCGGCGCAAGGCCCCACCAACTCGCGGGGTGCGCGCCGGGCACGGGCGGTTCGGCGGCGGCCAAGGCTCCGAGCACGGTGCTGGCTTCCACGGCCTCGGGGGTTCCGGCGTCGAGCTGGGCGTACTGGCGGAGCTCGGCGACAAGTGCGCGCAGGGTGAGCGGACGCTCCACCGGCGTGAACCCGCGCCGGTCCCGGCCAGGGCCCAGCGGCGACACGTAGTCCAGGAATGAGGAGGGCTGTTCGTCCTCCGAGGACACGGCGGTGCAGATCAGCACCTGCTGTGCCCGTGATACGGCGGTGGAGAAGCTGCGCAGTTCGTCATAGCGGATTTCGCGCAGCCGGCTGAGGGGATCCAGCTGCAGGGCGTAGTCCACGCCGTGCTCGACGGCGTCGGCGTACAGCGTGCTGCCGAGCAGTTCGCCGCGGAGCCTGGTGTTGGGCCACACGCCTTCCTGCAGGCCCGGGACGATGACCACGGGCCACTCCCGGCCGGCGGCGCTGGCCGGTGTCATGAGCTCCACGGCGTCCTCCAGCTGGGCGCGTGCAGCGAGGGTGTCCATCGGGAGTTCCTGGCTGAGCAGGTACTCGAGGAACTGTTCCGGCCCGGAACCGGGCAGCTGGTCCACGAAGCGCTCGGCGGTGTGGAAGAGCGCCATCATGGCATCGAGGTCCCGGTCCGCCCGGGCCCCGGCCGCTCCCCCGGCGAGCGCGGCCTCGGTCCAGCGTGCGGCGAGGCCGGTGGAGTTCCAAAGCGCCCACAGTACCGTTTCGGCGTTGCCGCCGGGAGCCTGGGCCGCGTCCCGGCCGGCGTGGATCATCCGGGCAATCCGGCGCGCGGAGTGCCCCTCGATGCCCAGGCTTGCCAGCGCGCCCGGTTCCAGCAGCGCCTCGACGAGGAGTACGTCGCTGGTCCGGCCTCCGCCGCCCAAAAGCTCCTCGCGGCGCAGGGACTGGCGCAGGCGCCGCAGCTCGATCGCGGTGGCTCCGCCGATCCGCGAGGTCAGCAGCGTCACGGCGGCCTCGGGACTCAACACGTCAGGGTCCAGGGCCACGGCATAGGCATCCAGCAGGGGACGGACGGCGACCTCGTCCCGGACGGCGGATTCAGCCACGGGGATCCGGACGGGGATGCCCTGGCCGGCGAGGTAACGCTGCAGCTGGCTGAGCTGGCTGCCGTTGCGCACGATCACGGCGATGTCCCCGAGATCGCGGCCGTCGTTGAGCTGGGCCTCCAGGATCCGCTGTGCCACATAGCGCAGTTCGTGCACGGGAGACGGCAGCAGGTGCGCCTCCACCGTGCCGCCCGCTGCGCCGTTGGCGGTGCTGTTGGCACGGCCCGCGACACCAGGCTGCGCAGGCTGCGGTTCAGGTTGCGCTTCAGGCAGTTGCGCATGCTGCGGTGCAGGTTGCGCTTCAGGCAGTTGCGCATGCTGCGGTGCAGCCGGCTGTTCGAGCCGCCGCGCCGACTGCCCGCCTGCGCGGCGGGAGATCCGTCCGGCCACGGAGAGCCAGGCGTCCGCGACTGCCGGGGTGTGGCGGTGCGCGGTCCAGAGCGGCCGTTCGAGGACGCCGCCGCCGGCGGGGGCGAGCAGCCGGGGAAGTTCGGCGACGAGGTCCGGGCGGGCGCCGCGGAAGCCCTGGACCACGGTGTCCGGCGATGAGGTGATGAGGACATCCTTGCCCGCGGCGATATCCGCGAGCAGCTCGAACACGGCGGGGTTGGCTTCCTGCATGTCGTCCACCAGGACCAGTTGGAGCCTGTCGCGTTCGGCGGCCAGGAAGTCCGGTTCGTCCTGGAAGATCTGCCGGGCAGCGGTGATGATGCCGGCCGGGTCAAAGGATTCGGGCATGCGCAGGTCCAGCACGTCGCGGTACTCGGCATAGAGTGCCGCGGCGGCGACCCAGTCCGGCCGGTTGCAGCGGCGGGCGAGGACCACGAGGTCCCCGGCGGTCCGCCCGGATTCGATGATCCGGTCAAAGAGCTGGCGGACTTCCTGCCGGAAGCCGCGGGTCTGCAGGGCCGCGCCGAGGTCCTCCGGCCACGGCAGTTCAAGTCCGGGCTGTGTGTGCCCTTCGAGCAGTTCCTTGATGATCAGGTCCTGCTCGGGGCCGGACAGGAGTTTGGGCGGGCGCGGCAGCGGCAGGATGCCTTCGGCTTTGGCGCGCCGGATCAGGTCGAAGGCGTACGACGCCCAGGTGCGGGCCGGCGTCGTGCTCAGGCTGCGGTCCAACCGCGCGGTGAAGCGGTCCCGGAGCGAGTCGGCGGCGAGTCGTCCGGGGGCGAGGATGAGCATCCGCTCCGGATCGAGTCCGTCGCGCTGCGCGCGGCGGACGGCGGCTTCCACGAGCACTGTCGATTTCCCGGTCCCCGGCGCTCCAGGGATGAGGACGGGACCGGAGCCGTGCGGGACGTCGACGGCGGCGAGCTGGTCCGCCGACAGTGCGGGAACGGCGCTGTGCAGCTTCCGGGGCGGCAGCAGCCGCAGCGCGGAACCGGAGGTGCCAGGACGGGCAGCCCGCGGTCCGCCCTGTGCAGGCGAGCTGGGCGTGGACTGAGACGGTGCGGGCTGAGCTGGTGTGGGCTGAGCTGGTGCGGGCTGAGCTGGTGCGGGCTTTTCTGGTACGGCCGGGACGGAGTCAGGGTTCTGGCTGGGGATGCTCACACAGTCATTTCATCATCGGGGGCCGACAGTTTATGTAAGGAGCGCTCCAGCCGCTCGGCAACCGCGTCGATCCGGTCGAACTCACCGTCGCTCGGTGCCCAGCGGGCGGCCATCAGGTCCACCCGCCAGCGCCCCTCGCCCGTGCGGAGGTATTCGGTGTAGCTCCCCAGCAGCGGAGTTTCTTCCACAAGGTACTGGGCAAGGGCCTCGCGCTCGTGTCCCGGGGGCGCGTCTCCGCTGGCCTTCAGGACCCGCCACCAGGGCACGGAGCTGCCGTGGTGGCTCATGACGGAACCGACCTGCCGGGGACCGCCGGAGCCGAGGAGTTCGGCGACGTCTCCGTACGCCACCGCCGAGCCTGCGGGGATCAGGGCCACCACGTCCAGGACCGCCTCCACATACTCCATCCGCATGACACAAGCCTAGCGTCCGGAGGACGCTGGGCGGCCGGCTGCGGCCCCGCCGCCGCCCGGTTCGGCCGCTGCGGATGCGGGCGGGGTGGCGGCGCATTAGCGTCGGTGGCAGCAGGTAGCGTTGAAGCATGAGCACCTGGAACACCCTCCCCCGCGCAGCCTTCGACCTTGAAACCACCGGCCGGAACTCCCGCGCCGCCCGGATCGTCACCGCGTCCATCACCGTCGTGGACTCCGACGGCGGGATCGTCAAGGAGCACGAATGGCTCGCCGATCCGGGGGTCGAAATCCCGACGGAGGCCAGTGACATCCATGGCGTCACCACCGAGCGGGCCCGCAGCGAAGGCCGCCCCGCCGCGGACGTGACCAGGGAGGTCGCCGCGGTTCTCCAGGAGCTTTTCGACACCGGTGTGCCGGTCATCGCCTTCAATGCCAGCTACGACTTCACCGTGCTCGCCGCCGAATCGGCCCGCTACGGCGTGCCGCAGCTGACCCGCTTCCCCGTGCTGGATCCGTACATCATGAACAAGCAGGTGGACCGCTACCGCAAGGGCAAGCGCACTCTCACGGCACTGTGCGAGGAATACGGGGTGGACCTGGACAATGCCCACACCTCGGCCGCCGACGCCCTGGCCACCCTGCGTATGCTGGACGCCATGGCCGGGAAGTTCCCCAAGCTGCGGATGCCGGCCAGCCATCTGCACCAGCTCCAGATCGAATGGGCCTCCGCCCAGGCCTCCGATTTCCAGAGCTACCTGCGCAAGACCAAACCCGCCGCCGTCATTGAAGGCGACTGGCCCGTGCTGCCGCCCGAGGACGCGAGCCGCGGAGACTTCTAACGGGGACTGCCGCCGCACAAGGGGTTGGGATGGAGATCACAGTCCGCCCCGGCACCGCCCTGACCTGAAACTCCCGGCGGGGATTCCGCGGACCGGAGAACCATGGCCGCGCCGCCCGGGCGGCCGGAGGATATCTCGAATTTTCAGCATCGACCGTCCCTTTGTGACGAACTAAATGCGCAGGTGGATGCCAAATGGCACCCCTGACATAATTTAGTTCAGAACCTGGCGTGTGTTATGCCGCGCCCAACCCCAACCGCCAAGGGATAGATGATCACAGTTACCGACCTTCGCAAGGTCTACCAGCAGGGCAAGAAAGAAGTGGTGGCCCTCGACGGCGTCACTCTTTCGGTACCAAAAGGGTCCATTCACGGCATCATCGGCCATTCGGGTGCCGGTAAGTCGACCCTTGTGCGCTGCCTGACCCTGCTGGACCGTCCCACCTCCGGTTCCGTCAGCATTGACGGAACCGAGCTCAGCTCCGTCAAGGACTCGGAGATCCGTGCGGCGCGGCGGCGTATCGGCATGGTCTTCCAGCACGCGAACCTGATGGACTCCCGGACCGCGGCCGGCAACGTCGCGCATCCGCTGGAACTTGTGAAAACACCGAAGGACCAAATCCGGACCCGGGTCGCGGAGCTCCTGAAGCTCGTGGGACTCGAAGGGTTTGAGAACGCCTACCCGTCGCAGCTTTCCGGCGGCCAGCGCCAGCGTGTCGGCATCGCCCGGGCCCTGGCCTCGGATCCGGACGTGCTCCTGTGTGACGAGCCCACCTCTGCCCTGGACCCGGCCACCACGGACGAAATCCTGGACCTGATCCAGGACCTCACCAAGCGCCTGCAACTCACCGTGCTGATCATCACGCACGAGATGAACGTCGTGAAGCGGGTCTGCGAATCCGTGTCATTGCTCTCCGGCGGCCGCATCATCGAACACGGCGCCCTGCGGGACGTCGCGGCCGATCTGGACAGCAAGCTGGCCAAGGCGCTGCTGCCGCTGCCGCCGTCCGAGTCCCTGCCGGGTGCCCTGCAGCGCGGGCCGGTGCTGGAGATTCTCTTCTCCGGCGACAGCGCCAAGGAACCCGTCCTCACCGGGGTCGCCCGGCATTTCGACATTGACATCAACGTCCTGGCCGGCAGCGTCGAGACCCTCGGCGGCCAGCAGTTCGGCCACCTGCGTGTTCAGCTGGCGGAAACCGCGGACGCGGACGCCGTGCTGGCCTACCTGCACGAGCGTGGCATCGGCGCAAAGCGTGCGGCCTCCGCCGCAGCCCAGGACCCCGACAACGCCGGCTCCGCCCTTCCGGCTTCTGTCCTCGCCACCGGGGACCAGGGAGGTATCTCATGAACGACATCTTCAGTAATCCCGTGCTGGCCAAAGCCCTGCCCGAAGCCATCATCGAAACACTTCAGATGGTGGGGATTTCGTCTTTCTTCACCGTGCTGATCGGCCTGCCGCTGGGCGTGTTCCTGCACGTCTCCGCCCCGGGCGGGCTGCGCCCGATGCCGGTCACCAACCGGATCCTCAGCGATGTGATCGTCAACATCACCCGTTCCATCCCCTTCGCCATCCTGATGGTGGCGCTCATTCCGTTGGCCCGCGCCTTGACCGGCACCAGCCTCGGCCCGGTCGCCGCCTCCGTGTCCCTCTCGATCGGCACCATCCCGTTCTTCGCCCGGCTGGTGGAAAACTGCCTGCGCGATGTGCACCACGGCAAGATCGACGCCGCCCAGGTGATGGGGTCCACGAAGATGCAGGTCATCAACAAGGTGATGCTGCGCGAATCACTTCCCGCCCTCGTCGCGGCGGCCACCACCACGGTGGTCACCCTCGTGGGGTTCTCCGCGATGGCAGGTCTGGTCGGCGGCGGCGGCCTCGGCAAGCTCGCCTACAACTACGGCTTCCAGCGCTTCGACGTCACGGTCATGCTCGTCACCATCGTGCTGATCATCGTCCTGGTCCAGGTCATCCAGCTGGTGGGCGAGCGGATCTCCCGCCGCCTCGACCACCGCTGACGCCTCCTGGTTCCAGCGGCCACTGACACCGGCAGCCCGGCCCTACCCCAACCGGCCTGCCGCTCCCAGCACCACCACTCCTGCAGCGGGTAGCCGCCCTCTGCATCTGCGCGGACCACGGCGCCGACGTCGTGAATCCAGCTATTTCGAAAGGAACGCATCCAATGCGTAAGTCACTCACCCTCCTGGCCACCGGCATTGTCACTGCCCTGGCGCTGACGGCTTGCGGTGGTTCGTCCACCCCCAGCGCCCAGGTCACTGCCCTGGATCCGGCCAAGCCTTCCACGCTCTCGGTCGGCGCCAGCCCCGTGCCGCAGGCGAAGATCCTCGAGTTCATCAACCAGGACCTTGCCCCCAAGGCCGGCCTGAAGCTGGACATCAAGGAAATCGAGGATTACCAGACGCCCAACACCGCACTGAGCGACGGCTCCCTGGACGCCAACTACTACCAGCACCTTCCCTGGTACGAAGATCAGGTCAAGACCAAGGGCTACAAGTTCGGGCACGGCGAAGGCGTTCACATCGAGCCCTACGCCGCGTTCTCCGAGAAGGTCAAGGACATCCAGGACATCCAGGACGGCGCCAAGGTGGCCATCACGAATGACCCGTCCAACCAGGTCCGCGCCCTCAAGGTCCTCCAGGTCGCCGGTTTGGTCAAGGACATCAAGGATGACACCTCCGTGATCACGCTGAGCGACGAGCAGAACCCGAAGAAGCTCAAGTTCTCGGAGAACCAGCCGGAACTGCTGATCAACGACCTCAAGGACCCGTCCGTTGACCTCGCCCTGATCAACGGCAACTTCATCCTCAAGGCCGGCCTGAGCACCAAGGACGCCCTCGCGGTGGAGTCCGTGGAGAACAACCCCTACGCGAACTTCCTGGCCTGGCGCGAGGACTCCAAGGACGATGTGCGCATCAAGAAGCTGGACGAGCTCCTGCACTCCCCCGAGGTCAAGGCCTTCATCGAGAAGGAATGGCCCAACGGTGATGTGACCGTGGCTTTCTAGCCCCGGTGGATTGACCGCTTAACTACTCAGGGCACCCGCCGCGGCGGGTGCCCTGAGTAGTTAACGACGACGCCGGAACGGGCGCGTAGCTTCTGCCGCCTCGGCAGCTAGGCCGTCGCGGAGGCCGCGGCCCTGGCGGCGGCGGGCAACGCGTCGAAGATCCGGTTCATCGCCGAGTCGTCGTGGGCGGCGGACAGGAACCAGGCTTCGAAGACCGACGGTGGCAGGTACACCCCGGAGTCCAGCATGGAGTGGAAGAACGGCGCGTAGCGGAAGACTTCCTGGCCCTGGGCGTCGTCGTAGTTGTGCACGCCGCGGGCCGAGGTGCCGAACGCCACGGAGAACAGGTTCCCCGCCCGCTGGATGGAGTGGTCCACCCCGGCCGCCTCCAGTGCCGTAGACAGGGCCGCGGAGAGCTCCAGCGAGCGGGCATCCACGAACGAATACACCTCGGGGGTGGCGTGGGTCAGGGTCGCGACGCCGGCGGCCATCGCCACCGGGTTGCCGGACAGCGTGCCGGCCTGGTACACCGGGCCCAGCGGAGCGAGGTAGTCCATGACCTCCGCGCGGCCGGCGAGGGCCGCCGTCGGCATGCCGCCGCCAATTACCTTGCCGAAGGTCAGCAGGTCCGGCGCCCACGGGTCGGCCGCGCCGGCCGCCCCGCCGGTGAGGCCCCAGTAGCCGGAATAGCCCGTCCGGAAACCCGTGAGGACCTCGTCAAGGATCAGCAGGGCACCGTGCTCCCGGGTAATGCGGGACAGGCCCGCGTTGAAGCCCTCGCCCGGGGTGACGACACCCATGTTGGCCGGGGCCGCCTCGGTGATGACGGCGGCGATGTTGTCGCCGTGCTTGGCGAAGGCGGCCTCGACGGCGGCGAGGTCGTTGTAGGGCAGAACGAGGGTTTCGGCGGCGGTGGCGGCCGTGACGCCGGCCGAGCCCGGCAGCGCCAGGGTGGCCAATCCGGATCCCGCTGCGGCGAGGAGCCCGTCCAGGTGGCCGTGGTAGCAGCCTGCAAACTTGATGATGAGGTTCCGGCCGGTGAAGCCGCGGGCCAGCCGGACGGCGGTCATGGTGGCCTCGGTGCCGGTGGAGACCATCCGGACGCGTTCGGCTGCGGGGACGCGCTCCTGGACGATTGCCGCGAGGTTGGCCTCATCCGGGGTGGATGCCCCGAAGGACAGTCCGCGGTCGACGGCGGCATGGACGGCGGCGAGGACCGCGGGGTGGGCATGTCCCAGCAGCGCCGGGCCCCAGGAGCAGACCAGGTCGACGTACTCGGCGCCGTCGGCGTCGGTCAGGTACGGACCCTTGGCGGAGACCATAAAACGCGGTGTCCCGCCGACGGAGCCGAACGCGCGGACCGGGGAGTTGACGCCGCCCGGCATCAGCTGGCGGGCGCGGTCGAAGAGTTCCTCGTTGCGAGGATGGCTGGAAGTCATGGTTCCTATTCTTTCAGGTTCAGTTCAGGCCAGTTCAGTCGAGGCCGGTTCAGTTCAGTTCGGTGGTGGGCGCCGCGGCCAGCAGGCTGGCCACGCGGGGCGCCACTTCGGTGCCAAACAGTTCGATCGAGCGCATCATGGCCGGGTGCGGCAGGGTGCCGTTGCTGTATTTGAGGTCAAAGCGATCCACGCCCAGGTTCTTCTTCAGCAGTGCAATTTTTGCGGCCACGGTCTCCGGCGATCCGACATAGAGGGCTCCTTCGGGGGTGCACATGGCATCAAACTCGGCCCGGTTGCCTGGGCCCCAGCCCCGCTCCGCGCCAATTCGGTTACGCATCGCGATCCAGTGCGGGAAGAACTCCTCCCGTGCTTCCTCGTCGGTAGCGGCGATGTGGCCGGGCGAATGCGTGGCCATCTGCTGCATCGGTTGCCCGTATTTGGCCATGGCCTCGCGGTAGAGGTTCGCCAGCGGCGCGAACGACCGCGGCTGGCCGCCAATGATGGCGAAGATGATCGGATAGCCGTATTCTGCGCAGCGCAGCACGGATTCGGGGGTGCCGCCGACGCCGATCCAGGTGGGCAGCAGGTGGTGTTCCAGAGGCGGATAGACGCTGAGGCCGTTGATGGCCGGGCGGGTGCGCCCTTCCCAGTGGATGGGCTGCTGGGCGCGGGCCTTGTCAAAGAGTTCCAGTTTCTCCTCGAACAGGACCTCGTAGTCCGCCAGGTCGAGGCCGAACAGCGGGAAGGACTCGATGAAGGAACCGCGGCCCAGCATGACCTCGGCGCGGCCGTTGGAGATGGCATCGACGGTGGAGAACCGCTGGAAAACCCGGATGGGGTCATCAGAGCTCAGGACCGTGACGGCCGAGCCGAGCCGGATGTGTTTGGTGCGGGCAGCCGCCGCGGCGAGGAAGACTTCCGGGGCCGAGACGGCGAAGTCACGGCGGTGGTGCTCCCCCACGGCGAAGGCGTGCAGGCCGACCTCGTCCGCGAGCTCGGCCTGTTCCAGGAGCTGCCGCAGGACCTGGGCGTGCGGGACGGGGTGCCCGTCTGGGAAGACGCCGACGTCACCGAAGGTGTTCAGTCCCAGGAGGATGCGTCCCGGGCCCACGGGGGCTGTGGGGTTCGCGCCGGATGCCGGGTCAGGGGCTGTTGCAGCGCTCATCAGGACTCCTTCAGCCAGCCGGCGAGTTCGCTGGCCCAGTAGGTCAGGACCATGTTGGCCCCGGCCCGTTTGATGCCCAGCACGGATTCGGTGATTGCGGCCCGCCGGTCGATCCAGCCGTTGGCGGCGGCGGCCTCGATCATCGAGTACTCACCGGAGATCTGATACGCGGCGACCGGGACGGGGCTCATGGCGGCGACGTCGGCCAGGATATCGAGGTAGCTCATGGCGGGTTTCACCATGACCATGTCGGCGCCTTCGGCCAGGTCCAGGTCCACCTCGAGGATGGCTTCCCGGCGGTTGGCGGCGTCCATCTGGTAAGTGCGGCGGTCGCCGGTCAGCTGCGAGTCGACGGCCTCGCGGAACGGGCCGTAGAACGCCGAGGCATACTTCGCGGCGTAGGCGACCACGGCGGTGGTGGCGTGCCCGGCTTCCTCGAGGGCCTGCCGGATGACGGCAACCTGGCCGTCCATCATGCCGGACGGGCCCAGGACGTGGGCGCCGGCGTCGGCCTGCGCGACGGCCATCTGGCCGTAGATCTCCAGCGTAGCGTCGTTGTCCACGTAGCCGTTGGCGTCGAGGACGCCGCAGTGGCCGTGGTCGGTGAATTCGTCGAGGCACACATCGCTCATGATCACGAGCTCGTCGCCAACTTCGGCGCGGACGTCCCGGATGGCTTTGTTCAGCACACCGTCAGGGTCCAGGGAGGCGGTGCCGCGCGCATCCCGGACGGCGGGGATTCCAAAGAGCATGATGCCGCCGACGCCGAGCTGCACGGCGTCGGCCGCGGCGCGCTTCAGCGTGTCCGTGGTGTGCTGCTGCACGCCGGGCATCGAGGCGATGGGATGCGGCTCGGTCAGGCCTTCGCGGATGAACGCGGGCAGGATGAGTTCCGAGGCCGACAGGCGGTGTTCGGCCGTCAGCCGCCGCATGGCGGGGGTGGTGCGGAGCCGGCGGGGGCGGTGGGTCGGGAAGCTCATATGGTGTCCTTTGCTGGGGGCTCGGCGACTGGCTGACGGGGTGGGGACGGCTGGCTGGCCAGCGCCCGGATGACGGCGGCCACCAGGCCGGAGGCGGTAGGTTCTTCGGCCGTGGAGGCGACGCTGAGGCCGAGTGACTGCGCCTCGGCGGCGGTGGAACGTCCGATTGCGACGAAGCGGCAGCCGCCCAGCGGGGCGAGGTCCTCGTGGATGCGCCGGGCTGCACTCGGGGAAGCGGCGACGACGGCGTCCAGCCGGCCGGCGCCGATTTCGGCTTTGGCCTGTCCCGGCGTGAGAACGGCGGCCGTGTTGTCCCCTTGCGCTGGGGACTCCTGCGGCGCTGCCGGGTGGCACGCGGCCAGGCTGCGGCCCGGGTCGGCCGGATAATCCACAGTGCGGTACGCAGTCACGGCCTGGACGAAGGCACCCCGGGCCTCCAGCCCGCGGCGGAGCCGGGGGTCGGCGATGTCCGCCTGGGGCAGCAGCACGCTGCCCTGGTGCTCGGGCCAGATGTCGATGAGCCCCGCGCCGGACTGCTGCCCGGTCGGGGCGAGGTCGACGGCGACTCCGCGGGATTCCAGGAAACGGCGGGTCGCGGGTCCGATCGTGGCGACGAGGAGGCTGCCGGGAAGCCAGCCGCTGAGGGTGGTGCCCCGCTCGGCGGCCTTGGCCTCCAGCGCCCGCACGGTGGTCACGCTGCTGACCACCAGCCAGGTATAGGCACCGGCGCCGAGGGCGTCGAAGGCCACATCCAGGGAGTGCTGGTCGCTGGCGAGCTCGAAATCGATGAGCGGCAGCAGCAGGGGTTCGGCGCCGACGTCGCGCAGGGCTGTGACCAGCTCCGCCGCACGGTCCGGGCTGCGGGCCACAAGGACCCGGGCGCCGGCCGGAGCCGTCACGTTCCGGGCACGGTCGTCTCGGGCCTCGGAGTTTCGGGCCTCGGAGTTTCGGGCACTGTGCCGTCCCATGAACTGATGTATTCCGCGGTTCAGGAAGCGGCCAGGTCCGCGATGTCGGCGGCGCCCCGGGCCAGCAGGACTTCGGCGAGCTCTATCCCCAGCAGTGTTGCCCCCACTTCGGTGAGTCCGTCCGTGGCCTTTTTGTCCCGGACAGTGGCTGTTCCGTCGACGGCACAGACCACGGCCTCGAGGTGCAGCAGGCTGCCGCGGCGGTAGGCGTAGGCGCCCACCGGGGCGGCGCAGCCGGCCTCCAGCCGGGCCAGGAGCGCCCGCTCCGCGGTGACGGCGAGCCGGGTGTCGGGATCGTCGAGGGCGGCGAGGGCCTGCGCCAGCACACCCTGTGAGCCTTCGGTGGATCCCGCCTTGCGGGGCGCATCGGCGGAACGGCACTCGATCGCGAGCGAACCCTGCCCGGCGGCGGGGAGCATAACGTCGGTTTCCAGGTACTCGCTGACCGCGTCGAGCCGGCCGATCCGGTGCAGTCCGGCAGCGGCGAGCACCACGGCGTCGAGATCGCAGCTCTTGCCCTGCACCACGGCGTCGGTGGTGTTGCCCGGCAGCCCGGGGACGCGGCCGAGCCGGGTGTCCACGTTGCCGCGGATGTCACGGATGTCCAGGTCCGGGCGGGCGGCCCGCAGCTGGGCTGCGCGCCGCGGGGAACCCGTGCCCACCGTGGCGCCGTCGGGCAGGTCGGCAAGCTTGAGTCCGTCGCGGGCGCAGAGCACGTCCCGCACGTCAACGCGCTTGGGCGTCGCTGCCAGCGTCAGTCCAAGCGCCGGACCGGTGGGCAGGTCCTTGAGCGAGTGGACGGCCACGTCGCACGCGTCCTGCAGCAGGGCATCGCGCAAGGCAGCGACAAAAACGCCGGTGCCGCCCATCTGGGACAGCGAACCGGTGAGGACGTCGCCGTCGGTGCGGATGTGGACCAGCTCGACCGGGAAGCCGCCGACGGCGGCCAGCTGGTCAGCGGTCTGCTGGGTCTGGGTCAGTGCCAGTTTGCTGGCGCGGGTTCCGATCCGGACGGTCACAGTGCGTCCTGACCTGCCGCCGGAGCGGACGTGCCGGCAGCGGTGGCGGCCGCCGGGTAGGGATCGTGGCCCGTCCCGACGGTGGTGTCGGCTCCGGCGATGGTGGGCTTTTCGCCGCGGAAGTTGGCGCAACATCCCGGGCGGCAGACGTCGTACCAAGGACCGAGTCCGGTCAGGTGCGGACGGTCAGCGATGTTGTTGGCGGCGGTCCGCTCGCAGATCAGGTCCACGATGCCGCCGACGAACTTCCGGTGCGTCCCGGGGGTGGGGACCCGGCTCGCGGCAAGGCCCAGGTTGGCGCAGGTTTCCAGGGCCTCGGTGTCGAGGTCCCAGACAACTTCCATGTGGTCGCTGACGAAACCGAGCGGCACGATCACGATGCCCTTGACGCCCTGGCCCGCGAGTTCCTCGATGGCGTCGTTGATGTCCGGTTCCAGCCACGGCACGTGCGGGGCGCCGGAGCGGGACTGGTACACGAGGGACCAGGGGGCGGTGTCGCCGGTCTCGGCCTCCACCCGCCGGATGACCTCGGTGCCGGTGGCGAGGTGCTGGGCGACGTAGGCGGAGTCTTCCGCGAACTGGCGGGGCTCGCCCTCGGAGCGGCCGGCGGCTTCGGCGTCGCGGGTCGGGATGGAGTGCGTCGCGAACAGGATGTGCACCGGCGCCTTCGGGGTGCCGTCCGCGGCCAGCTTGGCGCGGACGTCGGCGAGGCCGGCGGCGGTGCCTTCGATGAACGGCTCCACGAAGCCGGGGTGGTCGAAGTACTGGCGGACCTTGTCGACCTCGAGTTTTCCGTCCAGGCCGGTCTCGGTCAGCGCGATGCCGATGTCCTCGCGGTACTGGCGGCAGCTGGAGTAGCAGGAGTAGGCGCTGGTAGTGATCATCAGGACCTTGCGGTGCCCGGCGTCGTAGATGTCCTGAAGGGTCTGCGGGATGTACGGGGCCCAGTTGCGGTTTCCCCAGAACACCGGCAGCGCGATCCCGCGGGCGGCCAGCTCTGCCTCGATGCCGGCCTTCAGCTCCCGGTTCTGCTGGTTGATCGGGCTGATGCCGCCGTTGGCGCGGTAGTGGTGCGAAACCTCTTCGAGCCGCTCATCCGGGATGCCGCGGCCCCGGGTGACGTTGCGCAGGAACGGAATGACGTCGTCCTGGCCTTCGGGCCCGCCGAAGGAGGCGAGGAGCACGGCGTCATAGTCCTTGGCGGCCATCCGGCCGGCTTCGGTCACCTCGTTGACAGCCGTGACGGCTGTGGCACTTCCCTGGGGATCGAGCGGGCTCATGACAGGACCTCGGCAATCTCGGCGGCGCTCACCCGGCGGCCGGTGTAGAAGGGGATTTCCTCGCGGACGTGGTGGCGGGCTTCGGTGGCGCGCAGGTGGCGCATCAGGTCCACGAGGTCCACAAGGTCGGGGGCCTCCAGGCCGAGGATCCATTCCCAGTCGCCGAGGGCGAACGAGGACACCGTGTTGGAGATGACCTGGGGGAAATCCCGGCCCAGGAGTCCGTGGTCGCGGAGCATCGCCCCGCGCTCGGCGTCGGGCAGCAAGTACCACTCGTAGGAGCGCACGAAGGGGTACACGCAGAGCCACTCTGCCGGTTCGACGCCTCGGGAGAAAGCGGGGGTGTGGTTCTTGGCGAACTCGGCCTCCCGGTGCACGCCCATGGCGGACCAGGCGAGCTCTGTGCCGGTGAACAGCTTGCTGCGGCGGATGTCCCGGACGGCCCGCTGAAGGGCCTCGGGCTGCGGGCCGTGCAGCCAGATCATGATGTCCGCATCTGCGCGCATCGCCGATACGTCGTAGCTGCCGCGGTGGACCACGCCAGCCTCGGCCAGCCGCGCAATAAGAGCGTCGAACTCTTCGGCGGCATCGCCGCTGCGAAGGACGTCGGCGGAGCGCTTGAAAACGGTCCAGAGCGTGAAGAACTGCTCGGCTGATTCTTCGCTTGCTGATTCAGTTTTAGTGACAGTTTCGGCAGAAGTGTGGCTCATGGTTACCAGTCTGCCCCTTCGCCTTGGCTAAGTCGAAATAAAGCACTTCTACAGCGTGTAGAAGTGCTTCATTTCACATTGGTTCGCATCAATTCACGTTCATGTGATGTTGGGCTCAGGATCCAGCCCGTCAGGCAGGGACTTTTCCGGCGCTCAGACGCGGCGCATCCGCAGGACCACGGCACCGGCGACGACGGACAGTGCCACGAGTCCGATACCCAGGCCCAGCAAGGGGGACGGTCCGCCGGACTGACGCGTTGAGGTGGCCTCCATCGACGTGCTGCCGGAGCGCGGGTCAGCCGACGCCGTGGCGGAGCCACCCGTGGCCGTCGGCGACGCGGCAGCGGTAGACGGCGTTGCGGGGGCTGTGTTCGACGGCGCCGACCCGGCCGGGGATCCGGCCGGGACTTCGGCGGCCGGGACTTCTGCGGCCGGCGCTTCGTTGACGGGCACTTCAGCGACGGGGTCCGCCGGAGCGGACTGCGCTGGCGGCTGGCCGGGGGCGGGCACCGCTGGCTGGGGTGCCGCGGGAGTGGTGGGCTGGGGTGCCGCAGGCGTGCTGGGCTGCGGAGTGAGAGTCGGAGTGGGAGCAGGAGATTGCCTCGGCGGGCGGCTCGGCTCCGGCTCGTCAGGGTCCTCCGAGGGCGAGGGCTGCGGGGAGGACGGCGAGGGCGTGGGGTCCTCTGAGTGGTCGAGCAGGCCATCCAAGACACCGTCGAGGTCGATGGACAGCAGGTCCGAACCGGCCGTAACCGAGGCAGAGACGCCCGTGGCGGCCTGTGCGGCGGGCGCGCCCGCGGACAGGGTCAGTACCACTCCCAGGGCTGCAGCTGCCGTCCCGCGGCGGAGTCCTGCAGGACGATCGGCCGGCGATTTTTGGACGTGGGAGACGTGGGACCTGTGCGTAACCATGGTCATCGAGCCTAGCCGCCGGAAGACGCGGGGAAAAATTTGCTGTTCCCCCGCTTTCCGGGTATCCAGAGCCCTGATTGGCGCCCGGTCCGGGCTCCCCGCGCCCGTCAGGACAGCAGCTGCCGGACCTGTTTCGGGGTGTCGGCGACGATCGCCGCGAGGCCGTTGCCGGACAGCCAGCCGCCCACCAGGGCCAGGGTGCCGTCCGCCGCGCAGATGCTCCGGACCTCCGCGACACGGCCCCTGTGGCCGAGGGAGGCGAAGGGCAGGGCCCCGCCCCAGCGTACGACGTCCCAGTCCACGATGTCGCCGGCCGTGACCGGAACGGACAGCAGGGTGGAAGCGTCCTTCAGGGCAGCTTCGAACAGCCCCGCGTCGGTGCGCGGCTCCGGGTGTGCCTGGACGCCATGCCGGGCGTCTCCGCGCCCGTAGGACAGCCGGACAACGTGGGTGCCGGGGCCGGCCTGATCGGCGAGCCAGCCCCATTTGGCGGTGGCGTGCGTGAGGGCCTTGGCCTGGATTCCCGGGCTCTGCGGCGCCACCAGGACCCCGGTGCCCCGCGGTCTGGCGTCGAGCTGAGGCAGGTCCACCACCAGGGTGACCAGGCTGACATCGGGCCCTGGCTCGGGACGCCGGCTGGCAAGGTCCGGCAGGGCGTCCGTGAGCAGCTCGACGGCGGCCGGGCCTTCCACGGCGACGACCAGCAGCCCGGCGTCGTGGGCCGTGCCGCCGGCGGAGATCCGCCAGCCGTCCGCGGTGCGCATCACGGCGTCTGCCCGCGTCCCGCCGAGCAGTGTCACGCCTTCGCTGCGCAACTCGGCGAGCAGCGCGGAGATGAGGGTGTGCATCCCGCCGCGCAGTCCTGCGACGGCGGACCCCGCCTTCTGCAGTCCGGCGGACGGCGTTGGGGCAATGGCCCCTCCGCTGCGCTGGGTGCCGTTGCGTTGGGCGGCGACGGCGGCGGCGAGGGACCCGCGGGCCTTGATCCCGGCGCGGAGGCCCGGTGCCACCATGTCGATGTCGAGCACGTCCGGGTCCGCGGAGTGGACGCCGCCGACGACGGGTGCCACGAGCCGTTCCAGCACGCGCCGACCCATGCGGGCGCGCACCAGCGCCGAGACGCTGGTGGCCTCCGCTTTGGTGCCCAGCGAGGCGGGCAGCAGCTTGTCGAACGAGGCCCGGAGCGACCCCGCCAGGCCGAGGGAGCGGCGGACTTCCGGGTCCCAGGGATTGGCCGGAATGCCGAGAACCCCGGTGCGGGGCAGTTCACGCGGGCCGTCGGGCAACTGGACCCAGGCGCCGCCGGGGTTCGGCGCGACGATGCTCTCCGCGAGGCCCAGTTCGGCGGCGAGGTCCGCCACGGCGGAGGACCGGGTCGCGAAGGATTCCGCGCCGCTGTCCAGGGTCAAACCCGCCACCACATGGCTCCCGACGCAGCCACCCCACACATCGGAGGCCTCCATGACCGTGGTCCGTACTCCGGCGCGGGCCAGCGTCCGCGCCGCGAGCAGGCCGGAGATACCGCCGCCCACCACCACGGCGGTCTGCACTGTTTCGACCGGCGTCCCGGCTGCGGCGCTCCCGGCTGCCTCCATGCCCCTACTCCGGGGAGATCGAGTGGATAAGCTCCACAACGCGTGTCAGCACGTCGGGGTCGGTGTCCGGCGGGACCCCGTGGCCGAGGTTCAGCACGTGTCCCGGAGCCGCGGCGCCGGCGGCAATCACGTCCCGGACGTGCGCTTCGAGGACCTCCCACGGCGCGGACAGCAGGGCCGGGTCGATGTTGCCCTGCAGCGGGACCGTGCCGCCCAGCCGGCGGTTGGCTTCGTCCAGCGGCAGCCGGTAGTCCACCCCGACGACGTCGACGCCGACGTCGCGCATTGCGACGAGCAATTCCGAGGTGCCGGTGCCGAAGTGGATCAGCGGGGCGCCGAGGTCCCGGACGTGGTCCAGGGCGCGGGTTGAGGCCGGAGCGACGAAACGCTGGTAGTCGGCGAGGCCGAGGGAGCCCGCCCAGGAGTCGAAGAGCTGGCCGGCGGAGGCGCCGGCTTCCAGCTGGGCGCGGAGGAACATGCCGGAGGCGTCGGCGGCCCAGTTTGCCAGCGCCGTCCAGGTCTCGGGGTCGGCGTGCATCATGGTGCGCGGGCCGAGGTGGTCGCGGGACGGCTTCCCTTCCACCATGTACGCCGCGAGTGTGAACGGCGCGCCGGCGAAGCCGATCAGCGGAGTGTTGCCGAGCTGGGCCACAGTGCGCCGGACGGCTTCGCGGATGGGCTCGAGGGCTTCCCAGGTCAGCTGGGGCAGGGCGGCGACATCAGCCGCGGTGCGGACCGGCTTCTCCAGCACGGGGCCGACGCCGGGGACGATGTCCACGCCGACTCCGGCCAGCTTGAGCGGGATGACGATGTCGGAAAAGAAGATGGCGGCGTCGACGTCGTGTCGGCGCACCGGCTGCAGGGTGATCTCGGAGGCAAGCTCGGGACGCAGGCAGGAATCCAGCATCGCGACCCCCTCGCGCACCTTGAGGTATTCGGGCAACGAACGCCCGGCCTGGCGCATGAACCATACGGGACGGCGGGACGGCTTGCCGCCGCGGTAGGCGGTGATCAGCGGGGAATCCGCGGTGCGGCCGTCCATCAGCGGGTGCCCGGCGTCAAGGCCGGAGATTTCGGGGGTTGCCGCAGTGCTAGGAGTCATGCCTTCGATTGTGCCGAAAATCAGCCCCAAAAGATAACGACAGCCTGTCACCGGCCCGGGCACCGGCCCGGCCGCGGCGGGGCGACGCCGGGGCGGTGGCGGGAATCACACCCCGGCGTGTGCGGTTACACGCCGGGCAGTTGTTCTACGCGGGTACGAAAAAGCTATGATTGTCCTGCTGTGGTTCTTTTTTCATTGGTGGCGACCCACGCCGACATCGACCTCGAGACCGTTGCTCAACTGAGCACCGGCGCTTCAGAGCTCGCTACATCCGCCCTCGCCGGATCGCCGGCCGTGGCGGGTGCCATTGTCCTTGCCACGTGCAACCGCTTCGAAATCTACGGCGAAGCACACCGCACCGAAGATGTAGACAACGCCCGGGCGGCCCTCATCGCCCAGCTGAGCGGTTCCACCGGACTCAACGAACAAGTCGTCGCGCGGTCCTTCAATACGCGCACGGGTGCGGACGTCACCCGGCACCTGTTCTCGGTCAGCTCGGGGCTTGACTCCGCCGTCGTCGGAGAACGCGAGATCGCCGGCCAGGTGCGCCGGGCCCTTATTACGGCCCAGCACGAGGGCACGGCCAGTTCCGGCCTCGTCCGGCTGTTCCAGGCGGCGTCCAAGACTGCCAAGGACGTCGGCGCCCAGACCGCTTTGGGCGCGCGCGGCCTGTCCGTCGTGTCTGTGGCCCTGGACCTCGCCACCGAGCTCTCCGAGGACCCCGACTGGTCCGCCAAGAAAGTCGTGGTCTTCGGCACCGGAGCCTACGCGGGCGCCACCATGTCGCTGCTGCGCGAACGCGGCTGCACGGACGTCTCGGTCTACTCCTCCTCCGGCCGCGCCGCCGGCTTCGTCGCCACCCGCGGCGGGACCGCGCTGGACGGCGAAACGCTCCCGGCCGCGGTCGCCGCCGCCGATGTCATGATCGGCTGCAGCGGTGCGGACACCCGCGTCGAGGCCGCGGAACTGGCCAAGGTCCGGGCGGGCTCGCCCCAGCCCCTGATCGCCATCGACCTCGCCCTCACCCACGACTTTGATCCTGCCGTCGGCGGACTCGACGGCGTCGAACTGCTCACGCTGGAATCCGTCCGCCTGGCCGCCCCGCAGGAACAGGCCGAATCGCTGGCCCAGGCCAACAGCATCGTGGCCGGTGCGGCCAGCGCCTTCGAGCAGGACCGCGAGGCCCGCTCGGTGGACTCGGCCATCGTCGCCCTCCGCCGGCACACCATGAACGTGCTGGACACGGAAATGGAAAAGGTCCGGGCCCGCCACGGCTGCACCGCCGCGGCCGAGGAAGTTGAGTTCGCGCTCCGCCGGATGGTCAAGCAGCTCCTGCACGTCCCCACGGTCCGGGCCCGTGAGCTCGCCGCCAACGGCCAGCAGGAAGACTACGTCGCCGCCCTGGAAGCGCTGTACGGCATTACGGTCGAACCGGCTGCGGAGCGTGCCACCGGCGCAGAGTGCCCCGTAGTCCACGATGCTGGTGTCCAAGGTGCCGGTGTTCCCGATGCCGGGCATGACACCCGCCGGCACTCTGCCTGAGCTGCTCGCCGCTCCCCCGCCCGGCTAAAGGTCAGGCCAACGGTCAGTAGACCGGCTTGTCCGGCTCCACATCCCGCACCCAGGCCAGGATTCCCCCGTCAAGGTGGCTGACGCGCTCATAGCCCGCAGCCCGGGCGGCGGCGAGGACGGCCGCGGACCGCGTCCCGGCCTTGCAGTGGAAGACGATGTCCGTGTCCTGCGGCAGCTCGTGCCACGCCTCGCCGGCGAGGATCCGGCCCTGCGGGATCAGGACGGCCCCGTCGATCCGGACGATCTCGTACTCCCCTGTTTCCCGCACATCGACCAGCTGGAAGTCCTTGAGTCCGGCCGTGCGGGAGGCCAGCATCGTGGCCAGCTGCGTTGCCGTCACGGTATGCTCCGTGCCTGCGTCCGCGGCCGGGGTGATGCCGCAGAAGGCCTCATAGTCCGTCAATTCCGTGATCCGCTCCGCCTCGGGGTCCCGGGAGACCTTGATTTCGCGCCAGCTCCCGCCGAGGGCGTCGAACAGTGCCACCCGGCCCAGCAGGGAACGCCCGACGCCGGTGATCAGCTTGACGGCCTCCGTCACCATCAGCGAGCCCACGGCAGCGCAGAGCATCCCGAACACGCCGCCTTCCCCGCAGGACGGAACGGAACCCGCGGGCGGCGCTTCCGGGTACAGGTCACGGTACGTGGGGCCGTGCTGTTCCCAGAAGACGCTGACCTGCCCGTCGAACCGGAAGATCGAGCCCCAGACGTAGGGCTTGCCGAGGATAGCGGCGGCGTCGTTCACCAGATACCGCGTCGCGAAGTTGTCGGCGCCGTCGAGGATAAGGTCGTAGCCGGCGAACAGTTCCAGGGCGTTGCCGGCGTCGAGGCGGACGTTGTGCAGCCGGACCTCCACCAAGGGGTTCAGGGCGGCGATGGCGTCACGGGCGGACTCAATCTTGGGCCGGCCCACATCCGTGACGCCGTGGATCACCTGGCGCTGGAGATTGCTCAGGTCCACGGTGTCGTCGTCGACGATTCCCAGGGTTCCGACTCCGGCGGCGGCCAGGTACAACAGTGCGGGAGAGCCGAGGCCGCCGGCGCCGATGACGAGGACCTTGGCGTTTTTCAGGCGGCGCTGCCCGATTGCCCCGATTTCCGGGATGATGAGGTGCCGGGAGTAGCGTTCGACTTCTTCCGGACTCAAGCCGTCCGCGGGCTCCACCAGCGGTCCGGGCGCGGTTTCCGGGGTTGCGGGGGTTGCGGTGGGGGTGAACTTGGAAGCCATACTTCAATCTATGCCCGAAGATACCGCCAGGTCATATTACCGCCACGTAAAGTGGACGTAACAGCAAGGGAAAGAAGGCCGACAGTGGTTCATGAGGCACCGGTTGAGCGGAGTCACGCAGGAAAGTCGCCGGACGCGCCGGCACGAAGCGGACAGCGATCGGCGCGGTTGCCCCGTGATGAACGCCGGGCGCAGCTGCTCGCGGCCGCCCAGGAAGTCTTCGTCGCCAACGGCTACCACGGTGCCGCGATGGACGAAATCGCCGAAACCGCCCACGTCAGCAAGCCCGTGCTCTACCAGCACTTCCCGTCCAAACGCGATCTGTACCTGGCCCTGCTGGACAGCCAGCTGACCAAGCTGACCGGGCTGCTGCTGGGGGCGCTCAACTCCACCACGGACAACGACGAGCGCGTCCAGGCGGTCATGCGGGCCTACTTCCGCTTCATCGCCAGCGACGACCAGGCCCACCGCCTGGTGTTTGAGTCGGACCTGGTCAACGACCCCCATGTCAGCGCCCGGCTGGAAACGTTCAACAAAACCTTCGCCGACGCCGTTGCCCGGGTCATCGCCGAGGACACGAAGCTGCCCGAGCTGGAGGCCCAGCTGCTGGGCCGCGGGCTCGCCGGACTGGCGCATGTCAGCGCCCGCTACTGGCTGGAAACCGACGGCAATCTTGACCTCGATGTGGCCAGCGATCTGATCTACCGTTTAGCTTGGCGCGGAATCTCACGCTTCCCCAAGGAAACCTAGACTACAAATAGAGATGACGCTTTGATATTTGTTGGACTTTGATTGGCTGGGAGGCCTCGCTGTGGAAGTAAAGATCGGCATTCAGAACATCGGCCGCGAAATTGTGCTGGAGTCGGCCCAGGACGCCGACGCCGTGGCCAAGGTGGTCGGCGAAGCCATCACCAAGGGCACCGAGCTGCGCCTGACGGACGAAAAGGGTCGCCAGATCATCGTTCCCGCGAACGTCCTGGGTTATGTTGAAATCGGCGCCGAAGAGGTACGTCGCGTCGGTTTCGGCGCCCTCTAAGAACCACCGCGCCCGCCCGCGGGGCAGCTTCGCTGCTGGCCCCGTCCCCAGATCCGCAAGGAGTCCGAACATGCTTTCCCTGATTGTGGTTGCCCTGGTGACCGTGGCCGCGGGCTTTGTGGTCTGGGCCAACGACAAGAGGCACGCCAAGTACGGCATTGCGGTCCCCGCAGGGGTATCGCTCACCGCCGGGATGGTGAGCTGGATCGTCTTCGTCGCCGCCGGCCTGGGCTACCAGCCCGGGCTGACCTGGATTCCGTGGGTGCTGCCCATGGTGCTGGGCGCAGTTGCCGCCGTGGCGGCCGTGCTGTACCTGGGCAAGACGCGCACCGCGCGCGACACTGCCCGGCTCACCGCCATCCTGCGCTACTAGCCGTCGACTAGGCCGGGCTCGGCGGTGGCGCCGAGCCCGGCTGCTGCCGCGCCGGCGGCAGTTGCCGCGGCGACGTCCCGCCGTGTGACTTTGTCTCCGGCGTCGTGGGAGCTGTAGCGAAGGAACACCCTTCTGAAGCGCCAGTCCAGATCCGGGTGGTGGTTTTGTGCTTCGGCCAGGCTCCCGACGGCGGCGATCAGCTCGAGCGCCGCGGCGGCCGTCGGCGCTTTGTAGACCGTGACTAGGCCCCCGAGCCGGTGTCTCCAGTCCGGCAGCTCCGCCAGGGCGGCGTCGATCTGACTCTCGGTGAGGACGTCCTCGGTTGCCGTCATGGCAGGCTCCCTTTGCTCAGTAGGACAGGTGCTGCGCCGGACCGGCCTACAGGAATTCGGCCCGGCCCTCCATGGCCGAGGAAGCCAGCGCGTGCTCCCGGCGCGGGATCCTCCCGGCCCTTTTTGCCAGCCTACCGGCGATCACCGCGTGCTTGAAGGCTTCCCCCATCAAAACGGGGTTCTGCGCCCGGGTCACGGCCGTCGCCAGCAGCACGGCGTCGCAGCCAAGCTCCATGGCCAGTGCGGCGTCGGAGGCGGTGCCGATTCCGGCGTCGAGGACCACGGGCACCGAGGCCCGCGAGACGATCAATTCGATGTTGTGCGGATTCAGGATGCCCAGGCCGGTGCCGATCGGCGCGCCCAGCGGCATCACCGCGGCGGCGCCGAGGTTCTCCAGCCGCAGGGCAAGTACGGGGTCGTCGTTGGTGTATGCAAAAACCTTGAACCCGCGGCCCACGAGCTGCTCGGTGGCCTCCACAAGTTCGACGGCGTCCGGCAGCAGGGTGTGCTCGTCCGCGATGACTTCCAGCTTCACCCAGTCCGTTTCGAGGGCTTCGCGGGCCAGCTCGGCGGTCAGCACCGCGTCCCGGGCCGTGAAACAGCCCGCCGTGTTGGGCAGCACCCGGATGTTGTGGTCCAGCAGCAGCTGAAACAGCGATCCTGCCTCCGCGGGCGAGTAGCGGCGCATCGCGACGGTGGTCAGTTCGGTACCCGAGGCCAGCAGCGCGGCCCCCAGGCCGTCCAGGCTCGGCGCTCCGCCGGTGCCCATGATGAGCCGCGACCCCAGCTGCACGCCGTCGACCGTGAACGGATCCGCGGCGGCAAGCGAGACTCCAGGCGCCGCCGCGAGGGTGGTTTCCTCCATGTTTTTCATCCTCCCTGTACCGCCGTGACCAGTTCGATGTCGTCGCCGTCGGCGAGCGCGGTCCCGTGCCACTGGCTGCGGGGCACCACCTCGGCGTTGCGGGCCACAGCAACCCCGAGTTTCCGGCCGTCCACGGCCTGGCCGTTCGGGGCCAGCGTCCGGCCGGTGACACCGCTGACGAGGGTGCTCACCGACGCGCCGTCGGGCAGCGTGTGCCCGCTTCCGTTCAGTGTGATGTTCATACCGTTTCCTTGCTGTGCTCAGGGGTGTGGTGGGTGCTGGTGGGTGCTGTGTCCCGCGGTCCGGCGGCGAACCTGTCCGGCCGGAAACGGGACCAGCGGGGGTCTTGGGTGCCGTCCAGCAGCTGCCGGCAGATCTCCGCAGCTGCGGGCGTGAGCAGGATTCCATGGCGGAAGAACCCGGTCGCGATGATCAGCCCCGCGGTGTCCCCTTGCCCTCCCGGACCGGCCACCCGGCCCAGCAGCGGCGCGTTGTCCGGGGTCCCGGGGCGTGCCCGGGCGGTGGCCTCGAGCAGTTCGAGTTCGGCGACGGCGGGGAGCAGCTGCATGGCGTCGCGCAGCAGCTGGTACACACCGCCGGCAGACACTGCGGAACAGGCCGGGACTCCGCCGGACGGAACACCCGCCCGGCTGCTTTCGCCGGGGGCGTCCTCCCGCTGCGTGGCACCGATGACCACCGTGCCGTCCTGCCGGGGCACGATGTAGACCGATACCCCGCGGACCAGTCCCCGCACGGTGGAGGTCAGCAGCGGGCGCAGTTTCTCCGGCACCCGGAGCCGGAGGATATCGCCGTGGACCGGCCGCAGCGGCAACCGGAGCCCGGCCGGAAGGCCCGCGAGCGCGTTCGCCCCCAGGCCGTTGGCGACAATGGTTTCGGTGGCCCGGACGGAGCCGCCGCCGGTGAGGGTGGCGCCGGCCACCCGCCCGTCCCGCCAGACCAGTCCCTCAGCGCGCCGGCCGATGGCTTGGCAGCCACTGTCCGCAGCGAGCAGTTCCCGGATGCGGGCGAGCAGCCGGCGCGGGTCCACCTGGTGGTCGGCGGGAATGTCGAAAGCGCAGGAGATGCCCGGGCTCAGGAGCGGTTCGCGCACGCGCGCTTCCCGGACGGTCAGCGGCTCCACGGCCAGGCCGGACGCCTGCTGGACTGTGCGCAGGTCCGCGAGCGCCCGGCGGTCGGCGGCGTCGGTCCCCACGGCGAGCGTCGGCGTCGTGAGGTATCCGGTGCTGTTGGCGGCGCCGGTGACCGTCCCGGTGTCC
The DNA here is from genome assembly GCF_001422645.1 of Arthrobacter sp. Leaf69. Classification (GTDB taxonomy): domain Bacteria; phylum Actinomycetota; class Actinomycetes; order Actinomycetales; family Micrococcaceae; genus Arthrobacter. Next base: position 621,092 of record NZ_LMLR01000001.1, on the reverse strand, counting down.
CCCGCTCCGCCCTCAAGTCCGGCGGCAAAAGCCGGCCAGAGGCGGGAGGACTCGAGCATCAGCTCCAGGAGGGCTTCTTCCTGGTAGTGCAGTTCGCTCACGGGGGCGAGCATGCCGGCGGCAGCCCAGCTGGCTCCGCTTCCGGGGGCGTCATCGATCAGGGCAACAGAACGGCCCGAGCGTCGTGCTGCCCAAGCGATCCCGTGGCCGACCACGCCGCCGCCGATCACGGCAACGTCGTAACATTTTCGGGTTTCCGCGTCATCAGCGACGGCGGCAGCCGTCGTGGCTTCACGGCCCGCGGCCGTGCCCGGGGCGGATGTGGTGCCCATGGAGGAGTCCTTCCCTACGCCGGTACTAACCGGATCAGGTCAAGCGGTCGGCTCTGACGCCCTCTCAGCCTGCCGGTGCCGGACGCTGGTGGCGTGATCGGCGGCGGGCTCCCGCGGTATTGGCCCAGTTTAGAGGAACTAGGCTGGAGGCATGAGCCAGGATGCCGTCCCCACCGCTGCCCGCCTGTACCTTTGCACCGATGCCAGACAGGACCGCGGCGACTTTGCGGACTTCGTCGACGCGGCATTTGCCGGCGGCGTCGACATCATCCAGCTGCGCGACAAGTCACTGGAGGCGGCGGAGGAGCTGGAGCTCCTCGAGGTCCTGCACCGGGCGGCCCACCGTCATGGCCGGCTCTGGGCCGTCAACGACCGGGCGGACCTCGCCTCGCTCTCCGAAGCTCCGGTGTTCCATATTGGGCAGAAGGACATACCCCTCGGGGCCGCCAGGACGTTCCTGGGCCAGGACGCCATTATCGGGCTGTCCACCCATACCCCTGAGCAGGTGGACGCGGCCATTGCCGCCGCAGCCGTCCGCGGCGGCCTGGACTACTTCTGCGTCGGGCCGGTGTGGGCCACCCCCACGAAGCCGGGGCGCGCCGCAGTCGGACTCGAGCTGGTGCGCTACGCGGCGGACGCGATCCGCCGCGCTCAGGCCCCTGCGGGAAAGAGTGAGGAGGGGAAGAGCGCCGAAGGCACAGCGGCAGGCACGGTGCCGTGGTTCGCGATCGGCGGCATTGACCTCGGAAATGTGGAGCAGGTGGTGGAGGCGGGCGCACGCAGGATCGTGGTGGTCCGCGCCATCACCGAGGCCGACGATCCCGCCGGCGCCGCCCGCGCCCTGCTCGACGCGCTCGACGCCGCGGAGGACTGAGGGCAACGGGAACCGGTCAGGGCCGGTCCGGGCAGGGCCGGGGCCGGTCCGGGCAGGCTCAGCCGGTGAGGCCGAGCTGCGTCATCCGGCGCGCGTGGTTGGCCGCGAGCTCCGCCATCAGCCCGCGGACCAGTTCCTTGGACGCGTCCTCATCCGCGCCGGCCAGTCCGCCGAGGAACGCGTGCTCAAAACTTACCCGCTGCGCCTGGGTCAGGGCTTCCCCCAGCAGGCGCCGGGCCCACAGCGCCAACCGGGACGCCAGCCGCGGGTCATCGGCGAGGGCGGTCTTGAGCCGCTCCCGCAGCACCGCTGTGGCCTCCTCATCGGCCTGGATCTGCTCCACCAGGGCCCGCGTCCCGGCGTCGACGTAGCGCGAAACGGCGCGGTAGAAATCGGCGGAGACGGTGTCGATCACATACGCCTTCATGAGGGATTCGTACCAGTCCGCCGGGCGGGTGCGTTCGTGGAAGTGGTCCACGGACGGCTGGAACGGCAGCATGGCAGCCTCCACGTCCAGGCCCATCCCCTCGAGCCTGGCGCGCACCAGTTCGTAGTGCTGGAACTCGATCACGGCGATCCGGCCCAGGACCGCGCGGTCGTGCAGGGACGGTGAATACCTCGCATCGGAGGAAAGCCGCTCGAAGGCAGACAACTCGCCGTAGGCCATCACACCGAGCAGATCCTTGAGGAAGCTGTTGTAACGGGCGGGATCGGCCGGGGATGTACTCATGATCCAAGACTAATGGCGCAAATGAAGCTAATCTGATTTTCGTGTCCCATCATCGCCTGACCCCGAGCGTCCACCGGCAGGAGAACCAGCTTGCCGAGGCGCTCAGCGCGCTGCGCACAACGCTTGAACTGCCGGGCCCCTTCCCCGAGGACGCGCTCCGGGAGGCCAAGGAGGCGGTGGCCGGCCACGAGCTGCCGGAGCTGGATTTCACGCACATCGAGTTCGTGACCATCGATCCGGAGTCTTCCACCGACCTGGACCAGGCCCTGTTCATCGACCGTTCCGGTGAGGGCTACAAGGTCTACTACGCCATCGCCGACGTCCCCTCCTTCGTGGCACCGGGCGGGGCCCTCGACGCCGAGACGCGCCGCCGCGGCCAGACCTTCTATACCCCTGACGGCCGGATCCCGCTGCACCCGGAAGTCATCAGCGAGGAAGCCGGAAGCCTGCTGGCCGGCCAGACCTGTGCCGCGTTCGTGTGGGAATTCGAGCTGGACTCCGCCGCCGACGTATCCGATGTGCGGGTCCGGCGCGCTGCCGTCCGCAGCCGCGCCAAACTCAGTTACCCGGGGGTGCAGGCCGATCTCGACGCCGGCACCGCCGAGCCCGTGCTGCAGCTGCTCAAGGAAGTCGGGAACAAGCGGGTGGAGCTGGAACGGCTTCGCGGCGGCGCCAGCCTGAACATGCCGGAACAGGAAATCGAACAGCTGCCCGACGGCGGCTACCGGATTGTCGCTGCCCCGCCGCTGCCGGTGGAGGACTGGAACGCGCAGATTTCCCTGATGACGGGAATGGCCGCCGCCGGGATCATGCTGCAGGGCAAGGTGGGCATCCTGCGCACCATGCCGGCCCCGGATGCGGCCTCACTGGCGCATTTCCACCGCCAGACCCGCGCGCTGGGAAAGCCCTGGGACGGCGAAATGAGCTACGGAGAATACCTGCGCACCCTCGATCCCACGGACCCGCAGCAGCTGGCGATCGTGCACTCGGCCGGGATGCTGTTTCGCGGCGCCGGTTACACACCGTTCGACGGAACGGTTCCCGAGGCCGCCATCCAGGCCGCGATCGGCGCCGCCTACGCCCACTCCACGGCCCCGCTGCGCCGGCTGATCGACCGCTTCGTCCTGGTGATCTGCGAGGCACTCAGCAACGGCACCGAGGTCCCTTCGTGGGCCCGCGAGGCCCTGCCGTCCCTGCCCTCGATCATGGGGGCCTCGGACCAGCTGGCCGCGAAACTGGAGCGCCTCTCGCTCGACACGGTCGAGGCCGCCCTGCTGGTCAACCATGTCGGCCAGGAGTTCGACGCGGTGGTGATCTCCGGATCCAAACCCGCCCGCAACGGCAAGAACGGGAACGGCAAGAACGGGAACGGCGGCACCAAGCCGGGCAACGGCAACGGGCCCTCCGGGATCGTGCAGATCGCCGAGCCCGCGGTCACAGCCCGCTGCCCCGGCGAACTGGAACCCGGGACCCAGGTGCGGGTGCGGATTTTGTCCTCCGACATTGCCACCCGCGAGGTCCGGCTGGAGCTGGTCGGCTAGGCAAAGAGGCCGCGTTCCCGCGCGCCCATCTTTTGCGAGTCAGCGCGGTCCGTCGAGAATCAGGGCCGGGTACAGCTAGACTGGAAGGGTAGATATGGATGCCCGGTCGTTGATTTCCTTGATTTTCGAATTCAACAAGCCCGCCCCTACGCGATCTTGAGACAGACCCGCTGGTCCCCAGTGCCAGCATTTAGATAGCCCGCGATCGGCTTCCACTGGATTTGCTTGCGCGCCTGAGCGTGCTCCGGAACGGCCACCCGGCCGGCCCCGTTGAGCAAGCAGCGCAGCCCAAAATGAATAAGGAAACTCCCCTAGTGAGTGAATTGCACACGCACCAGCTTCTGACCGACGATTCCGGAACGGAAACGATCGAGCCGGAAGAGACCATCATCTCGGACGAAAAGCCGCACGAGATCGCCGAAAAGTCCTTCGCCGACTACAACGTCCGCGCCGATATCGTGGAGTCCCTTGCCGACGCCGGCATTACCCACCCCTTCCCGATCCAGGCCATGACCCTGCCGGTCGCGCTGAGCGGCCATGACATCATTGGCCAGGCCAAGACCGGCACCGGCAAGACCCTCGGCTTCGGCATCCCGGCGCTGCAGCGCGTCGTCGGCCCGGACGACGCGGGCTTCGACTTGCTCCCGGCCCCCGGCGCCCCGCAGGCCCTCGTGATCGTCCCGACCCGCGAGCTGGCCGTCCAGGTTGCCAGCGACCTGCAGAACGCCGCCCGCAAGCGCAACGCCCGTATCACCACGATCTACGGCGGCCGCGCCTATGAGCCGCAGGTCGAGGCCCTGCAGAAAGGCGTCGAAGTTGTTGTCGGCACGCCCGGCCGCCTCATCGACCTGTACAAGCAGAAGCACCTCGTCCTGAAGAACGTCAAAATGGTCATCCTGGACGAGGCCGACGAAATGCTGGACCTCGGCTTCCTGCCCGACGTCGAGACCCTCATCGCCGGCACGCCGGCCGTCCGCCAGACGCTGCTGTTCTCCGCCACCATGCCGGGCCCGGTCATCGCCATGGCCCGCCGCTACATGACGCAGCCGACCCACATCCGCGCCGCCGACCCGGACGACGAAGGCCTCACCAAGCGCGACATCCGCCAGCTGATCTACCGTGCCCACAGCATGGACAAGATCGAGGTGGTGGCCCGCATCCTGCAGGCGCGCGGCCGCGGCCGCACCATCATCTTCACCAAGACCAAGCGGACCGCCGCCAAGGTTGCCGAGGAACTCGTGGATCGCGGGTTCGCCGCAGCCGCCATTCACGGCGACCTCGGCCAGGGCGCCCGCGAGCAGGCGCTCCGCGCCTTCCGCAATAACAAGGTGGACGTCCTCGTCGCCACCGACGTCGCCGCCCGCGGCATCGACGTCGACGACGTCACGCACGTCATCAACTACCAGTGCGTCGAAGACGAAAAGATCTACCTGCACCGTGTGGGCCGCACCGGCCGCGCCGGCAACAAGGGCACGGCCGTGACCTTCGTCGACTGGGACGACATGCCCCGCTGGGGCCTGATCAACAAGGCCCTGGGCCTGAGCGTCCCGGAGCCGGTGGAAACGTACTCCTCCTCGCCGCACCTTTACGAGGAACTCGACATCCCCGAGGGCACCAAGGGCCGTCTTCCCCGCGACAAGCGCGTGCTGGCCGGCGTCGACGCCGAAGTCCTGGAGGACCTGGGCGAGACCGGCAAGAAGAACACAGGCGGCCGTGACAGCGCCCGCAGCGGCGGGCGCGACAGTGCCCGTAGCGGCGGCAGCACGGGCGGCCGCGACGGAAGCCGCGGCGGCTCACGCGACAGCGGCCGCGACACCCGCCGCAGCGGTGGCGCCGGCGGCGGAAAAGACAGCGGCCGCTCCGGCGACCGCCGTCGTCGTCCCGCAGAGGCCGACGCCAGCACCGGGCCCGCTGCCGAGGCTCCGGCCACGGCTACCGCAAGCGCGCCGACCGAGGTTGACCGCGCCACCCGTGCACGCCGCCGCACCCGGACGCGCCGCCGCAACGGCGAAGTGGTCGCAGGCGAGCCGCAGGCCGGGGCTCCGGCCCGCAGCACCGAGGTCTAAACCCCTTTATGACTAACACCGTCTGGGCGCCGGACGGCAGCAGTCTGGTGGTACACGCGGACAACGCGGAGTACCTCCCGACGCTGCCGGACGGCGCCTTCACACTGATTTATGTGGACCCGCCCTTCAACACGGGCCGGGTCCAGAAGCGCCAGGAAACCAAAATGGTGCTCAACGCCGGCGGCGAGGGCGACCGGGTCGGGTTCAAGGGCCGCTCCTACGACACGATCAAGGGCGCCCTGCACAAGTACGATGACGCGTTCAGCGACTACTGGACCTTCCTGGAGCCACGGCTCGTCGAGGCGTGGCGGCTGCTCGCGGACGACGGCACCCTGTACCTGCACCTGGACTACCGCGAGGTGCACTACGCCAAGGTCATGCTCGACGCTATTTTCGGCCGCGAGTGCTTCCTCAACGAGATCATCTGGGCCTACGACTACGGTGCGCGCGCCAAATTCCGCTGGCCCACCAAACACGACAACATCCTCGTCTACGTCAAGAACCCCGCGAAGTACCATTTCGACAGCGTCGAGGTGGACCGTGAACCGTACATGGCGCCCGGCCTCGTCACCCCGGCCAAACGCGAACTCGGCAAGCTGCCCACCGACGTCTGGTGGCACACGATCGTCTCCCCCACCGGCAAGGAAAAGACCGGCTACCCCACGCAGAAGCCCGAGGGACTGATCCGCCGCGTCGTGGCCGCCTCCAGCCGGCCCGGCGACTGGTGCCTGGACTTCTTCGCCGGCTCGGGAACGCTCGGCGCCGTCGCCGCGAAACTGGACCGGAAGTTCGTCTGCGTGGACCAGAACCAGCCCGCGATCGACGTCATGGCCAAGCGCCTCGCCCCGCACGCCACCTTCACCGTTTTCCCACATTAGCCCGTTGCCCTATCACTTATCGGGGCTATTCCGGCCCGATGGGGACCAAAACTGATAGCTCAACGGGCGGGGCGGGGGCGTGTCAGCGGACCACGGGGGTTCCGGTTCCCTGTTCCTCGATCCGGGCAAACACCTCGGGCGAGGTGAGGTTCTCGCCCAGCAGGTTCGGTTTCCCCGCCCCGTGGTAGTCGGAGGACCCCGTAACCAGCAGGCCGTGCCGGGCCGCGAGTTTGCGCAGGAACGCCCGGCCCTCCTCAGGGTTGTCCCGGTGGTCGATTTCCAGCCCCGCCAGCCCGGCGTCGATCATTTCCTGGTACGTCCGCTCCCCCACGATCCGTCCGCGGGCGGACGCCACGGGATGGGCGAACACCGGCACGCCGCCGGCCGCGCGGACCAGTTCGACGGCGAACGCCGGGTCCGGCGCGTAATGCTGCACGTAATAGCGTGAGTGCGAGGTCAGGATGGAATCGAATGCCTCGGTGCGGTCCGCCACCACGCCCGCGGCGACCAGCGCGTCGGCGATGTGCGGCCGGCCCAGGGTGGCGCCCGGCGCCACATGGTGGATCACATCGTCCCAGCTCAGCGGGTAGTCCTCCGCGAGCAGGCTGACCATCCGCTCGGCCCGGGTGAAGCGGGCGTCCTTGGCCTTGGTGATTTCCTCCAGCAGCCCGGGGTGCGCGGGGTCGTGCAGGTAGCAGAGGAGGTGCACGCTGATCCCCTCCGTCGTCCGGCAGGAAATCTCCATCCCGGGCACCAGCGCCACACCGTATTCGCGGGCACCCACCGCGGCCTCGGCCCAGCCGTCGGTGGAGTCATGGTCGGTCAGGGCCACGACGTCGAGGCCCGCCTCCGCAGCCGAAGCCATCACGGCGCCGGGTGCTTGGGTGCCGTCGGAAACGTTCGAGTGGGCATGCAGGTCGATCCTCACCTCATCAGCCTAGTAGATCGACGCGGCGGCGCCCCCGGTTCAACGCCCCGGCCTGTTGGCCTAAGCCGCTCCGCTGGTGAGACTATGGGACGGTGAACGATGCAGATAACACCCAAGTCTCCGCTTCCCAGCCCCTCGATGAGCGCGTCAACAACCGCTCCCAGCGGCCCAGTTCCGACGCCTTCAAGGCGTTTATGGCCAGCAACTGGGCCCCGACCAGCGAGCAGCTGCCGGAACGCGACGCCGTCGCCGGGCACGCCGCCACCCGCCGTCGCGCCATTTCAGAGCAGTTCAAAGGCGAACGCCTGGTCATTCCCGCCGGTCCGCTGAAGGTCCGCTCGAACGACTGCGATTACCGCTTCCGCCCGCACTCCGGCTTCGCGCACCTCACCGGCCTGGGCCTGGACCACGAGCCCGACGCCGTGCTCATCCTGGAGCCCGTGGAGGAAGGCAAGGGCGACGACGGCGGCCACCACCGCGCCACGCTGTACTTCCGTCCGCTGGCCGGCCGCGATACCGAACAGTTCTACGCCGACTCCCGCTCCGGCGAATTCTGGATCGGCGCCCGTCCCACCCTGGCCGAGTTCAAGGCCCGCCTCGGCCTGGACACCGCGCACATCAGCGAGCTGGAGCTCGGAATCACCAAGAACGTCGGCGCCCCCGAAATCGGCGGGATCTCCATCCGGCTGGTGCGGAAGGTGGACGAGAACATCGACGCCCTCGTGGATACTGCCCGCTACAACACCGCCAAGGACCCGGAGAACCTGGACCTGGGCATCCTGGACGCCCTCGACGAGAAGCTCTCCGAGGCACTGTCCGAACTGCGCCTGCTCAAGGATGAGTGGGAAATCGAGCAGATGAAGACCGCCGTCGCCGCCACCGTGCAGGGGTTCACCGAAGTCGTCAAGGTCCTGCCGCGGGCGCTCACCCACCAGCGCGGCGAGCGCGTCGTCGAAGGCGCGTTCTTCGCCCGCGCCCGGGAGGAAGGCAACGAGCTCGGCTACGACACCATCGCGGCCTCCGGCAACAACGCCACGGTGCTGCACTGGACCCGGAACACCGGCAAGGTCAACGCTGGCGAACTGCTGCTCCTCGACGCCGGGGTCGAGGCGGATTCCCTCTACACCGCGGACATCACCCGCACCCTGCCGGCCACCGGCACGTTCTCCGACATCCAGCGCAAGGTCTACGAGGCCGTGCTTGACGCCGCCGACGCCGGTTTTGCCGCCGCGCAGCCGGGCACCCGGTTCCGCGACATCCACACGGCCGCGACCACCGTACTGGCGGAACGGCTGGCCGATTGGGGCCTGCTGCCGGTTTCCGTGGAGGAGGCCATCAGTGCCGAGGGCCAGCAGCACCGCCGCTGGATGCCGCACGGCACCAGCCACCACCTGGGCCTGGACGTGCATGACTGCGCCCAGGCCAAGCGCGAGCTGTACCTCGACGGCATCCTTACCCCCGGCATGGTCTTCACGATCGAACCCGGACTGTACTTCAAGGACGAGGACCTCGCCATTCCCGCGGAATACCGCGGCATCGGCGTGCGCATCGAGGACGACATCCTGATGACCGCCGATGGCCCCGTCAACCTCAGCGCGGCACTGCCCCGCAAGGCCGACGACGTCGAGTCCTGGATGGCGGGAATCTACCAGGAAGCAGACGGCCAGACGCCGTAGCGGCGCGCCCCACCCGCAGCCGCTGCCACAAAGTTGCTGACACAAAGAAGGCCTCCGCCCGGATCACTCCGGGCGGAGGCCTTCTGCGTTACAAGCTAGTGCCGCGAGCCGTCCTGGCCGGGATCCTGCTTGGGTGCATCGGTGACCCGGACGCCGTACTGCGGGCGGCCGTCGGGCAGGTCCGGGTAGGCGAACCCGCTGGGCTTGGCTGGCTCTTCAGCGGCCTGCTCTGCGTCGGTTGATCCGTCCGGCTGGCGGGAAGGCTCCGCAGGCTGCTGGTTTACCGCCGGCTGGTTGCCGGGCTGCTGGTTAGGAGGCTGCCATCCGCCGTCAGGCTGTCCGCCGGACTCGGGAGCCCGCTGGCCGTAGGGGTCATTCCAGCCCGCGGGGCGCTGCGGAGCATGGCTTTCCGGGCCGGGCTGCCGGGAACCCTGCTCGGGACCGGGCTGGTACGGCTGATGCTGGTAGTCGCGCTGGGAATAGCCGGGAGTACCCGCGGACGCCGACGCGTCATGCTGCGTCATTGGCAGTTGGTGGAGCAGCCGGCGCGCCTCGTTGGCCGCTTCGAAGGAAACCACGACGTCGTAGTTGGTCGCCACCACCTGGCTCGTGGAGGTGAAGTCCCGCTTCCCCCGCTGCATGGCGTAGGTGACGATGCCGAACAGCATAAAGAACGCCGCACCCATCAGCACCGAGGTCACAATCGAGAAGTACCCGCCCGTCTCGGAGAAGAAGGACAGCATCACGCCGACGAACAGGCCGAACCACATGCCGCTCAGCGCCCCGGAGAGTGCCACCCGGGGGTACGAGAGCCTGCCGGTGACCCGCTCAACCATCTTCAGGTCGTTACCGACGATCGAGACCATCTGCACCGGGAACTGCTGGTCCGCGAGGTAGTCCACCGCCTTCTGGGCATCCAGGTAGGAGTTGTAGGAGCCAACAGTGTCGCCCTTGGGAACACTGCGCGCCTCGTCCGGGCCGTTGGGGGCGCCAGCCCTGGGAGCTCCAAAAATGTTTGACATATGCCTATTCTTACCTATCCGGCTGGGCACTGGCTGCAAATTCAGCTAAAAGAGAGCGGACTCGGTAGCCTGTACAGGTGAGCACAAATCTTTCGCGGGTGTTTGTCGCGCGCCTCCTCGGACTCGACGTCTTCGACCCACTGGGCGACCGTCTGGGCCGGCTGCGCGATGTCGTTGTGCTCTCCCGCGGCACCCGGGGCGCCCCGCACGTGGTGGGCATCGTCGTCGAGGTTCCCGGGAAGAAGCGGGTCTTCGTGCCGATGACCCGGATCACCTCGATCGACCAGACGCAGGTCATCTGCACCGGGCTGGTGAACCTGCGGCGCTTCGAACAACGCGGCGCCGAAACCCTGGTGGTGGCCGAAATGTTCGACCGCCGCGTCACCCTCGCCGACGGCAGCGGGGACGCCACGATCGAGGACATCGCGATGGACAAGCACCGCTCCGGCGACTGGTTTGTCAGCAAGCTCTTCGTCCGCCGCGGACACTCCCTCTCACCGCTGAGCAGGCTGCGCCGCAACGAGACCCTGATCATTGACTGGGCCGACGCGCAGCAGGGCGCCCGCACCGAGCCCCAGGCCGCCACCGCGTTCGTCGCGACCCACGAGGACCTGAAGCCTGCCGACTTCGCCGAGGCCCTGCAGGAGATGAGCGACAAGCGCCGCTTCGAGGTGGCCAGCGAACTCCAGGACGAACGGCTGGCCGACGTCCTGCAGGAGATGCCCGAAGGCGACCAGGTGGAGATCCTCTCCGCCCTCGACGTGAACCGCGCCGCGGACGTGCTCGAGGAGATGGACCCGGACGACGCCGCCGACCTTCTCGCCGAACTCCCCAGCGCCCAGGCCGAAGAGTTGCTCCAGCTGATGGAACCCGAAGGTGCCGAGGACGTCCGCCGGCTGCTCGAATACGACGAGGACACCGCCGGCGGCCTGATGACGCCGGTTCCGGTCATCCTGCCCCCGGAGGCCACCGTGGCCGAAGCCCTCGCGCACGTCCGCCGCGAGGAGCTCTCCCCTGCCCTGGCCTCGTCGATCTTCATTGCCCGGCCGCCGCTGGAGACCCCCACGGGCCGTTTCCTCGGCGTCGTCCACATCCAGCAACTGCTGCGCTTCCCGCCGCCCGAACCGCTGGGCAACCTCGTGGACAAGACCCTGGAACCGGTGTCCGACCAGGCCCACATCAGCGAGGTGGCCCGCACGCTGGCCACCTACAACCTCAACTCGCTCCCCGTCGTCAACAGCGACGGTCGGCTTGTGGGGGCGGTGACTGTTGACGATGTGCTGGATCATCTGCTGCCCGATGACTGGCGCGCCCACGAGGACGATGTCCCGATAAGGAAGCTTGGAGGCCGCATTGGCTGATAACAGCGCACCACGGAACCCCCACGTCCGGACGGGCAGCAAATCGTCCAAGGGAAGCCTCGATACCCCATTGAGCGGCCGGCAGCGGATCCTGCCGAAGTTCTCCCCCAACCCGGACGCGTTCGGCCAGACCACGGAAGGCTTTGCCCGTTTTATGGGCACGCCGCAGTTCCTGGTCTACATGACGGTGTTCGTCGTGATCTGGCTGGCGTGGAACACGTTTGCCCCGGAGGACTGGCAGTTCGATTCCCGGGCCCTCGGTTTCACCCTGCTGACCCTGATGCTCTCGCTGCAGGCCTCGTACGCGGCTCCCCTGTTGCTCCTGGCCCAGAACCGGCAGGACGACCGTGACCGCGTCTCCCTGGAGCAGGACCGCCAGCGCGCCGAGCGGAACCTCTCCGACACCGAGTACCTCACCCGGGAACTCGCGTCGCTGCGGATCGCCCTGCGGGAAGTCGCCACCCGCGATTACGTCCGGGCCGAACTCCGCAGCCTGCTGGAGGACATGCTGGAGGCGCAGGAGGAACTGCGCACCCATGACCCCTCGGCCGGCGCGCACGAGTCGCCGCGGGACAAGGTCAAGGAAAAGCTGAAGGAACGGCGCGACAAGCAGCGCAGCCCCCGCACCCAGCAAATCCCCCGGGTCAAGGCCGACGGCAGGAACGAGCCCAGAACCAGCAAGCGAGCCACCACGACGCCGGACACGCTTCGAGGCGGCTCGCCGGACACCGCCGGAGCCCCGGCACACCCTGCTTCCCCCGAGAGCTGAGCATTCACCGCATGAACCCCACCCAGGACAACAGCCTCCAGGACACCTCCCCGGCCACTTCCGTGGAGCAGGCAGTCCACGCCGCACTGGCCACCGTGATCGACCCCGAACTCCGCCGTCCCATCACCGAGCTGGGCATGGTGGACACGGTGGAGGTCTCCGACGGCGGCCGGGTGCGGCTGGCGGTGCTCCTGACCATTGCCGGCTGCCCCCTGCGCGGCACCATCACCGCTGACTGCGAGGCCGCGCTGGCCGCCGTACCCGGAGTAACCGGCGTCGACGTCGAACTGAAGGTCATGACACAGGAGCAGCGCGACGCCCTCAAGGAACAGCTCCGCGGCCCGGGCGGGCAGCGCGGGATCCCGTTCAACGAACCCGGCTCGCTGACCAAGGTGTATGCGGTCGCGAGCGGCAAGGGCGGGGTGGGCAAGTCCTCCGTGACGGTGAACCTCGCCTGCGCGCTGGCCGCCCAGGGGCTGCGCGTGGGAATCGTGGACGCGGACGTCTACGGCTTCTCCGTCCCGGCGCTGATGGGCATCACCCAGGCCCCCACCCGGGTGGACGACATGATCCTGCCGCCGGTGGCCTACGGCGTCAAAGTCATCTCCATCGGTATGTTCGTCACCGGCAACCAGCCGGTCGCCTGGCGCGGGCCCATGTTGCACAGGGCCCTGGAGCAGTTCCTCACGGACGTCTACTTCGGCGACCTCGACGCGCTCTTCCTGGACCTTCCGCCCGGAACCGGAGACATCGCCATCTCCGTGGCGCAGCTCCTGCCGAAAGCGCAGATCCTGGTGGTGACCACGCCGCAGGCTGCTGCCGCGGACGTGGCCGAGCGGGCGGGAGCCATCGCGACCCAGACTGGCCAGAGCGTCGCCGGGGTCGTGGAAAACATGTCCTACCTGGAAATGCCCGACGGCGGCCGGATGGAGCTGTTCGGCAGCGGCGGCGGCGCTGTGCTGGCCGAACGGCTGTCCGCCACGGTGGGAACCGACGTTCCGCTGCTGGGACAGATCCCGCTGGACATCCTGCTGCGGGAGGGTGGCGACGCCGGGGTTCCCCTGGTGCTGGGCCGTCCCGAGACGCCGTCCGCTGTGGCGCTACTGGACATCGCGGGGAAGCTCTCCGCGGCCCCGCGCGGGCTGAGCGGACTGTCCCTGGGCCTGCAGCCGCGCTAGGTAGCTTCCGAGTCGAAGGGTGCGGGCTCGCCGTCCCCGAGGCGCTCCATCACGCGGGCCGGACGGCGGTCCGCGGCCGCGGAGGCTGCAGCCACGGTGGCTGCGGCGGCCGGGGCGCCGGTGCTGACCGGCTTGGTGTCATCGTCCAGCAGCGCTTCCTTGATGATCCTGCGCGGATCGTACTGCCGGGGATCGTATTTCTTCCAGTCGACATCATCGATATCGATGCCGACTTCATCCTTGATCTGCTCCCGCGCCCCGGACGCCATCCGGCGGACTTCCTTGACGATGTTGGCAAGTTTCTGGGTGTATTCGGGCAGCCTGCTTGGACCAATCACCAGAAGTCCGATGATCAGCAGAAGTAAGAACTCCGGTCCATTGATTCCAAGCACTGTAGGAAGATTACCCTCTCAATTGGAGCTGGGACGATTCGGCCCTGACACACGGTGCATGGCCCCGGCAGAACCGCCGGTCACGGGGCCAGCAGCTCCAGAATCCTGCCCAGGCCGCGCTCCAGCCGGGCGGTGACGTTGTGCCCGGCGCCGGTCCCCGCCCCGTCTCCGCCGGCCGCACCCGGCGACAGGGTGCCGGCGCGCACCAATGCGGCCAGGCCGTCGTCGGCCTGCTCCGCTGCCTGGTCCGAGACGTAGGTGAACGTGGCATCGCCGGACTCGTAGATGGCCGCGAAGGGGGAAGCATGGTTGACCCACAGGACCCCGCCGGCCGGAACCGTCTCGGTGGTAAAGCCATCCGACGCCGCCGACCGGCCCGTGAGCACATTGACCGGCGCCTGCGGGGAAGAATGCGACACATCGCCCGGCGTAGCGGACCGCGCGGGCCGGCTGCCGTGCTGTTCGAGGATGATCGCGAAATGCCGGCCGTCGGTGAGGCGCAGTTCCACAATGTTGACGCCGGCCAGCACCCCGCCCCGGGCCCAGACCAGGTGATAGCCGAGTTCACGGAGCTCGGGGCACGTCCAGCCCTCGGAGCGCAGCGTGGAGAGCTGCGCCGCAGTGAGGGCTCCGTCCGGGGTGAAATCCGGTTCGCCGGTGAGGCTCCAGCCGGCGGGCGGCCCCGCCGCGGCGTCGGCGGCGGCCGGCGCGGAGGCTGAGAGGTCCCGCTGCAGGAAAACTGAGGCCGGCGTTCCGCCGGCCAGCGGGGCGGGCTCGCCGCCCATCAGGTAGGCCGATCCTCCGAGCAGGGCCGCTGCGGCCACGGCGCTGCCGGCGACCAGCACGGCAGGCCGGATTGCCGGACGAAAGCCGCGGGCAGCAGGTACGTCGGCGGACAGTCGGTACGTCGCAGGCTGCCCGTTTCGGGCCAGTTCCTCGGTGCGAGCCAGCAGTCGCGCCGTCAGGTCATCGCTGGCCATGGGGACTTCAGCACCCCGCAGCCGCTCCAGGTACTCACGCTCCCGGCGCAGCCGCAGCCGGCATTCCGCACACGATTCCACGTGCTGGCGCCGCCTGTCATGGCCGCGGCGCAACAGTCGTTTCAGCAGACGCATCGCCTGGTTCAGAGGAGACCGGCGATGCGCGGCATCTTGAGCCGCGGCTTCAGCGAGGTCTTGGCAGACTGCTGCGGCCGCGGGTCGCGGTGCGCCAGCTTCTCCCGCAGCATGGTCCGTCCGCGGTGGATCCTGGAGCGGACAGTCCCGAGCTTGATGCCCAGGGCGACGGCCACCTCGTCGTAGGACAGCCCCTCGAGGTCGCAGAGCACGACGGCGGCGCGGAAGTCCGGGGGCAGCTCTTCCAGGGCGGCCTGGACATCGACGTCAAGGTTGTTGAATTCAAAACTCTGTTCCGGCCCGGGTTCGCGTCCGGGCAGGCGGGATTCGGCGTCTTCTGCCAGCGCGTCAAAGCGGATTCGGCTCTTACGCCGGGCCTGGTCCAGGAAGAGGTTGGTGGTGATCCGGTGCAGCCAGCCGTCCAGGGTGCCGGGCTTGAAGTTCTCGAGCGAGCGGAACACGCGGACGAACACTTCCTGGGTGAGGTCCTCGGCGTCGTACTTGTTGCCGGTGAGCCGGTACGCGAGGCGGTACACCTTCGCGGAGTGGTTGGTCACCACTTCCTCCCAGGTGGGCCGGACCCATTCCCCTTCCGCCGCAGGCAGGGACTCTTCAGTTGCAGGGACAGCTGCCACTACCGACATTGTCCGCTCCCCTCGTGGATGGTGCTTACGCCGTGGACGGTGCTTGCGGGCGCAAGCTCCTTCACCCTAGATTCGACGCCGATCACCACGCGGATGAGCGGATCTCCATCATTTCAACATAAGCTGGGAATTTCCTGACGCCGGGCCTCCTTCCGCCCACGGCGGAACTGGAAGCCGGTCCGGCGCTGTGCCGCCGTGCCCGCCATCCCGGCCCGCAGCGGGGGCGCCTCCCGGCCGGTCAGCACCTGACACAGTACGCTGGACTAAACAATCCCCTGCCGCCCAGAAAGCGAATTCCATGAGCGCCGATAAGTCCACGAGCTGGTCCTACGCAGAAGATCTGCCTGCCGAGGATGAGGTTCTGTTGCACGCGCGCGAACGGTCCTTCGAACTGGGCGTCACCCCGGTCGGCCCGGGCGTCGGGGCCGTCCTGACCGTCTTGGCCGCGTCGTCCAAAGCCCAGACCGCGGTTGAAATCGGCACGGGCGCGGGCGTCTCCGGCGTCTGCATCCTGCGCG
Source organism: Arthrobacter sp. Leaf69 (assembly GCF_001422645.1). GTDB lineage: Bacteria > Actinomycetota > Actinomycetes > Actinomycetales > Micrococcaceae > Arthrobacter. Next base: position 605,068 of record NZ_LMLR01000001.1, on the reverse strand, counting down.
GCCTGGGTCCTCACGCCGTACTGACCACCATCGACGTCGACGTCGAGCACCTGAAAGCCGCACGCGAGGCGTTCCAGGAGGCCGGCAGCCCGGCCAACCGCACGCGGACCATTTCCGGCCGTGCCCGCGACGTCCTCCCACGGCTGACGGACGGCGCCTATGACCTGGTGTTCATTGACGCGGACAAACCGAATTACCCGGGCTACGTGGAACAGGCCGTCCGCCTGCTCAAGTCCGGCGGCCTGCTGATCGTCAACGATGCCCTGGACCAGGACCGCGTCGCCAACCCGGCCGCACGCGAGGCCACCACCGTCGTCCTGCGCCAAGTGGGCAGGTCCATCCGCGAAGACGACCGCCTCGCATCGGCCATGCTGCCCACCGGCGACGGCCTGCTGGTAGCCGTTAAAAAGTAACCTTCATGAGGTCCCGGCCCCGGCAGCGCAATAAAGAGCACCGGGAAGATGAAGAAAAGCAACGGGAACAGGATGGTCACGGGCAGCTTCATGGCCCTTCTGTCCAAGAGTGCCGTGCAGTTACTCGGTAACGCCGACGAGGCATTCCTTCAAGTTGGTGGCTTCCGCAGTGTTCAGCTCGACCACAAGCCGCCCGCCGCCCTCGAGCGGGACGCGCATGATCAAGCTGCGCCCTTCTTTGGTAACTTCCATCGGGCCGTCGCCGGTGCGTGGTTTCATAGCCGCCATAAGGAATATCCCCTCCATTAGTCCAGTGACATACCAGCCCGGCCGGGCTGCGTCCGCTTAGTCAATCAAGCTGCCCGGAGGCCGTGATGAAAGCCATCAGGGCCATAAACTCAGTTTGCTTCTTGTCCTTGCTTACCATCTATTATCGCGTAACAACGCGACTGTAGCTAATCGTTGGACTTTCCGACGCGCCGCGTCCTGATCCCACCGATGCTGCTCCGGCAGCCGCGAAAGGTGCCGCGCGTCACGGCGGATAGTCCCCTCCGCCGGGCAGCGGAGCCCAGGCCCACAACCAGACGATCCAGACGATCTGAAGCAGCAGGAACATCACCACCACCGTGCTGCGGTACGCGCGGGACCGGGAGACGAGTGCCGCGCTGAGGGCCAGCGGGAAGAGCGGGAGCAGCATCCGGAAGGTGCTTGTCTGCGGGTGGAGGAAGAGCAGCAGGTAGCCCATGTAGCAGGCGCACCAGAGCCGCAACTCCGTGCCCAGCGCCCGCACCGGGCGGCACGTCATGAACAAGGTGAACAGTGACACGAAGACAAAGGGCGCCAGCAGTCCCAGCACCGGGCCGAAGAGCAGGACGCCGGTGTCGAACCAGGGTTTGAACGGCACCAGGTCGTGGCCGCGCCAGACGGTTTCCGTTTTGGTGTAGGCCTGGATATCACCGGTTACGGCCCAGGCGATGGCCGGCCACATGAGGGCGCCGATACCGCTGACCGCGGTCAACCCGGCCAAGGACCAGAGCTGGGGGCCGCTGTGCGGCACGGTGCTGGACGTCCCGGTCCCGGACGGCCTGGCGCCCCGGACGCCGAAGCCCTCCGCGACTGACGGTCCGCGGGCCGCCGAGTAGTACTGCCACGCCCGGTGGAGGAACAGCAGCCCCACCATCGCCGCGAAAGGCACGCCCGTGGGCCGGGACAGGCACATCAGCACCACGACGGGCATGGCCAGCAGGTACCGCCGATCCACCACCAGGAGCAGGGCGGCTGCCAGCAGGAGCAGATTCAGCGACTCGGCGTACGGTACCTGCAGTACGGGAGAGACCGGAAAGGTGGCGACGAACACCGTTGCCCAGAGCGCTGTGCGGTGCGATGCCTTGCGCCGGAACAGGCTGTAGATGGCCAGGGCCGCTCCCAGCCCCGCCACCAGGGCGATGAGCGTCAGCGCGGCCGCCGGCGGCATCCCGGTCAGCCCCGCGACCACCCGGCCCAGCATGGGGAAGAGCGCGTAGAAGGCCCAGGCGTTCTCCTGCACGTTGCCCGCGTCGTCGGTGGGGAGGACCTCCGGGTAGCCGTTCTGCAGGGCTTCCCCGTACCAGCGTGCGTCCCAGATATTGACGAAGGACCAATAGTCCGGTTTGGCGGGGAACCAGGGGTTGACGCCCTGGTGCAGGGCGGCGGCCATGAAGATGCAGGCGCTGACGAACCGCGCGGCGACATAGAGTCCGCCCACCTGGACCCACCAGGGCCAGCGTGCCACCCGGGCGCCGGCTGCTGCGATGACGCTCCATGCTGCCGCGGTCGGGTCCGGCCCGCCGCGCCCGCGGGCAGGGCGTGCCACCGGACCACGGTGTGGCCGCGGCTCCGCCTCAGGCGCCTCCGGACGGGCGTGGTCACCACTCACGGAGCCTGCTCGGGCTTGTGCCGGGGGCGTCCAGTGGCGGTACCCAGCTCCGCGATCTGCCGGTCCTTGGCCGCGAGCTGGTCCCGCAACTCGTCCAGCACCTGGTCCACCTGGTCCATCCGGTAGCCCCGCAGGCCCACGGCGAAACGGAGGCGGTCGACGTCGGACGGTTCTGCCTCGGCCGGCAGCAGCACAGGCGGGAGGTTCGCGACCGGCTGGTCGAAGCCGTCATCGAAGGCGCGGAGTCCGCCGTCGTCCGCCCCGCGGCGGCCACGGAAGACTTTCGAGGGCCGGCCGGCACCGAGGAAAAAGGCGGCGCCAACCAGCGCAATCGCAAGGAAAACCAGGAAGAAGCTCACTCCCCCATCGTGCCAGACGACGGCGGGTCCGGCCGGTGGCGTGTCAGCCCCGCGTGCCGGGGTTTCCGTTGGCGGTCCCATTGGTGGACCCGTTGCCGGTGCTGCTGCCGTTGGGGTTCCGGTGCCGGGCGGCGCCTTCCACCACCAGCTCCACGGCGAGCGCGGGATCGTCCACCACCTGCAGCAGGTCCAGATCCTCCTCGGACATCATGCCCTCGGAGACAAGCGTGTTCTGGATCCATTCCACCATCGGGCTCCAGAACGCCGTCCCGAGCAGGACGATCGGGAAGGAGGTCACCTTCCGGGTCTGGACGAGGACCATCGCTTCGAAGAGCTCATCCAGGGTTCCGAGGCCGCCCGGCAGCACGATGAACCCCTGGGCGTACTTCACGAACATCGTCTTGCGGGCGAAGAAGTACCTGAAGTTGATCCCGAGGTCCACCCACTGGTTCATCCCCTGCTCGAAGGGCAGTTCGATGCCGAGGCCCACTGACACCCCGTTGCCCTGGACTGCGCCCTTGTTGGCGGCCTCCATCGAGCCCGGGCCCCCGCCCGTGATGACGGCGAGGCCGGCTTCGGCGAGCTGCCGCCCCACCTCGACGGCGAGTTCATAGTTCAGGCTGCCGGGCACGGTCCGTGCCGAGCCGAAGACGCTCACCGCCGGGCCCAGGTCGGCCAGCGCGCCAAACCCTTCAACGAACTCGCTCTGGATCCTCAGGACCCGCCACGGATCCGTGTGGACAAACTGGCCCGGCCCCTTGGTGTCCAGCAGCGTCCGGTCAGACATCGTGACTCTGGCCGCCTTGCGCCGCAGCTCAAGGGGCCCCTTGTGCCGGATGCCGGCCGGGGGCGGCGTGTCGCGGGGTTCGCCGGAGGCCTTGCCAGCGGGTTGCCCGGCTGTGGTGGCGGCTGGTTTTCCGGCTGGTTTTCCGGCTGGTTTTCCGGCTGCCGCCGAGGCCGGCTTTCCGGTTGGCGCGGACTGCGGGTCGGTACTCATGCCCACAGGTTAGCGCGGAAATCGGGCGGCGCCCGTCCGGCGCGGCCCGGGCGCCCGGGTGCCGCGGCCAGAACCTCCGGTGGGCACCGCAGGGTACCCGACGCCACATCAGACACTCTGACCTGCAGGTATCTCTTGAATCACGATCTCTAGGAAGTCGGAGTGATTGCGGTCATAAAGCCGCAATGTTCGCTAGATTCTTCTTATGACTACTCAAGTGCCCGGCGACGCGCTCGTCTCCCTGAACGCCGTCAATAAGCATTACGGCCAGTTGCACGTCCTGAAGGACATCAACCTGAATGTCCGCAAGGGCGAGGTTGTTGTCGTCATCGGACCGTCGGGTTCCGGCAAGTCGACACTTTGCCGGGCCATCAACCGCCTGGAAACGATCGACGACGGCGTCATCAAGATCGACGGCAAGGAACTGCCCGAAGAGGGCAAGGAACTCGCCAAACTGCGGGCCGACGTCGGGATGGTCTTCCAGTCATTCAACCTCTTCGCCCACAAGACGATCCTAGAGAACGTCACCCTCGGCCCCATCAAGGTCAAGGGTCTCTCGAAGACCGAAGCCGACAAGGACGCCATGGCGCTGCTGGAACGCGTCGGCGTCGGGCACCAGGCGCCCAAGCTGCCGGCGCAGCTCTCCGGCGGGCAGCAGCAGCGCGTGGCGATTGCCCGTGCCCTGGCCATGAAGCCGAAAGTCATGCTCTTCGATGAGCCCACCTCTGCCCTGGACCCGGAAATGATCAACGAAGTCCTCGACGTCATGATCCAGCTGGCGAAGGAAGGCATGACCATGATCGTGGTCACCCACGAGATGGGCTTCGCCCGCAAGGCCGCTGACCGCGTGATCTTCATGGACGCCGGCCAGATCGTCGAGGATGACACCCCCGAAGAGTTCTTCAACAACCCCAAGAGCAGCCGCGCCAAAGACTTCCTCTCCAAGCTGCTGACCCACTGATCCCTGACGAGTTCCCTCCGAGTTCGCACCCCGGCCGCCGCAAGGCGGCCGTCCAATGAAAGGAATGTCATGAAGGCATTTTTCCGAAGGAAATCCCTTCTGGTTGCCGCGTCCGCGGCGCTGGCGCTCAGCCTGAGCGCCTGCGGCGGCAGCAGCACCACGTCCAACCCGCCTGTGGCAGAGAAGCCGAGCTTCGCGGCCGACACCACCATGGCCAAGCTTTCATCTGCCGGCAAGATCGTCATCGGCACCAAGTTCGATCAGCCGCTGTTCGGCCAGAAAGGCCTCGACGGCAAGCCCGTCGGTTTCGACGTGGAAATCGGCAAGCTGATCGCCGCGAAGCTGGGCATCCCCGCTGACAAGATCGAGTGGGTGGAGACCGTCTCCGCCAACCGCGAGCAGTTCATCAAGCAGGGCAAGGTGGACATGATCGTCGCCACCTACACGATCAACGACAAGCGCAAGACCGAAGTCGACTTCGCCGGACCGTACTACGAGGCCGGCCAGGCGCTGATGGTCAACAAGGACAACACAACCATCACCAAGCCCGAGGACGTCAAGGGCAAAAACGTCTGCTCCGTGACCGGTTCCACCCCGGCCGCCACGATCGTCGAGAAGTACGGAGCAGTCCTCGTCCCGGCCGCCACTTACTCCGCTTGCCTTGAGCCGCTGCGCAACAAGCAGGTCGAAGCGATCACCACGGACAACGTCATCCTGGCCGGATTCGTGTCCAAGGAACCGGACGCCTTCAAGCTGGCCTCGGATCAGACCTTCACCAAGGAGCCCTACGGCATCGGCCTGAAGAAGGACGACACCGCGTTCCGCATGTGGATCAACGACCAGCTGGAAGCCTCCGACAAGGACGGTTCCTACAAGAAGGCCTGGGAAACCACTGCCGGAACGGTCATCAAGACCACTCCCGCACTTCCCACGATCGACCGCTACTAGGCAGGTGTGGCGGTTGCCGGGGCACGCGCCCGACGCGGCCCCGGCAACCGCCATTCCCATCCCCCGCACCACTCCCCTCAAGGCAGCCTAAGGAACCTATGGACGTCATCATTGATAACCTTCCCGCGTATGTGGATGGTTTTCTCAGAACCCTCTTCCTGTCCGTGGTCTCGGGGATCTTCGCACTAATTTTCGGCACCCTGCTCGCGGCAGCCCGCGTCTCGCCCGTCGCCGCCCTGCGCGGCTTCAGCATGACTTACGTGGAGATCGTCCGGAATACCCCGCTGACTATCGCATTCTTCTTCGCCGCCGTGGTCCTGCCCCGGCTTGGGGTGACGTTCCAACAGTTCGAGGTCGCCGCCATCATCGCCCTGAGCGCCTACACCTCGGCGTTCATCGCCGAAGCGGTGCGCTCCGGCGTCAACAGCGTCCCGGTCGGCCAGGCCGAGGCCGCCCGCAGCATCGGCATGAAGTTCAGCCAGGTCCTGACCCTCATCATCCTTCCGCAGGCGCTGCGCACGGTGATTCCGCCCATGATCAACATCCTGATCGCCCTCGTCAAGAACTCCTCGGTGGCCGGCGCCTTCTACGTGATGGAGCTCTTCGGCTACGGCCGCCAGCTCGCCAACGCCAACGGAGACGCCGTGCTGTGGGTCCTCGTCGGCGTCGCCTTCTTCTACCTGCTGATAACCGTCCCGCTTGGCTACATCGCCAACCTGGTTGAACGAAAGGTGGCGATCGCCCGATGAGCTCGGTCCTTTACGACGTCCCCGGCCCTAAGGCCCGCCGAGTCTCCCTGATCGGCTCCATCATCGGCGTCATCGCCATCGCCGGACTGCTCTGGTGGTCCATTTCCATCCTCGCCCAGCAGGGCATTTTCGAACCACAACGCTGGGCTGTCTTCCAGATTCCAGACGTCTGGGTGCTGATCGGCAACGGCATCGGCGCGACCCTCACCGCCGCCGCGGTCGCCGCGGTCATCGCCTTCCCGCTGGGCCTGGTGCTGTGCCTCATGCGCATCTCCGACGTCGCCTGGATCCGCATCCCCACCCGGATCGTGCTGGAATTCCTGCGCGGCATGCCCGTGGTCCTGATGATGTTCTTCGTGCTGCTGGTGTTCGCGACCGGATCCTTCGTCGCCGTCGTCGCCGGCCTGGTGCTGTACAACTCGGCGATCTTCGCCGAGATCATCCGCGCCGGCATCCAGTCCCTGCCCAAGGGCCAGCGTGAAGCAGGCCTCGCGATCGGCCTCACCAGCTTCGCGTCCCGGCGCAGCATCGAACTGCCGCAGGCGATCCGGCGCATGCTGCCCTCCCTCGTGGCGCAGCTTGTGGTCCTCCTGAAGGACACCTCGCTGGGCTACATCGTGTCCTACGAGGAACTGCTCCGCAAAGTGCAGATCATGGCCGACTTCCTGGGCCCGGACTACCTGTTCCCGGTGTTCTTCGTGGCGGCGGCGATCTACATCGCCATCAACTTCTCCGTCTCCCGGCTCGCGATCTGGATTGAGAAGCGCGGATCCAAGAAGGCCGCCGGCGGCGTGGTGCACGTCCCGGTCGCGGGGATCCCCGCCAAGTAGTTTCGCGCGAAGCAGTCCCGGCGCAGACCGCCCCGCACACAAAAAGGTCCGGAATCCCGCAAGGGCTTCCGGACCTTTTTACGTGCTCCGTGGTTACTCCGTGAGCCAGCTCCGCAGCGCCCGCAGGCAATCGCGGATCGCATCGGCGTCGACGTGTTCGTTGTCCTTGTGCGCCAGCAGGGCGTCGCCGGGCCCGAAGTTCACGGCCGGGATGCCCAGCTCGCTGAACCGCGCGACGTCGGTCCAGCCGTATTTCGGCTTCGGCGCGGCACCGACCGCAGCGACGAAGGACGCCGCAGCGGGGTGGGTCAGTCCGGGCCGGGCGCCGGCGGCGCTGTCGGTCCGGACGACGTCGAAGCCTTCCAGCAGTTCCCGCACGTGACGCTCCGCCTCATCCGGGGTCTTGTCCGGGGCGAACCGGTAGTTGATTTCCACGACGCACCGGTCCGGGATGACGTTGCCGGCGGTCCCGCCGTTGACCTTCACGGCGTTGAGGCTTTCCCGGTAGTCCAGGCCGTCCACGCTAATGGTCCGGGGCTCATACGCGGCAAGCCTGGCCAGGATCGGGGCGGCGGCATGAATCGCGTTGCTGCCCATCCAGGCGCGGGCGGAGTGCGCGGCTTCGCCGGTCGTTGTCGCTTCGAAGCGGATCGTGCCGTTGCAGCCGCCCTCCACCGTCCCGTTTGTAGGTTCAAGCAGGATCGCAAAGTCCCCGCCCAGGAGGCCGCCGTGGTTCCGGACGAGCCGGCCGAGTCCGCTCTTGACGGCCTCGACTTCCTCGTGGTCGTAAAAGACGAAGGTGATGTCCTTGTCCGGTTCCGCGCCGCCGTCGAACAGGCCCGCGGCCAGGGCCAGCTGGACCGCGACGCCGCCCTTCATGTCGGTGGCACCGCGGCCGTACAGTATCCCCTCGCCGGGGGCCCCCGACGGCCAGTAGGACGGGACGGTCCCCAGGGAGCCCTCGGTGGTGGGCAGCGGCACCGTGTCCAGGTGCCCGGCGAGGATGACACGCTCGGCGCGGCCAAGGTTGGTGCGGGCAATGATCGAGTCGCCGTCGCGGACCACTTCCAGCTGCGGAACGGAGCGGAGGGCATGCTCCACGGCGTCGGCCAACCGGCGCTCCTCCCCCGACACACTGAAAATGTCGATGATGTCCGCGGTCAGCAGGGCAACGTCCTGGCGCAGGTCCAGGCGGGCAGGGGCAGTATGCTCAGTCACCGTTCCACTGTATATGCCCGCCGGCCTGCCTCAACGGACTGACGCCTGCGGTCATTTGCGACGGCACAGCGGCCCCCGCTGCCGGCCGGTTGGGCCGTCACCGGTTTCGGGGAGCGCGTGCGCCGTCTATAGACTTGTGGCATGACTGAAACCGCTACTTCCGCTGTGCCCGCAGACCCCCGCTCCGCCTACGGCTACGGCGTCGCAACCATCGCCACCGGCAACGGTGATGCCACGGTGCTGGACGTCTGGTTCCCGGCACCGGCCCTCGGAACAGCGGCGGAGAACCTCCGCGACGTGGCAAACGCGGACCCGGCCCTGCTGGACATCGCCGCAACCGGAGCCGACGCCGACCGGGGAACCGAGCAGAAGGTCGTGTTCGCCCAGATCCACCTCGACGAAGCCCCCGCCGACACTGCCGACGCCTACCTGCGCCTGCACCTGCTCTCGCACCGCCTGGTGCAGCCCAACAGCATCAACCTGGACGGCATCTTCGGCAAACTCCCCAACGTCGTGTGGACCAACTTCGGTCCCGCCGCCGTCGAGGGCTTTGAACTGACCCGCGCCCTGCTGCGCAAGCGCGGCGCCGTCACCGTCTACGGTGTGGACAAGTTCCCCCGCATGGTCGACTACGTCATCCCCTCCGGCGTCCGCATTGCCGACGCCGACCGGGTCCGCCTCGGCGCGCACCTCGCCGAGGGCACCACGGTTATGCACGAAGGCTTCGTCAACTTCAACGCGGGCACCCTGGGCACGTCCATGGTGGAAGGCCGCATCTCCGCCGGCGTCGTCGCCGGTGACGGGTCCGACGTCGGCGGCGGCGCCTCCATCATGGGGACCCTGTCCGGCGGCGGCAAGGAAAAGATTTCCCTCGGCGAGCGGGTGCTGCTGGGCGCCAACTCCGGCGTGGGCATCAGCATCGGCGACGATTCCGTCGTCGAAGCCGGCCTCTACGTCACGGCCGGCACGCGCGTCCGCGTGGTCGGCGCCAAGGACGCCGACGGCGAGGACACCAGCCAGATCGTCAAGGCCGTGGAGCTCTCCGGTGTCCCGAACCTGCTGTTCCGCCGCAACTCCTCCACCGGTGAAGTCGAGGTCCTCCCGCGCAAGGGCCAGACCGTCGAACTCAACGAGGCCCTGCACGCCAACTAAGGTTGGGTGCGGGAAATCAACCGTCATCAGCATGGACCGGCCCGGACGGGCCTGAGGGAGTAGTCACGTGGCACGCAAAGGCAGCTTGCGCCGTCGAATTGTGCTGCTGCTGACCCTGGCAATGGTCGCGGGCGGGGTTTACACGGCGGTTTCGTTCGTGCAGCGGTCGGAAGTCCTCATCACCGAACGCTGCACGGCCGTCGGCGGCGGCAGCGCCGAACTCGCAACGGACCAGGCCGCCAACGCCGGCCTCATTACCGCCGTCGCCGTCCGCCGGGGGCTCCCCGCACGGGCCGCCAGCATCGCACTCGCCACGGCCATGCAGGAGTCCAAAATCCGGAACATCAGCCATGGCGACCAGGCAGGCCCGGACTCCCGCGGCCTCTTCCAGCAGCGGCCCTCGCAGGGCTGGGGCACTGCGGAACAGGTGATGGACCCGTATCACGCAAGCAACGCCTTCTACGACGCCCTCGCGAAGGTCCCCGACTACCAGGCGCTGAACATAACCGAAGCCGCGCAGCGGGTCCAGCGCTCCGCGTACCCGGACGCCTACGCCCAACACGAGGTCATGGCCCGCGCCTTCGCCTCGTCGTTGAGCGGGCAGACCGCCGCGGGCCTGGACTGCTCGCTGCGCGCCCCCGACGAGGCCGGCGACCCGGCTGCCGTGCAGGAGCGGCTGACAGCCGCCTTCGGCGACGTTCCGGCCTCCACGGATGGCAGCACACTCGTCCTGGACGCCGAGGGAACGCGGGCCTGGGCCTTGGCTCAGTGGGCCGTTGCCAACGCCAAGGCACTGTCCATCACGGAAGTACAGGCCGAAGGCCGCGGCTGGTCCCGGCAGGACCGCGACGGCTGGCAGCCCTCCGACGTGCCGGCCGGACAGGTCCGGGTCACCGTCGCCGAGGCACCGACCCCATAGACGCTTTTCCCTGCCCCCGGCGGGACACAGGAGCCTGAAGTGCTCCGAGGGGCGCCTGCGCCGGACTCAGCGCCCGCGGCCGGACTCAGACCAGCAGGTCCACCACGGGCTGCACATAGCTGCGGAACAACTCCGGCTGGGACATCAGGTCGGAGCTCATGATGATTTTGTCGGGCTCCAGGTACCAGGCCCTCGGCTCGGCAAGGGGCAGTTCGATGATGGTCAACGTGAAGTCATTGGCGGCCCGGCCCACCTCAAGCAGCCGGTCATCCACCATGTCCTGCAGCAGTTGAACGCCGCCCGCGGCTTCGCGTTCGGCTTCCAGGGACAGGTACTCGCCGCGGCGCTCCCGGGCCCACGACAGGGCAGCCCCAAAATGCGCCTGCAGCACGCGCCGGAGCGCGGGGGAATTGCTGAAGCTGCGGAAGCCGGGCGGACCCAGTTCCGGGGACATCTCGGGATGCGCCTTCAGGAGCTGCTCCCACCAGGCTTCCCATTCGGTTTTGAGGGCACCGAGTCCGCCTACCTCGGCAACGAGGTGCGTGTGGTCCGCAGGCCGGATCTTCGGTGCCGCCTGGCAGAGTGCCGGGTGCCCAGCGCTGTCCAGTCCGGCAGCGTCACGAACGTACAGTGCAATGAGCATGGGACCCGAAGTGTCCATGGTGATCCGCCAGCCCGGCCCGCCTGTGTGGTGCATCCAATTGCCTCCCTTGGCAAGACGTACGTTCCCAGTCTATTCCTGAAGTTAACGCACGTTAATGGCTGCCAGCGTAGCTGCCCAGGCCCGCGAGATGGGACTCCAACACATCGTTGCACATCTGCGCGGTCATCCATTCGGGCTGCAGCAGGGCGTGCATGGTGAGCCCGTCCAGGGTGGCCAGCAGGCGCTCGGCCTCGGTGACCAGCCGCTGCTGGTCCATGGTCACGTCGGTGCCGCGGGCTGACGACAGCTCCATCACCAGCCGCCCGACGATTGCGGCTACGGCGCGGTGGCTCCGGTCGGCTTCCGCGGCCAGGAACGGCTTGGTCCTTGCGGCATTCTTGAACGCCATCCAGACGCAGGCGTCCACCGCGCGTTCCTCGTCCAGGGGAAGAAACTCGCCCAGCAGGGTTAATACGCCTTGGCGGTGTTCCGGGGTGCCGGGCTGCGCCTCCGCAAGGCGGTCATCCGCTGCTGCCAGCCGGTCCACGATCCGGTCCACGACCACCCCGAAGGAATGGGCCAGGAGTTCGTCGCTGCTGGCGAAGTAGTGGCGGACCGATCCAACGGCCAGTTCCGCCTCGTCCGCGACCTCGCGGAGCGAAGCCCTTTCGAGTCCGTCCGCTGCGACGATCCGGAAGACCGCTTCGACCACTTCCTGGCGCCGCAATGCGGCGTCGACAAATTTGGGCATTAGTCTTTTTTAGCACGGATGTGCCCGAACGACGTGGGGCCACACCGGCTGGCAGGGCTCCCACCTGCGGAGATAGTCACAATCGTCCGTCCTGAAACGGTCCCGGACACAACGACGCCGGCCGCGCACCCTTGGAAAGGTGAGCGGCCGGCGTCGTAGTGCTGGGGTCTTTTGCGGACTACCGGGCTACACGGAGGGGTAGTTGCGCTCCGGCTCGCCGATGTAGAGCTGCCGCGGGCGGCCGATCTTGGTATTGGGGTCGCTGATCATTTCACGCCACTGTGCGATCCAGCCCGGAAGCCGGCCGATCGCGAAGAGCACGGTGAACATCTTCTCCGGGAAGCCCATGGCCTTGTAGATCAGGCCGGTGTAAAAGTCCACGTTCGGGTAGAGCTTGCGCTGGATGAAGTAGTCATCATTCAGGGCCTTCTCTTCGAGGCGCAGGGCGATGTCCAGGAGTTCGTCGTTGCCGCCGAGCTTGGTGAGGATCTCGTGGGCCGTGGCCTTTACGATCTTGGCGCGCGGGTCGTAGTTCTTGTAGACGCGGTGCCCGAAGCCCATGAGGCGGACGCCGTCCTCCTTGTTCTTGACCTTCTCCATGTAGTCCTCGGGCTTGGTGCCGTCGGCCTGGATCTGGCGCAGCATCTTCAGCACGGCCTCGTTGGCGCCGCCGTGGGCGGGGCCGAAGAGTGCGTTGATGCCGGCGGACACGGAGGCGAAGAGGTTGGCGTTGGAGGAACCGACCAGCCGGACCGTGGAGGTCGAACAGTTCTGCTCGTGGTCGGCGTGCAGGATGAGCAGCAGATCAAGCGCCTTGGCAACCACCGGGTCCACCTCGTACTGCTCGGCCGGAAGGCCGAAGCTCAGGCGCAGGAAGTTCTCCACGAGGTTGTGGGAGTTGTCCGGGTAGAGCATGGGCTGGCCGATGCTCTTCTTCAGGGCGTAGGCGGCAATGACGGGCATCTTGGCCAGCAGCCGGTAGGTCGAGACCTCAACCTGCTCGGCGTTGAAGGGATCCAGCGAGTCCTGGTAGAACGTGGAGAGCGCGGATACTGCCGAGGACAGGACAGGCATCGGGTGGGCGTCACGCGGGAAGCCGCTGAAGAAGCCCTTGAGCTCTTCGTGCAGCAGTGTGTGGTGGCGGATCCGCTGGTCAAAGGCTTCCAGCTCGGTGGGGGTTGGCAGGTTGCCGTAGATCAGCAGGTAGGAAACTTCCAGGAAGCTCGAGTGCTGGGCGAGCTGCTCGATCGGGTAGCCGCGGTACCGCAGGACACCGGCGTCGCCGTCGATGTACGTGATGGCGGAAGTGGTCGCCGCCGTGTTCATAAAACCGGGGTCAAAGGCGACGGCACCGGTCTGCTTCAGCAGCTTGGAAACGTCGTAGCCTTCGTTTCCTTCTACAACCTGGATGCGCGGGAGTTCGAGCTCGCCGCCGGCATGGCGCAGGGTTGCGCTGGTGGTCTCAGTCATGGAGTCTCCTCTGAGGCGTCGGGGCCTCTGTAGAAAGCTGGTCCAACTTCTGGTGAAGCCGCCCACGGAACCTGTTTAGATACGGATTCCAACGGCCGCGCTGCCTTCTTGTGGAAAGCCACCATTGATAGTCAGTTAAAAACTACCGTCAGATTCCGGGTGGTACTAATCCGAGGCGCTCCGGAACCACCCAAACCGCGCCCGTTGTGGCACGCGTCACAGCATTGTTACGGCCCTGTGGCCAGGCGGGCGGCGGCGGCGTCTATCCGCTCGTCACTGGCCGTCAGCGCGACCCGGATGAATCCATTGCCGGCGTCGCCGTAGAACACCCCCGGACCGACGACGATCCCGCGGTCCGCGAGCCGGCCCACCGTGTCCCAGGTGGCTTCACCCGCAGTGGCCCAGAGGTAGAGTCCGGCCCGGGATTCGTGGATGGTCAGGCCAAAACGCTCCAGCGCCGGCACAATCCGTTCCCGGCGGCCGCGGTAGAGGTCCTTCTGCGCCTGGACGTGGGCGTCGTCGCCGAGGGCAACCCGCATCGCTTCCTGGACCGGGTAGGGGACAATCATGCCCGCATGTTTGCGGCTGTTGACGAGGTTCGCCATGATGGCCGGGTCGCCGGCCACGAAGGCGGCGCGGTAGCCGGCCAGATTGGACTGCTTGCTCAGCGAGTACACAGCCAGGAGGCCCTCATGGGAGCCCTCGGCAACCAGGGGGTCCAGGATGCTGGGCACCGGACTGCCGTCACGCTGGACGTCCCATTCGCCCCAGCCCAGTTCGGCGTAGCACTCGTCCGAGGCCACTACGGCACCGAGTTCCCGGGCCTGCCGGACGATCCTGCGAAGGGATTCGGCGTCGCGGACGCTGCCGGTCGGGTTGGCCGGCGAGTTGACCCAGACCAGGCGCACCCGGGCGCGGGTGGCGGCGTCGAGCTCGTCGAGGTCGTCAGCGGCGATGTGTTCCGCACCGGCGAACGTGGCGCCGATGTCGTAGGTGGGGTATGCGACCGTGGGGCGGACAACGACGTCGCCGGCTTTGAGGCCCAGCAGGAACGGGAGCCAGGCCACCAGTTCCTTGGAGCCCACCGTGGGCATGATGTCCTGCGGATCCAGCCCGGGAACGCCGCGGCGGCGCTCAAACCACGCCGCGATGGCCTCCCGCAGCCCGGCCGTGCCGTGGACTGTGGGGTACCCGGGGGCATTGGCTGCTGCGCGCAGGGCCGCCTGCACCACTTCGGGGGTGCCGTCCACCGGCGTTCCGATGGACAGGTTTGCTACTCCCCCGGGGTGTTCGGCCGCCCTGGCGAGGTACGGCGCCAGGGCTTCCCACGGGTAATCGGGCAGGCTGAGGCCGAAGCTGCGCAGCGCAGATGTCACGGGCGACCCGCCTTAGCTCTCTTGGTTCTGCGGCGGGAGGGCCGCGATCATCGGGTGGTCCGTGTGGGTGTTGCCCACCTTCGCCGCCCCGCCCGGGGAGCCCAGGACATCGAAGAATTCGACGTTGGCCTTGTAGTAGTCAGCCCACTCCTCGGGGGTGTCATCCTCGTAGTAGATGGCTTCGACGGGGCAGACCGGCTCACAGGCACCGCAGTCCACGCACTCGTCCGGGTGGATGTACAGGGAACGCTCACCCTCATAGATGCAATCGACGGGGCACTCTTCAATACATGCCTTGTCCTTGACATCTACACACGGCTGCGCGATTACGTACGTCACGTCCCTGGCCTCTCCACGTTGGTTCCGGCGACGGCCGGAAACTGCTCCCGGCCTGAGCGCCGGCTGCTGACTTCTGAGCCTATTATCTCCCAGCCGGTTCCCGCGAACCTAGCCGGGCGTCACACGGGTCCGCACTATTGAATCCGGCCCGCCTAGTATGAACGGGTGAGTTCCTCGATGCCGCCGCCCCAAGCGTTCCTGGCTGCCGCCGACCTCGGGACCCGGGTGGTGGTCCGGTACCGAATCGAGGGCGGGCTGACCGACGCACTCGGCGAGCTGGCGGCCCGCACCGACAGTGCGTGCACCGTGCGGACCAGGACGTCCGAGGTGGTCATTCCCCTGGCGCTGGTGGTGGCCGCCAAGGCTGTGCCGCCGCCCCCGCCGCGCCGGGCCCCGCGGGCGCAGCCCGGCGGCGGACATGCCCTCCCCTGAGCGTGACCAATGGACATATTGGCTTCATGTCCATCCGCCGCCGCAACCACGGGACATGCCCAGCGGTCGCGACGGCGAACAATGGACATGCCGTCCCCTGAGCAGTCCGTCCCGCCCCCTCAATGGGGCATGCCCTCCCCTACCTTGACCAATGGACATATTGGCTTCATGTCCATTTGCTGCGCAAAGCGCGGGACTTGCCCAGTGTTCGCGACGGCGGACGGGTGGGCATGTCCAGCGTTCGCGACGGCGGACGGGTGGGCATGTCCAGCGTTCGCGACGGCGGACGGGTGGGCATGTCCAGTGTTCGCGACGGCGGACGGGTGGGCATGTCCAGTGTTCGCGACGGCGGGACGGGTGGGCATGTCCAGTGTTCGCGACGGCGGACGGGTGGGCATGTCCAGCAGGGGCGGGGAAGACTGGACATCGCCCTCGACAAACCTTCAATCCCGGAGGGCATGTCCAATGCTAGGCAGCGGCGGGAAGGCTGTTCAGTGCGTCGCGGACCATGGCGATGAACTCTTCGGGCCGGTTCAGGAGTAGCGCGTAGCTGACCACCAGCGTCGGGATGCCGAGCCGGGTTGTGACGTTCCACCGACGCCGGTCCTCCTCGAAGCTTGTCCGGTCCATATGGAAGCTCGCCCCGTCGGTCTCAATGCCCAGCCGGCCGTCGACCATGAGATCAAGATGGCCCATCCCGGGGATGTTGACCTGGGATTCCACATGGAACCCAGCCCTCCGCAGCCAGTACCGGGCTATGCACTCAATAATGGACTGCGATTGCGTGACTATGCTGTCCACCATCCGGCGCTCCCTCGCATCATTGCGGCCTGCCAGCCTCTGACGCAGAGCCGCGAGCGGCATGCCTTTCAGCACCACTGCGGATTCGGCAATGACGAGGCCATCGAGGTCGGGAAGGCATCGCAGGCTTTGCACCACGGTGTCCAGAAGGGTCGGCGGCGCCGCGGAACGATGGCAAACGAATCCCGGATAGCGCCGGCTGTGGGTAACCGCAATATGAGGTTGCGGGGGCGGCTCGAGCACCCAGAGACCTTGGAACTGCGCCGCTGTGGCGCAGGCAGGTTCCGCCGGCAGCGAGCGGATCGCGATGAGCCCGGGGTCGGCGTCGGGCACTGCGTAAACGCCGCGTGCCACGCGGGAGACTGCACCGCGAGCCAGCGCGGATTTGAGTTGGAAGTCTGAGACGCCGGCGGCAGCAAGGTGTTTGGCGCGGGCGACGCCGTCGTAGGTTGAAAGCACTGAGTTGATATTGACCATGCGGACATCGTGACGCCGGGGCCAACGACCGGAACAGGGCCGGGGCCTCGCTATGTGCAAAAACGCATGCCCGGCGTGCTCTGCCGCGGTGGAACATGTTCCGAGCTCTGGCGAGCACCGGTACACGCCCACCAATGGACCTGGCCCCCGGCGTGACGCGGAAACTGGGCATGTCCCGGGGCGGCGGTGGCGAGACGGCTGGGCATGTCCAGCGGAGACCGAAGCGGATGGACATAGGGCCGATATGTCCACCCGTGGCCTCAAGAACTGGGCATGTCCCGCCGGGCGGAGGGCGAAGAATGGGCATGTCCCGCGGGCGGGGTTGGCGGTGCGGCGCGGCTAGGCGCGGGCCGGCCGGTAGCGCCCGCACCAGGCCAGCATCACCAGCGTGACCACCGCGATGCCGTAGATCCAGAGGTTCCCGGCCAGGTCACCGATAATCAGGCGCTTGCCCTCCCCGAGGGTGGACCACCAGCCCGCCAGGGCGTAACAGAGGGCGCCGCACGCCGCCGTCGGGAGCACGGACCGGAACGCGGCACCGAGCCACAGCTCGACGGCGCCCAGCAGCACCAGCGCGGCGGCGGCGCCCCACGGCACCTCGACGCCGGCAACCAAGATGTCCTGCCCGTGCAGCATCGTGCCTGCGAGGGCAGCAAAAAGAGCTGCCGGCACGGCGGCGGCAATACCGCCTGCCGTACCGGCAGCTCTTCTCTTCACAAAGGATCCGTTGCTTCAGCGCGGAACGCCGAGACTAGACCTTCGCGCGGGCGCGGTTGGCCTTGGCACGCTCGTTGGTGTCCAGGATGACCTTGCGGATACGGATGGAGTCCGGCGTGACCTCGACGCACTCGTCCTCGCGGGCGAATTCGAGCGACTCTTCGAGGGTCAGGTCGCGCGGCGGCGTCAGGTTCTCGAAGGTGTCGGAGGAAGCGGCACGCATGTTGGTGAGCTTCTTTTCCTTGGTGATGTTCACGTCCATGTCATCGGCGCGGGAGTTCTCGCCGACGATCATGCCCTCGTACACCTCGGAGGTCGGCTTCACGAAGAAGGAGCCGCGTTCCTGCAGGTTGATCATGGCGAACGGCGTCACAACACCGGCGCGGTCGGCGATCATCGAACCGTTGGTGCGGTATTCGATCGGGCCGGCCCACGGCTCGTATCCCTCGGAGATCGAGGCTGCGATGCCGGCACCGCGGGTGTCCGTGAGGAACTTGGTGCGGAAACCGATCAGGCCACGGGCCGGAACGATGAACTCCATGCGGCACCAGCCGGTGCCGTGGTTGGCCATGTTGGTCATGCGGCCCTTGCGGGCGGCCATGAGCTGCGTGACGGCGCCGAGGTACTCTTCCGGCACGTCGATGGTCATGTGTTCCATCGGCTCGTGGATCTTGCCGTCAACGGTCCGGGTGACAACCTGCGGCTTGCCGACGGTCAGTTCGAAGCCTTCGCGCCGCATCTGCTCGACCAGGATGGCCAGGGCGAGCTCGCCACGGCCCTGGACTTCCCAGGCGTCGGGGCGCTCGGTGGGGAGCACCTTGATGGAGACGTTACCGATCAGTTCCTTGTCCAGGCGGTCCTTGACCTGGCGGGCCGTGACCTTGGCGCCCTTGACCTTGCCGGCGAGCGGCGAGGTGTTGATACCGATGGTCATGGAGATGGCCGGATCGTCAACGGTGATCAGCGGCAGCGGCTGCGGGTTTTCGGCGTCGGTCAGGGTCTCACCAATGGTGATTTCCTCGATACCGGCGACGGCGACGATCTCGCCGGGGCCGGCGGAATCGGTCGGGACGCGGTCCAGCGCCTTGGTGGCCAGCAGTTCGGTGATCTTGACGTTCTTCAGTTCACCGTTGGCGCGGGCCCACGCAACGGTCTGGCCCTTGCGGAGGGTGCCGTTGTAGATACGCAGCAGCGCCAGGCGGCCGAGGAACGGGGAGGCGTCCAGGTTGGTGACGTGCGCCTGGAGGACGCCGTTCGGGTTGTAGGTGGGGGCCGGGATGTGCTCGATGATGGCCTGGAAGAGCGGCTCCAGGTCCTCATTCTCCGGGGCGGAGCCGTCTGCGGGCTGCTCGAGGGAGGCGCGGCCGACCTTGGCGGCGGCGTAGACGACGGGGACGTTGAGGATCTTGTCCAGGTCGAGGTCCGGAACTTCGTCGGCGAGATCGGAGGCCAGGCCCAGGAGCAGGTCCATGGATTCGTGGACAACCTCTTCGATCCGCGCGTCGGGGCGGTCGGTCTTGTTGACCAGGAGGATCACCGGCAGGTGGGCCGCGAGGGCCTTGCGGAGGACGAAGCGGGTCTGGGGCAGCGGGCCCTCAGAGGCGTCAACGAGGAGGACAACGCCGTCGACCATGGAAAGTCCGCGCTCCACCTCGCCACCGAAGTCGGCGTGGCCGGGGGTGTCGATGACGTTGATGGTGATGGTCTCGCCCTTGGAGGACGGTCCGTTGTAGGCCACGGTGGTGTTCTTGGCCAGGATGGTGATGCCCTTTTCACGCTCGAGGTCGCCGGAGTCCATGACCCGG
Organism: Arthrobacter sp. Leaf69; assembly: GCF_001422645.1. Classification (GTDB taxonomy): domain Bacteria; phylum Actinomycetota; class Actinomycetes; order Actinomycetales; family Micrococcaceae; genus Arthrobacter. Next base: position 585,796 of record NZ_LMLR01000001.1, on the reverse strand, counting down.
TCTTCGAGGTGGTTGTGCTCGGCAAAGGAATTGGTCTGCTTGAGCATGGCGTCGACCAAGGTGGTCTTGCCGTGGTCAACGTGGGCCACGATCGCGACGTTGCGCAGGTCACTGCGCGATGCAGTGGCTACCGCGGTGTTGGTGGTGGTTTCAGACATGCGTTATTGCTCGATTCAGTGGTGAAGTCAGCTGTGGTATCGCGACATTTCCAACCGGAACGCACGACGGATACGCCCCTTTGGCACAGGGCACCTTCATCCATTCTAAACGCTAGGGCTTTTGTTGGCCTAAAATCCGTCGCGCCCGGCGGAGCGGCAGGGCGGCAAGGGCGGCAGATCGGCGCATAACATGTGAGTAAAGTCACTGGATTTTCAGATCCCTATGCCCCATGATTGCTTGGAGTAACTACGAACTTGGGGGGCCGACTTGCGCAGTGCCCCGACGATGGCCCGGATCCTCCCACCCATACTCGCTGCCGGCCTGTTCCTCGGCGGTTGCACCCCTGCTCTGGAATCAGAGGCACCAGCCAAGGTCTCGGAGCGCGTGAAGGGACTTCCCGTAGCCGCAGCGGCTGGCCCCGGACAACCGGTGGCTGCAGGCTCCGCAGGCAGGAAAGCGGCCGCAGCACCAGACAACCTGCCCGCGGGCTCGCTTTTCCTGAATCCTGCGAACGGCAGGAACGAAATCATCGTCAGAGACATTGAGAACACCGCGGTACTGATTGGCGATTCCCAGTCCGAGCCCTCGGAGAGTTGGCCCAGGCTTGCCCTTGGAAGCCTCGGCTACGACGTCGTGTTCTGCGGCGGAGGTGGCACCGGATTTGTGGCCGGCAGCCTCACGCGCGGCAACTACATCGATGCCTTGGAGAACGGTGACTGGCACCTGCCTTACGGGGCGCCTCCGCTGGTCGTCATCGAAGGCGGTGGAAACGATGCTTCGAAGGGAGCATCGGATTTCGATATCGAGGAGCACGCCGAGCGCCTGATCGAGGCCGTTGAAGACCGCTACCCCGCTGCCGAAGTAGTGCTAGTGGGCACGCTCGCGAGGGGCTCGCAAGCCGGCGGCGGACGCCGGACGCAGGTTGATTCCCTGCTGGGAGCGGTTGCGAAGGAGTACGGACTTTCCTTCGTCAGCGTGGGTGACTGGTTGACCCGCTACGGGCTCTCCCGGTACCTGGCCGACGACCGCCACCTGAACGCTGAGGGACACGAGGCCGCGGCCATCCTGCTGAGCAAGCGTCTTGAGGCACTCGGTCTCGTGTAGAACCTGGCCCAACAGACAGCAGCAGAAAACAAGCGAGCCGGCGCCCACCTCAGGTGGGCGCCGGCTCGCTTATTGACGCGGCTTGGTCTTGGGAGCAGCCGGGCGCCTAGGCTCAGGCAACTTCCGGCGGCAGCATCAGGCGTGCACCCGGGATCGCGTTGAGCAGCGCCTTGGTGTAGTCCCGCTGCGGAGCTTCGAAGACCTCATCCGTGGAACCGGTTTCCACCAGCTTGCCCTTTTCCATGACACACACGTGGTCGGCGATCTGCCGCACCACCGCGAGGTCATGGGTGATGAACAGGTAGGTCAGGCCCAACCTGGACTGCAGTTCGGCGAGCAGGTTCAGCACCTGCGCCTGCACCAGGACGTCCAGGGCGGACACGGCCTCGTCGCAGATGATCACCTCGGGATCCAGTGCCAGGGCACGTGCGATCGCGACGCGCTGGCGCTGCCCGCCCGAGAGCTCATTCGGGTACCGCTGCATGGTGGACTGCGGCAGCGACACCTGGTCCAGCAGTTCGCGGACCTTCTTCTCCCGGCTGGCCTTGTCCCCGATCTTGTGGACCCGCAGCGGTTCCTCGATGGTGCGGTAGATGTTGTACATCGGGTCGAGGGATCCGTAGGGGTCCTGGAAGATCGGCTGCACCCGCCGGCGGAAAGCGAAGATCTCCTTGGGCTTCAGCACAGAGGTGTCGACGCCGTCGAAGATGATCTTGCCGGAGGTCGGCTCCAGGAGGTTCAGGACCATCTGCGCCACGGTGGACTTGCCGGAACCCGACTCGCCCACGATCGCCGTCGTCGTTCCGCGCTTGACGTTGAAGGAAACGTCGTCGACGGCGGTGAAGTCGGTCGACTTGCCGAATCCCGCACGCAGTTTGAAGACCTTGCTCAGGTTCTGGATCTGCAGCACGTCTTCGGTCATGGCCGGTTTGGCCGCACCGCCGTCACCGGGAACCAGCAGATCGTTCGTTGCGACGCCGAGTTCCTTGGCCACCTGGATCCGCCGTGACGCCAGCGACGGCGCCGAAGCCACCAGCCGCTGGGTGTAGGGGTGCTGCGGGTTCTGCAGCAGTTCCAGGGACGGACCGGCCTCGACGACGTTGCCTCGGTACATGACCACAACCTTGTCGGCACGCTCGGCGGCCAGGCCGAGGTCATGGGTGATGAGCAGCACGGACGTGCCCAGTTCCGAGGTCATCTTTTCGAGGTGATCCAGGATCTGGCGCTGCACGGTCACGTCCAGGGCCGACGTCGGCTCATCGGCGATGAGCAGGCGCGGCTGGCAGGACAAGCCGATGGCGATCAGCGCGCGCTGGCGCATGCCGCCGGAGAACTCGTGCGGGTACTGCTTCGCGCGCCGGGCGGCGTCCGGCAGGCCGGCTTGGGCCAGGACCTTGGCGACGTCGTCCGGGCCGCTGGGGCGGCCGTTGGCCTTCAGCGTCTCCTTGACCTGGTCGCCGATCTTCCAGACCGGGTTCAAATTGGACATGGGGTCCTGCGGAACCATGCCGATGATGTTGCCGCGCAATTCGATCATGCGCTTCTCGGAAGCGTGCGAGATGTCTTCGCCATCGAGCAGGATCTGCCCGCCGGCAACCCGGCCGTTGCCGGGCAACAGGCCAATTGCTGCCAGCGCGGTCGTGGACTTGCCGGAGCCGGACTCGCCCACAATGGCCACCGTCTCGCCCGGCATGATGGTCAGGTGTGCGTTGCGCACGGCCTGGACCTCGCCGCTGCCGGTCGTGAAGGAGATCGCGAGATCGCGGATTTCCAGCAGTGGCCGGTCGGCCGGCGTTCCGGCTTCGTGGATCGTGACGTCGGAAGTTGTCATGATTGCCTCCTTCATCGCTGACGGCTCTTCGGATCGAGAGCATCACGGAGGGCATCGCCCAGCATGATGAAGCTCAACACGGTGATGGACAAGGCTGCTGCCGGGTAGAGCAGGACAGCCGGGTTGGTGCGGATGGATGCCTGCGCGGCGGAAATGTCATTGCCCCAGGACATCACGGAACCGGGCATGCCGATTCCGAGGAACGAGAGCGTGGCCTCGGCGACGATGAAGACGCCGAGTTCCATGGTGGCGAGCACGATGATCGGGGCCAGCGCGTTGGGGAGCACATGGCTGACCAGGGATCCCACCCGGGAGACACCCAGCGATCGGGCCGCGGTGACGAAGTCGGCGTTGCGCACCTCGATGACGGCGCCACGGGTGATGCGGGCCATCTGCGGCCAGCCGAGCACCACCAGGACCAGGACCACTGTTCCCACTCCGCGGTTTTCGCGCATGAGCGGAAGCTGGGTGAGGACGAGCGCGCCGAGGACGATCGGCAGGGCGAAGAAGATGTCGCCGAGGCGGGCGATCACCGTATCGATCCAGCCGCCGAAGAAGCCGGCCAGGGCGCCGAGCGTGACGCCGATGATCAACACGGAGATCACGGAGAACACGCCGACCATCAGCGAGGCCTGGGTGCCGTGGATGATGCGCGAATAGATGTCGCAGCCCTGGAAGGTGAAACCGAGGGGGTGCCCTTCGGTGGGGGCGCCGTTGGAGTTCGCCAGCACACAGCCGTTGTCCGGATCAACCTGGGTGAAGAGGCCCGGGAAGACCGCAACGATGACGATCAGCGCAATCATGACCGCGGAAATGATAAAGAGCGGACGACGGCGGAGCTTGCGCCACGCGTCCGCCCAGAGGCTCAGCGGGGCGTCGTCGGTTTTGACAGCGTCCGTTGCCAGCAGCGGGGTTTCCTCGACCGGGGCAACGAAGTGTTCGGCTTTGCGGTTAGTTTTCATAGCGGATCCTCGGGTCAAGCCAGGCGTACAGCAGGTCGACCAACAGGTTGGCGAGTACGAAGACCAGCACCAGGACGCTCACGATGGCGACGACGGTGGGGCCTTCACTTCGGAGAATGGCCTGGTAGAGCTTCTGGCCAACGCCGGGGACATTGAAGATGGCTTCGGTCACGATCGCGCCGCCCATCAGGGCACCCAGGCTGGCGCCGAGGTAAGTGATCACGGGGATCAGGGAGTTGCGCAGGACGTGCGTCGTCACCACCTGGCGGCGGGCGAGGCCCTTGGCGGTGGCGGTGCGGACGTAGTCGGCGTTCATGTTCTCGATAACGGAGGCACGCGTCAGGCGCAGCACATAGGCGAAGGACACCATGCCGAGCACCACCGCGGGAAGGATCAGGCTCCCCCACGTGACGTTGGAGCCGACCGTGGGTTTGGCCCACCCCAGCTGCACGCCGATCAGCAGCTGCAGCGCGAAGCCGAGCACGAAGGTGGGGACGGCGATCACAACGAGCGACAGCACGAGGACCGAGCTGTCGAAGATGCCGCCCTTGCGCAGGCCGGCGACGAGGCCGAAGGCGATGCCGAACACGCCCTGGATGACGAGCGCTTCGATCGCGAGCATGGCCGTGACCGGGAAGACGCGGGCCAGGGTGTCGGCGATCGGCTGGCCGGTGAAGTCGACGCCGAGGTTGAAGGTGAAGAGGTTCTTCAGGAACAGTCCGTACTGGACCCAGAACGGCTCGTCCAGGTTGTACTGCTGGCGCAGCTGGGCGATGACGGCCTCGCTCGGCGGGCGGTCCCCGAAGAGCGCGCGGATGGGGTCGCCCGGAAGGGCGAAGACCATGAAGTAGACGAGCAGGGTGGTTCCGAGGAATACCGGAATGACCTGCAGCAGGCGCCGGAGGATGAACTGGATCACAGCAGCTCCTCCGGTGAATGGGTGGAACAAAGGGGAATCATGGGGGACAGCTTCCTGCCGGTTTCAAGCATATGGGGGTCCGGCAAAGGCCGGACCCCCAAGCTTTAGTGATGTGTGAATGAGTTCCAGGAACCCAGGAAATTACTTGGCCGTGATGGCCCAGTACTGAAGAACACCGTTCCAGCCGGAGTCAACGTTCGTGACATTCTGGCTCCAGACGGCCTGGCGTGCGTTGTACCACAGCGGCAGGTTGGGGAGGTCCTTGAACAGGATCTCCTGTGCCTGGGTGAACTTCTTGTTGGCGTCGTCCGTGGACTTGGCGCCCAGGCCCTCGTTGAGGAGCTTGTCGAACTCGGGGTTCGAGTAGCCCTCGTAGTTGGCGCTGGCACCGGTCTTCAGGAGCGGGCCCAGGAAGTTGTACAGCGACGGGTAGTCGGCCTGCCAGCCGGCGCGGGTCAGACCCGGCAGTTCCTTCGCGCTGCGCAGCTCCAGGATTTCAGCGAACTTGGCGAACGGCTGGCCTTCGGCCTTGATTCCCAGGTTGTTCTTGAAGTTGTTGGCAACGGCGTCGATCCATTCCTTGTTGCCGCCGTCAGTGTTGTACGCGAGCTGCAGGGTCTTGTCTGCGGGCCACGGGGTGATGGCGTCAGCCTTGGTCCAGAGTTCCTTCGCCTTGGCGGCATCGAACTTCAGGACCTCGGAACCGGCCACGTTTTCGTTGTAGCCGTCAATGGCCGGGGAGGTGAAGTCCTTGGCCGGGATGCGAGTGCCGGAGAAGATGACCTTGGTGATCTCGTCGCGGTTGATCGCCATGGAGAGTGCCTGGCGGCGCAGCTGGCCTGCTTCGCCCTTGAACTCGGGCAGGTAGCCCGGGATGTTCAGGGTGGCGTTGCCGGCGTACGGCTTGTTCAGGTTGTTCTCCGGGAAGTCCATGGTGTAGGTCTTCAGGGCATTCGTGGGCAGTACGTCCGTGACGTCCAGGTTGTTGGCCTGGATGTCCGTGTAGGCCGGGGCCGGATCGGTGTAGAACTTGAAGGTCACGCCGCCGTTCTTGGCTTCGCGGGCGCCCTTGTAGTCCGGGTTCTTGACGAGGGCGATCTGGCTGTCGTGCTGCCAGGCGCCTTCCTTCTCCATCTTGTACGGGCCGTTGCCGACCGGGTTCTCGCCGTACTTCTTCGGATCCTTGATGGCCTCGGCGGGCAGTGGCATGAACGCCGAGTAGCCCAGGCGCAGCGGCCAGTCGGCTTCCGGCTGGGCCAGCTTGACCTCAATGGTGGAGTCGTCCTTCAGGACCAGCCCGGAGAGGGTCTGGGCGGTAGGCGCGGGGACGTCGACCTCTTTGCCGTCCGTACCCTTCTGCGTCTTGGTGGCGCTGACGGCGTCGTAGCCCTCGATGGACTCGAAGAAGCTGCTGTTGCCCTGCGCATTGGTGCTCAACGCGGCAAAGTTCCAGGCATCAACGAAGCTCTTGGCGGTGACTTCCTCGCCGTTGGTGAACTTGGTCCCCGTCTTGACCTTGATGGTGTAGTTCTGGCCGTCCGCGGATTCTATGGACTCGGCCAGGGCGTTAACCGACTTGCCGCTGGCGTCGTAGCTGGTGAGGCCCTCGAAGAGGAGCTCGACGACGCGGCCGCCGTAGACTTCGCCGGTGTTGGCGGGCATCAGGGGATTCTGCGGTTCGTTGCTGTAAGCGGTGATGACCTTGTTGGGGTCGCCGGCAGCCTGGTCAGCACCGTTTGAGGTGCCGCCTCCGGCGCCGCATCCGGTCAGGGCGAGAGCGGCGATGGCCACCATGCCCAGTGCTTTGGAAGTGCGCGAAAAACGCATTCCGCCTCCTATGAGTTTGGGGGAGTTCGTGAGGGAAAAACTTATGTTTCCCCGCAGGCAGGCACAGGGGTATCCCCTGTGACGTGGCCTACATATACGAGTAGCCTAACCCCAGAATGTCCAGATGTTGGAACTCTGTTGCCAAACCGTGACCCGACAAAAGCGTGACCGATAGCGTCAAGCGCAATGTATTTCAAGTCACACGCTACTGGCTGGTAGTATTCGCCGCCCGGCGATCCCGGTTAGGGGCAGTTAACTCGGATCTGCCGCCATCAGCTGCGCCCGCAACTCGCGGCGTTCCCGCTGTTTTTCGGGATCCGGGAGCGGCACGGCGGCCAGGAGACGCTGCGTGTAGGGTTCCTGCGGGTTGCGCAGGATCTGGTCGCGGGTGCCCTGCTCGACGATGCGGCCGCGCTGCATCACGCAGATCCTGTCCGCCAGCACATCGACGACGGCGAGGTCGTGGGTGACGAAGAGGCAGGCGAAGCCGAGCTCCTTCTGGAGGTTCTGGAACAGATCGAGCACCTTGGCCTGCACGGATACGTCCAGGGCCGAGGTGGGCTCGTCCGCGACCATCAGCTTCGGCTTGAGCGAGAGGGCCCGCGCGATGCCCACACGCTGCTTCTGCCCGCCGGAGAGCTCGTGCGGGTAGCGGTTACGGTAGTTGCGCGGGAGCTCCACCTGATCCAGGAGCGCCTCGATCCGCCTCTGCAGCTCGACGCCTTTCGCCACCCCGGCCAGGAACATCGGCTCGCCGATGCTCTCGCCGATCGGAAGCCGCGGGTTCAGCGACGACGACGGGTCCTGGAAGACCATGCCGACGTGGCGGCGCATCTCGTGCAGCTGCCGACCGTTCTTCTTCGCGGCCGAAATGTCCTGGCCGACCACCTTCATGGTGCCGGCCGCCACCGGCAGCAGGCCGACGGCGGCGCGGCCGATCGTGGTCTTGCCTGAGCCGGACTCCCCCACCAGTCCGACAACCTGCCCCGGATAGATCACCAGGTTGGCGCCCTCCACGGCGCGGAACGCGGGGACCCGGCCCTGCTTGGGGTATTCGATGGCCACATCGGTCAGCTCCAGTACCGGCTGGCCCTGCGGTTTTGCAGCTTCCGCGGCGGCGAGGGCAGCGGCGTTCTCGCGTTCGCGCCGAAGGAGCTGCTCCTCCGGAATGGAGGTGAGCTCGGCGTGCGTGGCGGCGGCGAGGGCTGCGGTAACGTCCACTTCCACGGCGGCGTCCGAGCCTCCCTGGCCCAGGTGCGGAACGGCTGCCAGCAGGGCCTTGGTGTATTCGTGCTGGGGGTTGTGAAAGATTTCGGCGGCCGTGCCGGTTTCGACGATTACGCCGCGGCGCATCACCGCGATCCGGTCCGCAAGGTCAGCCACGACGCCCATGTCGTGCGTGATCAGGACGATGGCGCTGTCCAGTTTGTTGCGCAGGTTCCGCATGAGGTCCAGGATTTCCGCCTGGACGGTCACATCGAGTGCCGTGGTGGGCTCATCCGCGATGAGCAGCTTCGGATCGCAGGACAGGGACTGGGCGATCATGGCGCGCTGCCGCTGGCCGCCGGAGAGCTGGTGGGGATAGGAGCGGAAGGCCTTCTCCGGGTCGGGCAGCTCCACGAGCTCGAGCATACGCAGGGCGCGGAGCCGGGCTTCGTCGGGAGACACTTCGCTGTGCAGCCGAACGGTCTCCACGATCTGCGCGCCCACGGTGTAGACCGGGTTCAGGGCCGTCATCGGCTCCTGGAAGATCACGGCCACTTCCTTGCCGCGGACCGCGCGGATGTTCGCTTCGTTCGTCCCCAGCAGCTCCTGCCCGGCGAGCTTGACGCTTCCGGTCACCCGGCTGTTACTGGGCAGCAGACCCAGCAGGGCCATCGAGCTGGCACTCTTTCCGGATCCGGACTCGCCCACGATCGCCAGCACTTCGCCGGCACGCACCTCGTAGTTCAGACCAATTGCGGCCGGAACCCATTTCTTGTCCACGCCGAAGTCGACGCTCAACCCGCGGACCTCCAGCACGGGTTCGTTCTTCCCCGGAGCAGGGGCGACAACCGGATCGAGGGTGATGAAGTCAGTCATGATGGGGCTTTCCTTCCACCCGGGCCGCCGGTTCACCGGGGATTAGTGCTGCGGCTCGGAATACTGAATTATTAGGGGCATGAGCTCTACGCCGCATGCCGGTACCGTTGAAATCTTCAAGGCCCGAACGAACACCTGGTTCGCCTGGCTGTCCTGGTCGGTTGCGGCGCTGGGCATCGTGGTCACGGTGATCACTGCCGGGCCGGCGGCCCTGGCCGGAACGGCTCCGCTGCTGCTGATCGCGTTCCTTGGCTGGCAGCTGTTCTGGATGCCCGCCGTCGTGGTCCACGACCACGGGGTCACGCTGGAGAACCCGTTCCGCTCCGTGGTGGTGCCCTGGGAAGCGCTGGTGCATGTCGACACCCGCTTTGCCCTCACCCTGGTCACGGCGCACAAGAGCTACGCGGCCTGGGCAGCGCCCGCGCCCGGAATCTGGGGCGGGCGCAACGCCCAGCCGGAGGACCTCAGGGGCCTGCCCGCAACTAGCTACGGTCCCGGCCAGTCCGTGCGCCCCGGGGATCTCAAGACCACCGATTCCGGTCAGGCAGCCCGGATCGTACGGACCCGCTGGCAGGACCTGGTGGAAAGCGGCGCGCTTGCCGCCGGTGACGCCGCCGCCACCGCGGTGAAGGTGACGTACCGCTGGGCGGCGGCTGCCGCCGTCGTACTGTTGCTGGCGGCCAGCTACTGGACGGTCGCCGCCCGGTAGCTCGGCCGTGCAGGCACTGCGGGGCGTGGGCACCTAGTCGTCCTTGGTTCCGTCGAACGCGGTGACAGGTGTCGGCTCGAGCGGATGTCCGGCGTCCTTGGCCTTCTTGGCGTTGAATTTCTTCTGCCGCGGATCGAACGCGTCCCGCAGGCCGTCACCGATGAAGTTGATGCTCAGGCAGATCAGGACGATGAAGAGGCCGGGGTACCAGAACAGCCAGGGCCGGGTAGCAAAAGCCTCCTGGTTCTGCGAAATGAGCAACCCCAGCGACGTGTCCGGAGCCTTCACGCCGACGCCGAGGTAGCTCAGTGCCGTCTCGGTGAGGATCGCGGCGGACATGGTCAGCGTGATGTTGACAATCAACACGCCGACGGCGTTGGGCAGGATGTGCTTGAAGATGATCCTGGCGTTGCTGGCGCCCGAGATCCGTGCCGCGTCCACGAACTCGCGTTCACGCAGCGAGAGGAACTCCCCACGCATCAGGCGGGCGAGTCCCACCCATGTGATCAGGCCGAGGAAGATGCCCAGCGCGAGGATGCCGTTGTTGCTGGCGAAGGAGGAGAACCAGCCGCCGGAGTCCCGCCGGCCGGCCATCTGTGCCATCACGGCGGCGAGCAGCAGGCCCGGGATGATGATGATGACGTCGGTGAGGCGCATCAGCACCGCTTCGGTCCAGCCGCGGAAGTACCCGGACAGCGCCCCGACCACGACGCCGATAAAGCCGGCGATGAGGCCGATCACCACCATGACGGTGATGGACTGCTGGGCGCCGCGCATGGTCATGGCGAAGAGGTCACGGCCGATGCGGTCCTGGCCGAAGGGGTGTTCGCCCCAGGCCAGCGGCCACAGCGAAGCCGTGGGCACGCCGTCGTTGACCAGAGGGGCAACCTCGTCGTGGCTGTATTTCCACCAGCCGGGGATGCCCCAGTAGCCCACGGACGTGAATGCCATTACAAAGATGATGGCGAAAACGACGAGTCCGATGATGGCGCCGGTGTGGCCCAGGAACCGTTTCCGGACAATCTGCCCCTGGCTCAGGCCCTTGGCTTCGAGGACCGGCTCGATGCCTGCCGCGGACTGCGGCAGCCCCGCGTCTTCTGCCACGATCTCGTCCTGCTGACTTGGCTGGCTCATGCTTTTACCCTTACGCGTGGATCAAGTGCGGAGTACGCAAGGTCCGCAATGAGGTTGAAACCCATGGCCGTGATGGCCACACAGAGGAAGACGCCCATCACCGGGTTGGGATCGACGTGCGTGATGCCGTCGAGGAACAGGAAGCCCATGCCGCGGACGGAGAAGACGGTTTCGGTGATGACGGCGCCGCCGATCAGCGCGCCGATGTCGAAGGCAACGATCGTGGCGATCGGGATCAGCGCGTTGCGGAAGGCATGGCGCATCACCACGGTCCGTTCCGACAGGCCCTTGGCCCGGGCGGTCCGGATGTAGTCCATGTTCATGATTTCCAGCATCGAGGCGCGGGTGAACCGGGTGTATCCGGCCAGCGAAATCAGGATGAGTGCGATGGTCGGAAGGATCAGGTGCGTGAAGGAGTCCAGGCTCAGGGTCCAGAAGTCGCCTTCGATGTTCGGGGTGCTGGCGCCGATGGTGGCAATGGGGCGGCCGCGGACCCGGCTGTTGTTGAAGTACTCGGGCCACGCCTGCATAAAACGGTCCAGCAGGATCAGGAACCCCACCAGGAACGAGGTGAGCGCGGCAGCCCGCATGGACTGGCCGCGGTCGTAGCCGCCCATCAGGTAGCCAATGCCCATCCCGACGAGGACCGCCGCGATCGCGAGGAGCACGATCATCAGGAACGTCGCTTGATCGAGCAACGGCTGGATGACGAAGTAGACAACCAGCCCGACGCCGACGGCGATCAGCGCCGACTGCAGCGCCTTGCGGTTCTTGAGGCCTGCCGAGAGCAGCGTCACGGCGAACGCAATCCCGACGCCGGCGATCGCAATGACCAGCGGGCCCAGCCCGGGGTTCTTGAACCACTCGGTGGCGGAGAAGTACATCAGCACGGCCGCGGCAAACAGGAACACGACGCCGCCGATGAGCAGCCTGCGTTTCATCTCGCCGCCGACCGTCACGGCCGCCAGCACACCGATGACGGCGCCGATGACGAGGGCTGCCGGTATGGGTATCTCAGGATTCCTGAGGAAGTTGTTGAACCCGATGGCGCCGAACTCCTTCAGGAGGACCGCAACCCAGAAGATCGGGAGGGAGAAGAACAGGAAGGCCATGAAGGTCACGCCGTAGTCCAGCGTGCTGTACTGGCGCAGTGCCGTGATGATGCCGAGCGTGATGCCGATCAGGATCGCCAGCACGGTGGCCCCGGTGACCAGGGTCAGTGTCTGGACCAGTGCGTGCCCGAGGGCGTCGGTAATGGGCTGGCCGGCGATGTTCTTGCCCAGGTCACACGAGTTGGCGAACGGGATGAGGCATTGCGCCGCACCGCCGAGCCAGTGGAAATACCGGATGGGTGCTGGTGTGTCCAGCTGCAGCAACTCGGTGCGTGCTTCCATCAGTTGCTGTTTGTTGGGAGCGCTGCTGGCGCGGAATTCCTCGAGGGGGTCGCCTGACGCCGCTGTCAGGAGATACACCAGAAAGGATGCACCAAGAAGTATGAGGGCGGCAGTGATAAGCCGCCGGACTATGTAGGTCACCATTGGAATAGAACCTCGGTATTCGGGCCCAGGGGTTGCCCGGACCGGTCGCAGAGTTTGGCCGTTTCCCGCGATGGCGGGGCGGGCCCGCCATCATGAGGGGGTTCGCTAGAAAGGCGCCGGGACCAAATTGCCCGGTCCCGACGCCTTTAGCTAGCAAGTGTCACTTGCGGTCGTCGGCTACTTCTGTGCCCACTCCCAGAAGTTCCACCAGACACCGGTCTGGTTCGGCATGTACTTCACGCCGGTGATGCGGTCGCTGTAAGCGTCCACGCCGACTGCCTGGAACAGCGGAAGGCCGTAAGAGGAAGCCCAGATCTTCTGGTCGATCTGCTTGATGAGCTCATCCTGCTTGGTCTTGTCCGTGGTGACAATCAGTTCATCCATGAGCTTGTCGGCTTCCGGATCGCTGAACTGGTTGAAGTTGGAGTCGTTGCCCGACTTGAAGATCTGCGGAACGCCGGAGACGCCGACACCCGAGTTGATCCAGCCGAAGATGGTGGCATCGTAGGAGCCGTCACCGAGGGCCTTGCCCCAGTCCGACTTGCCCAGGCCGCCGTCGACGATCTTGAAGCCTGCCTTGGTGGCGGACTCGCTGATCAGTGCGAACGCGTCGGCACGGTTGGGGTTGTCCTTGTTGTACATGATGCGGACTTCAGGCGTGGCACCGTTGAGGAGCTTCTTTGCACCTTCGATGTCGACATCCTGGTAGGCCGAGGAGCCGTTGTCCTTGACGGACTCGGTGTACAGGGCCTGGTCCGGCACGAACAGCTGGGAATCGAGCGGCTTGGCCTCCGGGTCCAGCTTCTTGACGATCTTGTCAACGATGTCCTTGCGCGGGACGCTCTTCATGAACGCTTCGCGGACATTCTTCTCGGCAAATACACCGGAGAAGTTGAGGTCGATGTGGTCGTAGGACAGCTGGTTTCCGACCTCGACCGTAACGCCCTGGCTTTCGAGGGCCTTGAGCTGCTCCACCGTGTCAGCCGATGCCTGCGGTGCGATGATGTCGGCTTCGCCGTTCTTAAGCGCCTGAACCTGGGCGGGAGCGGAACCGATGTAGCGGACCGTGATCTCGTCCAGCATGGCTTCCGGACCCCAGTTGTAGTCCTTGTTCTTGACCATGGTCAGGGACTGGTCCTGGTTGACACCCTTGACGATGTAGGGGCCGTTGGAGAGGTACAGGTTGGGATCGGCCGGCAGGGTCTTGGAATCGAAGCCGGTGTTCCACATGTCCGCCATGGCCTTCAGCTGCGCGTTGGCGGGCTTGGGTGCCTTGGCATCGCCGCGGGGCATGCCCTTGACCAGGTCGACGAATGCCTTGGCATCCGCCAGTCCGGCCTTCTTGGCCAGGACGTGGGCCGGGATGTCGATGCCGGGGCCGCCAATGGCGATTTCCCAGTCAGCAAACGGCTTGGAGTACTTCAACGTCATGGAGCGGCCGTCTTCGCCGAGCTCCGGGAAGTCCGTCAGGGCGATGCCCGTGGGGTCGCCGGCGTAGGAGAAGTAGGACGTTCCGGTCTTGGCCTCTGCGTTGGCATCGTCGTAGTAGCCGGAGAAGGCGGCCCACTGCAGCACGAGGTCGGCTGCGGTAACGGGAGTACCGTCCGACCACTTCACGCCGTCGTTGATGGTGTACTTGACCGTCAACGGGTTGTCCGAGACCTTTTCCATCTTGCCGAACTTTTCGTTGCGTACAACGTTCAGCTTATTGTCGATGTAGAAGAAACCCGAGTGGGTGGCGTAGCTGATCTTCGAGTTGATGTCGGTGTTGCCGTCCGCCGTGTTGGGGTTAAACGTGTTGAACGCGTTCACCTCCACGACTGTTGCAGATCCGCCTGATTTGCTTGCTGCCGCAGCAGTCGACGGGGATGACCCGCCACTGGTGCCAGCGCAGGCGCTGAGGGCGAGGGCAGCTGCTGCTGCCACGCCCACTGCTTTGGAAATACGACCGAAGCGCATTCCGCCTCCTTGTTTCTGTGGTGTGGTTGAGACCGAGGCCGTAGGCACCGGGCAGACGTCCACACTCCCCCAGCGGCAGTGTGGTGCGTCTCACATGGGATGTAGCGTAAACCTCAAAATCAGCGCGAAGCGACGAAAGTTGACCAACTGTAAAGTTCGTTACAGAGCTGCAACATTCGGCTGCGATTGCCCTGCAGAATTCCGCCGGGGGTATTGACGGAGCGGCGGCTCCGCGCTAATCTCCCCGGACACAGGAAAAGCCCCGATGTAGAAATCGGGGCTTCTCGAGTTAATCCTTAATTACTTGATGACATCATCAAGCCCTCAGACGTTGAAGCGGAACTCCACGACGTCGCCGTCGGCCATGACATATTCCTTGCCTTCAATGCGGACCTTGCCGCGGGACTTCGCCTCGGCCATGGATCCGGCCTCGATGAGGTCGTCGAAGGAGACAACTTCGGCCTTGATGAAGCCGCGCTGGAAATCGGAGTGGATCACGCCGGCGGCCTGCGGTGCGGTGTCACCCCGGTGGATGGTCCAGGCCCGTGTCTCCTTGGGTCCTGCGGTGAGGTAGGTCTGCAGCCCGAGGGTGTGGAAACCGACGCGGGCCAGCTGGTCCAGGCCGGATTCGTCCTGCCCGTTCATTTCCAGCATTTCGCGGGCCTCTTCCTCGTCGAGCTCGACAAGGTCGGATTCGAGCTTGGCGTCGAGGAAGATCGCGTCTGCCGGCGCCACCATGGCCCGCAGTTCCGCCTGCTTCTCCGGGTTTCCGAGGATGCCTTCGTCCGCGTTGAAGACGTAGATAAACGGCTTGGCGGTCAGGAGGCCGAGCTCCTTGAGGTGCTCCATCTCCAGCTTGTCGCTCTTGATCGAGGAGAAGATGGTGTCGCCGCGTTCCAGCACGGTTTGGGCCGCCTTGATGGCAGCCAGCTCTGCGGCTTCCCGCTTCTTGATTTTGACTTCCTTTTCGATCCGCGGAATCGCGTTTTCGATCGTCTGGAGGTCGGCCAGGATCAGTTCGGTGTTGATGGTCTCCATGTCGGAGCCGGGATCCACTTTGCCGTCGACGTGGATGACGTCGGGATCATCGAACACGCGGACAACCTGGGCGATGGCCTCGGCCTCGCGGATGTTGGCGAGGAACTTGTTGCCCAGGCCTTCACCCTCCGACGCGCCCTTCACTATCCCGGCAATGTCCACGAAAGACACCGGCGCGGGCAGCAGCCGCTGGGAGCCGAAGACGGCGGCCAGCTTGGCGAGCCGCGGGTCCGGCAGGTTGACGACGCCGACGTTGGGCTCGATCGTGGCGAACGGGTAGTTCGCTGCGAGCACCTGGTTGCGGGTCAGTGCGTTGAAAAGAGTTGATTTGCCGACGTTGGGCAGTCCGACGATGCCAATAGTAAGAGCCACGAGTACTAATTCTACCCGCTGTGGCCGGGGACCCTGTGACGGCCCGGGATCGCTGTCCGCAGGGCGCCGGCCGGAAACTGTCGCAGGGGCGTGCCAAAGTGAAGGCATGGAAGCTTTTGCATTGATTCTTGCCCTGCTCATGCTGCTCGTCGGCGCCGTCGCCGGCGCCGCGGTGGTCTACGTGTTGCTCCGGCGCCGCTCACTTGCCGTGGAGCAGGACTTCGACGCCGTCTCCGCCCGGCTCTCCGAGGTCAGTGCCCAGTTCGCGGCAGCCGACGCCGAGAGGCGCCTGCTGGCCGCGCAGAACCGCGACCTGGGCGAATCCCGGAACCAGGACGGCAGTGTGCTGCGGGCGCTGGCGCCGGTGGCGGAAAAACTCACTGCGGTCCAGCAGCAGGTGTCCCTGCTGGAGCGCGACCGGCTGGAGCAGTACGGCCAGCTTGCCCAGCAGCTGCAGGAAGCCCGGCTGTCCGACGAACAGCTCCTGCGCTCCACGCACGCGCTGGAATCGGCTCTTCGGTCCAACAGCGCCCGGGGCCAGTGGGGGGAAGTCCAGTTGCGCCGCGTGGTCGAGGCCGCCGGGATGCTGCGCCATGTCGATTTCCACGAACAAGTTCACAGCGGGCAGCAACACGGCTCAGCGGCGGAGACGAGTGTCCGGCCCGACCTCGTCGTGCAGCTGCCCGGCGGAAAGCAGCTGGTGGTTGACGCCAAAGTACCGCTCACGTCCTACCTCGCGGCGCAGGAACTTGGGGCGTCCGCCGGCGGTCAGCAGCACGCGCAGTTCCTGGGCGGCCAGCAGACCCATCTGCTGGCCCACGCCAAGGCCCTGAAGGCCCACGTGGATGCGCTGAGCGGCAAGAAATACTGGGACATCCCGGGCAACTCCCCCGAACTTGTGGTGTGCTTCCTGCCGGCCGAGTCGATCCTGGCCGCCGCACTGTCCGCGGACCCGGCGCTGCTGGACTATTCCCTGTCCAGGAATGTCGTGCTGGCGTCCCCCTCCACGCTGCTGGCGGTCCTGAAGTCCGTCGCTTTCACCTGGCGCCAGGACGTGCTGACGGACAGCGCGCGGGAGCTCTTCGAACTCGCCCACCAGCTCTATGAGCGGATGGGGACGCTCGGCGAGAACGTCACCAAGCTCGGCGCCTCCCTCAAAACGTCCGTGGACCGCTACAACTCCATGGTGGGGACGCTGGAGGCCCGGGTGCTGCCGACGGCACGGAAGCTCAACGCACTGGACGCGGCCGGTCTGACGACGCCCGCAGCCGTGGAGGCGACGCCGCGGTCCGTGGCGGCCCCGGAACTCCAGCCCGGAAGCGGGCCGGAGGCCGGGTCCGGCGGCCGGGCGACGGAGGGATCGCTGAATGATGCCCGCGACGACGAAGACCGGGAGTCCGCAGCCTAAGACACGGCCGCGGAAAAGAACTCCTAGGAAGTCTGTGAGGGCCGTGTCCCGCGGCCGCCGAGGGCGCGGGACACGTCGCCGGCCTGCTTCAGCGTGGCGCGAAGCTCCTTCGGCAGCGAGAACAGCAGGTCCTCCTCGGCTGTGACGACTTCCTCGACCGAGCCGTAGCCGTAGTCGGCGAGCAGGCGCAGGACGTCCTTGACCAGGACTTCCGGCACCGAGGCACCCGAGGTCACGCCGACAGTGGCCACTCCCTCAAACCAGGCCTCGTCCACCTCGTTGGCGAAGTCCACACGGTAGGAGGCCTTGGCTCCGTACTCCAGCGCCACCTCCACGAGGCGGACAGAGTTCGACGAGTTGGCCGATCCGACCACGATCACGAGGTCGGCCTGCGGTGAGATTTTCTTGATGGCCACCTGGCGGTTGGTGGTGGCGTAGCAGATGTCATCGCTAGGCGGGTCCTGCAGGGTGGGGAAACGTTCCTTGAGGAGCCGGACCGTTTCCATGGTTTCGTCCACGCTGAGGGTGGTCTGGGAAAGCCAGATCACCTTCTCCGGGTCTCGGACGGTGACCTTGTCCACCTCGTGCGGGCCGTTGATGATCTGGATGTGTTCGGGGGCCTCCCCCGCGGTTCCTTCGACTTCCTCGTGGCCGTCATGGCCGATCAGCAGGATGTCGAAGTCGTCCTTCGCGAAGCGCACCGCCTCTTTGTGCACCTTTGTCACGAGCGGGCACGTGGCGTCGATGGTCCGCAGCCCCCGGTCCTCGGCGGACTGGACCACGGCCGGCGACACACCGTGGGCGGAAAAGATCACCAGGGCGCCCTCGGGGACCTCGTCAGTCTCGTCAACGAAGATGGCGCCCTTTTCCTCAAGGGAACTGACCACATGAACGTTGTGGACGATCTGCTTGCGGACGTAGACCGGCGGACCGTAGTGCTCCAGCGCTTTTTCCACCGCAATGACCGCCCGGTCGACGCCGGCGCAGTAGCCGCGCGGGGCAGCGAGCAGGACCCTTTTCGGGCCGTCGACGGGGGCTGCAGCCAGGACTTCCTCCGGCGTACGCCGCCGGCGCGGAACGGTGGGCATCGGAATGGAAACAGCAGTGGAGGTCATGCCCCAATGCTACCGGTGTTGAGCGGGCCGCCGGTGTGGGGGCCTCAGGCGCGGCGGCGCACGCCGGCGACGCGCAGGACGAGTCCGGCTGCCAGCAGGACACCGCCAACCACGGCCGCCGCCACGATCCATTGCCCGAAACTCGAACTGGCCGCGCCGACAAACTCACTCTTGAAGATCTCGGCGACTTCGTTGCCGCTGGACGTTCCGGTCACCGCGGCCGCGACGGCGTCGGCAGCCAGCTTCCAGGCTCCGGCCAGCACCATCGTTCCCAGCCCGATGCCGGCCAGGACAGTCCAGCGCCGCCGGGCGGCCACGAAGGCCAGGGCGAACGCGATCAGCGCACCGACAGCCACGGCGTAGCCCATTGGCGCGAAGGCGGCCACCCGGTCGAGGACCTGCCGGTGTTCGGGCTGCCCGATGGCAATCAGCAGCTGGTCCGGGGCCTCCAGCGGCAGGGTCGTGGCATCCGCTACCTGCTTGGCCACGAGGCCGACGAGGGGCGCGAGGTCCAGGGTCAGCGAGGTGGCGCCGTCGGCCTCGGCCGGTAGCGTCGCAGGGTCGGCGAAGTTCAGCCGGTGACTTTTGCGCAGTGTTTCGGTCCAGGCATCGGGATAGCCGGGCATGGCCGTCAGGGACTGGGCAGCGCTTTCCAGGACGGGTGTGACGAGTCCCCTGAGCGCGCCGGGGATTTGCTCCGCACCGAGACTTCCGACGGCGGCCCCGGCCAGCCGCTGCTGGAACACCGGGTCCTTGCCCAGCGGCGCGGTGAACGCCACAAAACCATCCTCCTGGACCAGATTCCTGTCCACCCACATGGCCGGAACGGCAACGGCTGCCAGGACAAGCCCGATGAGTACAGCTACGGCCGAGACAAAAGTGCGCACAAGAATTCCTAGGAGGTTGTTGGGTAGTGCCATCCTACGGGGGCGGCCTGTGGATCAATAAAGTCGGAGCCCGATGATAGAGCTATGGATAGAGTTGAAACTGACAAGTTCGAGCTGTCTGCCGGTGGCCCTCCTGGACGCGCAATCACTGAGGGGTGTACCTGCTGACAGCCCCGCCCCGGCAAAGGACAACCACCCATATGCACAAGTCCACCTCCGCCCTGGAGTCCCGGCATGTCTGAGGACCTCGCGGCAGCCACAACCGTGCCGGCCACGGCGGCGGAAACCAGCCCGGACAACCCGTGGCCGCTGCAGCTGCTGTCCCAAAAACTCAAGATGCACATCGACCGCGCACCGTCCGCGTGGGTCGAGGGCCAGGTCATCGAAATGAACCGGCGGGGCACCAACGCCTACCTGACACTGCGGGACATCGACGCGGAGATCTCCCTCCCGGCCTCCGTCTGGACCAATGTCCTGGACCGGCAGGAAATCCCGCTGGAACGCGGTTCCAGAGTCGTGGCCCTGCTCAAGGCCGAGATGTGGCTGAAGACGGGACGGCTGAACATGTCCGTTAAGGACATCCGGCCGGTGGGCCTGGGAGATCTGCTCGCCAGGATCGAGCGGCTGCGCCACGCCCTCGCTGCGGAAGGGCTGTTCTCCGACGCCCGCAAGAAGCGCCTGCCCCTGCTCCCCCACCGGATCGGCCTGATCACCGGCCGCGATTCGGATGCCAAGAAGGACGTGCTGCGCAACGCGGCCCTTCGCTGGCCCGCCGTCGAATTCGACGTCCGCGAGGTGGCCGTCCAGGGCAACACCGCCGTCGCGCAGGTCATTGCTGCCTTGCGCGAGCTGGATGCAGACCCCCACGTGGACGTGATTGTCATCGCCCGCGGCGGCGGTGCCCTGGAAGACCTGCTGCCGTTCAGCAACGAAGAACTCATCCGTGCCGTGTCCGCCGCCTCCACTCCGGTGGTGAGTGCGATCGGCCACGAGGCCGACCGGCCCATCCTTGACGATGTCGCGGACCTGCGCGCCTCCACGCCCACGGATGCCGCCAAGCGGATCGTCCCGGACGTTGCGGAAGAGCTTGTCCGCGTCCGGCAGGCCCGGGACCATCTGCGCCGCGGCGCCACCCGGC
Organism: Arthrobacter sp. Leaf69; assembly: GCF_001422645.1. Taxonomy (GTDB): domain Bacteria; phylum Actinomycetota; class Actinomycetes; order Actinomycetales; family Micrococcaceae; genus Arthrobacter. The sequence continues at coordinate 565,614 of NZ_LMLR01000001.1, read as the reverse complement.
TGGTCGAGCGCGAAACGGACCGCCTGGCCTCGCTGCGCTCCCGCCCCGTCCTGGCCTCCCCGGAGGCTATGGTCAGCCACCGGCACGACGACGTCGAACGGCTCAAGGGCCGCTCCCAGGCGGCAGTCACCGCCGCTGTCGTCCGGGCCGCCGACCAACTGGTCCATCTCAAGGCGCAGGTCCGGGCCCTGTCGCCGCAAAAGACCCTGGACCGCGGATACGCTGTGGTCCAGCTGGCCGACGCCGGGTCGGCGCCCGGGGTCCGCCGGGACGTCGTGCGGCACCCCGACCAGGCGCCGTCGGGCACCCCGCTGACGGTCCGCGTGGCCGGGGGCCGGTTCACCGCGGAGTCGACCGGCGGCCAGGAACCGGCAGAAGACTAAATACCACCCGAACGATCCGTCCTGTGGGACGCACAGCAAGGAGCACCACGCCATGGCAGTAGAAACCACGCCCAACGCCGACATCGAGGGACTGAGTTACGAGGAGGCCCGCGAGCAGCTCATCGGAGTTGTCAGCAGGCTCGAAGCCGGCGGGGCGAGCCTGGAGGAGTCGCTGGCGCTCTGGGAACGCGGCGAGGCGCTGGCCAAACGCTGCGAACAGTGGCTCGAAGGCGCCCGCAAGCGGCTCGCCGCGGCGCGGGACCAGCCCGCGCAGGACGGCTAGCCGCACCCAGCCGGCCCGCAGGCTGCCCGGTTAGCCAGTCAGGACCGCTCCACCAGTTCCCGTTCCGTCGCAACGTCGAGATCCGGGACCGGCCACTTCAGCTTGAAGCCTTCCAGCGCGTCCAGCAGCAATTGCTGGACGGCGATCCGGGCATACCACTTCTTGTTCGCCGGGACGACGTACCACGGGGCTGTCTCGGTACCCGTCTTCTCGAAAGCCTTCTGGTAGGCGTCCATGTAGTCGCCCCAGAACGCGCGTTCCTTGAGATCATTGCTGCTGTACTTCCAGAGCTTGGACGGCTCGTCGAGGCGGGCCAGCAGCCGGTCCTTCTGCTCGTCCCGGCTGATGTTCAACATGACCTTGACGATCTTCGTTCCGGCGGCCGCCTGCCGGGCCTCGAACTCGTTGATGGCGATGTACCGGCGTTCGAGTTCCTCGGGGCTCGCCCAGCGGTGGACCCGGTGGATCAGCACGTCCTCGTAGTGGGACCGGTCAAAAACACCCACCATTCCGGCCGAAGGCACTTCCTTCTCGATCCGCCAGAGGAAATCGTAGGATTTCTCCTCCGGAGTCGGCGCTTTGAAGGACTTCATCTGGACCCCCTGCGGGTTCATGGCCCCCATGACGTGGGTCACGATCCCGCCTTTGCCGGCAGTGTCCATTGCCTGGAGGATGAGCAGCACGCGCTTGGTGCCCCCGAAGCGGGACTCTGCGAACAGCTGCTCCTGGAGCTGCGCGAGGTTGTCATCCAGGTCGGCCAGCAGCGCCTCGCCGTCGGACTTGTCCCCCGGGTAGCCCGGCGTGGCGTCCGGATCCGCATCCTTCAGTTTGAAGCCTTTGCCCACCATCAGGGTCTCGGCGGGGTGCTCCTTGAATCCCACGATGTCTGCCATGACAAGCCTCTTTCCGGTTCGGGCAGCCGCCGTTCAACCCCGGACGACTGCCCGTGCCGCGCTGCTGAGCCCTAGGCTAGTTCCCCTTGTACCGGCTCAGGAAGTCCGCCATGCGGTTGATTGCCTCTTCGAGGTCCTTGACCAGCGGCAGGGTGACCATCCGGAAGTGGTCCGGGCGGACCCAGTTGAAGGCGCGGCCGTGCGAGACGAGGATCTTCTGTTCGCGGAGCAGGTCCAGGACGAATTTCTCGTCGTCGCGGATGTGGTAGACCTCGGGATCGAGCTTCGGGAAGAGGTACATGGCGCCCCGGGCCTGCTGGGTGCTGACCCCGGGAATGGCGTTGAGCATGTCATAGGCCTTGTTCCGCTGCTCGAGCAGGCGCCCGCCGGGCAGGATCAGGTCGTTGATGCTCTGGTACCCGCCGAGAGCCGTCTGGATCGCGTGCTGGGCCGGGACGTTGGCACACAGGCGCATGTTCGCGAGCAGGCTGATGCCCTCGAGATAGTCCGCGGCGTCCTTTTTAGGCCCCGAAATGGCCATCCACCCGGCCCGGTAGCCGCACACGCGGTAAGCCTTGGACAAGCCGCTGAACGTGAGGCACAGAACGTCGTCGCCGGTCAGGGCGGCCATGTTCACATGGACGGCGTCCTCGTAGAGGATCTTCTCGTAGATCTCGTCGGCGAAGAGGACCAGCCCGTGTTTCTCGGCCAGGGCGACGATCTTCTTGAGCGTTTCCTCCGGGTACACCGCACCGGTGGGGTTGTTCGGGTTGATCACCACGATGCCCTTGGTGCGCGGAGTGATCTTGGCTTCGAGGTCCTCGAGGTCCGGCTGCCAGCCCGAGTCCTCATCGCAGAGGTAGTGCACGGGACGGCCACCGGCGAGGGCCACGGAGGCGGTCCACAGCGGATAGTCGGGGGTGGGGATCAGGACCTCGTCGCCGTCGTCGAGCAGCGCCATGAGGGACATCGTGATGAGCTCGCTGACGCCGTTGCCCAGGTAGATGTCATCGACGTGGATGTTCTGGATGCCGCGGGTCTGGTAGTACTGCGAGACGGCCGTCCGGGCGGAGAAAATGCCGCGGGAATCGCTGTAGCCCTGGGCATGGGGCAGGTGGCGGATCATGTCCACCAGAATCGCGTCCGGCGCTTCAAACCCGAAGGGGGCGGGGTTGCCGATGTTCAGTTTGAGGATGCGGTGACCCTCTGCCTCCATCTGCTGGGCGGCCTGAAGGATCGGTCCACGGATGTCGTAAAGGACATTATGAAGCTTGGTGGACTGCTTGAATTCTGCCATCCATCAAATATGCCATATGGCGGATGTACTTCCGTTGAGATGTGTCTCACAGCGGGGTTCCGCCGTCACAGGCGGGAAACGCACGACGGCGGCTGCCGGGGCTCCCCCGGTAACCCGAGGAATCCGGCAGCCGCCGTCGAACGTCAGAAGGTCCGTTGAGGAACTGCTACTGGACCAGTCCCTTTTCCTTGAGCCAGGCGGCCGCAGCATCCTTGGGATTCTGCTTCTGGCTGCCGCTGACCGCGCGGTTGAGGTTAATGAGGTCCTCTGTGGTCAGCACCTTGGACACGGCGTTCAGGGTTTCCTTCGCCTTGTCGGTCATCTTGGCCGAGTTGTACAGCGGAAGGACCTGCTGGGCGATGAAGTTGTTCTTCGGGTCCTCCAACACCACCAGGTCGTTGTCCGCGATGGACGGGGTGGTGGTGTAGATGTCGGCCACCTGGACCTGGTCGGAGAGCAGGGCCTTGAGCGTGACGGCCCCGCCGCCGTCGCTGAACGGCTCCAACTTCTTGGGCACGCAGTTGTAGTTCTTCTTCAGGCCCGGCAGGCCGTAGGCGCGCTCGGCGAAGGTCGCCGGTGCGCCCACCACGAATTCGCTGCAGACCTTCGCCATGTCTTCGATCGACTTCAGCTGGTGCTTCTCTGCCGTGGCCTTGGTGACCACCATGGCGTCCTTGTCTTCGGCCTTGGAGGCCTCCAGCACGGCCAGTCCCTCGGGCAGCTTGCCCGGCAGGGCCTTGTAGATGTCCTCCGCCGAGACCTCGGTGGCGTCCGGGCTGACGTGCAGCAGGAGGTTTCCGCTGTAGTCCGGGATGATGTCCACCGACCCGTCCTGGACGGCCTTGAAGTAGACCTCGCGGGAACCGATGTTCGGCTTGGTGCTCGCGGTGACACCGGCACCGTTGAGCGCCCCGGCATAGACCTCGGCGATGATCTGGCTCTCCGGGAAATCGGCGGAACCGATCACCAGGGCCGAACCCGAACCGGAGGTGGCCCCGCCCGTCGCCGGTGCGGTTGAGAGCGGATCGGATGATCCTGCGCAGGCGGACAGTGCCATGGCCAGGCCGACGCCGGCGGCCAGGCCGCCGATTGCGCGCCTGCCGAGTGCTCGTTGGCGGGTTTCCTTCATGACGTACCTCCTTGGACAACAGTCCCCGCGGGTACGGGGTCTGTGAGATCAACCGCAGCCTGCTGGCTCCGGTCTGGCTGTGACGAGGCGCCCCGGGACAGGAACAGCCTCTGAATGAGGGCGAGGACAAGGTCGACGGCGATGGCCAGGGCGGCGATGAGCAGCGACCCTCCCAGCATCTGGGGGAAATCGGACAGCACCAACCCGTCGAAGAGATACCGGCCGAGGCCGCCGAGGTTGATGTAGGCCACGACGGAGACCGTGGCGATGGCCTGCAGCACGCCGGTCCGGAACCCGCCGTACATCACGGGCAGTGCGTTGGGGAACTCTGCGCGGAACAGCACCTGGAGTTCCGTCATACCCATAGCCCGGGCGGCGTCGACGACATTCCGGTCCACGCTGGCGATGCCGGCGTAGGTGCCGGCCAGCAGGGGCGGGACGGTCAGGATGACGAGGGCCCAGATAGGGGGCATCAGCCCGATCCCGGCCAGCAGGACAAAGAGCGTGAGCAGGCCGAGGGTTGGCAGGGCCCGGAGGGCACCGGCGACGGCCACTGCGGCCACCCGCCCGCGGCCGGTGTGCCCCACGTACAGTCCGATCGGGACGGCGATGGCCGTGGCGATCGCCATCACCAGACCCGTGTAGAGCAGGTGCTCGGCCAGCCGGGTCGGGATTCCAGCGCTGCCGGACCAGTTCGTGGGATCGGTGAGCCAGGCAATGGTGTCCGTGACGACGTTGCTCATGCGGCACCTCCCGCGGTCTGTGAGTCGGAAAGCCGTAACGCCGCGGCAGCTGTGCCGGTCTTATCCTGGCCGGTCTTGTCCTGGCCGGTCTTGTCCTGGCCCGCACCTGGATCGGCGCTGCCGCCGGTGGACGCCGCGGCGCGGGTCCACGGGGTCAGCAGCCGCTCGAGCAGGACCAGGACGGCGTCCATCAGCAGCGCGAGGATAAGGATGGCGATGATGCCCACCACCACCTCGGTGACGAAATCACGCTGCAGACCCGAAGTGAAGAGCATGCCAAGGTTGCCGATGCCGAGCAGCGCCGCGACACTGACCAGCGAGATGTTGCTAACCGACACCACCCGCAACCCGGCGAAAAGCACCGGCAGGGACAGCGGCAGATCGATCTGCAGGAAGCGGGCGAACGGCTTGAACCCCATGGCCACGGCAGCCTGCCGGAGATCCTCGTCCACCGAGTCAAAAGCGTCCAGGGTGGCCCGCACCAACAGGGCAACGGCGTAAATGGTCAGGGCCACCACAACGTTGACCGGGTCCAGGATCCGGGTTCCAAGGACGGTCGGCAGGATGATGAACAGCGCCAGGGACGGGATGGTGTAGAGCAGCGAGGAAGCCGTCAGGACCACAGACCGGAGTCCCCGGTTCTGCCGGGCGACCTGGGCCAGAGGGACCGCAATGAGCACCCCGAACACCATCGGCAAGATGGCCAGGACCAGGTGCTGGCCCGCGAGGCTGAAGACCTGCGCGCTGTTGGCCAGGAACCATTCCATCAGAGCGCACCTTGGCGGAAGTGGCGGTCCGACTCGATCACGGCGAGGACTTCTTCGGCGATGATGACGCCGGCCACCCGGCCGTCCGCGTCCACTGCGACGCCGAGGCCCGAGGGTGAAGAGAGTGCCGCGTCGAGGGCGCGGCGGAGAGTGTCACCCTTCCGGAAGAGTGATCCGCCGGGAACCGTTGCGGTCCCCTTGCCCGGGCCAGACCAGCCCAGGGGCCGCAGGGCCTCGTCGACCACCAGTTGCCATTCGCCGGAAGCATTGCCTGGACGCTCAAGTTCTTCCGGGGTGATCGTCTGGACCGGGTGCACGGTGACGCCGTCGGACGTGCTGAAGGCGAGGTGCCGGAAACCGCGGTCCCGGCCCACGAAGGACGCCACAAAGTCGTTGGCCGGGGCGCGCAGGATTTCCTCCGGCGTCGCGTACTGGGCGAGTTTGCCGCCGAGGCCGAAGACTGCCACCTTGTCGCCGAGGACAGTGGCCTCGTCAATGTCGTGGGTGACGAAGACGATGGTCTTGGCCAGGTCCCGCTGGAGCCGGAGGAGTTCCTGCTGCAGTTCATCGCGGACCACAGGATCCACGGCGCTGAAGGGTTCATCCATGAGCAGCACGGGCGGGTCCGCGGCAAGCGCCCGGGCCACCCCCACGCGCTGTTGCTGGCCGCCGGACAGTTGTGAGGGGTACCGCTTGCCAAGGACGGAGGCCAGCCCGACGACGTCGAGCAGTTCCTGCGCGCGCTTCCGCGCCTCGGCCTTGCCCACGCCGTTGAGCCGGGGGACGGTGGCGATGTTGTCCAGCACGGAACGGTGCGGCATCAGCCCGGAGGACTGCATGACGTAGCCCATGGACCGGCGCAGCTTCGCCGCGGGCACCGAGGTGACGTCCTCGCCGCCCACGGTGATGGTTCCCGACGTCGGCTCCACCATGCGGTTGATCATTCGCAGCGAGGTGGTCTTGCCGCAGCCCGAAGGCCCGACAAAGACGGTGATGGCGCCTTTGTCTATGGACATGGTCAGCTCATCCACGGCAGGCTGCCCGCTCTGGTACTGCTTGGTGACGCTCTGGAACTCGATCATGGCTTCAGCCATTCCGGGCATACCTAACTGTTGGAGCCAACATCGGACCAGCCAACTGATCATAGACTCGCCGATTTTTTGCTGTAAAGCACGTAGAACTCAGCCTAGCCAGCCCAGCCGACAAAGTCAGGGACCTTATCAACAGCGCGGTGGCTGACACTGCAATTCGGTGCCACTCCGCAGGTGGATGGGTGCCGCGCGGAAATATTTCCCGGTGGCACCCATCCACCGCTCCGCGAGGGTCAGCGGCTCTGCCGGCCGCCTCCGGTTGCCCGGCCCCGGCCTTTGCCGCCCCGCTTGGCGCGCTGCCTTTCGACCTCCTCGTGGCTGTCCCGTTCGGCCGACCGCTGGCTCTTGCCCCCCGCCACTATTTTCTGGTGCCACTCCCGTGCGTAGGCGCGGCGGGCGGCCGAATCGTGCCGCCGGGCCAAGGCCGCGAGTTCGCGCTGGAGTTTCAAGTAGCTCGCCCAGCGGCGGTCATCCAGCCTGCCCTCCGCGATCGCGGCCTGCACGGCGCAGCCGGGCTCGCTGCCGTGCGCGCAGTCGGCGAACCGGCACTGCCCGAAGAGTTCCTCCAGATCGCCGAACATCTCCTCCATCCCGCCGTCGGCGTCGAACAACCCGAAGCCGCGCACCCCCGGGGTGTCCATTAGCACGGCGCCGCCCGGCAGGGGCACGAGTTCCCGGGACGTGGTGGTGTGTTTACCTTTTCCGTCGCCAGCCCGGACCGCCCCGGTTTCCTGGACATCGCCGCCGACGAGGGCGTTGATGAGGGTGGATTTCCCGGCCCCCGAGGGACCCAGCAAGACAAGGGTGCCGCCGGGCGGGAGATGCCCCAGCAGTTCATCGAGGCCGTCGCCTTGCTCGGCGGAGGTGGTCACCACCGCGACGCCGGCGGCCTGGAGGATCACCTTGCCGACGACGTCATCCGCGACGTCCGCGAGGTCCGCCTTGGTGATGATGACGAGCGGGGTGGCTCCGGAGTCCCAGGCCGCGACGAGGGTGCGCTCGAGCCGGTTGTGGGTCAGTGGACGGTCCACGGGCACCACGACGCCGACGATGTCCATGTTCGCGCCGAGGACCTGCGCCTCCGACGAGGCTTCGAAGGCACGCTTGCGGCTCAGTTCCGAATGGCGCGGCAGGATCCCCGTAATGGCAGGCTCCCCCGCGGTGTTGGATCCCAGCCAGACCCAGTCCCCTGTGGCGGGGAGCTCCCCGGCGCTGGGGTAGGGCAGGTGGAGTGTCGCATCGCGCGTGGCGACGAGGACCAGGTTGCGGTCCACGCGGATGACCCGTCCCGCGCCGGTGCCGCCCGGAATTGGATGGGCGGTGAAGCGTTCGGCGATGGCGGTGGTGAAACCGTAGCCGGCCGGACCTTCGGGAAAGTTGTTGGTGGTGTTGGTGGCGCCGTGAGCGCCCGGACGTGCAAGAGAACTAGTCAACGAAAACCCTTTGATGGGCCCCGGTGCACGTGCCGCGCTGCGGGTGGGATCTGGCAGCGGTTGTGCGGCTAGTTGGTGCTGATGGCCGGGGCAGGAATAATGACGTGGCTGATTTTGGTGCGCGTTGCGCCCAGGACTATTGCAGTCATCGTCTCCACCTCCCCGTTCCGCCGTCGTTCGCTGTGCCGTCTGCTGCCGGTTCCGCAGGGGCCTCCCCGCGGCTTTTTTAGAATAGCCGCGCCCGCCCGGCCTGGCTAGGGGATCCGTCAGGAAAGTTTGCCGTCCAGCGGCCGCTCCCGGTGGAGCCGGAGCGCGACGTCGACGAGCGAGACCTTGTTGAGCCCTTCGACGTCCTCCAGCGGGATCCAGGCCGCGTGCGTTGTGCTGCCGTCCACCTCGTGCCGCAGTTCCCCGCCGGTGATCCTTGCCTCGTAGATCAGCCGGAGGGACTGGAAATCGCGTTCTCCGCCGTCGATCCGGATTTCCGCGGGCCAGTGCCCGACGTCGATCCCCAGCATGGTGCCCACCTCGGCGTGGTATCCGGTTTCCTCATGGATTTCGCGGCGGCAGCCGTCGACCGGGTGCTCGCCCAGGTCCAGCCCGCCGCCCGGCAGGGTCCAGCCTTCCTTGCCGCCCTGCTTCCAGTACGCCAGCAGGATGGCGCCGTCGCGGATGATGACCGCGTAGGCAGCGGGACGGGTATCGAAGTTCAGGCTCATCCCTCCAGCGTAGTGGCCGGACAGTGTCGTAGCCCGAAGGCCGCGTCAGCCCTGCTCGGCTACCAGCTGGAGCACACCAAAGACGGGATCCTGCGTCAGGATGCGTACGTCGGTGATTCCTGCGGCGGCCAGGGCTGCGCGGAAGGATTCCTGCAGGCGCGGGACGTTCATGCCCAGTCCGCTGCCGAGGATCACCGGGCCGTCGATGCGCAGTTGCCGGACCGTCTGCTCCGCGAGCCCGGCGAGGTCGCGGCCGGCCTGGTCCACGAGTTCCCGGCTGGCGGCGTGGCCGGCGTCGGCGGCATCAACCACGAGCCGGGCTCGCTCGGCCCAGTACCGGCGTCCGGTGTCCGGTGAATGGAAGAGTGCGATCAGCTTGTTGGGATCATCCACGCCGCAGGAGGCCAGCAGGGCAGTGGTCAATTCGTCCGGTTCCAGCCCCTGGTTCATCCGGCGCAGGCTGTGCCGGACGGCCTCGCGGCCCAGCCAGTACCCGCTGCCTTCGTCCCCCAGCAGATAGCCCCAGCCGCCGGCGCGGGCCTCCTCGCCGAGACTGTTCCGGCCCCAGGCGGCCGAGCCGGTGCCGCCAATGACTGCCACGCCGGTACTTGCTCCCCCGGCGGCCAGCAGGAGCCGCGAATCGTGGACCACTGTGATCCGGGCGCCCGGCACATGCGGCGCGATCAGGGCGGTGAGGGCCTCGGCGTCGGCGTCGGTATCGATGCCGCCGGCTCCCGCATACACCCGGGAGACGGTCCCGCCGCCGATCCGGGCGAAGAGCTCGGCAAGATTGAGCGCCGCCACTTCGCGGCTGACGTTCTGGACGTTGGAGCTGCCCACCGATTCGTCGGCCACAACGGCGCCGCCCTCGAACCGGACGCCGCGGGTCTTGGTTCCGCCGATGTCAAGGCCGATCACGGCGCCGGCGGCAGGAACGGAGGGAACGGTGTCCGCCGCGGGCGGGATGTCAGAATGGGTCACCGGAACAGCCTACTGAATCACGCACAGGAGTGAGCAATGTCGCACGACATCTTTGGTACCCGGGTCATTGCTGCTCCGATGGCCGGCGGGACCTCTACTCCGGACTTCGTCACAGCCGTGCATGAGGCCGGCGGACTGGGTTTTTTGGCCGCGGGCTACAAGACTGTGGAAGCCATGCAGGCGGACATCAGCAGCGCCCGTGCCGCGGGGGCACGTTTCGGCATGAACGTCTTCGTTCCCGATCCCGCCCAGCAGGTTCCTTCCGGCGCCGTGCTGGCGCAGCTAGAGGAATACCGCGCCCGGCTGCGGCCGGACGCACGTCGATACGGCGTGGAGGTCCCGCCGTTGCGGCTCGACGACGACGACCACTGGCACGGCAAGATCGACGCCCTGCGGGAGAACCCGGTGGAACTGGTCAGTTTCGCGTTCGGGCTGCCCGGGACCGGCGTCGTGCGTGCCCTGCAGCGGGCAGGTTCCACCGTGCTCGCCACAGTGACCACTGTTGCCGAGGCGCTCGAGGCCGCCGGGCAGGGCGTCGATGCACTGGTGGTGCAGCATGCGAGCGCCGGGGGTCACAGCGCGGCATTCCAGCGGGACGCCGGCGGCCGCGATGCAATCCGGCCAGGCACGACGGCCGAGCTGGTCACCCGGGTGCGGTCCGCCGTCGGACTCCCGCTGGTCGCTGCCGGCGGCGTGATGGACCGGGCCGGGCTGAAAGCAGTCCTCGCGGCAGGGGCCGAGGCGGCACAACTGGGCACCGCATTCCTCCGCACCGACGAGAGCGGCGCGCGCCAGCTGCACAAAGACGCCCTCGCCAGCCCGCGTTTCACGGAAACCCGGCTGACGAGGGCCTTCACGGGGCGGGGGGCCCGGGCACTCGTCAATGAGTTTGTCCTGGATCACCCCGACGCGCCAGAGGCCTATCCCGCCGTGCACCACCTCACCGCTCCCCTGCGCGCGGCTGCCGCGGCCGCAGGGGATGCGGAGCGGCTGAACCTCTGGGCAGGAACGGGCTGGCGGCAGGCACGGGCCGGCTCCGTGGCGGAGGTCATGGCTGATTTGCTGGGCTGACGCATCGCCGCACCGCGCCCCGGCCGCCGTGCACCGTCTAGGTCGCCGAATTCGCTGAGGTCGCCGGAGCCGTGCCGTTTCGCTGGACCGTTCCGGCGATCTGGCGCCACTGGCCAGCTCCGGCACCCCGACGCCACGGCGCGACTCAGGCGCCCGCGCGTCCCCGGACGAAGCCGGCGAGCAATGCGGGGCCCTCGCTGAGCACCAGCTCCCGGAAGAGCCGCACCGGGTCCGGCTCTGCGTCGGCTCCCCCGCGGCGTTCCCGCCAGGCCAAGCCTATCTCCCGGAAGGCCAGGCCTGAATCCAGGGCGAGCTCCACCCAGCCGAGATCCCCGGACTGGGCCGGAGTGTGGCGCCCGGGGGCCACCTCCCCGGGCGGGAGGATGCTCACGCCGAGGCCTGCCGAGACGAGTCCGCGGGCCGTGTGGGAGTCCTGGCTCTCGAAGGCGATCCGGGGCCGGAATCCCGCCTCCCGGAACAGGGCGTCGGTCAGTGAGCGCATGCCGTAGCCCGGGCCCATGGCCACGAACGGGTCCTGCCGGATCTCCTCGAGGCGGGCGCGGCGGCGCTTGGCGAGGGGATGCCGGTGGTGGACGACGAGCCGCAGCGGTTCCCGGTACAGCGCTGCCGAGGAGATCAGCCGGCTCGGCGCCGCGACCGGGGCGGTCAGGGCAAGGTCCGCGTCGCCGGCGGCGAGTTCGGCCAGGCAACCGTCCCGGGCGCCTTGGCTAAGCGCGAAGGCCGGCTGTGGATGCCGGCTGCGGAAGGCACTGATCAGCAGCGGCAGCATCGCCTCGCCGAAGGTGTGCTGGAAGGACACTGCGATCCGTCCGCGCACCACTTCCGATTCGTGCCGGACAAGGTCCAGTCCGGCCTGGAACTCGTCCAGCGCGGCCTCGATGTGCGGCAGGAGCGCCTTGGCGGCAGGGGTCAGCCGCACGCCGCGGCCGTCACGGATCAGCAGTTCCGTCCCGATGATGCTGCTGGCCCGGGCGATACCCCGGCTCACCGTCGACTGAGGCACTCCCAGCACTTCGGCGGCAGCGGTGACGTGCTGAGTGCGCCCGAGCTCGGCCAGCAGGGGCAACAGCGGCAGCAGCTGCACCAGGTGTTTGTGCTCGACGTCCATTGCCTGCCCTCCAAATCATTGCGCATTCGCTATGAATTCTATGAGAATCATGCATTGGAAGCATGTTCAGCTGAAGCCTATTCTGGGGACATGCCACGACTTCCACTCCTCCGCCACCCCGCTGGCCCCGAACGCGCCCCGACGGACGCCGCCGGGACCGGGACCGGCCCGGCGCCCACCGGCTCGGATGTCGTCGGGATTCCCGCCTGGCCGGGACACCCCAAGGGATCCGCCGCCTACAGGAAAATTCTCGCGGGGCTGGCGTTCGCCGGTGTGGCCACCTTTGCCCAGCTGTATTCCACCCAGGCGGTGCTGCCTATGATGGCGGCCGACCTGCAGGTCACGGCGGCTGAAGCGGCACTCACGATTTCGCTGGCCACCGTAGGGCTGGCCTTAACGGTTCTTCCGTGGTCCTTCCTGGCCGACCGGATCGGGCGCGTCCGGGCCATGATGTGGGGCATCTCCGCCGCCACCGCCCTGGGCCTGCTGGTCCCGCTCGCCACCAGCTTCCCGATGCTGCTGGGCCTGCGGATGCTCGAAGGCATGGCACTGGGCGGCATCCCGGCCATCGCCATCGCTTACCTCAACGAGGAGGTCAACAAGGCCCACGCCGCGCTGGCGGCTGGAACGTACGTCGCCGGGACCACCTTGGGCGGACTCGCCGGCCGGCTGCTGGCCGGTGTGGTCGGTGAACTGTGGGGATGGCGGGCTGCGGCCCTGGCCGTCTCCATCCTGGCCGGCGCCGCGGCGGCCCTGTTCCTGCTTCTGGTCCCGCAGGCGCGGGGCTTCACGGCCGCGGCGGCCAGCGGCTTCCGCGGGGCACTTCGGACGCTGACGGGCCACGGCCGGAACCCCCGCCTGCTCGCCCTCTACGTCCAGGCGTTCCTGCTGATGGGCGGCTTTGTGGCCGTCTACAACTACCTTGGCTTCCGGCTCTCCGGCGAACCTTTCGGACTGCCTGCCACCATCATCAGCCTGATTTTCCTGGCCTACCTCTCCGGAACAGTCTCCTCCCGCTGGGCCGGGGGCTTGGCGGCGCGGTTCGGGCGGCGCACGGTGCTGATCGCGGGAACGGTCCTGATGGTGGCGGGCCTGGCGCTAACGCTGACCCAGCTGCTGGCGCTCATCATGGCAGGCCTGCTGCTGTTCACCGGAGGCTTCTTCGCGGCGCACAGCATCGGCGCCGGCTGGACCGGCGTGATCGCCACGACCGGCCGGGCCCAGGCGGCGTCCCTCTACAACCTCGCCTACTACCTTGGATCCAGCGTCATCGGCTGGGCCGGCGGGCTGGTGTTCCAGTCGCTCGGTTGGACGGCGCTGGCCTTGACCGTCATCGGATTGGCCTGCACGACGGCGGTGATCACCGCCGTCGTGCATCCCGCCCGCCCGGCGCCCGTGGCTGAGACGCCCGCGGCTAAAGCGAGCGGCGTTAGCGCGTAGCTTCGATGGCCTGCACGAGGTCGGCCACGACGTCGGCCGGGTCCTCCAGTCCGACCGACACACGCAGCAGGCTGGCGTGCGGTTTGGCCTCGGCGGCGACCGGGCGGTGGGTCAGTCCGGCCGGGTGCTGGATCAGAGTGTCGATGCCGCCGAGCGAGACCGCGTGCGTGATCATGCTCACCGCACCGGGAATCCGCTCCGCGTGCCCGGCAGTGCCCACGTCAAAGGCGATCAGCGAGCCGGGACCGGACATCTGCGTCCCGATCAGACCCTGCGGGTCGCACTCGGGCAGCCCCGGGTAGAAGACCCGCCGGACCAGCCCGTGTTCGGCCAGGGCCGCCGCGACTTTCTGCGCGCCGGCCTGCTGGGCGCGCACCCGGACAGGGAGCGTGGCCAGTCCGCGGTGGAGCAGGTAGGCCGGCCAGGGTGTGAGGATTCCGCCCGTGACGGCCCGGATCTGGCGCAGCCTCGTGGTCCACTCGGGCGCCGCGGCCACCACGCCGCCCATGGCATCTCCGTGGCCGCCGAGGAACTTGGTGGCGCTGTGCAGGACCATGGCCGCGCCGTGGCGGAAGGGCCGCTGGAGGATCGGACTGGCGAAGGTGTTGTCGACCAGGAGCGGGACGCCGTCGGCCGCCGCGGCCACGCGGGCAATGTCGACGAGTTCCAGGCTCGGGTTGGCCGGCGTCTCGAGGATCACCAGGCCGGTGTCGGGCCGGAGCGCGGCATGGACACCCTCCGGGGCAGTGAACGTCACCTCATTGCCGAGCACCCCCGAGGCCAGCAGGTAATCGCTCCCCCCGTACAGTGGCCGCACCGCGACCACGTGCTTCTTTCCGGTGGCGACGACGGCAAGCAGCACCGCGCTGAGCGCCGCCATGCCGGTGGCGAACGCCACCGCCTCCGGGGTCTCTTCGAGGACCGCCACGCCCTCCTCGAACCGTGCCACGGTGGGATTCCAGAGCCGCTGGTAGACGGTGCTCTGCCCCTCCATGTGGGTGCCACCCGTGGCCATGTGCTCATAAGCGAGACCGCCGTCGTGCACGGAGGGTAGCGGCGCCGTGGTGGAAAGATCGATCGGCACTGCGTGCACGCCCAATTCAGTGAGGCCGGTCCGGCCGGCGTGGACGGCCAGCGAGTCTTGAGAAAGCACGTTGCTCCTTATGAATATTCACCATTGAATGCCGCAAGTATCTGGCAATAATTCGGAGATTTGTAGGGGGCATGAATGGAAGTGTTGGAATGTGCCGTTTATGATGAACTGACAACACTTCAAGGAGGATCCGTGAGTAGCAGTGCGAAGAATCTTCGGCCGGGAGCGGGTGCCGGCGAGCCGCTGGACGCTATCGACGAGCGCCTGCTCGCGGCACTCGTCGCCGACGCCCGCATCTCCAACAAGCAGCTGGCTGAACTCGTGGGGATTGCCCCGTCCACGGCCCTGATGCGCACCCGCGCCCTGTCCGACCGCGGGATCATCCAGGGCTTCGAGGCGAAGCTGAGCCTGTCCGCGATCGGCCGCTCCGTGCAGGCCCTCATCGCCGTCAGGCTGCGCGCCCATGACCGCGAACAGATCGACCGCTTTACGTCCCGGGTGCCCAAACTCCCGGCCGTGCTGTCGACCTTCCACACCTCGGGTTCGGTGGACTACCTGCTGCACATCGCGGTGGCCACCACCGAGGACCTCCGCGACTGGGTGCTGGACAACCTGGCCACCGATCCCGTGGTGGGCCACACCGAAACCACGCTCGTGTTCGACCACATCCAGGGCAACCAGGGCCCGCTGCCCGACTAAACGGGCCGCGGGCCCGAGCTCAACGCTCCGGCGCCCCGGGCTGGCGCAGGAGGCGCGTAACGCCCTTCCCGGGCCGTCAGCCGCGGCGCAGCGCCGCCCGCAGCGTCATGCCGGCGAGGACCGCCGCCGCGATGGCACAGACCACGACGAAGCCGGCAACCGCCGTCTGCAGGCCGACGACGCCGGCCGCGAGCCCCAGCCCAATGACGGGAATGGCGCTGCCCAGGTAAGTAATGACGTAGACGGTGCTGATGATCTGGGCGTGACGCGAGGCCTCGACCTTCCCGGCCACATCGTTGAAGACGGTCCGGAAGGACACACCTTGGCCGATGCCGGCGGTGATGCTCGCGACAATCAGCAGCCAGGGACTGTTCCAGGCGGCAGCCGCCGCGATGAGCAGCACCGACGCGGCCAGAACGGCAAGTCCCATCGGCACCACGAACCGTCCCCGCACGGCGAGCAGCTGGCTGAGCGCGGAGGACCCGAGGGTCAACCCTGCCAGCAGGCCAATCAGCGGGCGCGAATCCGCGTGGACGATCTGGGCGAAATAGCCCGGCGCAAGGGAGAGGCAGAAGCCGAAGACGGTGAAGCTGAGGAACCCCACCGAGGCAGCCAGCCAGAACGCGCCCCGTGCTTCGCTGGACACCGACGGCCGGCGGGGCGCCAGCACGCGCAGCGGCTGCGGACCCGCAATCGAGGTGATCGCCGGCCGGGCCTTGAGAAGGTACAGCGGAACCAGCAGTGCGGTGAGAACCACAGAATGCAGGAAGTACGGCGTGGAGGTGGGACCGGGCAGCAGCGAGAGCACTCCCCCGATGGCCGGGCCGGCCGCCACACCGCCGGCGGACGCCAGCAGGGTGAACCTCGAGGCCCATTCGGGGCGGCTGGGCAGCAGCTCCCGCAGGGCCGCCGAACTGGCGCCGGTGGCGAGGGCCACCGCAATGCCCTGCAGGGCCCGGCCGGTGCACAGCGCGAACAGGCTGTCCGCAGTGGCAAAGACGGAACCGCCCGCGAGGCCAACAAGCACGGCGAGCACCAGGGCGGCGCGGCGGCCGATGTGGTCAGACCAGTGGCCGGCCAGGATCAGGGTGGCCACCAGCGCCAGGACGTACGCGGAGAAGGCTACGGTGACGTCCAGCGCCGTGATCCCGAGCTTGGCCTGCAGCAGCGGGTACAGCGGGGTGGCGAGATTCGCGCCGACCAGGAGCGTGAAAATCACGACGCCGGCCATCACCAGCCGTGCGGTGGTGGAAGCGTCCCAGCCCCAGCGGTCTGCCGTGGCCGGGCGCATGCGGAGTTCACTGAAGACCGTCATGTCCGTGCCCTTACGTGGAAGCGGGCCGCGTGTTCCCTGTGGTGGGGGAACCGCCAGCCCGTGAAAATTCGATACGTCCAGAATGACGGACGGCTGATCTCCACAGCTGAAATGCATGGCAAAATTGATCAAAACAGTCAATCGAGTGCTGCCAGAGTGAACCGGAGTGATGATTTGAACAGTCTGGACCCCACGGACCTGAAGATCCTGCTGGAGTTGATCCGGGATCCGCGGATCCAGATCGGTGAACTCAGCGACACCCTGGGCATTGCCCGCAACACCGCGCAGTCCCGCGTGCGGCGGATGCAGCGCTCCGGTTTGCTGCACGACGGCGGCCGCGAGATCGATCTTGAAGCGGTGGGGTACGACGTCGTCGCCTTCGTCACGATCGAGGTCAACCACCGGGAACTCGACGGCGTGGTGGGCGCCTTGCGCCTGATCGCACAGGTTCTGGAAGTCCATGAGATCTCCGGACGCGGGGATGTGTGGTGCCGCGTGGTGGCCACCGACACGCACAACCTGCAGGCCGCCTTGCGCTCCATCCTCCGGATCAGGGGCGTCATCCGGACCGAGACGGTCCTTGCCCTCCACACGCACATCCAGTACCGCACCGAACCGCTGATCAGCCGGCTGGCCCAGGGCAGCTCCCTGGCCCCCGCCCGGCCAAAGTGATCTCCCCGGCCCGCCGCCCGCCGTGGCCAACGGTGCCCGCGCGGCCGCGACCGCGGAAGACGGGATAATGGGCCCGTGACTATCATCGATAACGCCGTCTATGTGGACGGCGTCCGCACCGCCGAGCCGCAGAGCCTCGAGCAGACCTTCGAAACCCTGAGCCGGCACGGCGGAATGGCGTGGGTCGGCCTCTACCGGCCGACGGAGGACGAAATGGCCGCCGTCGCAGAAGAGTTCGGTCTGCACCGGCTCGCCGTGGAAGACGCTATTTCGGCCCACCAGCGCCCCAAGCTCGAACGCTACGACGACAATCTCTTCACCGTGCTGCGCCCGGCGCGGTACCTGGATGAGACGGAAACCGTGGAATTCGGCGAACTCCACGTGTTTACCGGCAAGAACTTCGTCGTCACCGTCCGGCACGCCGAGACCGGCGGGGTGGCCCAGGTGCGGCGAAAGCTGGAGCGGCGCCCCGACCTCCTGTGCCACGGCCCGGAGGCTGTGCTTTATGCGCTGATGGACCAGGTGGTGGACGACTATGTGCCCGTGGTGGCGGGGCTGGAGAATGACATCGACGAGATCGAGGACCAGCTCTTCAGCGGCGACCCCAAGGTGTCCCGGCGGATCTACGAACTGGCGCGTGAAGTCATCCAGTTCCAGCGCGCCATCCATCCGCTCCCGGCCATGATGCAGCTGCTCCGGCGCGGCTTCGAAAAGTACCAGATCAATTCCGAGCTCCAGCACAACCTCCGCGACGTCGAGGACCACGTGGAGCGGCTGATTTCCCGGGCGGATTCCTTCCGGGACCTCCTGCAGAACGCCCTCACGCTCGACGGCACGCTGACCGCCAACCGCCAGAACGAGGCCAGTGCCGAGCAGAACGAGCAGGTCAAGAAGATCTCGTCGTGGGCCGCCATCCTATTTGCACCGTCATTTGTCGCCGGTATCTACGGCATGAACTTTGACGCGATGCCCGAACTGCAGTGGAGTTTCGGCTACCCAATGGCGATCGGGCTGATGGCCGGCACGGCCGCCCTGATGTACGGCATCTTCAAGAACAAGGGCTGGCTCTAGCCCAAAGGCCCCGGCGCCCGGGCCCACCGGCAGGGCGGGGGCGGAGTCCTGGCGTCGTGAGCGCGCGGTCAGCGGCGCTGCCGGGCCTGCGCGACCAGGCGGCTGAAGGCCAGGACAAAGACCGCCTCGACCAGGACCATAAGCCCCAGCAGCAGCCACTGGCCTGCGCCGATAAAGTCGACGGCTCCGATCACCACCAGGGTGGTTCCCAAGGCCAGCGCGTAGACGGCGAAGCCGATGGCCACCTTCGCGCTGCGGACTCCCGTGCGGAAGCCAAAGCCCAGGGGCTCGCCCCCGGGGTAGCCCTCCACGCGGTCCGGTCCCGCGGGCTTGAGGCTGTCGAACTCATCCCACGGGTCGCGGTCCTGGTCCTGTTCGGTCATGTTTCCATTATCCCGCGGGTACGGCGCTCTGAGGGGCTGCGGTCGCATTCTCCGGACGACGCCGTCGGCGACTTGAGTTCACCGGCGGTCTGGGACCGACCGCCCCTAGGCGGCCCGCACGTCGATTTCCCCGGGGGCCGCGCCGTCAGCGCCGAACACGAGGTGGCGGTTGGCTATCTTCTCGCTGAAGAACCGGTCGTGGCTGACCACCACGACGGCCCCCGGGAAGTGCACCAGCGCGCGTTCCATGACCTGCGTGCTGGACATGTCCAGGTGGTTGGTGGGCTCATCGAGCAACAGGACCGAGGCACCGGACAGGAGGCACTGCGCCATGGCGACACGTGCCTTCTGCCCGCCGGAGAGGTTTCCAATTTTCTGCTTGAGGTCCGCCTCGGAGAACTGGAACATCGCGAGGAACCGGTTAACGGATTTCCTGGTGGCGCTGAACGCCAGGCTGTCAGGCAGCGCGTTGACCGCGTGGGACACGGTGTCGGCGTCGTCGAGGTCCGCCAGCATCTGGTTGTAGGACACGAACCCGGGTCCCTTGGCCCAGGCCACGTCGCCGGTGTCGGCCTGCTCTTCTCCCGTCAGCACCTTCAGGAGAGTGGACTTGCCGCTGCCGTTGGAGCCGAGGACCACGATCCGGTTGCCGCGGCGGATCTCGAAGCTCAGATCGTCGAACAGCAGCTTCTCGCCGTAGGACTTGCCCAGTCCCTCCACACGGCAGAGGACGTCCTTGACGTGCAGGCCGCCGTAGATCTCGGTGACGATCTGGTCAACGGGGCGGGGCGTGCGGGACTTCTTGATCTTGGCCAGCTGGTTGCCCAGACCGCGGCTGGCCGCCTTGGCAGCTTCGCGGCGATCCGCGATCCCTTCGGCTTCGAAGGCCAAGAGCTCGGACTCGTGCACGAACTGCTGCTCCAGGGTTTTGAGACGGAACTGCTTCTGGACGACGTATTCGCCGAAATTGCCCGGGTATTCATGCAAGTGGAAGTTCTCCACCTCGATGATCCGGGTGACGACGGCGTCGAGGAACTTTCGGTCGTGCGAGACGATGATCGCGGCGCCCTTGAAGTCCCGGAACCAGCTTTCGAGCCATTCCACGCCGGCCACGTCCAGGAAGTTGGTGGGCTCGTCCAGCAGCAGCACGTCAGGGACCTCGAGGAGGATCTTGGCGAGGGCTGCACGGTTGCGCCAGCCGCCCGACAGTTCGTCGATCGCGCAGGTGCGGTGGGCCTCATCGAAGCCCAGGGTCGTGAGGACCGTGTCGATGCGCCGCGGGTAGTCCCAGCCGTCGAGCCGTTCCATCTCCGCGAACAGCTCAGCCTGCCGGCCGATGAGCCGGTGGAGTTCGGTTTCCGCGGGATCGGCTGCGATGGCCGCGTCGATGGCGGCCAGTTCGGCTTCGACGGCCTTGATCTCCGAAAACAGCGCGTCGAGGACTTCAAGAATCGTGGCGTCCCCGTCGAGTTCGGAGAACTGCGAGAAGTAGCCCACCTTGGTCCCCGGTTCCAGGGTGACGGTGCCCGTGTCCGGTGCCACCTGGTCGAGGACCAGCTTGAGGATGGTGGTCTTGCCGGAACCGTTTTTGCCGATCAGGCCCACCCGGTCCCCCGCTTCGAGGCGGAAGAACGCTTCCCGGAGGATCTGGGTGTTGTCGAAGCGCACGCTGACGTCTTGCAGTCGGATCAGGCTCATGAGTTTGAATCTCTCAAGTTAGGTGGGGAAGGGTATTGATGCGTGCGGCGGAGCGGGACGCTAGCGGACGGCGAGCCGCCACAGTGAGGTGACCTCGGCCGCCCGGGCCGCGAACAAGGGATCGTTGCGGTCGGATGCCTTGGGGTGGGTTGGCCGGGTGTCGAGCCGTTCCAGCACGCTCAGCCCGGCCGCGTCGATGGCGCCCAGCAGTTGCTCACGGGTCCGCAGGCCCAGGTGCTCGGCCAGGTCCGAGAGGACGAGCCAGCCCTCCCCGCCCGGCTCCAGGTGGCCGGAGAGCTCGTTCAGGAACCGGAACAGCATCCGGCTGCCGGGGTCGTACACGGCGTTATCCAGCGAGGAGTGCGGGGTGGCCGGAATCCACGGCGGGTTGCACACGATGAGCGGCGCGCGGCCGGCCGGGAACATGTCGGCCAGGACAGCCTCCGCCCGGTCCTGGACGCCCAGATGCCGGAAGTTCTCCGTGGCGCAGGCAATCGCGCGGGGTTCATTGTCGGTGGCCACCACACGTTTGACGCCACGGCGGGCCAGAACGGCGCCGAGCACGCCGGTGCCTGTCCCGACGTCGAACGCCAGCGTGTCAGAAGGCAGCGGAGCGGCGGCCACCAGGTCGACATACTCGCTGCGGGTGGGGAAGAACGTGCCGTAGTGCGGATGGATGCGGCCCTGCAGGGCCTCGACGTAGACGCCGTTCTTTCGCCATTGGTGGGCGCCGATGGCCCCGACAAGCTCGTGGAGGGAGACAACCGATGGTCCGCCGATGTCCCCATAGGCTTCCTCGGCGGCCTGCCGGACATCCGGGGAACGCCGCAGGGGCACCACCGGGCCCGGATCGAGCGGGATCAGCAGCAGGCCGAGCATGCGCGCACGGTGCGAGCGGGCCTGGCGGTGCCGGTAGAACTCATCGGCCGGGGTGTCCGCGACCTTCTTCTTCCCGGTGCCCAGCCGCCGGTCCATGGCGTTGAGGATCTGCCGGGCATTGTGGAAGTCACCCTGCCAGAGCATTGCGATGCCCTGGGACGCCATCCGGTGTGCCTCGTCGGCCGTCAGGGAGTCGGTGACCACTTCGATCCGTACGGGCGCGGGCCGTCCGTTCGCCGACCGCCAGCGAGCCGTCCTGCTGTGGCCTGCCTCGGCCCACGTCACGACGGCGGGCTCACCCGCTGCGGCGGTCTGCGGGGGCGTGGAGGCGGGCGCAGGGACGTCCACGGGGCCCGGCACGGCGGTAGCGATAAGAGAGTTCCAATCCCAGAGTCCGAGGGAGGCTGATCGGAGACTGACGGTTACAGCGGGAGTCCGCGACGCCGGATGCTGCCACTGGCGTACCTACTCAGGATACAGGCGGGTGCTGGTGCCCGCCCGCCACGCATCCGGACCTTCCCTAGGACGAGATGCGGCTGCGGACGATCTCGCTGACGGCCTTGCCGTCGAAGCGGCCGGCGACCTTGGCGGTCACCGGCTTCATCACCGCGCCCAGCTGACGCATGGTCAGCTCGGTTCCGTCTGCCGTGAGGGACTTGATGACCTCGTCGACGATTGCTTCCACTTCGGCCGCTGTCAGCGCCTTGGGGAGGTAGGCTTCGATGATTTCAGCTTCGGCGATTTCGGCTGCGGCCCGCTCCGACTCCCCCGCCTCGGTGTAGATGCGGGCGGTGTCGCGGCGCTTGGCTGCTTCCTTCTGGAGCAGCGACGTCACCTGGGCGTCGTCCAGCACGATCGGAGTCTTGCCGGATTTCTCCCGCGTTTCTATTTCGCCCAGGACATTGCGCACCGTGGTGAGGGCGATCTTGTTGCGGTCCTTCATGTGGCTGACGACGTCGGCGTGCAGGCGTTCTTTCAGGGTGGTCATGATTCTCCTCGTGTCATAAGACAGGATATCCGTCGACTACTCCGCGGCCAGGGTCGTGACCCATTCCGGGGTTGGCTTGCCCAGGCGTTGGTCGGTGAGCAGCCGCAGCCGCGCGGCGGCGACTTCCATCGCGCGTTCGTCCTTGTCGACGGCCCCGGGGGCACGCGCCGTCCGGCCTTCGACGGCGAGCTGCCGTTCGGCGGCGTTGAGGGGCTCCTCCCAAGCGGCTTCAAGGACTGCAAGCTCTCCGCTGCCGGCGAGCTCACTTTCACCCAGCACGCACAGGACCTTCAGCCCGACCGTGCCCCGCTTCGTGTCCCCCGAATAGACGGCATCGAGCGCCCACTGCGTGCGTTTCCACCACTCGGCACGGTTGTCCGCGACAGACTTCTGCTTCAGGGTGTTCCAGCCGATGAACCCGGCGATGCCGGCCCCGAACAGAACGGCGAGCGGACCCAGGGCGGCGAGGATCTGCCACCACTCGGCCGGGCCGGAGTGGATGAAGACCTCGACGGGGACGGGAGTCGGGGAGGGTGCCGGCGTCATGCGTTTAGCCTAAGCCTCACCCCGAACGCGGGCACCTGTTTTGTCGCTCAGGGCGCAGGTTCGTATCCGATGAGCCAGTGAAGTCCGTGCCGGTCCATGACTTGGCCGTCCGACGCGCCCCAGGGCTTCGGGGCCAGAGGGTCGATCACCCGGCCGCCATCGGCGAGTTTGTCGAACCACTCGTGGAGAACCGCCGGTTCGGCGGTGCCCAGCAACGAAAGCATGAGGCCTTCGAACCGGACAGTTGTCTGGCCGGCTGCCGCATCCGATCCCGCCAAAGCAACCACGCCGTCGAGTACTCCGTGCGCAATGGCGTCCGGCGGGCCGTCGCTGCGGCTGAACTCCTCGTACGTGAACAACGAGAGCTCTCCGCCGAACACGTCCGCGTAGAAGCCGAGTGCTTCACGCGCCGTGCCGGGAAAACTGACATAGATCTGCGGTGACGTCATGAGCACAGCATACAGATGCCGAAAGTCCTGCCCGCGGCGATTTACCGGCGGCATCTGGCGGCCCTAACTGCGTCCATTCCACGCGGCCGAGAGGGAGTGCCATTGTCCCAGCGGATGTCTACTCCGGCACGGACAATCCCCGCAGATCCTGATGTCTGCGGGGATATCCGCGGCCGTTAGGCCAGATGCTGCGCCCGGTTTGTCAGATGTTCGAGTGCGGCACCCCGGGGTTGACTACGGCTCCAGCTTTGGGGGTCCAGGTGATGGATGTGCCGCCTTCGAACCTCTGGATGACGCCCCCGAGAGGAAGCGCCTGCTCGTCGGTGACGGGGTAGCCCAGCTGTCCGGCCTGCGCGCCGTTCTTGATCCACGCGGTACGGATGGCTCCCTTCATGATGCGGGCGCCGGTAAAGGACGACCACACGACGGTGCCGCCCTGGAAGGACTGCGACGCTCCGCGGCCATTGAGGCCGGTTTCGTCAGATGTCGGGTACCCCAGGCTCCCGTTGGCGCCGCCCGCGGCCACCCATTTGGCGCCGATGGCCCCGGCGATGGCGTGGGCGCCGGCCGTGGCGTTCCAGACGATCGTGCCGTGCTGATAGCGCTGGTAGGTGCTGGTCTTGTTGGCGCTGAGCAGCTCACCGGACGTCGGGTAGCCCATGCGGCCTTTTTCGTAGCCGAGCTTGCCGTGGGCGGTCCGGATCGCGCCGCGGGAGACCTGTGCGCCCGTCGCCGGCGAGTAGACGACGAAGCCGCGCTGGTACTGCCGGTATGCGCCCCCGTCCTTCAACCCGGTAACCGTCAGACCCAGCGGCGAACCGAGGTTGTACTGGACCGCGATGCGGCTGATCGAAGTCGTCATGCCCAACGGCGGCGACTGTGCGGGAGCTGGAACGGACACGCCGCCGACTGTGGCAGCCTGTGCCGGTGCGGCTGCCACGATAGCGCCGCTGATGATGCCGAGGCCGAGTACGGCCCCAAGAACTTTCGCGTACAATTTTCCCCCAAAAATTTGCCGGCATTGCCCGGTTTCGGGAATCGTAACCTACCGGCGGTACGGGAGGGTAGCACCGGGTGTCGCGCCGTGGCGGGCGGGCATATCGTGGATCTCTGTCCGGACGAATTGATGGTCGGGGCTTGGCCGGCGTCGGGTGGATGTCCCCCCGGGTTTCAGGGGTTCCATTCGTCATTATCAGGCTGCCAATAACGGTCCGAGCCGAGTAGCGGACTCGGCTGTTTCGCTGCCGGGGCGGGAGCGGACGGCCAGGTACGCGGTGCCGGAGGAGGTCCGCACACCTTACGTGCCGGCCATGTCTTGTGTCAGCTCAGTGATGCCGTTCATGCCCGGATCCTACCGGCAATCGGGCCCGGCTAGCCCGCCGGTACTACCCCATAGGCATAGCACAGCCAGACAGCGGCTGCCTTGTCAGCGGGTGAGCCCTCCGCCTTGATCTCGGCCAAGTCGTCGGCCAGGTCAACGGTGGCGTCACGGAACGCATCCGCGTCGCTTTGTAGCATGCCTGCCGCTGCCGCTGCCACGGACTCATTGAACGCGTCCGGGGTCGAAATGTCCCCCGCCATCCAGTCGCACGCAACGTCGACGCCGGCGGAGACGGCTGCGTTGTCTTTTGCGTTCTCGGCGGCGGCAACCATCCGGTCAATGCGCTGTTGGGGCAATCTCCAGCCCTGGTAGTTGTCCGCGGTGGCTGCGACAGCGGCAACCTCGTCAGCCGACGCCCCGTAGCGGGCTGCCAGATCGGGCACCACCGAGGTGGCCGCCTTGATTTCGCCGGTCTCCCGACCAAGTGAGCCGAAAACCTTGGATGCGGCGCCGCGGGTCAGTTGAATGGCGCTCTCGGATTGGCCGGGGTTGCAGGACGCGGCGGTGCCAAAAATGACGGCGGTAAAGACGATGAGCGCCGTGGTCCGGGTTAGTGGTTTTGTGCGCATCGGGATCCTTTCATCTGGCAGGACCCCAGCCCCCGCACTCCACAAGGGCAGTGTGGCACCGGTGCCGTGGCGTTTCAAGGGATTTCGGTATCCAACAGAAGACCATCGGCGGGGCCATGCTGGGCGCTCGATGGTCATGTGACGGATTTGGTCCAATCAATTCTTCACAGCAATACCTGATGACAAGTCGGGTCATGGAGCCTAGGCTCGGGTTCAGTGTCGCCCGGGGGTGGGTAATCGGGACCGGCACCTTCACCGTCAAGGCGGACTATCTTCTACATCTGGGGGCAAGCTTCTTTGGATCCAACGAAACGCCGGTCGGCTAAAGCCTGGGGTGCCAGTGTTGCCGCTGCCGGCATCATCCTCGTCGCCATATCACCCCTCTCGTCAGCGTTCGCTGACACAGAGCCCACGCCTACGCCCACAGTTACTTCCACGGTTACCCCAGCGCCGTCACCCGTTGTCACGCCGACGCCCACTCCGACCCCAGTCCCCTCGCCCATTGAGGCCAAGTGGACTTCCGTCGGGGCTTTGCTGGGCAGGCTCGGAAGCAAAGTCGGCACCGAGGTCACTGGGCTCACCAATGGCGGCTCCATGCAGATGTATGAACACGGTTCGATCTACTACACGGCTGCGACCGGCGCTCATGTGATTGAGGGCAGCATCGGTGCCAAGTGGATCGCCGCGGGAGCGCAGAAGGGTTTCCTCGGCTACCCGACCAGCGACACCCAGACCGGCCTGAAGAACGGCGGCTCGACGCAGCGTTTCGTTGCCGGCACGATCGCTTCCTCCCCCACGACAG
Organism: Arthrobacter sp. Leaf69; assembly: GCF_001422645.1. Taxonomy (GTDB): domain Bacteria; phylum Actinomycetota; class Actinomycetes; order Actinomycetales; family Micrococcaceae; genus Arthrobacter. The sequence continues at coordinate 539,710 of NZ_LMLR01000001.1, read as the reverse complement.
GTGTGCGCATCGCCAGGGGAGGGATCGGCAACAGGTGGATGGCGGCGGGCTCCCAGAACGGGCTGCTCGGCTACCCGATCACCGATGAAATCCCAGTGGCCAACGGCGGTGAGTTCCGCAGGGGCGATGTTTACCAGAAGTATCAGGGCGGTTCCATCTACTGGGACCCTGTACGTCAGGCACGGATCATGCACGGCGCGATCGGCGCCCTGTGGGCATCGCTAGGTGCCGAGCGCAGTAAGCTCGGCTACCCGGCCGGCGAGGAGGTCGGCGGACAACCACGCGGCGGCGTCTACCAGCAGTTTGTGTCTGGCTCCAAAGTTTCCGAAATATATTGGACCCCCGTGTCCGGTGCCCACTACGTCCTGGGAGCCATCCGGTCCGCGTGGGGAATACCGTACGTGTTCGACAAGATCGGCTACCCGATCACCAATGAGATCGCCGGGCTCAAGAACGGCGGTGTCTACCAGCGGTACCAGTTCAAGAACGGTGCCATTTACTACTCCCCCGCAAGCGGGGCCTGGCCCGTTCTCGGAGCTATCCGGAGCGCATGGGCAGCGACCGGCGCAGAACGCGGTCGCCTGGGCTATCCGACTTCCGTCGAATTCCTCTCCTTCGGCGAAACGGTCCAGAACTACCAGAACGGCTCCATCAGCTACACCCCGGCGCGTGGCACTACCGTGAACATCTGGCGGTAACAGCGACGGCCGCTGGATTGCCTGATCATCATCCGGCGAGCACAACGCACGAGGGCTGGCCGGTATGTCCCGCCTGGGCCGACAAGGGCACCAGCACGGGATTCGCCAACGCCGACTCCTCGGAGAACGAATCCGAGCGGCACTTCATCCTTGAGGTCACGGTCGGTGCCTCCACGGCCCGGGTCGACGAATATCATGTCCGCCAGGAAGGCGAAAAAGGCGCCGGCCTCATCGACAAGGTCGGCCCGTTTGTCAGCGTCTCCCCCGATGACATGACCCCGGAAATGGCCGCGGACACCCTGTCCGCCCTGACCCGGCTGCTGGAGCAGTACGAAGCCAGGGCCTGACCGGAAAGTATTCCGTGCCATGCCCCGCACATAGAGTGCATGGAACCGCGTCCGGGTGCCACGAGCCTCCGACTCCTGGCACCCTTGGACACATGTGGAGGCACCCTGTGGGATCTTGGGTGAGCGCTGACTTGGCGAGCCCGAGGGCGGTGTGCGCCGTCTTGATCGGGCGTCGGCCAAGTGTGACGGTGAGACATGAGCTGGGCTTCAGCGGCTCGGGCGCCTTAGCGGCGGAATCCCCAGCGCCCAGACTTCGGGGGGCGTCCACGGGGCAGTGCATTCAGGGTCCCGATGACTCGAAAACCCCTGCAATCTGTGGAGCTAAGGAGATTCGAACTCCTGACCTCTTCGATGCGAACGAAGCGCTCTACCAACTGAGCTATAGCCCCGACGCAACGCCGTTCCCGAAGGTACGGCGTTGCCGGTTTCCCTAGGCTACAAACTATCCGCGTTCTTTGCCAGCCAGCCGCTGAATGTCTCACCGGCGTGGCGTTCCTCCGGTACCAGGTTCAGCCCGGCGCGCAGGTAGTTTCCCATGGCACCCGGCAGCGGCAGCCGCACCAGGCGGCCGCTGGAACCGGTGACGGCTTTCCACTGCCGGGCGAACTCCTCCATCTCCTGGATCTCGGGCCCGCCGACAGTACGGACGCTATGCCGCACGCCCGCCGGCGGTTCGAGTGCCGCCTCCAGCAGGGCTGCGGCGACGTCGGCGGGCGCGATCGGCTGGAACCGGGCACCCTTGATCACCGGAATGATCCGCAGCGTCGAGCCGGCCCCGAACATGGCCGCCAGCAGGGAATGGAACTGCGTCGCCCGGATCACGACAGTGTCCAGCCCGGAGCGCTCATAGACCTGTTCCTTGGCCGCCTTCGAGGCGTAGTAGCCGAAGCTGCTCCGGTCGCAATTGACGATGGACAGCATCACGGCGCGGGACACGTCGGCGTCCTGGGCCGCGGCGAGAAGCCGGGCGCCGCCGTCGGCGAAGTTCTTCAGATCCTTCCCGGAGCGCCCCTCCAGGCAGTCGATCACGACGTCGGCCCCCGCCAGTGCCGCCGCCAGCCCCTCGCCGGTGGTGACGTCGGCGGGGAAGTACTCCGCGCCGTCGACCCTGGCCGGGGCACCGGCGGGCAGCGGATGCCGGCAGAGGGCCGCCACGCCGTACCCGCCCGCGACAGCCCGCCGCACCACTTCGCGGCCCACCTGGCCGGTACCGCCGGCAACACAGATTCTTGTCATGCCCTGAGGCTACCGGCCTTCGCCCGATTTCCGGACGCCCCGGGCGAGCCGGATTCAGAAGGGCCGGTACTAAATGGCCCGTCCTGATCTGAAGGACACCGGCGCCCGGACACGGCAAAGCCCCGGGCGGCCATGACTGGCTGCCCGGGGCTCGATAGAAAATTCAGGCCCGGCGTCGCTGCAGGACGTCGTCCAGGTTGCTGAGGGCGCTCTGGGCCTTGCCCAGGGGCTTCTGCTCGCTGTCCGGGCCGGCGGTGCCAGCCGATGCCTGCGGGAGACCCTGCTTGAGCGACGGCTTCCCCACGGCCTTCGGGGCTTCCGGCAGGTCGAGCGGCTCAGGGGCCGCCCGTTCGGCCTTCGGCGCCTCAACATAGGTGGGCTTGGGGACCTCCACCGGCTCCCAGCTGGATCCTTCGACGGCCTGGAACTCCGCGCTGCGGCGGACGGACGTGTCGCCCGAAGCCACCGCTTCCGCCAGGGCCGCCTGGCGCAGTTCCTGGGCGGTCAGCGGCTTGGGCGCCGGTTTGCGCTCTGCCGCGTCGGCCTGGGCGTCAAAGAGCGGGCTCTCGGCACGTTCGCCGGGTTCCCCTGCCGGTTCCAGAAGCGGTGTGCGCTCCGGGGCGGACCGGGCCGGGCGTGCCGGGGCGCTCATGGCCGATCGAAACGCGGCGTTCATTTTGCGGCGGCGGTCCCGGACGGCGAGCCGGCGGAGCACGACGACAGCGAACGCGGCGCCGAGAAACGCGACGACTGGCAGCCAAACAGGACCGGTGCCGAAGATCCGCAGGACTGCGGACACTATCCCCGTCAGCAGCGAGAGCAGACCCGTCAGCGCCAGCGTCAACCGGCCATAGCGGATCTTGAACGCCGGACCGGTGGATGCGGGCTGGCGGACGCGGTCGGACCCGGACGTTCCCGGGCCGGACACGGTGGACTGGGTAGGGGGCATGGGTTTCTCCTGCTGGGCCGCCATCTTCATGACGTGGCCGGCTTGCGGGGCTGTTTCTGGATCAATGAGGTCCGCCACGAACTCGCCGGCGGGCTGCAGCTGGTGGCGGCCGTTCCGGAGTATGTAGGGTGCAACCCACACGATCCAGAGCGCAACAGCAATGACAAGGATCACAGAGCTGCTAAGAGGGAAGTCCACATCAAAACCGTATGAGCAATGCAGTGCGCCGGGCCGCATTGTCCCCGGTGTGTCGCGGGACAAGTGTCAATTGACTGCATTCATAACGTCTGTGCTGGTCAGGAAGGGTCTGACCGCTCATGCGGGCCGGTTCTGTAGCCACCTCGCCAGGAGCCCCTCCGGCACTTCTTCGGACGTCAGCGCGAAGCTCCGATGGTCTGCCCACTGGCCGTTAATGTGCAGGAATCGCGGCCGGTAACCCTCGTCTCGGAAGCCGAGTTTCTCGACCACCCGCAGGCTGGGCGCGTTTTCCGGGCGGATGTTGATTTCCATCCGGTGCAGGCCGAGGGTCTGGAAGCAGTAGTCCGTCGCCAGGGCCACAGCGGTCGGGGCAATGCCCTGTCCGGCCCGGTCCTTGTCCACCCAGTACCCGAGGGTGGCCATCATCGCCGATCCCCACACGATGGAGGACACCGTCAGTTGGCCCACGATCACAGGCTCCCGGAAACCGGGGGTCCAGGCAGTGATCAGGAAAGGCAGAGCAGTTCCCTGGGCAGCCTGGGCCTTGAGGGAGCGCACCATCTGGCGGTAGTCGGGGAGGCCGCCGCCGGGAGCGGGGTTGGACGCTTCCCAGGGGGCCAGCCACTCGCTGTTGCGGGAGCGGACCTCGGTCCACTCCTTGCGGTCCCGGTACCGGATGGGGCGCAGCACGAGGTCGCCGCACTCAAGGGTCGCCGGCCAGTTGAAGCTGCCCCCCACGGGATTTACTTGGTCAGGCTGGGTGTGAGGCTGGCGGCGAACTCGGGCAGCCATTCCCGCAGGCCGGGGCCCAGATCCTCGCTGTCGCAGGCCAGCTGCACGCAGGCCTTGAGGTAGCTGAGCTTGTCGCCTGTGTCGTAGCGGCGGCCGCGGAACACAACGCCGTACACTCCGTAGCCTTCACCTTCGCCGGCGGCCAGTTCCTGGAGGGCGTCCGTCAGCTGGATTTCGCCGCCGCGGCCGGGTGCGGTGTGTTCCAAGACCTCGAAGACTGCCGGGTGGAGGACGTAGCGGCCGATGACGGCGAGGTTCGACGGGGCATCGGCGACGTCGGGCTTCTCGACGAGGTGGTTGATTCGGACATACTCTTCGCCGTTGACCGCCTGGATATCGGCGCAGCCGTAGGCGCTGATCTGGGAGGGATCCACCTCGATCAGGGCAACCACCGAACCGCCGGTCTTGGCCTGGACCTCGATCATGGTGCTGAGCAGTTCGTCGCGGGCATCGATCAGGTCATCGCCCAGCAGGACGGCGAACGGTTCGTAGCCAACGTGCTGCTTGGCCCGAAGCACGGCGTGGCCCAGGCCCATGGGATCGCCCTGGCGCACGTAGTGGATGTCCCCCAGGTTGCTCGCCGCCTGGATGGATTCCAGCTTGGCGGTGTCTCCCTTGTCCTCAAGAGTTGCTTCCAGCGCGGGAACGCGGTCGAAGTGGTCCTCCAGCGCGCGCTTGTTGCGTCCGGTGATCATCAGGATGTCGTTGAGGCCGACGTTGACGGCTTCCTCCACGACGTACTGGATGGCGGGCTTGTCCACGACCGGAAGCATTTCCTTCGGCATGGCCTTGGTGGCGGGAAGGAACCTGGTGCCGAGGCCGGCTGCGGGAATGACGGCCTTGCGGACGGGAGAGTTGAGTGTAGTCACTCGACTAATCTAACGGAGGGACCAAACATTCGGTAATCATTCGAGCCGCCGGAATAGTATCTGCTTACCGGGCCGCGCCCGGCCGAGGGACACGAGGCGGAGGAGCCAGAGACCATGCTGACGAAAGCAGAAATCCGGGCCGGGCACCGGGCCGGCCGTGCCACACTGACCCGGGCCGGGCTGGAGAGCGCCGGAGAGGCCATCGCACGGCACGGACTCGCCTGGGCAGCCGAACTGTCCGGCAGCAAACCGGGCACCTTCGCCGCATATCTCGGCGTCGGCGTCGAGCCTCCGACGCTGCCGCTGCTGAAAGCGCTGCATACCGCCGGGCACCGCATCCTGCTTCCGGTCTGCGAACCCGAGCTGGCACTGAGCTGGGTGTACTGGACGCCGGCCTCCGAATCCGTCCGGAGCCGTTACGCTCCGATCCAGGAGCCCGCAGGCGAACGCCACGACACAACCGTCATGCGTTCCGCCAGCGGCATCTTCCTGCCGGCCACCGCCGTCGACTTTTCCGGTAACCGGATCGGTCAAGGCGGCGGGTACTACGACAAGTTCCTGGCGGCGCTGGCCGCCCTCCTGCCGTCCCGGCCCCTGGCGTCCGACGGCGGGCTGTTGCCCCCCGTGCCGACGGCCGCCATCGTGTATGACGCCGAGGTGCTGCCCGCCGGCAGCATCCCGGCAGAGTCCTTCGACCGGAAAGTGGCCGCCGCCCTGACCCCGGGCGGCCTGCTGCGGGTTCAACCATAGCGCATGGGAGCCGCGCGGCGGGGTGATAGAATTAGCACTCAGGCCCTGCGACTGCTAAGGGACGGATTCCGCCGAGAAACATTGCGGCGATGATCCCGACCGGACAGCACGGGACCTGCTCGTTTGTCCCAGAGGAGGATTTCCAGTGCCCACGTATGCATACGCCTGCAAGGACTGCAGCCACGCCTTCGAGATCGTGCAGTCGTTCACCGACAGCTCCCTCACGTCCTGCCCCGAGTGCCAGGGGACCCTCCGCAAGAAGTTCAACAGCGTTGGCGTCGTCTTCAAGGGTTCCGGCTTCTACCGGACCGACTCCCGTGATGCCAAGGGCAGCACCGTCTCCCCCGCCCCCGCTCCCACCCCGGCAGCGACTCCGGCGCCCGCCGCCGCCTCCGCCAGCTAGGCCGTCCCGCGGGGCTCCGGCCCAGCCGCGCCCCGCCGCCGGTCCGCGGAACCAGCAGGCCTTTCTCCACATAGCCCAGGCTGCCCCTGCACGGGTTTGGTAATGGTGCGTAGTGTCGCGCCATGGCCACCTTTGCGCATTCCGTTCCGCCACCCGGCAGCCTCCGGCCGGGCATCCCCCTTGGCTTACTGCATGGTGTTTTACCGCGAGGGTTTTTACCGCGAGGTGTCTTACTCCGTGGCGCGCTGCGCCCTTCGTCAGTCCTCAGGATCGGCCGTTCCCCCGGACGACGCCCCGGCCGCCCGGGCTCCGGAACTTCACCGCGAGGCCAAAGACCCGCCGGCCGGCACTTCCGGCGGACGGTCCGCTGGCTGGACCGCAACCGCCGTCTGACCGTGGCGCTGCTCCTGTGCATCGCGGCCGGTATCACGGTGCAACAGTTGACGCCGGCCCCGGCCTACACGGTCTCCGCCTTCGCCGCAGCAAGGGACCTCCCGGCCGGGAGGACACTCGGCCCGGACGACCTGACGGTCCTGGACATCCCGCGCGGCCTCGTGACTGCGGGCAGCTTTGGCGCCAACGACTCCCCTCGCGGCCGTCAGCTTGCCGTAGCGCTCCGCAAAGGTCAGTTGCTTTCCGACGCCCAGCTCCTTGGACCCGGTTTGCTGGCGGGCAGCCCGCCGGGATCTGCGGCCGTGCCGCTCCGGATGGCCGATCCCGCTTCCATCCAGCTGCTCTCGCCCGGACAGCTCGTCAATGTGGTCATGACAACCGGTGACGGCTTCGATCAGCCCGCGGCGTCCCGGCTGCTGGCGGCCGCGGTGCCGGTGCTGTGGACTTCCGGGAACGGCGGCGATGCCGGCCAATGGCTGGCCGCCGGGGAAGCGGACGGCCTTATGGTCGTGGCGGCCGACGCCGAACAGGCGCGCCGTCTCGCCGGTGCCTCCACCCAAGGGAAGCTGTTCTTCGTTCTGGTGCGGGCTGGCCCCACGTAGCGGTCCCCGCGTAGCTGGCCACGGTGGCGGGCTCCGCGCGTAGCGGTCCCCCGCGTAACTCGCCCCAGCCGGAGCTACCGGCCGGCCCATTCCGCCGAAGCCCGGGCAGCTGCGGCGCGGGCTCGGTAGGTCCTTAGCCCCAGTGCGGGGGCTTCTGTTCCTGGAGCCAGGAGTCGTGGTCATAGCCGCCGGGCTCGTCGCCCCAGCGGCGGGGATCGTCTTCGGCGGCCTTGTTCGGCAGCACCCCTGCCGGGACCGTCACCGGCGCGGCCGGTTTCGGCTCATGATCCCGCCCGTTGTCCTGGACGTTTCCGTCGACCTGGACGTCCTCGTCGTTCTGGATGTCACCGTTGTTTCGCGTGCCGCCGTCTGCAGTCATGCCGCCGGCCTCCTTACTGCCCTGATCTGTCCTGTACTCAAACGCGCGCTCCGACCATGCGGACGGGGCCCGCCCGTTGGAGGCCTGCGCTTCGTTGACGGCCAGGTTCTCGACGTCGTCGTCGAAGAATCCCGGCGATGCCTGCTTCCGGTGCGTCACGGCCGGCTTTTCCAAGCCAAGGTAGCCGCCGATCCGGTCGGCGCAGGCCGAAGGATCGGTGAAAACCTCTATGGTCCATAGTGGCATGTAACGCCAGCCGAGTCGCTCCAGGAGTTGCGGGCGCAGCCTGCTGCGTTCGCGGACGGACAGCCGGCGGTAGTGCTCGGTGCCGTCGGACTCGATTGCAACCGGCCGGGGAATTTCGGCGTCGTCCTGGCCCAGGGTGCTCAGCGGGTCGGCCGCGGCAACCATGTTCAGCGCCCCGTCGTACTGGTGCCAGACACGGGCGCCCCTGGCACGGAGCCGGTCCCCGAGGTCCGCCACGAGGGGGTCCGCTCCGAGCGCCTGTTCGCTGGCGGCCGCGCGCGACGCCGGGCTGCCGAGATCGGAGTTGCCCGCGATTTCCCGGTCCAGGAGCTCGTAGAAGTCCACCGCGCCGTGGCTTAGCCGGGTCACGTCCAGATCTTCGGGGCGGAAGCAGCTCAACACGTGCAGCGACCGGCGTGCCCGCGTCATGGCGAGGGCAAACTTGGCCCGTCCGCCGTCCGCGGATAGCGGGCCGAGGCTGTGGAGCGCACGTCCGTGCGGGGTGCGGCCGTAGCCCGGGGAGAAGATCACGTGGTCGCGGACCAGGCCCTGGGCGCGGTCCAGGTCCACCACCCGGAAGGATTCGTCCCCTGCCGTGAAGAAGCTGGCCAGCAACGGATAGTTGGGCAGCTGCAACCGGATGGACTCACCGATCCTGGCCGCGTGCCGGAGGCTGCCCGTGACGACGGCCAAGGAGGTCCGGGGCCGCAGCCGGGCGTGTTCGAAGACAAGCTCCACCGCACGGTTGACCTCGGCCACCACCGACTCGACACCGTCGTGGTCCGCGCTGGGCAGTCCCGTACCGTCCGGCAAATATTCAACGGTCAGGGCCCGGTCCAGCCCGGTGGCGGACTGGCCCTCCGGCAACCGGCGGAGCCCGCTGTCGTAGAAACCCTTGCTCAGTTGCCGTACGAGGTCTTCGTCGACGGCGCGGTAGACGGTCCGCAGGTTCCATACGGGCAGCACGGTGGACAGGGCTTTGTACGCGCTCTCGACACCCTGGTGGGAGCTCTCGCCGGCGGCAAGCCGCTCCACACTGACGGTGAACGTCCGCGGGCTGGCAATCCTGTCGTCGCCAAAGGCAATGACTTGTTTGGCGCGGGCGACGGCCGGCAGGACTGCCTGCAGCGATGTCGCCTCGGCGTCGAGGATGACCACCGCGTCGAACCGCTGCTCCACCGGCAGGACCGCCGTCAGGAGATAGGGGCTGACGGACCACACGGGCACCAGCATGGGCAGCAGTTCCGCGGCCTGCCCGGTCAGGGCCGGCAGGGTGACCCGGCCGTCCTTGAGCAGGCTGCGCAGCAGCTCAGCCTGCCGCGGGTGCTCCGCGATGGCGGCCCGCCAGCGTTCGGCGAGGTTCCAGCGCAGCCGGGCCGCGCCGCTGGCGATGTGGGCGTTGTCCGCGAGGCGGTATTCGGCTTCGAGCTGTCGCAGGGCGTCGCCGTCGGACATGGCCAGGTAGTCGTCCCCGCTGATCATGGCTTCCAGCGCGGACTGCCACCAGGCGAGCTCTAGCTCCGCGGCCACGGAATCGGCCGGCACTTCACGCTCGGCAAGGTCAGCCAGGAGTTCGCCGAGGCCGTGCTCGCGCATGTTTTCGACCAGGAGCGTTCGCTCAGGCAGGGTCTCGAGGGTCCCGGTATCGGCAACAAGCCGCACCAGACGCTCCATAAGTTCCTCATAGGGCGTGGTGTGCAACTCGCCGCCGGCCGCGGTGTGCCGGACGGCCTGGCCCAATTCGACCAGTTCGGCTTCCAGCTCGCGGTACAGGGCAATGATTTCCGCCAGGCCGGACGGGACCGCCGGGTGGCGCTGCGTCGTGGCATAGTCCGACCATGCGGCCCGCTGCTCCTGGACCAGGACGAGGGAGCTGTGCAGGTCGGCGATGTGGACGCCCGGGCGGACGTATTCCTTCGCCACGCGGCGCAGGCGGGAGCGCTGCATGGACGGCATCTCGATGTTCCGTTCACGGCGCCAGGAGGAGGCCGCGGTGGCTGAGATGAGGTCGTGGACCGGACGGTCGAAGATGTCAGCGGTGAATTTGTCGAGGCTCCCGCGCACCGCGACAAGAAGCTCCACTTGGTCTCCCCACTCGGCAAACGTACGGCCAAGGCGGATCTCGGCGTGCTCGGCGACGCCGTTCATCAGTTCGCGCAGTTCCGGGAGCTTCCGGGCAACGGAGCTCGCCACCTGCTGCGCTTCCTGGGTTTCCTTGCGGGTGAGGAGGCGGGCGCCGTGCCAGGGGCTCGTCGTCGACGCGCGGCTGAAACTCCCCAGTTCGGCCGCCCGGCGCAGCCGCCCGGCCAGTTCCTCGCGGTCCCGGATGCTGTCGAGCACGCTGCGCTTGAGCCGGACGGTGGTGGCCGGTGCAGGCTGGATGGACGTCAGCTCGGCCAGCGACTGCATGGCCTCGTAGGGTGAGCAGCCCCATCGCTGACGGACGTTGTGCAGCGAGGCGACGTGGTCCCGGAGGGCGTGACGGTGCTCGATCAGAGTGGTGTGCAGGTTGCTGAGCTGGGGTTCGAGGGACTTCTCGTTGCGCACAATGGCCCGGACCAGCTGGCCTTTGAGCTGCAGTGGAGTTGTGTTGCCGGCCAGCTGGAAGAGGGTGGAGTCCAACCCCAGGGTGTCCAGCTCGGCGGAGATTTCGCCCAGGCTGGCGCGCCTGTCCCCCACCACCAGAACGGTCTTGCCCTGATCGACCAGGGCGCCAATGGTATTGATGGCCGTCTGGGTCTGGCCGGTGCCCGGCGGGCTGCTGACCACGAGGGAGTCTCCGGCGCGGACGGCGTCGACGACGTACTGCTGGTCGGTGTCGGCGTCGAGCAGCAGCAGTTCATCGGCGGGATCCCGCTCGTCGGTGCTCGGGAAGCGCCCGTTCTTGAGCTCGGGGACCTCCACCGGCCCGCCGGCGGCGGCGCGGCCCAGCGCCGTCACAAGGGGATGGTTCGCGTTGATCCAGGGGTCCTCGAGGCTCCCGGACAGGTCGGCGAAGGTGGAAACCAGAAGGTTGTGCTCCACCTCGGCGCCGTGGATCGGCTGGATGAGCGTGCCCAGGCGTTCGAGGACGGGCTGCGGATCGAAGCGGGCGGTGCTGTACGCCATGCGGGTGATGGCGCTGACGTCGAAGACGATCCCGTGGATCGTCTTGAGGTGGCGGATCAGCGCGGGGTTGATCTTGGCCTGTTCGGTCAGCTGCAGTTCGTAGTCGTCTTCGCCCGGCCGGGCTGTGAGGGAGATGGCAGCCAGCATGACCGGGGCGGAGACGCGCTGGGGCTTGCCACCGACGGCGGACGTCCAGACGACCGTGCCGGCTGAGAAGTATCCGGCATCGATGCCGCGGTCGTTGGAGAGTTCGAAGATCTTGGAGCGCAGGTTGCGGGAGGCCCGCGCTGCGATGACGTACTGCTGGTGGTCACGGATCAGGGTGGAGAGCCGGGTGCGCCGGCCGGCCATCAGCTGCGCCAGGCCGGAGGGATGGGCGTGGGTCAGGTCGATGGAGCCCTCAGGCGTCTTGGTGAAGCGCAGCATGGTGTCTGCTCCGGTGACGGGCTTGAGCCCCGACAGCCATTTCCTGAGCTCCTCGGAGCCCTCGGGGTGGCCTTGACCAACTGACACTGCTGCCTTCTTTTCTGTGCTCGCGTTCACTGTGCTCACGGTTACCGTGCTCGCGCGGGACGTCCTGGACCATACCGGCATGCTTTCGAGGGTAGCCCGAATCCGGTGCCGGTGAGGCTCCGCAACACTGGCGGGACGCAAATTCGACCGGAATTTGCAGGATCGTCATCTGCTGCCAGAGCGGCACCTTCCCGCTCCCGGATGTCCCGGTCAGACGCAAAGTGGCCGGCCTCCCCAGGAGACCGGCCACTTCATTCGCCCTTTAGCGGGCTATTCCCACTCGATCGTTCCCGGCGGCTTGCTGGTCACGTCGAGCACCACGCGGTTCACGCCGTCCACCTCGTTGGTGATGCGGTTGGAGATCTTGGCCAGAAGGTCGTAGGGCAGTCGCGACCAGTCAGCCGTCATGGCGTCTTCGGAGGAGACCGGGCGCAGCACGATCGGATGGCCGTAGGTGCGGCCATCGCCCTGGACGCCGACGCTGCGGACATCCGCCAGCAGCACAACCGGCATCTGCCAGACCTCGTTGTCGAGTCCGGCGGCGGTCAGTTCGGCCCGCGCTATGGCGTCGGCCTTGCGCAGCAGGTCCAGCCGCTCCTTGGTGACTTCACCGACGATCCGGATGCCGAGGCCCGGTCCGGGGAACGGCTGGCGTCCGACGATTTCCTGCGGGAGGCCCAGCTGGGCGCCGACGGCGCGGACCTCGTCCTTGAACAGTGCACGCAGCGGCTCCACAAGTTCGAACTGCAGGTCTTCCGGCAATCCGCCCACGTTGTGGTGGCTCTTGATGTTCGCGGCGCCCTCGCCCCCGCCGGATTCGACGACGTCGGGGTACAGTGTGCCCTGCACGAGGAACTTGATCTTCTCGCCGTGGGCGGCCGCCTCGGCGATGATGGCCAGCTCGGCTTCCTCAAAGGCACGGATGAATTCGCGGCCGATGATCTTGCGTTTGGTCTCCGGGTCGCTGACTCCAGCCAGCGCCGACTGGAAACGCTCCTGCTCATTGGCGACGTAGAGCTTGACGCCGGTCGCGGCCACAAAGTCGCGTTCGACCTGTTCGGCTTCGCCTTCGCGCAGCAGTCCGTGGTCCACGAACACACAGGTCAGCTGATCGCCGACGGCCCGCTGGACCAGTGCTGCGGCGACGGCGGAGTCAACGCCGCCGGACAGGCCGCAAATGACCCGGGCATCGCCGATCTGCTGGCGGATCCGATCGACCTGCTCCTCGAGGATGTTGCCGGTGGTCCAGTTCGGTTCCAGCTTGGCGCCCTTGAACAGGAAGTTTTCCAGCACCTGCTGGCCGTAGGCCGAGTGCTTCACTTCGGGGTGCCACTGCACTCCGTAGAGGCTCTTTTCTTCGTTGGCGAAGGCGGCCACGTCGGCGCCCGCAGTCGTCGCGAGGACCTCAAAGCCTTCGGGAGCCTCGTGCACGGAGTCGCCGTGGCTCATCCACGTGCTCTGGTGCTGGGGCATTCCGTCCAGGATGGAGCGGCCTTCACCGATCGTCGTGGTCTCGGTGGCGCCGTACTCGCGGAGCCCTGTCTGGGCCACCTTGCCGCCGAGGGCGTTGGCCATGGCCTGGAAGCCGTAGCAAATGCCGAAAACCGGGATTCCGGCCTCGAAGAGGTCCGCGCCTACGCTGGGCGCACCTTCGGCGTAAACGCTGGCGGGACCGCCGGAGAGGATAATGGCGGCGGGGTTCTTGGCCAGGAGCTGCTCGGTGCTGTAGGTATGCGGAACCACTTCCGAATACACGTTCGCTTCCCGGACGCGGCGGGCGATCAGCTGCGCGTACTGGGCACCGTAGTCAACAACCAGCACGGGCTTGTGGGACGTCTGGGATGCAGTGGGAGTAGTCACCGTACTAGCCTACTTTGCGGCGCCCTCCGCCTGCACATTGAGAAGCCGGTCCGGGCCCGCAAACGCCGGCCGGGTAAGCGAACTCACACAGAAGCCCGGCGGCGGCAAGGCTGGCCGGGCGGCCACTCGGGCGCGGGTGCAGCTCAGGGCGAATCGACGGGCGGCATTCGCCCTGATCTGCGCCCGGCGCGCCTCCTCGCAGGTCAGGCTGCACACGGCGCGGGATCAGTAGCGCTGCGGGGCCTGCGGGTTCGCGGCCAGCTCGGCCTCCACCTCGGCGTGGAACTTCTTCTCCACGACGAAAGACAGGAACGGCACGACGCCGCCGAGAGCCAGAACGATCAGCTTCAGGAACGGCCAGCGCATCAGCGACCACAGGCGGAAGTTGGACATGAGGTACACGACGTACATCCAGCCGTGCACGATCAGCACCGCGATGGAGAGATTCACGCCGCCGATGACGCCGGGCGGCTCGGCGTCGGCGAACCCGAAGCCGAAGGGCTCGCCGGTGACGGCGTTGGTTCCGCCCAGGAAGAGGTACTGGCCGAACGCGTACCGGGCAATCAGCTCGGCGCAGAGCAGGAGCAGCATGGTGCCGGTCATGTAGGCGAGCACCTTGTAGAACTTCAGCGCCGAACGGATCTGGGCCTCGGTTCCGCCGAAGCGGCGCTTTTTGCCGGGCGTGTTTCCCGTTGCGTTGGACTGCTGCGGCTGGATGGCCGGCTGGGGCTCGATCATGATTGCACTTTCGGGTCGGTGGGGTGCGGTTCGATGGGGTCAGGGTCGGGGACGGGCCGTTCCGCAGCTTCCTGCTCCTCGTCGAGGGCGTCCTCGAGGTCGCGGCGGTAGTCGTCCCGCACGAGCCGCCACCAGATGAACAGCGCGAAGCCGGCAAACACAACCCATTCAGCGGCGTAGAAGAGGTTGAGCCAGTTGATCTTTTCGGCCGGCGGCTGCGGGCCGATGTTCAGCGGCTTCGCCTGTCCGCCGGACGCGGCGGCGCTGACATCGGTGCCGCCGGAAAGCTCGGAATTCGCGGTAACGAAGCCCGGGTAACTGCTGATGTCCCAGATGTTGATGAGTTCCGCAACGGAGACGGCGGTGGCCCGCCCGGCGCCGGCGTCGGTGCCCGGCAGCGGGGCCTCGGAGGGCAGCAGCCGTCCGGTCAGTTCAATAACGCCCGACGGCGGCGCCGCGGCGTCCGCGGGCTCGGCAACCCAGCCGCGGGCAACCGGGATCCAGGTCTGCGGTGACGCGCCGGCTCCGGTGAGGACGGGGGCGTCTTTCACGGCCAGGGCCGAGACGATCCAGTACCCCGTGGCACCGCCGTTCAAACGGCCCGGGACCAGGACCTGCTTCTGCGGATCGTACGTACCGGTGGCGGTGACGATCTGGTCAGCGACCGAGCCCGGGAAGAAGTCCCCGGGCCGGAGCACCGTGGTCAGCGGTTTGGGTTCCTCGGTGGTGGCGGCGACCGTCACCTCCGGCTGGGTCGAACGCCCGAACTGCCACTGGCTGAGCAGCACAAACACCCCGGAAACGACGATCGCGAACACCAGTCCGGCGATCCAGCGGGGTTTGAGGGCAGTTTTCAGCACCCCTTAACCGTACTTCGTCCGCGTGTAGAACAGCGAAACGGCCTGTGGGAAGCGTGGAGATCCCTAGTGGTCGAAGAAGACCAGGCTGGAGTTGATGAGTTCCGCGATCACTTCGGGGTCGTAGGCACGGCGGAGCGAATCGCGGAACGACTCCTTCGACAATGACCGGGCCAGGGTGGCGAGCACTTCGAGGTGGTCGGAGAAGGAACTGGCTGGCGTGCCGATCAGCAGGACCACCGTGGCGGGTCCGTCCGCGGCGCCGAAGTCCAGCGCCTTGCCGTATTTCGTGATCCCGACGGCAATGGAGGTTCGGGTGACGAATTCGCTGCGGGCGTGGGGCAGGCCGATGCCGCCCGGCAGGCCCGTGGCCAATTGGTGTTCACGGGCGTTGACGTGCTGAAGGAAGCCCTCCAGATCGGAAATGCGTCCGGCGGCATGCATCCGTTCAGCCAACTGGGCGGCCGCATCAATCTTGTCGGTGGCGTCCAACTCGAGGATCACCATGTCGGGGGTGGTGAGCTCGGCATCATACCGGTCCAGTGGTTCCGCCAAGAGGCATCCCTTCGAAGTGGCGTGAGTCCGCCGGCAGCCTCGGGTCGAGGCTGCCGGCGGACGCTGCCGGTCAACGCAGCGGAACGATGTCCTCGACGCCCATTCGTGCGGCGTCGGCGGATTCGTCGTCCGGCTGCTCCTGGCTGAGCCGTTCGGCATCGACCCTGGCCAGGTAGTGCTTGATCTCGCCCTCGCGCTGGGCATCGCTCCAGCCGAGGACTTCTCCCATCAGTTTAGCGACTACCGGCGCGGCGGACACACCGCGGTCCCAGGCCTCGATGGAAATCCGGGTCCGGCGGGTCAGGACGTCCTGCACGTGGCGGGCGCCTTCGTGAGTGGCGGCGTACACGGCTTCGGCTGCCAGGTAGTCGTCCGCGCCGGGCAGCGGCTCGGCCAGCTCCGGATTCCCGGCGATGAGCGCCAGCACCTCGGGGGCCATGGCACCGTAGCGGTTGAGCAGGTGCTCGATCCGCGCTACGTGGACCCCGGTCTCCTCGGCCATCCGGTTCCGGCGGTTCCACGCGGCTTTGAATCCGCTGGCGCCCAGCAGCGGAATGGATTCCGTGCAGCTGGGCGGGACACGTTCGTCCATGCTGCGCGTCGCCTCGTCCACGGCGTCCTTGGCCATAACCCGGTACGTGGTCCATTTGCCGCCGGCCACCACAACGAGGCCGGGAACCGGGTGCGCCACGACGTGCTCGCGGGAAAGTTTGGCCGTGGAGTCGTTTTCACCGGCCAGCAGCGGGCGGAGCCCGGCGTAGACCCCTTCGACGTCCTCGCGCGTCAGCGGGCGTTTCAGGACCCGGTTCACATGCTCGAGGATGTAGTCGATGTCCTTGCTCGATGCGGCGGGGTGGGCCTTGTCGAGGTGCCAGTCGGTGTCCGTAGTTCCGATGATCCAGTGCCGGCCCCAGGGGATGACGAAGAGCACCGATTTCTCGGTCCGCAGGATCAGGCCCACGGTCGACTGGAAGCGGTCCCGCGGCACTACGAGGTGAATGCCTTTGGAGGCGCGCACCTTGAGCTGGCCGCGGTCCGTGACCATGGCCTGGGTTTCGTCCGTCCAGACGCCGGTGGCGTTGATGACCTGCTTGGCCTTGATGTTGAACGTGGAGCCGTCTTCATGGTTGACCACTTTGGCGCCGACCACACGTTCGCCTTCCCGGAGAAAGGCGACGACGGACATCTGGTTCACTGCGTGGGCGCCGTAGTAGGCCGCGGTCCGGACCAGGTTGGCGCAGTATTTGGCATCATCGACCTGTCCGTCGTAGTACCGGATGGACCCGACGAAGGCGTCGTCTTTGAGGCTCGGCGCTGCCCGCAGCGTCCCCCGGCGGCTCAGGTGCTTGTGGAACGGCACGCCCCGGCGCTGGCCGGTGGAGATGGACATGGCGTCGTAGAGGGCTATGCCGGCGCCCACGTAGGGCCGTTCGAGGAAGGGCTTGGTGAGCGGGTACAGGAACGGGACGGGGCGGGCGAGGTGCGGGGCGAGCGCGGAGAGAATCAGGCCGCGTTCGTGAAGTGCCTCTTTGACGAGGGCGAAGTCGAGCATTTCCAGGTAGCGGAGGCCGCCGTGGATGAGCTTCGACGAACGGGAGGACGTGCCTGCGGCCCAGTCGTTGGCCTCGACGATGCCGACGCTGAGGCCGCGCGTGACAGCGTCCAGGGCGGCACCGGTCCCCACGATTCCGCCACCGACGATCAGGATGTCGAGTTCCTTGCCCGGGTCCGTGGTGCCCCTGAGTACCGCGAGCGAAGCTTCGCGTTCCGCAGGCCCCAGGGCACCACCGGTCTTGGGAGAACCGCCGGGAAAACTGTTCATTTTACGCCTCCATCCGGATCAAAGCTCGTAGTGCACCACACTACTTCCAACTTCCCCGGATGGGCAGGGGGCGTCAGTTCCCGGCGTAGGGCGACACCACGACGTCGACGCGCTGGAATTCCTTGAGGTCCGAATAGCCGGTGGTCGCCATCGAACGGCGCAGCGCACCGATCAGATTGGACGTTCCGCTGGTGTGATGACCCGGTCCGAACAGGACCTCTTCGAGCGGCCCGACGGTGCCGACGTTGACCCTGTCGCCGCGGGGAAGTTCAAGGTGGTGCGCTTCCTGGCCCCAGTGCCAGCCCTTGCCGGGCGCTTCCTCGGCGCGGGCGAGGGCACTGCCCAGCATCACGGCGTCGGCCCCCATGGCGATGGCCTTGACGATGTCACCGGAGGATCCCATGCCGCCGTCGGCGATCACGTGGACGTAGCGGCCGCCGGACTCATCCATGTAGTCGCGCCGGGCGGCGGCGACGTCGGAGATGGCGGACGCCATGGGCGAGTGGATGCCGAGGGCGCGGCGGGTGGTGCTTGTGGCTCCGCCGCCGAAGCCGACCAGCACGCCGGCGGCGCCGGTCCGCATGAGGTGCAGCGCCGGGGTGTAGCCGGCGGCCCCGCCGACAATGACGGGAACGTCGAGTTCGTAGATGAACTGCTTGAGGTTCAGCGGCTCGTGGTCCTTCGAGACGTGCTCGGCCGAGACGGTGGTGCCGCGGATGACGAAGATGTCGACCCCGGCGGCAACGACGGTCTTGTAGTGTTCCTGGGTCCGCTGCGGGGTGAGGGAGCCGGCCACGGTGATACCGGCGGCGCGGATCTCGGCGAGCCTGGACGTGATCAGTTCCGGCTGGATCGGGGCCTGGTAGAGCTCCTGCATGCGGCGTGTGACGGCAGGGCTGTTGGTCTCGTCCTGGAGCGCGCCGATCTGGTCCAGCACGGCCTGCGGATCCTCGTAGCGGGTCCAGAGGCCTTCAAGGTCCAGGACGCCGAGCCCGCCGAGGCGGCCCAGCGCGATGACAGTTTCCGGAGACATGGCAGAATCCATGGGCGCCGCGATGACCGGCATGTCGAACTTGTAGGCATCGATCTGCCAGGCGACGGATACATCCTTGGGGTCACGCGTACGTCGGTTGGGGACGATCGCAATGTCATCCAGGGAGTAGGCACGACGCCCACGCTTGCCTCGGCCAATCTCAATCTCGTAAGTCACTGCTCTAGGTTATCCCAGTGAGCGCGCGCGACGCCGATGGCGGGCCGCTGCGGCCCGGCGTGACCGTGGAGCCGGAACGTGCCCGGGGCTGCAGCGGGCAGCTGCCATGGGCAGTGCTGCCCATGGCAGCTGCCCACGAAATGCCATAACCTGAGGAAATTGGGCCTCGACGAGCGTCCTTGCCCTACCCCTTGGAGGACCACCAATGACCCCTGGCCTCTTTGGCGCCGATATTGAACGGTTGCGGTCACTGTCAAAATCCATGGGTCAATAGCCGACATGAGCGTTCCAACTCCTTTCCCCGCGGGCCAGACCGCGCACACGCTTGACTACTGGACCTCTCCGGAACTGGCACGGGTCAGTCCGCCCAACGCACCCTCCCGTCTGCGGCAATTGGCTGATGCCCAGGGCACCCTCACTGCGGCATGGAGCAGCGCCATCGGATCCGGGCCTCTCCTGCTCCTGGCGGGCGGCTTCGTCTCGGCCATGTCAGGCAACCCCGCCTGGGTCTTGATCCTCGGCTTGCCGGGCGTTGCGTTGACTGTGCTGGGCCTGGTCTCCTGGAAGCGGGTACGTGCCACACTGCCGAACACCAAAAGGCTCCTCATCGCCCGTGGCCCGGGGTCGGCGCGCGGCGGCGTCATGATGGTCTCCGTGCTGGCCCTCATTCTGGGCGGTCTTCTGGCCACCGCTCTCCCCGGGATCGCCCCCCCCGGGGAACTGCGACGCTGCTCGCTGTGAGCGGCGCGTACGTTCTCATTGTGGCTCTCCTGGCAGCCTTTATCCTCATCCCGTCCGTAGTTCTGGGACGGGCCCGGCGGTCCTTCCGGCGAAGGATCCAGACAGACCCGGGGCTCCGCGCAGCGGTGGAAGGCGATCTGGCCATTTGGCGCGATCCACACGGGAACGCGGGTTACGGCCCCCTGTAGTGACTGCAGGCAGGAGTCCTGCGGGGACGGGCATCCACCGGATCTGACGCGCAGCATCTGCGCCTCGGCCAGTAGTCTGGCGGGATGACGAAACGCTGGGTTTTCGACGGCCACATCGCCGGGATCGGGACGGAGTCCGGCCTGCGCGTGGTGGTGGGCCTCTGGCAGCAGTCCCCCTTCGGTGCCTTCGCCGACGCCATGGTGGAGTTGCCCTCCGGCCACCGGATCCTGCTCGCCCCGGCCGAAGAGGTGGGTGACTTCATCGCTGAGGTCTACAACTTCGACGAGACCCGGGTGGTTGACGTCGCCGCGTCCCGCAGCGGGCACCGGCTCAGGGTCGACGCCGGCCCGCTCCGGATCCGTGCCGCCGTCGGGGCCCGGACAAGCCTGGGCGCCTTTGCCAGGCTGGTCCCCCGGCCGGTGGCCGTGCATCCGCGGTGGCTGCGGGCCGTCAGCCCGCTCGCAGCCCGGCTGAGCGCCGGGGTCCGCACCGCCGGCGCGGCCAGGGGCGGGCGGCAGGAGTACTACGGCGTCACCGACCTGCACCGCATCGACTCGGCGAGCGTCAGTTGGGACGGCGGCGACGCCGGGTCCCTGGCCGCCATCCGGCCCGCCGTCACGTTCGGTTTCAGCAGCGTTCCCCCGGAGCCCAGCCTGGCGCGGGTCCGGACCACGGTGCTCCAGGTCGGCGGCGATGGGAAGAAGTACCCATCTCAGGGCTGACAGGGATGGGCTAGTTTGGGTTCGGAGTCCGGCGGAGCGCCGGAACAACATTGGGGGAATCAATGACGCCGGACATCACTGGAACGGACACGGGGGTGGACCCCGAGGGCACGGCATTCGGTTTGGCCCAGCGCAGGTCCTGGGTCTTCTCCGCCTGGTGGTACCCGGCAGTCCTGTCTGTATCCGGCGCGGTCCAGGCCGGACTCGCCCTGGCCGTTGGCCAGAGCGCGAAAGCGGGCATTGTCCTAGCCAGTCTGGGTGCGGTCTCCGCGGCCTTGGGCTGGGCCCTCACGGCCGGGCATCGGTTCACCCGCAGACCTCCCAAACCCGGATCGGACATCCCCCGGGTGAAACAGGGAATCCGGACCACTCCCATCATGGTCCGGACCATCCTGATCGCCAGCGCGCTGGGTGTTGGTGCACTGGTGTTATTCACGCCCAGGGGCGGCTCACCCAAATCTCTGCCGCTATTGGGAATGCTGGCGATCTGGCCTTTGGGCCTGGCTGTGGGCCTTGCCTATACGCGCCGGCTCATGATCAAAAGTCCCACGCTGTACGCGCAGTGGCTTGAACGCCGCTGACGCGGGCCGGAAGACCCGACGCACCCAAAAATAATCGATAGTTCACACCGACTTGACAGCATTTGTCAATGGTTTACAAATCGTGAAAATGCCTCTAGGTTTGCTTTCGGCCCGCCGGGGATCTCGCCCGCCGGCCTCCACACCCCGTTCCGGCGTTCCGCAATGCCCGGTTAAAGAAAGCAGAACCCATGGGAAGTGCATCACTCAGGAAGTCCCGCGTCCTGGCCCTGTCGCTGGCCGCCGTCGTCGGCACCATGACCCTCGCCGTCAGCCCGGTGCTCGCCGCCCCCGGCACCGGACCGGTTGCCTCGGAGAACCTCCCGGCGCCGGACGTCAACGCCGGCGAGGCGTACACGCAGTTCATCGTGAGCTTTAAGAAGACCCCGGGGAACGCCACCCCCAACGGTCGCGCGAACGCGTGGGGCAAGGCGGCCCGGCAGCAGGGGGTCAGTGTGAAGGAGCTGCGCGCCCTGGCCACCGGAGGAACCCTGATCGCCTCCGACAAGGCACTCTCCGACCAGGCCGCCAGGGACTTCATGAACGAGATTGTCGCGTCCGGACAGGTCAACGCCGTCGAACCCGATGCCCGCATGTCGGCGGTCCTGACGCCCAACGACACGCGCTATGCCGAGCAGTGGGACTTCACCGCGGCGAACGGCATGCGCATCCCCGGCGCCTGGGACGTCTCCACCGGCTCCGGCTCCACCGTCGCCGTGATCGACACCGGCATCACGGCGCACCCGGACCTGGACAGCAACGTGCTGGCGGGCTATGACTTCGTCTCGGACGCCACTGCGGCCCGCGACGGGAACGGCCGGGACGCCAACGCCCAGGACCAGGGCGACTGGTACGCCGCCGGCGAATGCGGACAGACCGCGGCCTCCAATTCCTCCTGGCACGGCACCCACGTGGCCGGCACCGTTGCCGCCGTCACGGGCAACGCCACCGGCGTGGCCGGTGTGGCGCCCAACGCCAAGGTGGTCCCGGTCCGGGTCCTGGCCAAGTGCGGCGGGTCCCTCTCCGACATTGCCGACGCCATCATCTGGGCCTCCGGCGGCACAGTCTCCGGCGTCCCCGCCAACGCCAACCCGGCCAAGGTCATCAACATGAGCCTGGGCGGCTCCGGCGCCTGCGGCACCACATACCAGGCCGCCATCGACGCCGCCGTGTCCCGGGGAACCACCGTGGTGGTGGCGGCCGGCAATAGCAACCAGGATGCCTCCGGCTTCCGCCCGTCCAACTGCAACTCGGTAGTCACCGTGGCCGCCAGCAACCCGAGCGGCGCCCTCTCCTACTACTCCAACTACGGCGCCACCGTGGACCTCACGGCTCCCGGCGGGGACACCGGGGTCAGCGGCGGCGGCATCCTCTCCACGATCAACACCGGAACCACGACGCCCGGCGGCGCCGGCTACGCCAGCTACCAGGGCACCTCGATGGCAACCCCGCACGTCGCCGGCCTCGTGGCCCTAATCAAGTCCAAGTCCCCCGCCCTCACTCCGGCCCAGGTCGAGTCCACGCTCCGGCAGGGCACCCGGGCCATGCCGGGCGGCTGCACCAAGGGCTGCGGCGCCGGCCTCTCCGATGCCACGGCCACCATGGGGCTGCTCGGCGGCACCACCCCGCCGCCGTCGGGAAACCTGCTGCTGAACCCCGGCTTCGAGAGCGGTTCGGCCTCTTGGACCTCCAACCACGCGGACACGTTTGAGACCGGAACGAACGCCCGCACCGGCAGCGGCTTCGCCGGCCTGAACGGCTGGGGGTCGTCGACGTCGTACACGCTCGACCAAGCCATCTCCATCCCGTCCTCCGTCACCGGTTCCACCTTGTCCTTCTACCTCAAGACCCTGACCGACGAGACCACCACCGGAACCGCCTACGACACGCTGAAGATCCAAGCCATCAGCAGCGGCGTCACCACCACCTTGGCCACCTACTCCAATCTGAACAAGTCCACCGGCTATGTGCTGAAGACCCTGGACCTGTCCTCCTTCAAAGGAAAGAGCGTCACACTGCGCTTCCTCGGCGCGGAGGATTCCTCGCTCAAGACCTACTTCTTCGTGGACGACACCTCGGTGACGACCTCGTAGCAGCGCCCGCGCCCCAGGAATGGGCATGCCCTCCCTCCCGGGAGGACATGCCCATTCTTCGTGCCCCCTCAGATGCCTTCGGTCTCGTCCACGGTGAGCTGGGATTCGAACATCCGGAAGTAGCGGCCCCGCAAAGCCACCAGCTCCTTGTGGGTACCCTGTTCCACGATCCGGCCGTCCTCGAGCATGTAGACGACATCGGCCTTCTCGATGGTGGCGAGGCGGTGGCTGATCGCGATGATGGTGCTGCTGCGGTCGGCGAACAGGCGGGTGAAGATCCGGTGTTCCGCCAGGGCGTCGATGGCCGATGTGGGCTCGTCCATGACCATGAAGGAGGCGTTCCGGTAGAAGTTCCGGGCCATCGCGAGCCGCTGCCACTGGCCGCCGGACAACCCGCTCCCCTTCCGTCCGCGGGGGTCCTCCATCCAGTTGCTGACGTGGTTGTCCAGCCCGTTGGGCAGCCTGTTGATGAACTCCAGAGCCTCCGCATCAGCCGCGGAGCGGCGGATCCGATCGTCGTCGCGCGGTGATTCGACGTCGCCGAAGAGGATGTTCTCCGCCGCGGTGGCGAACTCGTACTTCAGGAACTCCTGGCTGAGCACCGCCAGATGGCGGTGCCAGGACTTGACGTCGACGGCGGCGAGGTCGACGCCGTCGAGCAGCACCTGCCCGGAGTCCGGCCGGTAGAGTCCCGCGAGGATCCGGATCAGGGTGGACTTGCCGGCGCCGTTCTCCCCCACGATCGCAATGTGCTGTCCCTCGCGGATGGTCAGGGAAATGCCCTTGATGACCTCCAGTTCGCTGCCGGTGTACGTGAACCTGATGTCCCGCAGCTCCACGGTGGTGGGTGCCTGCAGCAGGGGCGGGGCGTGGTCGGAGTGCACGGGCATCGCCATAAAGAGCTCGTAGTCCTTGAGGTTCGCCAGGTCCTCGTCGATTGAGCTGAGCGAGGAGACGAGGCTGTTGGCGGTGGACAAGGCGCGGCTGACGATCTGCTGGACGTAGAGGAACTGCCCCACCGGCTGCGCCCGGGCGATGATCTGCCCCACCACCCAGATCAGCGAGACGACCTCCGCGCCGTACTGCAGGGCGTCCGCGGCGAGCTGTTTGGGAATGTAGCGCTTCTGGAAATCCAGCCGCCTCCGTTCGTCCGCGTCGCGCAGCCGGGACCGCAGCCCCATCAGGTATCCGACGATCCCGTAGAGGCGCATCTCGGCGATGTGCTGGGGCCGCAGGAGGTTGGTTTCGATCATCCGCCGCTGCCTGCGCGAATCGACCTGGGTGTTCCAGTGCGCGATCTGCTCGCGGGAGAGCTTGAACTGCAGGTACACGCTGGGCACGATCGCCACGAGGACGATTACCGCGATCCACCAGCTGACCAGCATCAGGGCACCGATCGCGAGGATGACCGAGACCAGCTGGGTGAAGATGGCGGCGATCCGGTCCAGGACGCGGGCGTAGGAATCGGAGAAGCGCTTGGCCCGGTCGTACAGGTCCACTGTCTCTTTGTCGTCATAGCGCCAAAATTCGAGGGCCAGGAACCGCTCATACATCAGGTCGCCCACGATCGCGCCCACCTTGAAGCTCATGAGCTGCTGGATGTACCGGTCCACACTGCTGAACGCGCCCCAGAACAATCCCAGCGCCGCGGTGATGATCACGTAGACAATCGCCTGCTGCCCGGCCGCGGCGTCGCCCGCATAGGCGGCGGCGAGGGACGTCGTCGTCAAGGCGGCGAAGTACGTGGTGACCAGCGGCAGCAGCGCCGAGATCAGCGAACCCAGGACCTTCATCACGACGGCGGCCGGCGAGGCCCGGAAACTGACGCGCAGCACCTGCGCCACAGCCCGCGCGTAGGGCTTCAGAGCCAGTTTGCGCTTCGGCTCACGCGCGGGCAGAAGTTCAGACATGCCTCCAGCCTAGTTGCGGGCGCCGACAGGCGGCTTCGACGCTACCGTGCGCAGAAACAACCAGGCCATGGGGAGAGATCCCCATGGCCTGCTTGCCGCATATCAACGCGGGTTAGCGCGAACCGTAGTTCGGGGCCTCCACCGTCATCTGGATGTCGTGCGGGTGGGACTCCTTCAGTCCGGCCGCCGTAATCCGGACGAACTTTCCGCGGGCCTTGAGCTCCGGCACGGTCGGGGCGCCGGTGTAGAACATGGTCTGGCGGAGGCCGCCGACCAGCTGGTACGCCACCGAGGCCAGCGGGCCGCGGTACGCCACCCGGCCCTCGATGCCCTCCGGGATGAGCTTGTCGTCGCCGGAGACGTCGGCCTGGAAGTAGCGGTCCTTGGAGTAGGAGGTGTTCTTCCCGCGGGTCTGCATGGCGCCGAGGGACCCCATGCCGCGGTACAGCTTGAACTGCTTGCCGTTGACGAAGATCAGGTCGCCCGGGGACTCGTCGCAGCCGGCCAGCAGGGAACCGAGCATTACGGTGTCCGCGCCGGCGACCAAGGCCTTGCCGATGTCGCCCGAGTACTGCAGTCCGCCGTCGGCGATCAGCGGAACGCCGGCGGGAATGGCGGCCTTGGCGGACTCGTAGATCGCGGTGATCTGCGGGACGCCGACGCCGGCGACCACGCGGGTGGTGCAGATCGAGCCGGGACCCACGCCCACCTTGATGCCGTCGGCACCGGCGTCGATCAGCGCCTGGGCGCCTTCGCGGGTGGCGGCCTGGCCGCCGATGATGTCCACGTGTGCTGCCACGGGATCGGACTTCAGCCGGCGGATCATGTCGAGGACGCCCTGGGAGTGCCCGTTGGCGGTGTCGACGAAGAGTGCATCCACGCCGGCGTCGATCAGGGCCATGGCCCGCTCCCAGCCGTCGCCGAAGAACCCGATGGCCGCGCCGACCCGCAACCGGCCCTCGTCGTCCTTGGTGGCCAGCGGGTACTGCTCGGCCTTGGTGAAGTCCTTGGTGGTGATGAGGCCCTTGAGCCGGCCCTGCTCATCAACGAGCGGGAGCTTTTCGATTTTGTTGGTGGCCAGCTTGTGCGAGGCCTCCTCGCGGCTGATGCCGACGTGGCCCGTGACGAGGGGCATCTTGGTCATGACGTCGCTGACCAGGCGGAGCGGGAAGTCCGCTTCGGGGACGAAGCGGGTGTCGCGGTTGGTGACGATGCCCAGCAGCCGCATGCCCTCATCCACCACTGGCAGGCCGGAGACCCGGTAATGCGAGCAGATCTCGTCCAGCTCGGCCAGCGTGGCTTCGGGGCCGATGGTCAGCGGGTTGGTGATCATGCCGGATTCACTGCGCTTGACCCGGTCCACCTGGTCCGCCTGGTCGGCGATGGAGAGGTTCCGGTGCACGACGCCGAGGCCGCCCTGGCGTGCCATGGCAATCGCCATCCGCGATTCGGTCACGGTGTCCATCGCCGCGGACAGCAGCGGCGTCTGGACCGAGATGCGCTTGGAGATCCGGGAGGAGGTGTCGGCCTCGGAGGGAATGACATCCGTGTGGCCGGGCAACAGCAGGACGTCGTCATACGTCAGTCCGATGAAGCCGAAGGGGTTGTGTTCGGGCTGGGTCATGAGTGCGCCTCTTACCTTGGTTACGGGGTTCACGGGTAGGGATTGCAACAGATGACCAGCCCGTCATTACGGGCATGGCCTGTGCAGAAGTGTTGAATAAATACTAGAACCTTGGCGGCGATCCCCATATTCCGGGGCGGTAATGTGAGCAACGGCACCGGCCGGGGACGCCGCTGCGTCACTTCCAGCCGGTCGCCTTGAGCAGCCGCTTTTCGAACATGGGGATCATGGTCTGGACATACGTCTTGGTCAGATGGTTGTCATCCTTGTAGACGTAGACATTCCCGACGACGGCCGGGCAGATCCCGTCGGCGCAGATGAAGTCGCTCAGGTCCATCAGGTGCAGCCCGGGCACCTTCCCACGGTAAGCGTCCAGGGGCGAGGACCCGGCGAGGGACTCCTGCAGCGGCACGTTGCACTCCGAGGCCTCGGGCCCGTTCTTCTGGACGCATTCGGGCATGTTCAGGTGGAAGCGCGGGTTGTCCCGGATGCCGACCACTTCCATGCCGGCATCGGTGAACGGCTTGATTCCCTCGAGGTACTGCGGCACCTCGGTTTCGAAGGGTGCCTCTTTGTGCGTCAGTGACGCGACGGTGAAGACCGCGTCGGGTTTGTGGTCCAGGACGTACTGGGCGCTGGCCTTGTTGAAGGCGTTGCACTCGGCGTCGCGGTCCGGGGACTCCCCGCCGAAGCGGCAGTTGCCCTTCAGGAGGGCCACGACCTCCCAGCCGTGGCTGCGCGCGATCGGGCCGAGCGCCGCCATGTACTGCTGGGCGTGGGAGTCGCCGAGCACCACGATGCGTTTGGTGACCTTGTCCGGGCGGCTGTTCTGCAGGCAGCCCGCCAGAAGGGGATCACTGGGGACGTTGCCGTCCGTGCACAGCCCGTCAATGTCGGCCCACTCGTTCTTCATTGCCAGAGGAGCCGGGATGATCTTGGCCTCCGGCGTCGGTTTGCCGGCGTTTTCGGGCTTCAGGGCGGCCGCGCCGGGGGTCAGTTCCTTCGGCTGCGCGGCGGCGGCGGCCTCGTCGGCCATCATCTTGCTCTGCCACACGGAGACCGGCCCGGCCAGGAGCGCGCCGCACGCAGCGATCACGACGGCGGTGCGCCAGGCACGGCCTTGGGGCCAGTGCCACTCGCGCAACGGCTTCTCCACGAACCGGGTGGTCAGCACGGCCAGCACGATCGAGGCGGCGACGATCGCCAGACCCTGGACCAGGTTCGGGGCGGTGATGCCCGTCGCGGCGAGGGCCAGCACCAGCAGCGGCCAGTGCCAGAGGTACAGGGCGTAGGAGTTGTCCCCGAGCGCCACGAGCGGCTTCCACGTCAGGAAGCGGTCCACTCCGAAGCGGCTGCCGCTTTGCCCGGCCACGATGATGGCAGCCGCGGCCAGCGTCGGCCAGAGCGCGATGAAGCCGGGGAAGGACCGGTCCACGGTGAGCAGGATGCCGCAGGAGAGCATCGCGGCAAGGCCGGTCCAGCCGAGGATGACCCGCAGGGTTTTGCCGGGGTTGAGGTGCGGCAGCGCGAGCGCCAGCAGCGAGCCCAGGGCGAATTCCCAGAGCCGGGTTCGGGTGTCGAAGTAGGCGTACGCCTGGTTGGTGGCGGTCTGCTCGATCGAAAAGACCAGCGAGGCAACGAAGATGGCGCCGAAGGCCGCGGCCAGAAGGGCGGCGTAGCTCACGCGGTGATCCAACGCGGTCCAGCGGCGCAGCATGCGCTTCAGCAGCGCCGCGCCGGCAAAGACCAGCGGCCAGAGCAGGAAGACCTGGCCCTGGATGGACAGTGACCAGAAGTGCTGCAGCGGGCTGGCGCCCGAGTGGTCCTGCGCGTAATAGTCGACGGCGGTGTCCGCCAGGAGCCAGTTCTGTCGGTACAACAGCGAGGCCCAGGCCTGGTCCAGCACGTCCGGCCAGCGACTCTGGGGCAGGATCAGCCGGGTGCCGGCCAGGACACCGAGGATGACCACAACGACGGCGGGAAGCAGCCGCTTGAGCAGGTGGAGCCAGTGGCTCGCCAGGCGCAGGGGTTTGCCGCCCTCCACTTTGCGGGCGAAGCTGAGTGTCATGAGGAACGCGGAGATGAGCAGGAAGACGTCCACGCCTCCGGAGACCCGCCCGAGCCACACATGGTAGGTCACCACCATGAGGACCGCGAGGGCGCGCAGGCCCTGGACTTCGGGACGGTAGCTTAATTTTGCGCGCGGCTGAGAACCCGCGTCCGCTGGCTGCGGGCTGGCTATGGTTCGCACGTTCGACACAAATAGCCCCTTCAGGCCGGTTTCCAAAGCATTAATGTTACCGATCTGTGACTTGTCTGGCCAATCACGGCGACGCCGGGGCAGCTGCGCCGCCCGGTTCCAAGGACCCCGGAGGCTACCCTTAAACGAGTCTGAGGAGGCCGCATCGTGATCGCACAGCTGCGCATTTGTGTTCCGGAAACGTTGTCCGATGCCGTGATGGACTGCGCCACCGGCGAGCTTGGCATTGCGGAAGTTTCCCGCCAGCGGGGTGCGTCCGTCCTTCCGCCGGGGGACGTCATCCACGTCCTGCTGGCGCGGGAATCGGTGGAGCGCCTGGTGGAAAAACTCCACGCCCTCAATGTCCAGGAACAGGGCTCGATTTCCGTCACCATGCCCGATCTGGTGCTCTCCGACCGGGCGGACAAGGCCACTGCGGAGGCGCCGGGCGAAGGTGCCGACGCCGTGATCTGGGATGAAGTGTCCCGGCAGACCGGCGAAGACTCCCGGCTGACCTGGAGCTTCCTGGCCTTCTTGGTCCTGGCTACTCAGCTGGTGGCGATCGGCATCGTCACGGACTCGACGATCCTGATTGTCGGCGCGATGGCTGTCGGCCCGGAGTTCGGCCCGCTGGCGGCGTTGGCCGTGGCTCTGGTGCAGCAGCAATGGACGCTGGGCCGCCGCGCGGCGCTGGCCCTCGGCGTCGGCTTCCCGGTGGCGATGCTGGCGGCGGCTTTTACGGCGTGGCTCTCCGTGCCGCTGGGCCTGTTCCCTGCCGATGTCCTGGACCGAGGCTCAGCCGCGGATTTCATCTACCACCCGGGCCCGTACTCGCTGATTGTCGCGGTGCTCGCCGGCGTCGCCGGAATGCTGTCCGTCATCAGCCGGCGTTCCGCCGCCCTGACCGGCGTCTTTATTTCCGTGACCACGGTGCCCGCAGCCGGTTTCGTGGCCGTGGCGCTGGTGCTGGGAGAGTTTGAGAAAGCGGCCGGTTCCGCCCTCCAACTGGCCCTGAACCTGCTGGGCATCGTGGCCGCAGCGGTTTCAGTCCTGCTCTTCTACCGCCTCATCACCAAACGGCTGCCGGACGCCGCGGCGTCGCGCTTGAAGCGGATGGCGCTGCGGGCGCAACGCTAGGCCGGCCCGCTATTCCCAGGCAGCGGACTCAAAGAGCCGCTGGCCAAATACCGAGGACATCGAGGCGACGTAGCTCCGGCTCAGGTGGTTGTTGTCCTTGTAGACGTAGGTGTTGCCCACCACCCCGGGGCAGGTTTTCCCGTCGCAGATCAGGTCCGTCATGTCCACCACCGCCAGGCCCGGCACGCGGCCCTGCAGCGCGGCGAGCGGGCTCTTCGCGGCAAGCAGGTCGCGCTGGGGGCGAAGACAGTCCGGATTCCCGGGACCTTTTTCCACGACGCATTCGGCAATGTTGAAGTTGAATCGCGGGTTGTCCCGGATGGCCACGACGTCAACATTCCTCTCATTCCAGTACGCTGCGGTGTCCTCAAGGCCCGGAATGAGCCGTTCGGCAGGAGACGAGGGCGCCGCCATGGTGCCCACCGTGATGATGGCGTCCGGCGGATTGGCAGTCACCTCATCCCGGACGGCCGCGTTGAACTTGTCGCAGCCGGAACCGGTGTCTTCCGCCAGGACACTGAACCGGCAGCCGCCCTTGAGGAGCGAATACACCCGCCAGCCGTGCTGGTAGCCGACCGCATCAATGGCCGCGAGCCATTGCTGGGCATGGGAATCACCCAGCACAAGGACCGTTTTGGCGGCGTCCGCTGGCGCCTCGTTTTGGCCGCAGCTCCTGCGCAGCGTCGCATTCACCGGCTCCAAGTCGCCGTTGCATGGCCCGCCCAGGGTGGCCCAGTCGTTGGGCAGCAGCGCGGGGATGGGCAACAGCGCGGTGTCGCTGTCGGCCCGGCTGACGAAACCGGGCAGGAGCGCCAAGGCGCCGGGGTTGTTCCGTTGCGCCTGCGCCAGGACGGCCTGGGCCTGGAAGTGCTGCACCAGCTGGATCGCTGTCAGGGGCGCGGCAACCACGGCGACGCAGAGGGCGACGGCGAGGGCGGCGCGCCGCCGTCGGGCTTCCGGCCAAGCCCATGACCGCCACGGTTTCTCCACGAAACGGGTGGTGAGGAAGGCAAGCCCCAATGACACGGCAATGATGACGCTGCCCGAAAGCCAACCGGCTTGCTCTTTGCCGCTCCAGGCCAGGGCCAGCACCAGCACCGGCCAGTGCCACAGGTACAGGGCATACGAGTTGTCCCCCAGTTTCACGAGCGGGCCGGCGCTCAGAAGACGGTCCACTCCCCAGCGGCTCTGCGTCTGACCGGCCAGGATGACACAGCCGGCGGCCAGCGTCGGCCAAAGCGCCGCGAAGCCCGGGAAGGCCCCCTCCACATCCAGGATGAAGCCGCAGCTGACCATGGCCAGCACGCCGGCCCAGCCGAGGAACACGCGCACCGGCTGGGACAGAAAGGCCAGCCGCGGCAGGAACAGCGCCAGGAGCGTGCCCAGGGCAAACTCCCAGAGGCGTGCGCCGGTGTCAAAGTAGGCCTGGGTCTGGCTCGTGGCCGTGTAGAAGACAGAAAACGCCAGCGAGGCCAGGAAGATGCCGGCGAAAATGTAGCTGAGAAGTGCCCGGTAGCGGAGCCTGTACCTGCGGGCCAGGAAGGCGGCGCCGGCGAAGATGAGCGGCCACAGGATGAAGACCTGCCCCTGGATGGACAGGGACCAGAAATGCTGCAGCGGACTGGCCGTTGCGTGGTCTGCGGCGTAGTAGTCGACGGCGTCAGCCTGCAGCAGACGGTTTTCCACGTAGAACAGCGATGCCCAGCTTTGGGAGACCACGTCCGGAAAACGGGTCCGTGGCAGCAGCAGGTAGCTGGCGGCCAGTGCGCTGAGAATGACGAGGGCCGCCGCCGGCAGGAGCCGCCGGAAGAGGTGGAGCCAGTGCTTGATCAGTGCCATCTGCGAGCCGCGATCGTAGCGGCCCACGAACTGCAGAGTCATCAGGAACGCCGAGATCAGGAGGAAAACATCGACCCCGCCCGAGACCCGGCCAAACCAGATATGGTACGTGACCACCATCAGCACGGCGAGGGATCGCAAGCCCTGGATTTCCGGCCTGAACTTGGTCGCCCGTCCGGACCGGTGCCGGGTGCCCGTTTCGCGCGGCAAGACCAGCGTTCCCGCTCCAGACATACAAACCCCTTAAAACAACACAAGACAGCGAAAGCCACTATACAACCCGGGAATTTTGTCCATGCAGCCGACGGCGGGACCGGTGCCATCGCCGCCAAGACAACGTCTGGCCGCCCCGGGTAACAAAAAGGACCGGACCAGCAGACGCTGATCCGGTCCTTTTAGGGCGCGGAGTCCTTAGTGCTGGTGTCCTGCGTGCTCGTCTTCGTCGGCCGGCTTCTCGACCACGAGGGTTTCCGTGGTGAGCACCAGTGCGGCGATGGATGCCGCGTTGCGGAGGGCCGCACGCGTCACCTTCACCGGGTCAATGACGCCGGCGGCGATCAGGTCTTCGTATTCGCCGGTCTTGGCGTTGAAGCCCTGGTTGAGCGCCGATTCGGCAACCTTGGCCACGACAACGTAGCCGTCGAACCCGGCGTTCTGCGCGATCCAGCGCAGCGGCTGGGTCAGTGCCCGGCGGACGATACCGACAGCCGCGGCCGCGTCACCTTCGAGTGCCTGGACGGCGGGGTCCTCGTCGAGTGCCTTGAGGGCGTGGATGAGGGCGGAGCCGCCGCCGGCCACAATGCCTTCTTCAAGGGCGGCGCGGGTGGAGGACACGGCATCTTCGATGCGGTGCTTCTTTTCCTTCAGCTCGACCTCGGTGGCTGCGCCAACCTTGATCACGCCGATGCCGCCGGCCAGCTTGGCCAGGCGTTCCTGCAGCTTTT
Organism: Arthrobacter sp. Leaf69; assembly: GCF_001422645.1. Taxonomy (GTDB): domain Bacteria; phylum Actinomycetota; class Actinomycetes; order Actinomycetales; family Micrococcaceae; genus Arthrobacter. Next base: position 507,169 of record NZ_LMLR01000001.1, on the reverse strand, counting down.
CCTTGTCCCAGTCGGAGTCGGTGCGGGTCAGCTCGGCGCGCAGCTGGGAAACCCGGGCTGCCACGTCCTCTGCCGATCCGGCGCCGTCAACGATCGTGGTGTTGTCCTTGGTGACCGTGATGCGCCGGGCGGTACCCAGTACCTCGAGGCCCACCGTGTCCAGGCTGAGGCCCAGTTCCGGGGAGACAACCTGTGCACCCGTGAGGGTCGCGATGTCCTGCAGCATGGCCTTGCGGCGGTCACCGAAGCCCGGGGCCTTGACGGCAACGACGTTCAGGGTGCCGCGGATACGGTTGACGATCAGCGTGGAGAGTGCCTCGCCGTCGACGTCCTCGGCGATGATGAAGAGCGGCTTGGAGCTCTGCAGCGCCTTTTCCAGCAGCGGCAGGAAGTCCTGGACGGACGAGATCTTGCCCTGGTTGATCAGGATCAGGGCGTCCTCGAGGACTGCTTCCTGGCGTTCCGCGTCGGTGACGAAGTACGGGGACAGGTAGCCCTTGTCGAACTGCATGCCCTCGGTGAGGACCAGTTCGGTCTGCGTGGTGGAGGACTCCTCGATGGTGATCACACCATCCTTGCCGACCTTGCCGAATGCCTCGGCCAGGAGCTCGCCTACCTCGTCGCTCTGGGCGGAGATGGAGGCGACGTTGGCGACCTGGGTGCCTTCGACCGGGCGGGCGTTCTCGAGCAGGCGGGCGGCGACAGCCTCAACAGAGACCTCGATGCCGCGCTTGATCTGTCCCGGAGCGGCGCCGGCCGCAACGTTGCGGAGGCCCTCCTTGACCAGGGCCTGTGCCAGCACGGTGGCGGTGGTGGTGCCGTCACCGGCAACATCGTTGGTCTTGGTGGCGACCTCCTTGGCAAGCTGCGCGCCAAGGTTCTCGTACGGGTCGTCCAGTTCGACTTCACGGGCGATGGTGACGCCGTCGTTGGTGATTGTGGGGGCGCCCCACTTCTTGTCCAGCACGACGTTGCGGCCGCGCGGGCCAAGCGTCACCTTGACCGTGTTGGCGAGCTTATCGATGCCGGCTTCAAGCGACCGGCGGGCAGCGTCGTTAAACGCAAGCTGCTTTGCCATGGTTTTGTCCTTTCAAGACAGAACCCCGCGCAACTGACCCGTCAAAGAAGGATCGGCGGCGCGGGGTCCAAGAGAGTTACTTTACGACGATCGCCAGCACGTCGCGGGCGGACAGCACGAGGTACTCGGTGCCGCCGGTCTTGACTTCAGTTCCGCCGTACTTGGAGTAGATGACGACGTCGCCAACGGTGACGTCGATCGGGACGCGGTTGCCGTTGTCGTCAAAGCGGCCGGGGCCTACTGCGACAACTTCGCCTTCCTGCGGCTTTTCCTGCGCGGAGTCCGGGATAACCAGGCCGGAAGCCGTGGTCTGCTCGGCTTCGAGCGGGCGGACAACAATACGATCCTCAAGAGGCTTAATAGAGACCGACAAGGACCTCTCCTTTTCGTCAGCAAATTCGTGGACTTTAAAGCTGTGGTGCCAAGGCGTACAGACCGTCGTCGCGGTGCCGGCAGCCGCCTGGCTGTAAAGCTTCAGGTGTTAGCACCCTCCTAGGGAGAGTGCTAATGACGACTCTATGTAAGTAGTTAGCACTCGGTCAAGGCGAGTGCCAGAAATTCGCTCCCGGTGGACTCGGGGCGCCCGGGCATTGTGGTCTCCCGGGGCCCCGGGCACCGGACATGCCCACCGGGGCGGGGCTGCGGCGGGGGGGACATGCCCAGTCCTAGCGGCGGCCAGTGAACACTTCGGCATTGTGCTCACTCGTGGCCCCGCGCACGGGACATGTCCACCGGGGCGGGACTGCAGCGGCGGGTTGTTACCGCCCGCCGAGGTCCGCGAAGTCCACGTCCTCGCCGTTGTCCTCATCGTCGGGGCCGGGCTCGTTCCGGTGCCGGTACAGCATGAGGCCTCCGGCAGCGGCCAGCACGATCCCCGTGACCAGGAAGACGATGCCGCCGATGCGGGCGGCCGCGTAGCTGTCGCGGATGGCCTTCGCCTCGTCGGTGGCGTCGGTGACGTCCTTGCCGCCGACGGAATAAACGGTGGCGTTGAAGGAGTCCAGGAAGAAGATGATGACCAGGAGTGCGGCGCAGACGACGGCGATGACGGCGCCCGCGATCAGCGCCGGCCGGGCGTAGCGGGCCAGTCCCTGCCGGGCGGGACGTTCCCCGTCGGTGTCCTGCTGCGCGGCGCCGTCCTCCGGGTAGTTTTCGTCCGGGCCGCTGTTTGCCGTGCTGCTGTATTCCATGCCGTCAACCCTATCGGGCGCGCAGCTGCAGCCGTGCGCTGAACTAGGCTTGTTCCCATGGCTGACGCACCGCAGGACCAGATCGCCCCGCTTCTGAACCCCGAAGGCTGGGAGCTGCTGGCGTCGCTTGGCCCTTACCGCGAGGACGAGGCGTTCAGGCTCAATGCGTCACTCCGGAAGGCCGGACACTCCCCCGAGCTGGTCTCCGCCGTCCTCACCCAGTCGCGGCTGCGGACCAAGGCCGAGGCCAAGTTCGGCGAGTTCGCCCGGCAGATGATCTTCACCCAGGCGGGCTTGGAGCAGGCCACCCGGCTCACCGTGGCGGCCCGGCACGCCCAGCGCTTCGCGGAAGCCGGCGTGCAGCATGTAGCGGATCTCGGCTGCGGCCTCGGCGCCGATGCCATGGCGCTCGCTTCCCTGGACATCACGGTCACGGCCGTGGAAATGGACGAAACGACCGCGGCCTGCGCCATGATGAACCTCATCCCGTTCCGGAACGCCACCGTGGTGCATTCCGATGCGATGACCGTTGCCCTCGACGGGGTGGACGGCGTCTGGCTGGACCCGGCACGCCGGACCACCTCCACCTCGGGCACAAAGCGGCTCTGGGATCCGGAGGACTTTTCCCCGCCGCTGTCCTTCGTCGAGTCCCTGGCCGCCGCCGGCCTGGCCGTTGGTGTGAAGATGGGCCCGGGCATGCCCCACGATTCGGTGCCCAAGGACTGCGAAGCCCAGTGGGTGTCGGTGGGCGGGGACGTCACCGAAGTGGCGTTGTGGTTCAACGCGGTGCGGCGTCCAGGGATCCGGCGGGCTGCCCTGCTGCTCGGCCCCGGCGGCGCTGCGGAGCTCACCAGCGCCGAAGACTTCGACGGCGGCCCGTCCGCCCCGGTGGGGCCGGTCGAGGGGTACCTCTACGAGCCCGACGGCGCCATCATCCGCGCCGGACTGGTGGCCGACGTCGCACTCCAGCTGGGCGGGCACCTCGTAGACGAGCACATCGCCTACATCTGCGCCCCGGAGCTGCGGGACACCCCCTTTGCCCGGGCGTACAAGGTGCTGGACGTGATGCCTTACAACGTCAAGGCGCTTAAGGCCTGGGTCAAGGACCAGGGCATCGGGGTGCTGGACATCAAGAAGCGCGGCACGTCCGTGACCCCGGAGGAGCTCCGCAAGCAGCTGCTCCCCGGTGGAAAGGGCAAGGGCAAGAAAACGGCCACCCTGGTCCTCACCAGGATCGGCGAGGAGCGGGTGGCCATTTCGGTGGAGCCGGTCTAGGCGCGCCCTTCGCATACCGGGCTGCCGGAGCCGGGGATTCCCGGAAGGCTACTGGGCCCGCATGAAGTCCTCGGCCGCCTGGACCTGCTCGTCGCTGGGCCGGATCCCGGTGTACAGGACGAACTGCTCCAAGGCCTGGATGGTCGCCACCTCCGCACCGGTGATCACCGTCTTGCCTGCCGCGCGGGCGGCTTTGATGAGCGGCGTCTCGGCCGGCAGCGCCACGACGTCGAACACCACCTTTGCGGCGTCGATGACCCCCTGCGGAAAGGACAGCGCGTCGGCCTCCGCTCCCCCTGCCATACCAATAGGGGTCACGTTGATGATCATGTCCGCGGCGCTGGACGGATCGACGTCGGCGCGCCAGGCGAAACCGTAGAGCCCGGCCTGCGCCCGTCCCGCTTCCTCGTTGCGGGCGATGACCGTGACGTCCCGGAAACCGGCGTCGCGCAGGGCAGCAGCAGTGGCTTTCGCCATGCCGCCGGCGCCTCTCAGCAGCACCGAGTGGGTGGAGGGCACGGCGTTGCGCTGCAGCAGCTGCTCGATCGCCGTGTAGTCGGTGTTGTACGCGGTGAGCGTGCCGCCGTCGTTGACGATCGTGTTGACCGAGTCGATGGCTTTCGCGGACGGGTCCATCACATCCACCAGCGCTATGACGTCTTCCTTGTACGGCATCGACACGGCGCAGCCGCGGATTCCGAGGCCGCGCACGCCGGCGATCGCCTGGGCGAGGTCCGTGGGGGCGAAGGCCTTGTAGATCCAGTTCAGGCCCAGCTGTTCATACAGGTGGTTGTGGAAGCGCGTCCCGTTGTTGCTCGGCCGGGCCGAGAGCGAGATGCAAAGGGTCATGTCTTTATTCAGGATGGGCACCACTCCATTAAACGCCAGAGCTGCTAAATACCAGCGCCGTTAGTGCCGGTCCCGCCCGCTGCGGTCAGCCGCAGCCGGTCCCCGGCGGCTGTGACCCGACGGCGACCGGAAGCTTTCCCGGGGCCTTGGCATGCCCGGCAAGGACGGCGGCCAGCGCGTCGAACGCGCCTTGGCTGCGGCCGTAGACGGCGATTTTGGCGGGGGCCCGGGAGCCTGCCAGCAGCCACGGGGCGTCGAGGGCCACCGCTACGTCCGCCGTCCCCGGCTTGGCCGGTGCGCCGCCGGAGCCGATCAGCGACACGAGCGGGCCTTCGCCGATGCCGATCCCGGCGTTCCGGGCGGAGGCGGCGAAGCGTGACCGGTCCTGGGCGGAGCCGCCGGTCACGCGGACGCTGGCCGGCACGATCCGTCCATCGCAGGGCCCGGACAGCACTGTGATGGCCGCTTGGGAGACCTTGTGTGACATTTCGGCGCCGCTGCCGGGATCCGTTCCCGGTTTCGCGCCGGCGCGGCCCCGCCAGATCATCATGGTGACGACGCGCTGTGCCGCCTCGGCGAGCCGTTCGGGCGGCAGTGTGCCGCTGTTCAGGGCGCGCATGATGGCGGCATGGGCCGACTCCACATTCGAGGGCATCAGCAGCAAGTCGGCGCCCGCGGCGAGTGCCAGCGGCGCGGCGGAGTCGTGCGGAAACTGTTTCCGGATGGCGCCCATGTTGAGCGCGTCGGTGACGGCCACGCCGTCGAACCCCATCCTGCGCAATTCCGCGTACGCCGGCTTGGACACCGATGCCGGGACCCCGGGCTCGAGTGCCGGCACGGCGATGTGGCCGACCATGACCATCGGCAGTCCGGCGTCGATGGCGGCCTGGAAGGGCAGCAGGTCCTTCGCGCGGAGCTGGGCGAGGCTTGCGCCCTGGACGGGCAGCCCGGCGTGGGAATCCACGCTGACCGAGCCGTGGCCCGGAAAGTGCTTCGCGGCCGGCAGCAGCCCGGAGGCCAGCATCCCCTGCGAGAACGCAACGCCGAAGCCGGACGCCTGTTTGGCGTTCCCGGACATGGACCGGGCGCCGATGGTCGGATCGGCCGGACCCATGGTGACGTCGGTGGTCGGCGCGAAGTTGGTGTTGAAGCCGAGTGCGGCCAGTTCAGAAGCCATGGCCCGGCCCGCGTCGGCGGCCAGCGGTCCGCTGCCTGCCGCGCCGTAGCTCATCGGCGCGGGCCATTCGGTCAGCGGCGCCCGCAGCCGGGCCACCACCCCGCCTTCCTGGTCGACGCCGATCAGGCCCGGCCAGCTGCGGCCGCCGGCACGGGCCGCGGCCTGGAGCCGGCCGGTCACGCTGTGCATGGCCGCGGTGTCCACCTTGCCATCCGGCGTACCGGGGACGTTGTCACCCATGATGATGGAACCGGCCAGGTGCAGTCGTTCGATGACCGCGGCGTGGGCGTTGTGGTTGAGCCCGGTGTAGAACGGCATCAGAACCTGCCCCGCGCGCTCCTCGGGGCTCATCGCGGCAACAGCCTTTGCCGCGGCGTCCGCGTCCCGCTGCTGGGGTCCCCAGCCGAGCGGCCGGGCCGCAGCGGAGGATGAAGCGGCCGGCGTGCCGGTCCCGGGCGTGGACGGCGCCGGCGGGTCCGATGGCTGCCGGGCGGATCCGGTCTGGGCGGGGGCCGAGGAACCTCGCGAGGGGTCCGGCGTCGGAGGCCCGGAGCAGGAAGCGATTCCGGGGAAAAGCCCCAGCATGAGCGTCAGTACCGCTGCGGTCCGAATACTTTTGTGAACACTTTCACGTGTTCTCTGCAATCTGGCCACCGGCTCGATGTTACCCCTGCACTAGACTTGGACCACTGTTGCCTCGCCAACTGTCCGGCGACTCCGCCCGTGACGTTGCAGGTCGGGGCAGGCAAAAGGACAGCTAAACAAATGAAGGGACCACATGAAGATTGATTTCGCTTCATCCAGGCAATCAACTCTTGGTGTGGAATGGGAACTCGCCCTGGTGGACGCCGAAACCGGCGAGCTGGCCTCTGTGGCCAAAGAGGTCCTCCGCGGTGTCGCCGCGAAGCATCCCGAGCTGAACGAGGACGACGAGCACCCGCACATCAAGCAGGAGCTGCTCCTGAACACGGTGGAGTTGGTCACCGGAATCTGCAACACCGTGGCCGAGGCCAAAGCGGACCTGAGCAGTTCCCTCGCCGCCGTCCGGGACGTCACCGATCCCATGGGCGTCGAAATCTTCTGCGCCGGCAGCCACCCGTTCAGCCCCCCGCAGCTGCAGCCCGTGACCGACAAGGAGCGCTACGCCAAGCTCATTGACCGCACGCAGTGGTGGGGCCGCCAGATGGTCATCTACGGCGTCCACGTGCACGTGGGCTTGGACAGCCGCGACAAGGTCCTCCCCGTTCTGGACGGGCTGGTGAACTATTTCCCGCAGTTCCAGGCGCTGTCCGCTTCCAGCCCGTTCTGGGGCGGCGAGGACACCGGATACGCCTCCCAGCGGGCGCTGATGTTCCAGCAGCTGCCGACCGCCGGGCTGCCCTTCCAGTTCGCCAGCTGGGAAGACTTCGAGGCGTACGCCCAGGACATGTTCACCACTGGTGTGATCGACTCGCTCTCCGAGATCCGCTGGGACATCCGGCCCGTCCCGCACTTCGGCACCATCGAGATGCGCATCTGTGACGGCCTGGCCACCCTCGAGGAAGTTGGCGCCATCGCGGCCCTGACGCAGTGCCTCGTCGACGAGTTTTCCACGACGCTGGACAACGGCGGCACCATCCCCACCATGCCGCCCTGGCATGTCCAGGAGAATAAATGGCGTGCGGCCCGCTACGGCCTGGACGCCATCATCATCCTCGACGCCGCGGGCAACGAACAGCTGGTTACCGACCACATCCGTGAGACGGTGGCCCGCCTTGAACCCGTCGCGGTGAAACTTGGCTGCGCCCCGGAGCTGGCCGACGTCCTGAAGATCGTCGAGCGTGGCGCCGGATACCAGCGGCAGCGGCGCGTGGCGGCGGAGCACGGCGGCGACCTGCGCGCCGTCGTACTGGACCTGGTCAAGCAGATGCGCAAGCGCCCCGAAGCCTAGACCCGGCCGTCACGTCGCACGGCCTCAGGCCGAGACCGTGGTGACCGGCATCGAGGAGTCCGGCGCGAAGCCGATGCCGCTCGGCGCGATCCCTGCCATCACCAGCTGGGCGCCGAGGGCCGCCACCATGGCGCCGTTGTCGGTGCAGAGGGCCAGCGGCGGGACGGTCAGCCGGATTCCGGCGGCGTTGCAGCGCTGTTCCGTGAGCTGGCGCAGCCGTGAATTCGCCGCCACGCCGCCGCCCAGCAGCAGTTCGGTGATGCCGTTCTCCCGGCAGGCCAGCACCGCTTTGGATGTAATGATGTCCACCACGGCTTCCTGGAATGCCGCGGCGATGTCCGCTACAGGCACCGTCTCGCCGCGGGCCTCGAATTGCTCCACGCAGCGGGCGACGGCGGTTTTGAGTCCGCTGAACGACCAGTCGTAGCGGTGCGGGCCGGGCTGGTCCGCGGTCCCCATGTACTTGGGCTGGCTGAGGCCGCGCGGGAAGCGGATGGCCTTGGCGTTTCCGGTGCGTGCCAGCTTGTCGATGGCCGGCCCGCCCGGGTAGCCCAGGCCCAGGAGCCGCGCCACCTTATCGTAGGCTTCGCCGGCGGCGTCGTCGATCGTGGATCCGAGCAGCTCCACGTCCGCGGTGATGTTCCGGATCCGCAGGATTTCGGTGTGCCCGCCGGAGACCAGCAGGGCGCCCAAGTTTTCCGGCAAAGCGTTCGCGGGTAGAGCGTTGGCCGCGAAGGCCTGCGGGCCGCCGCCGTCCGTCTGGAGCAGCCCGACGCCGACGTGAGCGACGAGGTGGTTGATGGCGTAGAGCGGTTTGCCCGTGGCGACGGCAAGGGCCTTGGCCGCGCAAACCCCGACCATCAGGGCTCCGGCGAGTCCCGGTCCGGACGTGACGGCGATCGCGTCGATGTCCTCGAGCGTCACTCCGGCCTCGGCCAGGGCTTCGCGGAGAGTGGGGACGAAGGCGTCCAGGTGTGCCCGGGAGGCGATCTCGGGAATCACGCCGCCGAACCGGACGTGTTCATCCATGGAGGAGGACACGGTGTTGGTCAGCAGCTGTGTTCCGCGGACAATGCCGACGCCGGTTTCGTCGCACGAGGATTCGATGCCGAGGACCAGCGGCCTGTCGTGCTGTGGGCTGTTCATGGGCGGCCTGCTTCCGTGGGCGTCGTGTCTGGTTCCGGAGCGCCGAGCCGGAGCCGCATGATCAGCGCGTCAACGCCGTCGCGATAGTACCGGGGCCGGACGTGGATCTGTTCGAACCCGTAGCGGCGGTAGAGCTGCTGGGCCCTGGGGTTGTCGGCGCGGACTTCCAGGAGCACGTCGTCGGCGCGGCGGAGCAGGCTTTCCCGGATGAGTTCGGTGAGCAGCGCCGAGCCGATTCCTTTGCCTTCCTGTTCCGGCACGACGGCGATGGTCTGGACGTCCGCGATGGGCCGGATGCACATCAGCCCCGCGTAGCCCACAATCCGCCCGGCCAGTTCGGCCACGACGTAGCGCCGGGTCGCGGCCTGCGCCAGCTCGGCCGAGAACATCTGCAGCGGCCAGGCGTCCACCGGGAACAGCCTGCGCTCCAGGTCATGGACGGCAGGGATGTCCGCGGCAGTCATGTCGCGCAGGGTCACCCCGCCGGGCAGCTGTGCCGGGCCGGTGTCCTGCCCGGCGCCGTGTCCTCCATTCTGTGCCGCATTCTGTCCTGCGGTCCGTCCCGCATTCTGTCCTGCGGACCCGGCGTTCACAGCGCCCTCTTCCGCGGGCCAGGCACCTGGGCGTCGGACTCGCGCAGGTACAGCGGCGTGGAGTCGAGCAGCCGCTCCCCCGCCGCGAGCCGCGCGAGAGCGAACTGGCCCAGCGAGAGGGCTTCCGGCTGGCGGGAACTGAAACCCGGGACGGCTTTGACGACGTCGGAATAGAGACCGGCGCCGGCGCCGTAGACCGGAAGCTCGGGAAGGTCCGCGGCGAAGCCGACGTGCGGGCCGTCCAGCAGCCGCGGCAGCTGGCCGTCGCTGAGGGCATACCGGGCCCAGTAGACCTCTTTGCGCCGCGCGTCCGTGGCGACGATGAACTCCGGCGCCGCGTCGGTGGACTCCGCCACCTCCAGGGCGATGGCGTCCAAGCTCATGAGGCCGTAGAGCGGTTTGCCCCAGACGAAGGAGAGGGTGCGCGCGGTGACGATGCCCGAGCGCAGCCCGGTGAACGGGCCGGGCCCCACCCCGGTGACCACCGCGTCGACGTCGGCTCCGGTCAGGCCGGCCTCCGCGAGGAGCGCCTCGATTCCCGGCGCCAGGACCTCCGCGTGGCTCCGGGTGTCCTCGGTGGAAAAGCTGCCCACAAGGGATTCCAGGGTGTCATCGGAGACGAGTGCGGCGCTGGCCACGGCCGAGGTGTCGATGGCAAGGATCAGCATCAGTTCCCTTCCAGGGAGTGGGGCGGTGTCGCGGTTTCAGCGGACCCAGCGGGCGCGGCGAACGACGCGGGCGAAGAGAGGACGGGCGGGTCCACCCAGCGGGGACCGAAGCCGCGGATCACGATCCTGCGAGGCTCGTCGTCGTCGTCGGTGTCGAAGTCCAGCACCGCGGGAAACGGTGCCGCTGACGTGTCCTGGCTGTTTTCCGGGCGGGCCGCTTCGGGAGCGGCGGCTTCCGGAGCGCGGGTGCTGCCACCCAGGCTGCGGAGCAGGTCCACCTCCAGCCGGCTCTCGCTCAGGTGCTCCACCCGTCCGCGGCCCCACTCCACCACTGTCACGGCGCTGTCCATGGTGTTTTCCAGGTCGATGTCGTCGATTTCCGAGGCCGAACCCAGCCGGTACGCGTCCACATGCACCAGGTCCGGGCCGCCCGGCCGGGGACCGTCGGGCAGGTTCGGGTGGATCCGCACCAGCACGAACGTGGGCGAAATGATCCCGGCGCGGACCCCCAGGCCCTCCCCCAGGCCCTGGGTGAAGGTGGTCTTCCCCGCTCCCAGCTCACCGGTGAGGACCAGCAGGTCGCCGGCCTGCAGCTGGGCGCCGAGCCCGGCGGCGAGGGCGTGGGTCTCGTCCGCGGTCCGGACATCCAGGGTCCGTTCCCAGGCCGCCCGGCTCATGGCCGTGACTCGTCGCTGGCGGGCTCTTCGTTGATGTACCGGCGCGGCACCCGGGGGCTGATCCGCGTCACGATCTCATAGTTGTTGGTGCCGGCGGCCCGGGCCCAGTCCTCTGCAGTGGGCCCGCCGTCGTCGCCGTTGCCAAACAGAACGGCTTCGGCGCCGAGGGCGCTGGGGCCGCCGGCTGAAACGTTGAGCGGGCCGAGGTCGATCACCATCTGGTCCATGGCGATGCGTCCGACGACGGGGTAGTTCACGCCCGCCACCCGGACCGGCCCACCGGTGGCGATCCGCGGGACGCCGTCGGCGTAGCCCAGCGGGATCAGCCCCAGCGTGCTGGTGCTGCCGGTGCGGTAGTTCAGCCCGTAGGAGACGCCCTGGCCGGCAGGGACATCCTTGCAGTGCGAAACGACAGTGCGGACGGTCATGGCGGGCCGCAGGCCCAGCTCTTCCGAGCCCTGCCCCTCGAACGGTGACAGGCCGTAGAGGCCCAGTCCCACGCGGACCAGGTCGAAGTGCGTGTCGGGCCGGGACAGGGTGGCCGGCGTGTTGGCGAGGTGCCGCACCTCGGGATCCACGCCGGCGTCCTGGGCGATGGCGAGGGCTTCGCGGAAGGCTTCCAGCTGTTCGTCGGTTTCCGGGCGCTCGGGTTCGTCGGCGACGGCCAGGTGGGAGAAGACGCCGACCACCCGCAGCAGGCCCTGGTCCTGGTATTCCATGGCTTCGCCGACCAGGCCGTCCCAGGCATCCAGGGTGGCGCCGTTGCGGCCCAGTCCGGTGTCCACCTTGAGGTGCACGCGGGCCGGGCGTTCCTGCTCACGGGCGGCCGCTACGATGCGTTCCAGTTCCCAGCCCGAGCAGCCGATGTCGATCCCGGCAGCCACGGCGGCGGCGAAGTTGCTCTCAGGCGTGTGCAGCCAGGCCAGAAGGGGCGCCTCAATGCCTGCGGCGCGCAGGGCCAAGGCCTCGGAAATGTGGGCGGTGCCCAGCCAGTTGGCGCCGGCGCTGAGTGCCGCGCGCGCCACGGGAACGGCGCCGTGGCCGTACGCGTCGGCCTTGACCACCGCCATCACCTGGGCAGGTGATGCCACGGCCGCCAGCCGTCGGACATTGTGCCGGATGGCTTCGAGGTCGATAACGGCCGAGCGTTCCTCGGCGTACGCTGACGGCGCGTCCGGGACGGGCCTGAAGTCACCTGTTGCTGCTGGGTAAGTCACTTAACGATTCTAGGGGTGGCGGCGCATGCGGCTTAATTCGGGCCGCCGCGGGAGCATCCCCGCCCGCTCCCGAGGGGGACATGCTCAGTGTTCGCGCCCCCTCCACGGGGGACATGCTCAGTGTTCGCGCCCGCGACTGGGCACAAGGGCACTATGCCCATTTCCCGGCCCGCACGGAGGGCATGTCCAGCTTCAACCTGGTCCGGGGCAAGACCCACGTCCCCGCCAGCCCGCGCCCGCTCCACCGGGGGACATGCTCAGTGTTCGCGCCAACGACCGGGCACAACGGCGCTATGCCCATTCCCCGGGCCGCACGGAGGGCATGTCCAGCTTCAACCTGGTCCGGGGCAAGACCCACGTCCCCGCCAGCCCGCGCCCGCCAAAGGGACATGCTCAGTGTTCGCGCCCACGACTGGGCACAACGACACCATGCCCATTGCCCGGGCCGCACGGAGGGCATGTCCAGCGTGGGAGCCCGCCTACCTACGCATCCGACAGGTGCGCGATGGTCGCTGTCGCCCGCCGCTGCGCCTCCTGCGGCACATCACGGATGATGTCCTCCAGGAAACTGTAGCGCCGGAGCCACTGGCTGCTTTGGCGTTCCTTGCGGGCGTTGGCCCGCTGCCACCAGTCCGCGATGTCCCCCCAGCCGGGTGCGGCCAGCGAGCCGCCGACTTCCTGCACAGCCAGCGCCGCGCAGAGATTGGCGAACCGCAGCCGGTCGCCCAGCGGCCAGCCCGCCAGGCAGCCCACGATGAAGGCGGCGCCGAAGCAGTCCCCCGCCCCGGTCGGGTCGAAGGCGGACACCGGCAGCGACGGCACCCATTCCTCTTCGCCCGATTCAGAGTCCACGGCCATGGCGCCCTGGGACCCGAGGGTCACGACCGCGACCGGCACCCTGTCCGCCAGGGCGTAGAGGGCAGCCCACGGGTTGTCGTTCCCGGTGAAGGCCATGGCTTCGTGCTGGTTCGGCATAAAGGCGTGAAAGTACTGCAGGTTGTCCAGCCGGGTGGAGGACCAGACACCGGTGGGATCCCACCCGACGTCGCCGAAGAGCCGCACCCCGGCCTTATGCGCGTCGAGCGCCCACGGTTCCAGTTGCTCGCCGAGCTCGGCGACGGCGGCGAGCGCCGGAGGAGGGCAGCCGATCAGTTCACTGGAGCTCACCGGGGCCGGGTGGCCGTGCGTCACCATGGACCGGTCGTGCTCCACGCTGAGGGACACGGTGACCGGTGAGTGCCAGCCCGGCACCCGCCGGGACAGGGACAGGTCCACGTGTTCCTGCGCGGACAGAATCTTCCAGTTGTAGTCCCCGTAGCCGTCATCGCCGAACGCAGCCGCCAGCCCCGTGCGCAGCCCGAGCCGCGCCGCGGCGATGGCCTGGTTGGCCACCCCTCCCGGGCAGCTGCCCATCCCGTCGCTCCAGATCTCGGTGCCGGCGACCGGGGCGTGCGGCAGGCCGGTGAAGATGATGTCCTGGAAAACGGTGCCGGTCAGCAACAAATCGAAGCCCCCGGCCGCCGGGGTCCGGACGGAGGAAAGCGGGTCAAAACGCCGCGTCGGTATCGCGTCCATGTATGGCACACTACGCCGTCCCGGTACCGCAGGAAAGGAGTTCAACGGGCCATGACGGAGCACTGTGAATAGACTGTCGGCATGCGGCTGATGATTGCCGGAGGCGGCGGATTCCGGGTACCGCTGGTCTACCGGGCGCTCTGTGCAGGTCCCTACGCCGGCCTTGTCCGGGAGCTGGTGCTGTACGACGTCGATCCCGGCCGCCTCGCCGCCATCGAGGCCGTCCTCGGCTCGTTCGGGGCGCTGCCGCCGCCCGGCGTCGCCCCTCCAACGGTCCGGGCCACCACGTCCTTGGCCGAGGCGCTGACCGGGACGGACGTCGTATTTGCCGCGATCCGCCCCGGCGGGACGGCGGGCCGCACCGCCGATGAGCGGGTGGCCCTGGACCTGGGGCTCCTGGGCCAGGAAACCACGGGGGCCGGCGGCATCTCCTACGCGCTGCGGTCCATTCCCCGCATGCTGGACCTGGCCGCCCAGATGCGGCGGCACTGCCCGGACGCGTGGCTGCTGAATTTCACGAACCCGGCCGGGATGGTCACCGAAGCCCTGGTCCCGGTGCTCGGCCGCAAGGTGGTGGGCATTTGCGATTCGGCCGGCGGGCTGGTGTACCGGGCGGCGCACGCTGCCGGCGTCGTGCTGCCCGAGGGCCGGCTCGACGGCGTGGGCTACTACGGGCTGAACCATCTCGGCTGGCTGTACCGCCTGGAGTCCGGCGGCCGGGACATGCTCCCCGGGTTGCTGGCCGACGCGGACGCATTGGCCGGTTTCGAGGAGGGCCGGCTGTTTCCGCAGCCCTTCGTGGCGGGCCTGGGGTGCCTGCCCAACGAATACCTCTATTACTACTACGAGACCGAGCACGCCCTGGCCGGCATCCGGTCCTCCCCCACCACCCGCGGTGAATCCATCGACCGGCAGCAGACCGAGCTCTATCCGCTGCTCGCCGCGGCGGGGCAGCAGGCCTATCCGCTGTGGGACGCGGCACGCCGCTCGCGTGAAGAGGGCTACCTCGCGGAGGCACGCCTCGCCGGCGAGCGCCGGGATGAGGCGGACCTGGCCGGGGGCGGCTACGAGCGCGTCGCCCTCGCGGTCATGCGCGCCCTCTCCGGCGGGGGTCCGGCGGAGCTGATTCTGAACACCCCCAACACCGCCAGCGACGGCGCTAACACAGCCGCCGGCGCCCCGGCCATTCCGGGACTGTCGGCGGACGCCGTCGTCGAGGTCCCCTGCCGGGTGACGCTCGACGGCGTGGTGCCGCTTCCGCAGGAACGCCCTGCCTCCGCACAGCTGGCCCTGATGCAGCGGGTCAAGGATGTTGAACGCCTGGTCGTCCAGGCCACCACCGGGCCTGCGGACGGGACCCGGCGGCGCGGGGCTGCCCTCGCCGCTTTCGCCCGTCATCCCCTCGTCGATTCGGACGTGCTCGCGGCGGAACTCCTCGCCGGCTACGAGGCCGCTTTCCCTGAACTCCTGCAACTCTGGCGCAACGACAGCGACAGCAACGGAGACGGCACCTAGCCGTGCCGGGCGGCTCAGCGCAGGCCGCGGGTGAGGGTGTCCTGGAGCGCTGTATGGGGTTCGCCCGGCAAGCCTGTGCCGCTGAAGTAAAGCCCCATCTGGGTGCCGTGGTATTCCCAGTAGGCGAAGCTGAGTCCGTGCTCGTCCAGGAGTTCCAGCATGTCGGTGACCCACTGGTCTCCGCCTTTGCCCTCCATCTCAAATGTTTGCCGGACCACGCCAAACTCCATGACCGACATCGGCACGTTGTTGTCGATGCCGAACTGCAGACGTTCCGCCAGCTGGTGGGCCAGATAGTCTTTGCCGCGTTCGAGGAAACCGTTCCCGGCTGCTCCGGGCGACGTGGCGTAAACGTCGAGCTGGAGACCGATCCGCGGGGCCGCGCCGGTTGAGGAGGCAATGTTCTCACCCCGCATGTGGCCCTGGATCCGGTATTTGTTGCCGGGCACCACCTTGAACAGATGTGCGTCGTTGCTCCACCCCGCGATCGCCTCGGCGTCGGCGGAATTGCTAATGGAGAGACTGCCGTTGTCCTGATACCCGCCAGTCTCCCGCGCGAACTCCGGCGGTGCCGCGGCGTCCCCGCCGGACTGCCATTGATGCCAGTCCAGGGTCGCGTCGCTGTCCAGCTGGTCGTTGATGATTTGCCGGATTTCGGTCCCGTCCGGGCCGTACTCGGTCACCGTGATCGCATCGAACCCGGCCGTTCCGCGCATCCCGCCCTGGGCGGTGAGCAGGGGCACCGCCGCTACCGCGTTGCTGTCCTCGATCGCCACGATGCCGCTGTCGTACGCTGCCCAGCCTGACGTGCCGGCCGGCAGGAGGGTAGTTGCGATGCGGCTTTGCGGCAGCAGGACCCGCTCGCCGGTCGAAAGGATCACGTTCGGATCGGGATAGCGGCCGCCGTCCTGGACGGGGCCTTCAATCCAGGACGCGTATTGGTGGGTGTACTTGATCGGCTCGTAAAAATGGAAGTCGTAGACCACGTTGGTGTCGTCAACAAGAAAGTGCTGATCGATTCCGGCCGTTCCGTAGCGCCCGTTGACCCCGTAGATCCCGCCCACTACCAGGAGGTGGTTGCGGTCCTCCGACCGCACCGCGGCCACCAGCTGCCGCGACAGCGCTTTCCACTGTTCCCCCGTGGCATCGGTGGTCACCGGCTCGTTGAGCAGGTCGTAGGCCGCGATGGCCGGTTCATCTTTGTACCGGGCGGCGATCACGCGCCACAGGTCTGCGTTCTGCTGCTGCAGCCGGGGATCGGACCAGATGTCGAAACTGACCTCGTCGCTGGTGGGGTCCAGCCAGAATCCGCCGATCGGGGTATGTAAATCCAGGATCAGGCGCATGTCGTGCTGCCGGGCCCACGCCACGTTTTGGTCCATCCACTCGAAGAAGACCTCCGGGGAGTCGACGTACCAGTTCCCGTCAAAGGCAAACCGAATGCTGTTGAACCCGATATCCTTCGCGCGCTGGAAGTCGGTTTCCGAATGGTGCTGGGATTTAAGGAGCTCAGCCCCGTCCTGATCCCGGTGGTAGAAGTTAGAGAAGTTCACCGCTTTCAGCCTCGTGGGCTCGCCCTTGAGGACGAGGCCGCGACCGGCAGCGGTGACGAACTCCGGAGCCGGATCCTCCGCTGAGGAAGAGTTGCCGCTGCCCCTGGTCAGGGTGCACCCGCCAATGACCAGCAACGGAACCGCCAGCAGCAGCACGGCCACGACCCACCCGGGCACCCGGCGCCGGATTGCAGCCTGCCATGGTCGGCGCAGTTTTTGGTGCTGCACGGGCGGATGGCTGCTCCCGGGCATCCAAGTCTCCCCTCGCTCGGCCCTCAGAGGCTCAGCCTATTCGCCCCGGAAGAAAATGTCTTGGGTCACGTGACAGGTTCTTCATCCTGCTCGACCGGCGGGCGCCTCTACAGCCTGCGGTACATCAGGTGCAGGCCCACGTAGCCCAGGCGCGGGTGCCGGAACGCCTCAGGGATCGTGGCGAGCACCTCGAAGCCCAGGGATTGCCAGGCCCCGACTGCCCGGACGTTGCTCTCCACCACGGCGTTGAACTGCATCGCGCGGAATCCGGCCGCCCGGGCAGTTTCCAGTGAATAGGCGCAGAGCGCGCGGGCCACACCCTTGCCCCCGTGCGCCGGGTGGACCATGTACCCGGCATTGGCAACGTGGCTTCCGCCGCCGCCCTGATTGGCGTGCAGCTCGCCGGTGCCCAGGATGACTCCGTCGAGTTCCCCCTGTCCCGCCGCCACGAACGTCTGGCCCGGGGGCTGCTTGAACCATCGTTCGCGGGCCTGCTCCTCTGTGGTGTCCCGGTCCCAGGTGAAGGTCTCCCCCGCCCGGACGACGGGCTCCAGGATCTCCCAGATCGCCGGCCAATCCGTGCCGGCGGCCGGCCGGATGACCCAGCCCGGGGCCGTGGACTCTGTCTCGTTGCTGGTGCTCACAGCCGCCACGTTAGCAGCACGTCCGGCCCTGTGACCGGCGCCGCCCGCCGGCCGGTGAACCCGCGGGAACTTCAGGAGTAATGTTTTACCGAAATGCAGTTCCGGCAGTGGACGTCCGGACGTGCCCGGCAGGGCCCGTTCCAGAAAGGGGAAGAAGAATGTCGCTGATCCGCCGCGTCGCCTTCCTCTCCCTGCACACCTCGCCCATGGAACAGCCGGGGTCCGGGGATGCCGGCGGCATGAACGTCTACATCCGCGCCCTGGCCGCGGCCCTCGCCGAGACCGGCGTCGAAGTGGAGATCTTCACCCGATCCACGTCCGCTTCGCAGGCCGCCGTCGAACATCCCTCCCCCGGAGTCTGCGTGCATAACGTCCTGGCCGGACCGCCCCGGAAGCTGCCGAAGGAGGAACTGCCGGAACTGCTGCACAGCATGGTGGCCGAAATCGACCGGATCCGGCAGCTTCAGCCGCACGGCCGCTACGACGTGATCCATTCGCACTACTGGGTTTCCGGCGTGGCGGGGCTTGAGCTCGCCGAATTGTGGGGCCTGCCGCTCGTCCACACGATGCACACCATGGCCAAGGTGAAGAACCTGCTGCTCGTCTCCGGGGAGCAACCGGAACCGCGGCGGCGCGAGGACGGCGAACACCGGATTGTCGACGGCGCCACCCGGTTGATCGCCAACACGGGCACCGAGGCGGCGGAACTGGTCTCGCACTACAACGCGGACAACGACAAAATTGACGTGGCCCCGCCCGGCGTGGACCTGGATATCTTCACGCCGGCGTTCCGCAGCCGGGCCCGGGCTGCCCACGGCGTCCCGCCGGGCCGCTTCCATCTGCTGTTCGCCGGCCGGATCCAGCGCTTGAAGGGACCGCAGATCCTGGTCAAGGCCGCCGCCCTGCTGCGGGCCCGGCGCCCGGACATCGACCTGCAGCTGACCATCGTCGGCGCGATCAGCGGATCCAAGGACTTTGACCTGAAGTCGCTGATCAGCGCCGCCGGACTGGACGACGTCGTCACGCACCATCCTCCGGTCAGCGCACCGGAACTTGCCGGCTGGTACCGTTCGGCCGACGTCGTGGTGATGCCGTCCTTCAGCGAATCCTTCGGCCTCGTGGCGCTGGAAGCCCAGGCCTGCGGAACGCCGGTGGTGGCCACCAAGGTGGGCGGGCTGTCCCGTGCCATCTACGACGGCCGGACCGGCCTGCTCGTGGAGGGCCACAAGGCCGCCGACTGGGCCGACGCCCTCGAGGCCCTGTACGACGACCCGGCGACCCGCGAGGACATGGGCCGCGCCGCCTCCCTGCACGCGCAGGAGTTCGGCTGGCAACGCACCGCCGCCATCACACTGGAGAGCTACCACACCGCGTTGAGCCAGTATTTTGGAAACCTGACCATTCCGGTGGGCCACACGCCCTCGCCCGGAACCACAGGCCGGTAACCACCGCCTGCACCCACCGGCCGGAACACCCACCGACGCCACGAGCCAAAGGACAACGATGTCTGAACCCACGATTCCCGGAACCCCCGCCACGCCCGGCCCGGGGACAGCTCCGCTGAGCGACCTGGAGATCGCGCAGCGGGCCACCATGCGGCCGATCGAGGACATCGCCGCCGCAGCCGGGATCAATGCCGAGGCCCTGGACTTCCACGGCCGGTACAAGGCGAAAATCGATCCGGCAAAGCTGACAGGTTCGACGGCGGGCGGCCCGGCGCGTGCCCCCGGCAAGGTGGTGCTGGTCTCCGCGATGTCGCCCACGCCCGCCGGCGAAGGCAAGTCCACCACGACAGTGGGGCTGGCGGACTCCCTGGCCCGCGCCGGCCATAAGGTCATGATCGCGCTGCGTGAACCGTCGCTGGGACCGATCCTAGGCATGAAGGGCGGCGCCACGGGCGGCGGCTACTCCCAGGTGTTGCCGATGGACGAGATCAACCTGCATTTCACCGGGGACTTCCACGCCGTCACCTCGGCGAACAACGCCCTGATGGCCCTCGTGGACAACCACATCTACCAGGGCAACGAGCTGAACATCGACCCGCGGCGGATGACCTTCAAACGGGTCCTGGACATGAACGACCGGGCCCTGCGCGAGGTGGTGATCGGCCTGGGCGGGCCGACCCAGGGCATCCCGCGGCAGGACGGCTTCGACATCACTGTGGCCTCGGAGATCATGGCGGTGTTCTGCCTCGCCACGGACCTCGCCGATCTCCGGGACCGGCTGGGCCGGATCACGTTCGGCTACACCTACGACCGGCAGCCTGTCACGGTCGCCCAGCTGGGGGTCCAGGGCGCCCTGACCATGCTGCTCAAGGACGCCATCAAACCGAACCTGGTGCAGACCATTGCCGGGACCCCTGCTTTGGTCCACGGCGGACCGTTCGCCAACATCGCCCACGGCTGCAATTCCCTGATCGCCACCCAGACCGCCCGCAGCCTGGCGGACATCGTCGTCACGGAGGCCGGTTTCGGCGCCGACCTGGGTGCGGAAAAGTACATGGACATCAAGTCCCGCGTCGCCGACGTGGCTCCGTCCGCCGTCGTCGTCGTGGCGACCATCCGGGCACTGAAGATGCACGGCGGTATCCCCAAGGACCAGCTCAAGGAACCCAACCTGGACGCGCTGGCTGCCGGCGTCGTGAATCTTCAGCGTCATGTGCGCAACGTGGAGAAGTTCGGCATCACGCCGGTGGTGGCAATCAACAAGTTCGCCACAGACACCCAGGCGGAGCTCGACTGGCTGCTGGAGTGGTGCGTTGCCGAGGGCGTCCAGGCCGCCGTGGCCGACGTCTGGGGCCGGGGCGGCGGCGGGGACGGCGGCGACGAACTCGCGGCCAAGGTCGCCGCGGCCATTGATGCGCCGCACACCTTCCGCCACCTGTACCCGCTGGAGATGTCGGTGGAGGACAAGATCCGGACGATTGTGCAGGAGATCTACGGCGCCGACGGCGTTGATTTCTCCGTCCCGGCGCTCAAACGGCTCGCGGAAATCGAGAAGAACGGCTGGTCCGGCTTCCCGGTCTGCATGGCGAAAACCCAGTACTCCTTCAGCGACGACGCCAGCAAACTCGGCGCCCCCAAGGGTTTCACCGTGCACGTCCGCGACCTCATCCCCAAGACCGGCGCCGGCTTCATCGTGGCCCTCACCGGCGCGGTCATGACCATGCCGGGGCTCCCGAAGGTCCCGGCCGCGATGCGCATGGACGTCGACGCCGAAGGCAGCCCCGTCGGCCTCTTCTAGACCCTCCCTCACATCCGGCGCCACGTCAGCCGACGCTCCCTCACATCCGGCGCCACGTCAGTCGACGCTCCCCCACGTCCGGCGTCCGCGCACCTGATCCTCCCTCACGTCCTGCACTGGTCAGGGCGCAACCGTCGGAGCCCGCACTGGCCGCTACTGGCTGATCCTGGACACCTGTGGATAACTCCTGCGCGGTTACCAAAATGGGTTCACAATGCCAGCATGAGAAAGCGAATGGAGCTTCCCGGTCCACTCGGCGCAGCACCCTTCACCATCGCCGATGCCCGGTCGTTGGGAGTACCAAGATCCAGGCTCAAGCAGTCCGACATCAGTCATGTCAGCCGGGGTCTCTACAGGCCCGCTGAATGGAACTTCGAGTTGGAGGATGCGGCTCGCGCGCTGTCCGCCGCCTCCCCGGGGGCCTGGATCTCGCACGTCACGGCCGCCAGACTTCGATGCCAGCTCTTGCCTCCGTGGCTCTCGGACTCTGAGGAGCTGCACCTGAGCAAGCCGCGGGCGCTGCCCGAAGTCCGGCGCAAGGGGATCGTCGGACACACGGTTCTGGCGCTGGACGACGAGGTTGAAACAGCGGACGGCATCCGGATCAGCACGCGTCCCCGCACGTGGCTCGACCTCGGCCGGCGATTGAGCCTGTCCGAATTGGTCTGCATGGGCGACGAGCTCGTTCGGGTTCCGCGGTTCGGGTTGGAGGGACGGAACGAGCCCTTCGCGACCATCGATGGGCTGCGGTCGATGGTGAGCCGCCACCCGAATCTACAGGGAATCGTCCGCGCCCGGGCGGCCCTGGACTTGATGCGAGTGGGATCCGACTCGGCTCCAGAAACACTGCTACGCCTGGCGATGTGCGACGCCGGTCTCCCGGAGCCGGAGCTGCAGCTCCCGCTCCGCCCGGATAGCCCGGGGTCCCCGACTGCGGATCTTGGGTATCGCCGCCGTCGGCTGGCCGTCCAGTACGACGGCGGCCACCACCTGCTGCCAGCCCAGATCTTCAGCGACCGCCGACGTGACAAGGCCTTCGAGTCCGCGGGATGGAACGTACTCGTCCTGACAAAAGACGACCTGGCCGACGGCTTCGAGGGCGCCACCGCCAAGATTAAACGAATCCTCCGCACCGCGTACCTCAGCCCGTCGTCTGCTGCAGGCTTTTCCAGCCCCGTCTGAGGGAGCGATCCTGCGATACCTGCACGACGTGAGGGAGGATCGGGCTAGTAGCGACCAGACGTGAGGGAGCGCCAACCTGGCACGCTCCGGACGCACGACGCTCCCACACCAAAGGTGCGGGAGCGTCGGGGTGGAACGCGCCAAAAGTGCGGGAGCGTCGGAGGGCGGGTTTAGCGCTCCAGGTCGCCGCGGATGAAGGCCTCGACCTTTTCGCGGGCGAGGTCGTCGTTGAACTGCTCCGGCGGGGACTTCATGAAGTAGCTCGAGGCGGAGAGCAGCGGGCCGCCGATGCCGCGGTCCAGGCCGATCTTGGCGGCGCGGATGGCGTCGATGATCACACCGGCGGAGTTGGGTGAGTCCCAGACTTCCAGCTTGTATTCCAGCGACACCGGGGCGTCGCCGAAGTTGCGGCCCTCGAGGC
This sequence comes from Arthrobacter sp. Leaf69, assembly GCF_001422645.1. Lineage (GTDB taxonomy): Bacteria > Actinomycetota > Actinomycetes > Actinomycetales > Micrococcaceae > Arthrobacter. Next base: position 484,984 of record NZ_LMLR01000001.1, on the reverse strand, counting down.
GGACAAAGGCCCACTTGCGGTCGTCAAGCCACTGGACGTAGTCCGACGGGCCGATGTGGACATCCTTGGCGGCCAGCTCGGCCTCCACGTTGGATGTCACGGCCTGGGTCTTGGAGATCTTCTTGGACTCGAGGCGGTCCCGCTCCAGCATGTTCTTGAAGTCCATGTTGCCGCCGACGTTCAGCTGGTACGTGCGGTCCAGGGTCACGCCGCGGTCCTCGAACAGTTTCGCCATGACGCGGTGCGTGATGGTGGCGCCGATCTGGCTCTTGATGTCATCGCCCACAATCGGGACGCCGGCGGCGGTGAACTTGTCCGCCCAGGCCTTGGTGCCGGCGATGAAGACCGGGAGGGCGTTGACGAAGCCCACGCCGGCGTCGATCGCGCACTGGGCGTAGTACTCCGCAGCTTCCTGCGAGCCGACCGGCAGGTAGCAGACCATCACGTCAACGTTGGCGTCCTTGAGCGCCTGGACGACGTCGACCGGCTCCTCCGGGGACTGCTCGATGGTCTCAAGGTAGTACTTGCCGAGCCCGTCGAGGGTCGGGCCGCGCTGGACGGTCACACCGGTCGGCGGGACGTCGGCGATCTTGATGGTGTTGTTTTCGCTGGCCAGGATGGCGGCGGACAGGTCCTGGCCCACCTTCTTGGCGTCGACGTCGAACGCGGCGACGAACTGGACGTCGTTGACGTGGTACTTGCCGAACTCCACGTGCATCAGGCCCGGGATCGTGGCCTGGGGATCGGCGTCCCGGTAGTACTCAACGCCCTGGACCAGCGAAGTGGCACAGTTACCTACGCCGACGATTGCAACACGAATCGGATGTGAAGACACGGAACTCCTTTGGGGACAACTTCTTATGCCCGGTGCGGAAGTACTCTGATGCACGACGGCGGCAGCGGGCACGGCACCGTACGGCGCCATTAGCATTCTAGTCAACGGCGCGGCGGCCTGAGTTGTTCCCGGGCCGCCGCGCCGCCGGTATTACCGGGAGGCGGGGCCAGCTACTTCTGGGCCCACAGGTTGATATCGGACTCGACAGCGAACTCGTCGATCGCTGTCAGCTCCTCCGCGGTGAAGTCGAGGTTGTTGATCGCGGACAGGGTGTCCTCGAGCTGGCGGACACTGGACGCGCCGACCAGTGCGGATGTCACCGGGGCGCCCTTGCCCTGCTCCCGCAGGATCCACGCGATGGCCATCTGCGCCAGGGACTGCCCGCGGCTTTCCGCGATCCGGTGCAGTCCCCGCACGCGGTCCAGCTTGTCCTCGGTGATGCTGTTCTCGTCCAGGGACTTCTCCTGTGCGGCGCGGGAATCGGCCGGGATCCCGTCCAGGTAGCGGTCGGTCAGCATGCCCTGTGCCAGCGGCGAGAACGCGATCGAGCCCGCTCCCACCTGTTCCAGCGCCTCGTAGAGGTTGGGGCTGCCGTTTTCGGTCCAGCGGTTCAGCATGGAGTAGCTGGGCTGGTGGATCAGCAGCGGGGTGCCGAGCTCCTTGAGGATCCGGGCGGCCTCGAGGGTCTGCTCCGGGGTGTAGGAGGAGATGCCTGCGTAGAGGGCCTTCCCGGAGCGGACGGCCTGGTCCAGGGCACCCATGGTCTCTTCCATCGGCGTTTCCGGGTCGGGGCGGTGGCTGTAGAAGATGTCCACGTAGTCCAGGCCCATCCGGTTCAGCGACTGGTCCAGGCTGGCCAGCAGGTACTTCCGGGAGCCCCATTCGCCGAACGGGCCCGGCCACATGTTGTAGCCGGCCTTGGTGGAGATGATGAGTTCGTCGCGGTAGGGGGCGAAGTCATCGCGGAGGTGCCGGCCGAAGTTGGTCTCGGCGGAACCGGCGAGAGGACCGTAGTTGTTGGCCAGGTCGAAGTGGTTGACGCCGAGGTCGAAGGCGCGGCGCAGGATGGCGCGCTGGGTTTCGAAGGGCTTGTCGTCGCCGAAGTTGTGCCACAGGCCGAGCGAAATGGCGGGGAGCTTCAGCCCGCTGCGGCCGACGCGGCGGTAGGGCATGGAGTCATAACGGGTATCTGCTGCAACATAAGTCATACGTAACATCCTGTCTTACTTCGAGATGATGGCGGCACTGTGGCCGGGCAGGTCCAGCTGGCCGCTGTCGAGGCGCACGGCGTCGTCAGTGGCCAGTGCGATCGAGGCGCCGGCCACAGCGAGCCGGCGCGGTTCGGCGGAGAAGTTCATCGCGACCTCCACGCTGCCGCGACGCAGCCGGAGCCAGCGGTCGGCCTCGCTGAAGGCCACCGCAGTGTCCTCGAAGCCCAGACCGGACAGCTCCGGCGTCGCACGGCGCAACGCGATGAGCCGGCGGTACAGGTCAAGCAGGCGGGCGTGGTCGCCGTCCGCGGCTTCTGCCCAATTGAGCCGGGAACGGGTGAAGGTTTCCGGGTCCTGCGGGTCCGGCACGACGGCGGGGTCCCAGCCCATCCGTTCGAACTCCTTGATCCGGCCCTCCGCAGTGGCCCGGCCGAGTTCCGGCTCCGGATGCGAGGTGAAGAACTGCCACGGCGTGGTGGCACCGTATTCCTCGCCCATGAACAGCATCGGCGTGAACGGTGAGGTCAGGGTTGCGACGGCGGCCAGCGCCAGCTGCCCGTACCCCAGCGTCTGGGACAGCCGGTCGCCGGTGGCCCGGTTGCCGATCTGGTCATGGTTCTGGCTGCAGACCACCAGCGCCGCCGGGTGGACCGCGGCCGTGTTGATGGGCCGGCCGTGGTGGCGACCGCGGAAGCTGGAGTAGCTGCCGTCATGGAAGAACCCGTCAACCAGGACCTTCGCCAGGGCCTCGAGGGATTCGAAGTCAGCGTAGTAGCCCGTGGCCTCGCCGCTGACGTTGACGTGCACGGCATGGTGGAAGTCGTCGCTCCACTGCCCCGCCAGTCCGTAGCCGTTGACGTCCCGCGGGTAGAGCAGGCGCGGGTCGTTGAGGTCCGACTCGGCGATCATGGTGGCGGGGCGGCCGGTTTCGGCAGAGATTCCGTCCGCGAGCGCACCGAACTCCTCCAGCAGGTGCACGGCCCGCTCGTCCTTGAAGGCGTGCACCGCGTCGAGCCGGAGCCCGTCCACGTGGTAATCCCGCAGCCACATGGCGGCGTTCTCGAGGATGTAGGCGCGCACGACGTCGGAACCGGGGCCGTCGAGGTTCACCGAGTCGCCCCAGGTGTTGCCCTCCCCCGATTTCAGGTATGGCCCGAAGCGCGGAAGGTAGTTCCCGCTGGGGCCGAGGTGGTTGTAGACCACGTCCTGAATGACGCCCAGCCCGGCGGCATGGGCCGCGTCCACGAAGCGCTGGTAGGCGGCGGGTCCGCCGTAGCCTTCGTGCACGGCGTACCAGAGGACACCGTCGTAACCCCAGTTGTGGGTGCCGTTGAAGCCGTTCACCGGCAGCAGCTCCACGAAATCGACGCCGAGGTCCACCAAGTAGTCGAGCTTCCCGGCGGCCGCGTCCAGCGTTCCCTCGGGGGTGAACGTCCCCACGTGCAGTTCGTAGATCACCGCTCCCTGCAGCCCGCGCCCCTGCCACTGCCCGTCCGACCACTCGTGGTTGCCGGCGTCGAAGGTCCGCGACAGGGCGTGGACACCGGCAGGCTGCCGCCGGGACCGGGGGTCCGGCAGCGGTGTGGTGTCCCCGTCGATCAGGTAGCCGTAGTCAACGTCCCCGGCGGCGGGGGCGTCCGGGGCGGTCCACCAGCCACCTGTGCCGTCCGGACTTGCTGTGCCGTCCGGACTTGCAGGGCTGTCGGTCCGGCGCATCGGGTACTCCCGGCCGCCGGCGAGCAGGGTGACGGCCTGGGCGTCCGGCGCCCAGACGTTGAAGCGTTCGGTTCCGTGTGCAGGCAAGGTCATGGCATTCTTCCGTTCCCCGGGGGTCGGTGGGTCAGTCGGTGCGGTCAGGAGGTGGGCACCAGCAGCGCCACCGGGTAGTCACGCAGGATGTCGGCAAGCCGGACGGGGCCGGCGTCGAACGTGGTTCCCGTCAGTTCGTCCGTCATGTCCACGGACAGTTCGACGGCGGTGTCCTGCCAGCCGCCCTGCTGCTCCAGTCCGCGGGGCAGCCGGGTGGCGAGCGTGACGGCGCCTGCGCCGGCGGCACTGCCGCGGTCAAAGCCGATGAGGTGCCCGGCGGCCGCCCCGGTTGCGGCAACGGGCCGGTAGCCCGTGAACAGCTCCGGACGGTCGCGGCGCAGGCGCAGGGCTCGCGAGGTCACCAGGAGCTTCGCGGCGTCGTCGGTGTACGACGCCGGGCGGTCGCCGGCGTCGAGCGCGGCCAGGGCCGCGCGCCGCGCACCGTAGTCGAACGGCCGCCGGTTGTCCGGATCGGTCAGCGAGCGGTCCCAGAACTCGGTGCCCTGGTAGACGTCCGGGACGCCCGGCATGGTCAGCTGTACGAGCTTGGCGCCGAGCGAATTGATGGCGCCATACGTCGCCAGGAGCTCCACGAGAGACTCCAGTTCCGCCCGGACGGCAGGGTTGTCGAAGGCCGCGTCGACGGCGGCGGCCAGCTTCTCCTCGAAGGCGGCGTCCGGGTCCAGCCAGTCGGTGGAGTTGCCGGCCTCCCGGGCGGCCTTCTGCGCATACGACTGGAGCCGGTCACGGTCCGCGGGCCAGGCACCGGCGATCGCCTGCCACAGCAGGTTGGCGAGCGGCCCGTCGGGCAGCGGCGCCAGTTCCTGCAGCCGGGCCAGGGCGGCCTTCCAGTCCCCCGCCACCTCAGCGAGCACGGAAATCCGCGCACGGGTGTCCTCGCTGCGTTTGGTGTCGTGGGTGCTCAGTGTGGTCATGGACAGCGGGATCTCGGCCTGGCGGCGCGCCATCCGGTGATGGAACTCCTCCGGCGCGACCGAGAACTCGGTGGGATCGGCCCCGACCTCCGTCAGGGTGCCGAGCCGGGTGTAGCGGAAGAACGCGGTGTCCTCCACGCCCTTGGCCATGACCATGCCGGAGGTCTGCTGGAAGCGGCGTCCCAGTTCGGCGCCCGGTTCCGGGCCGGCGTCGAGGAGCAGCGGCAGCAGCAGTCCGACGGCGTCCGCCAGCTCCGGACGGCGCCGGACGGCAAGTTCGCACGCTTCCTTCAGCACGTCGGCGCCTTCGGGAAGGTAGCTGCGGTACACCGGGAAGGCGGCGATGATCTCGGAGAGGGCATCGGCGGCCGCTTCCACCGTGAGTCCCGTGCCGGACGGCACCAGCCGCGCCAGCCGGAGCATCTCGGAGTGGAGGATCCCGTCCGTGATCCGGCGCTTGGTGCCCCGGATCATGTCCTCGTAGTCCGCCGCCTGGCCGCCACGCAGCTCGGCGTCGAGGGCGTCCAGGGCTTCCTGCCCGGCGGGATCGACGAAGAGCCGGTCCACGTCTGCGAGGGCGTCGTAGCCGGTGGTGCCCTCGCAGTCGAAACTCTCCGGAAGGACCTCACCGGGTTCGAGGATCTTTTCGATCAGCAGGTAGCTGCCGCCCGTGACCTCGCGGAGCAGGCGCAGGTACCCCTCCGGATCGGCCAGGCCGTCCGGGTGGTCGATCCGGAGTCCGTCCACCAGGCCTTCGCGGAACCAGCGGACAATCTCGGCGTGGGCTTCGTCGAAGACCTCGGGGAGCTCCACCCGGATGCCGGCCAGGCTGTTGACGGCGAAGAACCGGCGGTAGTTCAGCTCGTTGTCGGCCCGGCGCCAGCCGACCAGCTCGTAGTGCTGCCGGTCGTGGACCGCGCGCGGGTCGTCCGCAGTGGGGTCACCTGCGGTATAGCTTCCCTCGGCCAGCGGGAAGCGGTGGTCGTAGTACCGCAGCTCCCCGTCCCGGATTTCCAGCGCGTCGACGTCGGAGTCGGATCCCAGCACGGGGATCCGGATCCGGCCGCCGCCGAAGTCCCAGTCGACGTCGAACGCCTGGGCGTAGCGGGACTGCTGTCCTTCCTTGAGCAGCGACCACCACCACGGGTTCTGGATGGGGGTGGCAACGCCGACATGGTTGGGCACGATGTCGACGAGCACGCCCATGCCGGCCTCACGGGCCGCCCGCGCCGCGGCGGCCAGACCCTCGGGGCCGCCGCGGTCCGGGTCGATCGCGGAGGGGTCGGTCACGTCATAGCCGTGGTCCGAGCCCTTCTCCGCGGTGAGGATCGGCGAGAGGTAGATCCAGTCCACGCCGAGCGACTTCAGGTAGGGCACGGTCTCGGCGGCATCCTGGAGGGTGAAGCCGGGCCGGATCTGCAGCCGGTAAGTGGAGACCGGAGTCCTCATTTGGCGGCAGCCTTCGAGACGGCTTCGGCGGCCTCGTCCTGGGCCTCCACCATTTCCTCTAGTGCGTCCTCGTGCTCGGCCATCGAGGCCAGTGATGCGGCCGCGGAGTAGTCCACCTCCACCTCGGGGCCGGAGTGAGCCCGGAGCACCACCATGGACTTGGCTGCCAGTTTCAGCACCGAGCCCGCCTTGATCGGCTTCTCGGTGTCGGCCTGGTCCGCGGTGTCCACCAGTACATCCCAGAAGGGCGAGTACTCCTCGGCCGGCAGGCAGAAGTCCACGCTGTCGTCATGGGCGTTGAAGGCCAGCAGGAAGCTGTCGTCGGTGATCCGGCGGCCGCGGGAGTCCTGCTCCTGGATGCCGTGGCCGTTGAGGAACACGCCGATCGTCCGGCCGAAGCCGCTGCCCCAGTCCTCGGGCAGCATTCCGGTGCCGTCGGTCTTCAGCCAGACGATGTCCGGCAGTTTCTCGCCCTCACCGCGGACCACCGGCCGGCCGTCGAAGAAGCGGCTGCGGCGGAACGTCGGGTGGTCGTGGCGGATCTTGTTGACGAACGCGGTGAACTCCACCAGCGGCTGGTCCATTGCGTCCCAGTGGATCCAGCTCAGCTCGGAGTCCTGGCAATAGGTGTTGTTGTTGCCCTGCTGGGTGCGGCCCAGCTCGTCACCGTGCAGCAGCATGGGGACACCCTGCGAGAGCAACAGGGTGGCGATGAAGTTGCGCTGCTGGCGGGCGCGGAGGGTCAGGACCTCGTCGTTGTCCGTGTCCCCCTCCTCGCCGCAGTTCCAGGACCGGTTGTGGGATTCGCCGTCGTTGTTGCCCTCGCCGTTGGCGTCGTTGTGCTTCTCGTTGTAGGAGACCAGGTCGCGCATGGTGAAGCCGTCGTGGGCCGTGACGAAGTTGATCGACGCCACGGGGCGCCGCGCAGAGCTTTCGTACAGGTCCGCGGAGCCGGTCAGGCGGGAGGCGAATTCGCCCAGGGTGGAGGGCTCTCCGCGCCAGAAGTCGCGGACCGTGTCGCGGTACTTGCCGTTCCATTCGGTCCACTGCGGCGGGAAGTTGCCCACCTGGTATCCGCCCGGGCCGATGTCCCAGGGCTCGGCGATCAGTTTGACCTGGGAGACGATCGGGTCCTGCTGGATGAGTTCGAAGAAGGTGGAGAGCTTGTCCACGTCGTAGAACTCGCGGGCCAGCGTGGAGGCAAGGTCGAAGCGGAAGCCGTCGACGTGCATCTCCGTCACCCAGTACCGCAGGGAATCCATCAGCAGCTGGAGCGAGTGCGGGTGCCGGACGTTCAGGGAATTTCCGGTGCCCGTGTAGTCCATGTAGTGCTTCATGTCGTCGTCGACCAGCCGGTAGTAGGCCTGGTTGTCGATGCCCTTGAAGGAAAGTGTGGGCCCGAGGTGGTTGCCTTCGGCGGTGTGGTTGTAGACCACATCCAGGATCACTTCGATGCCGGCCCGGTGCAGGTCGCGGACCATGGCCTTGAACTCCTGGACCTGGTGCCCCACATCGCCGGAGGAGCTGTAGGTGTTCTGCGGGGCGAAGAAGCCGATGGTGTTGTAGCCCCAGTAGTTGTTGAGGCCCTTCTCCTGGAGCGTGCCGTCGTTGACGAACTGGTGGACGGGCATAAGTTCGATCGCGGTGACGCCGAGCTTCTTCAGGTGCTCGATCACGGCCGGGTGCGCGACGCCGGCATAGGTGCCGCGCTGCTCGTCCGGGACCTCCGGGTGCAGTTCCGTCAGGCCCTTGACGTGGGCCTCGTAGATGACCGACTGGTGGTAGGGGATCCGCAGTTGGCGGTCGCCGTCCCATTCGAAGAAGGGGTTGATCACCACGCCGTGCATGGTGTGGGGCGCCGAGTCGGCGTCGTTCCGGGAGTCAGGGTCGCCGAATTCATAGGTGAACAGCGCCGGGTCCCAGTCGATCTGGCCCTGGACGGCCTTGGCGTAGGGATCCATCAGCAGCTTGTTGGGGTTGAAGCGGTTGCCGTGCTCCGGCTCGTACGGCCCGTGGACCCGGTACCCGTACTTCTGGCCGGGCTGGACCTGCGGCAGGTAGCAGTGCCACACGTAGCCGTCCACTTCGGTCAGCTCGATCCGCGTCTCGCTCAGGTCATCCGCGAGGAGGCACAGCTCTACGCGTTCGGCACGCTCGCTGAACAGGGCAAAATTGGTGCCGGTGCCGTCAAAAGTGGCTCCCAGCGGGTAAGCCGTTCCGGGCCAGACTTCCATGTGTACTCCTCGTGCGTGGCGAAATTTCTCTAGACAGACTACTTGTAAGCAGGGTTACTAATTGACTCGGCGCACTGAACGCCCGGATTTGTTACACCGTCGTCATGACCTCCCGCACGGATGTCGCCACGTCCGACGCCGCCACCGGCCCGCCGCCCGAGGCGAGGGTTCCGGCCCGGCCATGGACGCTGGCGGCCAGCGCTGCGATGCCCGCCCAGCGGTCATCGCCGCGGATGCCGAAGGACGCTTGGGTTTCGGGGCTGCCGGCCAGCTGCGCGAGCAGGGCTCCCAGGATCCCGGCCAGGACGTCCCCGCTGCCGGCCGCGGCCAGCCAGGGAGTGGCTTCGGCCTGGCTGAAGACGGTACCCGAGGGGGCGGCGACGAGCGTGGTGGCGCCCTTGAGGAGGACGGTGGCCCCGGTCAGTTCACTGGCCTGCCGGACGGCCGCGAGCGTGGCGTTCTCCACGCCGTCGCGGCCGGGGTCCGTGCCGTACCGCGCCAGCAACGCGGCCAGTTCGCCGGCATGCGGTGTCAGCACGAACCGCGGGGCGAGCGCGCGGGGCAGGGCCGGCAGAGCGCCGGCATCGGCCACCACCGGCAGCCCGGTGGCTGCGGCGTCGCGGACGCGCTCCAGCTGCTCGTGGGCTTCCTCGTCAAGCCCCGGGCCCAGGAGCCAGGCCTGGACGTGGGCATCCGCGGGACTGCCGGTGCCGCAGACGACTTCGGGGCAGGAGCGGCGGACCAGGTCGGCGACGTCCGGGGGTCCAAGGTAGCGCACCATGCCCACGCCGGCGGCCAGCGCGCCGTGGCAGGCGAGAACCGCCGCGCCGGGGTACCGCTGCGAGCCGGCCACCACGCCCAGGACGCCGCGGGAGTATTTGTGGGAGCGCCGTCCGGGATGCGGGAGCAGCAATTGCAGATCCGCCGCCTCGAAGCGGCGCAGGGCCGGCTCCGGGAGGGCGGCCTCGATGCCGATCGGAATCACCTGGACGCGGCCGGCGAAGTCCGCGCCCGGGTCGGCCAGCAGGCCCGCCTTGGCCGCCCCGAACGTCACGGTCAGGTCCGCGCGGAGAACAGGGGTATGGGCTTCTCCGGTGTCGGCGTCCACACCGCTGGGAATGTCGCAGGCCACCACGAGTCCGGGCCGGGAGCGTCCCAGCGCCTCGATCAGCTCCGCCGCAGGGCCCCGGAGTCCGCCCTGCGCGCCAGTTCCCAGCACCGCGTCAATGACGACGCCGGACTGTGCGGCGGCCGCCGCTGCGCCGGCGATGGTGTCCGGCGTCAGGCGGATCACCCGGCCGCCGGCTTTTGCCAGGGCCGCGAGTCCTTGCGGGTGGGCCTCCCCCGCGGCGAGGACCGCCGTCGTCCGCATGCCGCGGCGGGCCAGCATGGCGGCCGCGAACAGCCCGTCCCCGCCGTTGTTGCCCTTGCCGGCGAGGACCGTGACGCTGGCGCCGTAGAGGCGCTGGCCGCGGGACCGCAGTTCGCGGACCACGGCGTTGGCCAGCCCGTGGGCTGCCCTTTGCATAAGAACAGCGCCCACACCTTTATCCAGGAAAGGCTTCTCAGCCTCTCGTATCTGGGTTCCGGTGTAGGCGCTGATCATGGTTTCAGTCCATTCGCGGTGCAGTCTGCGGGATGTCCGGGTCTGGTCAGGCAGGTGGAGTTCAGCCCTCGGCGATGACCGTTGCGGTGGCAATGCCGCCGTCGTGGCTCATCGAGAGGTGCCAGCGCTTGACGCCCTTTGACTCCGCCACGGCCAGCACCGTGCCTTTGACCTGGACGGTGGGCCCGTTTTCGTCAAGACCGATCCAGCAGTCCTGCCAGTTCATGCCTGCCGGAGCGCCGAGGACCTTCGCCACGGCTTCCTTGGCGGCGAACCGGGCAGCCAGGGACCGCGTGTTCAGTTCGCGTTCCGCGGGGACGAACAGCCGGTCGCGCAGCCCGGGGGTGCGCTCCAGCTGCCGGCCGAACCGGTCAATGTCTACGACGTCTACGCCAATGCCAACGATCATGGCGTTATTCTACGGTCACGCTCTTGGCCAGGTTGCGAGGCTGGTCCACGTCGTAGCCTTTGGCGGATGCCAGGGCGAGGGCAAAGATCTGCAGCGGGACCGTGCTGAGCAGCGGGGCCAGCAGCGTCGGGGTTTCGGGGATGTAGAAGACGTGCTCGGCGTAGGCCTTGACGGCTTCGTCCCCCTCCTCCGCGATCACGATCGTCCGGGCGCCGCGGGCCCGGACTTCCTGGATGTTGGAGACAACCTTGGCGTGCAGCGAGTCGCGGCCGCGGGGTGAGGGAACCACCACGAAGACGGGCTGGCCCTCCTCGATCAGCGCAATCGGACCGTGCTTGAGTTCACCGGCGGCGAAGCCCTCGGCGTGGATGTAGGCGAGCTCCTTGAGCTTGAGCGCGCCCTCCATGGCCACCGGGAAGCCGACGTGGCGGCCCAGGAACAGCACGGACTTGGCGTCCGCCATGGACCGGCCGAGTTCCTTGATCTGGTCTTCGTTGTCGAGGACCTGCTGGATCTTGGCGGGGATCTTGTTGAGGTCCGCCAGGATGTCCTTGATCTCGCCCTGGAACTTGTTGCCGCGCAGCTGGGCAAGGTAGAGGCCCAGGAGGTAGGCGGCGGTGATCTGCGCCAGGAAGGCCTTGGTGGAGGCGACGGCGATTTCCGGGCCGGCGTGGGTGTAGAGCACCGCATCGGATTCGCGCGGGATCGTGGAGCCGTTGGTGTTGCAGATGGAAACCGTCTTAGCGCCCTGTTCCTTGGCGTAACGGACGGCCATCAGGGTGTCCATGGTCTCGCCGGACTGGGAGATCGAGACGATCAGGGTGTTCTCGTCCACGATCGGGTCGCGGTAGCGGAATTCGTGGGAGAGCTCCACCTCTGTGGGAATCCGGCACCAGCGTTCGATCGCGTACTTGGCGACCTGCCCGGCATAGGCGGAGGTTCCGCAGGCGAGGACGATGATCTTGCTGACGCTCTTGAGCAGTTCCGGGTCAATCCGGAGTTCGTCGAGGGTCAGGCGGCCGTTGATGTCCGAGCGGCCCAGAAGGGTCTGCAGGACGGCGTCCGGCTGGTCGTGGATTTCCTTTTCCATGAAGGACGGGAAGCCGCCCTTTTCCGCGGAGGCCGGGTCCCAGTTGACGTGGTATTCCTTGCCTTCGGCCGGGGCGCCGTAGAAGTCCGTGATTTCCACGGTGTCGGCGGTGATCGTCACGATCTGGTCCTGGCCGAGTTCGACGGCGCGGCGTGTGTAGTCGATGAAGCCGGAGACGTCGGAGCCGAGGAAGTTCTCGCCGTCACCGAGCCCGACGACGAGCGGGGAGTTGCGGCGGGCCGCCACGACGACGTCGGGCTGGTCCGCGTGCACGGCGAGGAGGGTGAAGGCGCCTTCGAGTCGCTGGCAGGCGAGCTGCATGGCCTTGGTGAGGCCGCCGTTGGCGGAGTCGCCCCCGAGCTGGTTGCGGTAGATGTCGGCCAGCAGCGCGGCCGCGACCTCGGTGTCGGTTTCGGACAGGAACGTCACGCCCTTGCGGGTGAGTTCCAGCTTGAGTTCGGCGAAGTTTTCGATGATGCCGTTGTGGATCACGGCCAGCTTGCCGTCATCGGCGAGATGCGGGTGGGCGTTCTGGTCCGTCGGTCCGCCGTGGGTGGCCCAGCGGGTGTGGCCGATGCCGGTCAGCGATTCCGGGAGGGGGTTGGCGTCGAGTTCGGCAATGAGGTTGCTCAGTTTGCCCGACTTCTTGCGGGACGAAATGGTTCCGTCGGCTACCACTGCGATGCCCGCAGAGTCGTACCCCCGGTACTCCAGTCGCCGCAGTCCTTCAAGGACAACGTCCAAGGCATTGTGTCCAGTATTTACCCGGCCAGCGGAGTGGCCCACATATCCAACGATTCCACACATGGACTCAAGCCTAGCGGGTTTCCCCGGCAGCCGACGTCGAATCCGCGTTAGTAACACGCCGTCCGCCGCCCCGCGGGGGCAGTACGGGGCGGCCCCATTTCGCTCTCGGCCCGGCGGAGGGCAGAATCTCTAGGGTGACTTTGCAACGCAATGAAGCGAACGGCGACGGCGTCTCCCCGTTCGTGGAGCTGGACCGGCAGACCTGGTCCCGGCTCGCTGCCCAGATGGAGCAGCCCCTCAACCAGGAGGACGTACTCCGTCTCCGCGGCCTCGGCGATCCCCTTGATATGAAGGAAATCCGCGAGGTTTACCTGCCCCTGTCCCGGTTGTTGCACCTGTATGTCGAGGCGGCAGGCCAGCTCCATGCAGCAACCACCACCTTCCTGGGCGAGCAGACCCAGAGGACGCCGTTCGTGATCGGCGTCGCCGGCTCGGTGGCCGTGGGCAAGTCGACCATCGCCCGTGTGCTGCGCGAGATGCTCCGCCGGTGGCCCGGGACGCCCAATGTTGAGCTCATCACCACGGACGGCTTCCTGTACCCGCTGGCGGAACTCAAGCGGCGGCAACTGCTGGAGCGCAAGGGGTTCCCCGAATCCTATGACCGCCGCTCGCTGCTCCGTTTTGTGAGCGAAATCAAAGGCGGCGCCGAGGAAGTCCGGGCGCCGTGGTACTCCCACGTGACCTATGACATCGTCCCGGGGAAGGAAGTGGTGGTGCGCCGCCCCGACGTGCTGATCGTCGAGGGGCTGAACGTCCTGGCACCGGCCCGCCCGCGGCATGACGGCCGGCAGGGCCTGGCGTTGAGTGACTTCTTCGATTTTTCCATCTATGTTGATGCCAAAACGTCCTACATCGAGGAGTGGTACGTGGACCGCTTCCGCAAACTCCGCACCACGGCGTTCGCCCAGCCGGAGTCCTACTTCCACCGTTACGCCACGCTCTCGGACGCCGAGGCGGAAGAGACGGCCCGTGAGATCTGGAAGCGCATCAACGAACCCAACCTTGAGGAGAACGTGCTTCCCACCCGCGGCCGGGCGCAGCTGGTCCTCACCAAGGACGCCGACCATTCCATCCGCCGCATGCTGCTGCGCAAGGTCTAGCACACGTGTGCCACGACGGGTCAGGTGAGCATCCGGAGGCACCGGAACCAGCCAATCCCACCGCCAGCCGGCGGGCCTTCAGCCGCCTGCTGCTGGCAGGCACGGGCCTCGCAGCCCTGAGCGCCTGCGCCCCCGAAGCCGCCCGGCCGACCCCGTCCGCGGCCGCAGCTGCGTCAGCGGCCGCGACGTCGGCGCCCGTCACCGCGACGCCGTCCGCCACGGCCACCACCACCGCACCGCCAGCTGCGTCCGTGCCGGCCAGTCCCGCGGCAACGGCGCCGGAGACCGCACCGCCCGCACGCTCCACCGTCAAACCCCGGCACTCGCTTACCGACCCGGCGAGTCCCTGGGTGGTGGTGAACAAACACCGTCCGCTGACCCCTGCCGCCTACGTGCCGGCCGCCCTCGTCCAGCCACGCGTGCGCCTGGCCACGTCCGGTGAAGCCGCCCTGCTCAACAGCACGACGGCGGCCGCGGCAGAGAAGATGTTCGCGGCCGCAGCCGGGGCCGGCGTCACCATGACGCTGGCCAGCGGCTACCGGTCCTTCGCGACCCAGACCTCGACGTACAACGGCTATGTGAACTCCCGGGGACAGGCTGCAGCCGATACGGCGTCAGCCCGGCCTGGCCACTCCGAGCACCAGACCGGCTGGTCCTTCGACATCGGCGACGGCGGAGGGGCCTGCAGCTTCCAGCCCTGCTTCGCCGATCAGCCCGCGGCGGCCTGGGCCAAGGCCAACGGCCACCGGTTCGGCTTCGTGGTGCGCTACCCGTGGATGCTTCACGACATCACGGGGTACTACTACGAGCCCTGGCACCTGCGCTATGTCGGCGTGGAAGCGGCGGGTGAGATGAAGGCGCGGGGAATCACGACGCTCGAGCAATACTTCGGTCTTGAGGCGGCGCCGGCGTACCGGTAGCGGCACTGAACCAGGAGCAACAGCAATGGCGCGCCCCGTCGGGGCGCGCCATTGTTGTTTTCAGCTAAAAGTCGATTCAGTCGGCCACGAGCTCCAGTGCCAGCTCGGTCCGGACCACCTGCGCCAGGCGTTCGGCTACGGCCTGGGCTGTCTCCTGCGACGCGGCCTCCACCATGACGCGAACCACCGGCTCCGTGCCGGAGGGGCGCAGCAGCACACGGCCTGTGTCGCCGAGTTCGGCTTCGGCGGCGACTACGGCCGCTGCAACGGCTTCGTCGCCCTTGACCCGGGTGCGGTCCACGCCCTTGACGTTGATCAGGACCTGCGGGAGCTTGGTCATCACCGTGGCCAGGTCCTTCAGCGGACGGCCGGTGAGTGCCACTTGAGCGGCAATCTGCAGGCCGGTGAGGACGCCGTCGCCCGTAGTAGCGTGGTCCGCAAAGATCACGTGTCCGGACTGCTCGCCGCCGAGGTTGTAGCCGCCTTCGCGCATCCCCTCCAAGACGTAGCGGTCGCCGACGCCGGTTTCGCGCAGGCTGATGCCGGCCTCGCGGAGCGCGATCTTGAGTCCAAGGTTGCTCATGACGGTAGCGACGAGGACGTCGTCGTTGAGCTTGCCGGACGCCTTGAGTGCCACGGCAAGGATGGCCATGATCTCGTCGCCGTCCACTTCGCCGCCCTCGTGGTCCACTGCCAGGCAGCGGTCCGCGTCGCCGTCGTGCGCAATCCCCAGATCGGCCCCGTGCTCCAGCACTGCCTGCTTCAGCGGTCCCAAATGGGTGGAGCCCACGCCGTCGTTGATGTTCAGGCCGTCGGGTTCCGCCCCAATGAGGATGACTTCAGCGCCGGCGTCCTTGAAGACCCGGGGCGAACAGCCGCTCGCCGCGCCGTGGGCGCAGTCCAGCACCACCTTGAGACCGTCCAGGCGGTGCGGGAGGGAGCCGAGCAGATGGACGATGTAGCGGTCCTCGGCGTCGGAGAAGCGCTGGATCCGGCCCACCTCTCCCCCGACCGGGCGGAAAGGCTCCTTGCCGAGCTGTTCCTCGATGGCGTCTTCCACAGCGTCCGGGAGTTTCTGGCCGCCGCGGGCAAAGAACTTGATGCCGTTATCCGGGGCGGGGTTGTGCGACGCGGAGATCATCACGCCGAAGTCGGCATCCAAGTCTGCCACCAGGTAGGCCGCTGCCGGAGTCGGGAGCACGCCGGCGTCGTAAACGTCGATCCCGGAGCTCGAGAGCCCCGCCTCCACGGCTGCCGCGATGAACTCACCGCTGGCGCGCGGGTCCCGCGCAACAACGGCACGGGGCCGCGTTCCGTTGGTATTGCGCTCATGGCCAAGCACGACGGCGGCGGCCTGAGCCAACTGCAACGCCAGCTCGGCCGTCAACAGGCCGTTCGCCAGGCCCCGGACACCATCTGTTCCAAATAATCTAGACATCGGACCAAGTTTAGACGATCAAGCGGGCGGATCCTGTGCCGAGCCGCCGGACCGCCTCGCGGCGCCGCCCGTATGCCTGTGTTGCCGCTGTTTAAACGGCGAAAGCCCGCCCCGCCACAAAGGGCGGAACGGGCTTCCGTAGAGGCGTTTTTGGCGCCCGCAAGCGGGTTTAGCGCTTGGAGTACTGCTGAGCCTTACGGGCCTTCTTGAGACCAGCCTTCTTGCGCTCGATGACGCGTGCGTCGCGGCGCAGGTAACCGGCCTTCTTCAGGGTGGCGCGGTTGTTGTCGACGTCGATCTCGTTCAAAGAACGGGCGATGCCGAGGCGCAGCGCGCCGGCCTGGCCGGAGATGCCGCCACCGTGGATGCGGGCGATAACGTCGTAGGCGCCTTCGAGATCAAGGATCTTGAAGGGCTCGTTGACGTCCTGCTGGTGCAGCTTGTTCGGGAAGTAGTTCGCCAGTTCGCGGCCATTGATGGTCCACTTGCCGGAGCCCGGTACAACGCGAACGCGTGCAACAGCTTCCTTGCGACGGCCAACTGCAGCGCCGGCGACGGTCAGTGCCGGGCGTTCCTTCTTCGGCGCTGCTGCTTCTGCAGCACCGCTTTCCGAGGTGTAGCTGGTCAGGTTTTCCTCAGCCTCAACGGCTTCGGTGGTCAGTTCTTCGTTCTGAGCCACGATTCTCCTTGATTAAAAGTTGGTTGGTGGCCAGGACTACTGGGCGACCTGGGTGATTTCGAAAGTCTTGGGCTGCTGGGCGGCGTGGGGGTGCTCGGCACCCTTGTAAACCTTGAGCTTGCCCAGCTGCTGTGCAGCGAGGGAGTTCTTCGGGAGCATGCCCTTGATGGCCTTCTCCACGGCGCGGACCGGGTTGGATTCCAGCAGTTCCGCGTAGTTGACGGAGGTCAGGCCGCCCGGGTAGCCGGAGTGGCGGTATGCGCGCTTCTGCTCCAGCTTGGCGCCGGTGAGGGCAACCTTCTCAGCGTTGATGATGATGACGAAGTCGCCCATGTCCATGTGGGACGCAAAGGTGGCCTTGTGCTTGCCGCGCAGCAGGATTGCGGTCTGGCTGGCAAGACGACCAAGGACAACGTCGGTGGCGTCAATGACGTGCCACTGGCGGTTGATATCGCCGGGCTTCGGGGTGTACGTACGCACGGTGTTTGCCTCGTTCTTGTTCTGGCGTTCTTGTTTTAGGCGTCACACGAAGGTGCACCTACTATCTATGCGCTACCGGAACAGAGGTGAGGGCTCTATGTAACCAGTCGTCCTGAAGTCTCGAATGTGCACGTTGGGTAGTCATCCTGCAACCGGATTCCCAAGCGGGCACGCATCATCGAGAAGGACACGCACAACGACTACCAAGAATAGCGGAAGACGTGTCGCTGGGTCAAAATGGGGTGTCCGGATGCATCTAGCCCGCCCCGGCCCGCCGCATCCTTGGAGGAAACGTGTTCGACACTGCCGCCGCAGGCTCCGCATCCGCGTTGTCTATTGTCGGGATCGGGCTGGCCGGCATGTGCCTGGGGCTCATCGCCGACGCCCTCGTCCGGCGGGGGCTCCCCCGGCTGGCCGGCGACGCCTCGTGGCGCGCGGGGATCACGACGGCGGCGGCCACCTTTATCCTCTCGGCCCTGCTGGCGTGGCGCTTCGGTGCCACCGCCGAACTTCCCGCCTACGTATTACTTGGCATATTCGCCGTTCCCTTGGCGCGCATCGACATAGTGCACCATTTATTGCCGAACCGGCTTGTTGGACCCCTGCTCGGCGCGGGCTTTGCCCTCTTGGGGTCCGCCGCACTGGCCGCGGGAGCTGCCGGCGACCTGATTCGCGGAGCCGCCGGGTCCGTAATCTTGTTCTTTTTTTACCTGGTTTTGGCCATGACCAGCAGAAACGGCCTCGGAATGGGTGACGTGAAGCTCGCGGCACCACTTGGGCTGTACTTGGGCTACCTAGGCTGGACGCAACTGTTCTATGGCGGAGCCCTGGCGTTCGTCGCGGGGGGCCTCGCGTCCGCCGTCCTGATAGCGAAAAACCGCGGAAACAAGCCCCAAGAGGTGGCCTACGGCCCCTCGATGCTGGCAGCAGGACTCGCGGTCATCCTGTTACTTCCGTAACTCCTGCCACTGCCGCACCTCTGACCGCATTAGTAAGCGTGCGTATCAAAACAGGTAGTCGCCGCTTAGTCGCCGCATCGAACTGAGTACACATTCAAATGGGCCTAGGTAATGCCCTTGATTCGTGCCGAAAAACTCGAGTAACCCGATGCATTGCTGTGCCGTTAATCGCCGTGCCACTGTTGTGCCAACGGAACTCCAGGGGTTAGCAAAAGGGGATTTGCTGGAATTTCGTTTCACATTCACAACTCTGGAAAAGGACAAATTCAAATGACTGGTCTCATGGTCTCAATGCTCGCATTTGTAGCCGGCGTCAAGGACAAGCTCGCATCGGAAAAGGGCGCCACCGCGACGGAATACTCGCTGCTGGTCGCTTTCATCGCTTTCCTGGTCATCGGCGGCGCCACCTTCTTCGGCAACTCGCTCAGCGCTTGGTTCACCAACCTCGGCGGCACTGTCACCGGCTGGACGGTCCCGGCGGGGGGCTAATCGGACAAGGCTTCGGTTTCGGTCGGATAAGCCTCCCGACCGCTGGTCTCAGCAACATCAGATGTGCCGCGTCCGTGCACCGCGGACGCGGCACATTTCTTTCCATCCTTAGCTGCAAATATCCCTGGGGGGATCCAATGAAGCGCAGCAAGTCAAAGGCACCCGGCAAGGGCGTCGAAGGGCGCGAGCGGGGTGCCGCCGCCGTCGAATTTGGTCTCGTGGCTCCCATCCTGCTGCTCCTCGTGGGCGGGATCGTCGAATTCTCGCACCTGTACAATCTTCAGATTTCGGTCACACAGGCCGCCCGGGAGGCTGCCCGGACTATGGCAGTAGAGCAAGACGACACCGCGGCGATAGCCGCCGGCATTGCCGGCGCGCCGGGACTCGATCCCGGTTCTTTCGGCTTCAATTTCACCGGCGTATGTTCGGGGACACCTGGCAACGCGGCCGTTACCGTCACGTACACCGCCGGCGCCCTGACCGGGCTGCTCGGCGCGAGCCTCACCCTTGAGGGCGAAGGGTCAATGCGATGCGGCGGCTGAGTCGCGTTGCGGACAAGGAGCGGGGTGCCACGGGCGTCCTGGTCGCGGTGATGATGTTGGTCCTGATCGGTGCCGGGGCGATGGCCGTGGACGTGGGCCAGATCTACGCCGAACGCGCGCAGTTGCAGAACGCAGCCGATGCCGGAGCGATGGCAGCCGCACAGCAGTGCCACAGCACACCGACCGAGTGCTCGGCAAAGGCCCTCGTCTGGGCCCAGGACATGACCGGCGGAAATTCCAACGACGGCGCCACGACAGTTGACTCGGTGGATCTCTCCGTTCCGAACCAGGTGACCGTGGTGACGTCCACCCTCAATGGGACCAGCGGCGCCGGTTTCCTTACCAAGATGTTCGCCAGCGCTCTGAACGCCCCGCCGGTGACGGTGGGCGCACGTGCCACCGCGGTGATCGAGCCGCTTGGCGGCGCAACCGCCTTCCCTCTGGCCATTTCCGACTGCCAATACGACCTCTCCGGAGCTGAGGACACCGGCGACATCCAGTTGATCAAGTACAAGCCCGGCAGCGGAACCTGCACGTCCACCTCGGGCCACGTCATCCCCGGCGGCTTCGGCTGGCTTGACCACACCGGTGGTCCTTGCCTGGCCGCGACCGATGCTGATGACACTGTTCCGACGGACACCGGTGCGAACTACCCCGGCGCTTGCGATGCAACCGTCACTGCGTGGAAAAACACGATTGCATCCGGCGGAACCGTAGAAGCCACGTTCCCCGTCTACGACGACGCCGGGGGAACGGGTCATGGCGGCTGGTTCCACATCCGGGGGTACGCCACCTTCCGGCTCATCGGCTGGGCATTTTCGGGCGGCGGATCGCCGGAGGTCTTTCGGGCAACGATGCCCTGGGTGGGAGTTCCCGCCAACGCATGCACCGGAAGTTGCAGGGGCATTATCGGACAGTTTGTGAAATTCGAATCCATTGATTCCGCCGGTGGATCCGGGGGGACCGGATCGGACCTCGGATCCGTTGATATTCGACTCATCAAATAGGTAATTTCAAAGGGGTAAGAAAATGAAAACACGCCTGCTGGGAGGCATCGCCGCATTACTTGTGGCAATTATCGGAACCGTGCTACTCGTCTCATACGTTCAAAACGCGGATAAGCGCGCATTGGCCGGCACGGAAACAGAAACCATCTACGTGGTGCAGAAGGCAATTCCGGCCGGAGCTGCCGCTGAGGAGATCGCGTCCTCGGTCACAAAGAAGTCCGTTCCGAAGGTCGCGTTGGCTGAACACAACGTCACTGATCTGGCAACGCTGGGGTCCAAGGTTGCGGCGGTAGCGCTGGTTCCGGGTGAACAACTGCTGTCCACCCGGATGGTCGAAGAGAAGTCCTTCCTCGGTCCGTCAAGGATCCAGGTTCCCACCGGGCTTCAGGAACTCACCCTGAAGTTGCCCATTGAACGCGTGGCCGGAGGTAAAGTCACCGCCGGCGACACAGTGGGCGTCTTCCTTTCGCTGGAAGAAGCCACCGACGGAAAGACTGGTACCAAGTCGAGCAAGACGCAGCTAAGTTTCCACAAGGTACTGGTGACAGCAGCACAGTTCAGCAACGGTACTGCAGCGCAGACCGGCGAATCCGCCACCGCGTCGGGAACCAGCCAAGTATCGTCCACGACGGCTTCCAAGGCACAAACCGACGAAACCTACCTCATCACCATCGCCAGGAACTCGGCAGACGCCGAACGGATTGTCTTCGCCGCGGAGTTCGGCAAGGTATACCTTTCCAAGGAGCCCAGCGATGCAACTGAAGCCGGGGCATCCTACGTTGACACCACAAGGTTGTTCCGATGAGCCGCTACGTACTCATCACGCCCAACGGTGACTTTGAACGGCTGGTCCGGCTTGCTACAGCCGGCATGCACGGCTCGCTCCAGGTGTTCCAGAGCGACCACCTTCCTGACGGCCCCGGGGACGTTCTCCGCCAAATGGTGGGAGAGCCTCCCGAGGTCCTGATCCTGGGTCCAGGCATCTCGGTCGACGGCTCGCTGAAACTCGCGTCAGTCGTGGACCTTCAGTATCCCGAGATCAGCGTCATCCTAGCGGCTCCTTCCACCCCGGAGACCGTACTGCAGGCGATGCGCGTCGGCGTCCGCGACCTCTTGGACCCGGGCGCCGACCCGGACACGATCCGCGTCATGCTGGAACGGGCAAGCCTCGCGGCAGCGGGCCGCAGGAGAGGGCTGGCACCCCAGGCCTCGGAGCATGTGGACAACGGCGGGGGCGGCCGGATCATCGCCGTGATGTCGCCCAAGGGCGGCGTCGGCAAGACGACGGTAGCCACCAACCTTGCAGTCGGGCTCGGCAAGACAGCACCGATGAGCGTCGTCATTGTCGACCTCGATCTCCAGTTCGGGGACGTCGCCAGCGGTCTGCTGCTGGAGCCGGAGTTCACCCTCACCGACGCAGTACTTGGTGCCGCCAGCCAGGATTCCATGGTCCTTAAGACCTATTTGACGGTCCACCCGGCCGGCATCTACGCCTTGTGCGCCCCACGCTCCCCCGTAGAGATGGACCGGATCACGGCCGCTCACGTTTCGCACCTTTTGGAACAGCTCCGGCAGGAGTTCCGGTACATCGTGGTGGACACGGCACCCGGTCTGGGCGAGCACGTCCTGGCCACGCTCGAACAGGCCACGGACGCGGTGTGGATTTGCGGAATGGACGTCCCGAGCATCAGGGGCCTGCGGACCGGCTTCCAGATCCTCGAGGAGCTCGCGCTGGTTCCGGAACAACGCCACATCGTCCTGAACATGGCCGACCGCCGCGCCGGTCTGAGCTTGCAGGACGTGGAAGCCACCATCGGGGCGCCCGTTGACGTGGTGTTGCCACGCTCCAAAAGCCTCCCGTTCTCCACGAACAAAGGCGTTCCCGTTCTCCAGGAGGGCAACCGGGATCCCGCGTCCAAGGGTCTTCGGCGGTTGGTCGACCGGTTCAAGCCCGATTGGGAAGCCAGACCGCACAAGCAACTGCACAGAAGGGCGGTATTCCAGTGAGCCTCACAGACCGACTCCAGCAATTGCGCGGAGGAGCCGAGCCCGCCCCATCCCTGGACAAAGCACCGGCGCAGCCAGACGCGTCCCGGTTCCAGGCAGCACCGGCAACCCTTGGCCGGATCCTGGAGGCCAAGGAAGCAGCCGAACTGCAGACCGACCCCGTCGAAGTCCAGCAGACAGCGTCCGTCGCCAGCGAAGCACTCAACGCCCTCAAGGAACGCGCCAGCCAAGCACTCTTCGAACGGCTTGGCGGCCGGATCACTGACTCCTCGATCGAGGAGGCAGAACTCCATCAGTCGGTCAAGGACGAGCTCAAGGCGGTCCTTGAGGAGGAACAAATTCCGCTCACGGCGCTGGAGAGGCAACGCCTGATCCGCGAAATCACGGACGACGTCCTGGGGCACGGACCGATTCAGCGGTTCCTGGATGACCCGGCCGTCACAGAGGTCATGGTCAACCGTTTCGACCAGATCTATGTTGAACGCGCAGGGCAGCTCCACCTGACGGACACGAAATTCACCTCTGATGAAGCGTTGCGCCGAGTCATCGAACGGATTGTGTCGCGCATAGGACGTCGCATCGATGAATCTTCGCCCCTCGTGGATGCCCGGCTGGCCGACGGTTCACGCGTCAACGCCATCATTCCGCCCCTCGCGGTGAATGGCCCGGCGTTGACGATCCGAAAATTCGGCCGGGATCCCCTGACAGCACAAAACCTGATCAGCATGGGCAGCCTCTCCCCCGAGATGGCCGAACTGCTTCAGGCCTGCGTACTGGCAAGGATGAACATCATTGTTTCCGGTGGTACCGGCACGGGCAAGACGACCCTCTTGAACGTGCTCTCCTCCTTCATCCCCGCCACGGACCGGATTGTCACCATCGAGGATGCCGTGGAGCTCCAGCTCCAGCAGGACCACGTGGTCCGGCTGGAGAGCCGGCCACAGAACATAGAGGGCAAGGGCGAAGTCTCTATCCGTGACCTGGTGCGCAACTCGTTGCGTATGCGGCCGGATCGGATCGTTGTCGGCGAGGTCCGCGGCGGCGAGTGCCTGGACATGTTGCAGGCCATGAATACGGGCCACGACGGATCCATCTCCACTGTGCATGCTAATTCGCCCCGCGATGCCATTGCCCGGCTCGAAACGCTCGTGCTCATGGCAGGAATGGACCTTCCGCTCCGGGCGGTCCGCGAGCAGGTCGCCTCGGCGGTGAACGTCATTGTCCACATTTCCAGGCTCCGTGACGGCACTCGACGCGTAACCCACATCACCGAAGTCCAGGGCATGGAAGGCGACATCGTCACGCTGCAGGACGCCTTCGTCTTCGACTATTCAGCAGGAGTCGACGAGAACGGACGCTTTCTCGGCAAACCTGTACCCACCGGCGTCCGCCCGCGGTTCACGGATCGTTTTGCAGAACTCGGGATCGCCATTTCCCCGGCTGTGTTCGGCGCCGCCCAGCCCGTCAGGGGGCGGTAGCGATGCTTCCCGAACTTTCACCCATGTCCTTCGTTGCCGGCCTGTTGTTGGTCTATGCAGCATTGGCCATCACTGTCGCCATCGTTTTCAGGTCCCGGCAAGTGGAGCTCTCCCGCCGCCGTCCCGACTTCGCAGAGATCCATTCTTCGAACCTGACTAAGCTCACGGACCA
This sequence comes from Arthrobacter sp. Leaf69, assembly GCF_001422645.1. Taxonomy (GTDB): domain Bacteria; phylum Actinomycetota; class Actinomycetes; order Actinomycetales; family Micrococcaceae; genus Arthrobacter. The sequence continues at coordinate 461,328 of NZ_LMLR01000001.1, read as the reverse complement.
GGCCGTGCAGACCCTGAACAAGGGGGTCCGTCGCAATGGCTCCGGGCCCCTCAGCCGGGACAAGCTGGAAGAGGCAGGCCTCAAGAAACAGCCGGGTGACTATCTGCTAATGGCCGGTGCCGTGACCTTCGTCGCCGTCGTCTTGGGCTTCCTCCTGGGTGGCCCGGGCTTGGCCGTCGTCACGCTGGTCCTCACTCCCCTTGGCCTCATCGTTTTCCTTAATCTGTTGGTCGCCAGGCGGCGCAAGAAGTTCGATGAACAGGTACCCGATACCCTGCAGATGTTCGCAGGAGGGCTGCGGGCCGGGCACAGCTTGCTGCGTTCTGTTGACGCTGCCGCCCAGGAGAACGAAGCGCCGATGACGGAGGAACTGAACCGGGTCGTGAATGAGACCAGGATCGGGCGGGACCTCGGTGATTCACTGAACGATGTCGCTCGCCGGACTGCCAACGAGGATTTCGGCGCCATTGCCAGGGCCATTGATATTCACCGGGAAGTCGGCGGAGACCTGGCCCAGGTGCTAGACAATGTGGGCGAGACCATTAGGGATCGAAACCAGATCCGAGGTCAGATCCGGGCGCTCAGTGCGGAGGGCAAGATGTCTGCGGTCGTGCTGATGGCCCTTCCCATCGTGATGTTCACGATGCTGACCCTCTTCAACTCCCTCTACCAGCAGGTCTTCCTCGCCACGCTCCCGGGCTATCTGATGATCGCGGCTGCCTTGGTGTTCCTCACCGGGGGCGGCTTCTGGCTCAGTCGAATTATCAAGCCGAAGTTCTGAGAAAGGAGAGAGCCGTGCAAACTATTGCCTATGCCGCCATCCTGGCGGTCGTCCTCCCAATCTCCGTCATGACGTGGCTCGCGTTCACGGGAGATCGAGCGGGACTGAGGAATATCCAGTCCAATCTGGGGCGGAGTCCCAACGCCGGTGGATCCACCCTCACGGCCAATGAACAGCTCGCAGCACTGACCAAGAAGGCGATGCCTCAGGGCTATGCCGCCTGGCTGGACAAGCAGCTCGCTGGTGCCGGCCGTCCCAAGGACTGGCCGCTGGCCCGGGTGGTTATGGTGAAACCTATGCTTGCGTTGGCCGGAGCCATGATGGGCATCTTCGTTGTTGCTTCCGGGCCCACACCCCCGAAAGTGCTGCTGATGGTGGGGATCACGGCGTTGGCCTACTTCCTGCCCGACATACTGATCCGGAACTACGCACAAAAGCGCCGCCAGGCCATCAAGCTTGAGCTTCCCAACGTCTTGGACCAAATGCTGATCTCTGTCCAGGCCGGCCTCGGCTTTGAGTCCGCGATGGCTCGAGCCGGGCAGAACGGCCAGGGGCCGCTGGCCGACGAGCTGATCAGAACCCTGCAGGACATCCAGGTGGGCCGCTCCCGCAAAGAAGCCTACTTGGCGATGGCACAGCGCGTTGACGTCCCGGATCTGAGGTCCTTCGTCCGGGCCGTAGTCCAGGCAGACACCTACGGCATCGCCATCGCCAAGGTGCTCGAGTCGCAAGCGAAGGATATGCGCGTCAAGCGCCGCCAGCGGGCCGAAGAACACGCCATGAAAATGCCCGTGAAGATGTTGTTTCCGCTCATCTTCTTCATCCTTCCCACGCTCTTCATCGTGGTGCTTGGACCCACTGTGCTCAGCATCATCGAAGTCTTCGCCAACCAATAATTGGCAGTCCCTGCTTTGGGACTGCCCCACAGACCGGACCCCCTTGGACCCCAGAGCCAAGGGGGTCCTCCTGCGTGTCCAGCAGTTCGCTGTGGACCAGCGCAGAATCTGCGCAGGGAATGTACAGGAAACGTGCAGTTCGGGAAGCCTTGGCACAGGATGCGTCAAGGTCGATTCCTCGGCGTGTCGCCCGTTGCTAAGTTCCTCTCAGTGCTGGTGCAGGGCCAGCCTCCCAACTCGCTCAGGAGTCACCCATGCGTTCCTTTTTCTCCAACCTCGCAACCCGCCTTCGCCGCGACCAGCGCGGCGCCACCGCCGTCGAATACGGCATCATGGTCTCGCTCATCGCCGTCGTGATCATCATCGCCGTGACCCTTTTGGGCGGAACATTGACCGACACCTTCACCCAGGTCCAGTGCTCCGTTAGCGGCGGCACCTACACGGCCGGTGCAGACGCCGGCGGGGGAACTTGCGCCCCGTAAGCACCGCAGCCCAGGCACTGCGCTTCGGTCAATGACTGTGTGGTGGCGACATCGAGCCGCCACCACACAGTTCACTCTGAACCCGACTCCAAACAGGAAGGCGGTCCCCCATGTCCAAAACAACGGAACGGGGCGCCGTTGCGGTAGAGTTCGCCCTTCTGGCACCGGTCCTGGTGATGCTGCTGCTCGGCATCACGGAGTTCGGCCGGGCTTACAACACGCAAGTCACCCTCTCCAGCGCAGCCCGCGAAGGAGTCCGGGTCATGGCAATCAGCAACAATGCCACCGCGGCCCGAACGGCGGCGAAGAACTCAGCCCCGGCACTGAAACCGGTGCTATCCGACACCAACATCACAATCACCCCCGCCACGTGCACCACCGGGGCTCAAGTTACGTTCAGGATCACGTATTCGCTCGCCACGATGACCGGCATTGCAGGCCCATTCACCATGGAGGGCAGAGGAGTCATGCTGTGCGGAGGCTAGGAATGACACCCGCCGACGGCGAACGCGGCGCCATCAGCGTCATGGTCGCAATCCTCATGGTGACCTTGCTCGGCTTCACCGCTCTGGCGGTCGATGCCGGGATGCTGTACGCCGAAAGGACCCAACTGCGCAATGGCGCCGACTCCGCGGCCCTGGCCATTGCGCAAAAATGTGCCCGGAACATCGACGACGCCGACTGCTCCACGACGTCCGCTCTGGCCCGCGGCCTCGCGAACAGCAACGCCGGCGACGGCGCGAGCAATATTGCGGACCTCGCACTGGACAAAGCGTCAGGCACGGTGAAAGTGACAGCCGGAGCGCAGGAGGCCGGGAAGGAGCCCAACCACGTTTCCCTCTTCTTCGCCCGGGCAATGGGTTTCAACGACGCCGCCGTAACGGCCGGCGCCACGGTGCAGTGGGGCCGGCCGGTGGCGGGCCCGACGGCGTTCCCCATCGCCTTCTCTGTTTGCCAAGTGAAGTTTCACGTCGACGGCGGCATGCAATTGCTAGTGAGCCACGGCAGCAAGACCGAGACGTCTTGCAACTACGGGCCGTCTGGAGCTGCTGTCCCGGGTGGCTTCGGGTGGCTGACGCGCACATCGGGAACGTGCGCAGGAATCGTCAATGCCTCGGCTTGGGCCCCCAGCGATCCCGGTAACAGCTATCCCGACGTCTGCGACGACCAATTGCGGGCCTGGGCAGCAGACATCACAGCAGGAAAGGACGTCACTGTCCTACTCCCGATCTTTGATCTGGTAGATGGAACCGGTTCCAGCACCAAATACAAACTCACTTCCTTTGCGGCCTTCAAAGTCAAAGGTTGGAGCTTCAACGGCAATACTTTCCCCCGGACGTTTCACAACAAGCCTCCTTACGTTCCTCCCGCACTGGCCTGCGACGGCAGCTGCACCGGCGTCATCGGGAGCTTCATCCGTTACGTCTCCCTAGACAACGCCTTCACTTTGGGAACGCCGGAGGACTTCGGCGTCGGCGTCGTCAAGCTCACGCAATAGCACCCACCGTCGCCACACCCGAACCCTAAATTCAGGAGCAGTCTTTGAAGTCACGCTTGTTGGCCGGAGTCGCCGCCCTAGTCTTGGCGATCGTCGGTGCCCTCCTCGTGGTCAGCTACGCGCAGGGTGCCGACACCAGGGCCGTGCAGGGACTGGACCCGGTCGCCGTCCTCGTGGTGAAGAAGGCTGTGCCTGCGGGGACCCCGGTGGAAGCGCTGAAGACCTTTGTGTCCAGCGAGGAACTTCCCGGCAAGGCTGTCACCGAGTCGGCGCTGAAGAACCTCGATGGCCTCGCCGGAAAGGTCACCGCCGTCGAGCTGCTCCCGGGCGAGCAGCTCGTAGCCGAGCGGCTGATCGCACCGGAAGAGCTCAAAGCCAGCGGATCGGTGGAAGTCCCCAAGGGGCTGCAGGAGGTTTCCTTCCAGCTTGAACCCCAGCGCGTGGTCGGCGGCCGGATCGCTCCGGGCGACCACGTCGGCATTTTCATTAACTTGAAGACCGGCGGCCTCGAAGCCAAGCCGGAGAAGGAAACGACGCAGCTGACCATCCACAAAGTCCTCGTGACCGCCGTGCAGCGGGCTCCCGTTCCCACTCCGTCACCGCAGCCGACAGCGGACGGCTCGGCACCCCCGGCCGAGGACATGTCCCTCCCCACCGGGTCCCTCATGTTGACCGTTGCCGTGAACGACGTGAATGCCACAAAGATCATCTATGCCGCGGAATTCGCAACCCTCTGGCTGAGCAAGGAACCGCTCAACGCGACGGACAGCGGCCGACCAGGAATCATGACGAAACCGGAGGTCTACAAGTGAGCCGCTTTGTGCTGATCACCCCGAACACCGACTTCGACTCCCGCGTCCGGCAGGCCCTGGCCGGCGGGCTTCCGGGCGGGCTGCAGACCTTCGCGTTCGTCAACCCGGCGGACCCCGGCGAACTGTTCGCGAACCTCAACCAGGAGCGCCCCGAGGTGCTGATCCTGGGGCCGGACATCCCGGTGGAGGACGCCCTGCGGCTCGCCACGGTCTTTGATGTGCAGCTGCCGGAGCTCAGTGTGGTCCTGGTGGGCGACCCGGACCCCGCCTTTGTCCTGCTCGCCATGCGCGCGGGCATCCGGGACATCCTCAGCCCGGAGTCGGATCCGGCCCAGATCCGGATGCTGCTGGAGCGGGCCTGCCAGTCGTATGCGAGCCGGAACCGGACGGCCGCCGTCCACCAGGCCGAGGGCCCCAAAGGACTGGTCGTGGGGGTCTTCTCCCCCAAGGGCGGGGTCGGCAAAACCACCATCGCCACCAACATCGCCATCGGCCTGGGCAAGGTCGCGCCGATGGGCGTCGTTATCGTCGACCTGGATCTGCAGTTCGGGGATGTGGCGTCGGGTCTGTACCTCAATCCCGAGCACACCGTGACGGACGCGGTCTCGGCCGCCGCCAGCAACGACTCGCTGGTCCTCAAGGCGTTCCTGACTGTGCACCCCGGAAACATTTACGCCCTCTGCGCGCCGCGGAGCCCGGAGGAGGCCGACGACATCACCCCGCAGCAGGTCTCCCGGCTCCTGGAACAACTCGCGGAACAGTTCCAGTACGTCGTGGTGGACACCGCCCCCGGCCTCCCCGAGGTGGGGCTGGCCGCCATGGAACAGTGCACCGACGTCGTCTGGGTCACCGCCATGGACGTCCCGAGCATCCGCGGGCTGCGCTCCGGGCTCGGCATCCTCCGCCGGCTGGACCTGCTCCCGGAGACCCGGCATGTGGTCCTGAACATGGCCGATGCCAAGTCCGGGCTCAGCGTCCAGGACGTCGAAGCCACCATCGGCGCACCCGTGGATGTCAGCATCCCCCGCTCCAAAGCCGTCGCGTTCTCCACCAACCGCGGCATCCCGGTCCTGCAGGACGGCCGCAAAGACCCGGCCGTCAAGGGACTCAAGCAACTGGTGTCCCGGTTCGATCCTGCGTGGCGCGCCACGGCGCAAAAGAAGCTGCACCGCCGGGTGGTGGTCTGAGTGAAGCTCTCCGAACGGCTCCGCACGGCCGAGGGCACCCCGCCCCCGGCCGCCGCGCCGGCGCCGAAGCCCGAGCGCACCCAACCACCCTCCCGGGCGGAGCCGACGGCGCCGCTCGCCGCCGTCGTCGAACTCCGGAAGCCCTCCGCAGTTGCCGCAGCGGCGACAGAACCGGCCGAGGGGTACCGGGCCAGGGCCCAGCAGCCGGTGGACGTGTTCGCAGCGCTCAAGGAGCGCGCCGCGACCGCGCTGTTCGAGCGAATGGGCACCCGGTTCAACGATTCCGCCGTCAAGGAGGACGAACTGCGCACCTCCGCGCGGGAGGAACTGATCCGGATCATCGACGCCGAGCAGGTACCGCTCTCCGCCGACGAACGCTCCCGCCTCGTCCAGGACGTCGCCGACGACGTGCTGGGCTACGGCCCCCTGCAGCGCCTCCTGGACGATCCCGCCGTCACGGAAATCATGGTCAACTGCATGGACCAGATCTACGTCGAGCGGCACGGCAAGCTGACGCTGACCGAATCGCGTTTCAGCTCCGAAGACCACCTGCGCAAGGTGATTGAGCGGATTGTTTCCAAGGTGGGCCGCCGGATCGACGAGTCCTCCCCGCTGGTGGACGCACGGCTCGAGGACGGTTCCCGCGTCAACGCCGTGATCCCCCCGCTCGCCGTGGGCGGGTCCTCGCTGACCATCAGGAAGTTCAGCAAGGTGCCGCTGACTGTGCGGAACCTCATCGAGTTTGGCACCCTGACACCGGAGATGGCCGAACTGCTGAACGCTTGTGTGAAGGCGAAGCTGAACATCATCGTCTCCGGCGGCACCGGCACCGGCAAGACCACCCTGCTCAACGTGCTTTCCTCCTTCCTGCCCGACGACGAGAGGATCGTCACCATCGAGGACGCAGTCGAACTGCAGATCCAGCAGCGCCACGTGGTCCGGCTCGAAAGCCGCCCGCCCAACACCGAGGGCAAGGGCGAAGTGACCATCCGTGAACTGCTCCGCAACTCCCTGCGTATGCGCCCCGACCGGATCGTGGTGGGCGAGGTCCGCGGCGGCGAGTCCCTGGACATGCTCCAGGCCATGAACACCGGCCACGACGGGTCCCTCTCGACGGTCCACTCGAACTCCCCCCGGGACGCCGTCGCCCGCCTGGAAACCCTGGTGCTGATGGCCGGCATGGACCTGCCGCTGCGGGCCATCCGCGAGCAGATCGCCTCAGCCGTGAACCTGATCGTCCAGATTTCCCGGCTCCGCGACGGCACCCGCCGGATCACCCACGTCACGGAGGTCCAAGGCATGGAAGGGGACATCGTGACGCTTCAGGACGCCTTTGTCTTCGACTATTCAGCCGGCGTCGACCCCCACGGCCGCTTCCTGGGCAAACCGGTTCCCACCGGCATCCGCCCGCGCTTTATTGACCGCTTCGAGGATCTGGGCATCCACGTCTCCCCCGCCGTGTTTGCCGCCCCGCTGACCGCAGCCGGACGGATGTGAGCCCCGGATGACCCTGTTGCCTATCGGAGTTGGGCTGCTGTTCACGGCGGTGCTGTTGCTCGGCTACGCGCTGCTGGCCACGGGCGGAACCGGTGTGCCCCTGGACCGGCGCAGGCCGGTCCAGCACCAGCCCGACTCACAGCTGACCCGGTTCGCCGGCTCCGCAGTGAACCTGGTGGACGGATTCTTCGCCCAACGAAAAGTCCGGCTCTTCAACCGGGAAACCCTGGAAAACGCCGGGCTGCGGATGAGCCAGGCCGACTTTTTTGTCCTGGTGCTGGCCGGCGCCCTGGTCGGAGCGCTGGCCGGCCTGGTGGTGGCCGGGCCGCTGCTGGCGGTTGTCTTCGTGCTGCTGTCCCCGCTGGCGGGGCATCTTGTGCTCGGCTTCCTGGCCGGCAAACGCCGGAACACCTTCGACCAGCAGCTCGGCGATACCCTCCAGCTCCTGGCCGGCGGCCTGCGGGCAGGGCACAGCATCCTGCGGGCCATTGACGCCGCCGCCACCGAATCGCTGAGTCCGACGTCAGAGGAGATGCGCCGGGTGGTCACGGAAACCAGCCTGGGCCGGGACCTGCAGTCCTCCCTCAATGACACCGCCGAGCGGATGCGGAACGAGGACTTCGTCTGGATCGCCCAGGCCATCCAGATCAACCGCGAAGTCGGCGGAAACCTGGCCGAGGTGCTGGACCAGGTGAATGAAACCATCCGCGAGCGCAGCGAAATCAAGGGCCACATCAAGTCCCTCGCCGCCGAGGGAAAGTTCTCCGCCTACATCCTGATGGCCATGCCCATCGGGATCGTGGTCATGCTGATGCTGGTCAACCCCGGCTACATGAACGTGATGTTCACCAATCCGCTGGGCTGGGGCATGATCGGGGCGTCCGTCATCCTGATGACGATCGGCGGCTTGTGGATGCGCAAGATCATCGACCTGAAGTTCTGAGGCGGCCGTGAACTCCCTTGTCCTGCTTTCCGTGCTGTTGGTCTCCGTTCCGCTGGGGTACCTGGTGTGGTCGCTGTTGTCCGTTGACCGCCCCTCCCAGCGGGCCATCCGCACGATGCTTGCCCTCGGCTCGGACGCCGCCGGGCATACGGAGCAGAACCAGAGCAGGCTGCTGGAGCGGCTCGGCTACCGGCTGACGCCCGCCGGGTACGTGCGCAGGCTCGACAAGCTGCTGTCGCTCGCCGGACGTCCCGCTTCGCTGCCGCTGGGACGGGTCCTGGCGGCGAAGCCGCTGCTGGGGATCGTGGGCGCCGCGCTCGGCTTCTACATCAGTTCCAGCGGTCCGACGCCGATCATCAAGCTGGTGGGCGTTTTTGTAGTACTGCTGGGCTATTTCATCCCCGACCTGCTGCTGTACAGCAAGGGCCAGGAGCGGCAGAAAATTATGCAGCTGGAACTCGCCAACACCCTCGACCAGATGCTCATCTCCGTGGAGGCGGGCCTGGGTTTCGAGGGAGCCATGGCCCGGGCGGGCGAGAACGGCAAAGGGCCACTCGCCGAGGAACTCGTGCGGACGCTGCAGGACATGCAGGTGGGCCGGAGCCGCCGCGAGTCGTATCTGGCGTTGTCCGAGCGGACGAACATCCCGGAGCTGCGCAGCTTCGTCCAGGCGGTGGTGCAGGCAGACACCTATGGCATCGCCATCAGCCGGGTGCTCCGGATCCAGGCGAAGGTGATGCGGGTCAAGCGCCGGCAGCGGGCCGAGGAAAAGGCCATGAAGCTGCCCGTGACCATCCTGTTCCCGTTGCTTTTCTTCATCTTCCCGGTGCTCTTTATTGCCGTCCTGGGCCCCGCCGTCATCAACGCGATTGACACGTTCAGCGGCCAATAGCGCCGCCGTCGCCGGAATGCCACAAGTTTTCCGCAGGATCACCCGGAGTGCGGGGTCTCGGCCGTGACAGGAAGTACCGTGGTCGCATGTCCTTTCTCAGTGCCCCCGACGGCGGCGACGCCAACACCGCTTTCGCCCCCGCAGCCGCCGGCGGATCAGGGCTTGCCGTCCCTGACGCAGCCCCGCTTGTGGACCCCGCGGCACTGCAGGACCTGGGTGTGCAGCTGGAAAGCCCGTCGGTCGCCAAGGGGTTCGCCCGGGACTACGCCAAGATGTGGGACCAGCGCTACAACGCGCTGGCGTCGGCGCTGGACCGCCGGGACCAGGCCGGCTCCCTGGAGGCGGTGCTGAGCCTGAAAACGTCCTCGGCCATGGTGGGCGGCGTGCAGCTCGCCCGGCTTGCCGGGGAGCTGGAGGCGGCGGTCCGCGGCGGCGACATGGACCGGGCCGGCACACTGCTGGGCGAGGTGGCCGAGAGCGGCAGCGAAACGGTGGATGAGCTGCAGTACAGCTACATTCTCTGGGAGAGCTAGTCCCGCTCCGGGGCGAGCCGGTATCCCACGCCGCGGATCGTCTGAAGCCAGCGCGGCTGCAGGGGATCCTCGCGCAGCTTCCGCCGCAGGTTTCCGATATGCACTTCGACAGCGCGTTCGTCGGATTCGCCGATGTACGCATCCGCCCTGTAGTACTCGCCCCGCACCACGCGGACCAGGTCCGTCTTGGACCGGACGGCGCCGGCCCCCTTGAGCAAGGCATGCAGCAGGTCGAACTCGCTGCGGGTCAGGCTGACGGGCGCACCATCGACCGTCACAGTGCGGCTGTCCGGGTTCAGGGCCAGCCCGTTGTGGCGGAGCACGGAGTCCCGCGGCGGGGCGGCGGACTCCGCGGCAACTGCCGGCTGGGCAACACCGCTGATGGTGTCCTGGCGGGGGCGCCGCATCATGGCAGCCACCCGGGCGCGCAGCTCGCGGGGGCGGAACGGCTTCGTCATAAAATCATCGGCCCCGGTGTGCAGCGCCGTGAGCGTGTCCAGCTCGTCAGTGCGGGCCGTCAACATCACCACATAGGCATCGCTGAACTGGCGGATCCGGCGGAGGACTTCGAAGCCGTCGATGTCAGGGAGCCCCACGTCCAGGGTGACTACGTTGGCCTCCAGACGCCGGACAGCGTCCACACCTTCGCGGCCTTCCCCGGCCGAATGGACTTCGAATCCCGCCTGGCTCAGCACGGCTTCGACAAGGTTGCGAACGTCTACGTCGTCTTCAACTACGACGGCGACTCCAAGGTCGGTCATGGCCCCCCTCACATCTGGTCCTGCTCCACTCGCCAACGCGGGTGCGCCGGCAGGGATCATCGCCCGGCCCCCACCCGGCATTGCCAGAATACCTATGCCGGGGGAAAAACCCGGTTACGGCGCAGTAACAGAAGGCAGAATACTCAACTTTGTGTCAAGTTTATGTGACAACAGGTGTAAAACTGGAGCAGGAAGGGAGCGCGGCTTCAGTGAGTGAACAGCAGCACGTCCGGCGTGCGGACGGTTTCGGCAAGGCCTTGGGTCCGCGCGCGTGGGTGGTGCGACACCTCCCATTGGCACTGGCGGTTGCTGCCGGGCTGGCGGCTGCTGCGGGGCTGGCGGCTGCTGCGGGGCTGGCGGCTGCCGTCGGCTGGCCGGGCCTCCTCGAGGCCCCGGGGCTGACCGCCGCTGTGGTGCTCGCGGCGGGCGTCACCCTTTCCGCTTCTTTCGCCCTGAGCCTTGCCCGGGCACGGCTGCGCGAGGAACAGCGCCGGACCGGCGCCAAGGAAGCGGAGCTGCAGGCACTGCTCGCGGACAGCCGGGAGCGCGAACGCCTGCTTAACACGATCCTGGACACTGTCGACGTCGGTATTGTTGCGGTCGACGCCGCCGGCCGGCGTCTGCTGACCAACAGCTGGCAGTCGGAACTTGAAAAGTCTGCGGCGCCCGCGGGTGCCGCACACGAGACCGGGGAGGCCCAACTCCTGCTCACCGGCCAGGATCAGGCCACTCCGCTCTCCCTCGAACGCCGTCCCATCCGGCGGGCCGCGTCCGGCGAGTCCTTCGCGGACTACCTCGTGCGCTTCGGCGAGGCACCGGGCTGCCGGGTGGTTTCAACCGGCGCACGCCCGCTGCGGGATGATGTTGGCGGCTTCCGGGGCGCCGTCGTTGTGTTCAACGAGGTCACGGGGCTGGTCGATGCCCTGGCCGTCAAGGACGACGTCGTCTCCACCGTCTCCCACGAGTTCCGGACCCCGTTGACCTCGATCATAGGCAACCTGGACCTGGCGCTTGGTGACTCTGCCGAGCTCTCCACCACCACCGTGCGCCGGATCGAGGTGGCGCAACGCAACGCGGAGCGGCTGCTGGCCCTCGTCTCGGACCTGTTGATGTCCGCCAACTCCACTGTGCACGTCCACCCCCGCCGGACCGACTTGTCCAGCTTGGTCGAAGCCAGCCTGGGCTCGGCTCAGGCCCACGCCCAGGCCTCCCGGGTTGCGCTCTCCATGGACCTTCCCGCCCCGCTCTGGGCCCATGTTGATCCGTTGCGGATCGGCCAGGCCCTCGACAACCTCGTTTCCAACGCCATCAAGTATTCCCCCGACGGCGGCACTGTGCGTGTCTCCGCCAGCACGGCCGGCGAACGGGTGCTGCTGCACGTGGCGGATGACGGCATGGGGATGACGGCTGCCGACGCCGCACGGGTCTTCACCCGGTTCTTCCGCAGCCCGGCGGTCCGCGAGGGCTCCATTCCCGGTGCCGGGCTGGGCCTGTCCATCACCAAGGCGATCGTGGAACGGCATGGCGGTTCGATTTCCTGCAGCTCGCGGCCCGGCCGCGGGAGTACCTTCACCGTGGAGCTCCCCGCGGAGGCGGCCCCGCCGGCCTTCTAGCACCCTGGTCCGGGCGGTTGGTACTGGCGCCGGATTACTGGCGCCGGGCGCGCGTCAGCTCGGCCCTGGCCAGCAGCCCGCTGGCCGACGGGTAGGCCACCTCTTCCAGGACCAGCGGATGCGGGGCGGCGAGCACGGATCTGGCGTCCCGCTGCCGGGCGAGCAGCCGTTCGTGCAGCCAGCCCGGCTTCTCGACGCCGGCACCGACATACAGCGCCGAGCCGACCAGCGAGCGGACCATGTTGTGGCAGAACGCATCGGCCTGGACAGTGGCCACCAGGACGCCGTCGGCGCCACGGGAAAACTCGAAGCGCTGCAGCTCCCGGATGGTCGTGGCGCCTTCCCGTGGCTTGCAGTAGGAGCGGAAATCCTGGAGTCCCAGCAGCTGCGACGCGCCCTCGTTGAGCAGCCCGACGTCCAGCTGGTCCTTGTGCCACAGCGTCGACGTGCGGCCCAGGGGGTCCCAGCGGGCCTGGCCGTCCGCGATCCGGTAGCTGTAGCGGCGCCAGAGCGCGGAGAACCGGGCGTCGAAGCCAACGGGTGCGATGGAAACGCGGTGGACTTCAATGGCCCCGGTAAGGTCTCCGAGCCCGCGGCTGAGAGCACCGCGGAGGCGCCGCAGCAGCGCCACCGACGGGTCCAGCTCCACGCCGCGGTTCAGTCCCAGCCACTCCGCCTCGCTGAGGTCCACGTGGACCACCTGCCCGCGGGCGTGCACACCGGCGTCGGTCCGTCCGGCGACGGTGACCCTGATGGGCCGGCGGATCAGCAGCGCCAGGGCCTCTTCCAATGCGCCCTGAACGGTGCGCCGGCCGGGCTGGACAGCCCACCCGTTGAAGGGTCCGCCGTCGTACGCAAGATCAAGCCGGATACGCAGAAACCCGCCGCCCCCTGTAACGGGGGCCGCGGGTTTCTGGTGGTTCATAGACTTAAGTCTATGCGAAGAAATCAGCGAATTACTTCGCGTCCTTCTCGGCCTTGGCGTCTGCTTCCTCAGCGGCCGGAGCCTCTTCGGTAGCTGCTTCAGTCTCGGCAGCTTCAGCGGCCGGAGCCTCTTCGGTTTCAGCAGCTTCGGTCTCGGCAACCGGAGCAGCTTCTGCCTTGTCAGCGTCCTTCTTGTCAGCATCGCGCTTGGCGGCGGACGTAGCCTCGGCTACAACTGCCTGCTTAGCGGAAACCGGTTCGAGAACCAGTTCGATGACAGCCATGGGAGCGTTGTCGCCCTTGCGGTTGCCGATCTTGGTGATGCGGGTGTAGCCGCCGTTGCGGTTCTCCACTGCCTGTGCAATATCGGTGAACAGCTCGTGGACGACGCCCTTGTTGCTGATCAGGCCGAGCACACGACGGCGGGAAGCCAGGTCGCCACGCTTGGCGAAAGTCACCAGACGCTCGGCGTAGGGCTTCAGTCGCTTGGCCTTGGTCACCGTGGTGGTGATCCGCTTGTGCTCGAACAGTGCGGCGGACAGGTTCGCGAGCATAAGACGCTCGTGAGCCGCTCCGCCTCCGAGGCGCGGACCCTTAGCGGGGGTAGGCATAATAGTTTCTCCTCATATGGAAGCCGTTGGGCTGCGCACACCGTGGTGCATCAGCCCGCGGGCCAAGATCTGTTTGTTAGAGCTCGTCGTCGCTGAAAGCGGCGTCGTCCTCTTCAATTGCTGCGGCGCGTGCTGCGAGGTCAAAACCGGGAGGCGAGTCCTTGAGGGACAGGCCCAGTTCAACCAGCTTTGCCTTGACCTCATCGATGGACTTCGCACCGAAGTTACGGATGTCCATGAGGTCGGCCTCGGAGCGGGCCACGAGTTCACCCACGGTGTGGATGCCCTCACGCTTGAGGCAGTTGTAGGAACGGACAGTGAGGTCCAGATCCTCGATCGGCAGGGCCATGTCCGCTGCCAGGGCAGCGTCCGTCGGCGACGGGCCAATCTCGATACCTTCAGCTGCGGTGTTCAGCTCGCGGGCCAGACCGAACAGTTCCACCAGGGTGGTACCTGCCGACGCAACGGCATCGCGCGGAGCGATGGCCTGCTTGGTCTCGACGTCGACAATGAGCTTGTCGAAGTCAGTGCGCTGCTCAACACGGGTAGCTTCCACGCGGAAAGTAACCTTTAGGACCGGCGAGTAGATCGAGTCGACCGGAATGCGGCCGATCTCGGAGTCGCCGGACTTGTTCTGAGCTGCCGAAACGTAGCCGCGGCCGCGCTCGATGGTCAGTTCGAGTTCGAACTTGCCCTTCGAGTTCAGCGTGGCAATGTGCAGATCCGGGTTGTGGAATTCGACGCCGGCCGGCGGAGCAATGTCCGCGGCGGTGACGACTCCCGGGCCCTGCTTGCGCAGGTAAGCAACAACCGGCTCGTCGTGCTCGGAGGAAACCGACAGGTTCTTGATGTTCAGGATGATCTCAGTGACATCTTCCTTGACACCCGGAACCGTGGTGAACTCGTGCAGCACGCCATCGATCCGGATGCTCGTGACAGAGGCACCGGGGATGGAGGAGAGCAGGGTACGGCGGAGGGAGTTTCCGAGGGTGTAACCGAAACCGGGCTCCAGCGGTTCAATGATGAAACGGGAGCGGTTGTCGGAGACGACCTCTTCGGAGAGGGTGGGGCGCTGTGCAATGAGCACTTAGGTTTCCTTTCGGCGAGCATCCGCTATATGACGCAACACAGGTGGTGGAAAGATCGGTCTGAAGACTTAACGCCGCCGGGCCTGCCCGGACCCGAGAGGGTCCGGGCAAGCACCGGTGCGTTGGAAAGCCTTAGACGCGGCGGCGCTTCGGCGGACGGCAGCCGTTGTGGGCGCTGGGGGTGACATCCTGGATGGACCCAACCTCGAGGCCAGCGGCCTGCAGCGAACGGATAGCCGTTTCGCGTCCGGAACCCGGTCCCTTGACGAATACGTCGACCTTGCGCATACCGTGCTCCTGTGCACGCTTTGCGGCGGCTTCGGCGGCCATCTGGGCTGCGAACGGGGTGGACTTACGTGAGCCCTTGAAACCAACCTCACCGGACGAAGCCCAGGAGATGACAGCACCGTTCGGGTCCGTGATGGACACGATGGTGTTGTTAAAGGTGCTCTTGATGTGCGCCTGGCCCAGCGCGATATTCTTCTTGTCCTTCTTACGCGGCTTGCGAACCGCGCCACGAGTCTTCGGGGGCATTTTTTCTCCTACAGAAAGTTATCGGGGGAAGCCGAGTTAGTCCCTCAGGGACTAGCGCGTCTTCTTCTTGCCTGCGACGGTGCGCTTCGGACCCTTGCGGGTACGCGCGTTGGTCTTCGTGCGCTGTCCGCGTACGGGCAGGCCCTTACGGTGGCGAATACCTTCGTAGCTGCCGATTTCAACCTTGCGGCGGATATCTGCTGCTACTTCGCGGCGAAGGTCACCCTCAACCTTGTAGTTGCCTTCAATGTAGTCACGCAGCTGGACGAGCTCGGCGTCGGACAGGTCCTTGACCCGAACGTCCGCGCTGATGCCGGTGGCAGCCAGGGTTTCGTGTGCACGGGTCTTGCCCACGCCGTAGATGTAAGTAAGCGCAATTTCCAGCCGCTTTTCGCGGGGAATGTCTACGCCAGCGAGACGAGCCATAGTGGCAGTGCTCCTTGAATAAACCGGAGGTCGTAGGCAGTACACCCGCACGATCCGTACGGCCCCAGCCTCCGACCGGGGGTTAGCTGTCCGGACTCGTTAGTGCTCAATGTCCCAGATCAGCTTGTGCTGCCTTTATTTACTTGCGTGGGTTAGCAACCCAGGATTTCCCGAGAGGGAAATTAGCCCTGGCGCTGCTTGTGGCGCGGGTTCTCGCAGATCACCATGACCCGGCCATTACGGCGGATCACTTTGCACTTTTCGCAGATCTGCTTGACGCTCGGCTTGACCTTCATGGCATTCCTTTGCGTGTTGCAGTTGGTCAGCTGGACCGGCCTTCGGCTGTTGCTCTGGCCGCCCAGTGTTTATTTGTAGCGGTAGACGATACGACCACGTGTCAGGTCGTACGGGCTCAGCTCCACCACTACCCGGTCCTCAGGGAGAATCCTGATGTAGTGCTGGCGCATCTTTCCAGAGATGTGTGCCAGAACGATGTGCTTGTTGGTGAGCTCAACGCGAAACATCGCGTTGGGCAGCGCCTCGGTCACAACGCCCTCGATCTCAATGACCCCGTCCTTCTTGGCCATACCCTCCGCTAACTGTTGTTTGCCGCAGCCCTCTGGCTTGCACCGGAAATGACCGCGGACGTTTTTGATTGATTGGCTGATGCCTCCCGGCCACAAAAGGGCACAACAGGGCAGACAACCAACAGACAACACTACGCCATTACGGCCCGAATGTTAAATCCAGCAATCGTAGCGCACTCAGCGGCCGTATGCACCAAATTCGCCCGCTGGCGTGCTCACGGACTCCGCGCAGCCGATCCCGTCAAGGATGGCGAGCCGCACGACGTCCGCTGCCGCACTCTGCAGCGTGATAAGACTCACCTGCCGGGCGGCCTCGCTGCTGCGGTCCAGCGCGAGCGCGCCGGTGGCGAGGCAAAAGACGGTGTCCCCGTCCGCCAGGGTGTGGCTGGGATCCAGCGCCCGGGCCAGGCCGGCGTGGGCAGCCGACGCCGTGCGCTTGCATTCGGCCTTGTCCAAGATGGCGTTCGTGGCGACGACGACGAGGGTCGTGTTGAGCGCGGGCGGCTGCGGCACCTCGCCTGGCGCGGTGGCCGTGGCGGCTTCCGCCGCCTCGGCCGAAACCCTCGGCGTGCTCGCTCGTTCCTCGCTTAGACGCACGCTGCCGGGTTCCCCCCGCGCCGGCGATGTGCCAAATGGCAGTCCCAGCGCGTTGACTACGGCCAGCGCTCCTACGACGACGCCGTTTTCCAGGGTGATGGAGGCTGTGCCTACTCCCCCTTTGTATTTTCCTCTGCCGATGAGGGCTCCGGTGCCTGCTCCTACGTTGCCGCGTTCGACGTCGTGCTGGATCTTGCGGGCGGCGGCGCCTGCCGTGGCTGCGTAGCCCATGGCCGCGTCCGGGCGGGCGGCGAAGTCGCCGCCGCGGCCGAGGTCGAAGATCGCTGCGGCCGGAACGATCGGGACCACACCGCCGGTCACGGCGAACCCCCGGCCGTTCTCCTCGCACCAGCGCTGGGCGCCGTGCGCCGCAGCGAGGCCGAACGCGCTTCCCCCTGTGAGGACCACGGCGTCCACGGTGCGGGTCAGGGTGGTCGGGTCGAGGGCGTCGGTCTCGTGCGTACCCGGACCGCCTCCCCGGACATCGACGGACCCCACCGTCCCCGCAGGAGGCAGCACCACCGTCACCCCGCTCAGCCAGCCATCGCCCGTCCGGCCGGCGTGGCCCACTCTCAGTCCCGGCACGTCCGTAATCGCAGTCATGGGACCATTGTGCGCCCTCGCGGCGGATACCCTCTCGCGATACGACAAATCCCTAGCGCTGCCGTGCTCCTGCGTCGCCAGGGATTTCTCGTGTCGCAGGGCAAGGTGTGCGTCGCCGGCGGTAACGCAGGGATCGGGTCGGGCGGTTGGTGCCATGACGGTCGCGCACCGGACGTGAGAGCGGATCTAACCGGGCGATGTTGTGTAGCCAAAGTCTTCGAGAGTGTAGATTTTCTCGTTGACTTCGACTCGTGTGTATCGCCGATTCGGGACTTTGAATCCGTTGTACGCCGAGCCGAAAACAACCAGGGCTTCTGCAGCGACCGTCATCCAGAACTTCTTCGCCAAGTCGTCCGTGAAGGTGCAGTTGATCAGGTGCTTGGTCCGCAGTTGTGCCCTCACTGCGCTGCCGAAGGTGATGAATCTGAACACTAGGAACGGCAACCCCGTGTGAGGGTCGACGCCATACTCACGGGAGGTTGTAAAGGGAATCATTCCGCCGGGATGGACGAGGTTGAAAACCTCCGTGGTGTACCGGCTCCCAGTCACCAGCCATTCAAGGTACACGCCGGTGTCAACATCCACTACCCGTTGATCGTAGCTGTCCGCAATCGCTTCAACTTTGAACATGTTTGCTTCTCCCCCGGTGGACCAGAGGCGGCGTCACTCTCGCAATGTGCGAGCAATGATTTCAGCCCAGTGAAATCAAACATTAGTCGCTGGCCCGGCTCCAATGTGGACTCCCGCGTATCCCTTGTTCGCCTTGTTGCCGTTGCCGTTGCCGTTGCAGAGACAACCGATAGCCCGACGGTGTCATGGAATCGGGACGGACCCGGCGGACGGGCCTGGTTTCGCGACTGCAGTTTCCGTCCGACGCCCTAAATCCCTGGCGCTGCCGTACTCCGGCGTCGCCAGGGATTCTTCGCGTCGCCGGAGCCGAAGTGCGTCGCGTGCGCGTCGCCGGGGCGTCGCCAGGCGGCAGCCACTTCGGCGTCACCGCGTCGCCCCGTGCGGGCCCTAGGGGATCGGGACGGGCACGACGCCGAGCGGGGCCAGTTTCGCCGCTCCCCCGTCCGGGGCGGACAAAACCCAGATGCCCTTGTCGTGGACCGCGACGGAGTGCTCCCACTGGCAGGACCGCTTGCCGTCCGTTGTCACAACGGTCCAGTCGTCGTCCAGTACGGCTGTTTCGATGCTTCCGCGGACCAGCATCGGCTCGATGGCCAGGCAGAGTCCCGGGCGGATCTTGGGACCGCGGTGGTTGGTGCGGTAGTTCGGCACATCCGGCGCCATATGCATCTCGGAGCCGATCCCGTGGCCCACGTAGTCCTCAAGGATGCCCAGGGCCTTCCCGGGGACAGAGGAGACGTAGTCGTCCACGGCATTTCCGATGTCGCCGATGAACTTCCCGGTCGCCAGGGCAGCGATCCCGTGCCACATCGCCGCCTCGGTGACCTCGGAAAGCCGCTGATCCTCGGGGTCGGCGGTGCCCACGATCACGGTGCGGGCGGAGTCGGAGTGCCAGCCGCCCAGGATTGCGCCGCCGTCGATGGAGAGGATGTCACCGTCCTGCAGGACGCGGCTGCCGGGGATTCCGTGCACCACTTCCTCGTTGACCGAGGTGCAGATGGTGGCGGGGAAGCCGTGGTAGCCGAGGAAATTGGACGTGGCGCCGGCGTCCTTGAGCACCGCGGCGAACACGGCGTCGAGGTCCTTGGTGGTCTTCCCCGGTGCGGCGGCCGCAACGGCGGCGTCCAGGGCGCGGCTGAGGACGAGCCCGGCCTGGTGCATGGAGCGCATCTGGGCGTTGGTCTTGTATTCGATGCGTGGCTGGCCGAATGCCATCCGCAACTTCCTTTCAATGGGGCTGTGCCGCCCTGGGAGGCGGGCGGCCAAATGGCTGAGGCTCCTCCCGGTGTTCCGGGAGGAGCCTCGAAGTGCACGGGCCGATCAGGCCGACTGGGCCTCTTTGATGGCCTGCATGACGCGGTCGGTGACCTCGTCGATGCCGCCGATGCCGTCGACCCGGGTCAGGATGCCGCGGTCGGCATACTTGGCCACCACAGCTTCCGTCTGGCCGTGGTACAGGTCCAGGCGGTGCCGGATGACGGCTTCGTTGTCGTCAGTGCGCCCGGTCTCCTTGGCGCGGCCCAGCAGGCGGGTGACGAGTTCCTCGTCGTCGGCCGTGAGCTGCAGGACGACGTCGAGCTTCTGGTCGCCGTCGGCGAGGATTCCGTCGAGGTAGTCCACCTGCGCGGTGGTGCGCGGGTAACCGTCCAGCAGGAAGCCGTTCTCGACGTCGTCCTCGCTGAGACGGTCGCGGACCATCTTGTTGGTCACGCTGTCCGGAACGAAGTCGCCCGCATCCATGTACTTCTTGGCTTCGAGGCCAAGCGGCGTCTCACCTTTGACGTTGGCGCGGAAGATGTCCCCCGTGGAGATCGCAATGACGCCGAGGCGCTCTGAAATGCGCTCCGCCTGCGTTCCCTTGCCGGATCCGGGAGGTCCGATAATCAACATTCTCGTCATCGCAAAAGCCCTTCGTAGTGACGCTGCTGTAGCTGCGCATCAATCTGCTTGACGGTCTCCAAACCTACGCCGACCATGATCAGGATCGAGGTGCCACCGAACGGGAAGTTCTGGTTGGCGTTGATCAGGACCAGTGCGACCAGCGGTATCAGTGCCACAAATGCCAGGTAAATGGCGCCGGGAAGCGTGATCCGGGAGAGCACATACTGCAGGTAGTCCGCGGTCGGCTTGCCGGCACGGATACCCGGAATGAAGCCGCCGTACTTCTTCATGTTGTCAGAAACTTCTTCAGGGTTGAAAGTGATCGCAACATAGAAGTACGTGAAGAACACAATCATGGCGAAGTAGAGCAGCATGTAGATGGGGTGGTCGCCGCGGGTCAGGTTGTTGTTGACCCACTCAACCCAAGGGGCCACGGGCTCGCCGGGCTTGGGCTGGTTGAACTGCGAGATGAGGCCCGGCAGGTACAGCATCGAAGAAGCGAAGATGACGGGCACGACGCCGGCCATGTTCACCTTGATCGGGATGTACGTGCTGGTGCCACCCACGGTGCGGCGGCCGATCATGCGCTTGGCGTATTGCACCGGGATGCGGCGCTGGGACTGCTCCACGAAGACCACCGCGGCCACGGTCAGCAGGCCGATGACGAGGACCATAAAGAACGTGCCCGGACCCTGCGAGGTCCAGATGGCACCGAGCGAGCCGGGGAAGCTGGCAACAATGGACGTGAAGATGAGCAACGACATGCCGTTGCCGACGCCCTTTTCGGTCACGAGCTCACCCATCCACATGATGAGGCCGGTACCGGCCGTCAGCGTGATGATGATCAGGAGCGTGGTGACGATGCTGTCATCCGGGATGATCGGCAGCTGGCAGTTCGGCAGCAACTGGCCGGAGCGCGCCAGCGACACCAGGGTCGTGGCGTTCAGCAGGCCCAGGGCGATCGTGAGGTAACGGGTGTACTGCGTCAGCTTGGACTGGCCCGAAGCGCCCTCCTCGTAAAGCTGCTGGAACCGGGGAATAACCACCCGGAGCAGCTGCACGATGATGCTGGCCGTGATGTACGGCATGATGCCCAGGGCGAAAACCGACACCTGCAGCAAAGCACCGCCGCTGAACAGGTTGACGAGCTGGTAGATACCGCCCGAGGTCTCACCGGTCTGCAAGCATTGCTGGACATTCTGGTAGCTCACACCAGGCGAGGGGATGAAAGCACCCAAGCGGAAGATTGTGATGATTCCCAGCGTGAACAACAACTTGCGTCGCAGATCAGGCGTGCGAAAGGCCCGGCCAAATGCGCTAAGCAAGCGTCCTCCTGAGTATTAAGTAAAGTCGTGTGAGATAGGTCAAATAAACCCAACAACCGAGTCTAACGGGTGGACGCGCCCTGCGAACAATCGCCGGGCCGGAAAAACAGAAAAACTCCCGGCACCCGGGGCCGAAGCCCCGGATACCGGGAGTTTTCACAACGGGCAACTGCCCCGCCGCCTCCTTAGAGGGCGGTGGTGCTTCCGCCTGCTGCTTCAATCTTTTCTGCGGCGCTGGCCGAGAATGCGTGGGCGGTGACGTTCACCTTGACGGTGATGTCGCCGGTGCCCAGCACCTTGACGGGCTGGTTCTTGCGAACGGCACCCTTTTCGACCAAGTTCTCCACGGTGACAGTGCCACCTTCCGGGAACAGCTCGTTGAGCTTGTCCAGGTTAACAACCTGGAACTCAACCCGGAACGGGTTCTTGAAGCCGCGCAGCTTCGGCAGGCGCATGTGCAGCGGCAGTTGGCCGCCGGCAAAGCCAGCCTTGATCTGGTAGCGGGCCTTCGTACCCTTGGTACCGCGACCGGCGGTCTTACCCTTGGAACCTTCACCACGACCAACACGGGTCTTGGCGGTCTTGGCACCCGGGGCGGGACGCAGGTGGTGAACCTTCAGTGCGTTCTGCTTCTCAACAGTGGCGCCCTGTGCCTTTTCGGCGGTTTTCTTCTCTGCCATTTACTTCGCCTCCTCTACCTTTACCAGGTGCGGAACCGTGTTGAGCATTCCGACGGTCACGGCGTCGGCGGTGCGGACAACGGTGTGTCCGATCCGCTTCAGGCCGAGGGACCGCAGGGTGTCGCGCTGGTTCTGCTTGCCGCCAATGGCGGACTTGAGCTGAGTGATCTCCAACTTTGCGTCGGAGACAAGCACGTTCTTAGCCATGACTCAGACACCTGCCTTCTGGTTCAAGAGAGCCTTTACCATTGCCGGCGGGGCGATCTCGTCGAGCGGGAGGCCGCGGCGTGCTGCCACTGCTGCCGGCTCTTCGAGGCGCTTCAGCGCGTCAACGGTCGCGTGAACGATGTTGATGGCGTTGGAGGAACCGAGCGACTTGGAGAGGATGTCGTGGATGCCCACGCACTCCAGTACCGCGCGGACCGGACCACCGGCGATAACACCGGTACCAGCGGAAGCCGGACGCAGCATAACAACGCCTGCGGCGGCTTCACCCTGAACGCGGTGAGGGATGGTGCTGCCGATGCGGGGAACGCGGAAGAAGGATTTCTTGGCCTCTTCAACGCCCTTCGCGATGGCGGCAGGAACTTCCTTAGCCTTGCCGTAGCCAACGCCGACCATACCGTTGCCGTCACCGACGACGACGAGGGCGGTGAAGCTGAAGCGACGACCACCCTTGACGACCTTGGAAACGCGGTTGATGGTTACGACGCGCTCTACGAACTGGCTCTTTTCGGCTTCGCGGCCACCGTCGCGGCCACCACGGCCACCACGGTCGCCACGGCCCTGGCCGCGGTCGCCACGCTCGCCACGACGAGCGCCACCACGGCGGTCGTCAGTGGTAGCAGGCGCAGCGGTCTCAGTTGCCGGAGCAGCTACAGCTTCAGTCACCTGAATGTCCTTTTCGTTATTTTCGGTCACAGTGCCAGCCCACCTTCACGTGCGCCGTCAGCGACGGCGGCGATCCGGCCGTGGTACTTGTTACCACCGCGGTCGAAGACAACTGCTTCGATACCGGCGGCCTTGGCACGCTCGGCGACGAGCTCGCCAACGCGCTTGGCCTTGGCAGTCTTGTCACCGTCGAATGCCCGAAGGTCGGCTTCCAGAGTGGAGGCGCTTGCCACGGTCAGGCCCTTGGTGTCATCGACAACCTGGACGAATACGTGGCGTGCGGAACGGTTGACGACCAGACGAGGACGTACAGCCGTGCCGGAGATGCGCTTGCGGATACGAAGCTGGCGACGGCTGCGCTGGGCAGACTTGCTCTTGTTCGTACGCTTCTTGTTAATTGCGATCGCCATGGTTACTTACCAGCCTTTCCGACCTTGCGGCGGATGACTTCGCCTGCGTAACGGATGCCCTTGCCCTTGTAGGGGTCCGGCTTCCGCAGCTTGCGAATGTTGGCAGCAACCTCGCCGACCTGCTGCTTGGAGATACCTGAAACAGAGAGCTTGGTCGGGGTCTCTACTGCAAAGGTGATGCCGTTCGGTGCCGTGATGTTGACCGGGTGGCTGTAGCCCAGAGCGAACTCCAGGTCAGCGCCCTTGGCCTGAACGCGGTAACCGGTACCGACAATTTCAAGCTTCTTCTCGTAGCCTGCGGTGACACCCTGGATCATGTTGGCGATCAGGGTGCGGGTCAGGCCGTGCAGCGAACGTGAGGCGCGCTCGTCGTTCGGGCGGGCGACAGTCAGGGTGCCATCTTCCAGGGAAACCTCGATCGGGCTGGGCACAGTGTGGCTCAGCTCGCCTTTGGAACCCTTGACATTGACGACAGAGCCGTCAACCTTGACCTCAACGCCGGCAGGAACGGTGATGGGGAGACGTCCAATACGTGACATTATTCTCTTCCTTTCCCGTTACCAGACGTAAGCGAGGACTTCGCCGCCCACGCCCTTCTTGCCGGCCTGCTTGTCAGTCAAGAGGCCGGAAGAGGTGGACAGGATTGCGACACCCAGGCCACCGAGCACGTGCGGCAGGTTGGTGGACTTTGCGTAAACGCGCAGTCCCGGCTTGGAAATACGACGAACGCCAGCGATGGAACGCTCGCGGTTCGGACCGAACTTGAGCTCGAGGGTCAGCTTCTTGCCAACCTCAGCGTCTTCTTCTTTCCAGGAGGCGATGTAACCTTCGGCCTTCAGGATGTCGGCAACGCGTGCCTTGAGCTTGCTGTACGGCATAGACACGGAATCGTGGTATGCCGAGTTTGCGTTGCGCAGACGCGTAAGCATGTCTGCGACGGGATCTGTCATTGTCATGGTGGGCTCTTGCCCTTCCTCATAACGGTTTCCGCCGTGCTGCTTTCCCGAGCAAAGCTCGGAACCAGCGCGGACGGACCTTTTACGTAGCTAGATTAATCTTCGGTCTTGAACGGGAAGCCAAGCGCCTTGAGCAGCGCGCGGCCTTCGTCGTCGGTCTTGGCAGTGGTCACGACGGTGATGTCCATGCCGCGAACGCGGTCGATGGAATCCTGGTCGATCTCGTGGAACATAACCTGCTCGGTCAGACCGAAGGTGTAGTTGCCGTTGCCGTCGAACTGCTTGCCGCTGAGGCCCCGGAAGTCGCGGATACGCGGCAGAGCCAGCGTGACCAGACGGTCCAGGAATTCCCACATGCGGTCCCCACGCAGAGTTGCGTGTGCACCGATCGGCATGCCTTCGCGCAGCTTGAACTGTGCGATCGACTTGCGGGCCTTGGTTACCTGCGGCTTCTGGCCGGTGATAAGGGTCAGATCGCGGACAGCGCCGTCGATCAGCTTGGAGTCCTTGGCGGCATCTCCAACACCCATGTTCACAACGACCTTGACCAGACGGGGAACCTGGTTGACGTTCTCGTACTTGAATTCCTCAACGAGCGAGCTCTTGATAGAATCCGCGTACTTGGTCTTCAGACGAGGAACGATCTTGCTTGCCGGAGTCTCGAGAGTCTCAGTCATTAGATGTCCTTCCCTGAGCTCTTGGCCACGCGGACACGCACTTCGCGCTTCACGCCATCGCGCTCAACGGTCTCGGTGCGGAAACCGACGCGGGTGGGCTTCTTGGTGGACGGGTCAACCAGAGCCACGTTGGAGATGTGGATCGTAGCCTCGACGACTTCGATGCCACCGGTCTTGGTGCCGCGCTGCGACTGACCGACCTTGGTGTGCTTGGTTACGCGGTTAATACCTTCGACCAGCACGCGGTTGGTCTCGGGGAATACGCGCAGAACCTTGCCCTGCTTGCCCTTGTCGCCGCCGCGCTCAGCCTTGGCGCCAGTGATGACCTGAACGAGGTCACCCTTTTTGATCTTAGCCATGGACTAAAGCACCTCCGGAGCCAGAGAAACGATCTTCATGAACTTCTTATCGCGAAGTTCACGACCAACCGGTCCGAAGATACGGGTACCGCGGGGGTCACCGTCGTTCTTCAGGATCACAGCTGCGTTCTCGTCAAACTTGATGTAGGAACCATCCGCACGGCGGCGTTCCTTCTTGGTACGGACGATGACAGCCTTGACGACGTCGCCCTTCTTTACGTTGCCGCCCGGAATTGCGTCCTTGACGGTAGCGACGATTACGTCGCCAATGCCTGCGTAGCGACGGCCAGATCCACCGAGAACGCGAATGGTAAGGATTTCCTTAGCACCCGTGTTGTCGGCGACCTTGAGTCGCGACTCCTGCTGAATCACTATTTACTCCTTGCGTCGCGCTGGTTCTCAGACCGAAAATCTTCCTACGGAATGAGCCTTGCGGAACGGTTGATCGGGGTGTCTCTTGACCTGCCTGGATTTTGCCAGACCAGGCCTAAACTCCCGTGCCAAAAACATTTGCTTCCCAAACCGGATCCCGACGAGTCGGGGCGCAAGGGGGCACTATGCCGTGGCACGATTGTTTACGAGGTTGATGACAGCGCACAGATAGCGCCATACAAACTCAAAATCTTAGCACGTTTTGGGCATATCCCCATATCACAGCTGCCCTGCCGCCGCACAGGTGAAGCCGTTACGGCAGCGCCCCCTACCCCGGCAACGGAGAAACCCCCGTTCCCAGAAGGGAACGGGGGTTTCGGCGCAGATCCCCTCGCGGGGAGGCTGCAGGTGTTACTTGGCCTTCTCGAGGATCTCCACCAGACGCCACCGCTTGGTAGCGGAGAGCGGGCGGGTCTCGGCGAGGAGAACGAGGTCGCCGATGCCGGCGCTGTTCTCTTCGTCGTGAGCCTTGATCTTCGTGTTGCGGCGGATGACCTTGCCGTAGAGGGCGTGCTTCACGCGGTCTTCGACCTGGACAACGATGGTCTTTTCCATCTTGTCCGAGACGACGTAGCCGCGCTTCGTCTTACGGTAACCGCGCTCGTCAGCCTTGGCTGCGTCGGAAACAGTTTCCGTCACGTTCTCGTCCTTTTCACTCACTTGGCATCCTCCTCGGTGTCAACCGTTTCAGCCTTTTCGGCCTTCTTGGTTGCAGCCTTCTTGGACTTCTTCTCTTCCTTGGCTTCCACAACCGGTGCGGCAACCTCGGCACGAATGCCCAGTTCGCGCTCACGGAGAACGGTGTAGATGCGGGCGATGTCCTTCTTTACCGCGCGCAGACGACCGTGGTTCTCCAGCTGACCGGTGGCGGACTGGAAACGCAGGTTGAACAGCTCTTCCTTGGCCTTGCGGAGTTCTTCAACGAGACGCTCGTTGTCGAAACCGTCCAGCTGTGCGGATGCAAGTTCCTTGGATCCTACTGCCATTTCTACTCACCACCTTCGCGACGCACAATGCGTGCCTTCAACGGCAGCTTGTGGATTGCCAGGCGCAGGGCCTCGCGAGCTACCTCTTCACTGACACCGGAGAGTTCGAAGAGAACCCGGCCCGGCTTGACGTTTGAGACCCACCATTCCGGAGAACCCTTACCGGAACCCATACGGGTTTCGGCAGGCTTCTTGGTCAGCGGACGGTCCGGGTAAATGTTGATCCAGACCTTGCCGCCACGCTTGATGTGGCGGGTCATCGCGATACGGGCAGATTCGATCTGACGGTTCGTGACGTATGCCGGGCTCAGAGCCTGGATACCCCATTCACCGAAGGAGACCTTGGTGCCGCCCGTAGCAGCGCCGGAACGACCCGGGTGGTGCTGCTTACGGTGCTTGACTCGACGTGGGATAAGCATTTAAGCCTGTCCTCCTTCTACAGCCTGTGCCGGAGCGGCAGCAGCTGCCTCAGCTGCCGGCGCTTCAGCAGCAGGTGCTGCGTCGGCTGCCGGGCGGTCGTTACGACGACGGCGGTCACCACGGTCAGCGCCACCCGGGCGGCCCGGGCGGTCGCTGGCACCACGGCCGCGGGACGGAGCAGCAGCTGCCTGCTGAGCCAGTTCCTTGGCGGTGACGTCACCCTTGTAGATCCAGACCTTCACGCCGATGCGGCCGAAGGTGGTCTTGGCTTCGTAGAAGCCGTAGTCGATGTTCGCGCGGAGGGTGTGCAGGGGCACACGGCCTTCGCGGTAGAACTCCGAGCGGGACATTTCTGCGCCGCCCAGTCGACCCGAGCAAGCGATACGGATGCCCTTGGCACCTGCACGCTGTGCGGACTGCATGGCCTTCTTCATCGCACGGCGGAAAGCCACGCGGGAAGTCAGCTGCTCAGCAACGCCCTGGGCAACAAGCTGTGCTTCCATCTCGGGGTTCTTGACCTCGAGGATGTTCAGCTGAACCTGCTTGCCGGTGAGCTTTTCGAGCTCGCCGCGGATGCGGTCTGCTTCGGCGCCGCGGCGGCCGATGACGATACCCGGACGTGCCGTGTGGATATCCACACGGACACGATCGCGGGTGCGCTCGATTTCAACCTTGGCGATACCGGCGCGCTCCATGCCCGTGGACATGAGCTGGCGGATGCGGATGTCTTCGCGAACGAAGTCCTTGTACCGCTGGCCGGCCTTGGTGCTGTCAGCAAACCAGTGCGATACGTGATCGGTGGTGATGCCGAGTCGGAACCCGTGCGGGTTAACTTTCTGTCCCACTTAGCGAGCCTCCTCTTTCTCCGGGGTAGCGACTACCACGGTGATGTGGCTCGTGCGCTTCTTGATCTGAAATGCACGACCCTGGGCTCGCGGCTGGAACCGCTTCATGGTCGGGCCTTCATCAACAAACGCTTCGCTGATGATGAGGTCACCTTCGTCAAACGCCACGCCGTCGCGGTCCGCGAGGACCCGGGCGTTGGAGATTGCCGACTGAACTACCTTGAAAACCGGCTCCGAAGCTGCCTGCGGGGCAAACTTCAGAATTGCCAGAGCCTCATTCGCTTGCTTACCACGAACAAGGTTGACGACGCGCCGGGCCTTCATAGGCGTTACGCGGATGTGACGCGCAATTGCCTTGGCTTCCATTGCTTTCCTTCTCTCGTCTTTGACGTAAGTGCAGGCGCCTAGCGGCGCTTGCCCTTACGGTCGTCCTTGACATGGCCGCGGAATGTCCGCGTGGGAGCGAATTCGCCGAGCTTGTGCCCGACCATCGACTCAGTGACAAACACGGGGATGTGCTTGCGTCCGTCGTGTACGGCAATCGTGTGGCCGAGCATGTCGGGGACGATCATCGAACGGCGGGACCAGGTCTTGATGACGTTCTTGGTGCCCTTTTCGTTTTCCCTGGCTACCTTCACAAAGAGGTGCTGGTCAACGAAAGGACCTTTTTTCAGGCTGCGTGGCATGTGTCCAGGCTCCTATCGCTTGTTCTTGCCAGTACGACGGCGACGAACAATAAGCTTGTCGCTCTCTTTGTTGGGACGGCGGGTGCGGCCTTCGCGCTTACCGTTCGGGTTGACGGGGTGACGTCCACCGGACGTCTTACCCTCGCCACCACCGTGGGGGTGGTCGACCGGGTTCATGGCGACACCACGGACGGTCGGGCGAACGCCCTTCCACCGCATACGGCCGGCCTTGCCCCAGTTGATGTTCGACTGCTCGGCGTTGCCGACCTCGCCGACGGTTGCGCGGCAGCGCACGTCAACGTTGCGGATTTCACCGGAGGGCAGACGCAGCTGGGCGAAACGGCCTTCCTTGGCAACGAGCTGGATCGACGCGCCGGCGGAGCGGCCCATCTTGGCGCCGCCACCCGGACGCAGTTCAACTGCGTGGATTACGGTACCGACCGGGATGTTGCGCAGCGGAAGGTTGTTGCCGGGCTTGATGTCAGCGTCGGCACCTGCCTCTACGGTGTCACCCTGGGCCAGCTTGTTCGGGGCGATGATGTAACGCTTGGTGCCATCAACGTAGTGCAGGAGGGCGATGCGAGCCGTGCGGTTCGGATCGTACTCGATTTCGGCAACGCGGGCGTTGACGCCGTCCTTGTCGTGACGACGGAAGTCGATCAGACGGTACTGGCGCTTGTGGCCACCACCCTTGTGACGGGTCGTGATCTTACCGGTGTTGTTACGGCCACCCTTTTTCGGGAGGGGACGTACCAACGACTTTTCCGGCGTCGACCGCGTGATTTCAGTGAAGTCCGCTACGCTCGAGCCGCGTCGGCCCGGGGTAGTCGGCTTATATTTACGGATTCCCATAATTTATTTCCTCGTTAAAGTGGTCTCCGCTACGAGAGCGGACCGCCGAAGATGTCGATAGTGCCTTCTTTGAGGCTCACAATTGCACGCTTGGTGTTCTTGCGGGTACCCCATCCGAATTTGGTGCGCTTGCGCTTACCGGCACGGTTGATGGTGTTGATCGAGTCGACCTTGACGGAGAAGATTTTCTCCACGGCCAGCTTGATCTCGGTCTTGTTCGAGCGGGGGTCCACCAGGAAGGTGTACTTGCCCTCGTCGATCAGGCCGTAGCTCTTTTCCGAGACGACGGGTGCAAGCACGACGTCGCGCGGATCCTTGAGGGTGGCTGCACTCACTTGGCATCCTCCTGGTTCTTTGCCACTGCCCGGTCAGCAACGAATGCTTCGTAGGCAGCCTTGGTGAAGACAACGTCATCGGAAACGAGAACGTCGTAGGTGTTCAGCTGGTCTGCGTACAGAACGTGAACATCCGTGAGGTTGCGCACGGAGAGTGCAGCAACATCGTTGGCGCGCTCGATGACGACGAGCAGGTTCTTGCGCTCGGAGACACCTCGCAGAGTTGCCAGCGCAGCGCTGGAGGACGGCTTGGTGCCGGCTACCAGTTCAGCGACAACGTGGATGCGGCCGTTGCGGGCGCGGTCAGAGAGAGCGCCGCGCAGTGCAGCAGCAATCATCTTCTTGGGGGTGCGCTGGCTGTAGTCACGCGGCGTGGGGCCGTGGACAACGCCACCACCGGTCATGTGAGGAGCACGGATTGAACCCTGACGGGCGCGGCCGGTGCCCTTCTGCTTGAACGGCTTGCGACCTGCACCGGAAACTTCGGCGCGGGTCTTGGTCTTGTGGGTACCCTGGCGAGCAGCAGCGAGCTGTGCAACGACGACCTGGTGCAGCAGCGGCACGTTGGTCTGTACGTCGAAGATCTCTGCAGGCAGGTCAACCTTGACAGTGCTAGTCATTGAACTAGGCTCCCTTCACGGCGGTGCGTACGAGTACGACCTGGCCGCGGGCGCCGGGGACGGCGCCCTTGATCAGGAGCAGCGACTTCTCGACGTCAACCGCGTGGACCGTGAGGTTCAGCGTGGTGTGACGAACGGCGCCCATGCGGCCGGCCATTTTCATGCCCTTGAAGACGCGGCTCGGGGTGGATGCGCCACCGATTGAACCGGGCTTACGGTGGTTCTTGTGGGCACCGTGGGAAGCTCCAACGCCGTGGAAGCCGTGACGCTTCATAACACCGGCGAAGCCCTTACCCTTGGTGGTGCCAACGACGTCGATCTTCTGGCCGGCTTCGAAGAGCTCTACAGAGAGCTCCTGGCCCAGCTCGTAAGAGTCAGCATCTGCAGTGCGCAGTTCTACGACGTGGCGGCGAGGCGTGACGCCTGCCTTTTCAAAGTGACCAGCCAGCGGCTTGGTGACCTTGCGGGGATCGATCTGGCCGTAGCCGATCTGAACGGCGACATAGCCATCAGTGTCTGCATTGCGCAGCTGCGTGATGACGTTCGAGTCAGCCTGGACCACAGTGACGGGGATGAGCTTGTTGTTCTCGTCCCAGACCTGGGTCATGCCGAGCTTCGTGCCCAGCAGGCCCTTTACGTTACGGGTTGCGGTCATAGTCTCTCAGCACCTCCCTACAGCTTGATTTCGATGTTCACGTCGGCCGGCAGGTCGAGACGCATCAGCGAATCAACAGCCTTGGGCGTGGGGTCGATGATGTCGATCAGACGCTTGTGAGTACGCATTTCGAAGTGCTCACGGCTGTCCTTGTACTTGTGCGGAGAGCGGATGACGCAGTAGATGTTCTTCTCCGTCGGCAGCGGCACAGGGCCTACTACCGTGGCGCCTGCGCGCGTGACCGTCTCAACGATCTTCCGTGCTGAAACGTCAATGACCTCGTGGTCATATGACTTCAGCCGGATGCGGATTTTTTGTCCCGCCATGTCGCCTGACTCTCTTTCAGTCTGTGCTTCCCCTGTTTGGGGCTGCCCTGTTTACTTACGCGTTGTGTGGCTGCCGAAGCAATTGAAGTCGTAACTACCACCCGCCGCACAAGCTGAATCCGGATGAATCCGGGTTCCTCAACCTGCCGGCGTAACCGACCCCCGCGGTCGGGCGTGTCGCGCTGTGCACGCGTACTCGTCCGCAGTTCCATGGGGAGTGGGTTATGTTTGGGCTCCTACCTGGACCCTGACACCCGGCATTATCCGGATCGGGACGCGAAAGAGCGCTTGAACAACTCATCTAGTATGCCGGAATTAACGGGCATAAGCCAATCAGCGGCCGCGCTCGGGTGGCCACGACGCCCGCGGGGAGCACTCGTCGGGGCCCGGGCGACTGCAGGACCGGCGTTCCGGTCATTGCCTTCAGCGGACGGCGTGGGCATGATGGGGTCATGTCTGTGCAGGATTCCGTAGCGGTCCAGGCCCTGGCCGCGCGCCTGAGCCCGGATTTCCAGCTGGGCGTGGCCTCGGCCGCATTCCAGATCGAGGGGTCCCTCGCGGCCGGCGGCCGCGGGCCTTCCGGCTGGGACGCCTTCGTCGAGAAACCCGGAAGCATCCAGGATGGCCACTCCCCCGCGGTCGCGTGCGACCACTACAACCGCGCCACCGAGGACGTCGAACTGATGCGCACCCTCGGCGTCGACTCGTACCGCTTCTCCATCTCCTGGCCGCGGGTCCAGCCTGATGGCACCGGGCCGTTCAACAGCGAGGGACTCGATTTCTACGACCGGCTCATCGACCAGCTGCTTGAGGCCGGCATCTCCCCGATGGCCACCCTGTACCACTGGGACACTCCCCTGCCGCTGGAACACCGCGGCGGCTGGCTGAACCGTTCCACGGCGGAACGCTTCGCCGAGTACAGTGCGGCAGCCGGCCGGCGCTTCGGCGACCGAGTGGCCCAGTGGGTCACGCTCAACGAACCGGTGTCAGTCACCCTCAACGGCTACGCCCTCGGGGTCCACGCCCCGGGCCATGACCTGCTCTTCGACGCCCTGCCAGCCGTTCATCACCAGCTGCTCGCCCACGGCCTCGCCGTGCAGGCGTTGCGTGCGGAGGCGGTCACGGGCGCCGTCGGCGTCACCAACCTGCATTCCCCGGTACGGCCCGCAACCCGCTCCATTTCGGACAAGTTCCTGGCCGGCATTTTCGACCTGACGCTGAATCGCGTGTACGCGGACCCGCTTCTCCTGGGCCGGTACCCCAAGGTTCCGCTCGTCGCCAAGCCGTGGTTCCGTTCGCTGGGGAAGGTCTCCGACGCCGACCTGCGGACCATCCACCAGCCCCTGGACTTCTACGGACTGAACTACTACTACCCCGTTAAAGTCGCCACCGGACGCGGTCCGGGCGAAAGCCCCGTGGGCAGCACCGAGGCGATGCTCAAGATGCCGTTCCATATGGCCGCGTTCCCGGAATACGCCACCACGGGCTTCGGCTGGCCCGTGGCTCCGGACCATCTGGGCCCGCTGCTCCGGGAACTGAAGGACAGGTACGGCGGGGCGCTCCCACCGCTGTACATCACAGAAAGCGGGGCCAGCTTCCCCGAACCCGACCATGTGTCCGGTCCCATCGCCGATGCTGACCGGATCAACTACATCGCGTCCCATCTGGGCCATGCCCTGGATGCCACGGCACCCGGCGGGATCGCTGAGGACGTTGAACTGCTGGGCTACTACGTCTGGACCCTGATGGACAACTTCGAGTGGGCGGCCGGGTATTCACAGCGATTCGGTCTGGTCCATGTGGACTTCGACACCCAGGAACGGACGCCCAAGGATTCCTACTACTGGTACCAGGCGCTCAGCCGGGCCCGCAGAGCCTGAGCCCGCGGGCCTACTTGTCCTTGTTGGCCCGGTTGATGCGCTTGGCCCGCTCAATCTCGTGGCGGAAGTGGTTCTTGGCCCAGAAAACGCCGGCGACGACGGCAACAGCCACCAACAGGAAAATCAACCAGCCCATTGTGAGCTCCCTTCGATTGGAAGCAACGATATCAGCGCTTGGCCCCGGTCAACCACGGTCCGCCGGCCCTCGTGCCGGCGCACGGCGGACCTTCGCCTCGGCGGGGGTCAGCGGACGCCCTCCCACAGGGCCCGCTCCCACGGCCGGGGATCCTCCACCACCTGGGAGACCGCGCCAAACCGCATGGTTGCCCTCCGCCGAAGGTCATACCTTGGCCAGCCCGGGTCCCCGGTGCCGGCGAAGGAAACCCACGCGGCGTGCATGCTGCGCGCCAGTTCTTGCGGCGGGTCGTTTCCCAGCAGCGGTCCGAAGAGCGGAGCATCCGTGGCGGCCGTGTCGAATACAAAGGGAACTTCGACGGCGTGGACCGCGCCGAGGCCCGGCGAGGCCCAGTCGAACTCGTACATGAACGTGCCTGCGCCCGCACTGGCGGCGGTGGCGTGGGCGTCGGCAAGCCGTATGGCGGGGATCCGCATCCACCAGTCCGTCTGGACCGCGGCCAGCAGTTCACCGGGCGGCGCTTCGGGGTATCTCATCCGGTAGGCGGACAGGGCCTGTTCGGCCGGCAGCCCGTAAGCCGCCAGGGACTGATAGCCGTAGGCACGGACCGGACCGGTCAGGATTCCCACGGTAATGCGGGCCATCGCCCCGCTGGCCACCAGCCACAGCCGCCAGTCATCGGTATTGGTGCCGACGATGACGTCCACCGCTCCCCCGGCTCCCGCCGCGATCCGCTCTATCGGCGGGCCCGGCAGGATGTCGCCGTCGACGATCGGCTGCCACGGCATCACGCTCGCGACGACGGCCTGTCCCCAGCGTTCCAGGTCCGGGTCGGCGAGCAAGTCATCCTTCAGCGCGGCCTGCGCCGCGAGGAGCCGTTGGACTCCGACGGCGGCGATCGCATCCCGGGTGGCGGGCACCCCCAGCTTGCCGGCCAGGTATCCGGCGATGCGCAACGCATCATCAGCCGGCGTGACCTGGTGGGCCGCGCCGCTCTGCAGGATGGCCCTGTTGAACAGCCGCTCTGCGCGGGGCATCGCCAGCAGCATGCCAATGCTCATCGCCCCGGCGGACTCGCCGAAGACCGTGACGTTGCCGGGGTCCCCGCCGAAGGCGGCGATGTTCGTCTGCACCCACTGCAGCGCCGCGACCTGATCGAGCAGGCCGAGGTTGGCGATGCCGTCGTCGAGGTAGAGGAACCCCTCCGCGCCGGGACGCCAGTTGATGACAACACAGACCACCCCGTCCCGGGCGAAGCGGCTCCCGTCGTAGGCCGCCGTCGAGCTGAGCTCGAACATGCCGCCCTGGATCCACACCATCACGGGGAGCTTCGTGGCGCCGGGATCCGGCGTCCAGACGTTGAGGTTGAGGCAGTCCGCCGAGGGGGCAGCGCGTTCCACCGCCGCGAACGCGGAGCTGACGTCCGTCCAGTTCTCCGAGGCACCGGTCTCCGGACCGCCGGTGGCGGGAAGCGCCACCTGCGGGGGCTCCGGCCCAAGCGTCGTGGCGTTCCGGACGCCGGACCACGGCTCGGCCGGCTGTGGCGGCCGGAGCCGGTTCGCGCCGAAAGGCGGTGCGGCGTACGGGACTCCGAGAAAGGAATGTACGCCGGCCGCAGTGCTGCCGCGCAGCTCGCCGCCAATAGTCTTGACCACTACGTTCATCACACCATCGTGGGTCCTGACGCCGGGTACCGAAAGGGGCGTTGGTCCTTCAGCGGCAAGAGGGCACAAAAAAACAGCCCCGCTGCAAATGCAGCGGGGCTGTTCCTTACTTCACGGAGGCCGTCAGACGGCTGTACCGATCAGAGATCTAAACACAGATCAGCAAGTATTACTTGAGGATCTTGGTAACGCGTCCCGAACCAACGG
Source organism: Arthrobacter sp. Leaf69 (assembly GCF_001422645.1). Lineage (GTDB taxonomy): Bacteria > Actinomycetota > Actinomycetes > Actinomycetales > Micrococcaceae > Arthrobacter. The sequence continues at coordinate 426,210 of NZ_LMLR01000001.1, read as the reverse complement.
TGCGGCCGCCTTCGCGGATAGCGAAGCCGAGGCCCTCTTCCATGGCGATGGGCTGGATGAGCGCAACGGTCATCTCAGTGTTGTCGCCGGGCATAACCATTTCCGTGCCTTCCGGCAGGGTGATAACGCCGGTTACGTCCGTGGTGCGGAAGTAGAACTGCGGGCGGTAGTTGGAGTAGAACGGGTTGTGACGTCCGCCTTCGTCCTTGGAGAGGATGTAGACGTTAGCCTCGAAGTCGGTGTGCGGGGTGATGGAACCCGGCTTGACGACAACCTGGCCACGCTCGACATCGTCGCGCTTCAGACCGCGGAGCAGGAGGCCACAGTTCTCGCCGGCCCATGCTTCGTCGAGCTGCTTGTGGAACATCTCGATACCGGTAACCGTGGTCTTCTGGACCGGGCGGATGCCGACGATCTCGACCTCGGAGTTGATGGCGAGGGTTCCACGCTCGGCGCGGCCCGTAACAACGGTGCCACGGCCGGTGATCGTGAAGACATCTTCGATCGGCATCAGGAACGGCTTGTCACGGTCACGTACGGGGTCCGGAACGGACTCGTCGACAGCTTCCATGAGATCCTCGACGGACTTGACCCACACCGGGTCGCCTTCGAGAGCCTTCAGGCCGGAGACGCGGACAACCGGAGCTTCATCGCCATCGAAGCCCTGAGCCGAAAGCAGCTCGCGAACTTCCATTTCGACGAGGTCGAGGAGCTCTTCGTCGTCAACCATGTCCGACTTGTTCAGCGCGACCAGCAGGTAGGGAACACCAACCTGGCGGGCGAGCAGGACGTGCTCGCGGGTCTGAGCCATCGGGCCGTCAGTGGCGGCAACCACGAGGATTGCACCGTCCATCTGAGCAGCGCCGGTGATCATGTTCTTGATGTAGTCGGCGTGACCCGGAGCGTCTACGTGTGCGTAGTGGCGCTTCTCGGTCTGGTACTCAACGTGGGAAATGTTGATGGTAATGCCGCGCTGACGCTCTTCGGGAGCAGAGTCAATCGACGCGAAGTCGCGCTGCTCGTTGAGAGTCGGGTACTTGTCGTACAGCACCTTGGAAATCGCGGCCGTCAACGTCGTCTTACCGTGGTCAACGTGACCAATGGTGCCGATGTTAACGTGCGGCTTAGTCCGCTCGAACTTTGCCTTTGCCACAGGTTCCTCCTAGAACGTTTTCAAATGACTTACCCTTCAACCGCGCTTGTCGCGGCAGAAACTCCAGTAAGTCTACTTGGGGGGCTTTGGTTTGATGAAATTGCAGATTCAGGAACTAATACTAGTCCCACGAGTCTGTCGGTGCAGATGGCCGGATCCGGCCTGACCGGAAAGCGGCGGACCGGGGACCGGCCATCTGCACCAGGTGAATCTCCGTAGTTAGAGACGCACCCGAGTTTTTGTAGCTGCGAGAGTCGCGGGGACTATTCGCCGCGGTTCTTCTGGATGATCTCGTCGGCGACTGCCTTCGGGACCTCGGCGTAGCTGTTGAACGTCATGGAGTACACAGCGCGGCCCTGGGTCTTGGAACGCAGGTCACCGATGTAGCCGAACATGCCGGACAGCGGAACGTGCGCACGGATGACCTTGACGCCCTGGGCATCTTCCATGGACTGCATCTGGCCACGGCGGGAGTTGAGGTCACCGATAACTTCACCCATGTATTCCTCAGGGGTGCGGACCTCTACATCCATCAGCGGTTCGAGCAGGACAGGGTTCGCCTTGCGTGCGGCTTCCTTGAAAGCCATACGGCCGGCGATCTTGAACGCCATTTCCGAGGAGTCAACATCGTGGTACGCGCCGTCAATCAGCGTGGCCTTGATGCCGACAACCGGGTAGCCGGCCAGGACGCCGTCGTTCAGTGCATCCTGGATACCGGCGTCAACAGACGGAATGTATTCGCGCGGAACGCGGCCACCAGTGACCTTGTTCTCGAACTCGTACATCTCGCCTTCGGACGTGTCCAGCGGCTCGATCGCGATCTGGATCTTTGCGAACTGGCCCGAACCACCGGTCTGCTTCTTGTGCGTGTAGTCGTGACGCTCTACAGCACGCTTGATGGTTTCGCGGTAAGCAACCTGGGGCTTGCCCACGTTTGCCTCGACCTTGAACTCGCGGCGCATGCGGTCCACCAGGATGTCCAGGTGGAGCTCGCCCATGCCGGCGATGATGGTCTGACCGGTGTCTTCGTTGAGGGAGACCTGGAAGGTCGGGTCCTCAGCGGAGAGCTTCTGGATGGCCGTGGAGAGCTTCTCCTGGTCACCCTTGGTGTTCGGCTCGATCGCAACAGAGATCACGGGCTCCGGGAAGCTCATGGACTCGAGGACGATCTGGTTCGAAGAATCGCACAGGGTGTCGCCCGTGGTGGTGTCCTTCAGGCCGATCGCTGCGTAGATGTGGCCGGCGGTAGCGCCGTCAACGGGCATTTCCTTGTTGGCGTGCATCTGGAACAGCTTGCCGATGCGCTCCTTCTTGCCCTTGGTGGAGTTGACCACCTGGGCGCCTGCTTCCACGTGACCGGAGTACACGCGGATGAAGGTGAGCTGGCCGAAGAAGGGGTGAGCAGCAATCTTGAACGCCAGGGCCGAGAACGGCTCCTCGGAGGACGGCTTGCGGGTCAGTTCCTTCTCTTCGTCGCGAGGATCGTGACCGATCATCGGGGGGACGTCGAGCGGGTTCGGCAGGTAGTCCACGACGGCGTCAAGCATCGGCTGTACGCCGCGGTTCTTGAACGCGGAGCCACAGAAGACCGGGTAGAGCTCGGAGTTGATCGTCATCTTGCGGATGCCGGCCTTGAGCTCGTCCTCGGAGATTTCTTCGCCTTCGAGGTACTTCTCCATGAGCTCTTCGGAGGACTCTGCAACGGTCTCAACGAGCGTTGCGCGGTACTCTTCAGCCTTTTCCTTGAGGTCAGCCGGGATCTCCTGGATCTCGTACTTGGCACCCATGGTGACGTCACCCTTGGAGTCGCCGGGCCAGACCAGGGCACGCATGTAGAGCAGGTCGACGACGCCGATGAAGTCGTTCTCGGCGCCGATCGGCAGCTGCATAACGAGCGGCTTGGCACCCAGGCGGCTGATGATGGTGTCGACGGTGAAGTAGAAGTCAGCGCCGAGCTTGTCCATCTTGTTGACGAAGCAGATACGCGGAACGTTGTACTTGTCAGCCTGGCGCCAAACAGTCTCAGACTGCGGCTCCACGCCTTCCTTGCCGTCGAACACGGCAACTGCACCGTCGAGGACGCGCAGGGAGCGCTCAACCTCAACCGTGAAGTCCACGTGGCCGGGGGTGTCAATGATGTTGATCTGGTTGTTTTCCCAGAAGCAGGTCACGGCGGCAGACGTGATGGTGATGCCGCGTTCCTTTTCCTGTTCCATCCAGTCAGTCGTCGAAGCGCCGTCGTGCGTTTCGCCGATCTTGTGGTTCACACCCGTGTAGAACAGGATGCGCTCGGTAGTAGTGGTCTTGCCGGCATCGATGTGGGCCATGATGCCGATATTGCGGACCTTGCTAAGGTCGGTAAGCACGTCCTGTGCCACGGTGTCTCCCTTTCGGATGGACTGCACGTTCGCCGCCGGCTCGGTTGAGCCGGCGGCGTCCGGGAAGTATTACCAGCGGTAGTGTGCGAAGGCCTTGTTGGACTCGGCCATCTTGTGGGTGTCTTCGCGACGCTTCACAGCGGCACCGAGACCGTTGGAGGCATCCAGAATCTCGTTCTGGAGGCGCTCGGTCATGGTCTTCTCGCGGCGGGCCTTCGAGTAGCCAACCAGCCAGCGCAGGGCGAGTGCGGTGGAGCGACCCGGCTTGACCTCAACCGGAACCTGGTAGGTGGCGCCACCGACACGGCGGGAGCGGACCTCGAGGGAAGGCTTGACGTTCTCCATGGCCTTCTTGAGGGCTGCAACGGGGTCGCCGCCGGACTTGGCACGAGCACCTTCGAGTGCACCGTAAACGATGCGCTCTGCGGTGGACTTCTTGCCGTCAACGAGCACCTTGTTGATCAGCTGGGTGACCAGCGGGGAGCCGTAAACGGGATCTAGAACTAGCGGCCGCTTGGGGGCCGGACCCTTGCGAGGCATATTACTTCTTCTCCATCTTTGCGCCGTAGCGGCTACGAGCCTGCTTACGGTTCTTGACACCCTGGGTATCGAGGGCGCCACGGACGATCTTGTAGCGGACACCCGGAAGGTCCTTAACGCGGCCGCCACGGACGAGCACAATGGAGTGCTCCTGCAGGTTGTGGCCTACACCGGGGATGTACGCGGTGACTTCAACGCCGCCGTTGAGGCGCACACGTGCAACCTTACGCAGAGCCGAGTTCGGCTTCTTCGGGGTCGTCGTGTACACGCGGGTGCAAACACCGCGGCGCATCGGGCTGCCGTTAAGCGCGGGAGCCTTGGTCTTCTTGACCTTAGGCGTGCGGCCCTTGCGGACCAGCTGGTTAATCGTAGGCACTCTCGTGTTCTCCGTTTTATCCGGAGCGGCCGTTGGCAGCCGCTCTCTTGTCGCTGCGCCCCGCCGCTCGAGCTTTGAAGTTCTCTCCAGAGCAGCTGAGGCGAAGCCTTAATAGTCGGACCGCACGCCGGGATCCACGGACTTCCATCCTGAATTGCCCCTAGGCATGCGAAAATGTGGCATACGTTGCACAAGAACCCTGCAAACCGGAAACGTCGTCCTGGTTCAGCCTTCAGCTCTCAGCTGTCTAACTAAACCGGCGCACTCATCCACTGCCACAATAACAATTAGTCTCAAGTCTAACACGGACGGGTCCCAGCCCTTAATCGGCGCGGAACCTGGCTCCTCCGACGTCGGCCGCTCCCCGGTTTAAACGGGGATGGTCCCCCACCTTGCGGTGAGGGACCATCCCGTGGTTCATGGCTTGAACTACCAAGGGCAGGGCGACCGGGTCCCTACGTGGCGCGGAACGCGACACGAAAGGGCCCGCCCTGCCCGTTAGCGGAAGTCGCTGCCCAGATCGTAGTCATCCAGCGGGATGGCGTGGAACTCAGGAGCTCCGTCGCCGCCCAGGGAATCGTAGGAGAAGTCACTGAACGCGCTGGGGCCGGTGAACAGATTGGCCTTTGCTTCTTCAGTGGGCTCCACGGTGACCTCGGTGTAGCGCGGGAGACCCGTGCCGGCCGGGATGAGCTTACCGATAATGACGTTTTCCTTGAGGCCGAGCAGCGGATCGCTCTTGCCTTCCATGGCCGCCTGCGTCAGGACGCGGGTGGTCTCCTGGAAGGAAGCTGCGGACAGCCAGGACTCGGTCGCCAGGGACGCCTTGGTGATGCCCATGAGCTCGGGACGGCCGGAAGCCGGCGTCTTGCCCTCGGACACAACGCGGCGGTTGGCATCCTCGAAGCGGCTGCGCTCGGCGAGCTCGCCGGGCAGCAGATCCGATTCGCCGGACTCGATCACCGTGACGCGGCGCAGCATCTGGCGGACGATAACCTCGACGTGCTTGTCGTGGATACCGATGCCCTGGCTGCGGTACACGCCCTGGACCTCGTCCACCAGGAACTTCTGCGCGGCACGGGGGCCCATGATGCGCAGAACCTGCTTGGGGTCGACCGGGCCGTTGATGAGCTTCTGGCCGACGCTGACGTGATCGCCGTCTTCGATGAGAAGACGTGAACGGCGCAGCACCGGGTAAGCGATCTCTTCGGATCCGTCATCCGGGGTGATGACCAGGCGCATCTGACGCTCGGACTCTTCGATGGCGATGCGGCCGGCTGCTTCAGCAATCGGTGCGACACCCTTCGGAGTACGGGCTTCGAAGAGCTCCTGGATACGGGGCAGACCCTGGGTGATGTCGTCGCCACCGCTGGAGGAAACAGCACCACCGGTGTGGAACGTACGCATGGTCAGCTGGGTGCCCGGCTCACCGATGGACTGTGCGGCGATGATGCCGACTGCCTCACCGATGTCGACGGTCTTACCCGTGGCCAGCGAACGGCCGTAGCACAGGGCGCAGGTGCCGACGCTGGACTCACAGGTGAGTACGGAGCGGACCTTGACCTCGGTGATGCCGGCGGCGAACAGTTCGGCAATGACGACGTCGCCGCAGTCAGTGCCGCCCGCGGCCAGGACCTTGCCCTTGGAGTCAACGACATCCACGGCCAGGGTACGGGCGTACGCGCTGTTCTCGACGTTCTCGTCCAGGACCAGCTCGCCGTTGGCGTCAGCCACGGCGATGGCGGTCATGAGACCGCGCTCGGTGCCGCAGTCCTCTTCACGGACGATGACATCCTGCGACACGTCCACCAGACGACGGGTCAGGTAACCCGAGTTGGCGGTACGCAGCGCGGTGTCAGCCAGACCCTTACGGGCACCGTGCGTGGCGATGAAGTATTCCAGCACCGACAGGCCCTCGCGGTAGGAGGACTTGATCGGACGCGGGATGATCTCACCCTTAGGGTTGGCCACCAGGCCACGGATACCCGCGATCTGGCGGACCTGCATCCAGTTACCACGTGCGCCGGAGGACACCATGCGGTTGATGGTGTTCATCGGGGACAGGCTGTCACGCATCGCCTGGGCGATTTCGTTCGTTGCCTTGTTCCAGATTTCGATCAGTTCCTGGCGACGCTCGTCGTCGTCGATCAGGCCCTTGTCGTACTGGCCCTGAATCTTGGCAGCCATGGTCTCGTAGCCGGCGAGGATCCGCGGCTTGTCCTGGGGCACCTCGATGTCGGAGATGGCGACGGTGACGCCGGACCGGGTGGCCCAGTAGAAACCGGCATCCTTCAAGTTGTCCAGCGTTGCCGCCGTGACCACCTTCGGGTAGCGCTCCGCGAGGTCGTTGACGATCCGGGACAGCTCGCCCTTGTCGGCTACATCCTCAACCCACGGGTAGTCCTCGGGCAGGGTCTCGTTGAAGAGGACCTGGCCCAGGGAGGTCTGGACGAGCACGGTCTGACCCGGCTCCCAGCCTTCCGGAGCTTCCCAGCCGGCGTAAGGCACAAAGCCCTCAAGCCGGATCTTGACCTGGGAGTTCAGGTGCAGCTCGTGCAGGTCGTACGCCATGATGGCTTCCGACACGGAGGAGAAGATCCGGCCCTCGCCAGCTGAACCGACACGCTTGGTGGTCAGGTGGTAGAGGCCGATGATCATATCCTGCGAAGGCAGCGTCACCGGGCGGCCGTCAGACGGCTTCAGGATGTTGTTCGAGGACAGCATCAGGATGCGGGCTTCAGCCTGGGCCTCGGGGCTCAGCGGCAGGTGGACTGCCATCTGGTCGCCGTCGAAGTCAGCGTTGAAAGCGCCACAAACCAGCGGGTGAAGCTGGATTGCCTTGCCTTCAACAAGCTGCGGCTCGAACGCCTGGATGCCGAGACGGTGCAGGGTAGGTGCACGGTTCAGCAGCACGGGGTGCTCGGTGATGATCTCTTCGAGGACGTCCCAGACCTGCGGGCGGTAACGCTCGACCATCCGCTTGGCCGACTTGATGTTCTGCGCGTGGTTGAGGTCAACCAGGCGCTTCATCACGAACGGCTTGAAGAGCTCCAGTGCCATCTGCTTCGGCAGGCCACACTGGTGCAGCTTCAGCTGCGGGCCGACGACGATCACCGAACGGCCGGAGTAGTCAACGCGCTTACCCAGGAGGTTCTGGCGGAAACGACCCTGCTTGCCCTTGAGCATGTCGCTCAGGGACTTCAGCGGACGGTTGCCCGGTCCGGTGACCGGACGGCCGCGGCGGCCGTTGTCGAAGAGGCTGTCAACAGCTTCCTGAAGCATGCGCTTCTCGTTGTTGACGATGATCTCCGGAGCACCCAGATCAAGCAGTCGCTTGAGGCGGTTGTTGCGGTTGATCACGCGGCGGTACAGGTCGTTGAGGTCGGAGGTCGCGAAGCGGCCGCCGTCCAGCTGGACCATGGGGCGCAGTTCCGGCGGGATCACCGGGACGGCGTCCAGCACCATGCCGAGCGGGCTGTTGTTGGTGGTCAGGAACGCGTTGACCACCTTGAGCCGCTTCAGGGCGCGGGTCTTGCGCTGGCCCTTGCCGTTGGCGATGACGTCACGGAGCATGTCCGACTCGGCCTGCATGTCGAAGTTCTCAAGACGCTTCTTGATCGCCTCGGCACCCATGGAGCCTTCGAAGTACATGCCGTAGCGGTCGCGCAGTTCGCGGTACAGGCCCTCGTCACCTTCAAGGTCGGCGACCTTGAGGTTCTTGAAGCGGTCCCAGACCTGCTCGAGGCGCTCGATCTCAGCATCCGCGCGCTTGCGGACGTTGGCCATCTGGCGGTCAGCGGAGTCGCGGGCCTTCTTCTTGTCGGCAGCCTTGGCGCCTTCGCCTTCGAGACGGGCAAGCTCGTTCTCAAGGTCGCGGGCGATCGTGGCGATGTCGGAGTCGCGGTTGTCGATCAGCTGCTTCTTTTCGATGTCGTGCTCAACCTGGAGGTTGGGCAGTTCTTCGTGGCGGCTGTCGGCGTCGACGCTCGTGATCATGTAGGCGGCGAAGTAGATGACCTTTTCGAGGTCCTTCGGTGCCAGGTCAAGGAGGTAGCCCAGGCGGGACGGAACACCCTTGAAGTACCAGATGTGCGTGACCGGGGCGGCCAGCTCGATGTGGCCCATGCGCTCACGGCGGACCTTTGCACGGGTGACCTCAACGCCACACCGCTCACAAATGATGCCCTTGAAGCGCACGCGCTTGTACTTACCGCAGTAGCATTCCCAGTCGCGGGACGGGCCGAAGATCTTCTCGCAGAAGAGGCCGTCCTTCTCAGGCTTGAGCGTGCGGTAGTTGATGGTTTCCGGCTTCTTAACCTCGCCGTAAGACCAGCCACGGATGTCTTCCGCGGTGGCGAGGCCGATCTGCATGAGGCCGAAGGAGGATTCGCTGGACATATGGTCCCTGTTCTCTCTTGTTCTCTAAATTCTGAAGTCTTGGGTTACGGGAAGAGGGAGGAGGCGCCGGGGAAAAGACAGCGCGGCGGGGCCGCTTGCTTTTCCCCGACCCCTGCCTGCTAAACCTCTTCTACGGAACTGGGCTCTGCACGAGACAGATCGATGCCCAGTTCTTCCGCAGCCGTGAAGACTGCGTCATCAGAGTCACGCATTTCAATTGTGGTTCCGTCCGTGGAAAGAACTTCCACGTTCAGGCACAGCGACTGCATTTCCTTGATCAAGACCTTGAAGGACTCAGGAACGCCCGGCTCCGGGATGTTCTCGCCCTTGACGATGGCTTCGTAGACCTTCACACGACCATGGATGTCATCCGACTTGATCGTGAGGAGCTCCTGGAGCGTGTATGCGGCGCCGTAAGCTTCGAGCGCCCACACTTCCATTTCACCGAAGCGCTGGCCACCGAACTGTGCCTTACCACCCAGCGGCTGCTGCGTGATCATGGAGTACGGGCCGGTGGAGCGCGCGTGGATCTTGTCGTCCACCAGGTGGTGGAGCTTCAGGATGTACATGTAGCCGACCGAGATCGGATCCGGGAACGGCTCGCCGGAGCGGCCGTCGAACAGACGGGTCTTGCCTGAGGAGTTGATCAGGCGGTCGCCGTCGCGGGTGACGTTGGTGGAGTCGAGGAGACCAGTGATTTCCTCTTCACGCGCACCGTCGAAGACCGGCGTTGCAACAGTGGTCGAGCCACTCTCGCGCGGCAGGTTCGGCAGCTGCTTGACCCACTCGGGCTCGCCTTCGATCTTCCAGCCGGTCTTGGCAACCCAGCCAAGGTGCGTTTCCAGCACCTGGCCGACGTTCATACGGCCCGGGACACCCAGCGGGTTCAGGACGATATCAACGGGGGTACCGTCGGCAAGGAAGGGCATGTCCTCGATCGGGAGGATCTTGGAGATAACACCCTTGTTGCCGTGGCGGCCGGCGAGCTTGTCGCCGTCGGTGATCTTGCGCTTGGCAGCCACGTAGACACGGACCAGCTGGTTGACGCCCGGGGGCAGCTCGTCGTCGTTGTCGCGGTCGAAGACCCGGACACCGATCACGGTGCCGGACTCGCCGTGCGGAACCTTCAGGGAGGTGTCGCGCACTTCGCGGGACTTCTCACCGAAGATGGCGCGCAGCAGGCGCTCTTCCGGGGTCAGCTCGGTCTCGCCCTTCGGCGTGACCTTTCCGACCAGGATGTCGCCGGCTTCGACCTCGGCACCGATGTGGATGATGCCACGCTCGTCCAGGCCGGCCAGGACTTCCTCCGACACGTTCGGGATGTCACGGGTGATTTCCTCGGCACCAAGCTTGGTGTCGCGGGCATCGATTTCGTGCTCCTCGATGTGGATGGAGGAAAGGACGTCCTCAGCCACGATGCGCTGGGACAGGATGATGGCATCCTCGAAGTTGTGGCCTTCCCATGACATGAATGCCACGAGCAGGTTCTTGCCAAGGGCCAGTTCGCCCTGGTCCGTTGCCGGGCCGTCGGCGATGATGCCGCCAACTTCCAGGCGCTGGCCTTCGCTCACCAGAACGCGGTGGTTGTAGCAGTTGCCCTGGTTGGAGCGGGCGAACTTGTTGATGCGGTAGTTGGTTTCCGTACCGTCGTCGTTGAGCACGATGACCAGCTCAGCGGAGACCTCGGTCACCACGCCTGCCTTCTTCGCGATGACAACGTCACCGGCGTCGACTGCAGCGGCGCGCTCCATGCCGGTACCGACGAACGGCGCCTCGGAACGGACCAGCGGCACGGCCTGGCGCTGCATGTTGGCACCCATGAGTGCGCGGTTAGCATCGTCGTGCTCGAGGAACGGGATCAGGGCCGTAGCAACGGACACCATCTGGCGCGGGGAAACGTCCATGAACTCGACGTCGGCGGCGGGAACCAGCACAGGCTCGCCTCCACCACCACGGGCGCGGACGAGGACGGTCTCTTCGGCGAACTTCTTGTTCGCGTCGAGCGGAGCGTTGGCCTGGGCAATCAGGACCTCTGCTTCGTCGTCGGCCGTGAGGTACTGGACCTCATCGGAGACGACACCCTCGGACACAAGGCGGTACGGGGTCTCGATGAAGCCGAACGGGTTGATACGTCCGTAGGAAGCCAGCGAACCGATCAGACCAATGTTCGGGCCTTCAGGGGTTTCGATGGGGCACATACGTCCGTAGTGGGACGGGTGAACGTCTCGGACTTCCATGCCTGCACGGTCACGGGACAGACCACCCGGGCCAAGCGCCGACAGACGGCGCTTGTGGGTCAGACCCGACAGCGGGTTGTTCTGGTCCATGAACTGGGACAGCTGGGACGTTCCGAAGAACTCCTTGATGGCTGCCACGACGGGGCGGATGTTGATCAGCGTCTGCGGCGTGATGGCCTCGACGTCCTGAGTCGTCATACGCTCGCGGACAACGCGCTCCATACGGGACAGGCCGGTGCGGACCTGGTTCTCGATGAGCTCGCCGACGGCGCGGATGCGGCGGTTGCCGAAGTGGTCGATGTCATCGATCTCAACGCGCAGCTCGTGGTCCTGGCCGTCGCGCTTGCCCGTGAGGGTCTTCTCACCGGCGTGCAGTGCGACGAGGAACTTGATCATGGCGACGATGTCTTCAACGTGCAGGACAGACGCTTCCTTGTCACCAAGGGAGCGGTCGATGCCGAGCTTGCGGTTGATCTTGTAGCGGCCAACCTTGGCCAGATCGTAGCGCTTGGAGTTGAAGTACAGGTTGTCCAGCAGGGACTGGGCAGCCTCGACCGTGGGCGGCTCGCCCGGTCGCAGCTTCCGGTAGATGTCCAGCAAGGCGTCTTCGCGGGTTTCGGTGGCGTCCTTCTCCAGCGTTGCGCGCATGGAGTCGTACTGGCCGAACTCTTCGAGGATCTGGCCTTCGGTCCAGCCGAGGGCCTTCAGCAGCACCGTGACGGACTGCTTGCGCTTGCGGTCGAGACGGACGCCGACCTGGTCGCGCTTGTCGATTTCAAGTTCGAACCAGGCACCGCGGGACGGGATGATCTTCGCAGTGAAGATGTCCTTGTCACTGGTCTTGTCGGCGGTGCGCTCAAAGTAGGCGCCCGGGGAGCGGACCAGCTGGGAGACAACAACACGCTCGGTGCCGTTGACAACGAAGGTGCCCTTCTCGGTCATCAGCGGGAAGTCACCCATGAACACGGTCTGCTGCTTGATTTCGCCCGTGTTGTTGTTCATGAATTCGGCCTTGACGTACAGCGGAGCCGAGTACGTTGCGTCCCGGTCCTTGCACTCGGCCATCGTGTATTTCGGATCAGCGAACTCCGGCTCGGAGAAGCTCAGGGACATGGTGCCCTGGAAATCCTCGATCGGGGAGATCTCTTCGAAAATGTCGGACAGCCCCGAGGAGGTGGCGACGCTGAGGTCGCCTTCTTCGACGGCCTTGGCTACGCGTGCCTGCCAGCGTTCGTTTCCGACCAGCCAGTCAAAGCTGTCGGTTTGCAGGGCAAGCAGATTCGGAACGTCAAGCGGTTCGTGAATCTTTGCGAATGAGAGCCGGCGGGTTGCACCGTCGGTGCTGTCGGCATTGATAGCGGTTGCAGCGTTGTTTACATTAGAGGTGCTCGAGGCGACCAAGAGGGATCCTTCCACAGACCTTCAGGCGTTTTCAGATCTCCCCCGTTATGCACCCTGCAGAGTGACTCCGCAGTGCTACCAGTCCGGTTCCGCTATATGACCCGGGACCCGCGCTGACCATGATGGTGCCGTTGTTGACGGCACATTGATGGCGCAGCTGCCAGGCTAAGCCCACCGCTATATGAAGGCTGAAGGTAAACAGGGAAGACGCAAATATCTACGATACGGCAAAGCAACCTACTTGTCTACCCCACTTCGCCCGGGATTGCAAACATCGGCCGGGCCCCCGGATGCGGCAGACAGGGCGGCAGAGCGCGCGGACCACGCCCCGGCGGGCTCAACCGGCGCTCAAATGGCTCCGTGACGGGGGTCACGATAACCTTGCTGTATATCGTCCAAGATCGGAAGAGAAAACCATGAGCAACTCTGCAGACGACAATGATGTTGTCATCCTCGCCGCCGCCCGCACCCCCCAGGGCCGCCTGAACGGGCAGCTCGCCAGCTTCACGGCCGTGCAGCTCGGTGCCCACGCCATCAAGGCAGCCCTGGCCGCCAGCGGCGTCAACGCCGAGCAGGTGGACTCGGTGATCATGGGCCAGGTACTGCAGGCCGGGGCGGGCCAGAACCCCGCCCGCCAGAGCGCCGTCGGCGCCGGCATCGGCTGGAACGTCCCCACCGTGACCATCAACAAGGTCTGCCTGTCCGGGTTGACCGCCGTGATCGACGCGGCCCGGATGATCCGCAGCGGCGACGCTACAGTGGTGGTGGCCGGCGGACAGGAGTCCATGACCCGCGCACCGCACCTGCTCCCCGGCTCCCGGCAGGGCTGGACCTACGGTTCCATCCAGGCCCTCGACGCCGCAGCCCACGACGGCCTGACCGACGCCTTCGACGGCCAGTCCATGGGATTGTCCACCGAGAGCAGGAACCTCACGCTGGGGATCGACCGCGCCTCCCAGGACGAGGTGGCGGCGGCGTCCCACCAGCGCGCCGCCCGGGCCGCCAAGGACGGCGTGTTCGACGTCGAAATCTCCCCGATCAGCGTCAAGCAGCGCAAGGGCGACCCGGTCATCCTGGCCGCGGACGAAGGCATCCGGCCGGACACGACCGCGGGTTCCCTGGCCGGCCTGCGGGCAGCGTTCGCCACGGACGGCACCATCACCGCCGGCAACTCCTCTCCCCTGTCCGATGGCGCCTCCGCCCTGGTGCTCTCCTCGCGGCGGTTCGCCGAGGACAACGGTCTGGAGTACCTCGCCGTCGTCGGCAAGCCCGGGCAGGTTGCAGGGCCGGACAACTCGCTGCACTCCCAGCCCTCCAATGCCATCAAAAGCGCCCTGGACAAGGCCGGCTGGTCCGCCGCCGACCTGGACTTCATCGAGATCAACGAGGCCTTCGGCTCCGTAGCCGTGCAGTCGCTCAAGGACCTCGACTACCCGCTGGAGAAGTGCAATCTCCACGGTGGCGCGATCGCCTTGGGCCACCCCATCGGAGCGTCCGGCGCCCGGCTTGCGCTGCATGCCGCACACGAGCTCAAGCGCCGCGGCACCGGGAAGGCGGCTGTGTCCCTGTGCGGCGGCGGCGGCCAGGGCGAAGCCCTCCTGCTGTACCGCGACTGAGCGCTGTGACGGATCCCGCAGCGCCGGGAAAGGGCCGGGCCGGTGAAAGTGCGGACGACGGCGGACCCGTCGGCCGGGAGCGGTTCCTGGCCGCCGCCGCCGCGCGGGGCCTCAACGTCCGGCTCGTCGAGCGGCTGGCCGCGAACAGCCTCGAGGAGGCGGCACGGATCCTGGGGATCCAGCCCGGGGATATCGTGAAGTCGCTCGTGGTCAAGCACAAGGACGGCAGCTTCCTGTTCGCCCTCATCCCGGGCGACCGGCAGATCTCCTGGCCCAAGCTCCGGGCGCTGCTCGGAGTCAACAAACTCTCGCTGCCGACGGCGGAAGTCGCCCTGGATGCCACGGGCTATGAGCGGGGCACCATCACCCCGCTGGGGAGCACCGTGGCTTGGCCCGTGTACGCGGACCGGAGCATCACGGGCCGCCGGATTTCCATGGGTGCCGGCGAACACGGCTACAGCGCCTTCGTGGACGCCGACGCCCTGACCGCCGCCCTCGATGCGGTCGTCGCTGACATCTCCGAACCGAATTGACCGGCCACCCGATATAACCCGGCCGATCTAACCCGGCCGGGTTAACTGGGCCGGGTTAACAACCAGCGCGGGGTCACTTCGCGTCCGTCCCACACCTGGGATGGGCCGGAGTGACCCCGCGTTGCTTGTCTGCGGACGCTGGCACCGGTGTGCCGGAACGTCAGGCACCGGTGCGCCCGGAACGCAGGAAACCCCGCCCACCGGAGTGGACGGGGTTTCCCGGAGCAGAACGGGAACACGAGGTTCCCGGCCGGTTCCAGAAGCGGCGAGTTACTTGAGGGTAACGCGTGCGCCGGCTTCTTCGAGCTGTGCAACAGCCTTCTCGGCAGCTTCCTTGGTGACGCCTTCGAGAACAGCCTTCGGAGCGCTGTCAACCAGGTCCTTGGCTTCCTTGAGGCCGAGGGAAGTGATTGCGCGAACTTCCTTGATCACTGCGATCTTCTTGTCGCCAGCAGCTTCGAGGACGACGTCGAATGCCGTCTTTTCCTCTTCTTCTGCAGCAGCGCCGGCAGCGGGGCCAGCAACTGCAACAGCAGCAGCGGTAACTTCGAAGGTCTCTTCGAAGAGCTTGACGAACTCAGAGAGCTCGATGATGGTCAGTTCCTTGAAAGCTTCAATGAGCTCTTCGTTGGTGAGCTTCGCCATGGTGTGGCGTCCTTCCTATAGTGGTGCGCGGCGGCCCGGAGGCTCGCCTTTACACCGGAGTCTGGTTTAGAGAGTTAGTTCTCTTCGGGGGCTGCGGCGTCGGCCGGAGCCTCAGCAGCTGCGTCAGCGGGAGCGTCGGCCGGGGCTTCTTCAGCGGCGGGCGCTTCGGCTTCGGCCGGTGCACCGTTCTCTTCTTCAAGCTTGAGGCGCAGCGCGTCGATGATGCGTGCAGCGGCGGCAGCAGGAGCCTTGAGGATGCCTGCAACCTTGGCGAGCTGCAGCTCGCGGGACTCGAGTGCTGCCAGGGCAGCAACTTCGCTGGCGTTCAGTGCCTTGCCCTCGAAGTAACCGGTCTTGATAACCAGCTGCTTGTTGGTCTTGGCAAAATCCGTCAGGCTCTTGGCAGCGGCAACTGCGTCACCCTTGATGAACGCGATTGCAGTGGGGCCGGCGAGCTGACCGTCGAATGCTTCGACACCAGCTTCCTTGGCTGCAATGGCGGTCAGGGTGTTCTTGACGACCGAGAACTTGGTGTCCTGGCCGAGAGAGACACGCAGCTGCTTGAGCTGTGCAACGGTGAGCCCGCGGTATTCGGTCAGGACAGCGGCGTTCGATTCCTTGAAATCGTTAGTGATCTCAGCTACTGCTGAAACCTTGCTAGGCGTTGCCATAACCCTCCTTCCGGGGATAGTGCCGGTGTTTCCCGGTCCCCGCTCAAAAGAGCTAAAAACTAAAAACGCCCCGCGCAGATGCACGGGGCTTGTCTCGACGCAGTCCATGACTGCGGAGCTTTGCTTCGTTCACCTGCGCCGGCCGCCCTCTGTTCAGGGTCCTTCGTCTGAAAATCCACTGGCCCTCCCGGCGCGACTGCAGAAGTGAGTCTTGCTTGGGAGAGTGGATTTCCAACAACCGACGGTCTTTGGTTCACCCAGCTTACGCGAGACGTGGCACCCAGTCCAAATCGGCGGCCCGGCCGGCCGGTCAGCTGCTGCTCGGGCCGAAGTCCGGGAGTTCCTTCTGCCAGATCCCCGTCACGCCGGCGGTGGTGAACCCGAGCTGCAGGTTGACCTTGAGCAGGTACCGGTTCTCGGGGGCGTTCCAGGTATAGAGGACCCGGGCATCCGGGAACTGCTCAGAGAGCCGTTCCATGTTTGCGACCTTGATCAGCAGGCCCAGCTTGTTCCCGCGGTGCTCCCGCAGGACCACCGTGTCGTCCTGGAACACGACGTCGGGGCGCAGCGCGAGGACGCTGATGGTGGTCAGCCCAACGAGGCCGCCGCTGGCGAGATGCTCGACGGCGGTGACCACCGTTCTGCGGCCCTGCGCGATGGCGACGTCCTCCGCCTCACGGAGGATGCCGCCGTCGAACACCATGACCGTGTCATCAACCCCGGGCACGCCGTCTTCGCCGGCGCTGTTTTCCAGCGCGGCGACCGCCTCAAGCCACTCGTCGGGACACCGGTCCGTCCAGTGATGCAGCCGGTACCGGCCGCCGTTGGCTTCTTCCGCCTCGGTCTCCAGCTCCTCGACCAGCGCGCTGTCGAGGGGAAGTGTGCAGGCACTGAATTGTTCGATGTGCTGCAGGGTGTAGCCGCTGTGACGGGCGAACTCCACCTCACGGCTGTTCATCGGCACGAAGCCGAGGCCCGTGCCGGGCACCAGCTGGCCCTCCGCGTTGTCCCCCAGCGAGGAACTCGGATGGTTCGTATCGATGAGGATGGTGTGCCGGCCCTCGTCACGAGCGAAGTGCTCCGCGGCTTCAAGAAGCTGCCGGCCCACGCCCCGGCCCTGGAACTCGGGCAGGATGTCGAGGGCGAACTCCGCCAGATCGAGGTTGTCCGCGAGCGGCAGGGCGATGTCAACGGTCCCGACGATCTCGCCGTCGACCTTGGCCACGAGGATGACCTGGCGCTCGTAGGGGTCCGCCATCTCCAGGAGTTTTTCCTGCGGCGCGTAGGCGAGGTCATCGCTCCCCCAGGTCTGCATGCGCACCTTGCGGCCCACTTCGACGGCGGCGATGAAGTCCGCAGCGTCCTTCCCGGCCAGCGAATCGGGGATCCACAGCTGTTCAATCCGTACGTCGTCTGCCATAGAGGGCATCATCCCAGCCGTTCTGCCGTCCACCACGTGTGCCGGAACCCGGCATCAGCCGGGCTTTCACCCGTCAGCATATGCCGGTTTCGGTCACCGTTCCATGGGTTACGCCGTCACCACCTTCTGCCATTCGCCGTCCCAGCCCGCGGGCCGGAAACCAAGGGCGACATTGATGGCGAGCATGTGGTCGTTTTCCGCCGCGTTGAAGGTGATGACGCGTTCCACCGCCGGGTACTCCGCCAGGAGGCGGCGGAGGTTCCGGATCTTGACCAGCATGCCCAGGCGGTGTCCGCGGTGGCTGGCCGCGACGAGGGTGTCGTCCTGGTCGGCCAGCCACGGTTTGCTGGGCGCCAGCTCCAGCACGGAGTACGCGGCCAGTTCGCCGTTTTCGCGGTGCCTTGCGGCGGTGACGAGGGAGATGTTTCCGGCCTGCATCCAAGTCTCCTCAACGTTCCGGACGCGGGCAACATCCCAAGTCTCTTCCTCATAGCTGAGCCCGCCCGTCGGCGAATCCGTGCTCATCCGGGACATCAGCACGGCAAGCTGCTCGGCGTACTCATCCGGGCAACGGTCCGTCCAGGTGACCAGCTCGTAGTCCTCGGCTTTGGCCAGCGCCTCCCGCTCCAAGGCGTCCAGCAGGGCCGGAGCCGGCGGCATGCTGAGGCTGCTGAACCGCTCCACCTGCTCCAGCCGGTATCCCGCCGCCGTGGCGAAGCGGACGCCACGGGCCGCCGTCGGCAGCGCGCCGGTGCCGGTCAGCGGCGTGATCACCTCCGGGCCGTCAGCGTCGAAGTCCGTCGGGTGTTCCGTGAAGGTCATCAGGATGCTGCGGTTGTCGGCGGCGGCCAGCGCTTCGGCGTGCTCGAGCAGGGCGCGGCCGATCCCGCTGCCGGTGTAGCCGTTCAGGACGTCCACGTGGAGGAGCGCGCTGCCGAGGTTTTCCTGCAGCTCGCAGCGGATCCAGGACCGTGCGACCATCCGGCCGTCCACCCGGACGAAGAAAAGCCGCATGCGCGTGTAGGCGTCGTCCTTCCAGTACCGCAGCCGTGCCTCGGGCGGTGTGGCCCGGTCGAGGTTGCCCCAGCTCTCCAGCACCAGGGCGTCGCTGAGCCGGCTGAAGTCCATGAAGTCACCGGCGTCCGGCGCGTCGATGGATTCCGGCAGGATCAGGGGTTCTACGTGGTAGGTCGTTGCATTCACCGGGACAGCCTAACGGGCGCCCGGAATGCAGAAAAGACCGCCCCGCGGAGGCGGGACGGTCTTTTCGCTGCTTGTTAGGGCAAGCCTGGTGAGGCTTAGACCTCGGTCAGGACCTTGGTGACGTTGGGGTCAACCGAGATGCCCGGGCCGAACGTCGTGGCGACGGTGGCCTTCTGGATGTAGCGGCCCTTGGAAGCGGACGGCTTGAGGCGGAGAACCTCTTCCAGAGCGGCGGCGTAGTTCTCGGCCAGCTTCATGGCGTCAAAGGAAACCTTGCCGATGATGAAGTGCAGGTTCGAGTGCTTGTCGACGCGGAAGTCGATCTTGCCGCCCTTGATGTCGTTGACGGCCTTGGCGACGTCAGCGGTCACGGTGCCGGTCTTCGGGTTCGGCATCAGGTTACGCGGGCCCAGGACCTTACCGAGGCGGCCAACCTTGCCCATGAGGTCAGGGGTGGCGACGGCGGCGTCGAAGTCGGTCCAGCCGGCTGCGATCTTTTCGATCAGGTCATCGGAACCAACGAAGTCGGCGCCGGCAGCGATTGCTGCTTCAGCCTTGTCGCCCGTTGCGAAAACGAGGACGCGGGCGACCTTACCGGTGCCGTGCGGCAGGTTGACGGTGCCGCGGACCATCTGGTCAGCCTTACGCGGGTCTACACCCAGGCGGAAAGCGACCTCAACGGTGGCGTCGAACTTGGACGGGTTGGTGTCCTTGGCCAGCGTCACTGCCTCGAACGGCGCGTAGAACTTCTCCGCGTCGATCTTGGCTGCGGCTGCCTCATATGCTTTGCTGCGCTTTGCCATGCTGCTTATTTCTCCTTGTGCAGTTGTGGTCTGCGGACCGCGCTGGGCCCTGCCACAGTCGGGGCTCCGAACGGTTTATCCGTTCCGGGGTCCCGCTCTTGAATGTTTAGGTGGTGCCGGTTGCCCGGCGGTGCTGATCGGCGTCGTGCACGGTTTCCCGGACGCGGCGCATCAGCGGTGAGGAATTAACCCTCGACGGTGATACCCATGGAGCGGGCGGTGCCGGCGATGATCTTGGCGGCGCCTTCCAGGCTGGTGGCGTTGAGGTCTTCCATCTTGGTGGTGGCGATCTCGTTGACCTGGGCCTGGGTCAGCTTGGCAACCTTGACGGTGTGCGGGGTAGCCGAACCCTTGGCGACGCCTGCAGCCTTCTTGATGAGCTCTGCAGCCGGCGGGGTCTTGGTGATGAACGTGAATGAACGGTCCTCGTAGACCGTGATTTCAACCGGAATAACGTTGCCGCGCTGGGCTTCCGTCGCAGCGTTGTACGCCTTGCAGAATTCCATGATGTTGACACCGTGCTGGCCAAGCGCAGGACCGATCGGCGGGGCCGGGTTAGCGGCACCTGCCTGGATCTGCAGCTTGATGAGGCCGGTGACCTTCTTCTTGGGAGCCAATGTAGGGTCCTTCTCTCAATTACGTCCTGGGACACAGGAGCGTGCCTCAGGTTGGTGGCCGCCATGGCGAGGCGGCCGGCCGCCCCTGACTGCTAAAGCGGGCAGTCCGGGGCGAATTCTGTGGGGGTAACTAGATCTTGCTGACCTGGTTGAATGCCAGCGTGACCGGGGTCTCGCGCTCGAAGATGGAAACCAGCACCACGAGGGTCTGGGAATCCACCTTGATTTCGGAGATCGTGGCCGGAAGGGTCTCGAAGGGACCTTCCTTGACGATGACCGACTCGCCAACTTCGAAGTCGACGTCGATCTGTGCGGCGGCGTGCTTGACCGGCTTGCCCTTCTCGGCCTGCTCTTCTTCGAAGACTGGGGCGAGCATGGAGAAGACCTCGTCAAGGCGCAGCGGGACCGGGTTGTGGGCGTTGCCCACGAAGCCGGTGACACCGGGGGTGTGGCGGACGGCGCCCCAGGAGGCATCCGTCAGGTCCATGCGGACCAGGACGTAGCCGGGGATGCGGACGCGGTTGATGACCTTGCGCTGAGCGTTCTTGATCTCAACGACTTCCTCCATCGGAACCTGGATTTCGAAGATGTAATCTTCCATGTCCAGGGTCTGGATGCGGGTTTCAAGGTTGGCCTTCACGCGGTTTTCATAACCTGCGTAGGAGTGGATGACGTACCAGTCACCTTCCTGGCGGCGCAGCTTGGCCTTGAATTCATCGGCCGGATCAACCTCTGCGGCGGCAGCAGCAGCGGCCAGCGCGTCGCCGGACTCGCCCTCAGCTTCTTCGCCGGCGTCGTCGCCCGCCTCAGCGGCTTCAGCCGTATCAGCAGCCTCGTCAGCGACGTCGGATTCGGGCGCAGCAGACGCAGCCTCGGACTCTTCCCCGGCTTCCACCGCGGCGTCCTGGCTCTTATCCAGCTCAGTCTCAGTTACCTCGAGCTCCTGCTCTGACACTTGGTCTCCTGCTTCCTCATTGCCTAACATGCCTATTTAAATGACTCAATTCCGCACACCCCGCGGATTCCCCGGAATCCCGGTGGTAATCCACGCAGTCTGCGGACCGGTCGCCTTAGCTGTCCGTGGGGCCCGTGCCGCCGAAGACCCAGCCCACGGCGGTCCCGAAGGCCAGATCCAGCAGGGTGACGATGAGCATCATGATGACCACGAACACCAGCACCACGAGGGTGTAGTTGATCAGTTCCTTGCGGGTCGGTGCGACGACCTTCTTCAGTTCGCCGATGACCTGGCGGACGAAGAGCGCGATTCGAGCGAAGAAGCCCGCCTTGGGGGCGTTCTTGGCGGGGCGGCCACTGGAGCTGCTTGCAGCCGTTTCGGTCACCTGGTCCTCACTCATCCTCGCAATGTCGGATACCCGGCTCTGAACTGAACCATGGTTGCTGCGCTTGTTCCGGAGAAACCGGAACAGCTTGCGCAGGGCAGACAGGACTCGAACCTGCAACCTGCGGTTTTGGAGACCGCTGCGCTACCAATTGCGCCACTACCCTATGGATTGAAAAACCGGTTCCGGCCCGTTTCCCCAGACTTCCCTGAGGCGCAGACCATCATCGTGTTTTCAACACCGGAGAACCAGTCTACGCAACAACTGCGCCTACGTCGAACCGGCCTCACCGGACGCTCCGTGTCACCGGGAAAATAAGCCGCGAAGTCGCCACCGCGTGCGCAGTCACAATTCCCGGCCGGCACCCCGGACCGTCCGCAGATCAGCATAGAGTAGATTTCGTCGAATCCCACAAACAGCCCCAGAGGCTGCTAGCGAAGAATGGACCCGCGATGCCTGCCGCCCGCATTTCACAGCGAATTTCCGCCATAGCCGAATCCGCCACGTTGGCCGTTGATGCCAAGGCGAAGGCACTGAAGGCGGCCGGCCGCCCAGTCATCGGCTTCGGCGCCGGGGAGCCTGACTTCCCGACCCCCGGGTACATCGTGCAGGCAGCCATCGAAGCCGCCAGCCAGCCCAAGTACCACCGCTACTCTCCGGCCGGCGGGCTGCCGGAGCTGAAGCAGGCCATCGCGGACAAGACCTTCCGGGATTCCGGCTACAAGGCCGAGGCGTCCCAGGTGCTGGTCACCAACGGCGGCAAGCAGGCCGTGTACAACACCTTCGCCACACTGCTGGATCCGGGCGACGAGGTCATCGTCCCGACGCCGTTCTGGACCACCTACCCGGAAGCCATCCGGCTCGCGGGCGGCGTTCCGGTCGAGGTCTTCGCAGGACCGGAGCAGGAGTACCTGGTCACGGTGGAGCAGCTCGAGGGCGCCCTCACCGACCGCACCAAAATCCTGCTCTTCGTCTCCCCGTCCAACCCCACGGGGGCCGTGTACTCCCCGGAACAGGTCAGGGAGATCGGCCAGTGGGCCGCTGCCAAGGACCTCTGGGTGGTCACGGATGAGATCTACGAGCACCTGACCTATGACGGCGTGCCCTTCACTTCGATCGCCACGGCCGTCCCGGAGCTGGGCGACAAGGTGGTCATCCTCAACGGCGTCGCGAAGACCTACGCCATGACCGGCTGGCGCGTGGGCTGGATGATCGGCCCGGCCGATGTCATCAAGGCCGCAACCAACCTGCAGTCGCACGCCACCTCCAACGTCTCCAACATCCCGCAGGTGGCAGCCCTCGCCGCAGTGTCCGGCCCGCTGACCGCCGTCGACGAGATGAAACTGGCGTTCGACCGCCGCCGTAAGGCCATCGTGGCCGGGCTGAACGCCATCGAGGGCGTGGAATGCCCGACGCCGAAGGGCGCCTTCTACGTCTATGCCGACGTCCGCGCCCTGCTCGGCAAGGAGTTCCCCTCCGCGAACGGCCCGGTCCGGCCGTCGACGTCAGCCGAGCTTGCCGCCCTGATCCTGGACGAGGTGGAGGTGGCGGTGGTTCCGGGCGAGGCTTTCGGCCCCTCGGGCTACCTGCGCCTCTCCTACGCCCTCGGCGACGAGGACCTGGCCACCGGCGTCGCCCGGCTGCAGGACTTCCTCGGCAAGGCGCAGTAGGACGCCCCCTCAGGTCCCGCAGCAAAAACCCGGACGCTCCCTCAGGTCCTGCACGAGTCCTACGAACGCTCCCGCACTCGTTGCGGGAGCGTTCGTCGTAGGACAGCCGAACCTGCGGGAGCGTTAGGAGTTAAGCCCCCAAACCTGCGGGAGCGTCGTGGTTAGAGGAGCCGGCGTTCGGCGGCCCAGCGGGTGAGTTCGTGCCGGCTGGAGAGCTGGAGCTTGCGCAGCACTGCCGAGACGTGGGTTTCCACCGTCTTGATCGAGATGAACAGCTCCTTGGCCACTTCCTTGTAGCTGTAGCCGCGGGCGATCAGCCGCATCACCTCCAGTTCGCGGGCGGAGAGCCGGTCCAGTTCGTCGTCGGCGATGTCCGCCGGCGCCGTTCCGAAGGCATCCAGCACAAAGCCTGCCAGCCGCGGCGAGAAGACGGCGTCCCCGCCCGCGACCCGGCGGACGGCGTCGGAGATTTCCGCTCCTGAAATGGTTTTCGTGACATAACCGCGGGCCCCGGCACGGATCACGGAGACCACGTCCTCGGCGGCGTCCGAGACGCTCAGGGCCAGGAACCGCGTGCTGCCCAGCAAAGGCGCGGAGCCGGCCAGCACGTCGCGCCCGCCGCCGCCGAGTCCGCCCGGCAGATGGACATCGAGGAGCACGACGTCGGGACGCACCGCCGCGATCACGGCGACGGCCTCCTCCACCGTGCCGGCCTCGCCGGCCACGATAATGTTCGGGTCCAGATCGGCCTTCAGACCGGACCGGAAAATGGCGTGGTCATCCACGATCACCACCCGGATCCCCGGCGCCGGGCTCCCCGCTTCGGTACTGGTCACAGTCTTGCCTCTCCGTTGCTGTTACTGGCGGCGGCCGCTGACGCAACCGCTGACAGGGGAAGCCTGAGCCGCACCTCGGTGCCGTCCGGGCTGCTGGTGATGGTGGCGGTGCCTCCGTGGCGGTTCATCCGGCCGACAATCGACTCGCGTACGCCCAGCCGGTCGGCCGGGACGGCGTCCGGATCGAAGCCGGGACCGCGGTCCTTGACGAAGACCTCCGCCGCGTCGTCCGTGACTTCCAGGTAGACCGACACGGCGCCGCCGCCGTGCCGGGCGGCGTTCAGCATGGCCTCGCGGGCGGCCTGGACGAGGGCCTCGCGGCGTTCAGACATGGCGCAGTCGCCCACCGTGACGACCTCGACGGCGTGGCCCAGGGAATCCTCCACCTCCGCAGCCGCTGCGTTGATGCCCTCGGAGAGCTGTCCGGCGTCCTTTCCCGGATCCCGGTACAGCCAGCCCCTCAGCTCGCGTTCCTGGGCGCGGGCGAGACGGACGACGTCGGTCTCGTTGCCGGCGCGCCGCTGGATCAGTGCCAGTGTCTGCAGGACCGAGTCGTGGAGGTGGGCGGCGATCTCGGCCCGTTCCGTGGCGCGGACGCGGCCGGCGCGCTCCGTCTCGAGATCGCGCCAGAACTTCAGCCCCCAGGGCAGGAGGACCAGGGCCACGCCGCCCAGCACCGCGACCGAGGACAGCAGGGCAAGCCAGGTCTGTTCCCAGGACCCGGAGCCCGACACCATGACCAGGACACCGGCCACCACGAGCGCCAGCCCGGCCGCGAGACGCGCCCAGCCGCCGGCCTGGTCCGCCTTGGTCTTGTCCACGAGGCCCGCCCGGCGCGTCTCATCCAGCTGCATCCAAGCGATGGCCGCGCCGCCCAGAATGGCCGCCACCGGAATGAGCGTCCCGAGGGGCACGTCAACGCCGAGCACGCGGGCGATCAGGATGCCGGCGGCCAGCAGCAGTCCCGCGCCCAGCAGGATCTCCTTGCCGTAGCGCACGCCGGTGACCCGGTTCCGCCACGAATCGGCAGGAACCGCGCCCGCAGCGGCGGACGCCGCCTGGGGGGTCGCTGCCGGGGACGTGGCCGTCGTCGGGGGCGCCGCGAAGGGTGCGCTCACCGCCGGGGCAATGGGCGACGCCGGCTGCCGGGCGTTGCGCTTGGCGCTTTCGTCCGCGGTGGGAACCATGATCCAGAGCCAGGCGTAGAACACGACGCCGGCACCGCCGGCGAGCGCTGCGGCCACCATGCCGAGCCGGACCATCCGCACCGGCCAGCCGAGGTGACGGGCGAGGCCGGTGCAGACCCCGGCGATCACGCGGTCGCCGCCACGGACCAGCGGCGGGCGGGAAACGGCGGTTGTCATGACTCAATCCAAGCACGGATCAGGGTTTCCCGGACCCGATTCCAGCCCTAACAGGGGGCCACTCAGGGGCAGTTCAGGGTGTTCCCCAGTAGAGCGGACGGGTCTCAGGCGGAAGGATCGAAGTATGAATCCGCACACTGACCACCCCACTGAAGGCCGCGACCCCTCCGGCAGCACTCCCGGGACGCCTGCCGAGCCCGCCGGACAACCGGGCGGACAACCCGCCGGGCTGCCGGCAGGGCCCGCCGACGAAACTGCCGGCCGTGCCGGCGAGGCCCAGCGGCCCGCTGCAGACTCCTCACCCACCGAACCGGTGGGTACCTCAGCCACCCTCCCGTTGGAATTCCCGGCGGGCACCGGACCGACAGGGTCCGCCGGTGGCGGAGCGCTTCCGCCGCCGCCCCCGTACTACGGCCCGACGCCCCCGCCGCCTCCGCCGCCCGGCAGCCAATCGCTGACGTTCTTCGACTGGATCCGCAGCCAGGGCATACAGCGGGGCCGTGATCGCTGGGTGGGCGGTGTCGCCAGCGGCATTGCCCATCGCTTCGGCGTCGACCCGCTGATTGTCCGCGGCATCCTGATCGTCCTGACGGTCTTCGCGGGCGTCGGCGTCCTGCTTTACGGCATCGCGTGGGCGCTGCTGCCCGAACCCGACGGCCGCATCCATGTCCAGGAGGCCGCAGCGGGCCGGTGGTCGTCGGGGATGACCGGCGCCCTGGTCACCACTGTCATCGGCTTCCCCAGCCTGGGCGTCGGAGTCTGGGGCTGGGACCGCTACGGCTTTGGCGCGTTCATCTGGACGGTCTTCTGGGTGGGGGGCGTCATTTACCTCATCTACTACCTGTCACAGCGCAACAAGTCCCTGAACGGAGTCACTCCCATGTCCTCGAGTCCGCAGCCGGGCGGCCCGGCTGGCCCCGCCTATCCGCAGAACCCGGCAACGCCGCCAACGCAGGCGGCTCCGTTCGCCGCGGCCGGGTACAGCGGCTCGGACGCGCTGCCCCGCTACGGCGAGTCAGCTGTGCCGGTCCCGGCCTGGGGCGCGCCCCCGCCTTCGGGTCCCGTCCCTCCCCCCAGCGGCGGCTACCGTCCGGTTCCCGGCGACGGCCCCGTCCCGCCGGCCAAACCCCGGAGCTTCGGTCCCGGCGCGCCCGCCGTCGCGGTCACCACCGGCCTGGCCCTGCTGGTGGGCGGCGGCATCAAGGCCCTCGACGTCGCGAACGTGATTGACCTCGGCACCTCCAGCAACGCCGTCGTCTGGGCCAGCGCCGCGGTGGTCCTGGGCCTCGGGATCCTCATCGCCGGGCTCAGGGGCCGCACCTCGGGCATCCTCGGCTTCTTCGCCGCGGTGGCGCTGATCGTCGGCGGGATCTTCAATGTGCTCCCCAACGGCGACCGCTTCCGCCCGCAGAACGCCAACTGGTCACCGGTGAGCATCGAGCAGGCCCGGGGTGGTTTCGACATCACGGCCGGCACCGGGACCGTGGACCTGTCGGGCGTTCCGCTCAACCCGCCGCTCAGGACCGATGTAGTAGTCCCTATCGACGCCACGGCGAGCAACCTCACGGTCATCATTCCGGATACCGTGCCGGTGCAGGTCCGCTCGGACATGACCATGGGCAACCTCAATGAGGGCAGCCAGAGCCACGGCGGCATGACCACCCGGCAAAGCAACTACAACACGGGCCAGCCGGGAGCGACGCTGATCGTCGAGATCGACGGCACTTTCAGCAACGTCACCATCAAGGAAGGGAACTGACATGAGCAGCTATGACGCACCGGCCGGCAGCCCGGAGCCGCAGGAGGATTCCCCGGCCCGCGTGGGCACCATCGTCTGGGGGCTGATCGTGGTGGCCCTCGCCGCGCTCATCATCGTCTCCCAACTCGGCCTTGTGGCCCTCAACGGTACCTACGTGGCGATCGGACTGATGATCGGCGCCGGGGCAGCACTCGTGATCGGCGGGCTGCTTTCGGCCCGGGGACGTGACAAACAATCACCAACAGGGAAGTCTTGAGCCATGGAAAAGTTCTTCAGCACCGTCAGGGGCCTCGGCCTGAAACGTGGTCCGCAGCGCTGGTTGGGCGGTGTCTGCGGCGGGATCGCCGCCAAGCTCAACGTGGATGTCGCGTTCGTCCGCATCGCCTTCCTGCTCTTCGCACTGCTTCCCGGGCCGGCCTTCGTGTTGTACGTCGTGGCCTGGCTTCTTCTGCCAGACCAGCGGAACGCCATCGCCCTTGAGACGTTCCTGGCGAAGCGTTCGGCCAAGCCCTGAGCACCCGTTAGCGAGAACAAGAAGTGCCCCTGCCCGCGCGGCAGGGGCACTTCCGCGTTGTAACCGTTTGTGTCCTGCCACACATGCGCCACTAGACTCTAGGTGAGCTCAGCGTGGCGCTCTGCCTGTAAACGCCTGTAAACCTTCGAGCCAGGATTTGAGCCGAAACATGAAAATTGGAATCCTCACCAGCGGCGGAGACTGCCCCGGACTGAACGCCGTCATCCGTGGCGCCGTCCTGAAGGGCATCGCCGTCCACGGCCACGAATTCGTGGGATTCCTGGACGGGTGGCGCGGCGTCGTCGAGGGCGACACCATCGACATCCCCCGCAGCATGGTCCGCGGCATCGCCAAGCAGGGCGGGACCATCCTGGGCACGTCCCGCACCAACCCCTTCGAAAACAACGGCGGGCCCGAGGTCATCAAAGCCAACATGGACCGCCTGGGCATCGACGCCCTCATCGCCATCGGCGGCGAGGGTACGCTGGCAGCCGCCAAGCGGCTCACCGACGCCGGCCTGAAGATCGTGGGGGTCCCCAAGACGGTCGACAATGACCTCGACGCGACGGACTACACCTTCGGCTTCGACACCGCCGTCGAGATCGCCACCGAGGCGATCGACCGGCTGCGCACCACGGGAGAGTCGCACCACCGCTGCATGATCGCCGAGGTTATGGGCCGCCACGTAGGGTGGATCGCCCTGCACGCCGGTATGGCCTCGGGCGCCCACGCCATCCTGATCCCGGAGCAGAAGGCCTCGATGGAGCAGATCGCCGAATGGGTGGTGTCGGCCCGGGACCGCGGCCGCGCGCCGCTGGTCGTCGTCGCGGAGGGCTTCGTCCCGGACGGACAGGAGACACCGCACTCCGAGCGCGGCCTGGACACCTTCGGCCGCCCCCGGCTGGGCGGGATCTCCGAGCGGCTGGCCCCGGAACTGGAAGCCATGACCGGCATCGAAACCCGCGCCACTGTCCTGGGCCACATCCAGCGCGGCGGAGTCCCCACGGCGTTCGACCGCGTGCTCGCGACCCGCCTGGGCATGGCGGCCATCGACTCAGTGGTCGAAGAGCGCTGGGGAACCATGGTGTCCCTCAACGGCACCGACATCGTCCATGTGGGTTTCGACGCTGCGCTCGGCAACCTTAAGACCGTCCCGAAGTACCGCTACGACGAGGCCGCAGTCCTCTTCGGCTGAGCCGGACGCCGGACCCGCCACGCCGGTGGGTAGGGTGGAGCCATGACACTTGAGCCCGGTTCGGTCGACATCATCCAGCTCGCGTGGGCCCGCCGGCTGGGGCTCGACGACGGCGCGTTTGCGGCTGCCGCGGGTGAACGCATCACCCGTGCGGATGAGGCAGCCCGTGCTGTCCAGTTCATCCGCCTGTTCGGCAATTCCGTCCTCGTCGGCCCCCAATGGGCGCTGGACGCCGCCGTCGGGATGTCCGACGAGGAACTCGCGCAGCATGTCACCTTGTTGACCATCACGCGGGACCATGGCGGCCACGGTCTCGGCGCCGCCGCGCTGTTCTTCGCGGACGACCTCCCCCTCAAGCAGCCCTCCGAGGAAATGACCGTCTCGCACGGCAATCCCGAAGCGATCGAGCTGGAAGCCGCCTGCCCGCCCGACGACGTCAACGAAGTGGGCCTCTCGGACCTCGAGCACCGCTTCACCGTCATGCATGACGAGGACGGCAGCCGGA
Organism: Arthrobacter sp. Leaf69; assembly: GCF_001422645.1. Taxonomy (GTDB): domain Bacteria; phylum Actinomycetota; class Actinomycetes; order Actinomycetales; family Micrococcaceae; genus Arthrobacter. The sequence continues at coordinate 397,036 of NZ_LMLR01000001.1, read as the reverse complement.
CCCCTGTAGCCTGCGGCGCCTACACCGAATGGGAAGGCATCCTGGCGCAGATGGGGGTGCTGGTGGCTCCGGAGTGGCGCCGGCGGGGGCTGGGCTCACTGGCAGCCTCCATCGCGGCCCATGAGGCGCTCGCCTCGGGCCTGACCCTGCAGTGGCGCTCCGACGTCAGCAACAAAGGCTCCCTGGCCATCGCCCGGAGCCTGGGCTTCACCCCCGGCGGCATCCAGACGAGTGTGCTGCTGGGCTGATCCGGCAACCCGCACGGCGAGGCGTCAGCTGGCGCGTGCCCCGGCCCCCTCGGCGCCGGCCGACGCTGCCGGCAGCACCCCGGGTGTTCCCCAGCCCTGCAGCGGCTGGGGCTTGGCGAAGAACAGCGCCACGGCCGCGCCGATGAGGATGACGGCGGCGGGGAGCAGGATGGACTGGGCCATCGCCGTCGAGAATCCCTCGTGCAGGGACTCCGGCAGGGCTCCGGCGAACGACGTCGGAGCCGCTTCTCCGGATCCGCCCGGAACCGCGGGGAGTTCCGCTGCGAGCCGGGCCTGGATCAGCACCGCGATGGCGGCGCTGCCCAGGACGGCCCCGATCTGGCGCGTCGTGTTGTAGACGCCGGCGCCGGCACCTGCGAGCCTCGGCGGCAGGTTCCGGGTCGCTGTGGTCCCCAGCGGCGCCCAGATGCCGGCATTGGCGAAGCCCAGCACCGCGCTCGGCAGCAGGAAGAGCAGGATCGGCGTGTCCGGGTGCATCAGGAGGGCATTCCACGTCAGCGCCACGGACATCAGGAGCAGGCCGGACGCGGTGATGAATTTCGGGTTGACCCGGTCGATGATCCTGCCCACCACCGGGGCCAGTCCGCCCGAGATCAGCGCCATCGGCACCATCATCAGCGCCGATTCGGTGGGTGTCAGGCCCCGGACCAGCTGGAAGTAGAAAATCAGCGGCAGCGTGAAGGCTGTCACCGTGAAACCGACGGTGGTGATGCCGATGTTCGCCAGGGAAAAATTGCGGTCCCTAAACAGGGACAGCGGCAGCAGGGGCTCGCCCTTGTTCATCTTCTGCCACACGACAAAAACCACCAGCACGGCGATCCCGGAGATGATGAGCCCCCACACGGTGATGGGTCCGGCGATAGTGCCCCAGTCGTAGGTCTCGCCCTCCTGGATTCCGAACACCAGCAGGAACAGCCCGACGGCGCTGAGCAGCACGCCGGGGATATCGAACTTGTGCGGGTGGGTGCTCAGGGCCGGCACGTAGCGCAGGGCCAGGAAAAAGCCGATGACACCCACCGGGAGGTTGATGAAGAAGATCCACTCCCAGCCGAGGCCGTCGACGAGGACACCGCCGAGGATCGGCCCCACCAACGTGGCGACGCCGGCGGTGGCGCCCCAGATACTCATCGCCGCTCCGCGCCGGTCAGGCGCGAAGATCCGCGTGATGACGGCCATGGTCTGGGGTGTCATCAGCGCGGCGCCGAAGCCCTGGAACACCCGTGCCAGGATCAGGGTGTTCACGTCCCCGGAGAGCCCGCACCAGAGCGAGGCCGCGGTGAAGACCACAAGGCCGGACAGGTACAGCCTCTTCGGGCCAAAGCGGTCGCCCAGCCGGCCGGTGATCAGCAGCGGCACGGCGTAGGCGAGCAGGTAAGCGCTGGTCACCCAGATCACCGAGTTGATGTCGGCGTTGAGGCCCTCCATGATGCTGGGGTTGGCCACCGAGACAATGGTGGTGTCGATCAGGATCATAAAGAACCCGATGACAAGGGACCAGAGTGCCGGCCACGGCCTGGCAACGATTTCCATGAGATTCCTTAGGGTCAGGGTGCTGCCGTGGACCGGCGGACGAGTCAGCCTAGCAGCGCCAGGATGTCAAGCCGTTCGAACATCTGCGCGGCCGCCCGGGCGGAGGGCGTGCCGGCGTCGGGGTCCGCGCCGGCGTCGACCAGCACCTGGACCACATCCGGGTAGCCTTTGAAGACGGCTCCGGCGAGCGGCGTCTGGCCGCGGTCGTTGGCGGTATTCGCATCTCCGCCGTGCGCCAGGATCAGCCGGACGGTGTCCGGGTGGCCGTGATAGGCCGCGAGCATCAGCAGGGAATCGCCGGCCGCGTTCGTCATGGCCGCCGGCGCACCGGCCGTCAGGTACCCGGCGAGCAGCGCGGTGTTGCCTTCCCGGGCCGCGTCAAAGAGGGCATGGGCCAGAGCCAGGGTTTCCGCGTCCGGCTCACCGGGGTTGGCGGCCGTCATCGGGTCCCCCGCAGGAAACCGGTCTGGCGTCCCACGACCTGGCCGGCGTCCGGCGCCACGATGACTTCCTGCGCGGCGGCGTAGGGCTCCTCGCCGTCTAGGACGGTCAAGACTTCTTCCGGCGCGACCGAGCGTTTGACCACGGCCAGGGCCACCGGCCCCATTTCGTAGTGCTGCGCCACGGACGTCACTGTGCCCACCTTGCGGTCACCTGCACGGACCTCGCTGCCCACTGCAGGCATGGTGTGCTGCGAGCCGTCCAGCTGCAGGAAGACCAGCCGGCGCGGCGGGTGGCCCAGGTTGTGGACCCGGGCCACGGTTTCCTGACCCTTGTAGCAGCCTTTGTTCAGATGAACAGCGGTGCGGAGGAGGTCAAGTTCGTGCGGGATGGTTTTGTCGTCGGTTTCGGCGCCCCAGCGCGGCCGCCACGCCGCGATGCGCAGGGCTTCGGCTGCCCACACACCGGCGAGCGGGCGTTCGCCGACCGTGGACTCCAGCGCAGCGGCCGGGACGAGGTACTCGAACCAGGGCCGTTCCAGCCCGGGGTGGGCGTCCTCCCCCACCACGGCGTAGGAGTAGCCGCCGGCGCCGACATGCGGCCAGGGGTCTTCCCAGACCAGCAGGCCGGACCAGTCCGGCACCCTGCGGGTGGACCCCAGCACGGCCCAGTCCCCCGACACGTCGGCGATCTCGACGCGGAGCATGAACTTCATCTTGTTGAGCCATTCGGCCAGCGGTCCGGCCTCTGCCGCCTCGACGATCAGCCAGGTGGTGGCGCCGTCGTCCACCACTCGCGCGTCGAACTCGATCCGGCCCTGGACGCTCAGCAGCAGCAGTTCGCTCGACTGCCCGGGCGCCAGGTTGGTGAGCTGCTGGGAAGACAAGGTGTTGAGCCAGCTCAGCCGGTCCGGCCCGGTCACGGTGACGACCCCGCGGTGCGAGAGGTCCACGACGGCGGTGCCGCCGGCCAGCGCCCGCTGTTCGCGCAGCGGTTCGCCATAGTGGGATGCGACGCCGGCGTCAGCACCGCCGGCTTCGACTGCGCCAGGGCGCGCCAGCAGGGGGCTCTTGATAGTCATATGTAGTAGAAGTCCTCAGGGGTTAGCGGTATTCCGGATTTTCGAAGTCAAACCTGGTTCCGGCTTTCCACGCTTCGGGCAGGTTTCCGTAGGCGGGGATGCCGCCTGCGTCCTTGAGCATCCGGGCGAGGTGCAGCAGGTTCCACGTCATGAAGGTCGTGTTGCGGTTGGTGAAGTCGCTTTCCGGGCCGCCTGAACCTTCATCGAGGTAACTCGGGCCCGGCCCCACGGCGCCGATCCAGCCGGCGTCGGCCTGCGGTGGGATGGTGAAGCCGATGTGCTGGAGGCTGTACAGGACGTTCATGGCGCAATGCTTGATGCCGTCCTCGTTACCGGTGATCAGGCAGCCGCCCACTTTCGGATAGAAGGCCCACTGGCCGTTGTCGTTGAGCTCGCCGGAGTGCGCATAGAGCCGCTCGATCAGTTTCTTGGTCTGCGAGGAGTTGTCGCCCAGCCAGATTGGTCCGGCGACGACGACGATGTCGGCTTCCCGGACGGCCGGATACAGCTCGGGCCATTCATCGGTGGCCCAGCCGTGCTCGCGCATGTCCGGGTACACGCCGCTGGCAATGTCGTGGTCCACCGTCCTGATGACCCGTGTGGTGACCCCGTGTTTGTCCATGATCCGGCGGCTGACATCGATCAGGCCCTGCGTGTTGGACGTCTCCGGGGACTTCTTGAGCGTGCCGTTGAAGAACACGGCTTTGAGGTCGCTGAAATCGGCAGGCATTCCTGACGTTCCAGGCATGGCAGCTGTGGCATTCACTTTGGTACTCCCTGCGGTCGCTACGGACAACGGAAAATCAGTGAGACCCTCAACCCCGGCGGCGTGTCGGCGGCCGCTCAGCCGGCTTGGTGCGCGCGGCCGATCAGGTGACTTTGTGGAGAATGGCGGACGCGTGAGCCTCCAGGCCGCTGCCCCCCGCAGGGCCCTTGCCCGTTGCCACGTCCCAGCGCCAGAGCAGGTTGCCGTCCACGAGTCCGAAGATCCTGGTGGCGGCCGTGTACTCCTTGGAGTGGCTGCCGCGCATCACCATGTCGGTGCTGAGCTGGATCTGCGGCCCTTTGATCTGGCCGTAGTAAAGCTCGGAGATCCCGCCGGGGTGGGAGATCGAGACGGAGATGTCGAAGCCGCCGTCCTTGTTGCGAAGGGCTTCGACTTCGTCGGCGCTCTTGAGCACGGGAACGATGTCGGCCGGGATGAGCCCGGGCCCGCCGTCTTCCTCGCGCTGTTTGCGCTCCAGGGCCCAAAAACCGGTTTCGACGGTCAACGGACGCAACCTGGTGCCTTCGTCGTCGGTCAGCCAGCTTTCCGCACGGTACTGCAGGTACGGCAGGCCGTTATGCGTGAAGGACACGTGCTGAACGAAGTGCTCGGAATCCTCTTCCCCGGCCCCCAGCCGGCCACGGCCCTCCCACTCACCAATGAGCCAGGACAGCGGAACGATTTCGGGTGTCAGATCTGTTGGAATTTCAATCGGCACAGCAGTTACCTCTGGAAACGACGGGACTATGCGGGGCGTTTACTTCTGGCTGTTACTTCTGGCCTTTGAAGAGCCGGTACACAACAAAACCGGCAAACCAGGCCATGGCCAGGCTGGCAACGCCGAGGAGGACAAGGAAGAAGATTTCAAATGCAAGTACGGACATGATGCCATCCTAACGCGTTAGAAGATGAGTAGTTTGTCTATGAAGTACGCCAGCGACCCGACGGCTGCGACCGGGCCCAGCCCCATGCCGAGGGCCGCCGCAAAGCTCAGCGACTCACCGCGGAGGATCACCAGGCGGCGGAAGCTCACCAGCACTGCGCCCACCACCACCCCGACGATCACGGCGGGCAACACTGCGATGTCGGAGAAGACGAGGCCCGCGAGCGGTCCGGCCAGCCCGGCGCCGATAACCCCCAGGGGCGCCACCACCCGGTCCGGCCAGCGGATCAGCCCCGCCAGCAGCGCGATCGCTGCGCTGATCGCCGCGACCAGGAGCATCTCGCGGACACCGTTAAAGCGGAAGCACGCAATCCAGCCGGCCCCCAGACAGGACAACATGACGCCCGCACAGGACCCCAGCGTGGACTCCAGGCGCTGCGCCTGGCCGGTTCCGCGGATCAGTTGCATCACAAAGACCGCCATAACGCCTGCGGCCATGAACGACGGCGTCCAGTCCAGGAATCCCGGGGCAGGAAGGTAGGTGGCGCCAATGGCGGAGCCAACCCCGGGCAGCCCGATCAGGACAGCCAGGGTTTTCCGGGCGGGAATGCCCAGGAAATGCGGCCAGCCGATTCCAACGCCGACGGCGGTGAGCACGCCTACGGCCAGGAGTGCCTCCGGCGAGGAGTAGGACGCCCCGACGATCGCGGCGAGTCCGGCCAGGCCAATGGCACCGATGGACCAAGACCTCACTTCGTACCCGACATCTGTTTATCCGTCATCCGTCTTCCGGTCATTGCCGTACCTTCGCTCACTGCGGACCCCAATTCGACCTGATTGCGTCAGGGGGCTGCGGGCCCCGACGGATCAATCCTGCCCTATATGACCGATTTGTGTCGCCAAAGGACTGGCCGGAGGTGAAGGAACCATGGCCGGTAAGGGTCGTTTAGGTATACTCAGACTCAGCTACAGACGCCCGAAGATGCGCGGACACCCCTTGGAGGAAACATGTCGCACATCCTGCTACTGACGAACAGCACCGGCTCATCGGTGGACGTCCTGCCTGCTTTGGAATTGTTGAACCACCGGGTCCACATTCTCCCCGCGGAACCGACCGCCCTGCTCGAGACCGACCCCTGCGACATCGTCCTCTTGGACGCCCGCAAAGACCTCGTCGGCGCACGCTCCCTGACCCAGCTGCTCAAGGCCACGGGCCTGAGCGCCCCGCTGATGCTCATCCTGACCGAGGGCGGCATGGCCGCGGTGTCCTCGGCGTGGGCCGTGGACGACATCCTGCTCGAGTCCGCCGGGCCCGCCGAGGTGGAGGCCCGGATCCGCCTGGGCGTCGCCCGGGCCGTGCCGGAGCAGGACGATGCGCCGACCGAGATCCGCGCCGCCGGCGTTGTCATCGACGAAGCCAGCTACACCGCCCGGGTCAACGGCGCACCGCTGAACCTGACCTTCAAGGAATTCGAACTGCTCAAGTACCTGGCGCAGCACCCCGGCCGGGTCTTCACCCGCCAGCAGCTGCTGACCGAGGTCTGGGGCTATGACTACTACGGCGGCACCCGCACCGTGGACGTCCACGTCCGGCGGTTGCGGGCCAAACTCGGCGCCGACCACGAGAACCTGATCAGCACGGTCCGCAACGTCGGTTACCGCCTGACCCTGGTCCGGCATCCGGAAGAAGAACTCACCGAGGCCTAGAAGCGGGCCCGAAATAGACCTGACACGCAGAAAGCCCCGGACCTGAGTCCGGGGCTTTCGCTGTTTTTCAGTGGAGGACATACGGGTCGAACGTATCGAGGCCACCCCAGTGGTGGATCCCCCTCGCATCCGCGCTGACGGTTCGGGAACCAAGGTCCCGCGCCGAACAAACCGGACGAGAAAAGACTATACGTAACTGTTCCGGAAACTTCAAAACCGGCCCCGGCCCGGCGCCAGCGTATAGCCTTGCACCATGAGTCCTGCGCATCCTGAGAACTGGCCCGTGCTCGCCGCCAAAGGAGCTGCGGATCCGCAGCTCCTGAAGGACGTCAAGGCCCTCGCCGCCGCCGCGGAGGAATCCGATGGCAATCCGCCCCTCTCCGAACAGACACTCGTGACGCTGCGCGCCTCGGACGCCGACGCCGGTTCGCACACGGTTCTGGCGCTCGCCCTGTACAGCCCCGATGAGAAATCCGACCCGGCAACGGCGCAGGACCTGGCCGGAGTCGCCGTCGTCATCGAGGAACCGGACGGCACGGGCGTGCTGGAAATCGCGGTCCATCCCAGCTACCGAAACCAAGGCGTGGCGGACCGGCTGGTGGGCGAGCTCAAGAACACCCGCGGCTTCGCCGGCCTCAAGGCTTGGTCCCACGGCAACCACGAGGCCGCAGCAGACCTCGCCGCGCGTTACGGCTACGGTCCGGTCCGTGAGCTGTGGAAGATGCGCCTTACCACCGCGGCGGCGGAGCTGCCTGACGTCCCGCTGCCGGACGGGGTGGCCTTGCGCGCCTTCGTGCCGGGCCGTGACGAGGACGCCTGGCTCGCCGCGAACCGGGCCGCTTTCACGCATCACGCGGAGCAGGGCAGCATGACCCGTGCCGACCTGGACGCCAGGATGGCGGAGCCGTGGTTCGATCCCTCCGGGTTCCTGCTGGCCGTCGATTCGTCGGACCGGATCCTCGGCTTCCACTGGACGAAGGTGCACCCCCGGCACGGCGACCACCCGGCGATCGGCGAGGTGTACGTGGTGGGGGTATCCCCCGCCGCCCAGGGCACCGGGCTGGGGAAAGCATTGACGGTCGCTGGCATCCGGCACCTGCAGCATCAGGGCCTGCACGCCGTCATGCTCTACGTCGACGCGGACAACATTCCGGCCGTTTCGCTGTACCGGCGGCTGGGCTTCACCCGCTGGGACGTCGACGTCATGTATGCCCCATTGGAAGGGCGTTAATCCAATCGGCAGACATCTGGTTCCCACCCGCGGGAAATCTGGGCCCTCCGAAAGCTGTCCGCGGTCTGATTGCTTGTAAGGTTGAAGCTAAATCGAGCCAGCATTAGGAGAGACCATGCAACCGGAATCTGCCCGGACCGCCACGTCTGGGGCCGCCACGTCGGACAAGAAAATCCGCCCCGCGCGTGCCCGGTTCGGCTCCTCCGAAGTGCCTGCCTCACGCGCCACCCAGGACCGGATCGACATCCCCGAATTCGCGCCCAACCTGGAGCCGGAGGGCGACTTCAGCCCCGACCGCTTCCTGGACCGCGAACTGAGCTGGCTCGCTTTCAACGCCCGCGTGCTGGAGCTCGCCGAAGACCCCGACCTGCACCTGCTCGAACGCGTCAGCTTCCTCTCCATCTTCGCGTCCAACCTGGACGAGTTCTTTATGGTCCGCGTCGCCGGGCTCAAGCGCCGGATAGCCACCGGCCTGGCCGTCCCCTCCCCTGCCGGGCTCAGCCCGGTGCAGGTCCTCGAGCAGATCGGCGACGAGGCACACCGCTTGCAGCAGCGCCACGCCCGTGTGTACGCCGAGCAGATCCGTCCGGCGCTGGCCTACGAGCACATCCACCTCATGCACTGGGAGGAACTCGATTCCCAGGCCAAGGACCAGCTCAGCGCCATGTTCGCCGAGAAGGTCTTCCCCATCCTGACGCCGCTGGCCGTGGACCCGGCCCACCCGTTCCCCTACATTTCGGGGCTCTCACTGAACCTCGCCGTCGTGGTCCGCAACCCGGTCAGCGACAAGGAACTTTTCGCGCGCCTCAAGGTACCGGACCAGCTCCCCCGGCTGATCTCGATTGACGGCCCGCGCGCCGGTTCGGTGCCGGGCCGGGTAGCGCGCTTCATCGCCCTCGAAGAAGTCATCGCCGTCCACCTGGACCAGCTCTTCGCCGGGATGGAGGTGCTGGAGCACCACACCTTCCGCGTCACCCGCAATGAAGACGTTGAGGTCGAAGAGGACGACGCCGAGAACCTGCTGCAGGCCCTCGAGAAGGAACTGCTGCGCCGCCGCTTCGGCCCGCCGGTCCGGCTGGAAGTCACGAATGACATCAACCCGAACATCCGGGCGCTGCTGATCCGCGAACTCGGCGTCGAGGAATCCGAGGTCTACTCGGTCCCGGCCCCGCTGGATCTCCGCGGGCTCTCGGTCATCGCAGGAATCGACCGGTCGGACCTGCATTACCCCAAGCATGTCCCGCACACCTCCCGCCACCTCAACGAATCGGAAACGTCCAAGGCGGCAAACGTCTTCGCGGCCATGCGCCGGCGGGACATCCTACTGCACCACCCCTACGATTCCTTTTCCACCTCGGTGCAGGCGTTCCTGGAGCAGGCGGCCTCGGACCCGAAGGTCCAGGCCATCAAGCAGACCCTCTACCGCACCTCGGGCGACTCACCGATCGTCGACGCCCTGATCGACGCCGCCGAGGCCGGCAAGCAGGTCTTGGCCCTCGTCGAGATCAAAGCCCGGTTCGATGAGCAGGCCAACATCTCCTGGGCCCGGAAGCTGGAGCAGGCCGGCGTCCACGTGGTCTACGGCATCGTGGGCCTCAAGACCCACTGCAAGCTCTCCCTGGTGGTGCGCCAGGAAGTGGACGGCCTCCGCCGCTACTGCCACATCGGCACCGGCAACTACCACCCGCGCACGGCCCGCTACTACGAGGACCTGGGCCTCCTCACTGCCAATGAGCAGGTGGGCGAGGACCTCTCCAGGCTCTTCAACCAGCTCTCCGGCTACGCCCCGAAGTCGACCTTCAAGCGGCTCCTGGTGGCCCCGCGATCGGTGCGCTCAGGACTCATCGACAGGATCGAAACCGAAATCCGGAACGCGCGGGCAGGCCTCGCCGCCCGGGTCCAGATCAAGGTCAACTCGATGGTGGATGAAGCCATCATCGATTCCCTGTACCGGGCATCCCAGGCCGGGGTTCCCGTGGACATCATCGTCCGCGGCATCTGCTCCCTGCGTCCGGGCGTGCCCGGCCTCAGCGAGAACATCACCGTCCGCTCCGTGCTGGGCCGCTTCCTGGAGCACTCGCGCGTCTTCGCCTTCGCCAATGGCGGGGACCCGGTGGTCTACATCGGTTCGGCGGACATGATGCACCGCAACCTTGACCGCCGCGTGGAGGCCCTCGTCCAGCTCACCAGCGGGGACGACACAAGCTACGTCATGGACCTGCTGCGCCGCTACATGGATCCGGATACCGCGAGCTGGCACCTGGACAACGCAGGCGAATGGACCCGCCACCACCTCGCCGAAGACGGACAGAGCCTCGAGGATATCCAGTCCTGGCTGCTCAATTCCCGTTCGCGTCAGCGCTCGTCCGGGCTGCGGTAGGGGCTCTGGCATTGAGTAGCGATGCACTGGTCGCCGACCAGACAGACCATCCCGGCGAGGAAATTGCGGTGGTGGCTGCGGGTGCCGTGCCGTGGCGCGTCACCGCGGGCGGCAAGGACCTTGAGGTCCTCCTGATCCACCGCCCGCGGTATGACGACTGGTCCTGGCCCAAAGGCAAGATCGACCCCGGCGAGACGGTGCCCGAGTGTGCCGCCCGCGAGGTGGACGAGGAAATCGGGTTGAAAGCGCCGCTGGGCATCCCGTTGCCCCCCATCCATTACCACGTCCCCGCCGGCCTGAAGGTTGTCCATTACTGGGCGGTGGACGTCGACGGGGCGGCGCTGCTGCCGGACGGCAAGGAAGTGGACAGCGTCATGTGGTGCTCGCCGGAGAAAGCGGCCCGGCTGCTGAGCAACCCGAGCGATGTGGGCCCGCTGGAGCATTTGGCGGCGGCCCACGCCCGGGGCGAACTGAAGACGTGGCCGCTCCTTGTCGTGCGCCACGCCAAAGCCAAGCCGCGCTCGTCATGGTCCAAGGCCGAAGGGGACCGTCCCCTGGCCGCCACCGGTCTGCGGCAAGCGCAGGCGGTAGGGCGGCTGTTGCAGGCCTGGAAGCCCATGCGTGTTGTGTCCAGCCCCTGGCTGAGGTGCGTCGCCACCATCGCCCCCTACGCCAAGGCAACCGATGCAAAAGTGAAGCTGAATGAAGCCCTCACGGAGCACCGGCACGGCCGCCATCCGCACAAGACAGCCGCCGCCGTCGAGGGACTTTTCGACAAGCAGCGGGCCGTGGCGCTGTGCACGCATCGCCCTGCCCTCCCCACCGTGTTCGCGCAGCTCGCAAAGCACATGGGATCCCGGTTGCGGGGCCAACTGCCGGACTCCGATCCGTTCCTCGCCCCCGGCGAAATCGTGGTGTGCCACGTGGCGCATCACAGCAAGGACAAAGTGGTCGCGGTGGAGCGGTTCCGGCCCTTTGACGACTGAGGTCCTTGACCCTCCACGGTCCTGGCCGTAGTTTGTATCAAACACTTGATACATTGCCGCAGAATCTTTGGGGGATTTATGCCGGTCCAGTCCGACCTGACGCCGCTGCTGTTGCTGGGTCCGCTCCTCACCGCCGTCGTTGTCTACCTGGTGTTGCGCTGGGTGATCTGGGCGCCCAACACGGGAACGTCGCCGGCGTCGGTGTCGGAGCACGCGCTCTGGGTGGGCGTCATCGGCTGGCTGGCGAGCTCCCTGCAGGGGGCGGTAAACGTGGGTATCATTCCGGCCAACCCTTCCACCGGCGCTGCCCTGACCACCGCCGGGACCATCCTGCCGGCGCTCATGTGGCCGGTTCTGGGCTGCCTGACGGTGCATGCCCTGGGCCAGATCAGTTACCCGGGCCCCCGGCGGATGCGGCGGCAGGCCGTCCTGTCCGTCCGGCGGATCCGCGATTTCCTGCCCCGCAGGCTGGCACTGACCACGGCCGCCATCTTTGGCACCGCCGCTGCAGGTATTGCCGGGACCGCCACCCTCCCGGGATTCGCTGCCGTGGCGCCCACCCAGGTCAGCGACGGCCAATCCACCTACTACAACGGCGGCGGGGACGGACGCATCCCTGGGCCGGAAGTGGCCGGCTGGCTCGGCGGCGCCCTGCTGGTCTTGGCCGGCGGGACGTGGCTGGTGCTGTGGCTGATCGCCAGCCGCCGGCAGCTGGAGTCCCTCGACGCGGCGGACAACGCCGTCCTGCGGACCATCGCGATGAACCGGCTGCTCCGGACGGTCGCCACGGTGGCTGCCGGGTTGGCGGCCATCGCGGGGAACTTCGCGGCGCGGCCCGATCCGGCCCAGGGGATGACGTCGTGGGCGAATCCGGCCGGCCTGGCATGCACGGTGGTCCTGCTCGTGATGTGGTGGTGGCGGCCTCCGCGGTTGGCGGCAGCCGGGCTGGGCGTCCGGAACCGCCCGGAACCAGGGACCGCCGCCGTCCGGCAGCACCCGGCCGCCAGGCTGGTCTCCTCCCTCGGCGCGCTGCTGGGGCTGGCCGCCGCTGTGCCGCTGGTGGCCGGTGTATTCCTCACCCAGGCCCTCATGGCTGCCGCCACGTACGGTTTTGCGGGGTTCGTGGCGTTGATGGCCGCCTCCGTGCTGCTGGTCATTGCCGCCGGGGAACTGTTGCTGCAGCACAACTACGGCAGCCCTGACGCACCGCGCCGTTGGCCCCGGCAGCCGGTGAGCCCCGCTTTGCTGACAACCGCCGTCCTGGCGCTGCTCGTCTTCCTTATTGTCCTGGTTCTCACCGCGGCGGGGCAGGCCCGCCGCGGTGAGAACCAGGACTGGGTTCCGGCCACGCTCCTCACGGCCGGAGTGTTCGCTGTGTCCCTGCCCGCGATCGTCACGGCGAGGCGCCGCCGCGGAATTGCCGATGCTCCCGCCGGTCTGGACGCGGCCCTGCGGGCCGTCACGGTCCACCGTGTGGTGCGGACCCTCGCAGCCACCCTCACCGCCCAGGCCGCAGTGCTCCTGCTGACCCGGAGCAATGCCTGGGCGGAGCTGTTGGGCCGGGCTGCTTTCGGTGAGACCGACCCCGCCGCAACGTCCTGGTGGCCCGCGATCGCTGTCGGAGCCGTCCTCGGGGTCGCGGCCACAGTCATCGCGGTCATCCCGGTGCGGGCCCTGGCCCGGCCGGCCGCGGCTCCTCCCCTGCCGAGGCAGGAAGTCTCCGCATGACCGCAGGGATCTCCGTGGATCTGGGCTCGGCCACACCGCCGTTCGAACAGATCAGGGCGCAGATCGCCTCGCTGATCGCCCTTGGAACACTGGCGCCGGGCACCCGGCTGCCCACGGTCCGGAGCCTGGCCGCGGACCTCGGCATCGCGCCCGGGACCGTTGCGCGCGCCTACCGGGAACTCGAGCAGGCGGGGCTGATCGAGACCAGGCGCCGCAACGGCACGGTGGTCGCGGGGACGCTTGGGGACGCGAACCCGCCCGGCGTCCCAGCACCGGAGAGCGTCGCCGGGGCGGTGACCACCGCCGTCGAGCACTACATTGCGGAAGGCCGAAAATCGGGATTCGACGACGCCGCCCTGCTGGCAATCCTGCAGACGAAGCTCAGCCAGCAAGACGGATAAGGACGGAAAGCCAGTTCTCAGTAGACTGGGACGGTGAGCATTCCAACGCCCTATGAAGACCTCCTGCGCGATGTCCTGGAACACGGCACGCACAAATCGGACCGTACCGGGACGGGCACCCTGAGTGTGTTCGGCCGCCAGATGCGTTTCGATCTGAGCAAGAGTTTCCCCCTGATCACCACCAAGCGCGTGCACTTCAAGTCCGTCGCTGTCGAGCTGCTCTGGTTCCTCCGCGGTGACACCAACGTGAAATGGATGCAGGACCAGGGCGTCACCATCTGGAACGAATGGGCCGACGCCGACGGCGAACTCGGCCCGGTCTACGGCGTCCAGTGGCGCTCCTGGCCGACCCCCGACGGCGGCCACATCGACCAGATCGCCGAACTCATCGGGAACCTCCGGACCAACCCGGATTCCCGCCGTCACATCGTCTCGGCCTGGAACGTCGCCGAGCTTAAGGACATGGCGCTCCCGCCGTGCCACGCCTTCTTCCAGTTCTACGTGGCCGACGGCAAGCTCTCCTGCCAGCTCTACCAGCGCTCCGCGGACACTTTCCTGGGCGTGCCGTTCAACATCGCCTCCTACGCCCTGCTGACCTGCATGATCGCCCAGCAGACCGGCCTGGAACCGGGCGAATTCGTCTGGACCGGCGGCGACGTCCACATCTACGACAACCACATGGACCAGGTCCTCAAACAGCTCACGCGCACCCCCTACGAGTACCCGCAGCTCAAGATCACCCGCAAGCCGGACTCCATCTTCGACTACACCCTCGATGACTTCGAGGTGGTCGGATACCAGCACCACCCGACGATTAAGGCCCCGATAGCCGTATGAGCAACGACAAACTGCCGGGCCATCAGCCCGCCCACTTTTCCGACGCGCTGACGGCCCTCACCGGGCTTGGCGTTGTTTGGGCCCAGACCAGCACCGGTGTCATCGGCAAGGACGGCGGCATGCCGTGGCGCCTGCCCGAGGACATGCTGCACTTCACCCGGCTCACTACCGGCCACCCGGTGATCATGGGCCGCAAGACGTGGGAGTCCTTCCCCGACAAATACCGGCCGCTGCCCGGGCGGACGAACATTGTCATCACCCGCCAGGAAGACTGGGGCGGGACCCCCGCGGCGGAAGGCGCCATCGCGGTTAAGTCTTTGGACGACGCGCTCTTGGAGTCCCAGTTCGCCCCCGGCAACGACATGGTCTGGATCATCGGCGGCGGCAACATCTACGCGCAGTCCATGGACCTGGCCAATGTCGCCGTCATCACCACGATCGACACCACCACCGAAGGCGACACCTTCGCCCCGGAGTTGGGCTACGACTGGACCATGGGCGCGAGCCTGCCGGCCGACGGGTGGCAGAGCGCCGAGAACGGCACCCGCTACCGCATCAACGTGTGGCGCCGGACGGAGGGCTAAGGAAATGCTGAAGAAACCCGAAACCCTCTTTGTCCTTGGCTACATGCTGCTCCCGCTGCTGGCGCTGCTGTCCGCGATCGTGGGGCTGACCATGATCCTGGGCGGCAACAAGATCGTCGGGGCAATCGTGCTCGTGGTGATCACCCAGGCCTTCGCCTTCGGAGCATTCTTCGCGCTCCGGAAGCGCAAGCATGCGCTGCTCACGGAGCGCCGCGGCGAGTGAGCCCGGTTTAGTCGGGGTGATGGGGAGATCACCCCATCGCCCGGGTGCCGCGGTTCCGGCTACATTGGTCCCGGTTAGATTCGCACACCGGGATGCATCAGGTCCCGGACGAAGCCGGTTAGGCTGATGCACGTCAAAGGGGGATGCCAGGATGGCAGGAAATTTGTGGGGCGCCGACGTCGCCCAGTTGCGGACACTCGCGCAACAGTTCGGCAAAACGTCCGAGACACTGCTGCAGCAGTCCACCACGCTGACCTCTGCCATCAATGGCAATACGTCGTGGAAAGGGGCCGACGGCGCCCGCTTCAAGTCTGAATGGAACGGAAACCACCGGGCCCTGATCCAGAAGACCGCACTGGCCCTCAAGGAAGAGTCAAAACGGCTGATGACCCACGCCGAGCAGCAGGAGAAGGCCAGCAATGCGGCTACGGGGGCCGGCGGCGGATCCGGGGTTGGACCTGCCGGCACCACCGGTTCCCATGCACCTCTCCCGGGCCAGGGCAGCAATGACCCGTGGGGCCCGGACTGGTTTGCGGACCCGGACTCCCCGTTCCGCGACGGCTGGGACATCTATGGCCTAACCAAAGCTCTTCCGAATCTCCGAGCCGGCCTCTTCGACCTGGCTCACTTCATCAGCAAAGCAGACGGCGTTTCCGAGTTCTTCTCCAAGGACTTCAGGAATGTGGCTAAGGCATTCCAGGACACGAACATGCTGAGCCAGTATTTCAACACTTCTTCTGAGCTGTTCGATGGCAGGTGGGATACGGCCCTGAACCTTGCCGACGGCGGGAAGGCAGCAACATTTTTTGAGGTCGGAGGAAAAGCCCTCGGCGGAGTCGGCGTTGGCCTTGACCTGCTGGACACGGTCAACCACATCAGTGATGGTGACCAGGGTGCCGCCGTTTACTCTGGAATCAAGGCGGGTCTGGGCGTGGCAAGCTTCGCCCCGCCACCGGTAGGAACCGCGGCCATGGTCGCTTCCGGTGCACTTGCGATTTACGACAATGTGCCGGTGGTCAAGGAGACTGTCAATGCCATCGGCGGCTCCATCGCCGACAGCGCCGAGGCGGCCTGGGACGGCGCCGGGGACGCTGCCGACAAAGTTGGCGACTTCTTCGGGTTCTGAGCTCATAACGAAAGGTATCGACGATGACTGAAACTGCAACGGAGGCCACCGCCATACCGGATGCCATCGGCTTCGGGTTTGCCGAGATAGCTACCCTCGCAAGCCTGAGGGGCGGTGAAGCGGCGGTGCTTAGCGCCGAGGCGCTGAGGGTGGGCAGCTATCTGGGCGATACAGACATGGTGAGCGCAGGCGCCTCCTCCCTGGTGGCTCGCGGGCTGGCTGAGGCCGAAAGCGATGGCCTTCTTTCCGTAGCAGGACCCACTGCTGCCGTGGCCGCAGTGCTCAGTTCCGCAAGCCGCCGCATGGAGATCTCCCTGCTCACGGCGGACGGAGGTGACAGCGTCATCTGCATGGAAAGCGAGGACGTCCATCTGCTGTTCCAGCCCCGCGCCTACTTCACATGGTGGGCCATGGCGCAGAGGCCTGACGTCACCGCCGCTGAGGCCAATATGATGGTCATTAAGCAGCATCTGCACACTCATCCGCAGGGCGGAGCTACACTTCGCCGCCGGGAGGAGCCCACGGGGCAGACCCTATACGTGAAAAAGGGCGGTGACGGGTCATGGACGATCGGCACGTCCAGCACGGGGCAGCAGGACATCGCTGAAACCACCGGCCTGGACGATACTGCCCTCCTTGACCAGATCCGCACCATCCGTCAGGACGAACTGTGAGCTTCGATCGCGAGCGTGAACGCCGCAACGATGACGTGTATGCCGAACACAAGGAGGCGCTCGCGCGGGGAGAGCAGCGCGTGCTGCGCAAGACCGACACCGGCGAACTGCACAGCTATCCCGCCGACGAAATCGGGTTTTCTCCCGGCCGTGGACAAGTGCAGGTCCGGTCCTGGTGGGGTATGGGAATCCTCACAGCCGTGATGGGACTCTTGATTATTCTGTCCCTGGTGATGCTGCTGGGCCCCGTGGGCCGCAACGAGCAGCCATTCTGGGGCGCACTATTCCTGACGGCGCTCGGAGGTTTTGGAGCCTGGTACACCTTCGGCATGGCCAGAGGCGAGTACCGGGCCAAGAAGCTACGGAAAGAGCGGCGGGTACCCGAGCCTGGCGCCGGGCACGTCTCCCAGTAATTCGCAAAGCCGGGCTCCGTGAGGCCGCCGCACAGGGCCGATAACGTCCCGAGGCCCGTCGAAGAGCGCGTTGGGCGCGGGCGCCTCGAAGATCCGGACGGGCGCCAACTGCTGGTCAAGCGGGCCGGCGGTTCTTAGAGCGTCGGCTACAGCGGCCCAGGCACCGGCACCATCGAGGAGATCGCCGGACTCGCTGACAACGAGGTCCTCGAACGTATCCGCTCAACCCGGAAAGACTGAAGACAATGGACAACGACGCAGCCCGCCGTCGCGAGGACGAACAGACCAGGGCTTGGCACGAACAAGCCGTAGCCGCCGGCGAAAAGCGCCTCCTGACCCGGACCATGGACGGCGGCAGGCTGCACAGCTACGCCGCGGATGAAATCGGGTTCGCCCGGGCCGGCTCCGGCCCCATCGTCACCACCGCCCCGGGCATGCTGGTCCTCGGCGCCGTTTTCGCTGCGGTGACGGCATTTTCTATCTTCCTGATCGCTGCTCCCACCGCCAACGGCCAGGACCCGCGGTGGGGAGCACTCGTGCTGACGATCGGCGGCATGGCCGGCCTGGTCTACGCCGTGCGGCTGGCGCTGTCCGAATTCCGGGCACGAAAAATCCGCCGGGAGCGGGGCCTCCCGGATCCCAGCCCGCGCCAGCTGAACTGAGAGTGACGTAACCGGCTGCGCCCCGGAGCCGCCAAAGTCTAAACTGGGCCAATGACTACAGCAGCTACTCCGTCCGTTGGACTTGTCGGTTGGCGTGGCATGGTCGGTTCCGTCCTGATGCAGCGCATGCAGGATGAGGGCGACTTCGCCAACATCAACCCGGTCTTTTTCTCCACCTCCAACGCCGGAGGTGCCGCCCCCTCCTTCGCTGGTCCTGCCGGGGGCGATGCCGGCAAGCTCGAGGACGCGTTCGACGTCGAGACCCTCGCCAAGCTGCCGATTATCGTGACCGCCCAAGGCGGGGACTACACCAAACAGGTCCACGGCGAGCTGCGCAGCCGCGGCTGGGACGGTCTCTGGATCGATGCCGCTTCCACGCTGCGGATGAACGACGATTCGATCATCGTGCTGGACCCGATCAACCGCGACGTCATCGACAAGGGCCTGGCCAACGGCACCAAGGATTTCATCGGCGGCAACTGCACCGTCTCCTGCATGCTGATGGGCCTCGGCGGGCTGTTCAAGAACGGCCTCGTCGAGTGGGGCACCTCCATGACCTATCAGGCCGCCTCCGGCGGCGGCGCCCGGCACATGCGCGAACTGCTGAACCAGTTCGGCACGCTCAACGCCCAGGTCAGCTCGGAACTGGATGATCCGGCGTCGGCCATCCTGGACATTGACCGCAAGGTCCTGGCCCACCAGCGCACCGACATCGACGCCTCGCAGTTCGGCGTCCCGCTGGCCGGATCGCTCATCCCGTGGATCGATGCGGACCTCGGCAACGGCCAGTCCAAGGAGGAGTGGAAGGCCGGGGTGGAGACCAACAAGATCCTCGGCACGTCCGGCGACGAGCACATCATCATGGACGGCCTGTGCATCCGGATCGGCGCGATGCGCTCGCACTCCCAGGCACTCACGCTCAAGCTCCGCGAAGACCTCTCCGTTGCTGAGATCGAGAAGCTCCTGGACGCGGACAACGAGTGGGCCAAGGTGGTGCCCAACACCAAGGACGCGTCCATGGCGGACCTCACCCCCGTATCGGCCTCCGGCACCCTCGACATTCCGGTGGGCCGCATCCGCAAGCTGGAAATGGGGCCGCAGTACATCAGCGCCTTCACCGTGGGCGACCAGCTTCTGTGGGGTGCCGCCGAACCGCTGCGCCGTATGCTCAACATCGCGACCGGAAACCTCTAGGGACGTCTCCGCCCCCGTTCAGGTGCCGACGAATCTCCGGTACTTCGCGGCCTGCAGCTCAAAGGATCTTTGGGCGGCAGGCCGCAGTCCGTTGATCTCGTCGAAGGGCTCCGGCACCACCACCACCGCGGCCTTCCCGTTGCGCGACACCTCCCAGGTGCCAACGACCTGGCCGCCGGCGACGATCGTCTTCCGGAAAACGCCGTTGCCGCCCGGCACGATCTTGTCGGCATGCTCCGGCGGCAGCACGAGCGACCGGTCCGTGTAGCCGAGCAGGAACTCGTCGAATCCGGGCAGCGCAAGCACCAGGCGCCCCGCGGGGACCCCTTCATCGAGGAGGGCCGCCGTTTCCGGGGAGAGCCAGTAGGTTGTCCCCTCGAACGTCAACTCCACCAGCTGGTTCTTCACCCGGGCCAGGGCCGCGCGGACCTCTTTCAGGGGGATGCCGGACCACCAGGAGAAGTCACGTTCCGTGGCGGGCCCGTGGCTGCGGAGATAGCGCAGCAGCCACTCTGCGATGCCCTCCGCGCGGTCCAGGGAGCGCGACCCGGTGATCCAGTCGTCGAAGGCCACCACTAATTGCTGGTTGCCGACGAGCGGCCCCTGCACCAGCCAACCGCGCTGGCACAGGACCCCCAGCAGGTGTATGCCGCGCTGGCCGGCCGTGCTCTGGCCGGCCCGCTCGAAGGCCTGGAACAGCTCCGCCCGGCTGGCGGCCGCCCCGCCGGAGACCAGCTGCAACGCGGTGTCCGCTGCGACGCCGACGTCCGCGGCACCAATCTCGAGCTCCCGGTGGCGCCCGGCCATACCCCGGATCAGCCGGTCGGAGGTGATGGCCAGCATCCACTTCAGGTCCTCGGGTGCCAGCAGGTGCAGCGTGCCGCGCATCGGCCAGGACCGCACGATCTCCCCGCGGTCCAGGGCGCTGCGGATATCCGTGACGCGGGACCCCGGCACCCGCTGACCGACGGCCCAGAGGGCCGCCTGCAGGTCCTGGGCCTGCATGGCCGTCATCCAGCGCACCGCTGCCGCGACACTGCGGAACCCGGACCCGGCCAGTCCCTGCGAGGCCAGCCGCAGCCGCCCCAGGATCCCCCGGCTGAGCCGGACACGCGCCGTTGCTGTCATGCACACCATGCTAGGACTCCTGGCGGCTGGTTCCCAGCAGCCTTCCAGCCGGACTGCCTACCCTTGATGGATGACCATGAGTGAGATGTGGCCGCTGCTGCGGCCCCTGAGCCGGAGCCTAGCCCTGCTGGGCTGGGCTTCCAGCGCAGCCGGCATGACTGCCGGTCTCGCCATTGCCATTGCCAGCGGAACACGCCTCTCCCCCATGATGAGCACCCTGCAGCTGGTGGCCATGGCGTCCACAGCGGTGGCGGTGGCCAGCTTCGTCACGGCAGCATCCGTACAGCCGCGCCAGCGTGCGCTGGACGACGTTGCACCGGAGGACCTGGAATCCGGCGGCCTGCCGGACACGGTGCAAAGCCTCCTGCTCGGCTCCGTGGCCCTGCTCGCCGGGGCGGTGGTCTTCGCGGTCGCGGGGCTTATGCTCCGCAGCGGGCCCAGCACGCAGTCCGTCGCCTTTTGCCAGGTGTTCTTCCTTGGCGCCGCCGCCTCCGGCTTGACGTTCCTGCTCTTCAGCAAAGTCGCCCCGCGCCGCAGCAGGAACTGACGAGGGCCGCAGCAGGAACTGACGAGCGCCGCGCCCTAGAGCTCCACGCCGATGAGCAGCGGTTCCGGATGAAGTTCAATCCCAAAGCGTTCGACGACGCCGCGGCGCACCTCGCGCGCAATCGCCAGCAGGTCCGCCGCACTGGCCGATCCCCGGTTGGTGATGGCGAGCGTGTGTTTGGTGGACAGGGACGCCCGGCCGCCGGAGACGCTGTCGGGTTCCAGCCCGAATCCCTTGGCGTAGCCGGCCTGGTCGATCAGCCAGGCCGCCGAGAGCTTGGTCAGCCCGTCGGCGCCGCCAGGGTACCGCGGCGCATCGTCGGGCAGCGTTGCGGCGACCTCTGCCGGCACGATGGGGTTCGTGAAGAAGGAGCCGGTGGAGTAGGTGTCCCGGTCCGCCGCGTCCCACACCATTCCTTTGGACCCCCGGAGCCGGAGCACTTCGCGCCGGACGTCGGTGGAATAGGCGCGCTGGCCGGCTTCGACGCCCAGGGCACGGGCGAGTTCGGCGTAGCGGACGGGGGCACTCATGCGGCCCAGCGGCAACTGGAACTCGACCGTGAGGACGACGTAGCGCGGGGAGCCGTTGACGGTGGTCTGCTTGAGGACTGAATCGCGGTAGCCGAACTTCAGCTCCGAGTTCGTGAAGGTCTGCACGGCGTTGCGGTGCCGGTCCCAGGTCCGCACGGCGGCGATCGTCTGGGAGACGTCCGCGCCGTACGCTCCAACGTTTTGGACCGGGGTGGCTCCCGTGGCGCCGGGGATGCCGGAGAGCGCCTCGATGCCGGACCAGGCGTGCCGGACGGCGTGCGCCACCAGGGCATCCCAGTTGTGGCCGGCCTGGACCACAACGGCGACCCCGCCGCAGGAATCCTCCGCGCTGACGGCGAATCCCTCCGAGGCGATCTTCAGGACGGTGCCGGGGAACCCGTCGTCGGACACCAGCAGGTTGGAGCCGCCGCCGATGATCAGCAGCGGCTCGGCGGCGGCGTCCGCCGATCGGACGGCATCAATGATTTCGGCCTCGGTGCGGGCCTCGATGAAACGTCCGGCGGGGCCGCCGACGGCGGCCGTGGTCAGGGCGGAAAGCAGAGTCTGGGTCACCTGACCAGCCTAGCGGGGTTCCGGCGGCCTCCCCTAAGCCGAGCGCTTCCGCTAGCTGGCCTTCCGGGCCACCGGGGAGAGCAGGAAGCTGACCACCAGCATCACCATCACGGCCAGCAAGGAGTGCAGGATGCCCACGTGCTCCGCCAGCAGGCCGAGCAGGGGCGGGCCGCAGAGGAAAGCGCCGTACCCGATCGTGGACACCACAGAAACCCGGGCGGCCGCCTTCAGGGGGTCATCGGCAGCGGCGGACATGCCCACCGGGAAGCCGAGGGAGGCGCCGAGTCCCCAGACCGCGAGGGCGACGTAGGCAACCCAGGGCTCCGGCGCGAAGACGAACAGGCCCAGCCCCAGTACGGCCAGGGCCGCGCACCAGCGCATCACCGGGACCCGGCCGAAGCGGTCAAGGACTACGGTCCCCGCGAAACGGCCGATCGTCATGAACGTGACGAAGAGCCCGTACCCGGCGGCTCCTGCGGCGTCCGACTGGCCGTGGCCGTCGGCGAGCGCGAGTGCCACCCAGTCCCCCGCTGCGCCCTCGGCGAGGGCGAGTCCCAGCACGAGGACGCCCAGCAGGAGGGTCCGGCGGTCCCGCCAGGCCTGGGCGATCTGGCGTTTGTTGTCCAGCGGTTCATCGGGCTGGTCCGTCGCCGGCCGGATGACCGGGATCGGCCCGGTGGAGGGATCCTCGAACGTATCAAGTTCGCCCGGCTTGAAGGTCTGCCTGCCGTCCACCGGAGTGATGTCGGCGCGGAACCACGACGCGGCCGTGGCCACGGAACCCGCGACCAGCAGCCCCACGGCCCCGAGGTGCCAGAAGACGGGGACGCCGGCACCGGCGGCCCAGGCGCCCGCCGCGGCGCCGGCCACGGTACCGAGGCTGAAGGAGCCATGCAGCCGCGGCATGATGTGCCGGCCGACGGCGCGCTCCACGGCGGCACCTTCGACGTTGGAGGCCGTGTTCCAACTGGCGGTGCCAAGTCCGATCACGGCCAGCCCGGCGGCGACGGCGAGCGGGTTGACCAGGACGGAGGTTCCAAGTCCGGCGAGGATCAGTCCGGCGCCCACCATGATGCTGCCGATCCGGATGGTCTGCTTCGAGCCGAACCGCAGCACGATCAGCCCCGATGCGGAGACCGAAATGAAGGAACCCAGGGTCATGCACAGCAGCAGCAGCCCGACGCTTCCGGGGGTGAGGTCCAGCCCGTCGCGGATGGCCGGCAACCGGGACACCCAGCTGGCGAACGCGATGCCGCTGACTGCGTAGGCGACCACGACGGCGTTACGCCAGTGCGTGACCTCCGCGGACTGGCCGGTGCGCACGCTCACAGCATCGCCATACGGTCAGGCCAGCCTGACGACGGCCTGGGCCTTCATCAGCACCTTCTGCCCCGCCGAGAGGACCGTCAGGTCGACGCGGGCGGTACCTGCGTCGGCGTCGAGCGCCCCGATGGCGCCGGAGACCTCGATGACGGCGCCGGCGTCGGGCGTCCCGGTGGTGTCCGCCACCGGAACGGGCTTGGTGAAGCGGGTCTGGAAATCGATGACGGCGGCGGGATCGCCGGCCCAGTCGGTGACGAGCTGGACGGCCGAACCCATGGTGAACATGCCGTGGGCGATCACGCCGGGCAGCCCCACGCTGGTGGCGAAGGCCTCGTTCCAGTGGATGGGGTTGAAGTCGCCGGAGGCGCCGGCGTACTTGACGAGGTCCGTGCGGGTGACGTCGATGCTGCGGCTGCCGATGTCCTGGCCGATAGTGAGTTCTGCAAGTGTGGGTGTCATGGCTACTGTCCCTCTCCGCGGACCAGGATGGACGAGGTGGCGGTGGCGACGGCTTCACGCGAATCGTCGCCTGCGGCGACGGCGTCTGCACCTGCGGTAAGTGCGAAGATCTCCGAGCGGGTGGTGATCATGGCACCGCCGCCCATCGCGCGGACGCCGTCGACATGGAGTTCCGCGACCAAGCGGTCCCCGGCCAGGATCGGGCGGTGGTGGACGAAGCGCTGGTCCGCGTGGACCACCCGGGAGAAGTCGATGCCGGCGTCCGGGTCCTCGATCAGCTGGGCGTCGGCCCGCTGGGCGACAATAATCGCGAAGGTCGGCGGTGCCACGAGGTCGCGGTGCCCCAGCGCGGCGGCGGCCGCCACGTCGAAGTGGGCGGGGTGCGTGGCCTTCACCGCGCGGGCGAACTCGCGGATCTTCTCGCGGCCGACGTCGTACACCTCTGCGGCAGGGTAGCTGCGGCCCTGCAGATCCGGATTGATAGTCATGGGAACCAGCCTATCGCCACGCCGCCGGGCCTCCCGCGCCGATGACCGGGGATGAACAGGATGACGAGATACGGTATGATGAAAACATCATTTCATCAATTCATGGCCGGCCCCGGGTAGCGGCGATGAGAAAGCACAGGCCGCGATGATTTCACCAGCGCAGACCCCCTTGTACGAAATCAAAGCCAACCTGTTCAAGGCCCTTGCCCACCCGGCACGGATCCGGGTCCTTGAGCTGCTGTCTGCCGCGCCGGACCATTCGGCACCCGTCAGCTATCTGCTTTCCGAGACCGGCCTGGAAGCGTCGCATCTTTCCCAGCACCTCGCCACGCTGCGCAGGCACGGGGTGGTGACCTCGTCCCGGTCCGCCAACGCCGTGACCTACCGGCTGGCGCATCCGAAGATCGCCGAGCTACTGGCCATCGCCCGGACGTTCCTCCTCGACAGCCTGGCCGATTCCAACGAACAGCTAAAACTCGCGCAGGGACTGCCCAGCGAGCATCTCAAGGGCGCCGATTCGTGAGTGCCGTCCCCGGGCATCTCCGCCGGTTCCTGCCTTCCCGCCGCGACTACGACGGGCTGCGCTCCTCCTGGAAAACGGATCTGCTGGCGGGCATCACCGTCGGGATTGTGGCCCTGCCGCTGGCGCTGGCCTTCGGAGTGAGCTCCGGTGTGGGCGCAGAGGCCGGGCTCATCACCGCCGTGGTGGCCGGCCTGGTGGCAGCGGTCATGGGCGGCTCCCACGTGCAGGTGTCCGGGCCTACCGGCGCCATGGTGGTAGTGCTGGCCCCGGTGGTCGCGCTCCACGGCCCCGGCAGCATCGCCCTGGTCTCCCTGCTGGCCGGCCTGCTGGTCGTCATGCTGGGCATCAGCGGACTGGGCCGGGCGGTGGCCTTCATTCCGTGGCCCGTCGTGGAGGGCTTCACGCTCGGTATCGCCGCGATCATCTTCCTCCAGCAGGTCCCGATGGCGACCGGCACCGCGGGGATCCCGGGGCACAACACCCTGCTGGCCGCCGTCGAGAGCGCCTCCCAGGCGACCTTGCCCACCGTGCTGCAGACCCTCGGCGTCGTCGCGGGGGTGGCGGCGGTGATGCTGCTGCTTCCGAGGCTGAACAAAGCCCTGCCCGCGAGCCTGATCGCCGTGCTCCTGGCCACGGCGGCCGCCGAGCTGCTCCAGCTGGACATTCCCCGGATCGGAGCCTTGCCGCAGTCCGTGTCCGCGCCGTCGATGCCCGCCCTGGATCCGGCGACCATGGGCGGGCTGCTGATGCCCGCGGTGTCCATCGCGATGCTCGCGGCCATCGAGTCCCTGCTGTCCGCACGGGTGGCCGCCGGCCTGGTGGGTCCTGACGGGAGGCCCTCCGGGGCTTACAGCCCGGACCGGGAACTCACGGGGCAGGGACTCGCCTCGATCGCGGCGGGGTTCTTCGGCGGCATGCCCGCCACGGGCGCCATCGCCCGGACCGCGGTCAACGTCCGGTCCGGGGCCAGGACCCGGCTCTCCGCCATTGTGCACGCCCTGGTTCTGCTGGCCATCATCTACTTTGCGGCCGGGCTGGTCGGGAAGATCCCGCTGGCGGTCCTCGCCGGGATCCTGATGGTCACAGCCAGCCGGATGGTTTCCAGGCACACGGTGACAGCCATCATGCGTTCCACCCGCGCCGACGCCTTTGTGTTCGTCCTGACAGCCCTCATCACCGTGGCATTCGACCTGATCGTGGCCATCGAGATCGGCCTGGTCGCCGCGGCCCTCTTCACGCTGCGGAAGTTCGCCTCGCTCAGCGGGGTGAAACGCGAGGAAATCCCGGGACCACCTGAACCGGGCGACGAACACATCGCGATCTTCCGGCTGGACGGGGCCATGTTCTTCGGCGCCGCGGAGCGCGTCCTGCAGGAAATCAGCCAGGTCAAGGACATCCAGGTGGCCATCATCCGGCTGTCACAGGTGCGGATGCTCGACGCCACCGGGGCCCACACACTGGTGGAGGTCATTTCAGCGCTGGAGCTGCGCGGCGTGACGGTTCTCCTCAAGGGCGTCCAGCCACAACACCTCGATCTTGTGACCAACGTCGGGGTGATCCGGTCGCTGCGGCACCACAAGCACCTGTTTACGTCGCTGCCCGCGGCCGTGGAACATGCCCGCAGCCATGTCCGCCGGAATGCCGCCGCTAACGTTTGAGGTTTTTGCGGATCGTCTGGCCGCGGACCACAATCCCGGCGATGTGCAGGATGAGGCCGGCTCCGATCACAGCGAGGGAGGCAACGGCGAGGTCCTGGTTGCCCGTGCTGTTACCCACCAGGTTGAGGACGATCCCGATTCCGAGCATCCCCATGGCGCTGAAAACCAGTACCTTGTAGGTGGTCGATGCGGTTTCCCAGAATTCTTTCAGCACCGTGCCAGTCTACTGGGGACCGCCGGCAACTCCGCGAGCCGTTAAATTCCTGGCGACACTCAAAATGCCTGGCGACGCGGGAGTACGGGAGCGTCCGGTATTTGGCGCATCACGGGGCACTTCCAGCGTCAGAACAGCGACTCCTGGACCGCCGGAACGTCCGTCCCATGGTCGCCGAAGACAATGGTCCGGGCCTTTAACTGGCCGAGGTTGACGACGAACTCAAGGTCGGCCCCGTCGAGCCGGGCCAGTGCGATGCTGCCGCTCAGCGAGTCGATCCGGAACCCGTGGGTTCCCGTGCTGAGCTCGTGCGGGTAGGCGTGCCGGACGGCCGGCGCGCAGGCCGCGTCCGACAGTCCCGGCCGGATCCATGGCTCGTCGACGACCTCGAATCCGCCTCCCCCGACACCGGCCAACAGCTCACGGACGCCGCCGGCCAGCCTGCTGTTCAGGGTGTCCAGCCCGACGGCGGGGACCGGGCCGGTCAGGGCCGCGGCCTTGGCAGCCGACCGGATCTGCTGCGGCAGGCCGGCGTCGCGGGTCACCATGTCCTCCAGGAGCCTGACCACCCGGCCGTCGTCGGCGCGGGCGACGTAGCGGGCGACGACGGCGCCCTGCTCGGCGAGCCGTTTCCATTTCCGCAGGTCCGCCGCGGTGCCCACTTTGCTGGCGCCGCCGGCGAACGTGGCGATGTACAGCCAGTGCGGCTGCATCAGGTAGGCCCGCAGTCCGGGCGGCACGCGTCCGCCGCGGTGGAAGTCGTGGATGAGCCGGGAATCGTCCACCACGAAGCACCGTTCGCACTGGCTTCCTTTCACCGCGTACGCCCGGGCCGCGCAGAGGACGTGGTCCCGGTCCGCGGGTCCATGCACCTTGTGGTGGCCCAGGCAGCGCTTCCCCGGCGTGGGGACGCGGAAACCCAGCCGGGTGCCTGCTTCCAGCGCCAGGCCGGTGACTCCGCCGTCGGGGTCCTGGAGGCGCATCACCGGGTGCACACCGCCGGAGGGGCCGGCTTCCGCCGGTTTGGAGCCGGGTCCGGAAAGTTCGGCATCCCAAAAGACCCCGTGGACCAGATAGCGGGTATCGGTCACGGGGTCTCCTTGGTTCGGGGCGGGCTACAGGGCCGGCTGCACCCCAAAGGCTACCGCGAGCTTCATGATCTTCTCGGCGCGGCCCAGGCGCGGCAGGTCCGAACCGTCGCGGATCACGCGGCCGTTGGCCTCGAAGTCGGCCATGAAGTCAGTGGCCCAGGCGACGTCGGACGGCGTCGGGCTGATGACCTCGTTGATGACGTGGGTCTGGTCGATCGCGAGGCACAGCTTGCCGGTCATGCCCATCATGACCGTGATGCCGGTCTGCTCGCGCAGGATCGGGTGGTTGGTGCCCACCGTGGGCCCGTCGATGGGGCCGGGCAGGTTGCCCACGCGGCTGGCCACGACCAGCTTGGCGCGCGGGTACGCCATGGCTTCCGGGGTGGCTGCCATGCCGGTGTCGCGGCGGAAGTCGCCGGAGCCGAAGGCGAGCCGGAACGCGCCCTGGGCCTTGGCGATGTTGTTGGCTTCCTCGATGCCGACGGCGGACTCGACGAGGGGGATGACGGGCGTTTTGCCGTCCATCCGGTGGAAGCTCTCGGTGACCTGGTCCGCGGACTCGGTCTTGGCGAGCATCACGCCGAGCAGGCCGGGGGTGCCGCGCAGCCCGGCGAGGTCGTCGGCCCAGAAGGGGCTCGTGGCGTCGTTGATCCGGACCCAGGCGTTGCCGCCGGCGGTCAGCCAGTCCACGACGTTGGCGCGGGCTGCGTCCTTCTGCGAGGGGTCCACCGCGTCTTCGATATCCAGGATGATGGCGTCCGCCCGGGAGACGGAGGACTGATCGAAGAGTTCGGTTTTCATTGCGTTCACCAGCAGCCAGGAGCGGGCGATTTCAGCTGGAATGTTGCGTTGAGGCCGGACGGTCCCGGCGGTGGTGGTGGAGGTCATGTATCTACGCTATCCGTTCCGGGGTGTCTCCCGCGAAGTATTCCGGCCCCCGACGGTGTCCAATACGACCAATATCACAGCCCCGCCCGGGTAACCGGCAGCAGAAGCCCTTTTGAGCGCTCAAAAAGGCCCCTGCTGCCAGCTGCCCGGAAGGCGGAAGCTTTACGGGATGTTGCTGCCCCGCGCCGTCACCCAGAGCCGGTACCACTCGGGCCGGGTCATGGCCGCGGCCACAGCGGCCGCGTCCGCGCAGGCCCGGATGCGGTCCGGATTGGCGGTGCCGATCACGGGGGCGATACCGGCCGGGTGCTTCATCAACCAGCCCAGCAGGATCGCCTCCCCGGTGGTTTGCTTCTCCGCGGCCAGCTGCGCCACGAGCGCGGTGGTCGCTTCTTCCGCCGCCGACGGAGTTGCGGCAGGCGCCCCGGTGTAGAGGCCCCGGGCCAGTGCGCCGTAAGCCTGCAGGGTGATCCCGTGCCGGACACCGTGCTCCACCGTGCCGTGCGGGAAGCTGTAGTCCGTCCCCTCGGCATGGTTGACCAGCACCGTGCTCTCCAGCCAGGCGCGCTTGAGCAGGCTCATCTCCAGCTGGTTGGCGACCACCGGAGTCTCGAGGCGGTCCTGCAGGACCTCGATCTGCGCCCCCGACATGTTGGACACGCCCAGCGCCCGGACCTTGCCTTCCGCCATCAGCTGCCCGACGGCGGAACCCACCTCCGCGGGGTCCATCAACGGGTCGGGGCGGTGGAGCATGAGCACGTCCACGTAGTCCGTGCGGAGCCGGGCGAGGCTTTCGTTGACGCGGGCCAGGATGGAGTCCCGGCTCAGGTCGTAGTAGCCCTCCAGCCCGTGTTCGTTGAGCCGGATGCCGCACTTGGTCTGCAGCCGGATACGTTCCCGCAGACCTGGAGTGTTGGCCAGCACCTCGCCGAACACCGCCTCCGACTTGCCGCCGCGGTAGATATCGGCATGGTCGAAGAGGGTGATGCCCGCTTCGAGGGCAGCGTCGACGGCGGCCGCCGCCTCGTCCACCTGCGCGGACGAGTACGGCTCCGACGACCAGCTGCCGCCAAGACCCATGCAGCCATAAATCAGCTCCTGGCCAGGGTTCGGTTGCTGGACAGGGTTCGATTGCAGGCCGGGGTCCGGTTGCTCGGCCGGCCTCTTCTGCGCCCCGGGGGTCACCGCAGCCAGACGGTGGTGTTGCCCGGCAGGAGGTTCCCGTCGAGCGGTCCGCTGCTGAGCAGCACAGTTCCGGCGGTAAGTTCAACGGGCATGTCGCCGAAGTTGGTCACTGTCTGCCAGCCACCGCGGCGGCTGAAGTGCAGGACGTCGGGGTTGGCCGCGGTGTGCCATTCGAGCTCCTCCGAGGTCTGGAGTTCCCGGCGCAGCTTCAGCGCCTGGCGGTAGAACTCCAGCGTGGAACCGTCCACGCCGTCCTCGGCCGCGACGGCGTAGCGGCCGAACCACTCCGGCTGCGGCAGGTGCGCCCCGCCGTCGCCGAAGCCGAAGGAGCTGCCCTCGGCGGCCCAAGGCAGCGGGACGCGGCAGCCGTCCCGGCCGATCTCCACGCCCTTGTTGCGGAAGAACGTCGGGTCCTGCCGCTCGGAGTCGGGGATGTCCGCGACCTCCTGCAGGCCGAGTTCCTCCCCCTGGTACAGGTACGCGGAGCCCGGCAGCGCGAGCATCAGCTGGGTGGCCGCACGGGCGCGGCGCAGGCCGAGGTCGACGTCGAGCTCCTCGGCGGGGGCACCGGCCAGCAGCCAGCCCTTGCCGTCCTGGCCCTTGGCGTGTTTGCCGCCGCCCTTGGGCAGGCCGTAGCGCGTGGCGTGCCGGACGACGTCGTGGTTGGAGAACACCCAGGTGGAGGAGGCGCCGGACTCGGTGGCTTCGGCGAGGTTCCGGGTGATGATCTCGCGGAACTCGTCGGCGTCGAAGTCGGCCTGCAGGAGGTCGAAGTTGAACGCCTGGCCCAGGCCCTCGGGGCTCGCGTAGCGGCCGCGGCGGCTGGCGTGGACCCAGGCCTCGGCGACGGCGGTGCGCGGCGGGTTGTACTCGTTGAAGACCTCGCGCCATTCGACGTAGATCTCGTGGACCTCGTCGCGGTCCCAGAACGGGTGCGAGCCATCATCGAATCCGTCAGTGCCGCTGTTGGCCTCGCTCAGCTCGACCTTGGACAGCAGCGGCTCGGTGAGGTCCTTGGTGAGGGCATGGGCGACGTCGACGCGGAAGCCGTCCACGCCGCGGTCGGACCAGAAGCGCAGGGTCTTGAGGAAGTCGTCCCGGATTTCACGGTTGGACCAGTTCAGGTCCGGCTGTTCCTTGGCGAAAATGTGCATGTACCACTGGCCGGGGGTGCCGTCCGGTTCGGTGATGCGTTCCCAGGCGGGTCCGCCGAAGACGGATTCCCAGTCCGACGGCGGGATCTCGCCGTTCTCGCCCTTGCCGTCCCGGAAGATGTAGCGCTCACGCGCGTCGGAGCCGCGGGGGGACGCGAGGGCTTCCCGGAACCAGATGTGCCGGTTGGAGGAATGGTTGGGGACGATGTCGGCGATCAGCTTGATGCCGGCAGCGTGCAGCGCGGCGGACATTTCGTCGAAGTCTTCCAACGTGCCGAGCTTGGGGTCCACGTCGCGGTAGTCGTCGACGTCGTAGCCGCCGTCCGCGAGCGCTGAGGGGTAGAACGGGCTGAGCCAGACGGCGTCGATCCCGAGTTCCTTCAGGTAGGGGACCTTGGCGGTGATGCCCTTGATGTCGCCGAGGCCGTCGCCGTTCGAATCGGAGAAGCTCCGCGGGTAGATCTGGTAGACGGATGCCTGGCGCCACCAGTTGGGGTCGGCTGCGAGATCGGAACCGGACAGGGTTGCCAGCGTGGCGGTGTTGGACAAGGGAAGATCCTTCGGGTTCGGAGCAGTGCTTCTGATAATTTAGATACAAGCTAAATATATTGCCGGATCAATTATGGGTCCGTACTTACGGGGAGGTCAAGATTTGAAGCCGACGGCAGCCGCCGCCACGCCCCAGCTGCTGCGCCGGGTGAACGCCCAGTCGGTGCTCGGCTTCATCCGGAACACGGACGTGGCCACCGGGACGGAACTGATGAGCCGGACCGGACTGACGCGGGCGTCGGTCATTGCCGTCTGCGAAGACCTGATCCGGCGCGGCTGGATCCGTGAACTGGACACGCGGGACGAAGAACAGGCCCCGGGCCCGCGCAAAGGACGTCCCGCCCGGCGCTTCGAGCTCAATACACGGGCGGGTTTTGTCCTCGGCATCGATATCGGGGCCGCCACCACCACCGCGGCCGTCGCGGACCTCCGCGGCACCGTCATCGGACGCGCCAGCGGGAGCTTCCGGGCCACGGACATCCCCGCGGAGGAGCGGATCGACGTCGTCGACCGTGCCTGCCGCCGGGCGCTGGCAGCCGCCGGGACCGGGCCGGAAAAGGTCCTGGCCGTCAGCGCGGGCATCGCCGCGCCGGTGGACCGCGACGGGAATGTGCTGGCCAGCCAGCACTTCTGGAGCCTGTTCGACGTCGGGCTCCGGACGGCGCTGAAGGAACTGCACGGCTGGACGGTGTTGCTGGAAAACGATGCGAACCTTGCCGCCCTGGGCGAACGCTGGCGGGGTTCCGGCGCCGGCGTCGACGACCTGGTGGTGCTCCTGGCCGGAGAACGGCTGGGGGCCGGGGTGATGGAGTCCGGGCGTCTGCTGCACGGCCGGGGCGGCGCGGCCGGCGAAATGGGGTACCTGGACCTCGTGGAGGGCGTCGGCTCCAGCGACGGCATCGCTAGCCTGGCCCGGCAGTGGTCCGCGGCCGGGGGCGGCCCCGCCTCCGGCGGTGAGGCGAGTGCCCGGCGCGTCTTTGAGGACGCCGCCGCCGGGGATCCCGGGGCGCTGGCCATCCTGGACAGGATTTCGGAGCGGATGGCCCGGGTCATCGCCTCCGTGGCGAGTTTCATCAACCCCGAGCAGGTGGTGATCGGCGGTGCGGTGGCTGAATCGGCGGCGGCGCTCCTGCCGGCAATCACCGCGCTGCTCCCCCGCTTCACGGCGACGCCCCCGCGTGTGACGGTCTCACCGCTGGGCGACTCGATTGTCACGATGGGCGCCGTCCGCCGCGCCCTGGACTACGTCGAAGCCAACGCGCTGGAGCTGGCGCTCCCCCCGGGATAGCCCCGGGAACCAGGTCCGCCGCGTCATGGGGACTCAGGGACTTAGCTCAAGATTCGGCAACGATTCGCTACCTAAGACGAAAGATTCGTGCAAGTTACCGGGTCTGGCGGCGTGCCATCCGTAGACTGACCTCACTTCCCGGTCTCCCGGCCGCACCGCTGAGCAGTCAGTGATGCGGCGGTCTCATGAAAGACAAAAATTGATTTCAATACGGAAGACGACAGCGCTGATGACGGCGTTGGTCGTCACACTTGCCTCGCTCACCGCTGTGACGCTCACGCCTGCCCTCGCCGATCCGGCACCGGCACCGACGGCGTCGGCGACGGCGACGGCGTCGGCGAAGTCCACACCGACGCCCGGCCTGACGGTTGGCCCGACGGCCACTGGATCCGCGGAGACTACTGCCGCGCCGGCGCCCACGGCCGAGCCGACGCCGGCAGCGGTATCCCCGGCAACCGTCGAGTCGCAGGCGTTGACAGCCCCGGAGCCGTTGTTCACGGAGGTCATTGGCGGCAACAACCCCACGTCCACGCACGGCGACGGGACCGCAGGGCACGGGAGCAAGGGTGCTGAACAGCACAAGGCGGCCACGGAGGCCTACTCCCTGGCCAGGAGCGGCAATATCAAGGTGAAGCTGGTCCTGGTCCAGCTGGCCGACCGGAAAGCGACCATCCCGGAGGCGGACGCCCGGGCCGCAATTAGTACCAGCAGCCAGTACTGGCAGGCCATGTCGAACGGCAGGCTGTCCATGAGCGTGGCCACGGTCGAAAAGCGGTCCAGCAAGGCGACCACGACCCAGAGCTATTCATCCATGATGAACACGATCTCCAACGAAATTGGGTGGACCCCCAGTTCGTACACGGCCCTCGTGGTGTTCGTTTCCACGCCCACCCTCTCCGACGGGGCGTACGGCGCGGGCTGGAGTTACAACGGAACCAGCGGGCGCGTGCTGATGCCGCTCCCGGCCACCCTGACCAAGAGCGTGCTGACCCACGAATTCGGGCACGTCCTGGGGCTCATGCACGCCAACAGGCTCACGTGCGCCAACGGTGCCGTGGACACAGCCAGCAACGCCGACGGCACCTTCGCCAACAGTTCGTGCAGCGTCCAGGAATACAAGGACAATCTCGATCTGATGGGTGTTTCCCAGGTCAGCCAGCCGGTGGTCAGCTCCCCGATCTATGAATTTGGCGGATTCGGAGCCGGCACCGAGGTCAGAAACCTGGGGACTGCAACGGGCAAAAAGTCCTACGAGCTCCGGGCCTGGGGAAGCGCGGACGCCAACCGTGCCGTCAAATTCACGGATCCCGTGAGCGGCGAGGTCTACTACGTTGAGCTCCGCCTCCCGGTGGGCAACGACGCGGCAACGGCCCTCGGCGGCAACCGCGGAGTCAAGGTTGTTCAGGGCTTCGGAGCTGGATCCATCGCGCTGCAGCCGAGCACCACAACATTCAACGGCTTCTACAGCTACAACCAGACCTGGCAGGCCGGCCAGGTCTTCAAGACCCATGCAGGAACGCGGGTGAGCGTGGACTGGATTTCCTCCGCGGCGGCCGGCATCACCATCGAAACGTTGGATTCCCTCGCCGGCAAGGCGATCGACGCCGTCGCGGCCAAGACGCCGGCCCTGGGGACCGCGACGTCGGCTGTCGTCTGCGGGCTGCGCAACGGCGGCTGCTACAGGAACTTCCAGGGTGGATCCGTACACTGGAGCCCCAGCACGGGCGCCGTCGCCACCACGGGGCCGATCCGGGCCTCCTGGGCCAGCCTGGGCTACGAAAAGGGCAAACTCGGCTACCCCGCCGGCCCCCAGACGTGCGGCCTGGTTGGCGGCGGCTGCTACCAGAAATTCCAGGGCGGCAGCATCCACTGGTCCTCCGCCTCCGGCGCCTTCGCCACGTGGGGCGGCATGAGCACCGCCTGGGCCAGCACGGGTTACGAAAAGGGCAAACTCGGCTACCCGACGGGGAACGAAGTTTGCGGCCTGGTTGGCGGCGGCTGCTACCAGTCCTTCAAGGGCGGCAGCATCCACTGGTCCCCCGGCACCGGCGCCTTCCCCACCTGGGGCAGTATGCGCGCCACCTGGGCCAGCACGGGCTACGAAAAGGGCAAGCTCGGCTACCCGACAGGCAAAGAAACCTGCGGTCTGGTCAACGGCGGCTGCTACCAGTCCTTCAAGGGCGGCAGCATCCACTGGTCCCCGGCCACCGGCGCTGTCGCGACTTGGGGCGGCATGCGGTCCGCCTGGGCCGCCATGGACTACGAAAAGGGCAAGCTCGGCTATCCCGCCGGCAAGGAAACCTGTGGCCTGGTCAACGGCGGCTGCTCCCAGGCCTTCCAGGGCGGCAGCATTCACTGGTCCCCCGGCACGGGCGCCTACGCCACGGTCGGACCGATCCGGTCCGTCTGGGGAACACTGGGGTACGAAAAGGGCAAGCTCGGCTACCCGGCAAGCAAGGAAACCTGCGGCCTGGTCAACGGCGGCTGCGCGCAGAACTTTGTGGGCGGCGCCATCCTCAACGCCCCCGCCACCGGAGTATTCGCCACTGCGGGACCGATCAGTGCAACCTGGGCGTCACTGGGATCCGAAAAGGGCAAGCTCGGCTACCCGGCCGGTAAGGAAATCTGCGGTCTGACCAACGGCGGCTGCTCCCAGGCCTTCCAGGGCGGCAGCATCCACTGGTCCCCCACCACCGGCGCCTTCGCCACGTGGGGCGGCATGCGCACAGCCTGGGCCAGCACGGGCTACGAGAAGGGCAAACTCGGCTACCCGACAGGCAAGGAAACCTGCGGCCTGGTTGGCGGCGGCTGCTACCAGACCTTCACGGGCGGCAGCATCCACTGGTCCCCCGGCACCGGCGCCTTCGCCACGTGGGGCGGCATGCGCACAGCCTGGGCCAGCACGGGCTATGAAAAGGGCAAACTCGGCTACCCGACAGGCAAGGAAACCTGCGGCCTGGTTGGCGGCGGCTGCTACCAGTCCTTCACGGGCGGCAGCATCCACTGGTCCCCCGGCACCGGCGCCTTCCCGACGTGGGGCGGCATCCGCTCGACGTGGGCCGGCCTGGGCTACGAACGAGGCAAACTCGGCTACCCGACAGGCAAGGAAACCTGCGGCCTGGTTGGCGGCGGCTGCTACCAGTCCTTCACGGGCGGCAGCATCCACTGGTCGCCCACCACCGGCGCTGTCGCCACGACCGGTGCCATCCGCTCGACCTGGGCCAGCCTGGGCTACGAACGAGGCAAACTCGGCTACCCGACGTCGAACGAGAGCTGCAGCTCCGCCACCGGACCGTGCAGCCAGCGCTTCCAGCGCGGCACCATCACCTGGACGGCAGCCCGGGGAACTGAAGTCCTTCCCTAGGACTGTCTCCGAAGGTCTGAGTCCGCACAGAGCCGCCGGCAGCGAAGTGACGCTGCCGGCGGCTCTGTGGGTTTTGGCGGCTCTGTGCGTTGTGGAGGCCCGTGCGTGTCGGCAGCCGGACGCTGCGGTTAGCTCAGGTGCTCCAGGGCAGCCGCCACGGGCAGCGTGCCGTCGCGGAACTCGATGGTGCGCCCCGCGGTTGAGGGCAGCCCCAGAACCGCGGCCGCGACGAGGGCAACGTTGGCACGTGCCGTCTCTTGACCGCCGGAGGCATCCGCCGGGTTGACATCGATCAGGCCGTTGCCGGGGCCGTCAGTGAGCGCTCCAGGCCCCAGGATGGTCCAGTCCAGCTGCGTTCCGCGCAGGTAGGCGTCAGCAGCCGCCTTGGCTTCGGCGTAGGCGAAGAAGCCGTTGTCCGCGGGAACGCCGTGATCAGGCCCGGCTCCGAAGTAGGACACCATGATGTAGCGCCCGACGTCGGCCAGGGCTGCCGCATCCATCGACCGGATCGCCGCGTCCCGGTCCACGGCGTAGGTGCGGTCCGGGCTCCCTCCCCCGGCACCGGCGGACCAGACCACGGCGTCGTGGTTCCGGAGCGCCTCGGCGATCTCCGCCGTCGTCGAATTTTCAACGTCCAGGACAGCCGGGGTGGCCCCGGCTGCGGCGACGTCCTCCCGGTGGTCAGGGTTGCGGATTATCGACGTAACGTCGAACCCCTCCGCGGAGAGGATCCTGGACAGTTCCAAAGCCACTTTGCCGTGGCCGCCGATGATTGCGATTCGAGTCATGGACCCATTCTGTCCCACGGCGCCACGAGCCGCACCCGTTGCGCTATCACTTAGCGCGGCTCAGAGGGCCTTTGAGGCACCCAAAGTGATAGCGCAACGGGGGGTTAAACAAAAGGACCCTGCCGGCGATGCCTGCAGGGTCTTTCTGTAGCGGCGGGGAGGCTCGATCTCCCGACCTCACGATTATGAGTCGTGCGCTCTAACCAACTGAGCTACGCCGCCATAAATGAGGAAAACCTGCGCTAAGCCGGTCAAAAACCGCCTTGACACAGGCCCTCATTCAGAGCCCCCCACCGGAATCGATCCGGTGACCTCGTTCTTACCAAGAACGCGCTCTACCACTGAGCTAGGGGGGCAACGAGTAAATACTCTACCGGAAGATTCCCCTCCCAACAAATCGGTGCCGGGGAGGCCGGGAATGCGCCAAAAACAGCGGAAATCCGGGGTGCAGAAGGCCTGGATGGCGTCCGGGAACGGGCCTTCGGCACCGCGGGACTCCCCGATGTGACCAAGGGAACTTAAACAAGAACGGGCCGGCTGTTGAGCCGGCCCGTTCTCACGGTGAATCAGTGCTTAGCAGCTGACAGTTACCACTTGTTGCGGGGCTTGAAGCCGCCTTCGGTGCGCGGCTTGCGGGCCGCGTCGGAGCCGACGCCGCGCTCGTTGCGGTCACTGAAGGAGCGTCCGCCGCGGTCAGCGGAGGACCGCTCGCCGTCGTTCTTGCGGAATTCGCGCTTGAAGCCGCCGTTGCCCTTGAAGTTGCCGCCACGGTCGCCGCCGCCGGAGTACCCGCCACGGTCGCCGCCGCGGCTGCCGCCCTGGTAGCTGCCCCGGTCACCGGAAGGCTTACGGCCGTTGTCCAGTTCGAGGTGGATCAGCTCGCCGCCGATCCGGGTCCGGGACAGGGCCTTCAGCTGGTCGGAGCTGAGGTCCGCCGGGAGCTCCACGAGGGAGTGGTCCGCACGGATGTCAATGCCGCCGATCTGGGCCGAGGAGATGCCGCCTTCGTTGGCAATGGCGCCAACGATGGAACCCGGCATCACGCGCTGACGGCGTCCGACGGCGATCCGGTAGGTGGCGTTGCCCTCGGTCAGGGTGCGGGTCGGGCCGCGTGAACCGAAGCCGTCCTTGGAGCGCTCGCGCTTCTGGAATTCAGGAGCGGCCGGCAGTTCCTTGACCAGGAGCGGCTGGCCGCCCTGGGCCATCACTGCGAGTGCTGCGGCGATTTCCGAAGCCGGAACGTTGTGCTCTTCCTCGTAGGAGGAGATGAGGTCGCGGAACGACGCAACATCCTCGGAGGCGAGGGTCTCGGTGATCTTCTCAGCGAACTTGCCCAGGCGCAGGGTGTTGACCGTCTCCGCGGTCGGCAGGTGCATCTGCTCCACCGGCTGGCGTGTCGCCTTCTCGATGGAACGCAGCAGGTACTTCTCGCGCGGCGTCATGAAGAGGATCGCGTCGCCGGAACGGCCGGCGCGGCCCGTGCGGCCGATGCGGTGAACGTAGGACTCGGTGTCGTGCGGGATGTCGTAGTTGACCACGTGGCTGACGCGCTCGACGTCGAGGCCGCGGGCCGCGACGTCGGTGGCGACCAGGATGTCGATCTTGCCGTCGCGCAGGGCCTCGACGGTACGCTCGCGCTGCTGCTGCGGGATGTCACCGTTGATGGCGGCAGCCTGGAAACCGCGTGAACGCAGCTTGTCGGCGAGGTCCTCGGTGGCCATTTTGGTCCGCACGAAGGCGATGACGCCCTCGAACTCTTCAACCTCGAGGATGCGGGTCAGCGCGTCGAGCTTGTGCGGGCCCATGACCTGCAGGTAACGCTGGCGGGTGTTGGCGCCCGTGGTGGTCTTGGACTTGACCTGCACCTCGGCCGGGTTGTTCAGGTACTGCTTGGAGAGCCGGCGGATCTGGCTCGGCATGGTGGCGGAGAACAGGGCGACCTGGCGGCCCGCGGGGGTCTGCTGGAAGATCTGCTCCACGTCTTCGGCGAAGCCCATGCGGAGCATCTCGTCAGCCTCGTCCAGCACCAGGTACTGGAGTTCGGACAGGTCCAGGGAACCCTTGGCGATGTGGTCGATCACGCGGCCGGGGGTACCGACAACAACCTGGGCACCGCGGCGCAGGCCAGCGAGCTGGGGACCGTAGGCGGAGCCGCCGTACACGGGGAGGACGGTGAAGTCGTCGATGTGCTTGGCGTAGGAGGTGAAGGCCTCGGCGACCTGGAGGGCGAGCTCACGGGTCGGAGCGAGCACCAGGGCCTGGGTCTTGCGGGACGGGCCGTTGAGGTCGTGGAGCTCGGCCAGGCGGGACAGCGCCGGTACTGCGAATGCTGCAGTCTTACCGGTGCCGGTCTGGGCCAGGCCCACGACGTCGCGGCCTTCGAGCAGCAGCGGGATGGTTGCTGCCTGGATGGGGGAGGGCTTCTCGTAGCCGACGTCCTGCAGGGCAGCCAGGACGCGGCCATCGATGCCGAGGTCAACGAACTTGACGCCTTCTTCTTCGGCGTCTTCAGCCTTGGCCGGGGCGGCGGTGTTCGCAGAGGCCTCGGCCTGGGTGTCAGCCTGCGGTTCGGCTACGGCAGCGGCCGGAGCGTCGGTGTTCGCAGGGGCCTCGGTGAAGACCGGGGCGGAGCCGGCTGCGGGGGCAGCCGTTTCAGAAGTCTCGACGTCGACCTGGCTGTTCTCGGTGGCGAGTTCGGTGTCGACGGAGTTGTTCTGATTTTCGGGCATAGGTGAATATCCTCATTCATAGGGGCCAAGCGGCACAACCCGAGGTGAGCGGAGCCGCAGTACGCGTGACCGGAATCGCCGGACGTACTTTGACCGGCCGGTCACATAGAAGCCCGGCGCTTTCGCAATCCCGTGGCAGGACTTCCCGCTGCATCTCTTGGCTGCTATCCCAGCAGTCTGTACAGCGTTTTCTTTAGCCGGCTCTCCCTATGAAAATGCCCGCATCTCATTCGCGCGGGCCCCAACACTTACCAGTCTTGCCTCAAGAATTGGGCAGGAAATAAGGGATTTCCGGAGTGGGGGATATTTCAATTGTAGGGCATCGATCCGCGCATGGGTAACTCAGGGGCCGACGACGGCGGTGAGCTTGCGCACACGCCGCCCGCCCGGAGACGCCCGGGGCGGCGCTGCTACACGCCGAGGCGGCGCTGGAGCTTCTCAAACTCCGCGAGGTACTCGGGCTGGAGGCGGATCTCGCCGTCGGCGTCGGCGTCCCGCAGGGCTTCCATGTCCTCAACCGTGGGCGCGCTGAACCATTTGCTGATGGTTACCCCGTGGGTGGGGACGAATATCCGGTGGATGTGGTCTCCTGCCTGGATGCTGCCGACCCGCACGACGCGCAGATACGTTCCCACGCGGCCTGCCTCCCCGAACCGCTTGACCCAGTGCGGCTCGTGCATCCGGCGCTGGAAGGTGGCGCACGGGGTGCGGGGCGAGGTCACTTCGACTTCAACGTCCAGCCCGATCTTCCAGCGTTCGCCAATGATGGCGTCCGTGGCGCTGATCCCGGCAACGCGCAGGTTCTCACCGAAAATCCCTGGCGGGAGTTCGCGGCCGAGTTCCGCTGCCCAGTAGTCGGCGTCGTCCTGGGAGTAGGCATACAGCGCCTGGTCCTCGCCGCCGTGGTGCACGCGGCTGGCCTGGATGTCGCCATGCAGTCCGAGCCTGTGGACCTTGACCGGCCCATCCGCGGGGCGTTTGTCGATCGCGGTCACGCCCACACTGCCTGGATCGTCCAGCAACTGGTGTACGCGGCAGACGGCGAGAACGGATGCGGTGTCCATGGCACCAGTGTAGGCCTGGGGCCGCCCGGACTCCCCCGCAGAGCTCCTGCCCGGTTGCTTCCCTGCCGCTGGCGCGGACGGAGCCAGGACCGTATGGAGCGTCAGGGAGCCGTATCGGACACTGAGGTTTCCACAGCAGTCCAGGCAAAGGGCGTGCCCGCTGGCATCACGCCGTAATCCTTCGTGAGGACTTCGCGTTCCCCGATCAGCTGGCCCGTCTTGGGATCGATGATGATCTCTTGGCGGGTAAGAGTGCCTTCTGTCCGACCGATTGCCACGCCTGTTCGCCCGTCGAGGTTCGCCTGCCCTTCCATAATCGTCACCCCGGGAATCATGGCCGCGGCTTTGTACAGTGCGGCCCGCAGATCCGCAGGGACGAGTCCCGTTCGAAGGAGATCAGCGATGAAGACCAACGCTTCACCGTCCACTGATTGCCCTGCGCCCAGGGTTCGTATGTAGATGTGGTTCAGGAGTCGATAAGGGTCTCGGGGAAAGGTCGACATATCCGTGGTGAGCGTGCCGCCTGGCTGGCCATAGAACTCTCCCTTTGGCGCCCGCAGCGTCTCGGGATGGGCTTGGATGCCCTGCTCCTGGACGTAATTTCGTGCCTTGTCGTCGAAGAACGTTGTAGGCACACGCCCCGAACGCAGCCACACCCACTCCGAAGTCCGGTCAGCCGGGATATACATATCCATCTTTTCTGTATCCAGCCACTGATATTTGGAACCGTCCTCGGGCCAGTCTTCCGTCGACCAAACGTTGGTGCTTCTGATCCTCAGATACTGGCCTGGATTCACGACGGGATCGGTGCTGGTAATTGCCGTTTCCGCCGCCGTATTGAGAACTTCAGCGGCTTCAGCGGTGGCGCTTCCTCGCCAGCCGGCAAGCCCTACGAGGTCCCCGGCAACAATCCCAGCGAGAACGGCTGCTGCAGCTACCGAAGTAACCCACTTCCGCCTCCGCCGTTGCCGCTCAACGGACAGCGAAACGACGGTCGGTGCGTGCTGCGGGCTGCCCGTCTTGGACATTTGGTCCAAGAGATTCGTCTCCGCCGTCTGGAAGGCTCTGAGGGAACGCTCCCTACTTGTGGCCAATTCCTGCTCCGCGATACTTGCTGCTGGATCTACAGTCGCTAGGTGGCGCCTTACCTGTTCCTCTAAGGCTCTCTGATTCATTTTTCTGCCCCCTCTGCTTGTAATAGGTGGGTCAGTGCTTTTCGGGCTCGATGCAGACGCATCCTGATGGCCGTGGCGCTGGTATTCAGTAAGTCGGATATCTCCCTGGAGTTGAAGCCGTCCCAGTAGGTCAGGAGGAGAACTTCTCGGTCCTCCGGACTCAATCGGTGCAGGGCTTCCTGAAGGGGAGATTCCCTCGAAAGGGCTTCGACGCCACCGTGATGCTCCGGTGGCCGAAGTTCTTCTATGAGTTTTGCGGAGCGGACTGACGACCGGTCATGGTTTCTTAGTACGTTACGAGCAACACCGAAAAGCACCATCACTGTCAGGGATTCGCTGTCAGTTGATTTCTCCCAAGCAATCCGAAAGACCTCTGCGCACAGGTCCTCAGCAGTCGCCGCATTCGCAGTTCGTCGGCGGAGATAGCGGTAGATGCGGTCGTGGGCGGCCGCGTGCGCTATCAAGAAATGCTTCTCCCGCTCCAAATCCGCTCTATCCTTCCGGACTGCTTGAAAGCTCATACCCGTTTAATGTCCGGCAACCCCGAAAGTGTAACGAGCCGTGGAAAGATTGGCCGTAATGCGCACCAACAAGAGCCATTGCGCTGAAGCTGCGCAGGTATGAATGCCTTTCACAACCTTTGGTGAAGCCCAGGCTTGTCTATAGGAAGAGCTCCTGCCCGGTCGCTTTCCTGCCCGGCACCCTATTCGCCCGCGACACCGGCGGGTCGCCCCGAATCCGTAGCCCGGTCCGGAAGCAACCGGGCAGGAAGGCCGGGCCAGCGGCAGCACCGAGACCGTAGGATGCTGGAATGAGCAACGAGGCTGGCCCCAATGGTTCCGAAATCTCCGACATCTCCGGAAATTCCCACGTCTCCGGCATTTCCGACGTCTCCGACGTGCTGGCGATCGATTCGCTGCTGAGCGCCGGGGAGCTGGCCGTACGTGAGCGGATCCGGGATTTCACCGAACAGCGGATCCGTCCAGGCATCGCGGCCTGGTACGACGACGGGGTCTTCCCGCTCGAGCTGGCGCCGGAACTCGGAGAACTCGGCGTCCTCGGCATGCATCTGGACGGCTACGGATGCCCGGGCCGCTCCGCCGTCGAATACGGGCTGGCAGCCATGGAGCTGGAAGCCGGCGATTCCGGGATCCGCACGTTCGTCTCCGTGCAGGGCTCACTGGCCATGACGGCCATCCACAAGTGGGGCTCGGAAGAGCAGAAGCAGGAGTGGCTCCCCCGGATGGCCGCCGGTGAGCTGATCGGCAGCTTCGCGCTGACCGAGCCCACCGCCGGCTCAGACCCCGCCGCAATGAAGACGTTCGCCCGCCGCGACGGCACTGGCGACGGCGCCGGCTGGATCCTGGACGGCGCCAAACGCTGGATCGGACTC
This sequence comes from Arthrobacter sp. Leaf69, assembly GCF_001422645.1. Taxonomy (GTDB): domain Bacteria; phylum Actinomycetota; class Actinomycetes; order Actinomycetales; family Micrococcaceae; genus Arthrobacter. Next base: position 353,809 of record NZ_LMLR01000001.1, on the reverse strand, counting down.
GCGTCGGTGGCCGACGTGCTGGTCGTTTGGGCGATGACGGACGACGGGGTCCACGGGTTCCTGGTCCCCGCCGGGACCCCCGGGGTCACCGCGACGCCGATCGGACAAAAACTCTCGATGCGCGCCTCGATCCAGTGCGATGTCACGTTCGACGGCGTCCGGCTGGGTCCCGAGGCCCTGCTGCCGGCCGCCCGGGGCCTGCGAGGACCATTCAGCTGCCTGAACGAGGCACGTTACGGCATCGCCTGGGGTGCCATGGGCGCGGCCCGGGACTCCTACGAGGCCGCGCTGAAGTACTCACAGGAGCGGCTGCAGTTCGGCAGGCCGCTCGCCGGGTACCAGCTGACCCAGGAGAAGCTCGTCAACATGCTGGTGGAAATCCAGAAGGGCACGCTGCTGGCGCTGCAGCTTGGACGGCTCAAGGACGCCGGGAAGCTGCGGCCCGAGCAGATCTCGCTGGGCAAGCTCAACAACGTGCGCGAGGCGATCGTGATCGCCCGCGAGGCCCGGACCATCCTGGGCGGCAACGGCATCACCCTGGACTACTCGCCGCTGCGGCACGCCGCCAACCTTGAGTCGGTGCGCACCTACGAGGGCACCGACGAGGTCCACACCCTGATCCTGGGCCAGCACCTCACCGGGCTGGCCGCCTTCCGCTGACCCTGCACCCTCCGCGAGTTGGCACGTCGCGGCAGTGTTGAGCGCGAACACTGCCGCGAAATGCCAGCTCGGTGAAGGGCTGGGCGCCTCAGGCGGAGCACCCGCCGTCGGCCTTGACCAGCTGGCCCGACACCCAGCGGCCTTCGGGCGAGAGCAGGAACGCCACCGTCCCGGCCACGTCCGCCGGCGTTCCCAGCCGCCCGCCCGGCTGGCGCTGCGCCAGTTCGTCCCGCAGTTGCTGGTCCATCCAGCCGGTGTCCACCGGACCGGGGTTGAGCACGTTGGCGCTGATCCCCTGCGGGCCAAGTTCCCGGGCCGCCGCGATCACGATGCGGTCCAGCGCGCCTTTGGATGCGCCATAGGGCAGGTTGAAGGCGGTGTGGTCGCTGGTCAGAGCCACTACAGCGCCGCCCTCGGCCGGGACCTGCCGCGCAAACGCTGCGATCAGCTGCCAGCTGGCGCGGGCATTGACGGCGAAATGCCGCTCGAAGCTCTCCAGAGTGGTGTCCAGGATGCTCGAGTCCACGGATTCAGCGTGGCTTAGCACCAGTCCCTGCAACGGCCCGGCCTCCGCCGCGATAACCTCCATCAGCCGGTCCACGGCCTGCGGGTCCTGGAAATCTGCCGGCAGCGCCACGACGGCGGCGCCCGTGGCCTGGAGCTCCGCGGTGAGGCGTTCGACGTCGTCCGGCTGGACGCCCCAGGGCATCCGGGCGTCATAGTCCCGCCAGTACGTCAGCACGAGGTCCCAGCCGTCGGCCGCCAGCCGGCGCGCGATGCCCGCTCCAATCCCCGCTAGCCGGCCGACGCCGGTCACAAGGGCCGTCTTCCGGTGCGGCGTTGCGGGCGGGACCGGCGGAATCTCGGGTGCGTTGGCGTCCATGCCGACCAGCCTAGCCGCGGACCGCCGGTTGCCGGCCTTGATCCTCGCCCTGGGCAATGCCCCGGTGGGCGTCGAACGCCGGCGCCGGCGACCCTCGCCGGAGCACCACGAGCCAGCAGATCAGGAGGGCGAGCGCGCAGAACACACCGGCGCTGGAGGCCATGATCCAGAGGCCGGGCGTCTGGATGTCCAGGTTCTCCGCGCCCAGCGCCGTGCCAATGGTCTTGGGTGAGAACAGGAAGACCAGGACAGAGATCCCCAGCACTCCGCCCATGAGCCAGCGCAGCCCGCGGTGGCGCAACGGGGTCTCGCGGAGGGTCCAGGCGAAGGCCGGCAGCACGGCCGCGACCCAGACCCAGTGGTGTGACCAGGACACCGGGCTGATCAGCAGCATGGTCAGTGCGGTCGCCGAGATGGCCACCACACGCGATCCCTGGGCGCTCGCCAGCCTGATGACCGCGGCCGCCACCGCCACCACCAGCAGGCTCAGCAGGAGCCACGGCACGGTGACTGCAGCCTCGGGGACGCCAAAGTGCAGCAGCGCCCCCTTGAGGGAGAGGTTGTCGACGTAGCCCGCGCCGCCGATCCTTGACGTGTCCGGGAGGATCTGCAGCCAGAACTGCAGAGACTCCGCCGGACGGAGCAACCAGCCGACCAGTACTGTGCCGGCGAAGCCCGCGCCCATGTTCAGCAGTCCGCGCCAGTCCTTGCGCATCAGGAAGTACAGCCCAAAGACAAGGGGCGTCAGCTTGATGCCTGCGGCGACGCCCACCAGGAACCCGCTTCCGGGGAACCCGCTCGTCCAGCGCCGGTTCCGGGACAGCAGGTCCGCCGCCATGAGGCCCAGAAGCAGGACGTTGATCTGCCCGAAGGCCAGGGTTTCTCGCCAGGGACCCAGGTTCAGCACGGCCAGGACCAGCACCGCGGCGCCCCACCGGTTGCGCGCCTGGTTGAAGGTGCCCCGCCAGTCCGTCCTGCCATGCCAGTACCGCACCGCGAGCAGGGCCAGCCACCCCGCCACAACCGTGCCGGCCGCGTTGAACATGGTGAGGGCCACGGGTTCCGGCAGCCGGGCCAGCAGGCTGAAGAGCAGCGCGGCAAAGGGCGGGTACGTGAACGGGAGCTGGGGACCGCCGGCCCAGTCGATGTTGCCGCGGTAAAGGTCCGACGGCGTTGCCCCGGCCTCGTTGAGGATCTTGCCGCCGTGCCAGTAGACACTGAAGTCGAGTCCCTGCTTCGCCCAGACACCGAGCCAGGTCCACACCAGGAACAGCACCGCGGCCACGGCCAAGGCGGTGGAGAGCCGCAGCAACTGCGGCACCGGAAGCCGCTGCCCCAGCCGGGAGAGCTGCGCCAGCCCGGCCACGCGAGCAAGGCCGGACGGCCGGACCGGCCCGGGAGGCGGCGCTGCGGCGGGCGGCGCGGGCCGGTTTTCGGCGTCGAGCAGTGACATGGATCCCCCAAAATCTGGCTGATTCGAGGCTCGTACGGGGCGCCGCCAGGGCGCCCGGCCTCGCTGCCCATCCTACCGAAGCCCTAGGCGGGGACGGCGGCGGCGTCCTTCCTGGCGGCGTCCTTGCGGATGCCCGCACTCACGACGGCGGCGATGGTGCACATCGCGGCGGCGCCGAACCAGGCGTAGGTGTACTGCCCGGTGGCGTCCCGGATGGCGCCGGCCCCCAGCGCGGCGGCGGCCGCGCCGAGCTGGTGGGCAGCGAAGACCCAGCCGAACACAACGCTGCCGTCCGCCCCGAACACCTGGCGGCAGATGGCGGCGGTCGGCGGCACGGTGGCCACCCAGTCCAGTCCGTAGATCACCACAAACACGATCATGCTGGGCTGGACTGTGGCGCTGAGCAGCAACGGCAGCACCAGCAGGCCGATGCCGCGGAACTGGTAGTAGACCGCGAGCAGGATCCGGGGATTGAAGCGGTCCGTCAGCCAGCCGGAGGCGATCGTCCCGACGATGTCGAAGATCCCGACGACGGCCAGCAGGCCCGCCGCGGTGGTCTGCGTCATGCCGTGGTCGTGGGCGGAGGGGATGAAGTGGGTGCCGATCAGGCCGTTGGTGGTGGCACCGCAGATCGCGAACCCGGCAACGAGTGCCCAGAAGGTCCGCACTTTGCTGGCCCGTTTGAGCACCTGCAGGGCACGGACGGCGGCGTTGCGGCCTGGTTCGCCGGCCCCGCCCGCCGCGGCGCCCGGTCCCGGCACGAACCCGGGCACCGCTTCGGCGCCGTAGGGCAGCGCGCCGACGTCGGCCGGTGAGTTCTTCAGGAATTTCAGGACCAGCGGCACCACAGCGAGGGCGCCGGCGGCGATCAACAGCGAAGCCTGCCGCCAGCCCGGGTCTTGGGCGAGGACGGCGATGAACGGCAGGAAGACCAGTTGCCCGGCTGCGCTGCCGGCGGTGAGGATGCCGATGACGAGGCCGCGGCTTTTCGCGAACCAGGTGTTGGCTATGGTCGCGGCGAAGACCAGCGCCATGGACCCGGTTCCAAGCCCGATGAGCAGACCCCAGGTGAGCAGGATCTGCCATGACTGCGTGACGAACACGGTCAGGGCGCTGCCGGCCGCAATCAGCACGAGTGCCACGGCCGTCACTGCGCGGATGCCGAAGCGCTCCATCAGGGCCGCGGCGAAGGGGGCGGTGAGGCCGAAGAGCACCAGGTTGATACTGACCGCGGCCGACAACACGGTGGTGGACCAGCCGAATTCCTCCTGCAGCGGCACCATCAGCACACCCGGAGCGGCCCGGAAACCCGCGGCCCCGACGAGAGCGAGGAAGGCCACCGCGGCGACGATCCAGGCCGGGTGGATCCTGCGCTTCGGAGCTGGCAGCAGCGTGGTTTCGGGGGCGCTCATAGGGCGGGTCCGTTCTCGGAAGGGGCGTTCACGGACTGGGCCGGAGAAGCGTAGGTAGCGGCAAGGGGCACGGGGTCCGGGGTTCTGGCGAGGCTGTGCCAGCTCGTGTTCCGGGCCGTGAGCCGTTCCCCGCACTCGGTGCAGCTGTCCGCGGACGAGGTCCGCGAGCCGCAGCCGGTGTGGACCACGAACATGTGGGCCTGTTCCGAGGGCGCCGGCAGGTGCCTTTCGGCCCAGATGACGACGGCGTTGAGCACCGGCAGGGTGTCCTCCCCCTTCGCGGTGAGCACGTACTCCTGGCGGGTGCGGCCGCCGTCGTCGTACGGGCGCCGGGTGAGCAGCCCCGCGTCGACGAGTGCGGCCAGGCGTTTGGTGAGGACGGAATCCGCCGCCCCGAGCCGGGATTTCATGGCGTCGAAGCGGCCGTTGCCGAAGAAGACCTCGCGGAGGACCAGCATGCCCCACGGATCGCCGAGGATGTCGAGGCCCCGGGCCATGCTGCAGTCCCGCCGGGACCAGTCGGATCGAAGTGCCATGCGGACAAAACTAGCTGACTATCTTCAAGATAGCTAGATGGTGCGCCCAGATGTCATTTCACGGCAGTATTCCGCGAAAAAACTGCCGTGAAATGCACACTCGCGGGCCGGCGGAGAGGGAAGGGGCAACCCCGGCGCTACGCCCCCGTGCGGAGCGCGGCGCGGGAGGGGCGGTAGGCCAGTGCCCAGAAGACCAGCATGGCGACGCCGCAGAGTACGCCGAGGCTCGCCACGATGAGCTGCCACTGGGTCTGCGGGTCCTTGCCCCACTCGGCCGCGCCTGCCATGACGGACAGGTACTTGGGCGTCAGGTAGAAGGCCAGGGCCGAGAAGGCGACGATGACCCAACCGGCGAGGCGCATCCGTCCGTTCCGGGACGGCACACGGTGGATCGCGAAGCCCATGCAGGGCAGTGCCACGGCCATCCACACCCAGTGGTGGGACCAGGACACCGGGCTGATCAGGAGCATCAGCACGGCGGTGGCTGAGACCGCCACGAAGTTCTCGTCCGCGGCCACCGCCCAGGTGATGACGAGCGCGGCCAGCGCGGCCAGCGCCAGGGACAGCACCAGCCACAGCAGGCTGGTCAGGCCGGAATCCGGCAGTCCCAGGTGCAGCAGCAGGCCCTTGACCGAGAGGTTGTCCACGTAGGCGGGCCCGCCGATCCGTCCGGTGTCCGGCAGGATCTTGGTCCAGAACGTGACCGAGGCCGTGGGCAGGATGGCCCAGGCCAGAGCGATCGAGCCGAAGAACCCGGCGGCCATCCAGCCGAGGGCCTTGAAATCGCGGCGGACCAGGAAGTACAGCCCGAACGCCAGCGGGGTGAGTTTGATCCCGGCCGCGATGCCGATCAGCAGCCCGGCGGGCCAGCGGATCTCCCCCGACCGGGCTTTCCCGTACAGCGCGAAGTCGGCCAGGATCAGTCCCATCAGGATGATGTTGATCTGGCCGAAGTCGAAGGTGTCCCGCCAGGGCCCCAGGAGCAGGATGGCGGCGGTCCCGGTCAGGGAAACGGCGCGGAACCGCCAGTCGGCGAACGCGTCCCGCCAGCCGCCGAGGCGGAAATAGTGCCGTGTAAGCCAAGCCGACACCACCCCGGCACCCAGCAGCGCCGTCGTGATGAACAGGAGACTGCCGCCGCTCTGGCCGAGGGTCGCCATGGCGGCAAACAGCAGCGCGGCGAACGGCGGGTAGGTGAACGGCAGTCCGTCGCGCGGCGCGTAGAGCTCGTTGACGCCGGCTTCCCCGGTCTGCAGCACCCGGTTGCCGCCGTAGAAGTACACCTCGAAGTCGTTCATCAGCGGGATGTAGGCCGAGTACAGGACCACCAGGGCGGCGACGACGGCGAGCGCGCCGGCCGCCGTCGCGACCCGGGCGCGCGTGGTGGAGGCCGTGGCCCTGATGGTGGTGGTCACGGGTGCTTAGCTGCCTGACTCGCCGGGCGCGGTATCAATCTGCGAGAACGCCTGCTCGAGGTCGGCGATGAGGTCCTCGACGTCCTCGATGCCGCAGGAGAGCCGGATCAGGTTGACGGGGACGGCCAGTTCGGTGCCCTTGACCGAGGCGTGCGTCATCTCCGAGGGGTAGTTCATCAGGGATTCGATGCCGCCGAGGGACTCCGCGAGGGTGAATACGGAGGTCGATTCGGCCACCTTGCGCGCCGCCGCCTCGCCGCCCTTGAACTGCACGGAGATCATGCCGCCGAACTTCTTCATCTGCTTCCTGGCGAGCTCGTGCCCTGGGTGCGAGGGCAGTCCCGGGTACAGCACGGCCTCGACCTCGGGGCGCTGCAGCAGCCACTCGGCCACGGCCTGGGCGTTGTCGCTGTGCCGGTCCATCCGGACGCCAAGGGTCTTGAGCCCGCGCGTGGTGAGGAAGGCGTCCATCGGGCCGGAGATGGCACCGACGGCGAACTGCACAAAACCGATCTTCTCGGCCAGCTCCGCGTCGTTCACGATGATCGCACCGCCCACGACGTCGGAGTGCCCGCCGATGTACTTGGTGGTGGAATGCGCCACCACGTCGGCGCCGAGGGCCAGCGGGTTCTGCAGGTAGGGCGAGGCGAAGGTGTTGTCCACCACGAGGAGGGCGCCGGCGTCGTGCGCCACTTTGGCGAGGGCCTCGATGTCGGTGATCTTCATCATCGGGTTCGACGGCGTCTCAACCCACACGAGGCGGGTCTTGCCCCCGTTCGACCCGCCGGCCGCAACAGCCTTCGCGACGGCGTCAAGATTGGACATGTCCACTGGGGTGTTGCCGATGCCCCACTCCCCCAGCACCCGGCTGATCAGCCGGTAGGTACCGCCGTAGGCGTCGTTGCCGAGGACGATGTGGTCACCGGGGCGGGTGAGCGCGCGGATCATCGAGTCCTCGGCGGCGAGGCCGGAGCTGAAGGAGAACGCGGCGGTCCCGCCTTCCAGGGCCGCGAGCTGCTCCTGCAGGGAGTCACGGGTGGGGTTGGTTCCGCGGCCGTATTCGTAGCCGGCCCGCAGCACCCCGATCGCTTCCTGCGCGTAGGTGGAGGAGAAGTGTACGGGCGGCACGACGGCGCCGGTGCGCGGCTCGAACGCCTGGCCGGCGTGCACAGCGCGGGTGTTGAAACCGGGGGTGTTCGCGGAGGAGCTTTCTGGCAAAGACATGTGCGTTCCTTTCGGCCGGCGGCCGGGCGCCCCGGGAGGGCGGTCCGGTGTCCGGGTCAGTGTGCGGTCAGTTGCTGAGGTCAGTTGCTCAGGTAGGCGAGCAGGTCGTGGCGGGTCAGGATCCCCACCGGGGCGCCGACGAACGTCACCATGAGGGTGTCCGCGTCGGAGAGGAGTTCCCGGGCCGTCGAGATCGATTCGAGCGAGCCGATCACCGGCAGCCGGGCCTCCATGTGTTCGGAGATCTTGTCCGACAGTTTGGCCTCGCCGCGGAAAAGCTTCGCGGTCAGGGTGCGTTCGTCGACGGCGCCGAGGACCTCGCCCATGACCACGGGCGGCTCCTGGGACAGCACCGGGATGTGCGAGACACCGTACTCGTTCATGATGTTGATGACGTCACGGACGCTCTCATTGGGGTGGATATGCACCAGGTCTGGCAGTTCCCCGGTCTTGGCCTTAAGGATCTCCCCCACGGACGCTTCGTCGCCGCTGGCCAGGAAGCCGTAGGAGCGCATCCACTGGTCGTTGAAGATCTTGGCCAGGTAGCCGCGGCCGGAGTCCGGCAGGATCACGACGACGACGGCATCGTCCGGCAGGTCTTTGGCGACCTGCAGGGCGGCGACGACGGCCATGCCGGAGGAGCCGCCCACCAGCAGTCCTTCTTCGCGGGCGAGCCGGCGCGTCATGTCGAAGGAGTCGGCGTCGCTGACGGCGATGACGTCATCCGGGACCGATTTGTCGTAGTTGGCGGGCCACATGTCCTCGCCGACGCCCTCAACGAAGTACGGCCGGCCGGTGCCGCCCGAGTAGACCGAACCTGCCGGGTCGGCGCCGATAATCTTGACCATGCCCCCGTCGGACTCCGCGCGCCCGGCGGAGACTTCCTTGAGGTACCGGCCCGTGCCGGTGATGGTGCCGCCGGTTCCGGCACCGATCACGCAGTGCGTGACTCGGCCGTCCGTGTCGCGCCAGATTTCAGGCCCGGTGGACTCGTAGTGACTAGCCGGGGCCGCCGGGTTGGAGAACTGGTCGGGTTTGTAGGCGCCCGGAATCTCGGTGACGAGGCGGTCCGAGACGCCGTAGTAGCTCTGCGGGCTGTCGGGGGCGACGGCGGTGGGCGTCACCACTACCTCGGCGCCGTAGGCCTGGAGCACGGCGCGCTTGTCCTCGCCCACCTTGTCCGGCACCACGAAGATGCAGCGGTAGCCCTTCTGCTGGGCCACGAGCGCCAGGCCGACGCCGGTGTTTCCGGACGTGGGTTCCACGATGGTGCCGCCGGGCAGGAGTTTGCCGGTGCGTTCGGCTTCCTCGATCATCTTCACCGCGATGCGGTCCTTGATGGAACCGCCGGGGTTCAGGTATTCCAGCTTCACCAGGACCGTGGCCCCGATGCCGTCGGTTACGTGGTGCAGCTTGACGAGCGGCGTATTGCCGATGAGGTCCAGAACGGACTGGGCGTACTTCATAGGTACAAAGTTACCGTCTCCACCCGCCAGGGGCGGATTCAGGCACGTCGGGGCGGCCTCCCGGCCGCGCCGGGTGCGAAGATTGTGCGGTGAACCGTGGATCCGGCCGATGAGGCTGAAAAGTTATCTGCTCCCCGCCGGCATGCTGGCTGCGGGGTGCGCGGCTCTATTCACCGGGTTCCTGCCCTGGCCGGCGTTCCAGGAACTGGCCGCCCGCACCGTACCCGTACTGGCGTTCGTTGTGGCCATGTCCCTCGTGACGGAAATGGTGGACGACGCCGGGCTGTTCCGGGTGGTGACGGAGCGTCTCGCCGCGCTGGGCCGGGGCCGGGTGTTCCTGCTGTGGTTGCTGGTGGTGGGCTTGGCCACCGTCTCCACCGTTTTCCTGTCGCTGGATACGACGGCGGTGCTGGTGACTCCCGTCGTCGTGCTGCTGGCGGTCCACGCCCGGATCCCGCCGCTGCCCTTCGCGCTGACCACGATCTGGCTCGCCAACACCGCGTCCTTGCTGCTGCCGGTCTCGAACCTGACCAATCTGCTGGCCCAGGACCGGCTCAATCTCAGCCCGGCAGCCTTCGCCGGGCTCGTCTGGGCGCCGGCGCTGGTGGGGATCCTGGTCCCGATCGGGCTCCTGTGGCTGGCGTTCCGGAAGGACCTGTCCGGCCGCTACGGGCCGCAGCACGTCCACAAGGCGCGTGACAAGGTGTTGCTGTATTCGGCGTCCGGGGTGATGGCCCTGCTGTTGCCCGCGCTCGTCTCAGGTGTGCCCGTGCAGTTCCCGGCGATCGCTGCGGCGGCGGTTTTGCTGGGCCTGTTCCTCTGGCGCCGCCGCTCGGCCTTGGGGTGGTCCATGGTTCCCTGGCGGCCGCTCATGCTCACGTCGGGGCTGTTTATGGTGGTGGAGGCCCTGCACGCGAACGGCTTGACACAGTTCCTGTCCGGAATCGCCGGTTCCGGTGAGGACCTGCCGGCCCTGCTGCAGCTCGCGGGCCTGGGCGCCGGTGCCGCGAACGCGGTCAACAACCTGCCGGCCTACCTCGCCCTGGAACCGGTAGGCGACTCGCCGGTGCGGCTCGCGGCCCTCCTGATCGGCGTGAACCTTGGCCCGCTGGTGACCCCGTGGGCATCGCTGGCCACGCTGCTCTGGCACGAACGGCTCCGCACCCTCAACGTCGAGATCCGGTGGGGAGGGTTCGCGGCCGCCGGGATCGCCGCCGTCGTGCTCACCGTCCCGCTGGCCGTTGTGGCGCTCTGGCTCGCCTCGGGCATGCCCTGACGCTGCCGGAGTTTCCTCAGGGGCCTCGGGTTCCTCAGGCGCCGATGTCGTTCACCCCATTTTCCCCTGCGGTGGCTCCGCCGCCTTCGGGCGCGGCGTTCTGCCAGAGACCGATGATGTTGCCTTCGGTGTCCCGGAAGTAGGCGGCCCAGCCCATGGTGCCGACTTCCTGCCGTGGCTGGACGGTGCTGCCGCCCAGGGACTTGATCTTCTCCAGCGACGCGTCGATGTCCTCAACGTCCACAGTGACCAACGGGGAGGTGAGGTGTCCTTCGCGGCGGAACATGCCGCCGTTGATGGAACCCGGCACCGAGGGCGTGCCCGTCTCATCCGACGGCGTTGTCATGAGCATTGCGTAACTCATCTCCGGCACGGGGCTGATCGTCCAGCCGAACGCCGAACTGTAGAACTCCCGCGCGCGTGTCTCGTCGTCCGCGGGGATCTCGAAATGTACTACTCCACCAGCCATCACACTCTCCTAAAAACAGGGATCCGGGCCTCCAGGCAGGCGTGGTGGCTCCACGCCACAGCCGAAGTCTAGTCCCGCCCAAACCGGGAGTTAAGGGCCACCGGTCGCACGCTTCGGACAGGCCGGAACAGCCGCTGTCAGGCGTTCGTGGAATCATGGTCAGATGACCATTGCAGACGTCCCCGCCGGCGTTGCCGCCGCGGCTGACGCCTCGCTGCGGTGGCACCCGGGCGGTCCTTTCGATTTGTCCCGGACCGTCGGCACGCTCCTGCGGGGGCACGGCGACCCGTCCATCCGCACCGCACCGGACGGCCTCTGGATGGCGTTCACAACGCCGTCAGGTCCCGCCACGCTCCGGCTGGCTGTGGCTTATCCGCGGGGCTGCCCCGCCGCCGATACCGCCGTCGATGTCCAGGCCTGGGGGCCCGGCGCCGCCGATGCCGCCGGTTCCGCGCCGCGGATGCTGGGCAGCGACGACGACTGGTCCGCCTTTGATGAGCCCGCGTTCCACGCCACGCTGCCCCGGATGGTCGTTGAGGCCCGACGCCGAAACCTCGCCGTGCGGCTGCCAGCCACCGGCCGCCTCATCGACTCCCTCGTGCCCACGATCCTGGAGCAGAAGGTTACCGTGATCGAGGCCCGGCGCGGCTACCGCTATCTGATGTACCGCTTCGGAACACCGGCGCCCGGCGCCGGGACGGTTGCCCCGGCGAATCTGTTGGTGCAGCCCACGCCCGAGCAGTGGCTGCGCATCCCCTCGTGGGAATGGCACAAGGCCGGCGTGGGTCCGCAGCGGTCGGCGACCGTCATGCGCGCCCTGCGCTCCGCCGTCGCGCTGGAACGGCTCGCCGCGCTGACGGCGGCGGAGGCCTCCGCGAAGCTGCAGACCATTCCCGGCATCGGCGTCTGGACCGCGGCGGAGGTGGTGCAGCGCACGCACGGCTGCCCGGACTCCATCGCGGTGGGCGACTACCACCTCGCGGCGTACGTCGGGGCGGCCCTGACCGGCCGCAGGACGGACGACGCCGGCATGCTCCGGCTGCTGGCCCCGTGGGCCGGGCACCGGCAGCGTGTGGTCCGGATGATCGGCCTCAGCGGCTTCCGCAAGCCGACCTTCGGTCCGCGGATGACCATCCAGGACCACCGCGGCCACTAGCACCGTCCCCCGCGCTGGGCTTAGAGCCCCAGCCGGGCCACCGCTTCCTGCCGCATGTCCACCTTGCGGATTTTCCCGGAGACGGTCATGGGGAAGCTTTCGCGTACGTCTACGTAACGCGGGATCTTGTAGTGTGCCAGCTTCCCGCGGCAGAACTCGGCCAGGCTGCCGGCTTCCAACGGCGCGGCACCGGGTTTGAGGATGATGCACGCCATCAATTCCTCCCCGTACTTGGCGTCCGGCACCCCGATCACCTGAACATCCTGGATATCCGGATGCGTGTAGAGGAACTCTTCGATTTCGCGGGGATAGACGTTCTCGCCACCGCGGATCACCATGTCCTTGATCCGGCCTTCGATCACGATGTACCCGTCCTCGTCCATCCGGGCCAGGTCCCCGGTATGCATCCAGCCGTCGGCGTCAATGGCCTCGGCGGTCTTGACCGGCTGGTCCCAGTAGCCCTTCATCACGGAGTATCCGCGGGTGCACAGCTCCCCGATCTCACCGCGCTCCATCACCTCGCCGGTCACCGGGTCCACCACCTGGCTTTCCAGCCGCGGCATCGTCCGGCCGACGCTCTCGGTGCGTTGGGCCATGGTGTCCACGCTGCGGGTCATAGTGGACACAGGTGAGGTCTCCGTCATGCCGTAGCAGATGGCGACGTCCCGCATGTTCATCTCCGAGATGACGCGGTTCATCACTTCGATGGGACACAGCGAGCCCGCCATCACCCCCGTGCGCAGGGTGGAGAGGTCGTAGGACGCGAAGTCCGGCAGGGCGAGTTCGGCGATGAACATCGTGGGCACGCCGTACAGTGACGTCCCGCCGAAGTCCTGGACGGCTTCCAGCGCAGCGGCGGGCGTGAATCCCCGGCCCGGAATGATGGTGGCGCTGCCGTGGCTCAGGGCGGCCAGATTGCCGATCACCATGCCGAAGCAGTGGTAGAACGGCACCGGCAGCACCACCCGGTCGTGCTCCGTGTATTCCAGCAGCTCACCGATCGAGTACCCGTTGTTCAGGATGTTGTAGTGCGAGAGGGTGGCGCCCTTGGGGAAGCCCGTGGTGCCGGAGGTGTACTGCAGGTTGATCGCGTCGTGGGGGTCTAGTTCGGCCATGCGCGCCTTCAATGCGGAATGGGCGACGTCGTCGGCCCGCTTGAGCAGCTCCGCCCACGTCCGCTCCTCCTCCCGTGCCGGGACGCCGGCGGTGAGGCCGGGCTGGCCGGCGTCGGGCAGGAACACAAGTTCGCGCAGCTCGGGGCATTCGGCCAGCGCCTGCCGGGCCATATCGGTGTAGTCGCTGTTGCGGTCCGACGGCGCCGCGACCAGCATCCGCATGCCGTTCTGCTTGACCACGAACTCCAGCTCATGGCTGCGGTACGCGGGGTTCACGTTGACCAGGATCGCCCCGACCTTGGCAGTCGCGTACTGCAGGATGGTCCATTCAGCGCAGTTCGGGCTCCAGATACCGATCCGTTCGCCGCGGGCCACGCCCAGGGCCAGCAGCGCGCGCGCCACCCGGTCGACGTCGTCGTTCAGTTTGGTGTAGCTCCAGCGGCGGGCTTCTTCCCCCGGCACCGCGGCGGCCTCGATCAGGGCGTCCTGATAGGGGAACCTGGCCACGATCCGTTCGAAATTCTCGCCGATGGTTTCCTTGAGCAGCGGGACGTCAGTGTCCCCGGCTGTGTATGAAAGCATGGTGTGACGCTACCAACACTCGGCCGCCAAAAGAAGACCAAAGCTTGGATGTCCTACGAAATCTTCGGGACAAAAAGCCGCCGCCCGGTATTGTGAAAACCATGAGCGCACCCATTGACCTTCAGGCCATCTTCATCCCCAACGACGGCGAGTTCTTCCGCGTGAAGCTCGCGCTGGAGATCGCGATCGACGAGGTGGTCAACGAACCCGGCTGCATCCGGTACGAACTCACCGAGGCCAGCGAGGACAAGCTGGTGCTGACCGAACGGTGGGCCTCGCAGGAGGATCTGGACAAGCACTCGAAGGGCACGGCGGTCCAGGACCTCAACGAGTCCCTCAGCGCCCTGCTGGCCGAGCCGGTCCAGCTCGTCACACTCTAGGCACGGCACGTACCCGGTCCCGGCCCCGGAAGCAACAACGCGGGGGCACTCCCCGCCCATCAATCTCAGGATCATGGGCGCGGAGTGACCCCGCGTTGCTGTAGGTCGGGCTGCTCTGCTGTTCGGGCGGGAGCGGCCGTTAGGGCTGGGGGCGCTCAGGCCTCCGGAATCTGGCTGCCGTCCTGCTTGCTGGCCGCAGCGGCCGCCTCGGCCTGGGACCGGGCCACGTGCGCGTGGACTTCCTCCATGTCGAGGGCCTTGACGGCGTCAACCACCTGCTCCAGCTGCTGGGCGTTCAGGGCGCCCGGCTGCGAGAAGACGAGGACCTTTTCGCGGAACGCCATCAACGTCGGGATGGACGTGATGCCGGCCTCGGCGGCGAGCTGCTGCTCGGCCTCGGTGTCCACCTTCGAGAAGACAACGTCCTGGTGCTTCTCGGAAACTGCGGCGTATGTGGGTCCGAACTGCTTGCACGGGCCGCACCATTCGGCCCAGAAATCAACGAGGACAATGTCGTTGTCCTCGACGGTCGATGCGAACTGTTCACCTGTAATGTCAACGGTAGCCATGGGTCAACGGTACGCGAGCAGCCCGGCCTTGTCCCCTGCATTTCGCTGTTGGCACATCCATATGACGGCCCATCAAAACCCCGGGCGTGCCCCGCCATCTGGGCCGGGGCCCTTGGACCCTAGCCCGCACAACGCCCACGGCCTACCATCGGCGCCATGCCTCCAGCCCCGGGAAACACCGCCAGCCAGGCCATCACGGTTGGCTCCATGACCAAGAAGTTCGGCCACCGCGAAGTGCTCCACGGCATCAGCTTCGGCATCGAGAAGGGCTCCGTCTTTGGCGTGATCGGGCCCAACGGTGCAGGGAAGACGACCGTCATGAGGTGCCTGCTGGACATCATCCGGCCCACGTCCGGCACGTCGACGGTACTCGGCGAGAACCCCCGGGCCGCAGGCCCGTCGCTCCGCCGCCGGATCGGCTATCTGCCCGGCGAACTGTTCCTGGAGGGACGGATCACCGGGCGCAAACTGCTGTCCCATTATGCGGACATCAGCGGACCCGTCAGGCCGGGCCGGGTCGATTCCCTGGCGGAACGGCTGGGCCTGGACCTGGACCGCCACACCCGCAAGCTCTCCAAGGGAAACAAACAGAAGCTGGGACTCGTCCAGGCGTTTATGCATGATCCCGAGCTGCTGGTGCTGGATGAACCGACCAGCGGGCTGGACCCACTCGTCCAGCAGGAATTCCTCGCCATGGTCCGCGAGGCCCAGGCCAACGGCCAGACAGTCTTTCTTAGTTCGCACGTGCTCAGCGAAGTCCAGCAGGCCGCCGACGAGGTCGCGATTCTCCGTGACGGCCGGATCGTCACCGTCGCCACGGTGGACAGCCTGCGGCAAGGTGCGGTGCGGCACGTGCGGTTCACCGCCTCCGGGATTTCGACGGCCGACGCCGGCGCGCTGCTGGCACGGGTGCCCGGGATCGGGCACCTTGAGGTGCTGCCGGCGGGCGACGGCGTCGAGCTGTCCGCCACGCTGGGCGGCGCGATCCAGCCGTTACTCCGGGTCCTCGCCGGCCTCGAACTGACCGAGCTGGTGCTGGAGGAACCGGACCTCGAGGAGTCGGTCCTTGAGCTCTACGGAACCATCCGCGGCAATGGCCCCGGCACAGCCGACGTTAACGGGAACGGACGCCGCCGCCGGCGGAGAGGACACGGCGCATGAAGCGGCCGTTGCCCCTCTTCAGGAGGGCCTTCGTGGACTCCTGGCACTCTACGCTCGGGTGGGCGGCAGGGCTGGCCGCAACGATCTTCATCTACCTGCCGCTCTACCCCTCGATCGGCGGAAGCCCCGAGATGCAGGGTGTGATGGACGCCTTTCCGCCGGAGATGATCAAGGCCCTCAACTACGACCAGATCACCTCAGGACCCGGGTACACCCAGGCCACGATGTTCGGGCTGATCGGTTTCCTGCTGATGACCATCGCGTCGGTGGCGTGGGGAGCGGCGGCCGTCGGCGGGGACGAGGAATCGGGCCAGCTTGAACTCACGCTGGCGCACGGCGTGACCCGCACGCAGGTGGTTCTGGAGCGGGCGCTGGCCATCCTGTTGCGGGTGCTGCTGCTGGTCACCCTGGTGTTTGTCCTGATCCTCCTGCTGACCGATTCCGCGCAGCTGAACATCAGACCGGAAAACCTCCTCGGCACCTCCGTGCTTTTTGCCGGGCTGACCATGCTCTCGGGCAGCACGGCGCTCTTCCTCGGCGCGGTGACGGGACGGAAGACGTACGGTGTGGCCGCCGGCGCCGGCGTCGGCGTCCTGGGTTACGTGTTCAACGCCGTCGGCAGGCAAAGCAAGGAGGTCGACTGGCTCCTGAATCTTTCGCCCTACAGCTGGGCCTACGAAAACAACCCTGTAGCCAACGGGGCTGACTGGGCGGCCGCCGGCTGGCTGTGGGGTATTTCGGCCGCCCTCGTGGCACTCAGCGCCGTGGCCCTCAGCAGGCGGGACGTCGGGACCTAAGGCGCGGCCGGGCTTAGGTGCTGGCCGTCTCAGGCCCAGACGTGCGGCGCCGGGCGCCGCGCCCCGGGCAGGGCGTTGGTTTCCCGCCATTCGTGGATCCATTCGGGCAGTTCGAGGTCCGCCGGAGGCGCCCCGAACTCACGGATGATCTCCTCCTGGCTGACCGGCTTGCCCTTGCTGACCAGGCGGGTAGCGATGAATGCGCGGGCGTAGATTTCCCCGTCCACCACCATGCGCTGCTCGAAATAGATGGCCTTCTCGTCGAGGCCGATGATCTTCGTTTCGATCGTGTACCGCTGCCACAACTGCAGCGAACGTCGAAAGGCGATGGTTTCCCCGGCCGCCACCGGGCTCCATCCCCGGCGGCGCATGGCCCTCCAGGTTCCGCTGCGGGCCATCAGATCGAACCGGCCCAGATCCATCAGGGAGAAATACATGCCGTTGTTGACATGCATCGCAATGTCGATGTCAGTCGGCAGGACCTTCAGCGGAAGTGACGACGTGTCCCAGATGCTCAGCGGCGAACGGCGCGAGGACGTGAAGAGCAGGAGAAGCGTGCGGAGAAGCAGATGCATGGGCAATATGTTACCCGTGGGTAACAACGCTGCCAAGGATGGAAACTGCGGTTTTGTGTCCGGTTCCGTGGACGAGCCAGCAGTTGCCGGTCCCGCGACGCGGCCTCGTGGGCGCTATTCAGTATTACGCTGTCCGGATGACCACAGACCTGACCTTCAGGGCCGCCGAACTGGACGACGCCGCCGGCATTGCGCGCGTGCACATCCAGGCCTGGCGTGAGAGCTATGCCCACCTGCTGCCGGCGGCCTCCCTTGCCGGGTTGGAGCAGGGTCCGCGGGAGGACAGGTGGCGCAAGATCATTGCCGCTGCCGCCTCAGACGTCTGGGTGGCCTGCCGCGGGACGGACATCGTCGGCTGGGCGAGCGCCGGCGCCGGGCGTGACGACGACTCGCCCCGGCCCAGGGAGCTGAACGGGATCTATGTGCTCGCCAGTGAGTACGGCTCGGGGGCGGGGCAATTGCTGCTGGACGCAGCCGTGGGCAGCGGCGGCGCGTATCTCTGGATCGCCGCAGAGAATCCTCGTGCCTTCGCGTTCTACCGGCGCAACGGTTTTGTCCCTGACGGCGCCACATCGGCGCATGAACTGGTAGGGACGGCGGTCCCGATCCTGCGGATGGTGCGCTGAGCAGTCCGCGGGGCCTCGCGGGCGCAGCTCAGTCTGTGGCGATCAGTTCGGCTTCAAAGCCGTCCGAATTCACCAGGTAGGCGGCGAAGTGGTCCGGGCCGCCGGCGTGCGGATACTTCTCCGGGAAAAGTTCGCGCCAGCCACGCCCGACGGCGGCTGCCGCCAGTGCGTCCACCTGCTGCCTGGTCCCCGCGTTGAATGCCAGGTGGTTGAGCCCGGGCGCGGTGCGGTCGTGCGTCCGGCTGCTCAGGGCCGGGGATTCCTCGACGACGATGTAGGTGGTCCCCCGCCGCCAGCTGCACCCGTCCGGCCAGCCCTGGTAGGGCTGATAGCCCAAGCAGGCCAGCAGCCAGCCCCATTCGTCCTTGGCACGGCCAAGATGCGGCACCCATAGCTCGACGTGGTGCAGGGCCCCGAGGGTTTCATCAGTCACCAGGAGAGTCTCGCACGGCTGAGGACACTGGGTTTGGCGGGTGGCCGTGCCTCAGTACAAAATCCGCTGCAAGAGGACGTGGTCCTGCCAGCCTCCGGCAATTTTGAGGTAGGCCGGGGCTATGCCGATCTCCGTGAAACCGGAGCGTCTGAGGATCTTCTGTGAGGCGGCATTGTGCTGGAGGGTCGCGGCCTGCAACCTGTGCAGGCCCAGCTCGTCCCGGGCCTCGTCGACGGCGAAAGCCACCGCTGCCGAGCCGAGCCCGCGCCCCGTGTAGTCCTTGTCCACCCAGTATCCGAGGTGGGCGCTGAGGAACGGTCCCCGGACGATGCCGCTGAGGGTCATCAGCCCCACAATCGCCTCGCCGTCCGTCAGGACCCACGGAACATCAGAGCCGGCGATGAACAGGGCGAGCTTGGACTGAACGCTCACCATCTGACCGTCAACGGTGAAAAACTCCTCGGCCCGCAGCGGCTCCCAGGGCGCCAGGTGGTCGCGGTTTCGCAGGTAGGCGGCGCACATAAGTTCCGGGTCGGAGGCTCTGAGGATCCGGATCCGGACGCTGCCGGCCAGGGGCGTGCTCTTACCCGTCATCTGAATGCTCCGCGCCAGCTCAACCTGGCGTGAGCCAGTACGGCTGGACCCGCTCCGCGGCCGAGGCCAATTCGTCACCATTTACCGCCATGGACTCCTGCGCCATGCCGAGGTCCGTCCACTGCGCGACGATACGCAGCTCGCCGAGCGGCGGCAAGGGCCATAGCCAGAACTTTGTGGAGGAATTGGCCTCGTCGTCGCTGCCCGATCCGCTTCCGCCCCCGGCCGTCGTCAGCACCGGTCCCGGACCCGGGTCAGCAGGTTCGATGCCCCAGTTCGGCCACTCGTCCGCCGTGGCTTTCCGCCCGTCGGGGAAGGCCACGCCGAGCCGGAGTCCCCCGCCGCCGCCGTGCGGGCCAGCGCGGAAGGAGGCTCGGTTGAAGCACCGCTCGCACAAGGCCGCCCATTCGGCGTCGGTTTCGGTTCCCCGGCGGACCGTCCACACGAGTTCGAGCACGCAGCCGGTGGAGTACACCTCCGCGCTCGTCACCGCCATCACCATCTGCGGAGTGCGCCGGAGGAACTGGCCGACACCGACGACGGCGGGAAGTTCATCCGACGGCGGTGCCGCCCACGGGGGAACCACAAATTTGGGCTGCCGCGGCCGCTCCGGCGGCACCGGAAGTTCGTCAAAGAAGGACATGCCTCATCCTTGCACCATCGTCAACCCACGCACGGCGCACCAAGCCCGAGACGCCGCCTCGGACTCGGTCCAGCGGCTCAGGATTCGTCGTCGTCGTCATCATCGTCGTCGTCCTCGCTCGAATCCGTACCCCGGACAGTGACGCTGGCGACGCCGTGCAGGTCCATGAGGGGCATAACGAGGTTGCGCAGCGGATGACGTCCGAAGAACCTCACCTCCATCGAGACCATCGGTTTCTGCTCATCCCCTGTCCTCCGGGTACGCAGAATCGAGGAACTGAACCCCATGGTGGTGGCGATTTCGAGGATCTGCCGCAACACGCCCTGGCCATCGGCGTAGTCGATGTGCATGACCCGGTTCCTGTCCACGGAGGGGATTTTGCGGACGGCCGGGGCAATCACGAACAGTGTGATGAGGTGGAAAATGGTCAGCACCACGCCCAGCGAAACCATGCCCGCCCCGCAGGCCATGCCCACCGCGGCGGAGACCCAGATGGTGGCGGCCGTCGTGAGCCCGCGGACAACGTCCCGGCCCTTGAAGATGACGCCGGCGCCCAGGAAGCCGATCCCGCTGACGATCTGGGCCGCGATGCGGGACGGGTCCAGGACGGCCCCGGGCTCCATAACGAACGCGAACCCGTAGGCGGACACCAGCGTGAAGGCGCACGAGCCAAGTCCGACCAGCACGTGGGTCCGGTATCCCGCGCTCTTCTGCCGGACCTGCCGCTCGATGCCGATCAGGGAACACAACACGAACGTTGCGAGCAGAAGGCCCGCTTCCACCAGGCTTGTGTCAGTGAAGAAGAACATGCCGCCCGCCTTCCTTGGCCGGTCAGTCTGTGGCGCCCGGCCGGAGATCACTGCCTCTAGTGCCGACTTTAGCAAGGCCGCCGCCGGTCGTCGTCGGACACTTTTTCAGACCGTTGCCGGGACGGCGTTAGCCCGTCGCCGCCGATACCCTGAAGGTTCTCTTCCTTCGGAGGTGCCCCCGCCATAGGATCGGAGAACGCCGCCGACCTTGCAATGCGGTGCGGTGAGGACTTGGGGGCCGCCATGCATGAGAACAATGCCATTTCGTCGACGTCGCAAAACATCCGCGACGCTGTCAGCACTCTGCTGGATCTCGTGCTGGACAGCACCGAGACAGGAGCCGACGTCGCCGATTTCCTGGCCGAGTTGGCCAGCCTGACGGCGGGAGAGCTGTCCCGCCCGGAACGCGAAGTTTCCTGCGGGATCACCATCAACCGTCGGAAGCAGCCCTCCTCAGCTGTGGGCAGCAGCGGAGAGGGCTCCGTCAGCAAGGTTCGGATCCCGCTTGAGCTCGACGGTGAGGACTCCGCCGTCGTCAACCTCTATTCGCCGCGGGCCGGGGCTTTCTCGGGCGAAGACCTCGCGGCCGCGCACCGGTTCGCCGACGACGCCTCGCGGGCACTGCTCCTGGCGCTCCGGATCTCACAGCTCCGGGAATCGCGTCGGGACCTGTCCGCCGCCATGCAGTCGCGGACCATCATCGACATGGCAATCGGAGCGATCATGGCCCAGAACCGGTGCGGCAGGGACGCCGCTTTCAAAATCCTCCGCAACACCTCCAACAACAGGAACCTGAAGATCCGCGACGTCGCGGCAGGAGTCGTGGCCTCCATCGCCGGCGATACCGACTTCACCGCACGCTTCGAGGAGTAACGCCCCGGCGGCAATCAGAAACAGGAGGTCACCATGGAAGATCCCTACGACCTGGAACGGTTCATCCTTGCCCAGGACGCGGGCGGAACGTACCGGCAGGCCCTCGACGAACTCCGGGGCGGTGCCAAGCGCAGCCACTGGATGTGGTTCGTGTTCCCTCAGCTCGCCGGGCTCGGGCAAAGCCCCACGGCCCGGAAATATGCCGTCACGTCCATTGATGAGGCGCGATCCTACCTCGGGCACCCGGTGCTGGGTCCGCGGCTGGTCGAATGCGCTGAAGTGGTGGCCGGGCTCGAAGGCCGCACTGCGGGGCAGATTTTGGGTGGCATCGACGAGCGGAAGTTGCATTCCTCGATGACTCTCTTCCTCAGGGCGGACCCGCAGCAGCCCGTCTTCCGCGCGGTCCTGGCGAAGTACTTCGAAGGGCTGCCCGATGCGGCCACGGAGCGGCTTCTCGCCGGGCGGGGCTGACCGGATTACGCGCCCGGCGCCGCCAGCGCCGTGATCATCCGTTCCATGCGGGCGACGCCGGCGTAGCGGCCGGCGTTGTCCGTCACCAAAAGGGGCTCAAAACGGCTGGAGGTGGCCCGAGTCATGGACCGGGCCAGCGCTTCGCTCAGCGGAGTGTCCAGATTCACGCGCATCCCGGGGCTCACCATGCCCAAGCCCGCGGCCACCGGGTCCAGCACACAAACCGGGCGGAGGTGGTCTCCGATCAGCACCACCGACTGAAGCGCCGGGCTTGTGGCAAAGGCTTCCGCGGCGAGCGCGGCGGTGGTGGCCGTCGTCGCGGATTCGAGGACGTCACGGATGACGGCCTTATGGGTCACCGGCGGTTTCGATGCGAGACGGTGCGCCAGGTCCAGGTCAATGCCGGCCCACGACGGCGCGGGCCTGGCCAGGTAGTAACCCTGCACCAGCGGCACGCCAAGGGAAACCAGGGCGTCCAGTTCCTCCACGCGCTCCACCCCCTCGGCCAGGATCCACGCATCGACCCGGCCCGCAAAAGTGCCGAGCATCTCGATCAGGGCGCGTTTGGCTTCGTCGCGGTCCACATCCTGGATCAGTTCACGGTCGATCTTGATCAGCGAGGGTCGCAGCGCCAGCAAGTGCCGCAGTCCCGCATAGCCGGCCCCGGCGTCGTCGACGGCGATCAGCGCCCCTGCGGCACGCAACTGGTTCAGGTCCGGTTCCAGCCCAACGTAGGAATCGATGGGGGTCTGCTCGGTGAGTTCGACGACGATCCCGCCCAGGTTCCCCTCGTTCCGCCAGACGCTCCGGATTTCCTCGGTGGACAGCAGTTCGGGTGAGACGTTGAGGGTCAGGAAGCAGTTGGGAGGCAGGGTGGAGCGGGCTGCCAGAGCAGTCCGCAGGGCGGCCGATTCCAACTCCGCGGATTTCCCGTGGCTCCGGGCCGCGGAGAACCACACTTCGGGGTTCTTCTCGGAATAGCCGGGGAAGCGTGCCAGCGCTTCGTAGCCCACCACCGTGCCACGCGACGTGTCGACGATCGGCTGGTAGGCCGCGGCGAGGCCTTCACCGCGGCAGGCGGCCGCCAGGAGTTCGTCCCAGTCCGGGCCCACAGAAGTACCAGCGCCGGGGACGGACCCGCCTGCCGCGGGACTGCTCAACTAACCGGAACGATTGCTTTGTGCACCGACTGGACCACTTCGGTCGGCAGATCCACCAGGCCGTGCGCGGACGCGGCGTGGGCGGCGACGTTGACCAGGATTTCATCTTCCGTGCTGCAAACCCATTTGGCTTCACAACCGGGCACTACATCACCACATGCAAACGATTTCACTAAGGCTCCTTATATTCGACGGCGAACTGCACCACCCTACTGCGCCACTCGCTGGAATTCGGCGATATTAGCCAACGGCCTCCGGGTGTTTCGGGCCGCTTGCACGGTGTAGTTTGGCTGCATGATCAGGATTGGCTCCATCGTCATCCGTGTCGATGACCTCCAGCGCCAACTGGACTTCTGGACGGCCGCTTTGGACTATGTGCCGCGGCGGCCTCCCGAAGAAGACTTCGTTGTCCTTGAGCCGAGGGATGGGGCGGGCCCGAACATCTCCCTGGACCGCGTCCCGGCGAAGGTCCACGTCCCGCCCCGCATCCACCTCGACCTCTATTCCGGCCAGCAGACGCACGACGTGGAACGGCTCCTGCGACTGGGCGCGAGCCGCGTGGAATGGAGCAAGCGTCCCGCGGACGCGGACTACGTCATCCTGGCCGATCCCGAGGGCAACCGCTTCTGTGTCGTGGACACCGCCGGACGGTAGCACGCCAGGCTAGGGCCGGTCCCCTGCCATCGAAGCCTGCCGGGCCGCCGCTTCGATGGTGGCGCAGTGTCCGGCCCATTCGGCCGGGGTCCGCTGCGAGAGATTAGGGTCGCCGGGCCGCTGGCCGGCCGTCCCGTCGATGAGTTCGCGCAGGATATCGGCGTGGCCCAGGTGCTGGGCCGTCTCGACGCACAGGTGCACCAGGATCTGCTGCAGGGTCACGTGCCGCCGCTCCCCCGCCCACCAAGGGACCTCGCCGGGGGCGTCGAGCGGGAGCGCGTCGATCGTCGCATCAGCGTGCGCGGCCGAGAGCCGGTGCAGTTCGATGATCTGTTCCCGGGTTTCGTCCGCGGCCACCCACAGGTCGGCGTCCGGTGCGGCGCCATCAGCGAACCACGGCAGCTCCACACCGCTCGGCCTGCCGAAGACGTCGCCAAGGTAGCCGAGTTCGACGCTTGCCACGTGCTTGACCAGGCCCAGGAGGTTGGTGCCTGTCGGAGTCATCGGCCGGCGGGCGTCGTATTCGCTGAGCCCGTCGAGCTTGCCGAGCAGGTCGGCGCGCCGCGTGCGCAGATAGCTGTGCAGAATCGCTTTGTCATCCATGAAACGCACTATATCGGAGCACTCCGCGGGCCCCGGACCTTACAGCGGAGGGACCGCGCCGTACGACTTGGGAAGCTCATACGGGTTGACGGGGCGGTCCTCGTCCAGGGAGGACGGCTCCCTGGTGGCATAGCTCCGTGCCGTGTTCAGCTCGCGGGAACGCCGGCGCAGCCCGTAGCCGAGGAATCCCAGTCCGCCTGCCAGCAGCGCCAGTCCGACAACGAATAGACCGGTCGCGCCGGCATCGGCACTGCCGGAAGCCACGTGAAAAAGCGGCGTTGGCAGGACAACAAGAGTTGCGGCCAGGGCAACTCTCCCCACCGCGATCTGCCACGTTCCTTTGGACTTCATGGTTCCCCCTCCATTGTGTCTGTCAGGGTTCAGTAAACCGGTTCCCCGGCCAAAGCGGAAGAGGAGGCAAGGTATCGACGCGCGGCTCGATGCGGAGGAGGATTAAGGGGCAGTCACGATAAGGAGGTCAGTGATGTGCTATCAGTACAACAAGGAATTCCGGCGGGACATCAAGAAGGATGAAGCAAAGGAACCAAAAGAAACAACTGCGCGTCCGGAACCCCGGGCGAAAAGGCCTGACTTCAAGTTCTGGGCTTTCCCCCGCCGCAGCAGGGAATTTACGGTCGAGGAGCCGGCGCAGGCCGACCAAACCCGCGAGAGGGTTTAGCCCGGAAATCGACGGAAGGCTCCTCCACGAGGGGCCTTCCGCGCGAGCACGCATGCCCTGCAGGCCAACTCGACAAACGTACGGGAGACTGGAAGTCCCCGATCGCAAAGGCAGGACCACATTGATCAGTCTCCAGCAGGACGCCGAAGGCTTCATCCGCATGAAGAGGCACTTCCCCGGCAGCACGGTCATTTCCGTCACCTTCAACGACGGGTCCTCGGAGGAGTTCTCCGGCGAGCAGCTCAACGCGATCTATGACGAAGCCCTGGCCGTCTACCGGGCAGAAAATCACCTGGACGCCAAGGGATACTCCCGGGCACCGAAAAAGACGGTCCAGCCTTCCACCAAGATCGAGTTCGTCGCGGTGCACCCCGGCATGGCCAAGTAGCCGCCCGGCGAGCCCTTGACACCGCGTGACGGGCGGCCTATCGTACAACCAAATGGTTGTAGATGAGTTGAGGGATGTCGATCTTGACCGCCTGTTCCAGGCGTTCGCCGATGCCACCCGCCGGGACATCGTCGCCCGGGTGACGGCTGGCGAATACTCCGTGTCAATGCTGGCGGAGCACTACGCCATGAGTTTCGCCGCCGTACAGAAACACGTGGCGGTATTGGAGCGCGCCTCCCTCGTCACGAAGGAGAAGCGCGGACGGGAGCAGATCGTGCGGGCGCACCACGATGGCCTACAGCGAGCTCGACGGCTGCTCGATGAGTACGAAACGATCTGGCGGCAGCGCGCTGACCGGATCGCAGACATTCTCGCAGAGGGATAGGGAGAGACCAGCCATGACCGTTATCAGTTCGCAGAAAAACGCCGAGACCCTGAGCTTCACCGTCATCGCCGAGTTCGACGCCGGCGTCGAGCGCGTCTGGCAGGTCTGGGAAGACCCGCGCCAGCTCGAGCGCTGGTGGGGGCCGCCCACCTGGCCCGCGACCTTCGATGGCCACGACTTCGTGTCCGGAGGGAAGGCCAGCTATTACATGACCGGGCCCGACGGCGAGAAGAGCCGGGGCTGGTGGCGGTTCACCGCCATCGAGGCTCCCCACCGCCTGGAGTTCGACGACGGTTTCGCCGACGAGAACGGCGATCCGATCCCCGCGATGGGCACCAGTCATGCCGTGATGCGGCTTAAGGCAGTCGGCAACCGCACGCGGATGACCATGGTGTCCACCTTCGACTCCGCAGATGCGCTGGAGAAGGTTCTCGCCATGGGCATGGAAGAGGGGATGAAGCAGGCCCTCGGTCAGATCGACGCCATCCTGGCCGGATCCGAGGTCCGCTGACCGCAATCGGTCCGCATCAGATCCGCCCGAGAACACCCCCGTAGGTGCCTTCGCCGGCACGTACGGGGGTGTTTTTCGCATCAAAGGCCCGCCGGTACTACCCGCCGAGGATCTTCGCCTTCTGCACCCCGAACTCCTGTTCCGTGAGAATCCCCTGCTCTTTCAGCGCAGCAAGCTCTTTGAGCTGCTCGATTGCTTCGTTGGAGATTCCCCCGGCTGCGGGCGGTGGCGGCGGCTGGTACGCAGGTTCTTGATACGCGGGCTGCTGCTGGGCCATCTGCGCGTCGTAGGCCTCCTGCTGCTTGGCCGCCGTCGCGGCGTCCTTCTCGGCGAACTTGTTAGCCTGCCGTCGCTGGACGCGGCCGCTCACGGCAGATGCTGTGCCGGCTACCACCGCTGTCCGTGCCATACCCCTGAGTAATCCCATAATTCGTCTCCTCTCGCATCGCGTTTTATGTGTGTCAGGCCACGGGCGGGGCGTCGAGGGCCTCGAGGGCTGCCATCACGTCCGGCGCAGGGATCCGCGTGCTCGCGACGAGCTCGCCCCCGCCGTCGCGTACGGCCGCCACGAAGGGTGCCGCCCAGATGTTCTCGTAGACAATCAGCGCGGCGACACTTCCGGGAAGGATCGCGTCAGCTGCCTCGGCGATTTCCTCTTCGCCGAGAAGCCCGCTCTGCGCGCCGTCAAAGTAGGAGAACGACTCTGCGGGACCGCCTGGATCAGTGAGCTCGAGAACCTCGACGGCGCCGTCCTCGTTTTTCATCACGACAAGGAGATCGAAGAGCCGGATCACACCCTGCTCAACGAGCCGTATCAGTTCTTCACTGGCCCGCCCCGTCAGTCCAGCCATGGGGAACTCGAGGAGCACAAAGTCGACCGGCCCGTGGGCCTCGGTCTCCGGTGTGGTTGTCACTGGCATTCCTCCGTTCTGTTTCGAGCGCACTGTCCGGCACGCTCGTCTAAGTGTGGGACGCCGCCCGCCTGTCGGTCACCACCCGCGTCGGATGATTCCGACGGCGGGCGGCCGGCAACTACGCTTCGATGCCCAGGGGATTCTTGAGACCACTTCAGCTCTTCCGAGGAGGCCCCGCATCATCCCTTTCGGGTGAGCCCAACGCCGGTTGCGTGCCGCGCCGGAGGCCCACGCGCCCCGGCGGATTTCCCGCAGCCCGCGGGCAGATCAGGGCGAATGCGCGACGCCGATCCGCCCGGACCTGCCCTCGCGTCGGCACCTGCCCCCGAAAACCTGCCCGCGCAACCCTCCGGAGGGCAAAGAAAAAGCCTCCGGAACCTGTTGGTTCCGGAGGCTTCTCCAAGGGTGGCAGATGAGGGATTCGAACCCCCGTAGGCGTTGCCAGCTGATTTACAGTTGTCACAGCCGAGTTAGCAGCAGCTATCAGAAGTGCCCTAGAGCGGCTTGCAGTCAGGGATTCTCCCGGACGCAAGCCGCTCTATTTGTCAGCTGTTATCCCCCACAAACGCCTCTTCCCCGACAATTCCCCATCAATCCGCCGGCTGAGTGTCGAGGAAGTCCCTGACAAATCTGGAGACGCTTTCCGGCAATGGAAGCGGCCTGATCCTCGAACCTTCAGGCGCAGACGGAGATACTTCAAAGAAGCCGGGCCATTCGTCCTCCACAAGCACCGCGTCAGCTTCCTCAAATAGACGTGCCAACAGCTTCATCGCGGGCACACCACTCCGGGGCTGAGCAGGTGCATTATGTCTTCGTGGAGGGCCATCGTTCCCGTGGCCGTGTCAGTGACAGTGGCGATCAGCTCCAGTTCTTCGGAAAGCGCGACTACTTCATCGCGGACCTTCGCATTCTGAGCGTGTTTCCGGAAACCGTCACGGGATAGCCGCACTTCAACTGTTGTGACAGGTTGCCCGGACTCGGGCAGGCTGGTGTGCAAGGTCGTTTGCATCAGTTCAGCCGGGGATCCGTGTACCAGCGCATTCCTCAGGTGGTTGCTCACCCTGTAGGGCAGGCTGGAATCGTACAGCTGGGAAAATAGCGCTTTCACGTCGCCGCGTTCCGTCGACTCTTTCCCATACATCTCGCCGAGCCGGACTATGACGTGCTCGGCGTACATCTTTACGACCGCGCAGACGTTTATTATCCGTAGCTCCAGCTCGCTAACGACAGGACCGGGGCTAAAGCTGCTTCCCTTCTCCGCGAACTGTGTCCGCGCTTTCTCTGCGGTGGCTCTCAGGTCCTCCAGGGCCCGCCAGATGTAAGCATCAAACCCGGTCAGATAGTTCTCCAGCCGGTAGATGGCCGTCCGTGTTTCCTCAAACTCTTGCTCTGACAACTGGCGGATCGGACGAGCCAAAAGCTCCCCGCTCTCGGCACGTCTCACAGCTTGGAAGGTATATAAAATTTGCTCTTCGGTCACGCAGTCATACTGCCACTGACTTAGCACCGCAGCTCAAGCGACTGGTCGTCCGTCAGGTGCGAGATGATGTATGCATGGGGGATATCGAAGAGCGCAGGGCTCGTACACTCTTGCGCCGCATTGAACACTTGATTACTAAGCTCAACAGACGGAAGTTCCTATCCGATGGGCTCGAGGAGTTCTCGCCGTACCAAGAAAAAATCGCTGCACTACAACGCGACGTGCAGCGGGCCATCACCGAGACGAAAGTCAAAGCTCGGAAAGACAAGAAGCAGCTTGCCCATCTCCGAGATCTTCAGGTGATCCGGTGGCACTCCCGGAGGCTTGGAGACGGGTTGGCTTGGATGGTCCTCCTTTTCGACAGGAAGACGATCCGCGCTTTGACAACGAACAGCCGTGTGCCTTTGTCGTCTGAAGAAGACGACGGAAGCCGGGGCGTGTCAGTGACAGCCATGAAGTTGCTGCAGAGCGGTTTCGGTCTACCGATAATTCACGACATCACAGATTGTCTACGAATAGGTGACATCACCTTCCTCTCCTTTGGGGACGGCGCCGCCGATAAACTGTTCCGAACCATCGAAGTCAAGACCAGCCGCTTGGACGCGAGTGTGGACGACAAGGGCAAAGAGAATGTCTCGTTGCAGGTGACAGCGATCGGAACCGAACCCTTTCCGCCCATTGCCCGTCAGGCCGTATTGGAATTGGGTACTTTCCGTGCAGAAGAGTTGGAAAATCCCGAACGTAAGCCGCGGCGGGAGGACCGCCGTTTAGACAAGCAGTTCAACCGTATGGTCAAGGCTGTGGCTCATAGGACGGCGGAAGACCACAAGTTGACAAAGATTGATGGCTCCTCACACCTCTCTCTCGTGTCAGATGTGGAAGACCACCACCACTGGGCCGAGCTTCGCAAAGCGATCCGTCATGCCCGCAGCAACGGTTACGCTTTTTTCTCGGTAGACAATTTCATCGGCTACGGGCTGTGGTTCAACCCAAACGGCGTTGTGAAGGAAGACGTAGCTGACCCACGCTTCGTCGAAGACATTCAGAGCCACGTTCTCTCAGATGACCTGGGAGACAGGAATAGCCTGACGATCGGAGCTATCCCTATCGAAGAAGACAACGCCCATGCACCGCTCCTCATGCCCTTCACTGTCTACGAAATCCCGCAAAGGGCGATCTCGGACATCTTGCACGGCCGTTTGGTCATTATGGCGGCCATGAACACCGGACACGTAGAACGAGCGCTGGCCGATGCCGGGCTCAAGGTTGAGCTTGAACCCGGCGCCCGGGATGGAAGGTCTTTTAAGCTCAGAACAACGTTGCAGTGGCCCACAGGTGAACGGTTGTCGGTGGAAATCCCTGCCCCGTGGCTGGAAAGTATGGCTGCAATGCACGAGTTCTTGGGGATCGAAAGTATTGTCTCGAAGACGTCTGCTATCAAATCCGTGCCAGAAAGAATGTCTTTCGAAGAGTTTGCGTCCGGTAGAGACAATCCCCTCCGAGAAGAGCCGACCGAAGCTGATTCCGGCGTGGTGTAGGGGGCATCAAGCTTAGGCCAAGACCTCCCTATCCAGCCACCCCCGCACCACACACATACGGTACAGCTGCAGGGCCTTGGGGTGCTTCAACTCGGTCCAGCCGAAGCCGCGGTAATCCGGGTCCGTCATCAGCTGCCGTAGCGCTGCCCGCTCGCCTTCGCTCACTTTCCGGTGTTCCGTGAGCATGTCCATTGCGAAGGTTCCCACCCGCATCAGCTGATAGACGTGCCCTTCCAGCGCTTCCCGGGTCTTGCTGCTGGTCAGGTACTGGATGATGCAGTCTCGGGTCAGTGCCCCGATTTCGCCATACTCGGCTTCCCAGTCGAAGGGCTCCCGACGTTCCGGGCCCTTGATCTTGCCCTCCAGCTGGCCTACCCGTGCCTTGCGTCCCATGCCCATTTCTCCTGCTCCTGTTCTTTGGCGATCTCTTCAAGGCGGGTCAGACGCTGGTCCAGGTCATCCCCGGCGATCCGGTGCCCAAGTTCCAGCAGCTTGCTGGCGGCCCGCAGGCGGACTTCTGCGGACCGGCTGGCCATCAGACGGACCAGAACTGCCACAGCCTCCTGCTGGGCTGAGAGGACCGCGCTCACGGCTTGCTGGTGCGTCTCCCGGGACAGCCGCCGGTACTCCTCCTGAAATTCCGGCTGAGCGAGCCAGCGCCGGAGCGTGGAGTGCCCTACCCCGGCACTCTGGGCAGCTGTTCGGAGGTTCGGCGTGACCAGCAGGGCCGTGAGCGCTGCCCGCTGTCCCCGGCTTAGACGCTCATCCGTGCTCATTCGCGCTCCACGGTCACAGCCACGCCCGGGCACCGCCGGGCCTCCGCTGCTGTGCAGCCTCTTCCCGGGTTATTCCGTCCGGCCCGTCCGGTCCCCCGCTCATGGGCTGGTGGAATCCGTCACGGGGTCCCCCGTCGATCCACTCTTTTGCCACGGGGGACGGGTCGAGGAGATCCACGCCGTTCACGGCTTCCAGCAGGTCCGCTGGGGTGATCGTGGCCCGCATCCTGCCCGTGGCGGGGTCCCACTGCCTCCGGCCTCCCTTGCGTTCGTCAGCGGCCCGGCAGTCCTTGACCAGCTGCAGCCAGCCGTTCCATTCGGCCACGATTGCCTCCGTTGTTCCGAGCGCGGTTGTCCGTGTCCGCTCGATCAGGTCCGGAAGGGCCTGCTTGTATGCCGTTTCCGCTTTCCCGCGCTGTTCGGCCAGTAACCGGTCCTGCCACTCTGAGGCTGCCTGACGGGCTGTGATCACGCGGTGCAGCACGGCGTGATGCTGGGGCATCTCCACGGGTGCCGGTGGCGGCGGTTCCGGCAGGAAGAGCCTCAGGCTTTCCGCGGCTTCTGCCCGCCATGCGGTCACTTCCTCGTCACGCTTGGCCCGCGCTGCGTCGATGGCAGCCCGCGCTGCCCTCTCCCCCGCGTTGATCCGCTCCTGCTCCTCAATCACCGGGGCCAGTATGTCCGCCCGGACCTGCTCAGCGGTGAGCGGTGCTGTCTTCGGGCTCATGCGTCCTCCTCCGTGTCAAAGCTCTTGGCAATGGCACGGTCCAGAGCGTCCATGCCGAACGTGTCAGCAGCCCCGGCCTTGCCGTCCTTGGCCGTGGTCCGGGACGGGACAGCGCCGTGCTTGCTGGCGGCCGCCATTTCCAGCCGCTGCAGCTGCGCCCGCTGCCTTGGGGTCCCGTACGTGTCGATAGTCCAGGCGGCTCCGGATCCGAGCGGGCCTCTTGGGTCTGCTCCGGTGGCGATCACGTCTTGCAAAACGTCAAATGCCATCACTACGGCGGTTTCGGGAGTCGTGGTCATGATGAGTTCCTTTCAATAGGTGCTTCTTGCCCATAAGCCCAGCTGTCGGCAGGTGGGTTTTCCCAGTCACTTCGGGCTGCGAGAGCAGTTCGGCCGCGGCCGGTTTTCTTTTGGTTTCCCTGTTTACTCTGTTTGGGTGACACGGGTGTCAGGTCTGATGTCACCCCTGCTGTCACCCCTGATGTCAGGTCTGGACCTGTCACCGATGACACCTCTGGACCTGTCACGGGTGACACGTCTGCGGGGAAGATGACCAGATCCCAGACCATCGGCCGGTACTGGGGCGGAATGCCGGAGGCCGCCGCCTGATTGCCCCGGCGTATCAGCCCACGGCCTTCCAGCGCGGAGATGGTGCGGCGCACTGTTCGTGCATCGACCCCGCACAGTTCCGCGATCGTCGGGACGGACGGGAAGGCGTTAGTCCCGTCCTTTCCCGCGTGGTCAGCGAGGCACACCAGAACTAGCTTCATCGTGGGATGCAACCCGGTTACGTGCTGCATCACCCGCGTTACCGCCTGCCCGCTCATGGTCCACCCCGGCCGATACCGGGCACGGCGTCAGGCTCCGGTAGCGCTGCGGTCTTCGGTGGCTTCGAGCCCCAGGACCCGCAAGAGCCCCGTTTTCGGGACCCGGATGGCGCGGCCTGCCTTCACCACGGGGCAGGGAAAGGCATTCGCCTTCACCAGCCGGTAGCCCGTGGCTTGGGAGATTCCGAGGGCGCTACACGCTGTTTCCAGCTGTATTGACGCTGGCAGGGACAAGACTTCATCTGTGCTTAGTGGTTTGCTCACATCCTCAATTGTGCCCCGCCTTTGTCAGAAGTAGACTATAAATCTAACCAGTCAGCCGGACCTGTTATCCGGACGGCGATTTCATCCGGAAAGGCGACATGCACGAGCACAAGATCACAGTCCCGGTAGGCGGGGAAAACTCCGGCACTTTCGAGGAATGGCAGACCACCGTCGACCGGCTTGGAATGGACCCAGACGCCGCTGCGGCCATGCTGGACCTCGCGTCGATCTCCCACGATGAAACGGCACCATGGGAGGGCACAGTGACTTGGTCGCTCGACGGGGAAACGGCAACACCGATTGCCGTCGAACTTCGGTCCCGGAACGGCCAGCCGGTCACCCCGGAGGCATGGCGCACCGTCAAGGTCGCCGCCGTCATAGGGGAAACCCGCAACCGCCTCAATTGGATCTACGGCCGCATCTCGGATGTTTTAGCGGGCAAGGGGAACCCGGAAGCGGCCACGACGGCTAAGGCGTACGCGGACCCACTGGCAGGCACCCCGAGGCGCGGCAGGCGGTCCATCTATGACGCCGCCCATTTTGCCCGCGTGGCCGGTCTCTACAACGCCGCGGTCCGGTCCGGGGATACCCGCCCGGTTCGGACCGTCGCGCACCAGCTGGCCGCAACCATGGAAGACCCGCAACTAACCAAAGACAACCGCGTAAAAGCCTGGGTCAGGGAAGCCCGGAAGCGCGGACTGATTCACGGCGAAAGGAACAAAGAGAATGGCTAAAGCAGCAGGCGTCTACCAGAGGTGCACCAAGGAATGCCCCGCCCGGTGCAAGCGGCACAAATGGGCCTTCAGTGTGGAGTTCCCGCCCGGTCAGGACGGTAAGCGGCTCCGCATTGCTGAATCGGGTTTCCCGGATCAGGAGACGGCCAAGCAAGCCCGGGCAAAGGCGATCCGGGCGCACAAGGAAGGCACGTTGGAGGCTGACCGGCGGAAGGAAACCGTAGGCCAGTATCTGGAGCGGTGGCTGGCGGCCAAGGAATCAGCTAAGACCATCCGCGCGGCCACCATCCGGTCCTACCGCGGGCACTTGGACAACTACCTAGCCCCGAACCTTGGCGGCGTTCGGCTGTCCGACCTGAAGGCGTCTCAGATAGACGCCATGCTGGTCAAGGTCCGGAAGGCGAACGCGGGGAAGCCCCTGAATCAGCAGGTCAGTGCGTCCACAGAGCGGCGGATCGTTGCCACGCTCCGATCAGCGCTGCGTGATGCCCTCAGGGCGGGCCAGATCCACCGGGACCCGACTATCGGCGCTCACGTTTCCAAGGAAGCGGCGGAGCGGAGGGACGTGTGGAGCCCGGAAGAGTTCGGCCAGTTCCGGGGCTGGATGGAAGCCCAGGAATCGGGTCACGCGGAACGCCTCGTCCCGCTGATCCTGTTTGCGGTGGGCACAGGTATGCGGCTTGGGGAAGTCTGCGGGCTCCGCTGGTCAGACGTGGACCTCGCGGCCGGGGACCTGACCGTCCGGCAGCAGGCACAGCTGCAGGGCAAGGAAGTTGTATTTCAGCCCGTCAAGACAAAGGCCGGGCAGGATCGCTGGGTGCCGCTCGCGGGCTGGGTGCCTGACGTGCTGAAGGCGTGGAAGGTCCAGCAGGGACGGGAACGCCTGATCGCCGGGGAAGCGTGGGCCAATGACCGGGGACTGGTCTTCACGGACGCCCTCGGAGCGCCGCTGATCCCCAACAACGTCTCCAAGACCTTCGGGCGCATGGCCGAACGCGCGGGACTGCCCAAAGTCGTTTTCCACAGCCTCCGGCACTTGGCCGCCACGATCATGCTGCAGAACGGTCTGCCGCTGCCCGTGGTGTCCCGAATCCTGGGGCACTCCACCATCACCGTCACGTCAGACCTGTATTTCGACGTGGTCAAGGATCAGCGGCTGAAGGATGACGTTACCGCGGCCTATGCGCGGGCCTTCAGCGCCTGATTCTGGACGCTTCCCCCACAAGTTCCCCAACAAATAGGCAAAAAGAAGACCCGTCCGGACCTCCGAAGAGATCCAAACGGGTCTAAATTCCCCGGAAATCCGGGACTGTGGCAGATGAGGGATTCGAACCCCCGTAGGCGTTGCCAGCTGATTTACAGTCAGCCCCCTTTGGCCGCTCGGGTAATCTGCCGAACTTCAAAAGAAGATCACTCGCGGCTTCCGTGTTCAGAACCACTGTTTCCAGTTCGTTCCACTTCCAGCAACCGCGGGCAAGACAACTTTACAGAACTTCCGCCGAAGAATCGAATCGGCGTCCCAGCGGTTCAATAAAGCGCCAAAAAGCCCGGAAAATCAGGCTTCTCCGAGGATGCGGCCGGCGAGTTTGGACTCAAACCGGGCGGCCTGCTCCTCCGTGATCTGATTCAGCTGTACGGCGCGCGCCAGGTCAGCGTGGACGCCGTCCAGTCTCGACGAGGCATCCGCGGCCGGGCTCAAGATGATCGAGGCCGCCAGCGTTGCAGCCGCCACCGACGTCGCGGCCGTCGCGAAACCGCCCGCGGCCGCCGCGGTGGAACGAATGACATAGTGGACGGCCTTGTTCTGCATGAGCTGGCACCTTTCAAGCGACTCTTCCAACTCCTGCAACTCTGCCGCGCGAAACTTCGTTCCCGCCCTGACTCAGCTTTGAGCAGACTGTGAAACGGGACCACACGCCGCCAACCTTCACAACAGGGGCATCCGTACTAGGCTGGATTCCAGACCCAACGGCCCCTCACCGGGCACCCCCCAACCAACAGGAGGACAGTCATGGCAGGCGAATCCACATTCGACGTCGTCAGCAAAGTCGACAAGCAGGAGGTCGCCAATGCGCTGAACCAGGCCCAGAAGGAACTGGCCCAGCGCTACGACTTCAAGGGCGTCGGCGCTGAGGTGGACTTCAGCGGCGAGAAGATCCTCATGAAGGCCAACTCCGAGGAGCGTGTGCTCGCCGTCCTGGATGTGCTGCAGTCCAAGCTCATCCGCCGCGGCATCTCCCTGAAGTCCCTCGACACAGGCGAGCCCTACGCGTCCGGCAAGGAATTCCGGCTCGAAGCCACCATCAAGGAGGGCATTGCGCAGGACCTCGCGAAGAAGATCAACAAGCTCATCCGCGACGAGGGCCCCAAGTCCGTCAAGTCACAGATCCAGGGCGACGAGCTCCGTGTGACTTCCAAGTCCCGCGATGACCTCCAGGAAACCATGAACCTGCTGAAGGGCTTCGACGAGGCCGACCTGCAGTTCGTGAACTTCCGAAGCTAGGCACTTATCCGCGGCGCTCGTTTCCGCACGCCGCGCCAAAGGGCTGTCGCACCGGGTCTTCCCGCGCCGGCAGCCCTTTCGCGCGCCGCGCCGCGGGACACTGCGCCCGCCGCGGGACATTGCGCGCGCGGGACGCTAAGCGCGTCGCAACCCGCAGTCGGCCGCCACGTTAGCCCAGCGGCTGGCCGGCCATCCGCTCCAGCCGGCCAATGCGCTCGCTCATCGGCGGGTGGGTAGAGAACATTTTCGCCACACCGCCGGCGCGGAACGGGTTCGCGATCATCAGGTGCGAGGCGTTGACCAGCCGCTGGTCCTGCGGCAGCGGTGCCAGCTGCACGCCCTGCTCGATCTTGCGCAGGGCTGAGGCGAGCGCCAGCGGGTCTCCCGTGAGTCTGGACCCGTCCTCGTCGGCGTCGAACTCCCGGGTGCGGGAGATGGCCATCTGGATCAGCGACGCCGCAAACGGCGCCAGCAACGCCATGGCAATCGCGGCGATGGGGTTGGCGTTGCGCCGGTCCCCGCCGCCGCCGAAGATCAGGAACATCTGAGCCACCGAGGTGATAACACCGGCGACGGCGGCAGCCACCGACGAGGTCAGGATGTCCCGGTTATAGACGTGCATCAGCTCGTGGCCAAGCACGCCGCGGAGTTCCCGGGCGTCGAGGAGCCGGAGGATGCCTTCGGTGCAGCACACCGCGGCGTTTTGCGGGCTCCGGCCGGTCGCGAATGCATTCGGGGCCATCGTGGGTGAAATGTAGATCCGCGGCATCGGCTGCTGCGCCGTGGCGGAGAGTTCCCGGACAATCTGGTGGAGCTGGGGCGCTTCGGCTTCCGTCACGGGAAAAGCCTGCATGGACCGGATGGCGATCTTGTCACTGTTCCAGTAGCCGTAGGCCGTGGTGGCGACGCCAACCAGGGCCATGATCCAGATCGGCGCGGAGCTGCCCATACTGGAGGCCATCAGCGCGCCGAGACCCAGGAGCACCGCCCACAGGACACCGAAAAGGGCTGCGGTCTTCAGTCCGTTGTGATGCTGATGCACTGTTCCTCCTGAAGTCGTCCGACGGTGGACCCACACCCGGAAAACGTCCCGCTACGGCACGGGGTTCCGCGCGTCGTACTTCAGGAAGCCCGACTGCCAGTGCGCCACGGCCCAGGCCACCGCGATGCACAACAGGCCGCCCAGAAGCAGAACCCAGCCTTCACTCAGAATTTTAGTCCCCCCGCCCGCAAGCATGTCCCCCACCCGGGGCCCGCCGGCGACCACCACGATGAACACGCCCTGCAGCCGGCCGCGCAGGTGGTCCGGCGTGGATGACTGCAGGATCGTCGTGCGGAAGACGGCGCTGACGGAGTCTGCGATTCCGGCCAGCCCGCAGCACAGGGCGGCGGGCAGCAGCCACCAGGTCACGCCGTCGGCGCCGGAGTTCCCGGCGAGCACAACGACGAGGCCGAAGCCGGCAATCGAGGCGCCCCAGCCCATCACGGACCAGACAACGGCTGCTCCCTGCCGCCGCACCGCACCCAGCGGGCCGGAGAAGAGGCCGGCCAGGAACGCGCCGACGGCGGTGGACGCCAGCAGGATCCCCACCGTGGTTTCGCCGCCGCCGATCATGACGGCGCCGATCGCGGGCAGCAGGGCCCGGGGCTGGGCGAAGATCATCGCGATGATGTCCACGACGAAGGTCATCCTCAGGTTGGGTCGGGTGCCCAGGAAGCGGAAGCCCTCGACGACGGACCGCAGCCCCGCGGGCCGCGCCCGGTCCCCCGGCGGCATGGCCGGCAGCCTCAGCAAGGCCCACAGTGCGAAGGCAAAGGTGACGACGTCGACCGTATAGGTCCAGGCGAACCCCACCGTTGCCACCAGCAGCCCGGCCAAAAGCGGCCCGGCCGTGAAGGTAAGGCCGAAGCTCATCATGCTCAGCGCATTGGCGGCGGGCAGGAGCTCCTTGCGGACCAGCAGCGGGATAATGGCGCTGCGGGCCGGCTGGTTGATGGCCTGCGCGCCGCTCTGCACCGCAACAAGGGCATACAGCACCCAGACATTCCCCAGCTGCAGCCAGGCCTGCAGGGCCAGGCAGGCGGTGGTCAGCCACAGCACCGACGAGGCCAGGAGCGCCACCGTGCGGCGGTCGTGGGCATCGGCGATCGACCCGCCCAGCAGCCCGCCGACTACCAGAGGGACGAGGGCGAAGATGCTCAGCAGCCCGACGTACAGGCTGTCCTGGGTGAGCCGGTAAACCTCAAGGCTCACGGCCACCAGGGTCAACTGGCTGCCCAGGGCCGCGACGGCGGATCCCAGCCACAGGCGGCGGAACGCCGGACTCTCGCGCAAGGGCGTGATGTCCGCCAGAAGATTCCCCACCCGGACACTCTAGTGGCGCAGGACCGGTGGCCCGGTGACCCCGGCGCGTGCCGCGCGCGACGCGACGGAAGCCGGCCCCGGCGGAGTCATAAGCCGCGCCTTATTATGATCGACTCATAATAAATGCTTGAATGGGGGCATGACGGATTCGACGGGCACCCACGAGGCATGGGCTGCCGCCCTGCGCGCCCACGGCCGCCGGGTGACGAAGCAGCGGCTGGCAGTGCTGGCCGCCGTCGAGCATCACCCGCATTCCCCCGCCGAGAACATCCTCGCCGCTGCCCGCCAGGAACTTCCCGAGCTGACCGCGCAGTCCGTCTATGTGGTGCTGGGGGATCTGACCGACCTGCAGATGTTGCGCCGGTTTGAGCCCCCGCACTCCCCTGCGCTGTACGAGACGCGGGTGGGCGACAACCACCACCACGCCGTGTGCATCAGCTGCGGCCGGGTGGAGGACGTCGAATGCGCCGTCGGCCACGCGCCCTGCCTGACGCCGCACTGGGATGAGGGCTCCAAGCCGATGACCATCCAGATCGCCGACGTGCTGTACCAGGGCATCTGCCAGGACTGCCAGCGCACCCAACAACTTCCCGCCGAACGTAAATAAGAAGAAACAAGAAATAGGAGAACGATGACTCAGCACATCTCTGCGCCCGCCGTGTCCACGACACAGTCCGGCGCCCCGGTCACTTCCGATGCCCACTCGAAATCCGTCGGCGCTGACGGCGCGATCATCCTCACCGACCACTACCTGATCGAAAAGCTGGCGCAGTTCAACCGCGAGCGCGTGCCGGAGCGCGTGGTGCATGCCAAGGGCGGCGGCGCCTTCGGCACGTTCAAGACCTCCGAGGACGTCTCGAAGTACACCAAGGCCGCACTGTTCCAGCCGGGCACTGAGACCGAGATGCTCATCCGCTTCTCCTCCGTCGCCGGCGAGGCAGGGTCCCCCGATACCTGGCGCGACCCCCGCGGTTTCGCCGTGAAGTTCTACACCACCGAGGGCAACTACGACCTCGTCGGCAACAACACCCCGGTGTTCTTCATCCGCGACGGCATCAAGTTCCCGGACTTCATCCACTCGCAGAAGCGTCTCCCGGGCACCCACCTGCGCGATGCCGACATGCAGTGGGACTTCTGGACCCTCTCCCCCGAGTCCGCACACCAGGTCACCTGGCTCATGGGCGACCGCGGCCTGCCGGCCTCCTGGCGTGAAATGCAGGGCTACGGCTCGCACACCTACCAGTGGATCAACGCCGAGGGCGAGCGCTTCTGGGTTAAGTACCACTTCAAGTCCAACCAGGGCGTCAAGTCCATGACCGGCGACGAGGCCGAGGCACTGGCCGGCGCTGACGGCGACTTCTACATCCGCGATCTGCAGGAAAACATCGCTGCCGGCAACTTCCCGTCCTGGGACCTCCACGTCCAGGTCATGCCGTACGAGGATGCCAAGTCGTACCGCTTCAACCCGTTCGACCTCACCAAGGTCTGGCCGCACGGGGACTACCCGCTGATCAAGGTCGGCACCATGGAACTGAACAAGAACCCGGAGAACTAC
Source organism: Arthrobacter sp. Leaf69 (assembly GCF_001422645.1). Classification (GTDB taxonomy): domain Bacteria; phylum Actinomycetota; class Actinomycetes; order Actinomycetales; family Micrococcaceae; genus Arthrobacter. The sequence goes on along the minus strand of NZ_LMLR01000001.1, from coordinate 314,169 downwards.
TTCGCGCAGATCGAGCAGGCCGCTTTCGCGCCGTCGAACTTTGTGCCGGGTATCGCCGCCTCCCCGGACAAGATGCTGCAGGCCCGCATCTTCTCCTACGCGGACGCGCACCGCTACCGCGTGGGCACCAACCACGCCCAGCTGCCGGTCAACCTGCCCAAGAACCAGGTCAACAACTACAGCCAGGACGGCGCCGGCCGCTACCACTTCAACGCGCCCTCGGTTCCGGTCTACGCACCGAACTCCGTCGGCGGCCCGGCTGCCGTGGAGCCTGCGGTTGCCGGCGGCGGCTGGGAGAACGACGGCGAGCTGACGCTCTCCGCGCACTCCCTGCACGCTGAGGACGGCGACTTCGGCCAGGCCGGCACGCTGTACCGCGAGGTCTTCAACGACGGCGAAAAGGCCCGCCTGCTGGACACCGTCACCGGTGCCGTCAGCGGCGTCAAGACCGCTGAGATCAAGGAACGCGCCATCCAGTACTGGACGAACGTCGACGCCGAGTTCGGTGCCAAGCTGCGCGCCAACCTGGGTGCAGGCCAGGTCGAGTCGGACGCCGAGGCCGCCAACAAGGTCTGATCCTCAGGCTCGGCCGGGGGCACCCGCACCGTAGGCACCCCGTTTGGGGAAGGGCATCCCGCCGCGAATATGCGCGGCGGGGTGCCCTTGGTGTATCACAACGTGGCCGCGCCGCTATAGTCGGGTAGATGAATTCGCGAATCATTTACCTGGTCGGCAGCTCCGGCCACCCCAACTTCGGCGATGAGTTCATCGCCGCTGCGTGGCTGAAATACCTGGCCGTAGCCCGCCCCGACGCCGACGTCTGGCTGGACTGCCCCCAACCCGGCATGGCGCAGGTACTGTTCGAGGGCATGCACCCGCGGCTTCGGGTCACCAACACGCTCTGGCGCCTGGTCCACGACAACGCCGAGCTCCCCGCCGAAGTGGCGGCGAAAAACATCCGCGAACGCGTTGCCGGCTTCGGCACGCCGGCCTACGATCTGGGCATCCTCAAGCTTCGGGAAGCCGGGTCCCTGCATCTCATCGGCGGCGGCTACGTCAACGACACGTGGCCGCACCACGCCGGCCTCGTCGTCGGCATGCGTGCCGTCAGTGAACTGACCGGGGCAAAGCTTTACGCCACCGGACAGGGCCTGATGCCGGCGCTCGCTCCGGCCCCCGCGGAAGCCCCGCTGTTCCGGGGTTTCGATCACGCCCACGCACGGGACCAGGCCAGCGCCGACGCACACGGGCTGGAACTGGGCCTCGACGACGCGTTCCTGGGCGTCACCGGGGAAATCGGGCGCAACGACGCCCCATCGGGACTTTATGTCTGCATCCAGAGCGACATGGCTGATCCCGGACGGTTCCAGGCCGCCGTCGAACTGGCACGGACGGAGGTCGAGGCTGCCCGCCGCCGAGGGACCAAGGCTTACTACGTCGAGGCGATTCCCGGCGTCGACCATGCCGCCTACGAGCGCATGGCAGACCTCATCCCCGAGACCCGGTTCATATCATTCGCCCAGGTTTGGACCCACGGCCTTCCCCTGTCCGCCCAGCAGACCTGGGTCACCAGCCGCTTCCACATCCATCTGCTGGCGGCTGCCGCGGGTGCCCGAGGCATTGCCGTCGGCGTGAAAAAGGGCTACTACGACGTCAAGCATGAGTCCGTGGCCGCTCTGGGAAGCGGCTGGTCGCTGGCCCTGGGCAGCGACGCTCCCGCCATGCCGCAGCAGCCCGGATCCTTGCGGGGTGACCTGCCTGCACTCACGGCACGGAAACGCGCAGAGGCCGGCACTCTCTATCCGCCGCTGCACGGCCAGACCGGATCCCTGACTGCCGGGGCCGCCAAGCTCTTCAACAAAGCCGTGGCCGCCCCGCTGAAGAACAAGATCCGGGCCGGAGCGCGCTGAAAAGACCATGCTGAATGGGCTTCTTGAGCTGCTTCCACATGCTCCGACCGTTATTTTCCTTGTAGCCGCATTTTTCCTCCCGGGGCTTCTGGTGCTCCTGCCGCTGAAGCCGGGCTTGCCGGCAGCCATCGCTCTCAGCCCGGCCATCACCCTGCTGATCTTTCTGGCCGGAAGCATCGTGGCGGACTCCCTGGGCGTGCCGTGGAACGCCGCCACGGCCGCCCTGACGGCCCTGCCGCCTGTCCTTGCCGCGTGGCTTGCCGGGAGGAGGCTCAGCTTCCGCACACCCCTGTGGCCCGGCGGCCTCGGCGCGCCTGCGAAACTGGCTGTTGGTGCGGGCGTGGCAATCGGTTCCATGGTGACCTGCCTGGCGTTGCTCCGCGGAATCGGCGACCCGGCCAAAGCGTCCCAGGGCTGGGATCCGATCTTCCATTTGAACCTGCTGACGTGGATCCAGGAGTCCGGCAGCGCCACGCCGTGGGGCGTCGCTCCGATATTCGGTGCCAGTCGGTCCACGTACTACCCCGCGGGCTGGCACAGCGCAGTGTCGCTGGTCCCGGGCAGTATGACGGAAGCGGCCAACCTGTCCTCGATCGTCATCGGCGGCATGATCTGGCCAATTGGCCTGATGTTTCTGGCCTCCGCAGTCCTGCCGCGGCATCCAGCGGCCTGGGCACTGACGCCGGTGTTCGCTGCTTCGTTCGTCAGCTTTCCTTTCTCCCAGCTGCTCCGCAGCGGCCAGTGGCCCAACGGCCTCGCCACGGCCCTGGTCCCTGCCACGCTCGCCGTCGGAGTCCTCTTTCTACGGCACCTGACTTCCGCGGAGCGTGCCGGAACGCCGGCCCGGGAGCGTGTGCTCCTGGCGGCTGTTCTGGCCGCAGTCCTCGGCGGCTGTGCTGCCGCGCACCCGAGTGCCGTTTTTGCCACCGCCGTTGCCATCCTCCCCTTTGTGGCCGCCAGCCTGCTGCCGCTCGTGGCGCAGGTCGCGCGCCGCCGACCTTGGCCTGCGGTCGCGGCGGCCGGAGCTGTGGTGGCTGCTGCGGTGGCGGTCTCCGCGGTGCTGGCCAACTCCCGGCTGCTCACCGGGGTGATGGCCTACAAGCGTGCCGTGCGGGCCGAAGTGCCGGATTCACTGCAACTTGCGTTCTTCGACCTTCCGAGGTTTCCGGCCTTGTCCCCGCCTGCCCCGGACGATTTCAACCTCGCGGTGGGGCTGCTGGTGATCGTCGGCGCTGCCACGGCCGTCTTCATCAGGGAGGCGCGGCCGCTGGCCATCGCCTGGCTGGCCTTTGTTGCCCTTTACGTGCTTGCCGCCGGACCCGAAAACGCACTGAGGTGGCTGACGGGCTTCTGGTATAAAGACACGCAGCGAATCGCCCCGTTCATCGCGATGACGGGCAGCCTGCTGGCGGCCCTGGCCGTCGCGGTGCTCGCGAGGGGCGCACACCGTGTAGTGTCAGCGCGGCTCCCCCCGGCCCGCACCGGCGGCAGGTGGCCCCTGCCCCAGATTGTTGTCGCCCTGTCCGTGGCCGTCCTGGCATACGGAATCTATTGGGAATCGGGGGGCTACCGCTCGGTGGATCGGGTGGCAGTGGCCGCACAGAACTACGTGGTCTCCGACAAACCGGGAACTGGCGTCCTGTCCAGCGGTGAACAAGAATTCATCGAGCGGGCGGGCGAGTTGCTACCGGACGACGCAGTGGTAATCGGTGACCCCTTCAACGGCGAAACGTACTTCTACGCCCTCACCGGACGACGCGTGGTGTACACGCAGCTGGGCGCCCCGACGGCCGGGAGCGCTGCCAAGGAGCTGCTCCGCGCCGGGTTCAATCGGATCGCGACGGACAAGTCGATCTGCGAGGCCGTCCTCAAGGTCGGAGCCACACACTTTTATGAGGACGCGCCCGGTGCATCCCACGGCAGCATCAGCCTGAAGCAATGGCCGGGTTTTTACAACGTGCCGACCGACAGGGGCTTTGAGAAAGTCGCGTCCGCCAACGGCCGCACCCTCTACCGGATCACGGCCTGCGGCTAGCCGTGGTGTGCGGCCGGGGCAAGGGGCAGGCCGCCCTTCAGCGCCCCGCCACGGCGGCCGCGTGTCGGGGCTTTTTTTCGTTTTCCACATAGGGGATGTGCCGCTCGCCGTGGGGCGAGCCATGTCCCTAGGATGCATACATGACCCCATTTGCAGGCATCCCTGACGCCGCCTTCGAGTTCTATACGGAGCTGGAACACAACAACAACCGCGACTGGTGGCTTGCGCATAAGGCCACGTATGACTCCGCGGTCAAGGAACCGCTGACGGGGCTTCTGGCGGAGCTGGAACCCGAGTTCGGCGGGGCCAAACTTTTCCGGCCCAACCGGGATATCCGGTTCTCCCTGGACAAGTCTCCCTACAAGACTGCCCAGGGTGCGGTCGCCACCGTTGCCGAAGGCATGGGCTTCTACGTCCAGCTCGACGCTGACGGCCTGCTCATCGGCGGCGGATACCATACGCACACACCGGCCCAGCTGGCACGCTTCCGCAGCGCCGTGGATGCTCCCTCCAGCGGGGAAGTCCTGCAGGAGATTGTCGCGCAGGTCCGCGCCCTCGGCTTCACGGTGGAGGGTGAGACCCTGAAGACGGTCCCGCGGGGGTTCGACAAGCATCATCCCCGCGCGGAGCTGCTGAAGCACAAGTCACTCGCCGCCGGAACGCACGTGGGACGTCCGGGCTGGCTCTCCACGCCGGATGCCGCTGGCGAGGTGGCCAGGCGCTGGGCGCAGCTGCGGCCGCTGGTTGAGTGGATCGGCCGCTACGCCGCGCCATAAGGCGGGCAGCCGCGTGCGGCCGGGCGGGGTCAGACGGCCCGCGTCAGATGTGTTCGCCGTCGGCGGCCAGGCGCCGGTCGAGGTTGTTGAAGAAGACCAGCATCATCAGGTCAAACGCTTTGCTGGCTTCCTCGGGTTGGTTGTTCACGACGAAATCGAACTGGAGCCCGTAGAAGGCTGCCGTGAACAGGCGGGCGTCCGTGTCCGCAAATTCCTCCCGGATGCCCTGGAGCATCAGCCAGTCCCGGGCCTTGTGATGGAGCATCCTGAAATGTTCCTGCGCTGTTCCCCGGGGTGATTCCGCCACAATGTCCTGCGCTGTCGCCTCGAACTCGAGCCTGGCCAGGTGGCGGTTGCGCTGCGCCATGGTCCAGCGCCAGGACTCCAGCAGGAACGCCCGCCAGGCTTCCCGGTCAATGTCCCGCACGTCCGTGGCCCGGATGCTGTCGAGCCGGGATTCGATGGTGCGGATGATTTCGTTGACCAGCTCCTCGCGGTGGCCGAAGTGGTACACGAGCACATAGCTGCTGACCCCCAGCCCCTCGGCCAGGCCACGGAAGGTGAGCTCCGCGAGGGTCTTGTCCATGAGGTAGTCAAGAATGGCGGCCAACAGCTCTGCCTTGCGTTCAGGTCGTGCAGGGCGGGCCATAAATCCATCATAGGGAGCGCGGGCGGAGCGCGCCTGCCGTAACCGATCCGGCGGTCAAACGCCGGGGTCGCCGGAGCCGTGCCGACTCGCTGGAACTTCCAGCGAATTCACACGTCTCCGGCGACCTCGGTGTATCAGTACCGGCGGCCGGCCGTCAGGAGCGGTTGACCGGGGCCTCGTTCTCCGCGGCGGCGGCATTGGCATCAGCGGGTGCCGCAGCCTTGGCCCTGGCGGCGCCCTTGTCTCCGGGGCCGTTGACAGAAGCTTTGGCTTCGGCGAACTTCTCGTTCAGCCGGGAGTGCCGCTGTCCGTAGGAGAAGTAGATGGCCACGCCGATCACGAGCCAGATGGCGAAGAAGATCCAGGTCTCCACTGCCAGGTTGGTCATGAGGTAGAGGCACAGGACGGCCGAGATGATCGGGAGCACCTTGCCGAACGGCACCCGGAACGCCGGCTTCAGGTCGGGGCGCTTCTTCCGCAGCACAAGGACGCCGATGCTCACCGTCACGAACGCGGACAGCGTGCCGATGTTGATCATTTCTTCCAGCAGGTCCACGTTGGTGAGTCCGGCGACAACCGCCACGGCAGCACCGCAGATGATCTGCAGGCGGACCGGCGTCGCGCGGATGGTGCTGGTCTTGGACAGCGAGCGCGGCAGCAGTCCGTCGCGGCTCATGGCCAGCACCACGCGGGAGAGGCCCATCAGCAGCACCATGATCACGGTGGTCAGGCCCACGAGGGACCCGAAGGCGATGATCTTGGCGGCGTCGGTGTTGCCCACGGCCTCGAATGCCGTGGTGAGGGTCGGGTTCTCGGCCTCGGCAAGCTGGGTGTAGGACACCATGCCGGTCAGGGCCAGGGACACCAGGATGTAGAGGACAGTGACGACGGCGAGGCCGCCAAAGATGCCGCGGGGCAGCGTCTTCTGCGGGTCCTTGACTTCCTCGGCCGAGGTGGCGACGACGTCGAAGCCGATGAAGGCGAAGAAGACCAGGGCGGCTCCCGCGAAGATGCCCAGCGTGCCGTACTGCGCCGGGGCAGCCCCGGTGAGGAAGGCGAAAAAGGACTGCTTCATGACGTCGGCGGCACCGGTCCCGCCGGTGGGCTCGGAGGCCGGAACGAACGGAGTGTAGTTTTCGAACTTCACGTAGGTGAAGCCCACCACGATCACAAAGAGGACAACGCCGATCTTGATCAGGGTGAAGATGTTGCCGACACGGGCGGACAGCTTCGTCCCCAGCACCAACAGCACGGTGAACACGGCGACGATCAGGAACGCGCCCCAGTACAGGTCCACACCGCCGAGGGAGATCGACGGAGGGATGTCCACGCCCATCAGCGCAAACACCTTGCTGAGGTAGATGCCCCAGTACTTGGCGATCACAGCACCGGCGGTGAACAGCTCGAGGATGAGGTTCCAGCCGATGATCCAGGCCAGCAGCTCGCCCATTGTCGCGTAGGTGAAGACGTAAGCGGAGCCGGCTACCGGAATGGCGGTGGCGAACTCGGCGTAGCACATGATCGCCAGCGCACACGTGACAGCGGCAATGGCGAAGGAGAGGGTCACGGCCGGGCCGGCGAAGTTTGCTGCAGCCTTGGCGCCGACCGAGAAGATGCCGGCGCCGACGGCAACGGCGACACCCATGATCATCAGGTCCCAGGAGCTGAGCGAGCGCTTCAGCTTGCGTCCGGGTTCATCGGCGTCCGACATGGACTGCTCGATCGATTTGGTCCGGAAAACGTTCATAGGAAAGTCCACAATCTCGATAACTTGTTGGAAACAGACCTATCTATCGTAGTGTCCATCCACTGGACGGCCAGATTTGTCCCACATCGTGAGACGAAAAGACGGGCCGGGCAGGTTTCCCCGCCCGGCCCGTCCGCGCCATTGCAGCGCCGCTCCCGCGCCGCTCCCGCGTCGGTTCAGCGCGTTCCAACGTCCGCTCAGACCGGCCAATCCATCAGCGTGGACCGGATCAGGAACCGTTTGCCCTCAGGTGCTTCCACCGAGAACCCGCTCCCCCTGCCCGGGACCACGTCCACGGTCAGGTGGGTGTGGCTCCAGTAGTTGAATTGTTCCTTCGACATCCAGAAGTCGATCGGCTGCGGCTGCAGGCCGTCGGAAATGTCGAACAGGCCCAGCTGCACGTCCGAGTCCCCGGTGATGAACTCCCCTGCCGGATAACACATTGGCGAGGAACCGTCGCAGCACCCGCCGGACTGATGGAACATCAGCGGTCCGTGCTGGAGCCAGAGCTTGCGCAGCAGTTCCACCGCTTCCGGGGTGAGCGCCACCCGCGAGAAGTCTTCGCCGGGGCGGGTGACTGCAGCATGGAGCTTTGCGTCAGGCATCAGAATCCTTCCTTCATCAGTACTTGATGACCACGCGGCCGTCGATCTTGGCATGTTTCATTTCGTCGAGGACGGCATTCACTTCGGAGAGTTCCCGGGTGGAGACCGTCGGATGGATCTTGCCCTGAGCGTAGAATTCCAAGGCTTCTTCCAGGTCCTGCCGGGTTCCGACAATGGAGCCCCGGACCGTCAGGCCCTTGAGCACAATCTCAAAGATCGGCGCCGGGAAGTCACCCGGCGGCAGGCCGTTGAACACAATCGTTCCGCCGCGGCGGGCCATCCCGATCGCCTGGCCAAATGCTGACGGGTGCACAGCCGTGACGAGGACTCCATGGCAACCTCCGGTTTCGCGCTGGATGACTTCGGCGGGATCCTCGTGCAGGGCATTGACGGTCAGTTCCGCACCGTGCTTCTTTGCCAGGGCGAGCTTGTCATCGGCAATGTCCACTGCGGCAACACGAAGGCCCATGGCCACGGCGTACTGGACAGCAATATGGCCGAGTCCGCCAATTCCCGAGATGGTGACCCACTGGCCGGGCCGGGCCTCGGTCATCTTGAGGCCCTTGTAGACGGTCACCCCGGCGCAGAGCACCGGCGCCACCTCCACGGGGTCCGAACCGGCCGGGATTCTGGCCGCGAAGCGCGTGTCCACCAGCATGTACTCCCCAAAGGAGCCGTCAACGCTGTAGCCGGCATTTTGCTGCGCCTCGCACAGGGTTTCCCAGCCGGTGCGGCAGTACTGGCAATCGCCGCAGGCGGACCAGAGCCAGGCGTTGCCGACGAGGTCCCCGACGGCCAGGTCCGTCACGCCTTCACCGAGGGCAACCACTTCACCGACCCCTTCGTGTCCGGGGATAAACGGCGGGGTCGGCTTGACCGGCCAATCGCCTTCCGCGGCGTGGAGGTCGGTGTGGCAGACGCCGGTGGTCAGTACTTTGACAAGCGCCTCTCCCCGGCCCGGCACTGGAACGGGGAGGGTCTGGATCTGCAGGTCCTTGCCGAATTCGGTTACTACTGCGGCTTGCATCGTCGTCGTCGTCGTTGTCGTCGTCATAGCGAAATCCTTGCGTCATCAAGCGTGGGTGCAGCTAAAGGCGTGTGCAGTGGGCCGTGTCCTTCCGCGTCGGTGCACAAGTGGTGCGGGCGGGGCGGATCCATCGTGATCCGCCCCGCCCGGGTTTTGTTGCGGCTTAGAAGAAGCCGAGCTTGTTCTCGTTGTAGCTGACCAGGAGGTTCTTGGTCTGCTGGTAGTGGTCCAGCATCATCGAGTGGTTCTCGCGGCCGATGCCTGAGGACTTGTAGCCGCCGAACGCAGCGCCCGCCGGGTAGGCGTGGTAGTTGTTGACCCAAACGCGCCCGGCCTGGATCTCCCGCCCGGCACGGTAGGCGACGTTGCCGTTGCGGGACCAGACGCCGGCGCCGAGGCCGTAGAGGGTGTCATTGGCGATGCCCATGGCGTCGTTGTAGTCGCTGAAGCGGGTTACGGACACCACCGGACCGAAGATTTCCTCCTGGAAGATCCGCATCTTGTTGTGGCCTTCGAAGATGGTCGGCTGGACGTAGTAGCCGCCGGCCAGGTCTCCGGGCATTTCGGCCCGGCCGCCGCCGGTGAGCACCTTGGCGCCCTCCTGCTTTCCGATGTCGATGTAGGACAGGATCTTTTCCAGCTGGTCGTTGGAGGCCTGGGCGCCGAGCTGGGTTTCGGTGTCCAGCGGGTTGCCCTGGATGATTTTCTCCACCCGGGCCACGGCGTCGGCCATGAAGGAATCGTAGATGTCTTCCTGGACCAAGGCGCGGGACGGGCAGGTGCAGACTTCACCCTGGTTGAAGGCGAAGAGGGTGAAGCCTTCCTGGGCCTTGTCGTAGAACGCGTCGTTGGTGTCGGCAACGTCGTTGAAGAAGATATTGGGGCTCTTGCCGCCCAGTTCCAGGGTGACCGGGATCAGGTTCTGGCTGGCGTACTGGCTGATCAGCCGGCCGGTGGAGGTTTCGCCGGTGAAGGCGATCTTGCGGATCCGGGGGCTGGAGGCAAGCGGCTTGCCGGCCTCGACGCCGAAGCCGTTGACCACGTTGAGGACGCCGGCCGGAAGCAGGTCGCCGATGAGCTCCATCAGCACCATGATCGAGGACGGGGTCTGCTCGGCCGGCTTCAGGACGACGGCGTTGCCGGCGGCGAGGGCCGGGGCGAGCTTCCAGACGGCCATCAGGATCGGGAAGTTCCAGGGGATGATCTGGCCGACGACGCCGAGCGGCTCATGGTAGTGGTAGGCGGTGGTGTCGTCGTCGAGCTGGGACAGCCGGCCCTCCTGGGCGCGGACGGCGGAGGCGAAGTAGCGGAAGTGGTCGGCGGCGAGGGGGATGTCCGCGTTGAGGGTCTCGCGGATCGGCTTGCCGTTGTCCCAGGATTCGGCGACGGCGAGCATCTCGAGGTTCTCGTCGATCCGGTCGGCGATCTTGTTCAGGATCGCGGCGCGCTCGGCGACGGAGGTCTTGCCCCAGGAGGGTGCAACCTTGTGGGCGGCGTCGAGGGCCAGCTCGATGTCCTCGGCGGTGCCGCGGGCGACCTCGCAGAATACCTTGCCGGTGACGGGGGTGATGTTCTCGAAGTACTGGCCCTTGACCGGGGCAACCCACTCGCCGCCGATCCAGTTCTCGTAGCGGTCCTTGAAAGTGACCTTCGAACCCTCGGTACCCGGCTGTGCGTAGACAGTCATTGCAGCTCCTTTGCTGTTCACGATTGAGGCGGCCAGATATCGGCGCCGCCGTTGCGTTCAGCCTAGGAGCAAGGGGGTTGCAGTCAGGTTGCAATGAAAGTGACCCGGGTCACCTGCCCGGGAGCGGTATCGGGTCAGGCGCTGAGTTCGGTCTCGAGCCGTTCCAGATCAGCGACCACCGCGGCGCGTTTCGGCGAGCGCGGCGGCAGGAGCTTCAGTGCTGCGACCCGGATCTCGACGTCGTCCCTCGCCTCGGGAAGCTCGGCGTACCTCAGGAGCGACTCGGCGCTGCCGTCCGTCAACACAGCTTCCCGGAGCAGGGAGGAGACCCGGTTCCGCAGTTCGACGATGCCAGGGGCTTCGGAGCGGGGCAGGACCGCGCCCCGGTAGATCTCCAGGGCGATCCGGTGGGCGCCGCGCTGCAGGCAGTTCAGGACCTGTCCGGAGTCCGGCACCAGGTCCAGTGGCAGCCGGTAGGGACGGGACTCCGGAACTGCACCCGGATTCAGCTGCTGGAGCACCTTGCGCAGGCGCACCATCTCGGCCCGCAGTGTCATGGTGGAAGCGTCCCCCGGGTACAGAAAGTTGCAGAGTTCCTCGGCGTTGAGGCCTTCCGGGTGCGTGCTGAGAAGGGTCAGGATCTCGCTGTGCCGGGCGGAAAGCGCCACAGTGCGCCCGTCGATGCTGAGCAGCGCCTGGTCCCGGCCGAGGAGCTGGAGGCTATTGCGGTACAGGCTGGTGGCGGCCGGCGCGTTCGGCGCAGCCGAATTACGACGCCGGGCCGGCGACGTCTGGCGCGCGGCGGCGAGCTGCAGCCGCTCCACGCGGAGGTGGGCCTGGGCCGCGGCCACGGTGGCTTCGACCAGTGAGAGGGTGTGCGGGGCCACGGCGGACTCGGTGCCGGTGATGTCCACCACCCCCAGGAGGGCGCCGGAATCCGGATCGTGGAAAGGAACGGCAGTGCAGCTCCACGGGTGGACGGAGCGCTTGTAATGTTCCGCGCCGGAGATCTGGATGCCCCGGCCCAGGGCAAGTGCGGTGCCGGGGGCGCTGGTGCCCACGGTGGCTTCGGACCAGTCGGCTCCGGGAACGAACATCATGCCTTCAGCCCGGCGCTGCATGGCGGCGTCGCCTTCGACCCAGAGGAGCCGGCCCACCTCATCCCCCACGGCCACGAGCATCCCGCTGTCGTGGCTGGGCAGGACCAGCAGCTTGTGGATGACCGGCATGATGGCGGCCAGCGGATGCTGCCGCCGGTATTCTTCGAGTTCTTCGCGGTCCATCGCCAGCGGGGCCTCGGGGTTGTCAGGGTTCGCCTGCAACTGCGCCGACCTCCGCCAGGACTCCTGGATGAGGCTGCTCAGACCCGGCAGCTGCAAGTCCTCCGGCAGCCCCAGCCCCCGTGAGTCCAGCTGTTCATGCCCGGCATTGGCGAAGTGCTGGCGCAACTGCGCGCTGACCCCGTTCTCCGGCTGGAGCGGGCCAGCCGGACGGACCAAATTCCTCATTGAACTCCCACGTCAAGCGCGACGGCATGCCGGAGGCAACCATGTCCAGTCGAGTCTACGGGGCGTTCCGGGCCCCCGCCAGAGCGGCGGCGACAGGAGGGCTAGCCGCGGGAGATCTGCACCATGTCCTCGCGGGGAACCACCTTGACGCGTTCCCGCACGATGCCGTTGGCGTCCGGGGAAGCGGACCACTCCGCGCCGAGGGCGAGTTCGCGGGCGTCGAGTTTGTTCCACCCCTCCCACGTGGTGTATTCGATCCCGCGCTCGTCCAGGAGGTCGAGGATCGCCTGCGGATCCGGGTTCTGCGCCGGCGGAAGGCTGAGCCGGTCCTCGAGCAGGAAGCCGATGGTCTCCAGCGCGTCGCCTTTGGTGTGGCCGATCAGGCCTACGGGCCCGCGCTTGATCCAGCCCGTTGTATAGATGCCCGGGACGGGATTGCCGTCGGCGTCGAGCACACGCCCGCCCTCGTTGGGGATCACGCCGCGGCGGGCGTCGTATTCCAGTTCGTCCAGCGGCGAGCCGTGGTAGCCGATGGCCCGGTAGACGGCCTGGACCGGGTAGTCGAGGAACTCCCCCGTGCCCTTGACGTTGCCGGTGCCGTCCAGCTGCATGCGCTCGAACTTGATGCCGGTGACTTTTCCCGGGTGGTCGGCGTCGTCGTGTATTTCAACGGGGCTGTGCAGGAAGTGCAGGTGCAGCCGGCGGGACGACGGTTCCTCGGCCTCGGCGTGCTCCTCGACGAGCCAGTTCGTCAGGGTGTTGACCATGGTGCGGATCTGGTTGTTGCTGCGGATGGCCTCGTCGGAGGCATCGTCGAATTCGAAGTCCTCCGGATAGAGGACGATGTCGACGTCGCGTGCGTGGGAAAGCTCGCGCAGTTCCAGCGGGGTGAACTTCACCTGCGCCGGGCCGCGGCGGCCGAATACGTGCACGTCCGTGACCGGGGAGTTCTTGAGCGCCTGATAAACGTTGTCCGGGATTTCCGTCACCAGCAGCTCATCGGCGTGCTTGACCAGCATCCGGGCGACGTCGAGGGCCACGTTGCCGTTGCCGATCACCGCGATCTCCTTCGCGTCCAGCGGCCAGTCACGCGGCACGTCGGGGTGCCCGTCGTACCAGGAGACGAAGTCGGCCCCGCCAAAGGACCCTTGGAGCCCGACGCCGGGGATGTCCAGCTCCGCATCTTTGATGGCGCCCGTGGAGAAGATCACGGCGTCGTAGAAGGACCGGAAATCGTGCAGGGTCAGGTCGCGGCCGTAGGTGACGTTGCCCAGGAACCGGATGTCGCCGCGGTCCAGGACTTTGTGCAGCGCGTTGACGATCCCCTTGATCCGCGGGTGGTCCGGGGCGACACCGTACCGGATCAGGCCGTACGGGGCCGGGTACGCCTCGAAGAGGTCGATGCTGACCTCGAAGTCGCCGTCCTTGACTTCATTGGACTTCGTCAGGATGTCCGCGGCGTAGACGCCGGCCGGTCCGGCGCCGACAATCGCAACGCGGAGCGGACGTTTGGACGTTCTGTTAGGCGAACTTTCAGGCGAAGTTTTGGCCGAGTTGGACACCGGGAGCCCTTCTGAGTCTTAGCGGCTGCGCCGGATCAAGCAGCGCACAATCCCCCTATTCTAAATGTCCGCACCCCGGTGCGGGCGCCCTGGTGCCTGACGTCGCAGGGATCTGCGCCCCGACGCCCGGAACATCGGGTCCAAAGGCAGGAATAGGCGCCCCGCGGGTGGTGTTATGGATCTTGTGCCTACCCCCGACGGATCCCACTCCCCAGCCGCACTGACCTCTCCGGGCGCTGCTGCCCCCGGCGCAAACGCGGCGAAGCGTCCGCCGGCCGCGCTCAAGGCAGTGGACACGGATACGACGGCGGGAATCATCTTCGGGATCGGCGCTTACGGCCTGTGGGGGCTCATGCCCCTCTACTTCTTCCTGCTGCAACCCGCAGGAGCTGTCGAAATTGTGGCCAACCGGGTGCTCTGGTCGTTGCTGTTCTGCGTGCTGCTGATCACCATCACCCGCTCCTGGCGGGTCCTGGGAGCAGCCTTCCGCAACCGCACAGTCATCTTCCCGCTGGCCATCGCCGCGGGCCTGATCGCGGTGAACTGGCTGACGTATGTCTACGGCGTGACCACCGGACAGGCCGTGGAGGCGTCACTGGGCTACTTCATCAACCCGCTCGTCTCGGTCCTGCTGGGTGTGGTGGTGCTGAAGGAGAAACTGCGGCCGCTGCAGTGGGCCGCCGTCGGCATCGGCTTCATTGCCGTGGGCGTCCTGACCGTTTCCTACGGCAAACTGCCGTGGATTGCCTTGACCCTGGCACTGAGCTTTGGTCTGTACGGCTTCGTCAAAAAGCGTGTCGGCCCGCGGGCTGACGCGATCACCAGCCTCACGGTAGAGACGATCGTGCTGGCGCCGGTGGCGGCCGCCGCCATGACCATGCTGGCGCTCAGCGGATCCGCGACGCTGGCCGCCTACGGCGCCGCGCACTTCTGGCTCCTCGCGGCGTCGGGGATCATCACCGCCGTGCCGTTGCTGTTCTTCGGCGCCTCGGCCCGGCGTCTGCCGATGACGACAATCGGCCTCTTGCAGTACTTCGCCCCCGTGCTGCAGTTCATCGTGGCGCTGGCCGTGTTCCATGAGCCCATGACGACGGACCGCTGGATCGGCTTCGGCGTCGTCTGGCTCGCGCTGCTGATCCTGACCGTGGACATGCTGCTCGCTACCCGGAGGAACTCCGTGACCCGCAGGCTGGCCCGCTCCGCCGCCCGAGCCTGACCCAGGCGGCGGAACGGCCTGACGCCGTCAGTCCTCGGGGCTGGTGTCGAACCGTTCGTAGTCGCGCGGGACCACAATCATCGGCACCGGCAGGGCAAGGAGCACCTTGTTGGCCGTTCTGCCGATGAACAGTTTGTTTTTCTCCGCCAGGCGGGACGAACCCACGATCATGATCTCGCCGTCGTCCCATTCGAGGTCGTCGATGGCTTCCTCGATGGTGCGCCCATGGGCGACTTCCACCGTGACCTGGTGGCCTTCCGGCAGCCGGTGTGCGGCCGCCGTAAGGACGGTGTTGGCGTGGACGTGCGCAGCGTTGATGTTTTCGCCGCTGTCCCCTTCGGCGTCAAGTTCCACCAGCGAGACCAGCCGCAGCGGGACACCGTGGCGCTCGGCGGCTTCAACCGCGACGTCGATCGCCGCCTCCGCGCCGGTGCGCTGGCCTACCGCGAGGGTCAGCCGGGTGATCGGCTCCGTGTGGCGGTAACCGCGGGGTGCCAGCGCCACCGGAACGGGCGAGGCATGCAGGAGGGCGTTGGCCGCGCTTCCGATGGTATAGCGCTTGAACAGCCCGGCGCTGGCTGCGCCCACGACGATCAGGCCGGCCTTGTATTCCACGGCGGCATCGATGAGGCCGGCGGCGTGTGAGTCGGCCTGGCGGACATGGAACCTGGCCTCGAGGTCCTTCGGGACGAGGGCCAGGCCCTCCCGTTCCGCGCTGAGCACCTTCTGCTCCGCGGCGCTGACACGGCTTCCCTCCGGGTTCATCGCGACATAGGGCGTGCGCCGGTCCACGACGTAAACCAAGTCAAGGTGCGCCCCCTGGGCGCGGGCCAGAGCAGACGCCAGCGCAACGGCGTCGGCGCCGCGTTCGCTGGGGGTATAGCCAACTACGTATCGCATGTATGAACCCCTTATGGGTCTGTGGCAGAAGCCAGCTTTGCTCCGGGGGTTCCGGGCGACGTCGGCCGGTCTGCGTTCCTGCAGTGGTAGGAACGACTCTAGCCCAGCGGGACCCGGATGTGGCGGGAACCGGCGGGCGGAAACGGCGCAAAACAAAACAGTCCGGGGGCTTAACGCAGCAGAGCCACGGACCTGTGTCCGCGGCTCTGCTGCTGTGGCCGGATTCCGGGTGGCCGAACTGCTTATGCGTGCGCCTTGATGGCCGAGGCCAGGACCTGGAGGCCGTCCAGCAGCAGTTCGTCGCTGATGACCAGCGGCGGCAGGAGCCGGATGACGTTGCCGTAGGTGCCGCAGGTGAGGATGATGACGCCCTCCTTGAGGCAGGCCGCGGCAACAGCCTTGGTCAGCTCCGGGTTCGGTTCCTTCGACCCGGCCTGGACCAGCTCGATCGCCAGCATGGCACCACGGCCGCGGATGTCGCCGATCACGGACCGGTCGGCAAGCTCCGTGGCCAGGTCCCGCAGCTTGCCGAGGGCCAGCTCCTCGATGTGCTTGGCGCGGGCGTTGAGGCCGTACTGCTCCATCGAGCCGATGGACGCCAGGGCCGCGGCGCACGCCACGGGGTTGCCGCCGTAGGTGCCGCCGAGGCCGCCCGGGTGGACGGCGTCGAGCAGGTCGGCGCGGCCGGTGATGGCGGAAAGCGGCATGCCGCCGGCGATGCCCTTGGCCATGGTGATGATGTCCGGGACGACGCCCTCGTGGTTCACGGCGAACCATTCGCCGGTGCGGCAGAAACCGGACTGGACCTCATCGGCGATGAAGACGATGCCCTTGTCCTTGGCCCACGCGGCCAGTGCCGGCAGGAATCCCTCGGCGGGGACAATAAAGCCGCCTTCGCCCTGGATGGGTTCGATGATGATCGCGGCAACCTGCTCGCCGCCGATCTGCTTCTCGATCATGGTGATGGCGCGCTTGGCAGCCTCCGCACCGGTGATCTCCGGGTTTTCCTCGCGGTAGGGGTAGCTCATCGGCATGCGGTAGACCTCGGGCGCGAACGGGCCGAAATTGGTCTTGTACGGCATGGCCTTGGCGGTCAGCGCCATGGTCAGGTTGGTGCGGCCGTGGTACGCGTGGTCGAAGGCGACGACGGCGTCCCGGCCGGTGGCGAGGCGGGCCACCTTGACGGCGTTCTCGACGGCTTCGGCGCCGGAGTTGAACAGCACGGTGCGCTTCTCGTGGTCGCCCGGGGTGAGCCGGTTCAGCTGCTCGGCGACGGCGACGTAGCCCTCGTAGGGCGTGACCATAAAGCACGTGTGCGTGAAGTGCTCTACGGCTTCCTTGACGGCGCCGACGACGGCCGGGTCGGAGGCGCCGACGCTGGTCACGGCAATGCCGGAGCCGAGGTCGATGAAGGAGTTGCCGTCGACGTCGTGGATGATGCCGCCGTCGGCGTCGGCGACGAAGACGGGGACGCTGGACGCGACGCCGGCGGCGACGACGGCCTTGCGGCGCTCGGTCAGGGCCACGGACTTGGGGCCGGGGAAATCGGCCTGGACGCGGCGCTTCTGCTCAAGACGGTACGTGATGTCATGGGCGGTGGTGGTCATGGGAGAGCCTTCCTTTACTGAATGGGGCGACGCCGGCGGGGTTCCCTGGCCGAAGCGGAGCGAGGTTGGGGCGCCGGCGGGGATCAGGCGACAGCGTTATGCGTCTGTAGTTATGCGACAGCGTTATGCATCTGTGGTTATGCGACAGCGTTATGCATCTGTGGTTATGCGTCGAGCGCACTCATGACGTGCTTGATGCGGGTGTAGTCCTCAACGCCGTACATGGAGAGGTCCTTGCCGTAGCCGGACTGCTTGAAGCCGCCGTGCGGCATCTCGGCAGTGAGGAGGATGTGGGTGTTGATCCACACCGCACCGAAGTCCAGGTCGCGGCTGACGCGCATGGCGGTGCCGTGGTCCGTGGTCCAGACGCTGGAGGCGAGGGCGTAGTCGACGTCGTTGGCCATTTCCACGGCCTCGTCTTCGGTGCTGAACTTCTGCACCGTGATGACGGGTCCGAAGGTTTCCTTCTGGACAATGTCATCGGTCTGCTTGGCACCGGTGATGATGGTGGGCTCGAAGAAGAAGCCCTTCTCCCCGGCGCGGTGGCCGCCGGTTTCAATCCTGCAGTTCGCCGGGAGGTGCTCCACCACGGACGTCACGGCATTGAAGTGGTTCACGTTGTTGAGCGGGCCGTAGTAGTTGTCCTCGTCGTTCTGCGAACCGGTGTGCAGGGTCCTGGTGTGTTCCACCATGGCTGCGACGACGTCATCGTGGACTTCGTCCTGGACCAGCACGCGGGTGATCGCCGTGCAGTCCTGGCCGGCGTTGAAGAACGCGAATTCGGCGATGGCCGCGGCGCTCTTTTTGATGTCCGCGTCCTTGAACACGATGGCAGGGGCCTTGCCGCCGAGCTCCAGGTGGGCCCGTTTGAGGCCTTTCGCGGCGCCGGAGGCGACCGCGATGCCGGCCCGGACGGAGCCGGTGATGGAGACGAGGCCGGGGACCTTGTGCTCCACCATCAGCGCGCCGGTCTCGCCGGTGCCCAGAACAACGTTGAGTACACCGGCCGGGAAGATCTCGCCGGCGAGGCGGGCCAGGACGAGGGTGGATTCCGGGGTGGTGTCCGAGGGCTTGAGCACCACGGTGTTGCCCGCCGCCAGGGCGGGACCGATCTTCCAGATGGCCATCAGGAACGGGTAGTTCCAGGGTGCCACCTGCGCGACGACGCCGATCGGTTCGCGCCGCACGTAGGAGGTGTGGCCCTCGAAGTATTCTCCGGCGGACTTGCCCTCCATGATCCGGGCGGCGCCGGCGAAGAAGCGCAGCTGGTCGGCGCCGGCGGCGACTTCCTCGGAGGCGATCAGGGACCGGACCTGGCCGGTGTTGCGGTGCTGGGCCTCGACCAGTTCGTCGCTGTTTGCCTCGACGGCGTCGGCGAGCTTGAGCAGCATCAGCTGGCGCTGCCCCGGCGTCGTGTGCTTCCAGGTTTTGAAGGCGTCCTGCGCGGCCGTCATGGCGGCGTCGACGTCGGCCGCGACCGAGATCGGAGAGGTGGCCACGACGTCGCCGTTGGTGGGATTGACGATGTCCAGCACCCCGGTTCCGGCGGGGGTGACAAACTCGCCGTTGATGAAGTTCTGCAAGGTTTGAACCACGGTGTACAACCTCTTTCACGCTGAAAAGGACCCAATGAGACTGCTCCGAGCCTATGCCAGCCGGTCAACCCCGGGGAATAGTCACCTGCACACCGTTGACGCCACATTTTAGTGCGCTTGACCAGCCCCCGGCTATCCTGAATCCATGGCCATTTCACTCGCTGCCCTGCTGGGGGTTCCGTCCCTCAAACTCGCCAAGGCGGGCCTCGCGGAGACCACCTGGCACCAGGACATTGTGTGGGTGGCCGTCACGGAGCAGGAGGACCCGCAGCGGTTCCTCAATGGCGGGGAACTGGTGCTCACCACGGGCATGCGGCTCAAGAGCGCCCCCGAACAGCGCCGCTTCGTCCGCCAGGTCCAGCGCGCCGGCGCGGTGGGGATCGGTTTCGGGATCGGCCTGACGCACGACGCCGTGCCTCCGGCCCTGATTGCCGAGGCCAACCGCTGGGGGCTGCCCGTGGTCGAGGTGCCGTATGAGACACCGTTCATCGCGATCGGCAAGCTCGTCGCCGACGCCCAGTCGGCGGACCACTTCACCAAGCTGGAGCGGCTCATCGCCGGGCACCAGATCCTGGCCCGCGCCCTGCTCACCGGCGGCGGACTGACCGAACTCCTCAAGCACCTCGGGTCCATGCTCCGGACAGAGATCGTGCTGACCCAGTTCACTGCCCAGCTCTACAGCACCGTGCCGGGCAACCCCGCGCCGAGCACCGAAGGCTGGACGTCCTTCCCGATTCCCACCGGCCGCCGCGACGCGTGCACCCTGTGGGTGAAACAGCCGTTCGAGGATTCCGGGATCGTGGGCTACGCCCAGAACCTGATCAGCGTCGAACTCAACAACATGGTCAAGCAGCGCCAGTCCCAGCGCGCCCTGGCCGGGCAGGTCCTGGAGGACGTGATCCACGGGACCCTCGAGCCCAGCGAAGCGACCCGCCGGCTCGCCGGCATCGGGGTCAACAGCACCCGCAGGAACGTGGTCCTGCTGGCTGAGTCCGCTCCCCACTTCAAGCAGCTCGGGACGTCCTCCCTGCCGCAACCGCTGGAAAAATCGGTGAGCGCCGTCGTCGGAAAGGACCTGGTCGCGGTGGTCCCCGACGACGGCAGCGGCGCCAGCGCCCTGGCCAGGAGCCTTAGCGACCACCTTGCCGAGGCCGGGATCCACGCCACGATTGGGATCGGCGGGGCGTATACCAAGCCCAACGGGCTGCGCTGGAGCTACTTCGAGGCGCGCGATGCCGCCAGCCACGGCCTGCCCGTGAACGAACCGGAACGGCTGAGCCTGACGTCGCTGCTGCTGGCCAGCGAGGATGTGCCGCTGGCTGACATGGCGAACGAGTCACTCAATCCGCTCCGGAGCTTCGATGCGACCCATGGCGCCGAGCTGATGACCACGCTGGAGAGCTACCTGAACAACAACGGCTCGGTGGCCGCCGTCGCCGAGGAGCTGACGCTGCACCGGAACACGGTCCGCTACCGGCTCGCCCAGATCACCGAACTCACCGGTTACGACCCCGCCCAAACGTCGGACCGGGTGCAGCTGTGGCTCGCGCTGGCCGTTCAGCGGCTGAGCGCCCGGCACCCGCGCTGACCCTCCTTGCCCCCTCCTCGCCCACAGCAACGCAGGAAACAGCACCTCAATAGGGTCTTAGTGCCGTAGACCGGACCGCGGCCGGTCGCAAGACTGGGAGAGGCAGTACGCTGCACAAGAGCGCCCGGAAAAGGTGCCTGCGCCCCTCCGTCCCCTTCCACGGGCGGAAGTGCCAGTCCCGTCGGTGCCGCAGTTCGGCTGCCTGATTCGCCCTAGGAAATACCCGACTAGGAGGCCGAACGTGGGCAAGAAGAAGAGCACCAAGAAGAGCGCCGACGAACCGGCGGAGGGGCCGCCCCGAACCAAGATGCCGCGCAAGGAATATGAGGCGGAGATGGCCGTCCTGCAAGGCGAACTGGTCGCAATGCAGGAGTGGGTGAAGTCCACCGGAGCCAAGATCTGCATCGTCTTCGAGGGCCGCGACACGGCCGGCAAGGGCGGCACGATCAAGCGCATCGTCGAGCGGGTGAGCCCCCGGGTCTTCAGGGTGGTGGCCCTCCCCACACCGACGGACCGGGAGAAGTCCCAGATGTATCTCCAGCGCTATATGGCGCACTTCCCAGCGGCTGGCGAGGTGGTCATCTTCGATCGCAGTTGGTACAACCGTGCGGGAGTGGAGCGCGTGATGGGTTTCTGCACCCCGGAGCAGACCCAGAGGTTCCTCAACATGACTCCGCTGGTGGAGAAGGCGATGGTCGACTCCGGCATCATCCTGCTGAAGTACTGGCTTGAGGTCAGCGCGGACGAGCAGACGCGTCGGCTCAAGAGCCGGATGGACGATCCGCGCAAGACGTGGAAGCTTTCGCCGATGGATCTGAAGTCCTACAAACGGTGGTACGACTACTCCCGGGCCAGGGACGCCATGTTCGCGGCGACCGACACCGCATGGGCCCCCTGGTTCGTCGCGAACAACGACGTGAAGAAGCGCGGCCGGCTTAACATCATCAGCCACCTGCTCAGCCAGGTGCCGTACGAGCCGTTCCCGGGACTCGACGTCGAACTACCGAACCGCCAAAAGGCCGGCAACTACCGCGAGCCGAGCCTCGCGGTGCGGCGCGTCCCAACCCCGTTCTGAGCAGCGCCGCCATGAGGAGGAAGTCATGAACGACAATCCCGGAGCAGCAGCCGTGGCCGCGACCGAGCCGGACGCGACCTGGTACGCACTGGCACCGGCAGAGGTGGCGGCCGAACTGAGGGTGGACCCGGCCAGCGGCCTCAGCACGGCCGAGGCGCAGCAGCGGCTGCAGGAATACGGCCCGAACGCCCTGGCCGCCGCGAAGCAGGAACCGGTGTGGAAACGGTTCTTCAAGCATTACCGGGACTACATGCAGATCGTGCTCGTGGTCGCCGCCCTGGTCAGCCTGTTGATTGCGGAATACGGCACGGCGATCGGACTTGCCCTGCTGACGCTGTTCAACGCATGGCTGGGATATCACCAGGAAGGCAAGGCCGAAGAGGCCGCCGCCTCCTTGGGGCAGATGATGAAGGCAATGGCCAAGGTGCGCCGCGACGGCGTGATGACGGAGCTCCCCGCCGAGCAGATCGTTCCCGGCGACATCGTCATGGTCGACGCCGGTGACCGCATCCCCGCCGACGGCAGGGTGGTCCTTGCCGCCACGCTCCAGATCGAGGAGGGGGCCCTGACCGGGGAGAGCGTCGCGGTCGAGAAGGACACCGCACCCATCGGCGGGCACGACGTCGGCATCGGAGACCGCGTGAACATGGCGTTCATGAACACGAACGTGACGCGTGGACACGGCGAGATCCTCGTGACCACCACGGGCATGGGGTCCGAGGTAGGCCACATCGCCCACATGTTGTCCGGACAAAAAGAGGAAAAGACCCCCCTCACGAAGCAAGTCGACCGGCTCACCATCTTCATCATCATCGCGGCCCTCTTCGCGTTCGTCGCGATTGTAGTGATGGGCCTGGCCCAGGGCGACTCCTTCGCGGTGCTCTTCGGAATCGGCGTCGCGCTGGCGGTCGGCTCCATCCCGGATGCGCTCCCCGCCGTCGTCACGACGATCCTGTCGGTCGGCTCGGTCAACATGGCCAAGAAGAACGCCATCATGAAGGTCCTGCCTGCGGTGGAGACGCTGGGCTCCACATCCGCCATCAACTCGGACAAAACGGGCACCCTGACCCTGAACCAGATGACTGTGCGGGAGATCGTGACCGTACAGCATCACTACACGGTCAGCGGTGAGGGGTACAGCTTCGACGGCCAGGTCCAGCGGACCACGGGCGACGCCGAACGCGACCTCGACTACGTGATGTTCCCGTGCGCCCTGTGCAACGATTCCGATATCCAGGACGGCGAAGTCATCGGGGACCCCACCGAGGCGGCACTGTACGTCCTCGCGCAGAAGGGCGGCGTGGACGTCACGGAGTTCCGCCGGAACAACCCCCGCGTGGCGTCCGTGCCCTTTGACTCTGACTACAAGTTCATGGCCACGTTCCACCGGATGCCGGGGGCCGACGGCCGGCCGGTGATCCGGGCCTACGTGAAGGGGGCACCCGACGTCGTCCTCAACAGGTCCACGTCCGCGCGGATGCCGGGCGGCCGCGCCGAGACCCTTACCGAGGAAATGCGGGCGAAAGTGCTGGCCGCGAACGAGCGCATCGCCAGCCAGGGCCGGCGGGTGCTCGCCCTGGCGCAGCGCGAGTTCGACCCGGCAACGTTCCAGCCTTCGGGCGACCTGATGGCGCTGATGCAGGACCTGGAGATTTCGGCGCTGATTGGTGAGGTGGACCCGCCGCGCGCCGAAGCGGTGGCCGCCATCGCCAAGGCGAAGCACGCCGGCATCCGGGTCCGGATGATCACCGGCGACCACGCCATCACCGCGGCCGCGATCGCCGACGAACTGGGCATCAGGGGCCGCGCGGTCACCGGGGCCGAGTTCGCGGCGATGTCCGATGCCGAGGCCGACAGCCAGATCGACGGGATCGGCGTGATCGCCCGCGTGGCGCCCGAGCACAAGGTCAGGCTCGTCGAGGTGCTCAAGCGCAAAGGCAACATCGTCGCGATGACTGGCGACGGCGTGAACGACGCGCCGGCCATCGCTGCGGCCGACATCGGGATCGCAATGGGCATCACCGGCACCGACGTCGCCAAGGGAGCGGCCAAGATGATTTTGGCCGATGACAACTTCGCCACAATCGTGGCCGCGGTGGAGCAGGGCCGGCTGGTGTACGACAACCTGCAGAAGTTCATCCGGATCCAGGTCGCCAACCTGTTCATGTTCATCCTGGCGTTCATCGGATCGTCCGCGTTCGCGATCGCCGGCACGGCGCTGCTCAGCCCGGCCCAGGTGCTGTGGATCCACATGGCAATCGTCGCCCCCATCGGCGCGGTGATGGGCCTGGATCTCGCGACGCCGGGCATCATGGACCGCAAGCCCCGGCCGTTCAATCAGCCGATCATTGTCCGGTCGATGATGGTGCGCCTGTTCATCGTGGGACTGTTCATGGCGGCCGCCACGCTGGTCCTCGTGCAGATCGGCAAGACGAGCTACGACTCCCTCGACGTCGGCCAGAGCATGGCCATCGTGGGGCTGGGGCTGATGAACATCACGGTCGCGCTCAACCTGCGGTTCCCCGAGGAAAGCGCCTTCGGGCCGTCCACGGTGTCCAACCCGAAGCTGCTCTGGGCGTTCGCCTGGGCCATCGTCGGCTCGATGCTGATCACCCAGATCCGGGTGCTGCAGGACCTTTTCGGCACCGTCCCGCTCACCGGTCAGCAGTGGCTGGTCTGCCTGGTTCCGGCTGTTGTGCTGCTGATCCTCGGCGAGCTGTTCAAGCTGATCCTTCGGGCACGGCACTCGAAGGTTACGGCCAAGGTCCCCGCTTCCGCGGTCCCCGCCTGACCGCACCAACCCATCCGGTCTCCACGCAGGTCCGAATAGTTCATGACACCTTCTTGGTGTGTGGAAACTGTACGGCTACCTAACTGGAGATGAACGTGACTAAGACCCTCAAGACCGCTGCCCGGATCGCTGCTGGATCAGCACTGGCATTCTCTGCCCTCGCCGTGACTTCGATGCCGGCGCAGGCCGCCACCGCACCTGACACCACCGCGGTGACCAGCGACGCGGCGTCCAACAACCAGCTCACATTCGGACCGCTGATCGAGGGCGGACTCATCGACGGCCCCCTGGTGGACGGCCCCCTCGTCAGCACCGGCGGGACCGGGCCCTTCCAGTTCGGGCAGTTCCAGTAAGCCTCCCAGCACTCCCCTGATCCCCCGGCACAGCGGCCGCACCGGCTGACTCGCCGGGGGATCGTTTTGCCTGAGCCCTCGGCGCGGGCCCCTGCGGGGTGCCCCGAATACGCCCACCGGCCACTCGAGATACCCGAGAAGGAACATGTCCCCGAATCCCCTGAACGCCCAGCCCGACAACTCCGGCGGCCGGCTCGATCTGAGTCCGGCCCAGCGAGGCATCTGGTATGCGCAGCAGCTGGCGCCGGAGAATCCGATGTACCAGATCGGACAGTTCGTCGAGATCCTGGGGCCGCTCGACGTGCCGGTGCTGGCCGACGCCGTGGCGCGGGCCGTGGGCGGGACCGATGCCCTCAACATGGTCTTCGGTGAGGACCATGCGGGCCCCTTCCAGCTCCCGAGGCCCCATCCGGCGAGGATGGAAGTGACGGACCTGAGCGGCGCTCAGAACCCGGAGGCCGAAGCCCGCGTACTGATGGACTCGGACCTGGGCCTCGCCCGCGACGCCGTCACGGACGCGCTCCTCCATACCGAACTCATCAAGCTCGCCGACGACCGGCATTTCTTCTATCAGCGGGTCCACCACCTCATGCTGGACGGCTACTCCGCCGTGCTGGTGCTCCAGCGCGTGGCGGAGCAGTACCAGCAGCTGCTGGACGGCGCGGAACCAGGCGGCGCTGCCACCGGGGACACGGGACCCGGAAACACTCGGGCCTTCGGCTCCCTCGCCGAACTCCTGGCCGCTGAGAACGCCCATGCAGGGTCCGATGCCGCCGACGCCGACCGGGTCTATTGGGAAGACCAGTTGCGGGATGCCCCGGCCGCTGCAGGACTTGCCGGCCGGCCCGCGGGTGCCGCCAGTTCGCTGGTCCGTGCCGCCAGAGTCCTGCCTGACTCGGCTGCCGCAGCGCTACGGTCTGCGGCCGGCTCCGCGCCGGCGCTGATCCTCACGACGGCAGCCCTGTACCTTCACCGGATCACCGGAGAGCGCGACGTCTCCGTGGCCCTGCCCGTGACCGCGCGCCGCGGCAAACTGGCGAAATCCACGCCGTCGATGCTCTCCAACATCGTGCCCATCCGGGTCGCCGTCGAACCCGGCTCAACAGTCCGCGACACCATCACGGCCGTGGGTGACACCCTCCGCGGAGCCGTGATCCACCAGCGCGGCCGCTTCGAGGACCTCAACGCCCACAGCGGCTACCGGGGACCCTCGGTCAACATCCTGCCCGTCCTGGACGACATCAGCTTCGGCCCCGCCCGCGGCACCATGAACATCCTGTCCACCGGCCCCATCGACGACCTCTCGGTCATCGTCCATGGCCTCGACGCCGGAACAACCGCAAGCCGCGACGGGTCCGGCGTCGAGTCCGGCACAACCGCGCCCCCGGAACCTGGACCCAGAATCCAGTTCGAAGCGAACGCCGCCCTCTACAGCACCACGCAGTTGGAGGAGCACCTGGACCGGTTCGTCCGGCTCCTCGCCGATGTGGCCACCCGGCCCGAGTCCCGCGTCGCCGCCTTGTCAGTGACCACTGCCGTCGAGGAACGCTCCCTGCTGGCGGCCGGCGACGCCGGCGACACGACCCTCCCCCGGCACACCCTCGTGGAGGAATTCCGGCACAGCGCCCGGGAGTCCGCTTCCCGGACCGCCGTCGTCGCGCCCGACGGCGAACTCACCTTCGGCGAGCTGGAAACCCGCTCGAATCAGCTGGCCAGGTTCCTCAGCAGCCACGGGGCGGGCCCCGGGCTGACCGTTGCCGTCCGGCTGGACCGCAGCGTCCTGCTGCCCGTCGCGATCCTGGCGATCCTGAAATCCGGGGCCGCGTACCTGCCGCTGGACCCGGACTACCCCGCGGGCAGGGTTGAGGGCATGCTCGAAGACGCTGCCCCGGTCCGCCTGCTGACGTCCGCCGCGTTCACCGGCGGGGACTCCGGGCATGCCGAACTCGCAACGGACGTCCCCGTCACCGTGCTGGACGCCGCCCTGATGGTGTCCTGCCTGGACGGCAAGGACGGGTCCGCGTTGGAGTGCCCGGCCGGGCAGCAGGATCTTGCGTACGTCATCTTCACGTCCGGCTCCACCGGCCGGCCCAAAGGCGTCGGCGTCGAGCACCTCGCCCTGCTGAACCTCTACACCTCGCACCGGGACAGCATCTTCCTGCCCGCGGAAGAGCGGCTCGGCCGGAAGCTCAGGGTCGCGCACACCGCCGGCCTCTCTTTCGACGCCTCGTGGGACCCCATCCTCTGGCTCATCGCCGGCCATGAACTCCACCTCGTGGACAACCAGACCCGCCGCGACCCGGAAGCGCTCAGCGGCTACCTGGCCGGCACGGGCATCGACTCGATCGAAACCACCCCGTCCTTCGCCAAGGTGCTCCTCGCCGGCGGCCTGTTCGACCAGGACACCCACCCGTCGGTGGTGGCCCTGGGCGGCGAGGCCGTGGATCCCCCGCTGTGGAACGCCCTCGCGGAGAAGGACGGGCTGGTGGCCTACAACTTCTACGGCCCCACCGAGACAACAGTCGATTCCCTCACCGCCGTGATGCGGCCCGGCACCGAACCGACCCTGGGCGACTCCGTGGCCAACAGCCGGCACTACATCCTGGACTCGGGCCTGAACCCCGTCCCCGTCAACGCCATCGGTGAGCTCTACGTCGCCGGCATCAACCTGGCCCGCGGCTACCTGGACCAGCCCGGGCTCAGCGCCGAACGTTTCGTCGCCGACCCGTTCGTCCCCGACGGCTCCCGCATGTACCGCACAGGCGACGTCGTCCGGCGGCTTCCGGACGGGACCCTCGAGTTCCGCGGGCGCATGGACGCCCAGGTCAAGATCCGGGGCTTCCGGATCGAGCTCGCCGAGATCGAAGAGGTCCTCCGCGGCCTCGACGGCGTGGAACACGCCGCTGTCGCCGTCACGAAGAACCGGGCCGGCTACGACCAACTGCTCGGCTACGTCACCGCCGCCGTGCCCGACGGCGCCGGGCTGGCCACGGCCGAACTGAACATTCCGGAACTGGACACGGCGGAACTGCGCCAGCTGGCCCGCCGGCAGCTCCCGGACTACATGGTGCCCGCCGCCGTGCAGCAAATCCCGGCCATCCCGCTGACCGCCAACGGGAAGCTGGACACGCGCGCGCTCCCCGCGCCGGAGACGGAATCCGCCGTCACCGCGCCCCGCAACGAACGGGAACGGATCGTGGCCGAGGCCTTCCAGGAAGTCCTGGGGCTCGATGCCGTAGGACTTGACGACGACTTCTTCGAACTCGGCGGGCACTCCCTGCTCGCAACCCGGCTGGTCGCCATACTGCGGGACCGCACCGGCGCCGCGCCCGCCCTGCGGACCGTGTTTGAACAGGCCACGGTGGCCGCCCTCGCGGAGACGCTTGAGCTGGCAACCGGCAACGCGAACCCGCTCAAACCGGCGGAACGCCCGGCCGTCATTCCGCTCTCCTTCGCCCAGCGCAGGCTCTGGTTCCTGAACCGCTTCGACCCCGGATCCGGCGCCTACAACATCCCCGTGGTACTGGCGCTCAAGGGCAGCCTGGACGTCGCGGCGCTTCGGGGCGCGATCACCCAGGTGGCGGGCCGCCACGAATCCCTGCGGACCCTCTTCCCGCTGCTCGACGGCGAACCCATCCAGCAGATCCTGTCCGAGCGCCCGGTGGAGCTGCTGGCGGTCCAGTGCACCGCCGACGGGCTGGCCGGCGCCCTCACGGCTGAAACCCGGCGAGGCTTTGATGTCACGCGGGAACTGCCGTTGCGCGCCGTCCTGTTCCAGCTGGCCCCCGACCACCACGTGCTGGCCATAACACTGCACCATATTGCCGCTGACGGCTGGTCGCTGGCCCCACTCGCGCAGGATCTCTCGCTCGCCTACAACGCACTGGCGGCCGGCACGGACACCCCTCTGGCGCCACTTCCGGTGCAGTACGCCGACTACACACTGTGGCAGCGCGACGAACTGGGCAGCGAGGACGATCCCGCGAGCGCCATCTCCCGCCAGCTCGAGTTCTGGACCCGCGAACTGCGCGGCGCCCCCGAGGAACTGCGGCTGCCGTTCGACTTCAGCCGGGGCGCGCAGGGCGCCGCCGAACCGGCGTCGTCCCTTCACCTCACCATCCGTCCGGAAACCAGCGCCCGGCTCAACGCCCTGGCACGGGAACACAACGCCAGCCTCTTTATGGTGCTGCAGGCCGCGCTCGCGGCCCTGCTCACCAAGTCCGGCGCGGGCGAGGACATCCCGCTGGGCACGCCGGTGGCCGGCCGCACGGACACCCAGCTCAACGAACTGGTGGGCTTCTTCGTCAACACCCTGGTGCTGCGGACCAACACCTCCGGAAACCCCACCGCGGCGGAGCTCGTGGAGAGCGTCAGGTACACCAACCTGCACGCCTACGCCAACCAGGACGCGCCCTTCGAGCGCGTGGTTGAGGAACTCAACCCGGCCCGGTCCCAGCACCGCCATCCGCTCTTCCAGGTCATGCTCACGCTGCAGAACACGGCAGTTGCCGGGCTCTCCATGGACGGTCTCGAAGCCACCGCGGACCTCAGCCAGGAACCGGGCGGGGCCAAGTTCGACCTGCTGCTGGACCTGGCTGAAGATGACGCCGGCATCCGCGGCTCGCTTGCCTACAACCCTGCCCTGTTCACCCGGGCCACCGCCGAGCAGCTCGTGGCCGGCTTCCTGGCCGTGGCGGAGCAGTTCGCCGCGGATCCCGGAATCACCCTGGACCGGCTCCGGATCCAGTCCCCGGAGCAGCACCGGCTCGCGTTGGAGCAGAGCCTTCGGACCGGAGACTCTGCACCCGGCGCGGAGGCGCCGGAGACCGTCGTCGACGCCTTCCGGGCCACCGTGGCACGGATCCCGGACACGTCGGCGCTCGTCGACGCCGCCGGGACGGAGGCCGGCGCCAGCTTCGGCCAGCTCCACCGCCGGGTCCAGGCCCTCGCCAAGGGACTGCTGGCCTCCGGAGTGAAGCCCGGCGACCGGGTGGCCGTGGCGCTGCCGCGCACGGCCGACGTCGTCGCTGCCGCACTGGCGGTGCTGGCCGCGGGCGCGGTTTACATCCCGGTGGACCTCTCCTACCCGGAGGAGCGGATCCGGATCATCCTCGAGGACGGCGCACCCGCCGTCGTCATCTCCGGCGCACCGGCCACAGGTAGGGATGGCTCCGAGGGTCCGCGGACCCTGGACGTCGACACGCTGCTGGCAGCAGGTGCCGGCATTTCCGACGCCGCCCTGGCACAGCGCCGCCCGGCCGCCGGTGACCTGGCCTATGTGCTCTACACTTCCGGTTCCACCGGACGCCCCAAGGGGGTGGCCGTCCCGCACGGCGCCCTCGCGAACCTGTACCGCCACCACCACCGCACCCTGTACGCGCCGCGCTTCGAGGCCGCCGGTGCGGACGGCACCGTCTCCGTGGCGCACATCGCCGGCCTCGGCTTCGACGCCGCCTGGGACCCGATGCTGTGGCTGATCGCCGGCGCGGAGCTCCATCTCGTGGCCGACGAGGGTCGCGGCGACGCCGAGTCGCTCGCCGGCTACTGCCGCAACCACGGCATCGACGTGCTGGAAACGACGCCGTCCTACGCCGGCCAGCTGCTGCAGAGCGGCCTGCTCGAGGCGCCCCGGGAACAGCCCCTGCTGCTGGCCCTCGGCGGCGAAGCCGTGACCCCCGGGCTGTGGACGCAGCTGGCCTCGGCCCCGGAGGTCTCGGCCCACAACTTCTACGGCCCCACCGAGTTCACCGTGGACTCGGTGACCGCGGAGATCAGCGGCGGAACACCGGCCATCGGCCGCGGCATCGCCAATACGGACACCTTCGTCCTGGACCAATACCTGGCGCTGGTGCCGGCCGGCGTCCCGGGCGAGCTGTACCTGGCCGGTCCAGGAATGGCGCGCGGCTACGACCGGCGCCCCGCCGAGACCGCCTCCCGTTTCGTGGCCAACCCCTTCGCCGCCGACGGCAGCCGGATGTACCGCACCGGCGACCTGGTCCGCCGGAGGCCGGACGGCTCGCTCGAGTTCCTCTCCCGCACGGATGAGCAGGTCAAGGTCCGCGGTTTCCGGATCGAACTCGGCGAGATCGAGGCCGCGCTGTCCTCCCATCCGCAGGTTGAGCGCGCCGTGGCCGTGGCCGACGGCGAACCGGCCCACCGCGTGGTGGCCTACTACACCGGCACCGCGGGGTCCGAGGACTTGCGCGCCCTGGCCGCCGGTAAACTGCCCGACTACATGGTCCCGGCCGTCTTTGTGCACCTGCCCGCCATCCCCCTGACCCCGCACGGCAAACTGGACCGGAAGGCCCTCCCGGCTCCGTCCGCCGGTGCCGGCACCGGCACCGGTCCCGCCCCGGCGACCGGGGACGAACACACGATGTGCGGGATCTTCGCCGACGTCCTCGGCGTCACCGAGGTCTCGATGGGCGATGACTTCTTTGTCCTGGGCGGGCATTCCCTGCTCGCGGTCGCCATGATGGGCGGCATTCGCGAAGCTTTCGGCACCGAACTGCCGCTGCGCATGCTCTTTGATCAGCCCACGCCGGCGGGGCTGCTGGCCGCAGTCCACGGGCAGACGCGCCCAGAGGGTCCTGCCGGTTCCGTCGCAGCCCCCGGGTCCGACACGGACACCGGGCAGCCGGACCCTGCCGCGGCACCGGTCGCGCTCACGGACTGGCTGGCCGGCGCTGATTCTGTCCGGCCGGACAGTCTGGCGCTCTCCTACGCCCAGTCCCGGATGTGGTTCCTGAACCAGCTGGACCCGGGCTCGGCCGACTACAACATCTCGCTCGCGGTGCGCCTCACCGGGGCGCTCGACGAGCAGGCGCTGGCGGCCGCCGTCGGCGCCCTGTTCCGGCGCCATGAAGTCCTCCGGACCATCTATCCGGAGACCGGCGGGGTCCCGGAGCAGGTGGTCCTGGACCCGTCCGACGGCGCCCACGGCGCCGGCATGCGCCTGACCATCAGCGCCGTCGCGACCCGGGCCGAGGTGCCCGGCCTGCTGCGGGACGACGCCGAACGCGGCTTCGATGTCCGCGCCGAGCTGCCGCTGCGGGCGAGGCTCATCCCGGTCGACTCGGCGGACGAACCGGAGTGGGTCCTGCACCTCGTGATGCACCACATTGCGAGCGACGGCGCGTCCCTGGCCCCGCTCGCCCGGGACCTGTCTGCCGCCTACGAAGCCGCCCGCGGCCAAGGCCCGGCTGCCGGCCCGGCACCGCTGCCCCTGCAGTACGCCGACTACGCCAACTGGCAGCGGCAGCAGCTCGACGGGACGGCGCTCACCGCCAAGCTGGGCCACTGGCGCAATGCCCTCTCCGGCATCCCGGCCGAAATCATGCTGCCAGCGGACCACCGCCGGCCCCGCGAATCACACCAGCCCGGCCGGCAGCTGACTTTCCGGCTGGCCCCCGCCAGCGTCACGGCACTCAACGGACTGGCTTCGGCGTCGAACGCGAGCCTGTTCATGGCGCTCCACGCCGCACTGGCCGCCTTCCTGCACCGCAGCGGCGCCGGCGAGGACCTGGTGATCGGTTCCCCCACGGCCGGCCGGACGGATCCGGCGCTGCGCGAACTGGTCGGCTTCTTCGTCAACACCCTGCCGCTGCGGGTCGACGCTGCGGGCGACCCCAGCCTGCGGACCATGCTCGGCCGGTCACGGGAGAGCATCCTGGCGGCCTTCGACCACGACGACGTGCCCTTCGAACGTCTCGTCGAGGCCGTAAATCCGGACCGTGCGCTGGGCCGCCACCCGCTGTTCCAGACCATGCTCACCGTAGACAACGAGGCGCCGGCGGTCCCGCAGCTGCCCGGAGTCCGCGTGGACACCGAGCCGGAGACAGCATCGGGCGAAGCCAAGTTCGACCTCTCCTTCACCTTCCGGCCCGACGCCAACAGCAACAACAGCGGACTCAACGGCACGCTCGACTACAACTCGGCGATGTTCGAGGAGGCAACCGCAAGGCGGCTGGCGGACAGCTTCAGCCGGTTCCTTGAACTGGCCGCCGCGTCGCCGGACACCCCGGTTTCCCTGCTCCCCATGCTCGGGGACCAGGAGGCCATCACGCTGATGGCGGCCACCGCCGGAACCCGCTCG
Source organism: Arthrobacter sp. Leaf69 (assembly GCF_001422645.1). Lineage (GTDB taxonomy): Bacteria > Actinomycetota > Actinomycetes > Actinomycetales > Micrococcaceae > Arthrobacter. The sequence goes on along the minus strand of NZ_LMLR01000001.1, from coordinate 281,443 downwards.
GACCCGGCAACCGGCTCAGCCACCTCCGGCGCGGAGCCCGGCATCCTGGCGGCTCTCGCCGCCACGGTCAGGGCGACGCCGGATGCCTCCGCACTGGTCGCCGAGGACGGGACCCTGAGCTTTGCGAGCCTCGCCGCCTCGGCGTCCCTGATCGCCGCCGCCTTGGCGGGGGCCGGAGTCAGCCGCGGCGATGTGGTTTCCGTGCTGCTGCCCCGTTCACGGGGAACAGTCGAGAGCATGTTCGGCGTGCTCGCCGCGGGCGCGGTCTACAACCCGATCGACACCGAATACCCGGACGAGCGGGCGTCGGCCATCATCGAGGACGCCGCCCCGCCGGTGATCCTTACCAGCCGCACCGTGGCAGCCCGGGTGGAACAGCTCCTCTCGGAGCTGACGGAACGGCCCCGCGTGCTGGTGCTGGAAGACCTCGCGGCAGCCAAGGAGGAAGGCCCGGGCACAGCCCCGGAAGCGGGCGGGGATGCGGCGGCCGCCGGCCCGGCAGCCTTCACCGCGCCGGCCCCGCACGAGTTGGCCTACGTGATGTTCACTTCCGGCTCTACCGGCCGGCCGAAGGGCGTCGAGGTCAGCCATGGCGCACTGGCGGCGCTCCTCGGCTCGCACCGCGACACCCTGCTGGCCGGCGCACGACCCCGGCGGGTCGCCCACACGACGGGCATCGGCTTCGACGCCTCCTGGGACCCGATCCTCTGGATGGTGGCCGGCCACGAACTGCACCTGATCGGCGATGAGACCCGCCGCGACTCCCAGCAACTGGCCGCCTACTTCTCGGAGCACCGCATTAGCGCCTGGGAAACCACCCCCGGCTACCTGCGCCAACTCCTGACCGAACCGGAGTTCACCCGGTTGCTCGACACGCACGCCACCGGCAGCCGTCCCGGACGCTTCAGCCTGGCCCTCGGCGGGGAAGCGTTCGACGCCGGGCTCTGGGACACGGTCGCGGCGCACCCCGGCGTCCAGGCCTGGAACCTCTACGGACCCACCGAGGCCACTGTGGACACTGTCTTGGCCCGCGTCGATACCGGCGCACCGGTGCTGGGCAAGCCCACCGCCGGCACGCGCCTCTATGTCCTGGACGACAGGCTGCAGCACACCCTGCCCGGCGCGGCCGGAGAACTCTACATCGCCGGCCGCCAGCTGGCCCGCGGCTACCGCGGCCGTCCCGAACTGACGGCTGAACGCTTCATCGCGGACCCGTTCGCCGGCGGCGGCGAACGGATGTACCGCACCGGTGATGTGGTGTACCGGCACGCCGACGGCCGGCTCGTCTTTGCGGGCCGCAACGATGACCAACTGAAGATCCGCGGCTTCCGGGTGGAACCGGGCGAAGTGGAGCAGGCCCTCCGCAGCGCCCCCGGCGTCAGCGCCGCCGTCGTCCGCTCTATCGGGGACGACGGCGGGAACGGCGGCGGCGGTACGCGTCTGATCGGCTACATCGTGCCGGCGGCAGCCGGCCAGGGCACGGACGCCGGGTCCGAACCCGGATCCGGGCCCGACTGCGAAATCGACGTCGGCACCCTGCCGCACGCCATCCGGAACCACGTCCGCGGGCTGCTGCCGGACTACATGGTGCCAGCCGCCGTCGTCGTGATCCCGGAGGTGCCGCTGACCCCGCACGGCAAGGTGGACGCGGGGGCGCTGCCGGATCCCGGAAGCGCGGACCGTCGTGCCGGGCGCGGTCCGCGGACCCCGCGGGAAAAGACCGTCGCGGGGATTTTCGCCGGGGTGCTGTCCCTGGACCGTGCCGGCGTGGACGAATCGTTCTTCGAGCTCGGCGGCCACTCGTTCCTGGCCCGGCCGCTGATCGCCCAGGTCAACGCGGCGCTGGGCACGGATCTGACGGTCCAGTCGCTGTTCCGGGCGCCCACTGTTGAGGGTCTGCTCCGCGAGGCCGCCAAGGGTGCCGACGAAAGCGCCGCGGACAGCCTGCGCCAGCTGCTGCCGCTCCGGACCACGGGGACCAAGCTCCCGCTCTTCGCCGTGCACCCGGCCTCCGGCATCAGCTGGGGCTACGCGTCCATGCTGGGCAAGCTGGATCCGGAACGGCCGCTGATCGGGCTGCAAATGCCCGGAATGGAACCGGGCCGGACCCACCCGGTGGAGGCCGCCACGTTGACCGAACTGGCGGACGACTACATCGCCCAGCTCCGTTCCGTGCAGCCCGAGGGCCCCTACCACCTCATGGGCTGGTCCTTCGGCGGCCATCTGGTCCACCGGCTGGCCACCCGGTTGCAGGAACTCGGCGAGGACGTGGCGTTCCTGGCCATCCTCGATGCCTTCCCCGGCAACCAGGAGGACAACGCCGACGTCGGGTCCGGCCCCGGGCTGTGGGCCAGCTACCTCGACGCCCAGGGCTACGAACTGCCGGCCGAGGACATGGCCGGGCTGGACGGGCAGCGCGCGCAGGAAATCCTGCGGGAACACCACAACCCGCTGGGCACGGTTCCGCTGGACTCCGTCAACGCCATGGTGGGGAACTTCCCCGAGCTGGCCCGGCTGATCCGCGACGAGCAGCCGCAAGTGTTCGACGGCGAGCTGGTGTTTTTCCGGGCCACCCGGGAGGTGCCTGCCGGTACTCCCGGCAGCGATGCGTGGCAGCCGTTCATCACCGGAACCATCACCGACGTTCCCGTGGCGGAGCGGCACTCCCAGCTGCTCAGTGACGGGGCTCTCAGCGCAATTATGCCCGCGCTGGCCATCCAACTGGGCGGCGGAGACGAATAACCAGTGATGCCTCCGCTCCACAAGAGGGGCTTTCCGAACGCCAGAACCGACAGGAAAGGTCAACGTGACGAATCCATTCGATGACAAGTCCGCAACGTTCTCCGTACTCGTGAATGAGTATCAGCAGCACTCCCTCTGGCCCGCCTTCGCGGCCGTGCCGCAGGGCTGGGTAACCATGTTCGGCCCGGACACCCGCGAAGCCTGCCTCGACTACGTCTCCCGGACCTGGACGGACATGGCTCCGCGCAAGGTCGCCGAACTCGCCGCCTCGCAGTGATCCGGGTCGAGAACGTCAGCAAGAGTTTCGGCAGCTTCAAGGCCCTAAACGGGCTCTGCCTGCAGGCAGGCGAAGGAACCGTCCTGGGCCTGCTGGGACCAAACGGTTCCGGCAAAACCACCACAGTGAAGGTGCTCACCACCCTGTTGTCGCCCGACAGCGGTGACGCCCGGATCGCCGGACACTCCGTCCTGGCCGATCCTGACCTGGTGCGGCGGAACCTGGGCCTATCCGGGCAGTACGCCGCCGTGGACGAGAAACTCACCGCCTTCGAAAACCTGCACATGGTGGGCCGGCTGTACGGCATGAACCGCCGGAACGCCGTGGCCCGGGCAAACGAGCTGCTCGAAAGCTTTCGGCTCACCGACGTGGCCGGCAAACGCTCCGGTACCTTTTCCGGCGGCATGCGCCGGCGGCTGGACCTCGCCGGGGCCATCGTGGCCCGGCCCAAGGTGGTTGTCCTGGACGAGCCCACCACCGGGCTGGACCCCCGCGGCCGGCTGGACACCTGGGACGTGGTGTCCAGTCTCGTAGCGGACGGCACCACTGTCCTCCTGACCACGCAGTACCTCGAGGAAGCCGACCGGCTGGCGGACCACATCGCGGTCATCAACCACGGCCGCGTCATCGCCGAGGGGACCGCTGCGGAACTGAAGCAAAGCGCCGGAACGGAACGGATCGACGTCGTCATGCGCGACGCCGCAGACCTCACCGCGGCCGCGGGGGTGCTGGAGCGGGCGTCCGGGCCGGGTTCCCGGGCCGAACACGACCCGCAGAACCTGCGCGTCTCCATTGCCGCCCCCGAAGGCCACCGGCTGCTGGTCCGGGTCCTGTCCGAACTGGACGCCCGCGCCCTGCCGGTGGACGAGGCCTCCCTGCGCCGCCCCACCCTGGACGACGTGTTCCTGCGGCTCACGGGCCACGCCGCGGCGGCAACCCCGGACGCGCAGACCCCGAAAGCTTCTGCTCTGGAGAAAGTCGAGGTGCCCGCATGAGCGCCATCACGGCCGCTGCCCGCGACAGCTCCGTCATTGCCCGGCGCAACCTCATCAACGTTCTGCGCACCCCCGGGGCGCTGGTCACCGGCATCGTGCAGCCCGTCATGTTCGTGCTGCTGCTGGGCTTCGTCTTCGGCGGCACCCTCGGCGGTGACCAGTACCGCAGTTACCTGATCGGCGGCATCCTGGCGCAGACCCTGACCTTCAACGCCTCGTTCACGGCGGTCTACCTGGCCAAGGACCTCCAGCTCGGGCTGATCGACCGCTTCCGTTCACTACCGATGTCCCGCGTGGCCGTCATCCTGGGACGGACCTCCTCTGACCTGTCCACGAGCGTGCTGTCCGTGGCCGTGACGCTGCTCTGCGGCCTCGCCATCGGCTGGCGGATCACCACCGGCCCGGCATCCGCCCTCGCGGCGCTGGCCCTGCTGCTCCTGTTTGCCTTCGCAGTCTCCTGGATCGGAGCGGTCATCGCCCTGACGGCCAGGAGCGTTGAAGTCGCCCAGAGCCTGGGCCTTGTGTGGCTGTTCCCAGTCACCTTCGTCTCGGGCGCCTTCGTGTCCGTCAGCTCCCTTCCCGGCCCGCTCCGCGTGATTGCAGAATGGAATCCGGTGACCGCCGTCGCCACCGCCGCCCGCGAGCTCTTTGGTAACGCCGCCCCGGCCGGCTTCGGCACCCCGGGCGGCTGGCCCGCGGACAACGCCATCCTCTACTCGGTGCTGTGCAGCGTCGGCATCATCGCCGTCTTCGCCCCGCTGGCGATTGCGCAGTACCGCCGGATCAGCAAGCGGTGACGATGCCCGGCACCCGTGGCGCCTGGATCGAGTACGCGGCGGTGCCGTCCGCCGCGCTGCAGGACGCCGCGGCCCGTTCCAGCCTGGGTGGTTGCGGCAGGCTGTTCGGGGATCTTGGGGCATTCCTGTCGGCGCGGGAACGCGACGCCTCACTCCGGTTCAGGCGCGCGGCGGACCGGCTGGACTACGTGGCGTCCCATGCCTTGTTCCGGCTGCTGGCAGCGCGGCGGCTGGGGCTAACGCCCGCCGACGCCGCCGGGCTTGACGTCCGGCGGCGGTGCGCCGGCTGCGGCAGCACCGGTCACGGCAAGCCCTCGATCGACGGCGTCGCGCTGAGCCTGTCCCGCAGCCATGGAACCGTTATGGCGGCATCGGCTCCGGAAGGGGCAAGCCTCGGCGCGGACATCGAACGCGTCCCGGCCGAGGTGTTCGCGGGCTTCGACGACTATGTTCTCGCCCCGGAGGAACGGACCTGGCCGGACGCCGTCACCGCTGCCGAACCGACGGACCCTGACCCGGCCGACGCCGAGCTCACCGACGCCGGACGGATCCGGTTGTGGGTGGCGAAGGAGGCCGCGCTGAAAGCCTCGGGCGTGGGCCTGGCCCTGGACCCGTCCAGTGTGCGGCTGGTCCCCGCGGGCACCCGGGAGACGGCGGGCATCGGCACGTCGGGCACCTTGCGCGCGGAGTGCGCCGGGTACCCGGGGATCCATGGCCTCCTCGTCACTCCAGTTCCAGCGCCCGACGGCTACGCCGCCGCCGTCGCCGCCCCCGCCGGCCTGACCGCCCGGGCCGTGTCACTTGGCGAGATATTCGCCACTAAAGGTTAAACCGCAAACGTCAAACGTCTAACCTTTGGGTATGGCTAGCAGTATGGCGGCGACCGCCCTTCCCGAGACAGCACCTCCCGCCGTCGTGCGCGCACCGCGCGGCGTGATCATCGCCGGCGTCGTCGCGATCGTGCTGATCGGCCTCAACCTGCGCGCCGGCATCACCGGCGCCGCCGCGCTCCTGCACGACCTGCAGCAGGTCCTCGGCTACGGGCCGCTGATCGCGGCCATTATTCCCTCCATCCCCACGCTGTGCTTCGCCGTGGCCGGCGCCGCCACCTCGTGGCTCACCCGCTCCCTGGGGCTGGAGAAGGCCATCCTGCTCTCCCTCGTGCTGCTCGCGGCCGGGCTGCTGGTCCGCGGCATTCCGTCCACCGGCATGCTGCTGGCGGGCACCGTCGTCGGGATGTCCGGGCTGGCGATCTGCAACGTGGCGATGCCGTCCTTCATCCGGGTCCATTTCGCGCACCGGACGTCCCTGATGACGGCGCTGTACACGGTGACCATGACCACCGGCGCCACCGTGGTCGCTGTGCTGATCGTCCCCGTGGCGCAGCAGCTCGGCTCGCCTTCCGCCGGCGTCGGCGCCATCGGATTCCTGGCCCTGGGCGCCTGCCTCGGCTTCCTGCCGATCGCCTTGCACGCCCACCGCAACGCGCCCGCCGTCAAGGCCGGCCGGGTGTCCCCCTGGCCCCTGCTGCGGACCCGCACCGGCCTGCTGATCACGCTCGGCTTCACCGTCCAGGCCCTGCTGGCCTACGCCGTGCTGAGCTGGTTCCCCTACATGCTGGTCACACTGGGCCTCACAGCCTCCGAGGGCGGACTGATGTTCGGCCTGATGCAGCTCGTCTCCGTTCCGGCCGGCATGGCTCTGGTCGCAATCGGCTCACGCCCCCGGATGCAAAGGACGGCCTTCTACCTGGCAACTGTCACGATGGCGGCCGGGGTCCTGTCTATGCTTGTCCTGCCGGTCGCCTGGGCGCCGCTGACAGCGGTGCTGCTGGGGTTCGGGCTCGGCATCTTCCCGCTCGTAATGGTGATGATCAGCCGCAGCGGCCGCACCACCGCCGAAACCACCGCCCTGTCCACGGTCGCGCAGTCCGCGGGCTACCTCTTGGCTACGCTCGGCCCCTTCGGCATGGGGCTGCTGCACAGCGCCACCGGCTCCTGGACGCTGCCGTTGATCCTGCTGCTGGCCGTGGCGCTCGGCCAGATCGCCGTCGGGCATCTCCTGACGTCCCTGCCCAGGGTTCCCCGGCGCCCCGAGCCGCAGTCCCCGGAGCCGCAGTCCGCTGGCCCGTCTGCGCTGGCATCTACCGCTGAGGCGCAGTCATGACACTGAGCACATCCCACCGGACGCCGCTCGTGGAGGAGGTCACCGCCAAACTGCGGGAGCTGATCCATTCAGGCGAATGGCCGCTGCAGCAGCGGATTCCGGCCGAACCCGAACTCATGGCAGTTCTCGGCGTTTCGCGGGGCACTCTGCGCGAGGCGGTCAAGGCCCTCGCCCACAGCGGCATGCTGGAAGTCCGCCGCGGAGACGGCACCTACGTCCGCGCCACCAGCGAGATCTCCGGAGCCGCCCAGCGGATGTACCGGGACCACTCGCAGGTGCACATCCTGGAGGTCCGCGTCGGGCTCGACACCCAGGCGGCGCGGCTCGCCGCCCGCCACGCCACCGCGGACGACGTCGATGCCCTGCGTGAGTTGCTCGAGGCGCGCCGTGTCGCGTGGCTGGCTAAGGACTACGCCGGCTGGGCCCGTGCCGACTGGGACTTCCATGTGCTCGTGGCACAGGCGTCGGGCAATCCGCTGCTTCACGAGCTGTACGTCAGCTTCGGCGTCGTCTTCCACGCCGACCTTCTCCGGCAGCAGGGCCGCAGCGGCTTCAACGGGCTCCCGCACGAAGGTCACGACGAACTTGTGGACGCGATTGCCGCGCACGACGAAACGGCCGCCGTCGAGAGCGTGCACCGGAACCTGAACTCCTGTGCGGAGTGGATCCAGCAGTAGGGCGCCCTCGGCTCAGGCTCCGCCAGCCGGTTCACAGGGTTTTCCCAAGGTTGCGGGATGATGCTCAGGTTCAGCGGCACCGTCCGGACACCCTGCGATGGTTTCGCGGTTTGTTCCCTGACCGTCTCCCAGGTGAGCTGGCGGCCGGCCATCATCTTCGGGTTCGTCAGCGCCGAATTCTGACCACCCGTTCCAGCGGCCGGTTCCTCCCCAGCACCGGGACCGGCACGGCGGGGCTTCCGGGCCTGGATGTCAACGCTCCGGCCCGGAAGCCCTTCAATCGTGCAAGTGCAGACGCGGTTAGCGCGCGAGGCCCTTGAAGACGTTCTTCGGGCGCTGCATTTCGCCGTGCTTGGCGCCGAGGACGATCACCAGGCCGGACAGGACCGGGATGGCCCACTGCAAAACCTTCAATTGCTGCTGTGCGGAGCGGAGCTCCTCGGACGCGCCAGGCTTGGGTTCGGTGGCGCCCTCAGCACCTTCGCTGGCGAGCTTGTCCACCTTGGCGCCCTGGAGTCCGGCATACAGGCTCACGGCGGCGCCGGCGAGGGTGACCACGGACTTGTAGACGGTCAGGCGGGCGACGCCGTCCTGCTTGGCCATCCGGCCCTTGTTCTCCCACATGATCGCGAGGCCGGAGAGGAAGTGCGCACCGAAGGCCGCCGTCTGGAACGGGGCCCACTTCTTCCAGCCCAGGCTCGACAGCCGGGTGCGTTCGGCCGGATCCTTGGCTTCCGCCGCCGCACCGTTCAGACCAATGGCACCCATGAGCGAGCCGCCGAACCAGGCGCCTGCCGTCAGGTCGTGGATGGATCGGGCAACGAGATTACCTGCCATGTTGAGCTTCCTATCGTCTGTATTCGAATCCGGAAATGTCGCCGCCTGCGAAAGGCCGCGACCCGGCTATGGTAAGCACACTTATGAAATTCTTGATACTTCGAGGGACGGAGTCCCCCGTGCGTAGACTCAACTGCATGGAATCTTCGCGGACGCCGGACGGCCAGTCAGCCGCCGGCGACGCCGTTGACGCCGCAGAAGCCGCATCGGACAGCGCGGCGCTCGACGTCGTCGCCCGCACCGGCTTTGCCGTGATGGCGCTGCTGCACATCGTCATCGGTGCGATCGCCGTGGCACTGGTCCTCGGCGCCCCGGGCCAGGCCGAGCCCACCGGGGCCATCGAACAGCTCGCGGCCAACCCGTGGGGCCCGGCGGTCATGTGGGCGGGCTTCATCGCCTGCGCCGGGCTCTCGCTGTGGCAGTTGAGCGAGGCGACCCTCCGCGCGCGGCACCTCCCGCGCCGGGAGCGGCTCGGCAAGCTGGTGTCCTCCGGGTTCCTCAGCATCGCGTACGGGAGCGTGGGGCTGAGCTTCGCAGGGTTCGCGCTGGGCAACCGGGGCGATTCCGGCGACTCCACGCGGGACTTCAGCACGGCTCTGGTGCGGAGCCCGTTCGGAGTGCCGGCACTGATCGCTTTGGGTCTGACCATCATCGGGATCGGGGTGTACTTCGTCGTCAAGGGCGTGGGGAAGAAGTTCAAGGAAGAGTTGGCCCACTTCGAGGGGACGCACAGGGGCCATCTCATTAGCGGCCTGGGCGTAGCCGGCCACATCGCCAAGGGTGTGGCGTTGATCCTGACGGGACTGCTGTTCGTGATCGCCGCGGCCACCAACGATCCCGGGTCGTCCACCGGCCTGGACGGCAGCCTCAAGGCCTTGCAGGACCACAGCTTCGGCCCCGCGTTGCTCCTGGCAATCGGGGCAGGTTTCATCGCCTACGGGGCGTTCGCGCTGGTTCGGGCCCGGTTCGGGCGGATGTAGCGGGCGGCTGTAGGGGGCGTGCAGCGCAGCAGCTATCCCGCGGCCTTCTGCAGCGGGACGACGTCGCCTTCCTGGTATAGCAGGGCCCGGACTTCGGATTCGGCGGAGTCCAGCCGCTTCGGGTCGATGGTCTCCCCCGCGGCAAAGTGGTCCAGGACCCGCGGGTCGACGTAGCTCTTCCGGGCGATCGACGGCGTGTTGCCCAGGACCTCGGATGCATCCAGCATGGCGCGGCTCACCGCCCGCTTCCGCGCGGACACCTTGGGCTGCGGACCGCTCTTCGCCAGGCTGGCGGCGGCGGCCACCGTCCCGCGCAGGGTACGGAAGTCCTTGGCGGTGAAGTCCTGGCCGGTGCGCTCCTTGACGTACTCGTTGATTTCCGCGCTGGTCACTGGGCGCCACCTCCGGCCGTCCTTGTAGGCCAGCAGGCGGGCGTTGCCGCCGCGGCGTTTGAGCTGGCGCATGACGGCGGCGAGGTCGGCGTCGTGGATCCGCGACTCCCAGTTCTTGCCGCTCTTGGCCGGGAAACTGAGCCGGAGCTCATCCTTGCGCACGCCCACATGGGCACAGAGCAGGGTGGCGAGGCCGTGGCTGCCGTTCTCGTTCGTGTACCGCTCGGAGCCGACCCGCAGCGATCCGCTGTCCAGCATCCTGAACGCGGCGGCCAGCACGCGGTCCCGGCCGAGGCCCTCGGAGCGCAGGTCCATGGTGACGAGCCGCCGCGCGGCCGGCAGGGTTTCCGCAAGCTGGAGGGAGCGGTCGAACTTCAGCCGGTCCTTTTTCTCCCGCCAGCTGGGGTGGTAGATGTATTGGCGCCGGCCGACGGCGTCGAGTCCGGTGGCCTGGATGTGCCCGTTGTCGTACGGCGCAATCCATACGTCCGTCCACGCCGGCGGGATGCCGATGCTCTCCAGCCGCTCGCGCACAGGCCCGGGCGGCAGGGTGGAGCCGTCCAGGTCCTTGTAGCTGAAGCCGGTCCCGGCAGCGACCCGGCGGTAGCCGCGGCCGGACGCGTTGCTGTGCCGGAGCCTCATCGGCCGATTCCGAATCCGGAGGTTCCTGGCGCGGGGGTCCCCGGGACGGCCGTTCGTGTGCGCTGCTCATCCATAACGGTAAGCCTACTGACCAAACCCCGATTTCCCCCACCACGAAACAACGCGGGGTCGCTCATGGCCCATAATCCCTTCCGGGACGGGCGCGGAGTGACCCCGCGTTGCTGTGCGGTGATGGGAGATTAGACCTCCGCGGCCACCCCGCCGCGGGAAATTTCCACCATGTCCTCGCGCGGGACCACCTTGATGCGCTCGCGCTGGATGCCGTCCGCACCGGCGTCGGCGCTGGCTTTCTCGCCGAGGGACCGCTCGTGCGCGTCCAGGGCCAGCCAGCCTTCCCAGCTGGTGTACTGCACGCCGCGGTTTTCCAGGAGTTCGACGATGGTCTCCGGTGCGGGCGCCGCGGCCAGCGGCAGGTTCTCGCGGTCCTCCAGCAGGTAGGTCACGGTTTCCAGGGCGTCGCCCTTGGTGTGGCCGATCAGGCCCACCGGGCCGCGCTTGATCCAGCCGGTGGCGTAGATGCCCGGCACATGGGTGCCGGAAGCGTCCAGGACGCGGCCGCCGTCGTTCGGGACAACTCCCTTGCTGTGGTCGAACTCGACTTCGGGCAGCGAGGAGCCGAAGTAGCCGATCGCGCGGTAGACGGCCTGGACCGGGTAGTCGACGAACTCGCCAGTGCCGCGGGCGTTCCCCGTGCCGTCCAGCTCCGTGCGCTCGAACTTGATCCCCGCGACTCGGCCGGGGGCGTCGGCGTCGTCATACACCTCCACCGGGCTGTGCAGGAAGTGCAGGTGCAGCCGGCGGGAAGCCGTGAGCTCGGAGTGGTCCTCGGGCTGCTCGGCGATCCAGTTGGTGAGTGTGCCCACCATGGTCTTGGTCTGGTTGTTGCTTTGGATCTGCCGGTCCGATTCGGCGTCGAACTCGAAGTCCTCGGCGTAGAGGATGATGTCCACGTCCTTGGAGTGGGACAGCTCGCGCAGCTCCAGCGGGGTGAACTTCACCTGGGCCGGGCCGCGGCGGCCGAAGACGTGCACGTCCGTCACCGGGGAGTCCTTCAGGGCGCGGTAGACGTTGTCCGGGATTTCGGAGACCAGGAGGTCATCGGCGTGCTTGGAGAGCATCCGGGCGACGTCGAGGGCCACGTTGCCGTTGCCGATCACCGCGATTTCCTTGGCCTCCAGCGGCCAGTCGCGGGAAACGTCCGGGTGGCCGTCGTACCAGGAGACGAAGTCGGCGCCGCCGTAGGAGCCGTCAAGTTCGATGCCCGGGATGTTCAGGTCCGCGTCCTTGATGGCCCCGGTGGCGAAGATGACGGCGTCGTAGTGCGTGCGGAGGTCCTCCAGCGAGAGGTCCGTGCCGTAGTCGACGTTGCCGAAGAAGCGGATGTCCCCGCGGTCCAGGACCTTGTGCAGGGCGTTGACGATGCCCTTGATGCGCGGGTGGTCCGGGGCCACGCCGTAGCGGATCAGGCCGTACGGCGCCGGGTAGCGGTCGAAGAGGTCGATGCTCACGGTGAGCTCGCCGCTCTTGACAGCCTCGCTCTTGGTCAGGATGTCCGCGGCGTACACACCGGCGGGTCCGGAGCCGACGACGGCGATGCGCAGCGGGCGGGCAGCAGTTCCTACAGGGGTGTTCGTTGACACGGCTGTGTTCCTTTGTTCTTCTGCATCCGTTGCTCCGCAGCCGCCCTTTTGAGGCCTGATAACGGCAGTTACGGAGCAATCGACGGGTCTTAGAGGGTCAGTACGCGGGTCTTGGTGGAGCGGGTGGAGCGGGGAGTGTTCGGGGTGGTGGTGCTGTAGTCCGCGGTTTTGAAGTGCGACGGCGCGAACGGGCTGACGCGGACCACGTCACCGATCACGATTACGGCGGGGTTCGCGACGCCTGCGGCCTCCGCCTGGTCCGCGATGGTCCCGAGCGTTCCGATGGTCACCCGCTGGTTCGGCAGATAACCATTCTCTACGATGCCAACAGGCGTCTCCGCTGGCAAACCGGCGCGTCCCAGCGAGGCCGCGGAATCGCGCAACTGGCCCACGCCCATGAGCAGGATCACGGTGTGGTCGGACCGCGCCGGAACTTCCGAAAGTTCCTCGTGGCCGGTGACCACGCTGAAGCCCTTGGCCAGCCCGCGGTGCGTGACCGGGATGCCCGCGGCGGCCGGGACCGAGATGGCGGAGGTGACGCCGGAAACCACTTCCACCTCGACGCCGTGCTGCCGGCAGAACTCGGCTTCCTCGCCGCCACGGCCCAGCACGTAGGGGTCGCCGCCCTTGAGCCGGACCACACGATGGCCCTGCAGGGCTTCGTCGACGAGGATGCGGTTGATCTCGGACTGCGGGACGGGGTGGTGGCCGGGGGTCTTGCCGACCTCGATGACCCGGACGTCGGGGGCCAGTTCGGCCAGGAGTTCGCGCGGACCGAGGCGGTCCGCGACCACGACGTCGGCCTGGCCCAGAAGGCGCCGCCCGCGGACGGTGATGAGCCCGGAATCCCCGGGTCCGCCGCCCACCAGCGCCACGGACCCGGAGGTTGCCCCCGGGCCGGCAACACGGTGCCGGCGGAGCGGCAGGTCCCCCGTTTCCAGGGCGGTGGCCACGGCGTCCCGCAGGGCCATGGCGCGGCGCGGGTCTCCCCCGGCGTTCACGGCGATCTTGACGTCGTCCACGACGGCGACGGCGGGCGTCCAGGCGGCGGAAGCTTCGTGGTCGGAGGCATTGACGCACCAGATGCGCTGCGCCTCGGCGTCGGCCGCAACTTGCGCATCCACGGCGGAGTCGCCCGTCGCGGTCTGGACGAACCAGGCGCGGTCGACGTCGGAGCTGCGGTAGTGGCGCGGCTTCCAGGCAAGGAGGCCGGCGTCGGCAAGCTCGTGCAGTGCCGGGCTCGCCAAGGGGGCGACGACGGTGACGCGGGCGCCGGCGTCGAGCAGTCCCTTGGCGCGGCGGGTGGCCACCGGGCCGCCGCCGACCACCAGCACGGGGCGGCCGAGGAGTCGCAGCGCCGTGGGGTAAATGTCCTGAATTGCCATGCATCGACGATAGGGCGGCCTCATATCGCGGAACAACGGTTCGGAAACACCCGTTCACGCAGGGTAACGGCACGTCACATAGTTGCTGCCGTCCGGGGGCCTCCCGCCAGCGGTGCGGGCTACTTCACCGCGATGAGTTCAACCAGTTTGATGTCAGGGTCCTTGGACAGCAGCGTGGGGCCGTGCTCGCCGAGCGCGGCGGGGATGGCCCCGTTGAGGTGCGCCTGACGGGCTTCCTCGGTGTCAAAGGTGTCGAAGATGCCGAAGGTGAAATCGTTGACCCGGAAGGCATACCAGGTCTGTGTTCCGGGTTCGTTGAGCACTATCTCGCGGCCCCCGTTGAGGAAGTCCCAGACCTCTTGTTCCTTCCCCAGTTTTGCCTCGACCAGTGCCAGTACTCCATATTTTGGCGCCACAGCTGTCTCCTCAGAATCGGGCGGGATGGGCCGTACACCGGCCTATAGCCGTGAGTGTAGGCCTGCGGTTTCGGCGGAACAAGGGTCCGCCAGCGGACAGCGGAAAGCCCGACGGCGGGCATCGCCGTCCAGCATTTTGTGTTCTGACAAGAGCCCGCACACTCACCCGTTGTGATGAGCCATACAATTGCTCCGACCGGGCTAGCCGGTCAGTCTCAAAATGGGGGAAGGGGACTTCGTTGTCTCTGCACGAAAACGTCCGTATTCGGACGCGCCCTGGCCGTATGACCAGGGCAGTAGCCACAGCCGGGAGCATCGCACTGCTCGCCGGTCTTCTGATGGCACCGGCAGCACAGGCGCTGCCGATGGAAACGGACGCTATCGCCGAGCAGCCGGCACCGGTCGACCCGCCAGCCGCAGCACCGCCGGGGGAAGTATCGCCCGCCGCGCCGGACAACGTCAGCCCGCCGGTTATTGAGGGTGACCCTGTCGCGGGTGGCACGCTCACCTCGACGGGCGGCCGGTGGAACGGTGCCGGCTGGATCAAGTACCGCTGGATCGTCGACGGCGTCACAGTTCAAGCGGCCGACCACCCGGTTGGCGAAGCTGACGTACTTCACATTGATCAGTCAATGGCAGGCAAGGCGGTCCAGCTAACGGTGCTGGCGTCGCTGGAGGCGCAGGGGCTCGGCACCGAACTGGCAGCCACCCCGGTAACGGTTCGTCAGGGAAGCTTCACCGGTGTCAGCTGGAACAACGCCGTCATCGGCAAACCCGTCGTCGGGCAGGCGCTGTCGCTGAGCGCACCCCGGTGGAGCAACTCTGCGGTCCAAGGTGCCGCAACCGGCTTCCAGTGGTACCGAGGTGCTGGGCCCATCGCTGGTGCGACCGGGCCGAGCCACACGGTGGCTGCCGCCGATGACGCTCAGAAGCTGTGGGCCAAGGTGACGCTCTCCGCGCCGGGGTTCACCTCCGTGGTACTGACTTCTGCCCAAGTCACCGCAGGCAAGGGAAGCTCTGTGACGGCGCCGGTCCCGACCGTTGGCGGTATCGCCAAGGTGGGCCAGCTGCAGACTGCCAACGCAGGCACATGGGCGCCGACCGGGGCCACGCTCTCATACCAGTGGTACCGCGGAACGGCAGCCATCGTCGGCGCAGTCAGCCGTACCTACACCACCACAGCACTCGACTACGGGAAGACGCTCAAGGTCAGGGTGCGTGCAGCCAAGTCCGGCTACATAGCGCTGGACCGCTACTCCGCCGCCCGCCCGATCGCTGCCGGGACTATCGCGGCCACCAAGTCGCTGACGGTCAGCGGAACCCACCGCTATGAACGGACGGTGAAGGTCTCTCAGGGGTGGACTGCCGGTTCAACCATCCGATACCAGTGGTACCGGAACGGCGTCGCGATCAGGGGCGGGACCGGTTACGCCCTGTACCTTAGCAGCGGCTACATCGGCGCCCGGGTGAACGTCAAGGTCACAGTGTCCAAGGCCGGGTACGCGACCCGCTCGGCCACCACTCCGGCAATCACCGTAGGCAAGGCATTGATCACTTTGAAGACGGCGCCAAGGATCACCGGGGCAACGTCCCTGGGCTCGACCCTGACAGCCAACGTCGGCACCTACGCGCCGGCACCGTCAGCCTACGCGTACCAGTGGTACCGTAACGGCGCCGCGATCACGGGCGCTCGTTACCGCACATACCGGTTGGCGGCGGCGGACAACGGCCGCTCCATCACGGTGCGGGTTTCCGCCGGGCGGATCTACTCAGATACGCGGGTCACCATGAGTCCGGCGCTGAAACTGCCGGTTTGGCCTGTGACGGTACTTCGTGGTGACGGCACATATCGGGTCGGAACCCAGATCAAGCCGGGGCTGTACAAGGCAACGGGCGGATCCTTCTGTTACTGGGCACGGCTCAGAGGGTTCTCGGGAAGCACTAAAGACATCAACAAGAACGACATCGTTTCCGGAGTCACCTACGTGCAAATCTTCCCAGGAGATGTTGGCTTCAAGAGTTCCGGCTGTGGCGGCTGGACCACTGTCCCGTCGACGGGAGCTAAAGCAACGCGGATTACTAAAGACGGAACGTACAGGGTGGGTATCGACATCCTGCCCGGCATGTATAAGGCAACCGGCACAGGCAACAGCTGTTACTGGGCCCGCTTAGGCGGTTTCGGCGGAAGCTTCGGTGACATAAATAAGAACGATATTGGTCCTGCCAACACCTACGTGGAGATACTCCCCAGTGACGTTGGGTTCCGCTCGCAACGTTGTGGTGGGTGGACGCGGATTGCAGCTCCGTCCCAAGGTCATGCCCCCGTTCCATCCACTGGGGCCAGAGCCACGAGCATCACGGCCGACGGCACCTACCGGGTAGGGATAGACATCCTGTCTGGCACCTACTATGGAAACGGCGCCGGAGATACCTGCTACTGGGCGACCCTAAGCGGTTTGAGCGGCAGCTTCGATGACATTATCGAGAACTACTTCGGATCGGCCCTGACGGTCGTGACGATCCCAAGCGAAGCCAAGGGCTTCGAAGTCAGCGGCTGCGGCGCTCTGAAGCGCCGCTAGAAGATCACCATCAATTCAGGGCCCGACGGCGGGACTCGCCGTCGGGCCCTGCTGTTACAAAAGGCGTGGCCGTCTGGGGGCACTTTGACGGCCGCAGCGGCCGGATCGGGGCACAAATGACGGTGTGTCCGTGTCGATACGCCCCCGTTCGGCCGTCGAGATGCCGTGCGCGGCGGCAGCGCGGGCTACTTCACCGCGATGAGTTCAACCACTTTGATGTCAGGGTCCTTGGACAGCAGCGTGGGGCCGTGTTCGCCGAGCGCCGCGGGGATGGCACCGTTGAGGTACGCCTGCGGGCTTCCTCGGGGTGGAAGATGCCGAAGGTGTAATCGTTGACCCGTAGCCGTGAGTCTAGACACGCGAGTGACGCCACAAAACAGCAACGCGGGGCCACGTACGACCCATAAACCCGCGGGCTACGGGAGCTCGATGACCCCGCGTTGGATTTGGACGGCAGGTGCCTACCGGGTGCTGCCGGCCAGCAGGCCACGACGGCGGAGCAGCCGCTTTTCAATCGGGCCAAATACGAGCAGTTCGATCAGGATGCCGACGGCGAGGATCAGCAGGATCGCGGACATCACGATGGTCATGTCGGACAGGTCGCGGCCTTGGTTCAGCATGGAACCGAGGCCAAAGCCGATGCTGCCGCCGACCGCGATGATCTCCGCGGCCATCAGCGAGCGCCACGAGAAAGCCCAGCCCTGCTTGAGTCCGCTCAGGTATCCGGGCAGTGCAGCCGGGAGGATGATCTGGAGCGCCAGCTGGAGCCGGGACGCGCCCAGGACGGTGCCGACGCTGCGGTACTGCGGCGGGATCTGGTCCACGCCGGAGATCAGTCCGTTGATGATCGAGGGGATAGCGCCCATGAACACCACAAAGTACACGGTGGCGTCGGTCAGGCCGAACCAGATGATGGCCGCGGGCACCCACGCCACGGACGGCAGCACCTGCAGACCGGAGATCAGCGGCCCGAAAGCGCGGCGCAGCGGGGCAACCTGGGCCAGCAGGAGTCCCACCGGCGTGGCGATGGCCACACTGATCAAGAACCCGACCAGCCCGCGCTGCAGCGAGGTCCACACCGCTTCCTGCAGCTTGCCGTCGGCCCAGAGCTGCCCGAACTGAGCGAGCACATCCAGCGGTCCGGGCACCAGGTCCTGCCGCTTGAACCCCAGGGACACATAGAGCTGCCATATGATGACCAGCACCGCCAGCGCGGCGACCGGCAGCAGAATCCGGCTCCAGTCGATGCGCGACGTGCGGACGGCGTCGGACTGCAGCGAATCCAGCCCGGCTTCCAGTTCGCGGAGGTCCGCCGAGCCGGTGGAGGACCGGGTCAGGGCGGCGGTAATGTGGCGGGTCTCGCCGGGCTCAACCAGCGTCGTTGGCTTACTTGGCATGGCGGCGGATCTCCTCGCGTAGCCGGGCGGTGATTTCGCCGGTCAACTGGCCGGCCAGTCCGGCGTCGGTGCGGTGCTCTTCGCTGACATGCCACTCCCGCACCACGCGGCCCGGCCGGGAGGAGAGCAGCAGCACACGCTGGCCCAGCCGGACGGCCTCGCGGACGTTGTGCGTGACAAAGACGATGGTGCGGCCGGTTTCCTTCCAGATCCGCTCCAGCTCGTCGTGGAGCAGGTCGCGCGTGATCGCGTCCAGTGCCGCGAAGGGTTCGTCCATCAGGAGAAGCTGCCGGTCCTGGGCCAGCGAACGGGCCAGCGCCACGCGCTGGCGCATCCCGCCGGAGAGCTCGTGCGGGCGCTTGTCCCCCGCCCCGCCCAGATGCACGAGGTCCAGCAATTCTCCCGCCTTCGCGCGCCGCTCGGCCTTGCCGGCGCCGCGCAGCTTCAAGGCCAGCTCGATGTTCTCCCGCGCGGTCAGCCAGGGGAACAGCGCCGCGTCCTGGAACATAAAGGCGGCGCCGTCGCTCGGCACTTCAAGGGCGCCCGACGTCGGCGCCTCCAGTCCCGCCATAATGTTCAGCAGGGTGGACTTGCCGCAGCCGGACGCACCGAGCAGGGCGACGAACTCGCCCTGCCCGATGGTGGCATTGACGTCGTCCAGCACCGGGGCGCCGTCGCCGAAGCGCTTGCCCAGGTTTTCCAGTACGACTGGCATGGTCATGTCCTAACTTCTCTTGGCGGGCTGGAGGCGGGAACTGGTTGGTCAGTCCTTGCCCAGTCCTTGTGCGGAGATCTTCGTGCCGGTGGCGCTCTCGCTCAAGACACTGTTAAGGGCCGTGAGGTCGAAGAGGCCGTTGATGTCGGCCTGCTGGGTAGTGCCCGCGTCGACACCGTCCTGAAGCAGCTTCTGGTACGTTCCGGCCAGCGGGTCAACGGTGTAGGCGATGTTCTTGAGCGACCTGTCGATCACGTCGGCCGGCAGGGCGGCTCCGGCGGATTCCTTGAGGGCGGCGTTGAGGACCGTGGACTTCTCGGCGTCGGGGGCCACGTTGAGCCAGTCCACGGATTCGACGTGGCCTTTCAGCAGTGCCTTGACCGTGTCCGGGTGCTGGGCGGCGAACTTCTTGTTGACGATCAGGACGGTGGTGATGAATTCGCCCTTCTCCCACAGGTCTTTTTCGTCGACAAGGACTTTGGCTCCGGCCTGGAGCACCAGCCGGGAGGCCCACGGTTCCGGCAGCCACGCGCCGTCGAGCTTGCCGTCCTGGAACAGTTTCAGGGTCTGGGCGTTCTCGGTGGGGTTGATGGCGACGTCGCCGCCGCCGTCCGTGGTGGTCTGGAAGCCCTGTTTGCCCAGCCACGCGCGGAGGGCCACGTCCTGCGTGCCGCCGAGCTGCGGCGTCGCGAGTTTCTTGCCCTTGAGCTCCGCCGCCGTGGTGATGTTGGGTTTGACCACCAGCTGGGCTCCGCCGGAGGCGGCACCGGCGATGATGCTGATCGATTCGCCCTTGCTCTTGACGTAGGAGTTAATGGCCGGGTTGGGGCCGATGTACGTGGCGTCGATGGCGCCGGCATTGAGGGCTTCGATTGCGGCAGGGCCGGCATTGAAGACCTGGGTGCTGAGCTTGGTCTCGCCGAGGTTCTTGGCGACCAGGCCCTGGCTGACCCCGACGAGGGCAGGGGCGTGCGTGATGTTGCCGAAGTAGCCCAGCCTGAGTTCAGCAGCGGGGGTGTTGACGGCGTCGGCGGGCGCAGCGGTTTCGTTCGCGCGGGACACCGTGGATGCGACGGCGGCGCCGGCGCCGATCAGCAGCACGAGGCCGACGGCGAGGCTGATCTCCAGGGTTCGTTTGCGTTTGGGCCTGGCGGATTCGCCGGCGACGATCCGGGTGGTTCGGGGCGGGCTGCTGGACTTCGAGGGTTCTGGGGTGGCTGACATGGAAAGGGTCCTGTTCGTGGTGGTTTCGGGGTGGCCGGGCGGTTGTTCAGCGCCGGCTACATCGCCCCCGGAACGCATTGCGGGGGCCGTTGGAGAGCCGTTCCGTAGTTGTCATTGCTTCACCATAGGGACTGCCGTGAGCGCGGTTCAACGGTCCGGAAACCCGGGGTCACGCGGGTTCATGCAACGTCATATGCGGGCCGGTTAATCGGGCACCGGGACGTTTTAGTCGCCCTTGACGTTGACGAGCTGCCGCAGCTTGTGCCGGATCTTGACAAGGTCCGCAGAATCCCGCATCACCTGGTCGATCGGCTTGTAGGCGGCCGGGATCTCGTCGATGAAAGCGTCGCTGGGCCGGAATTCGATGCCCTTCATGGCGGCCTTCAGCTCGGCGAGGGTGAAGGTCTTTTTAGCGGCGTTCCTGGAGTATTCCCGCCCGGCGCCGTGCGGCGAGGAATTCAGCGACTCGCGGTTGCCCAGGCCGACGACGACGTAGGAGGCGGTGCCCATGGAGCCGGGAATCAGTCCGGGGTCCCCGGCCCGGGCCCTGATGGCTCCTTTGCGCGAGACCCAGACCGTCTTGCCGTAGTGCTGTTCCTGCGCGGTGAAGTTGTGGTGGCAGTTGATCCGTTCGGCCTCCCGGACACGACCGCCCGTCCAGGATTCAAACTGCTGGATCACCCGGTCCATCATTTCCTCACGGTTCAACAGGGCGAAATGCTGGGCCCAGCGGAGTTCCCGGATGTACCGGTCGAATTCGGGGGTGCCTTCCTCGAGGTAGGCCAGGTCCGGGTGCGGCAGGACGATGTGCCGGTTCCGCACCGCGCTCCGGGCCTCGGCGATGTGCCGCTGCGCAAGTTTGTTGCCGACGCCGCGCGAGCCGGAATGGAGGAACAGCCACACGGTGTCCGCCTCATCCGCGCACACCTCGATGAAGTGGTTTCCGGAGCCTAGGGATCCGAGCTGCAGCTCCCAGTTCGCGGCGTACTGGCCGGGGTCGAACCGGGCGTTGGCTGCCATCCGCCGCAGCTCGGCGAGCCTCGGTACGGCGGTGGCGGTGAATCTGCGGTTGTAGTGGCCGGCGGACAGGGGAACGGCGTGCTCAATACCCTGCCGCAACCGCTTCCGGTCCGCGGGCAGGTCCTTCACGGCATACTGCGTGCGGACGGCGATCATGCCACAGCCGATGTCCACGCCCACGGCAGCCGGGATGACAGCGTGCAGGGTGGGGATGACGGATCCCACGGTGGCGCCCAGGCCCAGATGGGCGTCCGGCATGAGCGCCAGATGCGGATAGATAATGGACAGCTTGGCGGTGGTCAGAGCCTGCTCGCGGGTCTTGTCATCAAGGATCGACGCCCAGCTGAAGAGCCTGCTGTTAATGACTTCCAACGGAGCCCCCGTCCTGGCCCGCCACCCGCGGAACTCCTGCCCGACAGCCTGCTGACCCGGCAGACCGCTGTCCTTCTGGTGTTGCCGGTCAGTCTACCGCGGCCGTTGTAGGGTCGTGGCTAATAAGAGGCTGTGACAGCGTCAGGCCGGGAAAACTGTGCCGCTACGACCGATCCGGTCGAATTCCAGGACTGCTGCAGCGACACCGTCCTCAGCCCGCATCGCCATTCCGAAGTCTGGGGCCCTTGACCGCATAGCCGCGTCCGCCAGCGTGTCGCTGAGGGCTGCGGCCAGCCCCTGCCCCGTGAGTTGCCGTCGCGGAATGGGTGCAGGTCCT
Source organism: Arthrobacter sp. Leaf69 (assembly GCF_001422645.1). Lineage (GTDB taxonomy): Bacteria > Actinomycetota > Actinomycetes > Actinomycetales > Micrococcaceae > Arthrobacter. Next base: position 259,832 of record NZ_LMLR01000001.1, on the reverse strand, counting down.
ACGCCCAGTGCCGCGACCCGGGCGCCCCAGAACGGCTGGTCCGCGCCGAACGGGACCACGATCGCCGGAATGCCCGCCCGCAGGGCTGCCCCGGTGGTGCCCGCCCCGCCGTGGTGCACCGCCGCCGCGACGCGTGGGAACAACCAGTCATGCGGAACGGCATCGGCCACGAGTACGTCGTCAGTGTCCGGTGTCGCTGCCAGCCCGCCCCAGCCTGACAACAACACCGCCCGCACGCCGGCGGCACGCACGGCGGAGAGCACGGTCGCCGTGAACCGGGCCGGGTCCTCGCCGGTCATGCTGCCGAACCCGATGCTCACCACCGGGCCCTCCCGGGCGAGGAAGGCGTCAAGCGCCGGAGGCGGAGTCCACCCGGAGGAATCGGCGAACCAGTAGCCGGTCACATGGCGCTCTTTCCCGGGCACAGTTGGCACCTGTACCACTCGCGGGCTGAAGCCATAGAGGACCGGCTGGCCCTTCGCGGCCGCAGGCGGTCCACTGAGCTTGAGCACGGAAGCTCTGGCCGACATCATGGGCCGTTTGAACGGGGTCCAGAGAGCCAGACCTGTCAAGGTGTGGCCCAGGCGGCGCCCCGGCCGCCCGAGCCAAGTGGGCATTCCGGCGAACAGGACTCCCGGATAATCGCCAGTAGGTGCATCGACCGGCTGCAGGTGCGTGGGGACGAAGGGAACGCTGAGCTTGTCGGCGACCGATAGCCCGACGATCATGCCTCCCACTCCGCCGGTTAGCAGATCGGCCCCGTCGCTGGCCTCGAGCGTTTCCCTGGTCCAGGTCTCCATGCGTGTGGTCATTTCCCCCGCGATCGAGCACATGCTCGCGATCGGGCCGCGCTTCGACGTCGACCCCACACGCCGGGCATCGGCCTGGGCGTTGCCCGAGAGCCCGGAAAAAGCCAGTCCCCGGCTGGTAACCATTGACGCGAAGTCCGCCGGTGCCACGACGCGCACGTTATGTCCGGCGTCTTGGAGTCCGGCGCCCAACGCGATGTAGGGTTGCACGCCGCCTCGAGTGTCATTGGCGACAACGACGATGCGCACGCGGTTACCCCGCGGCTGCTTCAGTGGCACAGCCAGGGCGGCGCAGCAATGCGTTTTTGGTTTGGGATGGAAGGTCCTGATAGACGGCGTGACGCTGTAAAGACTGCCCCTCGTCCCGGCAGATCCCGGAGGGCAATCCCCCATTCAGCGCTGTCGCCACTGCAGCCTGCCGCACCGCGTCACGCTCACGCATCATCAACCCGCTTTCGCCGCTCGTGCCGCTTATTATGCAGTACCCCCTTCGAGCGGCAACAGCCTTTCCACGCCGCAACCAGTCGAGACGGGCTTAGGGATCACGACTCAGATCGAGTAGCGCTCGTCCTCGTGGTCCCCCGGGTGGTCCTTGACGAGGCCCGCAGCGAGGGTGTTGCCGTCCAGGGGATCGATCACCAGGAACGCCCCCGTGCGGCGGTGGTGCAGGTAGTTCTCCAGCGGCAGCGGCGCGGCGAGCCGCAACTGGGCATGTCCGATGTCGTTGAGTTCCAGCGTGGAGGTGGGTTCCAACTGGAAGTTGGCAAGGTCCAGCTTTCCGGTCACGTTCCGGACCAGCGCCTGGACCGTGCGGGTGCCGTGCTTGACCAGCACCTTGGCGCCCTCGCGAAGCGGTTTCGGCGAGAGCCAGCACAGGGCGGCGTAGAGGTCCGCAGACGTCTCACGGATCGTGCCAGCCGCAGCGATCGTGTCACCGCGGGCGACGTCGAACTCGTCTGCCAGGCACAGCGCGACGGACTGCGGGGCCACAGCCTCGGCGAGGTCTTCTCCGGCGAAGTCGATCCCTGTGACGGTGGTGGTGCGCGGGGCCTGGCCCGGCGTCAGGACGCTGACCTGGTCCCCCAGTTTCACGGAACCTTCGGTGATCTGGCCCGCGTAGGCGCGGTAGTCCCGGTAGCCTTCCACGTCGAGTCCCCCGGCGACGGCGTCGGGCGCCAGGGCGCCCTGCGGCCGGATCACCAGCTGCACCGGGAACCGGAAACTCTCCAGGTGGCTTTCGAGTTCGTCCGCGGCCGGCAGCGTCTCAAGGACTTCGAGCAGGGCCGGGCCGTCGTACCAGGGCGTGCGGTCCGAGCGGTCCACCACGTTGTCGCCGTCGAGCGCGGACACCGGAATGACCTGCAGATCGGTGATGCCATCGGCGCCGAGCCCCAGCTCGCGGCCGACTTTCTGTACGTCGGCTTCGATTCCGCGGAACACGTCCTCGCTGAAGTCCACGAGGTCGATCTTGTTCACGGCCACAATCACGTGCGCCACGCGCAGCAGCTGCAGCACGGAGAGGTGCCGGCGGGTCTGCTCCAGGACACCCTTGCGGGCGTCAATAAGCACGACGACGGCGTCCGCGGTGGACGCGCCGGTCACCGTGTTCTTGGTGTACTGCACATGGCCGGGGCAGTCCGCGAGGATGAAGCTGCGGCGGTCCGTGGCGAAGTAGCGGTAGGCCACGTCGATGGTGATGCCCTGTTCCCGCTCGGCGCGCAGGCCGTCGGTCAGCAGCGCGAGGTCGATCGCTTGAACACCGGCTGCACCGGCCCCGCCGAAACCGCGGTCCGCGGACGTGCGGGCGACGGCGTCGAGCTGGTCCGCGAGGATCGCCTTGGAGTCGTGCAGGAGCCGGCCCACCAGGGTGGACTTGCCGTCGTCGACCGAACCGGCGGTCGCGAAGCGGAACAGGGTAGTGGACAGAACCGCTGCTTCCACGGCGGTGCCGGGCAGGAAAGTGTCGGTGCTCATTAGAAATAGCCGTCCTTCTTGCGGTCTTCCATGGCTGCCTCGGAGATGCGGTCATCGGCCCGGGTGGCGCCACGTTCGGTGATGGTGGAGGCGGCGACTTCAATGACGACGTCGCGCACGGTGGCGGCCGATGATTCCACGGCGCCGGTGCAGGACATGTCACCGACGGTCCGGTAGCGGACGGTCTTGGTGATCACCTGTTCGGTATCGCGGGGCGGCGAGACCTCGCCGACGGCGCGCCACATGCCGTCGCGGGCGAAAACCTCGCGGTCGTGCGCGTAGTAGAGGCCCGGCAGCTCGATGTTCTCGCGCTCGATATAGCGCCAGACGTCGAGTTCGGTCCAGTTGCTGATGGGGAACGCGCGGACGTGCTGGCCGACGGTGTGCCGGCCGTTGTAGAGGTTCCAGAGTTCGGGGCGCTGGTTGCGCGGGTCCCACTGGCCGAACTCGTCGCGGAGGCTCAGGATCCGTTCCTTGGCCCGGGCCTTGTCCTCGTCGCGGCGGCCGCCGCCGAAGACGGCGTCGAACTTGTTGCGCTGGATCGCATCCAACAGCGGCACGGTCTGCAGCGGGTTGCGGGTGCCGTCGGAACGCTCGGCCAGCTCGCCGGAATCGATGAACTCCTGCACGGAGCCGACGACGAGTTTGAGCCCCAGCCGCTCCACGGTCCGGTCGCGGAAGTCGATGACTTCGGGGAAGTTGTGCCCGGTGTCCACGTGCAGCACGGGGAAAGGCACCTTGCCGGGCCAGAACGCCTTGGTGGCCAGGTGCAGCATCACCACGGAGTCCTTGCCGCCGGAGAACAGCAGCGCCGGCTTCTCAAACTCGGCAACCACTTCACGGATGATGTGGATGGCCTCGGATTCCAAAGTATCCAAAGACGACAGGCGGGCCGCGCGCGGAGCCGCAGAACTCAGGCGACCCGACTGCAGAGCCGGAGCGGCAGGTGCCGCCCCGGGAGTGGCATCGGGCCTTCCGGAGCTGGACGGCATGCTGCTTGCAGCATTGCCGTCCAGCGAAGGGGCGGGGGCGGCATCTGCTGCGGAGGCGTAGCCGTCCGTCGTCGTTATGCTCAAGTTGCTCATACGTGTAGTCCGCATTCTGTCTTGTCGGTTCCTGCCCAGCGTCCGGCGCGGGGGTCGTCGCCGGGAGCCACCTTGCGGGTGCAGGGCTGGCAGCCAATGGACGGGTAGCCCTGTGAAAGCAGCGGGTTGACGGGCAGGAGGTTGTCATCGGAGTACTGCACCAACTGGTCGAAGCTCCAGGCCGCCACCGGGTTGACCTTGACCAGGCCGTTGGTTTCGTCCCAGGTAACCAGCGGCGTGTTGGTGCGGGTGGGGGCCTCGTCGCGGCGGACGCCGGTGAACCAGAGCTCGTAGCCGGCCAGCGTGCGGCGCAGCGGGGCCACCTTGCGCAGCGCGCAGCACTGGGCGGCGTCGCGGGCGAAGAGGTCCTTGCCGAGCAGCCGGTCCTGCTGCTCCACGGTGTTCTCCGGCAGCACGTCGACCACGTTGACGCGCAGGCTCGCCGCGACCTCGTTGCGCGTCGTGTACGTTTCCGGGAAGTGGTACCCCGTCTCCAGGAAGAGCACGTCGACGCCGGGAAGCTGGTCCGCGACGAGCGCCGGGAGGACGGCGTCGGCCATGGAACAGGCGACGGCGACAGCGGGCAGCTCGAAGTTGCGTGCCACCCAGGCGATCACCTCGCGCGAGGGGGCGTCCCAGCCGAGCTCGGCGGCACCGGCTTCGGCGAGGACCTTGAGCTCGTCGTGGGTGCGGAGGACGGGGTCCACCCCCGGCGCGTGCTTGCTCACTGGAGATCCCCCTCGTCGGCGGCAAAGGCCCACTCGGCGAAGGTCTGGCCCTCGGTGTGGTCGGCCACGAATTTCCGGACCACACGCTCCACGTAGTCGGGCAGCTCCCCGGCCGTGACTTTGAGGCCGCGGACGGTGCGTCCGAGGCCGGCTTCCTCGCGGCTGTCGGACGCCAGCCCGCCGCCGAGGTGGACCTGGAAACCCGGGGTGGGGTCGCCGTCGGGCGTGGGAAGCATCATGCCCTTGAGGCCGATGTCCGCCGTCTGGATCCGGGCGCAGGAATTGGGGCAGCCGTTGATGTGCAGCGACAGAGCCTGCGGGAGCTGCTCGGACTCGACGAGGTCGGCGAGGCGGCGTTCCAGCTCGGCGACGGCGGTTGCGGCCGTGACCTTGGTTTCGACGATGGCGAGCTTGCAGTATTCGATGCCGGTGCAGGCGATGGTGCCGCGGCGGAACACGGACGGCCGGGCGGAGAGGCCCAGGGCATCAAGTTCGGCGACGAGCGGTTCCACCTCCTCCTTGGGCACGTCCAGGACCACGAGCTTCTGGTGCGGTGTGGTGCGCAGCCGCTGCGAGCCGCGGGCTTCCAGCGTGTCGGCGAGATTCACGAGCTGGCTGCCGGAGAGGCGTCCGGCGAGCGGCGTGGCGCCGATGAAGAACTTGCCGTCCTTCTGCTCGTGCACGCCGATGTGGTCGCCCGGCGTGGAGGGCTTGGGCGCGGCCGGGCCGTCGTCGAGCTTGTAGCCGAGGTAGTCGTCCTCGAGGACCTGGCGGAACCTCACCGGGCCCCAGTCGGCCAGCAGGAACTTCAGCCGGGCTTTGGTGCGCATGCGCCGGTAGCCGTAGTCGCGGAAGATGCTGGTGACACCGAGCCAGACGTCGGCGGCCTGGTCCGGGCGGACGAAGGCGCCGAGCCGTTTGCCCAGCATGGGGTTGGTGGAGAGCGCACCGCCCACCCAGAGGTCGTAGCCGATGCCAAGCTCGGGGTGGACCAGGCCCACCAGGGCGACGTCGTTGATTTCGTGGACAACGTCCTGGCTGGGGTGGCCGGTGATGGCGGTCTTGAATTTGCGCGGCAGGTTGGCCAGCTCCGGGTCGCCGATAAAGCGTTCGGCGAGCTCGTGGATCAGCGGCGTCGGGTCAATGATCTCATCCTTGGCGATGCCGGCGACCGGGGAGCCGAGGATGACGCGGGGAACGTCGCCGCAGGCTTCCGTGGTGGAGAGGTCCACCGATTCGAGGCGGCGCCAGATCTCCGGGACGTCCTCGACCCGGATCCAGTGCAGCTGGATGTTCTGCCGGTCGGTGAGGTCAGCCGAATCGCGGGCGAAGTCGACCGAGATCTGGCCGATGACGCGCAGCTGTTCGGTGGTGAGGGCGCCGCCGTCGATCCTGACGCGCAGCATAAAGTACTTGTCCTCGAGCTCGTGCGGCTCGAGCGTGGCGGTCTTGCCGCCGTCGATCCCGGGCTTGCGCTGGGTGTAGAGCCCCCACCAGCGGAAGCGGCCGTGCAAATCCGTTCCATCGATCGAGTCAAAGCCGTGCTTGGCGTAGACGGACTCGATACGCTCGCGGACGTTGAGGCCGTTGTCCTCCTGCTTCCACGTTTCGTTGGCGTTCAGCGGCGCAGTGCCGTCCACTTTCCACTGCCCGTGCGGCTTCGCGGCGGGGCGGGAGGTGGGGCGTTTGGTGCGGCCTGGGGCAGCCTGGTCCGGGGACGCTCCGGCTAGAGCTGTATCAGTCATGGATCGACTGTAGGCGGGCCGGAATGCCGTCTCAAAGGGTCAGAAACGCGAGGTCACCTAGGGCAACAAATCGTCACGAAGCGTCGGCGAGCCTTGAAGTGACGGGGGCTGCTGTGCATGGTGTGGTGCAGTTCAGCCGCCCGCCGCGAGGGCGGCGTCGTAGCGTTCCAGGGCGATTTCGGCGAGCACCGGCGACGGCAGCAGGGCCGCCGTGACGAGGTCCGCGCCGGCCTTGGCGAGCTGGTCATGGAAGAATCCCGGGGCCAGCAGGTAGGCGGCGATGACCACGCGGCCGCCCAGGTCCACTCCCCCCGCCGACTCCCCCGCGCCGGCGCCGCCCGCCGCCTCCTCGCGGAGCATGGCCACGGCCTCGGGGACGGAGGGCTTCGCGGAGGCGCCGTACGCGGCCACGATGCGGTTGGAACGCAGGGCGCGGAGCTGGCCGGCGAGTTCCTCGACATTCTGCGCGGCGGTGGGGTCGGAGGAACCGGCCGCGGCGAGGATCACGGCGTCGTTGTCGGTCACTCCGGCTTCCCGGAGGCGCTGGTCCAGCAGGGCCGCGAGCCGCGGATCGGGCCCCAGCGGGGCGGCGGCGAGGGTGCCCGGCCGGCTCTTGACGGCCCGCGCGATGTCCACCTTGACGTGGTAGCCGACGCTGAGCAGTAGCGGGACGACGACGGCGGCCTCCCCCGCCGGGAGGCCTGCCACGACGGCCGGCAGCTCGGGTTCCTGGACATCGACATAGGCCTCGCGGACGTCCAGTCCCGGCCGGAGCGCGGCGATCCCGTCCCGCAGGGCGTTGACTTCGGCAGCACCCTCTGTGCTCGAGGTGCCGTGGGCGCAGGCGATCAGGATGGGGCTATTCATAGCCGTTAGCGTAACCTTGGAGCCGCCCCATCCGCCCCTCGAGATTCGACCGGGACGCTCCATGACTTTTTCCTTTAGCGCAGTCCTGATCTGGCTGGACCTGGCCGGCGTCTTCTTCTTCGCGGTGTCAGGGTCCCTCCTCGCGGCGCGGAAGCAGTTCGACATCATCGGCTCACTCCTGCTGGCCTCGATGGTCAGCCTGGGCGGGGGCGTCATCCGCGACATCGTCATCAATGCGGGTCCTCCCACGGCCTTCGTCAACCCGGCTTATTTGGCTCCTCCCCTGCTCGCCACGGTGCTGGTGTATTTCCTGTTCTCCAGCGTCCAGCGCTTCACCTCGCTGCTGGTGCTCTTCGACGCCGGCGGACTGGCCCTGTTCTGCATCACCGGGTCCCTCAAGGCGCTCGAGGCCGGCATGAACCCCATTGCGGCGGTGCTCCTCGGGGTCACGACGGCGGTGGGCGGCGGCCTGCTGCGCGACATCACTGCCAATGAGGTGCCGCAGCTGTTCGACCCCAAGGATCTCTACGCCCTGCCGGCGTTCGCCGGGGCTGCCCTGACCGTGGCGCTGTCCGTCACCGGCACCTTCAATGCGGTCACCGCGGGCGCCGTGGCTGCCATCGTTTTCGCCTTCCGGGTCACGGCCTGGCGGCGCAAATGGTACGTTCCGCTGGCCGTCCGCGGCTGGCACCGGCTTGGCCTGGATACTGGGGATGGCGGGGCTAAGGATTAGCTAGGATAAGAACCATGACTGACATGTTCCTCGAGAAGTTCCGCGCGCTTGTTCCGAAGTATCTCGAAGACGAATGGCAGGAAGAGGATGGCCTCCCGGCTGACGAGCTGGATGCGGCCCTCGCCGAGCACCAGTTCCAGGTGCCGCTGGTATTGCGGGAGTTCTACCTCGCGGTGGGCGGATGCGAGGACATCATGGAGGCGTACCACTACTTCTGGGACCCCGAAGAGCTCGAAGTTGATGACGAAGGCTTCCTCATGTTCCTCGAGGACGAGGAAGAACAGTTCACGTGGGGCTTCCGGGTCGGCGACCTCAGCGTTCCGGACCCGATTGTGTACCGCCGCAACAACGCCCGCGGCCAGTGGAAGAGCGAAGAGGGGACCTTCTCCGAGTTCGTCTTCGACATGTTCGAGTGGGCGTTCAACGACGACGACGAGGACTAGGGGCTAGGGGCAGGTTCCGCTTCCCGCGGGCTCGGCCATCGGCGGTCCGGGGGCACATTGACACGGACACGCCGCCGCCCGGCCCGGGAATCACCGGCTAAGGCTTCAAAGTAGCCCCGGACCGCCTATGCGGCCCGCGCTTCAGGGATTGAACGCACCCCGACGGCGCTGCTCCAGCACCGCGAGGACCTGTGCGAGCATCTGCTCGGGGTGGTAGACGACCAGGTCATAGCCGAATCTGAGCACCAAATAGCCTCCGACCATGCTCGCGTTGTTCCGCCCCCGGTCCTTCTTGGCCTGCCGCGGCTCCAGATGCGATTCACCATCGGTCTCCACGATGAGGCAGTCCTCAACAAGGAAGTCCACCTCCCCCACCCCGGGGATCTGGACATGCCTGCGCACGTGCAGCCCCGCCCGGAGGAAGACGGTGTTGGCGAGAACCTCCAGCAGCGAGTCGGCCCGGGGAATGACCAGGTCCAGCACCGACCTGGCCCGGGCGTTGCGGTTGCCCGGGAGTTTGCCGCGGAGGAAGGCCAAGCTGATGTCGCCGCGGCCCACAGCACACTGGACCATGACGAGCGCCTCCAGTTCCGGCAGGCAGCGCAGCGCGTGGATCAGGGTGTCGGCCAGCCCGGCCAGAGGGAGCCACGGGTGCCGTGGATGCCGGCACTGGCCATGTGCGACCGAGCCGGACGGAGCCGGCCGGTGCCCGACGCAGAGGTGCAACTTCGAGGCCGGGACCAGCGTCCACAAGCCGTGGCTCGGCGCAGCGGAGACACAGGTCAATAGCCCTCCAGCCTCGCGGGCGGCCCGCAGGACCGAGGCTTCCCGGGGCAACGCATAGTGTCCGCGGCGGATCCTCACGATGGTGCCGTCCGCCACGGCCAGGCCAATCCGATACCGGGTGAATCCGGCCCGCCCGAGGTCGGCCGTGCTGGCCGGTCCGCCCCGCGAGCCCAGGAAAGTGGCGATGTTCATTCCGCCAATGTGCCCCAGCAACGGCCGGTATTGCCGACGCAGACTGTGCCATGTGGACAACTCCTGCCGCGGCCAGGGGGCACTTCGACGCGGACACGCCGCAACCCAGCCCGGCATCCCGCAATGGGGGCCGCAAAGTGCCCCCGCTCGGCCGAAGCCACCGGCAAGCAAGCAGCAGACAGCCCACACAGACCCAAAGAACTGTGACAGTGAATTTACAAACACCCTAGACAGCGTGACATTTCTGTCATATGCTCATTCATGGGTTCATCAAATGCCTCCGGTGGACCTGATGCGAACGGAGAAATGGCCCCGGTTCCGCACAACGGATGACTCGAAACGTTGTGAGGAACCGGGGCCATTCCGTTTAAACCGGAACACCCGCGGAAAGTCACCCGGCGGGTGCACGCCAAGCTCAGCTGGCGCGGTCCACCACGGCCAGCGCGAAGTTGGTCAGCGAGTCCTTCACCACGCCCTCGGGCAGCGGCGCGAGCGCGGCAATCGCCTCATTGGCCCAGGCACGTGCCACCACCCAGGATTCCGCCGTCACGGGGTGCTCGCGGAGACCGGCAACGGCGGCAGCAAGGGCCTCGTCGGAGCTGAGGTCGCCGTCGATCAGTTTCAGGAGTTCGACGGCGGACGCGTCGCCGTCGTCGGCCCTCTTGCGCAGCAGCAACACGGGCAGCGTCGGCACGCCCTCGCGCAGGTCGGTGCCCGGGGACTTGCCGGACTTGACCTTCACACCGGTGACGTCGATGACGTCGTCGGCAAGCTGGAAGGCGACGCCCACCTTTTCGCCGTACTCGACCAGCATCGGCTCGTAGGCTTCGTCGGCACCGGAGAAGATCGCGCCGAGCTGCCCGGACGCCGCCACGAGCGATCCGGTCTTGTCCGCGATGACGGACAGGTAGTGCTCCACCGGGTCCTCATCCGGGCGCGGCCCCACGGTTTCGTGCAACTGGCCCAGGCACAGCCGCTCAAAGGTGCGGGCCTGAATGCCGAGCGCACGCGAACCGAGTTCGGAAACCAGGATGGAGGCCCGGGCAAAGATCAGGTCACCGGTCAGGACGGCGACGGAGTTCCCCCAGACCTCGTGCGCCGTGGGGGCGCCCCGGCGGAACGGCGCGGAGTCCATTACGTCGTCGTGATAGAGCGTCGCCAGATGGGTCAGCTCGACGACGACGGCGGCCTGCACCACGGCGGGCAGCGAGGCGTCGCCCAGGTGGGCGCAGAGCAGGGTCAGCAGCGGCCGGATGCGCTTGCCGCCGGCTTCCACTAGGTGGCGCGACGTCGCGTCAGCCAGCGGGTCCGAGTTGGCAATGGCTTCGCGCAGCTTCTTCTCCACGCGGGCCAGGTTGGTGGTGATCGCGGGCCCCAGTTCGGGGTCCCCCGCGATCGCCGCAAAGCCCGCCGGCAGCTGCAGGCCGGTGGCGATGGCGGTGGTGTTCAGGTCGGGTTCAGAGCTCGGCAGGCCGTGTCCGGCGTGCGTCCAGCTTTGGTCTGCGGAGTTGGTCACGGGTTAACCCTAACTTTTTGTTGCGGAAACCGCGGAGTTGGCGCCGGAGTGCGAAGACGCGTCCGCGTCGGACGCAGCCCGGTTGGACGGAGCCTGGTTGGACGGGGCCGCGTTGGGCAGGGCCTGGTTGGACGTCGCCGGGACCAACGATTCCAGCACCCGGATGACACGGTCCTCGAAGCCCTTGGCCGCGGGGTCGGTCAGGTTGGCCAGCAACCGCACCACGAACCGCATGAGTACAGGGATGGGCATGCCCGTCCGGAGAGCCAGTTTCATCACGGCCGGCTTGCCGATCAGGGCGGCAAACGCGCGGCCCAGGGTGAAGTGCGAACCCCACTGGTCCCGCACGTAGTCCGCGTACCGGGAGAGGTGCGCATCGGCGTCGGCCTTGGCCCAGCCGGCGGACGCCGAGCGTGCGGCGCCGTCGATGATGAATTCGGCAGCGAAACGTGCGGACTCCATGGCATAGGAGATGCCTTCGCCGTTGAACGGGGAGACCATGCCGCCGGCGTCACCGAGCAGCAGCAGGCCCGGCGAGTAGTGCGGCGTGCGGTTGAAGCCCATGGGCAGCGCGGCGCCGCGGATCTCGCCGACCTGGTTCTCCGGGGTGAAGCCCCACTCGGAGGGCATGCCAGCGGTCCATTCGCGCAGGACCTGCTTGTAGTCCAGCTTGCCGAATTCCTTGGACGAGTTCAGGATGCCGAGGCCCACATTGGAGGTGCCGTCGCCGACGCCGAACACCCAGCCGTAGCCGGGCAGCAGCTTGCCGTCGCGGCCGGGAAGCTCCAGCCAGCCTTCCATCCAGTCGTCGTCGTGCCGCGGCGACGTGAAGTAGGTGCGGACGGCGACGCCCAGCGGCCGGTCATCGCGCTTCCGGATCCCCAGCGAGACGGCGGTGCGGGTCGAGTTTCCGTCCGCGGCGAGCACGACGTCGGCGGTGAAGTCCCGAGTTTCGCCGGTCTTGCGGCCGGACTCGTCCAGCAGGGCGGCGCGGACGCCCGTCACCCGGCCATCTTCGGAGTGCAGCGCCTCGGTGACGCTGTGCCGTTCCAGCACGACGGCGCCCGCGGACCGGGCGTGCCGGGCCAGCTCCTCATCGAACCCGAGCCGGGTCCGGATCAGTCCGTACTGCGGGAAGTCGGAGACCTCGGGCCAGGGCAGCTCGATGCTGCGTCCGCCGGCCAGCAGGCGCAGGCCCTTGTTGCGGCGCCAGCCCTCCGTTTCGGGGTGGGGCAGTCCAAGTTTCTGGATCTCCCGGACGGCGCGGGGGGTGAGCCCGTCGCCGCAGACCTTTTCGCGCGGGAAACTGGTCTTTTCCAGCACCGTGACGTCGATGCCTGCGTTGGCCAGGTAGTAGGCGGCAGTGGACCCGGCCGGACCGGCCCCGACAATCAGTACTTTCACGGCGGCGATGGACTAACGGGCGGGCCGGGTGTTGCGGCGCAGCCTCGCCACCGGTCCGGTGTGGGCTGCAAGTGCCTTCGCACCCGCGGCAGGGTCGGACTCAGCGCCGGGCTTGACGGCGCGGTGCACGGCGACGATGCCGCCGCTGAGGTTGCGGTAGGTGACGTTGTCCCAGCCGGCTTCCTGGAGCCAGGCCGCGAGGTGGTCCTGGTCCGGCCAGGCGCGGATGGACTCGGCGAGGTACACGTAGGCATCCGGGTTGGAGGAGACCTTGACGGCGATCGCGGGCAGCGCGCGCATGAGGTATTCGGTGTACATGGTGCGCCACAGCGGCACCACGGGCTGGGAGAACTCGGCGATGACCAGCTTGCCGCCGGGCTTGGTGACCCGCAGCATCTCGGCGAGGGCCTTCTTCGGCTCGTTGACGTTGCGCAGGCCGAAGGAGATGGTGCTGGCATCAAAGGTGTTGTCCGCGAACGGCAGGCGGGTGGCGTCACCGGCGATGAAGTCGATGTCGGGGCGGCGCCGCTTGCCGACCTTGAGCATGCCAAGCGAGAAGTCGCAGGCGATCACGTCGATGCCGGCGTCGGCATACGGTTCGCTGGAAGTGCCCGTGCCGGCGGCGAGGTCAAGGACCCGCTGGCCCGCCTTCACATCCATGGCTTCGACCACAACCTTGCGCCAACGCCGCGTCTGCCCCATCGACAGGACATCGTTGACGACGTCGTATTTAGGGGCGACGTCGTCAAACATCGTGGCTACTTCGTCCGGACGCTTATCCAAGGATGCTCGGTTCACCCTGACATTGTCTCAAATGTTCGGCACACCCACGAACCACGCCCTGAGCAGGGAGTCCGGTGGGCGCGGGAGTAGTGTTATCTCACTATGACCAGCGCGTTCCGTACCAGAATTATCAGAACACTTACAGTGCCCCTCGATGCAGAATCATTTCCCGGGGGGCTGCCGTCGTTTCTGGTCCGTGACGACCTGCTCTGCTGGACCCGCCGCGAAGCGGGCCTGGTCGGCTTCGGCGAAGTGGCCCGGTTTACCGCCACGGGACCCGAGCGTTTCCTCGAGGCAGACATCTGGTGGCGCCATCTGGTCCTTGAGGCCGAGATTGAGGACGCGGTGGAACGGCCCGGCACCGGCCCGGTCGCGTTCGGTTCCTTCGCCTTCTCCAAAGCCTCCGCCCACGCGTCGCGGCTGATCGTCCCCGAAATCGTCGTCGGACTGCGCGACGGCACGGCCTGGCTCACCCAGCTGACGTTCGACGACGTCGAACTCACCGAGGCCGGCGCGCGCGCGGCACTCACCCAATGGATTGACGGCGGCTCTGCGGCTGGTGCCCTGGCCGGCGCCGGCGCCCTGGCGGACGGCTCTTTTGTTGACAGCTCCGGGGCGGGCGCCGACTCGGCCGGGGACGGCACCGCTTTCAGTGCAGCCGGGGGTGCGGCGGGCACGACCACCGTGCAGGCGGGCCGCGCCGTCGTCCGCCCCCTGCCACTGGCCGCCGGGGCAACGCTGCACACCGGATCGCTGGGCGAGGAAGACTGGATGGCCGCCGTCGCCTCCGGGGTCGAAGAGATCCGGTCCGGGGCGCTGGAGAAGCTGGTGCTGGCCCGGGACATCGTGGCGACCCTGCCCACCGGCGTGAATGCCGCCCAGGTGCTGCGCGAGCTGTCCGCGCGGTACCGCGAATGCTGGACCTACGGCGTCGACGGACTGGTGGGCGCCACGCCGGAAATGCTGATCCAGGTGGAGGGCCGCACCGCGCAGGCCCGCGTCCTGGCCGGCACACTGGACCGCCGCGACGCCGACGGCATGGACGGCTCGCCGCTGGAGTTCGCGGAACGGGTGCTGGCGGGGTCCGAAAAGCAGCGGCACGAACACGACATCGCCATCCAATCCCTCACCACCCAGCTGGCGCCGTTCTCGGAAGCGATGAATGCGCACAGCGAACCCTTCATCCTGGAATTGCCCAACGTCTGGCACCTCGCGTCGGACGTGAAGGCTGAGCTGACCGAGGTGGAGGGCCATGTCCCCACGTGTCTCGCCCTGATCAACGCCCTGCATCCCACGGCAGCGGTCTGCGGCACACCGACCGCTGTTGCCGGCGCCCTGATCCGCAAACTGGAACACCTGGACCGCGGACCCTACGCCGGACCGGTCGGCTGGCTCGACGCGGCCGGCAACGGGGAATGGGGCATCGCGCTGCGCGGCGCCGTTATCGAGTCCCCGACGACGGTGCGGCTCTATGCCGGCTGCGGCGTCGTCGAGGGCTCCGTCCCGGAAGCTGAGCTCGCGGAGACCTGGGCGAAGTTCCGGCCGATGCTGGAGTCCCTCGGCATCAACAGCTAGAGTCCGGGATAGGAGACATGTTCCGGCCGTTTCACCTTGCGCTAGTCTCGAGAATAGTTATCCAATGGTGAAACTAAGTTTCCTGTGATGCACATCTCGTATTCGGCGATACACTATAAGCCGATTTAGTCACGCCTGCTCCTGCAATAACCTGCAACAAAAGGGAAGAAACCATGCAGCTCAAGTCCCTCGCCTCGGCAAAGTTGGCCGCCAAGGCAGCCGCAATCCTCGCCGCCGGCGCTCTCACGCTCACGGCCTGTGGTGGCAGTTCCACCCCCGCAGCCACCTCAGAGGGCGGCGTGCAGCTCATCAACGCCGGCAAGCTGACCGTTTGCTCGGACGTTCCCTACGAGCCGTTCGAATTCCAGAAGGACGGCAAGATCGTCGGCTTCGACATGGACATCGCGGCAGAGGTGGCCAAGGACCTGAAGGCCGAACTCAACGTTGTGGACAGCTCCTTCGAGGCTATCGAGACCGGTACCGCACTGACCCAGTGCGACGTCTCCATTTCCTCCGTCTCCATCACGGACACCCGCAAGTCGGTCATGGACTTCTCTGACCCGTACATGGACGACGACCTGACCCTCGTGGCCAGCGAGGCTTCCGGGATCACGGACCTGGAGAGCGCCAAGGGCAAGAAGGTGGGCGTCCAGCAGGCGACCACCGGCGCCAAGTTCGCCGCCGAGAAGGGCCTCGACGCCCAGCAGTTCGAGGACACCGGCCTCCTGGTCCAGGCCCTGCAGGCCGGCACCATTGACGCCGCCCTGGGCAACCAGTCCGTCCTCGCCTACGCCGTCAAGGATGACCCCAAGTTCAAGCGCGTGGAGAACTTCACCACCGGCGAGCAGCTCGGCATCGCCATCAAGAAGGGCAACACCGCGATGGCCACCCAGGTCAACAGCACGCTCAAGCGCCTGACCGATGACGGCACCTTGAAGAAGTTCGAGACCACTTGGTTCGGCGAAGCCGCCAAGTAGCCAGCACCCGGCCTGAGACCTACGCAGTTGAGGCCCCGTACCGCTGTAGAACAGTCCGTACGGGGCCTCACGTGCGCGAAACGAATGTGAGAACACCATGGCAATGACCGCACGTCAACGAGCCAGAGTCAGCCTGTACGTCCAAGCCGGAATCTTTGTGGTGGCGATGGTTGCCCTGATCCTGGCCACGGACTGGGAGACCATCAGCACCAGCGTCTTCAACTTCGGCAAGATTGGCCCGATGTTCCCGGACATCATCCTTGTGGGCCTCAAGAACACCCTGATCTACACGGCCCTTGGCTTTATGGTGGGCCTGTCCGGCGGCCTGCTGCTGGCGCTTATGAAGCTCTCCTCCTTCCCGCTGTACCGCTGGCTGGCCACGGGCTACATCGAGTTCTTCCGCGGGATCCCGGCCCTGCTGGTGTTCATCGCCTTCGGCTACGGCGTCCCGCTGGCCTTCGGAGTCTCCTGGAACGTGACCGTGGTGGCCATGATCTCGCTCGGCATGGTGGCGGCCGCCTACATCGCCGAAACCCTGCGCGCCGGACTCCAGGCTGTGCCCAAAGGCCAGATGGAGGCCGCCCGTTCGCTGGGCATGCCGCAGTGGCGGGCCATGATCTCGATTGTCATCCCGCAGGCGTTCAGGATCGTCCTGCCGCCGCTGACCAACGAAGTCATCCTCCTGACCAAGGACTCCTCACTCATCTACGTGCTGGGCCTCACCGCCTCGCAGTACGAGCTGACGAAGTTCGGCCGCGACGGCATCTCCAGCCTGGGTGCGGGCCTCACGCCGCTGCTCGTGGCCGGCGCCTTCTACCTGGTGATCACCATCCCGCTGAGCCTCTTGGCCCGGAAGTTCGAAAGCCGCTCCGCGCGGACGAAGCGATAGGCAGGACAGTCATGAACGACGTCGTACAGAACGCCGATGACCGCAGCGGGGCCGTGAAGGCCGCCGGCGTGTCCATCACGGATCTCCGTAAGTCCTACGGATCCAACGAAGTACTCAAGGGCATCAGCCTCGAGGTGAAGCCCGGCGAGGTGGTGTGCCTGATCGGCCCGTCCGGCTCCGGCAAGTCCACCCTGCTCCGCTGCGTCAACCTGCTGGAGCAGCCCAACGTGGGCAGCGTCCATGTGGGCGGCTTCGAGGCAACCGACCCGGATGTGGACATCGACAAGATGCGCCGCAAGGTGGGCATGGTCTTCCAGCAGTTCAACCTCTTCCCGCACCTCAGCGCCCTGGGCAACTGCACCATCTCGCAGACCAAGGTGCTCAAGCGCAGCCAGGCGGACGCCTCGGCCGTGGCGATGCGGAATCTGGAGCGGGTGGGCCTGGGACACCTTTCCGACCGCTTCCCTGACGAGCTCTCCGGCGGCCAGCAGCAGCGGGTGGCCATTGCCCGCGCGCTCAGCATGGACCCCGAGCTGATGCTGTTCGACGAGCCCACCTCGGCCCTGGACCCTGAGACCGTGGGCGACGTGCTGGCCGTCATGCGGAACCTGGCCAAGGAGGGCATGACCATGCTGGTGGTGACCCACGAGATGGGCTTCGCCCGCGAGGTTGCCGACCGTGTGGTGTTCATGGACGGCGGCGTCGTCGTCGAGGAAGGTGTGGCGGAGCAGGTCATCAGCGCCCCCACCCATGCCCGCACCAAGGAATTCCTCCGCCGGGTGCTCGACCCGACGCACATCGACATCGCGGAGTAGCTTCCGCACGCCTGCGCGGCGGATTCCGCCGGGCGACCCGCAAAAGCCCTGACGCTGCCGTATTCCGGTAGCGCCAGGGCTTTTGCGCCTCCTGGGTCCGATTGCGCATCGCAGTCACCGGGCAGACCGCGCACGACGACGGGGCACTCCCGCCGCTGCCAGCTTCCTTTCGAGTTGCCCGGCTGCCATCAGATCGGCCCAGACCCAGCGGACCACGCCGTTTCCCAATGCCCTGATTCGATTCTCCCGTTCCTTCTCGTCGACGACGGCCTGGGAGACGGTCCGGCCCTTGAGGTATTCGGGCCTGACGTACTTTTCGACTCCGTCGAACTCGCCAGCCACGCGCACGCCGTCCCAGTAGTAGTCCGTGTAACCGACGAGTCCTAAGACATCACGCACCTCGTGCTGGAGTTCCGGCGCTTCGAACCCGGCCATCCACATGATGGCCCGGCTGTATGACTCGCCGGCAGATCCGGACCGCGGATCAGCGAACTCCACGGCCGCCCGGATCCGCTTCGAGGCTGCCGCGGTGTAATTGCCCTCGATTCCGGCCAAGAGCTGCTCCTTAGAGAGGGCCGGAAGACGTTGCGCAGCGTCCGCTTTGAGCACATGGTCCACGGGCACTACTGCCTCGGCAAACGGTGAGAAGGCCGCGAGATCCAGCACGGTACGAACTCGCCCGGTCACCAGCAGCCCGTCCCGCCGGACACAATTCATTCCGGCGGGTGGGACGTAGTGCCGCACCACCCCCGCCCTAGAGCGTCCGCCGTCGTTTTGCAGCGTCAGTGCATGCACCGGTTGCTGTATTCCGACGGTCGGAATGCGCCAGACCGACGCTGCGGAGTGCCATGAAAAGATCGTCGGAGCAACGAAGGTCTCGGCCGCTGCACTGACCCGGACCCGGTACTGTTCCCAGGGGTTCAAGGCCCGCCAGGCGCCGCCGTCGACATAAACACCCCGCCGCACCCGGACCAGCGAGCCCGAGCGGCAACGGCTGGCCAGCTCCTTGGGCGTCAGGCCCTGCTGGATGTGCTCGCGGGCAAGGATCAACGTAGGGAGCTCGTTCATGGAACGAAGGTGCCAGCCCCGCGGCAGCGACTCTATCCCCCAGCCGCACCATGTGGACAACCCGACGCGGTTCACGTTGTGCGACCAGGCCGCGCCCCGCGCGACCCTCGTTCCCGCTCCGCGACGCGCCTCCTGCTGTGCGGTACGCGAAAGCCCTGACGCGGCGGGTATACGGGCGCGCACGGCAATTTGCGGAGCGCCAAGCTGAGAGCGCATCGCCAGGTGCGATACGCGTCGGCCGGCACGTTCCCTCGTGGACGGGCCAGATGTGCGACGCGGTTCCCGTTCTGCGCGGCGCGAAAGCCCTGACGCGGCAGGTATACGGGCGCGCAGGGAAATTAGCGCCGCGCCAAGGTAGAAGAGCGTCGCCAGGTGCAAGACGCGTCCCAGGGCACTTCGCGCGGCGCACTGCTAGGAGAACGTCGGCATCCCTCACCCGGAAGCAAGCATCCGCGGCGTATTCGGACAGCCGCTACGTGGATCCACGTAGCGGCTGTCCGTTTCCGTAGCGATTTCCCGGCGAGGGACTATTCCGCGGCGAGGACTCCGGCCACGGCAGCACCCACGGCTGCCCGGACGCGCTGGTGCAGCTCCCGCAGCCCGTGCCGCTCCGTCCTCACCTCGATGATGCTGCGCCCCTGCCACGGCTCCGCCAGCGCCGCGGCGAGCTCCGCCGTCGTGCTGACCGCACGGTGCGCGACGCCGTAGGCTGCCGCGAGGGCCGCAAGGTCCACACCATGCGGGGTGCCGAAGAGGCGTTCGACGGCGGTTCCGTACCGGCCCGCGGCCTCGACGGCGCCGTGTTCCAGCAGGCCGAAGATGGCCCCGCCGGCGTCGTTGAGGACGACGATCCGCAACGCAGGTTCCTCTTCCCCCGCGCCGAGGAGCAGCCCGCCGGCGTCGTGCAGGAACGTGACGTCGCCCAGCAGCACCGTGGTTTCCTGCCGGCCGCCCAAGGCGATGCCGGTGGCGGTGGCCAGGGTCCCGTCGATCCCGGAGAGACCGCGGTTGGCGAAGACGACGGCGCCCGGCTCCGGAGCGGGCGCGCCGGCGAGGTCGACGTCGCGGATGCCGTTGGACGAGCCGAGCACGAGCTGGCCGCGGGAATGTTCCCAGACGAGGGCGCCGACCGCCGGCCCGGTGGCCGCGGCGGAGCCGGACAGCACCTGGTCAACGGCGTGCTGGGCGGCGGCCCCGGCCAGGAGCCAGGCATCCAGCCACGCCGCGGAGCCCCGGCCGGCGAAATCGGCCAGGTCCCCCAGGTTGTCTAGCGGGAGTTCGGTGCGGCGGCCCGGCTCGTACCAGGCCACGGGCACCGGCTGGTACAGGGCGGAGGGAATGTCGGCGCGGGCCAGCAGGGCACTCACCGGGCGCGAGAGGGTGGGCCGCCCGAAGAGCACCACCCGCTCGATGGGCTGCGCCGACTCCGGACCGAACGCGTCGAGGACAATCCGGTACGGTCCCACCGCGTTCGGCCCGAACCTCGCGTTGGAGGACGGCTCGGCCAGCAACGGCAGGCCGTGTGCGCGGGCGAAGGCCTCGGCTACGGGCCCGGCGTCGTGCCCTGCGAGCACCACGGTGCGCCGTTCCGGCAGGCCGGGAGAGGCCGGCGGGAAATCGAGGGCCAGCGGGCCGCGGGGCGCGCGGTACACCCGGCGGCCGGACTCGGGCGGCAGCTGGTCGCCGGGGGCGGGAACGAGGGGGTCGCGGAAGGCCAGGTTGAGTTGCACCGGCCCGGGCGGGGTGTCCTCGAAGGCCCCGGTGGCTGCGCTGAGGGCGGTCTCGACGGCGCGCCGCGGGTCACTGCCGGCGGGCACGTCGGCGGCGAAGCGGACGTGCTCGCCGAACAGGTCCAGCTGCACCGTGGTCTGGTTGGCGCCCGTCCCCCGAAGTTCCTCCGGACGGTCGGCCGAGACCACCACGAGCGGAACCGCGGCGTGGTTGGCCTCCATCACGGCCGGCAGGAGATTCCCGACGGCGGTTCCCGAGGTGGTGAGGACGGCTGCGGGCGCCCCGGTGGCCAGTGCCAGCCCTAGCGCCGTGAAGCCGGCATCCCGTTCATCGATCCGGACCAGCAGTTCGACCCGTCCGGCGGCGTCGGCTTCGGCCAGGGCATAGGCCATCGGGGCGGAACGCGAGCCCGGTGCCACCACCACGTAGCGCACTCCTTCAAGCAGCAGGGCGGCGACTGCGATCCGCGCGGAATCCAGTGCGCTCAGCTCCTCCGCATTCAGCTCCCCTGCGCTCACATGTTCTCCGGCGTCTCGATGCCGAGGAGGTCCAGTCCCTCGGACAGCCGGCGCAGGACCAGGGCGCAGAGGGCCAGCCGCGATTCCCGGACCGAGTCCTCGGACTTCAGCACCGGGCACTGGTCGTAGAAGGACGTGAAGAGCTGCGCAAGTTCGAACAGGTACGTGCACAGCCGGTGCGGCTCCAGCACCTCGCGCACCTTGTGCAGCGTGGCGCCGTACTCAAGGAGGTGCAGGGCCAGTGCGCGTTCGGCGGGTTCGACGACGGCGATCACCGTCGCCGGCGTGCCGCCGTCGCTGTCGGTCCCGGCCGCGTTGGTCCCGGCCGCGTTGGTTCCGGCAGCACCGGTTGCAGCCGTGTGCTGCTCAAGCACCCCGGCCTTGCGCAGGATCGAACGGATCCGCGCGGCGGCGTACTGCACATAGGGACCGGTGTTGCCGCTCAGGGCCAGCATCCGGTCGAAGTCAAAAACGTATTCAGTGTCGTGCCCGACGGAGAGGTCGGCGTACTTGACTGCGCCGATGCCCACCTGACGGGCGGTCACGGCGCGTTCGTCCTCCGTGAGTTCGGGCCGGCTGGCGTCGATGACGGCGCGGGCGCGGTCCACGGCTTCTTCCAGCAGGGCCATCAGTTTGACCGGGGCACCGGAACGGGACTTCAGGATCTTCCCGTCCTCCCCCAGCACGTTGCCGATCTGGACGTGCACGGCTTCCACTGTGTCCGGCAGCCAGCCGGCGTCGCGGGCCGTGGCCATGACCATGCGCAGGTGCATGTTCTGCGGGGCGCCCACGACGTAGAGAACGCGGTTGGCCTCGAGCTCTCGGACCCTGTAGCGGATGGTGGCGAGGTCCGTGGTGCCGTAGCCGTAGCCGCCGTCGGACTTGCGGATGATGAGCGGCATCGGGAGGCCGTCGCGGCCGGTGAATCCGGCGGGGAAGGTGCACAGGGCGCCGTCGCTGATCCGGGCGATGCCGCGGTCCTCGAGTTCCTGGCACAGCTGTGCAAGATGGGCGTCGTAGGAGCTTTCGCCCGCGATGTGGTCGTCGGTGAGGCTGATCCCCAGCATGGAGTAGATGGCGTTGAAGTAGCGCTTGGACTGGGCCACAAGCCGCTGCCAGACGGCGAACGTCTCCTGGTCGCCGCCCTGCAGCGCCACCACGCGGAGCCTTGCGCGCGTGGCGAAGCCTTCCTCGTCGGTGGCGGAGGCGTCGAACTTGGCGCGGGCGGCCTGGTAGAAGGCGCTGGGGTCATCAACCAGCAGTGCCGCTTCAGGGGAATCCTCGCCGACCTCCAGCCAGTGCTCGATCAGCATGCCGAACGGGGTGCCCCAGTCGCCGATGTGGTTCTGCCGGATGACCGTGTCCCCCAGCGCCTCGAAAACCTTCACGAGGCTGTCCCCCACCACCGTGGTGCGCAGGTGGCCGACATGCATTTCCTTCGCAACGTTAGGGGAGGAATAGTCGACGACGACGCGCTGGGCCTCCGCCGGCGGCGCGGCCTGGACGCCGGGAGACTCGGCATTGAGCAGCTCTTCGATCCACGTCCCGTCGAAGGTCAGGTTGATGAAGCCGGGTCCGGAGATCTCGACGGCGGTGCAGATCCCGTCCAGGTCGAGGGCCTCGACAATCCGGGCGGCGGCGTCCCGCGGCGGCAGGCCGACCTTCTTGGCCAGCGCCATGGCGGCGTTGATCTGGATGTCCGCGAACTGCGAGGGCCGGACCACGGGATCCGTCCCGCGGTACTCTTCGCCGAACGCGCTGGCAATTGCTGCCTGGACTCTGGGGACAACCATTTCGGCCGGATTATTCACACTGTTCAAATTATCAGTTCCGCCAACCCCCGACGCTCCCTCACATCCGGTGGGCAATTCCGGAACGCCCCCGCAGATCTGGCCGCCACAAGACGAACGCTCCCTCAGATCTTGCCGCTACAAGAGGAACGCTCCCCCACGTCCTGTCCGTCAAGCAAGAGGAAGTGAGGGAGCGTCACCCGACAAGCCCCGAAAAGTGAGGGAGCGTCAGGAAGGAGCTAGTCGTCGGTGCGGAAGACCTGGACCACCGACGGGCGCGGGGCGCGCGCCTGGCCACGCGCCGGCGTCGCCCCGGCCGGAACGTAGTCCGGGAAGAAGGACAGCTGTGCATCGAAGGTGCCGTCCTCGCCCGGGTGCTGCACGGAGACGAAGACGGTGCGTTCCTGGTCGTGGATGATGGGCCCGCAGGTCTCCCCGTCGCGCGGGACGGCGAGGAACTGTTCGACGCGTCCGCGTTCGGCGCCGTCGAGGGTGACCTTGAACAGCCCGTCGGCCTTGCCGATTCCGGAGGGGGCGCCGTCGGTGGAGATCCAGAGGTTGCCGACCGAGTCGAACGCGAGGTTGTCCGGGCAGGAAATCGGCGAGACCTTGTCCACCGGGTAGCCGGAGAAGTAGGTGACATCGCCCTGCGCGGGATCGCCGCAGACCATCAGCAGGTTCCAGGTGAACGCCGTGGAAGTCTGGTCGCCGGTCTCGGTGATTTCCACGATGTGTCCGTCGCGGTTTTCGTTGCGGGGGTTGACCTCGGTGGCGCTTTCCTTGCCGATCTTGCCGCGGTCCGAGTTGTTGGTGCAGGCGACGTAGACCTTGCCGGTGTGCAGGCTGGGCTGCACGTCCTCGCAGCGGTCCATCTTGGTGGGGCCGACCTTGTCGGCAGCCACGCGGGTGTACACGAGCACTTCCTCGACGGACATCCCGGTCACACAGGACTTCCCGCCGACGACGAGGGGCAGCCATTCGCCGGTGCCGTCGAATCCGCCGTCGGACGGGACCGTGCCGGTGCCGGTGATCTCGGACGCCGGGGAATTGCCGGCGAACCGGGCTACGTACAGGTCCCCGGCCGAGAGCAGCGTCATGTTGTGCTTGCGGTCGCCTTCGCGGTACTTGCCGGCGGAGACGAACTTGTAAAGGTAGTCGAAGCGCTCGTCGTCGCCCGAGTAGGCCACGACATGCCCGGATTCGGCCACGATCACGTTGGCGCCCTCGTGCTTGAAACGGCCCAGCGAGGAGTGCTTCTTCGGCGTCGACGTCGGGTCGAAGGGGTCGACCTCCACGATCCAGCCGAAGCGGTTGGCCTCGTTTTCGTAGCCCGCGGTGCGGGTATCAAACCGCGGATCGTCCAGTTCCCACTGCCGGGCCGTGGGCTTGTTGGTGAGTCCGTAGCGCTTGTCTTCGGCGGAGGTGCCGGGCGCGACGAAGTACCCGTTGAAGTTTTCCTCGCCGGAAAGGATGGTGCCCCAGGGGGTGGTGCCGCCGGAGCAGTTGCCCAGCGTGCCGAGGATGGTGCGGCCCGCCGGGTCCGCCTTGGTGCGGACCAGCGGGGAGCCGGCCACCGGGCCGGTGAGCTCATAGGCCGTGTTGTTCAGGTAGCGGCGGTTGAGCTTGGCACCCTTGATGTAGCTCCAGGGCTTGTTCTTGTTCTTGCGTTCCAGCTCCACCACGGAGAGCCCGTGGGCCGCGGCGCCGATCGCCCGGACATCCGCGGCGGGCAGCGAAGCCGGGAACATGATGGTCTCGTTCGTGTATTCGTGGTTGGTGAACAGCACCGCGCGGCGGCCCTTGCTGCCGGGGAGCTCGAGGATGTCGGTGTAGTCGTTGTTGTAGCCGAACTGCCGGGCCTGCGCGGCAGCGCTCTGGTTGCCGAGGTCGAAGTCCGGGGCATCGTTGAAGATGGGGTCGCCCCAGCGGATCACGGGCTGCCAGGTGAAGCCTTCCGGAACGGTGAAGGCGTCGACGGCGGCGTCCACCGGGGCGATGGCGGCGAACCGGAGCTTGGACGCGCCGAAGCCGTTCTTGGCTGCCGCGGACAGGCCGGGGCCGCCGTCGGCCGCGGCGGACTCCGCCGACGTCACGGCCCCTCCGAATGCGACGGCGAGCGCCCCGGCCGCGCCGAAGCCCAAGGCCGCGCGGCGCGACATCGTGGCGGACGCGATGTCCCGGAAGTAGCTGTTCGAACTGGTGTTGCAGACCTCGCCGGAGCAGGCGTTGTCGCACTTGAGTGCGCAGGTGACGGGGCTCCGCTTGCCTTTGGTGTGGCCGAGCATGGGGAGCAGGGAGAACTTGCGTCCGGAGGAGACAGACATGGAGAGACCTTCCACGGGGGTGGGTTGCGGGCCTCCCCACCGTTCCAGCCGGGTCCTACGCGCAGGAGTCTTCCGGATGAAGTCCGGGTGAACTCCCGCCAGACGTGAAGGAGCGTCTCAGCGGGCGTGGGCGTCTCAGCGGGCGTGGCGTCTCAGCGGGCGGGGGCGGCGAGCACCGCGTGGACGCGGCGCAGACGGTCCAGCCACCAGTCCCGCCGCTCCGGCGCGGCGGCGTACTCTGCCAGCAGGCCCGGATCGGCGGCGACGTGGCGGAGGCGGATGGCGCCGTCGTCGGGAACGAGGGAATCCCGGGTGACATCGGCGGCGAGCAGGGACACGGTGCCCAGCCCGCAGGCGTACGGAAGTTCGGGCAGGGCGGCGGCGAGCGCCAGCCCGGCGCGGATTCCCACGGACGTGTCCAGGGCCGAGCTGACCACGGCGGGGAGCCCGGCCTGCGCCACGATGTCCAGCGCGCGGCGCACGCCCCCGAGCGGCGCCACTTTGACCACGATCAGGTCCGCGGCGCCGGCGCGGGCCACCCTGAGCGGATCGTCCTCCTTGCGCACGCTCTCATCCGCGGCGATCAGCACAGGGACGCCGGCAGCCCGCAGCCGGCGGCGCACCTCGGCGAGGCCGGCGATGTCGGGGACCGGCTGTTCGGCGTATTCGAGTCCGACGTCGGCCAGCCTGGTGAGTGCCGCGACGGCGGTCGGCACGTCCCAGCCGCCGTTCGCGTCGACCCGGATCGCGGCGTCCGGCAGCGCGGCGCGGACGGCGGCGACGCGGGCAACGTCGTCGTCCAGGCTCTGCCCGGGCTCGGCCACCTTGATTTTGACGGCGTCCACCCGCCCGAAGCGGGCCAGAATGTCCGGGACCCTGTCCGCGCCGATGGCGGGGACCGTGGCGTTGACAGGGATGCTGCCCCGAAGCGGGGTCGGGAAGCCTTGCCAGCCGGCTTCGACGGCGGCGGCGAGCCACCGGGAGGCTTCCTGATCGCCGTATTCCGGGAAGGGGCAAAACTCGCCCCAGCCGAGCGGGCCTTCCAGCAGCAGGGCTTCGCGTTGGAGGATGCCGCGGAACTTCACCCGCATGGGCAGGCTCACCACATGCGCGACAGCGAGGAGTTCCTCGAGTCCGGGCAGCGGGCCGGCGGACAACGGGGCATGGTTTCCGGGAGCATCCGGCGACGGCGGGGCCGAGTGGGTGGGCATGGGATTCACTGTACCGGTGCTCCGCGCCGGGCCGCGGGCCCCCGGCACGCAGCACCGGGCCAAGCCGGACCACCCGCCCGCCGCGGGCATCCGGACGCTAGGAACGCCCCGGGTGCTGGAGTTCCCAGACGTCCGCCGCTGCGCCCTGCGGCAGTTCCAGCTGCCAGTCCTCGCCGGGGCCCGGGTAGGCACGCAGTGTGGTGGGCACCGAACCGTGGCGGTACACCTCCACGATGGAGGCATCAATAAAGATCCTGAGCTCGTCGCCGCCCGCCACCGCGTCGGCGAATACGGTCCGTCGCTGCCCCGCGGAATTGAGGACCAGCCGGAGGGTGCCTTCTCCGCCGCTCACCCGGATTTCCGCTTCAGGCGGCACCGCCAGGGTGCCGGCGGCCCCGCGGTGCAGCCGGGCGCCGCGGTAGGCACGAAGTTCGGCCGCGGGTTCGACGGCGAGGACGCCGCCGTGGACCGAGAGCTGGCGGGGGAACGTCAGGATCCCGGCCCAGCCGGCGTCGTCGATCTCTTCCGGGCTGCGCCCGGGGCTCCCCTCACCGTCCTCCAGTTCAGCGGACCAGCCCCAGAGCAGCGCCCGGTCGTCGAGGGCGAGGATCTGCGGGGCGTAGAACGCCGGTCCCAGATCCGCTTTGCCTCCCGCCGCGGGCGTGAACACGGGCAGCCCTGCTCCGTTGGGTGCCAGCGAGCCGAGGAGGTAGCCGACGCCGTTCGGGTGGTCGTGGTGGTCTGCCGCGAGCCACAATGAGGCCATCAGGAGCCAGGTTTCCGCCCCGGACGAGTCCGGGACCCGGACCAGCTGCGGGCACTCCCAGATCTCCGCGGGCAGATGCCGGGCGGCGAGGTGGTCCTCCGTGCTGAACCAGATCCCCTCGTACGTCCACCGCCGGACGTCATCGACGCTGTAGAGCAGCACGGCCGCGTGGCCGGACGCCAGCCCGGCGCCCTGGAGGGCGAAGCGGCGGCCCTGAAAGTGGAACAGAAAGGGATCGCGGACGGCGGTGACCTGCGGGTCCGGTGGAATCTCCGCCGCGACGTGGCCCTCCTGCGTCCAGGAGCGGAGTACCGCGTCCGCCCGGGCCAGGACCACACGCGAATGGCTTCCCTCGGTGTCCACGCCGGAGTACACGGCGGTGGGGACGCCGTCGTCGTGGGTCACCACACCCGACCAGCACCCCAGCGCGTCCGGTCCGCCGGGCTGTGGCCGGAGCGCCACCGGTTCCTCGTCCCAGCGGACCAGGTCCGGGGAGCTCAGGTGTCCCCAGCAGATGCGCTGGTGCCGGGCCGAAGCGGGGTTGTACTGGAAGAACACGTGAAAGCGGCCGTCGGTGTAGCACAGGCCGTTCGGATCGTTGATCCAGCCTTTCGCGGGCCTCGGATGGAAGTGGGGAAAGGCCGGGTCCGGATGCTGCGCCGCGGTGTCCATGGCCAAACACTACCCGCGCGCGGGTAGCAGGAGCCCTCAGAAAGTTCGCAGAGTTCTGTGGGAACCTGATACGGATGAGTTTTCGGCAGGACCACACCAGCATGCACGCGGCCTCGGAATACCCGCAGCCGCCGTCCCCGCACGCCCCGGGCACGCCCGCAAGCAACGCCGGCCGCCAGGGCAGGGGCGCCGGCGTCCTCTTCCTGTTGGCCACCCTCGTCAGCATGGCCGCACTTGCCGCGACCTACTACTTCTTTGTCCGCACCACGACGGGCCAGTTCATCGACGAATCCGCGCTCGTGGAAGCAGTCGAAATCCACGGGGCCGCCGGAAAGGCCGCCACCAAGCTCCTGGACTGGCTGCCGGCGCTGTCCCTGCTGCTCGCCACGGTTGTGGTCCTTTTTGTGACCGTGATGCGGCGGCGCTGGGCGGCGGCGGGAATCGCCGTGACAGCCTGCGTGGGCGCCAACGTGGCCACCCAGATCCTGAAGGACATCGTTCCCGTCCGGCCCTACCGCGGGATCGAAACCCTGGAACTGAATTCGCTGCCGTCCGGACATACCACCCTGGCCGCGTCAGCCGCGGCAGCGGTGTTCCTCATGGCGACCCCGCGCTGGCGTCCGCTGGCCGGGTTCCTGGGCGGCAGTTTCGCCGTTGCCACGGGGCTGTCCACCCTGATCAACCAGTGGCACCGGCCCGCGGACGTGGTCGCGGCCTTCCTCGTGGTGGCGGTCTTTATGCTCCCGGCAGGCTGGCTGATCATCCGCACGGGACCGCGCTGGAATGTCTGGGACGGCTACGGAGAGCACTGGGCCTCTTCCCGCTTGTGGCTGGCGCTGCCACTGCTGGCGGGACTCGCCGCGGCCGCCGTCGCTGCCTTCTCCCTGCTGGGCGCTGCGGCCTGGCAAGGCCAGAACAACAGCGGCAGCAGCACGCACTATTTCTGGGCCGGGACCTCGCTGATTGTTATGGCGGGCTACTTCGCCACGGCCGCCGGCGTATGGCTGTTCGGCTATGCGGCACGACGGCGGAACCCGCCCCGGCGCTGACCGGCCGTTTACATCCGGCCCGCCGGGGGCCAGAATTAGTCCCGCACAGCCACTGGCTCGGCAGCGCGTTGGCCCGGCCGTCCACACGGTCAGCTGCCACGTCTCGAGGAACTGCCATGAGCACTGATTCTCCGGTTTCACGGCGCGCCACCACCCTCGCGTCCGTACCGTCGCAACAGCGGATCAACACGTTCCTCCGCGACTCCGTCTACGCCCGGCGCCAGCATGCCCCGGGGATCTGCGACTTCGCCCTCGGCAATCCCCATGAGATGCCGCCGCCCGCCTATGTCGAAGCCCTGGCGGAAGCGCTGACGCCCCGCAATGAGCGGTGGTTTGCCTACAAGACGAACGAGCCGGAGGCGCAGGCCGCGGCGGCGGCATCCCTGCAGCGGCTGCTGGGGCTGCCCTTCGAGCCGGCGGACATCCACCTCACGACGGGCGGCTTCACCGCGATTCCGCTGGCGCTGAAGACCGTCGCCGACCCCGGGGATGAAGTCATCTTCACCCTGCCGCCCTGGTTTTTCTACGAACCGCTGGCGATCGAGGCCGGGCTGGTGCCCGTGAAGATCCGCTGCGACGCCGAGACGTTCGACTTCGATCTGGCGGCGCTGGGGGCGGCCATTACGCCGCGGACCCGGGTGGTGATCGTCAACACGCCCAACAACCCGACCGGCAGGATCTATCCGCCCTCGCTCCTGAAGGACCTGGCGGACATGCTGGAAGGGGCCTCGCGCAGCAACGGGCGGCGGGTCTACCTGCTCTCCGACGAGCCGTACAACCGCATCGTCTACGACGGCGCCCGGTTCCACAGCCCCGCCGAATACTATCCGTACACGCTTCTGGCCTACTCCTATGGCAAGACCCATCTGGCGCCCGGGCAGCGGATCGGTTACCTCGCGCTGCCGCCCACCATGCCGGACCGCGGTCCGCTCCGGGAAGCGCTCACCGCCTTGCAGATGGCGATGGGCTGGATTTACCCCAATGCCCTGCTGCAGTACGCGCTGCCGCGGCTGGAACAGTTCTCGATCGACGTCGCCGGGCTGCAGCGCAAACGCGACCTGATGGTCGACGCGCTGGCCGGGATGGGATACCAGGTCACCCGGCCGGACGGGGGGTTCTACCTCTTCGTCCGCACCCCCTCGGACGACGACGAGCAGTTCACCGCTGCCCTCGCGGACCAGGATGTCTTTGTCCTGCCGGGGACCTTGTTCGAGACCCCGGGCTATTTCCGGATCTCGCTCACCGCGTCAGAGGACATGATCCAGCGCGCCCTGCCGGTCTTTGCCGCGGCGATCCAGCGTTTCGGCGGCACGCTGCCGCGGCTCTGAATCCCCGCCGGCGTCTGCCGTGGGCGTTGCCCCGCGCCATGTCGGGCCTACCTCGCAGTCGTGGATACTTCGTACACAGCATGGTGCCGGACTCATTCGCGAGGAAAAGGTGCATCTTAGGCGAGCGCCGCCGCGAGGGCCTTGGCGATCCACTCCCGGTAGGCCGTCGTGGACCAACCGGCGTCCTGCACCAGGGCGCGGTAGGTCTGGGGGTGGCCCAGCGACCAGATGGCGGCGGCCCCCTCGGCGTCGGACATCCCGGAGCTGAGCCCACCGCGGGCCCGGGCAGCGGCGGCGGCCTCCTCGTAGCGCCGGAGCCGCTGCTGCGCGCGGTCCGTCTCCAGTTGTGCTGCCGCGTCGTCCACGGTCGCGGCCCCGGCGATGACGGCGGTGATCCCGGCGGTGCGCGGATGGACTTCGGCAAACCAGTCCGCCAGCACGTTGACCAGGGCGTCGAGGTCGGCAGCCTGCCGGGTGCGCTCCCGCATGAAGTCCAGCACCCCGGCCTGCGCGCCGGGCCCCGCAGCTGCACTGTCCAGCACCGCCGAGAGCAGCGCGGCCTTGTTGCCCACCGAGTTGTAGACCGTCTGGACGGCCACCCCGCCCTCGGCGGCGATCCCGTCGATGGTAGTGCGGACGTACCCGTCGGCGGCAAACAGCCGACCGGCCGCCTGGACGATCACGTCCCGGGTGCCGGCCGCCTGGAGCGTCCGCCGCGTGGATTTTGCCATGAAATTAGACTACCGCTCCACTCACTAGAACGGTATTCTAGTGACTAAGGAAATGCTCTCAGCAAGGAGCCCGCCATGGACCAGAACCGCCAGCCGTTGGATGCCGTCGTGATCGGCGCGGGACAGGCCGGCCTCGCCGCCGGCTACCACCTCGCCCGCACCAGGCTGCGGTTCGAGGTCCTCGAGGGCGGCCCGCGGATGGGCGATATCTGGCGCCGCCGCTGGGACTCGCTGCGGCTGTTCACCCCCGCCCAGCACGACGGCCTCCCCGGCCTCCCCTTCCCCGCGGCGCGGAACACCTTCCCGGGCAAGGACGAGTTCGCCGCCTACCTCGAAAGCTACGCGGCGCGTTTCGGCCTGCCGGTGCGGACGGGCATCCGCGTCACCGGCGTCACCCCGGCCGACGCGGGGTTCGCCGTCGAAACGACGGCCGGCACCGTGCGGGCGCGGAACGTCATCGTCGCCACCGGGGCCAACGCACTCCCCCGCCTTCCGGACGCCGCCGCCGGACTGGACGCTTCGATCCGCCAGCTCCACAGCTCGCAGTACCGCGGCCCGGCGGACATCCCCGACGGCGATGTGCTGGTGGTGGGCGCCGGAACCTCGGGCTCGGAAATCGCCCTGGAGCTCGCGGCCAGCCACCGGGTGCTCCTGGCGGGCCGGCCCACCCCGCACATCCCCGACCCCCTGCTCCGCTACGCCGGAGGGGCCTACTGGCGGTTCATCCACAATGTCCTGACGCTGCGCACACCGGTCGGGTGCAAGGTCGCGGCGGGCTTCCACCAGCGCGGGGCACCGCTGATTCGGATCTCCGCGAAGGACCTGGACCGCGCCGGTGTGGTCCGGGTGCCGCGCATGACCGGCACCGCGGGCGGCCAGCCCGTGTTCGACGGCGGCACCCCCGCCGACGGCGGCAGCCCCGCCGTCGTGCGGACCGTCATCTGGGCCACCGGCTACCGCCCGGACCTGGCTTGGATCGACGGGCTGAAGCTGGCGCCATCGGGCTGGCCGGAAACTCAACGCGGTGCCGTCCCCGGGATCCCGGGGCTCTACTTCGTCGGCATGCCGTTCCAGTACGCCCTCACCTCGGGGCTGATCGGCGGTGTGGACCGGGACGCAGCCTACGTGGTCAAGCAGATAGAAAGGCGCATGCCGGAACCCTCAGTAGTTGCGCCGGTGCTTCAGCTTGGGGATGGTGACGGCGAAGACCGCGGCGGCAGCGAAGCCGAGCACTCCGGTGGCGGCCACTCCGGCTCCGAGCGAGGCCACGGCGGTCACGCCTGAAAGCAGCACCGGGCCGCCGGTGGCCCCGGCGTCGGCCATGAACCGCCAGATGCCCAGGAACTGGCCCCGGCCGTTGTCGGGTGAGAAGTCGGCCCCCAGCGTCATGTTCAGGCCTGAACTGATGCCGTTGCCGAAGCCGATCAGGAGTGACGCGAGCAACAGGCCCGCGAAGCCGGTGCTGAGCGGGATCAGCAGCATGGCCGTGCCCATGATGAGGGTCGACGGGATGGCCACCCACAGCCGGCCCTTGCGGTCCATCAGTTTGCCGGCCGGATAGAAGACCAGCATGTCGATGGCGCCAGACAGCCCGTAGATCAGCGACGCCTGTGTCGCGTCCATTCCGAGGTGCTCGGCCCACAGCGGGATGACCACCTGCCGGGACGCACGCAGTGCGCTGAGCAGCAGCACGCCGACGCCCACAGTCAGGAAGACCCCGGCATGGGAGACGGCGACGCCGCGCAGCGTTGCCTGCTGGACCGGGACGCCGTCGTGCGCGGCGGGCTTGGCTACGAAGTCCGGGATGGTGATGGACAAGACGGCGGCCGCGGCCATGGCCACGACACCCACCCAGTAGGCGCCGGTGATTCCGGAGAACTGCATCACGGCGGCGCCGATGAACGGTCCGATGAAGATGCCGATCCGGTTGACGCCGCCGAGCGTGGACAGCGCCCGGGCCCTGATGATCACCGGTACCGCCTCGGTCAGGTATTTCTGCCTGGCCAGGCTGAAGACGCTGGCGGCCATGCCGACAACAACCATGGCCGCCGCCAGCAGCCAGAGTCCGCCGGACAGCAGCGGGGACAGCGCCGCGGCGGCCAGGGCGACGGCGCTCGCAACCGCCGCGCCCACCATGGCCCAGCGTTCGCCGAACTTCAGGGTGATGAGTGAGGCGGGCAGGTTGAAGAACCAGGAGCCGAGGCCAATGAGGGTGACGACCAGCGCGGCGACGGCCACCGAGGCGCCGAGGTCGCGGGCCGACAGTGCCACCACGGGCAGGATGGCGCCCTCGCCGATGCTGAACAGCAGCGCCGGGCCGAAGGCGGGGACGGCGATGCTGCGGAGGGTGAAGGGGGCGGCGTGGCTGGTGGTGGTCATCCCCTTCATCCTAGGGCGGACGGCGTGCCGGGGCGGTCAGGCGTCAAAGTGCGTGCGGACTTCGTCCGCAGTGAGGTTCCGGAGAACCTCGGCCGCGACGTCCCGGAGCTTCTGGTTCCGGTTGCTGGAAACGCGGCTGAGGATGCTCATGGCTTCCTCCTGGGAACAGCGGTTCTGGGCCATCACCACGCCGCAGGCAAGATCAATGGAGGTGCGGTGTTCCATGGCGGCCTGCAGATCCTCGGCGCGGGACTGCGCGGTGCCGATCCGGACCGCCAGGCGGAGGGAACGGCCGGCGAGGTCGGCAAAGCCAGAGGCGTTGGCAATAATGTCCTCGGTGAACAGCCCGGTGTCGGAGCCGAAGAAGTTCAGGGCGGCGATGGCGTCCTCGCCGATTTCCAGCGGCACGCCGAGGGTGCTGCGGACGCCCTGTGCCGCGAGCTGCACCTGGTAGTCCGGCCAGCGCGGATCGGTATCGACGTCGGCGAGCAGCACCACGGACCGGGTCCGCAGGGCTTCGATGCAGGGGCCGTCGCCGAGGCTTTGCTCGATGCGGTCCAGGATGACGGCCCTGGGGCTGCTCCCCGCCACGGTCATGGTCTTTTTCCGGCGCTGCAGGGTGACGCCGCATTCGATCTCGGCGCCGGCGGCGTGGCTGAGTGTGGCCGCGGAAAATTCAGCGAGGCGGCCGAGGAAGTCCTCGACGTTCTCCGTCCCCATCAGGAGGTCCTGCAGCTGCAGGGCGGCTTCGTCCCCGGCGTTGTTGATCATCCCTAAAATGTAGGGCGGACCCCCGCCCGGCACAACTTCGCCCCGTGTCGTTACCGGTCCTGCCCGCGAACCCAAGTGCCTAGACGTAGCCGTCCACGATCGCGGCGGCGATCTCGCGGTAGGCGCGCCGGGTTTCCGGGCGGAGGACATCGAGGGTGACCAGGTCGCCGTCGGCCACGCCGCGGTCGTGCGGCACGGCGATCAGCTGGCGGCAGATGCCGGACAGGTGGTCCTCGATCGCGTCCTTGTCCACGCGCGAGGACACCTCGTCCTTGTCCGTGATGACCACAA
The DNA here is from genome assembly GCF_001422645.1 of Arthrobacter sp. Leaf69. Classification (GTDB taxonomy): domain Bacteria; phylum Actinomycetota; class Actinomycetes; order Actinomycetales; family Micrococcaceae; genus Arthrobacter. Next base: position 225,882 of record NZ_LMLR01000001.1, on the reverse strand, counting down.
CGGCGTTCCGGGCGAGTTCCTCGTAGCCATGGCTGGCCAGCCAGTGCAGGGTGCTGCGGGCGCGCTTGGCACCGCTGACCGCGTAGCCCGCCGCGATAATCAGGTTGTCCGCGGACTGCAGGATGCCCTTCATGGCGTTGTGCGTGACGCCGGTGCCGCAGTCGGTCAGGGCCACCGAATAGTAGCCGGAGATGAGCTTGCGGATCCGCAGGTATTCCTCGGCGGTCAGCGAATCGGAGACCTCGGGATCCTGTTCGCCGGCGATCAGGTGCAGGCGGCCGGCGTGGTGCATGTACCGGGCCAGCGCGGTGAGGGAATCGATGGATTCGATGTTCTTCAGCAGGTCCGTGATGGTGCGGGGGCTCTGCTGCTGGTAGATGCCCTCGCCGAGGGCCCGCTCGACGAGGTCGCCGGAATCCGGGTTCGCGTCGATGGCGCACGGCGGGTCACCGCGGAACTCCGCCAGGGTCAGGCCGACGCCCACCGTCGTGGAGGTCTTGCCGATGCCGCCCTTGAGGCTCAGGACGGCGGTGTTGTAGCTTCCCTGGAGCTGGCGGGAAATGCGCCGCGCCAGCTCGTCCTCTTCACGCTGCCGGGCGCTGGGACCCAGGTTCAGTCCGCCGCCGGTCAGGGAGTAGAGGGCTCCCCGGAAGCCTCCGACGGGCCTGGGCTTCTGCTCGCGGACGAACAGACCCGGGGAGCTGATGAAATCGGGGGCCGGGGCGGTCAGGGCCGCGGCCCGGCTGGCGGAGCGGGTGGCCCGCGCCGGCGGGGCAGGCACGGCGGGGGCGCCGCCGGGCGCCGCCGGCACAGCCGAACGGCGCGACAGGGGCGCGGCCATTTCGAAGGCGGCCGACTCCGTCTCGGAGCCCTCGAGCGCCTCCTCGTCGGACGTCTGCACGTCCACGCCGGCCGCCGGGCCGGCGCCCTGCGTGGCCGACGCCGGCGGGGTGGCCGGCGGCTGCGGTGCGGCAGGGACCTGCCGGATCAGCGGGACGGCGCCTGTCGCGGCGTTTCGTTCGTCGGCTGCTTCAGCGGCCTCGGCCCAGGAATTGCGGCGCGGCGGACGCGCCGCCTGGGTGTCGACGGCGTCGGAGGGTGTGATCGGCATGGTTCCTGTCGGGGCGTCGGAGTCCTCACCCCGGCGGCGGTCACGCCGGCGCCGGAGTTCGGGTTGCTCTGCCTCTGCGGCAGCGTTAACTGTGTTGTTGTCCACCGGATCGGGCATATTGGTCCCCCCTGGGACTCACAGCGCAGGCGGCTGCGGTGCTCGTTTGATTTGGTCCAAACTGCAATTCTAGGGGCAGTCGTGCGTACCCTTACCATCGGCGCCCCCAAGCCGCGGACTCAGTGGTGTGCGCGGGTCTCCTGCAGGCGCCTGATGAACCAGCGGGACTGCTCCGGCCCGTAGGGCAGGATCGGGACGGCTTTGGTGGCGTCGTCCGGGGTTTCCCGGGTGGCTTGGGTGGCCTGCCGCACCGCCGTCGTCATGGTGTTGGCCATGGTCTTCACGAACTGGTCGCTGCACGGCTCCCCGTGGCCTGGAACCAGGAATTCGTAGCGGTGCCGCAATGCGGAGACGTGCCGGAGGACGTCTGCCCACTCTTCGGGGTAGGAATCCTCAAAGGACGGGTGTGAGCCCTGCTCCACCAGGTCCCCGGCGTAGAGGGTGGTGGCCGTTCCCACGAGGAGGTCGCCGTCGGTGTGTCCGTGGCCGAGGTAGAAGAAGGTGACGGTCTGGCCGCCGAGGTCCACGAGGACCGGCTGGTCTTTCACGATGGCGTTCGGGACCACGAGTTCGGTGTTGTCTCCCTCGCCGGCCGCCATTTCCGGCTCATCGGCCGCGACGGCGGGGCGCTGGCTGTCGCCGTTCTCGTCAATCTCGGCGGCGCAGTTCTCGTGCGCCCAGAACTCGGTCACTCCGGCGTCGGCGAACACCGCGTTGCCGAAGAAGTGGTCGTAGTGGGCGTGGGTGTTAACGACGACCAGCGGCAGCTGCGTCTTTTCCCGCACGGCGTCCAGGATCTCGCGTCCCTGCCGGGGTCCGCTGCCGGTGTCGATCACCAGTGCGCGTTCGGAGCCGACAACCAGGCCGGTGTTGAGCAGGGAACCTTGGGTGGTCAGGACGTAGTTGTCCGGGCCAACCTCGAGCCATCGTGACATTAAATCTCCGTATTCCGGCGTTGATCCGGCGTCGTTGGTGCGATGTTTCTGCCCTCGATTGTACCCACCGGAGCTGGCCGGAAGCTGGAAGCCGGACCGCGCGGGCGGTCTATCCGCCCGCGCGTCCGTGCCCGGCTACAGGTCCGCGAGCACCGAGCCCGGGTTCTCGATCGCGTCGGCCACGTAGCGCAGGAAGCCGCCGGCGGTTCCGCCGTCGCAGACACGGTGGTCGAAGGTGAGGGTCAGCTCGGTGACCTTACGCACGGCGAGTTCGCCGTTGACCACCCAGGGTTTGTCGATAATGCGCCCCACACCGAGGATTCCCACCTCGGGGTGGTTGATGATCGCGGCGGAACCGTCCACCCCGAAGACCCCGTAATTGTTCAGCGTGAACGTGCCGCTGCCCAGTTCCGCCGGGGTCGCCTTGCCGTCGCGCACGACGGCGGTGAGCCGGCGGATCTCGGCGTCCAGTTCGCGGGCGCTGAGTTTGTCCGCGTTGCGCACCGACGGCACCATCAGGCCGCGATCGGTCTGGGCCGCGAAGCCGAGATTGACGCCGTCGAACGCCACAATTTCCTGCGACGCTCCGCCGGCGGTGTCCTCGGTGGTCACGATCCGGGTGTTCAGCTCCGGGAACTTCTTCAGCCCGGCGGTGACGAACCGCGCGATGAACGCCAGCAGGCCCGGGGTGTGGTGCGGATCCGCTTTCTTGAGCGCGGCCCGCATGTCCACCAGCGCGGTGGCGTCAACATCCACCCAGACCGTCGCTTCCGGAATCTCGGAACGGCTGCGGGTCATGTTCGCCGCCACGGCCTTCCGCACGCCGCGGACGGCCGTCCGCCCGGTAACGCCCAGCCCGGTGCGGGCATCGGTGTCGCCGGCAGCCGAAGCCGCAGGTGCCGCCGGCGTCTCCGCAGGCGCCGCCGGCCGCTCACCCGCAGCGGGCTTGATGACAGCCTCGACGTCGCGCCGCATGATGAGCCCGCTGGCCCCCGAACCTTGGAGTTCCCCCAAATCAACCCCATGGTCCCGCGCCATCCGCCGGACAAGCGGAGAAATAACAGCCCCCAACTTCCCGGGAACCCGGGTCCGCATCAGCACCAGGTCATCGGCGGCCTTCTCAGCCGCAGAAACCTGGGCCACCGGCTCAGCCACGGCAGACACGGCAGCCCGCCTAGGAGCCCGAGTCCGCCGAGCAACCCCATGCCCGCCAGGAGTCCCATAACCGATCAGGACGTTGCCAGACCCGGCCTTCTCCTCCTCGCGATACACCTCCGCCGCAACAGCGGCAGCAGAAACGGACGGCGAGCCAGCAACGGCACCAGCCGACGCAGGCAATGCCGCCCCGGGAGTGGCATCGGGCCCTCCGGAGCCGGCAGCATCGTCCGCAGGACGAATGCTGTCCGGCGAAGGGGCGGGGGCGGCATTGCCTGTGGCGGCGACTGCACCGGACGCGGCCGCACCAACAGGAGTCACCGAAATCAGCGGCTTCCCGACGTCGAGCGTCTGGCCGGGCTCGCCGTGCAGCACGGCAACGGTGCCGGCATACGGGGAGGGCACTTCGACCATGGACTTGGCCGTCTCGACCTCGGCGATCGGCTGGTCGACGCGGATCTCGTCGCCCACGGCCACGAGCCAGTTAACGAGCTCGGCTTCGGTGAGGCCTTCGCCGAGGTCCGGGAGGAGGAATACTTTCGGTTCGCTCATGGTCAGTCTTCCCACTGGAGGTCGTCAACGGCGTCGAGGATGCGGTCCACGCCGGGCAGGTAGTAGTGCTCGAGCTTGGGCGCCGGGTACGGGACATCGAAGCCCGTGACACGGCGGATCGGCGCAGCCAGGTGGTGGAAACAGCGTTCCTGGACCCTGGCCACGATCTCGGAGGACACGGACGCGAAGCCGTGAGCCTCGGCGATGACCACGGCGCGGCCGGTCTTGCGGACCGAGGCACAGACCGTCTCGTCGTCGAAGGGCACGATCGAGCGGACGTCGATCACCTCGAGCGAGCGTCCCTCCTCGGCGGCCGCTGCTGCGGCGGCAAGCGCCGTCGGGACGGACGGTCCGTAGGCGATCAGTGTCGCGTCGGTGCCGGGGCGGGCGACGGCGGCACGGCCCTCGGAGGACGTGCCGCGTGCGGTGTTCTCGGCGTGTTCGGCGCGGAGGGCGTCCAGGTCCACTTGGTCCTTGGACCAGTAGAGCTTTTTCGGCTCCATGAACATCACGGGGTCATCGGAGTCGATGGCCTCGCGGAGCATCCGGTAGCCGTCGGCGACGGTGGCCGGGGTGAACACCTTGAGCCCGGCGGTGTGGGCGTAGTAGGCCTCGGAGGAATCGCAGTGGTGCTCCACTCCTCCGATGCCGCCGGCGTAGGGGACCCGGATGACCATGGGCAGTTTGACGGCGCCCTTGGTGCGGTTGTGCATCTTGGCGACGTGGCTGACGATCTGCTCGAACGCCGGGTAGGCGAAGGCGTCGAACTGCATTTCGATGACCGGGCGCATGCCGTTCATGGCCATGCCGACCGCCATGCCGACGATGCCGGACTCGGCCAGCGGGGTATCGAAGCAGCGGTCCTTGCCGAAGGTCTTGGTGAGCCCGTCGGTGATCCGGAAGACGCCGCCGAGCATGCCGACGTCCTCGCCGAAGACCAGGACCGAGGGATCCGTGTGCATGGCGTCCGCCATGGCAGAGTTCAGGGCCTTGGCCAGGGTGATGGTCTGCGGGCCGGCCTGTTCGGCCACAACCGCCGCCTTCGCAGCGGCACGGGCTGTGGCGGCACTGACGTTGCCGTTCGCCTCGGACGAGGTGGTGATGGTGGGGCTCATTTTGCGGCCTCTTCCCGGGAGAGTTCGTCGGCAAGCAAGGCGGACTGTTCCTTTAGCTGGGGCGTGGGGGTGGAGAAGACGTACTTGAAGAGATCCTGCGGTTCCACGGGGACTTCCTCGCTCAGGCCTTCGCGGAGCTGGGTGGCTACGGCTTCGGCCTTCTCGGCGATCCCGGCGGCACGCTCGTCGTCGAGCAGTCCGCGGTCCGTCAAATAGGTCTCCATCCGGCTCAGCGGATCCTTGGCCACCCACTGCGCCACCTCACTGTCCTGGCGGTACCGGGTGGCGTCGTCGGCGTTGGTGTGGGCCTGCATGCGGTAGGTGTGGGCTTCCACGAGCAGCGGGCCGGAGCCTTCACGGGCGAGCCGGACGGCCCGGCCCAGCACGGCCAGGAGGGCGACGATGTCGTTGCCGTCCACGCGTTCGCCAGCCATGCCGTAGCCCACGGCCTTGTGCGCCAGCGACGGCGCGACGGACTGGTGCGCGAGCGGCACGGAGATTGCGTACTGGTTGTTCTGGACGAGGAACACCACCGGCAGGTGGAAGACCGCCGCGAAGTTCAGTGCCTCGTGGAAGTCGCCTTCGCTTGTGGCACCGTCGCCGCACATGGCCAGGACCACGGTGTCCTCGCCGCGCAGCTTGGCCGCGTGGGCCACGCCGACGCCGTGCAGCAACTGGGTGGTCAGCGGGGTGCACTGGATGCCGACCTTGTGCTTGGTGGGGTCGTAGCCGCCGTGCCAGTCGCCGCGGAAGAGCGTCATGGTCTGGACGGGATCGACGCCGCGGGCCATCACGGCCACGGAGTCGCGGTAGGTGGGGAACATCCAGTCGCCGTCGGACAGGCAGAGGGCGGCGGCAACCTGGCAGGCTTCCTGGCCGTGGCTGGACGGGTAGACGGCCATCCGGCCCTGCCGGACCAGGGCGGAGTTCTGGTCATTGACCCGGCGGCCGACCACCAGCTGCTCGTAAGCGGCCAGCAGTTCCTCGTCGCCGGGGAGGGCGTACTCGTGGCCCGGCTGGGTGCCCTGCTCGGTGTGCGGGTTCAGCGTGCCGTCCGGTCCCACCATCTGGATCTGGTGCCGTGCCGGCAGCATGTAGTCCTCGACTGTGATGCCGAACTTGCGTACCGCCTCGCTGGCGGCGTCTTCCGGCGCTTCTGCGGAGATCGTCATTGGTCCGTCCTTCTGTAGCCACTATTCACTCCCAGTATGCCGCCGGACGATGTTTCGTATCCAGCTCCAGCTTAAATCGTGGAGAAGTCCAGAAAATTGGCCTATTCTGGAAGACAAACTGTAAGTGTGAGCTGGATTACCGGTGGGGGTTGTGGACAAATGGCAGAGCCCGATGCGGAACAGTCGGCGGTACCGCTGGATGACGTGGACCGGAACATCATTGCGGAACTCACGAGGGACGGCCGGATGTCCGTCACGCAGGTTGCGGAGAATGTCCACATCTCCCGCGCCCATGCCTACACGCGCATCTCCCGGCTGACCGGCGAGGGCGTCCTGACCAAGTTCACGGCGCTGGTGGATCCGATCAAGGCCGGCCTGAAGTCCTCCGCCTACGTGACCCTCAAGGTCCGGCAGCATTCCTGGCGGGAGCTCCGGGAACTGCTGCGGGCCATTCCGGAGGTGCACCACATCGCCCTGGTGGGCGGGGACTTCGATGTCATCCTGCTCGTGCGCGCCGTGGACAACGTCGATCTGCGCCGGGTGATCTTCGACCAGCTGCAGTCCATGCCCGGGGTGCTGGACACCCAGACGTTCCTGGTGTTCGAGGACCTGGACACCCGGTAGCCGAGCCGTTTACCCCTTGAAAACCGGCGTCCGCTTCTCCTGGAACGCCCGGAACCCCTCCGAGTAGTCGTCGGTCTTGCAGAGACGGGCCTGCTCGGCGTTTTCCTCTTCCATGGACTCCCAGAGGCCCAGCCGCTGGTCCCGGATGTGGGCCACAAGTTCCTTGCTCGCGTTGAACGCGCTCGTGGCGCCGGTGGCTGCCTTGGCCACGATGGCGCGGGTGTTCTCCAGCAGGTCGGCCGCCGGCATGGCCCGGCTGAACATCCCCTGGGCCACCGCTTCCGCGCCGGTCATCAGCTCCGCCGTGTAGATCAGGTCCAGCGTCCGGTGCATGCCGAGCCGCTCGGTAAAGTACCAGTGGCCGCCGGAATCGAGCGTGGCACCCAGGTTTGCGAAGGGCGACCCGAACTTGGCGTTTTCCGCCACGTACACCACATCCGTGGCCAGCAGCAGGCCCAGCCCCACCCCCAGGCAGGCGCCCTGGGCCGCCGCGAACGTGGGGGCCGGAAAGGCCGTCATCTTCTTCAGCAGCGGCTGCAGGAGCCCGCCCAGGTAGCCCTGGACGTCGTCCGTTTCCGGGGTGACCCCGGCGATGTCCCGTCCCGCGCAGAAAGCGCGGCCCTCTCCCCTGAGCAGCAGCGCCCGCACCTCACCGCGCGAGGCGGCGGCAGCGGCGTCGTCGTACGCCCGGGACAAATCCCTGAGCGCCTGCTCGTCCAGGGAGTTGAGTTTGTAGGGGGCGTCCAGGACGATCTCGGCGATGCCGTCGGCGATGGAGAGGGAAATCATGGGGCTCCTCGGTGGAGTGGGTGCGGTGCGGCGGGCGGTTTAGACGTCGAAGTCGACGGTGACTTCCGGCGTCGTGGGGTGGGACTGACAGGTGAGGACGTAGCCCTTGTCCAGTTCGTCCTGTTCGAGTGCGTAGTTCTCATCCATCGTGACGGCACCGGTGACGACCTTGGCGCGGCAGGTTCCGCAGACGCCGCCGGCACACGCGAACGGCACGTCCGGGCGGACCCGCAGGGCCGCGTTCAGGATCGATTCGCGGGCGTGCGTGGGGCTGGCCACCTCGCCCTGGAGGCCGTCCAGCTTGAAGGTGATCTTGTACGTGGCCTGGGACTCGTCCACAATCACCGGACGCCCGGCGTTGCCCTCGGGGCGGTCCGGCTTGCCGGTGGTGAACAGTTCGAAGCGGATGTGGTCCGGGTTGACGCCGCGCTGGGCCAGGGTGTCCCGGCACAGCTGGACCAGCTCGAACGGGCCGCACAGGAACCACTCGTCGACGTCGTCGGCATGGATGGCGGTCCCCAGCAGGGCCTGCAGCTTCTCCGCGTCGATCCGGCCGCTGAGCAGCGGGGCGATGCGCTGTTCACGGGAGAGAACATGGTGCAGGGCGAGCCTGGACGGGTACTTGTCCTTCAGGTCGGCGAGCTCCTCGAGGAACATCACGTCCATGGCGGCCTTGTTGGCGTAGACCAGGTCGAAGCGCGTGTCCGGATGCGCCGCGAGCAGGGTGCGGGCAATCGCGATCACGGGGGTGATGCCGGAACCGGCGGCGATCGCCACGAAAGAGCCGGACTCCCCCGCCAGGGCGTTCGCCATCTCGTCCGGATGGTTCATCGAGTTCATCAGGTTCTGCTCTTTGCCGTCCCGGCCGTGCTTGGACACGAACGCGCCCATCGGGCTCATGACGTCCAGGACGTCGCCGGCCTTGAGCTCGGCGTTCGCCCAGGTGGAGAACAGCCCGCCCAGGTCCTTCTTGATCGCGACGCGGATCTCGCTGCTGCCGTCCGCGAAGCTGCGCGGCTCGGCGCAGATCGAGTAGCTGCGCCGGATTTCCTTCGGCTCGCCCGATTCATCCGGCAGGGTGGTGCGCAGGGCAACGTACTGGCCGGGGAGGTAATCGAACTGGCCAGCGAGCTCTGCCGGAACACCGAAGGTCACCTCGATGGCATCGTCGGTGAGCCGGCGGACCTCATCGACCGTGAGCGGGTGGAAGGACGCGCGGCGGCGGCCGGTGGCTGCAGCCGATTCAGCGGCGGTCTGGCGGACAACAGTCATAGGAGCACCTGTTCCTTACAAAACTTTGAAGTAGTCGAACGGTTCCTTGCAGTCCTGGCAGACGTACAGCGCCTTGCAGGAGGTGGAGCCGAAGCGGGTGAGTTCCTTGGTGTTCAGCGATGAACACTGCGGGCATTTGACGGCGAGGGACAGGCGGACCGGCCCGGCGTGCCGCACGGCGTTGGAATGACCGGAGGGCGGAGCGATGCCGTACTCCTGCAGCTTGGCCTTCCCGGCCTCGCTCATCCAGTCCGTGGTCCAGGCCGGCGAGAGGACCATGTCCACGTTGACGCTGGGGTAGCCCTCGCGGTTGAAGGCAGCCGTGAGGTCGTCGCGGATGGCGTCCATGGCCGGGCAGCCCGAGTAGGTGGGCGTGATGGTGATATGGACTGTGGGGACCATTCCGCCGTCATCCGCGTTGGGTTCCTTGGTCACCTGGACGTTGCGCAGGATCCCCAGATCCTCGATGGTGAGCACCGGAATTTCCGGGTCGCAGACCGTGGCGGCGAGGTCCCAAGCCTTCTGCTCGGGAGTCTTCTGCTCCGCAGGCCTGGCCTCGGCGGCCGTGGGGTGGCTGACGTACATTTCCATGGTGGTTACCAGCTGGCTCCGGGGTACTCGCGGGCGAGCACCTGCATTTCCGCGAGGATGTAGCCGAGGTGCTCGGAGTGCAGTCCCTTGCGTCCGCCGCCGGGGGCGGGCTGGACCTTGGGAACGTCCAGTTCGGCTTCCGCGAGGACCTCGCCGGTGAGGCGGTCGAAGTCGGCGCGGAGGCTGGACGGTTCGGCGGCGGCGCCGCTCGCGCTCAGCCGGGCGGTGAGCTCGTCGTCGCGGAACAGCTCGTCCACATACGGCCAGATGACCTTGAATGCGTGGATCATCTTCTCGCGGGACTCGTCCGTGCCCAGGGCCAGGCGCAACACCCACTGGGCGCTGTGGTCGCGGTGGTAATCCACCTCTTTGACAGCCTTGGCGGCGATTCCGGCCAGCGTGGCGTCGGTGGACTGCGTCAGCCGGCGGTAAAGCTCGAACTGGTAGTAGCTGACGACGAACTGGCGGGCGATGGTGACGGCAAAGTCGCCGTTCGGCTGCTCGAAGATCTCCGCGGAACGGAATTCGTGCTCGCGGCGGAAGTAGGCGAGGTCGTCCTCGCTCTTGGCTGTGCCGTCCTCTCCGAGGGCCCCGCCGGCGTAGCTGAGGAAGGAGCGGGCATGGCCCAGCTGGTCCAGGGCGATGTTGCCCAGGGCGATGTCTTCTTCGAGCTCCGGGGCGCGGGAGATCCAGTGGCCCAGGCGCTGCGCGAGGATCAGGGCGTCGTCGCCCAGGCGCAGGGCAAACTCCGCGACGTCCTCGTCCGGCTTCGCGGTGCCGCGGCTGACGGCCAGCGCGATGTCTTCCGGACGGAGGGCGTTGCCGGGGGTGATGCGGGTGGCGCTGGCCGTGGCCTCGCCGCTGCCGCTGGCTCCCTTGACGCCGACGTTGAGGTCGCCGTGGCCGGATGTTCCTGCTGCCGTTTCGGGTGAGGTGCTCACAGGTGCTTCACGCCCTCGCTCTTGGTGTAGTACGTCGCGTGACGGTAGTCCTTGCCCTGGGGCGACTCGAAGAACGAGCCTTTGGCGTCCGGGTCGCTCGAGGCGATGGCGTCGGCCGGGACCACCCAGATGGAGACACCCTCGTTGCGGCGGGTGTAGAGGTCGCGGGCGTTGCGCAGGGCCATGGCGGCGTCCGGCGCGTGCAGGGAGCCGGCGTGGACGTGGGACAAGCCGCGGCTGGAACGGACAAACACTTCCCAGATGGGCCAGACGTTTCCTGCGTGCGGTTCGGGGGTGGTCATGCTGCGGATTCCTTCTCTGCTTGCTTGCGGCTCTGCTTGGCCGCGTAGGCGGCGGCGGCTTCGCGCACCCAAGCGCCGTTGTGGTGGGCTTCGCGGCGCCGTTCCAGGCGCTGGGCGTTGCAGGGTCCGCGGCCGGCGAGGACTTCGTGGAATTCCTCCCAGTCCAGCGGGCCGTGCTCCCATTTCTTGGTGTCCTCGTTGAAGCGGATGTCCTTGTCCGGGAGAGTGAGCTCCAGGACCTTGACCTGCTCCATCATCATGCCGACGAAGCGGTTGCGCAGTTCGTCGTTGCTGAAGCGCTTGATGTTCCAGGCCATGGACTGCTTGGAGTTGGGCGAATCGTCATCCGGCGGGCCGAACATCATCAGGGCCGGGGCGTACCAGCGGTTCACCGCGTCCTGGGCCATCTGCTTCTGCTCCGGGGTGCCGTGGGAGAGTTCCAGCAGGATTTCGAAGCCCTGGCGCTGGTGGAAGGATTCTTCCTTGCAGACCCGGACCATGGCGCGGCCGTAGGGGCCGAAGGAGGCGCGGCACAGCGGCACCTGGTTGGCGATAGCGGCGCCGTCGACCATCCAGCCGATGGCGCCCATGTCCGCCCAGGTGCGCGCGGGGTAGTTGAAGATGGAGGAGTACTTGGCCTTGCCGTCCATCAGGTCCTGCATCATCTGGTCGCGCGGCTGGCCGAGGGTCTCGGCGGCGGAGTACAGGTACAGGCCGTGGCCGGCCTCGTCCTGGACCTTGGCCATCAGGATGGCCTTGCGCTTGAGGCTGGGCGCGCGGGAGATCCAGTTGGCTTCCGGCTGCATGCCGATAATCTCCGAGTGCGCGTGCTGCGAGATCTGGCGCAGGAGGGTCTTGCGGTACGCCGGAGGCATCCAGTCGCGGGGTTCGATCCGCGAGTCGTCTGCCATGACTTTGTCGAAGTAGGCCTGGCCTTCAGCGTCGCGCCGGGCCACATCTTCGGGGCTCTGTTCGTGCCGTGCCGATGTTGGTTCTCCGGGCACTGACTGCAGGGTCTGCGATGCCATGGTTGCTCCTATGCATTTCCGATAAATAATTACCGACCGTTCGTTCAGGATATGCGGAAGGCGGGAGATGCGTCAAGCACCCCGGCCCTCCTCTGGCCCACATGACAACGGCCGGCTTCACGACCGTCATCGACCCGTTATCGCGGTTTCCGCCCCTTTGCCCCACCCCGGTGGTAACGTCCGGCCATGGGAACGTCGCCGGATCCAGAGGAAGCAGCGCCGGGCCCAGCCACGGCACCTGGCGGGATGCACCGCCGTCGGACACTGACAATCGCCATCATCGCCGGGCTGGTGGTGCTCGCCGTCGCCGCTGCCGCATTCCTGCTGAACCGGCCGCGGGCCCAAACCGCGGCCCCGGTGGAGACATCCGCCCCGACCCCGGCGGTCACCCCCAAGCCCACACCGACGCCGACCCCGGATCCGCCTCCCGTCGCGCTGAACATCCTCCTGATCGGCAGCGACAGCCGCGTTAATGCCCGGGCCGCGGCGGCATCCGGCAAGGTCTCCGACCAGCGTGCGGACGCCCTCGTCTTCATCCATCTACCGGCAGACCGCCGGAACGCCTATGGCATCTCCATCATGCGTGACCTGTGGGTGGACATCCCCGGCTACCGCTCGGCCAAGGTCAACGCCGCACTCGAGCTCGGCGGGGTGCCCCTGATGACACGGACTGTGGAGGCTTTGCTGGGCCAGCGCATTAACCACACCGTGATGCTGGACTTCCAGGGCTTCGCTGCCATGACCGACGCCCTCGGCGGCGTCGACGTCACCATCAAAGAGCCATTCACCGGCACCATCGACAACTTCGTTCATTTTCCGCGGGGTGTGAACAGGCTCAACGGGCAAAAGGCGCTGGCCTTTGTCCGCGAGCGCCATGCCTTCGTCGACGGCGACTTCCAGCGGGTCCGGAACCAGCAGACGTTCCTCAAGGCCGTGATGGCCAAGATGGCGGCTGAAGGCGGGCTGAAAAACCGGGACACCGTGAAGAAGGTGGTGGCGAAAGTCCTTCCGCACGTCACGGTGAATCCGGGACTCACTGTGCTGACGCTGGAACGCCTCGCCTTCAGCCTGCGCAACACGGCCCCGGGCAAAGGCGTGTTCTTCACGCTCCCCACCGGCGGCTTCGGGACCAGCTTCGACGGCCAATCCATCATCCTGCAGGACCTTGCGGCCACGGCCGCCGTCTCCGCCGCGCTGGCTTCGGGCACCCTGGGAAAGTACGTCGCAGCGAACAAGTTGCAGAACGGCAACTGACGGGCCAAGCCGCAAGAGCCGCCGGGCCGCTGCGGCCAGGCGGGCGGCGCGCGCCCCTTGCCCTGGCGGTAGATTGGAGAAATGACCCAGACTCCCGCGCAGCTGTCCCCCCAGCCCCCTGTTGCCAAGAAAATCCCCGCCCTCCGCACGCACCACGGCGATGCCTTCGAGGACAACTACGAATGGCTCCGGAACAAGGAGTCCGCGGAGGTCGTGGAGCTGCTCAAGGCTGAGAACGCCTACCAGGAGGCAGTGACCGCCCACCAGGGGCCGCTGCGCGAGGCCATCTTTCAGGAGATCAAGGGCCGCACCCAGGAAACGGACCTCTCCGTTCCCAACCGCAAGGACGGCTGGTGGTACTACACCCGCTCGGTGGAGGGCCAGGAATACGGCATCCAGTGCCGCGTCCGGGCCGAAGATACCGGGGACCGCGTTGTCGACTGGACTCCCCCTGCCGTCGAGGTCGGCGTAGACATTCCGGGCGAGGAGATCCTGCTGGACGGCAACGTCGAGGCGGCGGGCAAGCCGTTCTTCGCCGTCGGCGGTGCCGCCGTGACCATCGACGGAAACCTCTACGCCTATGCCGTGGACAACGCCGGGGACGAGCGGTTCACGCTCCGCATCAAGGACCTGCGGACCGGCGACGTCCTCCCGGACGTGATCGAGAACGTCTTCTACGGCATCTCCTTCTCCCCCGACGGCAGCCGGATCTTCTATACCGTGGTGGACGATTCCTGGCGGCCGTACCAGGTGAAGTCGCACGTGCTCGGCACACCTGTCAGCGAGGATGAGGTCATTTACCAGGAGGATGACGTCGCAATGTGGCTGGGCTTCGAGCTCTCCGCTGACCGGCGCCACCTCGTCCTGAGCATCGGCTGCTCGGAATTCAGCGAGACCCGGCTGCTGCGCTTTGACGCGCTCGACGCCGGGCTCAGCACCGTCATCTCCCGCGAGGAACGCATCCTCTACGAGGCGGAGCCGTTCCTGCTGACCGACGCCGCGGGCGCCCAGACCGAGGCCATCCTGGTGACCCACAACAAGGACGCCATCAATTCCATGGTCTCGCTCGTGGACCCGACCGAGCTCGCCAAGCCGCTCGCCGAGCAACACTGGACCACCGTCGTCGAGCACTCCGACCAGGTCCGCGTCAATGGCGCCGGCGTCACCTCGACGCACTTGGTGGTGTCCGTCCGCAAGGACACGATCGAGCGCGTGCAGGTCCTGCCGCTGGCCGGCCTGGGGACGCCGGAGCAGGGCGAGCCGGTGGAGCCGGCCTTCGAAGAGGAGCTCTACACCGCAGGCGTCGCCGGGTCCGACTACGAGGCTCCCGTGATCCGGATGGGCTACACCTCCTACTTCACGCCGTCCCGGGTCTACGATTTTGTGCTCCCGACGGCGGAGCTGCCCGCCGGCGAACTGCTCCTGCGCAAGGAAAGCCCGGTGCTGGGCGGCTATTCCGCGGCAGACTACGTGGCCACCCGCGAGTGGGCGGTCGCCGCGGACGGGACACGGATCCCGCTCTCGGTGCTGCGCCACGCCTCGGTGGCGCAGGATTCGACGGCGGCCGGCCTGGTGTACGGCTACGGCTCGTACGAGATGAGCATGGATCCGAGCTTCGGCATCCCCCGGCTTTCCCTGCTGGACCGGGGCATCGTGTTTGTGATCGCCCACATCCGCGGCGGCGGGGAACTGGGCCGGCACTGGTACGACACCGGCAAGAAGCTGCAGAAGAAGAACACCTTCACGGACTTCATCGCGGCCACCGACTGGCTGGCGCAGTCCGGCTGGGTGGACCCGGAGCGGATCGCGGCCATGGGAGGTTCGGCCGGCGGACTGCTGATGGGCGCGGTCGCCAATCTGGCGCCGGAGAAGTACGCGGCCATCGTGGCTGCCGTACCGTTCGTGGACGCCCTGACCACCATCCTCGATCCTGAGCTGCCGCTCTCCGCGCTGGAGTGGGAGGAATGGGGCAACCCGATTACCGACCGCGACGTCTACGAGTACATGAAGTCGTACACTCCGTACGAAAACGTCCGCGCCGCTGCCTACCCCAAGATCGCGGCGGTCACCTCGTTTAACGACACGCGGGTGCTCTACGTGGAGCCCGCCAAATGGGTGCAGCGGCTGCGCGAGCTCAACACCGGCAGCGAGCCGATCGTGATGAAAATCGAGATGGAGGGCGGCCACGGCGGCGCCTCGGGCCGCTACGTGCAGTGGAAGGAACGGGCCTGGGACTACGCGTTCGTCGCCGACTCCCTCGGCGCCACGGAACTGCTGCCGGGGGCCGGACTGAAATAGGTGACCGGTTGCTCCGTAACGGCCCTTTTGAACCCTCAGAAGGGCCATTACGGAGCAATCGCTGGTCGGGGTGGTGCCAATTAGCGTCCACCGGACAGGCCGTTCCCGGGCCCGCCTCGGGTTTTTCGGGAGTTGCCTACCGAATAAATGCTCATCATGCTTACTATTGACTCGCATCAGGCACATCGGTCTGGAAACTGCTCACTGGGGGCAGCAGGAACCGTGCCGGAACTGGAGCTACTCATGAGCACTGAACAGGGACTGACCCCGCTGAGCGACGCCGAGCTGATGGCGGAGGCAGGCACCGCACTTCCGGACAAGGAAGTCGCGTCCATCCTGGACCTCAATGCCGATCTGGACCTTGGCCTCAACGCGGCTGCACCGATCGACCTCGCTGTCGCGGCCAACGCCAACGTCGCGGCCCCGATCGACGCTGCGGCCTCGGCAAACATCCTGTCCTTCGGCTCCGACGCGCAGGCCCTTTCGGACCAGGGCGTCATCATCAACCAGGGCATCGACGCCGACGCCACCGCCGAGTCCGCGCAGGACAGCACGATCGAGCAGGAATCCGGCAGCACCGACGGCAGCGACACCGGCACCACCGACGTCACGGCCGAGGAAGACGCGCTGCCCACCGACGTCGCCGGTGCCCTGAACTCCAACCTGCTCAACGTGAACGTGGACCTGGACGCCGCCGCGGACATCGCCGCCCCGATCAACGGTGCCGTGGCCGCCAACGCCAACGTTGCAGCCCCGATCGACGCCGCCGTCGCTGCGAACATCGGGTCCATCGACAGCAACGCCTTCGCCGTGTCCCAGCAGGACGCCATCATCAACCAGGACATTACGGGCGAAGCCACCGCCACCGCCGACCAGCAGTCCGACCTCCGGCAGTAGTTCCCCGGATGAGTACCACGCACGGCGGGCCGTCCATCGCGGACGGCCCGCCTGCTTCCCCTGCGCCGGCTTCCCCTGCATCCGCCGCCGGCACCCTGGAGGTTCCGGTCCGGGCCGAGGGCGTCCAGCTGCTCGGCGAAACCATCGGCTCCGGCTACCGCGAGGCGCCCTCCCTGGTCCGCCGCGCCGACGGCCAGACCCTGCAGCTCACGCGGCTGCTGTACTTGGTCCTCGAGGCGATGGACGGCACCCGCGGCGTTGAGGAAATCGCCGAGCACGCCAGCACGGGGTTCGGCCGGCTGGTCAGCGCCGACAACGTCCGGACCCTCATCGACTCGCAGCTGCTGCCGCTGGGGCTGCTGCAGCGCGCCGACGGCTCACAGCCCGAGGTGCGCAAAGCCGACCCGCTGCTGGGGATGAAGTTCCGTTACACCGTTACCGATCCGGAACGCACCCGCCGGATCACCGCCCCCTTCGCCGTCCTCTTCAACCCGCTGATCGTGGTTCTTGTCACCGCGGCCTTCCTTGCCAGCTGCTGGTGGGTGCTGATGGTGAAGGGTCTGGCCTCCGCCACGCACGAGGCCTTTGCCAACCCGGGGCTGGTGCTGCTGATTCTGGCCGTGACCGTCCTGTCCGCCGGGTTCCACGAGTTCGGGCACGCGGCAGCGGCCCGCCGCGGCGGAGCGACCCCGGGCGCCATGGGCACCGGCCTCTACATCATCTGGCCCGCGTTCTTCACCGACGTCACCGATTCCTACCGCCTGGGCCGCGCCGGCCGAATCCGCACCGACCTTGGCGGGCTGTACTTCAACGCGATTGTCGCCGTCGCCATCATGGGGATCTGGTGGGCCACCGGTTTCGATGCGCTGCTTCTGGTGGTGGTGACCCAAGTGCTGCAGATGGTCCGGCAGCTGCTGCCGCTGGTCCGCTTCGACGGGTACCACATCCTCGCCGACGCCACCGGGGTCCCCGACCTGTTCCAGCGGATCAAGCCCACCCTGCTGAGCCTCCTGCCGTGGCGCCGGAAAGATCCGGAGGCGCAGGTGCTCAAACCGTGGGCCCGCGCCGTGGTCACCGCCTGGGTGCTCATCACTGTCCCCCTGCTGATCTTCAGCCTGGTCATGATGGTGCTGTCCCTGCCGCGCCTCCTCGGAACCGCGTGGGACAGCGGGCAGAAGCAGTTCATCATGTTCAACACCAGCCTCGCCGGCGGGGACATGGTCGACGCCGCAGTGCGGATCCTGGCGATCGCCGCCGTCGCGCTTCCCGTGGTGGGCATCTTCTTCATCCTGTTCCGGCTGGGACGGCAAATCCTCACCGCGCTCTGGCAGAAGACCCGCGGCAAAGTACTCCAGCGCGGGGCGGCCGTCGCCGTGATCGCGGCTGTGATGGCCGGACTCGCCTGGGCGTGGTGGCCCGGTGCCGAGAGCTACCGCCCCGTCCAGCCTTACGAACGCGGCACCCTCGCCGACGCCACCACCGCCATTTTCCCGGCGGGGGCCACTACCGGCATGCGCGAAGGCCAGTCCGGCCGGACCGTGGCGCTCTGGCCCTCCGGCGCCCAGATGCCCACCCGGGAGGAACCGCAGCTCAGCATGGTGCTGGTGCCGCGAGATGCCGGAACTTCCGGGACGGCCGGGGCTTCCGGGACGACGGCGGCGCCCGCCTGGGTGTTCCCCTTCGACCGGCCGGCCGCCCCGGAGGAGGACGGCAACCAGTCTCTCGCGGTCAACACGACGGACGGTTCCGTGGTCTACGACGTCGCCTTCGCGCTGGTCTGGGCCGACGACGGCGAGGACGTTACCACCCGTAACGAGGCCTACGCCTTCGCCAGCTGCGCCGATTGCGCCGCCGTCGCGGTGGGCTTCCAGGTGGTGCTGATCGTGGGCCAGACCGACGTCGTGGTCCCGGAAAACCTCTCCGCCGCCGCGAACTACAACTGCGTGCAGTGCCTGACGTACGCACTGGCGAGCCAACTGGTCCTTACGCTGGACGGACCGCTGAGCGACGACGGCATGACCCGGCTCAACGAGCTCTGGCAGCAGATCGCCGAGTACGGGCGGAACCTGCAGAACGTGCCGCTCTCGGAGATTCAGGGGCGCCTGGACGCTTTCAAGGTCCAGATTATGGAGGTCATCAAGAACGACCCCAGTGCCACGCCGGTTGCCTCGACGGGCTCGGCTCCTGCCACGACAGGGAGCTCACCGGGACCCACCGAGTCGGCGACGCCCGGAGCTACCGCCGGCACCACTCCGGCCACGGGAGCCGAGCCGGAGCCCGGCGGGACCGAGCCCGCAGCCACCGCTCCGGCGGCCACGTCTGCGGCACCCGCGGAACCGCAGCCCACGCAATCCGGAGGCACGGCCACCGAACCGGTTTCGACCACGCCGTCGCCGGATCCCACGGCCACGGCCCCACCGGCACCCTAGGCCGTATTTTCAGGCCGGGGCGCAGTTTGACGAAGATGGCCGCTATGGGACCTCCCATAGCGGCCATCTTCGTCAATCCGCCGAGTATTAGACCGGCCGCCGGGCTTTCCATTCGTCCGCGAGGATGGCGTAGACCACCTCCGTGGCCCACTGCCCCTTGTAATGCCACTTGTCCACCTGGGTGGATTCCAGCCGCATCCCGAGTCGTTCGCACAGCGCCGCAGAGGCCGTGTTGAGTGCATCCAGTTTGGCGTCGATCCGGTGGAAGCCAAGTTCCCCGAAGCCAAGGTCCAGAAGGGCTGCCGCGGCCTCAGACGCGATCCCCCGGCCGCGAGCCGCCGGAGCGAGGCTCCAGCCGATCTCAGCCTGGCCGCAGCCGGGCAGCCACTTCAGCACCACCTCGCCGAGCAGGCCGGGCGAGTCCGCCGCTTCGACGGCCAGGCAAATCCAGTCGCCCTCCTTCTCGAAGACGAAGTTGGCGTACTTGCCCACGGACTCCATGGACTTGGTGTAGCTCTTCGCCTCGCCGGGCAGGAAGCGGGCGGTCTCGGGCAGCGAATGGTAGGCGTGGTACGCGTCCAAGTCCCCGGCCTCGAAGCGGCGCAGCACTAGCCGCCGCGTGCGGAGGGGCAGGTTCAGTTCAGTCATTCCCCCAACGCTACCCATCGAGTGCTCCGTAGGCGCCGTTTTGAGCCGTCAAAACGGCGGTTACGGAGCAACCGGCGCGTGACTGACGACGGCGGCCGTGGCCTCGGCGATCGCCCGCTCTTCGTCGGTGGGCACCACGAGCACCGGGATGGCCGAGGAGGGCGAGGAAATCACACGGGGTTCCTTGGACCGTTCGCTGTTCAGGCCGGCGTCGAGCTGCACGCCCAGGGCGCCCAGCCGTTCCACCACGAGGCTGCGGAACTGGTGCGAGTTTTCCCCGATTCCGGCCGTGAAGACGAGGGCCTTCGCGCCGCCGACGGCCACGTGGTAGCCGCCGATGTACTTCGCGAGCCGGTAGGAGGCGACAGCGAGTGCCATGGCCGCTTTAGCGTCGCCCGCGTCCGCGGCCTCGACCACGGAGCGCATGTCGTTGTTGCCGGCCAGGCCTTTGAGCCCGGACTGGCGGTTGAGCATGGAATCGAGGTCCTCCGGGGACCAGCCTGCCCGGCCGAGGAAGACGAGGATGGACGGGTCCAGGTCACCCGAGCGGGTACCCATGACGAGGCCCTCCAGCGGGGTGAAGCCCATGGAGGTGTCCACGGACCGTCCGCCGCGGATCGCCGTGACGGAGGCGCCGTTGCCCAGGTGGGCGATGACGGCGTCGAACTCTTCCACGGGGACGTCCAGCAGCGCCGCGGCCCGGTGCGAGACGTATTCGTGCGAGGTGCCGTGGAAGCCGTAGCGGCGGATCCCGTGGTTGGTGTAGAGGTCCTCCGGCACCGCGTAGCGCCAGGCATGTTCGGGCAGGGTGCGGTGAAACGCGGTGTCGAACACGGCCACCTGCGGCATGTGCGGCCACTTTTTCGAGATCGCGCGGATGCCGAGCACGTTCGCCGGGTTGTGCAGGGGCGCCAGAGGGTTGAGCCGCTCGATGGCGCGGGTGATCTCATTGTCGACCAGGACGGGCTCGGCGAAGCGCTCCCCGCCGTGCACTACCCGGTGCCCCACGGCATCGAGCACCCGGTCGCCCAGCGCGGCGTGGATCTCGGCGTCCACCAGCTCCAGGGCTTCCGCATGGTCGCGGGGGCCCTCCATCTCGCCGTCGCCCTCGCCGCCGCTGCCCATGCCGATCTTCTCGACCAGCCCTTCGGCGAGCACACTGCCGGCTTCGACGTCGCGGACCTGGTACTTCAGTGAGGACGAGCCTGAGTTGATGACGAGGACGAGCACTGGGCCTCCTAAGCCTTGTCTGCTGCGGTGGTGGGTGGAAGTTCGATCGTAGCGCCATTGCATCGGGCGCGGCGGGCGCCTAGAGTCGGCGGACCTATTGGTCACCGTACGGAGGGCTTTTCATGACTGACAGCACTGTTCAACCGGAAAGCAACGAGCCGGACACCGCGCCCAAGAAGGCCGATCCCACCGGCGTCGAAGGCGCGAACCCGGCCCTGGACGACACCGGGGACTTCAAGGCCGCCGAGACGGGAGAAGCCCCGGAGGCCCCCGAAAATGTGGAGGACCTGGACCTGACGCCGGCGGGCCTGGCCGATGAACCCGCCAAGGAGGAGGACCCGGACAGCCCGGCAGAGCCGGAGAACAGCTAGCCGGAGAACAGCTAGCCGGAGAACTGCTGGCTAGGCATGGGCGGCCGCGGGTTCCGGCTCGGCGGCCGGCTCCGCGGACTGGGCCTGGATGGCGGTGATGGCCACCGTGTTCACGATGTCCTCCACGGTGCAGCCGCGGGAGAGATCGTTGACCGGCTTGCGCAGGCCCTGCAGCACCGGCCCGACGGCGACCGCCCCGGAGGACTGCTGGACCGCCTTGTACGTGTTGTTGCCGGTGTTGAGGTCCGGGAAGATGAAAACGGTCGCCTGACCGGCAACTGACGAGCCCGGCATCTTCGACTCAGCGATGGCGGCGTCGACGGCGGCGTCGTACTGGATGGGCCCTTCCACGGCGAGGTCCGGGCGGCGTTCGCGCACGAGTTCCGTGGCCTGGCGGACCGCGTTCACGGCCTCGCCGGCGCCCGAGCCGCCGGTTGAGTAGGACAGCATGGCCACCCGCGGCTCCACGCCGAACTGGGCCGCGGTTTCCGCCGAAGCCACCGCGATGTCCGCGAGCTGCTCCACGTTGGGCTCCGGATTCACGGCGCAGTCGCCGTAGACCAGCACCCGGTCCGGCATCAGCATCAGGAAGACGGACGAGACGATCTTGACGCCGTCGCGCGTCTTGACGAACTCCAGCGCCGGCCGAATGGTGTGCGCCGTGGTGTGGGCGGCGCCGGAGACCATCCCGTCCACCACGCCCAGCTGGACCATCATGGTGCCGAAGTAACTCTCGTCCTGCATTACCTCGAGGGCCTTGGCCAGGTCCACGCCCTTGTGCGCGCGCAGTTCCGCATACTTCTGCGCGAACTCCTGGCGCAGCTCCGAGGTGGCGGGATCCACGATGTTGATGCCGGAGAGGTCGATGCCCTGGGTGGAAGCGAGCTCCCGGACGTCGGATTCGCGGCCCAGCACGGTCAGTTCGCAGACGTCGCGGCGGTGCAGGATCTCGGCGGCCCGCAGGATGCGGACGTCATTGCCCTCCGGGAGCACGATATGGCGGCGCTCCGCGCGGGCCCTCTCGATCAGGTCGTGGAGGAAGCGCAGTGGAGTCATCCGCTCCAGCCGCGGCAGGTGCAGCCGCTCCAGCAGCTCCGCCTCGTCCACCCGCCGGGCCCAGAGGCCGAGGGCGGAGGCCACCTTGCGGCGGTGTCCGGACCAGATCTCGCTGCGCACCTCGGAGACCCGCTTCGCCGTCACGTACGTGTCGTCGGGGGCGGTGAAAATCGGGAACGGCGCCTGCGCCAGCAGCGAATAAATGGTGGCGTCCGGCGCCAGGCCCCCGGTGAGGATCAGGGCGGACGGCACCGGGAACTCCGGCGAGAACGATGAGGCCAGGCAGGCGACCAGCACGTCGGCGCGGTCACCGGGCACGATCACCAGCGCGCCGTCGTCGAGCACGTGCAGGAAGTTGGCCACGCTCATGGCGGCCACCTTCACCGAACGCACGTCCCGTTCCAGGTCCGCCAGGCCGGCCACCTGGCCGATCCCCATGGCCGAGGCCACCTCGCCGGTGGTGGGCCGGGCGATCTCCTCCAGCTCGGGCAGGACGTATACGGGACGGCCGGAGGCGCCGGGACGGACCGCGGCGGCGATGGCCTCCAGGTCCTCGGGGTCGGCGCGGTTGACCATGATGGCCAGCAGTGTGCACCGCTCGGCGACGAGTTCCTTGCGGGCCACCTCGACGGCGTCGACGGCCTCCGCGACGGTGCGGCCCTTCGCACCGACGACGGCGACGACGGGGGCGGCGAGGTTGTTGGCCAGCCGGGCGTTGAGGTCAAACTCGACGGCGGCGTCCTGGCCGGTCAGGTCGGTCCCTTCCACGATCACGACGTCACAGTGCCGGGCCATCTCGGCGAAGATCTCCACGCAGCGGGAATCGATCTCCTCGCGCTTGCCCTCGGCGAGCAGGCTGCGGACTTCGGCGAATGTCAGGCCGCCGCGGCAGCGCTCGTCGTCGAGGTTGAACCGGGCCTTCATCAGCGCCACCATGGGGTCCGAGGCGGCGTCGTGGCCGTTGACGACGGGTTTGAAGAACCCGATCCGGTCCGCATGCCGGTGGAGGGTGTCCGCCAGGCCCAGGGCTATAAGCGACTTGCCGGAGCCCGGGGTGGTCGCGCTGACATAGATTCCTTTGGCCATGGTCCGCCCTTTGCTGTGAAGTGGTGCTGCTTCCCTCCCAGCCTACTTTCTCTGGCCGCAACCCGGCGTCCGGGCTGCGATTCTGCGGTCCTCGGGCTGTGGCTTGTGGGCTGCACCGCGGGCTCCGGAGGGAGCTTCATACGCCCGCCGGCTCTTGACAGTGGCCCCCAAATGGGATTACCTAATGAACATTCGGTAAATAAAGCTGGAGGCAATGACGCATGGCTGAACTGACGGTTTCCGGGAGCACCCACCCCATCCTGAAAGACGACTACGCCTCGGAATGGATGGGCATCGAAGTCGTGGCCCTGGACGAGGGCCACGCCACCATCCGCATGAGCCTCCGGCAGGAAATGCTGAACGGCTTCGGCATGGCCCACGGCGGAATGATCTTCGCCTTCGGCGACACGGCTTTCGCACTGGCCTGCAACCCGGCGAACCCTGGCCCCGGCGACGACGGAAACATCACCGTGGCTGCCGGCGTCGACATCAATTTCCTCAAGCCGGCCTTCCGCGGCCAGGTCCTGACCGCCATCGCCAACCGCCGCGCCAGCACCGGACGCAGCGGCCTCTACGACATCCAGATCTACGCCGCCGATCCGGGCGCGCCGACGGCGGGACCCACAGCGCCTGCCGCCACGGTTCCGGGCGAACTCCCCACCGACATCGCCCCGGGCGAACTCGTCGCCGAGTTCCGCGGCCGCAGCCGCACCATCTCCAAGAAATAGAAACAGGGAACCCCAGATGACCCAAGAAACTGTCGCCCCCACCAGTGAAGCTGTCCTGGACCGCGAAGAAACCATCTCCCGCGACGAGCTCGAGGCCTTGCAGCTCAGCCGCCTGCAGCACACCGTGGCCTACGCCTACGACCGTGTTCCCCTGTATAAGCGCAAGTTCGACGACGCCGGCGTCCACCCCACGGATCTCCGCGAGCTCTCCGACCTGGGCAAGTTCCCCTTCACCACCAAGGAAGACCTACGTCTGGAGTACCCGTTCGGCATGTTCGCCGTGCCGCAGCACGAGGTGGCCCGTATTCACGCGAGCTCCGGCACCACCGGCCGCGCCACGGTGGTCGGCTACACCAAAAAGGACCTCGCCGACTGGGCCAAGCTCGTGGCACGCTCGCTGCGCGCCTCCGGCGTCCGTCCCGGCATGAAGGTCCACAACGCCTACGGCTACGGCCTGTTCACCGGCGGCATGGGCGCCCACGCCGGCGCCGAGGCCCTCGGCTGCACGGTCATCCCCATCTCCGGCGGCCAGACCGAACGCCAGATCACCCTCATCCAGGACTTCAAACCCGACGCGATCCTGGCCACCCCGACCTACCTGCTCACCATCGCCGACGCGATGATGAAGCAGGGCATCGACCCGGCTTCGACCTCGCTCAAGTTCGCCGTGCTGGGCGCCGAGCCGTGGACCGAGGAAATGCGCCACGAACTCGAGACCACCATGAACATCAAGGCCTGTGACATCTACGGGCTCTCCGAGGTCATGGGCCCGGGCGTCGCCGGCGAAGCCGTGGAAACCCAGGACGGCAGCCACATCTGGGAGGACCACTTCCGCCCCGAAATCATCGATGCCTTTGATCCTTCCGTGGTCCTGAACGACGGCGAACACGGCGAGCTGGTGTTCACCTCCCTGACCAAGGAAGCCCTGCCGATCATCCGGTACCGCACCAAGGACCTCACCCGGCTGCTGCCCGGCACCGCCCGCCCCGCGCACCGCCGCATGGGGCGCATCACCGGCCGCAGCGACGACATGATCATCCTGCGCGGCGTGAACCTGTTCCCCTCGCAGATCGAGGAGATCGCGCTGCGGATCCCCGAGCTGAGCCCGCACTTCCAGCTTGAGCTCACCCGCCCCGAAGGCCAGCGGATGGACCAGCTGACCGTCAGGATCGAACGCCGAGAGTCCGTTACGGTCGAGGGTGTCGCCTCGGCCGCCAAGGTCCTGCAGCAGCAGATCAAGATCCACGTCGGTTCCTCCTGCGCAGTCGACGTCGTCGAGCCCGGCTCGCTGGAACGGTCCAACGGCAAGCTCCGCCGGATCTACGACATGCGCCCCAGGGCCTGACCACCTCTCGTTCAGCCCGCCGGACGGCCCGCCAAGGCCGCCCCGGCGGGCTGACTGATCTCCCGATCGTGAGAAACTAGCGACTATGCCCACAACAGCACCCACTACCAAACGCGGCCGGCCCGGTTATGACCAGCAATCGGTGCTGGTGATCGCTGTCGATGTCTTCAACCGTCACGGCTACGACGCCACGTCCATGGGCATCCTCGCCGAAAACCTCGGCATCTCAAAGTCCGCCATCTACCACCATGTGCCGTCCAAGGGCGACCTCCTGAAGCTCGCGCTGGACCACGCCCTGGGCGGTCTCGAGGCCATCCTGGATCAGCCGCAGGCCCAGAACGGCACGGCCGAGGCCCGGCTGGAGTTCGTCCTCCGCGAGACCATCTCCGTCCTCGTGGAGCGGCTTCCGTTCGTCACCCTGCTGCTGCGCCTGCGCGGCAACACCGAGATCGAACGCGACGCGATGGAACGCCGGCGGACCTTCGACCACAAGGTCGCTGCCCTGATTTCCGCCGCCCGCGACGAGGGCTCGCTCCGCCAGGACATCGACCCCCGCACCGTCACCCGGCTGCTCTTCGGCACCATCAACTCCATCGTCGAGTGGTACAAACCCGGCGGCTCCCTCTCCCCCGAGAAACTGGCCGACGACGTCATCACCATGGCCTTCCACGGCCTCCACGTCCCGCAGTAGGCCGTTCGACCGCGGCCTCCACCGGCCGTCCCGGGCGCGCGATTGAGCGGCCCGGGGGCACTTTGACCGCCGCAACACGTGTTTCGCTGACCAATTCCGGTGTGTCCGCGTCAATGTGCCCCTGCCCGGCCGGCGTACCGGCGGCCCACCTGCCCGCGTTGCTAGTGCAAGACAGTGCCCGTGGAATGCACCACGGTTCCGGTGCTTTGGGTTCGCCCGCTGACGTCGATCTGCAGCTGGCTGCGCTGCAGGGGCGCTTCCAGCGCGGAGGAGAGTTCCGGCAGGGTGGATGTTTGAATGCGGTGGATGAGGTCCTGGACGTCGGCCCTGTCATTGACCGTCACCCTCAGGCTCAGGTCGGCGGCTCTGGCTGTTCCCCGCAGCAGGGCCGCGGAAGTGACGACGCCGGGCAGGTTGTTGATCCGGCTTTCGACGGCGGTGGCGAGGACGGACGAGTCGCAGAGGGTGAAGCCTTGGCTGCCGTCGTCATGGAGGCGATAGGCGGCCGCCCTGTTTTTCCTCGGGATCTGGGCGATTATCCATAGCAGCCCCAGCACCCCCATGATCACACCGATGATCAGTATGACGGCCACCACCCACGGCTGCGCGAAGAACGCGTGCAGGTCACCGGTGACGACGAACTCCCAAAAGCGGGCGGTGTTCAATAGAGCATGCAGCGTCCCGTTGGACTGCAGGAGCAGCGCAGCGCCGGCGGCCAGGGCAAGGATGCCGAGAATGGCCAGCCAGGTCCGGTTCAGGGTCCCTGCGGTCTGTCTCATCGGAAACCATCCTTCAAATAGTCGCTGCGGGCGGGTGCGCGAATGGTCTCAGTCTCTGGACCGGACCGTGGCCGTAACCTGCGGAACCGGGGAGAGCCCGGTTTCTTCCAGACGGGCACGGACAGCGTCGGTGATCCTGGCACGCAGGTCCCCGGGCTCGTGCAGGGAGGTCGTCACGTTAAGGTGGACGCGCCTGGTGGTGGCTGTCGCTGCGGCCGAGCCGACGCCGTCGATCTGCAGGCATCGGGCTTTCGCCAGGCGGGCGACGGCGCGGCGGGTCATCACTGTTTCCCGCTCCTGCACCGGCGGCTCCTCAGCCCCGGCGCCGCTGCGGGAATCATCGATTGTAAGGGCATTGAACCCTCCGGGAATGAAGGCGCACAGCAACAGGACCACCCCCGCCACGACCGCGGCTATCCCGATCTGCCGGATGGCGGGGTCATTCCACGCCAGCACGGCGAGCCAGTCGCGTGGTCCCTGCAGCAGGGGGGGCCACGTGCCGTTGGCCAGCCGGGTGATGGCCAACCAGGCCAAGGCGACGCCGGCGGCCAAGAGCAGGATTCCGGCGATGATTGACGGGATGGCGCGGCTGGGCCGGTGCCGCAGGCGCGAGGACCGCTGGCCGTCCCGGCTCATAGCAACTTCCTTCGTCCGTTGGTGTCGGTGGTCAGCCACGAGATCCTGATGTCGACCTGTCGGACGTCAACTCCGGTCAACTCCGTCACCCTGGTCCTGATCCGGCCGCGCAGGGCCTCGGTGGCCTGGCGTAACGGCACCGGATACGGCATCCCGACCTCGACGCTTAGAGTCGCGATGTTCCCGCTGAGTACGACTGATGCCTTGGGCCGGGTGGAGAGATCAGCGCGGGTTCCGACGCCCAGAAATCCGCCGGAGGAACCGCCGGCGGAGGATTCGTCGCTGGCCACCTGGGCGGCGATTTTCTCTATCACCCTTGCCGCCAGTACGGTCTGCCCCCGTGTGCCCGTCTCGACGAAGTCCGGGCCGGCGTCCCCGGACCCGGGCAAGGACCCGCCCCCGGCCCCGCCGCCGGGCAAGGGCCGGGCGTGGGCTCCTGGCGGGTTCATCGGCTCGAGGCTCTACCGAACAGGGCCTGCAAGTCGAGGTTTCCTTCCGCGACCCGGCCGACCAGCAGTCCGATAAAACCGAGGATCACCGCGGACAGCAGCGCCACCCAGCCGCCGAAGCCCAGAACGATTCCCAGTACTAGTCCGATCGTCATGCACCAACGTGTAGTAGACATAGCCATCCTTTTTCCTCATCGTCCCGTTCCCCTTGGCGGAGGATTCTGTGACGGGTGGTTACTGCAGTTGGGTCTTCTGGACCTGCTGGTCGTCGTGTTCCTCTTCGGGCAGGTGGACATCGGTAACGTTGACGTTCACCTCGAGCACTTCCAGCCCGGTGGCGCGCTCAACGGACTGAATGATGTTGCGGCGGATGGCCTGGCTGACCTCCACCACGGAGAACCCGTAGTCGACGATGATGGAGACATCGATGGCTGTCTGACGTTCGCCCTTTTCCACGCTGACGCCGCCGCTGACATTGGTCTGGGAACCGGGAATGCGTTCCGTCAGTGCGCTGAACGCCCGCCGGCCGGCACTGCCCATGGCGTACACACCGGGAACCTCGCGGGTCGCTATGCCGGCCAGCTTCTGCACCACGGTTTCCTCGATCGTGGTGTCGCCGCGGTCGGTGTGCAGTGCGTCCCTTGCCTTCACTTGTTCCAGCGCGCCGCCGCGCATCTGCTCGTCGGGTGTGGCCATGACGCCGCTGGCAGTTCCGGGGGTTTTGGGTGTCTCTGTCATGGAAAACATCTCCTCGTGGGACTGGTGATCGTACGTACACCGATAAAGACGAAGACCGACAGGAATCGTCACGTGATGGCGCAGAATTTTTTCCTCACTGGGCAGCGGAACCTCGGCATGGTTCCCGGCGTTGCCCGGTTGTGGCATATTGGGGCCAAACACCGGTAAGTCACCGGACTGGATGGACAGCGCATGGGTGATCATGGCCCCGGCTTCGAACCGGACCTGGATGAGGCGAGCATCGTCGCCCGTGCCCAGGACGGCGACTTGGCAGCATTCGAACACTTGGTGCTCACCTATCAGTACAGACTCTTTCGGCTGGCGTATCGGATGCTCAACGACCACGGCGAAGCCGAAGACATGGTGCAGGAGACTCTGACAACGAGCTGGCGCGGTCTTCCCATGCTCGCTGACGTCGATGCATTCGGTGGCTGGATCTACCGGCTGGCGACGAACAAGTGCCTAGATCTGCTGCGTAAGCGGTCCGCCCATGCCGTGAACTGCATCCAACCTGAGGACATGGACACCATTCCCGAAGCCTGCGCCCGCGCGGTGCCGCGCGGTTCGGACCCGGCCCATGAGGCTGAATGGTCCGCCGAACAGGATCGTCTGACCGCAGTCTTGAACACGCTTCCCCCCGCACAGCGGGCCTGCTGGCTGCTGCGGGAAATGCACGGACGCAGTTACGCCGAGATTGGTGTCACACTGAAGATCAGCCCGACGACAGTTCGCGGCACACTCGCCCGGGCACGGCACCAGATAGCAGAAGGGATGAGCGAATGGCGCTAGAAGACATCCCCCGGCTCGGCTGCGGCCGAAGCATCGACCGCATCTGGGCCACCATCGACCGGCCACCCACCGCACACGAAGAACATTGTGAACAATGCCAAACTGCCAGAACCCGGCTGCAAAGACTCGGCGAAGCAACCCGTTTACTGCGTCAAAGCGACCTTCACGATCCCGCACTGAAACCCCGTCCCGGGATCAAAAACGCCATCATGGATGTGGCTCGCGCTGAAGTCCGCCGCGGCAGCAGCATCCTCCTGCGCAGCGCAGACAACGGCACCACGGAGATCAGCGAACAGGCCCTGAGTTCCCTCATCCGGATCGCGGCAGCAGCTATCCCCGGCGTCCACTCACGACGCTGCCGGATCGAAATACGCTCCGCCAGTCTCCCCGGTGAAGACCGCCCCTCCGGAACCACCGGTACCACCACCACTGCCCGTCCTCGCCTCATCGTCAATCTTTGGGTGGCCGCCGCCCAGGGCATCATCATCCCTCGAACAATGGAGGCGCTGCGACAGAAGATCAGCAACGCGCTTCCGGCCTGCGTCGGTATTAGCGCCGGAACCGTCAACATCACTGTTGAAGACCTTTACGATGTCTGACCAATCCTTCAAGGGCTCCCTCATCACCAGCCGGCTCATCGCCTCCCTCGCCACACGCACCACACTGGAAACACCGGGAGTCCTTAGACTTGAACCCACGATCCAAGGCTTCCTGGCGCGGCTTGGTCCCGCCGCCCTGCAAAACCTCCGCAAACCCGGCAGTCAGGACGGCACCTACCGGCAAAACGGCGTCCCGGCGACAATCAGCGACGGCACCGCACGCGTCCACCTCGATATCGCCACTGACATTGCCTACACAGCCCTCGATGTCGCAGAAACAGTTCGACGACGCGTGCGTGAAAACATCAGCCACACCGGACTCACCCCTGGCACGATCGACGTCACCATCGTCGCCATAGAACCCCACCGCCGCGCAACAATGCTGTAGCCCCGGGTGCAACCACAAGGTCGCGCAGCATGCGCATACGCCCGGAAAACGGGCACCGCCAACCCCACCGGGCTGCCATCTTTGTATTCAAAGCCAGCAGGGCAGCCGGTCCTGGTAGCACGGATTAGAAAGGGAAGAGGCACAACAATGGAACCGGTTCAGCTCATCCTGATCATTGCGGGAATCCTCGTCGTCCTGGGAGTCCTGTCCGCACTGATGTCTTTTGGCCGGCGCAGAGGTGAGAAACGCGTACATGACAGACAGCGGCCCACTGATGGGGACGCCGGGGCCCAGGACCCCAACGAAGACCGCCGAGACCCGTAACCGTACCCTCATTAGGCACCTGACCGCGGCTGGGGCCCGGCGCAGATCCCGCCCGAGCGGTCCGGGGACACTTTGGAGGCCCCCGGCGCTCATTTCGCCGCCGGATACCGGCGTGTCCGCTTCAATGTGCCCCCGCCCGGCGGACCTGTCCACACACAAAGAGGCGCCCCGCTGAGCCGGGACGCCTGGTCTTCTCCGCCGGTGAGAGTCTGGTCAGAGCTGGTAGTCAGCGACTAACGTGATGTTCTCGTGAACGCAGAGGATGTTGTGCTCCGTATCCATGAACCACGCGCACTTCTCGGAGTCCGTTGTACAGATGTGGTTCTCGGTCTTGAGATCCGGAAGGTCGTAGTCCTGGAACTGGACGCCTTTGGACTCCATCTCCTGGACGGTCCGCTCGATCTCCGAGACCTCAAAACTCAGAGTCGTGTGCTCGGAATGCTTCCCGTCCTTGACGGGCATCAACTGCAGCATGGGGCCGCCCTCGCTGCCGAACATTTCACTTCCGTCGTCTGCCACTCCATGGTGCGGGAGCCCCAGGGTGTCGGCATAAAAATGCCGGGCACGTTCTGCATCATCGACGGGCAGGACTGTTGTGGCTTTGTTGAGTACTAGGGTCATATCGCCACCTCCTACGTTGAAAATTTTACGCCGGAGCAGGGCAGAAAGAGCCCGCCGATATACGCGCCGAGGTGAGACTTCGCGCCCATCTCAGCGGGGACAATGGGCGCGAAATCTCACCTCGGCGGCAGTGCAGGTCCGGGGTTACTTCTCCACGAGGGTGAGGACGTCGTACGTGGCCACGATTTCGTCGTTCTGGTTGGTCAGGACGGCGTCCCAGGCCACCTCGCCGTACTCGTCGGTCTCGCGCGGGGTGATCTTCTTCGCGGTCAGTGTGACCCGGATGGAGTCGCCTGCGGCCACCGGCGTGATGAACCGCAGGTTCTCCAGGCCGTAGTTCGCCAGCACGGGACCCGGGGCAGGCTCCACGAACAGCCCGGCACCCCAGGCCAGCAGGAGGTAACCGTGCGCCACGATGCCCGGGAAGAACGGGTTGGCCTCGGCGGCCTCCTGGTTGGTGTGCGCGTAGAAGGTGTCGCCGGTGGAGTTGGCGAACTTGGTGATCTCCTCCAGGCTCACTTCGCGCAGCCCGGAGCGGATCGCGTCACCGATGTGCAGCGTGCTCAGGTGCTTCCGGAACGGGTGCTGGCCCTCGGTCTCGAGCGTGAAGTTGCGGTCGGCCCCGGTGTGCCAGATGCCGCTGACGGCGGTCAGCATGTTCGGCGAACCCTGGATGGCGGTGCGCTGCATGTGGTGCAGGACGGAGCGGATGCCACCGAGTTCCTCGCCGCCGCCGGCGCGGCCGGGGCCGCCGTGGACCAGGTGCGGGACCGGTGAACCGTGGCCGGTGGAGCTGCGGGCGTCCTCACGGTTGAGCATGTGCACCCGGCCGTGGTGGGCGGCGATGCCGGTGACGAGTTCGCGGGCCACCGCGGGGTCGTTGGTGCAGACCGAGGCGACGAGCGAGCCTCCGCCGCGGGCGGCGAGGCGGACGGCGTCGGCCAGGTCCGTGTAGCCGATCACGGACGACACGGGGCCGAAGGCCTCAAGCGAGTGGACCTCTTCAGCTTCCGGATCCGCCCAGCTCAGCAGCACCGGGGACATAAACGCACCGTCGTCGACGACGCCGACGCTGCCGTCCGCGCTGGTGACCTTCGGCGAATCGAGCGTGCCGTAGGCGAGCTCGCCGCCGGCGTCGAGCATGGACTGGACGGCCGCGCGCACATCGGCGAGCTGTTCCAGGGACGCCAGGGCGCCCATGTTGACACCCTCGGCGCGCGGGTCGCCCAGGACAACACGCTCCTGGATCCGTTCCCCGACGGCTGCAATGACGTCCTGCACCAGCTCCTGCGGCACGATGGCCCGGCGGATCGACGTGCACTTCTGGCCGGCCTTCGCGGTCATCTCGGTGACGAGGGACTTGATGAAGGCATCGAATTCCGGGGTGCCCTTGACGGCGTCCGGGCCCAGAATGGAGGCGTTCAGGGAGTCGGTTTCCGAGGTGAAGCGGACGCCTCCCTTGACCACGTTGACGTGGGACTTGAGCGTGTTGGCGGTGGAGGCGGAGCCGGTGAAGGCCACGATGTCGCGGTAGTCGAGGTGGTCCAGCATGGTGCGGACCGAGCCGGAAATCAGCTGCAGCGAACCCTTGGGCAGGATGCCGGATTCGATCATTGCCTTGACCACAGCGGCGGTGACATAGCCGGTGGGCGTGGCGGGCTTCACGATCGTGGGCACGCCGGCGATGAAGGCGGGCGCGAACTTCTCGAGCATGCCCCACACCGGGAAGTTGAACGCGTTGATCTGCACGGCGACGCCGGGAATGCGGGTGTAGATGTGCTCGCCGGCGAAGGAGCCGTCCTTGGACAGGACCTCCATGGGCCCGTCCACGATCACCTGGGCATTGGGGAGTTCGCGCCGGCCCTTGGAACCGAAGGTGAAGAGCACGCCGATGCCGCCGTCGATGTCCACCATCGAGTCGATCTTGGTGGCGCCGGTCTGGGCAGAGAGCGCGTAGAACTCGTCGCGGCGGCCATTCAGGTACTGCGCCAGCTCCTTGAGCTTGAGGGCACGCTGGTGGAAGGTCAGCTTGCCGAGTTCCGCCTGGCCGGTGCTGCGTCCGTAGTCCACGACGGCGGCGAGGTCCAAGCCCGCGGTGCTCACCCGGGCGAGGAGTTCGCCGGTGCTGGCGTCGAGGACGGGTGCCGCCCCGGCGGCGGACCCGGCGTCGGGGGTCCACCAGGAATCCCGGATGAAGCTGGGAACGATCTCGACAGTGTCTACTGTGGGTTCCGGAGCAGTTGCAGTGGTGGTCATCGTTGACGGGTCCTTCCAACAGGGGCAAGATCAACACGGCCAGCATTACTGACCGTCCGTTCGGTAATATGTCTACAGTACATGAATGAGGCCTGCCGCACACTAGCTGTGGCAGCACTGACCGGCCTGAGCCCCTGGATTTCCGGCCAAAGAGGAGACGCTATGACGCCCGAGCCCCGGAATACCGAGCTGTGGAAGATCACCCTCGGCGAACTCGACGAGAAGATGGGCGTGAAGATCGTTGAGGAATCCGTCGAGCGCGTGGTGGCCACCATGCCGGTGGAGGGCAACCGCCAGTCCTTCGGGCTGCTGCACGGCGGGGCCTCGCTTGCCGTCGGGGAGGCGGTGGGCTCCTGGGCCGCGGTCATCCACGCCAGCACACTGGGCAAGACCGCCGTCGGCGTGGACGTCTCCGCCACCCACCACAAGTCGGCCCGCGAGGGGCTCATCACGATCACCGCCACCCCCATCCACCTCGGCGGAACGGTGACCACCCATGAAGTGGTCATTACCAACGACGCCGGCCAGCGGCTCTGCACCCTGCGGATCACCAACCTGTTGCTGGACCGCAAGGGCTGAGCGGGACGCGGCACCCGGTGCCCTACCGCCGGGATCGGCGAACGAACACGAATGGCCCGCGGGCTGCATCCAAAGAGGGGTCCCCGCCGGTAGTAACGGTGTAAGCAAATCACCGCCCGGATCCGGGCAACTCAATGAGGAGTTTGAAATGCGCAAAACCGTTTATGCCGCCAGCGCCCTCTCGATGCTGGCCGCGCTCACGTTCGCTGCCCCGGCCCAGGCCGGCGGGAAGCACGACGACGGCGGGCACCACAGCGACGACGCCCTCCTGTCCGTCCTCCACGGCGTACCCGGCCTCACGGTGGATGTCTGGGTGGACGGCAAGCTCGCCCTGGACAACTTCAAACCCGGAACCCTGGCGGGCCCGCTCAAGCTCGACGAAGGCCGCTACAAGATCGCCATCACGGCCTCGGACGCCACCAGCGCCGACAACCCGGTGATCGGTCCGGTCAAGGTCAATCTCAAGGAGGGCCGGAATTACACCGCGGTGGCACATCTGGATGCCTCCGGGGAGCCCACCGCAACCCTCTTCAAGAACGACACCTCGGCCAGCCCCCGGGGCGAAGGCAAGCTGACCGTCCGGCACGTGGCCGCGGCGCCCGCCGTCGACGTCCTTGCCGGCGACACCGCGGTCATCGAGGACCTGGAGAACCCCGATCAGGAGGTGCTGACCCTGGAGGCCGGAACGGTCTCCGCCTCGGTTGCAGCGGCCGGCACCACCAAACCCCTGATCGGGCCGGCGGATGTTCCGGTGACTAAGGGCAAGAACACGATTGTCTATGCCTGGGGCAGCCTGGACGACGACACCCTGGGCGTGGCCGTCCAGGTGGTCGACTCGGCCAAGTGGGGCGGCCGCGACCACTAGGCCGGCGGCCCGGCCTGAGGGACTGACTTGACGGCAGCGCACCTTCCACATGGGATGCGCTGCCGGTCAGGCCTACACCGATCCCGCCCTGGGACGTAGGGCCGATGGACCCGGAGGGCCTCCTGCCCGGACTGCTAGCGTGGAAGTGCTGATTGGCCCGGCACCGCCGGGTGAGGCCGGTTGCACCGGAAGGATCCACCATGCTCTCAGACACGTCACTTCCCGTCATCAAGGCAACGCTGCCTGTGGTGGGCGAGCACATCGAAGAGATCGCCAAGCGCTTCTACAAACACATGTTCGACGCGAGGCCGGACCTCCTGGATGGACTTTTCAACCGGGGAAACCAGGCGGACGGCCGCCAGCAGCAGGCCCTCGCCGGTTCCATCGCGGCGTTCGCCGTGCTGCTCGTGGACAACGTGGACCAGGTTCCGGACCATCTCCTCTCGCGGGTGGCCCACAAGCACGTCTCGCTGGGGCTGAGCCCGGACCAGTACCAGGTTGTCCACGACCACCTGATGTGGGCCATCGTGGATGTGCTGGGGGAGGCCGTCACGCCGGAGGTCGCCGCGGCCTGGGACGAGGTCTACTGGCTGATGGCGAACATGCTCATCAACAAGGAACGCGGGCTGTACAACGCGGTGCACCTGACCCCGGACACGATCTGGCGGACCTGGCGGGTGGCCGAGCGGATCCAGGAGACGGACGACGTGGTCCGGTTCGTCGTCGAGCGGGTTGATGAGCGCGAGGTCAAGCCGTCCCTGCCGGGGCAGTACGTCACGATCAAGATGCGCATGCATGACGGCGTCCACCAGCCCAGGCAGTACAGCCTGACAAAGGCCGACGACGGGCAGCACCGTCAGTTCGCGGTCAAGCGGGTCCGCGGACTCGGGACCCCCGACGGCGAGATGTCCACCCTGCTGCATGACGAGGTCAGGGTGGGCGACGAGGTGGTGCTCTCGGCGCCCTTCGGCGATGTGGTGATGGAGTACACGGACCGGCCCCTGGTCCTGGCCAGCGCGGGGATCGGGATCACCCCGATGGCCGGCATGCTCTCGCACCTCGTCAAGTCCGGCTCCCAGCGGCAGGTGATAGTGCTGCATGCGGACGACAGCGAGGCGTCCTTCCCGCTCCGGGGGCAGGTCCGGGAGGATTTGGCCGCGTTGCCGGACGGGACGTTGAGGTCGTGGTTCCTGAACACCACAGTGGGCGGGGCGGCGTCCGGATCCGAGTTCTCGGGCTTTATGGACGTGAGTGCCGTGGAACTCCCCGACGACGCCGAGTACTATCTCTGCGGTCCGCTGCCGTTCCTAAAGTCTGTCCGGAGCGCACTGGTGGCCAGCGGCGTACCGGCCAAAGACATCCAATACGAGGTGTTCGGCCCGGACCTCTGGCTGGCTGACTTCCAGTAGCGCCGGGCAGTAAGTTGACTGCCCGGCGCCGTGAGGCCGCCAGCTTAGTGCCGCCCAGCAGGACAACGCCCAACAGGACCGCGCCACCGGCCAGGCCCGCTAACGGCAGGAGTGAACCCGCGCCGGTGTTCGGCAGTTGGTCGGAGCCCGCAGGAAGCACGGAGGAAGCGGCGGAATCGGCTGCCGGCGCAGCGGGCCCTGCCGGAGCAGCGGGCTGTGGCGGGACATTGGGCTCTACCGATGCAGCGGGCTCTGCCGGGACACTGGGGTCCACCGGGACACTGACGGGCGCGTCGATGGTGAACGCCACCAGCCGTGGGTCCGAGGAGACGCCGTCGACGGCTTGGGTGACGGAAAGCGTGTGTGCCCCGGGGGCGAGGCTCTCCGGGAACGGCACGCTCCACCGGCCGCCGGCAGCGCCGCGCGTTCCGGCCCGCGTGGCACCAACGGAGACCCCGTCGATCAGCACTGCGACGTCGGCGCCGTCGACACCTGTTCCGGTGA
Source organism: Arthrobacter sp. Leaf69 (assembly GCF_001422645.1). Classification (GTDB taxonomy): domain Bacteria; phylum Actinomycetota; class Actinomycetes; order Actinomycetales; family Micrococcaceae; genus Arthrobacter. Next base: position 189,209 of record NZ_LMLR01000001.1, on the reverse strand, counting down.
TCGTCCCGGGCAGCGTGTCCTGGCTGAGGTGCGAGCCGTCTGCGAGAGACGATACGGACGGGGCGCCGGGGGCGAGGGTGAAGTTCGCCGTGGCGGAGGGGCTGTCCACGGCGCCGGGCATCGTCTGCACGGCGCGCACGGAGAGCCTGCCGGGAGCAGCACCCTCGGCGGGAATGCTCCAATGCCCGTCGGGCCCGACATCCGCGGTGCCGTCAATATCGCCGGTGAGCCGTACCTTCAGCCCGGGTGTTCCGGTGCCTTCGATGCCGGTGATTTTCTTCAGCGCCTCCCCCTCGGCCGGGCTGGTGATCACCGGTGCGGCCAGTTCCGAGACCGTGAAGTCCAGGGACGCCGCGCCCGAGCGGCTGAATCCATTGACTGTCTCCGCGGCCAGCGTGAGCGGGCCGGTGGTCTCGGGTGCGGGGTAGGTCCAGGTGCCGGCAGCGTCAACCGGCACCTCCACCGGCGCCTGGTTGCCCGCGGAGATGCGCACTTTCGAGTTGGCGGCCACGGCCGATGCAGGTGCGGCCGGCACCCGGCCTCTGATGGGTTGGCCCGCCGTGAAGGTCAGATTCTCCGGTGCCACGAGCTCGGGTTTGTTCAGGAACAGCTGGAGTTCGACGGCGGTGGGGAACCTTGTGAGGGCGTCCTCGAGGGTCGTGGCAATGGCGTAGTTATCGCCGGACGTCTCGCCTGCCGAATGCGTGCCCACGGCGAAGTTGCCGCTGATCCAGGGTCCGCCGGAGTCTCCGCCGCTGGACTGGACATCATTGGAGAGGAAGCCCTTGAAGGCGCGGAGGTCCGCCGGGTCTGTTGTTCGACCGCCCACGACGTAGATGCCGGTTTCGTCCACCTGCCCGCAGGACCAGCCCGTCGTCCGTCCGGAGCGGCACACCTCCTGGCCTTGGAACGGGGCAACCATGCCGATGATTTTCACGGCCGAGGGTCCCGGGTTCGCGGCGCTGGCCCAGGTGCTCGCTGCCGCCTGGACGCTGAGTCCGCCGTCGAGCGCCTCGATGACGGCGATATCGGTGCCCACGTTGCCGGGGGCTTCTTCGGTGCCCGTGATCCAGGAGTTGAGCGGCCCGCCGAACTGGCTGAATCCGAATGTGCCCAGCGGGGCCAAGATGCCGGGCAGGGGGGCCGAACCACCCGCCGTGGCCGACGTCGGGGGTTCAATCTCGGCGACCCGTGCCGTGCCGTCTTCGGCGCAGTGCCCCGCCGTCAGTACTACCGGCAGTCCCGCCGCGCTGAACGCGCCAAACCCCGTCGAGCAGATGGTCATCCGGTCAATGACATAGCCTTCCCCGCCGTAAACGTCCGCTTCGGTTGTCACCGGCGACCCCTGTTCCAGCCGGACGTTGGCGTAGCGCGCAACAAAGTCTGCCGGGGATATCTTCCCGGGCGCCGAGTCGGCAGTGGACGGTGCGGTCTGCGGATCCTGGAGTGCGGGCAGCGCGGCTTCGGCCGTATTTGTCCCGCCCGTGCGGATAATGAAGCGTCCTCCGGAGTAAGCCACGGCCTGAAGTCCCGCGGGCCCCACCTCGCGGACGTAAGCCTGGAACAGTTGCTCGGTGCTGGACGCCACCAGCTCGGCAGCGGAGGGGACACTCGCGGGAACCGCTGAGGGAACAGCCGCTGAGGGAACACTCGAGGGTTCCGTCGGGGGTTCTGCAGACAGTTCAGCCGAGGGTGCCGCGAGCACGAACACGGCCGCGGTTCCGGAGTCGTTGAGTTCATTCACCCGGGCCTGGAGCCCCGCGCCGCTGCCTTCGACGATAATCTTGCCGTCCCGCAGGCTGATCCCCAGGTAACCGGGCAGCTGGCGGAGGGATGGAACGGCATCGGCTGCGGTCTTCGCCAGCTGACCTGCTGCGTTGAACTCCTCGAGCGTCATGCCCAGGTCGCGCTGGACGGCCTCCGCGAGACCGGCGTCGCTGACCTCCGGGGCGACCCCGGTAGTGGCGCCGGAACCTGTCGACGGAGCAGTGGCGCCGGTCGTCGACGGCGAGACTGCAGGCGTCGCTGCAGGCGTCGCTGCGGGAGCTGCATCCGATCCGCCCGCTTCGGCGAGCGCAGGAACAGCGTAGAACGAACCCGCGAGCGCGAGGGCAGCTGCCGCCACCGTCCGCACTGTCAGCTGAAACCTGGGAGTCTTCACCCGGTTACTCTAGCGCCCCAATTTCGCCAGAACGGCAGTCACCTCGGCGTCCGTTACGCCATTGTGGCGCAAAAATTCGAGGGCTTTCACGCTGCGCACGAACCGGAGCAGGCTTTCCAGCCGCGATTCGAGCAGGGGCGCCAGCTCGTCCTCAGGCAGATAGCGCTCATGCGGATGCGGCACTCCGGACACCCGGTGGTGTTCGTTGATGCCCCGCACGGCATGCTCGTAGCCGATGGCGATGGCGCTTTCGCCCGCGCCGGCGAGGTCCTGGAGCATGGCTGCGATCATCCCGCTGCGGTCCCGGCCGGCAGAGCAATGGATCACGACGCCCCCGCGCGCCTCCGCCACGGCTTTGAAGACCGCAGCGAGCTTCTCGGGGAAGATCCGGGCATTGTCCGCGTACGACGCCGGATGGTTGAGGTAGGGATCGCAGAGTTCGCGGAACTCACTGTTGCCGGGGTCTTCAGTGGGGGCGTGCACGACGTCGAACGCGGCCAGCGTCTCCACGCTCACCCGGGGATCGGTAGCGCGGCGCCGGATCTCGTCCGGGTTGCGGAGATCAATCACCGTCCGGATACCGCCGTCGTATGCCTGCTGCCAGCCGGATTCGGTAAGCCATTCGCGCCGCCCCATCCGGAACACCTCGCCGGCAATATGCCAGGCGTTGACCGCCCCGTCCCATTTCATGGCTCCGGGCGCGGCCATCCCTTGGGAACGGCCGACTGGCGCGTCAGGAATCGTCATTCTGAAAGTCAAGCACACCCCCCGGTGTCGATCCACGGGCAGGTTTCACGCAAGATTTCCACAACGGGACTTTGGATATGGTGCGGGTTCACGCGTCCGCGTAGGGTGGCGGTGAACCCGGTAGCCCCCGGGCTCTTCAGCCCGCCGGCCGCCACAGACGCCTCGTCACGGCACGGGGCGCTGTACCAGCGTGCTATTGAGGGGAACCACCATGGGAACTCTGAATCTTCGACGCCGCCGCACGGCTTTGCTGGCCGGTCTCGCCACGCTTGCCATGGCACTCGGACTGGCCGCAGCCCCGGCCCAGGCCGTGAACAAGACCAAGTACATCGCCCTCGGGGACTCCTACGCCGCAGGCCAGGGAGCGGGTCCCTATCTGGATGCTTGCTACCGCAGTGAGAACGCCTACGCCGAACTCGCCGCTGCGTCCAGGACCATCAAGCTGGTCACGAACGCGGCCTGCAGCGGCAAGACGACCAGGGACGTCATGAGCACCCAGTTGCGGCAGCTGAACAAGAGCACTGAGCTCGTGACCATCACCGCCGGGGGCAACAATCTCGGGTTCGGGGACATCGTCACGAAGTGCGTCACCGCCATGTACGATCCCACCGCGGCCCCCGGCTGTTACAAAGCCAGCAGTGACGCGACGGCCATGATCGCCAGCGGACAACTCGCCGGCGACGTGATCGCGATGATTCAGAGCGTGCAGGCCGCCGCGCCCAACGCCAAGGTTGTGGTGACCGGCTACCCCTACCTCTACGATCCGGTCGCGCCCGGCCGGACCGATCCGACGTCGCTGTTCATCTACCATGCCACTGATCTGGCTGACGGTCTCAACGGATCCATCGCCGCTGCCGCTTGGAAGACCAAAGTAGATTTTGTCGACGTCCGGGGAGCTTTCGCCGGCCTCGGCATCAACTCGACGTCCAACGACCCGTGGATCAACTTCGACCTTGCTAACCCGGGCAGTCCCGACAACTTCCACCCGAATGCCAAAGGCTATGCGGCGTACTTCGAAACACTGAGCGAAGTCGACGCCTACTCGGCACCCTAGCCCCGTTTGGCCAGCCTGGATTCGAGGGCATTGCGGACCATGGGCCACTCGTGTTCCAGGATGGAATACACGACGGTGTCCCGCAGCGCGCCATCGCTGCTGCGCGTGTGGCTACGGAGCACACCGTCCTGCTTGGCGCCCAGCCGCGCGATCGCCTCGCGGGACTGGTGGTTGAGCCAGTGCGTGCGGAACTCGACGGCGGGGCAGCCCAGCGTTTCGAACGCGTGCCGCAGCAGCAGAAGCTTGGAATCCGGGTTGCTGCCGCTGCCATGGGCAGACGCCGCGTTCCAAGTGGAGCCGATCTCCACCCGGGGCGTGGCGGCGTCGATATTCATGTAGGTGGTCATGCCGATGACCCGGCCCGGTTCGCCGCTGGCGGGATCAAGCAGCCGCGTGGTGAACGGCAGCATGGAACCCCTGCGCTGCAAGGCCAGACGTCGCTCGATCTCGGCGGCCATCTGGTCAGGTGCGGGCACGCTGGTGTACCAGAGCTTCCAGAGTTCGCCATCTTGGGCTGCCTCGACCAGGCCGTCGTGGTGGTCCGGACTCAGCGGCTCCAGGACGACGTTTTTCCCGCTCAGGGTGATGGGGTTGATCGAAGTCACGGCACCATCCTAAGGGCGCCCGCTTCTGCGGTTGCGATACGACCCCCGGTGACTAACGACGATGTTCTGGCTACGCTGTTGCCGTGATAACCATAGAACGCTCGGTCCGCTCGTCCCTTGATGCCAAAACGGCGTTTGACTACCTGTCGGCATTTGAACACACGCCGGAATGGGATCCCGGGACCCCCGTCGTCAACAAATTATCCGCCGGCCCGGTTGCCGTGGGCCACGAATACCATGCCGAAGCCGAGTTCCGCGGCAAGCGCCAGGCACTGACCTACAAAGTGCTGGAACTGAGCTCCCGGCATATCAAGCTGCGCGGGGAGAACAAGTCCGTCGTTTCGGTGGACACGATCGAGGTGACGCCGGCGGATGCCGGTTGCCTCGTCAAGTACACGGCCGAATTCACCCTCAAGGGGTTGCTCAAGGTCGCCGAACCATTTATGAAACCGGCCTTCCAGTCCCTGGCAGACCCCGCGATGGCCGGAATCCAGAAAGCCCTCGACTCACGGGCGTCGCAGTAGCGGACCGGCCGGGACAGGAGCATACCGTGACATCCCAGAATCCGGATCCGCTGGAGAACAACCTCACCGGTTTGGAGCCGGGCGGCGGCGTGCCTCCCGGTGAGACACCGCCGGCGGAGGGGACCTCGACGGGACCGCAGGGGCCGCGACTCCGGGAGGACCGGGGCTTCGTCCAATACCTCTGGATCGTGATGATCGCCCTGGTGGTCCTTTTGGTGCTTCTCTTTTTTGTCGGTTACATCGTTGGGATCCTGAACTCGCGGGAGGGAAAGGTCGCGGGTTCGATTAGGGAAGGTTTGAGCGTCAGACGGACGATAACTCGGCCGGAATCAGGGCAGGATCAGGCTCAATTCAGCTCGGAATCAGCCTGGATCAGCCGGCCGGGGCGTCGGCGATGGCGCGGCCACGCACCTTTTGCACGTGATCCGCCATCGCAAGCGAGGCTTTCTCCGGGTCACCGGACACGAAAGCGTCCAGGACGGCCTGGTGCTCGGCGATGGCATTTTCAGCGTCGGTGATGCCCACGCCCCCGAAGAGGCGGAAACGCTGAACTTGCCCACCGAGGGCCCCATAGGCGGCGACCATGAACTGGTTGCCGGTAAATTCCGCTATCAGCCGGTGGAACCTCTCGTCCGCTTCCAGATAGTCGCGGTACTCGGCAAATGACGGACCTCGCGGCGCGGTTTTGAGGTCAGCAACCGCCTGCCCCAGTTCAGCGAGCCGCCCTGGCGTCAACCGGCCGCAGGCGAGGCGGGCATTGACGGGCTCAATCGCTAGGCGTGCCTCCATGAGCTCAGAGAAGTCTTCCCTGGTGAACATGGGAGCAACCCGGTACCCCTTGAGCGCCACGCGGCGGACCATACCGGTGTGTTCCAGCCTGGCAAGCGCTTCGCGGACCGGCGTCGGGGAAACATCGAGCTCCCGGGCGGTTCCGTCGATGCTCACCGCGGCCCCGGGCTCGAGCCTCCCGTCCATCAGCGACGCCAGGAGTTCCTCATACACGTGGTCGGCGAGGACCTGGCGGCTGACGGGACGGCCTGCGGGGCGGATCTCAGGCCCGCTCCCGGACGAAGCTGGTTGCATGGTCAAATCCTATAGGACCGGCCGTTGCATGGGTCTTTACGGTGCTTTTGAGGCCGGATCGGGGGTGTTGTGGCCTCTCGGCCAACCCGCGGTGACGGTATGGCTAAAACCAATTGCTGGATTTAGTGTCACACACTGCCAATCCACAATTCGGAGCTGCCGCCGAGGCCTACGAATAATTTCCCGCCCTGAAAGTACAATCCACAGCAGGCACAAGCAGAGCTAAAGGGTCGCTAGTCCCGCAGCGTGCCCTGGCCCATCACAGGGCGGCGTGTAACTCCCCCTAACGAACTTTCCGTGAGACGAGGAACAGTGTTTGGTATTTATCAACTCGAGTCCAAGGATCCACTCCTCGGCAGCCGGTATGTTGGCGACCCGGAACGAACGATCAGGCTGCAAAGGGTCGCTGGTCTGGCAAATCGCCCCGGAGGCGCCTTTAAGCTGACTGTCGGCGAGGCGGTCATTCCCTTTGAGGTCACCGGCGATCAGCTGACAGATCCTGAAAGCGGCAAAATGTACATTCTCCGGCGCTTTGACAGCTTTGGGGTTAGCCCCACCGCCAAACTCCTCGGGAAAATTGAGTCATACGAATTTCCTGATGAGGAGACGAGAGGCAGACTTCTCTTGGTGGCTGCTGAGGCACTGATTATCTTCGGTTGGAACTATGACGGCCCCTCACGAGACGACGGCTTCATTCGTGTAGATGTCGACGGGCAAATAATGACTCTTGGGGACATTCCGCACCCTTGAAATGAAGTGACATCAGGAACGGGTCACCCTACGGCGTCAATTCCTGGCAAAGGATCGGCAATATGTCGGGACATGCCCATTCGCAACACCCGTACACACGGGACATGTCCACTCTTCAACCACGTCGCCGCGGGACATGCCCAGCCTTAAGCACCAACAGTGGGCAGAATGGCATTCTGCCCACTGTTGGTGGGTTACGCGGGACATGTCCAACGGTTAGCCTGGCTGCCGCGGGACATGTCCATTGGTCGTGACCAGAGCGGGACATGTCCAGCGGCGCGCGCGATGCTGGCTGCGTGCGCCTTAGTTCTGGTACGCCGGGTAGTCCGTGTAGCCCTCGGCGCCGTCGGTGTAGAAGGTGGACGGGTCCGGCTCGTTGGTCGGAAGTCCTTCGCGCCAGCGGCGGACCAGGTCCGGGTTCGCGATCGCGGGGCGGCCGACGACGACGGCGTCAGCGTGGCCATCCTCGATTATGGCTACGGCCTCCTCGCGGGTGGTGATGACGCCGAAGCCCGAGTTCAGCAGGAAGGTGCCGCCGAAGCGGGCGCGCAGATCCTGCACCAGCTCGCTGGTGGGTTCCTTGTGCAGCACGCTCAGGTAGGCGAGCTTCAGGGGAGCCAAGGCATCCACCAGGGCAGTGTAGGTCTCATTGACGTCAGCCGCGTCGACCTCAAGAGCTCCCTGGACGTTGTGTTCCGGCGAGATCCTGATGCCCACCCGGTCCGCACCGATGGCGTCCGCGACGGCCTGTGCCACTTCAATCACGAAGCGTGCACGGTTTGCGGGCGAGCCGCCGTAAACGTCCTCGCGGTGGTTGGCAGACGGCGACAGGAATTCGTGCAGCAAGTAGCCGTTGGCGGAGTGCAGCTCGACGCCGTCGAACCCTGCACGGATCGCGTTGCGGGACGCGGTGACGAATTCCTGGACGATGCTCGGAAGCTCCGTGGTGGACAGGGCGCGGGGAACGGGGAACGGCTTCTTGCCCTCGTAAGTGCGGGTCAGGCCGCCGATCGCGATGGCGCTGGGCGCAACAACTTCGTGGCCGCCGTTCGTGTCTTCATGCGTGACGCGTCCGGCGTGCATCACCTGGGCGAAGATCCGGCCGCCCTCGGCGTGCACCGCTGCCGTAACCTCCGACCAGCCCTGGAGCTGCTCCTCGGTCACCAGGCCCGGCTGGCCGGGGAATCCCCGGCCGGCGCGGCTGGGGTACGTGCCCTCGCTGACGATCAGGCCGAGGGACGCCCGCTGCCGATAGTGCTCGACCAGCAGAGGACCGGGGATGCCTTCCTTGCCGGAGCGGACGCGCGTCAGCGGCGCCATCACCAGTCGGTTGGGCAGTTCCAGCTCGCCGAGAGTCATCGGGGAAAACAGCATGCGCATTTCCTTTCACCAGGGATTGGGTTCACTGGCGGCAACTGCCCGGCGCCTGCAACTATTCCATCTGAGACTCGGATCACTACGGGTGGACGATAATCTTGACCGCGGTGTCGTTGTGGTGGATCAGGGTGTCGAAGCCCTTGTCCACGAGATCGTCCAGGGCGATTCGTCCCGTGATGAAGGGCTTCAGATCGACTTTGCCCTCCTGGACGAGCTTGATCGCGGCCGCGTGATCACCGCAGTAGGCGATGGTGCCGCGGAGGTCGATCTCCTTCAGGACGACCTTCTGCATGTCCACGGTGGCCGGGTGTCCCCAGATCGAGACGTTAACGACGACGCCGGCCGGTTTCACGACGTCGAGCATGGTGTCCAGCACGGCATTCACACCGGCACATTCAAACGCTGCATCTGCCCCCGCGCCCTCAGTCAGCTCCAGCACCCGCGCCTTGACGTCGTCGGAGCTCGGATCCAGAACATGGTCCGCGACTCCCGAGGAAACCGCCTTGTCCTTCCGGGCCGCCGACAGCTCGGTGACGATCGTGGTGACGCCGAGGCCCTTGAGGACTGCTGCGGTCAGCAGACCGATGGGTCCCGCACCGCCGACGACGGCGACGTCGCCGGCTTTGACGTCGCTCCGGCCGACGGCGTGGTAGGCCACCGCGAGGGGTTCGATGAGGGCGGCTTCGTCCAGCGGGATGTCGCCGACGGGGTGGACCCACCGGGTGTCGACGACGACTTTCTCACTCAGGCCCCCGCCGCCGCCGGCCAAGCCAATGAAGCCCAGCTTGGTGCACAGGTTGTAGTGACCGCTGAGGCACGGGCCGCACTCATTGCAGACAATATAGGGCTCCACCACAACGCTGTCCCCGACGGCGAGCCCGGTCACGCCCTCGCCCAGTTCCTCGACAGTGCCGGAGAATTCGTGCCCCAGGGTGACGGGGGCGGCCTCATGCGACAGCACGTGGGGGCTTCCGGGCGGCGGGGTGAAGATGGGCCCCTCCAGGAACTCGTGGAGGTCCGTGCCGCAGATCCCGCACCAGGCGACGGCGATTTTCACCGTTCCGGGGCGCAGCTCGGGCTCCTGAACGTCTTCGATCCGGAGGTCCTCACGGGCGTGGAATCGTGCTGCTTTCATGGTGTTTTTCCTTCGCGTTACGGGCCGTGGATGCGCCCGGTCAGGCGCATCCACGGCGGGTCGTTGGATAGTCAGGGAAAGTGGCCGTCAACCCCAGTGTGGTTCCCGGGGCTGTCATTGTCACGGCCCGTCCGGGTCAGCGCGTGTGGTGCGTTGGCTGACGTTCGAAAACCGGTGTCGGCAGCCCTTCCATCCTGGCCTTGAGCTGCAGCGCCAGATAGTTGGAGTAGTGGCGGCTTTGGTGCAGGTTGCCGCCGTGAATCCACAGGTTGTCCACGTTGGTGGGCTTCCACATGTTGCGAAGTTCGCCTTCCCACGGCCCCGGGTCCTTGGGAGTATCGGAACCGAAGCCCCAGCACTTCCCGACGGCGTCGGCCACCTCGGGTGAGACCAGATCGGCCAGCCAGCCGTTCATTGACCCGTAGCCGGTGGCGTAGATGATGGCGTCCGCCTCCAGCTCCATTCCGTTAGCCATCACGACGGCGTTCCCGCTGATCTTGCCGACCTCACCGCTGGCGAGCTTGACCCGGCCGTCGATGATCAGCTGCGAGGCGCCGACGTCGATGTAGTAGCCGGAGCCGCGCCGCAGGTACTTGAGGAACAGTCCGGAGCCGTCAACGCCGAAGTCCAGTTCGAAGCCGGCGGCCTCCAGCTGGGAGTAGAACTCGGCGTCGCGCTCGGCCATCTCCGCATAGACCGGGATCTGGGCTTCGGGCAGGATCCGGTACGGCAGGGACGCGAACAGCAGGTCGGCTTTCTCCGTGGTGACCCCGTTGGCCAACGCTTCCTCGGAGTACAGTCCGCCGAGGGCAAGGTCCATGAGGGATTCGCTGCGCGCGATGTGCGTGGAGGACCGCTGGACCATGGTGACGTCTGCGCCGTGTTCCCAGAGATCGGCACAGATATCGTGGGCCGAGTTGTTGGAGCCGATGACCACGGCCTTCTTCCCGGTCCAGTCTCCGCCGCCCGGGTGCTTGGACGAGTGGTACTGCTCCCCCAGGAAGGATTCGGCGCCGTCGAACGCTGGAACGCTGGGATACCCCGAGACGCCCAGGGCGAAAACGAGCTGCTTGGGGCGCAAGGTGACCGGTTCGCCGTCGCGCACTACCTCCACCAACCACTCCTGGGACGCTTCGTCGAAACGCGCATTGGTGCATTCGGTCTTGGACCAGTAATTCAGCTCCATGATCCGCGTGTAGTTCTCCAGCCAGTCGCCGATCTTGTCCTTGGCCGCGAACACCGGCCAGTCGTCGGGGAACTTGATGTAGGGCAGGTGGTCGTACCAGACGGGGTCGTGGAGGTGCAGGGACTTGTAGCGGTTGCGCCAGGAGTCGCCCGGGCGGTCGTTCTTCTCGATGATGATGGTGGGCACGCCGAGCCGGCGCAACCGCGCGCCGAGCCCGATCCCGCCCTGGCCGCCGCCAATGATGACGGTGTACGGCTGGTCTTCGTAGCCCAGGCGGGCTTCCTGCTCTTCCTTCAGCTCCAGCCACGACTTGCGGCCCTTGGTGATCTGGTGGGCGACCCCTTTCTCGCGGTTGGCTCCCTTCTTTTCTTCGAAGCCCTTGAGCTCCTGCATCGTGGTGAGCAGGGTCCAGCACTTGCCGTTCCGGAGCCGCAGGTGGGCGTAGCCCCGGGCCTGGGCGGTCTCGAAATTGACCCAGGCCTCGGTGTTGGCGGCATCCCCGGTGGCGTCCTCGGCCAGGGTCCAGTTGCTGGGCTGTACGTCGTCCAGGGTCGCATCCAGCATGCGCCGGATGTCCTCTTTGCCCTCAAGGGTTTTGAGGTTCCAGGTGAAGGAGACGAAGTCGCGCCAGTACGAATCGTCGTCGAAAAGCTCAAGCACGTCGTCTGTGTTGTGGCTGCGCAGCGCCTCATCGAACTGCGCCAGCCACGCCCCGACCACGCCGTTTGGAGTCTCAGGCATGTTTCCTCTTTCCGTTGCTAACTGGGGGCCGGCCCCGTTGCGTGGCATTCAGTCCACGCAGTGACCCGCATCACAAGTAAATTCCGCAGGGGGTTACAATCGGGTTACACAGGGCTCTCAAGCTCTTGGCCCGCGCCACTGGCGGCCAAGTGGGCGGAAGCTGGCCGGGTGCGACGATTCGAGGGCGAGTTGGAACAATGAGCATGCGGCAGGGCAGCCGTTCCATCACGCAGCTCGCGGACCTGAGGTTTTCCGCGCCGGCGGAGTATGCACGCGCCCTGCGAAAGGCCCACGAGTCCACTATCTCCGGCAATCCGAATCAGCATCTCTCGCCGTCGCTCATCAAGTCCTGGCAGCGCTCCCTCGCGTTGGGCATCAATCCCGACCAGCACCGTCCGATCCATCGGCATGAGGTGTCCGAGGCGCGTTCGCTGGGTGCCGGCCACCGGCTGGCGGCCGTGATGCCGGCGCTGTCCCAATTGCTGGCCGACGAGACCGCGACCGGGCGCCACCTGCTGATCGTGACCGACCACGAGGGCGAAGTGCTGTGGCGTGTGGGCAGCAAACAGGCGTTGAAACTCGCGGACTCTCTGGAGTTCGTGGAGGGGGCCGACTGGTCCGAATCCGGGGTTGGCACCAACGCCATCAGCGAAGCCCTGGTGACGGGGGCCCCCGCACAGCTCTTCTCGGCCGAGCACCTGGTGCGGACGCATCACGACTGGGCGTGCACGGCCTCCCCGATTCGCGACCCTCTGACGGGGGAAGTCATCGGCGTCCTGGACGTCTCCGGCCCGTTCGAATCCGTCACGCCGGACAGCCTGCGCCTGGTGCGCTGTGGAGTGCGGCTGGCTGAGGAACTGTTGAAATCCGCCACCCTGCCCGTGACGGCCGGCCCCAGGACCGGACTGCCTGCTGCCTCTGCCGCTGCGGGACGCCCCGAGATAGGGGTCCGGTCACAGCTGACGCTCCGGCTGCTGGGGGACGCTCCGTCCGCGGCCCTCGACGGCGGCGCCCGCCGCCCGCTGACACTGCGCCGCGCCGAGATCCTGGCCCTGCTGGCATCCCGGACCCAGGGCTGGAGCGCCGATGAACTTGCCTACGAGATCCACGGCGACGCAGGCACCGCTGCGGCGATCCGGACCGAGATGCACCGGATACGCAGCCTCCTGGGCAACGTCGTGGAAGCGAACCCCTACCGATTCTCGTCCGCCGTCCGGGTGGTCACTGATGCCTCAGAGGTGGCCGGCCATTTGCGGGACGGCCGGGTTGCCGAAGCCTTCGCCGCGTATGGGGCCAAATTTCTCAACCGTTCGAGCAACCTCGCGATCGGGTTTATGCGCGACGAGCTCAATGAAGCCATGGGCGCCTCTGTTCGGGCCAGCGGTGACGCCGGGTTGATGCTTCAGTGGTGCACCAGTGACATGGGATCTTCGGACACAGCGGCCGCAGCAGCGGCGGCCACACTGATGGGACCCCAGGATCCACGTTGTCAGCTGGTGAGCGCCCGGATGGAGCGGCTCGACCGGGAGCTGCGGGCTTAACTGCCACGCCTTTTCGGGGCCGACGGCTCAAGTTTAAGGTGCACGGGGCGCGACGCCGGGGCAACCTTGACCCTGCGGGTTGCGGAGGCAGTCGTCAGCATAGTTCCGTGTGATGGAGCGCCAGACGCTGACGGTCTGCGGCGGTGAGCTGAATTGCCCTTGGCCCGGGATGGGCAACGGCGGGCCGCCGTTGACCGAATAGGTCCCCTGGAAGTGGGTGGTCAGCACCACTCGGAAATCGCCGGTCGCGGTGTAGACGTGGCTGGTGGCGGTCTTTTCGCCCCAGCGGTCCTGCGGGAGGGGTCCCCCGGCCGCAGTCTGCGGCCCAAGCGAGCTGCCGTCGCCGTAGTTCCAGGTGTACTGGACGGGTTTGGCGACCACGTGGACCTTCTGGGCCAGAATGGTGATGTCGAATTGCTGCTGGGCCGCTTCCGCGAAGAAGTTGGTCTCTGCGCCCCTGAGTGTGTGCGGGCTCGGCTGGGCTGTGACTGATCCTGCGGCGACCGGCAGTCGCTGGAATTCCGTTTGGATCATGGCGGCGATCCTGGGTAGTAGGTCCTCCGGTTTCGGATCGAATAAACACGTGGGTCCGGAGTGAAAGGACCACGTTGGATTCGGAATGCCGGCCGGGGCTTTTAGCCACACGACTGGAATCCCGCCCTTGCCGTCGGGGCCATTTTGGCAATCCACAGCAAGAGCGAGGCAGTCCGTGTCGAAGTCGCCGCCGCCTAGGTGGCATTGCAGTTCGTACTTATATTGGTAGGGATCAGTGGCAACAGTGCCGGGCTCCGCCCAGACGAACTGGCCGGTTCCTGCGTCTACCACCCAGCCTCCGACATCAACGGTGTCTTCTCCCCAGTCTCCGGTTATTGGAGGCAAGTCATTTTCGCCAAACGCCGGGAAGGGTTGTAAAGCCAGAAGCGCGGCAACGACTACCGCAAAAATCACCCTGGTCCACCACGAGGATCTCACTTGGCTAGCCGACTATTGGCTGAATATTGTTCACATACCAGGCCCCGTCGCGGAACACGGCAAGCATGAGATTGCCGGTATCCTCGGGCTTTGGATCAGCTTGATGCAAAGTCCCATCCGCGTTGTAGTACGAAAGGGAAGATTGCGAAACTTGGATGGCAACTTGATAATTCCCATCGGGCGCAACGGTGAATGTCGTGCTGACCGAGGGAGTTTTAGTCTTTCCTCCAACAATCCACCGCCCTTCCTCATGCCAACCCTTCATGACTGTCGTCGCCCGATCGCATGCTCGGCAAGCAGGACTTGTGATAGCCACCAAGCGCGAAACGTCGCCGGTCTCATATCCGTAGCTAAGCAACTGGAACCAGTACCGCGCGAAGGCCTCTAATCCTGTTTTAGTCTCCGCCTTCGCAGCTTCTGGCAGCACTGGAACGGGGACGTTCTGCGCCCTGCCTGAGGCGTCCGCCGGTTTGTAGCTGGCCGTCGGCGTGGGGGTGGCAGTGGGCGTCGCCGACGGCGTCGGGCTCGATGTCACGGGGGCGGCTGTTGCACCCGGCGTGGTTCCTCCGCCGGTGCAGGCCGCGACTGGCAACATACTGAGCGCAACCAAGACGGCGCAAATCTGCCTGCGGCGGCCGAAGGATGAAGTGCGGGATGTCATGGTCAGCTATTCCCCCCGATAGAAAATCAAGACGCGTGCAGCCAAACAATGCCTTAAGGGTAACCGACATCACATTTTGGGCATCAAGGTTATCCACAGCCGCCCGATTGACCGCACGCACCACCGCATAAGTGCTTCGAGTCACACCGATTTCCCCGCACAAGCCTCTGGCGCTTTTGTACCCCGGCCAGAACAATGAACCCATGATCTTCGAACATCCAGACGACAACCCCATCCTCGTACTCACCGACGATCAGAGCTGGAAGCTGATTGAGGGCACCAAGCACGGCAGGCTGGTGGTGATCGTGGGCGGCGAACCCGATATCTTCCCGGTCAACTACGCCGTGAGCGGCCGGAAGCTTTACCTCCGGACGGCCCCTGGCAACAAACTCGCGGAACTGACCATCAACGCCAAGGTGCTGTTCGAGACGGACGGCATCCTCTCCGAGGAGGCCTGGTCGGTTGTCCTGCGCGGCACGGCCCGAGTGCTGGACAAATCCGCCGACATCGCGGCGGCTGAGGCGCTGGGGCTCAAGCCGTGGGTGCCCACCCTGAAGGACTTCTACGTCGAGATCGAGCCGACCAAGGTCAGCGGACGTCACTTCCAGTTTGGCGAGCACCCGGAGCGGGAGATCTAGCAACCGTTCGACGTCGGCAACGCCGCCGGCTCGGCCGGTCCCTGCCGCCTAGACTTTAATCCATGGCCGACAAGCTGACCCCCGAGCGGCGCAGCTGGAACATGTCCAGGATCCGCGGCAAGAACACCAAGCCCGAACTGCTGGTCCGAAGACTGCTTCACGCCAAGGGCTACCGCTACCGGTTGCACGGCACCACCCGCGGCGGACGTCTCCCGGGTAACCCGGACCTGGTCTTCGCCGGCCGCCACAAAGTCATCTTCGTCAACGGTTGCTTCTGGCACTTCCACGACTGTCGGGTGGGGCAGCACGCCCCCAAGGCCAACGCCGAGTTCTGGGAAACCAAACGCACCCGGACGCGGAACCGCGACGCCGAGCAACGCCGCCTGCTGGAGCACTCGGGCTGGGACGTCCTCACCGTCTGGGAGTGCGAGCTCAAAGATGTGTCCGTGCTGGAGCAGCGACTGGACGAATTCCTGGACACGACACAAAATTGATCGTCGCGCCAGAGGCGACATACCGATGTGTCTCAGGTAACATGCGAACTCGGGGACAAGGACCCTACCGGTCCGCACTTACTCGAACTTTTCTACTCCACGGGAGAGCGCCAGATGCCGCACTTGCTGAGGTCCACCACGTCGCTGAGGACCGTAACTCGGCCCTCGAAGTCGTCACCCGATTACCGGCCGCAGGAGTTCCGGCGGTCCCCCGAGGTCGATGAGGAGCTGGAACCCCTGCGCCTGCAGGTTTCCGCGATCATTGATGCCATTCTCTCCGACACCAGGCCGGAAGAGGCGCAGGTGCGGGAGCAACTCCGGTGGCATCTCGCCAACTGCCCCGGCCAGCCTGAGAAGGCGCTCTTGAACCACCTCCTGTCTGTTTCCGTGGAGCAGGAAGCCAGCTAGCGGCGCGTCCGAAGGAGGTGCGTCAGCGGCTGATGGTCGCCTGACGCACCACTTCGCCCCACGACTGTTGCGCGAGGTCCGCCACGGAGGCCAGGATCTCCGACGGCGGCCGCGACAGGTCCAGCGGAAACTCCACCACGTCGATGTCCGTGTTGAGGATCCGGCGCAGCTTGATCTCCCCCGCGCCCGGGTACACCAGCCAGGCCGTCGGCACGCGCAGGGACGTGCAGTACGCCAGCATCCGGTAGTGGTCCCCCGAGAGTGAAGCACCGGCGTCGGCCGCTGCCTGGTACTTGGCGTCGTAGACCATCACCGGCCGCCCTCCCAGCAGGTGGACGGCGCCGGGCTGCACCACGATCCGGTCCGAGTCGCGCACAGCCTCGTTGAGCAGGGCGTTGTACCGGAGCCGCATCTCCCCCGGGTAGGCGGCCATGGCCTCGCGGAGCGCCGTGCCCACGAAGTCCTCGAACACCACGGACATGTCCACCACGAACGACGCCGACTGTTGCGTGCCGTCGCCGGCCTCCGCCGAGGCGTGGCGCAGAATCACCTCGGCGAGCCGCAGCGCCGCCTGGTAACGGGTGTTCATCCGGCTGGCCCGCCACACCGGCAAGGGCGCGCCGGGCTGCAGGCGGGTCACGGCGGCGAGCTTGCCCTTGAGCTGGCGGAGCCGGCTCAGCACCTCCGGCCGCACCCCCGGGACCTGCGACATCCGTTCCAGCGCCGCCCGCAGGACGCGGTTCTCGGCAATGTCCTCCGTGAACTCGTCATAGGAGACCTCCAGCGGCACCAGCATGCCGGGCCGCCGCGAGATCTGGTCGGAAATGCGGATCCGGCCCTTGACCGTCCGGAGTGATTCGTCGACGTTGAGGTAGCCCTGCAGGACACCGCGGCTCAGGGCACGGTCCGCGAGCTGGGCCAGCGACTCGGCCAGCGCGCTCCACAGATCCGCTTCCTCCACCGCGGCCACGGAGTCCTCCCGGAAGCCCTGGTCGCCGGCGTAGCCCAGCAGGAACAGGAGCCGGCCCAGGCCCAGCCGTTCCTTGGGCCGCACCTCAAGCTGCACGGTCGGCGTGCGCACCGAGCCGACCTTCCCCACCGGCTCGATCCGGTACAGGCCCATGCCCATGGGCGAGGCGTTGGCCAGGCCGCTGCCGTTGACAAAGGCGGCGCTGGCAGGGTCGAGCCGGTCGACGACGCCGCCGGAGAGCTCGTCGAGGACGATCCGGCGGACCGGCGGCGAACCCGGTGCGCCGTGGCCGGCCGGCCGCGGCTGGCTAGACGCGCGCAAGGCGGTCAAGGAGCTGGTCCAGGCCGAAGCGCTCCTCCAGCTGGGCCCGGTTCAGCTGGCCGTGGTAGTGCTCCTCCAGGAGCGGCATCAGCTCGTACTTCCAGATCCGGCGCAGGCCCTTGGGCGTCTGGGCGGACTTCTTCATGAAGTAGGACGGGCCGATCATAAGGTCGCGGTCCCACTCGTCAATGGCGTCGTTGAGTGCGTCCATGAGCAGCGCCGGCGTCGTGTCCAGGTCCCGGGCCTGCAGGAACCGCAGCAGCGAGCCCTTCACCGGTTCCGTCTTGGGGTGCAGCTCAATGAAGGAGAAGCGGCGGCGGATGGCGGCGTCCATCATCGCAATGGACCGGTCAGCTGTGTTCATGGTGCCGATGATGTAGAGGTTGTCCGGCAGCGTGAACGGCTCGTTGGGGCTGTACTGCAAGTAGATCCGGTCGTCGCGGTATTCGAGCAGGAAGTACAGCTCACCGAAAACCTTCGCGAGGTTCGCCCGGTTCATCTCATCGATGATCAGGAAGTACGGCTTGCTCTCGTTCCCCGGCTTGGCGGCTTCCTCGGCGATCCGGCGCAGCGGCCCGGCGACCAGCTTGAAGGACACCTGGCCTTCCTCAGTCTTGTCCGGCCGGAAACCCTCGAAGAAGTCCTCGTAGGCGTAGGAGGGGTGGAACTGCACCAGCTTGACGCGTTCATCGGTGGTGTCGCCGGCGAGCTGGGCCGCCAGGTGCTTGGCCAGGTACGTCTTGCCGGTTCCGGGCGGGCCGTAGAGCACCAGCTGGCGGTTCTCCTCCAGCAGTTCGGCGATCTCCTGCAGCGGTTCCAGGTCCATGTGCAGGGACGCGGCGAACTCCGGCGTCAGCGGGCGGAACCCTTCACAGGCGGGTGCGACGACGGCGGCCGGCTCCGTACCGTCGTCGGGCTCGGCTTCCGCCTCGGCGGGCAGAAGCGCTTCCAGGGCTTGGATGACGCGGGTGATGTCCACGACGATGCCGGAGGTGGCCAGCTGGCGCTGCACGTGGCGGGGCAGCTCGGTCATGTTGTGGGTTTCGTCGAACCAGCGGACCTTGCGGCGCAGCCGGCGGTTGTCCTCGTGGTGCTCAGGCTCACCGAGGACCACCCCCACGCGGACGGTGCCCGAGCTCTGGTACAGGGTCAGGTCTCCGGGCTTCATCACGGTCAGGAAGGCGAAGACGGCGGTTTTGGTGTCCTCGCGTTCCACGTAGCCGAGGTGCTTGTAGTCCTCGTCCACGGCATGTTGGACCAGCCCGGCGGTGACGCCGGGGTCCAGCAGGCGGAGGTGCTCGACGTCGAGCGTCACCGATTCCTCGGCCTGCCAGGTGCCAAGCAGGTCAGCGTTGTCGTGGTGGGTGCGCAGCAGCCAGGCGCGGCGGCCGGGGTCGCCCACCTTCCGCCACTGGCTCACCAGCTGCCGGGAGTACCAGTCGATGCGTTGGCCGGCCTGCTCGTCGAGGTGCAGCCGGATGCGGTGGATGTCCGCGGAAACTTCCTCGTCGCTGTCGCCCTTCGCCCCGCCCACCAGGGAGGCAAAAGCGTCGCGGATCTCCTGGCGTTCGACATCGGCCACCACCGGCTCGAAGTAGCTGGGCCAGACCAGGAATTCGATGCTCCGGCGAATGGCCGGCTGGTCATCGGGGGTGCCGGCCACCAGCTGGTGGAATGCCAGCGGATCCTTGACGGCCGCCGCGACGGCGCCCGCCGGACGCTGGGCGACGTGCTGCACAAACCGGCAGAGCCATTTCAGGTGGTCCCAGATGGTCCAGTTGAACTCGGCGGTGCGGTCACGGATGACTCCGTGATCCGTCATGCCGGCGTACAGCTCGTCCGGCAGTTCCAGGGGCGGCTCCAGCCAGGACGCAGCCTCGGCCACCCGAGCACGCTTGACCTTGAGGGACTTCACCTCGTGTGCCAGAGGCAGGGACTGCAGGAAGAGCAGCTCGACCGCCAGCTGCTTGGCGCCCCGGGAAGCGTCCTGAAGGTTCTGCCGCAGGTTGGTCATCATGGGAGCTTTGGGGTCCGGCACCCCGCGTTCGAGGCGGTCGAGGAGCTCCGCTGCGGCCTGCACCGACCATGTTTTGGTGCGTCCGTCCAGGGCCGACGCTTTACCGTGCAGCCCCGGCCCCAAAACGAACCACGCCGCGTCTTCGATCTCTTTGGAGATGCCGAGGGCGCGGTGCATGGCAGGCTTTTTGGTTGGGGTCATGCTTTCAATTTACAGGCTTAAGCTGACAGCCCGCATCACGGTCCGCCCCGAAGTTACTGAACGGTAGCGCGTTTCCTTACTTAGCGGCGCGGCCGCGCTTGACGCCAAACGTGAAATAGCTGCCTGGTCCGACGAAGTTGACCAAGGTCGCCATCCGCCACAACGTTTTGCTGCCGCGGATCTGTTCAGCCGGGCGGCGGGTGATGTCCCGCTGCGCGGCGACCAGCATCGAAAGCTGGACGAGTGCGGCGGAAATCGTCCCGAACTTCGCCATGGGCGAGAGTTCCTTCCAGGTCTTCTTCTGGGCGTTCCTCTTGCGTGCTCGTTTGGTCACCATGACTCGTGCTCCTTGGCTTCGGGGCGGACTGCCCGCGGGTTGGTTCATTCTAGGGACGATCCGTGGAGCGAGATAGAGTCCATGGGACCGGATTTGCCTCCCCGGCTCCGCCGGATGGCTCACCCGGAATGGCTCACCCGGCGTGGACCGGGGTGAACCGGGCGAGCTTCTCCTTCTGCTCCGGCGTCAGCCTGAGCACCCGGCCGGTGGCCTCGTCCACGAACGCCAGGTGGCTCGTGGCCCGGACGCAGTCTTCGCGGGTGACGGGATCCTGCACGAGGTAGTGGATGTCGAAGCTGGCACCCTTCACCGCGCCGATCCAGAGCTGGACCAGAGCGGGTACGTTGCGGTACTCGAGGGTCCGGACGTAACGGATCTTGTGTTCCACGATCAACGCCAGGGTCCCCTCCGGGACCTCGTTGAAGAGGGACACCGGGGGCTCGATGCCCGGCAGCCCGGCGCCCCGGGGCGGCCCGAAGGCCGCGATGCGGGCTTCCTCGAGGATCCGGACGATCTGGACGTTGTTGATGTGGCCGTAAGCGTCCATGTCGCCCCAGCGCATCGGGATCTGCACCTCGATGCGCCGGGACAATGACTCTGCTGCGGACTCTGCCGCAGCGCCGGCGGCGCTCAGCTGTGCACCGCCGTCGCGTCGTTTGCCGTGTTTTCCGAAAAGGCCGTTTCTGCGTCTTCGCCGGCGAACTGGGACATGTACAGCCGGTAGTAGGCGCCCTTGAGGTCCAGCAGCTGGGCGTGGGCGCCCTGCTCCACGATCCGGCCGGCCTCCATCACCAGGATGGTGTCGGCGTCGCGGATGGTGGAGAGGCGGTGGGCGATCACAAAGCTGGTGCGCTCGGTGCGGAGGGCGGCCATGGCCTTCTGGACGAGCACTTCGGTGCGGGTGTCCACCGAGCTGGTGGCCTCGTCCAGGATCAGGAGCGAGGGATTGGCCACGAAGGCCCGGGCAATGGTGATCAGCTGCTTCTCGCCGGCGCTGACGTTGTTGCCTTCCTCGTCGATGACGGTGTTGTAGCCGTCCGGGAGGGCACGGACGAAGCGGTCAACGAAGGTGGCCTTCGCTGCCTCCATCACCTGTTCCTCGGTGGCGTCCAGCTTGCCGTACCGGATGTTGTCGTAGATGGTTCCGCCGAAGAGCCAGGCATCCTGCAACACCATGCCCACCTTGGCGCGCAATTCCGCACGGCTCAGATGGGTGATGTCCACGCCGTCCAGGGTGATGCTGCCGCCCTGGAGTTCATAGAAACGCATCACGAGGTTCACCAGGGTGGTCTTGCCGGCCCCGGTGGGGCCAACGATCGCCACGGTGTGCCCGGGTTCCGCGGTGAAGGACAGGTCCTCGATCAGCGGCTTGTCCGGGGTGTAGCTGAAGGACACGTGCCGGAACTCGACGTGGCCGTCGGTCTTGGCCGGCAGCTGCTCGGTGGCGGTCTCGGCGTCCTGTTCCTCGGCGTCGAGGAATTCAAAGACCCGTTCCGCGGAGGCGACACCGGACTGCAGCATGTTGGCCATCCCCGCCATCTGGCCCAGCGGCTGGGTGAATTCGCGCGAGTACTGGATGAACGCGGTGGCGTCGCCCAGGCTCATCCCGCCGGACGCGACGCGGAGGCCGCCGACGACGGCAATTCCGACGTAGCTGAGGTAGGACACGAACTGCATGACCGGCATGATCATGCCGGAGACGAACTGCGCGCCGAAGCTGGCCTTGTAGAGGGCCTCGTTGCGCTCGTCGAAGCGGTCCAGCATGTCGGCGTCGCGGCCGAAGACCCGGACGAGGTCGTGGCCGGAGAAGGATTCCTCGATCTGGCCGTTGAGCTCGCCGGTGTTTTTCCACTGGGCGGCGAAGAGCTTCTGGCTGCGGGAGCCGATGATGCCGGCGGCGACGGCCGAGAGCGGCAGCGCGACCAGGGCAATCAGCGCCAGCTGCCAGGACACGATGAACATCATGATGACGATGCCGATCACCGTCAGTGCCGAGTTCACCAGCTGCGCGAAGGCCTGCTGCAGCGCCTGCTGGATATTGTCGACGTCGTTGGTGACCCGCGAGAGGATGTCGCCCCGCTGGCGGGTGTCGAAGTAGTTCAGCGGGAGCCTGTTGAGCTTCTTCTCGGTGTCATCGCGGAGTTTGCGGACCACCCGCATGACCAGGATGTTCAGGACGTAGCCCTGCAGCCACAGGAAGATGTTGGCGACGAAGTACATCACCAGCACCACGCTGATCAGGAAAGCGAGCTCCTGGAAGTTGATGCCGACCCCGGGGATAACATCCATCCGGGCGAGCATGTCCGCGAAGTTGTCCTGGCCCTGGGCACGCAGGCCTTCGACGAACTGCTCTTTGCTGCCGCCGGCCGGCAACTGCTTGCCGATGACGCCGGCGAAGATCACGTCCATTGCCTGGCCGAGGATCCGCGGCGCGACGACGTTGAGGACGACGGCGACCGTCACCATCGCGAGCACGGCCATGATGCCGGCCCGCTCGGGCTTGAGCAAACCCATCAGCCGCTTCGCGGAGGGCCAGAAGTGCTGGGCCTTCTTGGCCGGAATGTCGCCGAACATGCCGCCGTCGGCTTCGCCGGGCTTGTATTCCTCCTCGTAGAAATCGTCGTCCGGCTCCGTCGCGGTGAGCTGCGGGTCGGGTTCCGTGGCGACGGACTGCGGGTCGGGTTCCGTGGCGATTGGCCTGCCGGACTTTGGCGTGACGTTCTCTTTGGTGCTCATGCCACTGCCTCCGCGGTCAGCTGGGATTCGACAATTTCCTGGTAGGTGCTGGAACTTTCCAGCAGCTCGTCGTGGGTGCCGCGGTCCACAATCCGGCCGTTGTCGAGCACCAGGATCAGGTCGGCGTCGGCGATGGTGGAGACGCGCTGGCCGACGATGATCACGGTGGCGTCCGCGGTTTTAGCCTTGAGGGCCCGGCGGAGCCGGGCGTCCGTGGCGACGTCGAGGGCGGAGAAGGAGTCGTCAAACAGGAAGACCTTGGGCTCCGTGACAAGGGCGCGGGCGATGCAGAGCCGCTGGCGCTGGCCGCCCGAGACGTTGGTGCCGCCCTGGGCAATCCGCGACCCGAGCCCGTTTTTCTTCTCGCGCACAAAGTCCGCCGCCTGGGCCACGGTCAGGGCGTCCCAGAGCTGCTCGTCCGTGGCGTCAGGCTTGCCAAAGCGCAGGTTGTGCTCGATGGTTCCCGAGAACAGGTACGGCCGCTGCGGCACCATGGCGACGCGCTGCGTGATTTCCGCCCGGTCCAGGTTGGTGACCGGGACGCCGTCGAGCAGCACTTCCCCCGAGGCGGCGTCGTAGAGGCGGGGCAGCAGGGCCAGCAGGCTGGACTTGCCGGCGCCGGTGGAGCCGATGATCGCCACGGTCTGCCCGGGTTCGGCGGTGAAGCTGATGTCGCTGAGCACCGGCGCCTCGGCGCCGGGGTACGCGAAGGACACGTTCCGGAATTCCACCCGGCCCGCCTTCTCAGCTGGCGCCACGGGGGTGAGTGCCTCGTGGATGGAAGGTTCGACGTCGAGCACCTCACCGATGCGGTCCGCGCAGACCGAGGCACGCGGAATCATCATGGCCATAAAGGTGCCCATCATGACCGCCATCAGGATCTGCAGCAGATACTGGAGGAAGGCCGTGAGCGCGCCGACCTGCATTTCGCCGGCGTCGACCCGCTGGCCACCGAACCACAGCACGGCCGCGGTGGAGATGTGCAGGATCATGCCGATCGCAGGGAACATCAGGACGAACAGCGCACCGATTTTCAGTGACACGTCAGTCAGGTCCTTGTTGGCAGCGCCGAAGCGCTGGGCCTCGTGGGGTTCGCGGACGAAAGCACGGACAACGCGGATGCCGATGATCTGTTCGCGGAGGACGCCGTTGAGCCGGTCGATCTTCGTCTGCATGGACCGGAACAACGGCATCAGGCGAACCACGAGGTAGCCCACAACCACCACGAGCACCGGAACCGATACCCAGACCAGCCAGGACAGGTTGACGTCCTCCCGGACAGCCATGAAGATGCCGCCGATGCACATGATGGGGGTGGCCACCATGAAGTTCAAGCCCATCAGCATGAGCATCTGCACCTGCTGGACATCGTTGGTGCCACGCGTGATCAGGGTGGGGGCGCCGAATACGTTGACGTCCTTCGCGGAGAAGCTGGTGACCTGGCGGAACACGCCGCGGCGCAGGTCGCGGCCGAAAGCCATGGCCGCTTTGGACCCGAAGTACACCCCGGCGATCGCGGTGGCGACCTGGATGAGGGCGACGCCCAGCATCACCCCGCCGGTGCGCCAGATGTAGTCCGTGTCGCCGCGGGAAACACCCTCGTCAATAATCTGGGCGTTCAGGCTGGGAAGGTACAGCGCCGCGATGGTGGAGGCCAACTGGAAGAAAATGACTGCCCAGATGTACGGCAGATACGGCTTCGAATAGCGCCGTATAAGAGTGACAAGCATGCCCACGAGTCCTTAGGAGATACCGAATAAATGAGGCTGGAGAAGTGCCTGGCGGGGGAACATCAACCGGATGCTCCCAGTAGTAGCAAAGGGGGCCGACAGCCATAGCCATCCAACTCTACGAAACGACCAGCCCGGGTGGAACATCGGCGACCGAAAATCATCCAAACGGCGTACTTTTCGCGCCCGGATCTCCCGGGGAGCCCGCGGCCGGCCCTGTCCGGGCCGGCCAGCGTGCCGCTCCCCCACTCAGTCGCCCCGGCGCTGGCTTTCGCGCTGCCGGCTGAGCACGTCAACGAATTCCCGGTCGAGGTCGACGATTCCGGTCCCTGCCATGGGACTGGCGGACGCGGCCGAGACGGGCGCCGCCGACTCAACCGCAGTCGCAGCGGACGGGGCCGTTGCAGACGGGGCCGGGCCGCCGCCGTCGACACCCTTTGACGGGGGGTTGACGATGTCCACGGTGCGCCGCAGCGGTTCTTCCTTGATGAAGAGGATCGCAACCAGGGCGACCAGGCCGATGATCGCGGAGACCATAAAGATCTGGGCCGTGGCGTCTCCGTAGGCGGCGCGCATGATCTCGCGGACGGGTTCCGGCATGTCTTTGAGGTCCATGCTGGCGCCGGCGCCGCCGCTGACGGGAATGCCCGCGGCGGCGAGTCCCTCGGTGGCGAGTTCCTTGACGCGGTTGGCCATGATGGCGCCCAGGACGGAGACGCCGATGGCGCCGCCCACCGACCGGAAAAACGCGACGGAGGCGCTGGCGGTTCCGATGTCGCTGGCCCGCACGGTGTTCTGGACTGCCAGGACGAGGTTCTGCATCAGCAGGCCCAGACCGATGCCGAGGATCGCGGTGTACACACCGGTCTGCCAGAGTTCGGTGGTGTGATCGATGGTTCCGGTCAGTCCGAGGCCGCTGATCAGCAGGATGGCGCCCGCCACGAGGTACCGCTTCCATTTTCCGGTCCGGCTGATCAGCTGCCCGGAGACTACGGAACCGATCAGGTTGCCGGCGATCATCGGCAGGGTCAGGAGCCCCGCTTCGGTGGGCGACGCGCCGCGCGCCACCTGGAAATACTGGCCGAGAAAGGCGGATGAACCGAACATCCCGACGCCGACGGCGATTGAGGCCAGGATGGCGAGGGCGGTGGTTCGCTGCGAAATGATCTTCAGCGGGATGATGGGCTGCGGCACCTTGGATTCCACCAGGACCAGCAGCGCCAGCAGGACCACGGCGCCGCCCACCATGGCCACGGTCTGCCAGGACCACCAGTCGTAGTAATCCGGGTTGCCGGCGAAGGACACCCAGATCAGCAGCAGGCTCACGCCGGAGGTCAGCAGGATGGAGCCGAGCCAGTCGATTTTCGCGGGGCGCCGGACGTGCGGCAGCTTCAGGGTGACCTGCAGCAGGATGAGGGCAATGATGGCCAGCGGGACACAGACGAAGAAGGTCCAGCGCCAGCCCAGCGGGCTGTCCACGATGAAACCGCCGAGCAGCGGTCCTCCCGCGGTACCCACGGCCATCACGGCGCCCATGTAGCCGGAGTACTTGCCGCGGTCGCGGGGCGGGATGATGGAGCCGATAATGGCCATGGCCAGTGCCGTAAGCCCGCCCATGGCGACGCCCTGGATAACGCGGGCGGTCAGCAGCAGCGGGATGGTCTCCGACAGGCCTGCCATGACGGACCCGGCCACGAAGATCACGATGCTCAGCTGGACCAGGAGCTTCTTGTTAAAGAGGTCGGCCAGCTTGCCCCAAATGGGCGTGGTGGCGGCGTTGGCCAGCAGGGCAGCGGTAATAACCCAGGCGAAGTCCGTCTGGGTTCCATGGAGCTCGGACATGATCGTGGGCAGGGCGTTCGCGACGATCGTGCTGCTGATGATCGCGGTGAAGAACGCGGCCAGCAGGCCTGTGAGGGCTTCCATGATCTGGCGGTGGGTCATCACCGCCGCCGGGGCGGGTGGCTTCTCTGTGATTGCTGTCATGGCGTGCTCCTCAAACAATGTCGGTCGTGGTGGTGGATCCGGCCGTCGTTGCCCGGGCTGATGTCCTGAGGGACTCAGCAAGTTTCTGCAGGGTATTGGTGGTTTCCTCGACGTCCTGCTCACTCCAGTCCTGCAGGAAGCCGAGAAGTGTGGCGGCGCGCTGGTCCTCGATGGCGCGGAGTTTTTCGACCCCCGACGCGGAGAGCGCGATCAGTTGCGCCCGGCCGTCCAGGGGGTCGGGCCGGCGGACCACGTAGCCCTGTTCCTCCAGTTCGGCGATGTGCCGGCTGAGGACGGGGGCGCTGACGCCGAGCCGTTCCGCCAGCGCTGTGGCGCGGGATTCCCCCTCCCCCACGAAACGCAGGACGCCCTGCAGTGCCACGCCGGTGTCCTCGCCGCGCAGCTTCAGGGCGGCGACGCATCGGACGGCGCGTTGCAGGTCGAAGATCTGGTGGACGAGTTTGGCGGCGGTGTCCGGCGCGACTGCCATAGCGGCTCCCCTTTTGTTTGCCTAAGGCAACAAATATACCGGAAATTAGTTACTTTGGGAAACTAACCCTGTTTTCTGGGGGCTTGGGGACCGGCAGCAGTGCTGCCGGTCCGCGCTTGTTCTCGCAGGGGCGTGGAGCGTGGTGCTCAGACGTCCAGGTGCTTATGCCTCCAGGTGGGTGGGGGCGAACATCTTGAGCAGGGTCTCGACGACGACGACGTTGGGTCCGTCGGCGGCGAATCCGGCCTTGAGCGCGTCCCCGACGTCCTCGGGGGCAACGCGGACAGCCGGAACCCCGAACGCCTCCGCCAGCTTCACGAAGTCGGGGCGGGCAAGTTCGGTGGCGGTGGCCTTACCGAAGGCGCCCACCATGTATTCGCGCAGGATGCCGTAGCCGCCGTCGTCCACGATCAGCCAGGTGACCGGGACGTTGTGCTGCTTGGCCGTGGCCAGTTCGGAAATGGAGTACATCGCCGAGCCGTCGCCGGACACGGCGAGCACGCGGGCCGAACCGCCGGGCCTGCCGGTGGTTTCCAGGCCGACGGCGCCGCCGATCGCCGCGGGGAAGCCGAAGCCCAGCCCGCCGGCGCCCTGGGCGGAGTGGAACTGGCCTTCGCGGGCGTCCCAGCAGCTCCAGGCCCAGTATGCGGAGATGGTCATGTCCCAGAACGTCTGCATGGCCGAGGGGACGGCCTCGCGGATGTCCGCCATGAACTTCAGTTCCTTGCCGAGGTCCTGGGATTCCAGCCGGGCCTTGACCTTGGCCAGGGATTCCTTGACCAAGGCTTCCGGTGAGGTGCCGTGCCAGTCCGCCCGCTCCCCGTGCGGTTCTGTCAGGGCAGCGTCGAGGGCGTCGAGCGCCTGGCCGGCGTCGGCCCGGATGCCCAGGCCGGGGCGGTTGGATTCCAGCACGCGGGGTTCAGCGTCGATCTGGATAATCCTGCCGCGCGGCTCAAAGGTGAAGTAGTTGGAGGTCACTTCACCCAGCGAGGAGCCGATGACGATCAGCACGTCGGCGTCTTCGAGCAGCTCTGTCATGTGCTGGTCCTCGATCCAGGACTGCAGTGAGAGCTCGTGGTTCCACGGGAACGCGCCGTTGCCGCCGGGGGTGCAGATGACCGGCGCCCGCAGTTTCTCGGCGATGGAGAGCAACGATTTTTCGGCCCGGCCGCGGCGGGTGCCGCCGCCAGCGATGATGGCGGGACGTTCCGCCGTCGAGAGCCATTTCACGGCTTCGCGGACCAGTTCCACGCGGGGCGGGTTGTCGGCGGCCTCGGCGAGGGCGTCCTCCACCGGCGGAACCATGATGGGATCCAGCAGGACGTTCTGCGGGATTTCAAGCCACACCGGTCCCTGGGGCGAGGAGATCGCCTCGGTCCAGGCGTCCTGGATGGCGGAGGGAATCCCGGAGGCGTGCTGGATCAGCCGCTGGCTCTTGGTGACGTTCGCGGCCGAGGCCTTCTGGTCATCGAGCTGGTGCAGCATGCCCTTGCGGCGCGCGCCGAGTCCTTCGAGCGGGATCTGGCTCGCGACGACCACCATGGGAACGCCGGTGGCGTAGGCCTCCTGCAGCCCGGCCAGCGAGGTCAGGGCGCCGGGTCCGGTGGAGAGGAAGAGGACACCCACCTCGCCGGTGGCGCGGGAGTAGCCGTCAGCGGCGAAGGCCGAGTTGTTCTCCACCCGGGAGGAGACGAAGTGCAGGTTTCCGCGGCCCATCGCGTCGAAGAGGCCCAGGGCGTGCTGGCCCGGGATGCCGAAGACGGTCTTGGCGCCGAGCGCTTCAAGGGTCTCGACGACGAGGTCACCGCCGTTGCGTACGTCCGTCACTGGGACACCCCGCTCTGGACGCGCGGGGACGCAGGAGTCGCGAAGCCGGCCGGGCGGCGGGATTCCTGGCCGAGGGCCTGGGCGGCGTAGCCGGTGGCCGCACCGAAGCGGTCGCCTTCCACGGCGCGGTCCGCCATCAGGGTGACCAGTTCGTAGGCGACGTGACTGGCCGCGACGCCGGTGATGTCGGCGTGGTCGTACGCGGGGGCGACCTCGACGACGTCGGCCCCCACGAGGTTCATGCCGCGGAAGCCGCGGATGATTTCCAGCAGCTCGCGGCTGGTGATGCCGCCGGCTTCCGGGGTTCCGGTGCCGGGCGCGTGGGCGGGATCCAGCACGTCGATGTCCACCGAGATGTAGAGCGGGCGGTTGCCGATCCGGTCGCGGACCTTGGCGACGGTTTCCAGCACACCCTGGTAGTAGACGTCGGCGGAGGTGACGATGCCGAAGCCGAAGCGGTGGTCGTCGTCGAGGTCCTTTTTGCCGTAGAGCGGGCCGCGGGTGCCGATGTGGCTGATGGCCTCGGTGTCCAGGATGCCTTCCTCGACAGCGCGGCGGAACGGCGTGCCGTGGGTGTATTCGGCACCGAAGTAGGTGTCCCAGGTGTCCAGGTGCGCATCGAAGTGCAGCATGGCAACGGGCTCGCCGGCGCGTTCTGCGGCCGCGCGCAGCAGCGGCAGCGCGATGGTGTGGTCGCCGCCGAGGGTGACCAGCTTGCTGCCGGAGGCGGTCAGGTCCAGGGCGTTCTGCTGGATGGTCTCGATCGCTTCGTTGATATTGAAGGGATTGACAGCCATGTCGCCGGCGTCGGCCACCTGGATGTTTTCGAAGGGGCTGACGTCCCAGGCCGGGTTGTACGGGCGCAGCAGGCGGCTGGCCTCGCGGATGTGGTTGGACCCGAAGCGGGCGCCGGGGCGGTAGGAGACGCCCGAGTCGAAGGGGACGCCGACCAGGGTGACGTCCGCCTTCGCGACCTGGTCCAGCCGCGGCAGGCGCGCATAGGTGGCGGCTCCCGCGTAGCGCGGAATGCGGGATGAATCGATGGGGCCAAGGTTGCCATTGGCCTCGATGCGCAGCTCTTCCAAAAGAAAGCCTCTCCTTCGAGGATTGACCGACGGGTGTGACAGCCATCATACACTCGAAGTTGCCTCTTGTGCATCAAATGTTTACCGATGCTCGTCTGCGGGCGCGGGTCGCGACGTTCCTGCCCAGCTACAACGGCGCCCCCGCCGGACCTAGCGACTGGCGGCTGGGACCAGCACCCAGAGGACCTCGACGGCGTCATCCGTCGGGTTTACCCAGGTGTGCGGCTCGCGGCCCGGGAAGGTCACGGTGTCCCCCGTGTGCAGTTCGAATTCCTCGTTGGTGAGGATCAGCCGGATGCTGCCTTTGACCACGTGGAGGACATCGACGTCGCAGTCCACCGCATAAAGTTCCGATTCGCCGCGGCCGCGGGGCTCGATCACGGCCTGGATGATCTGCACGCGGCGCTCCGAGCGCGCCGTCAGCAGCCGCTCCACGATACCCTCGCCGCCCAACGAGATCCGTGGACCTTCGTTCTTCTTGGTGAGATGCGTTTCCGGGGCGGCGAAGAGATCGCCGATCGAGATGGAGAGCACCTGGCACAGCGTCACGAGGGACGCCACTGACGGTGATGTGAGGTCGCGCTCGACCCGGCTGAGGAAACCCTTGGTCAGCCCGGTGGCATCGGCCACCTGCTCGATGGTGAGCCGCTGCGACTGCCTAGCGGCACGGATCCGGGAACCGATGGCAACGGGAACGTTGCTCGGTTCAACTGGTAGAGCCTTCATGTAGGAACCTTTCACGGCCGGCCGCTCGGCCCCATTGTTGGAGCAATACTAGCGGGACGGCACCCGTGGAACACCGGATCCGCCCGCGCCGCGTAATGCGTCTTGACTGTTACCCGGATCACAACATACTGTTTGGCAACAAGTGTTGCCTATTAGGCAATAGATGCCAAAAGGCGTGGTGGAGTACCTTACCCAGGGACCCTTCCGCCGGCAGTCCGTCACCGTACCCGTCAAGAAGCACCTGAGCCCCGGCGCCCTGTTGAGCGCCGGCGGGTTCAGCCGTGCTCCGAACAGCTCTGAGGAGCCCTTAATGGACGCAAGTTTCGTCAACATCGCCATTGTGGTGGTGTACCTGGTCGCCATGCTGGCGTTCGGGTGGTGGGGTAAGTCCCGCACCAAGAACAACAGCGACTTCCTGGTGGCCGGCCGCCGCCTCGGCCCGTTCCTCTACACCGGAACCATGGCCGCCGTCGTGCTCGGTGGCGCCTCCACCGTCGGCGGCGTCGGCCTGGGCTACAAGTTCGGCATCTCCGGCATGTGGCTCGTGGTCGCAATCGGCGCCGGCGTGCTGCTGCTCAGCCTGCTGTTCGCCGGCACCATCCAGAAACTCAAGATCTACACCGTGTCCCAGATGCTGAGCCTGCGCTACGGCAGCAACGCCACCCAGACGTCCGGCATCGTGATGCTGGCCTACACGCTGATGCTCTGCGCCACCTCCACCGGCGCCTACGCCACCATCTTCGTGGTGCTCTTCGGTTGGGACCGCGCCCTCGCGATCGCCATCGGCGGCGCGATTGTCCTGGTCTACTCGACCATCGGCGGCATGTGGTCCATCACGCTGGCCGACCAGGTCCAGTTCGTCATCAAGACGGTCGGTATCTTCCTCCTGATGCTGCCCTTCACGCTCAACGCAGCCGGCGGCTTCGAGGGCATCCGGGCCCGCGTGGATGCCAGCTTCTTCCAGATTGACGGCATCGGCATCCAGACGATCATTACGTACTTCGTCGTCTACACCCTGGGCCTGCTGATCGGCCAGGACATCTGGCAGCGCGTCTTCACCGCCAAGACCCCCACGGTGGCCCGCTGGGGCGGCGCCACGGCCGGCATCTACTGCATCCTCTATGGTGCGGCCGGCGCCCTGATCGGCCTCGGCGCCCGCGTCGCGCTGCCGGACATCGACGTCAAGGCCCTCGGCAAGGACGTTGTCTACGCGGAGGTCGCCACCAACCTGCTCCCGATCGGCATCGGCGGCCTGGTGCTCGCCGCGGCCGTCGCCGCCATGATGTCCACGGCTTCCGGCGCCCTGATCGCCGCCGCCACCGTGGCCCGCGCCGACGTCCTGCCGTTCGTCGCCAGCTGGTTCGGCAAGAACATCAACACCGATGACACGGACAACCCGGAGCACGACGTCAGGGCCAACCGCATGTGGGTCCTGGGCCTCGGGATCGTTGCGATCGTCATCGCCATCATCACCAAGGACGTCGTCGCAGCCCTCACCATCGCGTACGACATCCTGGTCGGCGGCCTCCTCGTCGCCATCCTGGGCGGCCTGGTCTGGAAGCGCGGCACCGGCGTGGCCGCCGCCGCCTCCATGGCGGTGGGCTCGGTCATCACCCTCGGGACCATGATCGTCCTGGAGATCAACGCCGAGGTCCCGCTCGACGGCATCTACGCCAACGAGCCGATCTACTTCGGCCTGCTGGCCTCCGCAGTGGTCTACATTGCGGTGTCCCTGCTGACCAAGCCGACGGACCCCGCGGTCATGGCCAACTGGCACCGCCGCGTCGCCGGCGGCGCCGCCGAGGAAGAACAGGTCCCCGTCCTGACCCACTAGGGTCCTGCCAGCGAGTTAAAGGTCGACGGCGGCGCTCCCTTTGAGGGGGCACCGCCGTCGAACTTTTAAGCTGAGCCTTGAGGCCGCTTGCCACTCAAACGCTGGGACAATCACTCATTCTCTTCAGGCTCAAGGAATTCTTCCCCGTCGCGGGCCACCACCGGTTTGTCGTCGCCCAGGAAGTCCTGTTCCTCCAAGGGAACGATCCGGTCGGCCTCTTCGAAAAGCTCTTCCTCTTCCGTTTCCGCGGAGTCACTCACAGGCGCGTCCTCGGCGTAATCGTAAGCGGGATCGGACTCGAGGGAATCCCGGGCCGGCTGGATAGGACGTGAACCGATGTTGTCCATGATGCAACCTCCGTGTGACTGGGGTGGCGGCAGCGGCTCCGAAGAGCGCGCCCTGGGTTTTCATTCGAACACTGGGAACCCGGCCGGTCAAGACCTCCCGCCGGCGCTGACCGCGACAGCCGCAAACGTCCCGGCGGCACCGGAATTTTTACGGTTTGCCTAAACTCCCCGCTGAGGATCGCCAGCCGAAAAAACGCGGAAATACGGGGTACGCTGGAAACGCAACGGGGCCGAACCATGCCCGCTTAAGCCCAGGAGCTTCCGTGTCTCAGCACGCCACATCTGATCCGTCCAACCCGGACCCCCGCCGCCCGGAACCCCGCGAGGACGCGCCGGCCGCAACACCCGCCGCTGCCCCCAGCAGCGCAATTCCGCCCGCCGCAGCACCCAGCGCCGCGGATATCAAACGGTGGCGGCAGTACCTCGCCGACGAACGCGCCGAGGCCTCCGTCTACCGGGACCTCGCCCAGAACCGCCACGGCGAAGAGCGCGAGATCCTCCTCGCCCTGGCCGAAGCCGAAGGCCGCCACGAGGCGCACTGGCTCCAACTGCTCGGCGACCAGGCCGGCCGCCCCCGCCCCGCCTCACTCCGCAGCCAGTTCCTGGGTTTCCTGGCACGCCACTTCGGCTCGGTCTTTGTGCTGGCCCTCGCCCAGCGGGCCGAAAGCCGGTCCCCCTACGCCACCGAGCCCTCCGCCACGCCGGCCATGGTCGCCGACGAGCAGATCCACGAGGAAGTGGTCCGCGGGCTCGCTACCCGGGGCCGCAACCGGCTGGCCGGAACGTTCCGCGCGGCCGTTTTCGGGGCCAACGACGGACTGGTCAGCAACCTGTCCCTGGTCATGGGCATGGCCGCCTCCGGCGTGGGAAGTTCCGTGGTCCTGCTCAGCGGTGTCGCCGGGCTGCTGGCCGGGGCGCTGTCCATGGGGGCGGGCGAATTCATTTCCGTGCGCTCCCAGCGCGAACTCCTGGCCGCTACGCTCCCCACCCAGATCACCCTGGCCGCCGCACCGTCGCTGGACATCGCACACAACGAACTCCTGCTGGTCTACCTGGCGCGCGGCATGTCGCGGGAGGCTGCCGAACACCGCGTGGCGGAGCGGATGGGCCTGCGCGACTGCGACTGCGATCCCAGCCTCTCCCTGCAGCCGGAGGTGCCTGAATCCCGTGACGAACATGTTGCCGTCGGCACCGCCTGGAGCGCGGCGGCGTCGAGCTTCTGTTTCTTTGCCTCCGGCGCCATCGTTCCCATCCTGCCCTTTGTCCTGGGCATGACCGGGGTCGCGGCCCTCGTGGTGTCCGCGGCTCTGGTGGGCCTGGCACTCCTGTTCACCGGCGGCGTCGTCGGGCTCCTCTCCGGGACGTCGCCCACCACCCGCGGGCTCCGCCAGCTGGCGATCGGCATGGGCGCGGCAGGTGTGACGTACTTGCTGGGTATGGCCTTCGGCGCTGTGGTCGCCTAGTGGACGGTCCTGAGTTCCGGGACCGGTCACCGCGGCATAGCCGTCCGCGCACCACGTGGCGGATCTTCCGCGGCCTCGCCGCCGCTGCGGTCATTGCCGGCGCGGCGTTCCTGGCCGCAGGCTTCATCTACGGCGATCCGCGCTTCTCGGGACTCTTCGAAGTCAGCCGCGGAACCGGTCCGGGCACAGCGATGGCGGGCCAGCCCGGGCAGCCGGCTGTCGCTGAGTCGGTCCGGACGGACACTCCCCCGCCCGGAGTCGAAGAACAGGACGAGCCGCTGGGCCACCCGCAGAAACCGGACGTCGCCAGCGAATCGTACAAGTTCCTGGCCACGAACGACGACGGCACCCCAGTGGGCTATTCGCCATGCCGGCCGCTGCACTACGTGGTGAACGCGGCGCTCGCTCCAGAAGGCGCCGAGCGCCTGGTCGAGGATGCGATCAGCACGATCTCCCGGGCGACCGGCATTCAGTTCGTCGACGACGGTCCCACCACCGAGGCGCCGTCGCAGTCCCGCATCCCGTACCAGCGGGACGTCTACGGGGAACGCTGGGCGCCGCTGCTGATCGCGTGGACCACCCCGGACCAGGCGCCGCAGCTCAAGGGACCGGTGATCGGGACCGGCGGCAGCACCCACTTCAGCTTCGGCGACGGGCCCAAGAGCTTTGTCACGGGCAGCCTGGAACTCGACGCCCCGCAGATCGCCGAGGACCTCAGCCAGACGGACGGTTCCGCGTATGCCACCGCGGTGATCCTGCACGAACTGGGCCACGTCATGGGGCTGGAGCATGTGAACGACCCGGTGCAGCTGATGTACCCCGAGATCGGCGCCCCGGACGGACTGGCCGCGGGCGACCTGAACGGCCTGTACCAGCTGGGCAAGGCGCAGTGCCGCAAGGACCTCTGACCGATCAGCGGTCCAGGACGGCGAGCGCTTCCTCCACGGTGTCCACCAGGAAGATCCGGCTCTCCATCTGCCGTCCGGCCGCGAGGCTCTGCAGCAGGGGCCAGGCCGGGTAACGCCGGAGCCAGTGCTCCTGCCCCACCAGCACCATCGGCATGATGGTCTCCGGGGTGCCGTAGTAGTTCTCGCAGGCATCCTGGAAGATCTCCTGGACGGTGCCGCCGGAGCCGGGCAGGAAGACAATGCCGCCGTTGCACAATTCCAGGAGGACGGCCTCGCGGATGGCGTTCGCGAAGTACTTGGCGATGTGCGTGGCGAAGAAATTCGGGGGCTCGTGCCCGTAGAACCACGTGGGGATCCCCAGCGACGGCGTGCCGTCCGGATGACGTTCGACGACGGCGGCGGCGGACCGCGCCCACGTTGACACGGAGGGCAAGAACCCGGGAACCGCGGCGAGATCGGAGAGGGCCCGCCGGAAGTCCCGCTCCGGAGCAGTGCTCAGGTAGGCGCCCAGGTTGGCGGCCTCCATGGTGCCGGGCCCGCCGCCGGTGGCCACCAGCCGGCCGGCCCTCGCCAGCAGCCGTCCCAGCAGTGCGGCCTCCTCGAAAACGGCGGAACCGCGGTGGGCGGCGTGCCCGCCCATGACGCCCACCATGGTCCGGCCGGCGCAGAGTTCCGAGCGGGTCAGTTCATCGAGGGCATCGCCGATCGAATGGTCATGCAGTGCCGCGGCCAGGGTGGCGTCCAGCCGGTGGCGCTGGCCCGGCCGGATGCTCCACTGGTACACCCTGGCGTCGGGGGTGTCCTCATAGCGTGAGTCCGAGATCCCCGCGTAGAGCTCCTGCGGGGTGTAAAGACGCCCGCGGTACGGGTTGAACGGTACCGCCTCAAGTTTGGGGAAGATCAGGGCACCGCGGCTGCGCAGCGACTCCTCCATGCCGGCGTCGAAGGTGCATCCGAGGAAGATCCCGCCCTGCGCGTGCAGTCCGGCGAGCTGTGCCGTCCGTCCGCGCAGGTCCAGTGACTGGACATGCCAGCCCTGCATGGTTTTGGCCCCGGCCGCGACCAGCCGGTCAAAGCTGTCGAGGGATTCGACCTCCAGCGTGCGGGGGCTGGGGTGCAGGCTGCGGGCGGCGTTCATGGAGCCAGCCTAGACCGTGGCGTTTAACCCCGTTGCGCTATCACTTTTGGCGGCCATTCCGGGAGGATGAGGCCGAAAAAGTGATAGCGCAACGGGCGGTGGGCCGGGTTCCGGTCAGGAAACCTGGAGACCGCCGTTGATGTCGTAGGTGGCGGCGGTGATGTAGCCCGAGTCCTGGCCCAGCAGGAAGGCGATCAAGGCCGCCACTTCCTCGCGGGTGCCGACGCGGCCCATCATGATGCCCTCGGACAGCTGTGCCTTGCGCTCATCGGTGAGGGTTCCACCCATGATGTCGGTGTCGATCGGGCCGGGGGCAATGGCATTGACCGTGATTCCGAACTCGCCAACTTCACGGGCCAGCGCACGGGTGAACCCAAGAATTCCGGCCTTGGTGGCGCTGTAGGCAACCTTCGAGAACGTGCCGCCGCCGCGCTGGGCGGAGATGGAGGAAATGCTCACGATGCGCCCGAGCTTGCGCTCGATCATGCCCTTGAGCACGCGCTGGGACACGATGAAGGTTCCGCGCATGTTGATGGCGAAGACCTTGTCCCACTCCTCCACCGTGGTTTCCATGAACGGCGTCGGGGAGCTGATGCCCGCCAGGTTGGCCAGCGCAACGATCGGCGGGAGTGAGGCTTCGATCTCGGCGATTGCCCGGTCAACGGACGCTTCGTCGGATACGTCGGCGCCGACGCCGATGGCCTTGACCGCACGGTTGGAGCCAATCTCCGCGGCGGCAGACTTGGCGTCCTCCGCATTGATGTCAAGGATGGCGATGGACCATCCCTCGCTGGCCATCCGGTCGGCGGCCGCGCGGCCGATGCCGCGTGCGGACGCGGCGCCGGTCAGGACAACCGTGCGTTCGGAGGGGAAGGTGCTGGGAGTCATGAGGTTTTCCTTCGGGGATTTCGGGATCAGGAGAGTTTGGCGGTGGCCGCGGAGTCAGCGGTCACATCGGCAGTCGCGGCAACTGCCGGATCCAGCGCGGCATCGCCTTCCGGGCGTTTACGGGCGTAGAGGTAGGTGGCCACCGCGGTGATGCACAAGCAGAGGGACAGGAACAGCAGGCCGCTCTGGTTGTTGCCCGTGGCATCGTTCAGGAGTCCTACGGCGTACGGGGCAACGAACCCGCCCAGGTTGCCCAGCGAGTTGATCAAGGCCAGCCCGGCAGCTGCCGCCGCCCCCGTCAGTGCGGCGGACGGCATGGAAAGGAACGGGGCGATCGCGCCGTAGATACCCATGGCGGAGGCCGTCAGGCCGATCATGGCCAGGATCGGGTTGACGGGCAGCAGGTATCCTGCGGCCAGCAGACCCATGCCGGCCAGCACCATGCTCACGGCGGTGTGCCAGGCACGCTTGCCGGTCCGGTCTGCACGCTTGCTCCAGAAGTACACAAAAACGGCGGCCACGGAGTAGGGGATCAGCACGATGAAGCCGATCTGCGCCGTGGAGAACGTTCCCATGGCGGAGACGATCGTGGGCATCCACAGGCCCAGTCCATAGATGCCGCAGACCAGTCCGAAGTAGAGGGCGGAGTAGGTCAGGGTGCGCTTGTCCTTCAGGCCTGCCAGGAAATTGTGGTTGCCGGTGCTGGACTTGACGGCCAGTTCCTTGTCCATGGTGGAGGCAAGCCATTCGCGCTCCTCCGGGGCGAGCCACTTGGCGTCCCGCGGACGGTCGGTCATAAGGATGGGGGTGAGCAGGCCCAGCAGGATGGCCGGGATGCCTTCGATGATGTACAGCCACTGCCACCCCTGGAGACCCATGATGCCGTCCATCTGCAGGAGCAGGCCGGAGACCGGAGCGCCGAGGGCGTTGGACACGGGCTGCGCGAGGATGAAGATGCCGAGCACCGTGACACGCTGCGCGGCGGGGAACCACAGCGTCAGGTAGAACAGGATGGCGGGGAAGAACCCTGCCTCTGCCGCACCCAGCAGGAACCGGATGATGTAGTAGGTGGTCTCACCGTTCACCATGCACATGGCCGTCGCGAAGATGCCCCATGTGATGAGGATCCGGGCCAGCCACTTGCGTGCGCCGAACCGGTACATGCCCGCATTGCTGGGGACCTCCAGGAGCGCGTAGCCGAGGAAGAAAATACCGGCGCCCAGGCCATAGGCGGCGGCGTTCAGGCCGATGTCCTCACTCATGGTGAGTTTGGCGAAGCCCACATTGTTGCGGTCAAGGTAGGCAACGAAGTAGAGCAGGACGATCAGGGGCATAACGCGGCGGCGGACCTTGCGGAGCGTACGCTCGCCAAGCTCGCCGAGTCCGGCGGACTTTAAGGAGAGTGAAGTCATCTTCGACCTTCTGTCTAACGGAGGCCGTCACCTGCGATAGTGGCGGGAATCCGTGGGGATATGTGGGGGCGGTCCGGTTCAACGGGGGAACTGGAGCTGACGCAATCTAAGTCAGATGTCAGACATCTGATTGAGGAACTGAGAAAAAGCATAGAAGAGTGATGTGGATTACGTCAAGACCCTACTGGTGCGTGGCGTTAAATCAGGAGGCCGGGTTGTGCACGTAGCGTTCGTAGTCCTGGTACGTCTGCTCCATGTGATCGTCCATGGTGCGCCGGGC
The DNA here is from genome assembly GCF_001422645.1 of Arthrobacter sp. Leaf69. Lineage (GTDB taxonomy): Bacteria > Actinomycetota > Actinomycetes > Actinomycetales > Micrococcaceae > Arthrobacter. The sequence continues at coordinate 150,436 of NZ_LMLR01000001.1, read as the reverse complement.
CAGCTCGGAGTCGCCGCTGAGGATGCTGTCCATGACCTTCTGGTGGTATTCGATGGCGTGCACCTGGATCTGCTCAACGGCAGAGGTCTCGCGTCGCTTCACGTAGAGGAGCTGGCCCAGCTGGGCGAACAGCGCCCGGATAAAGGGGTTTCCGGCGGCCCTCAGGACGGCGTCGTGGAAACCGATGTCGGCCGCGACGAAGGCATCCAGGTCGCCGGAATCGTGAAAGCGCTTCATATCCGCGATGCACTGGCGCATCTGCTCTGCGTGCTCGGTGGTGTGGCGTTTGGCCGCGAGCGCGGCGGCCCCGGTTTCCACCATGCGCCGCATTTCGATCAGGCCCACCGCGACCTGCTCCGCGCCGTTCCCGTGCGAAGCAGCCTTGAAGATCGCATCCAGCCCGGTCCAGTTGTCGGACGGGTTGACGAAGGTCCCGCGGCCGGCTTTGACGTACAGGATGTTCTGCGCCCGGAGGGCCTTGAGCGCCTCGCGCACCGTGAGGCGGCTGACGTCGTAGGCCTTGGCGATGTCGGCCTCGGGCGGGATGGCTTCGTGGGGCTGCAGCTTGCCGTCCAGTATGTCGTCGAGCAGGCCGTCAACGAGGTCGTCAACGAGTGTCCTGCGGCCCATTGCGCGTCCCACCTTCATTCTTGCCTTGTGCTCCCGGTGCCACCCACATTACAGAAGCCGGGGGACGGACCGGGACCGGCCGGCGTCACCGGCCTTCTGGGTGGCCGTCCGTGGAACTCCCCGCGCGGCCCGCTTCGCGCGGCCCGGAAGACGCCAGATAGGCCTCAAGCTTGGCCAGGGTCTTTTCCAGGTTGGCAGGGTGCCGCCGCAGGTAGCCCGCGAGCCGCAGGAAGAACTTGCCGCGGACCTGGCGCGCGTCCCACTGTTCGGTGACCAGTGTGCCCGGCTTTCCGTCCGAATCCGCGGCGGGCTCCAACAGGTAGCGCCAGACGTGGCCGTAGAAGTGCCGCCACGCGATCCGCCGGCCCTCCTCGAACTCGCACACCGTGTTGAGGATCTTGTAGTCCATTTTCATGTTCATTTCCATGCCGAACTTCGCACCGAGGGCCAGCCGTTCAGGGCCGCGCGACTGGGCACCCTTGACGGTGTCCGAGCCGTCGATGACACTGTGCAGCGCAGGCGTGGCCAGCACCTCGAAGATGGCAACCGGCGCGGCGGCGATGAAACGGCTGCGGGACACAAGATATCTGTTCGTCATCCGGCAATCCTAGCCCTGCGTTATGACACAGAAATTGTGGTGCAAAATAAATCATGCAGACTCCGCCCCTCCCCCGCAGCAGCCGGCCCCGCATCGGAATTCCGGTCCGGCTCAGCAGCTCTACTGAACCGGATCCGCGCGTGGCGGAGGCCAACGAGCTCTTTGACTACATCGTGGAACTGGTGCGCGACGGCGGCGGCGAACCGGTGCTTCTGGCGGCGCCAGATGAGGCGCTTAAGGCGCTCGACGGCGTCGTCCTTCCCGGCGGCGGCGATCTGGACCCCCGGCTCTACGGCGAGGAACCCGGTGACGCCTGCTACGACGTCAGCCATGCCCAGGACGAGTTGGACCTGGCCATCGCGCGGCGGTCCATCGACGCCGGACTGCCGGTGCTGGGCATCTGCCGGGGGCACCAGCTGCTCAACGTCCTCTATGGCGGAACGCTGATCCAGGACATGGACCCGGGAACCGTAGCGCACCGGGAACCCGCGCCCGCGCACGGAGCCGGGCCATGGGCCTGGCACGAGGTTGACCTGCACGGGGGAAGCAAAGTGGCTGGACTCTACGGCGCTTTGGGGAACGGCGCTTTGGGGGACGGCGGCACGGGGAACGGCGGCAGGGCGGACGGCGCTGGCGCCACGGTCAAGATTGCCTCCGGTCACCATCAGGCCGTGGCGCGGGTCGCCGAAGGTCTTGTGGTGACAGCTGTCGCCGAGGACGGGACCGTCGAGGCGCTGGAGGACCCGGAGCGCTGGGTGGCGTCCGTGCAGTGGCACCCCGAGGCCCTGGAACTCCCGGCCGAAGAACGGCTCGCCCCGTTCCGCGCCTTTGTTGAGATCTGTCGACGGCGGCAGCTGCGGTAGAGGCGGCAGCTCGGACTTATGTTGTCCTGACATCCCCGGCTTTCCCCTGCTACTATCAACTTAGGCAGTATGTCCTATCAAGCGAACATATGCCGGACACATGACTGGCGGTCGGACCGGGTTCCAGTCCGGGGCACAAGGGAGCGCTTCAACAGTGGCTATGCAAAAAGTGGCGAATCAACTTAATCTCAACATCGACAGGTCCTCCCCGGTGCCGCTCTACCACCAGGTGGTCCAGGGTATTGAAGCCGCGATCCACGGCGGGGTGCTTCCCCCGGGCAGCCGCCTCGACAACGAGATCGACCTTGCCGCCCAGCTGAACCTTTCCCGCCCCACCATGCGCAAGGCCATGGACGAATTGGTCCGCTCGGGCCTGCTGGTGCGCAAGCGCGGCGTCGGCACGCAGGTGGTCTCCAGCCAGGTACGGCGCCCCCTGGAGCTGTCCAGCCTCTTCGATGACCTCAGCAACAACGGCAGCAAGCCCACCACGGAGGTGCTGAGCTTCTCCCACGACGAGGCCGACGCCGCCACCCGGGCGGCACTCCAGCTTCCCGACGGCGCAAAGGTCTACCATTTCACCCGGCTCCGGAAGGTAGGCGGAAAACCGCTGGCGCTGATGGAGAACTGGGTCCGCGATGACATCACCCCCATCGACGAGGCGCTCCTCGGCGCGCAGGGCCTCTACGGGATCCTCCGCAACGGCGGCGTGAACTTCCGCCTCGCGTCGCAGCGCATCGGCGCCATGATCGCCAACGACTACCAGGCATCGCTGCTGGACACAACCCCCGGTTCAGCCCTCGTCACCATGGAACGCACCGCCGTGGATGACACCGGACGCCAGGTGGAAACCGGACACCACGTCTACCGCGCGGATTCCTACAGCTTCGAAATGACGCTCGTCCAACGCTAGGCCCCACCGGCGCCAACGGGCAGCGCCGGCCGTCCGGCGTTGCCAGTCCGGCATTGCCCGGCCTGGGCGCCAGGCGGTGGTGCACTGCGCGACGTCGTGAACGCACCCACCCCGTATCCCAACGCGCCTCCCTCCGGCGCGGCAGTGACGCGACAAACGAAAGGGCACAACTCATGGCCAACTGGGTCTATCCGCTCGGCACCGCCGCCCAAGGCACTTGGGACGTCTCCCTGGGAACGTCCGATTCCACGCTGGAGGTGGTGGGCTGGGCCCACACCGGGCTGAAGGTCGCCACGCTGGCGGCCGCGGCCGCCGTCGAACTTCCCGCCGCGGACGAGGAGCGCATTGTGGTCCCGCTTAACGGCGCCTTTACGGTGTCCGTCGACGGCGAGGAGTACCGGCTGGCCGGCCGGGACAGCGTCTTCAGCGGCCCCAGCGACGTCCTGTACACCGGAACGGGCAAGGCGGTGACCATCAGTTCGTCCGACGGCGGACGCGTCGCCGTCGCCACCGCCCCGGCCAAATCCTCATACCCGACGCGCCTCATCACGGCCGCCGAGACGCCGGTGGAACTGCGCGGAGCCAGCAATTGCTCCCGCCAGGTCCACAATTTCGGGACCCCCGCCGCACTGGAGGCGGACCGCTTCATCGTCTGCGAGGTCCTCACGCCGGCCGGCAACTGGTCCTCCTACCCTCCGCACAAGCACGATGAGGAGAAGGACGGCGAGACCAGCCTCGAGGAGATCTACTACTTCGAGACCCGGGTCTCCCCCGGCGCGCCGGCCCGGCTGGGAGCGGACGACGCGATCGGGTATCAGCGCGTCTACGCCTCGGACGAGCGGCCCATCGACGTCTCCGCGGAAGTGCGGACCGGTGACGTCGTCCTGGTGCCCTACGGCTGGCACGGCCCGGCCATGGCAGCCCCGGGCTACGACATGTACTACCTCAACGTGATGGCGGGCCCCGGCCCCGTCCGCGACTGGCTGATCAGCGATGACCCGCACCACGGCTGGATCCGCCAGACCTGGGAAGGCCAGGACCTCGACCCGCGCCTGCCGTTCGGCGCCTGAAGCTGAACCGAAATACCTATCCCGGCAAGCCCGCACAGCGCAAAGAACCCCGGAGCCACCAGGCTCCGGGGTTCTTTCGTCTTTGGCGCTCCACCCCGGTGACGGAACCGGGGTGGAGTGCCGGCTTAGCGGGCCACGGTCTGGGCCACCCGGACCGGCACGCCGGTCGCGAGGGATTCCTGTGCGGCGTCGGCCACCCGGGAGGCTGCCACGGCGTCCTCGGGGGTGCAGGGGTTGTCCCGGCGGCCCAGGATCAGCTCGACGAAGGCCGCCATCTCCGAGCGGTAGGCCTGGTCGAACCGCTCCGCGAACGTGCGGTGGGGCTCCCCCGCCGGGAACGTGATCCCGGCTTCGGCGGAGGCCAACGCGGTCTTGTCGTCCAGGCCCACCATGAGCGAGCTGCGGGAACCCTGGATTTCCAGCCGTACGTCGTGGCCGGCGCCGTTGTACCGCGTGGCCGAAACCGTCCCGACGGTGCCGTCGTCGAACGTCACCAGCGCGAGGGCCGTGTCCACATCGCCGGCGGCACCAATGGCAGGGTCCCCGTTGTTGGAACCCCGGGCGTAGACCTCGACGATTTCCCGGCCGGTGAGCCAGCGCAGGATGTCGAAATCGTGGACCGAGCAGTCCCGGAACAGCCCGCCGGAGCTGGCCAGGAACTCGACCGGCGGTGGCGTCATGTCGCACGTGACGGCGCGCAGCGAGTGGATCCAGCCCAGTTCCCCGGCCTGGTAGGCCCGCCGGGCCTCCTGGTAGCCGGCGTCGAAGCGCCGCTGGTGGCCGATCTGAACCACGCCCTGCCGGTCCCGGATGTAGTCGAGCACGGGCAGGGCGTCCGCCACGTTCAGGGCCACGGGCTTCTCGCAGAAGACCGGGATTCCGGCGTCTACGCCGGCCTTGATCAGCTCGGGGTGGGTCCCGGTTCCCGTGGCGATGACCAGTCCGTCCAGCCCGGAAGCCAGGATCGACTGCACCGAGGGCAGGAACTCGGCACCGAGCCCGGCGGCTACGGCCCGGGCGTGGTTGGCGGCGACGTCAGTGAGCCGGAGCCGGACGTTGATGCCCTGCGGATTCAGCACCTCGTTGAGCGCTGCGATGTTGTTGGCATGCATGACGCCGATCCGGCCCACGCCGACCAGTCCAAGGATTACGTCTCTCATGCTCCTACTTCCGCGTGTGGTGCGGGCACGGTGAACGCTGCCCGGAAGGCCTCCAGGGCCGCGTAGCTGTCACCGCTGGCCCAGGCTTCCATGCCCACGGTTCCGCCGTAGCCGGCCTCCGCGAGCGCCCTGGCGACGGCGGCGTAGTTGATTTCCCCGGTGCCGGGTTCGCAGCGCCCGGGAACATCCGCCACTTGGATTTCGCCGAGGTACGGCAGGGCGTTCCGGACGAGCTCGATCAGGTTTCCCTCCCCCATTTGGGCGTGATAGAGGTCCAGCATGAGCCTGGCGTTGGGGTGCCCGGCGGCCTGTACCAGCGCCAGGGTGTCCTTGGCCCGGGCCAGCGGGATGCCGGGGTGGTCGAGGATGGTGTTGAGGTTCTCAAGGCAGAAGGTCACCCCGTACTTCTCGCCGAGCCGGCCAAGCCGCTCCAGGGTCCCCGCCCCCGTGCTCCACATGTGGCCGCTGGGCCGGTAGACCGGACGGGCTGCCTGGCCGTCGATGAGTTCAGCCGGGTGCACCACCATGCGGCTCACGCCGAGCTCCAGGGCAGTGGGGATGAGCGTCTCCGCCGTCCGCACCACCTCGTCGGCCGAGTCCGGGTCAACCAGGCTGCCGGCGGTGTAGCCCGTCATGGACGAAAACACCGCCCCGGTGGCCTTGAGGGCACCGATGTCCTTGGTCCGCGAGTCCCAGAGCTCGACGTCGAAGCCGGCCTCATGGATCCGGCGCACCCGCTCCGTGAACGGAAGGTCGGTGAAGACCATCTCGGCGCAGACGGCAAGGCGCATCAGAGGACCGCCGCGGTGTTGACTGCCGCAGTATTGACCGGCGCTGCGTTGACCCCTACGGGGGTGCCGCGCTTGACCGATTCGATGCAGGCCAACGCCATGGCCAGCGCGCGCCGGGCGTCCGCCGCGCCGGGCGTGAGTGAGTACGCGGCCGACGACGGCGCTGGATCGTCACTGCGTCCGTCCCGCCGTGCCCGCACGGACTCGGCGAAGTCGACGAGTTCGTCCGTATAGGCCTGCCGGAAGAGCTCGACGTTCAGCCGTGGTGTGTCCGCCGACATGCCGTCGGCGGTGTAGCGGCGGGCGGCGGTTTCCGTGGCCCGCCCGGCCTGCACCATGCCCTTGGAACCAAAGACTTCCCCGCGGATGTCGTAGCCATAGAGGGCGCTGAAGTTTGCCTCGGCCACGGCGATGGCACCGTTGCTGTAGCGGATGGTCACGACCGCCGTGTCCAAGAAGCCCTGGTCGCGCAGGCCCGGTTCCACGAGCGCATCGGCGATGGCGTAGACCTCCACCGGCTCCGCGCCTTCGTTGAACCAGTTCAGGGTATCGAAGTCGTGGATCAGGGTTTCCAGGAAGACAGTCCAGGCCGGGACCCTGGCCGCGTTTGGAATGCTTCCGGTGCCGGGATCCCGGGTCAGCGAGCGCAGCAGCTGCGGCGTTCCGACCGTTCCCGCGGCTAGATCCTTCTTGGCAGCCTGGAAGTCGGCAGCGTACCGGCGGTTGAAACCGATCTGGAAGTGCACGCCGGCCGCCTCCACGGCGGCCATGGCGGCGTCGAGCTCAGCCAGGCCCAGCCCGGCCGGCTTCTCGCAGAACACATGCTTGCCAGCGGCGGCAGCCTGGGCGATCAGGGCCGAGTGGAAGCGCGCCGGGCTCGCGATGATCACGGCGTCGATCTCCGGATCGGCCAGGATGTCGGCGGCGTCCGCCGTCACCTTGCTGGCACCCAGGACGGACGCCAGCCCAGCGGCGGACTCAACATTGGGGTCCGCGATGGCGGCGAGCTCGGCGCCGGGGACCCGGCGGGCGATGCTCTCTGCGTGGAAAGCGCCCATCCAGCCGGAGCCGATCAGTCCGATCTTCACCGGCTGGGTTGCGTCGGACGGGTTGCGGTTCAGGTAAGCCAAAGGCTTGTCCTTTCAAGAATCGGGACGGCAGCTTACCCGTAGGTTTTGCCGGTTGTCTGGGCCACGTCGGCGACTTCGCCCTTGACTTCCTTGACGATGTCGCCATGGCCGCCGAGTTGTTCGAGTTCGTGGGCGAGTTCGGCGAGTTCGGCGCCGCCGGCCATTTGGGCGGTGAGCTCGTCGAGGGTGATGTCCTTTTTGTCGTAGTAGCCGATCGATTTGCCGCGCTTGAGCAGCAGGAACCGGTCGCCGACGGGGAAGGCGTGGTGCGGGTTGTGGGTGATGAAGATAACCCCGAGGCCCCGGTCGCGGGCCTGCAGGATGTAGCGGAGTACCACGCCGGACTGCTTCACGCCCAGGGCCGCGGTGGGCTCGTCCAGGATCAGGACCTTCGCGCCGAAGTACACGGCCCGGGCGATCGCGACGCACTGGCGTTCACCGCCGGAGAGCTGCCCGATGGGCTGCTCCACGTCGCGGAGGTCGATGCCCATCGCGGCGAGTTCCTTGAGCGTGATCTCCTTCATCTTCTCGACGTCCATGCTCTTGAACGGGCCGAAGCCGGAGGTGAGCTCGGAACCGAGGAAGAAGTTCCGCCAGATCGGCATCAGGGGCACCACGGCCAGGTCCTGGTAGACGGTGGCGATGCCCGCGTCCAGGGCGTCCCGGGGAGAACCGAACTTCCGTTCCTCGCCCATGATATTCAGGACCCCGGCGTCGTGCTGGTGCAGTCCGGCGATGATCTTGATCAGCGTGGACTTGCCGGCGCCGTTGTCGCCCAGCACGCAGGTGACGCGGCCGTTGTCCACGGCCATTGTGACATCGGACAGGGCGATGATGTTGCCGTAGTGCTTGCCGACCCTCTCGAGGGAGAGCAGGTGGACGGGCGTGTGCGTGAGGGGATCCTTTTCGTTTTGGAGCAGCGTTTGCTGGTCGATCTCGTTGGCATTCATTTCTCTCCGGCCCCTTTACTTGAGTTCCGCGCGGCGCTTGACGATGAGGTTGACGATGGTGGCCAGCAGCAGCATCAGGCCGAGGAAGAACTTGAACCAGTCCGGGTTCCACTGCGCGTAGACGATGCCCTTGTTGGCCATGCCGAAGATGAAGGCGCCGATCGCGCCGCCGATCGCCGAACCGTAGCCGCCGGTCAGGAGGCATCCGCCGATCACCGCGGCAATGATGTAGAGGAATTCGTTGCCCACGCCTTCACCGGACTGCACGGTGTCGAAGGCGAAGAGGTTGTGCATGCCCAGGATCCAGGCACAGAAGCCCACGCCCATGAACAGGCCGATCTTGGTGGCCTTGACGGGCACACCCACGGCGCGCGCCGCGTTCGCGTCGCCGCCGACCGCGAAGATCCAGTTGCCCACCCGGGTCCGCATCAGCACCCAGGTGGCCACCGCGACGAGCGCGATCCAGATGAACACCGTGATTTTGACGTCGACGCCGGCGATGTTCACCGAGGAAGCGAACACGGCCCGGGCGGAGTCGAAGCCCTCCATGTTGGAGATCGAGGGCGATGACACGCCGCCGCCGATCAGGCGGGTCAGGCCCAGGTTCAGGCCGGTCAGCATCAGGAACGTGGCCAGGGTGACGATGAAGCTGGGCAGCTTGGTCTTCATCAGGATCCAGCCGTTGATGTAGCCGATGCCCAGGGACACCACCAAGGCCAGGCCGACGCCGACCCAGACGTTCGTGCTGAAGTACCAGCTGAACATCGACGCCGTCAGCGCCGAGGAGATCACGGCGACGCCGGTGGAAAGGTCGAACTCCCCGCCGATCATCAGCAAGGACACACCCACCGCCATGATCCCGATGGTGGAGGAACCGTACAGCACGGTCGCGAAGGCATTCGGCTGGGTAAACGTCGGGGATACCAACGCGAAGAAGACGAACAGGACGATCGCGCCCACCAGGGCGCCAATCTCGGGCCGGCCAAGCAACTTCTGGAACGGACTGCGCTTGGCGACACGCTCATCGGCCGTCGGCGCCGGGGTCTTTGTCTGGGTGATGGTCATGATAGCTCTCCTTGCTGCCGGGCCGGTGTGAGCCGGCCCGGCCAGCGGACTGTTAGCGGATGCCCTGCTGGGCGAAGGTCAGGACATCGGCGGCATTGGATTTGTCGACCAGACTCGGGCCGGTAAGGACCGACTGGCCGCCACCGATGGTGAAGCCGCCGCGCTTGTTCTGCCACAGCGCATCAACGGCGCCGTAGCCCTGCAGCCACGGCTGCTGGTCCACGGTGAACAGAACTGCACCATCCACGATCTTCTGGGCGAGGTCCGCGTTCAGGTCAAAACTGGCAACCTTGGCCGAGCTGCCGGCGTCCGTGACCGACTTGAGGAGAGTCAGGGTGATGGGGGCGCCGAGGCCGATGATGACGTCGGCGTCCTTGGAAGCCTGGAGCTTGGCCGTCGCCGTGGACTGGACAGAGGTCATGTCTTTTCCGTCGACGTACAGGATCTCCGTTGCGGGCACTTTCGCCTTGACGCCTGCGCATCGTGCTTCAAGTCCGACGTGGCCCTGTTCCTGGATCACGCAGACCGGGTGCTTGAAGTTTTCCGCCGCGAGCCGGGTGCCGACTGCCTCACCGGCGAGATTTTCGTTCGAGCCGAAGTGGGTGAAGGCCCCCAGCTGCGCCGAGACACCCTCGCCGGCGTTCAGGCTCACAACCGGGATGCCGGCGTCGGTGGCCTTCTTCAGGACGTCTTTAAGGGCTTCGGGCTTCGCAAGCGTCACCGCGATGCCGTCAACCTTCTGGTCGATAGCCTGCTGGATGAGCTGGGCCTGGCGCCCGGCTTCGGGATCGGATGTGTAGAGGAGCTCAACGTTGTCCTTCGCCGACGCCTCCTCGGCCCCCTTGCGGACGATGTCCCAGAAGGTGTCACCTGCAGCGGCGTGGGTGATCAGGGCAATCTTCATCCGCTCCGTGGAGGCGACCTGGCCGCCGCCGGCCGCAGCGCCGGAGTCTGCAGGCTTGCCGCCGGTGCTGGAACACGCGCTCAGGGCCAGCATGGGTACCACGGCCGCCACGAGGGCCGTCTTCCGCCACGAGAACTTGGTCACGATTAATCTCCTTTGATTCCGGGCCACGCCGACCGCATCTTTGCGTCAGTCCGTGAGCCGCCTACAACTGATCATGGTGATTTACCTCACTCATGTCAATAGTTTGTCCTGACATTAGGATGTAATCACGTAACGATTGACTTTCGGCCAGTAAACAAACGCCGGGGTTCGGGCCCTTCCGCGGGGCACCAAACTGCCGGCAAACGCCGGCGACGGCGGCAGCCCAAGGCCGCCGCCGTCGTCGCGATGTTCGAAAATGAAGTTGAGGAAGTTAGGCCCGCTGGAGCTCCGCACCCTCCCGCAAACCGTCCGCGCCGGCGCCGTCGGCCGCGGCGAGAACGCCGTTGCGCCCGCCGCCTTGCCGCCTGGCAGAGGCTGCGGCGACCACCATCACGGCCAGGCCCAGCAGCGTGATCCCGGCGCCGGCCCAGATGGGCGAGGTGTAGCCGAGGCCGGCCGTGATGGTCACGCCGCCCAGCCAGGCGCCGAGGGCGTTGCCCACATTGAAGGCTCCGATGTTGGCCCCGGAGGCCAGGGTGGGGGCGGTCGTGGCGTATTTCATGACGCGCATCTGAAGTCCGGGGACCGTGGCGAAGCCGAAGCCGCCCAGCAGCACCATGGAGGCGATGGTCATGGGCTGGCTTCCGGACGTCAGGGCGAAGATCACCAGGACCACAACCAGGGCGGAGAGCGCCACGAGCAACGTTCGGTCCACGTTCCGGTCCGCGGCCTTGCCGCCCGCGGTGTTGCCGATGAACAGGCCCACGCCGAAGAGAATGAGCAGCCACGGCACGGTGGAGGCGGAGAATCCGGTGACCTCGGTGAGCGTGAAGGCGATGTACGTGAAGGCGCCGAACATGCCGCCGTAGCCGAGGATGGTGACCAGGATGGAGAGCCAGACCTGGCCTGACCGGAAGGCCCGGAGTTCCCCGCGCAGGCCGCCGGCCTGGCCCGCGCCGGTCTTCGGGACCAGGGTGAGGATGCCGACCAGGGCCAGCACGCCGATGCCTGTGATCGCCCAGAAGGTGGACCGCCAGCCGGCGGCCTGGCCCAGCATGGTGCCGAACGGAACGCCCAGGACATTGGCTGCGGTCAGCCCGGTGAACATAATGGCGATGGCCCCGGCTTTTTTGGTGGGGGCCACCATGCTGGCGGCGACCACCGCGCCGATGCCGAAGAAGGCGCCGTGTGCCAGCGCCGCGATGATGCGGCCGATCATCATCAGCGAGTAGTCCGGCGCGACGGCCGAGATCAGGTTGCCCGCGATGAACAGCACCATCAGCACGGCCAGGACCGGTTTGCGCTCGAAGCGCGTTACGGCGGCGGTCAGGAGCAACGCCCCGACCACGACGGCGAGCGCATAGCCGGAGATCAGCCAGCCGGCCGTGGCCTCGCTGACGCGGAAGTCGGCGGCCACTTCGGGCAGCAGGCCCATAATGACGAACTCGGTGAGTCCGATCCCGAACCCGCCGAGGGCAAGTGCTATCAGGCCGATTGGCATGGAGGTGCTCCTTCAAAACTGTACGGAAAGAATTGCGAAGCGTAAGCTATTAGTTGCAGACGCGTTATTTATTGTTGCACAAGCAACTATGCCGCGCAAGCAACTAATTTGTGGGCTGCCGTTGTTCCGGGACTTTCCGGGCGGGGCGGGCTGATCTGAAGGGAAGAACTGATGGGCATCAAGGACGACGCCGTCGAGGTCCGGGCGCAAGGCTGGCGGACCCTGGCGGCCCTGCACGGACTGATCGAGGCGGAGCTGGAGCGCGCGCTGCAGGCGGTGGCGCAGCTGTCCGTCGTGGAGTACACCGTGCTGGATGCGCTGAGCCGCCAGGACGGCTGGCACATGCGTATGCAGCAGCTGGCCCGCGCCACGGCGTTGAGTGCCAGCGCCACCACGCGGCTGGTCAACCGGCTGGAGGACCGCGGCCTGCTGACCCGGATCCTGTGCGCCGATGACCGCCGCGGCATCTACACCGAGCTCACTCCGGGCGGCATCAAACTGCTGGAGGAGGCCCGGCCCAGCCACGACGCCACGCTGGAGCGTGCGCTGGCCGAGGCGCAGGAGGTGCCGGAGCTGGCGCCCCTGGTCGATGCGCTTCCGAAGCTGCACGCGCACGCGTAGCCGTTTAGCCCCGCGCCGCCCCCGGCCAGGCTACGCGGCGACGGGTTGTTTGGCAGCCAGTTGCTTGAAGTGGTGCTCCAGGTCTTCCAGGCTCTTGTCCTTTGTTTCCGGGATGTAGTTCGCGGCAAACGCAATGGCGCCGACACCCAGCACGGCGAAGACGAAGAACGTGCTGGCGAGACCGATCGCGGCGAGGAGCTGAGGGAAGCCGAACCCGACCAGGAAGTTCACCGTCCACAGCACAAAGGCTGAGGCGCCCATGCCGAGGCCGCGGATTTTCAGCGGGAAGATCTCGGACAGCATCAGCCACGTGACCGGGGAGATCGCGCCCTGCTGGAAGGCCAGGAATGTCACGGTCAGGGCCAGGATCACGAAGCCCCGGGCGGTGCCTTCGGGCAGGACCAGGGAGAAGACACCGATCAGCAGCAGCGCCGCCGTCGTGCCGATCTGGCCGGTGATGAGCATCTTGCGCCGGCCCACCTTGCCCAGCAGCCAGATCCCCACGAAGGTGGCCGCGACGGAGATGATGCCGTTGGCGATGTTGGCCGTCAGCGCGGCTTCGCGGCCGAAGCCGGATTCCGCGAGGATCTGTGTGCCGTAGTACATGATCGAGTTCACGCCCGTGATCTGCTGGATGACGGCCAGGCCGATGCCCACCACGAAGATGCGGCGCAGCCAGGGCACACCGAGGTCCCGCCAGGAGCCCATTTTGGACTTGTAGTCCTCCACGGCCATGGCCTTGACTTCCTCGAACTCGGCCCGGGCCTCGGACTGGGAGCGGATCCGTTGCAGCACGCTGAGGGTCTCGCCGAAGCTGCCCATCGAGGCCAGCCAGCGCGGGCTTTCGGGCATGAAGTTCATCCCGATCCAGAGTGCGATCGCCGGCAGGGTGGCGATGACGAGCATCCAGCGCCAGATCCCGCCGGATTCGCCGAAGGTGTTGCCGAGGTAGGCGTTGAAGATGAAGGCCAGCAGCTGGCCGGTGACGATCATCAGCTCGTTCTGGGTGACGATCCGGCCGCGCCGGGCGCTCGGAGAGACCTCGGCGAGGTAGACGGGCACGGTGACGGACGCGCCGCCGACGGCGAGGCCCAGGACGAAGCGGGCCAGGATCATGACCTCGGTGTTCGGGGCGACGGTGCAGGCCAGGGTGCCGACCAGGAAGATCACGGCCAGCACCATGATCATCTTGCGCCGTCCGTTGCGGTCCGCGAGGCGCCCGCCGAACAGGGCGCCGAAGGCGGCGCCAAAGAGCAACGAGGAGGTCACCAGCCCTTCGGTGAGCGGCGTGAGGCCCAGGTCCTCCTGCATGTAAGGCAGGGCACCGTTGATGACGCCGGTGTCATAGCCGAAGAGGAGGCCGCCGAAGGTGGAGATGATGGTGGCGGTGCGCAATGCCTTTTTATGGTTGGCCGGCGGCGCCTTCCGCTGTTGGGCGGTTGCCGTCGGCGTCATACGCTCACCTTCTGGATCTGCTGCTTCATCGTGTCCAGCTGGTAGCGGGAGACCTCGGCGGCGTTGTCGTCCTCGGCGAAGACGCTGGAGACCATCACGGTGTCCTCCCGATCTAGGAAGCCGATTCCCTGCAGGCCCCCGAAGAACTCGTCCCAGTTGACGTCGCCGTCGCCGATTTTCAGGTGCTGGTGCACCCGGACCGGGTTGCCGGGCGGGTTGGTGATGTAGCGCAGCCCGTGCGAGGCGTGGTGGTCCATGGTGTCGGCGACGTGGACCAGGCGGAGCTTGTCCCCCGCCGCGCGCATGATATCCAGCGGCGCGTCCTTCATGTGGAAACTGTGAGAGGCCACGTAGACCAGGCCCACGTTCTTGGAGTTCAGGCCGCGGATCACCCGGATCGCGGCGAGGCCCTCCTCGACGAAGTCGTCCGGGTGCGGATCGATCAGGAGGTCGATGCCTTCCCGTTCGATGATCGGCAGCAGTTCCTCCATGGAGCGGTAGAACGCACGCTCGGATTCCTCGGCCTTCTCCGGGCGTCCGCTGAACTCGGTGTTCATCGTGCTGACGCCCAGGTCCACGGCGATCTGGATGGCGCGCTTCCAGTAGCGGACGGCGGCTTCGCGGGCGTCCTCATCAGGCCCGGACCAGCGCAGGACCGGCAGCACGGAGGCGATTTCGATCCCGGCGTCCTTGCAGGCCGCCTTCAGCTGGCCCACCAGTTCGTCGTCGGCCTTCGGGTGGTTGAAGAACGGGATGAAATCGGGGTGCGGGGTCATCTGCATGTACTCGTAGCCGAGGTCGGCGACGACGCGCGGGAACTCCAGGAGTCCGTGGCTGTGGTGGAACGGCGTGGGATCAAGTGCGATTTTCACTTCGGAACACTCCATTGCGGATCTGGCGGGTTGAGCGTGGGACCGGAGGAACGGGAGGGGGCCACGGCCCCCTCCCGTTCGTCCTAGCGGTAGAGCGCGGGCTTGGCGTTGAGCTTCACGGCGACCTTTTCGCCGTTCTTCTGCGCCTCGACGCCGGCCTCGCAGCAGGCGGCGGTGGCGTACCCGTCCCAGGCCGTCGGTCCGCCGATTTCACCGCGGACGGCGGCGTCCACCCAGGACTGGATTTCGACGTCGTAGGCGGCGCCGAAGCGCTCCTCGAAGCCGGGGGTGATGTTCCCGCCCCAGCGGCCGGCAGTGCGCGTGGACGGGCCCTTGTCGCCGCCGATGCTGACGATGCCGTCCTCGAAGGAGGCCTGCGTGGCCACCTCGTAGCCGAACTTGGCGTTGACGAAGATCTCGACGTCGGCCAGGACGCCGGATTCGGTTTCGATCAGCACGTGCTGCGGGTCGTGCTGGCCTGCCGGAGCGTTCCTGGTGGCCTTGCCGAGGCGGACCTGGACGGACGTGATCTCCTCGCCGGTGAAGAACCGGATGGCGTCGAACTCGTGCACCACGGAGTCGTTGATCAGCATCTCGTTGGTGAAGCCGGCCGGGGTGGTCGGGTTGCGGTGCTGGTGGTGGAGCATCAGCAGCTCGCCGAGTTCGGAGCTCCGGATGATGTCGCCCAGGGCGGCGTATTCCGCGTCGAAGCGGCGCATAAAGCCGACCTGGATGCGCTGGCGGCCCAGCTGTTCCTCGGCCTGGACGATCTTCCAGGCGGAGGCGGCGTCCGGGGTGAGCGGCTTCTCGCAGAGGATCGGGATGTCCTTGGCAATCGCCTTGAGCAGGATGTCCTCGTGCAGGAAGCCGGGAGTGGCGATCAGCACGGCGTTGACGTCGCCGTTGTTGAGCGCCTCGTCGGCGTCGGCCAGGGCGACGGCGCCCGGGATTCCCTCGATGGCGGCCTGGGCGCGGGCCAGGTCGACGTCGACGACGGCGGCAACTTCCGCGCCGTGGATGCGGGTGTTAAGCCGCAGGATGTGGTCTGCGCCCATACGGCCGGCGCCGATGACAGCTACACGGAGGGTCTTGGTCATGGTTCTGGTCCTTTGAGTTCTAGTTGACGGCGGTGCGGGAGCCGCAGGAGAGCAGGTAGTTGCGGGTGCGCTTGGCGATCGGCATGGGCACATCGAAGGCTACGGGGTACATGTCCTGTTCCACGATGCCAAAGATCGGGCGGTTCAGCGCCTCGACGGCCTCGATGACGGCGCGCAGGTCCGGCAGGCCGTTCGGCGGTTCGGTCATGACGCCGGCCAGGTTGGCAGCGGCCCAGGTCATGTTCTCCTGGTTGACCTTTTTGAGGATGTCCGGGTTGATCTGCTTGAGGTGCAGGTAGCCGATCCGGTCCGGGTAGTTCTTGATCAACTCCAGGCTGGACGCACCGCAGTACTCGGCGTGCCCGGTGTCCAGGCACAGGTTGAGGTACTGGCCGTCCGTGGCGGCGAGCAGGGTCTCGATGTCCTCCTGCGCGCCGACGTGGGAGTCCGCGTGGGAGTGGAACTGCTGCTTCAGGCCGAAGTCCTCCAGCAGGGTCTTGCCGAGGCGGTTGTGCCCGGCGAAGAGGTCGGCCCAGGCCTTTTCGGTGAGCTCGCCGCTTTCCACGGCCTCGCCGGTGACGTCGTCGCGCCACATCGCGGGGATCACCACGATGTGTTCGCCGCCCATCGCGGCGGTGAGTTCGGCGACCCTGCGGGCCGGCTCCCACGCGGTTTCCCACTGGTCCAGGCCACGGTGGAAGGCGGTGAACACGGTGCCGGCCGAGATCTGCAGGTCGCGGGCCTTGAGCTCCTCGGCGAGCCGGGCGGGGTCGGTGGGGAGGTAGCCGTAGGGGCCGAGTTCAATCCACTTGTAGCCGGATTCGGCCACCTCGTCGAGGAAGCGTTCCCATGGGGTCTGCTTGGGGTCATCCGCGAACCAGACGCCCCAGGAGTCCGGCGCGGTGCCGATGATCAGCTTGTTCTCAGTCATGACAGCGTTGTCTTTCTTGGTCGGGCCGGGACTACTTGGTCGGGCCGGGACTAGTTGGAGGGGAAGTTGTAGGAGGCGCCCGAGGCGTGGGTCGGTTCGGGCCAGCGGGACGTGACCACCTTGCCGCGGGTATAGAAGGAGACGCCTTCGGGGCCGTAGATGTGCTTGTCGCCGAAGAGCGAGGCCTTCCAGCCGCCGAAGGAGTGGTGCGCCACCGGCACGGGCAGCGGCACGTTGATGCCGATCATGCCCACGGTGACGGAGCGCTGGAACTTGCGGGCGTTGGCGCCGGAGGAGGTGAAGATGGCGGTGCCGTTGCCGTAGGGGTTGGAGTTGATCAGGGCGATACCGGCGTCCAGGTCCTCCACCCGGACGACGACGAGGACGGGTCCGAAGATTTCCTCGCTGTAGGCGGTCATTTCGGTCTTGACGTGGTCGATGACGGTGGGGCCCACCCAGAAACCGTCCTCGTGGCCTGCGACGACCAGGCCGCGGCCGTCCACCACCATCGCCGCTCCGGCGGCCTCGGCTTCGGTGACGATCCGGACGATGCGCTCCTTGGACGCCGGGGTGATGACGGGGCCCATTTCGGCGCCCGGCGCGGTGCCGTTGTTGACCTTGACCGCCAGGGCGCGTTCCTGGACCTTCTCGACCAGCAGCTCGGCCGCGTCACCGACGGCGACGGCGACCGAGATGGCCATGCAGCGCTCACCGGCGGACCCAAAGGCGGCGGCGGCGAGGTGGTCCGCGGCATTGTCGAGGTCGGCGTCGGGCAGGATGATGGCGTGGTTCTTGGCGCCGCCGAGGGCCTGGACGCGCTTGCCGTGCTTGGTGGCGGTCTCGTGGACGTACTTGGCGATCGGGGTTGAGCCGACAAAGGAGATGCCGTCCACGTCCGGGTGGGTCAGCAGGCCGTCGACGGTTTCCTTGTCGCCGTGCAGGACCTGGAAGACGCCGTCGGGCAGGCCCGCGTCTTTCCACAGCTTGGCCAGCAGCATCGAGGCCGAGGGGTCGCGTTCGGAGGGCTTCAGGATGAAGGCGTTGCCCGTGGCGATCGCCATGGGAGCCATCCACAGCGGCACCATCACCGGGAAGTTGAACGGGGTGATGCCGGCGACGACGCCGAGCGGCTCGCGGAAGGAGAAGACGTCGATGCCGGTGGAGACCTGGTCCGAGTAGTCGCCCTTGAGGAGTGTCGGGATGCCGCAGGCGTACTCGACGACCTCCAGGCCGCGGCCGATCTCGCCCTTGGCGTCGGAGAGGACCTTGCCGTGCTCGGCGGTGATCAGCTCGGCGAGGGCGTCGACGTGCGCCGCGACGAGTTCGCGGAACTTGAACAGCACGGCGGTGCGCTTGGCCAGCGAGAAGTCGCCCCAGCTGTCGGCGGCCGCGCGGGCGGCGGCCACCGTGGCGTCCAGGTCCGCCCGGTTGGCCAGCCGCAGCTCCCCGGTGACGGCGCCGGTGGCCGGGTTGTAGACGGGCTGGGTGCGGGTGCCGTCGCCGGCGGTTTCTGCGCCGTTGATGAAGTGGTGGATGGTTTTGGTGGTGACTGTCGTCGTTGACATGGTGATGGACTTCCTTGGTCTGTGGCTATGCACTGTGGCTATGCGGGAGGGGTGAAGGGGGCTCAGCCCAGCAGCTTGCGCTGGCGGCTCTTGTGGTCGACGTAGGTCTGGAAGGCCTGCTTGGTGGAGTCCAGCTCGGAGACCTGGGACACCGGAACGTCCCACCAGGACTCGGAACCGGGGGCGTCCAGCAGCGGGTCGGATTCGACGTGGATGACGATCGGGCCGCCACGTTCGGGCGCCGCTTTGGCGTCGCGGACGGCCTGCTCGAGTTCGGCGATGACCTTCTCCCCCGGTTCGATCCGGATCACCTTCACGCCGAGGCTTTCGGCATTCAGGGCCAGATCCACGGGGAGGCGCTCGCCGTCGTCGAAGCTGTGGTGCTCCTCGTCCAGGGCGCGGTACTGGGTGCCGAAGCGCTGCGAGCCGAGGGACTCGGAGAGCGAGCCGATCGAGGCGTAGCCGTGGTTCTGGATCAGGACCACAATCAGCTTGATCCGTTCGGCGACGGCGGTGACCAGTTCGGTGTGCATCATCAGGTAGGAACCGTCCCCCACCATCACGACGACGTCACGCTGCGCTCCGCCGTTCGCGGCTTCGGCCAGCGCCGCGCGCTTGACGCCGAGGCCGCCCGGGATTTCGTAGCCCATGCAGGAGTAGGCATATTCGACGTGGTAGCCGAACGGGTCCCGGACGCGCCACATCTTGTGCAGGTCCCCGGGGAGGGACCCGGCCGCGCAGATGACGACGTCCTGGGCGTCCATGGCCCGGCTGGTGGCGCCGATGATCTCGTTCTGGGCCGGCAGCGGGGTGAAGCGGGTGTCGAACGCCGCGTCCACCGTGGTGTTCCAGCGGGCCTTCTCGGTGGCGATCTGCTGTTCCAGGTCGGCGCCGATCCGGTAGCCGCCGAGGGCCTGCTTCAGTTTGATCAGGGCCTTGCGGGCGTCCGCGACGATCGGCAGGGAGCTGCCGTGCTTGTAGGCGTCGATCGCGGCTACGTTGATGTTGATGAACTTCACGTCCGGGTTCTGGAACGCGGTCCGGGACGCGGTGGTGAAATCCTCATAGCGGGTGCCGATGCCGATGATCAGGTCGGCCTCGGCGGCGATGGCGTTGGCCGCCGTCGTGCCGGTGGAGCCGATCGCGCCGAGGGAGAACTTGTGGTCCCACGGCAGGACACCGACACCGGCCTGGGTGTTGCCCACCGGGATGCCGGTCAGCTCCACGAACCTGGCGAGTTCGTCGTTGGCGTAGGCGTAGAGCACGCCGCCGCCGGCGATGATGAGCGGACGCTTCGCGGCGCGGATCGCTTCCGCGGCGCGGCGGATGTCCTCGTCGTCGGCGTCGGGACGGCGGATCCGCCATTCGCGTTCGGCGAGGAATTCCTCCGGCACGTCGAAGGCCTCGGCCTGGACGTCCTGGGGCAGCGAGATGGTGACGGCGCCGGTTTCGGCCGGGTCCGTCAGGACACGCAACCCGTGGTGGAACGCGGAGAACAGCTGCTCGGGCCGGGAGACCCGGTCAAAGAACTTGGACAGCGGCCGGAACGCGTCGTTGACGGTGATGTCGTAGGCGTAGGGCTGCTCGAGCTGCTGGAGCACGGGGTCGGCGGCCCGCGTGGCGAAGGTGTCGCTGGGCAGCAGCAGCACGGGGAGCCGGTTGGTGGTGGCCAGCGCCGCGCCGGTGAGCAGGTTCGAGGAACCCGGACCGATCGAGGTGCTGATCGCGAAGGTCTGGCGCCGCCGGGTGTGCCGGGCGTAGCCGACGGCCTGGTGCGCCTGGGCCTGTTCGTTCCGGCCCTGGTAGTACGGCATGATCGTCGGGTCGAGCTGCTGATACTGCTTGAGGGCCTGCCCGACGCCGGCAACGTTGCCGTGGCCGAAGATCCCGAAAGTGCCCGGAATCAGCCGCTCACGGTAGTCCTGGCCGCCGATCGAGTCGACGGTGTACTGCTTGGACAGGTATTCGACGACGGCCTGGGCGACCGTCATTCTGCGTGTTCCTGAGGCAGATCTGATTCCCATGGGAAGTTACTCCGATACTTCTGCGGTGCGGGTGGACAGGGTGCGCGGGGCGGACCGGTGCAGCAACGAGGCCGCGGTCGCCACGGCGCCGGCGACGTCGCCGTCGTGCGGGTACAGCAGGGTCCGTCCGACGGTGAGTCCCTGGACGCCGGGCAGCGCGAGGGCCGCTTCCCAGCTCGCAAAGACGTCGTTCTGGCTGCTGTCCGGATCTCCGCCGAGTAGCACGGTGGGCATTGTGGTGGCCGCCATGACGCGCTCCATCTCAGCCACCACCGGGAGCTTCATCCAGGTGTACGCGCTGGTGGAGCCAAGCCCCTCGGCGATGGCCACCGACTTGATCACGGCATTGGTGGAGAGGTCGTTGCGGACCTTGCCGTGCTCCCGGACGGACAGGAAGGGTTCCACCATGGCGATGAGCTTGCGTTCGGCGAGCGAATCGATGGTTTTGGCGGTGGCTTCCAGGGTGGCCACGGTGTCCGGATCGCCGAGGCAGATGCGGGTGAGCATCTTGCCGCCGTCGGCCCCCAGCGCTTCCAGCGCGGCGGCCGTGTGGCCGGTGAAGCGGTCGTCGAACTCGTTGACGAGGCCGGAGAGCCCACCGCGGTTCATCGAGCCGAAGAGCAGCTTGCCGTCCAGCGCCCCGAGCAGGAGCAGGTCGTCCATGATGTCCGGGGATGCGAGAATGCCGTCCACGTCCGGGTTGGCGAGCGCGATCTGCAGCCGGTCCAGGAGCTGGCGGCGGTCTGCCATCGCCACGGGGTCGTTGCCGACCGCGAGGGCGCCGCGGGCCGGGTGGTCGGCGGCGACAATGAAGTTCTGCGTGCCGGATTTCAGACCGGGGTGGCGGCGGCGCGCCTTCGCGGCGCGGGCGATCGCGTCCGGGTCCTCGAGCCGGATGGTGCTCAGATGCTCGTAGCGGCGGGGATCATCGTCCGTGGCGGTGGTGGCGGAGGCGGGATTGAGGCTCACAGCGTTGCTCCTTCGGGGGCATGGGTGCCCGGCACCAGGCGGCCGCGTTCGGCGAGCAGGGAGGTGACTTCCCCCGGCGTCGGCATGGCATCCGCGCAGGACAGCCGGGAGGCGACCAGGGCGCCTGCTGCGTTGGCGAAGTCGAGGATCTGGGCGAGCGGCCAGCCGGACAGCAGTCCGTGGCAGAAGGCCCCGCCGAAGGAGTCGCCGGCGCCGAGGCCGTTGACGGTCTCCACCGGGACCGGGGCGGACACGACACGCTCGGTGCGAGTCTTGGCCATCACGCCTTCGGGGCCAAGCTTCACGACGGCGATTTCGACGCCGGCCGCCAGCAGCCGGTCCGCCTGCTCGTCCGGGGTGCCCTCGCCGACGGCGACGGCACATTCCTTGTCATTGCCGATCGCGACGGTGACGTGCGGAAGGATTTTGGCGACCTGCTCCCGGGCTTCCTCTTCCGAGGCCCAGAACATCGGCCGGTAGTCGAGGTCCAGGATGGTGAACTGGCCCGGCTTCAGCCCGGTGCGGGGCCGTGCCTCGTGGGCGGCGAGGTGCGCCGCGCGGCTGGGCTCCTGGCAGAGGCCCGTCACCGTGGACCAGAAGATGCCGGCGTCCCGGATGGCGCCGAGGTCCAGCTCCCCTGCCTTGATCTGCAAGTCCGGCGCCGTCGGGAACCGTCCGTAGAAGTACAGCGGGAAGTCCTCCGGGGGTTTGATCGCGCAAAACGTCACCGCGGTGGGCCATTCCTTGACGGCGGTGACGAAGGAATCGTCCACGTTGAACTTGCGCAGTTCGCGGTGCAGGTATCTGCCGAAGGCGTCGTCGCCGGTTCGGGTGATGACGGCGGTTCGGCGGCCGTGGCGGGCCGCGGCCACGGCCACGTTGGACGGGGAGCCGCCCAGGTACTTTCCGAAGGACGTGACATCCTCCAGATCCACCCCGATGTCATTCGGGTAGATATCAACGCTGATGCGCCCGATCGTGAGCAGTTCGTGGGTCACGGTGATCGTGGACCTTTCTGGTGTGAACTCTGTACCTTTACACAGCGGCTGCATGTCAGTATGTGTGGCCCGGAGGGGGCTCCGGATGCCCCGCAGTGAGCGGGGCCACATCGACTACTCTGCCCTAGAATCCATGTACTGTCAAAGGTTTGTACTGACATATTTACAACATGACACGGAGCCCGAAATCTTCCCGGCCCGCAACCCCCTGCGCACTCCCTGTGACATCTGGGGCGCGCCGGAACTACCGCCCGGGAGTGGCGAGTTCGCCGGTCACATACTGGGCGCGGCCGAAACCGAACGACCAGTCCCCCGGCCCGTTTTCGACGTAGCCGATAAAGACGTCTCCGCCGGTGATTCCGTCTGCGGCCAGGTTTGCGGCGATCGCCGCAAACAGGGACTGCTTGGCCTCCTGGCTGCGTCCCGCCTGCGTAAAGATCTGGATCATCACAACATCCGGCGTCCGCTCAAACCCCAGCCCCGCATCCAGGGCGACGATCTGCCCCTGCGCATGCTCAGTCAGCACGTGGAAATAGTCCCGCTCCGGAATGCCGTATTCGGCCAGGATGGCGTCGTGGATGCCCTGACTGATCTGCCGGAGCCGCTCGGGGCCGCGGCCTTGGTTGACGTCTATGCGCACGAGAGGCACTCTTTGCTCCTTCGATAGTTTGTCCTGACATACTAACAAAGCGTGGAAGAGTGACGCAAGGTTTGGTGACCCCGCGTTGAGGCATTGCGCGCGCCCGGCCACCAGGCGTAGTCTTAAACAACCAGAAGGTTGATCAATGATTTAGTTGATTAGCAGAAGGTTGATTACTGAATGACAACCGGATGGCTACCGACGGCGAGGAGGTGGGGAACCAAGTGCAGGTCCGCGACGACGACATGCTCGACTCGGCCTTCCTGGCCCTCGCCGACCCCGTCCGCCGCCGCATCATTGCCCGGCTTAGCCGGGGCCCGGCCACCGTGAACGAACTGGCGGAACCCTTCGCGATCACCAAGCAGGCGGTCTCGAAACACATCCAGGTCCTCGAGCAGGCGCAGCTGGTCACCCGCACCCGTGACGCGCAGCGCCGGCCCGTCCACCTGAACCCCGCACGGCTGGAGGCGCTCACCGCATGGATCGACCAGTACCGGCTGGTCCGCGAGGAGCAGTTCCGCAGCCTTGACGCCGTGCTCCAATCGAACGCCGCGGCACGCGGCACCCAGGCAAAGGACTCATCATCATGACCAACGCCCTGAAACTCAGTGTCCCGGAGGGCCTGCCCTTCATCGATTGCGAGCGGGAGTTCGATTTCCCCGTCGCCGAGGTGTTCCGGGCCCACAAGGAACCCGCACTCGTAGCCCAGTGGCTCGGCCCGCGGCGGCTGAAGATGGAGATCGACCACTACGATTTCCGGACCGGCGGCAGCTACCGCTACACCCACAAGGGACCGGACGGCGACACCTACGGCTTCACCGGGGTCTTCCACACGGTCCGGGAAAACGACTTCGCCATCCAGACCTTCGAGTTCGACGGCTACCCGGACGTCGTCAGCATCGAGTTCCTCACCTTCGAGGATCTTGGCGGCGGCCGCACCCGGCTGAAGGCCCACGGGGTGTATCCCAGCATGGAGGCGCGCGACGGCATGGCGCAGTCCGGCATGGAAGGCGGGCTGACCGAAGGCTACGAGCGGCTCGACGAACTCCTGGCCGGCGCAAAAGTCTGAGCTGCACCGTTCCTGGCTGGCCGTGGTGCCGAACGGCCGTGTTCTTGAAAGCAGTGCACGACGGCGGCGGGTCACCATCCGTGGGGACCCAGACCTCGCCGCTGACCATGGCCAGCGCGTTCGCCACATTCGCCAACGACGGCCGGTACTGCGCCNGGTGGCGGCTGCTGACGGACGGTTTCTTCACCCCCGAACGGCCCGACGAGCGGCTCGACGAACTCCTGGCCGGCGCAAAAGTCTGAGCTGCACCGTTCCTGGCTGGCCGTGGTGCCGAACGGCCGTGTTCTTGAAAGCAGTGCACGACGGCGGCGGGTCACCATCCGTGGGGATGGTGACCCGCCGCCGTCGTACTTTCGTTAAACGCACAACGCGGGGTCACCTCCGGTCCATCCCAGCGAGTAGGACGGGCCGGCGGTGACCCCGCGTGTGGTGGTGCTGTGAGCCTAGAGGGCTGCGAAGACTTCGCGCAGGAGCGTGGCGGTCTCGGACGGCGTCTTGCCGACCTTGACGCCAGCAGCCTCGAGGGCTTCCTTCTTGGCCTGGGCGGTGCCCGCGGAGCCCGAGACGATGGCGCCTGCGTGGCCCATGGTCTTGCCCTCCGGAGCGGTGAAGCCGGCCACGTAGCCGACAACCGGCTTGGTGACGTGTGCCTTGATGTAGTCGGCGGCACGCTCTTCGGCGTCGCCGCCGATTTCGCCGATCATGACGATCGCCTTGGTCTCCGGGTCAGCCTCGAACGCTTCGAGCGCGTCGATGTGGGTGGTGCCGATGACAGGGTCGCCGCCGATGCCGATGGCGGTGGAGAAGCCGAGGTCGCGCAGTTCGTACATCATCTGGTAGGTCAGGGTGCCTGACTTGGAGACGAGGCCGATGGGGCCCTTGCCGGTGATGTTGGCCGGCGTGATGCCAACGAGGGCCTCGCCGGGGGTGATGATGCCGGGGCAGTTCGGTCCGATAATGCGGGTGACCTGCTTGCCGTTGGCGTCCAGCTTGGACTGGGCCAGTGCCCAGAACTCGGCGGAGTCCTGGACGGGCACACCTTCGGTGATGACGACGACCAGGCCGATGCCGGCCTCGATGGCTTCAACGACGGCGTCCTTGGTGAAGGCCGGCGGGACGAAGACGATGGAAACGTCAGCGCCGGTCTCGGCCATGGCTTCCTTGACGGTGCCGAAGACGGTGATCTCCGTGTCGCCGTGCAGGACCGTGGTGCCGGCCTTGCGGGCGTTGACGCCGCCCACAACGTTGGTGCCGGCCTTCAGCATCAGTGCGGTGTGCTTGGTGCCTTCGCCGCCGGTGATGCCCTGGACGATGACCTTGGAGTCCTTGTTCAGATAAATAGACATAGTCGAGTCCCTCTACTTCGCTGCGTTGGCGAGCTCGGCAGCCTTGTCGGCGCCCTCGTCCATGGTGGCGGCCAGGGTAACCAGCGGGTGGTTGGCCTCGGCCAGGATGCGGCGGCCTTCCTCAACGTTGTTGCCGTCGAGGCGGACTACCAGCGGCTTGTTCGCGGAGTGGCCCAGCTCGGCCAGTGCACCGACGATGCCCTTGGCGACGGCGTCACAGGCGGTGATGCCGCCGAAGACGTTGACGAAGACGGACTTGACCTGCGGGTCGCCCAGGATGACGTCGAGGCCTGCGGCCATGACCTCGGCGGAAGCTCCACCGCCGATGTCCAGGAAGTTGGCGGGCTTGACGTTGCCGTGGTTCTCGCCGGCGTAGGCAACGACGTCGAGGGTGGACATGACCAGACCGGCACCGTTACCGATGATGCCGACGGAGCCGTCCAGCTTGACGTAGTTGAGGTCCTGCGCCTTGGCCTTGGCCTCGAGCGGGTCAGCAGCGTCCTTGTCTTCAAGGTGGGCGTGCTTGGGGTGACGGAAGTCAGCGTTCTCGTCGAGGGAGACCTTGCCGTCGAGGGCAACGATGTCGCCGGCACCGGTCAGGACCAGCGGGTTGACCTCCACGAGGGTGGCGTCTTCCTTCTTGAAAACGTCCCAGAGCTTCAGGATGACGCTGGCGACCTTGCCGCGCAGTTCCTCGGCGAAGCCTGCGGCGGCGACGATTTCGTCGGCCTTGGCCTGGTCGATGCCGACGGCCGGGTCGATCGCGATCTTGGCAAGGGCTTCGGGGCGCTCAACGGCGAGCTGCTCGATTTCCATGCCGCCTTCAACCGAGCACATGGCCAGGTAGTTGCGGTTGGCCCGGTCCAGGAGAACGGAGAAGTAGTATTCCTCGGCGATGTCCGCACCCTGGGCGATCATCACGCGGTGGACGGTGTGGCCCTTGATGTCCATGCCGAGGATGTTGGTGGAGTGTTCAAACGCCTCGTCAGCGGTCTTGGCGACCTTGACGCCGCCGGCTTTGCCGCGGCCTCCGGCCTTGACCTGCGCCTTTACGACAGTGACTCCGCCGATTTTTTCGGCAGCTGCCTTTGCTTCTTCAGGGGTGTGCGCCACGATGCCAGCAAGCACGGGTACACCGTGCGCCTCGAACATATCGCGCGCCTGGTATTCAAACAGGTCCACGGTTTAGTGTCCTTCTACGTCGAAGTAGTTTCTGTACAGCCGGACCCCACGTTATCGCGGTTACCGGTCTGCGGAATAAACGCACCCTGCGACTAGCTTGGAAACGAGCCACACGGCGCAATGCTCCTTTCGGAACTCTAGTCCTTTCTGGGGACCAGCCCGTTCCAGAGTACCCGTTATGTGAGTAAGGACACTATTCTATGGAGCGTAGAAAAACCGCTAGATTACGGGGTTTTTGAGGCTTCCGAGGGGGCCTGCGGGGCCTTTTTTCCGGCGGCCGGGATCAGCTCGTAATGATCCCGCGACACGAAGAAGGCGACGCCGGCGGAGACGTTTCCGCAGGCGATACCGCCGTTGTAGGCCGAGCAGCGCAGGCCGTTGCGCTCGAGGTTCTGGCCGTCGTCGAGAACGGGCAGCTGGGAAATGGGGCCCTTGCGGCTGCCGCCGGGGCCGAATTCGGCCTCCTGCTGTGTGACGCCGGAACGGCATTCGCCGTATCCGGCCTTCTCCGGGGTGAGCAGCGCGACGCCGCCGAGGTAGCCGAGGCCCGTTCCGCCGCAGTCGTCCGTGATGTCCTTCGGCGCCGGCTTGGGATAGGCCGCAAGTTCGCAATGCGCCACGGGGACCGTGGCCAGCTTGTTGTTGTTGGAATCCGCGAAGCCGTTTTGCTCGTACGGGAGGTTCACGTGCCGGCCTTTGGCCGACGTCAGGGAGCAGACCACGTTCCGGTCCGCGGTCGCGAAGCTGAGGACGTCCTGGCCCGCCGCGTATTTCGCCGCGTCCGTCAGGGGCGCCTGCGTGAGCTGCTCCAGCGCAGGCAGTGGCGCGGGCGGAACGTAGTCCGGGTCCTTCTGCGTGACGGTGCATGCCGTGGACGCCATCAAGGTAAGGGCGGCCAGGGTCCCCAGCAGTGTCCGTCGCATGGGCTCCATTATGCCTGTCCGATGTGGCCGGCCGGACTCAGCCGGGCGCGGCGGCACGGCATGTGCCGGCTTGCCGGGTGCGGGGCCTGTCAGGCGTCGAGCTTTGTCAGCGGGGCGTAGCGGAGCAGGAGCCGCTTCTCTCCGACGCTGAACTTCACCTTGGCGACGGTTTTGTCCCCCGCCCCCTCGACGGCCAGCACGGTGCCGTTGCCGAAGCTCGTGTGGTTGACCTTGTCCCCCACGCTGACGGCGACCACCTCTTTCTGCGGCTGCACGCGGTTCTTGGCGATGGCCGCCGGGACGTCGGCATTAAATCCGGCCGTGGGGCTGGCTTCGGCGCCGCGCGCGGTGCCCGCTCCCCAGAACGATCCGCCGTAGCGGCTCGAGCCGATGGAGGCACCGCTCCCCCAGCCGCCGGCCTGGCGGGTGGAGCCTTCACGCTTCCACTCCACGAGGTCGGCCGGGATTTCCTCGATGAACTGGCTGGCCGGGTTGTACTGGCTCTGGCCCCACATGCTGCGGACCTCGGAGCGGGTCAGGTACAGGCGCTTCCGGGCCCGGGTCAGGCCGACGTACGCCAGCCGGCGTTCCTCAGCGAGTTCCTTGGGGTCGGTGGCGGAGCGCTGGTGCGGGAACAGGCCGTGCTCCATGCCGGTCAGGAACACCACCGGAAATTCCAGTCCCTTGGCGGTGTGCAGGGTCATCAGGGTGACCACGCCCAGCCGCTTGGCTTCGGCGACGGCGGCCGCCAGCTCGTCGGCGGACCCCTCCGGCGCATCCGGGATCTGGTCGGCGTCGGCCACGAGGGAGACGCCTTCCAGGAAGGCGCCCAGTGACCCCTCCGGGTTGTCGCGTTCATATTCCCTGACGACGGCGACCAGTTCGGCGAGGTTCTCCACCCGGGACTCGTCCTGCGGGTCGGTGCTGGAACGCAGGGTTGCGAGGTAGCCAGTCTGTTCGAGCACGGCTTCCAGGGCAGCGGCCGCACCGGATCCGGAGGCCACCTCGGCGAGGTCGTCGAGCAACTTCACGAAGCCCTGGACGGCATTAACGGACCGGGTGGCCATGCCCGGCGCCTCATCGGCGCGGCGGGCTGCCGCCATAAAGGAGATCCGGTCGCGCTGCGCGAGCGAGGCCACCGCGCCCTCCGCCCGGTCGCCGATGCCGCGTTTGGGCTCATTCAGGATGCGGCGGAGATTAACGTCGTCGTCCGGGTTGACCAGCACGCGCAGGTAGGCGAGCGCGTCCTTGATTTCCTTGCGCTCGTAAAAGCGGGTCCCGCCGACCACCTTGTACGGAAGCCCGACGCGGACCAGGACATCCTCGATGGAGCGGGACTGTGCGTTGGTGCGGTAGAAGATGGCGACGTCCCCGGGCCGGAGGTCGCCTTCGTCCTGCAGCCGGTCGATCTCCTTGGCAATGAACTGGGCTTCGTCGTGTTCGTTCTCGCCGACGTAGCCGACGATCTTCTCGCCGTCGCCCTCCGCTGTCCACAGCCGCTTCTCCGGCCGGTTGGGGTTACGGGAAATGACCGAATTGGCGGCGCTGAGGATGGTCTGGGTGGAGCGGTAGTTCTGCTCAAGTTTGATGGTGCGGGCGTCCGGGTAGTCCTTCTCGAACTCCACGATGTTCCGGATGTCCGCGCCGCGGAAGGCGTAGATCGACTGGTCAGAGTCGCCGACGACGGTGAGTTCCGCCGCGCCCTCGCCCTCGCCCACGATCTCGCGCACCAGCGCGTACTGGGCGTGGTTGGTGTCCTGGTATTCGTCGACCAGGACGTGCCGGAAGCGCCGCCGGTAGGACTCGGCGAGCGCGGGGAAGGCCCGGAACATGTAGACCGTTTCGGCGATCAGGTCATCGAAGTCCATGGCGTTGGCCTGGCGGAGCCGCTGCGTATAGCCCTTGAAGACCTCGGCGACGGCCTGTTCGAAGGGGTCGTTGTAATTGGCGCTGGAGGAGTAGCTGTCAGCGTCGATCAGCTCGTTCTTGAGCGCCGAGATCTTGTGCTGGATCGCTTTGGGGGCGAACCGCTTCGGGTCGAGGTCCAGGTTCTTGGCCACGAGGGTGATGAGGCGCAGCGAGTCCGCGGAATCGTAGATGGAGAAGTTGGAGTTCAGGCCGACATTCTTGGCTTCGCGGCGCAGGATGCGGACGCAGGAGGAGTGGAAAGTGGAGACCCACATGGTTTTGGCCCGGGCGCCCACGAGGGCTTCGACCCGTTCCCGCATTTCGGCGGCAGCCTTGTTGGTGAAGGTGATGGCCAGGATCTCACCGTGGTGTGCGCGCCGGGTGGCGATCAAGTAGCCAATGCGGTTGCTGAGCACGCGGGTCTTGCCCGAGCCGGCGCCTGCGACGATCAGGAGGGCACTGCCGGAGTGTTTGACGGCTTCTTCCTGCTGGGGGTTGAGCCCTTCAAGGAGCTCGGCCGCGCCCGGGAGCCGGGGGTGGTCCCCCTCCCCGGCCGGGCGGTCCCCGTGGCCGCCCTCGTGCCCGCCGCCCGGGGCAGAATTCAGGGCGGAACCCAGAGCCGTCATCCCGTTGCCGGCAGGCGTTTTGGTGCGCGTCCCCGTCTTCGAGGCAGCTTGGAAGGGTCCGTCGGCGTAAGGGTCAAACAACATATCCATGGTGTTAACAAGTCTAGGCGGTGCCGCTGACAGTCAGGTCCGCCCCCTTGGGACATGCCCTCCCCTGGCCGCAGCCACGGGACATACTGCCCAGATGCCCATCCCCCCGCGGCCAAGAATGAGCATGTCCCCTCGACCGTACAGACCCTCCATCCGGGCATGCCCTCCCCTAGCCGCAACCACTGGACATACTGCCCATATGCCCACTCCCGGCGGGAAAGAATAAGCATGTCCCCCGGCCGCGGAAGCGAAGAATGAGCATGTCCAGTCCTGCGCGTGACCAGTTCAGCGTCGGCAACGAGCATGTCCCCCGCAGGGCGGAGGGAGCGGGACGCCCGGACCTAGGCCACGGAGCCGGATTCGAGGGCGGCGCGGAGCTGACGGACCGCCGTCGTGCCGCCGGCAACGAACCAGTCGAGTCCGTTGACCCGCACGACGTCGGCCGCTCCGCCGGCCGCGAGGACAATGGCTTTCCCGGGCAGCCAGTCCCATTCCGGGCAACTGTGCTGGAACCAGCAGCCCAGTTCACCGTCGGCCACCCGGCTCAGGTCGCAGGAGCCCGAGCCGAACATGCGCAGCGCGGCGGCGGACGTCGCGGCGGCGTGCCATGGCATCGCGCACAGCGGATCGGCGAGCCAGGTGGGGTGGATGTAGGTCGCGGCACCGAGTTCGGATAATGGCGTCTCCGCCCGGCCGGCGCCGGGGACCCCCGCGCCGCCGAAAGTGGTCAGCCGTTCGCCGTTGAGCGTTGCCGGCCGGGCTGTTCCGCCGAGCCAAAGCTTGTCCTCCTCGGGCTGGAAGATCCCGCCGAGCACCACACCGGAAGAATCCTTGAGGGCAATAGCGGAGCACCAGTAGGTGGAACCATGCAGAAAGTTATACGTCCCGTCGACCGGGTCGATCACCCAGGTCCGGCCGCTGGTGCCGTCCACGGAGGCGCCCTCTTCGCCGAGGATGCCGTCGTCGGGCCGGCAGCGCTGGAGCTGTTCCAGCACATAGGCCTCGGCGGCGTGGTCTGCGGCGGTGACGACGTCGGACACCGACGTCTTTTGCCGTCCCTCCAGCCCGGCCTGCCGCATGAGGAGGGCCAGCGTCCCGGCCTCGCGCACAAGGGCCTCGGCGAGCTGGTAGTCGTCCAGGGCGGGGTTGAGTTCAGCAGTGCTGTGCCGGCCGAGCCGGTGCTTTCCTTGTTCGGTCACGCGCTCCAGCCTATCGGCGCCCGCTGGCAGTGAACAGGCGCGGGCCGGGCAACGCCGCCCCGCGACGGCCGGCGCCCCCAGCGCGTGTGACCGGGCGATAATGGAGCCATGGCCAAGACTCCCGCACAGCGGATCAAGAAACACGGCGCGAACGCAGCCGTCCCCCAGCACCAGTTGCCGGCGGTGATCAACCCCAGCACCAGCCGGACGCCGCAGAAGGCGCAGAGCAACAGCAACCTGATCCTGATTGCCGGTGTCGTGGCCAGCCTGTTCCTGTTCTGGTACCTCCACCTCCTCACGCTCAACCAGCTCACCCAGCTCAGCGGCGGCCTTGCCATGCCGGATTCCTTGATCGGAGGCTTCGACCAAAGCTTCGTGGAGCAGCTGCGCGCCGCGATGGACGAGGACGCCCGGGGCCAACTCAACTACATCCACAAAACGGCCGGCACACTCTTCCCGCTGATCTTCGGCTTCACCTGGCTGCTGCTCATTGGCACGAACGTGGCGCGGAAGGGATTGCGCTGGGCGCTGTGGGCCGTGCCCCTGCTCTTCGCGGGAGTGAGGCTGTGGGGCAACGCGGTGATCGATTCGATGATGTCCGCCGAAACCGTCGACGCCGGCCAGGTGGCCCTCGCCTCGGGCCTCACCGTCGCCGGGTGGGTGCTGCTGGTGCTGAGCCTGGTGGTTGGCGGCGCCGCAGTCTTCCTGGGCCGCAAGCCTGCCTCCACCACCGCTCCCGCCACGGGACATGCCCAGCCTTAACCGCGACCACTGGACACAGTCCCACTATGTCCATCCTTAGGGGCATCCAGAGGGCATGCTCAACGCGGCGCGCCACGAGGCCAACGGGACATGCCCAGCTTTAGTCGCGACCACTGGACAGAGTCCCACTATGTCCATCTGTGGAGGCACTCGGAGGGCACGCTCAACGCGGCGCGCCACGGGTCCGGCGGTAGAACCAGTCAGGCCGGATCAGGCTTCGGCTGCGAGATACTCTCGGGCCTGGTCGGCACGTTGCGGTGCGCCTGCGGCTTCGAACTGATCGGCGGCTTTCTGCAAATTCTCCTGGGCTGCTTCGAGGTCTCCCATAGCAGCATTTGCCCGGCCCAAGAGCAGGCAGGCTTCGCCCAGCGTCTGGGGCGGCAGCCCTTCAGCATCGCAGCAGATTTCGCCCAGGAGCTCAACAGCGCCGGCCCAGTCGCCCGCCAAGTAGTTCCAATGGCCACGGTTCAACTTCTGCAGCAGGACGCCTTCTTCGCTTCCACCTATGACGTCAGTGGCCAACTCTGCTCGTTCAATGCAGCGAAGCGTCGACGCATCGGCCACTTCAGCAGCCAGCCGCATGGCAGCCGAGGCGCTGTTGAACTTGGCCCAGACATGCAGATTTCTTGCCGGCGAAAAGGTGCTTGCCGCAAGATCATGGTAGAGGAGCCCGTCGTCTACACGGCCGCTGAGGAATGCTGCGTTGCCTATCGCCCAGTAGGCCTTGCCAAGCAGCTGATCGTCCACTTCAGCCGAAATGACGTCGGCGAGGATAAGGCTCTCGGCCCAGGCCTCATCCATCTTGCCGCTTTCGCCCAAGGCCGCAACCAAAGCCAGCCTGGCAGTCACGTTGATCTCAATGTCGGCTTCGTCGGTGACCAGTTCCGCTGCTTCCCTGGCTTCGTCCGCTGCCCTTTCAAGAAGACCCGCTCCCTGCCACGCCTTGGACAACATTATTCTGACCCTGGCTTGGAGCTGCCCTCCGCCAACGAGCGGTGCACTGACGAGCTGAGCAGCAATAAGCGCACACTGCTCGAACTCTCCAGAGGCGAGAAGACATTCTGCTTGGAAGAACGTCATGTTCCACCAAGCCTCCGGGTCTCCGTCAGTCATAGCAATCTCCGCCGCACTGCGCGCGTTGCTGGCAGCGTTACCGAAGTCGTGATTGGCCCACTGTTCCCGCGCGAGTAGCTCTGCGGCGACATACTGCGGCGAAACGGAGTTTTGTTGCATGCCTCAATTATCCGTTGCCGCGGGACCTGAAATGTACACCACGGGCAATAATGACCGCCGCAGTATTTGCGCAAGGGCCACGCAGGAATACTCAAATACCACAAGGCTTTCACCCTCCAGAAAAATTGTTGCATCATGGCGTGTCGATTGTCCTTATACTGAACTCGCACCACTCGAGTAACATCAGTCACATACGTATCAGGAGCACTCAATGAAGAAATCCATCGCGATCCTCCTTGCCGCCGGTGCGCTGGCTGCTGCGGGTGTCTCCGCAACGGCCGCGATCTCGGCTTCCGGCGACAACTCGGGGCAGACTTCGGTCTCAGCTCCGGGCTGGTGGCCGGACGTCAAGCCGAGCGCAGCTCCGGGCTGGTGGCCGGACGTCAAGCCGAGCGCAGCTCCGGGCTGGTGGCCCGACGTCAAGCCGAGCGCAGCTCCGGGCTGGTGGCCGGACTCCACGCCGACCGCAGCGCCGGGCTGGTGGCCGGACGTCAAGCCGAGCGTCTAAGGCTGGCAATAAAACGGCGGGTATCGGAAGGCGACTTCCGGTACCCGCCGTTCTTCATATCCGCTCAACGCCGACCGGCGGCTACCGCTGCCCCAGCTTCCCCTGCCCGATCATCGCCTCAATGTCCGACGCCGGGACGGGCCTGCCGAAGTAGTAGCCCTGGCCGCTCGAACAGCCCAGCCGGACCAGTTCGGCCGCCTGCTCCGGCGTCTCGATGCCCTCGGCGACGGCTTTGAGCCCGCACGCGTGGATGAGGTGCAGCACCGCTGCCACGAATTTGCTCTCGTCCGCGTCGGAACCCAGGCCGTCGATCAGGCTCTTGTCGATCTTGACCACGTTGACCGGCAGCTTC
The DNA here is from genome assembly GCF_001422645.1 of Arthrobacter sp. Leaf69. GTDB lineage: Bacteria > Actinomycetota > Actinomycetes > Actinomycetales > Micrococcaceae > Arthrobacter. Next base: position 116,350 of record NZ_LMLR01000001.1, on the reverse strand, counting down.
CGCAGGTAGCTGATGGACGAATAGCCGGTGCCAAAGTCGTCGATTTCGAGCTGCACACCCAGCCGCCGCAGCCCGCTAAGGGAGTATTTGTCCACATCCCCGCCGTTGACGGCCATGGACTCCGTCAGTTCCACAATGAGGTTTGCGGCGTCCACCCCTGTTTCGCGGAGGATGTCGCGGACGTGTTCGATCAGGTCCAGGTTCTGCAGCTCGGTGGTGGAGATATTGACGCGGACGTTGAAATCGCTGTCCACTTTCAGGTTCTGTTGCCAGCTCCGCAGCTGGCGCACCGCGTTCCGCAGCACCCAGTGTCCGAGGTCCACGATCATCCCGGTCTCTTCCGCGAGCGGGATGAAGGAATCGGGCATCAGCAGGCCGCGCTCCGGATGGTTCCAGCGCACCAGCGCCTCAACGCCTTCAATCCTGCCGGTGGCCAGTTCCACCACCGGCTGGTAGTGCAGCGTGAGCTGGTCTTGGAGGATCGCCTCGCGCATTTCAGTAATCATGACGCTCTGCAGCCGGCGTGCGTAGAGGAGTGCCGGTTCGAACACCTTGATGCTGCTGTGCGGCTGGGCTTTGGCCGCGTACATCGCGGTGTCCGCTTCCATGACCAGATCGTCCACGGACTGGCCGGGTTCCGCGACCCGCAGTCCGATGCTGGTGCCGCATGTGATGCGCAGGTCCCCGATTTCCAGGCTCTCGCCGAGGGCCTTGAGGATCCTGTTGGCGACCCGCCGCGCCCGGACCAGGTTGGACTTCGGCAGCATCACGGCGAATTCGTCGCCGCCGAGGCGGGCGACGGTGTCGGTCTCCCTGACGGCATCCTGAAGCCGCCGCGAGATCACCCGGAGGACATCGTCGCCGGCGCTGTGTCCCAGCGTGTCGTTGATGCCCTTGAAGGAATCCAGGTCCAGGACCAGGAGGGCCGGCGGCATTTCGCCCCGGGACGTCTCAGCCAGGGCGTGGCTCAGGACCGAGTTGAGCGCCGTCCTGTTGGCCAGCTGGGTCAGCGGGTCCGTGAGGGCCATCCGCTCGAGCTCGACCTGGGCCTCGCGCAGCATCGCCGTCCGGCTTTCGACACGCTCCTCGAGTTCCTGGTAGATGGTCTGCAGGTCGTCGGCCATCAGGTTGATGCCGGCGATGACCGCGGCGACGTCGTCCCGGGCACCGGAGTGGGGAATTCTGGTGGTCAGGTCGCCGCCTGCGATGCGGACGATGCCTTCGACGAGGGCGTGCAACCTGGGGTCCGGCGGATCAGTCTTCACTCGTGTACTGCCCTAACCATTCGATGGCCTCGGCCTCGGAGGTGAAGAACTGCGCCGGGATCGTCTCGGTCTTGGAGCGCAGCAGGTAGTGCGCGATCACGCGGTCAACAGGGCTTTCACCGACCAGGGCAAAGGCTGAAGCGGCGATGGAACCGGCGTAAACCTGCCGGGCTTCGACGCTGACGCCGACCACGCCGGTAATAACCAGCATCACCGGCATCCGCCGGCCGTTGGCCATCGCCCGGACCGTGGCACCGGCAACGCGCGCCGCGGGCCCTTCGATTTCCTCGTTGGCCGGGAGCGCAACTTCAATGATGCCGCCGTCGATCATCCGGACGCCGATCGGGGCGCCGGCGCGGACCTGCAGCCCGCCATCATGTTCGGCCGAAGGCTCCTGCGGGAGCAATTCGCCGGGGTCGGCCGTGGCCTCGATCGTCATCGGCCCGCAACCCAACGGCAACGGGAACGGGACGACGCCGGCAAGTCGCCGGCCGTGCGGCCGCTCCCACGTCGGACAATGCCATCCGCCAGGACCCCCACGGCAGTCGCTGCGGCATGGCGCGGCAAGGCTAGCTGATCAGACATTTGTCCCCATTGGACTCCATGGTCGGAAAGTTGGCCAGCGCCGGAGTCTCGTAGCGCAGGCGGCACCGGAATGTACCGGTGAATGCCCTCATGATAATCCACGGCCGGGCCATTGTGAGACATAAGACACCCCGGAACAATAGCGCCGTCATGAACGCCCGACGCCGGGACGTCGCCGGGCAGCCGCCCCCGCCCGTACGCCCCTCAGTCCAGCAGGCGGCCAGGGCCGGGAAGTTGTCCCCATGGCCCCGGGTGAGGCAGTGCGTTAGCCTGCCATACATCGGTCATCGCGGCTCATCGCACCTCCGACCAGTTCCCAAACCAAAGGTCCCAGCCATGCCAGATTCCGCAGTGATTCCTGCGACGACCACGTTCCGGATGACCAGCCTCGCTTGGGCCGTGGCTGTGCAGGGCGCCACGGAAACGCTGGAGGCCGGCGGCCCAGACCTGGCGGGCTCCGGTTCCGGCCCGGCCCCGGCCGCACTGGCGGACCTGGCGGGGCTGGACGAACCGACCCGGTCCGCCATTGCCCGCGAGTTGACCACCGCCGGGATCACGGACGACGCAGGAACCCTCCGGCCCCAGTGGCTGCGTGCGCTCAGACAGAGTGCAGCCGCTCCGATCCAAGTAGGCCTGGTGTCACGCTGGGACGGCTTCTCGACGCATTGCCGGGTGAACCTCTTCGACGGCAGGGGTCTCGCCGTCGAATTTACGCGACCGGTGGACACCTCAGCGGATGGACGGGTCACTGCGGTCAGCGTCGCCGACGTCGTCACCGTCACGCTGCTATCGGAGGCGGTGCTGTGGCCGGTCATGGCCAGGTCGATGCCGCAGTTCCCCGAGCTGACGGCCGGGGCGGGACGCCCCGACATCGTCACCGGGAAATCCTGTCCGGCACCCGGCCGGGACGGCGGGAAGACCACCCTCTCCGCAGCAGACGTCGCCGCCCTGTCCCGAGGCAACACCACCGGCATCGCAGCCGGCGTGGCAGCCGCCGTGAGTGCGGCCAACGCCACGGTCTACCTCGAGGTTCGCTCCCGGGCGGCCGGCACCGGCGTGCAGTATCACGGGGCCGGAGTCTGGGCATTGTCGGACAACTTGTATTCCGTCCGCACCACCGGGCCGGCCACGGCGCGCCGCCTGGCAATGGTCGACGCCCCGGCCGGCGACATCGCCCGCCAGCTTGTCTGGCACGTGCTCGGCGCCCACGATTTCCTGGCCGGCGGAACCTCCGCGGAGTCGGCATCATGAGCCTGCACGGCATGGACCTGGAACAAGGTGAGCACCTTGCGAAGGAGCTCTCCCGCGCGAGCCGGCGCTTCGCGCAGCTGAGCGGGCAACTGACACCGGTCATCACGGCCAGCCCCTGGCGCGGGCCCGACGGCGAGCAGTTCCGCAGCGACTGGAAGGCCCACAGCAGGATGCTGCTGGCCACCTCGGAGGCGCTGCGGGCGGCCTCGGACGCCGTGCGGGAAAACGTCCGCCAGCAGCAGGACGCCAGTTCAGGACGCACGGGTGACGCCCAGCCCGGCGGCAGCCAGTACGGCAGCGCATCGACGACCCTGCTGGACACCCTGATCGAGGGTGCCGGCGGCGCGGCCGGCGACCTGTGGGACGGAACCGGCGAGTTCATCGACACCGTGGGCGGCAAGGTAGGCGACACCGTGGGCGATGGCCTGGGCTGGCTCGGTGGCCGGGCTTCCGAGGCCACGTCCAATCTGGCTGACGCGGGCGGAGATGTACTGAGCGGGCTGCGCGACGTCGGCGGCCTCGGCTGGGACTTTCTCCGCACCGGAGAGCCGCCCTCGGTCACCGAATTGATCGCCGGCGGAACGGTGCTGCTGGCCGCCGGGGTGAACGCGAGCGTTACCCTGTCCTCCGCCGGCCTCCTGCACCCGCACCTGCTTGATGACGGATCTCCGGTGGCTGGTGACCCGCAAACCGTGGGCGTGGGGTCGGACCCGGCGCAGGACGGCCATCGCAGCACTCCCGTGCCGAGCAGCCTCGCGCAGATCATGGGAGGAGTCACGGCGGCCTACGACGACGGCGGCAAGTCCGGAACTCCCGACGCGGCCATTCGAATTACTGCCGTGGACAAAGGCAGCGGGCCGGCGTACATCGTGACCATCCCGGGCACGTCCGAATGGAACGTCCGCTCCGGTTCCAACCCCATGGATACCGTGGGCAACCTCTCCTCCGCGTCAGGGACCATGTCCACGGCTTCGGAGGCTGTCCAGCTGGCGATGCAGCAGGCGGGGATTCCCAGTGACGCGCCGGTCATGCTGGTGGGGCACTCGCAGGGCGGCATGACCGCCGCGAACCTTGCGGCCGATGCGGAGTTCCGCGGCCACTTCAACGTCACCAACGTTTTAACCTACGGCTCCCCCATCGATTCGACCCCCATTCCCGGCGGCGTGAACACGCTCGCCCTCCAGCACCCGTTCGACGTCGTGCCCCGCCTGGACCTCGGCAACTCAAAACCGGGGGGACCTGGCCTGGTTGGCTGGGAGAGCAGTAACGGCGCCACGGTGGTCACCCTTCCCAGCCCGGCCGGCGCCGGGATGGGCGACGTTGCGGGCAATCACGACTACAACGCCTACGTCGCCTCCGTCGAGGCCAACGAATCGTCTGGTGCCCTCGCGGCCTACCGGAACCACCCGTCAACCCAAGCGTTCATCACGGCGGACCCCCGCCAGGTCACGTCGACAACATCCGGCATCGGCCGAAAAGAATAGAGTCGGAACATGCGAAAAATCTTCACCGTGCTGACCGCGGGTCTGCTGGCCATGATCCTGGCGGGTTGCGGCGCAACGCCGGGAACCTCGGACTCGGAGTACGCCGCCAAGTACAAGGCGGCGGTGGAGCCGCTCGCCCACGTGGCCACAGTGGACGCCAGCTACAAGTCCGCCGGCGGCATGGGCCGTAGCGGGGATGTCTTCCTGCACGCCGACACCTCGGACCGGGAAACTATGCTGGACGTCCTCCGGGAGGCATTTCCGGCGCTTGTGGACTCAGCAGCCGGCGACCCGGAAGTAAATCTGGCCATCCAGGTCATCTCCGCCGACGGGGCATCAGCCGTCTCGCCCACCGATCTGGGGTACTCAGGGACCGGGTCGTTGACCAGCTACCGGCAGTTCCTCGGCAAGTAAGCGCCGCTCGCGCCGGGCCCCGGGACTTCTCAGCGCACCGCCGCCCGCGCCCGCTTCACAGCGGCCCGCTGCTCCCCCACGCGTTGCGCGACCACCAGGCCCACCGCGGCCGTGCCGATGGTGATGGGGTAACCCATGAGCCGCTCCAGGGTGCCGGGCTCCGGCACATCCATCCCCGTCACGCCGCCGGCGATCAGCGCCGCCAGCGACACAAGCCCGCACGCCAGGATGGGCCAGCTCAGCGGTGTCAGCCGAAGCCAGACCCAACCCAGCAGCACCAGGGCCAGCCCGCCGGCCACAAAGTACATGATGGCGCCCGCCGCATGCCACACGGAGCCCGCGTCCTCAGGGACCAGCCCCACCAGGACGGTGCCGGCGCCGGCTGCGGCAGTAAGGGCCCGTGCGGAGATCGCGGCAACCCACACCATCCGGCTGCCCGGAACCAGCGTGAACTGCGCCCCGGGCCGGGCCGCCGTGCACAACACCGCCGCGCTCAGCAGCAGCGCGCCGACCATCATGCCGATCCCCTGGACCACAAACGAGGCGTTCATCAGCACGTGCGCCGGCGAGCAGACGTCACGCCCGTCAAAGACCCCGCAGCCCGTGGCGCCGAGGTCGCTGATGTAGCCGGTCCGGCGGCTGTAGGGCTGCTGCCCCGCCCACGCGCCGATCACGGCCGCCTCCGCCACGAAATACTGCAGCACGCTCAGCAGCGCCAGCGCGCCGGCATAGAACCGGGTGGACGGCAGATGGGGGATATAGATGATGCCCTGGGACGGCGAGTCAGCGGGTGCGGCCATGCCAAGAGCGTAGTACGGGCCGCCACCTTGTATGCTTATAGGCGTGTCCGCACGGGCCGGCCCGCGGCCGGCCGGAACGGATGCCCGCCCTCGTAGCTCAGTGGATAGAGCACGGCTCTCCTAAAGCCGGTGTCGTTGGTTCGATTCCAATCGAGGGCACTTGAACCCCCAGTCCCCGGACGCCGCTCCGGACTTCGATCTCCGCGCCTACCTGCTGGGCACCTGGACCGTGGAGCGAACCCTGCTGGACCGGTCCGCCGGCACCCGCGGGTCCTTCACCGGCGTCGTCCGCTTCACTGAAACAGCCGACGACGGCGGCCTCCGCTTCCGCGAACACGGCACCGTCGCGTGGGCGTCCGTCCCCGGCGCGCCGGCGGGCACACCGTTCACCGGTCCGGCCAGCCGCGAATACCTGCTGCGGCCCACCGAAACGCCGGACACGATGGACATGTTCTTCCCCGACGGCCGGCCCTTCCATCGCATAGGCTTTGGGCCCCAGAGCCACCGGGACCAGCACTGGTGCGATCCTGACAACTACCGCGTGAACTACACGCGAATAGGCCCGGACGAATTCCGCTACGAGTGGGATGTCACCGGCCCGGCGAAGGACCAGCTGCTCACGTCCGTGCTGCGCCGAACCACGGACGCCGCCGCATGAACGCGCTGAACACCAACCCTCTGATCGTGGTCTCCGCCGTCTGTGTCTTCGACGAGGCGGGACGCCTCCTCACCGTCCGCAAACGGGGCACGGACAAGTTCATGCATCCCGGCGGCAAGCCGGAGGCGGGCGAGACAGCCGCCCAGACGGCCGCGCGGGAACTGGCGGAAGAAGTGGGGATCGTCCTCGCGGCCGAGGAACTGGTGCCGCTGGGAATCTGGTTGGCCGACGCCGCCAACGAGGCCGCAACGCAGATCCAGGCCACGGTCTTCACGGCCCCGGGCGCCTGGCATGCCCATCCTTCGGCGGAGATCGCCGAGATCCGCTGGCTGGATCTGGCCGGTGAGCTGCCGGACGACCTCGCCCCGCTGCTCACCGACCACGTCCTGCCGGCCCTGTGGGGCCAGCCGGGCTAAAGCCGGAAGTGGCTAAGGCCCGGAGCGGCTAAAAACCCGTAACACTAACGCCCGGGAACGGCCTCTTCCGCCACGGCACTGGCCTCGGCGAACTGGGTCCGGTACAGCTCCGCGTAGCGGCCCTCGGCGGCCAGCAGCTCGGTGTGCGTGCCGCGTTCCACGATCCGGCCGTCCTCCACCACCAGGATGGCGTCGGCGGCCCGGATGGTCGACAGCCGGTGGGCAATCACGACGGCGGTGCGCCCCTCGAGCGCGGCGCCGAGCGCCTCCTGCACAGCGGCCTCATTGGTGGAGTCCAGGGCCGCGGTGGCCTCGTCCAGGATGACGATGCGCGGCTGGGCGATCAGCAGCCGGGCAATGGTGAGGCGCTGGCGTTCGCCGCCCGAGAGCCGGTAGCCGCGCTCCCCCACCACGGTGTTCAGGCCGTCCGGGAGGGAGCGGATCATGTCTTCCAGCCGGGCCTGGCGCAGCACATCCCACATGAGCTCATCGCTGGCGTCCGGGCGGGCCAGCCGCAGGTTGGAAGCGATGCTTTCGTGGAACAGGTGCCCGTCCTGGGTCACCATGCCGAGGGTGTGCCGCATGGAATCGAAGGTCAGGTCCCGGACGTCCACGCCGGTGCCCGGAACGGTTCCGCCGAAGCGCACGGCGCCGGAATCGACGTCGTACAGGCGCGAGAGCAGCTGCGCAATGGTGGACTTGCCGGCGCCCGACGAGCCCACGAGGGCGACGGTCTGGCCCGGCTCCACCCGGAAACTGATGCCGTGCAGCACCTCTTCGCCGCCGCGGGTGTCGAGCGTTGAGACGTCCTCCAGCGAGGCGAGCGAGACCTTGTCCGCCGAGGGGTAGGAGAAGCGGACGTCGTCGAACTCCACGGACAGCGGCCCGGGCGGCGAGGACACCGCGTCGGGCTTCTGCTGGATGAGCGGTTTGAGGTCCAGGATCTCGAAGACCCGCTCGAAGCTGACCAGGGCGCTCATGATCTCCACCCGGGCGTTGGAGAGCGCGGTGAGCGGGGCGTAGAGGCGGGTGAGCAGCAGGGCCAGCACCACGACGTCGCCCGCGGCCAGCTGCCCCTGCAGCGCCAGGAAGCCGCCCAGACCGTAGACCAGGGCGAGGGCCAGCGCCGAGACCAGGGTCAGTGCCGTCACGAAGGTGAACTGCAGCATGGCGGTGCGGACGCCGATGTCCCGCACGCGTCCCGCGCGGGCCGCGAATTCCCGGGATTCCTCGTCGGGGCGGCCGAAGAGCTTCACGAGGGTGGCACCGGGGGCGGAGAAGCGCTCCGTCATCTGGGTGCCCATGGAGGCGTTGTGTTCTGCGGCCTCGCGGCGCAGATCGGCCAGCTTGGAGCCCATCCGGCGGGCCGGAATGAGGAAGATCGGCAGCAGGATCATGGCGAGCACCGTCACCAGCCAGGATTTGCCCAGCATGACCACCAGCGTCAGGGCGAGGGCCACCACATTGCTGACGACGCCGGACAGGGTCCCGGCGAAGGCCGACTGCGCCCCGATCACGTCATTGTTCAGCCGGCTCACCAGCGCGCCGGTGCGGGTGCGGGTGAAAAAGGCGATCGGCATCTTCTGCACGTGGTCGAAGACCTTGGTGCGGAGGTCCACAATCACGCCTTCACCGATCGTGGAGGACAGCCAGCGGGTGACGAGTCCCAGCCCGGCCTCGGCGACCGCCACGATGGCGATCAGCACTGCCAGCCAGACCACGACGTCAGTGGCGGCGCCGGCGATGATCGCGTCCACCACCTGCCCGGCCAGGACCGGGGTGGCCACGGCCAGGACGGCCATCACGATCGACAGCAGGACGAAGGCGATCAGCTTGCCCCGGTGCGGACGGGCGAAGCCGAACACCCGCTTGAGCGTTTCCTTCGAGAACGGCTTCGAGCCGCTCGAGGCGCGAGTGATGTTGTACAGGGAGCTCCAGGCGACCCGGTCCATGCTCATGTGGTACTGCCTTTCGGGGCCGTGTGGCCCAGGAGTTCGGTGACGACGCCGTCGTCCACGTTCCAGCGCGCGTCAAGGCGCACGTTTTCCAGCAGCCGGCGGTCGTGGGTGACCAGCAGCAGCGCGCCGTCGTAGCCCTCGAGGGCCTCTTCAAGCTGTTCGATCGCCGGGAGGTCCAGGTGGTTGGTGGGCTCGTCGAGCACCAGCAGGTTCACGCCGCGCGCCTGCAGCAGCGCCAGCGCAGCCCGGGTCCGTTCCCCCGGCGACAGGGAGTCCACCGGGCGGGAGGTGTGGTCCGCCTTGAGGCCGAACTTGGCCAGCAGCGTCCGGACTTCCGCCGGCGATTGGTCCGTCAGGACGGCTTCGACGGCGGCTGCCAGTTTCAGCCCGCCGGCCAGCAGCCCGCGGGCCTGGTCGATCTCGCCGACCGCCACCGACGCGCCCATCGAGGCGTCGCCGGAATCCGGGTGCTGGATGCCCAGCAGCAGGCGGAGCAGGGTGGATTTGCCGGCGCCGTTGGGGCCGGTGATGCCAATCCGTTCCCCGGCGTTGAGCTGCAGGTTCACCGGTCCCAGCGTGAAACCGCCCTGCCGGACCACCGCGTCGCGGAGCGTCGCCACCACGGCGCTGGACCGCGGTGCCTGGCCGATGCTGAACTGCAGCTGCCATTCTTTGCGGGGCTCTTCGACCTCCTCGAGCCGGGCGATGCGGGATTCCATCTGCCGGACCTTCTGGCCCTGTTTCTCGGAGGATTCGGTGCTGGCCGCGCGGCGGATCTTGTCGTTGTCCGGGTTCTTTTTCATCGCGTTCCGGACACCCTGGGAGCTCCATTCGCGCTGGGTGCGGGCGCGGGAGACCAGGTCGGCCTTGGTGTTGGCGAACTCCTCGTACCGTTCGCGGGCGTGCCGGCGGGCCACGGCGCGTTCCTCCAGGTAGGCCTCGTAGCCGCCGTCGTAGACCGCCACGGAGTTTTGCGCGAGGTCCAGTTCCACGACGGTGGTCACGCAGCGGGCCAGGAACTCGCGGTCGTGGGAAACCAGCACAACGCCGCCGCGGAGACCCTGCACGAAGGCCTCCAGCTTCGCGAGTCCGTTGAGGTCCAGGTCGTTCGTGGGCTCGTCCAGGAGCACGATGTCGAAGCGGCTGAGCAGCAGTGCTGCGAGCGCCACGCGGGCGGCCTGGCCGCCGGAGAGCCCGGTCATGTCGGCGTCGGGTCCCACGTCGAGCCCGAGGTCCGCCAGCACGGCCGGGATGCGGTCTTCCAGGTCGGCGGCGCCGGAGGCCATCCAGCGGTCGAACGCCAGGGAGTAGGCGTCGTCGGAGCCGGGGGCGCCACTGCCCAGGGCGTCCGCGGCGGCTTCCATGTCCAGGGTGGCCTGGGCGCAGCCGGTGCGCCGCGCGATGTAGCCGGCCACCGTTTCGCCGGCGATCCGTTCGTGTTCCTGCGGCAGCCAACCCACGAACGCGTCCGCCGGGGCCAGGCTGATGGTGCCTTCCTGCGGCTCGTCCACCCCGGCCAGGAGCCGGAGCAGGGTGGACTTGCCCGCGCCGTTGGCTCCCACGACGCCGACGACGTCGCCCGGCGCGACGGTCAGGGAGAGTTTGGAGAAAAGTGTGCGGTGGTCATGGCCACCGGAAAGGTCCTTGGCAACAAGGGTTGCAGTCATTAGTCCATCCTCTCACCGCGGCCCAAAACAGCCCGCCGAAGGGCGCTCCAGGCGGCCAATCGCCGCCGGGCATGAAAGAACCCGCTGGTCCGGACTTGGGGGGTGTACGGACCAGCGGGTTCGAGCATCTAGCATAGTTGAATCAGCTCCTCCCGTAAAATCGATGCAGTCACTGCTCCACCGAACGTCAGAACCACCCCTCACATTCGACTCCGCAGGAAGCCATAGATGCCACTACCCGCCAAGGCGTTCCAACTCTGGCTCCATAGCGTTGCTCCGACGGCGAGCACGGCCGATATCTGCAGGATCTCCGGGATCAAGCGCACCACCCTCGCCCAGCAGCTGGTCCGGGGGAAGGTCTCGGAGTCCACGCTGGTCAGCATCAGCCGCGCCCTGAAACGCAGCCCCCTGGACGATCTCGCCTCCTTTGACAGCTTTGCGGGCCTTGCGGAGCAGCCGCAGCTACCCACTCCTGCCGAACTCGTGAGCCAGATTGCCACCATGGACCTGCTCCGCGCGGTCATTTCCCGCTCGTCCCCGGCTTATGGCGGTTTCGGAGACCACGGCAGCGCCCTGACTCCCCCGCTCAGCGCCGCCCCGCACGCCACGTCCGTCCGCAACTGGGTGGACGCGATCGACGACGGCGAATTGCGGCACCGGGTATCGGCCGCCACCGGAGTCGCCCCGCAGAACTATTCGGCACAGTTGACCGCGAACCGGCTCGCACCGGAGTTGGCGGTCGCCACCTCCCGCGCGGCAGGCGTAGGATTCACGGGCGGGCTGGTCGCTACCGGCCTGCTGACAGAGGCGGAGGCCGGCTGGACCCCGGCCGCCAAGCAGGCCGCACTGGACGCTCTCTCCGATGGAGAACTCACGGCCCTGGCCGGCGAGCGCCTGCAGTCCCTTGGCAGGACCCTGCGCCGCCAGGAGCAGGAACACGAACAGACAAAAAAGATTTGGGAGAACCTCGGATGATCGCGATCCTGCAGTGGAGCACGTTGGCGGTCTGCGCCCTCGCCGCGATCGCGCGGGTTCCGAGTGCCCTCCGGGGTGAGAACCGGTCCTTGTTCTTCGTCTACCTGTTCCTCACGGTGGCTATCCTCCTGAGCATCGACGCGCCTTACGTGGCCATTGACCAGGCCCTGGGCGGCCTGAACCTGGCCAACTTGGTTCTGCGCTTCATCATCTTCGGCGCCATCTTCGCCCTCGGGCTCCGGATCGCCCGGGGCTTCGGCGCCGACGACGCCCTTCGACTCCTCACCGGCCCCGTCGGGGTCGCGGTCGCGGCGCTGGCATCGGTGGCCGTGATGGTGGTCTTCCTGATGATGGACACAGCGGGTTCATCAGCGGGACTCATCGCGGTCCATGCCAAAGACGCCCGCAATGCACTGCTCGTGGAGTACTACGGTGCCGCCGGCCGCCTCTATCCCGCGTACGTCATGCTTGCCCTCCTGCCGGCCATGCTGCGGACGGTCGGCAGCAGGCTCCCCGGCCTGGTAAGGGTGGGAGCGGCGCTTCTGGCCGTCGGTTCCGTAGCCATCACGCTGAGCCTCCTGTTCCCGGTGATCCCTGAGTCGTTGGCATACCTCCGGTTCCTCATCAACTACACCGCGATTCTGTGCCTCATCGTGGGTCTGGCCACGATCTGGCTGTCGAAGGCCGTGGCCAAACGGACGCAGGAGATGCAGACTAACGTCACCGGATAGTCATTGTGTGCTGAGCCGACAGGCGATAAGGGAGATCCCTGCTGATGGCAACCCTGGAGTGGGCGACGCTGACGGTGTGCTGCGCGGCGCTTCTGCTGCGTGTGCCGGACGCCGTCAAGGGCCGGAACAGGACCGTTTTCGGAATCCTCCTGCTGGCCACCTTGTGCAGTGCGCTTGCCGTCTCCGAACTCTACGCGGCAATCGATGGCGTGCTGGGCGGGCGGCACGTGACGAGCCTGATCCTGCGCTACCTGGTCTTTGCCACCGTCCTGCTGGTTGGTCTCCGGATCACCAGGGGCCTCGCCGCTTCGCGCGAATACTCACTCATTGCCGGATGGCCCGGGCGCTGGGCACTGGCGCTGTGCTGCCTGGCGGTGACTGTGACGTTCCTCTTGATGGACACAACCGGTGCGCCGGCAGGTCTACAGACGCTCTCCGGTACCGGTGAAGGGAATACCGCCCTGGCCTCCTACTACACCGCTGCCGGCCGCAGCTATCCCGCGTTCGTCTCGCTCATCCTGGTGCCTCCGCTGCTGGCCGCCGCCAGGAGCCGGAAGCCGCGCCTGGTCCGGGCCGGGGCCCTGCTGGTCTTTCTGGGCGCTGTGTTCGCGGTCCTGAGTTTTCCGGTATCCCTGGCGCCGGCCAGCTGGGCCGGAGGGCTCCGCTTTGTCAACTATGCGGCGGTCCTGGGCTACGTCAGTGGGCTCGCGGTGTTCTGGTTCTCCGGGCTGATCGCCAACACGTCAGGTAACGCTAAAGCAACATTCAGCAACAACGGCGACTAGGCATTCACAAAATCATTAGACCGTGAGAGAATCATGAATGTGTGAAAGCGGCATACGCTTCGTGAACGGGGACAATCCGTGCGGAGCCGAGGCAGCCGCCCGAGCGCCATTGGGGGGATGAGTGGTAGCGGTCCGGTTGGACCGCTCCCACTCAGCCTGTTTAACGGCCAGTCTCTGGGCCAGCCGCTCAGGGCCGAGGCTCCGTGCCGGCCCCCTCGCTGAGGCATTCTGGCCCAGGGCCCCCGCGCCTCAGCGCACGAACCTCAACGTCACCAGCTGGAAGGGTCGGAGCACAAGCTCCGCCGAATCCCCCCGCAGGGTCACCCCCGGCGCCGCCGCGGGCCGTTCCAGCAAGTCGACGGCGCGGACGCCGCTGGCCTCGAAGTTGGCCGCCACGAGCCCTGCGGACCGCTCCCCCAGCGATTCGTAAACCCGCACGACGACGTCGCCCGAGCCATCTTCGGCCAGCTTCACGGCTTCGACAACCAGGGCCGGGTTGGAGACGGTCACGAGCGGGAGCGCGCCGTGGGCGCCCTTGACTACCCGCGGCGCCAGGTTCGTGCGGTAGCCCTCCCGGACGGCGTCGGCGATGCTGGCGCCCGGCCGGATCGTGACGTGCAATTCGTGCCGGCCGCGGTCCGCGCCGGGGTCCGGGAACTTGGGAGAGCGCAGCAGGGAGAGGCGCACAGTGGTGGTGGTCCCGCCGTCGTCCTCCCGGATGTTGCGGGTGACGTCATGGCCGTAGGTCGACGAGTTGGAAATGGCCACCCCGTAGCCGGGCTCGGCGACGTGGATCCACCGGTGGGCGCAGATCTCGAACTTCGCGGCTTCCCAGGAGGTGTTGAGGTGCGTCGGGCGGAAGACGTGGCCGAACTGGGTCTCCGCGGCCGAGCGGTCCGCCCGGACATCGAGGGCGAACCCCAGCTTCAGCAGCTTTTCGCTTTCCTGCCAGTCCACGGCCGTGGAAATCGTCAGCGACTCCGCTTCCGGCCCCAGCGAGATCCGCTGCGTCACCGCAGAGGTGCCGGCCAGGCGTTCCACCACCACGACGGCGTCCCGGCCAGTGTGTTCCGCCGCCAGCGAGCGGACGCTGGTCAGCGCCACAACGTTGCGGCGGTAGAAGGCGTCGATGTCCCAGGCGTCCCATTCGTTGGGGGTGTCCCGGTGCAGCTCCAGCAGGTTCCCGAACTGCCCGGGGGCGATCGCGTCGCGCCCGCTCGCGTGGTCGACCAGGGAGACGAGCAGGCCGTCGGCATTGATGACGGCCCGGATGACCCCGTTGTCCAGGATGTAGCCGCCGGCGGCGTCGGTGACCCGCACCAGCTCTCCGGAGAGGACCGGCTCGGCAGCGGCGAGCGCCGCCACACCCTGGCGCCCGTGCGGGGCGGCGTTGAGCAGGAAGTCCGATTCCCCGGCGCCCAGCAGCGCCCCGGCGGCGTCGGCGATGATCGCCTCCAGTTCCTTTCCGACGGCGGCGTAGTTCCGCTCGGCGTCCTGGTGCACCCAAGCGATGGAGCTGCCGGGGAGGATGTCATGGAACTGCTGCAGCAGGACCAACCGCCAGAGGCGCTTGAGCTCCGCGGCCGGATAGCTGTACCCGGCACGCACGGCGGCCGTGGCGCACCAGAGTTCGGCTTCGCGCAGCAGGTGCTCGCTGCGCCGGTTGCCCAGTTTTGTCTTGGCCTGGCTTGTGTAGGTGCCGCGGTGCAGCTCGAGGTACAACTCGCCCACCCAGACGGGGAGTGCTTCGTATTCGGCCTGGGCCCGGGCGAAGAAACTGGCGGCCGAGCCGAGTTCCACCGTTGGCGATCCTTCCAGGTCCGCAGTGCGGCGCGCCGCTGCCAGCATCTCGCGGGTGGGGCCGCCGCCGCCGTCGCCGTATCCAAACGGGACCAGCGAGGTGGTGCCGCGGCCGTGGTCCCGGTAGTTCCGCTCGGCGTGGGCGAGTTCCCGCCCGCTGAGTTCCGAGTTGTAGCTGTCCACCGGGGGGAAGTGCGTGAAGAGCCGGGTGCCGTCGATTCCCTCCCAGTTGAAGGTGTGGTGCGGCATCCGGTTGACCTGGTTCCAGGAGATCTTCTGGGTCAGGAACCATTTGCTGCCGGCGGCCTTGACGATCTGCGGCATCGCGGCCGAATAGCCGAAGGTGTCGGGCAGCCATGCTTCCTCGCATTCCAGCCCGAATTCGGCCAGGAAAAAGCCTTTCCCTTCCAGGAACTGGCGGGCCATGGCCTCGCCGCCGGGCATGTTGGTGTCGGATTCGACCCACATGCCGCCCACGGGGACGAACTGTCCGGTTTTGACCTTCTCCCGGATCCGCCCGAAAAGCTCCGGATACAACTCCTTGATCCAGGCAAGCTGCTGGGCCGAGGAGCAGGAAAACACAAACCCGGGATCCTCGTCCATCAGCGCCACCACATTGGAGAAGGTGCGGGCGCATTTGCGGATGGTTTCCCGGACCGGCCAGAGCCAGGCGGAGTCGATGTGCGCATGCCCGGTGGCCGTCAGGTGGTGCGCCGAGGCGTAGGCCGGCCGGGCCAGGACCCCGGAGAGGGCCTCCCGCCCGGCGGCTGCCGTGCCCGGGACGTCATCCGGGTCCATGACGTCCAGCATCCGTTCCAAGGCGCGGAGGATTTCATGGCGGCGGGGCAGCTCCATCGGCAGCTCGTGCATAAGGCCGCTGAGGGTCCACACGTCCTGCTGCAGCTCCCAGACCGTTTGGTTCAGTTCGGCGATGGCGATCCTGCCGAGCCGGTACTTCGGTTCATCGCCCGAGGTCGCCTTGTCCCCGTAGGGGGTGGCCGCGAAGGTCCACCCCTGCGACAGGTCTGGGTTGGCGGCCGCCTCGACGTAGAAATCGACAGACATCCCGCTGCCCAGGAGCTTCAGCGGAACGTACTGGTTCCGCGGCGAGATTGCCTTGACGATGGTTCCGTCCGGGCGCCAGGCGATGCCTTCGCACTGGAAGCCTGGCAAGTCGCTGCTGAATCCCAGGTCCACGATGATTTCCACCGAGGTGTCCGCAGCCTTGCCCCAGCCGTCCGGAACCTGCCCCTGGAGGCGCAGCCACTTGGTGCTCCACGGCCGGCCCCAGGCCGATCCGTGCTCCTGGGGCGTGAACTGCTGCCGGAGGGCCTCCAGGACAGGTACCGGCTCATCCGGGACATCCCAGCTGCTCAGGGCCAGCGGCACGCTGCGCGGATAGACCGCGGGGGCGAGGCGTTCGCGAACAAAGCGGTCGAGCCGGACTTCCGTGAGACGACGGTCGTCGTGCAATGTGATCCTCTTAGCGCTGCGTGGATGACGCTGGAATGCATCCAATCGATGGATATAACTTACGTTGCCGCTGGCCGCAAGCCAAGGAGCTGTGGGCGGAGGTTATCCGGTTACGGCTGCGGGCATGGCCACCCGGTGGGCTCCCGCATAGACATTCAGTGACGTGCCGCGGCTGAACCCGGCCAGCGTCATCCCGCTCGCCTCGGCCAGTTCGACGGCCAGGCTCGACGGGGCGCTGACTGCGGCCAGGATGGGAATGCCGGCCAGGGCGGCCTTCTGCACGAGCTCGAACGACGCCCGCCCGGAGACCTGGAGCACGGTTCCGCGCAGCGGCAACAGTCCCTCGCGGAGTGCCCAGCCCACCACCTTGTCCACAGCGTTGTGGCGCCCCACGTCCTCGCGCAGGCACAGCAGTTCGGTTGAGCCGTCATCGGCGATCCGGAACAGGCCGGCGGCGTGGACGCCGCCGGTGACGTCGAAAACGGCCTGGGCTTCCCGCAACCGGTCCGGCAGCGACGCGAGCGTAGCCACGGGAACTGTCAACGGGTCGGCCGCAGGAGTGAAATGGGAGGACTTGTGCACGGCCTCAATGGAATCCGTGCCGCAGATGCCGCACGAGCTGGAGGTGAAGACGTTCCGCCCGGTGTCAGGGCGGACGACGTCGGGCCTCAGCTGCGCCTCCACCACATTGAACGTCTGGACGCCGTCCTCGTCTTCCCCGGCGCAGAAGCGCAGTGAAACCAGCTGGTCGGGGCTCCAGATGACCCCCTCGGATACAAGGAAACCCGCGACGAGATCAAAATCGTTCCCGGGGGTCCGCATGGTCACGGAGAAGGACAGGTTGCCGATCCGGATTTCCAGCGGCTCCTCCACGGCGAGCACGTCCTCCCGGTGGCGGACCGGGAATTCGAGGGCCTGCGGCGACCCGTCCAGAACATATTTGTGCACCTTGCGGCGCTGCGTGACGCGGCCCATCAGGCACTCCTAACCAACATATTTCCATCATGGCAAGCGCCGGGCCGGGTGGCCAGCGCACGTTCAAGAACAGGGCTACCCCAGCAGGGCGCTCCAGTCGACGGGACCACCGGTGCCGGCAGGCTTCCGGGCGGCCCGTTTGGGGACAGGCTTGTCTTTCGGCGCCGTCAGATCCGGAAGGTCCGTACCCCAGGGTAGAGCGAAGGCAGGGACCGGCTCCCCCAGCTGCACACCGTGCGGCGGGACCACCAGCACACCGTCGGCGGCGGCCAGCCCGCGCATCATTCCCGGGCCGGTGTGCTGCGCGGGAGATGCCATGCCATAGACCAGCCGGAAAGGCATCAGGCGCGTTCTGCCGGGATCAGGGTCGATTGTGGAGCCGCAGGGCACGTCGGTGACGGGCGGCAACGTCCGGTGTCCCAGTGCCGCCAGGAGCGGGGCACCGAGGGTTGACAGTGCCATCATGGCCGCGAGCGGGTTGCCCGGCAGTCCGATAATGAACCTGCCATCGGGCAGTTCGGCCAGCACGGCGGGGTGGCCGGGACGCATGGCGATCCCGTCGATCAGCAGACGTCCGCCAAGTTCCGTCACGGAACGCCGCAGGTGGTCGGTTCCGGACCGGCCGGTGCCGCCCGTGGTGATCACGACGTCGGCGGGCAACAGTTCTGCGGCCGCGCTCCCGGAAGCCTGGCCGTCGCCACTTTCGCCGAACGCCCCGGCCGGGTCCGCATCCTCGAGCGCCGTGAGCCACTCGGCGTAGCTGTCGCCGATTTTCGTTTCGCCGGTGCAGATCCCGCCGAGCATGTCCACCACGCCGGCGAGCTGGGGACCGAACGTGTCGCGCACCTCGCCCGGCTGCGGGACCCCTGCTGTGACCACCTCGGAGCCGGTGAACACCAGCCGGACCAGCGCTTTGCCGAGGACCGGCAGCGTGTCGTGGCCGGCGAGGGCCGCGAGGGCCAGGTGGGCGGGGTTGAGCAAGGTCCCGCGTTTGATCAGGACCTCGCCGGCGGCCGCTTCCTCTGCGGCTTTTCGAATATGTTCGCCGTTTCGCGGCTCTCCGGGTTTGGCGCCGCCGCCGAGTTGCAGGATCGGGAGCCCGTCCTCGTCGGCGGCGATTTCGCCGCTTTCACTCCGCAGCACGGCCTTGGCCCCGGGCGGGATCAGACCGCCCGTGACGATCGGGCTCGCCTGGTGGGGGGCCAGCCGCTGGCCCGGTTCGGCGAGGATCCAGGGTCCGCTGCCGTTGACGGCCCAGCCGTCCATGGCTGACGAGGCGTAGTGCGGCATATCCACAATCGCTTCCACGTCGGCCGCGAGTTGCCGCCCCAGGGCACCCCGCAGGGCAACGGGTGCAGCAGGAATGGGAGTCGCGCAGTCGAAGGCGAGCTGCCGGGCTTCCTGCCAGGTGTGCGCGACGTGCCGGTGCGGCGGCTCGGGTTCCCCGTCCGGGGCGGCGTCGGCGGACCGGTCCTCGGGACCCTCCGGAAGTGCTCCGGCACGGCCGGCCGAGGCGGCGCCGAACGCATGCTCGTCCCCGGCGGCAGCTGCACTGCCGGGAGGGGGTGCAGGTGTCATGCGCCGGAGGCTTCGTTGGCTGCGTAATCCTTGGCGAGTTTGCGGGCTACGCCCATTGCGGCCTGCATCGAGACGGCATCCGTGGCCTGGCCGGACCCTGACGCCAGGCCTGCCGCGAAGCCGGCAATGAACGTCGTCAAAGGAGCTGCCGGGCGGACCACGGAGTGAGCGGTCACTCCGGCGAGGGCCAACACCTCGTTCACGTCCACCTCGACGTCTTCCAGCTCCAGGGCCTGGAGCAGGGCACGGCACCAGTCTTCCAGTGTTTCGTCCTGGCTCTTCACCGTTGCCTCCAAAGTCGAATTCAGCTGGGGAGCCCCGGGCCGGATGCCCGAATCATGGCTGACGCGGTCATGACTGCCGGGCGGGACCGTGACCCCCAAGGCGGAGGCATCGTCCCAGGTATCCACATCATCCGTGGACCCCCCGGGGACGCTGACTTCGCGCACCTCCAGCCTAGCAAGAAGGGTGAACGCCGAGGCGTTTTCAAGGGTGCCGCCCTGCTCGGCGTCAGCAATGCTCCTTTGTAGCGCGGCTGTGCCATATAAACCCACGAGTGGCTGCCGGCGTCCGTCGGCGGACACAGCCATCAGCCCCTCACCGGGCGGGACTCCCCCGGCCGCGTCCAGCAGCGCCCGGACGGCGGTGCCCGCCCGGGGCATGTCGCAGGCGAGGACAAGCGTGTAGGGGGGTGCAGGCCGGGGACGGGGGTCCCCGCGCCGGTGCCGCTCCAGGGCGGCGATTCCTGCCGCGATGGCTGCGGCCGGTCCGGCGAAGGGCGGGTCTTCCCGGCAGCTCAGTACGCCTGCCGGCAGCGTTCCCGGATCGGGGCCGACGACGGCGACAGCCGCCGCGCCGCCCGCGGCCTGCAGCGCGCGCTCAAGGAGGGTGGCCCCGTCGTGCACCAGCCCTGCTTTGGGCACTCCTCCCAGCCGGGAGGACCGGCCCCCGGAAAGAATGACAGCATCGAATTCCACCGGCCCAGCCTAGCGCGGTCCCGCACGGAACGTTCGGCGCTTTGGAGTCCGGCGTTGCAGAGTCCGGCCCGGAGACGGTTCAGGCAGCAGATTCCGGCAGCAGGAAGGGGTCCCAGGCCGGCGTCGGCTTCTCCAGCTCCTTGATCTGCCAGGTTGTGCCCTTGGGCGGCGCGGGGCTGAAGCTGAGCTTCCACCCCATTTCGCCCGGTGTATGGTCGCCCTTGGCATTGTTGCACCGCAGGCAGGCAGCGACGAGGTTTTCCCAGGAATCCGCACCGCCCCGGGATTTGGGCTGAACATGATCGATGGTGTGCGCCGCCTTGCCGCAGTAAGCGCAGCGGTGCCCGTCACGGCGGAGCACTCCACGGCGGCTGACCGCGGTGATCGTGTTGTAGCGGGGCCTGATATAGCGATTCAGGAGAATCACCGAGGGCCGGCCAAGGACATCCTGCGGACCGACGACAGGATCGTCGCCTTCCGCCACGACGCTGGCTTTTCCAGTCAGCACAAGTACGAGCGCCCGGCGGAAGGTTACAACCGCCAGCGGTTCATATCCAGCATTCAGAACGAGAGTGCGCATCCGCATACCTCTTCACGGCCGCACCCGCCAGGGGCACGAGGGCCGGCTGCCCTCTGCATGGTCGGGCTATGGATCGACAAAACAAGAGTAAACACGAAGGTGCCGTTTCACCGAATCTTTTTTTGCGGCCGCGGCACGTGTCGGCAGGAGTTCACGCGGCGGCAACGCAAAGGACCCCTGCCGGGCGGCAAGGGTCCTTGGTGTTGCTAAGTTCTGGTGTCTTTAGCCGCCGACGCGGATGAAGACGGGGCCGGAGCCGACATTCACGCTCTGGAGGGACGTGGTTCCGCCGTTCCAGCCGCCGTGAACGGCCATGCCGTTGCCGACGTAAACAGCGATGTGAGCCATGCCCGTGCCACCGTTCTGGTAGTACGCAAGGTCGCCCGGCTGTGCTTCGGCGGCGCTGACGGTGCGGCCCAGGGACAGGTACCCTGCCGGCCAGCCGTGGTAGTTGATGCCTGCAGCGGCCAGTGCGTTCGTGGCGAGTGCGGTGCAGTCCTGGGCCACGCCGATCTGCGCGTAGGCAGCGGCAGCGATCGTGGAGCCCATGCCGCTGGCAGCAGCCGGCGCTTTGGTGCTGGCCACAGCGGCGGTCGCGGTGGCGCCGTTGGCGGTGGCGGCTGCGCCGACCTCGGTGCCGGCGGCCTCGGGGGTTTCCTGGACCTTCACGACGGGCTTCGGGGCCTCGACGACGGGGGCCGGGGTGGTGGTGACGGCAGGCTTCTCGTAGGAGATAGCGATGGTCGAAGCAGCGGAGATGGTGGCGGGGGCGGCCGACTGTACTTCGAGCGTGGAAGCGGAGGTGGATTCGCGCTGAACGTTGGCCTCAGCTGCGTTGGCTGCGATACCGCTGGTCAGGACGAGGCCGGAAGCTGCAGCGATAACTGCGGCCTGGCGGCCCATGCCGCCGGCGTTGTCGCCGACAGCCTTGGCAATAACGGCCAGCGAGTTGGTCTTGGTGACCTCGGCGCGGTGCCGTGCGATTGCACGAGTAGTCATTAAGTTCTCTCTTTCGTGATCCTGGGTCCGCGCTTTTCAGGCGCGGGCTGAGGACGCTCCGGCATCTTGGGGGTACGCCGGATCGCCCCGAAATGGGTTACTTAGCGAAGGGTGTACTGCGAAGACGCGCCAAAAGCGGGAACTGCGTGCAGGTGCATGGCCTGCGGGCCGGACTCAGCAGAGATTGAGACGGCGGTGTGAGATCCGTTCCGGGTGCCGGCAAGGGCAGCCCGGGAGTCGGATTTCAGCGGGCTCGAAAGAGCCGCGCAAGCGCGGTGACGCGCAGCATTGTGGCGTGAAGACACGAAAGTAGCCTCTCCCAATGCCTACGAGGTGAGCTGTCGGATTCGGATGGGAGTCACCCGGCCGCGCTGCTTCCTGGGAAGCTTTGCGACTTAACCCCTAGGTCTTCTTGCGAAGACCAAAATTGGTTCCCCCGCCCCTGCCAGACGATGTAATGCGAACGGACCTTGAGCGGTGGCAGAGCTAGGCAATCCACTCAAGAGCGCCAACTTCGGAAAAGTTGGCGTAGGTCAAACGGTACAGCAGTTGGGGCTCAATGTCACATTCAGATCACGGCGTGTCACAAGAATGCGAGAGCTTCCGATCAGCTTTGTTAGAGCCAGCCGGTGGGGTCAACGACTTCGCCGTTGACCATGACTTCGAAGTGGAGGTGGCAGCCCGTGGAAGCGCCGGTGGTGCCGCTCATTGCGACGACATCGCCGCGGGAGACCTGCTGGCCGACGGTCACGCTGGCTGAAGACAAGTGGTTGTACGTGGTTTCCAGGCCGTTGCCATGGTCGATCACCACGCGGTTACCGCCGCCGTAGGGGTGCCAGCCATTGAAGGTCACGGTACCGCTTGCCGCCGCAAGGACGCTGGTGCCGCACTGGGCGGAGTAGTCCTGTCCGCGGTGGAATTCGCCGGAGCCGCCGGTGATGGGGCTGACGCGGTATCCGAAAGGCGATGCGGTCTTCAGCTGTGCCAGCGGCGCCCCCAGGCTGCCCGCGGAGGCTGCCCGGCTGATCGAACCAACGGACTGGGCGCTCAGCAGCTGCTTGAGCTTTCCGTCCGGGTCTCCCTTGGTGGTGACGGCGGTCCGGTTGAAGTCGATTTTGGCCTCGGAGGCCGTGACGTCCGGCTGGACCGCGGCCGAGACGGATCCGGACGAGTTTCCGGCGTCCGTGGCCATAACGGGACCCGTGGCGGGGACGGTGACGGTGAGGACCAGGCCCGTGGCGGCCAGGGCAATGCCCGCCTTTTGCCCCACGCCACTGGCGGCGGCAAAGTCTGTCACCTGGCGGAACGGACTGCGGCGGCCTCTGCGTTCGTCACGGTGCGCGTCACGCGGGCGGTCTGCCATAACGGCGACGGCCGGACGCTGCTCCGGAGCGGGACCGGTCGCACGACGGCGGCCCCTGGCGGTCTGGGTGGTCAAGAACGGTTCCTCTCTGGTGAGCCTGCGAAGTTAGCTGTCGGATTCGGGTCAGAGAGATCAAAGACCCGGTCCGCCGTAGCAAGCATCCAGGCACAGAGGCGTCCAAAAGAGTTCCTCGGTGGTATGTGCTTGCCGCTGACGGACTTCACCCCAAGGCTGCTAAACAGCCGGAAGTGGTTCCCCCGCCCCTGCCAGAAGGTGACTCTGCTACTGATCCGCTGGCAGAGCTCGGCTTCGGATCAGATAACGCTTTGGTATCGGTACTAGTGTTTAACTATAGGCGATTAAGCCATCCAGAGATAAATCCGTTATCGGACTGTGCACAACTCCTGGGACGTCCGACGACCAGTCGGTTAGGCCGAATTAACCGACCGTAACAAAGACGTGGGCCGCAACCTCGGGCGGGAGTTCCAAGGCGCCTTCGATATCCGGCACCCGGACCGAGATGTACTCCCCCACCCGTTCCAGCGACACCAGGGCACCGGGACGGATGCCGCCTTCATCCAGCTGGACCAGCAGTTCCGGTTCCACTTGGATGGGCTCGGCCAGCCGGTTGACCCTGACCTGCGAATCCGGGCCGTAGCCGGCCATGGCCTCGAGCAGGTTCACCACGCCGTCCGTGTAGGGCCGGGAAGGCAGGCCGCCCAGTTCCGCAAGGCCTGGGATCGGGTTGCCATAGGGCGACACGGTGGGGTGGTTCAGCAGTTCGAAGATCCGGCGCTCCACCCGCTCACTCATCACGTGTTCCCAGCGGCAGGCTTCCTCATGCACATAGGCCCAGTCGAGACCGATCACGTCAGCCAGCAGCCGCTCCGCGAGCCGGTGCTTGCGCATGACTTCAATGGCACGTTTCCGGCCGGTTTCTGTCAGTTCAAGGTGCCGGTCACCGGAAACAACCACCAGACCGTCGCGTTCCATGCGGCCGATGGTCTGGGAAACGGTGGGGCCAGAGTGACGCAGCCGTTCGGCGATGCGGGCGCGGAGGGCGACGATGTTTTCTTCTTCAAGTTCCAGAATGGTCCGGAGATACATTTCGGTTGTATCGATCAGATCCGTCATTCAGCTCAGCTCCTCGAGCGCCGTCCTTGCGTGTTCCCACCGTACCGCGGGTTGCCTGCGCCCCGGCGGGGGCCGCCGTACGTTCGCAGGTCAGCTTAGCCTATTTTGAATTACTCCGGATAATCTCACTGACCGGACTATGACGGCCGCTTTTGCCTCCTCCGCCGGGCGGTCAGGCAGAATGAAACGACAGGCTCCGCTGCAGCCACCCTGCCGGGCCGCCTCCCGAGCCAACACCTGTACCAGCCGAAAATTGGAGCCACTGTGAGCGACACCAACGTCACGATTCCCGCAAACCTCCTTCCCAAGGACGGCCGCTTCGGCGCCGGGCCGTCCAAGGTCCGCCCGGAACAGATGGAAGCCCTCGCCGCGGCTTCGGGGCTGCTGGGAACATCTCACCGCCAGGCGCCGGTCAAGAACCTTGTGGGGTCGGTCCGGAACGGGCTTAGCCAGTTCTTCCGCGCTCCGGAGGGCTATGAGGTCATCCTTGGCGTGGGCGGGTCCACCGCGTTCTGGGACATTGCCAGCTTCGGGCTCGTGGACAACAAGGCACAGCACTTGTCCTTCGGCGAGTTTGGCTCGAAATTCGCATCCGCCACCAACAAGGCGCCATTCCTCGCGGATTCCTCCATCATCACGTCCGAGCCGGGAACCCGGCCGGCGCCCCGGGCTGAGGCCGGTGTCGATGTCTACGCCTGGCCGCAGAACGAAACGTCCACCGGCGTGGCTGCCCCGGTCCAGCGAGTGGCCGGCGCCGACGCGGGCTCCCTGGTCCTGGTTGATGCCACCTCGGCTGCCGGCGGACTGGACGTCGACGTCGCCGAAGCGGACGTCTACTATTTCGCCCCGCAGAAGAACTTCGCCTCCGACGGCGGCCTGTGGCTCGGCCTGTTCTCCCCGGCAGCCCTGGAGCGTGCCGCTCGGATCAAGGCCAGCGGCCGCTGGATCCCGGACTTCCTGGATCTCCAGACGGCCATCGACAACTCGCGGCTGAACCAGACCTATAACACTCCTGCGCTGGCGACGCTCGTCACCCTCGATGCCCAGGTGCAGTGGCTGAACGGGAACGGCGGCCTGGACTTCGCTTCCGCCCGGACGGCGGACTCGGCCGGCCGCATTTACCGCTGGGCCGAGGCCTCCGAGTACGCTACCCCGTTCGTGGCACAGGCTGAGGACCGCTCCAACGTCATCGCGACCATCGACTTCGACGACACCATCGACGCCGCGGCGATCGCCAAGGTGCTCCGCGCCAACGGCATCGTGGACACCGAGCCCTACCGCAAGCTGGGCCGCAACCAGCTCCGCATCGCAACCTTCGTCGCGATCGAGCCGGACGATGTGTCGGCGCTGCTGGAATGCATCGACTTCGTTGTGGGCGAGCTGAAGAAGTAGCTCATTCCCGGGCGTCTCCGCCGGGGCCGGCATCGCCGGGGCCGGCCCCGGCAGGGCCGGTCCCGCCCGGGACGGCGGACACGACGCGGAAGTGGGGCAGCCCGCGGGCGCGGCGGTCGAACCGGATCCGCAGCTGCTTGGCCCGGATGATCCACACCAGCCCGATCAGGGCAGCGATCAGGCCGGCGGCCGCCGCAACGCTCATGGACCAGCGGGGGCCCGCAACGTTTGCGACCCATCCCACGAACGGCGCTCCGATGGGCGTGCCGCCCATGAAGATCGCCATGTAGAGCGCCATCACCCGGCCGCGCATGACAGGATCCGTGGTCGTCTGGACGTAGCCGTTGGCGCTGGTCATCATCGTGATGGCGAAGAGCCCCACCGGAACCAGCGCCACGCCGAACCAGAAGTAGCTGGGCGCCAGCGCGGCGATGCCGGAGGCCACGCCGAAGGCCCCGGCGGCCCCGAAGATGATCCGCAGCCTGGGTTTCTGGCGGCCGGCGGACAGCAGGGCACCGGCCACGGAGCCGATGGCCATAATGGAGTTCATCAACCCGAAAGCGCTGGCATCCAGGCCGAATTCAGTTCCCACCATGGCCGCAATGAACAGCACGAAGTTCAGGCCCAGGGTGCCCACAATGAACACCGCGACCAGCACCACCACGATGTCCGGCCGGAACCGCACGTAGCGCAGTCCCTCGCGGATCCTGCCCTTTCCGGCCGCGGCCCGGGGCAGGCGGCGCAGCGAGGCGGTGGGAATTTTCCACAGGCTCAGCAGCAGCGCCACGAAGGTCAGGGTGTTGATCAGGAAGACCCAGCCGGGACCGACCGCCACCGTGAGGATGCCCGCCACCGCGGGGCCGATCATTCGGGCCACATTGAAGGAGGCACTGTTGAGGGCCACCGCGTTGGGCAGGTAGTCGTCGCGGACCAGCTCGGAGACGAACGTCTGGCGCACGGGGGCATCCAGGGCGGAAACAACGCCCAGCAGCAGGGCAAAGGCATAAACGTGCCACAGTTGCGCGGCCCCGGTAACCACCAGGATGCCGAGGGCTGCACTCAGCACTGCCATCGCGGACTGGGTCAGGACGAGCAGGTGCTTGCGGTTGAAGCGGTCGGCAACCAGTCCGGCCACGGGCGCCAGGAAGAGCTGGGGGCCAAGCTGCAAGGCCATGGTGATGCCCATGGCCCCGGCGTCGTGCTCGGTCAGGTGGTCAAAAACCAGCCAGTCCTGGGCAGTGCGCTGCATCCAGGTCCCGATGTTGGAAATGATCGCCCCGATGAACCAGATCCGGTAGTTCAGGATGTGCAGGGATTTGAAGGTGGACGTCATGACCAGCCCTCACTCTGAAGCACCCCTGATGGTTCCAACCGCTAGTCATCCTCCGTCGCCGGTGACTCGTCTCTCGGAGCATCTCCGGTGCCAGCGTCATCGACATCGTCGTCTTCCGGTGCGTCGGTGTCGTACTCGTCGCCGGCACCGTCCGCTTTGCCGTCGGCGTCGTCGGAGTCGTCTTCCGGTGCGTCCTCAGCGTCGGTGGTAGCCGCTGCGACGGCGGCTGCCTCGCCCGCCCCCTCCTGGGGAGCTGCGCCTGCGGCGGCCTGGAGTTCTTCATCGCCTTGTTCATCGCCGGGGCGGACCCGTTCCGCCCAGGGAATCCATTCGGGTGCCAGGATCGAGTCTTCGGACGGCAGCAGACCCAGCTCGTCGACCGTAACCTCCTTGGACCTTGAGTTCCGGGTCAGCACGGCATACCACTGCCAGCCGCCGTAGCCGGGCAGCTTTGACTCGAAGAGATGCGTGACCAGGCGGTCGCCTTCGCTCTTGGCTGCCAGGTGCGGGCCGATCTGCTCGGCGGGGGCGATGCCCTTAATGGCAGCACGTGCAACGTCGACGGCGGCAGCCAGGAAAGCATCCGGCTTGCCGGTACGCCAGACAGGGACCCCGGCGCGCGGCTTGGGGCCCTGCTTGGTTCCGGCTTTCTTGTTCCCGGCTGCTGCTTTATCCCCGGCGGCGCTGCTTCCCACGGCAGTGGGCTCGGTCTGATCTGTCTCCGGCGTCATCAGGAGCCTTACGCGTCCAGCTCGTCGGCAACCTTACGCAGGGCGACGGCGATCGCCTTGCCCTTGTTGCCTTCCGGGTACTTGCCCGCGGACAGCGTTCCGGACAGGTTGTCCAGGACGGTCACGAGGTCCTGCACCAGCGGCGCGAGATCCTTGGCGCTGGGCCGCTTGGCTTTGGCGATGGACGGTGTTTTGTCCAGCACGCGCAGGCCCAGGGCCTGGGCGCCCTTGCGGCCGTCGGCCACACCGAATTCAACCCGGGTGCCGGCTTTGAGCTCGGTTACGCCCTCCGGGAGCGCGGACTTCGGCAGGAAGACTTCCTGACCGTCCTCGCCCGCGAGGAATCCGAAGCCCTTGTCCTTGTCATACCACTTGACCTTGCCGGTAGGCACGTAATCAACCCTCTTCGTTCTGCTGGTGACACGGCCGGCGGTCACCGCATCCGCATGGATATGCGGGTTCAGGGTATGACTGCCCGGACCGTGTTGGTCTGTTCCCTCAAGGTTATCCTGCCTTGCCCACTTTGACCGTTTGGGGCGCGGGGACAAGCCGGACTGTTAGCGTTAGCTCCATGACTCCATTGCGCTTCCGGCGGCCGCTGCTGATCGTTGCGGCCGTCGCCGCCGTGCTGTCCCTCGCGGCAGTCGGCGTCGTGATGGCAATGGCCTTCAACAACGCCGCCTCGCCGGTGTGGATCACCTCCACGGCACTCTACGGGCTGCCCGTGGCGTTCCTGCTGATGCTCTTGCTCGTGATCGACGGCGTGGCAGCCCGCCGCCGGACCCGAGGACCGGACGAAAGGTAGCCTTGCACTGATGTCCCTTATCCGCGCGCTCAGCAAGGAACTGCAGGCACGCAGCGATGATTCGCTGCGGGCCTTGTTCACCGCGCGGCCGGACCTCATCACCCCCGGCGTGCCGGACTTCGCAGCCCTCGCGGCGCGGGCCAGCGGCCGGGTCAGCGTGCAACGCGCCTTGGAGCGGCTCAACCGCCCGGAAATGCAGGTCCTTGAGACCCTGCACCTGTGCACCAACACGGACACCGGGCACAGCGCCTCCGCGGCAATGCTGAAGAAGCTGATCAACGGCTCCACACTGGCCTCAATCGACAAGATGCTGCAGTCCCTGCAGGAACTGGCCCTGGTCCACCGGGCGGAACCCCCGCACGGCGCCCCGGCCGCCGGCCCGAAGCAGCGGTACTACCTGCCGGTCGGCAGCCTCAAGGACGTGATCGGCATCTATCCGGCCGGGCTGGGGCGCAGCTACACAGAGCTCGTGCGGCTCCAGCCGGCTTTTGCGCAGCGGGTGGTCCAGCTGGTCGGGGAACTGCACCGCAGCGGCGCGGCGGTCTCGCCCGCGACGACGCCGATGGAGGCCGCGCTGTCGCTGCAGCACTGGACGGCCACGCCGGAGTCCCTCCGGCAGATCCTGGACACCGCCCCCGACCGCACCGCGGCACTCCTGGCACGGTTCGGGAACTGGGCCATGGGTGCCGTTCCCCAGGCCCAACGCCGCGCTTCCGTCCTGCACGAGGCCGCCGACGTCGGGCCGGTGGACTGGCTCCTCGCCCGGGGGCTGCTGGTTCCCCTGGACGCCGCCCACGTGGAGCTTCCGCACAGCGTCGGCGTCTCGTTGCGTGGCGGCTTTGTCATCGAGAAGTTTGCGCTGACTCCCCCGGTTCCGCGCCTGGGATCCACTTCTGCGGCGCTGCGCCGCAACGCCGCCCTGGGCGCGATCGCAGAGACCCTGCGGCTGGTCGGCGAACTGCTCCATGTCGTCCGCGAGCAGCCTCTCGTCACCCTGCGCAGCGGCGGTGTGGGCGTCCGGGAGTTGAAGCGGCTGGCCGAGGGCCTCCGGCTCGAGATGCACGACGCCGGCGTGCTGGCGGAAGTGTGCGCCCTGGCCGGGCTCATCCGCCTGGACGTGGACAGTTCCGCCTGGGTCCAGCCGCCGCAGCTGGAGTGGCTGACGCTTCCGCGGCAGGAGCAGTGGCTCTGGCTGGTCAACGCCTGGCTCGCCAGCGAGCGGGCGCCCTCCCTCGTCGGGCAGCCGGTCAACGGCCAGGCCGCGGTCCCGGCCCTCCACCGCGGCGCCGTCAACACCATCAATGCGCTCTCGGCCGAAGCCCAGCGCCCGGACGCCCCGGTGGTCCGGAAACGGATCCTGGAAATCCTGGCTGAACTGACCCGGGAGGCCGCGGCCGCCGACGGGCAGGCCCCGGTACTGGACGCCGCGGCTGTGTTGGAGCGCGCCGACTGGACCCAGCCCCGGATGGCGCGGCGTTTCAGCTCCCTGATCCGGGGGGTCCTGGCCGAGGCCGAGATGCTGGGGCTGATCGGCTCGGGCGCGCTCAGCCAGATCGGGGCGGCGATCGCCGCCGAGCAGCCCGACGAGGCGATGGGAATCCTGGGCGAACACCTGCCGGCAGCCCTGAACCATGTGCTGCTACAGGCGGACCTCACAGCGGTGGCCCCCGGCTACCTCGCACCGGATCTCACCGAAAAGCTCCTCACCATGGCCGACGCCGAAGGCCAGGGCCCGGCCACGATCTACCGGTTCTCTACCGCCTCGGTCCGGCGCGCGCTCGACGCGGGCCAGGATGCCGCGGCCATGCTGGAGTTCCTGGGCCTGCACTCGGCAACGGCGATCCCTCAACCGCTGAAGTACCTGATCGAGGACACCGCCGCCCGCCATGCCAGGCTGCGGGTGGGCTCTGCCGCAAGCTTCATCCAGAGCGACGACGAAACGGCCCTGCTCGAACTGCTCAACACTCCCGGCGCCTCCGGCCTGGGCCTGGTGCGGCTCGCACCCACCGTGCTGGTCTCGCACGCGGCGCCGCGCGACACGGCGCAGGTCCTCCGGAGCCTGGGGTTGTCCCCGTCCGTGGAGGAGTCCGAAGCCGGCGGCATCCGGCTGCGCCGCACCACGGCGCTGCCCGGCAGTGCCCGGCCGGTCTATAGCGCGCCGCGCACTGCCCCTCCGGAAGCCGACGTCGACGCCCAGCTGGCGTTGCTGCGCAGCGAGCGGCCCGCCGCGGGCGGCGCCGTCGGGCATCCCGCGGCGGCACCCGGCAGCGAGGAGGCAACCCAGCTGGGACTGGAAACCCTGCAGAAGGCAATCCGGCTCAAGCAGCGTGTGGTGATGAACGTCGTCGACGGCCTGGGGAATGCCGTGCGGGAGACAGTTGTTCCGGTAGCTGTGAACGGTGGGCGGGTCCGGGTGTTCGATCCGGACAAGGAAACCGAACGCGTCCTGTCCATCCACCGGATTATCGACGTAGAAGCCGCAGAGGAATTGCTCCAGTGACCGACGGACCGCTGATTGTCCAGAGTGACAAAACCATCCTGCTCGAAGTCGACCACGAACTGGCCACCGAAGCACGCCACGCCATCGCGGCGTTCGCCGAGCTGGAACGCGCCCCCGAGCACGTGCACAGCTACCGACTGACGCCGCTGGGCCTCTGGAACGCCCGGGCCGCCGGGCTCGACGCCGAAAGAGTGCTGGACACGCTGCTGAAGTACTCCCGTTTCCCGGTGCCGCATTCCCTGCTGATCGACGTCGAAGAGACCATGTCCCGGTACGGCCGGCTCCGGCTCGAAAAGGACCCGCAGCACGGCCTGGTCATGCGTACCTCCGACTATCCGGTGCTGGAGGAAGTCAGCCGCGCCAAGAAAATCGCCCCCTTGCTGGGCCCGAGGATCGACGGTGAGACCGTGGTGGTGCACTCCTCCCAGCGCGGCCAGCTCAAGCAGCTGTTGCTGAAAATCGGCTGGCCGGCCGAGGACCTGGCCGGCTACGTCGACGGCACGCCGCACCCCATCATGCTCGACGAGTCCGGCTGGAAGCTCCGCCCCTACCAGCAGCTGGCGATGGAGAACTTCTGGGCCGGCGGCAGCGGCGTCGTCGTGCTCCCCTGCGGCGCCGGCAAAACCTTGGTGGGCGCCGCCGCGATGGCCACCAGCTCCACCACGACGCTGATCCTGGTGACCAACACGGTGTCCGCCCGGCAGTGGAAGGACGAGCTGCTGAAGCGGACCTCCCTCACCGAGGAGGAGATCGGCGAATACTCCGGCTCCGTCAAGGAGGTCCGGCCCGTCACGATCGCCACCTACCAGGTCCTGACCACCAAGCGGGGCGGGCTCTACCCCCATCTGGAGCTGGTGGACGGCAACGACTGGGGGCTCATCATCTATGACGAGGTCCACCTCCTGCCCGCGCCGATCTTCCGGATGACCGCGGATTTGCAGGCCCGCCGCAGGCTCGGCCTCACCGCCACGCTGGTCCGTGAAGACGGCCGCGAGGGCGAGGTCTTCAGCCTGATCGGGCCGAAGCGCTACGACGCGCCGTGGAAAGACATCGAGGCGCAGGGCTACATCGCGCCGGCCGACTGCGTCGAGGTCCGGATCGACCTGCCCCGCGACGAACGCGTGGCCTACGCGATGGCCGAGGACGCGGACAAGTACCGGCTGTGCGCCACGTCCGAGTCCAAGACCCTGGTGGTGGAACGGCTGGTCGCCGAGCACGCGGGCGAGCAACTGCTGGTGATCGGCCAGTACATCGACCAGCTGGACGAGATCGGCGAGCGCCTGCAGGCGCCGGTGATCAAGGGCGACACGTCCGTCAAGGAACGCCAGAAGCTCTTTGACGCCTTCCGCGCCGGCGAAGTGCAGACCCTGGTGGTGTCCAAGGTCGCGAACTTCTCCATCGACCTGCCCGAGGCGTCTGTGGCGATCCAGGTCTCGGGCTCCTTCGGCTCCCGGCAGGAGGAGGCGCAGCGCCTCGGCCGGCTGCTGCGGCCCAAGAAGGACGGCCGCGCCGCACGCTTCTACTCCCTGGTGGCCAGGGACACGCTGGACCAGGACTTCGCGGCCAAACGCCAGCGCTTCCTTGCCGAGCAGGGGTACGCCTACCGGATCATGGATGCCAAGGACGTCGGGACGGCGATTTAGGCGCCCGGCAATGCCTGTTCCCGGAAATTCCTGGCACCCCGGGAACATGCAACACACATGAGCCATTCAGAAAACTCCCAGAGTCTGGGAGCATCATGGGAGTCATGAAGAAGAACGGTCCCGAAGCCAAGCTGCTCGTCGTCGATGATGAACCGAACATCCGCGAGCTGCTGTCCACGTCCCTGCGGTTTGCCGGCTTTGAAGTCGTCTCGGCGGCCAACGGGCGCGAAGCCCTGGCGGCGGCCGATCTCCATTCCCCCGATCTGGCCGTCCTGGACGTCATGTTGCCGGATATGGACGGCTTCACCGTCACCCGCCGGCTCCGGGCCGCGGGCAAGCACTTCCCCGTTCTCTTCCTGACGGCCAAGGATGACACCGAAGACAAAGTCATGGGCCTGACGGTGGGCGGCGACGACTACGTCACCAAACCCTTCAGCCTCGATGAGGTGGTGGCGCGGATCCGCGCCGTGCTGCGGCGTACGCAGCCCCTCCAGGATGACGACGCCGTCATCCGCGTCGATGACCTCGAGCTCGACGACGATGCCCACGAGGTGCGCCGCGGCGGCACGGTGATCGAGCTCTCCCCCACCGAATTCAAGCTCCTGCGCTACCTCATGCTGAATCCCAACCGGGTGCTGTCCAAGGCCCAGATCCTGGACCACGTCTGGGAGTACGACTTCAACGGAGATGCCTCGATCGTGGAGTCCTACATCTCCTACCTGCGCCGCAAAGTGGACATTGACCCCGATGGCCCGGCCCTGATCCAGACCAAACGGGGCGTGGGCTACGTGCTGCGGACGGCCGAGAAGCGCTGACCTCCGTTGCTGCTCCGTTGGAAGTCGGCGTCGCTGAGGTCGCAGCTCGTCGCGATTATGACCGCACTGATGCTGGTGGCCCTCACCGCCACCGGCGCCGGGACCCTGACGCTGCTGCACAGCTATCTGCAGGGGCAGGTCGACGACAAGCTGCGGGCCGCGATTGCCTCGGTGCGCCAGCAGCAGTCCTTCAGCCAGCTCCAGGACCAGACCCAGAGCATCCCCACCGACTACTCGCTGATGCTGTTCGCGCCGGGGCAGCCGGCAGTGCCGTTCGGCGGCAACAAGGTGCTCCACCCGGATATCCCCACCATCACCTCCCAGGAAGCCGCTGCCCGCGACCAGGCCCCCTTCCAGGTCCGCGGCACGGACGGACGCAACTGGCGGGTGGTCGCGCTGAACGTTGTGGACAGCAAGGAGCGCAGCTCCGTCGTGGTCATCGGGCTGCCGCTGTGGCCGGTCGATTCCGTCATGGAACACGCTGTCCTGGTGGTGGTCGGCGTCGGGCTGCTGACTCTTGTCCTGGCGTTCTTCATCGCCACGTGGAGCATCTCCCGGTCCTTCCGGCCGCTGGCACGGGTCGAAAGGACCGCGGCGGCCATTGCTGCCGGCGATCTGTCCCGGCGCGTCGAAATCGAAAACCCCAACACGGAGGTGGGCCGGCTGGGCAGCTCGCTCAATGCCATGCTGGCCCACATCGAAACGGCCTTCGCCGCCCGGATGGCTTCCGAGGAACGGATGCGCCGCTTCGCCGCGGACGCCTCGCATGAACTGCGCACGCCGCTGGTGACGATCCGCGGTTTCTCCGAGCTGTACCGGCAGGGCGCGCTGTCCACCCCGGAGGATGTGGCGACCGCCATGGGGCGGATCGAAAGCGAGGCCAAGCGGATGGGGGCCATGGTGGAGGACCTGCTGCTGCTTGCCAGGATCGATGAGCAGCGGCCGCTCCAGCAGAAACCCGCCGATCTGCTGCTGATCGCCAACGACGCCGTCGTGGACACCCAGGCGAGCGACCGCAGCCGTGTCATCTCGCTGACCGGGCTCGACGGCGGCCCGCCCGCGCCGGCCCCGGTCGTGGGCGACGAGGCCAAACTACGGCAGGTGGTGGGGAACCTCGTGGGCAACGCCCTGCGCTACACCCCCGAGGGCACGCCCATTGAACTCGCCGTCGGCGCCCGCACCGCGGCGGACGGCAGCCGGCTGTCCGTCATCGAGGTCCGCGACCATGGTCCCGGCGTCCCCGCCGAGGAAGCCGCAAAGATCTTCGAGCGGTTCTACCGGGCGGACACCTCCCGCACCCGGGAGACCGGTGGCAGCGGGCTTGGGCTGGCGATCGTCGCGGCCATCGTCGGCTCGCATGCCGGCACCGTCCGGGTCGAGGAGACCGACGGCGGCGGCGCCACCTTGGTGGTCAGTCTTCCGTTCCTGGACGAGTCCATGGAGGACACCGGCTCCAGTGTCAGTGCCGGTTCGGCTGCGGATCACGAGACCGACACCGGCCCGGACGACGCCCGCGGGGAGTAGCGCGCCCGCGATCCTGACGCTTTTTCCACATACCGTGGCCGGGCTTAGCCCGCGCCCCGCGACCTGCCTAGGCTCGCAGTATCCGGAAATCCCGGAGCAGGCACTGTCGAGAGGGCACCCCAATGAGCATTATCTCCGTCGATACGGAACTCCTCCAGCTCAAGTCAGCAACCGTCAAGGCCACAGTCGACCGGATCGGCTCGGACGTCCAGGCCATGAAACGGGGGCTGGACGAGTTGCAGGCCACGTGGCGCGGCTCGGCCGCCACCAACTTCCAGGCCCTTGTGGCCGAGTGGACGCTGACCCAGGGCAAAGTGGAGGCATCCCTCGCATCGATCAACCTGGCACTGAACTCCGCGGCGGCCAGTTACGCCCAGGCCGAACTGACCAACACGCAGCGGTTCAGCTGACCGGCCGCCTGCGCGCCGCAGGGAGGCTCAGGCCTCCGGCGTGCCCTGATGGAAGCGGAGCCGCCATTGGGCGCCGTCGTGGACCCACAGGGAGCTGCGCAGGGCCGTCCCCGTCCGGGCGCGGCTGCGGTATGTCAGGAGAATAGTCTGCTCGCCCAGCCGGTCAGCACCCAGGATCTCCACCTCGGTGGGGCCGCCCGGATTGTCTTCCAGGGACATCATCATGGCGTCGCGGGTCCAGATCCGGCCTGAGGTCCCGATTTCGGTGAAGTCAGGGTGCAGCAGCACTCCGGTACGCCCCAGGTCGGAGCGCGTTTCCGGCAGGAGGAGCTCGCGCTCCAAAGCCTCGACGATGACCTCCGGGCTCGCGTCAGTGCCCGGCGCGGGCGTCGGGTCCTCGTCCAGAACGCTGAAAAGATCCGGTTCGTCAAAGAGGGACGGTTCACCAAACAACGGCTGCCTGGCGCTCTCCGGCTGCGCCGGGCGGGAGGCTGCCTGCGCCGCAGCGGGCGATGCCTGGGCTCCCGGAGCCCCTGCCTCCACGGCGGCCTCGGCCGCCGCGCCGAACCCGGGGCCCTGGCGCACGGCCACGCCCTCCTGGAAGGCCGTGGCAGCAGCCCTGGCCCGGTCATCCGCCGCCTCGTTGAGGTCGTGACCGGCGTGGCCCCGCACCCATTCGAAGGTGTACTTGCGGCCGACCAGTGCCTGGTCGATTTCCTTGAGCAGCTCGACGTTCATCACCGGCTTGCCGTCGGACTTGCGCCACCCCTTGCGCTTCCAGCCCGGCATCCATTTGGTCACGGAGTTGATGACGTACTGGCTGTCGCAGAGGATGTGCAGATCCTCGCCGGACAGGTGGGCGGTGGAGCGGAACAGGTCCAGCACGGCCATGAGCTCGCCCATGTTGTTGGTGCCGTGCGGCCATCCGCCGGCCCGCCAGCAGTCGTCGTCCACGTACCATGCCCATCCGGCCGGGCCGGGATTGCCTAAAGCCGAACCGTCGGCTGCTGCTGTAATCGTCACTGCACCATCCTGCCAGACCTCCGCCCGGCCCGATGCCCCGGAGCTTTCGCCAGCTTTCCGCCAGCCATGCGCCAAAACACGTTAACGCCGACGGCGGCCCCACCCGAAGGAGGGACCGCCGTCGTTGTTTACTGCACGTTCAGGGCTGGTTGAGCAGCACTGGAGCGGGGGTTAGAAACCGCCCATACCGCCCATGCCGCCCATGTCGTCGCCGCCGCCCATCGGGGCGCCACCCTTCTCGGGCTTGTCGGCCACAACGGCCTCGGTGGTGAGGAACAGTCCGGCAATGGACGCCGCGTTCTGCAGGGCAGAGCGGGTGACCTTGACCGGATCGTTGATGCCGGCGGCAAGCAGGTCGACGTACTCGCCGGTGGCTGCGTTCAGGCCGTGGCCTGCGGGCAGGCCGCGGACCTTGTCGACCACAACGCCGGGCTCGAGGCCGGCGTTGAAGGCGATCTGCTTCAGCGGGGCGTCGATGGCAACGCGGACGATGTTCGCACCCGTTGCCTCGTCGCCGGAGAGCTGCAGGTTCGCGAAGGCCTTGGCGCCGGCCTGGATCAGGGCCACGCCACCACCGGCGACGATGCCCTCTTCGACAGCAGCCTTCGCGTTGCGGACAGCGTCCTCAATGCGGTGCTTGCGTTCCTTGAGCTCAACCTCGGTTGCGGCACCGGCCTTGATGACTGCAACGCCGCCGGCCAGCTTGGCCAGGCGCTCCTGCAGCTTCTCGCGGTCGTAATCCGAATCGGAGTTCTCGATCTCGGCACGGATCTGGGACACGCGGCCGGCGATCTGGTCAGCGTCGCCTGCACCCTCGACGATGGTGGTCTCGTCCTTGGTGACAACCACCTTGCGGGCGCGGCCCAGGAGTTCGAGTCCGGCGGTCTCAAGCTTGAGGCCGACTTCCTCGGAGATGACCTGGCCACCGGTGAGGATGGCGATGTCCGCGAGCTGCGCCTTGCGGCGGTCGCCGAAGCCCGGAGCCTTGACGGCGACGGACTTGAACGTGCCGCGGATCTTGTTGACGATGAGCGTGGCCAGGGCCTCGCCCTCGATGTCTTCGGCGATGATCAGCAGCGGCTTGGAGGACTGCATGACCTTTTCGAGGACAGCAACCAGTTCCTTGACGTTGGAGATCTTGGAATTGACGATCAGGATGTACGGATCCTCAAGGACCGTTTCCTGGCGCTCGGCGTCGGTGACGAAGTAAGCGGAGATGTAGCCCTTGTCGAAGCGCATGCCTTCGGTGAGTTCCAGCTCCAGGCCGAAGGTATTCGACTCCTCGACGGTGATGACGCCTTCCTTGCCGACCTTATCCAGGGCCTCGGCAATCAGGGCGCCAATCTCGTTGTCACCGGCAGAAATGGACGCGGTGGCGGCGATTTCTTCCTTGGTTTCGATTTCCTTGGCGGAGGCCAGGAGCTCGCGGGTGACGGCTTCGACAGCCTTCTCGATGCCGCGCTTGAGGGACAGGGGATCAGCGCCGGCCGCGACGTTGCGCAGGCCTTCCTTGACCAGGGCCTGGGCCAGCACGGTGGCGGTGGTGGTTCCGTCGCCAGCGACGTCGTCCGTCTTCTTGGCAACTTCCTTGACCAGCTCGGCGCCGATCTTCTCGTAAGGATCGTCCAGCTCGATCTCCTTGGCGATGGAAACACCATCGTTGGTGATCGTGGGGGCGCCCCACTTCTTTTCGAGGACGACGTTGCGTCCACGCGGGCCGAGGGTGACCTTGACGGCGTCGGCGAGGATGTTCAGGCCCCGCTCAAGACCGCGGCGTGCCTCTTCATCAAATGCAATGATCTTGGCCATAACGGCAGTAGTCCTTTCGGGACAGTCGTTAAGAATGAACCTTTGCTGCGGTGCCCGCGACGGACGATCCCGGCCCTGTGGCCTCTGTATGCCACTGAACCCGGAATCTCACCCCAGCCAGGTGTTTCTTCGCTCCTGGATCGGCGGCCTCAACTTCGCGGCCGGGTGAACCGGGCGTCGTTTTAGCAGTCAATACGCGGGAGTGCTAAATCAATAATTAGCACTCCCCCGGGGAGAGTGCAAGCAGTGAATGAGCCGGAGGTGCGCTGCATCGGCGTGCTGGCGGCACTCCAGCGCGGCTCAATACGCTACGGGCGATTAACTCCCGCTGCTGTTGGCAGTTTCGTTGCCGCTCATGGTGGCCGTGTTGTCCGACCCGTAGGTGTAGACGACATAGTTCGCGGAACTGACGTCACCGTGGGAATCGAAGCCGACCGGCCCGGATTCCCCGTCGTAGTCGGGCCGGTTGCCTGCCCGGAGGGCGTCGAGGCACTCCTGGTAGGTCTTGCATACCGTGGCTTCGCCGGAGGGCCCGCCGCTGCCTGAGGTCTGGACGTTGCCTCCCGACACGGCGATCAGGCTGCCGGCCACGGACGTTCCGGCGTCGTCCTGGGCTGCGGCGGCCGCGATGGCGGCAAGGTTGACGGCGTCATACGTCTCAGCGGCAAACGTCATGTCCTTCAGCTCCGGATCCACGGAGACCAACTCGCCCTGGAAGTGCGCCGAGGCAAAGGTCCCCGGCAGGATCCCCCGCGCACCGTCCAGTGCACGGGACCCCAGGCCGGAACCGTACTGGTTGACGGCCCCGTCGCTGAGGATGAGCTTCTTGCCGGATAAACCGGCGTTGTTCAGTTCGGCGAGGGCGCCCTGGGCACCTTCGCGGGAAACCAGGACGACGGCGTCGGGAGCCGCTGCCTTCGCGGCAGCCGACGCCTGCTGTGCCTGGCCCGGGGTGAACCCAGCGACGGCCACAGGCCCCAGTCCGGCCTCCTTCGCCGCGGCGGCCACCGCGTTGG
The DNA here is from genome assembly GCF_001422645.1 of Arthrobacter sp. Leaf69. Taxonomy (GTDB): domain Bacteria; phylum Actinomycetota; class Actinomycetes; order Actinomycetales; family Micrococcaceae; genus Arthrobacter. Next base: position 77,481 of record NZ_LMLR01000001.1, on the reverse strand, counting down.
ACACGTCCTTGCCGTAGCTGCCTTCCTCGTACACAACGGCAATGGTCGCCGCGCCGCCGTCCTTGGCGAGCTTGACCAGAACGGGGGCCTGCGCGATGTCGGCTGCCGAGGTGCGGAAATAGTAGCCGTTGCTCTCGTAACGGCTGAGTCCGCTGGCGGTGTTCGCGGGGGAAATCATGGCCACTTTGGCGTTGGACAGGACGTCGATCGCGGCAGGCGCGCGGCTTGAGTCGGTCGGACCGATGACGACGTCGGCTTTGGCGGCAACCAGGGCTTTTGCCTGCGCCGCGGTGTCTCCGCCGACGGTCTCCGGAAGCAACTCCACCGGTTTGCCCTTGTGGCCGCCCGCAGCGTTGATTTCCTTGACGGCGAGCTTCGCGGCGGCAAGTTGGGGGGCGTTGAGGAAGCTCTGCGCTCCAGTGTTGTCGAGGATCAGCCCGATCCGCAGGATTCCGTCGCCGCTCGCGTCGGCCTGCTCCACGCGGGCACCCCCTGCCGGTCCCAGGCACCCCGTGGTGGTCAGCGCGGCAGCGGCCAGCACCGCCAGGGCCCAGCCCCGGCGCAGGGCCACAGCCCGCTGACGGACGGTGCCGCCGGCGGTCTTCGGACCGGGTTGCTTTCCGGCAGGGTTCTTTCCTGCGGAGCTGATGCCTGCAGGGCTAATTCCTGCAGGGTCCTGCCTTGGTGCTGCGGCTGCGGCGAAGGTCACTAGGCTGGCCGGACACTTTCGGCCTGCGGGCCCTTTTCGCCTTCGCCGACTTCGAGTTCCACCCGTTGTCCCTCGTCCAGTGCGCGGTAGCCCTCCCCCGCGATGGCGGACCAATGCACAAAGACGTCAGCGCCGGAATCGTCCACGGTGATGAAGCCGTAGCCCTTTTCGGCGTTGAACCATTTCACGGTTCCCAATGCCATGGTGTCCACACTTTCAGTTGGCTTTGCGGGCGGACCACCACAATGTGCGCCGCGGAATGCGACCTGCAGAATGCACAACGCAGAATGCACAACACAGAATGCACAACACAGGATGCAAACCACGGAAGGCACAAACAGTCCGCAAATACTGTACCCACAGCCCCCGGCCGGAGCGGCCGGCGCGGGCCGGTTCGGCCCCGAATAGTTATTCAGGCGTAACCGGAACGGCTACTGGAAGCCGGGCGCCAGCACGACGACCAGCGGCATCTGGAATTCGGCGGAGTCCACCACGGTCTCGATGCCGAGGAGCTGGCCGAGGGCCTCGGCGTTGCCCTTCTGCGCGGCGCCGCTGTAGAAGACGACGGAGCGCTGCTGGGGCGCTCCTCCCCAGTTACCCAACTCGCCCAGCGTCCAGCCGGCAGTGGAGACCGTGTTGCCTACACTGCTGGCCAGTCCCGCGGTGGTGGTGCCGTTAAAGATCGCCACCGGCTGGGTCTTGTCGACGGCGGCGGTCGGTGTCGGCGTCGGCGTGGCGGATGGCGTGGGGGATGCGGAGGGCGTCACGCTGGGTGATGCCGGGCTGGAGGCTGTGGTCGCGGGGGCGCTGCCGGCGGCCTGCTCTGCCGATACCGCCGCAGTGTTTCCGCCGCTGGAGAGCCCGAGCTTCGGCAGGATCAGGAACGCCACGAGGCCGACTGCCAGGGCTGCGGCGCCGACGGCCAGGATGGGTGCCAGACGGCGGCGGCGGGTTTCGGCGACGGCCCGGTGGACACCCTGGCGGGTGGAGGTCTCCGGGACCCGATCAAATTCATCCCGAGCGTATTTGGTCATGGTAAAACGACGTCCTTGCTGATTTCTGACGAATTGTCGACGCCGGCTGTCGCGCGGGAATCCGCGCATCCGGCTGTGTTTTACGCGTCTGAGCCCAAGCGGCGGGCAGTGCGCGCACGTTGGCGTGACGTACGTAGTCTACGCAATCTCTTGACCAACATCGGATCGTGGGCCAGCGCAGCCTCGGTATCGATGAGGGCGTTGAGGATCTGGTAGTAGTGCGTGGCGGAAAGGTCGAACAGCTCCCGGATGGCTTGTTCCTTGGCGCCGGCGTACTTCCACCACTGCCGTTCGAGCGCCAGCATCTGCTGGTCCCTGCTGCTCAGGGGCGATTCGGGGCTTGTCCCGGCGGCAACCGAATCCGCCGTCGAAAGGTGCTCTTGCGCTTGTTCGGCCACTGCACACTCCCTGCATGTTACGGTGAGGATTGTTCCGGTACGGACGGATCCGGTGAAAAGTCTTCCCCCATGCTACGGGCGAATAACAGGGTTGTCATTTGCCGTCCTGCGAGAATGGGCTCTGTGCCCACCTCAGATTCCCTTGACTCCGATGCCCTGTTCGACCTGGAGCCCGTCCCGGCCGAGGCCGTCGGGTTCGCCGAGTTGGCCCGCCTGCCGCTGACGGAGCTGGTGGCTCCCGACTGGGCCGAGGCGCTGGCACCGGTCGAGGGGCCGTTGCGCGAAGTCCTGGAATTCCTCAGCAGGGAGGTTGCCGGCGGCCATGCGGTCCTGCCGCCGGCGTCGAACCTCCTGCGGGCCTTCCGTCAGCCGCTGGCGGATGTCAGGGTGCTCATCGTGGGCCAGGATCCGTATCCGACGCCGGGCCACGCCGTCGGCTTGTCCTTCGCCGTGGACGGCTCCACCCGGCCCATCCCGCGCAGCCTCGCAAACATCTACAAGGAACTCGACGCCGACCTGGGGCTGCCGCCGCGGATCCACGGCGACCTCAGCCGGTGGGCGGACCAGGGTGTGCTGCTGCTCAACAGGGTCCTCAGCGTCCGGGTCGGGGAGGCCGGCTCGCACCGGGGCAAGGGCTGGGAAGCCATTACGGCGACGGCGATCGGCGCGCTGGCGAACCGCGTCACCGCGAACGGCGTGCCGGTCCCGCTCGTGGCAATCCTGTGGGGCAAGGATGCCGAAGCTGTCCGGCCGCTGCTGGGTTCGACGCCGGTGATCGCAAGCGCCCATCCGAGCCCGCTCTCGGCCGCGCGGGGATTTTTCGGCTCACGGCCGTTCAGCCGCGCCAATACGCTGCTCCAGGAACAAGGCGACGGCACGGTGGACTGGGAACTGCCGCCGCTACCCTAACCGGCTTCACAGACCCGGTCCCGCCCATCCTTCTTGGCTGGTTCTTGGCTAGGCTTGGCACCATGACATCAGTCCCCGCCGCCACTTCGGCCACCCGGAAATCCCGCCCGCAGACCAACCTGACCGTCCTGCGCCGCGAGCAGCTCTCGCCGCACATGGTCCGGATCGTGGCCGGCGGCCCGGGCTTCACTGGCTACGTGAACAACGCCTTCGTGGACCGTTACGTCAAGATCGTCTTCCCGCAGCCCGGGGTCACCTATCCGGACCCGCTGGACCTCTGGGAGATCCGGGACACCATGCCGCGGGATCAGTGGCCGCACACCCGGACCTACACCGTCCGCTGGGTCGACGAGGCCGCCGGAGAACTCGCCATCGACTTCGTGATCCACGGCGACGAAGGCCTCGCGGGCCCCTGGGCCGCGTCCGCCCAGCCCGGCGACGCCCTGATTTTCACCGGCCCGGGTGGCGGCTACAACCCGGATCCGGCCGCGGACTGGTTCCTGTTCGCGGGCGACGAATCCGCGCTGCCGGCCATCAGCGCCTCGATCGAATCGCTGCCGCAGGACGCCCGCGGCCTGGCGTTCCTCGAGGTGGACGGCGACGCCGATATCCAGGCAATCGCAGCGCCGGCCGGCGTCGAACTGCGCTGGCTGCGACGCGGCGGCGTTCCGGCCGGTGCCAGCGAACTGCTGGTCAGCGCCGTGCGCGACGCCGCCTGGCCTGAGGGCCGGGTGCAGGTCTTCGCGCACGGCGAGCGCGGCTACATGAAGAGCCTGCGCGACGTGCTCTACGTGCAACACGGTCTGGAGCGCTCCCAGGTGTCCCTGTCGGGCTACTGGGCCAAAGGCCGTGTGGAGGACGACTTCCAGGCCGAGAAGAAGCTCCCCGTCGGGAAGATCTAGCACCATCTGGGCGGCTCGCTGCGGGGTTTCCCCGCCTTTGCCATCGCGACGCCGGGGCTCGCCGGCAGGGCAGCCCGCCACGCCGTCGGGACCCGGCAAAGGTGGGGTGACCCGGCGGGCCGTGCCGCAAAGAGCGTTAGCGGCGGCGTGCCCGGCGGCGTTCGTTGCTGGCCAGGCCGCGGGTCAGGGGCCGGGCCAGGGTGTCGCCGAGCACGATGCCGGCCGCGACACCCATAACGATGGCACCGGCGTTGAGCATGCCCCCCGCGCCCAGCAGGATTTCCGATTCCTCAATCGTCAATACATACATGGAACGGAATATGGTGAGTCCGGGCAACAGGATCAACGCGGCCGGAACAGCCACCACCAGCTGCGGAGCGCCCATCCGGAGCGCCACCACCCGGGCCAGCAGCCCGATCACAACGGCGGCGAGCGCCGGCGAAAAGCGCATCCCGATGCCCGCGGCTTCTGCCCCGATCAGGACCAGGTAGCCCACGACGCCCACCGCCGCGGTCGGCAGCAGCAGCGTCCAGCCGGTCTGTTCGGTGATGCCGATCATCAGCACGGCGATGGCAATCAGGATCACCACCGCCCATAACGGATACGCCGGCGGGAATGTTTTGGTAACGTCGATCGGCTCCATCCCCGTCATCGCCACCACCACAAAGCCCACGGCGATGCCGGCCACGAGTGCGCCGAACGTCAGCATCGTGGAGAGGAACCGGCCGGCCGCCGTAACCGGGAAGCCGTTGATGGCGTCCTGGACCGAGGAGACCAGCCGCCCGGTCGGCAGGAGGAGCAGGATGCCGCCCACCACCACAATCTCGGGGGCGATCTGGATCCCCACCAGGCCGCCGAACCGCCACAGCAGGAGGGCGATGAAGGTCACCAGGAAGGAGCATGAGGCCGTGATGAAGAAGTCCGGGGTGCGCCAGCGGCCCAGCTGCCGGGCCAGCAGGCTGACCAGCAGGTTGGACACAAACGCCACCGCCGAGGCGCCGGGACCGCCGCCCAGGACACCGACGAAGACGGCGGAGAAGATCCCGAACGCTACGGTAACCATCCAGCGCGGGAAGGGCTTGGACCTGTGGGTGATCTCCTCGAGCCGGCGCACGGCCTCATCGCGGCCCACACCGCCGGCAACGATCTCGGTGACCAGTTGGTGCACCTCGGAGAGCCCGGCGTAGTTGTTGGTCCACGACCTGACCACACGCAGCAGCGAGATGGGGGTCTGGTCCTTGGGGGCGTAGTTGATGGCCACCGACTGGTTGGTGATGTCCACCTCGATGTGCTTGAGGCCCAGCGCAGCCGTCACGGCGATGATGCTGGTTTCCACTTCGAGGGCGCCGGCTCCGTACCGGAACATGGACTCGGCCAGGTGAAGCGCGAAGTCGATGGTCTTGCGGGCGGAGGTGTCCACCCCGCCCACCTGGATCATGGGGTTGGCGTAGGGGCTGCCGGCGAGGCGGTCCACGATGCTCATCGGGGCGGTGGGAGGGTTCTCCCCCTGGACCAGCCGGCGCAGCATCCGCTTGGCCGCGGCGTTCTGCCGCACCTGCGTGGCCGACATCGGCTCGGTCTTGGGCAGTGCGTCGGTGGGCGGCCTCCGGCGGCCGTCGGGTTCCTTGGTCATTCCGGCGTCCTTGATGTCCGTGGCGGCCGGTTTAGTAGAACTGCTGGCCGGTGCGGCGGGTGTAGAGCTGGCGTGCCACGCGCTCCCCCGCAGCCATCCACGCCTTGTACTTCAACGGGTTCAGCACCTGGTCGTAGCAGCCGACAAAGTCGGTCACGGTCTTGCTGAAGCTGGTCTTGAACAGGCCCAGGCCGTGGAACGGGTTGGACGTGTCCTTGAGCTGACCGCTGGGCGGCGTGCCGCAGAAATCGTATTCGGTGCAGCCGAGTTCCTTGAGCTGGTTGATGGCCTGCCACTGCACAAGGTGGGAGTCACCGTACTGGCCGCGCTTCTGCAGCGAGCCGCCGTCCTTGTAGGTGCCTTTGCGGCCGTAGTTGATGACGAAGGCACCCACCGACGGGACGTCGTTCTCGTAGACGAACAGGAGCCGCCCCTGGTCCCGCTTGATGAAGTTGGTCCAGAACTGCCGGTAGTACTCGTATTCGCGGACGCGGACCTGGGACTTGGCTTCCACGGTGGTGGTCATGAGGGCGTACATGGCACGGAAGTTTTCTTCGGTGGGCTCCACGTTGTGCACCTCCACGCCTTCGCGGATGGCGCGGCGGACGGCGTTACGGCCGCGCGAGTGCAGGTTGCGCAGCAGCTGGTTCTCCTCCGGGGAGATGTCCAGCAGGGCCGTCGAGTCGTTGGGCTGCAGATTATGGGTCTTGACCAGTCCGGCAGCTTCGATGACGCTCTTTGCCGACTCGGAGAGCACAATGTCCGGCTCGATCTTGATGGCGAAGACCCCCAGCCGGGCACGTTTGACGAACTCGGCGTTGGCCGCGGCGATGCCCGGGATGTCGTCAACGGAGGCCACATCAGGGCCCTTGATGAGGTACCAGAGCTTGCCCAGGAGCGGGAAGGACTTCTCCAGGACCAGGTTGTAGCTCGTGTAGTCGGCCGTTTCGTATACAAGGTGGAGGGGCTTCCAGCCGAAGTGCTGCTTGACCTCGGCGAACGCCTCCGACTGCAAAAGATTGCCGCCATTGGGGTTCGCGGTGACATGGGCATCCCAGTTGGCGATCTCTTCGGCAGAGGCAAAGCGGGCGGTGAATTCACGCAAGGGTGCGGTATCCAATCATTGCGGTACGAGCGTCGGCGGCATGCGGACATGCAGGTTCAAGTCTATCCGCCACACCCCATGTTCCCGCCCGGACCGGAGCCGCTACGCTGGAAGCATGCCGCCAGATCAGAACTCACCAGCTGCAGCATCCGGAAGCCGGACCCTCCCGTCCGGACAGCGCGGGGTGGGCATCCAGGTGCTGGGGCTGCTGGCTTTCCTCGCGGCCTCCGCGCTGGTTGCGGGACTCGGCGGGCTGGCCACCGCCACCAACGTTGACGGCTGGTACGCCACCGCGGACAAAGCACCGTGGTCGCCGCCGAACTGGGTGTTCGGGCCGGTCTGGACGTTGCTTTACACCGCAATGGCCGTGGCTGCGTGGCTGGTCTGGCGCCGCAGGACCGCAGAAACCCGGCCCGCGCTCACCGCCTACGCCGTCCAGTTGGTGCTGAACCTGCTGTGGACCCCGGTCTTCTTCGGCCTGTACCCGGCGCTTGGCACGCCCGCCCTGTGGATCGCCTTCGTCATCATCGTGACCCTGGCTGTGGCCGTGGCCGTCACCGTGCTCTACTTCGGACCGATCAGCCGTACGGCGGGGCTCCTGCTGCTGCCCTATCTCGCCTGGGTGGTGTTCGCCTCGTCGTTGAACCTCTGGGTAGCCCTGAATAACTGACCGCTGAACAACGGACTCAGCACTCCACCACGTTCACGGCGAGGCCGCCCATCGCGGTCTCCTTGTACTTGGAGCTCATGTCCCGGCCGGTCTCCCGCATGGTCACAATGACCTCGTCGAGGGACACCCGGTGCGAGCCGTCGCCCCACAGCGCCATCTTGGCGGCGTTGATGGCCTTCGCGGCCGCGATGGCGTTGCGTTCGATGCAGGGGATCTGCACGAGGCCGCCGATCGGGTCGCAGGTCAGGCCCAGGTTGTGTTCCATCGCGATTTCCGCGGCGTTTTCCACCTGCTGGGGTGTGCCGCCCATCACTTCGGCCAGGCCGGCGGCGGCCATCGACGATGCCGAGCCCACCTCGCCCTGGCAGCGCCATTTTGGCGGCGTTGATGGCCTTGGCTGCGGCGATGGCGTTGCGTTCGATGCAGGGGATCTGCACGAGGCCGCCGATCGGGTCGCAGGTCAGGCCCAGGTTGTGTTCCATCGCGATTTCCGCGGCGTTTTCCACCTGCTGGGGTGTGCCGCCCATAACTTCGGCCAGGCCSGCGGCGGCCATCGACGATGCCGAGCCCACCTCGCCCTGRCAGCCGACTTCGGCGCCGGAGATGGAGGCCTGTTCCTTGTAGAGCACCCCGATGGCGGCGGCGGTCAGCAGGAACTTAACGACGACGTCGTCGCGGTCGGCCTGGGTGGCCTTGTCCATGCCGGGGGCGAAGTGCAGGGCGTAGTAGAGCACGGCGGGGATGATGCCGGCGGCGCCGTTGGTGGGGGCGGTGACCACCCGGCCGCCAGAGGCGTTTTCCTCGTTCACGGCGAGCGCGATCAGGTTGACCCACTCCTGCCAGTACTTCGGGTCCCGGTAGTCCGGATCGTGGTCACGGCCTTCTTTCATGAGGCGTTCGTGCCAGTCGGGCGCACGACGGCGGACCTTGAGTCCGCCGGGCAGCAGCCCNCAGGGCGTAGTAGAGCACGGCGGGGATGATGCCGGCGGCGCCGTTGGTGGGGGCGGTGACCACCCGGCCGCCAGAGGCGTTTTCCTCGTTCACGGCGAGGGCGATCAGGTTGACCCACTCCTGCCAGTACTTCGGGTCCCGGTAGTCCGGATCGTGGTCACGGCCTTCTTTCATGAGGCGTTCGTGCCAGTCGGGCGCACGACGGCGGACCTTGAGTCCGCCGGGCAGCAGCCCTTCGCGCTTGAGGCTGACCTCGACGCAGCCTTCCATCACGGAGTAGATGTGCAGAAGCCCTTCCCGGATCTCTTCCTCGGTCCGGGAGGCGCGCTCGTTGACGAACATGATTTCGCCGATCGAGAGGCCCTTGGACTGGCAGCGGCCCAGCAGTTCCGCGGCGGTGCGGAAGGGCAGCGGCAGTTCCTTCTTGGATTCGTCGAGCTCCTTCAGGGCCGCGTCCTCCTCGCCCTCGCGCACGATGAAGCCGCCGCCGACGGAGAAGAAAGTGGCGCGGTGCAGGACTTCGCCGTTGGCGTCGGAAACCGTGAAGGTCATACCGTTGGTGTGCCGGGGCAGGATGGTCAGGGGGCGCAGGATCATGTCCTGGACGCCGTAGGGAAGCTGGACGGAACCGGCCAGCTGCAGCTTCCCGGTCTCAGCGATCGCGGCGAGCCGTTCCTCGAGCTCCTCGGGGAGGATCAGTTCGGGGTGGAAGCCTTCCAGCCCGAGCAGGATGGCGGTCATGGTTCCATGGCCGTGGCCGGTGGCGGCGAGGGAACCGAACAGGTCAACGCGCAGCGACGCCACCTTGTCCAGGTCTCCGGAAGCCTTGAGCTCCTCGGCGAAGACGGCGGCGGCCCGCATGGGACCCACCGTGTGTGAACTGGACGGTCCTATTCCGATGGAAAAGAGGTCGAAGACTCCAACGGCCATTGTCGGTTCCTAACTAGCGCTAACTGTGGCCCGGCAGAGGGTCCTGCCGGAAGGCGGTGCGGCCGCCGGTTGGCGGTGCGTGCCGCCGGATGCACGACGCCGGGCGGCAGCTTGTGGCGGCGGCCCGGCGTCGTGATCTGCACTGCTTCTACTTCTGTAATACGTCCCTTAGGCGAGGTTATCAACCGAGGGGTAGAGCGGGTGGGCGGCGGCGAGCGCCTCCACCCGGGATCGCAGACCGGACAGGTCCGTGCCGGCGTCGGCGATGAGGGCCTCCGCGATGATGTCCGCGACTTCCGCGAAGGCCGCCTCGCCGAAACCGCGGGTGGCCAGCGCGGGGGTGCCGATCCGCAGTCCCGAGGTGACCATCGGCGGGCGCGGGTCGAACGGGACGGCGTTGCGGTTGACCGTGATGTCGATTTCCGCCAAGCGGTCCTCTGCCTGTTGGCCGTTGAGTTCGCAGTTGCGCAGGTCCACGAGGACCAGGTGAACGTCGGTGCCGCCGGAGATCACGTTGATCCCCTTCGCGGTGACGTCCGGCTGGACCAGCCGNCGATCGAATCAGCCCTGCGCTGTCGATTTCCGCCAAGCGGTCCTCTGCCTGTTGGCCGTTGAGTTCGCAGTTGCGCAGGTCCACGAGGACCAGGTGAACGTCGGTGCCGCCGGAGATCACGTTGATCCCCTTCGCGGTGACGTCCGGCTGGACCAGCCGCTCGGCMAGGATCCGGGCGCCGGCCAGCACRCGYTCCTGGCGYTCCTTGAACTCGGGGGACGCGGCGATCTTGAAGGCCACRGCCTTGCCGGCGATGACGTGCTCCAGCGGCCCGCCCTGCTGGCCCGGGAAGACCGCCGAGTTGATCTTCTTGGCGATGTCGGCGTCGTTGGAGAGGATGATGCCGCCGCGCGGACCGGCGAGGGTCTTGTGCGTGGTGGAGGTGGTGACGTGGGCGTGCGGCACCGGGGAGGGGTGCAGCCCGGCNGTTGGAGAGGATGATGCCGCCGCGCGGACCGGCGAGGGTCTTGTGCGTGGTGGAGGTGGTGACGTGGGCGTGCGGCACCGGGGAGGGGTGCAGCCCGGCCGCGACGAGCCCGGCGAAGTGGGCCATGTCCACCATCAGGTAGGCCCCGACGGAGTCCGCGATCCGGCGGAACTCGGCGAAGTCCAGCTGCCGGGCGTACGCGGACCAGCCGGCCACGATCAGCTGCGGCTTGTGCTCCAGGGCGAGGCGCTCCACCTCGGCCATGTCGATCCGGTGGTCATCTTCGCGGACCTGGTACGGGATGACGTTGTACAGGCGGCCGGAGAAGTTGATCTTCATGCCGTGCGTCAGGTGCCCGCCGTGGGCCAGGTTCAAGCCCATGATGGTGTCGCCCGGACGGATCAGGGCGTGCATGACCGAGGCGTTGGCCTGCGCGCCGGAGTGCGGCTGGACATTGGCGAACCCGGCGCCGAACAGGGCCTTGACCCGGTCGATCGCCAGCTGCTCCACAACGTCCACGTGCTCGCAACCGCCGTAGTAGCGCTTGCCCGGGTAGCCCTCGGCGTACTTGTTGGTCAGCACCGAACCCTGCGCCTGCATGACGGCCTTGGCGGTGTGGTTCTCCGAGGCGATCATTTCCAGGCCGTCCCGCTGGCGGGTGAGTTCGGCGTCGATCTTCGCGGCGATCTCCGGATCCAAAGCGGGCGGTGTGGTTCTCCGAGGCGATCATTTCCAGGCCGTCCCGCTGGCGGGTGAGTTCGGCGTCGATCTTCGCGGCGATCTCCGGATCCAAAGCGGACAGGTCCGCGTCCAGGCTCGGGGAGATTACCTGCTCAAACGTCAGTGTCTGTGAACCTGCCGTCCGAGCCGCGCTCACAGTTCGCCACCGTTCTTGGACGCGTATTCCTGGGCGGAGAGCAGCGGACCGTCCGATTCGGCGGCAACCTTGAAGAGCCAGCCTGCGCCGTACGGATCGCTGTTGATCAGGGAGGGGTCGTCGACGACGGCGGGGTTGGTTTCGGTGACCTCGCCCGTGACGGGGGCGTACAGGTCCGAGACGGACTTGGTCGACTCGACTTCGCCGCAGGTCTCCCCCGCGGTCACCGTGGCGCCCACCTCGGGCAGGTCCACGTAGACGATGTCGCCCAGGGCGTCCGTGGCCACGGCGGAGATGCCGATGGAAACAACGTTCCCGGCCTCCCGCGCAACCCACTCGTGCTCGTCGGAGTACTGCAGTTCAGGGGCAACTCTTGCCATGTTTTTTCCTAAGTCTCGGAGTGGTCTTGGTGCTAAATCTATTGTGGCTGGCTTACGTACGGACCGTGGCTGGGTTACGCGGCGGGGTTCGCCATCCTCCGCGTGCTCGCTCGTACACCCCACCGTCCCCCTAACCTCGCAAGCTCGGTCAGGGAACCCGGACGATGGGGCACTCGCTTAGACGCACGCTTCCGGATGCCGCGCCCCCGCCGCTAGCAGCCAGTTCAGTTCCGGGAGCCAACAGTGTCTGACTGGCCCCAGTTCCGGAAAGGAACCGTGGCCCTTCGAAATCTCTTATGGCCGACCCTCGGTAGGTGGTTCATCCTCCAGCACCTTTGGTTTTCAAAGGCGCCCCCAATGACGCCTGGGACTGGAAGTGAGTTGCACCCGAGGTGAGCAGGGCCCCTTCGGGCCCGACATCCGGCAGCATGCGTCTAAGGGAGCGTCACGTCCGCCCAGCGGGCGTCTTCGCGACCGAGCATGCAGAGGATGTCGGACCCGACGGGCTAACGCAACCATAGTCACGCAGCCCCGGGACCAGCCGGGCTACTTTTGGCGCTTGTAGAAAGGCAGTGCCACAACTTCGAACGGCTCTGCCTTACCGCGGAGGTCGATGTCCAGGGCGGTACCGGGTTCGGTGAACTCGACGTCGACGTAGGCCATCGCGACCGGGTAGCCGAGGCTCGGGCTGGGCTGGCCGGAGGTGACTTCGCCGACGACGTTGCCGTCCTTGAGGACCGGGTAGTGACCGCGGCCGGCCCGGCGTCCGAGGCCCTTGAGGCCGACGAGCTTGCGGCCCGTGGTGGATCCGGCGCCGGCTTCCTTCTTGGCGGCCAGGGCGGTCTTGCCGACGAAGTCGCCTTCCTTGGACAGCGCGACGATCGGGCCCAGCCCGGCGGCGAACGGGTCGCCTTCGAGGGAGAGTTCGTTGCCGTAGAGCGGCATCCCCGCCTCGAGGCGGAGCGAGTCGCGGGACGCCAGCCCGGCGGGCGTCAGCTCGCCGTCCTCGGCGATCGTGACGAGCGCCTGCCACAGAGCGGCGGCGTCGCCGTTGGACACGAAGATCTCGAAGCCGTCCTCGCCGGTGTAGCCGGTGCGGGCCAGCAGGAGTTCCTGGCTGGTGCCGCCGAACATCAACGGAACCTCCACCGCAGCGTAGTACTTCAGCCCGGTGACGAGCTCGTGCTGCGCGGCGGGAACCAGGCGCAGCAGGATTTCCTGGGCTTTGGGACCCTGCACGGCGATCAGCGAGATCTCGGCGGAGGCGTCCTGGACGGTGACCTGGAAGCCTTCAGCCCGCTCGGCCAGGGCCGCGGCCACGACCTTGGCGTTGCCCGCGTTGGGAACCACGAGGAACTTATCAGTGTTGCCGGCCCCCGCCGGGCGCCGGTAGGTGATGAGGTCGTCGATGATGCCGCCGTCCTCGTTGCAGATCAGCGAGTACTTGGCCTTGCCGATCGCCATCGCGGAGATCTTGCCGACCAAGGCGTAGTCCAGGAACGCCGCGGCGTCCGGGCCGGTGACCCAGACTTCGCCCATGTGGGAGAGGTCGAAGAGGCCCGCGGACTTGCGGACGGCGTGGTGTTCGGCGAGTTCGGAGCTGTACTTGAGCGGCATCTGCCAGCCGCCGAAGTCCGTGAAGGAGGCGCCGAGCTTCTTGTGCTCTTCGTAAAGGGCCGTGTAGTTCTCAGTCATCGGTGGCTGTCCTTAGCTGTCAGAGGCGGAGTCGTCGGAGTGGTCTTCGAAGGCTTCGAGTGGAGGGCACGAGCAGATCAGGTTGCGGTCGCCGGCGGCGCCATCGATCCTGCCGACCGGCGGGAAGTACTTGTCCTGCTTGAGCGTGTGGACCGGGAAAACGGCCTGTTCACGCGGGTACTTCCGGGTCCAGTCGGTGCTGATGACAGCAGCGGCGGTGTGCGGGGAGTTGCGCAGCGGGCTGTGCTCCACGGCGAAGTCGCCGTGGGCCACCTGGTCGATCTCGGCACGGATGGAGATCATCGCCGTGATGAACCGGTCGATCTCGCCGAGGTCCTCGGATTCGGTGGGCTCGACCATCAGCGTGCCGGCCACCGGGAACGCGAGGGTGGGGGCGTGGAAGCCGTAGTCGATCAAGCGCTTGGCCACGTCCTCGGCGGTGACGCCGGTCTTGGCCGTGAGCTCGCGCAGGTCCAGGATGCACTCGTGGGCCACGAGTCCGCCCTCGCCGGTGTAGAGCACCGGGAAGAAGTCGTTCAGGCGGGAGGCGATGTAGTTGGCCGCGAGCAGGGCGGACTTCGTGGCCTCGGTCAGGCCCTGGCCGCCCATGAGCTTCACGTACGCCCAGGAGATCGGCAGCACACCGGCGGAGCCGTAGCGGGAGGCGGAGATCGGCGTGCCGCTTTCGCCGTTGGCCGGATCCGCGGCGTTGCCGGGCATAAACGGTGCCAGGTGCGCCTTGGCCGCGACCGGGCCGACGCCGGGGCCGCCGCCGCCGTGCGGAATGCAGAAGGTCTTGTGCAGGTTCAGGTGCGAGACGTCGCCGCCGAACAGGCCCGGCTGGGCCAGCCCGACGAGCGCGTTGAGGTTGGCGCCGTCGATGTAGACCTGGCCGCCGGCGGCGTGGATGGCGTCGCAGACTTCACGGACGTCGGCGTCGTACACACCATGGGTGGACGGGTAGGTGATCATGATGCAGGACAGGGCGTCCCGGTGCTGCTCGATCTTGGCGGTGAGGTCCGCGTGGTCGATCGTGCCGTCCGACGCGGTGGCGACGACGACCACCTTCATGCCGGCGAGCACGGCGGAGGCCGCGTTGGTGCCGTGCGCGGAGGCCGGGATGAGGCAGATGTTGCGCTGCTCGTCACCGCGGGAGTGGTGGTAGCCGCGGATGGCCAGCAGGCCGGCGAGCTCGCCCTGGGATCCGGCGTTGGGCTGGATGGACACCTGGTCGTAGCCGGTGATCTCGGTCAGCTGCGCTTCGAGGTCCGTGATCAGTTCACGCCAGCCGGCGGTCTGGGACTCGGGGGCGAAGGGGTGGATGGAGGCGAACTCCGGCCAGGAGATGGCTTCCATCTCGGCCGTGGCGTTCAGCTTCATGGTGCAGGAGCCCAGCGGGATCATGGTGCGGTCCAGGGCGAGGTCGCGGTCGGAAAGGCGGCGGATGTAGCGCAGCAGCTGGGTCTCGGAGCGGTGGGTGTTGAAGACCGGGTGCTGGAGGTAGTCGGAGGTGCGCTCGACGGCGGCATCCAGGGCAAAGCCTTCTACTGAGTCAGCCACCGTCGCCCCGAAGGCGGCGACGACGTCGGCGACGATGGCCGCCGTCGTGGCTTCATCGGTGGAGATGCCGACGGTGTCCGCGTCGATGCCGCGCAGGTTGATGCCCTTCGCCTCGGCGGCGGCGACGATGTCCGCTGCCTTGCCGGGGACCGAGACCGTGACGGTGTCGAAGAAGGAGGTGTGCAGCACGTCCAGGCCGGCGGCCTTGAGCGAGGCCGCGATGGTCCGGGCGTGTCCGTGGGTGGTCTCGGCGATTGCCTTGAGGCCGTCCGGGCCGTGGTAAACGGCGTAGAAGGAGGAGACGATGGCCAGCAGCGCCTGCGCGGTGCAGATGTTGGACGTGGCCTTCTCGCGGCGGATGTGCTGCTCGCGGGTCTGCAGGGCCAGGCGGTAGGCCGGAACGCCGGCGTTGTCCTTGGACACGCCCACCAGGCGGCCGGGCATGGACCGCTCGAGGCCCTTCTGGACCGCCATGTACGCGGCGTGCGGGCCGCCGAAGAACAGCGGGACGCCGAAGCGCTGGGCGGAGCCGACGGCGATGTCGGCGCCCTGCTCGCCCGGGGACGTGAGGAGGGTCAGGGAGAGGAGGTCCGCCGCGACGGTGACGAGGGCGCCGCGTTCCTTGGCCTCGGCGATCACGGCGGTGTGGTCGAACACGCGGCCGGAGACGCCGGGCTGCTGCAGGACGACGCCGTTGATGACGCCGTCGGGCAGTCCCTTGGAGAGGTCAGCGACCTCCACCTCGAAGCCGAGGGCCTCGGCGCGGCCCTTGACGATCGCAATGGTCTGCGGCAGGCAGTCGGCGTCGAGGACGGTCTTGCCGTCGTGCGCGGACTTATTCTTGTTGGCCCGGCGCATCATCAGCACGGCCTCGGCCACGGCGGTGGCTTCGTCCAGCAGTGAGGCGTTGGCGATCGGAAGGCCGACGAGGTCCTGGACCATGGTCTGGAAGTTCAGCAGCGCCTCGAGCCGGCCCTGGGAGATTTCCGGCTGGTACGGGGTGTAGGCCGTGTACCAGGCCGGGGCTTCGAGGATGTTCCGGCGGATGACGGCCGGAGTGACGGTGTCGTAGTAGCCCTGGCCGATCATCTGGACGGCGGTCTTGTTCATCGCGGCCAGCTGGCGCAGCTCAGCCAGGACCTCGACTTCGCTGAGCGCCGCGCCCAGCGCCAGCGGGGAGTCCTGCCGGATGTCCTTGGGAACGGCGGTGTCCACGAGGGCGTCGACGGTGTCGTAGCCGACAGCCTTCAGCATGGCGTCGACGTCGGACTGACGGCGTGCGCCGATGTGCCGGTCAACGAAGGACGTGGAGGCTGAGGTAACAGTCACAAGGAACTCCATAACTAAGGCGGCGCAGGGTACGCCACATTGATTCGGGTTCCTCCCCGCTCTGTATTGGACCTGAGAGTTTCCGCGTAGCCGTGCTCTCGCATGGCTCCGCTTGCACCGTCGGTGAGCACAGCAAGTCAAAAGACATGCCTGCTACTTTCCAGAGTTGCCTTGCCGCGGCGGTACATGGGCCTGAGAGATTCCTGGGGAGGGTTTGCTCCTACGGCGCCTGCTTGTACCTACAAGCAGAACTCTCCCGCCGCAGATCAAAGGCATATTAACTTGGCGTGACAACAGTCACAGCTCTCATTGTCCTACGCCCGGCCCGCGTCCGCAAACCAACGAACCGGGGCCGCGCGAGCGTTACGCGCCGGAGCCGCCGTCGGCCCACGACAGACGCTCCCGCACATCCGGCTGAAGTTTCCCAAACGCTCCGACGCATTCGACTGAAGTTCCCAAACTCTCTCGCGCCAGACGTGCGGGAGCGTTCTGCGTTGACCCGCCAGACGTGCGGGAGCGTCCTGTGTTGACCCGCCAGACGTGCGGGAGCGTCATGTGTTGAGCCGACTCAGCCGCGGAGCCGCCCCAGGGCGGTGAGGAGACTTTCGACGTCGGCGCCGACCTCCGGATCCGGCCCGCCCGGCCCGCGCGCCAGCATGGCATTGAAGTACAGCCCGTCCCCCATATAGAGGACCGGCTTGGCCATGGCGGGACCGACGTCGGCCGCCAGCAGTTCCAGCCAGGACGCCTGGACGGCGGCCATCCGCCGCAGGGTTTCCTGGTGGGCCACTTCGGCGAGTCGGGTGGCGGCGACAAAGACCCGGTCCAGCGGCGTGTCCGCCCAGACCGAGGACTTGATGAAGAACGCCGCGGCGCCTTCCGGTGCGGCTGCCATGGCAGCGAGGTCCTCGGCCAGCAGCCGGTCCAGCCGTTCCAGCAGGACCGAGATCATCGCTTCTTTGTTGGGAAAGTGGTAGAGCAGCCCGCCCTTGGAGACCCCGGCCAGCCGGGCCACGGCATCCAGGGTCGCGGCCCGCTCACCCTCTTCAATCAGCAGGGACTCGAACGCGTCAAGGACGGCTTCGCGGGCGACGGGTTTTCTGGCCATGCGTTCCATCATGCCCCGTGGCGGAAGCGTTTCTTAACGCCGGGTTTCCTAACTGTACCGTCCAGACGGTACAGTTAAGCGCATGAGCAACACTTCCATCACCCGCAACAGCACCGGCCCGGTTGTCACCAACGCGGTCGGAAAAACGCCCACCGGGGCAACATCCGGCCAGGCACCGCGCGCGCCGTGGCGTGACTGGCTGGCGCTGGCGCTGCTGATGTTCCCGGTGCTGCTCGTGGCCGTCGACAACACCGCCCTGACCTTTGCCCTGCCGGCGATCGCGCGCAGCCTCGACGCCACCGGTGTGGAGCTGCTCTGGATTGTCGACGCCTATCCGCTGGTCCTCGCCGGCCTGCTCGTGGCAATGGGCAGCCTCGGCGACAGGATTGGCCGCCGCCGGCTGCTTTTCATCGGCAGTACAGGCTTCGCCGCCGTCTCGGCGGCCACCGCGTTCGCCCCGAGCGCCGAATGGCTGATTGCCGGACGCGCCGGGCTGGGCTTCTTCGGCGCCATGCTGATGCCCTCCACGCTGTCCCTGATCCGCAACATCTTCCCCGAGCCCAACCGGCGCCGGCTGGCCGTGGCCATCTGGGCCGCAGGCTTCTCCGGCGGCGCCGCCCTGGGCCCGATTTTCGGCGGCTGGCTGGTGGAGAACTTCTGGTGGGGCGCCGTCCTGCTCGTGGCCGCGCCGATCATCCTCCCGCTGCTGATCCTCGGTCCGGCCCTGATTCCGGAATCCCGCGACCCGAACCCGGGACGGGTGGACGTGCCCAGCATCATCCTGTCCCTGCTGGTGATGGTGCCGGTCGTCTACGGCATCAAGATCCTGGCCACCCACGGACCGGCCGCGGAACCGCTGGCCGCCATCTGCTTTGGCCTGCTGATGGGCTATGTCTTCATCCGGCGCCAGCGGCACCTGCTGCCGGCAGCCCCGGCACAGAACAGTCCGGCAGTAGCAGCCCCGGCACAAGGCGCCGCCGGGGCACGGACCCGCCCCGCTCCCCTGCTGGATATCAGCCTTTTCGGCAACCCGGTCTTCAGCACCGCCATCATCGCCAACGTGCTGGCATTGTTCTCCTTCAACGGCTTCATCCTGTTCCTCGCCCAGCACCTGCAGCTGCTTGAGGGGCAATCGCCCTCGGAATCAGGCGTCGCCATGATCCCCGCCCTCATCGCCACTGTGGCGGCCGGGCTGCTGGTGGTGCCGCTGGTGAAGAAGGTCCGCCCCGGTTTTGTGGTGGCCGGCGGGCTGCTCCTGAGCGCAGCCGGCTACTTCGTGGTGGCCTTCGGCGATCACGGCAACGGCCCGGCGTTGCTGCTGGCGGCCCTGCTGGTGCTGTGCCTCGGCGTCGGCGCCGCGGAAACCATCTCCAACGACCTGATCCTCGGCGCCGCTCCCGCGGATAAATCCGGTGCCGCGGCCGCGATCTCGGAGACCGGCTATGAAATCGGCTCCCTGCTTGGCACCGCCATCCTGGGCTCCATCCTGACGGCCTCCTACCAGGGCAACCTCCGGCTTCCCGCCGGCGCCGCCGAGGCTGCCTCCGCGGAGGCCTCCGCCCAGGCCGGCGAGACCCTCGCGGGCGCCGTCGAGCTGGCCCAGGGACTGCCGGGACCGCTGGCCGACGCGGTGATGACGGCCGCCCGGGCCGCCTTTGACTCGGGCGTCCACATCACGGCGGCCATCGCGCTCGTCCTGATGGCGGGAGCGTCAGTCCTCGCCGCCGTCGTCCTCCGCAAGGTGCCGACGGCCCGGTAGCCCCGAGGGGTTAAACGCCAAAGCGCCCGACGCCGGTGGGAACCGGCGCCGGGCGCTGACGTTGCCGTCGGACGTTACTTGCTGTCCGCCGTGGTGACGCTGGTGTTGGCCCGCATCGTCTCGGCGTTGACCAGCCAGGCGTACTGCTCGAACTTGGCGATGAATTCGTGCAGCAGGTCCGCCGTCGTGGGGTCTTCCTCGTCCACGGCGTCGTGAACCTTGCGCATGGTACCGACGGCGGCCTCGAGGGCTGCGACGATCCGCTCGATGGCGTCCTTGGTGTTGATCAAACCGGCCGGGAACTCAGCGAGCGAGGTGGACTTGGACACCGTGGAGCTCCGGCCGTCCGGGAGGGCGTGAAGGGCGCGCATGCGCTCCGCCAGGTCATCCGCGAAAGCGCGGGCCGAGTCGATGATCTCGTCCAGCTGCAGGTGGAGGTCCCGGAAATTCGTCCCGACGATGTTCCAGTGCGCCTGCTTGCCCTGAACGTGAAGTTCGATCAGGTCCACGAGCACTGCCTGCAGGTTCGTCGTGAGCGTTGGTGTTGCTTTCATGCGTCCTCCTGAGTAGTTCCGGTACCGTCGCGCCGCGTTGCGGTTGAACCGATGCTGGTGAGTCCACTGCTGGTTCGTCCGGTACCGCCAGATCCGATGCTACCGACGCTACCCCAGCGCCGGGAGGGACCGCGACGCTCCGCCGATAATTTCTCGGTCAGCTTACTAAGTCGGCTTACTACTTGCCGGGGGGTGCGTCCGGGAACCGTTTAGACGGCCTCGTTGAGCACCGGCCCCTGCGGGAAGATGGCCCGCGTGAATCCGCCCGTGGTGGTCTCTGCCAGCTGGGCGAGGTAGTCATTACGGCGCTTGGGGGTGATCCGGGACTGCGGCTCAAAACCCTGCCCGGGATCGTCCGAGTAGTGCGCGGTGAGGCCGTCACGCATGAGCCGGATGGCCTCGGCGCGCTGCTGGGAAACGGCGGCGTGGGTGGATCCAAGTTCCGCTGCCAGATCCTTGACGGTCCTGTCGCCGAAGTAGATCTCCTCGACGACGTAACGCATCCGCTCCGGGAGGGACTTAACCGCCGCGCGGAGGTACTGAAGCCGCTCGTCCGCGAGTACGGAATGTTCGGGGGTCAGGGTCTCCGCGGCCAGCGTGTCGACCACGGCTTCATCCAGTGGCGTCAGGGTCCGGGAGGCGTCCGCGAGGGCTGCCTCGACGACGCTCTGCTGCACACCCAGGGCTGCGGCGATCTCGTCGACGCTGGGGGTGCGTCCGAGGGCAGCGGCGAGGGTTTCCTGGACCGACATGGTTTCTTTGATCCGGCGCCGCGCCGAGCGGGTGGCCCAGTCGCTGGCGCGCATCTCGTCCGCGAACGCGCCCAGGATCCGCCGGCGCGCGAAGGCACCGAACGGCACGCCGAGGTCCGGGTCGAAGGAGTCCGCCGAGGTGATCAGGGCAATGGCGCCCGCAGACGCCAGGTCATCGCGGGAAAGGTGTGACGCCTTTGAGCACAAGTCTGAGACGAGGTAGCCCACCAGCGGAAGATGCTGTGTGACCATCTCGTTGCGTTCCACGCGATTCAATAGAGTGTCCCCCCATGAGACAGGATCCGGCAGCCTTAAACGAGCGGGAGCCGCACCCGAAATGGGCCCCGTGCTCCCCCCATGGAAGTCGGTGTTAAAAACCCGGGCGCAGCACCCAAGTCGAAACCTATCACCTGATCCGCGCTCTGCGTGTAACCTCAGGGAAAAGCTTGGCTGAAAATGCGGTAAGGCTTCTCGGCCGGGGCGGCAAGGGGAATGGGGCCCATGGGTGCAGGTGATCTTTCGGCAGCTCTCTGGCAGGAGCGCCGTCAGTTGGAATTGCTCTTATTCAGACTGGAGACGCAGCGGCTCCATGTCCTGGCCGGCAACGTCCAGTGGTTGAGCTTCACGGCCTCCGAAGTGGAGAGCGTCCTTGATCGCCTGCGCTTTGAGGCTTTGGCCCGGGGTGTCGAGTCGGCCGCGGTGGCGGCCGAGTGGGGTTTGCCCGCCCAGGCAACCCTGAACGAGCTCGCCGCGGGGGCACCGCCTGGCGCCTGGGCCGAGGTCCTGCAGGATCATCTGGACGGCCTGCGCGCGTTGCTCCGGCAGCTCAACGATGCCGCTCTCGCCAACGAGGACACGCTGCGCAACCTGAGCCGGCCGGTCGCGTCCGGCGCGGCCGCCGGAACGCGCAACGGCGACGCCGCTGCCACCCTGCCCGCGGACACTGCGGGGACTCTTGACCAGCTGACGACGGCGGGAAACATTGAGCGCGCCCTAGCGCTGGTCCGCCGGACGGCCCAGCCCCTTCTGGAGCAGTTTCTGGGCGGCAACCGCGGCTGACTGCGACTGTCTGTGCGTGACGCGTCTGCGTGTGCCCGTTCGGGGGTTAAGCGCCGGCGCTTAGTCCGCGGAGCGGGCCGGCTTCGGGGCCGGGGCCGGGGGCAGGAGCCCGCGCAGCGCGTCCTCCGCGTCCTGCCCGGCCTCTGCTCCGGCTTCAGCCGCCGCCAGGTTCGCCGCGGCAATCGCCTCGATGACCTCGCGGCGCTGGATCGGAACCCCGCGGGGGGCCTCAATGCCTATCCGAACACCGTCGCCGCGGCCTTCCAGAACCGTGATGACGATCCCGTCGCCGATCATGATCTGTTCGCCCGGCTTGCGTGTAAGTACCAGCATCCTCTCAATCTACCCTTCGCTGCGCGGAGCCGGTGACGAATCCTGCCGCTCGCAGTTGGTTCGTGCCTCGCATCTTAGATCCTGACCGAGCGGGCCTGGCCGGAGTCGATCCAGCCCACCGGCAGTCCCAGCGTGTTGACGGTTTCCGGGGTGGCGGTGTCGGCCGCCCCCACGACTGCGACGGCGGCGATGTCCAGTTGCGCGGCGAGCACACCCACCCAGCGCGCGGAGTCCTCCTGCTTGCGCCCGGCGTCGACCACCACCCACAGCTGGTCGGCGGACAGCGCGGCGACGGACTGGAGCCTCGCGAGGGCGTCGCGGGCCTTCCCCAGGCCGAAGGCCACGAGGACGGTCTGGTCCGTCATGACGGCGTGGGCGCGGGCCGCCGTCGCGGCCTGGCGTCCGTCCACGTGCAGATGGCCGTAGGCGGACAACTTCCCGGCTGTGCGCACGTCGGCGCCGCCGACTGCGGTGGACATGGCCAGGGCGGTGTCCAGGGCGTCGTCATCCAGCCCGATGAGCACCACCAGATCGCCGGTACCGCTCAGCGGCACAGGCACGGACTCCCGCAACCGGACCGCCGGAGCCACCGGTGCAGCAGGAGCCTCCGGCGTGGCCGGTGCAACGGCCGGCGCCGCTGCCGCCGCCGCCGTCGCCGACGGCGACGGCGACGGCGACGGTGCAGCGCCAGCGGCCGCGGCAGATGCAGAGGCGCCGGCCTTCGCTTCCGCGGCAGGGGTGCCGGCCGGGCCACGCAGCCCGTCGCCGAGCTGCTGGAGCAGTTCGGCGAAGTCCGGGGACTCCGTGGAAAGTCCGGAGTTACCGGGCCGGTGCAGGCTCAATTCGGTGGCGTCGGCTTCCTCCAGCAGGGCCGCGATCGCGGCGCCCTGCAATTCGTGGGTGGGCGCCGGCCCCGCGGGCGGATCGCCGGGACGGTCGGTCCCGGCCAGGATGTCGGGTTCGGGAACCACCTCACCGGTGACCACCTCATGTCCCGTGACCACCTCGATGATCGCCTCGTAGCGGTCGCCTGCGAAAAGTCCCGCGATCCCGGGGCTGATGACGCGCTCCGCGGAGACGATGCGGGCGGCGGGGCCGTGCTGCTGTTCCGCCTTGCGGCGGATCTCCTCTAGCGAGGCGCCTTTAAGCCGAAAGCGGTTCTGCATGGCGAACGACTCCTACTGTTTCGATCCGGACGTTGGCTGAAGTGACTTCGCGGTAGGACAGTACCGGCACCGAGCCGGGCTGCGCTCCCACGAGTCTGCGGATTGCGGGGCGGAGCGCCGGCGCGCAGACCAGCACGGCCGGGCGGTTGGCCGCGGCCGCGGAGTCGACGGCGGAACGCACCGAGCGGAGCACAGTGTCCAGCCGGTCCTGGCCCATCACGATCTGGCTGCCGCCTTCGGCGGGGCGCATGTCCTCGAGCATGTGCTGCTCCAGGACCGGGTCGATCATGATCACGTTCAGCACCGCGCCGTCCATGAATTTGGCCGTCAGCGCCGGGCCCAGGGCCTGCCGCGCGGATTCGACCAGTGATTCCGGGTCGGTGGAGACCTTGGCGCGGAGCGTAAGCGCCTCGTAGATCCTGGCGAGGTCGTTGATGGGCACCTGCTCGTCCAGCAGGCCCTGGAGCACGCGCTGCAGCTCGGCGAGGGACAGCAGCGCGGGCGTGAGTTCGTCGACGGCGGAGGGGCTCTGTTTGCGGACGCCCTCGGTGAGAACCCGGACGTCCTCGCGGGACAGCAGGCGTGCGGCGTTGGCCGTGACGATCGAGGACAGGTGGGTGACCAGGACGGAGACGCGGTCGATCACGGTGGCGCCGGTCATCTCAGCGTTGTGGCGCATTTCCGCCGGGATCCATTTCCCGGCCAGGCCGAACACGGGTTCGATCATCGCGATACCGGGGAGCGAGTCGAGGCTGTCGCCCAGGGCCAGCATCTGGCCGCTCGGGGCGGTCCCGCTGCCTGCCTCGACCCCGGCGATCCGGATCGAGTAGCTTGCCGGGGGAAGGTCCACGCTGTCCCTGGTGCGGACGGGAGGGATGACCAGTCCCAGTTCCATGGCGATCTTGTGCCGCAGGGACCTCACGCGGGCAAGCAGGTCATCCGAGGCACCGGAAACCATGTCCACGAGGTCCGGGGCGAGCAGGATCTCCACCGGGTGGACACGCATGTCCTCGAGCAGCTTCTCGTTCGGGTCCATTTCCGGGTGGCTGAGGGCGCTGGCCTCGGCGTCCCGGGTCTTCGCCTCCTGCACTTTTTGCGCCGCGATCCGGCGCGACGCGAACAGCAGCCCGGCGCCGACCAGGATGAACGGCAGGGGCGGCATGCCCGGAATGAGGGCCATCGCAATGGCGGCAACGCCGGCGATCATCAGTGCGCTGGGCGACTGCATCAGCTGGGTGGACGAGGTGGTGCCCATGTCCGATTCCGCGTTGGAACGGGTCACGATCATACCGGTGGAGACGGCCATGAGCAGGGCCGGGATCTGGGTGACGAGGCCGTCACCCATGGTCAGCAGGCCGTAGGTGTTCACGGCGTCGCCGATCTCCATGCCGCGCTGCAGCATGCCGATCGCGATGCCGCCGACGAAGTTGATGATAATGATGATGAGCCCGGCGATGGCGTCACCCTTGACGAACTTCGAGGCGCCGTCCATGGCTCCGTAGAAGTCGGCCTCGGCCGAGACTTCGGCGCGGCGTTCCCGGGCCTGGGTGTCGGTGATCAGCCCGGCGTTGAGGTCGGCGTCGATGGCCATCTGCTTGCCCGGCATCGCGTCGAGGGTGAAGCGCGCGCCGACTTCGGCCACGCGCTCCGCACCCTTGGTGACCACTACGAACTGGATGACTACGAGGATGAGGAACACGACGGCGCCGATAATCATGGATCCGCCCACGGTCACCTGGCCGAACGCCTCGATGACCTGTCCGGCGTGACCCTCCCCCAGAATCAGCCGGGTGGACGCGACGTTCAGGCCCAGCCGGAACAGGGTGGCAACCAGCAGGAGCGACGGGAAGACGGAGAAGTCCAGCGGCTTCTTCACGAACATGCTGGTTAGAAGGATCAGGAGCGCCAGGAGGATATTGCAGACGATGAGGACATCCAGCAGTGGCGCGGGCACCGGAACAATCAGCAGCAGCACAATGCCGACGATGCCGATGGGCACTGTCAGCGGACCGAGCTTGTTCTTCATGGTGCGGTCCTTTCACAGACGTTGGCTGGAGACGTGTTCATAGGGCGGTGGCCATCCGGTGCATGCCGCGGGCGGCGCCGCGTGCCTTGAGCGACATCACGAAGGCGAGGACCCCTGCCACCGCGCGGTAGAAGTCCACCGGGATTTCCTGGCCCAGTTCGCAGGCGCTGTGCAGCGCCCGGGTCAGCGGAATGTCCTGGACCATCGGCACGTTCTTTGCCTCGGCCTCGTCCCTGATCCTGGCGGCGATGTGGCCGGAGCCCTTGGCCACCACCCGGGGTGCGGACTTTCCCGGTTCGTACTTGAGCGCCACGGCGAAGTGGGTGGGGTTGACCAGCACGACGTCGGCGTCGCCGATCGCCGCGATCATGCGGTTCCTGCTCATCGCCATCTGCCGCGCCCGCCGCTGGGATCGGATCAGCGGGTCGCCTTCGCTGCTCTTGTTCTCGTCCTGGATTTCCTTTTTGGACATCCGGGTCTTCTTGCGGTTGCGGCGCATCACGACGAAGAAGTCTGCCGCCGCCAGCACGATGCCGGCCGCCACGGCGAACTGGACCAGCGAGGCGATCCCACCGCCCGCGGCCTGCACCACCCCGGAGACCGGCATTCCTCCGGCCGTCAGGAGGACCGGAACCAGCCCCTGCACAACGCTGTAGAGGACCAGACCCACCACGCTGGCCTTCAGCAGCGCCTTGACGCCGCCCCAGATCGCCTGGGTGCCAAAGACGCGTTTCAGGCCGCTGAGCAGTTTGAAGTGCTCGAAGTCCAGCTTGAACTTCTTCATGTGCACCCCGCCTTGCAGCGCGGCCCCGGCGAGGACCACGATGAACACCACAATCAGCATGGGTCCGACGATCCCGCCGATGGCGGCGAGTCCGTCCTCCAGGGCTTTCACGGCCTTGCCCGGCTCCGGGGCCGCGACAATGCCGCGGACGCTGAAGAGCTGGTCCGTGGCGGCGCTGGAGGCGCGTTCGATGGTGGCCGGAAGCATGATGGCGGCGGCGCCGACGCCCACCCACGCGGTGAGGTCCTGGGAGCGGGAAAGCTGGCCCTTGGAACGGACCTCTTTCATGCGTTTGTCGGTGGCTTCTTCGGTTTTTTCCTGTGAATCCGACATCAGCCCACCCCCAGCACTGTCTTGGCGGCCTGGTTTGCGAGGCTGGAGACGATTCTGGGCAGCGCCAGGAACATGAATCCGGCGAGCATCAGCGTCATCAGGATTTTGAGCGGGAAGCCGAGCGAGAAGGCGTTGAGCGCCGGGGCCACACGCGTCAGCAGGCCCAGTCCGACGTCTGCGAGAAACAGCACCACCACCAGCGGACCGGCAATCTGGACGGCGGCGAGGAACATGCCGGTCACCGCCGACGTCATGGCCTGCACCGGCTGGGCCAGATCGATACCGCCGGCCAGCGGCAGGGCCACGAAGCTGCCCGTGAGTCCGGTGATGACCAGCTGGTAGCCGTCCGAGGCGAACAGCAGCGCCAGGGCGGCCATCTGCATCAGCCGGGTGAACTGTGCGCCGTTGACGTTCATCTGGGGGTCAAAGCTCTGCGCCAGCTGGAACCCGCTGAAGAGGTCGATCAGGCTGCCGGCGGACTGGACGGCAGAGAAGATCACCAGCACCAGGAAGCCGAGGGCCAGCCCGGTGACGAGTTCCAGGACCACCCCCGTGAGGAAGCCGGCGGTGTCGCGTGGCGTGTAGCCGTCGGACACCCACTGGGAGACCGCCAGGCCGAGCCCGAGCCCGAGCATGGCTTTAACGCGGCCGGGGAACGCCTGGTATGCGAAGGGCGGCGCCACGATCAGGAATGCCGTCATCCGGACGGTGGCCAGCAGAACCGCTTCCAGCCACGTCGGGTCGATCGGTATGCCCACCTCACAGGCCTCCGAGCAGGGCCGGGATCTTGTCGAAGAGGTCGTTGGTGAAGGCCACCATCTCCGAGATCATCCAGTGGCCGCAGATCAGCAGGGCGACTGCCACGGCCGCGGCCTTGGGCACGAATGACAGGGTGGCTTCCTGCAGCTGGGTGATGGACTGCAGCAGCGCGATGGCCAGTCCCACCACGAGTGCTGTCACCAGCACAGGCGCGGAGAGCTTGGCCGCGACGATCATGGCCTGGAGGCAGATGTCCAGGACGGCGTTGGCGTTCATCCGGTGCCCGCATAGCTTTGGATCAGCGAGGTGATGATCAGGCCCCAGCCGTCCACGAGGACAAAGAGCAGGATCTTGAAGGGCAGCGAAATCATCACCGGCGGGAGCATCATCATGCCCATGGACATCAGGGCCGCGGAGACCACGAGGTCGATCACCAGGAACGGGATGAAGATGACGAAACCGATGATGAACGCGGCACGCAGTTCCGAAATCATGAAGGCGGGAATGAGGGTCTGCATGGGAACGGCCTCGGGGGTGGCCGGATTTTCCGCTGCGGCGGCCCGGGACATCAGGGCGATGTCCTCTTCCCGCGTGTGGGCCAGCATGAACTGCTGCAGCGGCCCGCTGGCCGCACCGACGGCCCCGTTGAAGTCCAGGGTGCCGTTGAGGTAGGGCTGGATCCCGATCGTGTTCATCTCGTTGATGACCGGCCACATGACGAAAATCGACAAGAACAGGGCCAGCCCCGCGAGGACCTGGTTCGGCGGGATGGACGGCAGCGACAGCGCGTTGCGGGTCATGGCCAGCACCACGAAGATCTTGGTAAAGGAGGTCATCATCAGCAGCAGCGCCGGCGCCACCGAGAGCAGGGTGATGCCGATCAGGGTCAGGACCGCCGTCGACGGTTTGCCGTCCAGTCCGTTGATCTCGATGTTGACGCTTCCGCTGCCGGGGTTCGCCGGATCAGTTGGCGCTACCGGCGGGGTGGGGTCGATGGGAGCGGCGTGGCCGGCCGAGGCGTTCAGCCACAGCAGCAGCACCGCGAACAGGACGGCGGCCAGGCCCAGGACAATGGCCCTGGCCGGTCCGACGGCAGGAGGGCGCGCGGAGGCGGAGCGGGAAGCTAGGGAGCGGGTCAATTGCGGCGTCCGCTCCTGAGAGCGGCGGCGGCCTGCTTCCACGTGGAGCCGGCAAGGATTGAACCGTGCAGGGGCGCGTGGCCGGACGCGCTGCCGCGCAGCGCCGGTCCCCGCGCATGGGAGTCCCGGTGCAGCGTGCTGCGGCGGGACAGCGGGGCGTTTCCGGCGTCGGGGCCGGCGGGCTCGTCGCTGCCCTCGACGGGAAGCTCCTCGAAGGCGGACTGTCCGCCGTGCAGCGGGCCGAAGCCGGACAGCACTCGGGCGAATTCACCGGCTCCGCGGCGGGTTTCCGGCACAGCCGGCTCTTCGGCTTCGGCCGGGATGTCGCCGGTGTGCAGGACGTTGACGGCGTGTTCCGTGACGCCCAGCAGGAAGCGCTGCCCGGCGGCGTCGACCACCACCACGGACGCTTTCTGGCCGACGCTCTGCCGGCTGACAATGGTCAGTGCGCGGTCAGCCCGCCGCCGTCCGGTGCCTTTGCCGAGCCGGCGTTGCAGCAACCACATGAGGCCCAGCACCGCGCCCAGGGCCACGAATACCCGCAGCCCGAGGATCAGTGCGTCCATTCAGCTGAGCCCCTCGGCAACATCGAGGATGCGGGTGATCCGGACCGCGTAGTCCTGGTCCAGCACCACCACTTCGCCGTGGGCAATCAGCCGGCCGTTGAGCAGGACGTCCGCCGGGGCGCCGGCGGAACGGTCGAGTTCAATGATTTTTCCCGGTTCGAGCGAGAGCACGTCGCGCACCGACATGCGGGTGCGTCCGATCTCCACGGTCAGGGCCATTTCGATGTTGTTGATCCGCCCCAGCCGGCCGGCAACGGCCTCGCCGCCGGCGAACACGTCCCCTGCGCGGTCCTGGCTGGTGCTGTGCTCCCGGAGACGGACGGCGAACCAGGCGGCGGCGTTGACGCCGTCGGACAGTTCGAAGACAGCGGTGTCGGGGTCCGAAAGCAGCCCGGAGGCGTCGGACTCGCGCAGGTCGCTCAGAACGCCGGCGCCGAAGACAGAACTGGCGCTTTCCATCGCCGGGCGCAGCACGTCGGTCACCGAAACGACGCCGGGCTGGCTCCCCGACATGCCGCCGGCCGCTTCGTCGAGGAAGGTGCGGTCGCTCAACATGAGCGCGAGGTCGGCGGTGACAGAACCGACGAACGTCGCGGTGACGGCCTGGCGGGCGTAGGGCGCGGCAGCACGGGCCGGCACCAGGGCCAGCACCTTGAGCGCTACCGGGCTCGGCAGTTCCTCAACGAGCCGTTCCGCCGACGATTCGTGCCTGGTCAGGGTGATGCTCATCGGTGATTCTCCTCGATTGTGACAATGACGGCGGCCGCACGGGACCCGTTGCGGGCCGGGGCGGCAGTGGCGAGCCGGGTGCCGTCCAGGGTGAGGTCAAACGGGCGGTTTTCCATGTGCGGCAGGGTCAGAACGTCGCCCACGGCGAGGCCCAGGACCTGGCTGGGGGTGACGAACGACGTCGAAAGCCGGACCGACAATTCCACCGGGACCCGTTCCAGCTGGGCGGTGACGCGTGCCGCGGCGTCCCCGCGGTTGTCCGTCGGGTTGACCTTCTTGAGCCGGCCCAGCAGGATGCTGGCGGGGACGGCCAGGGTGGCGGGGGCGCTCATGTCGCCGACGTTCATGGTGAACGCCGCAACGATCATCAGTTCGCTGGGGGCTGCGGCCTGGGCGAACTGGGAGTTGTACTGGATGGTGTCCACGCGGACGGTTTCGCTCAGCAGCGGTCCCAGGGAGTAGCCGAGGTCTTCAAGGGCCTCGTCCATGAGGCCCTTGACCAGGGCCTGTTCGATCTGGGTGAACTTGCGGTCCGGCATGGGCGCGTCGTTCGAGGCGCCCAACATGCGGTTGACCCAGCCGAGGGCGGCCGGGGCGGGGAACTGCACCACGAGCTTGGAATCGTGCCCCTCCACCGTGCACAACACCATGGCGGTGACCGCGGGCAGGGAGGCGGCGTACTCGTCGTAGCTGAGCATGCTGACGTCTTCGAGCCGCACCACGGATTTAACGCGGACCTTAGCGGTGAGCTGGGTTCCCCACTGCCGGGCGTAGGTTTCGAAAGCGAGCTCCAGGACACGGCTGTGTTCGCGGGCGAGCGTTGCGGGGCGCCGGAAGTCGTAGACGCTGACCGTCCGCTCCCGTGCCACTTCCCGCTCATCCAAAACACTCACGGTTGCCACTATCGGCAAGGGATCCGCCGTCGTAAGCAGTTGGCCACAGGCAAAAGCAGTGGCACAACACAGCAGGCAAGAACAGACTCTATTTCTCGCTGTGCTTGAGCACTTCCGGGATGAGTGCCCGGACGACGTCGGGCTGGTCCGAGATGATCACGATGTCCACCCGGCGGTTTCGCTCCATGAGCGCCGGCGTGGAATCGTCATTGACCTGCCGTGCGGAGCCGAAGGCGACGGCGCCGATGGTTGCCGGGGCGATGCCGCCGCGGTCGACCATGTAGCGCAGGACGTTCACGGCACGGGCCGAGGACAACTCCCAGGTAGACGGGTAGGAGGTCACGCCGTTGGCGGCGTGGCCTTCGACCATGATCTCCAGGGCCGCCGGTCCGAGGATGGGCGAGATTATTTTCAGGACGTGGGCGGCCCGCGCTGTCAGTTCCGGCCGGTCCGGTGCGAAAAAGGTCTGGGAGCCGATCAGTTTGACCGTGAGTCCGCGCTGGTCGATCTGGAATTCGACATTCTCGCTGAGCCCGGCGGCCTTCAGGCCGGCCTTCATCTTCGCCTCCAGGGCCCGCAGCCGGTCCACTTCCTTCAAGGCCGCTTCGAGCGCGTCGGGCGCCGCCGTCGCTTTTGCCGACGGCAGGGCGGCGAAGGCCTCGAGGTTTTCGTCCACGAATTCCGGCGGGACTACCGTGCCCTCGGCCGTGTCCACTGTTTCGCTCGCTACCGCACCAAAGCCGGTGGCGAGGGAATTGCGGAGCTTCTCGAACTTGTTCGCGTCAACGG
Source organism: Arthrobacter sp. Leaf69 (assembly GCF_001422645.1). Lineage (GTDB taxonomy): Bacteria > Actinomycetota > Actinomycetes > Actinomycetales > Micrococcaceae > Arthrobacter. The sequence continues at coordinate 46,670 of NZ_LMLR01000001.1, read as the reverse complement.
TGGACATGGCGTAGAGGACGATGAACAGGCACATCAGCACCGTGACCATGTCCATGTAGGACGCCATCCAGCGTTCGTCGACGTGGTGCTCTTCGGGTTTCTTGCGGGGGCGACGGCGGCCACTCACGCGGCGTTGTCCATCGCTTCGGCGTCGCCGGCCGGTGCCTTGCGGTCGTTTCCGGAACTCTTGAGCTGGTGTTCGGGAACCATGGAACGGAGACGTTCGGCGAGCAGCAGCGGCTGGGCGCCGGCCTGCACGGCGAGCATGCCTTCCATCAGCAGCGTCCGGCGTTCAATGTCCAGTTCGGACAGCCTCGCCAGGCGGGAGCTGAACGGCAGCCAGATGAAGTTGGCGGACAGCAGGCCCCAGAGCGTGGCGACGAACGCGGCGGCAATCATGTGCCCCAGTTCGTCCGGCTGGGACAGGTTTTCCAGGACGTGGGTCAGGGAGACGACAGTTCCGACGATGCCGACGGTGGGGGCGTAACCGCCAAGGGACGCGAAGAACTTCGACGCGGAATGGTCGCTGCGTGCCTTCGTGTCGATCTCATCCTCCATCTGCATCCGGAGGTCTTCGGCGTCGGTGCCGTCGGCGATGTTCTGCAGGGCACGGGCCAGGAAGGGATCGTTGACGCTGGCGGCTTCCTCCTCGAGGGACAGGAGGCCCTCGCTGCGCGCCTTTTCGGCGAACCGGACCATCTGGTCGATGCTGTCCTGCGGCTTCGCTGTTTTCCCGATGAACATCCCCGGCACCGCTTTGAAGGCCTGGATGACGTCCTTGAGGGTGTTCCCGGCCAGTCCGATGGCCAGGGTGGCCCCGAAGACAAGGATCATCGGGGCTGGGAGCAGTAGCGACGAGAGGCTGCCGCCTTCCAGCAGGACCATCACGATGAGGGAGCCAAAGGCGAGGAGCAGTCCGATGACTGTTGCGGGATCCATGGATTACTTTCTTGGTGGCTCAGGTGCGGGGCGGCGGCCGCCGTCTTCAGGGTCCGACGGCGGCACGAGGCTTAACGGGTATCCCGTCACGGCGGGAAAGTCCCGTGCCTTGCTCAGGACGTACGCCCGGTAGTCGGCGATGAGCTCGACAACTTCTGCGAGGCTTTCCAGCACCACGTACGCGGCGCCGTCGAGGGTCACCAGATGGGTGTCCGGGCTCTCGTGGATGCGCTCGATCAGATCCGGATTGACCGCGAAGCGCGTTCCGTTGAGGCGTGTGACGACGATCATGGGCCGATTCTGCTCTGGTTTTCTGCTCAGCGGGTGTTCCGCTCAGCGTGGTCAGCAAGGGAGGGTGTGTTCTCCTCCTACTGTCGGCAGAGGCGGCCTGTTCGTTAGGCGGCGGGCAAGTCGTTAGGAGGCGGCCTGCGCCGACGTGCGGAGCCCGTGGACGAACTCAAGCTTCTCGATCACCGCGTTGGGGAGGACGAAGGGGTAGAGATCGTCCTTTCCCATGCTCCGGTTGACCTGGTTCAGCGCGACCGAGAGCGGCAGCCATTCGGTTTCCACGAGGTCGCAGAACGACGAGGCCTCCGGTGTCTTCGGGATCAGGCCGAATTCCCGGGCGGTGTCAACGGTGTCGCAGATGTGCAGATAGTGGGCGAAGGACTCGGCGAAATCCTCGTACGGGTGCATGGTGGCGTACCGGGAGATGTACCGCTGCTCCCAGTCCGCAGGGGCGCCTTCGGAGTAGTGGCGGTCAATCTCCGCCTGGTAGTCCTTGGTGTCGTCGCCGAAGAGATCCCGGGCCTCTTGGGTCAGCCCGTCATGGCTGAAGACGAGCGCGTCCTCAAAATAGTGGCCCACTTCGTGCCGGAAATGCCCCAGCATCGTGCGGTAAGGCTCATCGAGCTGGGCGCGCATCCTCTCGCGGTAGGCGTCGTCGCTCTCCGCAAGGTCAATGGTGATGATTCCGGCGGCATGGCCGATGACCACGTTCTCATGGACGCTGGACAGCAGGTCGAACGCAAGGCCCTTGTCAGGATCCTCCGCACGGGTGACGATCGGCAGGCCCAGCTCATCCAGTTCGGAGATGAGCTGGCGCTTGGCCCGCTCAGCCACAATGAACTGTGAGATGCCTTTGGCGTCGCCGTCGTGGGGCCTGGTCCGTGTGAGGTCGCAGCTGAAGCACTGGCCGCCGCTCGTCGGGGCAAGCCAGGTGCAGCCGGAGAGCAACAGATTCGCGCAGATGTACCACTCTTTGCCCGATGAGTCCCGGCAACGCCCTTCCCCGTCCACCACGACGATCGCGCGCAGCTCCCGCAGGTATCCGAGGTTCGTTCCGCAGTGCAGGCAGACCGAATTTTCAAAGAACACGGCCGAGCCGCAGACACCGCAGGATTGTTTTTTCACCTCACGATCCTACCGTTGCCTGCGCCGGGCTAGAGTGGGTCCCAACTTCGAGGAGGCGTGCATGGACAACGAATCTCTGCCATCCGGGGCCAAGGATCCCGGGCCCTTCTTCCACGGCACGAAGGCTCGCCTGTTGCCGGGGGATTTGCTGGAACCCGGCTATAGCTCGAATTTCGGTGAGCGAAAGCGGGCGAACTACATCTACCTGACCGCCACACTCGATGCTGCTACTTGGGGCGCGGAGCTGGGGCTCGGCGAGGGACCGGGCAGAATCTACCGCGTGGAGCCCACGGGCCCGTTTGAGGATGACCCCAATCTGACGGACCAGAAGTTCCCGGGCAACCCGACGAGGTCCTACCGCACCAGGGAGCCGCTGCGGGTGGTTGACGAGGTCTTGGACTGGCAGCCGCACTCCCCTGAGGTGCTGCAAAAATGCGGAACCATCTGGAAGAACTCAAGCGGCTTGGCGTCGAGGCAATCAACTGACATCGCGGCGCCAAGATGACCCGGCCCGAGTCCGCAAATTTTGTTCCGCGGACCCGGGCCGGAGTCATTCAGGAGTCGGCCAGCTCTTCCGTTAGTTCTAGCGCTTGAGGTTGCCCAGTTCCTGCAGAACTTCGTCCGAGGTGGTGATGATGCGGGCGTTGGCCTGGAAGCCGCGCTGGGCGACGATCAGGTTGGTGAATTCCTGGGAGAGGTCCACGTTGGACATTTCCAGGGAGCCGCCGGAGAGGCTGCCGATGCCGGCGTCGCCCGCTCCGCCGAGCTGCACGCCGCCGGAGTTGGCCGTGGCAACGTAGGACGAGCCGCCGGTCTTCTCCAGCCCGGAGGGGTTGGTGAACTTGGCGAGCGCGATCTTGGCGAGGACCTGCTTCACGCCGTTGCTGAAGGATCCGATCAGGGAGCCGTCGTTGCCGAGGGTGTAGGACTCCAGCTTGCCGGCGGCGGAGCCGTTCTGGCCGCTGACGGCGAGGGAGGTCATCCCCGCGAAGGAGGAGACCTCGGGAAGGTTGACGGTGATGCCGCCGACCGTCAGCGGGCCGCCGCTGGTCAGCTTCCCGTTGGTGAAGCCCAGAGTCGCCGTTCCCGTGCTGCCGTTGGCATCCGCGCCGGAAACATTCCAGCTGTTGCCTGCCCCGGTGAAGGTGAGGGTGAGGTTCCGCTCGGCACCGGTGGCGTCGTAGACCTTGACGACGCGTTCCAGCGTGCCGCCCTCGCTCGGCAGGTTGCCGTCCACGGTGACCGCGTTCGTGGACACCGCGGGCACCAGGTTGTTGGCGTTCAGCGCGAGGTCACCGACCGGTCCGCCGGTGTTGACTGCACCGTTGACGGCCGTCCAGCCCTGCAGGATGCCGCCGTCGGGGCTGACCAGCTGGCCGGCGGCGTCGGGGCTGAAGGCGCCGGCGCGGGTGAAGAGCTGCTGGCCGCCCTTGCTGGTGACGAAGAAGCCGTCGCCGGAGATCATCATGTCCGTGGCGCGGCCGGTGCTCTGCGAGGAGCCCTGGGCGAAGTTGGTGCTGACACCGGCGACGCGGACGCCGAGGCCGATCTGCGCGGGGTTACTGCCGCCCGTTTCGGCCTGCGGGCCGGAGGCGCCCTGCGTCATCTGGGACAGGGTGTCCTGGAACTGGGTGGAGGACGCCTTGAAGCCGGCCGTGTTGACGTTGGCGATGTTGTTGCCGGTGACGTCCAGCATGGTCTGGTGGGCGCGGAGGCCGGAGATTCCGGAGTACAGCGAGCGGAGCATGGGAACTGCCTTTCTACGGGTGGAAAACTGGTCAGGGAGCGGCCGGAGCGGTGAGCCCGGTGATGGAGTCGAGGGGGATGGAGAGGTCGCCAACCTTGACGGTCGGAACTGCTCCGGAGTAGGACACGGAGCTGGCGATGCCCGTGCCGGTGGTGCCGTCAGTGAGCGTGTAGTCAACGGACTGGCCGACCAGCTGGGCGGCGGCCTGCCGCATCTGCAGGGAGAACCCTTCCTGGCTGTTGGTGGTCAGTTCCTGCATCTTTTCCATCATGGAGAGCTGGATGGTCTGGCTCATCATCTGGTTGGTGTCCATGGGCGCGCTCGGGTTCTGGTTCTTGAGCTGGGCGACCAGGAGGGACATAAAGACCTCCGAATCCATGGTCTGCACGGGTGCCCGCACGGCAGCTGCCTGCGAGGTCTCCCCCGCGGCTGTGACCGGCTGCGGGGCGATGGGCTGGATCGTCATGAGTCGCGTTCCTTCGTGTCAGACAAGAATGTCGAGGGTGGTTTGGGGGCCGTTCAGGGTCCTGGCGTTGAGCAGGGCCGCGCCGTCGGCCAGGGCGTCCCAGCGGTGGCCGGGGCGTTGATCGCCCGGGCCGTTGCGGTTTCCCGGCGCCGAACCAGAGTCCCGCCCGTCCCGGCCGGTTCCGTCCCGGCCGGTGCCGTCCTGGCCGGTGCCGTCCCGCGCGGCGCTGCCCGGCCCGCTGTGCTCGGAAACGTCCAGGCTTGCCCCGTATCCGGCATCAGCGAGTTCCTTGCGGAGTTCTGGCAGGATCCCGCGGATGGCCTCACGCCCGGCGTCGCCCGGGGCGAAGAGCTCGATCCGCACGCCGGCGGCATCGATCTGCGCCCGGACCGTCACCGGGCCAAGATCCTCCGGGGTCACCTGCAGCGTCATGATGTGCTGTCCCTGCGGTGCCCCGGCAAGGGTGAAGAGCGGCTTCGCCACCTGCGGCTGGAGCGTGGCGCCCGGCTGGGGCGCCGCTGGAGCTGGAGGTTGTGGCGCAGCGGCGGACGACGTCGGCTGGCTGGCCGGCGGCGCGGCGGCAGCGCTTCCAGCTGCGGCGAGCGCGTCGGCGGGAGCCGGCGCGGGTGCAGCAGCCGGTGCAGCGGCGGGAGCGGCCGCCGGGGTGGATTCGGGGCGGACACCGGACCCGCCGCCCTCGGCGAGCGCAGCGCCCGGGAGAGCAGCGCCCGGGAGAAATGCGGCGGTGCTTGCGGCCGCGGCGGGACCCGCGACGGCGGCCGACGGTGCTGAGGCCAAGGCCGGTGAGGCTGGCGACGCTGTTCCCGCGCGTGACGCCAGCGCCGCTGCTGTTGGTACTGCCGGAGTTGCCGCAGTAGCCGGGGCAACGGTTTGCACCGGCAAGGACTCCTGGGCCGTGCCGGTGGTGCCCGGGCCTGGGGCGGGCGCCGCGGTTGAGGCCTTGGAAGGAGCCGAGGAGGGGTTCTGAGTGCCGGCAGGCTGCTGCGCCGGGTAGGCAGCTGACGCCGCGCTGCCGTCCGGCACCCTGCCGGCGGCACTGGCGCCGGCAACCGCGGCGGGTCCACCCGCAGCGGGAAGTGCCTGGCCGGAACGCATTCCGGTGATCTGTTCGCTCGCCGCCACCGCCGCCTGCGCTGTTCCGGGCTGCGCTGTTCCGGACTGAACGCCTCCGGGCTGAACGGTTCCAGCCTGCGGTCCTGCTGCTGAGGCAAACCGGGGATCGGGTCCGGACGTCGGCACCGGCGCCGCCGCTACGGGCTCGGCGGGGTGCGCCGCAGAGTGCTCCGGGCTGCCGGTCGCCGGAACCCCGGCAACTGACGTGACGCCGGGAACAGCCGCCAGAGCGTGCGGCTGACCGGCCCGCCCGTCGGCGGGCAGTTCACGGACGGCGGCCAGGGTGGGGGCGCCCAGAAGCGAGGCCGCGTTGGCGGCTGCGTTCGGAACCAGGTTGCCGGCGGCGCTGGCCTCTGCGTTGGTCACGGCGGCAGGATCCTGCGCCGTCGCCGATCCGACGTCGGCTCCCCCGGCTGGCGGCTGGGCCGGGGCGCCGGAAGGAGCGTTGATCTGTGCGTCATCGGCCACGGCACTGCCGGTGTCGGGGGTGGGCCCCGGCGCTGAGTCAGCTGTGCCCTGAACGTCGTGGAGCATTGCCGCGAACGCCGTGGTGTTCTGGCGCCCGGCGGCAGGCTGCGGGCGTGCGCCCTCCTGGCCGCCGCGGCCCTGGACCGGCACGGACAGCGCGGTTCCCAGATCCATGCCTTTCATGACGCCGTCCCGGCCGGGACGATGCGCCGGATGGAGGTCAGGTTGGAGTGCTGTTCCCAGGCGTCACGGATCTGGATGGTTTTGCCGGGGACGGGTGCGTCGATGGCCTTGCCGTTGCCCAGGTAGATGGAGATGTGGTCCCCGCCGAAGCTCACCAGCAGGTCGCCGGGCTTTGCCTCGGCCAGGGACGCCACCGGAGTGCCCTGGCGCATCTGGTCACTGACCACGCGGGGAATCTCAACGCCGAGGTCCTTGAAGACCCGCTGGGTGAAGCCGGAGCAGTCCATCCCGGTGGCCGGGTTTGTTCCGCCCCAGACGTAGGGGACACCGATGTACTTCTTAGCCACGGCCACGACGTCGTTGCCAGTCGCCGTGCCTGCGGCTGGAACGGTGGCGGGCGGCGTGATGCCCTTCAGCGCACCGATCGGAGACGTGCCGCCCAGCCCCAGGCTGTTGGCGAGGGAGGACACGTCGGTCCCGTTGGTTCCGCCCAGTGCCGCGGTCAGCGCTTCGGTGAAGGACCCGGCGTCTCCGTTTCCGGTACCGGTGGCGAGCGACGTCGACGCCGCCGACTTCAGCGCGGTGGTGTTGGCCTCCGAGGCCGCGGGACGTGACAATTCAGCGATCATCGATTGGATGCCCTGCATCCGGCCGATAGCCTCGGTCATGCTCATGACCTCACCTCCTGCTCTTCGCGGTGCCAGACAGTGGAGGCGATCTCGTCCAGGGCCGACTGTTCGGCGCGCAGGTCCGCGGTCAACACCTCGGCGTCGTGGCGGGCCTGCAGCTTCTCCAGGCCGACGGAACGGGTGCGGGCGGCGATGAACTCCTGGCGCGCCGTGGCCTCCTCGGTCTCCGCGATCCTCGAGAGGTTCTGCAGGTCCGCGAGCATGCTGTGGGACGAGGACCGGGCCGCGGCCACAGCCCGCAGGGACGCGGAGCCCGAAACGGGCGCGTCTCCCTCGGCGAGGTCACGGCGTGCGGCTGCTTCGCGCGCCCGCACGGAGCTGGAACGCGAGCGGGCACCGGCCAGCCCGGTGGCAGCCTGGTCTTGCTGGAGCTGGCGGAGGCGCAGGAGCCCTGCCAGGGGGAATTGGCGGTTCATGCTGCTGCTCCCAGGATCGACGTGAGATGGGTGAGCCGTTGCCAGGACTCGGGGTGTGCCGTGGATTCGTCCATCGGCTGCTGCAGGAAGGTGCTGATGTCCTGCTCGTGGTTCAGGGCCGCGTCCACCAGCGGGTTGGTGCCCGCCTGGTAAGCGCCGACGTCGATCAGGTCCTGCGCGGCCTTGCGGGCTGCGAGGACGCGCCGCAGGGTCGCCGCCGCGTCAAGGTGCGGGCGGGCGTTGACCTTCGTGGCGACGCGGGAGACCGAGCCGAGTACATCCACCGAGGGGAAGTGCCCGGTGACGGCGAGCTTCCGGTCCAGGACCACATGGCCGTCCAGGATGGAGCGGGCGGCGTCGGCGATCGGTTCGTTGTGGTCGTCGCCGTCCACCAGCACGGTGTAGATGCCCGTGACGGAGCCGGTCTCGGCGGTGCCGGCGCGTTCCAGCAGCCGGGCCAGGATGGAAAAGGTCGACGGCGGGTAGCCGCGGGTGGCGGGGGGCTCGCCGGCGGAGAGGCCGATCTCCCGCTGGGCCATCGCCACGCGGGTGAGGGAATCCATCATCAGGACCACGTCCTGGCCGTTGTCGCGGAAGGATTCGGCGATCCGCGTCGCGGTGAACGCCGCGCGCATGCGCATCAGGGCGGGTTCGTCCGAGGTGGCGACCACAACGACGGAACGGGCCAGGCCGGCAGGTCCGAGGTCGTCCTCGAGAAACTCGCGGACTTCACGGCCGCGCTCCCCCACGAGGGCGATCACCGAGACTTCCGCGTCCGTGCCGCGGGCGATCATCGAGAGCAGGGACGACTTTCCGACGCCGGAACCGGCGAAGAGCCCCATGCGCTGTCCCTTGCCGAGGGTGGTCATGGTGTCCAGGACGCGGACGCCGGTCTGCAGGGGTGTACCGATGCGGGCGCGTTTCATGGCGTTCGGGGCTTCGTTGTCGATCGGCACGCGGGGTCCGCTGGTGAGGGGGCCCTTGCCGTCGATGGGCCGGCCGAGGCCGTCGAGGACGCGGCCAAAGAGCCCTGATCCGGTGGGGACCAGGACGGCGCCGCCCTTGGCCCGGACGGGATCGCCCGCCGCGATGCCGGCCAGCCGGCCCAGCGGCATGCAGCGCACGGAGCTGTCCAGGGCGGCGACCACCTCGGCGTCCAGTCCCGGGTTGGAGCCGACGGTCACCAGGTCGCCCAGGGCGCAGTCCAGTCCGGATACTTCAAGGCCAAGGCCCATGACCGAGGTGACGACGCCTACCCGTTGCGGGGCGGCGGCGCGCAGTGCCGCGGCGTAGTCGGCTCCCTTGGGACGCCAGTCGGCGATCATCGCTGGTCCCCCTGCGAATTCTCGTCCCAGTCCTGGTCGCCCAAAAGCGCTGCGCGGGCGCGTGCCAGGGCGCTGCCGAGGCTCGCGTCGAGCCAGCCTTGCTGGTATTCGACCTTGGCGTCGCCGCGGTTAAGCGATTGGTCCGCGAGCAGTGGCAGGCCGGCGGGCAAGTCCTGGCCTTCCTTGGCCAGGACCGCGATGTCGGCCGGGTTCAGCCGGATGGCCAGCACTGTGGCGGCATCGTTTCCGGACAGGGCGCGGTCCAGGGCGGCGCGGGCCGTCCTGGTGCCCTCGGCCAGTTCGTAGCCCAGGATGGCCTCGGCGAGTTCCAGCGCGGTGCGGGCCAGGACCTCCTCGGCGTCGTGCAGCGCCTGGACGTTGCGGTGTGAGAAGTCCGTCCGCGCCACGGCCAGGGCACGGACCGCGCGATCGAGGTCCTGCTGCCCGGCGGCCAGTGAGGCGGCCTGCTCGGCGGACATGCGGTCGCGCCAGCGGCGCTGTTCCTTGGCGGCGGCCCGGACCCCGGCCGCATAGCCGGCGGCGTGGCCTTCGGTGTAGCCGGCCTGTTCGCTGGCGGGTCCGCTCGAGCGGAGCGAGGGGAAGACAATCCGTGCCGGGGCGCTGTCGGTCGCGGCCCCGTCAGTAAACATAGTCCTCTTCGTCCCCGCGCTGGATGGTGATCTGGCCGTCGGCCTCGAGCTCGCGGATGGAACGCACCACGGCGGCACGGGCTTCTTCGATCTGCGAGGCCCGCAGCGGGCCCAGGGCGGCGATCTCGGATTCGAGGATTTCCAGGTTGCGGCCGGAAACGTTGGTGGTGATGGTCTCCAGGACCGGTTCCGAGGCGCCCTTCATGGCGACGGCCAGCACGGACGCGTCCAGGCCGCGGAGGACCAGCTGCACGTCGCGGCGTTCCAGCTTCACGATGTCGTCGAAGGTGACCATCTGGGCGCGGATTTCCACGGCGAGGTCCGGATCCAGCAGGTCCAGGCCGTCCAGCACGGAACGTTCCGTGCCGGCGTCGGTCCGGTTGATGATTTCCAGCAGCGGCTGGATGCCGCCCACCACCTTGGACGCCTGCTGCGAGACGGCCGCGCCGCCGCGCAGTTTGAGGGTGTCGGCCACAATCCCGATGGCCTCGGGCGCGCCGGAACCCATGGTCGCGATGCTCAGGGCGACGTCGGCCCGCAGCGAGCCGGGCAGCCCGGACATCACGGCCGAGGCCTTGCGCGGGCTAAGGTGCGCCAGCACCAGTGCGATGGTCTGCGGCAGTTCGCCGTCGATCAGGGCAAGGATCTGGACCGGTTCAATGTCCTCGAGGAATTCGAAGGACTTGCCCGCCATGTTGACCGTGAGCCGGTTGAGCAGCCCGGCTGCCTTTTCCGAGCCGAAGGATGCCTCCAGGAGGCCTTCGGCCAGCTCGCGGCCGCCACGGGCCTGCCGGGGGCTGGACATCGCGGCTTCGTGGAAGTCCTTCATGATCTGCTCGGCGACTTCCGGATCCACCTTCCGCAGGCGGACGATTTCCGCGGCGATGTCCTCGGCCTCGGCGTCGTTGAACTGGGCCATCACCTTGGCGGCGTTGGCCGGGCTCATCTGCATAAGAACGACGGCGGCACGCTGGGTTCCGGTGAGGGTCGAATCGGCTAGTTTCATACCGGCTGCCTGTCATCCATGAGGCCGCGCAGGTAGTCGGCCGCTTTTTCCGGGTTGGAGGCGACCATGCTGTCGATCTCGAAGCGGCGGCGCTCGGCCTCCACCTGGGCCGGCGGCGGCACAATTGGGGGCAGGGCGGTGAGCGGGATGGCCGACGTCGCGGGTGCCGGCGGCAGCGCCGTGACCGTGGGCATGACCGGCATCATCTCCAGGTCGAGGCGTTCGCCGAGGTCCACCGGTTCGCGCTTCTGCCGGCGGCGCAGGACGATGGCGATGACGAGGGCCAGGATGAGCAGTCCCAGCAGGATGCTGCCCGCCGTGATGAGGGTAGTGAAGAAGGCTGACTGCTTCTGGGCTTCGAGTTCGGCTTTGGCCGCTTCGAGGGAGGCGGCAGCCTGGTCCGCCGCGGCGGTGCTGAACGGCACCACTTCGACCGTCACGACGTCGCCGCGGGCGGCGTCGACTCCGGCGGCGGCGGTGACGAGTGAGGTCAGCGAGGCGACGTTGAGTCCGCCGGCGGCGGCCTGGTCGACGGCCACCGAGATGGTCTGCCGTTTCACGGCGCCGGCCGGGATCACACGGTCCTCAGTGATCTTGTTGACGGCATTGTTCTTGGTCTCGGTGGAGGAGTCGAAGCTGCCGTTTCCGCTGGTGTCGCCGGGAACGGCGATGTTGTCCGGGCCGAGGACTCCCGCGGCGCCTCCTCCGGTACCGGTGTATTTCTCGGTTTTGGAGGACTCGCTGAGCGGCAGGGCGCCCGGAGCGTTGGTGAAGGTTTCGCTCTTCTGCTGGGCGGATTCGCCCGTGATGTCCGCGGCCACCGCCACGGTGGAGTTGCCGGGGCCAACGACGCGGTCCATAACGGCCTTGACGGCGTCGGAGGTGCGCTGCTGGTAGTCGGAGGCCTGCTTGGAAGCGGACCCCGCCGCGGCGCCGCCGACGGAGGACAGGACGTTGCCCTGCGAGTCGACAACGGAGACGTTGGCGGGCTTGAGGTTTTCGATGGCGGCCGACGTCAGGTGCACGATCGCCTGGACTTTGTCGCCGGAGAGGGTGGAGCCGGGGGCCGTCTCCACGAAGACGGAGGCGGTGGTGTCCGGGGTTTTGGACACGAAAACGGTCTTTTCCGGAATCGCGAGGCGGACTGCGGCGGTCTGTACGCCGTCCATGGCGGAGATGGTGCTCGCGAGTTCCCCTTCGAGGGCCCGCTTGTAGGTGACGGACTGCTGGAACTCGGAGGAGGTGACCCCCATTTTGTCCAGCAGGGAGTAGCCGGTGGCGGCGGCCGTGGGCAGGCCGGCGGCGGCGGCCTTGAGGCGCTCGTCGTAGACCTTGTCCTGCGGCACCAGGATGGTGGAGCCGCCGTCGCTCAGCTCATACGGCACGTTGTCCGCGCGCAGTTGCTCCACGATGCCGTTGGCGTCGGTGTCCTTGAGGCCGGAGAACAGCGGCGTCAGGGCGGGCTTGGACAGCCAGGCGGAGAGCGCGATGATGCCCACCACCAGCAGCGCGGCGCCGATCACGGCGATGGTGCGCTGGCCGGCGGTGAATCCTTTGAGGCCCGCGCCGAAGCGCTGGAAGAAGACGGTAATCTGCGGAGGCATCAGGCCTGCATCCTCATAATCTCGTTGAAGGCGTCAACGCCCTTGTTGCGCATGGTGGCCACGAGTTCAAGGGTGATCTGGGCGCGGCTGGCCGCGAGGGTGGCGTTGTGGATGTCGTCCAGGTTGCCGGTGACAGCGGAGACAGCGAGCTCCTTCGACGTCGACTGAAGCTGCTGGAGGTTGTCCACCGCCCCGGTGAGGGAGGCGCCGAAGGCGGAGCCGTCAGTGCCGGTAGCGGCACCCGCTCCGGACAGGTAGTCGGTGGGCATGACGCCCTGGACGGGGGCGATCGGGGAAACAGGCATCAGGATCTTCCAATCTCAAGGGCGGCCAGGTAGCTTTCACGGGCGCGGTCCACTACCTGCGCGTTTGCCTGGTAGCCGCGCTGGGCGATGATGAGGGCGCCCATCTGTTCGGCCATGTCAATGTCCGGGTACTTCACGTTGCCGTCGGCGTCCGCCAGGGGGTGGTCCGGCTGGTGAACGATCCGGCCCTCGCCGTTGCCGAGCTGGGTGCTCTTGACGTAGACGCCCGAGCCCTCCGCGCCTTCGGCGGCCTCGACGTACTTGGCCTGGAACGCCGGTCCGCTGGTGCGGGAGACGTTGTTCATGTTGGCAAGGTTGTCCGAGACGGAGTCCAGCCATTTGCGGTGTACGGTCAGTGCCGACCCGGCGATGCCGATTGCGTCGAACGTCATTAGTTGGTCCTCATCGCGGCGCGGACTGCATTGAATTCCCCGCCGATGGCCCGGGCGGCGAACTGGAAGCGCAGCACGGTGTCGATGTTGGACAGGGTCTCGGTGTCCAGGTTGACGTTGTTGCCGTTCAACCCGGTGGGCTCCAGCGAGGTGCCTGTGGTGGCGCCGACGCTGCCGTCACCGGACCTGACGGAGTCTGCGAGGGCCGCCTCGAAGCTGACACGCTTTGCGTGGTAATTCGGCGTGTTGACGTTCGCGATGTTGTTCGCGATGGCGCGCTGGCGCAGCGCCAGGCCGTCCATGGCGCTGGCCAAGGCGGCGGAAGTCACGGATTCGAGCACAGAGTCCTGCCTGGGATGGTGGGGTGGCCGATCCGTGGCCGTTAAACGAGCGATCCGTGCTCTATCAGTGGTTATCGGCACTGGTCAGCCGCGCGTTAGCAGAAAGTATGAAAGGTTTTTTGCAGGTTTCTTCGCTGTGTGTTTTGCCGGCCCTCGCCGGGTATCCTGCCGGGGCGGTCAGCCGTTGACGTCGAGGTAGATGGCTCCGGAGGGATCACCGACGCCGGGAACGGAAGAGACCGCGTGCAGCTGCCTGGCGACGTCCATGCGGGCTTCTTCCAGCTTCCTGGCGACGCGCTCCTGCGCGGCCGACAATGCGAGCGCGCGGCGGCGGGCTCCCGCCGGAAGCGGTCCCGGGGATACCGGCGGCTGCCAGCGTTTCTCGGGCAGGGGCTCAACCCCCGACTGGGGCGCGACGGAGAGCGGGCCAAGCGGGTCTTTCAGTGTGCGCTCGGCGGCGCCCACGGCCATCTCCAGCACATCCAGGATGGCATTCCAGGCCGCCAGGGCGGTGTCCGTGTGAGGCGGCGGGGTGGATTCGGAGTCCTGGATGCCGGCTCCCCCTAAGCCGGTCTCCACCTCCGTGTGGTTACCCAAAGCCGAGACTCCCGCCACCTGTTCCGGGCTGGGTGTTCCAGGCGCCGGCAGCGGAGAACCCTGTGGCGGCGGGGAAGGCTGTGGCGGCTCCATAGCCCGCCGTTGCAGCAGCTGCGGGGGCTGCCGACGGCGCGGGAGCCGCGGCGGCGGCCTCATGCCAGGCCTGGCGCAGGGGTTCCAGGAGTTCAATGGCTTCGCGGGTCAGTGCCGGATCGCGCTGGATGTTTGCGTTGACCAGGGCGGTGAAGGCGTAGTTGTAGAGGCCCAGAAGACCGTCGGCGCCGTCCCAGGCATCCGTCTTGAGCGAGGAGATCAGCTCGGCGATGATGGCCTGGCCGTGGAGGAGGTTCTCCGACGCGACCGGCCAGTTGGCCGACTGCTGCGCGCTCTCGGCCCGGCCCAGGTCCAGCAGGAGCCGGTCGTAGAGCATGGTGAGGAGGCGAGCCGGCGGCGCCGAGAGGACGGAGTCGGCGAGGTACTGGTTCCGCTGGGCGGCACTGCCGAAGCCGTTGCCATAACTGGTGGTCATGCTGAGTTACTTCCTGAAGAAAGGCCGCCCAGCTGGGCGGTGAGCCAGGACTGCTGCGCCTGCATGTTGCTGAGGGCCACTTCCAAACCGGAGTAGGTGCGCTGCAGCGTGGCCTTGCGGGATTCGAGCCGGGTGTCCCAATCGCTGATCCGGTCGGCCAGGTCACGGACTTCGGATTGCTGGCCGGTGATTTTCTTGGTGAGCGTGCCGTCGTACTTGTCGGACGCCGTGGTCGCGGCCGCGGCAACACGCGTGGCGATCTCCTGGACCTTGGCGGCGGTGCCGGCCGGGTCGGCGGCGAGGGCTGCCGAGAACTTCTTCTCGTCAAACTCCATGGTGCCGGTCTTGGTGATGCTGATGCCGATTTCCGACGGCGACCGCGGCGGGGTGCCCACCGGCAAGGAGGCCGCGGACAGGATGTTCTGGTTCACGGAGCGCACCGCGCTGTCGCCGGCGAAGATGCCGGCAGTGGTCGACGTGCCGCTCGTGTTGGTGGTGCTGGTGACGGCGGTTTTGCTGGCCACGTAGGAGAAGATGCTGTTCACACCTTCGACGAGCCCGGACGCGAGTTTGGTGATGCCGGCGTCGTCGCGGGCCACGGTGAGCGTCACGGGAGCGGCGGTCACTTCTTTGGCGGTGATGGACACGCCCGGGAGGAGATCGGTGAAGGTGTTCGTCGAGGACTTCACCGACTGGGCTGCGGCGGTGCCGGGCCAGAGGGAAATTTCGGCGTCCTGTGCAGCCTTGACGTCGGTGAACGTGGTGCCGGGATCGCTGATGGTGAAGGCCCCGGCTTCGCCGGACTTCGTGGCGGTGAACTGCAGGCGGTATTCGCCGGCGCCGACGGCGACCTTGCTGGCGGTCACGCCCGCTCCGGCCGCATTGACGGACTTCACGACGTCGTCGAGGTTGCTCGTGAGCGGCTCGATCGTATAAGCCTGCCCACCGCTGTTGATGGTCATGGTGGTGTACGGCCAGCCGACTACGGCGTTGACCTTGGGTGTGACGGTGACCTGGGTCTGGGCCAGCTTGGTGACCTGGAAGTCGATGGATCCGGCCTTGGCGGCCGCCGTGGGGGTGGCGGTGACCTTGTCGCTGGTTGTGGTTGCGGTGTTGAGGTCCAGTGCGCCGGGCTTGGCGGCGGCGGTGGCCTGGGTGGCGAGCGCGGCCACCTTGCTGTTGAGGCCCTGCAGCGCGGACACCATGGACTGGAGGTCCTGGGACTTGTACTTGAGCAGCGTCTGCGGGATGGCCTCAACCTGCATCACGGAGCTGATGAGGGCAGTGGTATCGAGCCCACTGGCTAGTCCGTCGAGTGAGATTCCCATCGCTGCCTTTCATTGCCGCACATGACTGCTGGTGCTTGGTGTTCGGAACTTCAGATGTTGCGCGTAAGGGCCGGACGATGGATTGCTCTCATCGTCCGGCCCTTCCGCAGTGTCTTGATCGGGATTAAGTCTTCGTCCGATCAGGGTGGCAGCCCTACTTCTGGACTACCGAGCCACCGGAAACCGGTTTAGCGCAGGAGCGAAAGAACGCCCTGGCTGGACTGGTTTGCCTGGGCCAGCATTGCGGTGCCTGCCTGGGACAGGATGTTGGCCTTGGTGAACTTGACCATTTCCTGAGCCATGTCGACGTCGGCGATGCGGGACTGAGCGGCAGACAGGTTTTCGCCGGCGACGTTCAGCGACTTGACAGCGTGCTCGAGGCGGTTCTGGGACGCGCCCAGATCCGAGCGAGAAGTCGAAATCGCCTTGATGGCGTCGTCGATGGAGGAGATCGTCGTGGCAGCAGTAGTTGCATCCGTCACGTCGAAGTCAACCGCGCCAGCACCCGCTGCACCGGAAAGGCCTGCGACGTCCGTGGCAACGTCAGCGAGGTTGACGGTGATCTGGTCGTTGGCAGCAACCGAGCCGGCACCGACCTGGATGCTCAGTGAGCCGCCCTTGAGCAGGTCGATGCCGTTGAAGTTGGTTGCCTCGGTGAGGCGCCCCATCTCCTCGCCGAGGGAGTCTGCTTCCTTCTTGATGGCTGCGCGGGCATCATCGTTGTTCGTGTCGTTTGCACCCTGGACAGCGAGGTCACGCATGCGCTGCAGGATGGAGTGGACCTCGGTCAGGGCGCCTTCAGTCGTCTGGATGACGCTGATGCCGTCCTGGGCGTTCCGGGATGCCTGGGCCGATCCGGTGACCTGTGACTTCAGGCCCTCGGAGATGGACAGGCCTGCTGCATCATCGGCTGCACGGTTGATGCGCAGGCCGGTGGACAGCTTTTCCAGGGACTTGGACAGGTCCGTCTGGGTGGCGTTGAGGTTGCGGTACGAGTTGTTGGCCGCAAGGTTGTTATTGATAACGAAGCCCATGATGTTTCCTCCGTGAGTGGGACTGTAAGCGATGGCCCATCCGTGGGCCTTCAGGAGTAGTTATCGCCCTTTCCGATACACACGTAAGGAAAATTGCGAAATTCTTTTCCGAACACTTTTCCTTGCTATTTCGCCTGTAATCAGCCTTATTCCCGCTAACGGATCCCAGTCCCCTGCCGATAGTTTCTACGAACCCTGCTGAAGGCTGCAGCTGACTCCTTATGTACTGCATGCCCGGCACCACCGCATTAGTCACCTTTGAGGGAGCCGTCCGGACCATGGCCATCCACGAACTTTCAGCCCTGCTGTGGCGGGAGCGTGAACTCCTGGACGTTCTCACCTTCAAGCTGGAGGAGGAGCAGCTGCTGCTTACCTCGGGCAAATCCCGCTGGCTGCCCCACGGCACCCGGGAAGTCGAGCAGGTCCTGGGGCACCTCGCCCAGGCGAGCCTGGCGCGCACCATCGAGGCCGCCGTCGTTGCCGAGGTCTGGGGCCTCCCCACGGACGCGTCCCTGGCGGAACTGGCCGCGGCGGCTCCGGAAGGCGCCTGGGCCGAGATCCTCACCGCGCACCTCGCCGCGCTGACCCGCCAGACCGCCCTGATCAAGGAACTGCGCGACTCCAACGAGCAGTACCTGCGCACCGCCGTCCGCTCCACCCAGGAGTCGCTGGCGGATCTGCGTCCCGCGGCGGGCACCTACGACGCTCACGGCAAGACCGGGGACACCGCCGCCTCCCGCATCTTCGACAAGCAATTCTAAGGAAGCCACCATGAGCACCTTCGGCGCCCTGAACACCGCCTACCGCGGGCTGACCGCAGCCCAGCAGGGCATGAACGTGGCCGGGCAGAACATCGCCAACGCCGCCACCGAGGGCTACACCCGGCAACGCGTCGATCAGTCTTCCCTGGCAGCGCCGGCCCGTGGACTCTTCAGCGGCGGAGCCTTGCAACCCGGCCAGGGTGTGTCCGTGAACGCCATCTCACGGCTCGGCAGCAGCTTCCTCGACGCCGGTGTCCGCTCGGCGGGCGCGCAGGCCGGCTACGCCACTGTCCGTTCCTCGGCGCTGCAGGGCATCGAGGGCATCCTGCAGGAACCGGGCGACAACGGTATTTCGAATGCGCTGCACGGTTTCTGGTCCGCGTGGCAGGGCGCCGCCAACCAGCCCACGGAGTCCGGGCCCAAGGGGCTGCTCCTGACCGCCGCCAACTCCGTGACGGACAAGATTTCCTCCGCCTACAAGGCCCTCGACTCGCAGTGGAGCGGTGTCCGCAGCGAGGCGCTGGACGCGGTGACAGCCGTCAACGCGGCAGCCGCGCAGGTAGCGTCCTACAACACGACGATCCGCTCGACGCTCGCGGCCGGCGGATCGGCCAACGAGCTGATCGACGCCCGTGCCAAGCTCACGGACCAGATCGCCGGCCTCGCCGGCGGCACCGTCCGCGAACAGCCCGACGGCACCGTGGACGTCCTTGTGGGCGGCAACGCCCTGGTGACCGGCGGCTCCGTCCGGACGCTTAAGCTGGCCGGGGCGACGGCCATGGCCGACGCCGCTACCGACGCCCCGCGCGTCGAGTGGACCAACCCCGGCGGCACGGCAGCACTCGACGGCGGCGAACTCGCCGGCGCCCTCTCCGTGCTGGCACCCGCTTCCGGAGGATCCGGAGGCCCCATCGCCGAGGCAGCCGAGTCCTACAACAGGTTCGCGACCGCCCTCGCCACGGCGGTCAATTTCGTCCATAAGGATGGTGTCACGGGCGCCGGCGTCCAGGGCGTCAACTTCTTCACCACCGGCACAGGACCCGCCGCACTGAGCATCGCCGGCCCCACAAGCACCGCAAATATCGCCCTCAAATCTTCAACGGGCGGCGCCCTGGACACCAGCATCGCGGACAAGATCTCGCAGCTCGGCACCGGTGCGAACTCCCCGGACAAAGTCTGGTCAGGGATCGTCACGAACATCGGGGTGCAGTCCCGCGCAGCCCAGCAGCACGAGTCGCTCACCGATGCAGCCCAGGCTTCCGCCCGGACCAGCCGGGCCTCGCAGTCATCCGTGAGCCTGGATGAAGAAAACGTCAGCCTGCTCACCAACCAGCACGCCTACCAGGCCGCGGCCCGGGTGATGACCGCCGTCGACGAAGCCCTGGACGTCCTGATCAACCGCACCGGATTGGTAGGAAGGTAGCCACATGCTGAACCGCGTCACAAACCTGACCATGAGCGCGAACGCCCAGCGGACCCTGCAGACCCAGCAGGCCCGGCTGTCCGAGCTGCAGGACAAAGCCACCACGCTCAACAAAATCTCCCGCCCCTCGGACGATCCCGCCGCTACGGCCAAGGCGCTCGAAACCCGTTCCTTGCTCGCCGCCACGGCGCAGTACGGCCGGAACATCGACGACGGCAACACGTGGCTCACCGCCGCTGACTCCGCACTGGAGCAGGCAACCAACGTGATGCACCGCATCAAGGACCTCACCGTGCTGGCCGGCAACGGCTCGCTGAACCAGTCGGGCAAGGACGCCATCGCCCTCGAACTGGAGGCCCTGAACAAGGATCTTGTCTCGGTCGCCAACAGCAAGCACCTGGGCCGGAACATCTTCGCCGGCAGTTCCGATGCCGCCACGGCCTTCAGCTCCGCGACGCCGCCCGTGTTCCAGGGCGCCGGCATCAGCCCGGTGGAACGGCGCATCAGCGCCACCCAGACGGTCCGGGTCGACGCCGACGGCGGAGCGATCTTCGGCAGCGATGCCGGCTCCGTCTTCGCCACGGTGGCCAATATCGCCGCGCAACTCCGCAGCGGCGGGGACATCACCTCGCAGCTGGCTCCCCTTGAGACATCGTTTAAGAACATCGTCAACGGACGTGCTGAGATAGGTACACGCCAGGCGCAGCTGGAACGTGCCGGCACCGTCAACACAGAATTGGAGGCCACCTTGGATGCCCAGCGGACCGGCATTGAAAAGGCAGATCTCGGCAGCGTCATCATGGACCTGAAGCTTCAGGAGACCAACTACCAGGTTGCCCTGGCCGCCACGGCGCGGGTCCTGCAGCCCACGCTGATGGACTTCCTGCGGTGAACACGCCTGTGGCCGATCTCCCCGTCACCACCACCCCCGTGACGTTCACCGCGCCCATGCCGGGTCTTGAGAACGCACATGACTTCACTCTGCGCAGCGTCGAAGGCGCCACCGGTCTCTATGCCCTTGAGGCCGGTTCTCCCAGCCCCGTACGCCTGTTCCTCGCCGACGCCGCCGTGTTTGTGCCGGGCTACGCCCCGCCGGTTCCAGCGGCCACATTGCAGGCCCTGGAACTTGAGCAGGACCAGGACCTCCAGATGCTGGTGGTGCTCAACCACTCCCCCAAAGCCACCACGGTGAACCTCATGGCCCCGATCGTGCTGAACCCGGCAACCCGCCGCTGCGCCCAGCTGGTCCTGGACGGCCGGGAGTACCCGCTCCGGGCGGACCTTAACTCGCTCTAGCGATCCCGCCGGTGCCAGGCCTCACCAGAAATGCGCGACGTCGATCACCAGACGTGAGCCTGCCGCCGGTCCCTCCAGGGCGAACACCCGGAACGGCAGCCGGGCCCGGACCCCGATGCCGAGGCTGGAATACCCTTCGAAACTTCCTGCCCACGCCACCTGCCGGAACGTCTGGTAGCCCGTGACGTTCGTCAGTTCCTTACGGTTTCCCGGGTTGTAGGTGGACTTGCCGTTCTGGTCGTACGCCGGGTCGTTGACTGTGACCTGGATAAACGCCTGGCCCCGCAGCGGGACCGGCAATCCGGAACCGTCCTGCGTTACCTGCGGAACGTAGCGGACGGTGTAGCCGCCAACGCGCCCGTTGAGGTCGATGACCAGCCGGTCGAAGCAGTAGTGCTGGCCGGTCCTTACGTTAGTCACCTGGGCCTGGCTCATGGCGGGATTCGACTTGACCAGCGATCCCCACACCAGCCCGCAGTAGGGAGCCGCCGATGCGGGACCGGGCGCCACCAGCCCGGATGCAACCGCCAGCATGATTGCGATAAACCACACCCGGAACGTCTTCATTTGGGCTGCCCCCTCAAGAGTTGAGATAGCTCCAGAATAGGAGCGTTCCCTCGCCGAATCGAGGGGTAATCCGGCATCGGCGCCCAACCGTTAGGCTGCGCCGCGCCCGGTTACGGGACGGTTGCACCGCCGTCGTCCTCCTGTTGGGACATGTCGTGGAACGGCGAAGCGCCGGACCCCTCGCGGGTTCCGGCGCTTCGTGGTGCATTGCTGCGAAGTGGTGGCGCTGTGAAGTGGCGGCGCGCGGTGGAAGGTCCCCTAGCCTTCGCAGTCGCGGCAGTACTTCATGCCGTTCTTTTCCTTGGCCACCTGGGACCGGTGACGGACCAGGAAGCAGGACGAGCAGGTAAATTCGTCGGACTGTTCGGGAACAACAATGACCGTCAGTTCTTCGCCGGAGAGATCGGCACCGGGAAGGTCGATGCCTTCTGCCGTGTCGTTCTCATCGACGTCGATAACGGCGGTCTGCGCGCCGCCGCCACGGGACGCCTGAAGGGCCTCCAGCGACTCAGCGGGAGACTCTTCTTCTGTCTTGCGTGGTGCGTCGTAATCGGTAGCCATTTGGGGGTTCACTTTCGTTGCTGCGCAGCGCCATTTCAGGCACCTCAGTGAAGCAGTTTAGGACATTATCCATGCAGCCGAAGAATAGTGTGGTGAAACTGACACTTTGCGTCACGGGGCCGCGCCCTGCTGCGCGCGCGCCTCACGCCACCGGCCAGACGACGAGTGTCTTCCAGGCTCCCGGATCGGGTTCGGCGGCCGGGTCCGTGAGGTAGTACTCCCACATCACGTTCCCCGGGGTCAGCCCCGCGGCCTGCATCTTCCCCGTGATGGCTTTGTACGTTTCGGGGAGCTTCTCGTAGGGCCCCACATGCATGGCTTCCATGGCGCGGCCGGCGGGAAGGGATCCCGCTGTCACTCCCCCGTGGTCACCGGGCCACGGAAGCGGCGCCGCCACCGGAAAGCCCGCCTCCACGTCCACGACGTCGGTCGGCATCCCGTGGTACAGGGCGAAAGGCGGTCCGGCCAGCTGGACCTGCTGCTGCTCGGCTGCCGCCATCACGGCCTGGTAGGCGCGGCCAAAGAACTCCTTCAGTGCGTTCATCGGCACCGTTTCGCGCAGGACCGCGGTGGGCTGTTCCTCGAGTCGGGTGGATTTGATCTCCGGCGTCTTTTCCGGATTCGCTTCGGTCATGAGCCCAGACTCCGCTCCACGGTTTCCGCGGTCTAGGGCCTAACGTCCCGCAGGCGCAGGCTGCGGACCCATGCCGGGGGGGCGGCCCTGGGACGCCCCGGGACGCTCTCGAGGTGACCGCCTGCACTGTGGACGTGATGTCCGCCCGTAGACTCACCACATGTCGGGTCCTGGGGGAACAAAAACTGTCCATTGCGCTGCGGCGCTCGTAGTTGGCACATTGCTGGCTGTCGGGCTGGGTGCCTGCGCCTATGAAGACATGGGGGATCCGCAGCCGGCGGCGGCGCAAACCCACAAACCTGCGCCCACCATGCCGGCGAAGGACCCGGGAGTCCTGGGCGTGGAAGCTCGCAACTACGCCGAGCTGCATAAGCGATTAGCGGGGGCACCCGGGTCCGTGCTTCTTGCCGACGCCGGACCGGCTGACGGTCCAGGGGTCGGCTTCCGCAAAGCCGCAACGCTGAAGACCTCCGGCCCGCACACGGTCACCTTGACGTGCGTTGGCGGCTCTCAGGCCCAAATTTTCCTCGCCCAGGACACTGGTTCCGGAACCGAGCACATGTCGTTCAAGGTCGATTGCTCGGAAACCCAGACGCGGGTCGTCCAGCTGCAGAAGGGGTATATCAGCGCGCAACTGACCCGTAGCGACCCTACCGGCGCCTGGACCGGGGCGGTGGCCGGAATCAAAATCACGGCCAAGTAGGGCAAAACAAAACCGCGCCGCCACCGGGACGATTCCCGGTAGCGGCGCGGTTCTATTCGGGCCCCCTGTCGGATTCGAACCGACGACCCCCGCTTTACAAGAGCGGTGCTCTGGCCAACTGAGCTAAGGAGGCATTCCTGCGCGCCAGCCGCCACCGGGACACGTTGAGGGACCCGGCGCGATGGCGCTAGATAAGGTTAGCCCACGGATGCCCGGTGATAAAAACAGACCCGGCTCCGGGAGAATCCGGAACCGGGCCTGCGGTTTTGCTGGCGGTGTGCTCCGCTTACTTCTTGGCGTCGATGGCGGCCTGGAGGAACTCCTCGAACGGGGTCTGGGCGCTCTCGCCCTTGCCCCACTGCTCGCCCTCAACGAACACGGTCGGCGTCCCGGTGATACCGATGGACGCAGCCTGCTGGGTGGTGTACTTGACCCACGGGCGGAAGGTCTTCTCGTCCACACACGTCTCGATGCTCTTGGCCCCGACGTCGGTGGCCATCGTCTTCAGGTCATCATCAGAGATGCCGGCGCCGCCTTCAGCAGGCTGCTTCTCAAAGAGAACATTGACAAAGTCGGCGTACTTCTCCGGCGATTCGTTCACGACGCATGCCGCCGCGTTGGCCGCGCGGGAGGAGTAGTTGGTGGTGGAGCGGGTGTCCAGGAAGCCCAGCGGGCGGTACTCCACGGTGATCTTGCCT
This sequence comes from Arthrobacter sp. Leaf69, assembly GCF_001422645.1. Classification (GTDB taxonomy): domain Bacteria; phylum Actinomycetota; class Actinomycetes; order Actinomycetales; family Micrococcaceae; genus Arthrobacter. Next base: position 23,461 of record NZ_LMLR01000001.1, on the reverse strand, counting down.
TCATTGCGAAGGCTCGTGAGGGTCTCGTTGTACTGGGTCTCGAAGTTCTTGCACACGGGGCAGATGAAGTCGATATAAAGGACCACCTTCACCGGCTTGCCGGCCTCGGCTTCAGCGCCGGGCGCGGTGACCTTCGCCGGCGGAGTTGCTGCCGGAGCGGGAATGTCGGCGACGTTGACGGTGGCCGGTTCGGTCTTCGCCACCTCCGTGTTGGCCAGCAGCGTGACGCCGCCGTACACGTTGCCGTTGGCCGGGGTGGGTCCCTCGTCCGCCACCGGCGCGTTGTTCTGGATGTTCGACATGACCACCAGTGCCACCACCACAATGATGGCGACAACCGCGGCAACAATGCCCCAGCCGATCAGCAGCTTGTTGCGCTTGTCCTTCTTCAGCTGCGCTTCGCGGATCTCACGGGCTTTCTCGCGGGCCGCGGCAGTTCGCTCTGTTTTGGACTGACGGGGTTCGTTTGCGGGGCTCATTAGTTCCTCGGGTCGATCGGCCGGTGGGATCCACTGGGTGGCAATTCATCATTTTAGGGGAGAAAACTGGGAAGTTGCGCTTTCAACCTTCCCTCACGCGTCGCAACGGACGAATAGCACAGAAGATTCCGCCCGGCTAGGGTGGAGAGGAGCCACGAGCAATCCCCAGGGGGCACCAATGCAGGCCACGAAACACGCCGAATCGGATCCAAAATCCTCAGGCGCGTCCGCGCACGGCACCGCCGCACACGGCAGCAGCGACACCGATCCGGACTCGCAGTATGACTTCATGGTGGTGTCCAACCGCCTGCCGGTGGACCGCTGCTCCCCGGACGAGCCGGGCTGCGAGGACGGCTGGCGCCGCTCCCCCGGCGGTCTGGTCACCGCCCTGGCACCCATGATGACCAAGACCGACGGCGCCTGGGTCGGCTGGCACGGCGCGCCCGATGAGCATGTCCAACCTTTCAGCCATGGCGGCATCGACCTCGTCCCGGTCCAGCTGAGCACCCATGACATCGAGCTGTTCTACGAGGGCTTCTCCAACGCCACGCTGTGGCCGCTCTACCACGACGTGATTGCGCCGCCTGAGTTCCACCGGACCTGGTGGGACTCCTACCGCAAGGTCAACCGGCGGTTCGCCGACGCCGTGATCCACCACGCCAACCCCGGCGCCACCGTCTGGGTCCAGGACTACCAGTTGCAGCTCGTCCCCAAGATGCTGCGCGAGGCACGTCCGGACCTGAAAATCGGGTTCTTCAACCACATCCCCTTCCCACCGCCGGAGATCTTCGCGCAGCTCCCCTGGCGACGCGCCATCATCGACGGACTGCTCGGCGCCGACCTGGTCGGGTTCCAGCGCAGCAGCGATGCCGGCAACTTCATGCGCTCCGCCCGCCGCTTCCTCGGCGCAAGCGTCAAGCAGCAGCAGGTCCATGTCAAGGGCAGCAACGGCGAGACCACCCATATCGCCCGCGCCCAGGCGTTCCCCATCTCGATTGACGTCCAGCAGATCAGCGAACTCGCCCAGAAGCCTGAAATCATCGAGCGCGCCCGGCAGATCCGCAAGGATCTGGGCAACCCCAAGACGATCCTGCTCGGCGTCGACCGCCTTGACTACACCAAGGGCATCAGGCACCGGCTCAAGGCCTACGAGGAACTCCTGGCGGACGGCAAGGTGACGGTGGAGGACGCCGCCCTCATCCAGGTCGCCAGCCCCAGCCGCGAACGGGTGGAGCAGTACCGCCTGCTCCGCGAAGAGGTTGAGGGCACGGTGGGCCATATCAACGGCACCTATGACACCCTGCAGAACACCGCCGTCCGCTACCTGCACCACAACTACCCGATCGATGAGATGGTGGCGCTGTACCTGGCGGCGGACGTCATGCTGGTCACCGCCCTGCGGGACGGGATGAACCTGGTGGCCAAGGAATACGTCACGGCGCGGACCAACAACGATGGCGCCCTGGTGCTGAGCGAATTCGCGGGCGCCGCGGACCAGCTCAAGCAGGCCCTGCTGATGAACCCCCACGATATCGACGGCCTCAAGGACACCATCATGAAGGCCGTGAACATGCAGCCCGCGGAAGCCGCCCGCCGGATGCGTGCGATGCGCAAGCAGATCCTGGACCACGACGTCGACCTCTGGTCCTCCGATTTCCTGACCGCACTGGAAGAAAAGGTAATCCGCGATGACTCCTGAGCTGTCACCGGAGCAGACCCCCCTCTCGCTGTCCCCCGACCTGCTGGAGGCCATAAGCACCATCGCCGCGACGGAGCACCTGCTGGTCGCGATGGATTTTGACGGCACCATGGCGCCGCTCGTTGACCATGCCGGGGACGCTCGGTCCCTTCCGCGCTCGGCGGCCGCCTTCGCCGCGCTCACCGAACTCCCGCGGACGACGACGGCCCTCATCTCCGGGCGGGCGCTGGACAGCCTGCGGGCGGTCGCTTTTCCCCCCGAGAAGGCCCTGCTGATCGGGAGCCACGGCGCCGAGGTCTGGATGGGCCCGGGGTCCGCCGAGCTAGAACTCGATGACGACCGTCGCGCCCTGCTCGCCGAGGTCCGGCGCGAGCTGGAGGGCATCGTGGAGGTGGCGCCGGGCACTCTGCTGGAGGACAAGCCGGCCGGCGTCGTGCTGCACACCCGGCTGGCCGCGGACGATGTCGCCGAGGACGCCGTCGCCGCGGCCCGGGCCGTCCTGCAGGACCGGCCCGGCGTCTTCCTGAAGAGCGGCAACCGCGTCCTGGAGACCTCCGTGATCCACGCCTCGAAGGGGGAGGGCATAGCCTTCCTGCGCCAGGCGACCGGCGCCACCGCCACGGTCTTCGCCGGTGACGACACCACGGACGAGGACGCCCTGGCCCGGCTGCTCCCCGGGGACGTCGGCGTGAAGGTGGGCCTGGACTTCACCCAGGCCCAGTTCCGGATCGAAGCCCCGGTGCACGTTGCCGAACTGCTGGAGGCCCTGCTGCGGGAGCGGAAGCGCGCCCTCGGCGTGTGACTCTATAGCTCATCCCGGACCCAGAGTCGGCCGAATCACATGTGACATCTGCAACATTTTGGCCCATTTGGCAAAAATCTGACATACTCTAGGTTGTGATGTGGCGCACAAGTACCGTGCGGCGTCATTGGATACTCCTCGGCTTCGGCCGGGGAGTATGCGCACGATCAGGTGCTGACAACTGAATTAACAATTGAACAATAAGACCATTCACTACGGATCGTCCGGCACGTACCTGCCGGTGAAGGGATTGATAACTGTGGCTACAGTTACTTTTGATAACGCAACACGTCTGTACCCGGGCACGGAAAAGCCCGCTGTTGACAAGCTCAACATTGAAATCGCCGATGGCGAGTTCCTGGTCCTCGTGGGACCCTCCGGCTGCGGAAAGTCGACCTCCCTGCGCATGCTTGCAGGTCTTGAGGACGTCAACTCCGGCCGGATCCTGATTGGCGACCGTGACGTAACCGACGTTCCCCCCAAGGACCGCGACATCGCCATGGTTTTCCAGAACTACGCCCTGTACCCGCACATGACCGTCGCGGACAACATGGGCTTCGCACTGAAGATCGCCGGTGTCAGCAAGGAAGAGCGCGCCGAGCGTGTCCGCGAGGCTGCCAAGCTGCTGGACCTCGAGCCCTACCTGGACCGCAAGCCGAAGGCGCTCTCCGGCGGTCAGCGCCAGCGTGTTGCCATGGGGCGCGCGATCGTGCGTAACCCGCAGGTCTTCCTCATGGATGAGCCGCTGTCCAACCTTGATGCCAAGCTCCGCGTCCAAACCCGCACGCAGATCGCGTCCCTGACCCGCCGCCTGGGCGTCACCACGGTCTACGTGACCCACGACCAGGTCGAGGCCATGACCATGGGCGACCGCGTCGCCGTACTGAAGGACGGCCTGCTGATGCAGGTCGACACCCCGCGCAACCTGTACGACAAGCCCAAGAACGTCTTTGTGGCCGGCTTCATCGGCTCCCCCGCGATGAACCTGCTCGAACTTCCTGTCGTCGACGGCGGCGTGCAGTTCGGCGGCACCGTGTACCCGGTACCGCGCAACATCCTCGAAGAGGCCCACGGCCAGACCGTCACGCTCGGTTCCCGCCCGGAAGACCTCGAGCAGGTCGCCGAGGGCGAAGGCCTCCAGGTTGAGGTCGACGTCGTCGAGGAACTCGGCGCCGACGCTTACGTCTACGGCCACACCACGCTGGACGGCACGAGCCACGACATCGTGGCCCGCGTCGACGGCCGCCGTCCCCCGATGAAGGGCGAGTCCATCTGGGTCCGCCCGCAGTCAGGCCACGTACACCTGTTCGACACCAAGACGGGTCTGCGCCTGGGCGATTGATCCCACCCACCCACCGGCCCCTGCACGACGTATCCGACGGCGGTCCTCCCCACTGGAGGGCCGCCGTCGGGCGTTAACAGACGTTTGCCGCACCATTCGTTAGGGCCGGCGCCCTTAGTACGGAAGAATTGGACTATGACCGAGCGAAACTCCAGCACCGAGGACAACGGCGCCCAGTGGCACGACGAACCCACCGACTACGGTCAGATCGGCAAGCTGCCCCGGTTCGAAGCCGCCAGCGCCAATGACAGCAAGGGTTCCGTGGCCTCGAGTTCCCTGAGCATCACGGCCGCAGCCACCGAACCGGAGCTCCTGGACCTGCCGTGGCACATCGCCCTGGAGGACTGGCCGGCGGAATACCTCGCCGCGCTCCCCCGCGGCATCTCCCGCCACATCGTGCGCTTCGCCCACCTGGGCGGTTCGGTCATCGCCATCAAGGAGACCTCGGAGCACGTGGCCCGCCACGAGTACCACATGCTGCGCAAACTCGCCCGGCTGGACGTCCCGTGCGTGGAACCGGTCGCCGTTATCACCGGGCGCACCACACCCGAGGGGCGGCCGCTGAACCCCGTGCTGGTTACCCGGCACCTGAAGTTCTCCATGCCGTACCGCGCCCTTTTCTCGCAGATGCTGCGCAAGGACACCCTCACCCGCCTGATCGACGCCCAGGCCCTGCTGCTGGTCCGCCTGCACCTGATCGGCTTCTACTGGGGCGACGTCTCGCTGTCCAATACGCTCTTCCGCCGCGACGCCGGCGCGTTCGCCGCCTACCTTGTGGACGCGGAAACCGGCGAGCTGTATCCGGACCTCTCCACGGGACAGCGCGAATACGATCTTGAAATCGCCCGCGTCAACATCGCCGGGGAGCTCATGGACCTCCTCGACGGCGGGCTCATCGAGGAAAAAGTGGACCCGGTAGCCACGAGCGAGCTCATCATGGACAGCTACCGCCGCCTCTGGACCGAGCTGACCGAGAAGGAATCGTTCGAGATCGGCGAGCGCTGGCGGGTGGCGGCCCGCATCCGGAAGCTCAACGAGCTGGGGTTCGACGTCGAGGAATACGCGATCAAGACGACGCAGAACGGTTCCACCATCCAGCTCCAGCCCAAAGTGGTGGACGCCGGCCACCACCAGCGCCGGCTGCTGCGCCTGACCGGCCTGGACGCGCAGGAAAACCAGGCCCGCCGGCTCCTGAACGACATGGACTCCTTCCGGGCGGACAACAACCCCGGAATGGACGAGGAATACAGCGCCCACCTGTGGGTCAGCCAGATCTTCGAACCGATTGTCCGTTCCATCCCCCGCGATTTGTCCGGGAAGCTGGAGCCGGCGGAGGCTGTGCACGAGATCCTGGAACACCGCTGGTACATGTCCGAGAAAGAGAACCGGCACATCCCGCTGGCCGAAGCCGTGCAGTCCTACATTGACTCCGAGCTGCGCCACCGCCGCGACGAGGCGGCCATCATGCTCAACCCGGACACGGGACTGCTCAAGATTCTGGAGGTCGAGACCGAGGAGTCGCGCTACGGCGCCGACGAATCCATCGACGAATACCCGGACTCCGACGACTAGGTTCCCGGCGGGCCGGCCGCCGTCCCGCCGGTTTCTGGCACGGCCGGGCTAAATCCCGGTGCCGGACTAGATCGCTTTGCCGGGGTTCAGGATCCCGGCCGGGTCGAAAAGTTCCTTAATCCGGCGCTGCAGTTCGCGCACGGGCTCCTTCTGCTCCAGGCCGAGCCAGCGCAGCTTGAACTGTCCGATCCCGTGCTCCCCCGTGATGGTGCCGCCCATCGCGAGCGCCACAGTGACGGATTTGTCCAGGGCCGCGCCCAGCCGCTCCATGGCGTCGGCGTCGACGGTGCTATCCACCCGGTCCACCCAGAAGGTGGGGTGCAGGTTCCCGTCCCCGGCGTGCGCCACCACCTTGAGCTTGACCCCGTTCGCCGCCGCCATGGCCTCAAGCTCGGCGACGTAGTCCACCAGCCGGGAGCGCGGGACGGCGACGTCCTCACCCACGCGGTATTCGTCGTCGACTTCCACTCCCCGGCTGTTGCGCCGCAGGTCCACCAGCAGTTCCGCCTCCGCGCTGGCCTCCATGGTCACCACGGCCCCGCCGGCCGCGAGGACCGGCCGGATGGCCGCTGCCTCTGCGGCCGCACCGAAGCCGTCGGTCTGGATCAGGAGCAGCGACTTTCCCCTGGCGGCGAGGTCCGAGCCGTGGATCTCATCGAGCTGGGCCAGCGTGCCGCTGTCGAGGAGTTCCATGATGGCCGGCTGCACGCGGGCCTTTCCCACGGCGAGGACGCCCGCCGCGGCGCTGCGGAAGTCCGGGTAGAAGGCGGCCACAGTGTGCACGTCCTGCGGGAGGTACTTGAGCCGCACGGTGATGCCGACGACAATCCCCAGCGTCCCCTCGGAGCCGACGAACAGCGCGGTGAGGTCGTAGCCGGCGACGCCCTTGAACGTCTGGTGGCCGGTGTGGATGAGCGAGCCGTCCGCGAGCACGACGTCGAGCGCCAGCACCGAGTCCCGGGTGACCCCGTACTTGGCGCAGCGCAGGCCGCCGGCGTTCGTGGCCACGTTGCCGCCGATGGTGGATAGCTTGAAGCTGGCCGGGTCCGGGGCATACATGAGGCCGTGCACCGCGGCGGCGGTGTTGAGGTCGGCATTGACCACCCCGGGTTCCACCACGGCCGTCTCATCGTCCGGGTTGAGGTCCAGGATGCGGTTCATCCGTTCGAGGCTCAGCACAACACAGCCCTTGCTGGCGTGCGCGCCGCCTGAAACGCCGGTGCCGGCGCCGCGGGCCACCAAGGGCACCCCGTGCGCGGCGCAGGCGCGGACGGTGGCCTGGACGTCTTCGACCGATTCGGCACGCACCACGGCCTGCGGCTGCTGGTAGTCCAGCACCGGAGCCTGGTCCACGGCATAGGCCGTCAGGGTGGGCGTGTCCAGGGCGACTTTCGCCGGGCCCAGGGCAGAGGTGAGCTCGTCGATGATGCTCATGCGGTCTCCAGTTCGTCGAATCCGGCCTTCAGTCTAAGGCGCGGATCCAACCTGCCGGGGCAGTGTGCCTAAGGCAACGGGGTCCCGGGCAGCACCCAGACTCCCGCCGCGGGGCCGCGGGTGCAGATCAGGGCGGATGGAGCGGGGCCATTCGCCCTGATCTGCCCGCCTGTCTCGGGGCCGATGTTCTCCAGACCGGCGTTGATGCGGCCGGTGGCGAATGCGGGGGCTTCCGCGAGGGCCCCGAGCTGGGCGCGGGTGAGCAGTCCCGGCGGCAGTGCGACCTCCGCGGCGTCCCGGGCCACGACGACGAGCACGGAACTCCCCGCTTCTTCCCGCACGAATGCCAGGGCGTCACCGTGTGCGTGCAGCCAGCGGATGCCTCCGCCGGTCAGTGCGGGCTGGTCCCGGCGCAGCCCGGCGAGTGCGGCATAGTCATCGCGGAGGTCGGTCAGGACCCGGTCCGGATCGTTCCAGGGCATCGGCGTGCGGGAGGCTTCGCCGTTGTGTCCCTTGAGCCCGAATTCGTCGCCGGCGAACACGACGGGGACGCCGGGGAGCGTGAACATGAGCACCGCACCGAGCCGCTGGCCGCCGTCGATCATGACGGTGGCGGCCCGCGCGGTGTCGTGGCTGTTCAGCGCGTTCATGTTCTGCTGCCGGACGTCCCAGCTGAAGGCGGCCGCCAGGTCCAGGTGGGTGGCCAGGAAGTCCTCGGCGCCGGTCCGGTTGGGACCGGGCAAGGGGGTGCCGAAGAAGTTGACGTGCGCGGCGTCTCCGGCGAGCCAGGACCACAGCGGCCGGGTGAAGTTGGAGTACGTCATGGCGCCGTGCCAGTGTTCACCGCTGAAGTCCGGGGCGGCGTCGTTGGTGGCCTCGGCCAGCAGTGCCGCGTCCGGGTTGATCTCCCGGACCCGGTCGGCGATCAGCCGGGCCACGTCGTGGTTGAGATCCGTGGCCCCAAGCCGCCCGGTCATGTTGCCGACGTCGATCCGCCAGCCGTCCAGGTTGAAGGGAGGCTTGAGCCAACGGGCCACGGGCGAGTCGTCGGCCAGGACGAATCTTTCCCTGAGCCCCTCCGAGGTCCAGTTGAGTTTGGGCAGCGAGGGGACGCCGTACCAGGATTCGTATCCGGTGTGGTCGCCGTTGAAGTAGTAGTAGCCCGCCTCCTCGGAATCCGGATCGGAGAGGGCGCGCCGGAACCATTCGTGGGCGTCCCCGGAGTGGTTGGCGGTGAGATCGCCCATCACCTTCAGGCAACGGGCGTGGGCCGCCTCAACGAGCTCCACCAGGGCCCCATCGCCGCCGAGGAGCGGATCCACGAAGGCAAACGTGGAGGCGTCGTAGCGGTGGTTGGAGCGTGCCGGGAAAAACGGTGTCAGGTAGACGACGTCCGCGCCCAGTTGCTGGATATGGTCAAGCTTTTCCATGACGCCGCCGAGGTCCCCGCCGTAGAACTGGTAGGGCGTCTGCGGGCCCGAGCCCTCCACCGGGGTAGTGTCCCAGCTGCACGGCACCGCCCACTCCGGGGCCGCCTGGTCCGCGGCCCGGTCTTCCGGCGAAAGGCCCGCGTCCGACCCGGAGGAGCGGGCAAAGCGGTCCGGGAAGATCTGATACATCGTGCCGCCGCAGAGCCAGTCCGGCGCTGCCGGGAACGTGGTCAGCCGGAAGTCCGCGTAGTCGGAGACATCCCGGCTGAAGATCCCCTGTGCGTTCAGGCTCCAGTAGCGCAGCCCCCCGGCCGCAGAGCCGGGAGCCGCGCCGGTCTCGCCGCCCGCGCAGCCTGCCGCACCGCCGTCGGGCTCCTCGTGGCCGTCCGGGACCTCCAGCAGGAAACGGTACCGGGCCACCGGGTTGGTGACGGTCATGGGCGCCTCCCACCAGACCCAGCCGTCCGCCTCGCCCAAAGCTGTACAGGGCTCATAACGGGGCTCGCCGTCCTGGATCGAACGGAGCCACACCCGGGCGGCGCGTCCCCAGTCGGCGGGAACCCGGACCCGCAGCAGGGCCTCGTCGCCGAGCGACACCTGCTGCGGGGCATGCAGGCCGGACCCGTCGTGGTGCGGCAGCGGCCGTGCCATTCCCGCCCCCGGCATGCCCAGCCCGTTCATGCCTAGCCCTTCACCGAGCCCTGGGTGAGGCCGCTGACGATGTAGCGCTGCAGGAAGAGGAAGAGTGCCATAACGGGCACCGCGGCAATCACGGCACCGGCGGCGAAGACTCCCCAGTTCTCGGACCGCTGCTGCGCCACGAAGGAATACAGCCCGACGGCGAGTGTCTGGCTGTCCGGGTCCGTGAGCACCACGCTGGCGATCACGAACTCGCCGGAAATGCCGATGAAGGACAGCAGGCCCACAACGGCCAGGATCGGCGTGACCAGGCGCATGATGATGCCGAAGAAGATCTGCGTGTGGCTGGCTCCGTCAATCTTGGCCGCCTCGTCGAGGGACTGCGGGACGGTGTTGAAGAAGCCGTACATCAGGTAGGTGTTCACGCCCAGGGCACCGCCCAGGTAGACCATGATGAGGCCCAGCTGGCTGCCGAGGCCCAGCGCCGGGATGACCTCGGAGATGCCGCTGAGCAGCAGGAAGATCGCGACGACGGCGAGCAGCTGCGGGAACATCTGCAGCAGGAGCAGGCTCAGCAGCCCGATCCGGCGGCCTTTGAAGCGCATCCGGGAGAACGCGTACGCCGCCATGGCGCCGAGGAAAACGGTGGCCGCGGACGTCACAGTTCCCACCACCATGGTGTTGACGAACCAGCGGGCATAGGGCCGTGAGGGGTCGTTGAACAGTGCGGTGAAGTTTCCGAAGTCGATCCGGCTGAACAGTGCGTTGGAGCCCACCAGTGTGCCGGTGGAGTTGAACGCCGCGGAGAGGACGTAGAGCAGCGGGAAGATCGCGAAGAGGGTCACGGTGATGCCGACGAGGTGCCGCCAGCCTTTGTCCTTGAACCAGACGCCGAAGGGACGCCGGCGCGCCATTGCCTTCAGGTCCTGGACCGTGGTGTGGCCTGTCGCGCTGTGGCCCGTTGTGGTGTCGTCGACGTCGGCCGGAGCCGTCGTCGGACTGACGGTGCCTGATGCTGACCCGTTCATGAGTTCACGTCCTCGAGTGCCTTGGTCTGCTTGAAGCTGATGGCCGAAACGGTGGCCACGATGATGAAGATGATGATGGCCAGGGCACTGGCCAGGCCGTAGTCACGCCCCGTCCCCTGCCCGAACGCCACCTTGTACACGAGCGTGATCAGGATGTCCGTGGCTCCGATGTCCCGGTCAGTGTCCGCGAAGCGCGGTCCGCCGCCGGTGAGCATAAAGATCACGTTGAAGTTGTTGAAGTTGAAGGCGAAGGAGGAGATCAGCAGCGGCGCGATGGAGACCAGCAGCAGCGGCAGCTTGATGGAGCGGAACACGCGCCAGGGCCCGGCGCCGTCCATCCGCGCGGCTTCGTCCAGCTCCGTGGGCAGCGACTGCAGTGCGCCGGTGCAGACGAGGAACATGTAGGGGAAGCCGAGCCAGAGGTTGACCACCAGCACGCTGATCTTGGCGAGGATGGGGTCCGTGAGCCAGCCGATCGTTGCGCCGCCCAGCAGGGTCTGGTTGAGCCAGCCGAACTGCGGGTTGAGGATGCCGGACCAGACCAGCCCCGAGAGGAACGCGGGGAAGGCGTAGGGCAGGATCATCAGGATCCGGTAGATCTTTTTGCCCCTCAGGTCCTCCCGGTTGAAGGTCATCGCCAAGGAGAGGCCCATCGCGAAGGTCAGCGCCACGGAGGCGATGGCGAAGGTGAAGGTCCAGAGGATGACGCCCAGCAGCGGCCCGCGCAGGCTGGGGTCGGTGAAGGCACGGACGAAGTTCTCCATGCCGACGTCGATCTTCCAGCCGGTGGTCAGGGTATCGCCGTTGCTGGCCGCGAAGGCCCCCTTGCCGTTGTCCTGGTAGACCGTCCCGGTTTCGGTGTCCGTGAAGGTGTCCGCGGCGTCGTCGTAGGTCAGGGCCGGCTTGAACTGGTACGCGTTGCTGCCGTCTGCCGTGCGCAGCGTCCCGTCGGCGGGGTCGTCGGAGACCGGGACCATGATGGCCAGGATGCTCTGTTGGTTCGCGACGATCTCCTGGAAGTTCAGGGTCCGGTAGCCGTCCACGGCGTTGGCCTTGCCGGTAGAGTCCGTGCCGGCGTCGGAGATTTCCTCCAGCGGGGTTTCGGTGTTGCCGAGCGAGACCTTGCCGTCCGGGTCGGTGAACAGCAGGTAGAAGGAATTGTCCTTGGCGAGGACGGCGGCTTTGTAGGCCGGGGAATCCGGGACGCGCTTTTGCGCGGTGAGCTGGATGGCGGCGATCGCATCATTCTTGGTGCTGTTGTGCCCGTCGCCGTAGTTGGTGAAGGCGATATAGCCGCTGAACATGACCACAAAGACCTGGAAGACCAGAAGGAACAGGACGCCGGGGGCCAGGTACTTGGCGGGGAGCCCGCCCTTGCGCAGATAGATCCAGTTGATCGCCAGGACGACGGCGGAGGAGACTGCCAGCGCGCCCCACGACTCGCTGAGGAAAAGCATCATGAGGACGTAGACGGCCAGTGCGTCCACGAGGCCCAGCAACACGATCTTGGCGACGGTGCCCTTGGTGGTGTCAGGGCCGAAGCGGCGGCGCCTCTTGACCGGACGGGCAGGCCGCCCGGCGGCGCCGTCCGGGGCTGTTGCCGTGCCCTTTGCGGCGGCCGGGGTGCCGGCCTGGCGGAGTTCGGTATCTGTCATGGCTGTCTACAGTCCTTGGGAGCAGCTGGTGGTGGTGCAGGAACGGACCGGGCGGCATCGCTGCCGCCCGGCCCGGTGCTTGCCGGTTCGTGACGCTTGTCGACGTAGCGCAAACGTCAGGATCCGGCGCGGGGACTAACCCGCGATCTTTGCCTTGATGCTGGCGGCCATCTTGGCCCAGTCGGCGGCCGGGTTGCCCTGGCCCTTGATCAGGGCGAGCTCGGTGGCGCCCCAGTCAGCCCAGACGGCGCTCATTTCCGGGATGGCCGGCATCGGGACGCCGGTTGCACCGATTTTGCCGAACGCTGCCACGACGGGATCGCTGGCGGCCTTCTCGAACGATGACTTCAGCGCCGGCGGACGGCCTCCGGCCTTGTACATGGAGTCCTGTGCTGCCTCGGAGGTGAGGTAGTTGGTCACGAACTCGTTGGTGGCCAGGGCGTTGGCGCTCTTGGCGCTGATGAAGAAGCCGTTGACGCCGATGAACGGCTGGGCCGGCTTGTCACCGGTTGTCGGCAGCGCGTCCACGGCGAACTTGATGCCCTTCTTCTGGACGTCCGGCACGTTCCACGGGCCCGTCAGGTAGTACGGGGACTCGCCGGCCAGGAACTTCTCCTTGGCGATGTCACCGGTGATGTTGGAGTTGATGATCTTCTCACCGGCGTCGCCCCAGGCGGCCAGCTTCTTGGCGAACTCCACGCCGGCGGCGTCGCCGATGAGGAGCTGCTTGGGATCGTAGCCGCCGTCGGCGGTCACGCCGAAGATCTGCGAGCCCATGGAGGCCTGCAGCGGGTACAGGTGATACGGGTCACCCTGCTTCGGGTCCATGCCCACCAGGAACGGGAACTTGGCCTTGCCGTCGGCGACGGCCTTCTTGCCGTTGGCGACCACCTCATCGAAGGTGCTGGCGGCATCCGGCACGATTGCCGTGTTGCGCAGCAGTGCGATGTTTTCGATCGCGTACGGAACGCCGTAAACGGAACCGTTGAAGGTCATGGCCTTGACCGAGGACTCCTGGAAGGAGTCCGTCTTGTCACCGAGCTCGACGGGGGCGATGACACCGTTCTGGACGAACTTGCCTACCCAGTCGTGCGGGCCGACGATCAGGTCAGGGCCCTTGCCCGTGGGAACCTGGGTGATGAAGTCGTCGCGGACTGCCGCGAAGTCCTTGACCACAAGCTTCACGTCGATTCCGGTTTCAGCCTTGAACTTCGCCGTGATGTCCTTCAGGGCGGGCGAGCGCTCGGCGTCAACCCACATGGTGATGGTGCTGGCCCCGGAGGCCTTGAGGTCTGGCTTGGCGGTAGCCGTGGCGGGGGCGGTGGCTGCGGCGCCGCCGCAGGCGCTGAGCGCCAGCGCGGCAACTACGGAGATCGCGCCGGCCGTGAATACGCGGCGGCTGGTCCCGGTTGTGAGGGTGTTCTGCACCTTCATTGGTGTCCCTTTCATAAATCCTGCATCCACGCTGAAGGCTCCGTCCGAGCCCTGGTGAAGACTCCGGAGGCCTGGTGGCATCGTCGGTGATGTGGCTCACAGCTGCAAGCGCTTCCAAGGTACATGCTGAACATGACTTTGGAAAGTCACCCTACCGGCGAGTATCGGATGCGGTCGAATTCAACGGCAGGGAGCAGCAACTCGGGATGAACCCGCAGTTCAGCGCGTTGGCGCAGAAGGGGCGCCGCGGCGCCTGCAGGTGACCATAAATAAAGGTGTGCGGCGATCCGCGCTGGAAGCGTTTTCATTTTGACCGGTTCGGCCTTACGATTACCGGCATGTCCGTTGACTCAGCACTCATCGCCCCCGCCGTATCAGCCGCGCCGCTGGCCGGGCCCTTGACCGGCCCCTTGACGCCGGTGCACGCCGCCGATCACCTCCCCGGCTGGTGGCGTTCGGCCGTCATCTACCAGGTGTACCCGCGCTCGTTCCGGGACTTGAACGGGGACGGCATCGGCGACCTCGCCGGGATCACCGCGGAACTTCCGCAACTGGCCGAACTGGAGATCGACGCCGTCTGGCTTTCCCCGTTCTACCGTTCGCCGCAGCGCGATGCCGGCTACGACGTCAGCGACTACTGCGACGTCGACCCCCTGTTCGGCACGCTGGCGGACTTCGACGCGATGATGGCCGAGGCCACGCGGCTGGGCCTGCGGATGATCGTGGACCTCGTACCCAACCACTGCTCGGACCAGCACATCGCCTTCCAGGCAGCCCTGGCCGCTCCCGCGGGCAGCCCGGAACGGGACATGTTCATCTTCCGCGACGGCCGCGGCGCCGATGGCGAAGAACCGCCGAACAACTGGGAATCCCACTTCGGCGGCCCGGCCTGGACCCGGATCACCGAACCGGACGGCGCGCCCGGCCAGTGGTACCTGCACCTGTTCGACACCTCACAGCCGGACTTCAACTGGGACAACGACGCCGTGCACGAGGAATTCGAGCGCGTCCTGCGTTTCTGGCTGGACCGCGGTGTGTCCGGCTTCCGGGTGGACGTTGCCCACGCCCTCGTCAAGGCTCCCGGCCTGCCCGAGTGGGGCGGCCGCGCCGACGGGAACAGCTGCGACGGTTTCCCGGGCCATGACGCCCCGATGTTCGGCCAGCCCGCCCTCCACGACATCTACCGCAAGTGGCGGCGGATCCTGGCCGAATACGGCCCGGACCGGATCCTCTGCGCCGAAGCGAACGTGGACCCGCTCCCCCGCCTGGCCGACTGGGTCCGGCCGGATGAAATGCACCAGGCCTTCAACTTCCCGTACCTGCACACCGGCCTGGACGTCCACCGCATGCGGGGCGTCATCACGGAGTCGCTGACGGCGCTCGATTCCGTGGGAGCCCCCAGCACCTGGGTCCTTTCCAACCACGACGTCGTCCGGCACGCCACCCGCTTCGGCTACGACGGCCGCGCACCGCGCGACGGCGACGGCATCGGCACCTTCGATCCGCAGCCGTGCGAGGCCCTGGGCCGCTCCCGGGCCGCGGCCGCCTCCATGTTTATGCTGGGCCTTCCCGGCGGCGCCTACCTGTACCAGGGCGAAGAGCTTGGCCTGCCCGACGGCATCGACATCCCGGACCACCAGCGGCAGGACCCCACCTTTGCCCGCACCGGCGGTGAGCGGCTGGGCCGTGACGGCTGCCGCGTGCCGCTGCCGTGGCGCGCCGCCGAACTTCACGCCGGATTCGGCGACGGTGCGGCGCCGTGGCTTCCGCAGCCGGCGAGCTTCGCGGGACTGGCGCGTGACACCCAGGCCGCCTCGCCGTCGTCGCACCTTAATCTCTACCGGCGCATGCTTGCCGTGCGGCGCGGGCTGGGGCTCGGGCAGGGTTCACTCGCCTGGGCTGAGGAATGGTGCACGGACACGTGCCTGGCGTACGTGAACGGCACCACCCTGGTGCTCCTCAACGCAGGGCACGAACCTGTCGAACTGCCCGCCGGGCGGGTGCTGCTGCGCAGCTCCCAGGACGCCGCCGGGGACGGGGCAAGGTCATCTGGACCGGCCGCCTCCGGGCATCGGTTAGGCTCAGGGGAAACTGTTTGGCTGGAAATCTACATCGAGGACGCGGAGAGCTAAGAATGCCCGGCATCAAGGACGTCGCGGAGCGCGCTGGCCTCTCCATAGCCACCGTTTCGCGGGCCTTGAGCGGCAAAGGGAACGTCTCGGCCCGCAGCCGTGAACGCGCCCGGAACGCCGCGGCCGAACTCGGGTTCGTCCTCTCCTATCACGCCTCCAGCCTGGCCTCCGGGCGGAACCACAACGTCGGCGTCGTGGTTCCGTCGGTGCACCGCTGGTTCTTCTCGTCGGTGGTGGAAGGCGTCTCGGCCACACTGCTGGACGCGGGGTACGATCTCACCCTCTACAACGTCAGCGGGGGGCAGGAACGCCGCCACAGCGTGCTCAACGACTTCCTGCTGCGCAAGCGGGTGGACGCGGTGATTGCCGTGTCGCTGGAACTCAGCGAGGCCGAGATCCAGCAACTGCTCGCGATCCACCGGCCCATCGTCGGCATCGGCGGTCCGCTGCCGGGCGCCTCGACCATCCGCATCGACGACTCAGGCATCGCCCAGGCCGCGGCCCGGCACCTGATCCAGCTCGGCCACAGCAAGATCGCCCATATGACCGGCGATGCCGCCTACGAGCAGGACTTCCGCCTTCCGGGCACCCGCCAGGCCGGATTCAAGAAGGCCATGAACGACGCAGGGCTGGCGGTCCGTCCCGAGTGGCAGATCTCCGCCGACTTCACGATCCAGGGCGCCTACGCCAGCGCCAGACGCCTGCTGGGAAGCTCCGTGGAACGGCCCACGGCGGTTTTCGCCGCATCCGATGAGATGGCTATCGGCACTATTCTCGCCGCCCGCGACTTCGGGCTCCGCGTCCCGTACGACCTGTCGGTGATCGGTATTGACGGCCACGAACTCGGCGAGGTCTTCGGCCTCACCACCATCGACCAGGACGCCCGCGGCCAGGGCGCACTGGCCGTCCGGCGCCTCCTGGCCGGGCTCGACGGCGGCAGCGACGACGAGGCGGCCGACACAGAGTTTCCCACGCACTTCGTAATACGTTCCAGCACGGCCGTTCCGCCCGCGGACCCGGCGCCGCTGCGCTAGGCACTGACGGCTGCCTCTTAGGCGCGTTCCTCCCAAGTTGCTTGCTCCATGGCCTGGTTGCCCCGGGAGCAACGCCCTGAAATCCGGGGAATTCTCCGGATTCCGCGGACCGGCCGGCTCAGCAACCGGGCAGGAGCGCGGCCATGCGGGCTGCAGGCCGACTCTTAGGCACCGTCGCCGCCCATAAAGCGCACGAAGCGGTCGAGCACTCCGGGCCAGCCGGCGGCGTACTCCGCCCGCGTAGCCGCAGGGTCCTCGGCGCCCTCCCAGCCACTGTGCACCAACCGCAACTCCGTACCGTCCTCGACGGCCCGGAAGGCGACGCGCAGCTCCGTGGACCACACCGCGGATGATCCTGGGTGCCAGCTCGCATGGAAGGAGAGCGGGGGCTGCCAGTCGTCGATGGACCCCCAAATGGCCGTCCTGCCGTCGTCCGCGCTCTCCAGGATCAGGTTCTCCTCGAATTCCACGTAGGAGCCGGCCCCGAATACGCTGTGATCCTCAAGAGGCCACCAGAGGTGCGTGTGTTCGGTGAAACCGACGAAGGCCCGGGCGACTGCCCCCGGCACAATGACGGTAAAGACGAACTGGTCCAGCCCCTCTCCCGGTGCCGGTTCCGGCGTCTCGGCGGCATCAGAGGGTGCGTGGCTGAAAAGGTTCTCCATGGGCACCAACTCTACCCGCGGGCTGCCGGCGTGGCTGCGCTGGGCGGCTGCGGGCTCTCGCAGGCCGGCAGCCGTGTAGGTGATGCCTCCCCGGCTCCGGGGGGAGCGCCCGCGCAGGTGCTGCGGGAGGGTTGTGGTGTGACCGGCGGGATGTGCGGGAGGGTTGGGGTGTGACCGGCGGGATGTGCGGGTGGGTTGGTGGGGCGGCTGCCGGTGGTGCGGGGGTGTCGTGGTGGTGGTTGGGGGGTTAAATGCGGGAGGACCCCCAACGTGGTTGGGGGTCCTCGACCTTAATGATGTTCCGGCGGTGACCTACTCTCCCACACCCTCGTTAAATGCGGGAGGACCCCCAACGTGGTTGGGGGTCCTCGACCTTAATGATGTTCCGGCGGTGACCTACTCTCCCACACCCTCCCGGGTGCAGTACCATCGGCGCTGTGGGTCTTAGCTTCCGGGTTCGGAATGGGACCGGGCGTTTCCCCCACGCTATGACCGCCGTAACCCTTGCTCCCGTTCCGTCCACGCCCTGGGGTGTGGTGGTGGGAAATCTTGTGGTTACAACTTCCTGCACCGGTGATGCTGGTGCAGGTGTGGTGTTGTTATTGTGTTGTGTTCTCAAGCAACGYTCCCGTGACGGGTTTGTTGGTTGGGAACCACATAGTGGACGCAAGCAGTCTTGTTATCTTTGTACCACCCTTGGCGGGCAAACCTCTTTTGAAGGATTGGTTTGTCCAGGTGGTGTGTGGTGTAAGTTATCGGCCTATTAGTACCGGTCAGCTTCACGAGTCGTTAGTCCTCGCTTCCACATCCGGCCTATCAACCCAGTGGTCTGGCTGGGGGCCTCTCACACACAAGGTGTATGGAAATCTCATCTCGAAGCGAGCTTCCCGCTTAGATGCTTTCAGCGGTTATCCCATCCGAACGTAGCTAATCAGCGGTGCACTTGGCAGTACAACTGACACACCAGAGGTTCGTCCGTCCCGGTCCTCTCGTACTAAGGACAGCCCTTCTCAAATTTCCTGCGCGCGCAGCGGATAGGGACCGAACTGTCTCACGACGTTCTAAACCCAGCTCGCGTACCGCTTTAATGGGCGAACAGCCCAACCCTTGGGACCTACTCCAGCCCCAGGATGCGACGAGCCGACATCGAGGTGCCAAACCATGCCGTCGATATGGACTCTTGGGCAAGATCAGCCTGTTATCCCCGAGGTACCTTTTATCCGTTGAGCGACGGCCATTCCACAATGTACCGCCGGATCACTAGTCCCGACTTTCGTCCCTGCTCGAGATGTCTCTCTCACAGTCAAGCTCCCTTGTGCACTTACACTCGACACCTGATTGCCAACCAGGCTGAGGGAACCTTTGGGCGCCTCCGTTACTTTTTAGGAGGCAACCGCCCCAGTTAAACTACCCATCAGGCACTGTCCCTGACCCGGATTACGGGCCGAAGTTAGATGTCCAAAGTGACCAGAGTGGTATTTCAACGATGACTCCACCCGAACTGGCGTCCGGGCTTCAACGTCTCCCACCTATCCTACACAAGCCACTCCGAACACCAATACCAAACTATAGTAAAGGTCTCGGGGTCTTTCCGTCCTGCTGCGCGTAACGAGCATCTTTACTCGTACTGCAATTTCGCCGAGTTTATGGTTGAGACAGCGGGGAAGTCGTTACTCCATTCGTGCAGGTCGGAACTTACCCGACAAGGAATTTCGCTACCTTAGGATGGTTATAGTTACCACCGCCGTTTACTGGGGCTTAAATTCTCAGCTTCGCCTTGCGGCTAACCGGTCCTCTTAACCTTCCAGCACCGGGCAGGAGTCAGTCCGTATACATCGTCTTGCGACTTCGCACGGACCTGTGTTTTTAGTAAACAGTCGCTTCCCCCTGGTCTCTGCGGCCCCTGCACGCTCCGGACAGCTAGTGTCCATCACGATGGGGGCCCCCCTTCTCCCGAAGTTACGGGGGCATTTTGCCGAGTTCCTTAACCATAATTCTCTCGATCGCCTTAGTATTCTCTACCTGATCACCTGTGTCGGTTTGGGGTACGGGCGGCTAAAACCTCGCGTCGATGCTTTTCTCGGCAGCATAGGATCACCGAATCCCCCCTTACGGGAGTCCCATCGGATCTCAGGCATCATGAACGGCGGATTTGCCTACCGTTCGCCCTACATCCTTAGACCGGGACAACCATCGCCCGGCTCGGCTACCTTCCTGCGTCACACCTGTTAATACGCTTGCCTCCCAGGATCAGGTCCCGCGCTCCACCAAAACCCTCACACCACAAGGGCGATCGGGCAGGTTTCGGGCGGTTAGTATCCCCTGTTCAGCATGGGCGGTTTTTCGCCGGTACGGGAATATCAACCCGTTGTCCATCGACTACGCCTGTCGGCCTCGCCTTAGGTCCCGACTTACCCAGGGCAGATTAGCTTGACCCTGGAACCCTTGATCATTCGGCGGACGGGTTTCTCACCCGTCTTTCGCTACTCATGCCTGCATTCTCACTCGTGTAGGCTCCACCGCTGGTTTACACCGCGACTTCACTGCCCACACGACGCTCCCCTACCACTCCAGACGCCTGAACCAACCCCACAAAGGAGGCGGCTGGGCTAWTGTCTGAAATCCACAACTTCGGCGGTGTACTTGAGCCCCGCTACATTGTCGGCGCGGAATCACTTGACCAGTGAGCTATTACGCACTCTTTTAAGGATGGCTGCTTCTAAGCCAACCTCCTGGTTGTCTTCGCAACTCCACATCCTTTCCCACTTAGCACACGCTTAGGGGCCTTAGTTGGTGGTCTGGGCTGTTTCCCTCTCGACTATGAAGCTTATCCCCCACAGTCTCACTGCTGCGCTCTCACTTACCGGCATTCGGAGTTTGGCTGACGTCAGTAACCTTGTAGGGCCCATTAGCCATCCAGTAGCTCTACCTCCGGTAAGAAACACGCAACGCTGCACCTAAATGCATTTCGGGGAGAACCAGCTATCACGAAGTTTGATTGGCCTTTCACCCCTACCCACAGCTCATCCCCTCCATTTTCAACTGAAGTGGGTTCGGTCCTCCACGACGTCTTACCGTCGCTTCAACCTGGCCATGGGTAGATCACTTCGCTTCGGGTCTAGATCACGCCACTGCAACGCCCTATTCAGACTCGCTTTCGCTACGGCTTCCCCACACGGGTTAACCTCGCGACGTAACACTAACTCGCAGGCTCATTCTTCAAAAGGCACGCCGTCACCACAACACAGCAAGCTGCGATGGCTCCGACGGATTGTAAGCACACGGTTTCAGGTACTGTTTCACTCCCCTCCCGGGGTACTTTTCACCTTTCCCTCACGGTACTGGTCCGCTATCGGTCATTAGGGAGTATTTAGGCTTATCAGGTGGTCCTGACAGATTCGCACGGGATTTCTCGGGCCCCGTGCTACTTGGGATACTTCACCGGGCGGTACACAACATTTCGGTTACGGGGCTCACACCCTCTCTGGCCGGCCTTTCAAGACCGTTCACCTATGCCTGTACTACTCACCCCACTGCCCCGGCAGAGACAGAATGGGAAGTCCCACAACCCCGACCATGCAACGCCCGCCGGCTATCACACATGGAACGGTTTAGCCTGATCCGCGTTCGCTCGCCACTACTGACGGAATCACTATTGTTTTCTCTTCCTGCGGGTACTGAGATGTTTCACTTCCCCGCGTTCCCTCCACGCACCCTATGTGTTCAGATGCGGGTCACCAGGTAACTCGCGCCCCTGGCGGGGTTTCCCCATTCGGACACCCTGGGATCACAGTCCGGTTATCGACTCCCCCAGGCTTATCGCAGATTCCTACGTCCTTCTTCGGCTCCTAATGCCAAGGCATCCACCGTGTGCTCTTAAAAACTTGACCACAAAAGATCAAAAACGCTAATTTTCGAGAGAACCATGAAAACCAACCCCACACCCAAAGGGCACAGGATCAGATCCAGGTTCATATTCTTGGAAATTGCTTCTTATAAAAGATGCTCGCGTCCACTATGTAGTTCTCAAACAACAACCCCGTACCACACACCCCACACACAACCCCSWAAGGGCCGATACACGTGCGCTCGGTGCAGCCAGGAAACCAGAAACACAAGTCCCGGAACGACACAMCCCAAAGGCTGCGCCACCCGGTCCTGTTGYCTCAGGACCCAACAGTGTGCCAAACACTACCCAACGGTTCACACCGGCCGCGTTCCAGGACCCACCGCCCCCGAAGGGAAAGAGTGTCCGTACTTGCTGCCGGCACGTGCCGCCAGGCACCTATTTGCTGATATTCCACCCGTGAGCACCCGCCGCAGAACAATCGCCTGCGCAACGGGCCTACTCCTGACAACCCCGCCACACGGRCATACGCCCGGCACGGTGATTGTAGGTGCTCCTTAGAAAGGAGGTGATCCAGCCGCACCTTCCGGTACGGCTACCTTGTTACGACTTAGTCCCAATCGCCAGTCCCACCTTCGACAGCTCCCTCCCACAAGGGGTTAGGCCACCGGCTTCGGGTGTTACCAACTTTCGTGACTTGACGGGCGGTGTGTACAAGGCCCGGGAACGTATTCACCGCAGCGTTGCTGATCTGCGATTACTAGCGACTCCGACTTCATGGGGTCGAGTTGCAGACCCCAATCCGAACTGAGACCGGCTTTTTGGGATTAGCTCCACCTCACAGTATCGCAACCCTTTGTACCGGCCATTGTAGCATGCGTGAAGCCCAAGACATAAGGGGCATGATGATTTGACGTCGTCCCCACCTTCCTCCGAGTTGACCCCGGCAGTCTCCTATGAGTCCCCGCCATAACGCGCTGGCAACATAGAACGAGGGTTGCGCTCGTTGCGGGACTTAACCCAACATCTCACGACACGAGCTGACGACAACCATGCACCACCTGTAAACCGACCGCAAGCGGGGCACCTGTTTCCAGGTGTTTCCGGTTCATGTCAAGCCTTGGTAAGGTTCTTCGCGTTGCATCGAATTAATCCGCATGCTCCGCCGCTTGTGCGGGCCCCCGTCAATTCCTTTGAGTTTTAGCCTTGCGGCCGTACTCCCCAGGCGGGGCACTTAATGCGTTAGCTACGGCGCGGAAAACGTGGAATGTCCCCCACACCTAGTGCCCAACGTTTACGGCATGGACTACCAGGGTATCTAATCCTGTTCGCTCCCCATGCTTTCGCTCCTCAGCGTCAGTTAATGCCCAGAGACCTGCCTTCGCCATCGGTGTTCCTCCTGATATCTGCGCATTTCACCGCTACACCAGGAATTCCAGTCTCCCCTACATCACTCTAGTCTGCCCGTACCCACCGCAGATCCGGAGTTGAGCCCCGGACTTTCACGGCAGACGCGACAAACCGCCTACGAGCTCTTTACGCCCAATAATTCCGGATAACGCTTGCGCCCTACGTATTACCGCGGCTGCTGGCACGTAGTTAGCCGGCGCTTCTTCTGCAGGTACCGTCACTTTCGCTTCTTCCCTACTGAAAGAGGTTTACAACCCGAAGGCCGTCATCCCTCACGCGGCGTCGCTGCATCAGGCTTTCGCCCATTGTGCAATATTCCCCACTGCTGCCTCCCGTAGGAGTCTGGGCCGTGTCTCAGTCCCAGTGTGGCCGGTCACCCTCTCAGGCCGGCTACCCGTCGTCGCCTTGGTGAGCCATTACCTCACCAACAAGCTGATAGGCCGCGAGTCCATCCAAAACCACAATAAAGCTTTCCACCCCCCACCATGCGATGAGGAGTCATATCCGGTATTAGACCCAGTTTCCCAGGCTTATCCCAGAGTTAAGGGCAGGTTACTCACGTGTTACTCACCCGTTCGCCACTAATCCCCCAGCAAGCTGGGATCATCGTTCGACTTGCATGTGTTAAGCACGCCGCCAGCGTTCATCCTGAGCCAGGATCAAACTCTCCGTTGAAGAAAAACAGACACACCATGCGCCCCCGGGAAAACGGGATGCACACAATGCACAAAATTTGAAACCAGCCAAAAACACCAGACCACACCACGGGGTGGCGGGCCCGGCAAATTCAACCAATTCAATACAATAAATTGGTATCAACAAACTTGGCACACTATTGAGTTCTCAAACAACAGACACA